>NZ_LR733271.1:895000-2692075 GCF_902506355.1 Maribacter litoralis | reverse complement strand
ATATAAATGTATAACTTGTGAGAAAATTATTTCTTAAAAAGTTTATTCTTCTGTTACTTTAGCTTAACAAGCATCTTTATAAATAATATGGCATTATTTCAATCTTCAGTACTTAAATCACATCTAGCATTATTAAACACCTCTGAGGTAGAAAAAGCTTATAAAAAGTACATTAAATACTTTTTAAACCCAACCATACAAGACAATATACGTAGTTCTAAAGAAGAAGAATACCAGGGTATATTCTTGACAGAGCTATTTGTAAACATCCTAGATTATACTTTAAAACCAAAAGCAAATTTTAATCTTGTAGCAGAATATAAGAACCAGAATAATTCTCGTAAAGCAGACGGTGCAATTTTAGATAAAGATATAGCTGTAGGGGTTATTGAGTTAAAAGGCACCAAAACAAAAGATTTAGAAAGTATTCGAAGACAAGCCTTTGATTATAAAGCAAATCAAAAGGGATGTATTTATGTGATTACCTCCAATTTTGAAAAGCTACGATTTTACATAAATGATGCTACTGAATTTGAGGAATTCAATCTTTTTGAGCTGACACAAGAACGCTTTTCGTTATTGTATTTATGTTTACAAAAGGATAAAATTATAACCAATGTACCTCTTAAAATTAAAGAGTCATCAGTTGTTGTTGAGGAACAAATAACAAAGCAATTCTATAAAGACTATTCACTTTTTAAACGTGAGTTGTATCGCGATTTAGTGAAGCAGAATGCTAAACAGTTAAAAACAAAAGCATCTCAATATTCAGAGGATGTGCAAACCGAAGAAGAAAAAGCAGAACAGCTTAAACTAGAGAGAAATGTAAAGTTGACCCTCTTTAAAAAATCTCAAAAATTAATAGATAGATACTTATTTATATTCTTCGCAGAAGATAGAGGGCTACTACCACCAAATAGTACACAACAGATATTGGATAAATGGAAAGCCGACATTGATTTTGGTGACGAGCGACCTTTATATGATTTGTTTAAACAGTATTTTAATTATTTAGATACCGGTAGGCAAGGTACAAGCAGTAGATCTGAAATATATGCCTATAATGGTGGCTTATTCAAAACTGACAAAACTTTAGATAGCTTAGCTATTGATAACGATTTACTTTTTAAACACACTAGTAAGTTAGCTGCGTATGATTTTGAAAGTCAAGTAGATGTCAATATCTTGGGACACATATTCGAAAACTCGTTAAACGAAATAGAAAGTGTAAATGCTGAAATTGAAGGTGCAGATTTTGATAAGCAGAAAAGCAAGCGTAAAAAAGATGGTGTTTTCTACACGCCCAAATACATTACCAAATACATAGTTGAAAATACCATTGGCAAACTTTGCGATGAAAAGAAAACAGAATTAGGTTTTAAGGAAGAAGAGTATTTTAAAGGGCGTAAAAACCGCAACAAAGCAACTATAGGTAAATTAGTTACAATCTTAGATACGTATAGAGATTGGCTATTACAACTTACAATTTGTGACCCCGCTTGTGGTTCTGGTGCATTTTTAAACCAAGCATTAGACTTTCTAATAAAAGAACATGGGTATATAGACGAACTAAAAGCCAAAATATTTGGTGCTAGTATAGAGTTCTCAGATATAGAAAATACCATTTTAGAAAATAATATTTATGGAGTTGACCTCAATGAGGAATCTGTAGAAATTGCAAAATTATCCCTTTGGCTGCGTACTGCACAACCACGTCGTAAGCTTAACGATTTAAGCTGTAATATTAAATGTGGCAACAGTTTAATAGATAGTAAAGCAGTTGCAGGTGATAAAGCTTTTAATTGGGATATCGAGTTTCCGAGAATATTTAAAAATGGTGGTTTCGATATAGTGGTTGGGAATCCGCCTTACGTTAGAGCTGAATTACTTGCTGATTATATGAAGTTTTTTGAAAACAACTTCAAAGTATATCATTCTGCTAGTGATTTATTTGCCTACTTCTATGAGTTAGGTTCTAAAATTATTAATTCAAAAGGCATAATGGGCTTTATCTCTAACACATTTGATAAAACAACAGCAGGTAATATTTTAAGAGATTATCTTACTGATAAAACAAGACTAATAGAATATATAGATTTTACCGAAGTACAAATATTTGAAGGAGCAACTACTTATCCTGTAATTATTATTCTTGATAGAAATAAAGAGAAAAGAAATACATTTAAATACATCAAAATTCCAAAAGCTTCACAAAACAAAATTATTGATATAGATACACATGAAGACATTGAGGTTTTACAAGAAAGTCTTAAACCAAATTCTTGGTCCTTTTTATCTGCAGGCAAGTCAAAGATTATTATAAAAATAACTAAATTAAATACCATACGAGAATCATTCGGCAAATGTTATTACGGTGTTAAGACAGCTTTGAATGATGCATTTATAGTAAACAATGACTGGAAGATTAACGAACATCTAAAGAAGATTTTAGAGGGTAAAGAAATAAAAAAATGGAATGTTTCCAAAAGTGAACAAAAACTAATTCTCTTTAAAAGCAAATGGACGAACCAAGTGTATCCAAACAATTATAATGAAGATGAAAATTTACTAAATCTGAAAGAAGATTTTCCAGATATTTTCAAGCATCTTATTCCTTTTTCTGAACGAGCAAAGAAAAGGTATGATAAAGGTGACTATTGGTGGGAGTTAAGAAATTGTGCTTACTATGATTTATTTGAAAAACCAAAAATCATATTTCCTAACCTTCAGAATTCAAACAAATTTTGTTTAGACACAGAAGGCATTTATGTAAATGCGCCTGCTGTATTCTTGCCATCTGAAAGTTTAACCCTTTTGTGTATTCTCAATTCTAAAATAGTTTGGGAATTTTTAAAATCAATTTGCGTTGTTCGCAGCGGTGGGTATATAGAAGTAAAACCACAATATTTTGAACAGATACCTATTCCAGAATTTAAAAATGAAAAAGAGTTTGATCTTAAAGCATCAGAAATTATTACTTATGTACATGATTTACAGGAAGTGAAAAGAAAATTTCAATTTTACATATCCTCTAATTTCCAGTTAGAAAAACTCTCCAAAAAATTACAAAACTGGCATGCACTAAACTTTACAGAGTTTATAAAAGAACTAAATAAAGCCATAAAAATCAATAATAAACTACGAGAAAAGGCTGCAATTATAGATTTAGGTGAAAAAGAAGGAGAATTACAAAAATTTACCCCTTTTGAGGTGTTACCTACCTTAACTAAAAAAGATGAATTTGAATGGTTAGACCTTTTTGAAGAAAACAAACAAAAAGCACAAGATTTACAGACCCAAATAAACCAAACAGAAAAAGAGATTGATGCTATGGTGTATGAGCTGTATGGGTTAACAGAAGAAGAGATTAATATAGTTGAGAAAGCTTAAATAATAATTTAAATGAGTTTAGATAATTTTTACAAACTAAGAAGAAACTTTATTATTCTAGGATTAACTGGAAAAATGAGATCAGGATCAGATTTAATTGTTGATATACTGACACAAGAAAAACTCACTAAAGAGCAATCAAAATTTTTAAATAGTTTTGACGAAACTTACCAAAATGTTAGTTATAGTGAATCTAGGAAAATTAGGAGAATTAAAGACTTCTATAACTATGAGGATAATTGGATAAAATTTGAAGTATTGGAATATAGAAATGTAGTTTTACTTTTCTTATTAAATGAGTGTTATGATTCCTGTCCCGATAAATTCTCTGATAATATTGCAAATTGGATTATTGAATTAGGCTCCTATAAAAAATTTGATTACCCAAGATTTGGATCGGAAAAAGATATTTCTGTTGGCAGTAAAACTTTTATTGAGACTGATTTTAAAATTGAATTTAAAAACAAGATTTCGCTTCTTAAAATTAAATTTAACAAGAACACTTTAATTGAAAATCTTAGTAAGAAAAATGATTTTTTCTTCTCAAATGAATTTCAAGAATTTTCCAAAGCAATCTTTTTCAAACTTGATTCATTTAGTCCCTATCTCCGGTACAGATTTATACATGTAACAACATATTTACTTAGGCGTTTTGGGACATTAAATATAAATACTATTAAGAATGACGGGGAAGAGGATGGACTTGAACATATTTACACTATAGCCGATGTGATAAATCGACTCATTAAAATTCATAGAAACCTTAAGCCAAAAGATAAAAAATATGCTCATGTAATCATTGATCGTTTAAAAAACTCATATGAACTAATGTACTTTAAAGAAAAATACAGTGGGTTTTACATGATTGGCACTAATGCTGAAGAAAAACTAAGAAGCCAACGAATTGAAGAAAAATTCAATACCATTAAAGATTTAGATCATAGGGCTGAAAATGTAAAATTAACCAAAAACTTAGACGACGTTGAGTATAAAGTTGAAACTTTTAAAAAAGGCACTTTTGAAAGGTTTGACGTAGAAAATTGTCTTCAAAAAGTAGATTACCACACTTACTTATCAAGTACATGTACATTAAAGGAAATTGAACTTGAGTACTTAGATGCTGGTAAAAAAATAAAGAAGGGAGATATAGAGAGGACTAATAAATTTTACATTTATCAACCTTTTATTATTCAAATACTTAAACTTCTAGCAAGTATTCAGCAACCTGGAATTATTCAACCAAGTTATATGGAACGAATTATGCAAATTGCACATTTAGCTAAATTAAATTCTGGTTGCATATCAAGACAAGTAGGAGCCGTTGTAACTGACTCACATTTCTCCGTAAAAGGAATTGGTTGGAATGAGGTTCCCGAAGGGCAAACCCCCTGCAGTTTAAGAGATTTGAGAGATTTAGTTACTGATAACAATAAAGGGTTTTCAAACTTTGAAGTAGGTAACACTGAACATGTTTATAAAGACAATGATAGTTTTAAATCAAAAATTGTACAAGACTTTAATCAAAACAGTAAAGATTTAGACAACAAATTGAAAGGACGTTCATGTTCTTTTTGTTTTAAAACTTTTCATAATACTTATGAAGATAAAGAAAATCAAGTTCACACTAGGTCACTTCATGCTGAAGAGAATGCTATGTTACAAGTAACCAAATATGGCGGTCAAGGTTTAGACCAAGGGAATTTGTTCACCACAGCTTCACCTTGCGAATTATGTTCTAAAAAAGCATTTCAAATTGGAGTAAAAAATATATTCTATATTGACTTATACCCGGGAATTTCAAAAGACCATATTTTAGAAGGCGGCAGTAATTCAGGTAGAAACCCCAGTTTATACCAGTATCAAGGTGCAATTGGTCGCGGTTATCAAAAGCTTTACAAACCATTTATGTCAATAAAGGATGAAACTTTCCTAAGATCAAAAATTAAACCTACTAAGTAATTTAATTACATAGTAAATGAGAGCTGAATAAACTGGTTAATCAAATTAACACAATAAACCTAAGATTAAGGATGTGAATTATAAGGTTTGACTGAGAAGAAGATTAAAAAAATGGAGAACAGTTTGGTATGGGAAAAACAAAAAAAGAAATAGAGGAATGGAAAGAATACAGATTATCTGTATTGGTACAGAAAAGTAAAAGTGATGATGACTTTGAGAAGTATATAACCTTTATTGCATCAGGCGCACTTGGATTAACAATTACCTTTATTGATAATATAAATCCCTTAAAAGAATCTATAGTAATATGGGTTATCGCATTGGGTTGGGTATTATTAGCATTGACCTTATTTATAAATCTTTTATCTCACTATTTATCCAGTAAATACAATGAAAAAACAATTCAAGATATTGATGATGAAATTAAATATGAAATCCTTTTAAATAATATTGAGGACAGAAATAGAATCATATCCCAATTGAATTTATTATCAATTATTTTTTTAGGTCTAGGGATAGTTTCGATTTTAACCTACACCATAATTAACGCATATCAATAATGGCAAAACAAAGCAACCCAAAACCCACTCAAAGACCTATAGAACCACGGCACGATGGAAACAAAGGACGTACTACACCTAAGCCACGGATAAAACCGAGAACATCACCATCTAAAAAGTAATTAAATGGCAAAGAAGGACAATCAAAATAAGACAAAAAAAGTGAAAATTGATTTAGGTAGAACAACTACCAAACCACCAAGTTCATTAAAACCAAAAGATAAGAAAGCAAATAAATAGCAAGCTTCAATTATTTATAACACAATTTAATTTAGAAAACCCGAAGAAGCCGAATTGAGCTCCCTAATTAAGAAATTAGACAAAGAAGGTTTGTACAAATTGAAAAAATAAATGTTTGTTTTTGTAACATCATCTATATCTAAAGATGCATTTAAGAAGTACTGCACAAATGCAACGTGTTATATTCCAAGTCCTGGACTATTATATGACCAGAAAATTAACTTAAACAAATTAAAATCAGTAAATTCTCTTGATTACAAAATTGAATCATGGCTTGATAACCTATACTGAAACACTCAATTAATAACCTCTATAATGGATAAAGGATACGAAATAAGCAAGTTAATTAGTTATGGAGAAAAAGTTTTCGGAGAAAAATCAAACTTCCAAAAATGGTTAAATTCCGAAAGTAAAGCCTTAGGAAACCTTACCCCAAAATCTTTATTAGAAACTAAAGAGGGGATTCAACAAGTTAATGATGAATTGGGCAGAATTGAGCATGGCATTTTTTCATAATACCGGTGGCAAATAAAATATAACTTAACCTTTGTAAGCAAGTATAATTAGGAAAACTAATACCAATGCCAAAGCTGCACTTACCACCCGTTGAAGGATTTTAAATTTATTGATTAGGTTTGTTTCAAAACTATCTAACTTTTGTATTATTCTTTCCATAACAATCCGTTTATTAATATATAACTTATTAAATATAAGTCTTTTATTTAGTAATTATATTTATCCTATCAATGAAAATCTCAAGAGATAACTCTTGCATTTCTTCAGACAAAATAGCATCGTAATATATTTTAGCTTGTCTCATCTCTCTCCAAATCTTTTAAACTTACGGGAATTAATATATGTCCAAACATTTCTAAAACATGATTTACCTTTTCAAGGTTAAGATTTGTCTTACCCTGTTCAATTTTACGAACAACAGTTAGTGCTACTCCTGCCCTTTCAGCAAATTCTTCTTGAGTAAGATTCTCTCGTTTTCTTCTTTCCTTTACAAATTCGGATAACTCCTTCATTATATGCAATTAAATATAATTTTAGACAAAAACACAATATTATATGCATTGACATATATTTAAAGATTATCAAAGACCGAATTAACCGCACTAATCCTAGCGGAATTATCAACTTGATGATATTGATTAAATGATTTTATATCGGTATGACCGCTTATACTCATGATTGTCTTATCTGCAATACCCTTATTACGCATTATGGTGATGAAGCTTCTTCTCGCAGTATGAGTTCCTATTCTTTTATTAAAAGGCTTGATAAAAATTTCTTGAACAACACCTTTTGTTCGAGAAAACTCTACATCATGAGACAGACCGATTTTACCAACTACTTCTTTAACTGCAGCATTTTGTTTTTGATTGGATATTAAGGGTAATCTATAATCATACTTTTTTAGTATTGCCAAAGCCAACTTTGACATTGGAATGAGCCTGGGAACCTTATTACTATTTTTTTCCTCTTTCAGTAATATACAATTACTTCGAGTAATCAATCTTTTGTTTATAAATTTTAATTCCCCGTATCTCATACCGGTAAGACATTGAAAAACAAAAACATCCTTGACTTTCTCTAAATGTTCCGTTTCGAAAGTCGTATTACTTATTTCGAGTATCTGTTCTAAACTAAGTACTTCTTCCCTGGTTAATACCCGTTGTGGTTTTTTAAAGCTCTTAAAAGAATCATTATAGGCATACCCATTTTTTAGTGACCATATCATAAATGTTTTGAAAAGTCCAACATTTCGACTAAAAGTATTCGTATAGTGGTTCTTGTACTCATAGCAGAAATCAGTAAATTCAGTAAAGAACTTCTTATTGATTTTTCCGAAGGTTAGCTTATAATTATATACTTCTTCAAATTCAGTCAATAAATTTTTAATATTAGCATACCGTTTAACAGTAGACTTTTTCCACTCCTTCAATTTGATTTTTTCCTCAGTAAACCTATCGTACACTTCAAAGAAAGAACTTGCCTTACTTACTCGCTCAAAGACTCTATCAAAGTGTTCTTTTAATGTATTACTATCAAACTCTAATTCCCCAAGTTCTGACCTAGACTTAATTAAATGAAAAGCATCTTCAAAATCTCGAAGTCTTTTAGAAATTGCAGGTTGATTTCTACAAACAAATTTTCCTGATCTATAAGGTTTTCTATTTTCAAAATCCCAATGTTGTGGAAGAATAGATTTTTGAGTGGAATAAACAAACTTCTTTTTTTCTTGATTAAAATAGCAGGAGAATAGAATTAACGTTTCAGTTTTTGATTTGGATTTTCTGAGATAGAAAGAATTTTTCATAAATTTTAAAAAAATGCAGTTTATTAATGCGTTATCAAAATCGCTAGTGAAATTGTTATATCCATTTATATAAAAAAGTTATAAACAGATATAAAAAACAGAGTTAAAACACTGTTTTTTAGAAACATACACATTAAAACTGAATATCTAAAACTATATAAAGGAATAGCCTCCGGCTCCACAATCACTCACAACTGTTATGTGAATAAAAATATAAATCCCATCAAGTTCACTTGTTTGGGATTTTTGTTTTTATGCACCAAGGCTTTTTTCAGCCTTGACAGTTGTATTTGCAAAACGGAAGCTTTTGGGAACACCGTAAGGTAATCCTCCGGCTCCACAAAAACAAAACCACCCCGAGGGGTGGTTTTGTTCGTTACAATAGAGTTTCCATCTACCCAGCATTAGATTTAATATTAGAGAAATCTCCTTTTGCCAATTTCTCTTTTTCTATAAATAGCATTAAATAACCACGGTCGTTCCAATATAACCCAAAACCGGATTGATAACGCAAGGTTAATAATGATGTCCATTTTTCGTTTTCTCTTGGGTCGGCATCTAATGAATTGTAATAGGGGTAGCCTAATAAATAACTATCATATCTTTTATCCGTGCGCTCTAATACTTTAGTACAGACATAGTTCATTTGCTTTTTGTTGAGTCCTTTTGTAGGGTATAACTCTGGCTTAAAAGGTATATCTACTTCCAGTTTAAAAACCACATCTAGCGAATATTTATCTGGAAAATTAGGATTGTCATATGGCTTTAAATTCTCAACATCCTCAAAATAGAAAACCTTCGCATAGTTGTCATCTGTCCAAGCCAAGGTATTTTCCTCGTCATACGCTGCAAAAATGCTTAACAAACCTTTCTTTGGAAGTTGATTTTCACCAGGCGGTATTTCGCTTAGATGAAACTGGGCTATAAATCTATAATCACCAAATTCGTGCTTGGGCCATTCAAAATTGCCGGGCACAAGTGGATTGCCACCATACTTGCTTATTCCCTTTTCATCAAAAACCGTTGCTTGCTCAATGATAATGGCTGGCAGCATGACGGACCTTAGAAAATCCTCTTTCAAGTCCAAATCATATTTTCCTTCAATTATAATCTCATTAAAATCCCTGATATCCATACTATCGTTTTACCACTTTAAAATTGGCTCATCTTTCCATATCACCAACCTGAAATCTTCATAATGCTTTCCTGTTGCAATGGTATGGTCGTCTCTAAGTCCTTTATCTAACTGCAGTTTATGCAGCATACCTGATGAGGACCCTACCCATAAAGTTTTCTCATCATCTGAAATGGCAATTCCGCTAAGACTAGACCCTAAATAGTGTCTCCAAAGAGAATTACCTTGAGTGTCAATAGCTCTTATATAACCAAAGGCATCTCCAAGAATGTAGTATTTTGATGTTGCTATACCACAATAGACTCTCATTTCTTCATCTATAACCGTATACTGCTCACTTTCTTCGTAGGCGGGTATATTCAAGTTTTCGAGTTCGGTGGAAGGTACACCTATGGTAACTCCGTTATAAAAGTGGCAGGAGTTTGTTATAAGTTGATTGTCATCTTTTGAAAAAAGGCAAAAATCTGGGTAAGATGATTGCGGACCAACCTCACCTATCTGAATTCCGTTGGCATCCAACACTCTGTGGTCACTACACTGGTCGCCTACAACAATGTGTTTGTTATCATTGGAAATAGTAGCGTTCTCCATGTCCATATAAGGTTCCCATTCCTCATCTTCAGGATCTGGCAATGGGTGAATCATTTTCTCGGAATCGTTGGCGATAATAAAAATACCCATAGCAGTAGTCAAGAGTACTTTTTGTCCGTCGTTAAAAGGAACCAGTTCGACTATTGCCAAGTTCTTTGCATCATGTAGATGGAACGTGGCAATAATTTCGCCTTCCCAACCTTGCGTGGTTACAATGGTGTTGTTCGATGCAATGGCAAAAACATTATTCTGCTTTGACTTTCCAATAGCGTCAATAGAACCATCCAATTCAATGATTTCATCATCTTTAAGAAGATATGCCTGCCTTTTCTGATATGCGGTACCCACTAAGAACACTATCTTCTGACCGTCTATAAATTGTAATTGCTGAATACTTTGCGCCTTTGCTTTCATAAACTGCACCATTGGTGCGTGCGCCGGCGGAAAATCATTTCTAAAAGCATCGACCGTATTATTCTTATTGGCATCTTTTAATAATTGAAATACTGCTTCTGCCAAGTGATCTCTTTTGTCTTCGGGCTCTTTTCCTTTCCAATTTTCCCATCCATTGGTTTCACCAAATTCAACCATTTTATTGATATCGGAAACGTATCTACTTCCTTTTGTATTCCATTCCGCTTTAATATCCTCTATATTCTTCTCTGTTAAATTCATATCTGATTTTTTAAATCTATTTACTAATGATCTAAACATGATTGTTTTCTATTTTGAAAGTGTTCTTCTATTAGTAATTAAATGCACAATTAGCTATTAACCTACAGAAATACACCAACATTTCTTTATAAAATCTATTTTAGTCACGCCCGTTTCAATGAGTTTCAAATGTAGAAACAGTACATACAATCTATATCCCTGAATTCAATGAAATAATCACTTAGGTAGTTTTATTTCAGCATTAATTACAAAACATAATCAGTTATTAATCTTCGGCTTTTTTCAGATTTATTCCAACCCTTTAAATCCACTCGGCATCAATACCAAGAATAACGAATTCATCACATATATGTTCTTGTGCGTAACACAAGGTGGCTTTCTTTAAATTGGGAAAATGCTTCACATCATCGCTCCGTTCAATATCCCAATATTCTACAGCTCCCCCAGAAAAAGGTGATAGGTTCATATAAATATCGTTTCCGCCATCTTGATAGATTTCAGTAATCTCCGAAGCCAAACGTTTGGGAATAGGCAAATCTTTAAAATACTGGGTTACTTCAGCTATAGGCTCATAACCTTCTTCGTCAATATCTATTTCACGACCCTTGTACCAATCTGCAAACTCATACAAGTCAAATTTCGGCTTCAAAAGTCCTTTCATGTACATCAATTCTTCAATGATGGAAAGTTTAAAGCCAAAATCCATAAACTCAATTTCTTCTTCATCGAGCGGCTTAATGGTGTATTTGTCTTCCGATATTCCCACGCCTCGCACGTATGGTTTGTGAATGCTCACTTCAATGGCGCGAACAACGTCTTTCGTTACGCTAAACCAAGCACTTAATCCGTTCTGCACTAAGGCACCGGAATCGTCCCCTTTGAATGTTGTCATCCGTTCATCCTCATGGGTTTTGTAATATTGAAGAATATCTTCACCATTGTAATTGAATGTTCCGCTAAAAACTACTTTAGGACTGAAATCATAGGTTGAAATTTCCAATTCAAATCCCAAGGAATCTACCGAATCCCCATCGGATGAATACCCGATAATCCCCAAATTTTCCCAAACAAAAAGTATCTTATTTTTTCCTTTATGTTCTTTACAATCAGGGGAAATACACGTTTTTAAAGTTTCAATGGGTATAGGGAATTCTACCGCAACGGAGTTGATTTGAAAGCTATCCGAAGAAAATTCTATGTGAACCATAAGTGTTTGTAATTATTATATTATAACGGTTTTTGAGTTCTTAAAAGTTCCGAAAAAGACTTAGATATTAATGCTACTTCGGCCCCATCGTGGTAATATGCCCAAACCGTAAATTTGCATTCGGGGTCTAAATATAGGTAATCACCATTCTCCTCACCTATTACAAAACCTTTGCCTACGCGCTCTAATTTTACGGAACGAAAATGTGCTGAAGGTGCCGTGAGCTCCATCCCTACTTCTTCTTGAACTTGTGTGTAAAGTTTTAAACATTCGTAGTTGGCTGCTTCACCTACTCCTTTCATTTCCCATCGTTTTAGCAATGCCTCAGTTCCCATTAGATTCCAAGTGCGCTTATCCCACCTACTGTTATTCTTCAGTGGTGCACCTTTTGGATTTTCCTGAAGAAACTTTAAGTATTTCAACGGTAATCTTTGCTGAAAAACATCGCTCATTTCCAATTTCATAAATACTGTTTAATTGATTTGACAGGATGTAAATGTGAACTACAAAGATGCGTGTAGGGTTTAAAATATCACTCACCGTTTTCAGTGATATTGAGATGAACTCATTACTACGCTAAATACTAAAATCACCCTTTTCAGGGATATAGAAAATCAAGGTTCACCATAGCTTTGTCCCAAAGAAATTTTCATGGAAGACAAAATAACGAATGCCGCTTTTTTAGAATCGCTAAAGCGCAACAACGAAAAAATTAGAGACGACCGTGCAAGTGCCATTGCCGAAGATGCGCAACTGATGTACAGGCGTGAAACGGAAGACTTGGCGCTGTCTTTAAAACGATTGAAACGTGAGCAGGAAAATATGTTAGATATGAGCCCGACAGATGCGAACAGTTTGGTATTGGCTTCAGATTTTGATGCGAAGGACTATGTTGCCAAAGACTTAGAGATGTCGGTAAAAATCAGAAACCTGGAAATTAAATTAGAACTGGCAAAGAAGCGCTACGCGTATTTGTTCGGTGGACAAATAAATGAACTGTAATTATGGGAGGAGGAAGATTTAGTCACGAAGCATATTCAAAACTTAGAACATCTAAAGGCTACAGCAACAAATCTAGGGAAGAGATATTTACCGCTTCGCAAATAGACCCCGAAATGGACCCCGCCAACGTAATTGTTAGGGAGTCTAGAGATTCAAAAGAGCATCCAGAAACCGTTTCCATCATTGTAGGTCTAGATGTAACGGGCAGTATGGGCTTTGTGCCAGAACTTATTGTAAAAGAAGCTTTGCCAGATTTAATCGGCTCGTTAATGGAAGCCGGTATAGAACATCCACAAGTGCTTTTTCTAGGTTTGGGAGATTTCGTTTATGACCATGCACCGTTACAGGTAGGGCAGTTTGAATCTTCTGCCGAATTACTAGACCGTTGGTTAACCCGTGTATATCTAGAAGGCGGCGGTGGCGGTAATAATCAAGAAGGCTACAACCTGGCGCATTTATTTGCGGCACGCCATACTTCTATAGATTGCTGGGAGAAAAGAAAGCAAAAAGGCTTTTTGTTCACCATTGGCGATGAACCGGTTTTCCCTACGATTCCCGCAGCGATTATAAAAAAATACACTGCCGCAGAGGAAGCTGAAACCATTACGACCGAGGCTATTATCAATGAAGCTCAAGAAAAATACAATGTTTTTCATATGCACCTAGAGCACAGCGAATGGTCTAAATCGCCAAATAGAAAAGGCAACTGGAAAGAATTACTTGGTGAGCATTTTATTGTGATGCCCGATTATAAAAAAGTAGCCAAACGGATTGCGGAAATAGTCATTCAACACCATACACCAACTACGGGCAACACTACTTCGGGCATTTCCGATACCGAAGTCGAAGATATGTTATAAATGCAGCAATGTAGTATAGTTATAGATCTAGGTTTTGGCGATGCCGGTAAAGGGTTAACGACCGATTTTCTAGCATCGCAACAACCTGAACAAAGTATTGTGGTCCGGTTTTCTGGCGGACACCAAATTGGGCATACTGTAAGCACGGATGTACTTACACATACCTTTAGCAATTTTGGTTCGGGCACCTTCGTTGGCGTTCCCACCTTTTACACGGAGCATACTACGGTATTTCCACCTGCCATTTTACAAGAAGGTAACTTTCTAAAAAAGTACAAGCCGCAACTGTATTTTCACCCGTTGGCGATGATTACTACCATGTATGACATTGCCTATAACAGGGCTTTGGAAAAAAAACAAAACCACGGTTCTTGTGGTCTGGGTTTTGGCACAACAATCGCCAGAAACAAAGAGGAGGTTTATTTCTTTGCCAACGATCTACAGTTCAATTGGGTCGTTAAGCAGCGACTAAAAAGTATACGAACGTACTACGAAACCAAGCTGTTGCATCAACCCAAAAGCGTTCAAGAATACTACTTCAACGAACTTAGCACCTATGACGAAGATTACTATTTGGATACGTGTTCGGCTATAAAACCCTTCTATCAATTGGCAACCCTACCAGAAATAGCGGCACGCTTTGAACATTTTATTTTTGAGGGCAGCCAAGGTATTCTTTTGGATACGCAACATGGTTTTCACCCACATACCACTTGGAGCTACACGACTTCTAAAAATGCCATTCAGCTTATTAAAGACCATTTGGGTCCCACTGCTACTGTGCGTATTTTCTATGTAACCCGTTGTTACCAAACCCGGCACGGCAACGGACCCATGTCCGAAACCCAATCGGTTACGCTTAAAAACAACGATAACGAGGCGAATGAAACCAATGAGTTTCAAGGTGAATTCAGAACCAAAGGTTTGGATCAAGAACTACTAAATTATGCCTTGCAATGTGATGCTATTCATCATCAAGATCTACCCATCGAGTGGAATTTGATGATTACCTGTCTAGATCAACTACCAAGTTTTTTACCTGCTGATTTAATTAAAAACTTAGCCCCCAATTTCTCATCGGTTTACGGCAGTTACGGACCTATGCGTAAGTTCATTAAGCAATTACCTGTTTAAATTTTCAATTCCGACATCACTTAAATTCCGGTTTAAAAAATTAAAATCACCCTTTTCGGGGATAGCCTCCCCATTATTCTAAGGTACCTTAGCAGCATCAATAAATAAGTGAAGATGAGAAACAGAATTGCGTTTTCAGAGCATGTGGAACAAATGAAATGGGAAGATTTTCATTTTGATGTGATGCCGGTCAACACCTTGCCACCGTTAGAAGACCCAGAGGATATTGACAATAGCTTTACATTTTGCGATGCGCTGTTAGATGCATTTAAAGAGGCTACAGGTAAAGAGGTTTTAAAAATTCTCTTTATAAGTCCAGAAGACATATCTAATTCTAAGTACTTCGGCATCGCTTATTTAGAAGACAAGGAAATCTTTACAGCTGAAATAGAAAACACGTCTTTGTTTAATGAATGGTTCACCGTTGTTGATGAACGAACGAGTAGAAACGAAATCACCACCTCAAAAGTGTATTTTTTTGGTGCCAACTCTTTTAGTTGTCAGCCAATTTCCAACTTTAAAAACAACATGGTTTTTGATAAGACCGGCGTATTTATTTCGAAGGAAATACCCAATGAATTTATTGCGGAAAAATTAACGAAGGAAAAAGCGGACTTTATAGCTCCGTTTATTCAATTAGACGCTGAAAGCCGTTTTGAGAAAGTAGTGCAGCAATTTGTGCAATTGGTTCATACGAAAGGACTCACTATTATTCCGCCTAAAAACAATGATGCTATTTATTCGGAGTTTGAGGCTGCTGCCGGATATCCTTTCCCGACTATCATAAAAGAATTTTTGACACTACATAACGGTGTACAAAACTCAGCGATTATGGGTGCCGAGAAAATTTTTCAAGAATGGAAAGATTGGCAAAGGATATATAACGATTGGACGCAAAAGGAGTTGTTGGATACCTACAGTACCAACGAAGGCAAAACATTACTAATGTACACAACGCCCTATTGGATTCCGTTTTTCGATTTACAGAACGGTAATTTTTTGGCATTCGATTTTGCTCCGGACAAAAAAGGTACTGCGGGACAAATCATCCGTTTTGGCGCTGACCAAGAAATTGGCTACATACAAGCTGATAGTCTCGATTTATTTTTAGCGAGTTTAATGGATGATGAAGGCGATATTCAAGACTATGAATGGTTTAGAAGTGAATAATCCAACCATAAACCACCATCAAAATCAATTTACAACCTACCAGAACATCTAATTACATGTTAGAAATTTTCAAGAATAAAGTAATTCCGAAGTTAGAACTCAAGGAGCTGGAAGCACCTAATACAAAAGCTTTACTACAGGTTTTAGAATTACAAGACTGCCAAAACACCGAAGTATTTGAGCAACTAAAAAATAGTTTGGACAATCAAAACATTGAAACTGTTTTTACTGAGGATTTGGCACAACAAATCTTTTATCATCCAGAAATTTATGCCGATGAAAAAGAGGGAGCAGCATTCGTAATTTCTTGGCTTCCACTATTAGAAAACGGGTTTTATCCTGATAAAAAAAGCACAGAAAAACTGATTGCATTTCTGTATTTTAATCTTGGTTTTCTTCAAAGTGAAGCTATTTCAGAGGATGAACTAACACAAATTTTCAGCGTTTTAAAAACATTGGTGCACAGCGAATCTTCCGCTTCGCTGCCCGTTTCCCGTTTTTTAATGCATCGCGCTCTAGATATTCGCGATTGTGTGAATTCAGATTTTATCATACAGAACTGCATTACTCATGAGATTCTTGCTGGAACCTATTCTGTTTTAAATGCAGATAAAACATTTTCAAAATATCCCTTCAGAATTAACAACGAATTTGTTCAGCATTTTTACGAAGGAGATTGGCATGTATTGGTAAACACTATGCACCAAATGCTGCCAGTTGGAAAAGTATATCTGCCGGGCGCTTACAATGTAATGCAAGCTTGGTTCAGTGAGGAACTAGCTGCATTTTATCAGGAAAATACAGAACTGGCACATGTAGCGCATGAAGCCTTAAACGAACGGTTCTTATTTGTAGAGGATGAAGGTTTAGCCTTATTGAACCTACAAACTTCTGAAAATATTTTTCCATTAATCACAGCTTTAGGCAGTAAACAATGGGATGCTGGCGACGTGCTTCTTTTCAATAACCGAGATAAAAACATACCTCAAGAACAACTGGACCAATGTTATAAAAGGTTTTTAGATTGGTTAAAAGCCGATAGAGGTAGTAATTTTTACACCGAAGCTTTTCAAGAGTTCGGAAAGCATATTCTAACGGAAGAAAATTCCGCCGTACTTCCTGTCGATTTTATTCCGTTTTGGTTTGAAAAGTGTAATCCTAAAACAGGTATAGCAGACCAAATTGAACTATACAACAGTTTATTTTCTAGATTTCTAAAGGCAAATTCAGAAGGAAAACTCCCGATGGTTCGTTTGGGTAATGAAGACGTTCAGCTTACTGGTGAACATCTTATTACAGAAGTATTTCAAATTACCGACAACCTGACTAACTGGATTTCAGACCTTGAATCATCAAACATATCTGACCCTCTAAATCAGTTTTTGATTCTAACTTTTTACGATGCACGAGAATCTTTACCGACGCTTTTCAATTCAGAAAACCAAGAGGTTCTATTCGGTTATCTAGAAAAAATGGCATATTCCGCCAAAGAAACAACGGAAGAAATCAGAAAAGCGAACCTTCCATTACTCGTTAAAACCCTAACCACGCTATTTGCAGAAACCAACAATTTTACGCGCGTCAATAAAATTTGGGCATTGAAAAGCATAGACGATAGTGTACTGAACTTGTGTAATGATTATGTGCAATTGCAGTATGTAAATGAAAATCGCCCTTTGTTTTTGGGTCTCCTGCAAAGCTGGTATAATTTCTTAAGCGACTACTATTATAGTTTGGGTAGCGAGTCGGTTTGGGTGCCACATATGCTGAATACACAAGGTAGACGCAGTGCCGCCTACCTTAATGAATTGGATGAAAACGTAACGTCTTTCGTGAACAAGGCTTTAATGCATCTTTTTGATTTCCATAAAAAGAGTAAGCAGAAAGCTGAATCCAACGTGTTCTTTCAGTCCATCCAAACGGATATCGAAAACTACTTAGAAGACTTCCTTAAAGAATTAATGGAACACAATCTTGCAAAAGAAACAGCAGACAATATGTTCATCTACAGTAAATCGCACTTTGCGCATCGCAAAACATTACAAGAAGTAGTTCATAAATTCCAGGACTACCATAAAGAAGTAGAACCAAAATCTGAAAAAGCCGTTCTTATTGAACAGCTACAGACATCTGAAATTGATTTTTCACAAGTAGCATTCGACCCAAAATATGCCAATGCGGTATTACACAATCTAGAAAATTATAAAACCGAAGGTACCTGCGACAGCAAACTGCTTGAGGTTTTGGATACCAACACAACAGCATTTAAAACCTGGTTGGCAGAAGAACCTACTATTGAAGCTAAATTTATACAAGCCCTTTACATGACCTTGCTAGATAAAGATCTAGCACCTGAAACCCCCTTGGAACCCTATGGTAATTTATGTAGAAGCTTGTTCATACAACTGGCAAAAGGTGGTAAAATGGCAAGCTCTTACGAGATGGGACTAAAGGCGATGGCAAATTCCGGAGCCTACCCAGAAAACTTAACAACTGCTTTGTTACAAGTAGTCAACGACTTAAAAGCTTAGAGAATGACAGCAGAAATAACATCAAAAACTCAAGATCAACTCAACCTTTCTGCCTTGGTTTTGATGAACAATTATAAAAAGGCGGATCTAAATAGTTGGTACGGATTTGATATTGAAGACCATCTACAATTAAAAAATGTAGAGCGTATTGCCAAGCTACACGGCATACTTTCTGGTGTACACCTTCGTAACAGTTTGCATCGTTACGAAACAGGTGAAATGGCATCTAACCCTTTTGAAAAACTGGCAATGGAGTTGCGTAACGATACTACCAATACTTTTGAAGCCAAGTTCAATGCCATAAAGAACCCGACGAGCAAAAATGCCTATAAACTGGTTTGGAGATACCGTTTTAGCCTTAAAGATCAAAAGCTGTACGGTTATGAATTTGCCTATTACATTTTTCTAATGCGCATAGGTGGCGCTCTCGGTTTTATAAAGCCCCAAGAAATAGCCATGCGATTGGAAGACGTGGACACAAGAATGAAAAAAACATTTTCTAGTTGGGGAGAATTTCACCGTAATGTATGTATTGGCGATGAGTTTATACGCGGGGCTTCGGAACCTGACATTAGTAAATACCCCGGTACCGAAACACTTTGGGAATGCTACCAACGATTGAATATTCACCATGCCGACAGGTTTAAAGAATGGAACATATGAGCTTAACAAGAAAAGAGGTCGTACAATATATAGAACAAGCGCATAACCTTTTAAGCGAAAAAAAGTTTGCCGAATTAAACCCGGTTATTACGGCTATACAAGATAATTTAGATGTTCTGGGATATACGTACCCGTCGGACAATGCTCGTTATTACCGTTTTTTCATGTTGTATATGGGTGCCTTTGAAAAGGTGAATATAGAGGTGATGCATTCATATGTAGAAGCGCTTGAGCAGGTTGGTCAAGTATTGGCTTCCGACTATGAATACATATGCAGCTATTACCGAACATGTCCGGAAGCGGTTTATGAAAAAGCATTACAAAAGTATCCGTATAACGAAACACTTCACATACATTATGCCTTAAAATTACAGGTCGAAAAACGGTATACAGAAGCTATTTCGGTGCTGAAATACATTCTGGAATGTTACCCAGCCACTACCGAAGCACGATTTTTACTATGGGAAGTTCAATCGGCTCAACTAGACGATTTAGTGACCTCTACCGAAGAAGCAGATTGTTATCAATTGCTAGATTTAGCCTCTGCAACCCATAATCTCCAAGTCTTAAAGGGACTACAATTAGACACGCGTTTAGACAAGAAGACTAAATTACTCACCTATATTCAAGTTGCCATATGGGAGAACAGGTCGGTTGAAGTAATCGAGCTTTGGAAGAGCGAATGGAAAACGCTAGACCTTACGGACCAGAGTCGTTATGTATTGGCAGACTATGCCAAGGCTTTTATGATGTATGATCTGGTTCCCCAAATATTAAAAGCTCCCCAGAAACCAGATTTTCCGGAAACCGATTTCACCAACTTTTCCGAATACAAAGTCTTTATGGAGGTACTTGTCAATTCCGGCTGGCAACTAGCGCAGCATCATTATTTGTTGTTGGGGAATGCCGCGTATTTTCATTCCAATAACAGCAATGCGGTAGAAATTTGCTTAAAACAAGGTTTGGCGCTCAACGAGAAAAACCCGTTGTTGTTAAACCTGAAAGCAATGTACCTTAAAAGCCTAAATAAATATCAAGAAGCTGGGGCAATCTACCATGAGGCGTTTAGAAACGGACTCACCATGGATAATTATTTGCTGTATTTAATTGAACTGAACAACAGAATTGAAAGTTACCAGGGCGTTCTAGATACCGTAAAGCAATTTCATATAAGACATACGCCCACATTAAAATCCATGTTTTTCAAGGCAAGGGCTTTGTTTAAATTCCACCGAGATGATGAAGCATTGGCAGTACTGAACGAAGCGCTTCAAGATTTTCCACTACACTCCCGCTCCTATGCTCCGTGGATGCTTCACTACCGTATGATCATCAATAAAAGAAAAAGAAACTACACCCAGTATTTCATAGATCAACAAGCGGAAATCAATTACTACGTTGATGGGGACGACGACTATTTCAACACGACCAACCTTGCCGTTGAAACCATTTTTGAACAGGGCGAATACGAGGAATGTTACAAGTACGCCATTTACAATCACGAACAAGGGAAACTGGCAGAAGAACTATATCCTATTTTTCAATGGATTTGTTTTTATGATTTTCTACTTGAGAAACCAGAAGATTTACAAGATGTAACGGAAGCAAACATAAATCAACAACCGGAAACCTTTGAAGATTTCAGAAATAATGGTTTAATCTATTGGATGTTAGACGACCATACTGCTGCTGCAGAATCGTTAATGATAGCGGCATCAAAAGCCATCAACAAGGCGCTCTATCTAAAACTAGCGTTGACTTGTGCCAAAGAGGGCTTTAACAATTCACTCTGCCTCACTATTATCGAAACCATACAAAAAGAAGTTCCCGAAGCACGCGAGTTCAAAACGGACTATACCTACGCCAACATTTTAAATGATGAACAGCGACATCAAGAAGCCTACGAAGCCCTTTTAAATGTGCTGAAAAGCTATCCGGAACGTGCGTTTTTTGAATTCCCGAAAGATTTCAATAACCTGTTGCACACTTTAAAAAACAACGCCAAAGCATTGGAAGATATGGGTGGGTATAACAAATATATTTCCATGCTTTTAAGTAGGGACAATCCTATCGAAAATCAACTCAGGGAGCAGCAAGAATTGGCAAAATCGCAAAGCGAAGAAGACCATTTTCTACAGCACAACCTCATGGAAAACCTAGCACGATTTAATTTTGAAATGCACCCAGAGGAACAAGAGGAATTAAAGGAAATGAAAAAGCGTATTAAGACTGCCCATTTCGCTTAAAGGTGGTAATTTTGCCCATTCTTAAATGAAGCTAATTACATTACATAAAACCCTCATCATCTTCCTGTTTTTAGGAGCTTACACGAATAGTTGGTCGCAAAACAAAGAAGAAAACAAGCTAATGGACTCGCTTTCATACGTTTATCAAAAAAACGTATATGCACAACCTATATTAGCAAAAGAAGCTGCACAAAAATGGCTTGAAGAAAGTGAAAAATTAGGGCTGAAAATACATACCATCAGGGCGCATTATGCACTGGCGAATCTGGGTAATATTTCGGGCGATTATAAAACGGCGGTCAGTGAAACCCAAAAAACCATTGAACTGCTAAAAGAGCTAGAGATGGAAAACGGCTTGGCGGCAAGCTATAATATTTTGGCGTTGGGCTATAAAAATCTTGGCAATTACCCCAAAGCAATGGAAAGCTTTTTGGAGTGTTTACGGTATGCCGAAAAAATGGACGATACCCAGCAAGAAGCAAATGCCTACCAAAACATAGCCACTTTATACGTTTTACAAAAGGAGTATAAAAAAGCAACCGAAAATTTAGACCGTGCCGCTGACCTCTACCGAGAATTGGGCGATGATGACGGTGTATTGGTTACCCTCTTTAATTATGCGAGTATTTTAAAAGAGCAAGGAAAATATGATGCCGCTCGCGAGCATTTTAAAACCGTTTTGGACTATCGTGAAAAAGAAGGGAACAAAGCGGTAATTGCGTATATCAACATGAATCTTTCTCAAATGTTGGTCAAAGAAAACAAGTATAAAGAAGCGGTTATTTCTTTAAAGAAAACCTTGTCACTTTTAAAGGAAGTCGATTTTAAATCGGACATGGTCATTATTCTGAACGACCTGGGTTTGTGCGAAAGTAAATTGGGGCATACCAAACAAGCCATCTCCTATTTTGAGCAAGCTTTGGAAATGGGCGAAGAACAATCCATCAGACAATACAAATCGGACATCTACAAGAACCTTTCTCAATTATATCAAGATGAAGGTGATTACAAGAAGGCACTAGCATTTTACGAAAAAGGAGTGAGTACACTTTCGCAGCAAAACTCATTGGATAAAGAAAAATATGTTGCCGAGCTACAAGAGCGGTATGAAACGCAATTGAAAGAAACGCGAATAGACCTACTTGAAAAAGAACAAAAACTGGGCGAAGCCGAACTTCAAAAGGCAGAGCTAACAGTTAAGAGACAACGTATTATTAGAAATGCTTTTATTGCCGGATTTGTATTGGTCCTGATTTCGCTGCTTATCCTGCGTCACCAATATTTTAAGCGATTGAAAGTCCAGCAAGAATTGAGCATGCAGCGCGAAGAAAATGCCGACCAGAAAATAAACCAGATGATCAAAGATTACAGGTTGTCGGCGGTAGAAAAATATCAACAAGGGCAAGATGAAGAACGTGCACGCCTGGCACGAGAAATTCACGATGGTATAGGCAGTGATTTGGCAGGCATTAAAATAGCATTTGAGCATTACATAGAAGACCAACAAGAAAAACCACAGACCAAAAGAATATTAACGGCAATAAATAATGCCTGTACCGATGTTCGCGGACTCTCGCATCAATTGCATCCGCCAGCTTTTGCCGCACTGGGTTTTACGAATTTCTTGAGCGATTTTATAGACCAGATTTCCAAAAGTGTCACCATAGATTTTCAAACGTTTTTTTATCCGGAGGAAGATATCAATCAATTGCCCGATGCCCTTCTTGCCGATGTCTACCGTGTGGTACAAGAATTGGTCAACAATATTCTTAAACATGCCGAAGCTACCAATGCAGAAGTGCAGCTTACCAAACACGAAGACCACTTGAATATTGTGGTAAACGATAATGGAAAAGGCTTTCATGAACATAAAAAACAAGGTATAGGGCTGCGAAATATAAAAGAACGCTTACAAAAAATGAAAGGTTCTTTAGACATTGACAGCAGTGCCAGCAGCGGAACATCCATAACTATAGATATTCCTTTAAAACAGACATCGTGAAGAAAATCAACATTATTATAGCAGACGACCATTTAATGTTTCTTGAAGGCATCAACACCATTTTGGGCGACATGCCCGAAATTGGTGAAGTACACCTTGCCACGGAAGGAAAACAGGTAGTGCGGTTGTTGAACCAGTTTGAAATAGGATTGATTATCAGCGATATCAATATGCCAAAAATGGACGGTATTGAATTGTTGACCGAGATAAAAAAGAAACACAGTACCGTAAAGATTATCATGTTGAGCATGTTGGACAATCATAGAACGGTACACAAGGTCATTCAAAAAGGTGCTGACGGTTTTGTACCAAAATTCACCAGTAAAGAAGAATTGCAAAAAGCGGTACGCACGGTTTTAGGCGGCGAGCAATACTTTTCCGAAGTCATTAAGCAACGTTATATGGAAAGTATTTTTGAGCGTAAAAAGTATAAGAATATTGAGCTTTCCCCACGAGAAAAAGAAGTGCTCTCTTTATTGGCAGACGAACTGACCTCCAAAGAAATATCGGAAAAGCTTTTTATATCGGTCAATACCGTAGAAACGCACAGAAAGAACATTCTTCTAAAAACAGGGTCAAAAACAACTACAGGAGCCGTGAAATATGCGATAGAATCCGGATTATTCGACTAAACTCAGCCACTTTTACATTTGAATTCCTTCGGCTTCAACCCGTAATTTGATGAGTTCTAAAGTCTCATCATAGCTAATTTTATCGTTTTCCTGAGATATCATTTCCCCAAAATATAAATGCCCCGTATCTATATCGTAATAGGTAACATAGAGTCCGGTTAAAGGGTTTTGCCATTTCTCGTTTTTGTCATTATCTATCGTTGTATCGTTCAGGTATTGCACCCATGCAATTTTAGACAATGCCGTTTTATCCAAGATAATTTTTCTATAAGATTCGTCTATTTCATAATTGGGATACAACTTGTCCAAATCGGACTGTACACGCTCTTTTATCTTATTTTCTATAGCATCAAAATCGCTCATTTTTGGCGAAAGCATAAATATTTGCGGATGCCATTGATTTTCAATATTCTCTAGCGGAATATCAATATACCCTTCGGGATGGGCTTCGGTCTTGATAAACAAAGACATGGTGTAGGGAATATCCAACTCCTCATAAGAGCTGTTCAACCTTGCGACAAACCTATCTATCAAATCATGTAAAGCAGCTGTTTTTATTTCCCCGGGAATAAAAATTTCAAACCTATCGTTCTCAAAATTGATTTCAGGAAGTTCATTTATAAAATCGGCTTTTACATTTTGTCGCGTTTCATAGCGTTTGCGTTCTCTTTCGTAGAGGTCAGCAATTTTTAAGTTTTCCGTTCCATAGTACGATAAGGTATCATTCTCCAACAGCTCTTTCGGGTTTACATGGCAGTAGAATTCAATTTCAGGTATTTCTTTATGGAAAATAACAACGGTAAACATATTCGGATTCATGGTAGCGGCATTAAAGAACCGATTCAGTTCCCTAAAACTTAGCTCGCCGTTGTGTTCTTTTTCCAAGTATTGTTCCAAATTATCAGCAGCCTTGTTGGTTGAGATTCCCCCCATAAAGCGAGAAAAGTTGTTTACGAAAATGAAAAACAGCACAAGTAAAACGCCTATTACAATCAATGTTTTCATACCTGAAATTTTATAAAGTGAAGTTAGAACGATTGCCTGCCGTACACCTCACGGAATTCCGTGAGTTTTACTTTTCACTTAATAGGGGTGCTTAGAAACTAACGTCTTAAAATACCTTTGAAGTATTCAAAATTACATCTAAAATATTCATCATGGGATTACAAGAAAAAAGAGCTGCTAAGGCAATTGAAGAACAATATGTAGGGGATTACCAAACCGAGATTAATGAAATAGTAGGTAAAGAATTACCGATTAACATTAACTGGGATACCTTTGAAATGGATTATATAAAATTTGTACCAAGCGTTTGTTTACAGCGTGTTACAGATGCTTTCAAAGAAGTTTGTACCGACGATTTAGGTAAAGAAGCCATTGCGGAAAGTATTAACAAGATTGAAGTGTATTGCATAGCCAATGAGGGTGCAGAAGACAAAAAAGAACTGAAGATAGCAGATGGTGTTTTCTCACTTACAGCTTGCTGGGGAGGTCACCACAGTGGATATTTCTCTGATTTGGTCATTAGAGAATTCTTGGAGAACAATCTTTAAGAATATTGGTCTGTAAAGACTATGTTGTTAGTAAAAAAGGAAAGCCTAATTGGCTTTCCTTTTTTTTGTTTACTGCAATTTTGACCTTTACAGGCTACAAGCATTTTTCTATACGATCTTGCAATTTAGTTTTTGATGCGACACTCTTTAGCCCTTTTGAAACATCTATGGAAATAGAAAGCAGTTCATTTTCCAGGCTCACGTTATTCGCTTTCTCCAGTTTAAAAGAGATTTTGGCAATCGCATTTACGAACGCTTCTTTGGCAAGTGTATCGGTGGCTATGGATTCTAATGTGCCCTCTAAAATTGAGATTGATTTCTTGGCATAGAACTTCTCCACATCGTCTGGCTTTTCCTCATACGCAAAGTTGATCGTTATTGCTTTCCCCAACATCTTTTCTGCTGATTGCTCTAGATCTCTAATCTCCTTTTTAAGTTGAAGTAGAGTCGGCACATCATCTGCATTCGGCGTAAAAGGAATGTTACCATCTGAAAATTGATATAGGTAATTTTCAATATTCCCTAGCGAGATCGAAACAATGGAATGCAACTCCACGTATTGCAAATCCGGTTTGTGGTCGTACCAATTACCGAGTAAAACGATACTTTTTTCTGTGTCATAATTAATAAAATATCCAGATACATGACCCGTACTGGTGCTGATTGACACGTTAGGCATTTGGGGTTTTTCCTTATTTCGTTCTTCGTTCGCTATTCCTTGAAGGGTTTTGAGCACCTGAGAAATTTCTAGTACAGGTAGCTGCAGCATTGTCTTAAAATCCATAATTCTGTTTTAATTTGATACAGTAAAGATGGACCGTATAGCGCTAAAATTACTACCCGTTTTCAGTGATATTATATACTTATTCCATTAGAAGTATGTATTCACATGATTACTAAACTCCTTTTTCAAGATAGTATAACCAGGTGTAATTAAATATTTATATTTCTCAGGAGACATATTGCTACCTTTAAATTTTGAAATGTAATACTTGAGCTCTTTCAATTTTAATTTCTGAAAATATTCAGGAACACTATACTTAAATGAACACCCGTCAATACTTAAACGCGTAAGCTTAGGTAAATCCGCAATCCAAGTTGGCAGGTGATCAAAATCTATATTATCTACATACAACGTCTCTAGATTTTGTAGCTTTTTTAGGTATTCTGGAACTGCCTTCATATGATAACCAAAGTTTAATTCCGTAAGGTCAAGGGATGTTATATTCTCGGGAACATTGTCTACATCATCATGTATACCATTAAAGTGTATTTTTTTTAACCTAGTAAACTTGGCTAACTTTTCATACCCTTCCATATTAAAATCATAGCACAATGAAAGACTAAAGTTTTTAAGCGCAGGGGCTTCTAACGGTTCAAAAGTTGCCAAAGAACTTCTAGAAACATGTAAATTTTCTAATTGGTTCAATCTCACCTCAGGAAAAGAATTGGCAACCCTATAATGTTCTAGAAATATGGTTTTTAAATTAGGTGTATTACCCAAAATAACTTCCAAGTTTCCTGCGTTATATAACTTTAATTTTAACTCCTTTAATTGTTTGGCAGGAAAGCTGTTTATTGGCAAATTACTCTGATTATTGTTCGCTAAACACAAGCGCTCCAATTTGGTACAGTACTTTAAAACATCTTGAAAGTGAGCTGTTGTGCCATATGATTTTAGCTCTTTAAGCTTTTCAGGTTCTGGCAAATACTGTGTTAAGTCTTCTTCAGTAAACTGTTCACCACCAGTTATAGACCATAGGAATTTTGAAACAACAAAATGACCAAAAAAGTTCTTTAAATCTTGTATCGGTACGCTATCTAAATACGTCCGCTCTGTTCTAATAAGCCGGTTACCCGAAATAAGTTCCTTAATTCCCACAATTTTAAAGTCATTAATTCTAGCAGGCAGGCTGTTTGTATACAGTACCAAATTAGAACAATCACTTATTTCCAAAACTGCTAAGCTCTCTATATTCCTTAAATCTTCTGGTAGTGTTTCTACATCTGCATTTACAATTTTTATATGTGATAATTGAGAACATTTACCCAGGTGTCGCCATAGAATTTCGCTGTTTTTCAACTGAAACACTTCAATACTTTCCAATGATTTTAATTGTTCCAAGCCCACGGTTATGCTTGAAAAATCATATAACTCAGTAACCTTCAACTTTTTTAACTTTGGAAAATTTTCAGGATGGTTCAATACATATTCCAGTAAAGAAATGTTTGAAATTGATAATTCTGTATTTTCAAAAACAGTATTTCCATTACTAATCTGAACATTTTCATCTAACCGCACAGACCTAATATTTGGTAAAAACAGATACTTATCTTCAATACAATGAATCTGCGGAAGTTTTTGCAACCGCAACATCCATAGATTATGCAACATTAATTCTGCGGATGGTAATTCTGCTACATCTGCACAATCGAAAATCGATAATTTTTCCAATCTATTGAGCGAAACAATGGATTTCGGTATTTTTTTGATGTTTTTTAGGCGATAAAACCCTATTTCCTTTATGTTTTCAGGAAACAAAAGTTCTGAAATATCTTCAAGAGCCGCGTCATAAAAATTTAATTCAACCAATTTCGTAAGCTTATGAAACCTATTAGGTAATGCAAAAGGCTGCTCACCTTCCTTTATACTTAGCGTCAACGAAAATTCTTTTAGGGATTTTAAATTGAAGAAGCTAATGGGAAGCTGCTGTAAATGTTCCAGATCCAATTCTAGTTCCTCCAAGTTTTCCAAACCCCCAATAGTTTCGGGCAATTTTTGGTAACTACCTTCTATTTCTAGGCTTTTGATTGTTTTAATATTGCAAAATTGCTCTAAAATGTTGTCTTGCAAATCGATTTCAATTATGAGTTTTTCTATTCCCTCAAATCTTTGAATTACTGCAGGTTGTTCTTCTAACTTCTCTGCAAGGGTTTCATTCACAAAAACCTGTAAAAAGCCTAGCTTGCCATATAATTTACCTAATGGAAATAGCGGGTCTTTTAAAGTGAAATTGATAAATGAGTTTAGTATTTTTTCACTGTCATCTCCCTTTTCCGGTAACTTACTTCTAGTCTTAAAAGCAGCATTAATCTCTACCGTACCATATTTTTCTATGTATTCAGCAATTTCATTAATGGTTTCCTTGTCCCTGGTCATTTTGCCCACTAGAAAAAGCTCATAGAGAAAAGCTTCAGGGAAATTATCATCCGTTTGTATATGCTTATAATAGGTGGAAAGGTAATTTTTATTGAATTCCATAATATGCGTAAAAAAGTAAGAAGGCAGCTATTAAATCTCTTCCGATACAAGTAAAAAAAATGATGCTAATTAATTGAATGACTATTCCGCTCCTTAATTTATAGCCGTCATTCTTTTTAAAAGAATAGGCACGAACAAAGCAAATTTAGCATTGAATTCTTCTTGCGATGCAGCCGTATTTATGGTTTTTACCATACTGCTCCAACTGTTGAAAAGTGCTTCTTCGGTAGTTGAACCATCGGTATCTATATTCATGGCTTTTACCAGTTTAAAATTTTCATCTTCATTGTAAAAACCGGTATGCTTTACTTTCTCAAAAATGTTCTCAAAGATATTTTGCGTAGCTAATAGCTCGGTAACGCTAAGCGTTGCTTCTTGTGATGTTTTGATAGCTTCAAAAACGTCTATCATTAAATTCTGTACCTCATCATTGATACTTGGATCTAAATATGTCAAAATCGTATGTGTTTTAGTTCTTTATTGGTGTTCTGAAAAATGGAATTTGAACCACTTTTATTTTGGCAAGTATTACCAGTAGGTACCCACCAAAAATGTCATTCGTATAAAGGCGATAACGCTTTCTGAAGTGAGTTCAATGGGTGCTTTCAAATCGGTTACCTCATCGTCATCCAAGAATACAACGAAGAGTCCGTCTTTAAAGGCTAGCAAAACATTTTCTATCGCTTTTTGCTCGTTGGCGAGGTCTTTGTTCGCTAAATCACCAAAATCTACTTTACCGCTCTGTGCCTGGTCCTGAATTTCTGCGGGACTCAAAAAACCGACCACATTAACTTCCATCCGTTTTTTGTTGAACGCCGCTACTTGGTTTTTTACGCAACCGATTAAAAGTTCTTCCAGATTTTTTGGCGTTTCTTCTAAGGTAAAAGGCACTTGTTTTACCTTTTTCTTACCCAGTCTTTTTAGCTGTAATGTAATTTCCATTGATCTCTATTTTGTTTTTGCGTTAGGGATTGTCGTGGAAAGCCCACAGTGCGATAGCACGCGGACTTGCAACAAAAGCCCGACCCCACCTAAGTGGGGTAACGCCCTTATCATTAACTTTTAGCTGTTTATCTGTGCCAAAATTGTTGGGTCTTGTATTTTATTATCTTCTGATAGCAACTTCATTTTTGAAATGATTTCCGCAGATTTTGGGTCGTCGTCCACGAAGGGTAAAAACATGCGACCCCTATGCTGACTGTGTACTGGAATGATGGACAACGACAAGCCGTTTTTACTCACTTGACCGCTACCCAAATGTATGCTGTACTCGCCCAACGTGCCCTGTATAAATATGTGGCGCTCTTTGACCGTTATGTTGCTGAGCTTGAACAGTTTTGCCGATTCTTCGGCTAGGGCTGCGCGCATTTGCATGGTACTGTGGCTCGCCTCTGGGTCTACGCCGCCAACGTGGGCAACACTTACCACAAGGTCCATATCCCGCATGATCTCGCTAAAAACCACGGGCGGAATATCGGTCAACGGAATGCGCTCGTGGGTTTCAATGGAATGGAAACACACTTCCTCTAGCGTTGGCGCCTCTACATCTGACGGGGAATACCAGTCTGCCATGGCGTACATGGTGGCGATGAAACCACGTTTGTGATATACTTTCTGCAAGCCTTCTTCCCTACTCACCGTCCAGCCGCGACCTCTTAATAGTGCCACGGTCTGCTTGGGCTGAATTTGGTGCCCTTGGTAGCGCTCAGACCTATTGCTGTGCTCGCGTTCATCTTCGGTGAGTAAATACAGTTCTCTGAACACTTGCTTGAACGGCTGCACCAAACGCTCTGCAAAGAGGTGTTTTTGGTAGACATCCCACTCCACTGCGGTGTATAAATGCGATGCGTGGGCAATGACCAACACATCTTCTTCTTGTAATTTATGATTTTTGCCAGAAACATCCGTTAGGCTACCATCGGTATAAAAACCAGAAATTTCTTTTTCTGGAGCAAACAGCACCAACTTGCTCAACATCACTTTAACGATAGGATGCAGCATCATGTTATGAATCTCCAAAGCGGTAAACTTATCTTCGTTTACCATGGCATTTTCTAAGGACAAACGGGTTCTGCTGTACTGTCTAGACAAATACGTTTTGCTTTCCTTAAGCGCGACTACCTGCTTGTCTTTCCTCAGTTTCGCAGGAATCGATTTTAAGGATTTATCGCCTTTGGTAACTTTGATTTCGGCTTTACCTAGGTCGTTGATGACCAAGGCAATCTCTGTATCTTCAATAGTTAACACCGCATTTTCCATAATGGTCTGGGTTGCTTTCGCCTCCATCGCCCAACTGAAACGTACACGGTCTTGGTAACCGGCATTTCTAGATAAATTATCTAGAGCAATTTCTACCGCAGCCTTTTCGCTTTCTTGGCGCTGTGCCCCAAACTGCTTGCTTTCTTTTAGGAAATCTTGCAATAGGTTGTACCGCTTCAACAAATCTTTTTCAGGTACGGTTTTGCTCAACGGAATCAACCCTAAGGCACGCACATAATCCTTATCTCGCTTATCCTTGATTTTCTTTAAGGTCTCGGTAATTTTCACCTCGCCCAACATTACGCTAGAATATAATTTTACCAATCTGTGCGCATTACCATCGGTAATATATTTGGCGGCATCGTGCAGTATTTTCCAGTTGGCTTTACCCAAACTGCCGTACACTTTATTGAACCAATCGATATCTATGGCACCCAATGAAAAGTCGGATTTTGGAATGTTGGAATACCTAGAAATAATGGTTTCTTTCTCGCTGCTCATATAATCAGAGGCGTGGGCTTGAAACCACCAAACGGCATCTTCCAGTTTTTCCAATCCTAAATATTCACCGATAACGCCTGCCCATTGTGTGGCGTAGCACGCCACTTCTATCAATCGTTTTTTGGGTATTTTATGTTCGTCAGCCAATGCTACAAAATCGGCATAACTCTCGGTTTCCTTAAAGGTTGTTTTCTTTAAAATAGAGCTGAAAAGCGACCTCTTGCTATTGCCATAATAACTGTAGCCACGCTCAAAGGTTTCTTTACCCAAACGTTGCAATACCTTAAAAACATAGTCTACCCCTTCTACGGTATGTATAGGAAAGATAAATTCCGTTGCCGGAGTTACCAAATCGCCCCGTTCCAGTTCGGTTTCCAACAAGTTTGTTTTTAAGGGTAAAAACACATGTTTGGGAACGGGATTTTCTTCAATAGTACTCCTGCGGAATCTATAGTTAGAACCACCATCAATGATAGACATGAGCTCGTTGGAATATAATGCTTGAAAAAGAAGGTCATCGTCATTGATCAATCCTTCTTTATATAATTTTAAGGTCACCTCAATATCTGGAAACTTAAGGTTGCCCGAATTTCGTTTCTCCCTGGTTATTTCCTTTATTTCGGTTATCTCATCTGGATGACCAAGGTCTTGCGCTACCAAATACATATGAAGGTCCCAATACCTTTTTAGGTCATCTTTAGAAAGTAATTCAATTTCATTTGCACTTAAATTACCTGCAAACGTGGTAATAATATGCGCCCAATTCGCCGTAATGGAATGGTGGTAACCACTTAATTGAAACTGTAAATTTCGTAACCGTTCCGGAAAGGTAGCGACCATATCTTCAAAGACATCCAACTTATACGAAACAACGGTACTTCTATCTGCGTACACTTTAAAAAGACGCCCAATAATGGTACTATACGTTCTTATTTTGGTGTAATAGTTTTCATTATCATTAAGATGTAGCCCCATTAAATCGGGAAAAAACTGTTTCATAAAAGGTACCAATTCTTCATACTGCCCAAAGGGATAACTTTTATGGTTTAGATAACGTAAGACGGCACTCATTTCAAAATCGTTCAGCTGACTTTTTTCGTACCAAGCCACCCAAATATTTGACAATGGTAAATTATGCAAACGGTCTTCTGCCGTGGCATGCTCGTCTAGTCTTTTAATATCATGCAGCCCACGGTTAATGAAGGTAGTATCGGTTTCACCTTGGTAGCCTTCCATCTGGTATTCATATTTTCCGTTTTCGTTCACCAAAGCAATTAGGCTGTTAACGGTGGCTATGATTTTATTGACATCCATAATATCCTTAAACTTAAAATTCGAGGATATGGAGCCTTTTATACCCAATTTATCCAAGAAACTAGATTTAACTTCAAAGCGCGGTTGCGGTTGGTACACGGCACTTAGATTATCATAATCGATAGCTCCAAAACCGTTACTGAAATTGTATTCATCCTTATTTTTAACGAACTTATTTAACAGTACCTGTTCGTTTTTGGAGATTTTAGGTCGCTCGTTAAAGGCAGCTACTTGCGCTTCAACAAAATCTGGATATCTGTTCTCGGCATCTAAAATGGTGAGTATCTCCAAACCTGCCAACCGTTGGTCTATACTTTTTGCCGTTACTAAATTGGTGGCGCTTGTTTTTACATCATCATTAGGCAAACTGACCAGTAGTTGAATTACTGCGGTACGCATACTTTTACCTTTGCGTTTCAGCAAATCTTCGGCAATCTTCAAATCTGTATCATATAAATACATCTTTCGGAAAATGTTAAGTCCCGTTGCCATAACACACTCATTTCTATTGTACACCGCCTTTCTTGCCAATGCTCTACGCCACGAGTATTTATCGTAGTCCAACTTTACTTTTTTCTCGTCGGTCTTATAGTGGTGAAACGCATAACTGTAATGTATTGGAAAAACTTTACGAATGTAAGTTTCCCTAAATTCCGATGGCAATTCATCTAAATCGTTCGCCATTAGCTCCAGCTGTTGTTCCGTAGCTTCATGCAATAAAAACTGATAGAAATATTGTGAGCTAGGGGTAAAACTCCACCAAGAAAAAATCTTGCTTTCGTATGTTTTTCCCTTATTCCCAACTGTTTTTGCAACCTCGAACAGTTTTACGAACGTATCATTATCCAACTGCATTTCCGGTAAGTTAACCGCCATCCAATGGTCTAGCGCATAATCTTTCCCTAATTCTTGTATGAAATAAGGGACCAAAGAATCATTGGTACGCTCGGTTTTACTCATAAAGTAGAGCGCTAGAATCTTCTTGTTTCTATCTGCTGAAGAATACACGATATCCAAGGCTTTGGCATTGGCTTTATCCGCATCTAAAATACCGATAGCCCATAATGCCACCAACACCTCAATATTATCTTTGCTCTTCAAAAGCGTATCTACTTCCTTTAAGTTTAAAATCAGGGAATGCGCCAATTCTAAAATACGATTGATGACCGATTTCTTTGGGGCGTCCCAATTTAATCCGAACCAAGTGTTTACCGCCCGTACCACACTGCTGAAACGGGTAAGGTCGTTCTCCAACACCACATTGATCATGTATTTCAAAGACTGGAGTCCCGCTTCATCCATAGATTCCAAAATGGACTGTCGTAAACCTTCTTGACGTTGAGCTGCCAACAATAATTTACCCACCATCTCCCAATGCTTTTCATCTTCGGATAATAACAAAGCTCTAATAATATCTTGACTTACACCACCAATTTCATCTTCGCCTTGAATAATATCGTTCAATAATTCATTGAACATATCTCCACTATTCTGCAAAACAATAGCTAAAAAAACACTGTTAGAATGTGGGTAATACGTGCTGTATTGAAAATGTTCTTGCAAGGTGAGTCCGCAAAAACCAGAACGGCTAGCGCTTAAAAAATTACTGAATATCGTTAGTTTATTCTGTAAAATATCTTCACTGGGTTGAGACCTAAACGCTTTACGACCATAGCTTCTCTGGTAGGGCATGGTGTTAATAAAATCCCACATGGCAGCTAAGTACGGTGCTTGTACCAAACCAAATAATTGCATACCCAAACGCATGCCTTCTTCCGTTGCCCAAGGGTTGATTGTTAAAGGATCATCAAACTCATTAATGAAGTCGTTAATATTATAATACTCATACTTCTCCCTCTTTATTCGCCCTAAAATTTGCCCAAGCCTTCTGTAGGGTTGAGAAAAGGGACGAAATTCAAAACGGTCTACTGCTGGTTTTTGATGTTGACCTATATATTTATGAGCTTCTTCTGCTGGAATCATATGATGCTATTCTTTATGCTTTTTATTCTGAAAAATTGATTTGAAAAAAATGTGACATCATATAAACTTATGCTGCCCAATGTTATTTTATAGTTTCAAATATTTTATGGCAAGGTAGCCGGAATTCAACTTTTCCTTCTAACGGAATTTGGGGATATTTTTATCTACAGGATTTTTTTTTCTTAATATCACGGAATGCAGTGACAAAAATTCGGATGCATTTAGAAAACTTTGTACATCTAAACTATTACGTGTGTTATGCCGAATACCAACGAAACTCCTCAATTCGATTTTTTTGAGATAGATGCATCTTTTGAAGCAATTAAAAAGAGTGCCAACTACCCTGAAGATTTTTATTATGAAATTTTTGTTATAGCAAAAACCACGGCTAAGAAAGAAATTAGAACGGAGTGTACCAACATTATAAAAAAGCAAGCACCGGAGAATTTACAGGCGGCATTTAAAAGCCGAAAAAAGATAAGTCAAAAAGGAGGTGTGAAATCCGTAGACTCCAGATTGGTTGCTATGTTGGAATACGGATTACTTTCTGATGAACTAGACCTATTTAAACTACACTCGTTATTATTCAAAGAACCCGAATTAGGGCTATTCAATTTCACCAAAAACTTTTTAGACCGTTTGGTAGAACACCCGAATATATTAGGCAGATTAAACGGGATTCAAAAATTAGAAATCTCTCTAAAAGATGAGGGAAACGGCTATAATTCTATTCTAGAGTATTTACCACAATTAACGACTTTAGAAGAACTGGAAATAAAGGCAGATTTTGAGCAATTGCCAGAAGAGTCGGGCAACCTTGTCAATTTGAAGCAAATGAAGCTGAACATGCCTTACCTACAGCAAATACCTGCTTCAATAGGTAAACTAAAAGCACTAGAAGAATTCAACTTTAAAGGCGATTACTCTTTTGGAGGCGATGATAACAATACCTATTTAAAAGATTTCAATTGGCTCTCACACCTCACAAGTTTAAAAGTGCTAAAGCTGCAATATGTAGGAGTAGAAGATTTGTCTGAAGTTGTATTCCCATCCACTTTGAACAAGATAGATTTGTTCGGTTTAGATGAGCTTACAGCACTGCCAAAGGAAATGAAAAACCTGCCGAAACTAGAAAGATTTAAAGTAGTTTCAGACAGTTTAGCAACCTTGCCTACCGGTTTTGAAGCAATGCCAGAGTTACAGCTATTTGAACTTATAGCCCCTAAAATAACAACCATTTCTTCTGATTTCTTTTTTGGTTTTGAATCGAAACCGAATTTGGTTACAAAAATTGGCAACCGCAATGTAGACATTGCCCCAATGACCAAAAAATCAAGCCGAAAAGAACTGAATTTAGATACACCCAAACTGCTAAATTATGTGTTGGACAATGCGGAGTTTTTTCAAGAATTGACCACCATTTCAATTGATTGCGAAGCTCCGGAAACAAAGCATACAAACACTTTGGCTGCATTTAAAAACCTAACCAACATAACCTTTAAACTAGTACCCGACTTAGATTGGATTTTTGGTAAAATAAATGAATCGGAAACAATAGAAAGCATCACCCTGTATAAAAACACTTCGTATGCCACACCTGTAGACGAAGCACCTAGTTCGGTAAATGTTCCCGCCGCTCTTTCTAAAATTGAAAAACTAAAGCAATTCACTGTTCAATTCGAGAATCATTTGGAATTAAATACGGATGCACTGCCAATACATACAGAGCAGTTGACCATAAAAGGTTTAAAAGGAATTGTTCCTGGAAAAATGAAACGTTCAGCAACTCAGGTGTATGTTGAAAATACTTCCATATTCGATTTAAAAGAGTTTTATAATGTTGTGGATGCCGAACAGATGGACTTAGGTAAAAACAACTCCTACATCGCAGGTGAATCGGGATTCGGGTTTCTTAAAAATCCAGAGTACATTAAGAAATACGAATATACCGGTCCCGCTTCAAATGTTGCGGAGCTGTTAAAAACTTGTCCGAATTTAGAACGTCTTTTTATTGAGTTTCCCGAAGACAAACCAGAATTCTGCGCGGGACTTTCAGGTTATAAAAACTTAAAATTAAAATCCCTACAACTCAATAATTACAAAGGAGATAGTGCCTCATTGCAATCGGTTTTGGAGCAAACTCCCAATCTTGAACATCTGGAACTAAGAGAATGTGAGGGTATTCAAAATCTTCCAAAGGTGACTTTAAATAAGCTAAAAATACTAGAACTTTACAGCTGTGATGTTCAAACCGTAGCTGCCTTAGAGGTTCCAAAAATAGAAGCCTTTAAAGTTAATTTCTGTGATGACTTTGGATATGATGCAGTTGAGACCATCACCCAATGGAAAACCTTAAAATATCTTTGGTTAGAACATATATCCAAAGAAATGAAAACCTACCCAGAAGCAATTGCCACTTTAAATCTGGATACACTTTTAATAAGCGGAAAGAACAGCAAAAGAGAAATACCACAATGGTTAGGCACTATGAAATCGCTTCGTGTTTTGGGAATAGAAGGGTTTAAACAAAGCACGCTACCCATAGAATTAGCAACGCTCACCCAATTGGAAGTTTTGAGTATAACCGGTTGTGAATTTCAAGAGCGCATATCGGAAGAGTTCAAAAATCTTAATTTAAAAAAATTGGTTTACTGGACCTCTAAATTTTCGGGCAGTAATATGAAATATGAACTATACGAGCCACTTGTAGGCAAGTGTATTGCTCAAAGGTATTTGGATGATGATGATAAAATAACTCCGTTTAAACTTGCTAGCAAAGATGTATTAAATGGTTTCTAATTATCACATTTTTGAGATATTATATTGTGCAATAACATTAATAAACATTAACCTTAAAAACTATATTATGATGAAATTATAAATTTAAAAATGATGGACAAGCAAGAATTATTGGGAAAAGAATTAAGTAACCTGTATGCCATAAACAAGCAGGTAAACCATTATTTCAACAGTTGTGACATTAGCTTTTTAGATGAGCATAGACAACAAGCCATTAAAGACTACATTAACGCCAATACTAAAAATGAAGAATTGGTAGCCAAAACATTGCGGTCGTTAGAAGTAAACCCGGGCAACACAGTAGACTCTATAGTGAACGAAATCATTGAGAACCTACAAGAAATCTGCCTGAAGAAAACAGATAACAAAGCATTGGACGGATTAGGGTATATGATGTCTTTTAATAGACTAGTTAGCTATCACAAGGCAAATGTGGTCAATATTGATTTTATCTTAAATGAGCTGGAGGTTGCATAAAACCAACAATGCACCTTTTGACACTTTCAATACCATAAAGAAGACTTGATAGTTACAGACGTTTTTAAAACCTGCCAACTATTAAACAGCAGTCTTACTCATGGTAATAATGTCATTCAAATTTTTTGAGATCAATGGTTTAGTGATAAAATCACGAACCAACTCATACTCTTTTGCCCTTTTCATTTCATTCTCGCCGTACATTGAACTTACTATATACACCTGAGGTTTGTTCTTTAGTGGCAATTTTGAAAATTCATCCAAAAAACCCCAGCCATCCATTATGGGCATATTAAGATCCAGTAATATAATATCTGGCATTTGCTGCCCTTTATTCAATTGGGCGGTTAAATTGGTTAGCGCTTCATCTCCATCCTCATAAACAAGAATATCAGCACTCATAAAATTGTTATGGTTCAAAAGTATTTTAGTACCATACACACAAATAGGGTCGTCATCTATAATACAAACTGTATCTTTTTTCATAGCTAATTACATTCGTTAATCCCAGGGGGGAAATATAGTTCTCAAATTAACAGGATTTAACTTACAAATATATTTTGAAAATAACTAATGATTTATATACAAAATGCAATATACAATGGGAACACAAAAAATTTGACTAGTGATTCCTTAAAATATGCAGTCTAAAATTCACAATAAAAGTACGAAACAAATTACAATCATTTGAAATAATAAAAAAATGACCCTAAAATAAGAATTATGTAAAAATATATACCCCTCAAAATTAAAGCCTTACTTGTCACATAAACAACTGACAATATGCTTCTTAGATAATTAATAAATAAACTTTCAAAATTTAAAATCACAAACACAAATGAGAAAAATTAGCTACATCCTATTATTGACCCTTTTTGGAATTACCGCTATGCAGGCACAGATCGACACAAAGGCAAAAACCGTAACTGTTACCGCCAGTGCGCCATTAGAAAAAACAATTGTAAAATACCGTGTTAAAGCCACACTAAGTATGGATCAAGTATATTATGCAGACACCAGAGTAGAAAACCTAGAGCAGTTAAAAAAACAATACTTTCAAGAACTGAAAGATTTAAATATTGATACGGCTATCTTTCAAGAAAAAGAAATGGAATATTTTTCTTTAGGATATCAACGAGATGGTACTATCTTATACTATGAGACCGACTCTAAAGAGTTAGCCATGAAATTATTAAAAACTAATTTATTAGGCGTACAACTTCAATTTCAAGTAAAACAAATAGTATCGTCAGTGAATAATAAAATGGCATTAAACGCTGCATTGGAAAATGCAAATACGTATGCTACTGAGCTATGTAAAACCATAAACACCAGTTTAGGTGATATAAAAGCTATTAGTAGTAGTTCTAATTATAATGATGATTGGACAAGTTTTTATGCAGACTACCAAGAACAATTAACGGTCAACGTTGAATACAACATGAATTAAAAGTTTTATCTCTTAATTATTAAAAGGGCTGTTATTAAAAATATAACCGCCCTTTTAATTTTTAATTAGTTACAAAAAAACCAACACCAAAATTAATTGGCATTGGCTTTTTAACAACTCTAAATTATTCTAAACTCAGCGTAAAAATGGCGATTAATACTATCTTTTATTTAAAGAAATTGTCAATGTCATTTTAAGTTTATGGGCTTTGCCGACATTGACTTATCATCCGATTTTAAGCTTAAGATTTTAGCTAACGTTGGTGCTATCTGATTTGCAAATAGTTGACCATTGCCCACTTCACCAACAGGATTTACATTTGGTCCCAAAATAGCGATCCAAGTGTGCTCAGCTCCTTTTACATCTGTACCATGACTTGTCCATTTTGAATCTTCTTGAACACCATCTCCCCTACCATGATCTGTAGTAATTATGAAATAGGTATTGTCTTTGTAAAATGCATCATTTTGTACATAATCCCACAAATCTGCTATTAAAGCATCGGTGTTGTGCAATGATTTCATATAAAAATCAAACTGACCGCCATGTGCAAAATCATCCGTTTCACCATAAGAAATATACACCACTTTCGGATGGTTCTTTTTTACGTACTCTTTTGCGAAATGATGCGTAAAAACATCTAAGCGCACACTTTCCCAAATTACTGGAGCCTGCTCTTGAACCTCATTTAAAAATTGTTCTTTTTCGTTCAATTCTCCAATTGCGTTCATGTAGCCCGCATTAACAGGTATACCGCTTCTTTTATCGTTGATGATGTACGGAAACACATCCCAACTGGCGAAGGCCGCTACTTTGTTCTTATATTCATCTTGGCTGTTTGCCAATTCTAACACCGTTACGTTCTTATTATAATTTTTATCGTTACTATCAATATGGGCGTCATCTGCCTTACCCGTTAAAATCTCATTATACCCAGGGTAGGAAAACAGCATTTTATTGGTTAAATCTACCTTGCTCCCATTATTTCTATTACCATACAATTGTCCTTCTTTAGCAATGGTATTCCAAAAAAAAGGCATGACCATTTCCCTATTTTCTTCGGTTGATTTACCCACAAATTTTCGGGTCAGCAAATCTTTATTTTGTGTAAATTCACTATTCAACAGGTCAGTATCCATACCTGTGAACACATCTTGCCAGCGCACGCCATCCAACGTAATTAAAAACACATTGGGATCTTTATCTTCTTGAGCGTTTATCTGTGTGGTAACAAATAGCATTGTCACCAAAAACATTCTTAATAGTACTTTCATAATCAATTAGTTATTTGTTTTAAAAGACTGCGTTTTTGACCAATCGCTCCAATTTAAATACTGGTCTCGGTAACGTACACGCCAATAATAATTGGTATTTGGTTTTAGCCTTTTGGTAGGCTCATCGGTTAAGTTATCATTTTTTTGCCTGTTCTCCCCGTAATACCAGTTTTCAGATTGCTTCCAACTATCCAATACCAAATCACTGAAATCTTCGGTGGTGGCTATTTGCCAGTGCGAAGCCGCATGGTAGGCATCTTTCAACGTGCTTTTAAAAGGTTGCGCCTTTAACATTCCTCCAGTGTACTCCACATTACCTTTAAATGCAATAGCTTCTGGAGTATTGGGTTTATATTCATTTGCGTAGATGACGATTTCATCGGTCTTTTCATTTTCCCTGAACTTGTGTTCGTTACCACGGCTTATTCTTTTGATCGTAAATTTAGGGTTGTTCTTATTCGCGTCTACCTCAACCATAACAAAACCATACTCATCTTGGGTAACGCTAAACTCATCATAATCCCTACCTTCAAATTCTCCCCAATTATCTATTGCGCCTCCCGCCGAGGCTACGTTGATCCAAAGATGTTTATGATCTTTAGACTGTCCTCTTGAATAGCCATGCGTATGACCAAAAAAGTGCAAACTGGGTTTACCGGTTTCGGTTGTGAACGCTTCTAACATTTTTACCACTTTACCTGAGGATTCTTCTTCACCGGGAATCCATAATTCTGATTTATGCGGATGATGCAACTGTGCGAAAACAAAATCGATTTCCTCATTCTTTGCCGTCTCTTCAAGCAATAATTTTAACCATGCAAATTGTTCTCTACTATCACGATAACCATCATTAGAATTCAGCCCGATGATTCTCGTATTGCCATAATCTTTATACCACCAATGCTCGGCATAGGCAGGCGTACCGTTCTTTGGTAGACTGAAATACTTGAAATAATAGTTGGAGTTTCGTTCATGATTTCCCAAAACAGGATACACGGGTACTTCAGCAAATAGATTTTGCGCGGGCTTAAAAAAGTCATTCTGCCATTGCTCATATTTTGCTCCGTTCTCCACTAAATCTCCGGGAATCAATACCATTGCCAAATCATCTGGCACGTCATTACCATATTCCGACTTTAAAAAAGGAAGCACTCCTTTATTTACTATTTCATTGAACTTATCTGGATTCTGATAATCTATTTGCATATCGCTCATCGCCAAAAAGTTGAACGATTCGTTATCACTAGCAAATGGAGGAGTTTTAAACTGAAAAATATCGGATACCAACTTACCGGTCTTTACTCGATAATAATACGTAGTAAACCTTTTGAGTCCGGTTAGGTGTACTTCATGAATACGAGAAGTACTGAAGTTAATATCATAAGCATTTCCGTTTGTCTTTTTCCCCAATTTTGGTGTAGTACCATATTCCACAGCACTTTCTTCACCTAACGATGTCTCCCACTTAACGGTCATTTCGGTAGGGTTCGCATCTTGCAAATAAGGCTGAACCACAAAAGCTGCCTTTTTTTGGGCATTCAGAACAGTTCCCCATAAAAGGACAACCAATACATTAAATTTTATTGTTTTCATACGTATCTAATTACTCGCACTTTCCAGTGCATTTTCTAAAATTATCAAGGCTTCTTTTAGCTCTTTTCTTGAGATGGTCAAAGCTGGCGCCAACTGTAGTACGTTGCCGGCAGACACCTTAAAACTCAATCCGTTTTTAAGGCATTCGTACATTACCTGTTCTGCTTGCTGCACTGCCTTTTCTTTTGTTTCCCTATCGGTAACTAACTCAACACCCCACAGTAAGCCGCGACCACGTATATCACCAATCAGTTCGTACTTTTCTTTTAATATGGTCATTGATGTACACATGTTCAACGAGTCACCGGCAACCTTATGCAAGATTTTTTCGTCTTTTATAATTTCTAAGGTAGTTAAAGCTGCCATGGCACCTAACGGACTTTTCTCATGGGTATAATGACCCAATGAAATATCTGGGAATGTGTTATACCTATCTCTGGTAACGATACATGCCTGAGGAAAAATTCCGCCTCCCAATCCTTTTCCCAAGCAAAGAATATCGGGTTCAATGTCATAATGTTCAAAAGCGAACATTTTACCTGTTCTACCTAATGCGATGGGAATTTCATCTAAAATAAGTACCACCCCATATTTATCGCACAGGGCACGTGCCTCTTTCCAAAACCCTAGAGATGGCAGTTGTACATCGGTATTTCTTACGGTTTCGGCAACAAAGGCACCAATATCACCTTCTTTGGCGAAAACATATTCTAAATGCTCCAAGCACTTTGCTTCATTACCTTCAAAAATTCCGCGATAGGTTACCGGTGGCGGAATGCGTTCAACACCCGGCATCATGGGACCCATATACTCCCTAAAAACCGCTTCGCCACCAACACTGATTGCATCTAAAGATGCGCCATGAAAAGAATCCCAGAAAGAGACCACTTTAAACTTGCCCGTAATGGCTCGTGCCAGTTTCAGGGCAATACCGATTGCCGAACTACCATTTGGGGTCATTAATACCCGATTTAAATCTGAAGGAAGTAAGGAGGTAAGCTTCTCTGCAAATTTTATAGCAGGCTCATTCGTATATCTTCGGGTAGAAAAAGATAAGCCTTGCAATTGCTCGGTTAAACGCTTTACCAATTTAGGATGCGAAAATCCTAATTGATGCACATTATTACCATGAAAATCAAGATAGCGCTTACCAGATATATTTTCTATATGTGCACCGTTACAATTACCGAGCACGTCTAAGCACGGAGTAGATAATGCTTGATGAAAAAAGTAACGCGCATCTTTTTCCAATAATTTTAAGGTCTTAAGATCAGTGATACCTTCAATCCACTCATTTCTTGCCTTGGTATTGTTTATATCGCCTTCGGTACGTTTGTTCAGTAGTTTATCTTGCTTCATACGGTCCGAATTTTGCGGTTATTTCTCTTTTATCCGTGGTATCATCAAGTACAAAAATGGCGTAGGTATTTCCATTTGGATATACGCGTAGCACTATATGACCATTTTGACTTTTGTATTGATTTAATCTACCACCAATAACATCTTTATTTGCCTGTAACATGACGTTAGAAAAAATGTCACGTTCTCCGGGATATAGTTCTTTGGATGTAATTCTTCTCAATACTTCATCACCCGGATGGTCTGATGACCAATTTTGTTGAATCCATACCCGTGGTCTCAATGTACGCACGTAGAAATCATTCTGAGAATCGCGATTGCCATGGTGATTTAAGGTTGCCACATCTACCGCTCCAATAACGGGTGCAATATGAGATTCCACCGAATTATCATCGGTAGCACCGGTACCATTTATTCCACTAATATCTCCGCCGGTAAAATAATCGAACTTACCGTAGCTAATTTTAATACAGGTACTCAAATTATTCTCACCCGGGTATTCCCCTTTTGAAAAAAGAGCCAATGTATCATTACCTACCCCCGTCCAAACTGTTCCGTTTACGGCAATATTGCGAATATTAAAATTGTGATACTTTTTCGCTTTGTTCACCAAAGCGATCTGGTTATTTTGCCCTGGTATCAATTGCTCGTGTACCAAACCATTTCGAGTTTGTTCAGCCGCTAAAAACTTCCAATAATTCTTAAGCGTCGGCACCATACCATAGGCATCATTTTGAAACCTTTCTTGATTTTGAATCTCGGGGTTACGTAAATTAATGGGGTATGTAAAGCCTCTATCCAACACTTTATGTATAGGAAACTTATTGCCTACTTCGGTAATACCGGTGAGCCTATAATCCCCATTTGCGGCTTTTAACCTTAAACTATCCAATTCACCAAAATGATCATCATGATAGTGTGTGATCAGCGCATAATCCAGTTGTTTTTTATATCCTTTCGGAAAAAATTGATGTATGTAATCAACAATCCACTCTGGTGCTGTTTTATTTGTATTTGGCAATCTAGGTGCATTTCTTGCCGACAATGTTCTCGGGTGGGTCTCAGACATATCGCCAGCATCAATCAATAAAGTAGTACCGTCCGGTAAAATGGCAAAAGCGGCATCTCCCCTACCTGAATTGATATGGTGAATATCCATCATTCCCTCTTCCCAGCTGGGTAATTGCATATTGACACCTTGAGAATAACAAAATGCCGATACCAAAAGAATCTGTATAACTAAGAGGTATTTGTACTTTTTCAATGTTAGTTTCTTAAAAGATTGGTCGACAAAATCTGATTGGGCATTTCATCACTTTTCACATACACATCTAACCAACCATCACCTCCACCATTAAACCAAAGTACCTCAACGGTATGCTTCCCTTTTTCAAGTTCAATGCTTCCGTTTTTTGTTCTTACGCCGTGGTCACCATCGTTATCCACCACCAAATCACCATCAATAAATAACTGACTACCATCATCTGATCTTATGGCAAAATTATAGTTGTCATTCGTAGGTATTTCAAGTATACTTTTAAAGCGGAACAGCGTATTCGATTGAATATGTTGACGCACCTCTTCCGATGAAAATTCGAATACGGCACCTGTAGCATCTGGTTTTCTATTGCCGATGGATGGAATAAACGACAGGTTATTCAAATGAAAAACCTCATAAGAAACGGGAGCTTTTAATATCACTGGTTTAATTCTGAAATACGCTTCTTTTACCCCGCTACTCAATGTACTGTCTACAAAAACAGCACTTTTAACCACCGTGTTTTCTGTAAGCACTACGGGTGACGAAAAAGTGTAGGCATCACTATTGGGCATATTCCCATCTAATGTATACTTTACTTCACCTACCGAATTGGGATTCTTTAAAATGAGTTCAGCAGAATCATTGAACAATCCGCCTTCAGCAGCATAGCCTTTTGCCGGATTAGACAATTCTGGTTTCTTCAATTGTACCAAAACAGGATAATCATCTACTATTGTTTCGCCCTCAAATGCTTCAAATACAGGTCTACCTATCCAAGCGCGCGGTGTTTTTATATTCAAGGCATGAGCAACGGTTGCTGCATTATCATATTGATATACCGGGTATTTAATTTGGTAATTCTTTTTAATACCCTTTCCCCAAAGGATAAATGGTATTTCTATTTCATCCATGGATTCACCACCGTGCCCTTTTCCTGTACCCCCGTGATCGGAACTAATGATGACCATGGTATTATCTGCCATATCAGATGCCGCTATGGCTTTCATAATCTCAGCCAATAATGAATCTCCTTTTTCAACAGATTTATAATACTCTTTTGTACCATGTCCAAACTCATGACCGGCGTGGTCAATATGGTCAAAATGAATAAACGTAAATAACGGTTGTTCTACTTTAATATAACTACTGGCATTCACGGCAGTCTCTTCTTCCGTAGCCGGATTTTCGTCAAAATCAACGGCACTTTTTTCAAATAAGCGACCAAAACCGCCCCAATGATAAATGGCTCCGATTTTCTCCGATTTTCGTTGTTCACGTATCAAATGAAAAATACTAGGAAATAAAAACGGTTCGCTCTGCGTAACTGCCGGTAAAACTAAATTATCCTTTTCCCATGAATTGGAAGTTATACCGTGTTGCTCTGGTCCTGCCCCCATAATCATAGAAGCCCAATTGGTGCTTGAACTTGTTGGCAATACCGCCCTAGCATGCATGGTAGATGCACCTTCTTGCATTAGTTTATCGAAAGTAGGCGTATCTGAATTCTGGAGTCCGTCGGGACTCAACCCATCAAAACCGATGACCACAACGTGGGTATTTTCCGCACCCATATTATCCAACTTGTCATAATCACAAGACCATAGGGAGGTCATCCCTATGGTCAGTGCAATAATTGAAGTGTATTTTTTAACCCTATGCTTAATCAACATCCCACCAAAGTTTGGTATTAATATCATCTGCACCCATACTTTGTACGGCGGCATTGTAGTTTTCGCTGTTCGTGGATTTTACAGAATTTGGATATTGAAAACGAACCGGTACCATACCATCGTTCACGGCATCGGGACCAGGAATTACCTCTGGCATTCCCGTTCTTCTCCAATCGGACCAGCCTTCAAAACCGGTATAGAAAAGAGAAATCCATTTTTGAAGTGCAATTTTAGCCAAATTGTCATCGGTATCGCCCGTAAGAGCTACGGCATCTTGCGCTACATAGGCATCAAGATCCGTTGCTTGCATAGCGTTTGCAATATCAGACCATCCGCCAGCAGCAACTCTTTCTGTGTAGTACTCAAAAGAAGCTCTAATTCCGTTTTCATAATACGTTGCCGCATCACCTGCAGAAATGAATCCTCTTTCCGCAGCCTCTGCCAAAATGAACTGTAGTTCAGAATAGCTCATGATAATGGTCTGTGAAGCGGTAGCAGATGCCTGCTCTGGGTTACATGCTCTACAACCTAATAATATACCCAATCTGGAAATGAAATTAGATCCAGACTCATCTGGATTTCCAGACGGACTGTAGCCTAATGCTGCCTCATCATCCAATCCATTTGGCATACCTACATAATCATCAAAATCTTCAGAGAAAATTCCCTTTTCAGAAGCTGTAGTAGGCTGTGCGAAAACATACAATCTGTTATCGTTCAAATCCTTTAAACGAGTTTCTAAGGTTTGGCTTAAACGAACCTCATCAAAACTACCACTACGCGTGTCATATTTTGGCTGTGGGTTATCTGAATTCCATGCCACGAAGGTCATGTCCTCATTACTCTCAAAAATAGGGTATGCAGTTGGGTTACTCGTAATTTGAGTCATACCAGCTACTGCGGTTGCATTATCCACATCACTGATTCTCATCAACAAACGCAATCTTAACGAATTGGCAAATTTTCTCCATTTTTCAATATCGCCATCATAAAAAATATCACCTGAAATATTATCGGCATCTGTCAAAACCGTATTCGCTGTTTCTAAATCTGCCAAAATACCGGCATATATAGTACTTTGAGCATCAAAAGCAGGAGTAACATTACCATTCTCAATACCCATGGTAGCTTCTGAGTAAGGCACATCTCCGTAAGCATCGGTAACATAAGAATAGATCCAAGATTTCATCACCAAGGCAACGCCGTAATAATTCTGGGCATCTTCGTTAGCTTCGGTATCCCTAATAATATTTTCCACATCTCTTAAAGATGCATAAGCGTTATCATAAGGATCACCGGAAGGAGACCAGTTATAAGTATCACCACTGGTAAACTGCAGTCTAGCCCCATATTGTACCACGGTAAAACCTTCTTCCCAACCTTGATCGCCCCAATTGTAAGCCATCTCTCTTTGTACGCCCGGCAATAATAAACCTGGCTCTGCAGAAGCAGGATAGTTAGGGTTTATATTGATCGTTTCAAAATCTTCGGTACAGCTTACCGCCAGTACTAAAGAACATATAATTAATAGTGTTTTTTTCATGATTTCTTTAATTAATAGTTTCTTCTACTCTTAGAAATTAACCTGTAAATTGAAGGTAAACGAACGTGAACTTGGGTAAGACATATTCTCTATACCCGGTTGTAGCGTACCACCCGATACCCCAACTGTTTCAGGATCGAAATGAGGGTTATCTGTCCATAAAATCAAGTTTCTACCTGTTACAGAAATTCTTGCATTGGTAATAGGCAATTGGTTGATCATTTTCTGTGGGAAAGAATACCCTAAAGAAACTTCACGTAGTTTAGTGTAAGAAGCATCATATTTTGCAGCTTCAACATTATCTCTCTCGTAATATCTGTTGTTAAATGTTCTAGCATCTACATTTACGGTATTTGGCACATAATTAGGACTCTCGGCTGTACCGGTATTTACTACACCTTCTGCAACGATACCTGTTTCTCTACCTTCCAATGTTTCTTGCAATTGACCAGAAGTACTACCAATGGTTTTTGTTCTAGAAACTACGATACCACCTTGTCTGGTATCGATCAAAAATCCTAGGTCAACATTCTTATACTTAAACGTATTTTGCATGCCCAAAGTAAAGTCTGGTGCATAATCGCCTTGGTAAACTAAATCATCCGTACGTTCTGGAATACCTTGATTATTGATGATCATTTGACCAAAATACTCGCTATCCTCATCTTCTACCCTTTGAAAACCTCTACCGTAGATCGCACTGATAGAACCACCTTCACGGGCTTGAATATATGCCCCGTTCGCTGAAGTTAAGGTGAACTGGATATCATCTCCTAAATCGGTCACTTCACTTTTGTTGGTAGCAAAGTTGAAGGTAGAGCTCCACTTAAAGTTATCTGTAAGTACCGGAACAAAGTTCGCAATAGCTTCAAAACCGTAGTTACGAACCTCACCGGCATTGATCAATTGACTACTGTAACCACTAGCGATATCTGTACTAATGTTGATAATCTGGTTTTTAGTAGAACTGTCATAATACGTAAGATCTAAATTGATTCTGCTTTGCAAGAAACGTAGATCTAAACCGAATTCGTAAGAACCTGTAATCTCTGGTTTTAAATCTGCATTCGGTATCAACGATGATTCAGTCAATATGGGTGTAGAACTATCAAAAGCAGTCTCATTTTGATAGAAGCTACGTAACCTATATGCATCGGTATCATTACCCACTTCAGCATAAGCAGCCCTTACTTTCGCAAACGTTACCCAGTCTGGCATATTGAACATATCACTGGCAATACCACTTAATGTCACCGATGGGTAGAAATAAGAGTTATTTCCTTCAGGCAAAGTACTAGACCAGTCATTTCTACCTGTAATATCCATGAACAATACATTGTCATAACTAAAACGTGCATAGCCATATAAACTATTGATGCGTTTTTCACTGTTGTTAGAACTTACCTGTACCGCCTGTCTACTATTGTTAAAAGAATATACCCCAGGATTGATTAATTGTGGTGCAACACTTTTAGTGAAATCTTGCTTTTGGCGCAATTGGTTTCCACCTGCAGAAACATTTAAATTGAATTTCTCACCAAAATCCTTATCATAGCTCAATAAGAAATCTGAGTTACTTTCTTCGAAGAAAATATTATCCTCTTGGTAGGTACCAAATGGGAAACGCTGGGTGCTAAACGCTCTTTTACGAACTCTAAAATCTCTATAGAAATCGCGACCACTACGTAATAATAATTTCCAGTTTTCGCTGATGTCATAGGTAAGGCTCACATTACCGAACATACGATCCTTGTCTTGCGCATTTGTATTCTCATACATGGTAAAGTAAGGGTTATCGTGGTAGTTGTAGTTGTAGTTGAACTGCTGCGTACCCTCTAAACCTGGCTGCCAGTAATCTCTTAAATTACTGGTATTCAATTGACGACCGTACCATATAAACAAGTACATAATACTTTCTGTACCATAACCAACCGCAGGTCTGTTGTCACTGTCGGTTTTTACATAATTCATATTGGCATTTACCTTAACCTTATCCGATACGTTCATGGTACCAGAAAAGCTCAAAGTATTTCTCTTTAAATCCGTATTCGGTAAGGTACCTTCCTGATCTAAATTCTGAAAAGACAAACGCATATTCCCCATTTCTCCGCTTTTAGAAATAGCGATGCTATTGGTCTTTGTTATTCCCGTTTCAAAGAAATCTCTAGTATTATCCGGTTGAGAAACCCATGGCGTTGGAATTATATCGGCATCACTAACAAAAGTGTCGCCACCACGAGTACCGTCTGTTCTTGGTGAATCAAATTGTGCGATCATTAGTCCGGTATCTAAACGAGGTCCCCAACTTTCATCAACACCATCGGCAATACCAGAACCACTACCGTCAACAAAAGAGAACTGTTGATTGTTACCTTGACCATATTCATTTTGCCAATCTGGCAACATCAAAACATTTTCAATGGTAATACCGGTATTAAAGGATACTCCCAGTTTACTGCTTTGAGATGTTCCTTTCTTGGTCGTAATAATAATTGCACCATTCGCAGCTCTTGACCCGTATAGTGCTGCTGCAGCCGGACCTTTTAATACGTTGATCGATTCAATATCCTGAGGGTTGATTTCTGCGGCGCCGTTACCATAATCTACACTTTGTGTACCAGATCCGCTCGACCCTACAATTTCATTACTAATAGGCGTACCATCAACAATGAACAATGGTGAGTTACCATTAATGTCCAAAGAAGCATCGCCACGTATAGAAACTCGGGCAGAACCACCCAAACCTGTAGGGCTGTTGGTAATTTGCAAACCGGCAACTTTACCGGACATGCTATTCAATAAGTTGGGTTCCCTTGCCTGAACAACTTCATCGTTATCCAATTCTTGTGAAGCATAACCCAGCGATTTTTTCTCTCTTTCTATACCCAATGCGGTAACCACAACCTCATCTAGCTGTTGAGAATCTGGCTGTAGGGATATAGTACCCGTAAGCTTGTTCGCAGTTTCAAACTCCTGCTTAATGTACCCGATATAAGATACCACTAAAATGTCATCTGAACTGTTTAGTTCAATACTGAAGTTACCATCAAAATCGGTAGCAACTCCGTTCGTTGTTCCTTTCACTACCACTGTGGCACCAGGTAAAGGAACTTGGTTTTCATCTAACACAGTACCCGTAAATACAGTTTGGGCATGTGCTACAAAACTTGCTAAGAAAACAAGCATTGTAATTAATAATGTTTTTTTCATTTTGTTCGTATTTGTAAACTTTGGTTTGTTAGTTCAGCAAATATCTAAATGAAAATTCAATGACAAGCCTATTATATATTAAGCAATTGCAACCATTGCAAGGCTAAGGTTACCTAAAAGTTAGTTAAACATTATTTACAAATATGCAAAATGTAAGTTTTATGTTAAGCCCCTTTATAATGGGTGATAACAGCCATACCACCCACCAAAAACCAATACATTTTATTTTTCATTATGTTTGTAGGAGAACACTTATCAATGGATGATTACCTTATTGGAATAGGAAAACGAATAAAGGAAATTCGCAAAAATGGAAATTTGACTATTAGTGAAATTGCTATGCGTGCAGGGGTCACTGCCGGGCTTATTTCTAGAATAGAAAACGGAAGAACCATACCCTCTTTACCTGTGCTTTTAAAAATTATCAGCTCTTTAGATATAGAGGTGACCGATTTTTTTAGCGGACTACCACAATCTAACGGCGCCAACTTTATTGTATCTAGAAAAGAGGACAATACTTTTATTGAAAAAGAAGACGATGCTATAGGATTTTCGTATTCTTTTATTTTCGGAAAACAACTGAACAGCCTGGGGTTTGAAGCCGTATTGCTACACGTGCATCCAAATTCTAAAAGAGAGAAGGTGAAAACCGATGCCTACGAATTCAAATACATGCTCTCGGGAGAATGTTACTACATTATAGACGAAGAAGAAGTACTTATAAAAGAAGGGGATTCTATTTTCTTTGATGGTAGAATTGCCCATGTACCCGAGAATAGAAGTAATAGCACGGCAACTATGCTAGTGCTCTATTTTTTTATATAGTTAACCACAGAATTCAAATAAAAAAAGCCACAATCAGTGGCTTTTTTTTATTTTCATTTTATTCTTTATGATGGCAATAACAACTGTTTTAATTCGGTCAAGCTATCTAAAACATGGGTAGGGTTTGCACTGAGCAACTGTTGTCTGGTATGTGCACCGGTAGTAACACCTATAGTTACACCACAATTGGCATTTTTACCTTCTTCTATATCAATAATGGAATCACCTGCCTTTAACACCAACTCTTCTTGTTGCACGTTAAGTTTCATCATGGCCTCAACTATCATATCTGGATTAGGCCTACCAAGAACTACGTCATCTGCAGTTACTAAAACATCATATTGTTTACCTTCGACCCAATCCATTTTATCTAATAACAACTGGGCTGTTTGGGTATCATATCCGGTATTCAAAGCCACTTTTATTCCGTTCTCCTTTAAGGCCAGCAACAAGTCCTCTACCCCGTCATAACTATCAACCTCCAATTGCTCGTAAGCCTTACCCAGCAATACTTTAAAATCCTCAAAAATGGAAGCTGCCATATCTGCATCAACACTACCTATATCCGCTTTAATAATATCTTTTATAGCTTGATGTTTTTCTTTACCGGCACCGTGTTCCAAGACAAAATCCAAAGTCACTTGAAATCCTCTTTCATTAATAGCTCTCTGTAAGGTCTTGTATACCACATTGTCTTCATTGACAACGGTACCCGCCATATCAAATACGGCCAATTTAATTGTATGCATGTTAAATATTAAAAAGTTGTTGAATGTTATGTTTTGAAAAACCGGCACTGCCCGTCATTCCCTTGCCGCCGATACCGGTTATGATATGTATATTTCTATCAATGGTACGCTCATAAATATCGGCGTTTTTACATTGCGAATACATACCGAACCAGCGTTGTTCTATTTCATAAGTAGGTAAGCTAAAAATTTCTTTGGCTTTTGACAGCATTAGATTATCAATATCCATATTTAGGTCAAACCCAAGGTCATCTATATTATCCGCATCGGCATATTCGTGAGAATCCCCCAGAATTACACCTCCATCCATAGCTTGTTTGAATAAAATGTGAACACCCCATTTTTTCTCTAAGCTATCCAATGGTTCTTTGGATTTAATCTTTAAATATGACGGGCATTCGGCAAAAGCCTCATATCTTCTTATGGAAAGTCCCGTTAAAATAGAACCACTAATTTTATAATCGCCCTGTGATTTCGTCTTCATCATTTGCAACTTAGAAATTTCTAAATCGCTAGTAGCGAACATCTCTGGATACAAGGTTTTAAAATCACTCCCATTACAGATAATCACTTTAGAAGACAACAACATTCTACCATTGGCCAATTGTGTACTTACCTCGTTATTTAGAGCGTTGCATTCAATGACTTTGGCTTTGTAAAAAATACTGACACCCTTTTTCTTTAAATACTTATGCACACGACCGATCATAGTACGGGGTTCTACGGTAATTTCCTCCGGAAAAAATAAGCCCGCTTTTACATATTGTTCGTTTAGACCTGGATATTTTCTAAGACATTCCGTCTTTGTAAATAGTATGGAGGTGTAATCATTGGCACGATTTATTTCCTTTAACTCTTCTATAAGCTGAACTTCCTCATCGTTGGAAGCCAAATAAATAGAACCTTCTTGACGTACCGAAATATCGAATTTGGCGTGAATCTTCTTATAAATCTTTAAACTTTTACGACCGTACTGCTGCCATTTGGTATTCATGCCAGATGGCACTACCTGCCCAAAATTTCGAACGGTTGCCCCTTTGGGCATGGCATCTTTTTCGAGCAAAGCCACTTTTAAACCTTTTTTCATAGCGTGATAGGCATGAAAAGTACCTAATACACCACCACCAACTACAACTAAATCATACTCAATATCTGCCATTAACCATAGGTATTTTAAAATGGAAACTAGAATTATCTTGCTTGTATTTCTTTTGAAAATAAAACATTGACACTACGGAAACTCCAACGCCCAAAAATGCAATACAGTAGGTAGCGTTTACAAAAAACTGAAGCCATGAACTGTTGGGTTGTCCAAAATTTTTATAGAGCAACACAGCCATACTACCCAAATAGCCAAAAGAATCAGCAATATAAATAAGGTAGCCAGCGTTACCTTTAATTTTAAATGTTGCTATCATTCTATCGAAAAATATACAGTTGAAAGGCACATAGCAGGCATACAGCCCGAAGCCTATGAGCACCATCCAATATACGGGAGACATCGCACCGTGCTGAAATAAAAAGGTAGAAACACCCACAAGTATACTTGCCAATATCAACAAGAAATGAAAACCCATAAATGCCTTAAAATTATTTTTTACCAAACCGAACAACCCCAGTACCAGCAAGACTAAAAATGCAATGGGCAGTTCTGCCAAGGTATAGATAGAAGCATCACCGGCATAGCCTACACTGTCCCATAATTCCCTAGAAAAATTATCCCTAAAATCTCGCAATGCCGTAAGCGCGGTATAAAAAACCACCAAAATTATGATGGGGAAAGAAAATCTTTTGAAAACCTGCTTGCGGTCTGCCGCACACATTGGTTTTCTTTTTTTTCTAAGACAAATATCTTCGGTCGTTGGCGGTGGTAATTTTTTCAAAAAATACAGGCATTTAAAAAACGGAAGTAAAAAGATTGCACCGGTTACCGCCGGCATCCAAAATTCGGAAATAGCATAAGTGGTCATTAGCCACAACCCAACAGATTTCACGGCTCCACTGGAAACAATAAAACTTGAGCATAAAATAATACTTAGAATTTCGGTCATTTTTCTACCTTCTAAATAAGAAAAGGTAATTCCCCAAATCATCCCTAGGGAGAGTCCGTTAAAGAAAAAAAGGATGAAATTATAAGGTTTTGGCAATAGTCCGAATAAAACAAGTGTCAGCTCTGCAAATAGTATCATACCCGTGAGGTAGGCTACTCTATGCTGTGCTTTTAAACTTGAAACCACCCGAATACCAATAAACTTAGAAAGCATATACCCCACTACCTGAGCCAGAATGAGAAGAATCTTATAATCGATACCGAATAAAAATTGACCATCGAATGTTGCTACCGAGAAAGGCTTTCTAAAAGCATACATACAAAAGTAGAGTCCGAATGAAGCAAAAGCTCCGTTCAGAAGTACGTTCATATTTATTTTAGAAATTTTAAACATGCAACATTTGTTTACTAATAGTAAATATTTACTTCAAAATTCAGTATTTATTTACTATTAGTAACTTTTTTAATGTTATTAGATGGTTATAAAAAGTGGTAGAATAAGTTAAACCTCTGGTTTGTTGAGGGGATTATTATATATCAAATAGCAAAATCTCAAAAGTTTAGTAAAATAAAGACCCTACCATTTATTTTAGTTTCCTTGAATATTATTCACTCTCCAAAATCACTTTCATCATGTGATGATAAATCTCACTATTCTCATATATCCCTTGAAAGTTATGAGCTCCTTTCCCTTTAGCAAATACTGGAATTAATTCGCCTGAGTGTTGATCGGTATTAAAATATACACCTACCTTTTGTGGCACCTCTGTTTTCTTACCGCTTTCCTTATCTGTTTTATAAAATTTACCAACACTTACTCCGCCAGTTTCATGATCTGCTGTAACCACTAATAAAGTATTAGGATGACTTTCTACAAAATCTAAAACCGCACCCAGCGTACGATCAAAATCACTTACCTCAGAGATTACCATTTCCGCATTTTCGGCATGACCTCCCCAATCAATATAAGACCCCTCTATCATCATAAAAAATGGCTGGTTCGCCTGATCAAAGTAATGCAGTGCATTTTCTGTAGCCTCTTTCAAAAAATCACCACGACCATCTATTTTTGACGGCAACCCTTCCTCGGTTAAAATAAATGCATTTTTAGTAGACGCATTGGGCTTTGACAATGCCAAAGTATCAACATTATACTGCCTATTTGCCAATTCTAAAAATAGGTTTTTAGCATCCTCACGCTGGTTAAAATATTTCTTTCCACCACCTGCAAAAAAATCAACATTAGAGACCACCAATTGCTCGGCTATCTCTTCATGCATATCTCTATCTTTCACATGGGCATAAAAACTAGCCGGTGTGGCATGGGTTATAGATGTTAGACTTATAAGTCCTGTTTTATAGCCTTTATTCTGTAATTTTTCTAAAATCGTTTCTTTTGGAACCGTATCTGCCGAAACACCTATAGCCCTTTTATAAGTTTTCTCTCCAATAGAAAATGCAGTAGCACCAGCAGCAGAATCGGTAATCCAATGACTGGTAGAAGATGATTTATGAAATCCGATACTTTTGAACCGTTCAAAATTTGAAGTTCGATCTTCAAAATAAAAAGCGGTAGAAATTTGAGGAACACCCATACCGTCACCGATCATGAGAATTATATTTACCGGAGCTTCCTCTTTAGAGACAGATACATTTGTTTCTTCTTTAATTATGGCTGTTTGCGAAGTACACGCCCATTGTAACAGAATTGCAGCAATTAAAATTTTTCGCATTGTATAATATTTATGGAAATAAAAACGGCAAGAACTTACGTTCTTACCGTTTCCTATTAAAATTAGTTTTCGATTAATATCCTGGATTCTGATCCAAGAAACCATCTATACCAGAAGCACCATCAACGGCACTTTGCGGTATAGGAAATAATCTATGATTTACATCTGTATCCGTTTTTTCTGTCCAGCTATCTTCATACTTTCCAAAACGTATTTGATCTCCTCGTCTAAACCCTTCCCAATACAGTTCAAAACCACGCTCACGAAATAAGTCATCCGCATCTATAGAAGATAATGGAGCGGGCGTTTGTTCTGGGCGTGCCGTTCTTGATGTTCTTACTATATTCACATCTGCCAAAGCACCAGCGGTATCGCCATTTCTTAATTTAGCTTCCGCTCTCATTAAGTATACCTCAGCTAATCTCATCAACACCAAATCAACACTACTGTTACCATTACCGTTAGGTGAGGTACGGCTAAATTGATATTTAGAAACTCTATACCCTGTATTATGTAATGACCCTTCATTAGTGAAATCAATTTCTAAAGTGTGGTCTACATACCCTATATCTCGTGAAGGACCGTTACCTTTTATCTGTCTTACAGGTAATATTTTAACTGTACCGTCTTCACAGGTAAGAAACTGACCATCATCACCTTTTCTTGGTCCCCACTGTATACCACGAAGAATACCTCTGTCCATTTCAAAAGCAACATCTTGCACACAGTAAAAACTATCTTCGGTCTCTGTCTCCAACAGTTTTTCACGACCTTCCAAATCTGCCAATTGTACATCTGGCACCAAGGTATTTTTTTGATAGAAACGCGCATCTGCTTCTGCAGGATCTACATCGCCATAGGCATCTGCCCATGTTTGATAAAAATCTGAAGTAATGGCAGGTCCGTCAGTACCATCGGCACTAGGCCACTCCGGTCTTGGAAACATTGATCCTGCAATAGACCAATATGCCCAACGGCTGTGCTCCCTTGTCAATACCCCACGTTGATCTAAGGCAAATATCAACTCAGGATTTGAATGATTTTCATCATTGAACAGTTCAAAGTACTCCGGAGATAAAGAAAAACTTCCAGAGTCTATAATATTGCTAGTATATGTTATTACCGCATCCATATCGGCTTGCGTAAAATTAGGCGTACCATAAGGGTCACGGTATACAGCAGCGTTAAGATTTAATCTAGCCAAGAATCCGTAAACGGCAGAACGTGTCATTCTACCAGGTCCTTTATCATCGTTGATTACATCAACAACCGATAACAATTCACTTTCTATATAATCAATGGCATCTTGGGTTCTCAATACCTCAGAAAGTTCTTCAGATGATTCCTTTTTAAGCACGATACCCCAACTATCTAACAACAACATGTTCAAATAAGCCCTTAAAGCTTTCATTTCATACAAAGCCCCTGCAGCTTCCGCATCTCCTTCATCCGCTAACGGAGTCAGCACTTCAATTGCTGCCAAGGTTCTAGAAATATTGGTAGTAAGCTCATTCCAACCACTGGCAACCAAATCATTTGTAGGCGTAAAATTATGGCTATGTGCCGCCAAGAACTTACCACCATCAAACCAATCTGTTCCTCCTCTATAAGGCAAAATAGCCTCATCTGAAGGTATTAACTGTAAACCATAATAGTTGGTATGCCTCCATGTCCAAGAAATATAGCCGTAAGCAGGCGCAATAGCTCCACTAATAACTTCTGCCTGGGCACCGGTCAATGATTCATCTAATAATTCTTCTTCTAGATCCGTACAGCTCCATGTCAACAAAGCGACAAGAAACAATGACGATATAATTAGTTTATTTTTCATTTTGATAGTTTTTTTATGTTAAAAGGATACATTTAAACCGAACAAGATGGTTCTTGAATTAGGGTAAGTATACCGGTCAATACCAAAAGTTTGAATACCATCTATTGCACTACCTGTATTTACCTCTGGGCTGTAACCCGTATAATCTGTAATGATGAATAAGTTCTGACCTGTAAGTGTAAAACGTATATCGTTCACATAATCGCCCAAGCCTATTTTACTTGCCAAAAGATTGTATCCCAACGTAGCATTATTCAATTTTAGGTAAGCACCGTCTTCCAAATATCTCGTTGAAACCTCGTTGGAATTACTAACATCTTCGTTTGGAAACTGAATAGCAAAATCAGTAGTATTCAAGTTTCTGCTTAATTGCCCTTTTGAGAAAGAGGACATTGCGGTATGGTTATAAATTTTATTGCCGGAAACCCCATTGAAGTTAAAACCAAGATCAAAATTCTTATAATCGAAATTCAAATAGAAGGCATAAGTAAAATCTGGCAGGGCACTACCTGCAGCAATACGGTCATCATCTAAAATTTCACCATCGCCAGTAACATCTCTAAATTGATTTAAACCATCATCACCAATACCGATAAATTCTTTCATGTAAAAAGTACCGATAGCTTCATTATTTAAATAACCATTGATTGTAGCACCCGTTTGACCACCACCTTGCGCAGCACCAGTGGTAATAATGGCAAAAGGAGAATCTGTTACTTCATTGTTTATGAAAGTTGCGTTACCACCAACATTTAATGAGAAATCTTCACCGATCATTGTTCTAAAATCCAACGCAAATTCTACACCGGAGTTATGTATTTCCAAATCTTCAAGATTGGTCCATATTTTCTCGGTTGGCTGAATTGGATCTACTCTATTGGCGAACAAAACTACATCTGTAGTTACCTTATTAAAGTAATCTATTGTACCTGTAATTTTATTGTTCAAGAAACCATAATCAAGACCTATATTGGTTTGTGTAGCTACCTCCCATTTTAAATTAGGATTTGCAGTTCGCGCAGGTACCGTACCAAAAGGGTAACCATCTAAGGTAGTGGCACTATCATCTAAAGGATAAGTATCATTGTCGCTCTTACTATCAATATAACTCGCCAAGGATACTTTATTATCTATACCTTCTTGACTACCCGTTTGCCCCCAGCTAGCACGTAACTTTAAGTTGTTGACAACTGTACTTTCTGCCAAGAAATTCTCTTTACTAATATTCCAACCTAAGGCAACAGAAGGAAAATATCCGTATTTATTGTTCTCACCAAATTTTGAAGAACCATCTGCACGCATGGTCGCCGTTAGCAAATACTTGTCTTGATAATCATAATTTACCCTACCAAAGAAAGACTGCAACTCATTTTTCTCAGCCGTTGAGTACATGCTCGTTGGATACTCTTGACTACTGATCTGATCTTGATATCTTGGCTCGATGTCATTATCGGCAAAACTTTCCAACTCAAATTTCTTTTGTTGAAATAACACTTCTTGGTATGAATGACCAACTAAAATCGTTGCACCATGATCACCTTTTTCAAAAGTATAGGTCAAGGTATTATCTACCTGTGTATTTTGGTTCGTAGTGATCCATGTATTTAAATACCCTTGATTTAAATCTTCTAACAAAGCATAAGGTGCACGTTGCTGATCCCTATTCGTAGAAGAATAATCGACACCCAAGCTCAGTTTATACGTTAGCCCCTTTACAATTTCTACAGATGGGGAAATATTGGCTAGAATACGATTGCTGTTAGACTCGTCTGCATAAATTTCGTTACGTATCAACGGGTTTAATCTGTTATCATCCAATATCGTTGGTTCTCCATTCGTGTATAAAGGAACGGTAGGATTCAACTCTAACATATCTGTAACCGTAGCACTTGCATCTGGTCTATTGTTCAATGTTCTGGTAGCGGAAAGATTAAAATCTACGTTCAACTTACCATCCAATGCTTTTTGATTTAAGTTTAAACGACCGGAGTATCTTTTTAAAGAACTGTTTGCAAACGTACCCTCTTGATCATCGACCCCTACCGAAGCATAATAGTTGAATTTATCTGAAGCACCACCGCTCATGGAAAAGTTTACATTTTTAGATATTCCTGTTTGTGTAAGCTCATCTTGCCAATCGGTATTTGCACCGCCATCGACCAAAGTACCACCAACAGCTGGCACCTGCGTTCTAAACTCATCCGCAGAAAACACATTAATTTTATTTGCCAATGTTGCAAAAGCAGTTGAGACCGACACATTCATTTCCGTTTTACCGGTTTTTCCTTTTTTGGTAGTGATTACAATTACCCCGTTTGCAGCACGTGCTCCATATATGGCAGCGGCAGAAGCATCTTTCAATACATCCATAGACTCAATATCTTGCGGATTGATGAAATTTAAAGGATTGGAAGCTACACCCGTAGAAGTGTTATCAATGACAAAACCATCAATAACGAACAAAGGTGAAGTACCTGATCTAAAACTTCCGATACCACGAATAACGATATTTTGGGAGGCACCAGGCTCACCACTTACCGAAGTAATGTTAACACCGGCAACCTTACCTTGTAATAGCTGACCAGGATTGGCAACTACCCCTTTATTAAAGTTTTCGCTCTTTACCGATGCAATAGAACCGGTAACATCCGATCGTTTTTGAGTACCGTAACCAACGACAACAACATCATCTAACTGGGTAGCATCTTCCGCTAACTGAACGGTCAACGTAGTTTGACCCTGTAGCGCTATTTCTTTAGTTGTAAAGCCCAAATACGATACTTCTAATACAGCATCGCTCTTAACGTCTATGGTGAAGTTACCATCAAAATCTGTCGTAACTCCGTTCAAAGTTCCCTTTTCAAGTACCGTTGCACCCACCAAAGGAACACCGCCTTGATCTGTTACCGTACCATTTACAGTGAGAAACTCAACCTCTACTACTCTCTTATATACCTTTGGCTTAACCGTAATAGAAATGGTTTTGTTAATTCTTCTAAAGGTTAAATTGGCATCTTTGGCCATTAGCTCTAAAACCGATCTTAAAGACACGCTTTCATAAGCTATATTATAGGTATTCTTAAGCCTACCTACTTTACGATCGTAGACAAAATTAAAATTCGTCTGATTTTCGATATCATCTAAAATATCTAAAACCGATGCGCCTTTTACGGCAATATCCACTTTATAATTTTCTAATTTTTGGCCCCTAAGGTCAGCTGCAAGTATGGGATTCAGCATCGCCATGATTATAAGGAGACAAAACGTATTGAATGTCAACTTGATAAATTGTTTATTAGTTAGCAAATTCATAATTTCACATAATGTTTAATGGTTGTTTTTTTTAAATAATCGTTGAATAATCGACAGTCTGTTTTAGCTCGCCAAAGTGTTACAGACTGTCTTCTTTTTTAAGTTTACATCATAGATTGGTTTTTTAATTTATTGGTTGTTATCTCTGCATTTTCCTTTGATCAGAATGGTATTGTTTTTTAATGGCTTAAAAGACAAGTCTTTTTTCACATAAGTGATACTTTCTAAAACATTAGATAGGGTTTCATTATCAAATGAAGCTGTAATATGGCAATCCAATGGTTGATCATCATGTATTACAAAGGTTACTCCGTACCACTTCTCTAACATTCCTAAAGCTTCTTTAACCGTTATATCATTGAATTTTAGTAGTCCTTTTTGCCAATTGATCAAACTGTTTGTGTCAACATCATTCTTTGATATACTATCGGATTTTTTATGGAACACTCCCTGCTCATTTGGCAAGAGATAAACCATACTGTTTTTAGCACCTATTTGCACTTTACCAGTAGCCACGGTCACTGAAATATCATCACTTTTTGGGTAGGCATTAATATTGAATGATGTACCTAAAACCGTAGTACATAAATCTCCAGATTTAATAATGAAAGGCTTATCAGGATTCTTGGCTACATTAAAAAAAGCTTCTCCTATTAATGTTACCTCCCTAGTATTGCCAATAAATTTTTCTGGAAATGAAATGGTACTTCCCGAATTCAATTTTATCTCAGTTCCGTCAGATAGCACAAAATCTTTTCGTTTACCCCAATCTGTAGTTTCAACTATTTGTGAAACGGTTTCAGGCACTTTATTATCCGCATTCAGACCAAAGTAGGCTACAACCCCAAGGTTGATAACAACTGCAATTGCTGCCGCTACTTTTAGCCACGGTTTTTTCGACTTCTTATTTTGCTTACTGTGTATTCTATGCAACAGTTTTTGACCTAGTTGTTTTTTATTGTCATCACTTTTAAAAACACGATCTTCATTTTCAATAATTAAAGAAGCATCGAACTTTTCTAATAGCTTTTCCTCATTGGCTGTAATGGTACCATTAAGGAACTTGGTCATGAGTATTTTTACTTCTTTTTCGGTCATTATACTATCGTTACAATGACAAGTACCGAAACAGACGGGGTACGCACACTCAAAAAAGCAGGCTTAATGGTTACTTAACAAAGCAACCGTTCACTTAACTTTTAGATAATGAAAAAGAAACTAAAGAAAGGAAAACAACGTTTTTGCCACTGCAAGTTCTTTACGTAATTGACGTAAAGCATAAGAAATTTGATTCTCTACAGAACGTTGGGAAATATCTAATTGACTGGCAATCTCCTTATTGTCAATATTGTTTACTCGACTTAGTCTAAAAATTACCTGACATCTTTTTGGAAGGTTTGATATAACACTATTTATTCTGGTAGATAATTCAATGACATCATCACTTTGATCTACTTCTGATGCAACCGACACAGATTTGGCAACTTCCAATTGGATCTTATTGAACTTTTGATCCCTTAAATGATTGTAGCACTTATAACGAATGGATTTATACAAATATGATTTCAAAAACTTGACTTCAACATCTTGTCTTCTTTGCCAAAAATCGATCCAAATATCTTGCACGATATCCTTAGCAAGGCTATCGTTCATAAGAATAGAACAGGCATAGGAATACATAGGTTCCCATAATTCGTTGAACAATGTATTGAATGCTTTTTGATCTGATTTCTTAACACGCAAAACCAAGTCTTCAATTTCAATAGTATCCATGCCCTCCTTTTTCATAGTTCACAAATCTCCCTTAAATTAATTGAAGTGATATTATAACATTGTAAACATTAGGTAAAATGATCTCTATAGCTCGACCTCTAGATAGTGGCTAAAAACTACTTCTTTGTAGTTATATCCAATACGCTTAATAGCTTCGCGAAAATTTCATTATTCTCGTACACCCCTTGAAATTCTTGTGACATTGGTCCGTATGCAAAAACAGGAACCATAACGCCAGTATGGTCATTGGTAGTGAAATCTGCCTCAATTTCATGTAACCCTACATTACCTTGGGGTATGGTCAATCCGCCAGTTTCATGATCTGCCGTAATCACTACTAAAGTATTTTGATCGGCATCTGCAAACTTTATAGCTTCTGCAACAGCTCTATCAAAAGAAATACTTTCGGTCACTACACCTTCAATATCATTAGCATGACCATAGCTATCGATTTTTGCGCCCTCAACCATTAAGAAAAAAGGTTTCTCTTTATTTAAATACGAAATTCCATTTTTAGTAGCCATAGCCAAATTCTGAATATACCCCGATAAGTCCTTTTTATCGGTATTGAACCATGCCCCAACTTTTAGTTCTGTACTCGCTGCAATGGTATTGATATCTGTTTTCATTACAAAACCGGCTTCTTCATTGTTCTTTACAGCTGCAGTTGGTTGAGAAATAAACAGTTTCAATTGAGAAGTTTGTAAATCCGATGCTATTTCTGCCGCCATTCCCCTATCTGTTCTATGCGCAAAAAAAGAAGAAGGAGTTGCACCAATAATTTCATCAGTAGTAATAACACCTGTACTGAAGCCTTTTTTAGATAAAATTTCGGTTAGATTAGGGATAGGTTCTCCATCTATATTGGTTCCTATCGCCCTGTTATTTGTTTTCTCACCAGTAGCTATTGCCGTACCAGCACCGGCAGAATCTGTAGTAAAATCATCGGCAGATTGTGTCTTAATCAAACCAATACTTTTTAACTGTGTTAAAGAAAGTGACCCGTTATTTGCCAAAACCGCAGATGATATTTGCGTTAACCCGTTACCATCACCGATCATTAAAATAATATTCTCTGGCGAGCGCTGTGCTTTATCCGACTTAAAACTTGGATGATAAACTTCAGAGAAAACGGAATTTTGCACCACCCTATCCTTTAAAGAAGAAACATAAGCTACACACGCATTAGGCATATCGGTATTAATAAAATCGACACCCATGTTTACAAAAGCTTTCCAGGCGGATTTAGAATCGGGTGTAGCCCAAAATCGAAAAGGCTTCTTTAATTGATGTGCTTGTGCTATAACTTCTGTTACCTTATTATAGTCTTGTGAGGTAAGCCTGCCTTTACCGTTCCATTCAGAATAGTTCTTAAAACTTACACTCACCAAGGCAATTTTATCAAGTACTTCTGTATCGGTTACCGGTTGTAGACTTTGATAGTCGAAATAAATATAACTTGGATAATCTACATATTCTTTTAATGCCGGACGGTTACCAGAGATGACAATTTTCACATGCTTATTGTTGATTATCGACGGATACTTTTTTAGACTAGCTACAATAGCTTCTAAAGTTTTATAGGCATCGGTCTTTACATCGATTAATAATTGCAAAGATCTATTGGCAGACAAATTTAAATCTAAAGCTTCTTGCAACGGATTTAAATAGAGCCTCTCTAATGTTTTATTTTCTTCTATTTCTCCTTGTTCATGGGCAACCATTAACTTTCCGTTCTTATAAAAAACATCTACTTCAATTGACTGCACCTCTGCACCAAAAGCTCTCCAAAAGGGAATATTCTGCTTATAATCGTTATGGGAATGAACTTTATAATCTTGGGCAACAGCTACAAACATGTTAATAAACAACAAGCAGGCTATTGGTAATTTCAAAAATTTCATATGTCTATTGTATAAGTATGGAAGTTTGGTCAATAAGTTTAAGGTGTGGTTATACCTCAAGAAAATTTAACAGATTGCAAAAGTGAGGTCAAAATTTCATTATTATTTTAAGTTAAGGTCAAGTAAACATTAAGATGTTATGAAAATGCTCATATCTATTTTATTTTTTTGGCAAGCTGAAAGACTTTTTTATTTATTTTTGAAAACTACCATAACCACCAATGACCGAAAATATAAAACAAATGTTCAGTAAAATGAACGACGAAACTCGCGAGGAAGCATTAGAATGCTTAATGGGCGAATTCAACTTGGAAAGTACTAAATACGCCAAAAAAAATTGGATTATAGGAGGGCGTATTCCTGAAGAAAACCAGGAAAGAATAGTTCGTATTTTTCAAAATCTATTGAGAACACAAGCGTTCAAAATAAAGGAAATAAAGGTCAAGCTTTAAAAACTAGCTCTTTAATATTTCACCAACTTCAAGCTTTAATGATACTCCGCTAATTTTTAAAGCGAAAGATTTTTCAATTAAATACTGCAGAAGTTGAGCACCTTGTTTACCACTTAGTCCGTTCGCATGAATATTTGAAATACAATTTCTACGCTCATCGGTAAAGCCTATTTTTGGATGATACGTGGTGTAAATACCCATACTTTCGGGGGAGGACAAACCTGGTCTTACACCAATACACACAGCTACAAAATCTGCACGGTATAATTCCGCTACAGCATCACCTATAGCAACTCTCCCTTGTTGAACAAGTGCAATTGCGAAAGAATAGTCTTCGTTTATATTTGGCAAAAGGTGACTTAAAACTTTAAAGGCATAGGTATTTACCGCTTTTGCCGAAAGTCCGTCAGTAATGACAAAAACAATATCGACCTTTTCAGTCTTTTTTAAATTAGTATTGAACAATAACTGCCTGCCAAGATCGGGTCTTTTCAAATACTCAAGCCTGTCGCTTGCCCTACTATTAAATATTTGATAAGGTATTGCCTGGGCTTTACATTTTTGTGATAACCCCTCAACATCTAACTTGGTTACAATAGCATCTTTTGCCATTGCATGTGCATGCTTTAATGCCAGTACTTCGTTCAACGGCAAACCAGTACCCACATTGCCCAGTGCTACCCTTGCCTTAGTATGATTTTTTAATTGTTGCCATTTATTGGCTATGGATATATCTTTACTCATAAATTCAACAGCAATTTATTCGTATCACCCACACTACGCTTATTTCCCAACTCATCAACAATACCCATTTTCAACAACCAAGCTTCAAACTCCGGTGCTGGTTTTTTACCTAAAACTTTACGTAAATACAATGCATCATGAAAAGAAGTAGATTGGTAGTTTAGCATTATATCATCTGTACCGGGTACACCCATAAAAAAATTGCATCCGGCTACGCCTAATAAGGTCAATAAATTATCCATATCATCTTGATCGGCATCTGCATGGTTGGTATAACATACATCCATACCCATAGGCAACCCCATAACTTTGGCACAAAAGTGATCCTCCAATCCTGCACGGGTAATCTGTTTTCCATCGAACAAATATTCCGGACCAATAAAACCAACCACCGAATTCACTAAAAAAGGATCAAAGTGTCTAGCGACCGCATAAGCCCTTGCCTCCATTGTTTGCTGGTCAATACCATGATGAGCATTTGCAGATAAAGCAGACCCTTGACCGGTTTCAAAATACATACATTGATTACCAACCGTACCTCTCGCCAAAGCTAAAATAGCATCATGAGCTTCCTTTAAAATTTGTAGATCGATACCAAAAGAACTGTTGGCCTTTTGCGAACCGGTAATGGATTGAAATACCAAATCGACCGGAGCTTTATCCATAATCTGTAAAGCCGTAGTTACATGGCACAACACACAATTCTGGGTAGGTATTTCATATTTTAAACGAACATCATCAAGCATTTTCAATAGATTGACAGTCACATTAGGACTATCGGTTGCGGGATTAATACCAATAACCGCATCTCCACAACCATACAACAAACCGTCAATCGTACTTGCTAATATCCCTTTCATATCATCCGTGGGATGATTGGGCTGTAACCTCACCGAAACATGACCTTTTAAGCCGACCGTGTTTCTAAAACGGGTAATTACTTGTATTTTGGAAGCGACGGCAATCAAATCTTGATTACGCATTAGCTTACATACGGAAGCAACCATTTCGGGAGTTAATGCCTTGCTAACTTCTAAAATATTTTGCCCAGATGTAGTATTATCTAGCAACCAATCTCTAAGGTCACCTACCGTAAAATGAGAAATATTATCAAAAGCTTTGACATCATGGGTATCGATTATTAACCGAGTAACCTCATCTAACTCATAAGGAACTACTGCTTCATTTAAAAAAACTTTTAGCGGCAATTCACTCAACATATACTGAGCCGCAATTCTTTCGGTATTACTAGCTGCTGCCAAACCCGCCAAAGCATCGCCCGATCTTAACGGACTCGCTTTTGCCAAAACAGATTTCAAATCATCGAAAAGATAATTCTGTTTTCCCAATGTAAATTGATAAGCCATGCTACTTTTTCCGGATTAAAAATACATACACCAAGCTACAAGCAATAAAAATAACAAACGCCGTAAATTGAAGGTATGCAAAAGCCAATACACAAATTAGCGAAATAATTACAGCAGTCATAGCGCTAACGGTTGAGAAAATAGGGTTAAAATCTGAATGTCGATACCAATCGAACTCAGATTCCGTTGACACCAAGCCTTTCCTCTTTCTTAAAATTAATAAAGATGCACTTACCGCCAAATACATACATACCGCCCCAAATACCGACAGTTCAATTAAAAATCCTGTTTGGCTACTCCAAATAGCAACAAGGCTAATAATAAAAACCAACGCAGAAGCAACGGCTCTTTTAGAAACCCCTTTGATTTTTAAATCTGGCAGCAAGGGCTCTAGCTGCGTAGTTGCTGCAAAAGCAATTCCCTGTAAAGAAGCTATGAGTCCAAATAGACCAATAAATGTAAATAGTTGCACCAAAAAGTTCTCTTTGCCCAATATCAATGCCATAGATGCCGGCATTGGGTGATTTTCAGTCAGTATATCCAAACTCTCTGGCAATGTCCAATCTATACCTCCAGCGGCAAGGAATAATACCAAAAGCGCCAAAGTCAATAAGGTAAAAAAAGCGAGATTATACCCCTTGGTGATCGTTTTTCTAAACCCCTTTCTATCGATCGATTTGGTCATAAGCGATATTCCTTCAATGGCTAAAAACAACCAAATAGCATATGGAATAGCTTGAACAAAACGCTCGACATCTAACGACCCCACTCCTGAATTCATAAGATTTTCCACCTGAAAAGAGCTAATGACAGAACCTTGATACAAAAATAATTCTGCAATTGCGAGTAAGGTCAAAATTACTAACAAACGCACCCCAACATGCATTTCAAAGAGGTTTATGATAGAGAAAAACAATATAAAAAGTGTAGCTATCCAAGGAGACATGGTTAAATCATCTATTAAAAATCCTAAATATTCACCGAGAGAACTGGCAATTGCAGGAGTGGCAAATAAAAATTCAAATAAAATAGCCAGCCCTACAAAATAACCCCATTTCTGACCAAAAGCTTTTTCTACATAAGAATGCGGACCATTGGCATAAGGATATACACATGCCAATTCAATTAAATTTTGCACTAGCCCGAAGTACATTAAGGCCGCAACTGCTATAGGAACAAAAAACCATAATGGTCCAGTAATGGCCCAACCTAAATTCCAACCGAAAGATTCACCTGAAATCACCATACCAACGCCAATTGCCCAAATGGCAAAAACTCCAATTTTCTTAGAAATGGCAGGCTTTTCGGTAATCTTCATTAAATATGCGTAAGGTGATAAATACTAACATTCACCTTAAAGCTAAGATTAATTATGACACCTTATATGTAATACCTATTTAATATTCTAGAATTGACATAGAAGTATGAAATCAATAAAATTAGCAGGTACATTTTTAAAAACCGATAATTCTAAGACTATCGATTTTTTACTTTCTGAAGTAAAATTAGGGCACAAAAAAACCGACACATTATGAGGATATGCCGGTTTTTTCAACTAACTCAAACTTATTCTAAACTCGCTGCAAATATGCAATCATTTATTAGGTTCAAGTTTAACTAAACATCAAGGAAACTTTAAATTCATTTTACCTTGATTGATTTAAAATGCAAGACAGTTTTTACTCCTTACAATTGATATAGTATTCAACCATAAAATTCAAATACTTATAACTTATCAAATTCTCAAAAAATACCAATAGGGAGTCTTATTGAATGTAACAACTCTTCATTTTAATAAAATTATTTAAGTTAAAAAATACCCTTAATTGGGTATTGTCCAATATTTTAAGTTCAAATAGTTTTACCCTATGATCAAACTAGATTATATAGCGATCAATTGTTAGTTGTTAAAAATCCGTCCTTCCCACAAGAGGGCGGATTTAAACCAAGAAAAATGCAAAGACAAAAAGAAGAACTTCAAATTTTAGCTAGAATAGGTGAACGAAAAATTAAATCTATTAAAGCCAACTATGAACTGACCGAATCTGAGCTCTTGATAATATTAAAGCTTCACTATAAACACAAAAATCGAAGCGGATTAGATTTTTCTAAAACCTTGAACATATTTTAGACCAAGCCCTTCATGGAAATTGCTAATCGAAATCGGGGGAACTAGAGAAGCAACGAAAATGAAGGGCTTGGTTTTTATATTCACCAATCCAAACCCAAGATTAGCGTTACTGATTATTAGCTCATATCCTTATAACCAACCCGTGTGAATTATTAACAATTAGTGTTAATAACATTTTGTGTGCATTTCATCGAATAAATTCAACTTTTCGTCGTTAATGCATAAAGTTTAAATATTTTCGGATTGCGTTAATAATATAGCGAGATAATTTTACCAAGATTTACATGAAATTCCACCCGACCAAAGCCTTTTTCGTCCCTGTTGCAGCCATTGTTTTCTTATTAAGTTTATCTTCTTGCGGTAAAGACTACGACCTAGTTTCTGATTACGTAGTGCGCGAGAATGTTGAGACCGACTTATTAAATGAAAATTTAGATACTCAAAAAACAGATGTAGCCGTTATCAATTCCCAGAATAAATAACCGACACATCATAAGGTATAACTTACCTTAAAGTTCCAGTTAATACTAGATGTAAATCATCTAAAATTATCTGTCTCCATTACACAATATTACCACTGACCTCCCCATATAACATTACCCCAGCTTTACAGCAGTGAATTACTCCTATTCCAATAGACCTATCTCTTTTATGCTGCTAAACAACAAGTCTTACTAATTCATTTTGAACTAACTTTGTACCGATAAGTTATTCCTCACTTTTTGTATACGATAATTGACATAGAAACTACCGGAAACGGCATAAAAGGAAATAGAATTACGGAAATTTCTATTTTTAAATATGACGGTCATGAGGTGGTAGATGAATTTACCTCTTTAGTTAACCCAGAATGTGAGATTCCCGCATTCATAACCGGTCTTACCGGTATTGACAATGACATGGTTCGAAATGCGCCGCTACTAGAGGAAATTATACCGCAAATCGAAGCCATTACCAAAGACACCATTTTTGTAGCCCATAGCGTCAATTTTGACTACAACGTCATCAAAAACGAGTTTAAATTACTCGGTCATGATTTCTCTAGAAAGAAATTATGTACGGTACGGTTATCTCGAAAACTATTACCCGGCTATAACTCATATAGCTTAGGAAAATTAACCACGGCTTTGGGCATACCGTTAACCGACAGACACCGTGCTAGAGGCGATGCACACGCTACCGTACTTTTGTTCCATAAATTGTTAAGGGCAGAAAATGCCGAAACGGTTTTTAAGCAATTCTTGAACGCAAAATCTCAAGAAGCTACTTTACCACCTGGTTTACCCAAAGAGGAATTCTTAAAATTACCCAGTACTCCCGGTGTATATTATTTTAAAGACCATAAGGGCAAAATAATTTATGTAGGCAAAGCCAAGAATATTAAAAAAAGGGTCCTAGGTCATTTCTATGATAAAAAAACCAAAGAATTGGTGCTTTGTGGTGAAACCGCATCTTTAGATTATGAAGAAACCGGTAATGAGCTCATTGCTCTTTTAAAAGAATCGGCAGAGATTAAACATTACTACCCTAAATACAATAGTGCGCAGAAAAGGTCAATACAGCAATACGGCATATTTACGTATGTAGATCGTAACGGGATAATTCATCTTGCATTCAATAAAATAAAAATGACTCCAAGTCCTATTGCTATTTGCTATAGTCCCACCGAAGCCAGGCAATATTTGGAAAACCTGTGCAGTACTTTTGAGTTGTGCCCCAAGTACTGTCATTTACAAGAAAATGTGGTTGTATGTTCCCACTATAAAATTAAGCAGTGTATTGGTATTTGCTCAGATTTGAAAATGGTGGAGGAATACAACCAGCGCGTTCATAATGCCCTTCAAAGTATAAAAGAGGTTGCTTCTACGCTTGTGATAAAGACCAAGGGAAGAACTATGGATGAAAACGGATTTGTAGTCATCAAAGAAAACAACTACGCCGGTTACGGGTTTGCACCTCACGAACTGCCCATTTCTCAAATGGAAGATCTAGAGATGTTCATTACACCACAAAAAAATACGCTGGAAACCCAGCGTATTGTAGAAAGTTATTTAAGAAAAAATCCAAATGCTGTTTTTCAACTATAAAGTCGTTGGGCAAACATAATCTGTCTTCTCCAAATCCTCATTTTTTAAGGCTCCGTATCCACCTTTTACATCGATTAGATTATGAATACCTCTGCTTTTAAGGATTGAAGATGCAATTACCGAACGATAACCACCAGCACAGTGCACCAAGAAATCTCCCTTCTCAGGAAATTCACCCAAATGTTTATTCAACTCGCTTAAAGGTGTATGCACGGCACCTACCAAATGCTCACTTTGGTACTCCCCATCTTTACGAACATCAAAAACCGCATTGCCTTTATCTATTAAAGTTTTTGCTTCGGATGCCGTGATCGAATTTATTTGGTCTATTTCTTTTCCTGCTGTTTTCCAAGCATCAATTCCGCCCTTTAAATATCCTATTGCAGCATCAAAACCTACACGCGATAATCTAGTGATGGCTTCCTCTTCTTTACCCTCTGGTACAACCAATAACAATGGTTGTTTGGTATCGGCGATCAAGTCTCCCACCCAAGGAGCAAAATCACCGTTTAACCCTATAAATATTGACCTTGGAATATGACCCTTAACGTACTCGTCTTGATGTCTAACATCTAATACCAATGCTTCAGTATCGTTAGCGGCTTTTTCAAATTCATCTGGAGAAAGCTCAACATTACCACGATTAAGCACTTCGCCTATATCTTCGTAACCTTCCTTGTTCATTTTTACATTTAAAGGAAAATATTTAGGTGGAGGCAACAAACCATCGGTTACCTCTTTTATGAACTCTTCCTTGGTCATATCTGCCCTTAAGGCATAATTCATTTTCTTTTGATTACCCAAACTGTCTACAGTTTCCTTCATCATATTTTTACCGCATGCAGAACCGGCACCATGTGCAGGGTATACAATAACATCGTCTGACAAGGGCATTATTTTAGTACGCAAGCTATCGAACAACGTACCTGCTAATTGCTCTTGCGTCATATCAGCCGATTTCTGAGCAAGATCGGGTCTGCCCACATCCCCTAAGAACAAAGTATCACCAGAGAAAATCGCATAATCCTTATCATTTTCATCGCGTAATAAATACGTAGTACTTTCCATGGTATGCCCAGGGGTATGTAATACTTTAATAGTCAGCTTTCCTAATTTAAATTCTTGTCCGTCTTCCGCTATTATTGCATCAAAACTTGGGCTGGCCGTAGGACCATAAATTATTGGAGCCCCTGTTTCCTTTGAAAGGGTAACGTGCCCACTCACAAAATCGGCATGAAAATGAGTTTCAAATATATACTTAATCTTAGCTTTATCGTTCTCTGCCCTTTGTAAATACGGAGTCACCTCGCGCAACGGATCAATAATTGCCACTTCACCATCACTCTCAATATAATATGCTCCCTGAGCTAAACATCCTGTATATATCTGTTCTATGTTCATATGTCTTAATTTTTAAAATTTTCTATCTACTTCTTCAGCCTTAAGGTACAAGAAATATTATTTTTTGACATTATTCATTTTCGCCATTCTACTATTTTCGTAAGCCACCTTTGCTGCCAGCAACGATACCTCATTGGGGTCATCGAAAAAATCAACCGCCTCTTTTGTTTTTACGAATAAAAATTCTCGCTGTAATTCCTTTATAATTCCCGTACTGAATATGATATCTCTTGTAGGACCTATAGCTCCCGCAATGTAGAACTGCAACTCACGTTCCCGAATATCATGTATTAATTTTGTCAACATATCTGCTGCTGTTGCATCAATATAATTTATTGACTCCGCATTCAAGATAATTCCCTTTAACTCTGGACCTTTTGCCTTTATGTGCTTTAACAACTGCTTTTTAAAATAAGCAGAATTACCAAAATATAACTGAGAATCAAACCTTACGATCAAGAGGTCATTACGTACCACGACCTCATCTGCAAAACGTATTACGTTTTTATAATAATCTGAATTGCCAATGTTACCGATCTCCACAAAATGTGGTTTAGAGGTTCTATATACCATTAATAAAAGAGAACATAGAACACCTATTAATATACCTTGTGTTATACCAATAAACAGTGTAATCAAAAAGGTGACCAACATCACAAAAAATTCATCTTTTCTATTCTGCCATAAATATTTAAAGTACTTAATATCGATAAGTTTTACTACCGATACCATTATGATACTCGCCAATATAGCATTAGGGAGGTATTGGAACAGGGGAGTTAAAAACAACAGTGTCAGCACTACCAAAATCACACTAAAAATTGCACTTAAATTCGTTTTTGTACCCGCATCAAAGCTAATAGCCGATCTAGAAAAACTTGCCGTTACCGGATATCCTTGAAAAAAAGACCCGACAATATTCGCAGAACCTAGGGCAATTAATTCTTGGTTGGCCTTAATGGTATCTTCTCCCGTTTTATCTTCTATTGCCTTACCGATGGAAATGGCTTCTAAATACCCCACCAGTGCCAAGGCAATGGCAATAGGTGCCAATTGCTCTATATCATCGATATTCAATGACGGCATAATAAAAGAAGGCAACCCACTGGGCACATTACCCACCAATTTTATCCCAAAAGATTCCAATTGAAAAGAGTAAACTGCCAAAATACCCAATACTACGATTATTAATATTCCGGGTATGTTTTTTGTCCATTTTTTAAAACCAAGTAATAATGCGATACCAACTAGGCCGATACCGAAATCAACATAATTTATCTCACCTAGCTTATAAAAAATATTGATTATGGTCTCATAAATTCTATTACTGCCAACCACCGAAATACCCAATAAATGTTTCATTTGACTGAAAACAATGATAATGGCTGCAGCTGAAGTAAAACCGCTGATGACGGGTTTAGAAAGAAAGTTGACTAAAAAACCCATACGAAGCACCCCTAACAAAAATTGAATTGCACCTACCATAAAGGCAAGAACCACCACCATTTTAATGTAATTTTCAACTCCTGTAATAGCAAGGGTTCCCAAACCTACCGCAACCAATAACGAATCCATCGCAACAGGACCAACAGCAATTTTTCTTGAAGTACCTAAAAGTGCATAGGTGAGCACAGGAAACAACGATGCATATAAACCATGAACCGGAGGAAGACCCGCAATCATTGCGTAGGCCATCCCTTGGGGCACCAATACGATACCCACGGTAATACCTGCCAACAAATCTTTAATAAAGTTGGCTTTTTTGTAGGATGAAATCCAATCCAGAAAAGGAAAAATGTTTTTCACGCCGTAAATTTAATCATTATAAAGGGCATGAATGCGTATTTTGAAACCAATAGCTCATGCATTTAAAAGCTTGTTAAACTCCAACGCTTTTACTACCCAAAAATCAAGATCGTCTTCATGGTCAAATCCGTCAGGACCAATAAATAAAAAACCTCGCAAGGGTTTACCTGTAAAATCCATTGGGGTACTACCGGGTTTGTGCAATAATTCTTCATAATTCAATTTACCCACCCTAACCATTAATTTATCTTCTTCGGTTTTCTTATCGAACATGATACCCAAACACATTTTACCATTGACCATGAATGTGAGTCCGCCCATCATTTTCTTCTCTTCAACCAGACCTTTTCCTTTTAACCTTGGTCTTACCCTATCTGCCAGATACTCGCTATAAGCCATTTTTATAAATTTAGTTTTTCGGCATCTAGCTCAGCGTATTCAACTTCATTACAAATAGACTCCGTATTGCCCAAATAATTCTTACCTCGAAGTTTGCCAACGGTATGGGCTTTTAAGGCGATGTCATTGGTGGAATTTAATACTTCCTCTATTTGCTTTTCAATAGTTGTGTTTGATGAAAGCCACCTTTCTTCCATTTCTTCGGATAACAGTAAAGGCATTCGTGGCTCTTTCAATTTAGGGTTGTTGTGAATTTTTGCCATCATACCATTTCCTAATGTGGTTACAATTGAAAATGAATTAATAGTACCACCATGCTCTGGATGTTGCCATTTAGACCACAAAGCTGCAAGTGCCAAAGGTTTTTTGTTCTTTGGATGAATAAAAAAAGGATAGGTGTTATTATTAAAATGGTGATGCTCATAAAACCCGTCCACATAAAAAATACATCTTTTTTCATGTGCGGCATCTCTAAACGCAGGTTTTTCAAATATGGTTTCGACCCGGGCATTCAATGTACTATTCCAAATTTTCTTTTGCTGCTCAACCGTGTTCACCCAATGGGGAATAAGTCCCCACGTAGCCACAATTGGATACCACGGGTCTTCATTGGTGTAAATCAACACCTCTGGATGCGTAAACCCCGATGCATGATGAAGCGGCAAGTCTGTCAACGGTCCCAATTTTTCTACAATTTCCTCTATTGCCTTTAAATCTTGGTTTCGCTGAGCACGTTTTAATTGTGCCTCTAAGCTCGTTTTTACATCGTAACACATACACTGGTGATTTTAAAACTACATAGGTTTCAACACCACTTTAAAAACAGCCGGTTCCTTTTTAAGCCTCGTAAAACCTTCCGCTAGGTTTTCTTGTGCTACGGCATATGGATAGAATGTTATGGGCTCAATACACACCATATTTGGCACTTCTGTCCACAACATAAAATGGCTAAAGCCTTCAGATGTTATTTGAATGGATTTCTCATCCTTTAAGGTAATCGTATCTATCTTAGGCACCTGTAGCGCCCTACTCCCTACTGCCATAACTTCAGGAATGGTAATGTTTTGACTAGTGGTAGAAATAATGGCGTTTTTAGAATGCAACATAAATGCAGGGTGATAGCCCAACATAAAAGGCATACCCTCTTCACCCGAAATAGTAAACGTAACCTCTAAAGCATCACCGGTCAATTTAAAGGTTTTTACAAACTCAAAATCATAGGGCCAGCTTAATTTCTCAGCGGTAGACTTCGCAGGGTATTTCGAGTTTAACACCGTGGTATTGGCTGTATATTTTTTTGAGAACACTGCTTTAGAAGCAGTATGCTCCGTCAACTCATATTCCATTTCACGCAATAGACCATGCTGATCTTGAACAGCAAATCCTTTAGGAGTCTTTACTTTAAAATCGGCTTCGTTCGTTGGTCCGATCAAAGGGAACATTTCAGTATCTACACTACGCCAACCCGGGTTTCCTTTTTGGTGCATAAACTCATGACCGTCTACTCGATAGCCCACCAACTCACCTATTTCGATTTTAACTTCGTGATCCTTATGTTTTAATGTTGTCATATTACTCATTTATCAATCTATAAATTAATAATGCCGTTCTCTTTGTCAATGCCTCAATAGTATTCAAGTTTACCGTTTCTTCAGGGGTGTGTGCAGCATTTCCCATGGTACCCAACCCGTCTAAACAGTCTACATATTCAGCTACAAAAGACGTATCTGCAGCACCTCTTTTACCAGGATCATATGCTAATACCTCACCTTGTTTAAGATCTAAACTCACCTCATTTAATTTTTCAAGTAAAGCCTTATTACCTTCCGTAGGTTGCATTGCCGGGTAACTATCCTTAAAAGTTACCGTTGCAGATGTCTGCGGCAAATTATCGGCTACTATCGCTCTCATTTTCTCGCGAGCACGTTCTTTTTGTTCTTCGGAAATAAAACGTAATCCACCTCGCACTTCCGCTTTTTGTGCAACCACATTTGTTTTTCCAAACACGGTTCCTTTACTGCTCATTTCATCGAATTCCACAAAAGTACCACCGACCAATGTACCAGGATTAAAGGTCAACAAATCTTCACCTTTTACATCGGTATAAAAACCGTTCAAGATTCTAGACATTTCAAAAATGGCACCTGCACCAGTATCATCGCTAAAAATGCCTGAAGAATGGGCTCTTTTTCCTTCTACCTCAACCTTCCATCCAGAAGAACCTCTACGGGCGACGGTAGCATAGTTGAAACCCGTTGAATTTTCAAAACCCAAACCAATATCACTTCTTTTTGCCGCTTCTATTAAATCGTGCCTACTTTTCTCTAAAGGACTTCCCGTACTTTCTTCGTCTCCTGTAAAGGCAACTATGATCTGGGCATCATCCAATAATCCGTTTTGCTGTAAAGCCTTTAACGCATAGAGTACTATTACATTACCCCCTTTCATATCATTACCACCAGGCGCATGTGCAATAGAATCGTTCACCATCTCAAAAGTCTGGAACGGACTATCTTCTTCAAACACAGTATCTAAATGACCGATCAACAATAATTTCTTACCCTTAGTTCCTTTCACTTCGGCAAATAAATGACCCGCCCTGTTCATTTCTTCGGGCATAGGAATCCAAGTACTTTCAAAACCAATATCAGTAAAAGCAGTTGCAAATTCCTTTCCCACCTTTTCTACACCTTTTAGATTAAGAGTACCACTATTGATATTTACAACTTTCTCTAAAAATGAAATGGCTTCGGCATTATTCTGTTCAATGGATTTTACAATCCTTTTCTCGTTTTTTGAAAGTTTCTGCGCATTGACTCCCGTCAATAAAAGCACAGCAAATAGGGTAAGAAGTAACTTTTGATGCATGTGATCTGTTTTACATCAAATTTACCAAAAAGAGGGGTAATCAAAGATGAATTACACAATAAGCTTATGAAAATTACACTACTCGAATCTAATGGCCTTCACCGGTGTAATTCTCGTAATTATATACGACGGTATCAACAACATCAACAAACATAACAACAATACACCTGCATTTAAAAGAAGAATAATCCATAGATCTATACTCACCGGAATGTATTCAATGTAATATTCCTTAGGATTTGGAAACTTGAACCAACGAAACTGATCTTGAAGAAAAATTATGCCCAAACCAATTAAATTACCCCAGAACAAGCCAACGGCAATAAGGTAAGCGGCATTATATAAAAAGACTTTGCGAATACTCCAATTATTAGTACCCAAAGCCTTCAAAATTCCGATCATTGGGGTTCGTTCTAAAATAAGTACCAATAGTGCCGTAATCATATTAATACCACCCACTATAATCATTATACCAATAATAAGGGCAATGTTAAAATCGAATAACCCTATCCATTCAAAAATCTTGTAATATTTATCCTTTATGGATTTTGTATCTAAACTAGATACAGTTTGCCCATAGATTTCATTCGCTTTTTGGTCAATATCATCAAAACTGTTCAAGAATATCTCAAAGTTACCAACCTCTGTTTCTTCCCACTTGTTCATGCGTTGAATATGACGAATGTCGGTAAAAATATAGAGTCCGTCTATCTCCTCAAAACCACTATCAAAAATGCCGGTTATGGTAAATTTTCTTTGGTTTGGAATTTTATCCGGAGCATCATCCCTTAGAAAAAAAGTAAAAAACGAATCGCCCACCTTAAAATTTAGTCGGTTCGCCATAATTTTAGAAATGAGCACATCAGAATTCAAATCACCCGAATAATCAGGCAGCACACCATCGATCAGAAATTCATCGAATGGTTCCCAGTTATAATCTTTACCTACGCCTTTGGCTATAATACCTTCAAAGGTATCTTCAGTTCTAATGATACCGGCCTTGGTAGCTACTGCTTGAATATGACGTACCCCGTCTACCATTTTAAATTCTGGATAGAACTCTTGTTGTGTGCTTACCGGAACTACAGATACCTCAGAATTATTATTATCGTAATTATAAATTTGTACGTGACCGTTAAAAGCAGTTACTTTTTCACGTATTTTCTCTTTTAAACCCAAACCGGTAGCAATAGCAATCAACATCATGATCACCCCAATGGCAATTGCGGCAATGGCTATTTTTATTATTGGTGCGGAAATACTAATTTTATGCTCCTTACCCTTTATAAGCCGTTTGGCGATAAAATATTCTAGATTCAAATGATGTTATTTTTATCCAATTTCAAAAGTACAGTTTTATTATGGTTTTTGGTATTGGCTACCTGTGGAAACGATACCAAAGTAGTAGCCAACAACTCACCAACCCAAGACGAGCCAAAAATTAAAGTACAAGAAAAAGAAATTGTGGTGGCGGCCAACCGAACCAAAGCGTACTTACCTTTATTAAAAGACAAAAAAATAGCCATTGTCGCCAACCAAACAAGCGTCATTTTTAAACCCGATGGGTACACCCACTTGGTAGACAGTCTTCTTTCTTTAGATGTTGACATTAAACAGGTTTTTGCACCAGAACATGGGTTTAGGGGTAATTTCGATGCCGGTGAACATGTAAAAAATAGTACCGACACCAAAACGGGACTAGAATTAATATCATTACACGGAAAGAACAGAAAACCGACTCAAGAACAATTAGAAGGCTTAGATCTGATATTGTTCGATATACAAGATGTGGGCGTACGCTTTTACACGTACATTTCAACATTGCAATTGGTTATGGAAGCCTGTGCCGAAAAAGGAATACCCGTTTTAGTATTGGACCGCCCAAACCCCAACGGACATTATATTGACGGACCTACCATGGAAGCCGAACATACTTCTTTTCTTGGCATGACCCAGATACCTCTGGTATATGGTATGACCATTGGCGAATATGCCAACATGATCAATGGAGAAATGTGGTTAGAGGGTGATAAAAAAGCAGATTTGACCGTAATTCCTCTAGAACACTGGTCGCATGATCGCTTTTATAGCTTACCTATTCGCCCTTCGCCGAACTTACCAAACGACACCTCAATTACCCTATACCCTAGCTTGGGCCTGTTTGAAGGCACAAACATCAATGCCGGTCGTGGTACGGAGTATCAATTTCAGCGATATGGTGCTTCTTTTTTAGATTCCACTGCTTACGATTTCTCCTATACACCAAAACCCAATTTTGGTTCAAAATACCCTAAAGAAGAAGGAAAACTGTGTTATGGCAAAGACCTTTCCAATACTAAGCGAATGAACCAGATGACCATGGAATACATTATAGATGCCTATACACATTCCGTAGATAAAAGTAAATTCTTTCTAACTAGTGGTTTTACCAAACACGCAGGTAATGACAGATTGCAAAAGCAAATTGAAGCCGGCGCCACCAATGCCGAAATAAAAGCAAGTTGGCAAGGTGATATAGAAAAATTTAAAAAGATAAGGGCAAAGTATCTACTTTACTAAATGCTGCTCATTGACAATATCTGCCAAATTACTACCATCGGTGGTTGGTTTTCTGTATCCTACAAAAGGATATTTTAACAACGGACCAATTTTACCGTTCGCTACCTCATCGGGGAACGTATCTACACCGTAGATTATTTTTTCACGATCCAAATGCATGTAGGTGCCGAATAAACGATCCCACCAAGAAAAAATATTTCCGTAATTGCTATCTGTATACGGCAATACATAATGATGATGTACTTTGTGCATATCAGGGGAAATAATCACCCAACTAATTGCTTTGTCCAAACCTTTTGGCAGTTTTATATTCGCATGGTTAAATTGAGACAATACTACAGAAAGACTTTGGTACAACATTATGATTCCTATTGGGGCACCAACAATAAAAACGCCTAGTAAGGTAAATAAATAACGAATAATACTTTCTAACGGATGATGTCTATTGGCTGTGGTCGTATCTACATTATGATCGGTATGATGTACCAAATGCACCATCCACAATGGTTTTACACGGTGCTCTACCAAATGTGCCAAATAAGCACCTATTAAATCAAGCAAAGCAACACCTAAAAATACATATGCCCACAAAGGCATTTCTGGCAACCAATTAATGATACCGAAATCATTGTCAACGGCCCAATCCGATGTTTTTAAGAGGAAGAAAGCCAACGGAAAATTTACAATTATAGTGGTCAGCGTAAAAAAGAAATTAGGCACCGAATGCTTCCATTTATTATAAGCACCATTGAATAAGGGGACAATACCTTCTAATATCCAGAAAAAAGTTATACCACCAACCAAAATTAAAGACCGGTGTGCGGCAGGTATCGATTCAAAATAGGTTATAATCTGTTCCATAAAATGAAAGTGTATTTTAAGTTATTTATATGCAAATAGAATTACATCACCTAATTAAAGCATTATTAATTAAATATGTAAATTCTGACAAATTCGCAAACAATCAATCAATATAATAAACTTTTATTGATATTACTCGTAAAATAATTAATTTTCAGAAATGTCAAACTTAAAGTTTATTTAGTATATACGGTCTAAAACTTGCAAACTATGGGTAGGTCACCGCTAATTTTGAGCTAGTCAAATATTGATCTGGCATTTAATCCTCTGGTCTGAATGTTGCATTAGTTTAAAGTACATTCTTAGGTTTTCTTATGCTAGAGATTCCAACTCCATCTTTGCAAAATAGAAAGCTATTAGTATTACAAAAACCAAAATTGATAATTGAATAAACTTTAGTGGCTTGTCCTGCTGTTTAAAAATCAAAACTAAATTCCATACCAATAGCAAAACAACAATAACCAAAAGAATAGTATCTAAAAATGGAGTTATTCCTGAAAATAAGGTCATATGGAATGCAATATATAATCCGATTAAAAAGGAAAGAAATATTGATGATATAAATTTAAGTTTCATCTAATCAATTAATTATCAAATACATAAACTACAGTTCGCTATATATACCAACAGTTTCAACACCTACTTCTGAAAATCTTAATAACTCAGGTGTAAATGGATATGCAGATTGCTCATATTCCTCTACCACTACTTGCCCTATACGCTGTGAAAAGAATTCAAAATCATGTTCTGAAAATACATAGCAAAAATCTCGTACCGGAATTACGGCATAAAACGGAAAGCTGAAATCTTTTACAATCCTTTCTTTCATTGAGGGAGCTAACAGAAGAGCCGCTTTCAGATTTTCATTTTCAGGAGATTCAAGCATACCTAATTTTCTGTCTTCTATGGTATCATATACTATTTTAGTAGCTGATAAAATTCTATCTCCATTTTGCTGAGCTTGCTCAACTAATTTTTTTTCAGAAATATTCCATTTTTTTAAGTTTTCATAAGTCACCCAAAAAAAAAGGTCATTCTCCCTATAAGTATATATTTTATTTACTTTTTGAGAAAATTCAAAGTTTATAAAATCTTGGTAATCGTATTCTGAAGTAAATAATGAAACAAATATCCTCTCTTTAACATCAGACCAATGCTCAGGCATTTCTAAAGAATAATTTAAAATCGATTTTACAAAACCTGTAATAACTGACTTATCATACTCTCGTTCATAAACCACCCTTATGTTGTCTAAACTTACTTTTAAATTTATATCGCCTTTGGAAATATAGATAAGTTCAGTTTCGTCTATGGAATCAATTTTCATACCCTGCTTTTCGATTTGCACTTTGAAATAATCCAAAACAAAATCTCTTTTTTGATTATTGAATCCAAAAAAACTTTTTATAATGCTCAAGAATAAGATGTTTTTAAAAAATGGTATCTACTTGTAATCTAGTTAATTTTCAAATTCAGTAAAAATTATTTTAGCATAATTTCTTTCTCTATGTTGATAACAGTGCTAAAAAATACTTCAACAAATATGAATAATTTTAATACCTACCCAAATTGACTGTATTAAAAATCAAATTTTATCCCAACTCAAAAACAACATTTCTTTCAGTATTGGTTTTATACTTTTTCTTGGGAAGAATCTCTTTGATCGGAGCAGAACTGTCGTTTTTATTATTTGGATTTATAATATAATCGAGTTGATGGGCAATCATTTTCTCAAAAGGAATTAAGAAATCCGTCGTATCACACTCTTCCACTCCACCTTTCTTAAGTAAATTTAATACCGTAAAGACCGACTCAATAGTACTTAGACATAGCGATTTCGGTTGTTGCTTAAAAATGAACTTTGATTCTATACTGTTATTAAAACTAAGTCTCTTCAATTTTTGCAAGTTCGTACTTAGCTTTAGCATTTTACGGGCACAGGGCCACGTACCATCTAGAATAAAAATAAAAGGGCTATTACCCAGAAAGGTATTCATTTCAGAACCATTTCTTTGAGATAGATTAAAATTGTCTTTCCCGGGGTACAGCAAAAAAGAGCTTTGCTCTTTTTTGGTCAATATTTCATTTACACGATCATTATCGCTAAAATCGACACCCACTATAATCTCTGAATTTTCAAGTTGCAATTGTGTCATATGCCCCGTACCGTTTCTTTCTTTTTTGTACTCTTTGGGGTGCATTAAAATGATAAAACGAGTTTTAGTCTTCAGAGGACTAATATGCTTGCAGACACAAGTGGTTGATGGTCTCATGCATGTGTAACATTTTATTCTATGATTTTTTACTTCGATTTTCAATATGAAATTCTTTATGTTTATCTAACTACTCCCAACATTTAAAGAGCATATTTAAATAATAGCTTTTACTTTATCCGCTTCTTCATTTCCTCCACTATATTAAAAGCCGCAGGACAAATAGCTACGTTTTTAAGGGTTAGGTTACTAATTTGCTGAAACTTCTTTCGGTCTGTATGTGGAAACTCTCTGCATGCCTTGGGGCGTACATCGTAAATAGAGCAATAATTATCGGCACCTAAGAAAGTACACGGCACTTGTTGCAAGACATAGTCGTTCTCCTCATCTATACGTAAATAGGTTTCAATAAATTTTTGCGGCTTCATACGGAAAGATTTTGAAATACGTTCTACATCGGCATTTGTAAAAAGTGGTCCTGTTGTTTTACAGCAATTGGCACAGGTTAGGCAATCGGTACGTTCAAACTCCGCCTCATGAAGTTCTTGCATGGTATAGTCCAAATCTTTAGGCGGCTTTTTTCTTAGCTTGACAAAGAACTTTTTATTTTCAGTATATTTCTCTCTTGCCTTTTTGGGCAATTGACGCAAAACCTCTTCCATCTCTAAAATTAATTCTTCAAAACTAGGAAAGTAGTACCAAAAAGCGAGACTTTTGTATCTAGAAATACTAGAATTTTGAATAAAGACATTTTAGGCACGGCTCTTTTAGACTATCAACACGGTAATTATTCCGAAGACATCATTACGTATTCCTCTCTTGATGAAGAAGATGTTTTACCAATACCATATATGTTCCGGAATTTTAAAGAAATGCCCAAAATAGAGCAAAAGGCACTGCAATTATGCAAAGGAAAGATTCTAGATGTTGGTTGCGGTGCTGGCAGCCATGGTCTATATTTACAGGAAAAAGGACTAACCGTAACCGGATTAGATGCATCAAAAGGAGCTATTGAAGTCAGTAAATTACGCGGACTCAACAATACCGTACACTCAAAACTCTTAACGTTTGATGGTGAAAAATTCGATACGATATTAATTTTAATGAACGGTGTAGGACTAGCAGGTACCTTAGCCGGATTAGAAGCGTTTTTCTCCAAGCTGAAATCGCTATTAGAACAAGGCGCTCAAATTCTTTTAGACTCCAGCGATATCATTTATATGTTTGAAAATGATGAAGATGGCGGCTACTGGATTCCCGATCATGTTGAGTACTACGGCGAAGTAAGTTTTAGCATGGAATACAAAAACGAAAAAAGCACCTCATTTCCTTGGCTTTATGTAGACTACAACACCTTACAAAGAGCAGCTAACTATAGTAATTTAACATGTGAACTTGTAATGGAAGGGGAACATTACGACTATTTAGCAAGATTAACTCATATGAAATAATAGGCAGTCTTTTTTTACGTTATCCTATTCATATAAATACTATTATGACCAAGTTCAAAAGCTTTTTACTATTAGGCATTTTAATATGTAGTATTTCTTGCTCTAAAAGTTCTTCTGATGATGATGCCGATAATACTACCGCACAAGTAGATAAAAGCGCCAACCTTTTGGCAACGGGAGATTCTGCCAATGACATACTTTCAAACGATAATTTCGACAAGCTTTTAATAGAAATAGCATATGTTACCGGTTTTGAGCCCACCGAAACTGCAATGACCCAGTTTACAGATTATCTAAAAGAACATACGTTCAAAGAAGAAATAGAACTGGTCTATAACGAATTACCTAGTCCGTCCGAAGACGAACTAACACTGCAGGAAATTGCAGATTTAGAAACCTCGAATAGAACCGTTTTTAATTCTGGCAGTACATTGGCGATATACATTTACTTTGCCGATGCACCTGCTGAAGGTGATGATCTTGACGGAGGTTTAGTAACCCTTGGTGCGGTTTACCGCAATACGTCTATGATCATCCATGAGGTTACCGTTAGGGAATTGGCCAGTTTAAGTGCATCCATCAATGTGAGCGATGTGGAGACGACCACCTTAAACCATGAATTCGGACACTTGTTCGGGTTGGTAGATTTGGGTACGGATATGGTCAACGACCACCAATCGCAATCTGAAAACGAAGACGGTCAATTAGTAGATGATAATCATTGTAACCAAGCTGGCTGCCTAATGCGAGCAGAATTACAGTTTGGGGGCTCATCGGGCAAATCACTTTATACAAATTCTGTTACCCAATATGAAGACGGTATAAAATCGGGTTGTACATTATCTGGTGCAACGGTGCTAAGCCTATTACAGCAAAATACCGCTAAAGGTGCGGCAACTGCTGGTTTAGACACAGAATGCTTGTTGGATATACGTGCAAATGGCGGTCGCCAATAAGCTGAAATTCTTAAGGAATATTAAGGTATTTATGTGTTTGCAATGACACTTTCCACTTAGGGTTGTTCATTACATAATCTACGATCATAGGCACCACCTTATCTCTCACGCTCCATTCGGGCTGTAGGTACAAAATACAATTTGAATTTGTTTTTGCGGCTTGCTCTTCGGCAAAGATTAAATCGTGTTTATTGTATACAATGACTTTAAGCTCATGTGCCTCGTCATATATTCTACCTTCTGGCAGTTTGTTTTTCTTAGGTGAAAGGCAGATCCAATCCCAATCGCCAGATAAGGTATAGGCACCAGATGTTTCAATATGCGTTTTTAGTCCTTTTTCCTTTAATGCTTTGGTAATGGGGTTCATGTCCCACATTAATGGCTCACCACCGGTAATAACAATGGTATCTGAATATGTAGCGGCATTCTCCACAATATGCTCAATTGCTGTAGGTGGATGAGTTTCAGCATTCCAGCTTTCCTTAACATCGCACCAATGGCAACCTACATCGCACCCGCCAACACGAATAAAATAAGCTGCGGTTCCCTTATGGAATCCTTCGCCCTGTATGGTATAAAACTCTTCCATTAAAGGCAAATACACCCCTTTATTCACTTTCTCCAGTACCTCCTCATTTTTCATTCGGCAAAGATACGCTTTAGTTCACAAATTATACAGTAAGAACGCATCGGTAAATTCTGTACTCAGACCAGTACAGTTCGCACATCAAATGTTAAAAAGTAGTGATATTTAAGGGTGATGTAGTTTTTTGGTTTGGTGAAAAATGCCCTATTTTTATCGAAAATATAGAAAATGGCCGGTACCGAAGAGTTTTTTGAACATATAGAAAAAGGATATGCTACCAAGGGTGATTATATAAATATGGGTGCGGCCATGTTACATGGTGAAGCCGTAAAAAATGCCTTCGTAAAAATACCTTTGAAAACATTGAACAGGCACGGGCTTATTGCAGGTGCTACTGGTACGGGTAAAACAAAGACATTGCAGGTATTGGCAGAAAATTTATCTGACAAGGGCATACCAGTAATGTTGATGGATTTAAAAGGTGATTTGAGCGGATTGGCACAACCTAGTCCCGGGCATGCAAAAATAGACGAGCGCCATGAAAAAATCGGCTTCCCTTTTGAGGCCAGTAGCTTTCCGGTAGAAATACTTTCACTATCTGAACAAGACGGTGTTAAGTTAAGAGCTACGGTTTCTGAATTTGGTCCTGTATTATTATCAAGAATTCTTGACCTATCAGAAACACAATCAGGTATAGTGTCGGTCGTATTCAAATATTGCGACGACCAAAAAATGCCTCTTTTAGATTTAAAGGATTTTAAAAAAGTATTACAATATGCTACGGGAGCAGGCAAAGCTGAGTTCACTAAAGAATATGGTAGAATTTCAACAAGTTCTACAGGTGCCATTCTTAGAAAAATTATTGAATTAGAACAGCAAGGTGCAGAAATGTTTTTTGGTGAAAAGTCTTTTGATGTCAATGACCTCACCCGCATAAACGAAGAAGGAAAAGGGTATATCAATATCTTACGATTAACCGATATTCAAGACAGACCTAAGTTATTTTCAACTTTTATGTTGAGCTTGTTAGCCGAAATATATGATACCTTCCCTGAGCAAGGTGATAGCGATAAACCAGAATTAATACTATTTATAGATGAAGCCCACCTAATTTTCAAGGAAGCTTCAAAAGCCTTGTTAGATCAAATAGAAAGTATTGTTAAACTGATTCGTTCAAAAGGAATCGGGTTGTATTTTGTAACCCAAAACCCAACAGATGTACCAAACGATGTACTGTCGCAATTAGGTCTAAAAGTACAACATGCCTTAAGAGCATTTACGGCAAGGGACAGAAAAGCCATTAAATTGACGGCAGAGAACTATCCTGAATCTGATTATTACGATACCAAAGAAGTACTTACCTCTTTGGGTATAGGCGAGGCATTGATATCTGCCCTAGATGAAAAAGGAAGACCCACACCACTAGCGGCAACGTTATTACGCGCACCAATGAGCCGTATGGATGTATTGACTAAAAATGAATTGGATGAAGTTGTTGATAGATCATCTTTAGTGAAGAAATATGGTGAAGTAATAGACAGGGAAAGTGCCTATGAAATACTGAACAAAAAAATAGAAACTGCCGAAAAATTGGCGGAAAAAGAAAAGAACAAACCAGCTGCGCGCAAAACCACCAGAAGGGCCAGCACAAGACAGAACCCTGTTATTAAGGTTTTAACAAGCGCTACTTTTATAAGAGGTGTATTGGGAGTATTAAAAAAAGTGATGAGATAAATTATGAAATTAAGATATACCCTTATTTTAATGATTTGCTGTGGTCTATTGATAAGTTGTACCGATGAGCAGAGCAATGATTTTCAAATATCTGGCGATCAGGTTGGCAAACTATCAAAAGAGAGCCTTGCCAGAGATATAGAACTGATATTTGAAAAAGACTCCGTTGTACAAGATACCGTAAAACTGAACTTTGGCAATGGTGCCAGCAAAATCAAAATTTACGAGAAAGGAGGTGCTTTACTATTGACCCTTACACCAAACAACGATAGCATTGCCACCATACAGAATGTACTTATTAATGATGATAGATTTGTAACGGACAAGGGAATCTCTAAACTGAGCACATTTAAAGAAATACGGGAGAACTACGCCATAAAAAAGATTATAACCTCGCTTAACAATGTGGTTGTATTGTTAAAAGACAGTGACCTCTATTTTACCATAGACAAAAAAGAGCTACCTGAAAGTCTTAGATACAATGCAAACAATAATATAGAAGAGGTTCAAATACCTGATAATGCCAAAGTAAAATATATGATGATCGGCTGGGATTAATAGTACCCCAGTTGAGGTTATAATTACCACCCCCCAATTACTTATTAATTTCTAAATACTATTACGTGCCCGCATTTCTTCAAAAACTTATACCAAAATTATACGGTCTATATTTTAATATACTTGTTTGGTTTTCTTCGAAAAAAGCAGCCTACAAGGCTTTTATCGTATTTGCCACCGTACGTAAAGGCAGGATTTTACCCAATCAAAAAGAATATTTGGATACTGCCAAGCTAGAAGTCGTTACCGTAGGTGAGCATAAAATACAAGTATATAATTGGGTAGGTGCTAAAGAGACCGTTTTGTTGGTACATGGTTGGGAAAGCAATACTTGGAGGTGGCATAAACTCATTGAAAAATTACAAAAAGAAGATTACAATATTATTGCTTTTGATGCTCCTGCCCATGGCTATTCTACGGGTAAAATATTACATGCACCATTATATGCAAAACAAGTACAAGCCATGCTATTAAAATACAAACCAACGATAGCTATTGGCCATTCTATGGGAGGTATGACCATTTTGTACAATGAATACAAAAACCCCAATAATATCTTAGAAAAAATGGTAACTATAGGTTCGCCATCTGAGTTTCATGAGATAATGGCTCATTACAAAAGTTTACTAGGTTTAAACAACAAAGTGATTTCTGCACTTAACCAGTTTATTCAAGAAAAATTCAACTTTACAACAGAAGAATTTTCAAGTGCCAAGTTCGTTGAGCATAACAACAAAAAAGGATTGCTTTTTCATGACAAGTTTGATAAAATCGCTCCGTACCACGCTTCTGTAGATGTACATAAACATTGGAAAGGAAGTGAGCTCGTTAGCACTGAAGGATTTGGACACTCTATGCACCAGGATGAGGTCAACAACAAGATCATTTCTTTTTTAGCGGAGTAATATCTAAAGGTATACAGCACATTGCCAGGCTATTAATTTTTTATTTTTAAAATAAAAAATGGCAAAATCAAATGATATACCCCAAATAAAAAACGAAGAGCAATACGAAGCATTGGTAGACAAGGGCTACAGTAAAGAAAAGGCCGCACGAATTGCGAATACCGACAATGCAGGCAAGAAAGGTGGTAAAGCTTCCACTTATGAAGACAGAACAAAAGATGAGCTTTACGAGCAAGCGAAGAAAATTGGCATAGAAGGACGTTCGAAAATGAGCAAAAAAGAGTTAATTTCAGCATTAAGAAACAATTGAACATGCAAAACGTTACACCTTTTCACATTGCCATTCCTGTACACAACTTAGCGGAATGCAGAACATTTTATAGAGAAATTTTGAATTGCGAAGAAGGTCGCAGTAGCGACCACTGGGTAGATTTTAATTTATTCGGGCATCAATTGGTGATACACTACAAGCCTAAATCAGAAACTGAAAGCGTACACCACAACCCCGTTGATGGTCATGATGTACCCGTACCGCATTATGGGGTAGTTTTACCTTGGGATACCTTTCAAAGTTTTTCAGAAGAATTAAAATCCAAAGGCGTGAAATTTGTCATTGAGCCTTATGTGCGTTTTGCAGGTAAAGTAGGTGAGCAAGCTACCATGTTTTTTTATGACCCAGCGGGCAATGCTTTAGAGTTTAAAGCTTTTAAAGATATGGGGCAGTTATTTGCGAAGTAATTTACAAGTTCAAAAAAAACATATTAGTAAATTTTAATATGTTTAAGCTAAATCATTTAAATTAAGACTCTAATAAAGGAAAGAATTTAAGTTAATCGCTATGATATTATCTTCAGAGATTAAATAGCATCTTGTTTTTTTTAAAAACTATTTAAAAATAACTTTCCAGAGTTCTCTTTATCGTTCAATCTTAAACAAATATCTGTTTCTTCAATCAAATCTAGCTTATCTTTCGGTAAGTCAGAATCAATTAAAGTTACTATATATTGTAAGTTATATTCCTCACAGAAATCTTTTATTAAATTAATGTATCTAATTTTAATTCTATCGTCTAAGCCTTCTAAAACTCCATCGTGATATACGAATTTGTAGAATGATTTATCAGAATAATTAATTAATAAAGACAAGTCAAATGCAACGCAAAGTAATTTTTTATACGTTGTTCCTTGTGATTCAGAAGTTTTTAATAAATCTGTTTTGTTTTGGTAATCAGCATTAAACTCAACATTCCCTTGCTTATTTAACTTCAATGAAATTAGAGCATTTGTATCTAAAATTTCTTTTATTATTGAGTTAAAAATTTTATTAATGTTAGAGTGTTTTCTTGCAGTTAAAGATTTCTTTAATTCCGCAATTTTATCATTTATTATTTCTCGCTTGTCTTTAATATTGTTTTCTAAAATTAAAGTGCTGTCTATTGCTTTTAATTTGTCTTTAATGCGCTCTATTTCAACTTCAATACCAATTGTTTTTTTCTGGTATTCTTTAAATTTAAAATAACTATCTTTTTCTGTTAATAAAGACAATAAATCGCTTTTTTGAGATTCAAGCTCTTTAATGTCTTCGTTTAATTTGGTATAATCAAGTTTTAACAAACTCAAAGTTTCAGTAAGATATTCTTTGCGTTCTGTAGTTAATGATTTTTGAAAATTAATTAAATCCTCATATTCCTTTTTTAATTGCTCAGGATAATACAAATTCACTTCTTCAAAAAGACTATTAATCTCCTTTTTGTCAATATCATCATTTATTTCAGATAGTGAAGATTCTATTTTATTAATTTCATATGAAATTCTATACCTATCAGTATTGAATGCTTGAAGTTTTAAATCTATTTCTTCAACAAGTTGTTTGTTTGTATGAATATCTTCTTTAAAAAAATTGAATTTGTCTATTTGGTTTTTATTCTCCAAAAGTTCAATTTTTTTTATTTCTAAAAGCCCTTCTAATCTGTCTTTTTCCGACGTATCTATTTGAGCTTCTAATCTTAAAGTTTGAATTTTTTTCTTTAAATCATCTATTTCTTCTTCAATCTCTAATTTCTCTAAAATTAGTGTTCCATTAAATCCAAGCAAATCAAAAACAAAAGGTTTCCAATCTTTGTGTTTACCCTTAAATTTATTCAATTTAAAAACATCTAAATAGTCTTGTTGACTTCTTAAAAAATAGGTTATTGATTTTCTATAATCCCAATTTGGTAATACATTGAAATCTAAGTATTGATTTAATTTTGCTTTTGCTTTCTTTAATGTTAATTCTTCATCCCAATCAATATCAAATTTAAAACTATCTAATTTTGAGTTATTTAGTTTAAAAGATATTTTAGTAGCAGTATTTATAGAGCGTTTAATGACTAAATATTTACCGCTATTTAGTTTTAATTCTCCGTAAAAATCTTGACCTATAAAAAGATTGTTACCTAATAGTTTATCTGTATTCTTATTATAACTTGATAAGAGTAAAAAATCAATAACTCTAATTAACGAAGTTTTACCTAAATTATGTGTATCATCTTTCTTATCACTTTCAATGAACGCAACAACAGCATTGAATTTTTCACTAAATTCAATATTCTTAAAATTTTTATTAGAATATATTTTACTAATCTTCATTATTGTCGTTGATTAACGTAATCGCGTCAATGTTTTTTATGTATTCTATTTTGCCAATAGAAAACAAAAAGGTTAAAGAATAATCGATATTGTTTTTTGCATTTACTCCAATTTCACTTACTAACATTTCTTTTAAATCTTCATATTTTATTAAGGTTTCCTTTTTTAGAAAGCCCAAAACTTTGCCTGCAATATAAATTACAGAATATTTAATGTTCGTATGTTTTGTTGGTGTTAGCATAACTTATTCATTAATTCCAATGTCACAGTTATAATACATATAATGCAAGAATAGGCGAACTAAACTTCTATTAGAATTTAATTCAGAATTATTTTCAACAATAAACTTGTATAAATAACTAAAGATTAAATCAAACTTGTCAAATTCCTCTCTATGAACTACAATTTCTTCATTAATATCATCAATCGTATTTTCATACTTTCCTAAATACTCAGCATTAATTGGATTTGTTAAAAATTCTCTGATTTGTTCTAAATATAAAAGGTTTCTTGTAATTACATTATTAAAATAATCCTTACTTAAATTATTTAGCTTATTTTTCTTTTCAATATCCCTTTTGGGTATTTTAGGTAAATCACCTTTTTTCTTATCTACTTTACTAAAGGAATTTATTATTTCTTTTAAATCATTTTCGTTAAAACTTAGAGGAAGTAAAAGTTTATTAAGATTTAAAGTTTTTACAATACTTGGATATTGCTCTAACCAAAGTTCAATAGTTTCTAATCCAATTAATCTATTTACAATTTCAGTTTTTTCATCAAAAATATCTTCGATTTTTGCATCTTGAATACCGGAAAGCTTTCTATTTGTAAATAGTAAGTAGAACTCAATCTTTTTATCAGTTTTTAGTTTCTTTATTGCTGGTAAAACACTCTTTTTTAAAATTGTTTGAAAAGGGCTTTCCGAGCAACTTGCATTAACTTTATCCGTATGTTTTGCTTGAATTACAATTTTACCATTCCAAGGTTCTGATTTGCTTGGAAAATTATTTGCTCTTCCATAAAATTTAGCATCCCTTCCTCCATCTTTCCCATCAGTAAAAACCACAGTTCCTGTTCCTAAAATCTCGCTACAAATTAATGCAACTAGTTTTTCAAATTCAGTGTCCGTTAAGTTTTCTAGTGGGTATTTCATATTGTTTGCAAAGGTATTAAATTATACCTTTTCGTTTTTTCGGTTATTAGCCTTGATTTTCAAACTAAAAAACAACATTACGATTTTTTAGTTCAAACCTTTTTAAATACTACTGAGACCAAGAAGTAGGTTCCCTATCCCAACGATGCTTTTTTAATTCTTCATATAGTTCTGCAGGCAAACCGTTACCGTCACTTGTTGCAGTATTCGCTAATACATTACGTTGCTTACGCATACCCGGTATGGTAGTACCCACATTATCGTTCATTAGTATAAAACGAAGTGCCATCTCTGCCATGGTCATACCTTCAGGCACTAGCGGTCTTAAAGCATCGGCATGTTCTACCGAAGAAATTAAATTCTCAGGAACGAAATAGGTACCTCGCCAGTCACCTTCAGGGAATGTGGTTTCTTTGGTGATGTTTCCGGTCAATGTTCCTTCATCGAAAGGTACACGTGCAATGGTTGCAATATCTAGCTCTTTACAGAGCGGAAACAAGTTATCTATTGGTGCTTGATCGAATATGTTGTAAATGACTTGTACAGCATCTAGCAATCCTGTTTTTAGAGCTTTTATACCATTTTCAGGTTCCCAACGGTTCATACTAATGCCCATTGCTGCTATCTTACCCGAAGTTTTCAAATCTTCGATAGCACGTTCCCATTCTTCTCGTTCACTCCAAACATCATCCCAAGTATGAAATTGCATAAGGTTTATTTGCTCCAGCCTTAAATTCTTTAAAGTCTTATGGGTGTATTCCATAATATGTTCTGTAGGATAAGAATCCTCAAAAGCATATTCAGGTTTTGCTGGCCATTGGAAGTTTTTTGGTGGAATTTTACTTGCCGTATACAACTTTTTAGAAGGATGTCTTTTTACCAACTCTCCAAGTAACTCCTCACTATGACCTTCTCCATATCCCCAAGCGGTATCAAAGAAATTAACTCCGTTTTCAACGGCCAAGTCCAAGGATTTTGCTGACTGTGCATCGTCACTGGCTGTCCAACCTGCCATTCCCCACATTCCGTATCCTACTTCACTTACTTGCCAATCTGTACGACCAAATCTTCTGTATTTCATTAAATCTTTATACTATAATTATTATACATATTTTAAAAATCAACAAGCATCATTGCATCCTAAGATGCTTCTCGATACTAATTTTTTATGCCTCAAAATTCACTCGAAGTGACATTGATATTTTTTAAAACCACTACTCCTACTTATACCTCCAACTCGTTAAATCAGCCCCATTAGGTGCACTTTTTTCTATACGTTCCATAATCTTTGGTACATACATCGTATTATATCTTAAGCGAGTAATAGCGTTTGGTTGATCTGGATCGCCGTTCCAGCAATGTTCATCTCTGTCACCATATTTTACTTCACCTTCATAATATGGATCCGTGGTACTTTCCAAGAAATCTTCCATGAGGTATACTGCGTTATTCAGATAATAATTATCCATATCTCCGCAGTAAATATGAATTTTACCCTTTAAGTTCTCCCCCAGTTTATCCCAATCGCGCTCCAGAATATGCCGCAAATCATAGTTCTCTTTCCAGTATGCCGCAACATCATGGTCGATGTCTCCGGTCATTTTATCCCATATTCTTTCTGGGTATCCATCCTCACCTTGTGGTGAATACGTAGCTTCCCAAATATCCCATTGTTGGCCCGATCTAGATTTATCTCCCAAAACCAACTCCAAATGATTGCCCTGCCGTAAGGTAGATTGTATTTGACCTAAGTAATCTCTATGCGACGGTACTTCTAATTTTTTATGGGCACTTGGGTAAAAGTATGCGTTTTCATCCTCATAAATATTGGTTAAGGTATATGCCCTAAAATCTATGGGATCTGGGCATGCCGCAAAGCAACCATTATATTCATCTGGGTATTTTACCTGAACCGCTAAGGCTTCCCAACCACCGGTTGAACCACCATATAGAAAACGAGACCAACCTTCTCCCATTCCCCTAAACTGCTTTTCGATTTCAGGAATCAGTTCATAAGTTATAGCATCACCATAGGGACCTTGACTTGCAGAATTCACCGCATAAGAATCATCGTAATATGGCGTAGGATGTTGAATTTGAATTACAATAAATCTTGGAAAATCTGGTTCGTTCCATCGTTTATAAAAATCGTAGGCTTCTTGTTGTTGAATAATATTATAGCCTTCTAAACTAAAGCGTTCGGAATATTCTGGTTTTAAGTTAGGATCTGGAGGTGTAGTTCTGAATCCGCCAAAATCAGAAGGAAAATGACCGTGAAAAATCATTAAAGGATATTTAGCTTCCGGATGTTCTTCAAACCCTTTTGGCAATAACACATGTGCTCCTAAATATATATCTCTTCCCCAGAAATCGGATAACTTTTCTGATTTCACCTTAATATGTTTTATCCACTCGGTATCTTTTGGCTCTTCAATTGGCGCAATCACTTGATCTAAATTGACCGATACATTTTCAAATCCGTTACTGGCCACCCTAATTTTAAATGGTTTACTATATAAATTACCTGGTGATTTATTCCATTGTTGTCCTTCTCCATTATCCATGGGCAATTTGACTGTATGTCCGGTTGAGAGATTAAAAGTTTCATACACATGTAAAAGCGCTTGCACATTATATTCCCCTGGCGGCACTTCTTTTAAACTTTCATACGGATAACCAAATACAGATTCATTGAAAGTGACAACAGAATCTTTTGCCCAATTCTCCACGTTCATACCAAAGATAAGTTGCGTATTGAGTCCGTCATTAATTTGAAACCTTGGCTCGTTACTATCATCTGAAGATAGCATAAGTAGCAAACGCCCATCTTTTGCCAAGGAATCCACCTCAACGGAATAACTTACTTTGATGGATGTTTTATGCTCCAACTTAGGTTCTTCACAACCCATAATAAAACCAACGACCACTAGAACGAATAGAATTTTTCTCATAAGGACAAATGTTTCACAAAAGGTACAGCATTCTCTAATCACATCAAATACCAAGACTAAAATTTCAACGTTTTAAATACACGCCCTTTTTCATTCAACCTAAATCTAATGCTATGAAAAAACTATTTTACGCCCTGTTGACAGTAATTTCTATTACCGTACTAGCAAGCTGTGATTATGATGACAGTAATGACATAGACATCTTAGTGCCAAACGACACTACCGAAACCGGAGTAACTATCAAGAAATTACCGGCATAAAAAAAGCCTCACAATACTATTGCAAGGCTTTTAATCAATTTTATAAATACTAGTTTCTACTTCTATGTCTCTCACGAGCCAACAATGTATTTTTCAATAGCATTGCAATGGTCATAGGACCAACTCCACCAGGTACCGGAGTAATGTATGATGCTTTTTTACTGACATTTTCAAAATCAACATCACCGGTAATGTAGTATCCTTTTTCTTTTGTTTCATCTGGAACTCTAGTAATACCCACATCAATTACAACGGCATCGTCTTTTACCATTTCCGCTTTTAAGAAATTCGGAACTCCCAATGCAGAAATAACAATATCTGCTTGAGAAATGATCTGTGTAATGTTTTTTGTATGACTATGGGTAAGGGTTACGGTAGAGTTACCAGGCCAACCTTTTCTACCCATTAAAATACTCATTGGTCTACCTACAATATGACTACGGCCAATAACTACGGTATGTTTACCTTTTGTATCTACTTTGTAGCGTTCCAATAATTCAAGAATACCGAACGGAGTAGCAGGTATGAACGTACTCATATCCAAAGCCATTTTACCAAAATTGGTAGGGTGGAATCCGTCTACATCCTTATCTGGATCTACGGCCATAATTACCTTTTGGGTATCTATCTGCTCAGGTAAGGGTAATTGAACAATAAAACCATCAATATCATCTTCAACATTCAATTCTTTGATCTTGTTCAATAATTCTTGCTCAGAAGTGGTACTTGGCATCTGAATCAACGTAGATTCAAACCCAATACGCTCGCAAGAACGCACTTTACTACCTACGTAGGTTAAACTAGCGCCGTCACTACCAACAATTATTGCAGCTAAATGTGGCACCTTTTCACCACGTTCTTTCATCTTGGCGACCTCTGCCTTGATTTCTTCCTTTATTTGATTGGATACTTTTTTACCATCCAATAATTCCATATCCGTCTCTTTTTAAGTTGTGTTGTTCGCTTATTATTTCATTCCTTTCATGGCACCCATCATCTGCATCATCTTCTTACCGCCACCGCCTTGCATCATTTTCATCATCTTGCTCATTTGATCAAACTGCTTCAACAACTGATTGATTTCTTGAACTTCTCTACCAGAACCTTTTGCAATACGTTTTTTTCTACTGGCATTTAATTTAGATGGTGTTGAACGCTCATCTGGGGTCATTGAATAAATGATCGCTTCAATATGTTTAAAGGCGTCATCATCAATATCCAAACCTTTTAAGGCTTTTCCTGCACCAGGAATCATCCCCATAAGGTCTTTCATATTACCCATTTTCTTGATTTGCTGAATTTGGCTCAGGAAATCATCGAATCCGAATTTATTCTTGGCAATTTTCTTCTGGATCTTTCTAGCCTCTTCTTCATCAAACTGCTCTTGGGCTCTTTCCACAAGTGAAATAACATCACCCATACCCAAAATACGGTCTGCCATACGTGATGGATGAAAAACATCTATAGCTTCCATCTTCTCACCTGTACCAATAAACTTAATTGGCTTATCTACCACAGATTTAATAGAAATAGCTGCACCACCACGGGTATCACCATCCAATTTCGTTAAGATAACACCGTCAAAATTTAAGATATCGTTGAAGGCTTTTGCCGTATTAACAGCATCTTGACCCGTCATAGAATCTACAACGAACAAAGTCTCTTGAGGTTCAATGGCCTTGTGAATTTCAGATATCTCTGCCATCATCTTATCATCTACCGCTAAACGACCTGCGGTATCTATAATTACAACATTGTTTCCGTCTGCTTTAGCCTTGGCAATACCAGCTTTTGCAATAGCTACGGGATCAGTATTATCTCTATCTGAATAAACAGGAACCCCTATCTGATCACCAACAACGTGCAACTGATCAATTGCCGCCGGACGGTATACATCACAAGCAACCAATAACGGCTTTTTAGATTTCTTTGTTTTTAAGAAATTGGCAAGTTTACCAGAAAAGGTAGTTTTACCAGAACCCTGTAAACCCGACATTAATATTACCGAGGGATTACCAGATAGATTAATACCCTCCGATTCACCTCCCATTAACTGGGTAAGTTCATCTTTTACAATTTTCACCATTAACTGACCTGGTTGTAAGGTCGTTAATACGTTTTGCCCCAATGCCTTCTCTTTTACCCTATTGGTAAATTCCTTGGCAATTTTAAAGTTAACATCGGCATCCAATAAGGCACGGCGTACTTCTTTAGTAGTCTCCGCAACATTAATTTCTGTAATTTGACCATGACCTTTTAGTACATGTAAAGCCTTATCTAGCTTATCGCTTAAATTATCGAACATTCTTTTCTTTTTTAAGGGGCTACAAATTTAATAATATCAATGCTAATTCCGTAGCAAGTGCCACAAAATATACAAAACAAAAGAGCACCCATACTAAAATGGATGCTCTTAACTTAGTTGTGGGGCAAAAAAGGAATTACATTTTCATAAATTCCTGTTATAAAACTTCCATCAATACCGCCAACGAGGCCCAACTCTTTACTGTTGACGGTATATTTCTGGATGCTCTATTCTTACGATCTTTCTAAGACCAAATGATCATATAAACCTGTTTCATTCTCATGTTTCAGCTCTATTCTCATTTCATCTATCTCTAGAATCTGATAATCATTGGCCAACGGCAGGTAATTACTACCCGTTTCAAAGGAAACAAGCATTTCTAAGTTACCGGTAAAGGTGTTTCTGTACACGAACCAATTTCCGGTACTGAACACATCTCCGTTTACGTTTCTTACTTCTAAGGTTCCATCATTTTCCATGTATAACTTTACATCTGCATAAAGTACTGTAGACTCATCATTATTTTCTGCGAAGTAAGCTACATCCCAAGCAGTATTATCAAATATGTTCTTAATGAAGGTGATATCTTCCTCATCTTCATCATCAATACATTTTTTGACAATTACCAATTCATAAAAAGTTTCTTCAACGTTGAATTTGATAATACGATCTTTTAAATCTGTCAACAACCACTCAAAACTCACGGCACCTTCATCACCCATAGAAATGGCTACTACAAAACGACCTTCTGCATTTGTTGTTATTTCCCAAGTACCTTGGGTTACAGTGGTTTGGTTTGTAAGTGTAATTACACCCTCTGCTTGAAACTCAAACTCACCACCTAACAATCTATTGATATGATCACCGTTATCCTTCAACCTTTTTATAACCCAAGAACAGTCATTTAAAGTCTCTCTTAGATTTTCAAGAGTCAATTCTTGCAAGTCTTCTTCACAGAATTGTTTCATTATGATTCTGTTGCTTGCATCGTTGTACAACTTAATTTGATCATCACCTAAATCGTAGACAGTCCACTCTAGGTTAAAATCTGTACTAGATTCAAAATCAATAGTAAGTTTAGCACCATCATCACCTACCGTACTGGTCCATGTACCTTCAACCGTTGTTGCTCCTCTAAAACCGGTTACTACGGTACCGTCTTCCTTAAAGTTTAATATATAATTTACGTATTGAGGCGTCTGATCAACATCATTTCTGATCATATCGGTTACGAACCATACACATTCAACAAGTTCTTCCTTAAAATCATCTTCATTAAAATCATCATCATTATAATCATCATCGTCATCTTCATCACAGGTGTCTTTTGCGTTTTCAATAGCAATAGCCAATTCTTGATTACTTTCAACAACAATAGTTGTCTCATCATAAAGTTGTAGTGTTACCGGAAAATCGAAACTCACCAAACTATCATCGCCTAATTCTTTAAAGAACAAGCGTAACTCACGATCACTAGATACCTCAACAGAACTCGTCTGTTCTAGGTTTACATTAAATGTGAACATGGTCATGGGGTACACAAAATCTATACACTCTATATCATCATCTTCACCACCTTCTTTACAGTCTGCAGCCAAATCACGTAAATCTTCTAATCCATTAATGGTAATCTCAGTAAAATCACCAGCTGTAACGGTAATTGGGAAAATTATATCCAATAGATTTTCATCATCATCAATACTATCAAAAATTTCTTCTACCTGATCTATATCCTCTTCAGAATCAATGGTCAATTCAACACCGTTAACCTTAACGGTATATGGAAAATTAATTTCAAAGCAGCTAGTACCATCAACAATGTTATCACCAGAACCATCATTTGAACTAGTACGCTGTATTAGATCTGCCGTTGCAGAACTTGCAGTTATTGCCTGTGGCTCTTCGTCCGTATTAATTTCTTCAAACTCATCTTGACAAGCGGTAAAACTAAATGCAATGGCTAGTAGGCTAACGTACATTGCATAATTAAAAATCTTTTTCATAATGACTTGGTATTGTTTGTTATTATGCTTCTAAAACAACCGACTTTAAAAATACCCTACCTCCTTTTTTGATTTTTTTCAAATATCTTTGGTAAAAAGCAAATAATTGAAAACGGAAAAACATTTAAACGTTTGCGAAGAGTTGGTTTATAAGAAGGTTTTTAATGAAACGTCTAAAACCATCTTCAATTATATTTATTACAAATTTGGTAATGAGGAAAAAGCAAATGATGCCGTACAAGAAGCATTTGTAAAACTATGGGAGAATTGTGCTAAAGTTACCCCAGAAAAAGCCAAATCTTATTTATACACGGTAGCCAATAATTTGTACTTAAATGTTATTAAAGCAGAAAAAGTACGTTTAAAGTATGCGGATGCAACATTAAAGACTACCAATGAATCTCCTGAATTTATTATGGAGGAAAATCAGTTTAAGGATAAATTGGACAATGCCTTAAATAGTTTACCAGAAAACCAACGTACTACTTTTTTATTGAATAGGATCGATGGAAAAAAATATGCAGAAATTGCCGAAATGGAAGGTGTAAGCGTTAAAGCGATAGAAAAAAGGATGCATTTGGCATTAAAAAGTTTAAGAGAGCAAATTGATGGGATATAGGTTAGTGAGTTAGTGAAAAAAATACATTTCAATTAAACAACACAACTACTTGATACTTGATAAAAAAATAAAAAAGTAGGGTATTCCTCTACATAGTTGTTATACTGAGAGAAAGCTAAAATTATGCAAGACAATTACTTAGCAAAATGGCTAAACGATGAATTGACCGATGCCGAATTGGCGGAGTTCAAGAAATCTGAGGCTTACGAAACATATAAAAAAATAAAGGAATCCTCGTCAAAATTAGCGTCACCTGATTTTGACATGGATAAAGCCTGGAATGCTATAGAACAACATAAAACTGTAGAAACCCCAAAGGTTTTTGTGTTATCGCCATTTAAAAAGTTTCTACGTGTTGCCGCAGTTATTGCCGTATTACTAACAGCATCGTTCTTTTATTTAAGTACGCTGAACGAATCTTTCTCCACCTCATATGCAGAAAACAAATCCATAACCCTACCCGATAATTCTGAAGTAATACTTAACGCGGATTCAGAATTAACTTTTAGCGAGAAAAAATGGGATTCCAATAGAAATGTAGACTTAAACGGCGAAGCTTATTTTAAAGTCGCTAAGGGAGAAAAATTTACCGTAAAAACTTCACAAGGGCTAGTTACCGTTTTAGGTACACAATTTAATGTAGAAAACAGAAAAGAATATTTTGAAGTTACCTGTTTTGAAGGTTTGGTAAGTGTCACTATCAACGGTGAAGAAACCAAGTTACCTGCCGGCAATTCAATATTGAACATCGCAGGAACTAGTACCATGTCCAAAGCTCCCGTAAATGGTGAGCCATCATGGTTATCTAATGAAAGTTCTTTTGAGAGCATACCGTTACACTATGTAATAGATGAACTTCAAAGGCAGTATAATATTGACATCACAACAGAAAATATTGACACCGCTCAACTTTTTACCGGTACTTTTAGTAATGAAAATCTAGAACTTGCCCTAAAAAGTATAAGCGTTCCTTTGCAAATTAAGTTTAACTTAGATGGGAACAAAGTGCTGTTCTATGCAGAAAAAGCACCTTAATACTCTTATTGGTTTTATGTTTTTACTGGTTATCGGTGGAAACATCTATGCCCAAAGTGAACCTAAAACCACTTTGTTGTTGCGCAATGTTCTAACCGAACTGGAAAAAACCTACAATGTAAAATTCTCTTTTGCAGATGGTGATGTAAATGCAATACAAGTATCGAAGCCAAATTCAGATTCCCTTGAAGTTATATTAAAGGAACTTAGTGAAGCTACTGGTATAACCATCAAAAAACTAAATGATCGTTATTACACTTTAACCAAAGCAACTACCATTTCTATATGCGGTTTTGTTTTTGATAATTTTGAAGAGAACACAATACCCGGTGCAACCATTGAAATTTATGATTCTGAAATATCTGGCATAACAACAGAGAACGGCTCGTTCAGTTTTGACAACGTACCAATAAATTCATTGATCCATATTAAACATTTGGGCTATAAGCCCATTTTTATGAAAGCAAAAGAGTTTATTAAAACTTCTAAATGCAAAACCGTGGCTATGGCACTTAGCTACCAAGAATTGGAAGAGGTTATTGTTACTCAATTTTTAACTACAGGGTTAAACAAACTTAATAATGCCAGCTTTGAACTAAATCCTTCAAAATTCGGCATTTTACCAGGTGTTAGCGAACCAGATATTTTACAGACGGTACAAGCGCTACCAGGCATTAAAAGTGTTGACGAAACCGTATCTGACATTAACATTCGAGGCGGAACCAATGACCAAAACCTTATTCTTTGGGATGGCATAAAAATGTATCAAACCGGACACTTTTTTGGCTTAATATCAGCTTTCAATCCATATGTTACCGAAAACGTATCTATAATTAAAAACGGAACCTCAGCTAAGTATGGTGGAGGAGTTAGCGGTACCTTGAGCATGAAATCGATGGAAGAACTGCCTTTAACCTTTAGTGGTGGAGCGGGCGTTAATTTAATATCTGGTGATATTTTTGGTGAAATTCCTATCGGTGAAAAATCTGCAATTCAAGTTTCGGCACGTAGGTCGTATACTGATTTTTTGAACACACCAACCTATACCACGTTTTCAGAAAAAGCCTTTCAAGACTCTGAAGTGGACAACCAAAGTGAGTTTTATTTCTATGATTTCTCTACCAAGTTCATACATGAAATTAATCCTGATCATAAGTTAAGCACCAGCATGATCACCATGAGCAATAATTTAAATTATTTTGAAACTACAGATGAAGCTACAGCACCAGACCGAAGTAATTTAAATCAAGATAATTTTTCTATTGGTGGACAGTTACAAAGCGAGTGGACCAATAAAATCACATCTGTGCTAAGTGCTTATTATACGCAGTACGATCTAGATGCCCTCACCATTTCCAATAATGACGCTCAACGTTTAACCCAAAACAACTTGGTAAAAGAATCGAACCTTAAATTGGCTACCACGTACAAATTAAGGGATAATTTAAACTGGACAAATGGTTATGAATTTACCGAAACCGGTATAGAAAACACCACCAACCTTAATCAACCACCATTTGCCAGTAACATAAAAGGGGTAATTCGCCAACATGCATTATTTTCAGAAATACAGTATGCCTCAGAGAACGATAAATTACAAGGTACCATAGGTGGCAGAATTAACTATTATGAAAACCTAAACACATTTAAGGAGTATATTTTTGAACCACGAATTAACATCAGTTACGAACTGATGCCAAATTTTAAAACCGAAATTTTAGGGGAATATAAAAGTCAGGTTACCAATCAGATTATAGATTTAGAACAGAACTTTCTAGGGATAGAAAAAAGAAGATGGATACTTTCTGACGGAAAGGATCTGCCCATTACAAAAAGTAAACAGGGCTCAATAGGTTTTAATTACGATACCAATACACTGTACATAGGTATTGACGGTTTTTACAAAGAAGTCAATGGCATTAATGTCTACACCCAAGGCTTCCAAAATCAGAATCAATTTGATGGCGAAATTGGCTCATACGTAGTTAAGGGAGCCGAATTCTTAATTAATACCAAGAACAATGATTATAGCGCTTGGCTAAGTTACACCTTCAATAAAAATGACTACACTTTTGATATTTTGACACCAACTACTTTTCCAAATAATTTAGATGTAAGGCACTCGTTAACCGTGGCAGGAAATTACACCATTGGAAATCTAAAATTAGGGGTTGGTTTAAATTATAAATCAGGAAAACCTTTCACCCAGCCAGATGAGAACGACCCAGTAGATGAAACTGTTTTTCCTTCCCAAATCAATTATGAAGAACCAAACAGCAGCAGACTACCTGAGTATTTTAGAGCAGATGCCTCTGCAAATTACACCCTTAAAATAAATGATACCGTAAACGCAATACTTGGAGCATCGGTGTTAAATTTTACGAACAGACGGAACACCTTGAACACTTATTACAGATTACAAGACGATAATACAATTGAAACCATTGAGAGATTATCTCTAGGCATAACACCGAATGCCAGTGTACGAATACGTTTTTAGTATTACATACGTTCTGGCACCTCTACGCCCAACAGCTTAAAAGCATCTTGTATAACTTCGGAAACCTTTTTAGACAACTGAACACGTAAAACTTTTTTAGCCTCATCTGCCTCGCCTAATATGGAAACCTGTTGGTAAAAAGAATTGAATTCCTTTACCAGATCATATGTATAATTGGCAATCAAAGCGGGACTAAAATTATCTGCAGCTAATTGAATGGTATCTGGGAATATTTGAAGTTGTTTGATCAGTTCCTTTTCTTTCGCGTGTAATTCCGAAACCTTGGCATCGTTAGAAATATCAATCCCCATACTTTCTGCCTTTCTTAAAATAGACTGAATACGTGCGTAGGTATATTGAATAAACGGACCCGTATTTCCTTGAAAATCTACCGACTCTTCTGGGTCAAACAAAATTCGTTTTTTAGGATCTACTTTTAATATGTAATATTTTAAAGCTCCTAAACCGATCATTTTATAAAGCGATTGCTTTTCTTCTTCATTATAATCTTCTAGCTTACCTAGTTCCTCAGAAATATTTGCAGCAGTTTGGGTCATATCTGCCATAAGATCATCGGCATCTACAACTGTACCCTCTCTACTCTTCATTTTTCCGCTAGGTAAATCTACCATCCCGTAACTTAGGTGATGTAGTTTATTAGACCATGAAAACCCGAGTTTTTGTAGTATTAAAAACAATACTTTAAAGTGATAATCTTGCTCGTTACCCACGGTATATACCATACCATTTACATCTGGGTGGTCTTTAACACGTTGTATCGCCGTACCAATATCTTGGGTCATGTAAACCGCAGTACCATCTGAACGAAGTACAATTTTTTCATCCAATCCGTCGTCGGTCAAATCTATCCAAACACTACCGTCGTCCTTCTTAAAGAAAACACCTTTTTTCAATCCCTCCGCAACAACATCTTTTCCTAAAAGGTAGGTGTCACTTTCATAATAAAGGGTATCAAAATCAACGCCCAAGTTTTTATAAGTAACATCAAAACCTTTATACACCCAACCGTTCATGGTTTTCCAAAGCGAAACTGTCTCTTCATCTCCAGATTCCCATTTCAACAACATTTCTTGGGCTTCCAATAAAATAGGAGCCTCTTTTTCGGCAACTTTTTGCTCAGTGCCTTTAGCTACTAATTCCGCTATTTGTTCTTTATATGCTTTATCAAAAGCTACATAATAGTTACCAACTAGCTTATCCCCTTTTAATCCTGTAGACTCCGGTGTTTCTCCATTTCCGAATTTCTGCCAAGCCACCATACTTTTACAAATATGGATTCCTCTGTCATTGATGATTTGGGTCTTGTACACTTTTTTACCAGATGCCTTTAAAATTTCAGCAACAGAATAGCCCAATAAATTATTTCGGATATGACCTAAATGCAAAGGCTTATTGGTATTTGGAGAAGAATATTCTACCATAACGGCATCATCGGACTCTATTACATAACCGTATTGATCAATGGAGGTAATTGATGTAAAGAAATTTAAATAATAACTATCATCAATAACGATATTCAAAAATCCTTTAATTACGTTAAAGCCTGCAACAGCTTCTACATGCTCTTGTAAATAAGAACCAATTTGCTCCCCAATTTGAACAGGGTTACCCTTAACTACACGCAACATCGGGAATACCACAATAGTGATATCTCCTTCAAAATCTTTACGTGTAGGCTGAAATTCTACATTTGGCAATTCCTTGTCAAAAATAGATTTTACCGCTTCTTTTACTTTATCTGATAGTACCTCTTGAATATTCACCAAAACGTTTAATTAAGGCTGCAAAATTAATCATTTTTTATGCTTTAAGATGAACAGATGCGGCATTCATTCGGCATTTCGTTAACTTTAATGAAAACAGTGTAAGAAAACATACATGCTCGTAAACGTATCTTATAACAACAAATCGGTTTCCAAGAAAATTGACGCTGAAGTGGGCAAGCCATTTACTTTAAAAGAAAGATGGGCATTGGGCGGTATAGGCTCCCCAAAACTTATTATTACAGAAACCAGTATCGACATTCGAAATTTACTGATTTTAGATAATAACAGAAATACCTGCAATATAGAAATGAGACCAAAAGGGATTATTGTTGGCTTTAGATCTTTATTAGAATCTTATGCCTTGGTGATACCCTATTATAAACTTTCTATATACAAAGGACAGGCTTCAGTGTACTCCATTTACAAAGACCAATATTTTATAAAAGTGGAGTCCGATACAAAAGCGGTACAAAAATTCCTTAAAAAAATAATGGATTACAAAGCTGATAATGCACCAACATCAATAGAAGATTTATGAAAATACTACTCACAGGCGCCAATGGTTATATAGGTATGCGATTATTACCTCAACTTTTAGAAATGGGTCATGACATTGTTTGTGCGGTACGCGATGAAACCAGACTTTCTGTAGATAAAGAAACCAGAAGCCAAATTGAAGTTATTGAAATTGATTTTCTAGAGGACCCCAAAGATAATGTAGTTCCACAAGATATTGATGCCGCATACTTTCTAATTCACTCCATGAGTTCTTCTACACAAGACTTTGATGACATGGAGGCGAAAACCGCGGAAAATTTCAACAAGTATGTTTCTAAAACTCAAATTGAACAAGTAATTTATTTAAGTGGAATAGTAAATGACGAGCTACTTTCAAAACATTTACAATCTAGAAAAAATGTAGAAGATATTCTTTACCAAGGTGATTTTAACCTAACTGTTTTAAGAGCAGGAATCATAGTTGGGTCAGGCAGTTCTTCATTTGAAATTATTCGCGATTTATGTGAAAAACTACCTGTGATGATTACTCCTAAATGGGTATTAACCAAAACGCAACCTATTGCCATTCGTGATGTTATCGCATTTTTAACCGGAGTTTTAGGAAACGAAAAAACATATAACGATTCATTTGATATTGCCGGACCAAATGTACTCACTTATAAAGAAATGTTGCATAAATATGCCGAAGTCAGAGGATTCAAAAATTGGATTTGGACCGTACCTGTAATGACTCCGAAACTATCTTCATATTGGTTATACTTTGTAACCTCAACATCATATAAATTGGCATTGAATCTGGTAGATAGCATGAAAATAGAAGTTATAGCAAAAGATACCAGATTACAGGATATACTTAACATTGAACCACATACCTACAAAGAAGCTATTGATTTAGCATTTAAAAAGATAGAACAAAACTTGGTGATCAGCAGTTGGAAAGACAGTATGATCAGTGGTCGTTTTCTTGACAACCTTGAAAAACATATACAAGTCCCAAAATATGGAGTATTGAAAGACTACAAGCAACTTCAAGTTACTCAACCAGAGGAAGTTCTAGAGCGTATATGGAGCATTGGCGGTGAAACCGGATGGTACTATGGAAATTGGTTATGGAAAATTAGGGGATTTTTAGATAAACTTTGGGGCGGTGTTGGTTTAAGACGAGGCAGAACACATCCAGACAAAATATTTGCGGGTGATTCACTTGACTTTTGGCGTGTATTACTTGCGGACAAAAAAGCGAAAAGATTATTGTTATTCGCCGAAATGAAACTACCTGGCGAAGCATGGTTGGAATTTAAAATTGATGATAATAACGTACTACATCAAACCGCTACCTTTAGACCACGTGGTTTGCGCGGTAGATTATATTGGTATAGCATAGTGCCTTTTCACTATTTCATATTTGGTGGCATGATCAGAAATATTGCTAAAACCGACCAAAATTAGTTTTAAGCTAAAGAGTTATTTTTTTATTCTTTAGAGTAATATCCATTTTATTTTCACGACTAGTATTGTAAGCGTTTTTAGGCAGCATCAATCACTATCATAATTTTTTGAAGATGAAATACTTACGTTTCTTTCCATTTTATGTATTGTCAATTTTACCTTTTTGGGCATTATACATCATATCTGACATCACTTTTTTCTTAACGTACTACGTACTTGGATACCGAAAAAAAGTAGTCTGCAAAAATCTACATGTAGCGTTCCCCGACAAGACAGAAAAAGAAATCAACAGCATCGCAAAAAAATTTTACAGGCATTTCTGCGACATGTTCTTTGAGGCGATTAAATTATTGACCATTAAGCCAAATGAAGTTCAAAACAGGTTTAAAATCAACAACCTATCCCTATTGACCAATCACCTAAAAAACAATGAAAATATTATGCTGTACACCGCACACCAAGGCAATTGGGAATGGCTTACTACAGTACCTTTATTTCTAAATGTAAACTGCAATACTTTATACAAACCATTATCTAATACCTATTTCAACGATTTGTTCATATTGATGCGAGAACGTTTTAATGTTCATTGTATTCCTAGTAATGAAGGATACCGCCATTTACTTCATTTAAATAATAACAACATCGTTTCCATGAACTGTGTCATTGGCGATCAAAGTCCGTTAGGAAAATCCGGCAAGCAGCAAACCATATTTTTTAATCAGCAAACCTCCTTTTTTACAGGTGCTGCCAAAATAGCCAAGAAAACAGATTCAGCAATATTCATTCCCTATCTAAAGAAAATAAAACGCGGATCCTATGAGCTTTTCTTCGAGAACATTGTTAACCAAGCAGCCACTTTAAACGAACAGAACATTATTGATTTATATGCCAATAAGTTGGAAAAGGTCATTGAAAAATACCCTGAATTGTATTTATGGACTCACAAAAGATGGAAGCGTGACGGGATTACCTATTAAAATTATGATTCGGTAGAAAGTTTAAGTGGCAACTGTGTCAAGCGTTCGCCCGTTAATCTTCTAACAGCATTGGCAATTGCAGCACCAATAGGTCCTAATGGAGGCTCCCCTACAGCACCTGGAGTATCTTTTCTTTGTAATAATACCACATCTATTTCTTTGGGGGCATTCTTCATCAATGCCATTTGATATGGACCATAAATGGTTGGAGTCAACTCGCCATTCTCAACGAACATTTGCTCATAAAGTACAGCACTCATGCCCATAATAACACAACCCTCGCACTGCGCTCGAATTTGATCCGGATTTACAGCCAAACCAGGATCCATGGCAACCGTTACTTTATGAACTTTAATTTCATTATCGACAATAGAAACTTCAGCCACTTGGGCACAAGGGGTATTTGCATCTATAGACGCTGCAAAGCCCATAGCACGACCTTCTACAACCTCTTCTGAATATTTTGCTTTTTCAGCTGCTGCCTTAATAACATTTTTTAAACGAACATCAATATCTTGCTCTCCGATTTGCTGTAACCTAAAATCGACTGCATTTTTGTTTCCTTTAAGCGCCATTTCATCAATAAAACTTTCCATAGCAAAGGTATTTGCCAACAAACCTAGGCTACGCCACCAGCTAGTGGCAAAAGGCAGCTCAACGTGCCAATAAACCGACTTGAAATTAGGTATGGCCGTATATTGTATGAATCCGCCCCGTATGGCACCAACATCAGCACCAAGAAAGTTTGTAAGTACATTTGGAACCAATGCCGAATCTGTAGCAACATCACCACTCACAAATTCATGCTCTAGCGTATCTAAAAATCCATCCGTATTTAATTTACCTTTAATAATATGATGTGTTGGCGGGCGAAACATATCATGCTGAAATTCTTCCTTTCTACTGAAAAAGTATTTTACCGGTTTACCCACAGCTTTAGACATTACCGCGGCTTGCACTGCATGCGGTGTATGTAACCTTCTACCAAAACCACCCCCTAAATACGTAGGCACAATATTCACTTGTTCGGTATCTAAACCTAACCTTTTGGCAACTTCTTTTCTGGTAAGACTAACTACCTGTGTAGAAATTTTAATAATTGCGTTATCCGATTCCACCGAGGCTACAACACCATTAGGTTCAATTTGCGCATGTGCCCCAATAGGACTTCTAAATTCCAAGGTTTCAAATTCATCATCCTCATCAAAAGCAGCTCCATTTTGTTGTATTATAGTAGAATTACCATTACCGACCGTCATCATTTCGGTTATGGCAGTAGTATCTAAATCCTCAATACTATTCCAAGTTACCTTGATTGCATTTTTTGCATGCTCTGCCTCTATCATAGAATTGGCTACAACTCCTACAAAGTCATCTTCAACGATTATTTTAATTACCCCGGGCATATTTTCAGCTCCAGACGTATCTGCACTAACGAAGGTAGCTCCAATTTTTGTTGGTCTAACTACTGCCCCATAGAGCATACCCGGCATATCGGCATCCATACCAAAAATAGGATCACCATATACCTTAGCTTCCAAATCTACTCTAGCAATAGGCTGACCAATATACTTATAGTCCTTTATATCTTTTAAAACAGGTGCATCTGGCACTTCCCATTGTTCTACTCCTTCCGCTGCCTGAGCATATGTCAGCGTTTTGCCGTTACCCGATATTATTCCATCCGCTACCGAGAGTTCATCGACCCCAATATTTAGTTTAAGTGCAGCCTCTTTTAAGAGCATAACCCTTAACATTGCAGCAAGCTCCCTGAGCGGTTTCCATAATCCAGAAATAGACGTACTACCGCCAGTAGCAAAACTATCTACATTACCGGTAGAAGAAGCTGCATGAACCACTTTTATCTGATTCATGGTGACAGAAAGTTCATCGGCAGCCATTTGGGCAATACCGGTAAACGTACCCTGACCCATTTCCATTTTAGGAGAATGTAAAAGAATAGTATTATTAGATGTAACCTCGAACCAAACCATAGGCTTGTCGGTATTATCGGTATAGGGTGCCTCTAAAGAATTTACCATTCCTAAAATCTGTCGGCGTATGGGGTTTCTAAAAATATATGCACCTATAGCTACAACACCAATGGTTCCCAATCCACCACGTACTAGAAACTTACGCCTAGAAACTTTTTTTTTACTTTTATCAGCCATTGATTACAGGGTTTTAGATTCGTTCATAACCTTACCCGCTTGCAATTCCGCCGCCTTATGTATCGCCTTTCGCATTCTGTAATAGGTGCCACAGCGACATACATTGATAATATTCTTATCTATATCCTCATCTGTTGGTGTAGGAACTTTATTCAACAATGCGGCCGTTGCCATCATAAATCCAGGTTGACAATATCCACATTGCGGTACAATCTCCTCTATCCAAGCTTGTTGAACAGGATGTGGGTTTTCTCTGTCTCCCAACCCTTCAATAGTAGTTACTTCTTTACCTTCAGCAAATTTAACGGGATAGGAACAAGACCGAACAGCCTCACCATCTACATGTAAGGTACAAGCCCCACAAGCCGCTTTTCCGCAGCCAAATTTTGTACCCTTTAAGTTTAATGTATCTCGAATTACCCAAAGTAAGGGCGTATTTTCATCTGCTATTTCAAGAGCTTTTATTACTCCGTTTACAGTAATGGAAATTTTCATAAAGTTTATTTATTTAGAAGGAATGACCGCTCCGTTAGCAAACCAATTTTCAACTGCTATTTTAAAATCTTCCTTTGAAACCGGTGGCAATGTACGTTGTTCTCCATCGGCGTCTACCCCAGGTTCCCATGCCCAAAGCACCAGGTCATCTTCTGTCATATGTTTTATTAAATCTTCGTGACTTCTATTGCCGTTCATACTTTTGTCCAACAAACGCTCTGCGATTTCAGTTCTTGTAAGTCCTTCCCAAGCCATAGAGGCAGGCGCCAATGCCCAATGTGGTGCACCAGGAACCCCTGAATTCATATTATTTTCAGATTGATGACACGTATTGCAAGTAGTAGCTTCAAAGCCATGGTCATCTTCACCTCTTGCCATACCAAAATAGTGCGGATGACTCTCATCTCCTTGCTTAGGAATATGGTCACTAGGGTGACAATTCATACATCGTTGATGGGTAAGCACATCCATCATCTTGTTGAAGTCTTCATTACCCTGTTGATTTTGAAGTTTTGTTTTCTCTACAATTTCATAACCAGATACCTTAGGTGAATTCGCCGATACGAATATCAACCCTAAAATTGAAAATATCGAAAAAATATAAATTGCTCTTAACCTCATAAAGATCTTTGATAGATAAAACTTTCAATCTCTATGAAGATAGCAAATACCGTTAACAAATGTTAGCCTATTAAATTTAAATATTTCAATAGGCCAACACGTATTATTATGCTTTAGGAAGAAAAACTTCAGCCATCATACAACGGGCACTACCACCTCCACAGGTTTCAATAGTATGCAAAGAACTATGTAGAATACCACAGTGTTTCTCTATTTGAGCAATCTGATCTTTAGTCAAACTATGATATGCCGCCGAACTCATAACCATATATCTTTTATCATTACCACCTAAAACCTGCAACATATTACCAGCAAAATGATGCATTTGCTGTTCTGTAATGGTAATGATTTCTTTACCATCTTTCTTAAGATGGTCCAATACATTCTTTCTTTCCTTTTTATCATCTATGGAGTCCGCACAGATAACAACAAAATTTTCTGCCAATGCCATCATTACATTAGTGTGATATATAGGTAGCCTTTTACCGTCTACAGATTGATTCGCTGTAAATATTACCGGAAAAAAATCAAAATCTTCACAGAACTCTATAAACAACTCCTCGTCTGCGCGTTCAGAAAGTGCGCAATATGCTTTTTTATTTACCCTGTCAATAAGAATACTACCGGTACCTTCAAGAAACAATTCTTCTTCTTCGGCAGAAGTATAATCGATAACATCATTTATTTTAAACCCGTTCTCTTCTAAGATATCGAAAATATCGTCTCGGCGCTCTTCCCTTCTATTCTCCGCAAACATTGGGTAAACCCCTACCGTACCGTTTGCATGAAAAGAAATCCAATTATTTGGAAAAACACTATCTGGAGTATCAGGTTCTTTGGTATCCTGCACAACAATAACATTAACGCCTTTATTTTTTAATACGGATACAAATGCATCAAACTCTTCTTGAGCTTTTCCATTAATTTCTTGATTCTTCATATCAATATCTTCCATAAAGTAGTTGTTGACAGCGGTCTGTTCATTCATTCTGAATGAAATAGGACGAATCATGAGTATTGTATTTGTAATTTGCATAGGGGTACTAATTAAGTTGTTACTATTTTTGAATTATTAATTAATCTCTAATTAGGGGCAACGTACTACAACGAAGTAAGCCTTCTTGTTTTGATATCTCTGCATACGGAATCTCTTCTACCGTAAAGCCCTGTTCGCGTAACCAATTGTTAAGTCGGGTAAAGTTTTGTTCAGATACAACCACGTCTGGTGAAATAGAAAAAACGTTACTGTACATATGGTACATTTCCACAGCATCGATTTCAAAAACATTCTCTTTACCAAAAAAGTCTACCAACCACTGGTACTCCTCCTCTACCAGAAAACCATTTTTATGAATGATAGCTTTCCCCTTACCTAAGGGTTGAAAACAACAATCTAAATGCAAGGCATTGTCTTTAGCTACGGTATTGGATTTACGCAACTCAAATGATTTGATTGTTTTGTGAGGAAACTGTTTGGTCAAATATTCAACAGCAGCCTTATTTGTTCTTGCCGTAATATATGAAGGGTAATCATCTGCGGTATACGTACCAACGAAAATATAATCATTCCAAGGCATTACATCACCACCTTCTACATGAACATCATCTGGCGGTGTTAGAATATTATCATCGTCTATTTTATCCAGAACATGTAAAATAGCCTCTACCTCTTGTTCTCGATCAGGCAAGATATTGGCTTTTATCAATTTATCTTCAATAACAAAAGCGATATCTCGGGTAAATATCTGATTACAATCTTCAAGAACCTCGGGTCTAAAAACCTTAACATCATATTTTTCAAAGACATTTTTAAAAGCTTCCATTTCTTCAATCATATCGGCTTCCAAGGGATAAGTACCCGCCTTAATATGTTCTTTGGATTTTGGGTCATAAGCTTCCTCTAAAGTAGGTGTTGGTCCCGAACTTTTCGCGATACCCAGCACAACCGCCTTTAAAGGTGAAATTTCATCATTGATATTTAATTGTAACATAAGTCTATATTTAAATATGAATTAAAATATGGCACAAAAAAAAGCTCCTTTAAAAATTAAAAGAGCTTTTGTTTTTTTATTAACGGTAGCAATCTACCTTTTGTCAAGTTCAACAAAAGATCTTAAATTTTCACCTGTATATACTTGTCTTGGTCTACCAATTGGTTCACCTTTCAATCTCATTTCTCTCCATTGTGCAATCCACCCTGGCAATCTACCCAATGCGAACATAACCGTAAACATTTCTGTTGGTATACCCAAAGCTCTGTAAATAATACCTGAATAGAAATCTACATTAGGGTATAATTTTCTATCAACAAAGTACTGATCTTCAAGTGCTTCTTTTTCTAAACCTTTGGCAATATCAAGTATAGGATCATCAATACCTAAGTCTGCCAATACCTCGTCTGCTGCAACTTTAATAATTTTGGCACGTGGGTCGAAGTTCTTATAAACTCTATGTCCAAAGCCCATTAGCCTGAATGGGTCAGACTTATCTTTTGCTTTAGCCATGTATTTTTTAGTGTCACCACCATCAGCTTCAATAGCTTCAAGCATTTCTAACACCGCTTGGTTGGCACCACCATGAAGTGGTCCCCAAAGCGCTGAAATACCAGCAGATAAAGACGCGAATAAACCAGCATGTGAAGAACCTACGATACGAACAGTACTCGTAGAACAGTTTTGTTCATGATCTGCATGTAAGATCAACAACTTGTCTAATGCCTCAATAACAACCTTGTTCTTTTTATAATCTTGATTAGGACGCTTGAACATCATTTTATGAATGTTCTCAACATACCCTAAACTATCATCTCCATAATCTAATGGAAGACCTTTCTTTTTACGTAAAGTCCAAGCTACAAGAACCGGGAATTTTGCAAGAATACGTACAATTGCATGGTACATATCTTCATCTGAACTTACATCAACAGTAGATGGATTAAATGCAATCAATGCACTTGTCAAAGAAGACAAAACACCCATTGGGTGTGCAGACTTTGGAAAACCGTCCAAAATCTTTTTCATCTCCTCATCTACGTGAGACTCATCTTTTATATCCTTATGGAACTTTGCCAGTTCTTCTTTGTTAGGTAAGTTTCCAAATATTAAAGCATATGCAACTTCTAAGAAATCTGCCTTCTCAGCTAACTCCTCAATTGAATATCCTCTGTAACGTAAAATTCCTTTTTCGCCATCTAAAAAAGTAATAGCACTTTCACATGATCCTGTATTTTTAAAACCCGGATCAATGGTTATCATTCCTTTGGTTGCAGAACGCAAAGATTTGATATCTATTGCAAGTTCATCTTCGGTTCCCTTTATTACCGGAAACTCATATTTTTCACCATTATATTCTAAAATAGCTTTGTCTGACATTTTTAATTTTTACGTTTTAAATACTCCTCGTAAAGTTAACAAAACAGGATTGGTCTACCAATTTCAAAAATCTGTTTTGGGTAAAATTAACAATAAGTACTATGAATAGCTTTCATTACAACAGATATAGTGACTCATAATACGCATCTAAAGATTTTCCCCAAGTAAAACGAGCTTTTTTTGCGTTCGCTTTTATCTTTTTCCAAGTGACTTTATCATGCTCCCAAATGGTCAATGCTTCATCGAAGCTTTTCACCATGTTACTTATCTGTTCATCATAGGTATTTCCGCTAAAAGCGAAACCTGTTTTCAAGTGATCTACGGTATCTTTTAGTCCGCCTGTATGATGCACCAGGCAAGGATTTCCATTTCTCATCGCCAACATTTGACTTATTCCACAAGGTTCAAACAAACTTGGCATAAAATAGAGGTCGGTTTCCAAATACATAGAATCGATCAAATCTTCCGACTGCCCGTTGGTGAATACGAAATTTTTATGATGGTAACTCATATGACGAAAAAATTCCTCATAATCTGGGTCTCCGGTCCCTAAGAGCATAAATATACCATCTACCTCATTCAACCTTACCAACATTTTTTCAAATGCTTCAGGTGAGCGCTTTAAAAAATAAAATTTCTGCTCTGTAAGTCTTGCTACACTAGACACTATAAATTTAGGTCTATTGCCTACGTACTGCATAATCTTTTCCCCGGTATGTGCTAAAAAATCTGCTTTATATTTCTTTGAGTTTTCTTGTAGCCATCTAAATAACGCTTTAACCGTATTCCTATAAAGAAAACCTTTTTCCGCAACTCTTATATTACCATAGTTACTAGCATTTAAAATACCAAAGAGACGACCTTCATTATCCGCATTCAACAAATCATTTTCTAAACTTTCACCACCTATAAACTCTGGTCTTCTACTAGATAAAAGTACATCTTCTTTATATGAAGGAGATACCGTATGCACGGCATCTGCCAAACGAATACCAACTGCCATTAAATTAATACAATCATGATATCTAGAGTCCATTAAGGCATTGTGATCCAACTGTATTTCTGGAAACCAATTGTTCACAGAAGCATAATTATTATAAAAAGGACGGATACCCTGTATTGCCAAATTATGTATGGTGTAGACATATCTCATCTTTTTCAAATCACTATAATTTGGATGATAAGTCTTTATAAACAAAAGTGCCGCAGAATGCCAATCATGTAAATGCACTATATCTAAATCTCCAAAAGCACCAATTTTAATAGCTTCTGCAGTAGCGGTACAAAAAATGACAAATTTTACAAAATCATTAAAAAATGGTTCTGTAGGGTCATCATGATAAATATGTGCAATACCACCTTCTACTATTTCTGGATGATGAATAACATAATGTGTTATATTCTTATCTACTCTTTTTGGAATAACCTCGTACAACTCTGCAGTATAGGAAACACCACGAAGGCTAAACTCTAATTTGGTTTTGAAAATTCCATTCTTATGTAATCTAGAGTAAGAAGGCACAACCACGTGAACCCTATCTTCTCGTTTCGAAATCTCCCTAGGCACATCTCTTACAACATCACCCATTCCACCCGCTTTACAATCTGGAATAGCATCGTTTTCTGCTGAAACAAAAAGAAAATTATTCATACGCTAACAAAGGGGTATTATTATTGGTTTATTCTCAAAAGGTAGTTAAAGTTTTGAAGTACGCCAAAAAAAAAAGCCTTTCTCGAGAGAAAGGCTTAATTATATATTTCGCATCTAAATTAACCTAATTTAAAGGCTTTTTCTTGTGGATAGTAAGCCATGCTACCTAACTCTTCTTCTATACGAAGTAGTTGGTTATATTTAGCCATACGATCAGATCTTGAAGCCGAACCGGTCTTAATTTGACCTGTATTCAACGCTACTGCTAAATCAGCAATAGTATTATCTTCTGTTTCACCAGAACGGTGCGACATTACTGAAGTATAACCTGCATTTTTAGCCATATTCACTGCAGCTATTGTTTCTGTCAAAGTACCGATCTGATTTACCTTAATCAAAATTGAGTTTGCGATCCCTTTTTCAATTCCTGTAGACAAACGTTCAACATTGGTTACAAATAAATCGTCACCTACCAATTGTACTTTATCTCCAACTTTTTCAGTTAAAGCTTTCCAGCCATCCCAGTCATTCTCATCCATACCATCCTCAATAGAAATAATAGGATATTTGGCACTTAAATCTGCCAAATATTGTGCCTGCTCTTCAGATGTTCTAATTACACCAGATTCACCTTCAAACTTAGTGTAATCATATTTACCATCTACAAAGAATTCTGCAGCAGCACAATCTAAAGCGATCATAACATCATCACCTAATGTATACCCAGCTTTCTCAACAGCTTTAGCAATAGTATCCAAGGCATCTTCTGTACCACCTGCAAGGTTCGGAGCAAAACCACCCTCATCACCTACTGCAGTACTAAGACCACGGTCATGTAATACTTTTTTAAGGTTGTGAAAGATTTCAGTACCCATTTGCATTGCGTGAGAAAAGCTTTTTGCTTTTACAGGCATTACCATAAACTCTTGAAATGCGATAGGCGCATCTGAGTGAGAACCACCATTAATAATGTTCATCATTGGTACAGGAAGTGTATTAGCACTAACACCACCTACATATCTAAATAACGAAAGACCAAGTTCATTAGCAGCAGCTTTAGCAGCAGCCAAGGAAACACCTAAAATTGCATTAGCGCCTAATTTAGATTTGTTTGGCGTACCATCTAAATCGATCATTGTTTGATCCAAAAGATTTTGATCAAACACACTCATACCCAATATCTCTTCTGCAATTATGCTATTTACGTTATCTACAGCCTTACTTACACCTTTACCCATGAAAGAATCACCACCATCACGTAATTCAACAGCTTCATGTTCACCGGTAGAAGCTCCAGAAGGCACTGCAGCTCTACCCATTACACCATTCTCAGTAACTACATCTACTTCTACAGTTGGGTTTCCTCTAGAATCTAAAATTTGTCTTGCGTGAACATTTAATATTATACTCATTTTTAATCTTTTTATTTGTTGTTTGTAAAAAAGTAAAGATACAAAACAGGGAAATCACTGGGTTTGTTTGAACCCAAGATTTCCCAATTAAATAATGTTTATTTAAACTATTTCGTTATGTTTTGAACTTTTCTCGATCAATTTGAAAAAATCATCAAACAGATAATCGGCATCGTGAGGACCAGGACTAGCTTCTGGGTGATATTGCACAGAAAAAACATCCTTATTCTTCATTTTTATACCGGCAACCGTTTTATCATTTAGATGCGTATGTGTAATCTCTAAATTGGTATTTGCTTCGGTTTCCTCTCTGTTAATTGCAAATCCGTGATTTTGTGAAGTAATTTCTCCTTTACCAGTTATCAGATTTAAAATCGGATGATTAATTCCTCTATGACCATTATGCATTTTATAGGTTGAAACACCATTTGCCAAAGCTAAAACTTGATGTCCTAAACAAATTCCAAAAAGTGGTTTATCTGTTTCTATCATTTTCTTAACAGCAGTAATAGCATCAACTAAGGGCTCTGGATCTCCAGGACCATTAGATATGAAATAAGCATCAGGATTCCAAGAAGACATCTCCTCAAAACTACTATTGTAGGGAAACACTTTTACGTAAGCGCCTCTTTTTACAAGATTTCTTAAAATATTTTTCTTGATTCCAATATCCAATGCAGCTATTTTAAAGGTCGCATTTTCATCCCCTACAAAATAAGCTTCTTTGGTAGATACTTTAGAAGCAAGCTCCAGTCCTTCCATGCTTGGAACTTCACTTAAACGCTTTTTTAAATCTTCTACATTATCAACCTCAGTAGATATTACCGCATTCATGGCTCCATTATCCCTAATATAACTAACCAAAGCACGTGTATCTACATCAGATATTGCAAAAAGTTCATTTTGTTCTAAAAAGCCTTGAAGACTGTCATCTGCCAAAGGTCTAGAATATTCATAACTAAAATTTCTACAAACCAAACCAGAAATTTTTATGGATTCCGATTCTATTTCATCTTTGTTTACACCATAATTACCAATATGCGCATTGGTAGTAACCATTATCTGACCAAAATAAGAAGGATCTGTAAAAATCTCTTGATAACCGGTCATGCCCGTATTAAAACATACCTCACCAAAAGCAGTACCTTCCTTATCCCCTACTGACTTACCATAAAAGATAGTTCCGTCGGCAAGTAATATTAGTGCTTTTCTCTTTGCTTGATATTTCATTTTGTACTTATAATTTATTCGTTAACAAAAAAACATAAAAAAAGGATAAGCTAGAAAGCTTATCCTTTTTCATTATTAATATTTATTGACAATGTTATTCCTTTGAATCATCTGTCTTAGCTTCTGTATCAGTTTGTGCTTCAGCTTCAGGCTTTGCTTCTTCTACTACTTTATTTTCTTTCTCTGCAGAAGTAGCTTCAGTATTAGTAGAACCAGATCTTCTACTTCTTCTAGTAGATTTTTTCTTAGGTTTACCAGCATTGTACAATTCGTTGAAGTCAACCAATTCTATCATTGCCATATCAGCGTTATCACCTAAACGATTACCTAACTTGATAATTCTAGTATAACCACCTGGTCTGTCTGCTACTTTTTCAGAAACAACACTGAATAATTCAGTAACTGCATTCTTATCACGAAGGTTTTTAAAAACGATACGTCTATTGTGTGTACCTTTTTCAGCACTAACGTTGTTTTCTGCTTTTGATTTAGTAATCAAAGGCTCAACAAATTGTTTTAAAGCTTTTGCTTTTGCAACAGTAGTGTTGATTCTTTTGTGCTCGATCAAAGAACAAGCCATGTTTGCTAACATTGCTTTTCTGTGAGCAGTTTTTCTACCTAAGTGGTTAACTTTTTTACCGTGTCTCATGTTTTTGTTTTATCATCTTGCTACCAAACTCGATAGAACGAGGAGCAAAATATGATTATTTAATCTTTATCTAATTTGTATTTTGATAAATCCATACCAAAACTTAAACCTTTGTTTATAACAAGTTCTTCAAGTTCCGTTAAAGATTTTTTACCGAAGTTTCTAAACTTCATTAAATCGTTCTTATTGAAAGAAACTAAATCACCTAAAGTATCTACTTCAGCTGCTTTTAAACAGTTTAGTGCACGAACAGAAAGGTCCATATCTACTAATTTAGTTTTCAATAATTGTCTCATATGTAAAGACTCTTCATCATAAGTCTCTGTTTGAGCAATTTCATCGGCTTCTAAAGTGATACGCTCATCTGAGAATAACATGAAGTGATGAATAAGAACTTTTGCCGCCTCGGTCAAAGCATCCTTAGGATGGATAGATCCATCAGAAGAGATTTCAAAAACCAATTTTTCATAATCGGTTTTTTGCTCTACACGAAAGTTTTCGATACTGTACTTTACATTTTTTATAGGTGTAAAGATAGAATCAACAGCTATAGTACCTAATGGAGCACCAGATTTTCTGTTCTCTTCAGCAGGTACATATCCTCTACCTTTCTCAATAGTAATCTCCATATTGATGCTTACCTTAGCATCCATATTACAGATAACTAAATCTGGATTCAGTACTTGATATCCAGAAATGAATTTTTGAAAATCACCGGCAGTCAATTGATTCTTTCCACTAACAGAAATTGAAACAACTTCAGCTTCAGAATCTTCTATTTGTTTCTTGAAACGTACTTGTTTCAAGTTTAATATAATCTCTGTTACATCTTCAACAACGCCAGGAATCATAGAGAACTCATGCTCTACTTTATCTATCCTAACCGAAGTAATTGCATGCCCTTCTAATGAAGACAGCAATACTCGTCTTAATGCATTCCCAACAGTTAATCCATAACCAGGTTCCAAAGGGCGAAATTCAAACTTCCCTTCGAAATCAGAGGAATCGATCATTATTACTTTATCGGGTTTCTGAAAATTAAATAATGCCATAATTGGATCGTTGTTGTTTATTTAGAGTATAACTCCACAATTAATTGTTCTTTGATATTTTCTGGAATTTGCATTCTTTCAGGAATTGAAACATATGTTCCTTCCTTCTTTTCGCTATTCCAAGAAATCCACTCATACACCGCATTGTTTGCAGCTAATGAATCTTGTATACTTTGTAATGATTTAGATTTCTCTCTAACACCAACAACATCTCCTGCTTTTAATGAATAAGAAGGAATATTAACCAACTCACCATTAACCGTAATGTGTCTATGAGAAACCAATTGTCTTGCACCGCTTCTAGTTGGAGAAATACCCATTCTGTAAACTACGTTATCTAAACGAGACTCACATAATTGAAGTAAGATTTCACCAGCAACACCTTCTTTTCTTTTTGCAGTCTGGAATAGGTTTCTAAATTGCTTTTCTAAAATACCGTAAGTATATTTAGCTTTTTGCTTCTCCATTAATTGAACAGAGTACTCAGATTTTTTACCTCTTCTTCTGTTGTTACCGTGTTGTCCTGGAGGGTAATTTTTCTTTTCGAAAGATTTATCGTCTCCGAAAATTGCTTCGCCGAATTTACGAGCGATCTTTGATTTTGGTCCTGTATATCTTGCCATTTTCTAAAAATTTGAAAGTGAGATTATGAATTAAGGCTTATCCTTCGATAATCGTAATTACACTTTCGGTGAAATTATTTGTAATTAATTAAACTCTTCTTCTTTTTGGAGGTCTACACCCATTGTGAGGCATTGGAGTAACATCAATAATTTCAGTTACTTCTATACCTGCATTATGTAAAGATCTAATTGCTGATTCTCTTCCGTTACCAGGACCTTTTACATAAACCTTTACTTTTCTCAAACCTGCTTCATGAGCAACTTTTGAGCAATCCTCTGCAGCTACTTGAGCAGCATAAGGTGTATTTTTCTTAGATCCTCTAAAACCTAATTTACCAGCAGATGACCAAGAAATAACATCTCCTTTTTTATTTGTCAAAGAGATAATGATATTGTTGAAAGAAGCGCTAATATGTGCTTCACCAACAGAATCAACTATAACTTTACGTTTCTTGGTAACTTTAGTACTTGCCTTTGCCATACCTAATTATTATTTAGTCGCTTTCTTCTTGTTAGCAACTGTTTTACGCTTTCCTTTTCTAGTTCTAGAGTTGTTCTTAGTTCGCTGACCTCTTAAAGGTAAACCTGATCTATGACGAATTCCTCTATAACAACCAATATCCATTAAACGCTTAATGTTCAATTGGGTTTCAGAACGTAATTCACCTTCAATCGTAAATTGAGAAACAGCTTCTCTGATACGTCCTATTTCATCATCATTCCAATCAGAAACCTTAGTATCTTCGCTAACTTGGGCTTTACTCAATATTTCTTGCGACCTACTTCTTCCAATTCCAAAAATGTAGGTTAAGGCGATAACACCTCTCTTTTGTTTTGGTATATCTATACCTGCGATTCTTGCCATAATTACCCTTGTCTTTGTTTAAATCTAGGATTCTTTTTGTTGATTACGTACAACCTGCCTTTTCTGCGAACAATCTTGCAGTCGGCACTTCTCTTCTTAACTGATGCTCTTACTTTCATCTTGTATCTTAGTATCTATATGTAATTCTTGCTTTTGTAAGGTCATACGGACTCATCTCCAATTTCACCTTATCTCCAGGTAATAGTTTTATATAGTGCATACGCATCTTACCTGATATATGCGCTGTTACCACATGTCCATTCTCCAGTTCTACACGAAACATTGCATTTGATAATGCTTCAATGATAGATCCATCTTGTTCTATTGCTGCCTGCTTAGCCATAAATTATGCTACTTTTCTATTTTTACCGGTTTTCATTAAACCATCATAATGTCTGTTCAACAAATACGAATTTACCTGTTGCACTGTATCTATAGCAACACCCACCATAATTAAAAGGGAAGTACCACCATAAAATAACGCCCATCCAGCCTGAACATCCATCAACTTTACCACCACCGCTGGTAAAATAGCCAGCAAAGCTAAGAAAATAGATCCAGGTAACGTTATTAAAGACATAATCTTATCTAAATAATCTCCAGTTTCTTTACCAGGACGTATTCCTGGGATAAAACCACCACTTCTTTTTAAGTCATCTGCCATTTTATTGGTAGGAACCGTAATAGCAGTATAAAAATATGTGAAGATTATAATCAATATTGCAAAAAGTAAATTGTAAGCCCATCCGAAAATGTCGCTAAACTGAACTTGCATCCACTGTCCAAATGAAGTATCATCAAAAGCTCCACCAATCATACCAGGCACGAACATTATAGCTTGTGCAAATATAATTGGCATTACACCAGAAGCATTTAACTTCAATGGTATGTACTGTCTAGAACCCATTATATTCTTTTCGTAGCCACCAGAAGCGGTACGTCTAGCATATTGAACCGGAATTTGTCTTGTTGCCATCACTAAAAGTATACAAGCCAAAATAACCAAGAACCAAATTATTACTTCTATCAATATGAACATTAGTCCACCATTGTTATTAGTTGTTCTAGATATAAATTCTTGAACAAAAGATTGAGGCATTGTTGCGATAATACCGATCATGATCAATAAAGATATACCATTACCAATACCCTTATCGGTTATTTTCTCACCTAACCACATTGCAAATACAGTACCTGTTACTAAAATTATAACAGCAGGAACCATAAAATCAAGTCCTTTTCCTAATAAAAATGCACTATCCCTTACACCAAAGGCTTCTAAACCATATAAGTAAGCAGGCGCTTGAACAATACAAATACCGATGGTCAACCATCTAGTTATTTGATTGATTGTCTTACGACCACTTTCACCTTCTTTCTGTAATTTTTGAAGATAAGGAATTGCAATACCCATCAACTGAACTACAATGGAAGCAGAGATATAAGGCATTATACCTAATGCAAAAACAGAAGCGTTGGCAAAAGCCCCTCCTGTAAATGCATTTAAAAGACCAAATATACCTTGATCAGTGCCATCTGTTAACCCACCTAATTGTGTTGAATCTATACCCGGAAGTACGATTTGACAACCAAAACGATAAACCAACAAAAGACCTAGTGTAATAAGAATTCTATTTCTTAGCTCTTCTATCTTCCAAATATTGGATATTGTATCAATAAAATTCTTCATGCTCTCGTTTATGCTTACAAACTTATTGCTTCACCACCTGCTGCCTCAATAGCTGCTTTGGCAGATGCTGTAAATTTATGTACTGAAACTTTAAGAGAAGCTTTTAATTCGCCATTTCCTAAAATTTTCACTAAATCATTCTTACCTACTAAACCATTTTCAATTAAGATGTCTAAAGACACTTCATCAGTTATGATCTTATTATCAACAAGCTCTTGTAACTTTTCTAAGTTGATACCTTGGTAATTTTTACGGTTAATGTTCGTAAAACCAAATTTAGGTACACGACGTTGCAAAGGCATTTGACCACCTTCAAAACCAATTTTCTTAGAATAACCAGATCTTGATTTTGCTCCTTTATGCCCTCTTGCAGCAGTTCCACCTTTACCAGAACCCTGACCTCTTCCAAGGCGTTTTCCGTCTCTATTTACTGAACCTTCTGCAGGCTGTAGACTATGTAAACCCATTTTATTCTTAATTTAAGCCTCCTCAGTGGAAACTAAATGTTTAACTTTATTTATCATTCCAAGAATGTTAGGAGTATCATCATGCTCAACTACCTGTCCTATTCTCTTCAAACCAAGAGCCTCTAAAGTTCTTTTTTGATTTTGAGGTTTCTTAATTCCGCTTTTTACCTGTGTAACTTTAATCTTTGCCATAATTTTCCTCTTAGCCTTTAAATACTTTTTCTAAAGAAACACCTCTTTGTGATGCAATGGTTTTCGCATCCCTAAGTTGCAATAAAGCATCGAAAGTAGCTTTAACAACATTATGTGGGTTCGAAGAACCTTGGGATTTTGACAATACATCATGTACACCTACAGATTCAAGTACTGATCTTACAGCACCCCCAGCAATAACACCGGTACCATGAGATGCAGGCTGAATATACACTCTAGCCCCACCAAATTTACCTTTTTGCTCATGAGGTAAAGTTCCCTTGTTCAATGGAATACGTACTAAATTCTTTTTACCATCTTCAATTGCTTTCGCAATTGCAGTAGCAACTTCTTTAGATTTACCTAAACCGTGACCTACAACACCATTCTCATCACCTACAACAACAATTGCAGAAAAACCGAATGCTCTACCACCTTTTGTTACCTTAGTTACACGTTGAATACCAACTAATTTATCTTTTAAATCTAAACCACCTGGCTTAACAGTTTCTACGTTTTTATATTTTTGGAACATACTAGTATATTAGAATTTTAGACCTGCTTCTCTTGCACCTTCAGCTAGAGATTTAACTCTACCATGATACAAATTACCCCCTCTATCAAAAGCTACTTTATCTAAACCAGCTTTTACAGATTTCTCAGCGATTGTTTTACCAACCAAAGCAGCAATCTCGGTTTTATTTCCTTTTACTTTTGCAATATCCTTATCTCTTGAAGAAGCAGATACTAAAGTGACTCCTTTAACGTCGTCTATAACTTGAGCGTAAATTTCGCTATTACTTCTAAATACAGATAACCTAGGTCTTGCTGCAGTTCCAGAAGAAACCTTTCGAATTCTACGACGGATTCTTAATTTTCTTTGTGTTTTTGATAATCCCATAATATCCTATTATTAAGCTGACTTACCAGCTTTTCTTCTTAATATTTCACCTACAAACTTGATACCTTTCCCTTTGTATGGCTCTGGCTTACGGAAAGATCTTATTTTCGCTGCAATATGACCAACTAACTGCTTGTCATGTGAAGTCAGCTTTACGATAGGATTCTTACCCTTTTCTGATATAGTTTCAACCTTCACCTCTGGTGCCAAGTCAAAAACAATGTTGTGAGAGAAACCTAAAGCCAAATCAAGTTTTTGACCTTGATTGCTTGCTCTATACCCTACCCCAACTAATTCCAATTCTTTGGTCCATCCTTTAGAAACACCTTCTACCATGTTAGTGATAAGTGATCTATACAAACCGTGTTTAGCTTTATGCTCTTTAGAATCTGAAGGTCTTGTTACCCAAGCCTGACCATCTTCTACTTTAATCGCTACGCCAGAGAATTCTTGAGTCAATTCACCTAACTTTCCTTTAACAGAAATAATATTGTCATTGATTTCAATTGTAACTCCTTCTGGAATTGCGACTGGATTATTACCTATTCTAGACATTTTCTAAATCTTTAATCAATTAATAAACGTAGCACAAAACTTCACCACCAACTTTCTCTGCCTTGGCCTGTTTGCTAGTCATTACACCATGTGATGTAGAAACAATTGCAATACCTAAACCATTTAATACACGTGGCAATTCTTCACTGCCAGCATATTTTCTAAGACCAGGCTTACTTATACGCTGTATTTTCTTGATAACAGGCTCTTTTGTAAGCTTATCATATTTCAAAGCTATCTTTATAGAACCTTGAACCTTGTCTTCTTCAAACTTATAACTTAAAATATACCCTTGATCGAATAATATTTTAGTTATCTCTTTCTTTAGATTTGACGCAGGGATTTCAACAACCCTATGTCCCGCTCTACTGGCGTTTCTAACTCTCGTTAGGTAATCTGCAATAGTATCTGTTACCATGTATATATAATTCGGAGACGGTTTTCAGCAATATAGCCAAACCTGAATCCATTAATAATTCTTTTCTTACCAGCTAGCTTTCTTAACTCCTGGAATTAATCCAGCGTTAGCCATCTCTCTGAACATTACCCTAGAAATACCAAAAGTTCTCATGTAACCTTTTGGTCTACCAGTTAATTTACATCTATTGTGCAAACGTACCGGAGAAGCATTTTTAGGTAATTTCTGTAACGCTTCATAATCGCCAGCTTCTTTCAAAGCTTTACGTTTCTCAGCATATTTCGCTACAGTTCTTTCCCTTTTTCTCTCACGGGCTTTCATTGATTCCTTAGCCATACTAATTCTTTTTAAAAGGTAATCCTAATTCTGTTAATAATGATTTCGCTTCTTTATCCGTATTGGCAGAAGTTACAAATGTAATATCCATACCGTTAATTCTATTGATTTTATCAATATTAACTTCTGGAAATATAATCTGTTCCGTAATACCTAAGTTATAATTTCCACGACCATCAAAACCAGTAGCTTTAATACCTTGAAAATCTCTTACACGTGGTAAAGCAGAAGTAACCAAACGATCTAAAAATTCGTACATACGCTCACCTCTTAAGGTAACTTTTGCACCAATTGGCATACCTTTTCTTAATTTAAAGGCAGCAACATCTTTTTTAGACATTGTAGCAACAGCTTTCTGACCGGTAATCATAGTCATTTCATCTATTGCATGGTCAATAAGTTTCTTGTCAGCAACAGCAGCTCCAACTCCTCTACTCATTACTATCTTTTCTAACTTAGGAACCTGCATTACATTACTGTAACCAAACTCTTCGGTAAGGGCAGCTATAATTCGCTCCTTATACTCTTTCTTTAATCTTGCAACGTATGCCATAACTAAATTACTTCATTGGATTTTTTGGAAACCCTAACTTTTTTACCATCTCTAACTTCGTAACCCACTCTAGTTACATCTCCAGATTTACTGTCGATTAAAGCTAGGTTTGAAATATGGATTAAAGCTTCTTTTTTTACAATACCACCTTGAGGGTTTTTAGCACTAGGCTTCTCATGTTTAGATACCATATTGGCACCTTCTACGATGGCTTTATTTTTCTCAAGATCCACACGCATTACTTTACCTTCGGTACCTTTATGGTCACCAGCAGTAATTCTTACCGTATCTCCTGTTTTGATTTTCAACTTTTTCATCTTGTCCGTTATATTATAATACCTCTGGGGCCAATGATACAATCTTCATGAACTGCTTATCCCTAAGCTCTCTTGCTACAGGTCCAAAAACACGAGTTCCTCTCATTTCTCCGGCAGGATTCAATAACACACAAGCGTTATCATCAAATCTGATATAAGACCCATCAGGTCTTCTAACCTCTTTCTTTGTACGAACTACAACAGCAGTTGATACTGCACCTTTTTTGATACCTCCGTTCGGAGTAGCTTCTTTAACGGTAACAACTATTTTATCACCTATTGAAGCATATCTTCTTTTGGTACCACCAAGAACACGGATAGTTAAAACTTCCTTTGCTCCGGTGTTATCCGCTACTTTTAGTCTAGATTCTTGCTGTAACATAACTTATTTAGCTCTTTCTAAGATTTCTACTAATCTCCAACATTTGGTTTTACTCATAGGACGAGTCTCCATGATCTTTACAGTATCACCAATGTTACAATCGTTCTTTTCGTCATGTGCAACATACTTCTTTGTCTTCAAAACGAATTTACCGTACATAGGATGTTTTACTCTTTTTACTTCAGCAATTACAATAGATTTCTCCATTTTATTACTAGTAACAACTCCTACTCTTTCTTTTCTTAAGTTTCTTTTCTCCATAAAGCCCACCAATTATTGGTTCTCCCTATTAGTTAATTCAGTCGCTAATCTTGCTACCGTTCTCCTTACTTTTCTAATCTGAAGTGGATTTTCTAACGGAGTTACAAAATGCGCAATTTTCAAATCTGAATGTTGCTTCTTGTACTCGGCTAATTTCTCCGTAAGTCCTTCCACAGACAATTCTTTAATCTCTTGTTTTTTCATTATTCCTTACGTTTAATTTCCAGCCTCGTAATCACGAGCTACAATAAATTTAGTTTTAACAGGAAGTTTTTGAGCCGCCAATCTTAAAGCTTCTTTTGCTACTTCCATAGGAACTCCGGCCACTTCGAACATAATTCTACCTGGCTTTACCACGGCTACGAAATATTCTGGCGCACCCTTACCTTTACCCATACGTACTTCTAATGGTTTTTTGGTAATCGGCTTGTCCGGAAATATTTTAATCCACAATTGACCTTCCCTTTTCATAAATCTAGTAGCAGCAATACGCGCAGCTTCTATTTGACGTGAAGTTAAAAATGCAGCATCATCAACATTCTTTATACCGAACATACCATTTGAAAGTTGGTGTCCTCTTCCAGCAAGACCTTTCATACGGCCTTTCTGCATCTTACGGAACTTTGTTCTTTTCGGTTGTAACATTACTTTAGTTCTTTAAAAAATTACTTTCTACGACGTTGTTTTCTTCCACCTTCTTGCTTACCACCTTTAGAAGAATCCTTTTGCATTCCTACTAATGGAGATAATTCTCTTTTACCGTAAACCTCACCTTTCATAATCCAAACTTTAATACCAAGTTTACCATATGTAGTTTGAGCTTCCTGTAAAGCATAATCAATATCAGCTCTAAAGGTCGATAATGGAATTCTACCATCTTTATACGATTCTGAACGTGCCATTTCAGCACCATTCAATCTACCAGAGATTTGAATCTTAATTCCTTCGGCATTCATACGCATTGCTGCAGCGATTGCCATTTTTATTGCTCTTCTAAAAGAAATTCTACTTTCAATTTGACGAGCTACACTTGCCGCAACCAAATTAGCGTCAAGTTCTGGTCTCTTTATTTCAAAAATGTTGATTTGAACCTCCTTATTGGTGATCTTTTTCAACTCTTCCTTCAACTTATCAACTTCTTGACCACCTTTACCGATAATGATACCAGGTCTTGCAGTTGTTACTGTTACAGTAATAAGTTTTAAGGTACGTTCTATTATAACTCTTGAAACACTAGCCTTAGAAAGTCTTGCATGAATATACTTACGTATTTTATCATCCTCAGCCAATTTATCTCCGTAATCGTTTCCACCATACCAGTTAGACTCCCAACCTCTGATGATTCCTAGACGATTTCCTATTGGATTTGTTTTCTGTCCCATTCTAGTTTTCTGTTATATTTTTTGACCCTAAAACCAATGTAACATGGTTTGAACGTTTTCTAATTCTGTGCGCTCTACCTTGTGGAGCAGGACGCAATCTCTTAAGCATAGCACCGCTATCAACTCTAATCTCAGCAACAATCAAATCTGCATCTTCTAAATTTGCATCTTCGTTTTTCGCTTGCCAATTAGCCAAAGCTGAAAGTAACAACTTCTCTAATTTTCTAGAAGCCTCTTTCGGATTAAACCTCAATATAGCCAATGCTTGCTCTACTTTTACACCACGAATTAAATCAGCAACTAAGCGCATTTTTCTAGGTGAAGTAGGACAGTTGTTCAACTTAGCGAAAGCCACTTTTTTCTTCTCAGCCTTAATTCTTTCGGCCATCTGTTTTTTACGAACTCCCATAGCTTACTTTTTTCCTTTGTTTTTTGCACCTGCGTGACCTCTAAAAGATCTAGTAGGTGAAAATTCCCCAAGTTTATGTCCTACCATATTTTCTGTTACAAAAACAGGTACAAATTGTTTTCCGTTATGAACCGCTATCGTCATCCCAACAAAATCAGGAGTAATCATAGAAGCTCTTGACCATGTTTTGATTACCGATTTTTTACCGGATGATACACTTTGTTGGATTTTTTTCTCCAAACTATAGTGAACGTATGGTCCTTTTTTTAGTGAACGTGCCATTTCTTTCTACTTTTTTATTTCTTTCTACGTTCTATTATATACTTATTGGTGCTCTTGGTCTTCGTACGAGTTCTAAAACCTTTTGCAGGTATACCGTTTCTCGATCTTGGATGACCACCTGAAGCTCTACCTTCACCACCACCCATTGGATGATCCACAGGGTTCATAGCTACCGGTCTAGTTCTAGGTCTTCTACCTAACCATCTACTTCTACCAGCCTTACCTGATACCAATAATTGATGGTCAGAGTTAGAAATAGCCCCAATTGTTGCAAGACAACCAGAAAGAATCAATCTTGTTTCACCTGATGGCATTTTTACAGTAACGAACTTACCATCCTTTGCCATTAACTGAGCAAATGTTCCAGCACTACGTGCCATAACAGCACCTTGCCCAGGTCTAAGCTCAATACATGAAATTATAGTACCTAATGGAATCTCACTTAAAGGAAGAGCATTTCCAATCTCAGGAGCCACATCAGTACCAGCAGAAACCTGCTGACCTACCTGCAATCCATTTTGAGCGATAACATAACGCTTTTCACCATCCGCATATTCCAAAAGAGCAATAAATGCAGTTCTATTTGGATCGTACTCAATAGTTTTAACAGTAGCAAGCACACCTTGCTTATCTCTTTTAAAATCTATTACACGATACCTTCTTTTATGACCTCCACCTTTTTGGCGCATGGTCATTTTTCCTTGACTGTTTCTACCTCCGGACTTTTTTAACGGAGCAAGCAAGCTTTTTTCCGGCTTATCAGCAGTAATGGCGTCAAATCCATTTACTACTCTAAAACGCTGCCCTGGAGTGATTGGTTTTAATTTTCTAACTGACATTTCTTGTCTTTATAGATTACTGTAAAAATCGATAATATCACCTTCTACAACATCAACAATTGCCTTCTTAATTGCATTTGTCTTACCATGCTGTACACCAGTTTTTGTATATCTGGATTTTCTTGTAGGCCCGTAATTCATTGTACGAACTTTCTTCACAGAAACACCATAAGTAGCCTCAACCGCATCTTTGATCTGCAACTTGTTAGCCTTAGGGTCAACTACGAATCCATAACGGTTATTCAACTCGCTATCAGCAGTCATTTTTTCCGTTATAATTGGTTTTATCAACACACTCATGATATTATTGTTTATTTAAATTCGATTCAATTCCCTCTAAAGAGCTCTCTAACAACACCACACTATTAGCATGAAGAATTTTGTAAGTACTTAATTCTGAGTTAGTTATAACTTCCGACCCTTTAAAATTACGCGAAGACAAATATACACCTTTATTTGAATCACCCAACACTATTAAAGACTTTTTATTCTCAAGACCTAATGTCTTTAAAACACCAACAAAATCTTTTGTTTTTGGAGTATCAAAATCGAAGTCTTCAACTACTAAAATTGCATTTTCTTTTGACTTTAACGTCAATGCAGATTTTCTTGCCAAACGCTTCAAGTTTTTATTCAACTTTTGGCTATAATCTTTAGGTCTAGGTCCGAATATTCTACCACCACCTCTAAAAACCGGTGATTTAATACTACCTGCTCTTGCAGTACCTGTACCTTTTTGCTTCTTTATCTTTCTAGTACTACCAGCTATTTCAGCTCTTTCCTTAGCTTTGTGCGTACCTTGTCTTTGATGAGCCAAATACTGCTTAACATCAAGGTAAACTGCATGCTCGTTAGGCTCTATAGCGAAAACATCATCAGAAAGGTTTGCCTTTCTACCTGTGTCTTTTCCTTTAATATCTAAAACTGCTACTTTCATTACATCTACCTTTGTATAGTTACATAAGCATTCTTATGGCCCGGAACACAACCTTTAACTACTAAAAGATTCTTTTCTGGAACTACTTTTAAAACTCTAAGGTTTTGAACCGTTACACGGTCCGTACCCATTCTACCGGCCATTTTCATACCCTTGAATACTCTTGCAGGATATGACGCAGCTCCAATAGAACCAGGAGCTCTAAGTCTGTTATGCTGACCGTGCGTTGCTTGACCAACACCACCAAAACCGTGACGCTTTACAACACCTTGAAAACCTTTTCCTTTAGATGTACCAATAACATCTACGAACTGACCTTCTTCGAAAACATCAACACCTACGGTATCGCCTAATTTAAAATCACCTTCAAAATCTTGAAACTCAACGACTTTTTTCTTAGGAGAAGCACCTGCTTTTTTAAAATGGCCTAATTCAGCCTTATTAGCACGACTTTCTGCCTTGTCATCGAAACCAAGTTGAAGGGCACTATACCCGTCTACCTCTTCGGTTCTGACTTGGGTAACTACACATGGTCCAGCCTCAATAACGGTACAAGGAATGTTCTTTCCGTTCTCGTCAAAAATACTAGTCATGCCTACTTTCTTTCCTATTAACCCAGACATACTTATTTATATTAATTATTACTTATTAAATTCTTTTCAAAAAAATAGGGTCAAAATAATTTAACCCTAAATTATTTTTTCCGTTTTTCCCTCGCACGCAGCTTAGGACATGTAGCCCAACTCTTTTAATAGAGATGGACGATAATTACACCTTGATCTCTACCTCAACACCACTTGGAAGCTCTAACTTCATTAGTGCATCAATAGTCTTAGATGAAGAGCTATAAATATCCAATAATCTCTTATAAGAACTTAATTGAAATTGCTCTCTTGATTTTTTATTCACGTGTGGTGAACGTAAAACCGTAAATATCTTTTTATGCGTTGGTAAAGGAATTGGTCCTGTTACAACAGCACCGGTAGTTTTTACCGTTTTTACAATCTTTTCAGCAGACTTATCCACCAAATTGTGATCGTAAGATTTTAGTTTTATTCTAATTTTCTGACTCATGTCCTAAATTTATGCTGTTATACCTTTTGCTGCTTTGATCACTTCTTCCGAAATATTAGAAGGAGTTTCTGCATAATGTGAAAATTCCATTGTTGAAGTTGCACGACCCGAAGACAATGTTCTCAACGAAGTAACATAACCGAACATCTCAGATAAAGGTACAGTACCTTTAACCACTTTTGCCCCAGCTCTATCACTCATATCACCAATAGTACCTCTACGTCTATTTAAATCTCCAACGATATCACCCATGTTTTCTTCAGGAGTAATAACCTCTAATTTCATAATAGGCTCCATAATTACGGCACCAGCAGCTTTACCAGCAGCTTTATACCCCATTTTAGCAGCTAATTCGAAAGAAAGAGCATCTGAATCCACAGGGTGGAAAGATCCATCCTTAAGAACAACTTTCATGGAATCCATTTCATATCCAGCCAAAGGTCCGTTTTGCATAGCAACGGTAAATCCTTTTTCTACAGATGGTATAAATTCTTTTGGAATACGACCACCTTTAATCTCATCAACAAACTGTAACCCATCTCCTTCGAAATCCGCATCAGCAGGACCCATTTCGAAAACAATGTCACCAAATTTACCACGACCACCAGACTGCTTTTTATAAGTTTCTCTATGTGATGCAGTTTTTGTTAATGCTTCTTTATATTCAACTTGTGGCTCACCTTGGCTAACCTCAACTTTAAATTCTCTTTTAAGACGATCAACGATAATATCTAAGTGAAGCTCACCCATACCAGATATAATAGTCTGCCCTGATGCTTCATCGGTTCTAACCGTAAAAGTTGGATCCTCTTCAGCCAATTTACCTAAGGCCATACCTAACTTATCTACATCCGCCTTAGTTTTAGGCTCTACAGCAATACCAATTACCGGCTCTGGAAAATCCATACTCTCTAAAACGATAGGATGTTTTTCATCAGACATCGTATCACCTGTCTTAATATCCTTAAAACCTACAGCAGCACCAATATCACCAGCTTCGATATAATCGATAGCATTTTGTTTATTAGAGTGCATTTGATAAATACGTGAAATACGCTCTTTTTTACCTGAACGGTTATTCAATATATAAGAACCAGCATCTAAACGACCAGAATATGTTCTAAAGAACGCCAATCTACCCACAAAAGGATCGGTAGCAATCTTAAATGCCAAAGCCGAAAAAGGCTCTTTTACATTAGGCTTACGCTTTTCAACAGCACCTGTATCTGGGTTTGTACCCTCTATATCATCCTTATCCACTGGAGAAGGTAAATATCTACAAACAGCATCCAACAAAAACTGAACACCCTTGTTCTTAAATGACGAACCACAAATCATAGGAATAATCGCGCGATCCATAACCGCAGCTCTTAAAGCAGCATGAACTTCTTCTTCTGTGATAGAATCTTCATCTTCGAAGAATTTCTCCATCAACTCCTCATCATATTCCGCAACAGCTTCGATCAAGGCAGCTCTATACTCCTTAACCTCTGCTTTCATATCTTCTGGAATGTCGATAACATCAAATGTTGAACCGAAACCTTCATCGTGCCATACAATTGCTCTGTTCTTTGCCAAATCAACGATGCCTTTAAAATCAGCCTCTTCACCAATAGGCAAAACAATTGGAACTGCATTTGAACCCAACATTTCCTTAACTTGCTTACAAACCATAAGGAAATTAGAACCTTGACGGTCCATTTTGTTCACGAAACCAATTCTTGGAACCTTATAATTATCAGCCAATCTCCAGTTAGTTTCAGATTGAGGCTCTACACCATCAACAGCACTAAACAAAAAGACCAAACCATCCAAAACACGCAAAGAACGATTCACCTCAACGGTAAAATCAACGTGCCCAGGAGTATCAATAATATTAAAGTGATAATCCTTTGTATCAGGCAATTCTTTTGCATTCTCTAAAGGAAACTTCCATGTACATGTAGTAGCAGCAGAAGTAATAGTAATACCTCTTTCTTGCTCCTGCTCCATCCAGTCCATAGTTGCAGCACCATCATGTACCTCACCTATTTTATGACTAACACCCGTATAAAAAAGAATACGTTCAGTAGTAGTAGTTTTTCCAGCATCAATATGTGCTGCAATACCAATATTTCTTGTAAATTTTAAATCTCTTGCCATGTCTATTTAGAATCTAAAGTGCGAAAATGCTTTGTTTGCCTCAGCCATCTTGTGCGTATCGACTCTTTTCTTAACAGCTGCACCTTCTTCTTTGGCCGCCGCTAAAATTTCTCCAGCCAACTTTTGAGCCATACCTTTTTCATTACGCTTTCTAGCATAACTGATCAACCACTTCATAGCTGTTGATATTTTACGGTCTGGTCTAATTTGCATTGGAATCTGAAATGTTGCACCACCAACTCTTCTACTTCTAACTTCAACGTGAGGCATAACATTACTTAATGCATCCTTCCAAAGCTCTAAAGCTGTTTTTTCATCGTCGGTCTTTTTAGCATCTACGATATCTATTGCATCGTAAAAAACACCAAAAGCAACTGATTTTTTACCATCCCACATCATCATATTGACGAAACGCGTCACCAATTGATCATTAAATCTTGGATCTGGTAAAAGTGGTCTTTTCTTTGCCTGTCTTTTTCTCATTACTTCGTTTTAAACAAGTTTAATTACTTCTTTGGACGCTTTGCACCATATTTTGATCTACGTTGTGTTCTACCGGCCACACCTGCTGTGTCCAATGCACCACGTACAATATGATACCTAACTCCTGGTAAATCCTTAACTCTTCCGCCTCTTACTAATACTATCGAGTGCTCTTGCAAATTGTGACCCTCACCAGGTATGTAAGCATTCACTTCCTTACCATTTGTTAACCTAACCCTTGCTACTTTTCTCATAGCTGAATTTGGTTTCTTTGGCGTGGTAGTATAAACACGTGTACAAACACCTCTTCTTTGAGGACACGAATCCAAAGCAGCCGATTTACTCTTCTTAGTAATCGTCTCTCTTCCTATTCGTACTAATTGTGATATTGTTGGCATACTATAATAATATATAAAAATTACCCCTACTTTAAGGGTCGGCAAATGTAGTCATATTTCGGTAAAATTCAAATCATTATGAATTTATTTTTATTTTTTTTTAATCCCACCAAATTTACTCACAAAATACACTGTTAAAACAACCTTAATTTATTTAAAACTCCACGTAAATTCCCATACAATTTTCACTTTAAATTAAATGCAGGTTTTTTGGACTTTTTCTGCAGAATTATGAATATGATAAAAAAAACCGTGTTGAATTATATAACTTTAAATATGGATCGTGTTTAATCTGTAACTCCGAATTTTATAACAAGTTCTTAAAGTTTTATTAAAATTATCTTGCATTATTAACACATTATTGTGAAGTTTGTCGCTAGCTAATTCAAATAATTTAAAAATGAGAACAAAACTAAATGGATTGTTAACGCTACTATTGGCGTTAGTTGTGCATATTTCTTTTGCACAGCAAAAAACAGTTTCCGGTACGGTTACTGATCAGGGAGGGCTTCCTTTGCCCGGGGTTAACATCGTAGTTGAAGGTACCACTACTGGTACTCAAACAGATTTTGATGGTAACTATTCCATTATGGCCTCACAAGGCGAAACATTATTATTTACTTACATTGGTCAAAAAGCCGTTAGACAATCGGTTGGTGCCGGTAACACAGTAAATGTGCAAATGGAAGAAGATGCACAAGCACTGGAAGAAGTGGTTGTTACCGCTCAAGGTATTAAACGTGAGAAAAAAGCTTTAGGTTTTGCAGTATCATCTGTAGACGAAGAAGATTTGGAGTCTCGTTCTGAAGGTGATGTTGCCCGTGTACTTTCGGGAAAAGCATCTGGTGTACAGATTACCGCTGCAGGTGGTATGTCTGGTTCTGCGACAAATGTTGTAGTAAGGGGTTTAAGTTCCTTTAGTGGAAGTAACCAAGCTCTTTTTGTTGTTGATGGTGTACCTTTTAGTAGTGATACTAACGCACAGGATACAAATGGTGGTGGTTCTAACTTTTTAACAGGTAACACTGGTTCTTCTAGATTTTTAGATTTAGACCCAAACAACATTGCAAAAATTGAAGTATTGAAAGGTCTTGCAGCTGCAACACTTTACGGTTCTCAAGGTAAAAATGGTGTAATTCTAATTACAACTAAAGCAGGCTCTGCTGTTGGTGGTAAGAAGAAAACTGAAATTACAGTTAACCAATCTTACTTTGTTAACGAATTTGCTTCATTACCGGATTACCAAGATGAATACGGTAATGGTTTTGATCAAGCATTTGGTTGGTTCTTTAGTAATTGGGGACCAAGTTTTGAAGAAAGCGGTCTTTCAGGTTGGGGAAGACAATCTGCAATTGATGAAAATGGAACTTTAGAACATCCTTATAGTAGTACAGCAGTTGCTGCTACTAGAGAAGCATTTCCTGAATTACAAGGGACAAGATATGATTGGAAACCTTACGATTCTGTTGAAGATTACTTTAAGCCAGGTTCAGTAAGTTCTACCTCTGTTAACATTAATGGTGCTTCTGAAGATGGAAATACAACTTTCAACGCTAACTTTGGTTATTTAGACGATGAATCTTTCGTTCCAGGTAACGGTTTAACAAGAGCCAACATTTCTTTGGGAGGTAGATCTAAACTATCAAACAGGTTTACTGTTTCTGGTGCTATGAATTACTCTAGAACTGATTATAGCTCACCTCCAATTGCGGCAAGTGAAGGTAACGGTACAACTGGTCTATCAATTTTTGGTAATATATATTTTACACCACGAAGTGTAGATTTATTAGGTTTACCATATCAAAACCCAATTGATGGTTCTAGTGTATACTATAGAAATGGTAATGACATTATCAACCCACGTTGGACTGAAAATAACGTAAAATACTCTCAGTTAACAACACGTGTTTTCTGGAATGCTTCTGTACAATATGACATCAATGATAACCTAAACATGACCTATAGAGCAGGTTTAGATTATTATAATGAAAGAAATGAACAATACTCTAATAAGGGTGGTGTTGCATTTACAAGTGCAATATTTGGTTTCTTGAATACCTATGATAACAATAATACGATTTGGGACCACTATTTAGCCCTTAATGGTAATTATGATTTATCTGAAAAATTAGGTTTGTCATTCAACGCAGGTGCTACAACAAGATCTACAACTTTTGATCAGCAGGGTGTTGCTAGTACTGGTCAAATTGTATTTGACATACAGAGACATTTTAACTACTCTAACCAATCCCCTATTCAATATTCTGAAAAAAGAAATATTGCTGGTTTATTAGGACAGGTTACTTTGGACTACGACAACATGTTATTCCTTACAGCATCTACTAGAACTGACTGGGTTTCTAACTTAACTACAGAAAACAACAGTCAAACATATCCAAGTGCTAGTGCATCTTTCTTGCCTACTGCTGCTTGGCCTGGTATTAAATCTGAAAAAGGTCTTAACTTCTTGAAATTAAGAGCTGGTTTAGGACAGTCTGCGACTTTCCCAACTGCTTATCCAACTGTTAGTGTTGTTGAGCAAAATACGCAAGTATATGGTGAAGGCGGTGAAGTTACAACCAACCAGGTTGCTGCTTTCAAAGCTAATCCTGACTTAAAACCTGAGCTATTATCAGAATTTGAAGTAGGATTTGAATCTAAATTCTTTAACAATAGAGTTTCTTTAGATTTCACATATTTTGACAGAACTACAAAAGACTTGATCGTTAGAGAGCCTCTTTCTCCTTCAACCGGTTTTACTTTCACACAAAGTAACGTAGGTAAAATAGAAGGTGATGGTATTGAAATAGATTTAGGTGTTGACTGGGTAAGAGGTGACAACTTCAACTGGAACACAAGAGCTAACTTCACTAAAAACAAATTTATAGTAACTGAGCAAGAGCAAGATATCATTATCTATGCTGGTAGTTCAACTTTATCAGTAGGTGGTAACGCCGCAATTAAAGGTGAGCAGTTAGGTGTTATTGTAGGTGATGCAATTGCAAGAGATGCGGATGGCAACTTCTTAATTGATGATGGTGGTGATTATGTAACTACAGAGGTAGATGCTAATGGTAATGTTCCAATCATCGGTAACCCAAACCCTGATTATATTATGAACATCATAAACTCTCTTTCTTACAAGAATTGGAATTTAGGTTTTCAAATTAGTCATACCAAAGGTGGTGACATAGTTTCTAACACTATTGGTACATTATTAGGTAGAGGTTTAATTACTGAAACTTTAGATAGAGAGAACACTTATATTTTACCTGGTGTATCTCAGAGCACTGGAGAAGTAAACAATAAGCAGATCAATAACTCTACTTACTACTTCAACAACATCTTATTCGGACCAACAGAATTAAAAGTTTATGATGCTTCTGTAGTACGTTTACAAGAACTTTCTTTAGGATACACTTTCCCTGCAAAAGCATTAGAAAGAACTCCTTTCGGTTCATTGACAATCACTGCCCAAGGATTTAACCTTTGGTATGATGCTTACAACACACCAGATGGAGCTAACTTCGATCCAAACATTCAAGGTGCTGGTGTTGGTAACTCTCAAGGTTTTGACTTTATCAACGGTCCAAGTTCTAGAAGATATGGAGTTAGTATTAAAGCAACCTTTTAAAAATTGCTAATCTTAATTAATAGAAATATTATGAAAAAAATAATTAAATATATAACCGTTGTTTTTGCAGCTGGAGTGTTATTCAACTCTTGTGAAACAACAGATCTAGATCTTAGGACTAGCCCTAATGATCTTGCTGCTGATCAAGCAGATCCTAACCTATTATTGAATTCAATTCAATTAGCGTATGTTGCTAACATGTATACAATAAATGATATTGGTTCTGAATTAACTAGAATTGATTACATGCTTGGTCGTAACTACTTTAACACATACCCTGGTGATACGTTTGATGACATCTGGGAACGTTTGTACAGTAGTACAGATGGAAATGGTGATGTTTTTAGCACTGCTGTTGACCTAGGTATTTTCCCTAATGTTGACAACTTGCAAACTATAGATGCTGAAAGTGATATTGATTACTCTTTCCATATTGCCGTAGGTCAAACATTAAAAGCTCACATGCTTTTATTGTTAGTTGATTATCTTGGAAAAGCGACATTGAGCGAAGCAGGTAATCCAGTAGATTTTCCAGCTCCTATGTTAGATGATGGTCAAGATGTTTATACAGGAGCGTTAGCTCTTTTAAGCGAAGCAGAAGCATTATTTGCAGCTGACCCTTCAACCCAAGGTGGAGAAGATTTCTTTTACGGTGGTGATACTGAAAATTGGATTAAATTAATTAACACTATTAGATTAAAAGCTGCTGTTACTACCGGTGACACAAGTACATTTAATTCTATAATTGCTGGAGGTGAATATATTGCTGATTCTGCAGATGATTTTCAATGGCAATATGGAACTAGAGAATTACAACCAGATACACGTCACCCAGATTATCAAGATGATTACACCACTAGTGGTGCAAACATTTACCAAAATAACTGGTTGATGAACAACATGATGGTGAAAAACGATCCTAGGATTAGATATTATTTCTATCGTCAAGAAAGCGCTACTCCAGGTGCAGCGGGTGAACCAGCCAATGAAGAGCTATTAGCTTGTTCATTAGCTACAGCACCGGCACATTATGACGGCTTCATCTATTGTTCCGTACCTAACGGATACTGGGGCAGATCTCATGGTAACAATGAAGGTACCCCTCCAGATGGTTTCCAAAGAACGGCTGTAGGTGTTTACCCTGCAGGAGGTCGTTTTGACGATAGCAGCTTTGATGTTGTAGGTCTTGGCCTTGGTGGCGGAGGTGGCGGTATAGAGCCGATCATCTTAGCATCTTATGTTGATTTCTGGCAAGCTGAAATGGCTTCATCTGCAGCTGAAAAAGCAACTTTCTTAGAGTCTGCAATGACCAAGTCTATAGCTAAAGTTCAAAGTTTTGGATCATTGGATTCTGGTGCAGATTTATCTGTAGCCCCTTCTGATGATGAAGTTACTACTTACATTGAAGATACGGTTGCTGATTACCTAGCTGCAACAGGAGATGATCAAATGAATATTTTATCTGAACAATACTGGATAGCACTTTACGGTGGTGGTGTTGAAGCATATAACTATTATAGAAGAACTGGCTTCCCTACTACATTGGCTCCAAACTGGGAGTTAAATCCAGGTGCTTTCCCAAGATCATTTTTGTATCCTCAGACAGAGGTTATTACAAACTCAAATGTATCGCAGAAATCAGATTTATCAACTCAAGTATTTTGGGATACAAATCCAGCCGGACCAGCATTCCCATCTGCTAACTAAAAAATAAGAAAATGAAAATAAACAATAAAATATTAGGCGCTATTCTAGGTGTTTCTACGCTACTAATATCATCATGTGATGATGGTGACAAAGTTATTGACACTGTTTTTGACGAAACAACTAGAGGTGCAGTTCTTAGAACAATTGAAGCAGACGGTATTTTTGATCGTTTTGACACTTCAACCACCTTTGGGTTTACCTTTGAAGAACAAGATTACGAAGATGGTGATCTTTTAGAAAAAGTGGACCTTTACATTAGTTTTGAAGATAATACAGAAGCAAATGGTGACTCTACAGTCGATGAAATTTTAATCGAGACTTTTTTACCAGCTGATTTTACCGATGGTGAATTTGGATTACCAAGAGCAAGCTATGAAACAACCTTAGCAAATGCTTTATCTCAATTAGGTTTAGTTGAAGGCGACTTTGATGGTGGAGATGCAATTCAGTTTCGTTTAATATTAACATTAACTGACGGAAGAACTTTTACCAATGATGATAGTACAGGTACTATTACAGGTTCTTTCTTTAACGCACCTTTTTTCTATGCACCTATAATTAAATGTATTCCTCCTGCACCAGTTGCCGGTGAGTATACTATAGAGCTTGAAGATAGTTACGGTGATGGATGGAACGGTGCTTCGATAGATGTAGTTATTGACGGTGTGGAAACATCTTACACACTAGATAGCGGAGCTGCAGGCACCGAAACATTTACAGTACCAGAAGGAACTACAGAGTTTACTTTAGCGTTTTCTTCAGGAGACTGGGATGGTGAAATTACTTATGAAATTATTGCACCAACAGAAGAGTTAGCTCTTTCTGACGGACCAACACCAGCTGTTGGTATTCAAACATTGAATATCTGTGGTGGGTAATCTTAAATAATATTTCATTTATTAATATAGCTGCCTTAACTTAAACTAAGGCAGCTATTTTGTTTATAGCAACATTTAACTTCCCCTTATGAAACTTGTATTAGAGACCAACAGAATAAAAAAAATGGCTAAAATTATTTCTATGTCATTACTGTCTGCTATGTATTCCTGCTCTGAACAAACAAATAACAACACAAAAGAAATTGCTCTAAAAGAAGACAGCAATACTAAAATTTTTGAAAGCATTCCAAGTGAGTACAGTTCTATAGATTTCATTAATAATCTAAAGGAAAATGTTGAAACCTATGAAAATGTATTCAATTTTGATTACTTCTATAATGGAGCCGGAGTCGGCGTAGAAGATATTAACAATGACGGCTTATTGGACATCTTCTTTTCTGGTAATCAAGTTGAGAATAAACTGTACTTAAATAAAGGAAATTTTAGATTTGAGGATATCTCTTCTTTGGCAGGCATCAACATTAATAAAAAATGGTGCAACGGCATTACATTCGTAGACATCAACAATGATGGCTGGCAAGATATATATGTTTCCCAAGGCGGTCCAAATAATAGAAGTAATAGGAACAATCTATTATTCATTAACAATCAAGACTTAACTTTTACCGAAAAAGCACAGGAATACGGTTTAGATGATCCAGGTATTTCAACCCAAACTGCTTTTTTCGATTATGATAAAGATGGTGATTTAGATTGCATAGTTATGAATGAAAATGAACTTTATGGTCTGGATCCTATTTCCCTATTAAAAACCGTAAATACTTCCAACGAATCAAAATACTTCAACAGTAGTCATTTTTATAAAAATGTTGACGGAAAATACATAGACGTCACTAAAGAAGTAGGTTTAGAAAACCCCATATTTGGTTTAGGTCTTTGTGTATCCGATATAAATTCTGATGGATACCTAGATATTTATATGTCCAGCGACTATTATTTACCAGATGCTCTATACATTAACAATCAGAAGGGGCTATTTATCAACTCCGTTAACGAATTAACACAACAAATTTCATTTTATGGTATGGGCTTGGATATTGCCGATATCAACAACGATAACTTGCAAGATATATTTGTACTGGATATGGCATCAAATGACCATTTTAGAGCAAAAACCCTTATGGCATCTATGAGTGTAGAAAGATTTAACTTCTTAACAAATACAGCCGGCTTTCAACATCAATATATGTTCAACTCCCTACAGTTGAATCAAGGAAACGATCATTTCTCAAACATAGCACAACTTACGGGAATGGCAAGCTCAGATTGGAGCTGGTCTGTCTTAATGTCCGACTATAATAATGACGGAGAAAAAGATGTGTTTATTACTAATGGATATCGCAAATACGCCCTAGACAATGATTTCCAGAACAAAGTTTATAATGCAAAAATTAAATATAAAGGCAATATACCAAGCAATTTAAAACAACAACTTTATAATGAAATGCCATCTGAAAGTCTAAGCAACTTAATGTATACAAATAAAGGAGATTTAAAGTTTCAAGAAATCAGTAATGACTGGGGGCTTAATGAACTAACTTTTAGCAATGGAGCGGCACAAGGCGATTTTGACAATGATGGTGACTTGGATTTGGTCATTAACAATATCGATCAAAAAGCTTTATTATATAAGAATACAACTGTAGACAACAACCTTGGTAATTTTCTAAAAGTTACAACCCTAGATAATACACCAGAATCTTTTGCCAAAATCACAATTTCCTATAATAATAAAACACAGCACCAAGAAATAAAAAGAATAAGAGGCTACATGTCTTCTCAAGAAAATTCCGCCCACTTTGGTATAGGCAGTTCAAAAATTATTGACACAGTAAAAGTGGAATGGCTTAGTGGAAAAGTGTCATACAAATTAAACGTTGAGGCTAACTCTTCATTAAAATTCTTAGAAGAAGAGTCTGTTGATCCGATATTAAAATCAACATTGGTAAGCACTCCCTTTTTTAATTTAAAAAACACAAAAGACCTTAGCTTAAATTACCGTCATCAAGAAACAACTTATGATGATTTTGAGCAAGAAATCCTACTACCTTACAAACAGTCTAACACTGGTCCATTTTTAGCTAAAGGCGATGTAAATGGCGATGGTAAAGAAGACATGTATGTTGGCGGAGGTTCAAGACAAGCAGGTGCTTTATTCCTTCAGACAGCAAATGGATTTATTAAGAACACACAAAAATGTTTTGAATTGGATAAAGAAAAAGAGGATGCTGAATCTGTATTTTTTGATTTTGACAATGATAATGATTTAGATCTATATGTGGTTAGCGGGGGAAATGAATATGGAGAAAGCTCTTCATATTATGCCGATAGATTGTACATAAATGACGGTAAGGGAAATTTTGAAAAATTAGACACTCCTATTTTACAATCCTTTCCAAAAAGTGGTAAATCTGTCACAATAATAGATTTCGACAAAGATGGTGACAACGATGTATTAGTAGGTAATAGAATTATACCTCATAACTATCCGAAGTATAGTGCATCCATACTATATGAAAATGATAACGGTGTTTTGAAAAATGTTACAAATACCATTGTACCAGAATTGGAAAATTTTGGTTTGATCAATAGTATTATCACAACAGATTTTAATAATGATGGATGGCAAGACTTTATAGCTGTAGGTGAATGGACACCAATTGGAATGTTCGAAAACAAAAATGGCAAATTCCAACGTCTACCTGTCGAAGGCAATGTACTTAACACTAAAGGCTGGTGGTTTAAGGTGAAAGAGACCGATATTAACAATGATGGAAATAAAGATTACATTGTTGGCAATGTTGGTAGAAATATAAAATTTACAGCTAGCGAAGAAAAACCTTTTAAAATATACGCCAACGATTTTGATGATAATGGTATTAACGATGTGGTGTTAAGTAAGAAATATCATGAAACCTATGTACCCGTAAGAGGTAGAGAATGCTCATCTCAACAAATGCCGTTTATTAAAGAGAAATTTTCTACCTATAATGATTTTGCCCAGGCTTCTATGGAGGATATTTATGGTGATAAATTAAAAGAATCTTATACTGGCGAAGTCAACGATTTTAATTCCATTCTTCTATTGAACAAAGGGAATAATAGCTTTGAAAAAATTACGCTTCCTAGTGAATCACAATTATTTCCGATTTTAGCGATATCAGTTTTTGATTTGAATAATGACGGATTTGAAGACTGTGTTATCTCTGGAAATATATATGAAACGGAGGTAGAAACCCCTAGACTCGATGCTGTTTCTGGTTTAGCACTTATATCCAATGGAAAAGATGGGTATACACCTGCATCGATGGAAAAAACCGGACTTTACATTAAAGGCAACGTAAAAAGTACAGAATCCATAAAATTTAATGACCAGACTTTATTAGTTGCAGGCATAAACGATGATAAACTGCGAACTTTCGAATTAACAAAAAATTAAACATACTGAATATAAGCAGGTTAAAAAAATTTTCTAAATTATACCTCTTAAACAACCATACCATGAGAAAAATTTTAATGTTAGTTATTACCACTATAGCTAGTACAACTTTACAAGCACAATATTCTGGGCAAGTACCATCCAATTTAGGCGGTGCAAGTCAAAATGCAGCGGCAGGTGCAGCAATTGCAAATTTTTTGGGTCCCGTTAACGAAGCTTATCAAAAAAGAAGAGAAATAGATTTAGATAAATTTCAAGGTTCACCTTATACTTCAAACACCTTTGCCCCTACTGTATTAAAATATGAAGATGAAGTAGTAGGCTCAATTTATTATCGATACAATGCCTTAAATGAGGAAATTGAAATAAAGAAAACCTCTTCTGAAGATGAACCATATCAAGCTTTGGTAAAGGATAAAGAGATTAGTTTATTAATAAATTCAAAACCATTAAGTTTTAAAACTTTCGTAACTGAAAAAAATACAACGACCAATGGTTATTTAACCCTACTCGATAAAGGTAGTAAATACGACCTTTACCAAAGAACCCTAGTTAAATTTACTGAAGGTCAACCCGCGCAAAACTCATTTGTTGCAGCAGTACCTAGTAGATTTACAAAATTTACCGAATATTATTTTCAGAAAGATGGTGTAAACAGAATAGATCAGATTCCTCAAAAAAATAAAAAGTTTTTAAAGTTACTTGATGCCTCTAAAAGAGAGGATGTAAAAGTATTTTTAAAAGAGAACAGCTTAAACATTAAGAACGAGCAAGATTTAATTAAAGTGTTTGATTATTTAAACAGCTAAAAATTTAAATCTTAAGATTAATAGCCGCCCAACAATAGTTGGGCGGTTTTTATTTACCTTTGCCCCATGCAAAAAACCACTCAAATTTATGGCTTAAGAGCCATCATAGAAGCTGTTAACTCCAATGAGGAAATAGATAAGGTATTTCTACAAAAAGGTCTTAAAGGAGATCTTATGAAAGAATTAGAGGGTTTATTGCGTCGCAATGAAATTAATATGGTCTATGTGCCTATTGAAAAACTGAACAGGTTAACAAAAAACAATCATCAAGGTGCCGTTGCCAACATCTCCCCTATTGCATTTCATACTCTTGAAGATTTAGTGGAAAGAGCGAACGAGAAAGAAGGTCCCGCTTTATTTTTATTATTGGACCAACTTTCAGATGTACGTAATTTTGGTGCAATCATTAGAACTGCGGAATGTACCGGAGTTGACGGAATCATTGTTCAAAAGAAAGGTGCCGCTCCTGTAACCGCAGACACCATAAAAACTTCTGCCGGTGCTGCATATAGAGTGCCAATAGCAAAAGTAGACCACTTAAAAGATGCTATATTTTACCTACAGGCATCAGATATTAAAATAGTTTCGGCTACCGAAAAAACAGATGATTCTATTTATGATGTTCCTTTTACAGATTCTATAGCAATTGTTATGGGTGCTGAAGATCGTGGTATTACACCTTCTATTTTAAAAGCTTCTGACTATAGAGCTAAACTTCCATTATTAGGTGAGATTGAATCGTTGAATGTTTCCGTTGCATGTGCCGTTTTCTTATACGAAGCGGTTCGCCAACGTTTGTAATTACAATTTATCCATCTGAATCACTTTTAGAGCTTTTCTTGAAGATGTAGTTGTATTTAAAACTTTCTTCTTCCTCGAAATCTTCTTCAATGGGTAATTCCCTAAAGTTTCCGTTTTCATCAAAATGTCTTAAAAAAAGATCATCTTCTTCATTATAGTCGTCTTTTTCCCAATCATATTTTTTAGTTTGGGGAATACGCGCCTTTACCATTTTCGCTAAAACCAATCCGGTAATGAATCCTGCTAAATGACCTTCCCAAGACATACCTTCTTTCACTGGAAATATATACCATAGCATACTTCCGTAGATAAATACAACTATTAAAGATAGCGCCACCAATCTATAATAGGAGCTAAAAACTCCCTTAAAGAATACGAAACTGGCCAGAACATAGATAAGGCCACTTGCTCCAATATGATATGAAGTTCTACCGATGAGCCAAGTTATAATTCCAGATAACAAAACACCATAAACAACAACTTTCCAAGCGACATCCCTATAAAAATACCACAACGCTGAAAGTAAAATTGCTAAAGGAATGGTATTGTTATACAAATGCTCAAGAGAACCATGAATAAACGGACATAATATTATACCACGTAAACCTGTAACAGTTCTTGGCATAACGCCAAATTCATTAAAATTAATTCCTAAAGAAAGCTCTAACCAATATACCGCCCATATAAGTATCATAGCTAAAAGAGGTATAGCTACAACTTTATTAGAAAACTTAAAATGTCCTATTTCCGACATGAGCTTCTTTTGATATTATCAATTACAATTATACTACCATTCTATTCAAATTGGTCATATTGTCACTCTAATCCTTACTTAACAATCAATTGGCATCTTACTTTTCTTATCTCTTTTAAGATTATCATACTTTTGTATTATGAATGAACCTTTAGCAGAACGGGTACGACCAAAAACATTAGACGAGTACATAAGTCAACATCATTTGGTGGGCGAAAAGGGCTCGCTTACGCATCAAATTAAAAAGGGTATTATTCCCTCTTTAATACTATGGGGACCACCTGGCACCGGAAAAACAACCTTGGCCAATATTATTGCAGAAGAAAGTAAGAGACCTTTTTACGTACTTAGTGCAATTAATAGTGGGGTTAAAGACATTCGTGAAGTTATTGATAAGGCAAAACAAGCTGGAGGTCTATTTACGGCCAAAAACCCCATATTATTTATAGATGAGATACACCGTTTTAGTAAGTCTCAACAAGATTCGCTCTTAGCAGCTGTAGAAAAAGGATGGGTCACTTTGATCGGTGCTACCACCGAAAATCCGAGTTTTGAAGTTATACCGGCCCTACTTTCGCGCTGTCAGGTCTATATTTTAAATGCCTTCGGAAAAACCGATTTAGAAAACCTGATCAAAAGGGCAATGGAAAAGGATTCATTGCTTAAATCAAAAATAATAGACCTTAAAGAAACGGAAGCTTTATTGCGTATATCAGGGGGTGATGGAAGAAAACTACTGAATGTTTTTGAACTGGTCGTTAATTCAGAAGAAAGTGACACAGTTGTTATTACCGATGATTTAGTACTATCTAAAGTTCAAAAGAACACAGTACTGTACGATAAAACCGGGGAACAACATTACGATATTGTTTCTGCATTTATCAAATCTATACGCGGTAGTGACCCAAACGGAGCCGTTTATTGGTTAGCTAGAATGATCGAAGGTGGAGAAGATGTAAAGTTCATTGCACGTAGAATGCTTATATCTGCCTCTGAAGATATTGGCTTAGCAAACCCTACAGCGTTAGTTATGGCGAATACCACTTTTCAAGCTGTAACGACTATTGGCTATCCAGAAGCCAGAATAGTGCTTAGTCAATGCGCAATATACTTGGCTACCTCGGCAAAGAGTAATGCCAGCTATATGGCAATTGGGAAAGCCCAGCAAGCCGTAAAGCAAACGGGCAATTTAACTGTACCGCTACCTTTAAGAAATGCGCCTACTAAATTAATGAAGGATCTTGGTTACGGACAAGAATATAAATATGCCCACGATTATCAAAACAATTTTGTAGATGCAGAATTTTTACCGGACGAACTTACCGGAACTACTTTCTATAAACCTGGAAACAATGCGAGGGAAAAAGCTCTTAGCGATTTTCTAAAAAACAGGTGGAAAGAAAAGTATGATTTTTAAAATTTGATATTCAGTTCTTCTTGAACTAAAGTATCATTTTCATAATATTCAAATATCCATTTACCATCTTTTTGATATACCATACCATTTCTAGTATCGGTCTTGGCCATATAGACGTTATCGGCAGAACTTTTCATCAAGTTCATTCTAACCTTTGGTGAACTATCTACCAATTGATACCCGGTTTCGGTGGCTTGCGCATACCAAATATCCTTAATGGCAGACTTGTTTACTTCTAAGCTTTTAAAAGCAGGTTTTTCCGCTGTTGCCTTTTCTATGTTAGATTTTACAGGAGCATTATCTTTATAATACTGTGTCTTTTCTGTTTCTTTAGAGATAACGGCTGGTTCTTTATTTATTGGTGTGGCAGCTTCCATTTCCTTTTCCGCCTGTACTACTTTATCCGCTTTAGAGGCATCCAACTTTTTCACATCATTTTTAAAACTAACGGTAACTGCATCTTTCTTATCATTTTTACCACTGTAAGTATAATTAACACCATTGAATGTACGCATAGACTCTCTAATAGCTTCATTATAGGCCTCTTTATACTGTTTCTCTTTACTAATACCTTGCATACTACTATACACAATATTATCGTTGCAATCAATTAGGTTTACAGTTGTTTTAGTAGAGAACATAGTGCTATCATCTTGTAAATCCGCAATTACCCCTAAACATCTATTAAATTTTAAATCTTCGGGTAATTGATCGTCATATACCGTGGTAAAACCTTTACCTGTAAAAAGATATTTTATTAATGTGCTTGTTTGGTGTTCATTCATATTCTTGAAAGCATCAAACTTTTTTGGAACGATGATATATTTATAATCGTTCAAGTTTGCTTGGGCAAAAGTTGCGTATCCTATAAATGTAAGTAGTATGGTAATAACAGTTTTCAAAACGATATAAAATTTAAATTCATGGTAATATATGAAAAAAGCATGCCAAAAATTTAAAATTGAGGTAAGAAGATTTACTATTTTCTACGCCCCCAAGATATGATATTTAAGCCAAATTGAAACGAAGCATAGTGAGAATCGGCAATATTATTATAAGACAATAAGTTATCTGCCATGATGTAAAAATTAACCGGTCCGGCTTGTAGGTTCATTCCCAGACCAACATTGGTATAACTAAATTTATCTACGGTATAAGTACCTTTTAATGCCAAACCATTTCCAAATCTACGCATGTAAAAACCGGTTAAGGCCATTTGCGGACCCCGTGGTCTATTAATTACATAAACCTGTCCTCCAAACGAATTTCTATATTTGGTTCTTAATTCTCCCCCACCCGAAGAACCTGCGGTACAATCACAATTTTGCATACCACTATTGCCTACAGGTTCACCAAAATCATTTCTAATGGATGCATATAACTTTGTAGGCCTAAACGTAATATAGCTTTTGGTATCCGTATCAAAAGGTACGGCAGTTTCCACCTCATCTACCAAGTCTTGCCAAAAATCCCTATCAAGACTGGCAAAATTTTCTAGAATGTCTATCTCAATACCTTCAACCGTAGTATTCCCATCAAGACTATAACTTTTTAGGTCACTGGTATGATAAATAAAACCTACATCCAATAAGCTACCGGTAATGGTAGTTCTTTCAGACAAGTGGTACGTAAAGCCAACATCTACACCTACACCTAAATCTCCACCAAAAAATGCCCTACTTATAATTTCATTGGTAAGCATATCATCATTATTGGCATCATCCAAATCTTGAAGTCCAGAGGTCTGTAAAAGCAGATCGGCATTTAAGGTTGATGATATAATATTATTCTGACCTTCTATGTTTCTTAAGGACCCACTGTTACGTGTTGAACTATAATCAACGATACCAGAATAAATTTTACCTCTAGCACCAATAGTTAAGTTACGGTCAACTTTTTTATTTATGCCAAAGTGTAAAACGTTCACTAAAGAACCACGGGTTTTAAAATCACCCAAATCATACCGTCTACCTAATTGGTCGGCATTTCCATCAAATATTAAAAAAGCATAGTCTTGTGGCCAATAGGTAATATTATCAAATTCAAGATAACCCCCAAATGAATAAAACATATTTGGATTTCTACCTCTAAAACCTCCTGTAAGATATTCCAGTTGAATCGTAGAGCTAAACTCATCTCTTGGCGATAGTTCGTTTAAGGCTCGTTCCCTAAATTTCACATTAATATCCAAACCATCATCTGCAAAAAGATCATGAACAGAAATACCATTAGTTCCAAAATTGCCATAAACTCCAGATAATAGTGGTACACCTGCAAACCATTTAAAATCTGATTCTACACCTGGATTCAAAGACAATGATTGGGGAATTTCATTAAAATCGTAGAGTATTTGCTTGTTTTGAGCTTTTAACCCAAAAGCAAATAACATGCTGATTATAAATAAGCAATGCGATAATCTCATTGCAATTCTAATGTAAATTGCGCGCTAGAACGAAGCTCTATAGCTGAGTCGGGAATATTTGATTCGCTACTGTTATCTCCTAAATTTACAGCTGTCAGTCTTATTTTTGATGTTGTTCTAATAATATCCAAACTTTTACCGGTAGGTCCATATGCTACATCTCTACTTAAAACAGAAGTGGGCGCTGGGTCCATACTAAACACTTCGGTATCTATTACATTTTCATTGGTATCCAAAAATTCAAGTACGATCTCTATAGGTTTGCTTGTGGTATTTTCCAGCTCATAGGTCAATACACCAGATACTACCCTTTCGGTAAAAAAAGGCTCTTCAAATGCATCAAAATTAAAATCTTGGGTAAAAAAGTTGAGTCCGGCTACTCTATTGATCAAGGTTTCTTGCGCCTTAACATAAAAAATACTGGTTTCATAACTTGGAACAATGGCCAAATCATCTATTTGATCAAAGTCTTGATTTTCAGAACAAGAGATTACCATTAGGAAGCCTAATAAAAACATACATATAATGAGTAACCCTTTCATCGTTCCTTCAATGTTTTAAAATAACACAGTTGTCTGTACTAGTAGTAACTCTATAAAAACGATTTTATTTCTTCTAAATCATAAATAATTGGTGCAAGATCATGGCTGTTTTCTCTATGCGCATTAAAATGTATAGTGTGAAAACCTAAAGATTTTGCACCTAGTATATCTGCTTCTAAACTATCACCAATCATTAGAGAACGTTCTGGTTTAGCACCTGCCTTGTTTAATGCCAAATTAAAAATGATAGGATTTGGCTTTTTGACCCCAGCCATTTCCGAATCAATGATTTGATCAAAAAAACCATGAATTCCAGAATTTCTCAGTTTCTTTTCCTGTACCTCTTGAAAACCATTGGTAATAATATGCAATTTATAATTAGGCCGCAGATAATCTAAAACTTCAATAGTATTAGGAAACAATGAATTAAAAGAAGATAAATGATTAATATATTCTTCTGACAATACATGAATTATATCATCTGTAGCCGGATATTTCATTTCATCGAATACAGATTTTAACCGTTGATAACGCAATTCTTCTTTGGTTATCTTCTCTTCACGATACAACTTCCAGAATTTAAGGTTTGCCGGTACGTATACCTTTAAAAAATCATTTAGTTCAACATTGATTTTTTGATCAATAAATATTTTTTGAAACGTATGGGCAGAGTTTTTATCAAAATCCCATAATGTGTGATCTAAATCAAAAAAAACATCGGTAACCTTATTTTTAAACATGTTGCTGTTTTATAATGTCTGAGTAAACGGCCATCCAATCCCTATCTTCTTTATTTCCCAAAACTTCATTTGAGAACATAGCTATTAGCGTACCATTTACTTTTTTGACCTCAGTGGTAATAGCCTTTACTTGCCTTAATACATCAGCGTCTTTTTTTATTTTCGATAATGAAATATCATGTATGGCAAACGGATGCACTTTTATAGGTTGCTTTACTTCTAAGGGAATATCGTAAAATTGAAAAGCAGTGCAAGTACCTGCCCTAAAACCAAGTTCAAAAGTATATCCCATGGTATAGTCATTTGTAAATTCTGCAGCAATTAAATTCCGATACGTTTGTGGTACATCTACCCTATTATAGCGCATTTTAGAATTATTTACAGGTCGTTTAATGACTTCTTCTAAGTTCGCCTTTTCCTTCTTTAACAATTCTAAATCTGAAAAAGAACTGTAACTCGCCGCCATGGAAACTGGCACATAATCAGCTACGTGCTTAATTAACGACTTAAATTTTATACTATTTGTAGAAACGTTTTTATCGTATTTTGAATAATCTGCAAACTGAAAAAAGAAATTACATTTTATCTTATACTTCTTATGTAAATCTATTAGCTCGCCATAATTATCATATGGATCTTTTTGTTTGTTCAAACCTACGGCAATACGTTCGTAAACCCGTTTGAATTTAAAAGTGCCCAAATCCATTAACATGCCTACCAAACCACGCACAACACCACGATTTGCATAACAATGAGAAGTAGCTACATCTATTACGGATATAAAATCGTACGTTTTGTGCTTGTATTCCAAATCTTCAAAACGCTCTTTAAGTGCCTCAAGCAATTTATAGGCCCAAATATCAACTACAGGCTTTTGCAAAAATCCGTTTTGATATGCTATACTATCTTTTGGAGAAAACCTGCCATGAATATCCTTTACGTGGGGCAAATACTCTTCGTACCTTGATAGCATAAAGAAGCTGGCAGCAAATATGTCAAAAGGCAACGTACTTTTCTCACCTGTCTGAAAAAAACAAGGCGTACCTTCCCAATCCCCAATATTTAATTGAATATCATTAATACCCTGCTCAAATAACAATTCATTACTACGAACAAAAAATTCGTTCTGCAAGGGTTGTTTTGTATATGTGATTTTAGCTCCTGTATGTTTTATAAAGTCTTCTACCTTAGTGGTAAAATCTATTTCAACACCCAATATACCCACAAAGATATGCCTCATAACATATGTAAGGCGCGGAGTTATTTTATGTGTATAGATCAATAACATTTATAGCATATTTTCATCTGCAAAGCTATAGTAACTTTTTTGGGTAATAATCAAATGATCCAATACTTTAATATCTAAAGTTTCGCTTGCCGTCTTTATTTTTTGGGTAATCTGTTTATCTGCACCGCTAGGTCGTAAGGTGCCGGAAGGATGGTTATGCGCCAAAATTATGGCAACGGCTCCTAATTCTAACGCCTGTTTCATTACGATCCTTACATCTACCAAGGTTCCTGTTATACCACCTTTGCTTAATTGTGCCTTATGTAAAACCTTGTTAGAGTTATTCAGAAAAAGAATCCAAAACTCTTCATGCTCCAATTCACCCAACATCGGCTGCAAAATATCGTACGCATCTTTACTGCTCCCTATTTTCTCTATTTTAAGAGCATCTTCACCCCTTCTTCTTCTACCGACCTCTAAAGCTGCGGCAATGCTTACAGCTTTTGCTTCGCCAATACCTTTAAATGCCATTAACTGTTTAATGGACAACCTCCCTAATTCATTCAAATTATTGTCTACCGATGCCAAAATACGTTTTGAAAGTTCAACAGCACTTTCAGACCTGCTACCAGAACCGATTAAAATAGCGATCAATTCAGCATCCGACAGAACCGAACGCCCCTTATTTACTAGCTTTTCCCTTGGCTTGTCATCATCTGACCAATTTTTTATGGAGAACGAAACCGATTTATCCTGCATTGGCTAAAGATACAGAACTAATTATTTTATGCTAAATTTATACATCAATTAAAAACCATGAAATCACTTTTAACAAAAGAAGCCTACGAGGAAATCAATCAAAGAATTGAGCAACTTACCGAAAATTCAGAAAGAGGTTGGGGTAAAATGAGCGTAGGTCAAATGTGTTGGCATTGTCAATACCCATTACAATTGGCCATTAAAAACAAACCCAATACATCTAAAGGCAATTGGTTTATAAAAACTTTCTTTAAAAAATCATTGTACAATGATAAACCTTGGAGAAAAAATTTACCTACCGCTCCCCAATTAAAAGCCAAGGAAGAAAAGGACTTTAAAACTGAGCATACGCTTCTGAAAAATTTGGTGAACGATTTTTATGCCGTAAGAGACCGTGAAGAATGGTACCCACACCCAGCTTTTGGACCATTTACCAAAGAACAATGGGGGCAAGTTCAATACAAGCACCTAGACCATCATTTAAAGCAATTTGGAGTTTAACTTTGTTGTTGGCAAAAAAACTCAAGTTCAAATTCAAGAATCAAGTTCAAGTTCAAGTTCAAAAAAGACTTAATACTTTTCACTTAATACTGTGTACTTCCACCTTAACTCAACAACTCTTGAAATTTTTTCAAATCGAATCCGCCATAATTTCCTGAACTCATGAGTAACAATGTGGTGTTATCATATGGCTGACTTTCCAAATACTCATGAAATGAAGCGGCGTCTGTAAATATTTTTAAATCGTCTCTTTGAAAAGCTTCTGATATTTGCTTTGGAGTAACCGCTTCTAACTTTTTAATAGCTACAGATTCTGGCAAGAAGAAAATAACCGCTTCATCGGCAGCATCTAAAGCACCTTTGTATTCCTTTAAAAACTCAGGATTAAAACTACTATAAGTATGTAATTCTAAGCAAGCAATAAGCTTTCTATTAGGATATTGCTCTGTTACCGCCTTTGTTGTTGCAGCAACCTTACTAGGTGAGTGCGCAAAATCTTTATAGGCTATACTAGATGTACCTTCCGCTATTTTCTCTAAACGTTTAGAGGCTCCTTTAAATGTAGCAATAGCTTCATAAAAATCATCTTCATCAACACCCATGTTTTGACAGATCCATTTTGCACCTGCCAAATTACTTAGGTTGTGCTTGCCAAAAACTTCAATTGGCATTGGTCCTTCATTAGTTTCTAACAAGGTTTCTCCGTCTTCAACGGTATATTCAGGTGTAGTATATGGTAATTTTCTAATCGCATTTTCAGATGCTTCTACTACTTCCTTTACTGCGGTATCTTCAATGTTAAAAGTGATAGAACCACCATTTACTATGCTATCCACAAATATTTTAAACTGCTCTACGTAATTCTCAAAAGTGGGAAATACATTGATATGATCCCAAGCTATACCACTTAGCAAGGCAATGTTAGGTTGATATAAATGGAATTTAGGTCTTCTATCTATTGGAGATGACAAATACTCATCGCCCTCTAATACGATAAAATCGTTGTCCTCGGTTAAATGAACCATTCTATCAAATCCATCCAATTGGGCACCTACCATATAATCCACTTCAATATCATGAAAGTTGAGTACATGTAAAATCATAGAGGTAATAGTCGTTTTACCGTGACTACCGCCAATAACAACCCTAGTTTTGTTTTTAGATTGTTCGTATAAAAATTCAGGATAAGAATAAATAACTATACCTAGTTCTTGCGCTTTTAATAATTCAGGATTATCTGCTTTAGCATGCATTCCTAGTACGATTGCATCAAGATCATTTGTTATTTTTTCTGGGAACCAGCCAAATTCATCAGGTAACAATCCTTTAGCCGCCAATCTAGATTTAGAAGGTTCAAAAATAACATCATCACTACCAGTAATAGCATAACCTTTATGTTCCAATGCCAGGGCTAAATTGTGCATGGCACTTCCGCCTATCGCAATAAAATGTATTCGCATTCCTAAATTTTAGGTGTCAAAGATACGTATTGTCCAATTAAAAAAATTGAGTTTACACCGTGTAAGAAAGCTATAAAGCCATTAAAAACCAACGTTATTATCGATGAAAAACGATAAATTTTAACAGTTCTTATCAAATTTAGTAGTATTCACCTTACATTTTAATGCTTTTACAACATATAATTTCTTACAAATGTTAACAAAAATATCTTAGCCCGTATCAAAATGCATATTGCAACCAACCCCCTATGAATGAATAATACAAAACTTAGGCTCTTTACCTTTTTGTTTTTCTTAATCGGTATTTCAAACTTTCTTCAGGCACAATGTGCCGGTGAAAACGCAACTATTGAAATTTGTGAAAAAGATGCCGATAGTGCATATCGAAACTTCGACCTATTTGCACAACTTGGTGGATCACCTATTACAGGTGGTACATGGGCCACAACAAATCCTGAAAATTTTTATGCTTTAAACCAAAGTACAGGTATCGTAGATCTGTGGCGTATCAATAATTACGGTACGCATTCTTTTGTATATACCAATACAGTTTGTAACCAAAGTGCTACGGTAACCATTGAGCTTGGTGGATATCCTGGCGAAGATAATATAGATGGTAGTGCCAATGCCTGCGGTGATGACAGCAGTGTAAACTTACATGGTTTTTTAGGCAGTAATGTAGACGGTAAAGTTCAAGATTTCAATGGCTTGTGGGAAGAAGACCCTGCAACTTTTACCGGTCAATTAAATGAAAATTTGTTCAATGCAAGAGAAGCAGGGCCCGGAATATACAATTTTACTTATACGGTACCTGATGTAAATGGTTGTTCAGGAAGAACCTCAACAATAATATTAGAGGTGCATCCACCGCCAAATGCAGGTACGGCTCCCGTTCTAACCTTTTGTGCAGGTGATGATCTATCGGCTTACACCGCATTTGATCTTAGCGATCATTTGATAGGCGAAGACCCTAACGGGACCTGGACAGAAAATGGAACCAATCAATTAAGTGACCTTAACGATACTATCATTAATATTGAAGAAATATATAACAATTTTGGGTATGGAGATTTCACCTTCAATTACACCGTTTTCCCCAGCCATCCGGTTTGTGAAAAAAGAGTGTCTGAAGTAAGCATAAGAATACTGCCAATATTAGATGGCACAATTGTTACTGATGATATCTGTGTAGGGGAAAGCTATGTTGTTGAACTAACTTATGACAATACGCTTTTACACAATGGCGATTTTATATTACAGTTTCTCGTTAACGATGATTTAGGTGAATCGCCAACAACTTTGATTGACGGCAATGGAAGTTTTGTAATTGACCAAGGTTTGGTGCCTCTAAATGAAGAGGTTACCCTAGAAGTTATTGGTATAAGAAGTGTAACACCTCCCCGAGATGTTTGCCCAAGAGTTATAGTACCACCTACCACTTTTATAGTAACAAGTTCAGATATTACTGCTCAAGATATATGCATACAGACAGACAATACCATTCAAATTATTGAAATTCTTGATGCTGACGGCAATTTTGCAACTGGCAGTTTCTCTACGACATATGCATTGACAACTCCTAATGGTAGCACCACAAGTTCTCCAACATTTGAACTTGAATTCACTAATGGTAATGCTTCATTTATAGTGCCTGCGAGTAACTTTACTTTGGACGGGGAATACACTATTAGACCTACAATTTCAGGGATTTATGCAACAAGTTGCCCATTAGTAGATACTTTTACAGTTACCCCTTTACCCGATGCTATTCAATTAGACCTCATTGTGGACAATAATTGTGATGCTACACAAATTGATGTTTTAGTCGATGCGCCAATTTTGCCAAACGGAACATACACGATAACCTACGACGTAACTGAATTAGATTCCAATACCGTATTAACTACAAATACGATCAACTTTACGGGCGGTACCGCTGCTTATCAAATAGATGTAGATGCCTTACCGATCGGTAATTACACGGCGAGCGTACGCAGTATACAAAACGACAATACCCCTTGCCGATTAGATTTTGAGTTCGAAGAAAGTGAAAATTTCTCCAGAGGCGGTGTACCAGAAGCTCCACAGGCAGATGCCAATCAAATATTTTGTTTGAGTAACTACCCGGGCTCACCTACCTTAATGGACATTGAGGTCACTGCTGACGGCGATTTATTATTCTACGATACAGAAACCGATTCCAACATCTTGCCCATTTCGACGGCATTGGTCGATGGTGAAGATTATTTTGTAACCAATAGCGACCCACTAACAAATTGTGAAGGTACCGATCGCGTTCAAATTACGGTTAGTTTTAGTGACCCTAATGCACCTACAGCGAGTACTGTAAATCCGCAGTTTTGTGCAGAAGCGATTCCGACATTGGCGAATATAGCTATTGATGTTTCTACTGGCAGTTCGGTTACTTGGTTCGATGCAGCTACAGGCGGAAGTGAATTGGATGCATCAACCGTATTGGTCGACAATCAATCGTATTTTGCAGCAACTAACAACAATGGTTGTACCAGTACTAATCGCTTAGAAGTAACACCAACAGTAATTACCGTTACTCCTACATCGTTATCATCGGATATGTTACAGGTCTGCGGACTGGATAACCCTACGATTGCGGCCCTTCGTATTTTGGAAAATGAAACCGACAACGATGTACATTGGTTTATGACAGAAACTGACGGTACCGCGTTGACAGATGATGCTCTTCTAATACAGAATACTACTTACTACGCAGAAAATTACAATCCGCTTACCGGTTGCTCTTCTGCTACAAGGGTCCCTGTGACCATTGATTTTAGTGATTGCGACCCCGAGAATTATGGCTTTTTTATTCCAGATGGGTTCTCACCGAATGACGATGGTAGAAACGATACGTTTTTCATACCGAACATAGAAACCATATTCCCGAATTTCACATTAGAAATATTGAATAGATACGGTACGTCATTGTTCAAAGGAGACATAAACAACCCCGCTTGGAATGGTAGAAATGGTTCTGCCACAGCACCGAACGGAGTCTATTTCTATATCATAAATTACAATAAGGACAATGCAGAACCTATTCAAGGTCGCTTATACTTAAACAGATAACCCATGCATAAAAAAATCACAAACACAACTTGGGGCATCTGCATAGTTATGCTTTTGTTCTTAATGAAACTGCAAGGACAACAAGATCCGCAGTATACACAGTACATGTATAACATGAACGTGGTAAACCCTGCGTATACTACAAATGAACCTGGCATGCTCAATTTTGGTACATTATACAGAACCCAATGGGAAAATGCCGTGGGCGCACCAAAGACCCTAACCTTTTTTGCCCACACTCCCCTTTCAGAAAAAATTGAAATGGGTGCATCTATCATTTCAGATGATATTGGTGACGGTTCTTTGAAAGAAAACAATATATACGTAGACTTCGCCTACATTTTAAAATTAGATGAACAGAGCAATTTAAGTTTGGGTTTAAAAGGAGGTATCACAACGTTTGAGACCAACTTTAACGGATTCAGACTTCCAGAGGTTCAAGACGACCCCGCTTTCAATGAGAATATGAACAATACCTACCCTAACATTGGTATTGGAGCATTTTACAATAGAGATAAATTTTATGCAGGGTTATCCATTCCTAATTTATTAACCTCAAAACATTTGGATAATAAAGACGGCATTACCAGAAGGGGATCAGAAGAAATTCATCTTTTCGGTATGGCAGGCTATGTTTTTGATGTGAATTCCAGTCTAAAACTAAAACCTTCCATTTTAACAAAAATGGTTTCTGGCGCACCCATTACGGCAGACGTTTCTTTTAATGCTCTATTCAATAACCGATTTGAAGGGGGTGTTTCCTATCGCTTAGATGATTCGGTAAATGCCATGTTCAATATAGCGGTGATACCATCATTACGAATTGGCTATGCCTATGATTACACCTTATCAAATTTGGGTGCTTTCAATAATGGATCTCACGAGATATTCGTGTTGTTCGACCTAGACCTTTGGGGACTTAAAAAAGGCTATGACAAATCTCCTAGATTCTACTAAAATGAAAAAGTTACAACTATATCTCATCTTATTCATCGGTGTATTTCAAACAGGGTGGACACAGCAAGATCTAAAGCGTGCCAACGACCTGTTTGAAAAATCTTACTATGCAGATGCCATAGCTTTATATAAAACAGCCTTACCTAGCAATAAAAGTAGTCAGGTAATAAAAAATTTGGCAGACAGTTACTATCATACCTTCGACTTAAAATCTGCAGCTCGCTGGTATCGTTATTTAATTTCAAATTATGGCGACACGGTTAACGAGCAATACTATTTTAGACTGAACCAATCTTTGAAAGCTATTGGTGAGTATGAAGAGGCAAATAATATACTTATAGATTATTATACGAAAGAGGAAAATGTCTCCCGTTTACAGCAACTAAGAAAGGACATAACTTATCTAGAAAATGTAAGCGCTATCGGTGACCGTTTTGCCATAGAAAACAGCAAGCTGAATACGACAACATCAGAATTTGGAGCAATGCAAGTGCGCAATACGCTTTGGTATACCGCAACGCACAAAAACGCTACCGCCAAAACCTATAGATGGAACAATCAGCATTACTTAGATATTTACACCCATGCCATCGATAAAGAACAATATGGTGACAGTCTAAGTACTAGTCTATCAAAACAAATAAATACAAAACTACATGAGGGAGCATTTACAGTTTCAGCTGACGGTAATACCATGTACTTTACACGTAACAACTCGAATAGCGGAAAACGAAAAACAGACGATAAAAAAGTTTCCAATTTAAAAATTTACAGTGCCAATTTGGTAGATGGGGAATGGAGAAACATTATAGAACTACCATTTAACAGCGATGATTTTTCTAATGAACACCCGGCTTTGAATGCAGATGGCACAAAATTATATTTCTCTTCGGATAGACCTGGCGGATTTGGTTCTTTTGATATTTATGAAGTGAACATACAGGCAGATAATACATTTAGCACACCCGTAAATTTAGGTAGTATCATAAACACGGATAAGAAGGAACAGTTCCCTTTTATCTCGTCGGATAATTCTCTTTATTTTTCATCTAACGGTCACCCGGGTTTCGGGCTCTTAGATGTCTTTATCTCTAAAAAAGAGAACGGGACATTTCAGCAACCGGATAATTTAGGTTTACCAGTAAACAGTGGTTATGATGACTTCTCATATGTATTGAATACCGATAACACATCTGGCTATTTTGCAAGTAATAGACCGTCTGGTAAAGGAAGTGATGATATCTACAGTTTTAAAGAAACAAAAGAATTAGTAATAGAAGATTGTTATCAATTCATTACTGGTATTATAACGGATCGTACCACTACCCTTCCCTTAGCAAATGCAACGGTAACTTTAATAAACCCAAAAAATGAGGTGATATCTACCTGCATTACAAAGCAAAATGGAGCGTTCGATTTTAATATTGACTGTGCAACGTTTTATAAAGTGAAAGCGACAAAAGATGGTTATGAGGGCAATTCAAAATCTATCCGTAGTACAAAAGAAAGGAGTGCAGAACATGATGCATCGATGAACTTATATTCCGTAGAAGAAAAGGAAAAAGCAGCTGCATTAGTATTACAACAAAAACAAGAAGCAGAAAAACTTAGGGCAGAACAAGAAGCCATTAAAAAATTGGAAGCCGACAGAAAAGCAGCAGCACTTGCAGCAAAACAATCTGCCGAAAAGGCGAAACGTATTGAGCAAGAGAGGATAGCCAAAAAAGCGGAATCTGAAAAAGCATTGGCAAAGAAAGTTGAAGATGCCATACAGACGGAAGAAGCATTGGTAAAAGAAACTGACCGAACCATAATAAAAACCGAAGAAATTCACTTTGATTATAGCTTGTGGTACTTACGTCGAGAATCTAGAGAACGTTTACAGACCGTTATAGATGTCATGAAAAAGAATCCTGGTATGATCATAGAGATTGGCACACATACCGATATTAGAGGTAATAGCGGCTATAACAAAGGACTGTCTCAAAAACGTGCAGATTCAGCAAAAGACTATTTGATTAAAAACGGCATTGCTCCTGGCAGAATAGTTTCAAAAGGATATGGCGAATCTAAACCAATAGTTGTTTGCCCAACCGAAAATGCATGTTCAGAAGAAGATCATGAGTGGAACCGACGTTGCGAATTTGTTGTCGTAGGTTGGAACTATGAGAGCAAATAACCAACAAATTCAGATTTCACACCCTAGTAAATTTTTTATAAGAGCTTTTTAAAATTGTAAGTGTTTCCAGTATCTTTAGTTTTTAAACCAAAGGTATTATGAAATTGAATCTTACAACTATTACCTCAAAAGAAATAATGCCCGGGCTACACGGTAAATTGGTGCATTCCGAGCATATGAGTATGGCATTTTGGGATGTGGAAAAAGGTGCCGAAGTACCTGAACACGCTCATATGAACGAGCAGATAATGCATGTTATGGAAGGTGAATTTCAATTTACCCTAGATGGTGACACCCAAATATACTACCCGGGCGACATTGTGGTCATTGCCCCGCATAAAAAACATAGTGGCATTGCCTTGACCCCATGTAAATTATTAGATGTTTTTAGCCCTACAAGAGAAGAATACAGGTAGAGGATGGTTGTTAACAAAAGCTACGCACAGTTACCTAATCTTAAAACATAAGAAATGAATATATCTTTAAAAAATAGAAAAGCATTGGTAGGTGGTAGTAGCGGTGGTATCGGAAAAGCAATTGCCCAACAACTTGCAGCTAGTGGAGCCAGCGTTACCTTAATGTCCCATAGTGAGGAGAAACTACATCATATCGTTAATGAACTACCAACAGATCAAGGTCAACAACACCAATATTTGGCTGTAGATTTTAGTAACTTCAAAGACTACAAAAAAGTAATCAGCGCCTATTTTGAAAACAATTCAGTTGATATTTTGGTGAATAATACCCAAGGACCTGCTGCTGGTAGTGCCACCGAAAAAAATATAGACGACTACCAAAATGCATTTGACCTTTTATTCAAGACCGTGGTATTCACCACAGAACTGGCGTTAAAATCGATGATGGAAAATAATTGGGGGCGAATTATCAATGTGGCATCGGTTTCTGTAAAAGAGCCTTTAGCTTACTTGGCCTTATCCAATTCTATACGAGCGGCAGTAGTAACCTGGGCAAAAACTTTAGCTACAGATGTCGGTAAGCATAATATTACGGTAAATAGTGTATTAACAGGATATTTTAATACGAACCGTATAGCACAATTAAATGCGAAGAAAGCTGAACAACTTGGCATAGACCAAAGCGAAGTCCTCAATGAAATGGAATCTAGGGTAGCAGTAAAAAGAATTGGTGAACCTGAAGAATACGGCTTTCTAGCTGCTTTTTTAGCTTCAGACAATGCAGCCTATATTACGGGCACCAATATTCCTATAGATGGTGGGTTATTAAAATCGCTATAGAATTAATTTATAGACGTAAAAAAGCCGAATTATATTTTCAATTATAATTCGGCTTTTTCATTAATTATATATCATCCCCAATTAAATAATAGTGCACCACCTCTTTTGATACAAAATATCTTATCTTTCATTTGAGTGCGCCAGTCTCACTGAACATAGCCATAATGTAAAAACCAGAAGTATCTGTAAATACTCAGGATTTGGTGCACATTCTACTAAGATTCCAAAAGAGGATTACAGACAATTATAACATACCGAGTAAAATGAAAAATGTATTATTTACCATTATTATCGTAGCACTTTTATTTTCCTGCAAAACAAAACAAGAAAAAAAAGACCCATCTCAGCGTAATGGGGAAAGACCAACATCTTCTCAAATAATATCTGAAATGGATGAGGATAATGATGAAAGACTTTCCATGGACGAAGTAAAAGGACGAATCGCTAATGATTTCGATGCCATTGACAGTAATAATGACGGATATTTAACCCTTGAAGAGCTCGATAAAGCTGGTAAAAATCAACAAGGAAGACCCCCTCGAGAATCAGATACAAATAAGGATTTATCGAATGAAATAGACACATCTGTAAAAGTTGTACCTGTAAATACGGATTATTTTATTAAAGAAAATATTATTGACGGTATACAAGAACAAAGGATAGTTTTAAATGGGGTTGAAACATTATGCTACGTAATAAAAACCCATTCACAGGCAACCGAACATCAAATGGGACCATGGTGCCCAAGGCATATAGATGACGGAATGGAAAAAGCTGGAATTTGGTTTAAAGATGATAAAGTTTACGATGTATCTGGTCATTTTATAGCAAATTTAGATGAGTTTTACAGTGACGATCAATGGAAACTTTACAGAGAAGATGGCACTGTAAAATATACGGATACAGAAGAGGCTTGTTTAGCGGCCGCTAAACCAGATGTTGATGAAGAGTACCACAACTATTGTGTAGAATGCTTACCAGAGTACTTTAAAGAACAAGTAACGACTTTTGTTATTCCTGCAACTCCCAAATATTTAAAAACCGTTCAAAATTTCGGGAATGGAGGTATTGGAATGGCATTTAATGGCGTAAACTATGATCCACCAGCACCAACACACGCAATATTGGCCGCACATACCATTGCACCATTAGATGACCATGGAGGACACGTAAACCCTCATGGTGGTTATCACTACCATGCCGTTACAGGATCAACTAAAGAAGTTGCCCAAAAAGATTCTCATTCACCAATTTTAGGTTATGCAATAGATGGTTTCGGTATTTATGCCCTAAAAGATGACAATGGAAACACACCTGCTGATTTAGACGAATGTGGCGGGCATTTCGATGATATTAGAGGGTATCATTATCATGCCGGTGAGCCAGGTGGAAACCAAATTATAAAATGCCTGCATGGATTACCTGGGTATACCGAAGTAAAAGAATAGCGAGCAAACCTTATTTATCCACCAAGCAAGATTACAATAAAGCTAAATACAACAAAGCAGCCAATAGACACCCAATAATAGGTCCCACAACAGGAATCCAAGCATAACCCCAATCACTATTACCTTTTACCGGAAGTAGCGCGTGCATGATCCGTGGTCCCAAATCTCGGGCGGGGTTGATGGCATAACCTGTGGTACCACCCAATGATAAGCCGATTACCCATACAAGAAATGCTACGGGTAACGCACCAATAGACCCCAAACCGATAATTGCCCGCGAATCTACATCGCCAATAATATCAAGCTCAGGACCGGCGAAATAAAATATGACAAAGACCAGAACGAAAGTGCCTATAATTTCACTGATCAAATTAGAAAAGGTATTCTTTATTGCTGGCCCCGTACTAAAACAAGCCAACTTACCCCCTTCATCATCGGTAATTTTAAAATGATCTTTATAAAACAACCATACCAAAAACGCACCGAGCATGGCACCGAGCAGTTCTCCTGCCAAATATTCCGGCACAATATCCCATGATATTTTACCGGCGACCGCTAAAGCAATTGTAACTGCAGGATTTAAATGTGCCCCGCTATACGGCCCTGCGACTACCACACCTACGAATACTGCTAGGGCCCAGCCCGTTGTAATTACGATCCACCCCGAACCGTTTCCTTTGGTATTTTTCAAGACCACATTGGCCACGACACCATTACCCAAAAGAATGAGTAGCATGGTGCCCAATAATTCTGCTATAAAAATTGACATAATTTAAGTTGGTTGTTAGTTAGTTATTCTTCGATCCAATGCTGTGCGCATTTAACCGCCTTGTTCCAGTAATAGAGCATATTTTCTACTTTCTCTTTAGGAGCTTCTGGATAAAATTCTTTATCTATACTCCACTGTGATTGTATGTCATCTATACTGTCCCAATAACCAACCGCCAAACCTGCCAGGTAAGCAGCACCCATTGCAGTAGTCTCTAATGTCTTAGGTCTAATGATCTTAAACCCGAATAAATCGGACTGTATCTGCATTAATAAATTACTGGCACTGGCACCACCGTCTACACGTAGTTCAATGCTCTCTTCACCAGCGTCTGCCTCCATAGCTTTTACAATATCGTACACCTGAAAAGCAACACCTTCAATAGTAGCTCTTGCAATATGGGCATCTGTAGTACCACGGGTAATACCCAACATGGCACCACGTGCATATTGATCCCAATGCGGAGCACCCAAACCGGTCAATGCCGGAACAAAGTATACACCTCCGTTATCTTCTACCGTTTCTGCCAAATGATTTATACCCGGTGCTGTTTTCACCATTTTAGCACCGTCGCGCAACCATTGTATGGCTGCTCCACCTACAAATACGCTGCCCTCAAGGGCATAGGTAATTTCTCCGTTAATTTTCCATCCAATGGTGGTCAAAAGATTATTCTCGGAATACACCGCTTTATCTCCGGTATTCATAAGCAGAAAACAACCCGTACCATAGGTGTTTTTGACCATACCTGGCTTGGTACACATTTGCCCGAACAGGGCTGCTTGCTGATCACCAGCAATACCAGCGATAGGGATTTTAGTAGAAAACAATGTAGTAGCCGTAGTACCATAAATTTCACTGCTTTCTTTAACTTCTGGCAGTAGGGCTTTTGGTATATTGAACAAGTTCAACAACTCGTCATCCCATTCTAAGGTGTGAATATTATACAACATGGTTCTACTTGCGTTAGACACATCGGTAATAAACATTTTACCACGGGTAAGTTTCCAAATTAGCCAAGTATCTACCGTACCAAAACACAGTTTACCGGCTTCTGCCTTTTCTCTAGCTCCTTCCACATTGTCAAGAATCCATTTTAGCTTGGTCGCCGAAAAATAAGCATCGATAACCAAGCCGGTTTTCTTTTTTATTACATCTATATGTCCGGCATCCTTTAGCTCATCACAATATTTGGCCGTTCTTCTATCTTGCCAAACAATTGCATTATAAATAGGTTCACTTGTCTCACGGTCCCAAACCACCACGGTTTCGCGTTGATTGGTAATACCAATTGCAGCCACATTATCTCCTGTAATGCCTTGTTGGGCAATAACCTCAGCCGCTACCGATATTTGAGAAGACCAAATTTCATTGGGATCATGTTCTACCCAACCCGGCTTCGGAAAAATCTGTTCGAAAGGTTTTTGCGAAACCCTTACTATTTCTCCGTTATGATTAAATAAAATGGCACGTGAAGAAGTTGTGCCCTGATCTAATGCTAAAATTAATTTTGAATTCATTGAGTAGTTGATTTAAGTTAGTTTAATTGCTAGTTGAGGACAATTAAATTTGTTGTCTATAAAATATAATTTGAGGTAACTTTAGTATAATCTTCCACTTGTTCAGCCTGCCATACAGCATCTTTACCAAGCTCAGTTGCCATAATTTCTGCTACTTTTGGCGCCATACGAACACTTTCTTTGGCATCCAATAACTGACAACGGGTTCTACGAGCCAGAAAATCTTCCACATTCAATGCCATTTCATTACGAACTGCCCATACCACCTGACCTTCTAAAACACCTAAAGAGTCACTTATTGAAGTATTCCATCCATTTTCTTGGGATAGATTTACCAACGGCTCTTCATCGCTACCATAAAAATATAAAGGGTCGTTAAGATCAACATCCGTCTTATACCCATGTATTTTCAAGTTTTTGGTTTGGGTCGGTATGTGTTTCCAAGCATTGTTCTTCTCGGCTTTATTTACCAAGTCTTCACCCATTTTTCTAAAAGTGGTCCATTTACCGCCAACGATAGTCAATAAACCAGATTCAGAAGTATAGATTTTATGACTACGGGATATCTCTTTTGTTTTACTACCATCTTCGCTTGGTGCGGCCAAAGGCCGTAACCCAGCATAAACACTTAACACATCGCTTCTCTTGGGCGCTTTTGTTAAATACCTGCTTGCAGTATTTAAAATAAACCCTATTTCTTCCTCTAAGGCTACAGGTTCTAATGATTCTTTTTCTACGGGAGTATCTGTAGTACCCACAATAACCTTATTATGCCAAGGCACTAAAAACAACACTCTTCCGTCATCCGTTTTTGGTATCGTAATGGCATCATCACCGGGTAGAAATGATTTATCAAGCATTAGGTGTACACCTTGGCTTGGCGCTATAGTTTTTTTAGAACCAGGTGCATCCATCTGCAATACATCATCTGCAAATACGCCGGTAGCATTAACCACTTGCTTACCTTTTATTTCAAAAGATTCATTTCCATCCTCATCATGGACCTTAACACCGGTTATTTTTCCGTCGCTATCTTTCAATAATCCTTTTACAGTACAATAGTTGGCTACTACGGCTCCTAATTCAGCTGAACTTTGCAGGGTGTTGATAGCTAATCGCGAATCATCGAACTGACCGTCATAATACACCACACCCGCAGAAATTTTATCTGGATTAATCAAAGAAATACGTTTTAGCGTTTTTGCCTTTGAAATTCTTTTGGACCTACCCAAGCTTAGTCTACCCGCTAACAGATCGTAAAAAGTTAACCCTACCGTGTATAGAATTTCGTCCCACAAACCATGGGTGGGTATCACAAATGACTGGGTTTTGGTGATATGGGGAGCATTTTTTAATAACAGACCTCTTTCTACCACTGCTTCACGAACCAAACCTACATTGCCTTGAGCTAAATATCTAACCCCACCATGTACCAATTTAGTTGCTTTACTAGAAGTAGATTTCGTAAAATCTGATTTTTCCAACAACACAACGGAATACCCTCTAGCAGACGCTTCTAAAGCAATACCGATACCGGTAGCACCACCACCTATTATTATAAAATCATAAGCTTCAGTAGTATTCTTAAGCTTACTGATCATTTCCTTTCTTTTCATAAAAGCTTCTTTTTATTACGCTTTTCTAAATTTTTCATCAAAACTACAAAATATCGAAACATTTCAAAACCTAAATATTGTTATTTCTTTCTTTTTGGTTTAATAAATTAACATAAGCTTTAATAAACAAATACAATAATTTAGAAATCATCAGTTATATTCAGTTTTTAGAGGTATTGTAATAATTAGATTATTATCAATTTTATAGTTTCGTTTTATTACGAATAATAATTACACAAGTCAAAAACCATCCATATTGATGGTTTATCTCCTATATTTGTAGAAACGAAACCTCAAAAAGTTGAATATTGTAGATCGACATAAGCTTATTTTAAAAAAGCTAGAAGAAGAAGGCTTTGTAAAAGTCAATGAACTAAGTCAGGAATTCAATGTTTCGTTGGTCACCATAAGAAAGGACCTTAAATTACTTGAAGAGCGAAAATTACTTTTTAGATCTCACGGAAAAGCCATTCCCGCAAATCCGTATATCGCAGAGAATTCTGTAAACATTAAGGAGAAGATACATCCGCAGGAAAAAAACAAAATAGCCATTGCTGCAGCAGCCACATTAGAACCTCATGATTGCATTATCATTGCTTCAGGTACTTCTGTCATTGAATTTGCAAGACATATAAAACCTATTGAAGGACTTACCGTTTTAACAGCGTCATTGAATACTGCCATTATTCTAGCGGAACATAACGAAATCGATGTGATGCAATTGGGCGGAAATGTAAGATCTAGCTCCTCGTCTGTAGTAGGACCTATTGCAGAAAAAATGCTTACAGAATTCACCTTTACCAAATTGTTTTTAGGTGTAGATGGCATTGACCTTGAATTCGGACTTACAACCACCAGTTCTATGGAAGCCTCTTTGAACAAACAAATGATCAAAGCTGCACATAAAATAATTGTACTGGCAGATTCATCTAAATTCAGCAAAAAAGGTTTTGGCAGAATATGCGGAATAGATGAAGTAGACCACATTATTACCGATGCCGGTATCGATGAGAAAACAAAAGAAAGATTAATAGAACTTGGTGTAGAGCTCACTATTGTTTAAACGAACAACAAAATTATAACCGTTACCATGAAACTTATACCTTCAGAAAAATTAGAATTGACCACCTCCTTTTCTGTAGCAGAATTAGAAGAACACCTGAGGGAAAACATTCAAAAACACAGGAGTTATAAAATCGGATCAATAAAAAAATCAAACAAGTATTTTGTAGGCACGGTCTTCCAAGGCCATTTCAAATGCAAAAAATTCACCTACCAACGAAATTCATTTTTACCTCAGGTAACCGGTATATTTTATGAAGAGCCAACAGGTACCAAAGTAGCGACAACCTTAAAAATAGACTCATTTGTCAGCATATTCTTAATCTTATTTTACGCCTTCATTATATGCGCAATATTTGCCACCATATATTTGGCGTCATACCAAAAAATTGAAGCGTACTTTATTCTAGTTCCTATCGGATTATTTTTGCTAGTTTTTGGAATACCGCATTTAGGGTTTAATCTAGAAAAAGATAGCACCATTACAGAGCTAAAGAAAATGTTGACCGTATAGCCAAATACAGAACTTCTCTAAAAGAAATTAAATAATACCAATAGTCACCTAACTACTGTATGTTGTTTACATCAATAACTTCAACTGAAAAGTACAATTAATGATAGAAACCATACTTTCAATTTTAGTAGATTTCGGTTTACTACGAGAAGATTATTTACACAAAAAGAGAATACGTAAAAAAGAAGAACATGATGGCAAAAAACGCCCTTTTCAGAATTATCTATTTCAACCAAGCCTAATAATATTCTGTATTTTAATATTCGTAACTAGCATTAGTTCAGTTTTATTTTTCACCTATCATAGCACCACAATTATTCCAAAGAACACACAAAATGAAATTCTTGAAATAAGGGAAAGAGTAGAGAATTATAAGGAGACGCTTGGTTATTACCCTAAAGAATTAAATGATCTAATTCGCAATAATCCGTTGAGACAAAAATGGAAAACAGATGGTTGGAATAGACCGTATTCCTATATCATTATAGAAAATGGGAATAACTTTTTAATAACATCGTTAGGACCGGATGGTAAACTAGGCACTAAAGACGACATAAACTCAAAGTAATTTACCCTAAAATAAAAAAACGCCAAATTAAATTATTTGGCGTTTTCGTTTCAAATATTCTCTGAAATAATGATATTCAAATTTATTTCATTTCATAAATAGCAATGGTACTAGATACTTCGTGTGTGGCAATCATTAAATAATTTCCTGTAGGGCTATCCTCTTTATCGACCACGATAATACCTTCTGGAGAAATATCGGTAGCATCGTAGATCCAAGTAACAAAAACAGGGTTATACGGGTTGGTAACATTATATGCTAAAATTCCGCTTGTTCTTTCCAATCCTACGAACAACAAAGTTTCATCACCTACTTTTAATGTTTTCACAGCTTCTGGCTCAGCACCTTTATCATCTGATCTACCATCTACTTCACCTTCATCTTGATTGAAAATAGATGGAGCCAGTGCCAATGTTCTTCTTGATATTTCAGAACCGGAATCATACACCAATTGTCCGTTAGTATCCCAAATAGAAAAAGAACGAGCACCGTATGAATAGATTTGCTCATAGAATCCGTCGTTATCTTCGTCTCCGTTTGCCGTTGTCGTTTTTAATCGACCTAGATTTTCATCTTCTTGCAATTCCTCAAAATCAGGATAAAAAGTAGGGTCTAAATCCAAATCCTTAACCCGTACTTCTTCAGAATACCCATCATAATCCCTTGAATCGCCTTCATTGGCAGAAACGATATACCCACTTCCATTTGCTGTGAAATAGTCTATTGCATCGGGCATATAGAACCCTAATACATTCCAGTTTTTTAGATTTCCGGCAATTCCGTCTTCATTAGACGCATCGATTTCGTTACCTGATACGTTATGGTTTTTAGTTCCAAGACCAACTAGACCCGTAATCGTTTTAGTAGTCAAGTCAACTATCGCCATACCATTATTTTCTTGCAACCCAATATACGCCGTGCTAGAATCATCTGATATGGTAACATACTCCGGTTCCACATCTTGTACAAAAGTAGAAGCACCATCATTACCAAATACCCTGAATCCGTTTCCAGGATCCATTTGACCGGTAAAGGAAATTTGCGTTGCAGTTTCCGTAGCTACTTCAATAACCGTTATGGAACCTTCTGGATCAACAGTATAGTCGTCGTTTGGCTCACCTTCGTTTGCAGAAACAATATATTCGCCATCTGGAGAAAAGGCAACCATATCTGGCAAAGCGCCCGCAACATAAGACTTGATCAAAACTTGCGTATCGGTATCAAAAGTCTCAATTGTACCATTTGCCTGTTTATCGGTATTTTCTACGGCAACAGCTAAAATACCGTTATGTACCGCTACAGAATTCGGACTTCCCGCTAAAGCAATGGAAGTTCCTTTTACGGGGTTGGTCGCATCCGTTAGATCTAAAACTGAAATTTCATCTTCTTCTGGGTTAACAATGAACAACTTGCTCGTAACCGCATCAAAGGCAGATATTTCAGCAAAGGCTTCATCATTACCGTTAGTGAAAGATCCAATTTTAGAAAAGCTAAGCTGATCAATAGTTATTGGGAATTCAGCATCCATGCCATCGGCACCGTCAGCTCCATCTGCCCCGTCGGCCCCATCAGCACCGTCTACACCATCGACTCCGTCTACACCATCGATACCATCATCGGCACAAGAGGTAAACAGAATAGAAATCGCAAGAATTGACACACAAAAAGGTCGTAATACATTTTTCATTTTAATACAGTTTGGTTTTAAGTATCAAAACAAAAGAATGAATGTAAAGTTGGGGTTAACTGTGGCGGAAATAATTATTACGAACGCATTAAGTTCTTGTAAACTAATGCTTTTACTATGTAAAATTAAAAAACATGCTGTGTTTAAAAATTGAATCCTACACTGAAAATGACACGGTTACCATCTTCCCCATGGTAAAAACCTAAGTTACCCGTAAGTGCGCTGAAGCCCGACACCCAAATCGAACCGCCATAATCATTATGCCATTGAGAAGAATTATCGTTATCTGTCCACACACGACCATAATCAAAACCTGCACTTACACCTAATTGCAGCGGAATAAAGTTGGTTTTGAATCTTGTAATACCCACTCTTAAATCTGTACTTTGATAAAAGGCAGACTTACCATTAAACCGTTCATTTCTATAAGCTCGCAAACTTTGGTTACCACCCAAAACTGCACCATGATAAAACTCATAATCATTACCTATTAGTGTTTCGCCAGCAATTTTGGTAGCGATTACAGCAACACCACTAGGGTGAAGTGGGTATATAAATTTTAAAGTGGGTTTTACGTAACCAAAACGATTATCATAACGATTAATATTCGATTTATAACCAGCAACCAAGTCTGCTTCCATTGCCCTATTGGGAAAAGCAGGATCATTCTCATTTTTATAATTGTAACCTAACTCAGCGGTAGCGTACAGTTGATCTTCGTAAACATCATTATCTGGTGCAAATGCCTGCCCCACAAAACGATCATCGTCATTTGACACATCAAAAGATTCAATCGCCGCTCTTAAATAGACGCTATTACCTGCATACTTATGTACCAAATAAGGAGAAAATTTCCATTGGCGTATGCGAACCCTGTTATAATCGCGATCAAGGTCACTATCATAATCAGAATCGCTACCCGTACCAAAATAATTCATTGTAAAATTAGGACTGGCATAGCCTAGATCAAAACCTAAGTTCCAATTATAGAATACTTGACCAAATTCTGCATTATAATCGATTGCAAAACCATTGGTTGCAAAAAAGTATTCGGCACCTATGGTATGCTGCGCCTCAAAAGGATTATTGACCAAACCATATGTGGTAAAACGATTTTTTAACCCGAATCTAAACCCTGTATCGGCATCATACCCTATACTCGGAAATACAATGTTTTCATGGTATTTTCTTTTTTGATAATCATAATTATTGACATCATAAGAGTCGGTAAGCCACTTTCTAGATTTCGGATTTACGATAGTGTTGTTCTTACTCTTATAATCATAGAGTTTCACCTTTTTAGTATTCTTAAAATCATAGGTGTCATTTTTCTTACCCCCCATTATTTTGAGATCTATAGGCTTATCACCATTACCCATCACCGTAAACGTATCATTACCATCAAGCCCATAAATCCAAACTTCATCGGTTTGCTTGGTGTCATATGAATTTTCAAAAACCACCGTATCTTTTGATATCGATATTTCGGTAATGCCGTTAGGCTTTCGGGTGATCAAGAACTCATCATCATCTTCAGTACCGAGAACCACCTCAAAATTGTTCAAATAATCATAATATGATTTGGCAATAGATACCAGTCCGTCACGACGTAATCTCAGGTTCTTTTTTATCTTTTCTATACTGCTATCCTGAGCTTCTTTGGGTAAAGATTTAAATGCCGAGTCAATATCAGCATCAGATAGGTTTTCTTGGATAAAATCTACCTGTGCCTTCCAATCTTCCCAATTTGCTTTTTTAACGAAGGTTTTATCCAGCGGATATCCTGAAAAATTAAACCATTTCACATTTTTGATATCGGCATCATAGCTTTCCATCTTTCGAAGTAGCGGAAAACTAAACTTTAATAACGAGATTATTGGTCCGTCATACTTTGGGAAAGCTTGATCCCAATCGCGCGGTATAGCTTCATATCTTTTTTTACCATCGGCCGTTTTAAATTCTGCCCAGCGCCATTGATCTTGGTGCCGATCCCAGTTACCCACCAACATATCAAATAATCGAGCACGAATAAAACTAGCTTCGTCAACATATGCATCTTTAGACTCCCTAAGTTCCATACGAAGGTCGGTAGTACTTAAAATATCGTTGGGGCTCCCAAAAGTTTCGAAACTTTTATTTTCATCGCCCACATGTTCCTCAAGCATAAAAAGTGCATCACCATAATCTTCATTATAAATACCCAATCCCTTTTGTTTGGGCACATAATATATTTTAGGATTTACATGGAGCACGCCCAATGACTCAGAAAGCTCGTTCATAGAAAATTGTGCATATGGGTGTGCAGTTGTATAAAAATCGAGTAAATACCGCTCGGCAATGGTATTTTTAAGATAATCTTCAACATAATGGTTATCTATCGCATTTGTCTGCAGAAAACGAACCGCACTTTTACGTAACGCCCTTAACGTATATTCATGTTCATTATCATCGATCAACCGTAATGATCTAGACTGCGTACCACCACCTTCTGAAATGGGTTTTACATTACCTGGCAATTGCTCTATGTCCAAAACCGGAGCCGTAATTTCTTTACTGTAAAGACTTCTATAATGTTCGCCCCACAAGAATTTGTAAAAACCTGTTTTATCTGTTTCTTCTTCGGTATAGATCGACGCTTTAGTAGTAGCTCCATATGTTTTCTTCGGATAGGATATCTCATCTAAGGATAGTCGATCCCTTTTAATGGTCTTAGTAAAGATTGACACAGCAGCATTGCCCGTCACTTCAAAATATTCTACTTGCGAGCTACCGTCTTTAAAGACCGTCAATTTTGCATACCCTTGCTTTTCACTCTCAAAATGCTCTTCTTTTGGAGCTCTAGCTTTCTCTGTTTTACCTATTGCCCCACTAATAATCTGTGGAATTCCATCATCTTCTAAATACTGTAGATTTCGGTCTTTGCCAGACACAAAAATGACATCTTCGAATTGGCTAGCTATAGTCTCCATTCTACCGCGCAGTTGTCTATTCTGTTTATTCTGATACGACTCTGGCTCAAAACCGCCCATTTTGTCAATTACGGAAACTTTTGAATTACTCATTACAGGTTGGTAGACCGCAACGACTACGGTTTTCCCCTGGCTGTCCTTTAAATCATCCTTAAATTCCGCCAAAAATTGATTCCTGGTTTTGTGTTCACATTTTTCATTAATATATGGGTGATCGTCCCAATCTTCTAAAAACCATTGAGAGTCAACCATTTCAAGTACCACCTCATCATTTATAGTTTCCCGTTCTAAGGGGCATCCATCATTGGGCCAAAATTTAGCTTTACTGTTATCTTGCAAAAAAGACTCTAAATCATCTATGCTCTGCGGTGCATCTTTAAGCCACTCATTTTTTCCAGGCGTCAAAATTACATTACCGTTAAAATTGTCCCATAACTCCATCAATGGTCTTAGATAATCCTTTACCTTATCTTGCTTTTTATCTTTAGAAGAAAACCCTTCTTTGTTCAACACATTACCGATCAATAACAATGTAGCCTCAGCATCATTTACTGAAGCACTATTCATTTGTTCTATAATCTTTTTTGCATCTTCAAAAGGAACATTACCAACATTTGAAGTAATATAAAATGAATGCGAAACCTCTTTTTTCGCCTTAGAGTTTTCATTCCCAGATAATTGTGAATAGGAATGGGTATAACAACATAAAATTAAGGATAGCAATAATAATAAACGCATGTATACTTGTTTTGTTAGCACTCTGTAAGGTTTGAATTTTAGAATATATTTCCCCTTAAAACATAGCACGATTTAAAAAGGAAACGGGGTTTTAAACAACATCAAAAAAAATCCGAAAACTAAAGAATTTCGGAGTTAATTTACTCAAGAACAAAGGTAGGTATTGACTATTACCATGATAACCCAAAACATCATTTAAATGACTTTAAAAATCTGTTATGTGTGCCGTTTTCAATAGTTCAACGCATTTATCAAACGTTAAATGCAGTACTATCTTTAACAGAATCGAGTACAAAAGAGCTGTGTATAATAGAAATTCCATCAATAATAGATAGCTTTTCATTGATAAACTCATGAAATCCTGCTATGTCATTTACCGCTATCTTTAATAAATAATCAAAATTACCGGATACCTGATGGCATTCCATAATATCTGGCAATAACATTATCTCCTTTTTAAAATTGTCGGCAAGCTTTTTTTGTTGCTTCGAAAGCGTTACTTGACAATAGGCAATAAGCTCTTTTCCTATTTTGGTTCTATCGACTAGGGCAACATATGATCTTATAATTTCTTGCTGCTCTAATTTTCTGATCCTTTCATAAGTTGGGGTAACGCTCAGCCCCACTTTAGCTGCAATTTCCTTTGTATTCTGTTTGGCATTACGTTGCAGTTGCATTAAAATTTTTCCATCAGTTGCATCCATAGTAGATTATTATTCTAATTTATTAGATAATTAAGACTAAAACAGTATTGTCGAACCAATATTTCTATTAAAATAGATTTATATACTGTAATTATTAAAAATAAAGTAAAAAATTATCATTAATCGTAATTTTACAGTTCAAAAATACCTTTTAAATTACAATATGATGAATAACGAACAAAAGATAGATGAGCTGCTAACCAAACTAATTCAGGAAAAAGACAGAGTTATTGGTTATCCGGTTGCGAAGGATTTTGATTATTCAAGACTATACGAGTTTTTAAAGCATCCTATAAATAATGTTGGCGACCCTTATGAAGACAATACATATAAGGTACAAACCCATGAAATGGAGCGCGAAGTAGTTGACTTTTTTGCAAAACTTTATAGGGCAGACCCTACCGATTTTTGGGGCTACGTTACCAATGGTGGATCCGAGAGTAATTTATATGGTCTGTACCTAGCTAGAGAATCTCACCCAAAAGCCATGGTCTATTTTTCTGAATCTACCCATTATAGCGTAAAGAAAAACATACACTTGCTTAACCTACCAAGTATAACCATAAGAGCCCAAGAAAATGGAGAGCTAGATTATGAAGACCTAGAGAACACCCTACAATTAAACAGAGACAAACCTGCCATTATACTGACCACTTTTGGCACTACTATGACAGAGGCAAAAGATGATGTATCTGAAGTAAAAAGAATTTTAAAAAAACTGGCTATTCAAAATCACTATATTCATTGTGATGCTGCCTTGGCAGGTTCTTATGGACCATTTATTGAACCGCGTATTCCCTTCGATTTTCAAGACGGGGCAGATAGTATTTCCATTAGCGGCCACAAATTTATTGGGTCGCCATTTCCTTCAGGAGTAATTATTGCAAAGCGTTCCTTAAGGGATAGAATTGCACGAGGCATATCTTATATTGGTTCTTTAGACACCACCATAACCGGTTCTAGAAACGGCCATAGTCCTTTATTTTTATGGTACGCCGTTAAGAAAATGGGAGTTAAAGGATTAGAGGAACGATACCGCCATAGTTTGGAAACCGCTGAATACTGCAAAACAGAACTACGAAAAATCGGTATCAAAGCATGGACTAACCCTGGGGCTATCACCGTAGTTTTACCTAAGGTCGCAAATCGCATCAAAGAGAAATGGCAATTGGCTACAGATGATATTACACACGTAATCTGTATGCCCAATGTTACCAAGTCTCAAATCGATGAATTTATTAAAGACATCATTGAAGAGAAAGAACATGCTGATCTAAACACAGAAAACAAAGAACTTCAGTTTCAAGACTAAAAAGTAATTAGAAGATTATTTTTAAAGCGCCCTACCTTAGGAAGACAGGGTGCTTTTTTTATTGAATTCTTCTGCTTTCTAATTATAAAAAATCGCATATTGCCATCAACGGAAAACGATATATAGGTAAGTAAGTGCCACCACAAATTTATAAGTTTGATATTGAATTAATCTATAAATAACAGTAGATTAATACCGTAAAAAATTAAACGCTTCATCTTGCTAGTTCAACCAAAAACACTAGTTAAGATGAAAAAAAATGCAATTAAAATGATAGGTCTATTACTATGTGCAATCTTTTGCTCATGTGAATTTTTAGAAGAATATACAGGCGGTAACATTGGTAACGACCCCAACCAAATAAAAGAAATTTCCTTTATTGACGAATTCGTAATTGCCGATGGAATGCTCTTTGAAAATACTTTGATCGGAGGCTTATCTGGAATTGACTATGAAAACGGAAAGTGGTATTTAATAAGTGATGACCCCACTGCACCCATTCGTTTTTATACCGCTAATATTGAATTTAACGAAAGTGGCTTTAGAGATGTATCTATCAACGGTGTTACTGAATTAAAAGATAAAAATGGCAATTCTTTTTCAGAAGACACTGTTGACCCCGAAGCAATACGTGTAGCAGCTAACGGAACCATTGTATGGACCAGCGAAGGCAATATCAACAACGGTATAGATCCATTCATAAGATTTTCTGACCAAGCAGGTAATTTTCTATCTGAAGCTTTAGTTGCCCCCAAGTATAAGTTCAACACAAATGAGAATATTGGACCTGTGCACAACGGAACTTTCGAAGGATTATGCAAGGCTTACGGTAGCAACGGATATTGGGTCAATATGGAATTGCCCTTAAAACAAGATGGTGTTGAGCCAACTATTGAAGATACCGAATCTCCCATAAGAATTTCATACCTCTCTCAAAACGGAACATTTGGAAAGGAGTTTGTATATGAATTAGATCCAGTAGTAAGAAAAGCATCGGAAACAGCATTTACCATAAATGGTGTTGTTGAAATACTGGAATACAGCACAGACCAATTCTTATTCTTAGAAAGATCCTTCTCTACCGGATTTACAGATGGAGGAAACAATGTAAAGATTTACAAGGTTGACGCATCCAATGCTACCAATGTAAGGAATATGGATTCTTTGGAAGGAGAAACATATATAAAGGCTACAAAAGAACTTCTATTCGATTTTGAATCTATTCGAGGAGAACTGACCGACGGTATTGTTGACAATATCGAAGGGATCACCTTAGGCCCGGTATTGGAAAATGGAAACCGTTCTTTGGTTTTGGTGGCCGATAATAACTTTAGTGCCTTTGGACCACAGTTAAATCAATTCATATTGCTAGAATTGATAAACTAGTATCGATTGAAAATAAAAATGCCATGGTAATACATGGCATTTTTTTACCTAAGCACTTAACTTTTTAATTGGTGGTCAATTCGATTTTTTCAAAAAAATGAAGCTTTATAAAATAATGCAAACAAAATTTGGAATAACCATTCCAATCAATGTACATTTGCATTGTGAATAAAAAGGAATCTATCATATCATCAGCTTTACAATTGCTAACTGAAAAAGGAGTACACAATACACCAATGTCAGCCATTGCAAAAGCTTCGGGTACGGGAATGGGAACTATTTACAACTACTTTCCCAACAAGGATGCTTTGATCAATGATATTTACACTAAAATTAAAAACGAAGAAAAAGATGTCTTTTTGAATTTTGAATCGGGAAATCCTATCAAAACTCAATTCGAAAACTATTTTACTTCAGTCATTGCTTTTTTTGTACAAAACCCCTCCTATTTTCAATTTATGGAGCAATTACAGGCTTCACCTATAATTACCGCCGAAAGTAAAGAAGTAGGTAAAATTGCGATAGCACAGGTTGTTGAACTTTTAGAAAAAGGCAAGCAAGATCGCATTATAAAAGACATTGAGGTAGAAGAATTACTAATGTTCATTGGCGGAGCTATTCTTTCTTATTTACGTTATTATTTTAATCAGTCGCAAAACACCTCTCCAAAGCATCAAATGAAAATGGTTTGGGATGCTATCAAAGAATAAAAAAAATTATTTAAGAATTGGAATGAACATTCACTCCAAAAATAATTCGATATCATGAAAAAAAATGTATTAATTACCGGAACCTCAACGGGAGTAGGCTTTGAAAGTGCCATCTTATTCGCCAACAACAATTATAAGGTATACGCTACCATGCGTAATCTTAACAAAGCGGATAAACTGAAAGAGAGAATAGCTCAAGAAAGCCTTGATATAGAGATTTTATCGCTAGATGTTACAAAAATAGATTCCATCAAATCTGCTGTGGAGACTATTATCGCAAAAGATGGAAAATTAGATGTATTGGTCAACAATGCCGGTGCAGGTTTTGCAAAAACCACCGAACAAGCCAGCGAAGAAGAAATCAGGTGGGTAACCGAAGTAAACTACCACGGTGTAGTTTTTTGTACTCAAGCGGTATTACCTTATATGAGGAAGCAAAAGAGCGGACAAATTATTAGTATAACTTCAGTTGGTGGTCTAGTTGGCCAACCATTCAATGAATTGTATTGCGGAGCCAAATTTGCAGTAGAAGGCTTTATGGAAGGGCTTGCCGCCTATGTAAGCGATGCCTTCAAAATTAAAATTAGCTGTGTAGAACCCGGGGGGATATCTACTGAATTCATGACCTCAGCTATAGAAAAAACAGCCGTAGAAGGTCAGTTTACAACAGGAGAATACTTACCCATATTTGAAAGATATATGGCAGGCAACCAAAAACGTGCAAGCGAAAGCAAAGAATCTGTTTACCAAACCGGTCTAGAAGTTGCTCAAGTAGTTCTAGACGTTGCTAAAAATGAAAATCCGCCTTTACGTATACGTACTTCTCAATGGGCAGAGAAGTTTTGTGAACTAAAAACAAAAGCAGATCCAGATGGCACAAAACTAGTACAACAGATTAAGGAATCTTTCCTTTAATCTCTGCCTGTTTAAAGGTTATAAATCAAAAAGCACAGACTATTTTGGTTTGTGCTTTTTAGTTATAAATTATACTCATGCATTATATCTGAAAATCTTAAGAAAAAGCTTTATGGTAAAACTGCGTTGAACTTAAACATTTTGCCAACTACTTTTTAGTTCCAAATAATAAAAATCAGCCCTAAAAAGCCGTGGAGGAATTAGGAAGAATCACTGAAAACTTAGTACCCTTGCCCGGTGTACTTTCTATACTTAACCTGCCGTTGTTTTTCTTCAAGTAATCAATGCAAGCATTTAAGCCAAACCCCGTGCCTTTCTCGTCGGACGTTCCTAATTGGGTAAAAAGTTTTTCTCCCTCAAATATGGTATCTATTTCTTCCTTGTTGAGTCCCACACCGGTATCTTTTACAATTGTATGTACCTCGTTTCCCTTAACTTTTAAACAAATATGGATTTTTCCATTTTTAGGAGTAAATTTAATTGCATTGTGCAGAAGATTACGAATTACAAAGGCGTAATTCTGTTTATCGGCATATATAGCACTGTCCAAATCGCCAATAGTAAAATCAATTTGTTTTTCCATCAACAAGCCTTCAAACAAACCTCCTACTTGAGTTAGTATATCATTGCATTTAAAAAGGGTGAAATTAACCGGTTTATTCTGAATTTGATCTTGAGACCACTGTAGTAAATCTGTCAAAAACATATCGAGATTGGCAATATGTTTAGATAACTGCCCTAAATATTCCTTTTCGGTTTTTCTATCAAAATCATTGAAAGCCATAGAATATACCAAACTCTGCAATGTTGCAATAGGACTTCTTATATCATGAGAAATCAAAGTGAAGAGCTTTTTATTGATTGTATCCAACTTAACAAGTTCTTGCTTTTGTTTCTTAATTTTTTGCGTGTAACCAATTACAACCAATGATATGGGATAAGATATGATAATGGGTAGTATTATAGACATACCTAAACCGTATCCAAAATTGGCAACCTTAAAAAAGAAGGAAGAAATTAAAAAGAGAAGAACTGCCATCAAAACGGCAACAACAACTATTCTATGTGGTTTACTTAATAAATTTTCTAATTTTTCTATTGGTTTAGGCATTATATATTATGTTTCAAAACACTAAAATTAATCGCATAGCCATGCAAAATAGAAAATAATGCGTAAATGAAATATGACATTGACTCAATTCTTCAAAAAACCACCAAGTATACCATAAACTTACCTGTTCTCACTAACCGAAAAGTAGATTACACTCATTTTTCATTGTATATAAAATTACCTTGGCACAGTTTTGTATTGTAATTTTACTATGATGAAAAAACTATATTTAATTTTAACCGTATTCATGTTTTCACAATTTGGTAATGCCCAGCAAAATGATTCTTATGATCAACTTTGGAAGCAAGTTGATGCACATGAGCAGGAAAAAAGAACCAAATCTGCCTTAAAACTGGTAGAAAATATATTTACCCAGGCAAAAGAGGAGAGCAACAGTGTACAGACCATTAAAGCGTTACTTCACAAGTCTAACTACGCCATGACGCTTGAAGAAAATGCCAAATTAAATATCATCAATGAATTCAAATCTGAAATTGAAATTGCAGATTCGCCTACTAAACAAATTCTACACAGTCATTTAGCTAATTTATACTGGCAACATTTTCAAAACAACAGGTATAGGTTTTACAATAGAACAACTACAGAAAACAAGGTAGATTCCGTAGATTTTAGAACCTGGGACCTAAATACAATATTTAAGGAAATAGATGTACATTTTTCTGCATCGTTAGATGATGCGGAGAAAACCCAAAGTTTACCAATTTCAGATTTTGATGAAATACTAAATACTGAAGAAGAAAGCAGAATATATAGACCCACCCTATATGATCTATTGGCACATACCGCTTTAAAGTTTTATACCACTAGCGAAAATAGTATTAACAAAGCTGCCAATGCTTTTGAAATTGAAGACGAAGCGATTTTATGTGAAGCATATACGGCTAGTTTTTTAAGAATTGATAAAACGAAAACACTATCGCTACAAGCAAAAGCATTAAATATTTACCAAGCATTAGTGGCATTTCACTTTGGCAATCCAGATATGAATCCTTTAGTATTCGTTGATATTGAAAGGCTAAATTTCATTCATAGTAATGCAACATTTGGTAATAAGGACAGCCTGTTCTTAGAGGTACTTGAAAACTCCGCAGAAAACATTAAGCATAGTCCGCTTTCTGGGTTATACACCTATGAAATTGCTAAATACTACCAAAAATTAGGGCAAACTTATGAGCCTTTAACCCAAACGGACCATCAATGGAAACTTAAAGAAGCCGTTGATCTTTGCGATAGTGTCATTGCACGTTTTCCCAAAAGTTTAGGAGCTGAAAAATGTATGGCTTTAAAATCTCAAATTCAAGAAGTATCAATACATCTAAAAGCGGAAGAACATATACCAACACAAACTACCAGCAGGCTTTTGGTCAATTACAAGAATATTGAAAACCTGAGTTTAAATGCGTACAAAATCACACAGAAGCAACTTAAATCACTAAATGAGTTGTATCCGAACGCCAAAAGGGAATCCTTTATCAAAAAACTACCGGTATCCAAATCATGGTCTGCAGACTTAAAAACAGCGCATGATTACCAATTACATAGTACAGAGATCAAGCTTCCTGCTCTAGAAAACGGAGTATACATATTGGCAGCTGAATCTACAAATGAGAAAAAACCGGTTTTTAGCTACACTACGGTACAAGCAACTGATTTCGCCATTGTAGAAACCCAAACCAATACACATCAATATTACCAAGTAATCGATAGAAACAATGGAAAACCTATTGCCAATGCCGCCATACAATTAAGCTACCGTAAAAACTATCAAGACGGATTAAAAAGTGAATTTTTTGTATCTGATAAAACAGGATTTATTTCAATTGAAAAAAACAATAACAATTGGAACAACGTAAACATCATTGTCAAAAAAGATAAAAACACTGCATTTTTTGGCGATTACTATATTAGAAGAAACTATGAACAGAATAGAGCCAACATAAATTATTCTTGTTTTCTATTTACCGACCGCAGTATTTATAGACCAGGTCAACCCGTATTTTTTAAAGGAATAGCCATTAGTCAAAATAACGGGAAATCCAGTATTTTAGAAAATACCAATGTTCAAGTAACATTGAGTGATGTAAATGGTCAAGAAATTGAAACACTTCAATTAATGACCAATGAATATGGTTCTGTTTCAGGTGAATTCATGCTCCCAACTTCCGGACTAACAGGTCAGTTTTCAATTCGCGCATATTCAAATAAATTAAATGTTAACGGATATACCAATATATCTGTAGAAGAGTATAAACGACCAAAATTTGAAACGAATTTTGAGCCGATTACAGAGACATACAAAGTAAACGACAGTATCAGTGTAAAAGGTAAAGCAACAGCATATGCAGGTAGCGTTATTTCAGATGCCAAAGTAGTTTACCGTGTAAAACGTGTGGTGAATTTACCTCGCTGGTATTATTGGTCCAGACCATATTTTAATGGTTCTTCTCAAGAAATTGTACAAGGGGAAACAGTTACAGATGCATCCGGTAATTACGAAATCACTTTTAAGGCGATACCTGAAAATAGTATCGAAAAAGAACAACTACCCACATTTAACTACGAAGTTACCGCCGATATTACCGATATCAATGGCGAAACACGAAGCACCGTTACCAATGTAGCCGTAGGTTATCATGCATTGAACGTAGATGTAATAGTCCCCAATACAATAGACAAAACTCTAAAAAATAACGGCTTCAACATTGAGAGTACAAATTTAAATGGACAATTTGTGCCAGCCAATGGCGAAGTAAGTTTATACAAGCTACAGGCACCAGATCAGGTTTTACGCCAAAGACCTTGGGCAGCACCAGACTATGCCGGTTTTACCCAAAAAGAGTTCAAAACCCTTTACCCACATGACGCTTTTAAAAACGAAGACGACCCTAACCAGTGGGAAAAAGGAAAAATGGTCTGGTCATCTAAATTTAATACAGGCGAATCAAAAGAAATGAGTTTCGGGAAAACCAAAAATTGGGAGTCTGGAAAATACAAGCTAGAACTGACCTCAAAAGATAAATTTGGACAAATAGTGAAAGATGTTGCCATCATTACTTTTACCGGTAATGAAAATACCCTAATAGATAATCAATTGTTCCATATAAAAACGGATAAGCAGCAATACCAAGTTGGAGACAAGGCACAGGTAACCTTTCTTTCCAGTGCCGATAACCTGAATATTACCGTTGTGGTAGAAAAAGACCATAAGGTTTATAAAGAGAAAGTAATTACACTCAACGATAATTCCCAAACCATTACTGTACCTGTTACAGAAAACGATTTAGGCGGATTCTTGGTGTCCTATAGCTATGCATTTGCCAATGACTTTGAGGCGAGCAATTATATGGTTGCCGTGCCCTACCCTTCCAGCGATCTTCAAATAGAAACCATGACATTTAGGGACAAAATTGCCCCTGGTGCAGAAGAAACTTGGTCATTTAAAATAAAAGGACCTGAAGGCGAAAAAGTAAGTGCCGAACTATTAGCAAGCATGTACGATGCTTCTTTAGACCAGTTTAAACCCCACGCTTGGTATTTTAATCCTTTAAGCAAGCCAAATTATTATACGCAAAGAAGAGCTAATGCCAATAGAAGTTTTTCCACTATTGACTTTCAAACATTTGCACAAAATACCAACCATAACTACCCAAGCATACAATTTGATGCCTTCGATATGTTCGGACTAAATTTTGGGAGTTTTGGATATTTCAATGAATCACGAAGATTGTATAAAACAGCCGCACCAACGGCTATGATGACGGATAATGCCATGTTAGAAGAAGTGGTTACTGTTGGTTATGGAGCTAATGATATTGAAAGTGAGTTATCCGGAAAAGTTGCGGGGATTGAAATTACTGATTCCGAAGCAGAAACAGAAGAAACAGTACAAACAGATTTTGAATCAGTAAAAATTAGAAAGAATCTTCAAGAAACCGCTTTTTTCTTTCCACAATTAAAGACTGATAAAGAAGGAAATGTTTCGTTCAGCTTCACTTCTCCCGAAGCATTGACCCGTTGGAACGTACAACTTTTGGCGCATACCAAAGAACTGGAAAGTAGCATTACCAACCTGAATACAGTAACCAAGAAAGAGTTAATGGTCATACCAAATGCTCCTCGCTTTTTACGTGAAGGGGACACCATTACCATAAGCACCAAAATTTCCAATTTAACACAAAAATTATTATCCGGTCAGGCAAAGTTAGAACTGACAGATGGACTAACAGGTACAGATATTACTAAAGAATTGATGGAATCGTCAGATATTCTTAAAGCAAAATCCTTTGAAGTAGACACTATGGGAAACACCCAAGTTTCTTGGCGTCTTAAAATACCTGAAGGATTGCAAACTGCTCAATACAAAGTCATTGCAAAAGCTGGTGATTTCTCCGATGGTGAACAAAATATGTTGCCCGTTTTGTCTAACAGAACATTAGTAACCGAAACCTTACCCATGTGGGTTCGTAGTAATCAAACCAAAACGTTCACTCTTGATAAATTGAAGAACACGAATTCGGCGTCATTAAAACATCACAAACTGACTTTGGAGATGACTTCCAATCCTGCGTGGTATGCAGTACAAGCCTTGCCTTACTTAATGGAGTACCCTTATGATTGCAACGAGCAAACGTTCTCAAGATACTATGCTAATTCACTAGCAAGTTATATAGCCAATAGTAACCCAAGAATACAAGAAGTGTTCGATCAATGGGCAAGTTCTGATGCTTTATTGAGCAATCTTGAAAAGAATGAAGAATTAAAGTCTTTATTAAATCAAGAAACACCTTGGTTACGAGATGCACAATCTGAAAGCGAGCAAAAGAAAAGAATAGGCTTGTTGTTCAATATGAACAAAATGAAAAACGAGCAGCAATCGGCTTTGAACAAGCTTATTCAGAATCAGAATTCAAACGGAGCTTGGGCATGGTTCAACGGTGGACCAGATAACAGATATATTACCCAACATATCGTTACGGGCATGGGGCATTTGAACAAATTAACTACCTCTGAAGACACCAATACAGATGATTTATCAATTTCATTCAATTCTAAATCAGAAATGATTAAAAAAGCAATTGACTATCTCGATAACGAATTCGTAAAGGAATATGAAGTAATGAAGAAACATACCTCTAATATAAATGATGATCATTTAAGTGCAAATCAGGTTCATTACTTATACATGAGAAGCTTCTTTAAAGACATTGAAACGTCTAAAAATGTGGACAAAATCATTGCTTATTATATTGAACAAGCCAAAAAATACTGGACAAATAGAGGTTTGTACGCCCAAGGAATGTTAGCGTTAACATTACAAAGAATGGATGATACAAAAACAGCTTCAAAAATAATTCAGGCTTTAGAAGAAAATAGCATTACCAATGATGAATTGGGCATGTACTGGAAAAGTAATACCAGTTCTTGGTTTTGGTATCAAGCACCTATAGAAACACAAGCTTTATTGATCGAAGCATTCTCCGAAATTCGTCCTACCGATATTGAGACTATAGATAATCTTAAAATCTGGTTATTAAAAAATAAGCAGACCAACCAATGGAGCACCACCAAAGCAACTACCGAAGCGGTGTATGCATTGCTATTGCAAGGAAGCGATTGGTTATCGGTAACCGATGCAGTCGATGTCTTGATTGGAGGGGAACAATTGGAGTCTTCTACATTAGAGGATGTTAAAGTTGAAGCAGGTACAGGATATTTTAAAACTTCTTGGAATACTGCCGAAGTAACCCCTAAAATGGGCGAAGTACAAATAAGTAAAAAAGGAAACGGTATAGCTTGGGGCGCATTGTACTGGCAATATTTTGAGGATTTGGACAAAATAACCAGTGCCGAGACTCCACTACAATTAAAGAAAAAAATCTTTTTGAAGAAGAATACCGATACTGGCGAAGTGATTTCCGAAGTAACGGATAATACTGCTTTAAAAGTAGGAGATTTGGTTAAAATAAGAATAGAGCTACGATCGGACAGAGATATGGAGTTTATACATATGAAGGATATGAGAGCGGCAGGTTTTGAGCCCGTTAACGTAATTTCTAGATATAAATGGCAAGACGGATTGGGGTATTACGAAAGCACGAAAGATGCCAGCACCAATTTCTTTTTTGACTATTTACCAAAAGGCGTCTATGTCTTTGAATATGATGTACGGGTAAACAATTCAGGTAATTTCAGTAACGGTATTACAACAATTGAAAGCATGTACGCCCCAGAATTTACTAGTCATAGTGAAGGAGTACGAGTTTCTGTAGAAAATTAACGTCATTACGAACGTAGTGAAGTAATCTGTTTGTTAACTGACTAAAAATTTATTCTTGACCATTAACAGACAGATTGCTTCGTCGCGAAAAACTCCTCGTAATGACTAACTAAAACAAAAAAAGGGCGCTACAATGTAGCGCCCTTTTCTATTATACTAAAAATAGTTTACCAAATATGAACTCTCTTTTCTGGAGCAAGGTACATTTCATCACCTTCTTTGATATCAAAAGCATCGTAAAACGCTTGAATGTTCAATAATGGCTGTGTAGCTCTTACCATACCAGGAGAATGCGGATCAGTTTTGATCTGTGTTCTCAAAGCCTCGTCTCTACTTTTTGTTCTCCAAACCGTAGCCCAAGACATAAAGAAACGCTGCTCTGCGGTGAAACCATCAATATCCTCCGGACGACCGTTTTCTTCATAGTATTTCTGTAACCCATCATAAGCACCTAACAATCCGCCTAAGTCACCAATATTCTCACCTAAGGTAAATTTACCGTTCACGTAAACATCTGGCAATACCATAACACTATCGTATTGTACAGCTAATGCATCAGCTCTTTCTGTAAAAGCTTTTAAATCCTCTTCTGTCCACCAGTTTTTAAGATTTCCATCAGCATCGAAACGAGAGCCACTATCATCAAAAGCGTGAGAAATTTCATGACCGATAACAGCACCTATACCTCCATAATTTACAGCTTCATCAGCGGTATAGTTATAGAAAGGAGGTTGCAAAATTGCTGCAGGGAAAACAATCTCATTGTTCAATGGGTTAAAATATGCATTTACGGTCTGTGGAGACATTCCCCATTTAGTTTTATCAACAGGCTCACCAATTTCTGAATAGTTCTTTAATTCGCCCCATTTACTAACTGCAGTCATATTTTCAAAATAAGACTTATCTCCAGATACTTCCATAGTAGAATAATCTTCCCATTTATCGGGATATGCAATTTTAACGGTAAACTTATCTAACTTTTCAATTGCTTTTGTTTTAGTAGAATCGCTCATCCAATCCAAAACAGAAATACGTTCCTTAAAAGCATCTATAACGTTAGCGATCATCAGCTCTGCCTTTGCTTTTGCCTCTGGGGGAAACTTGGCATCAACATACAACTGTCCAAGTGCTTCACCTACAGTACCATTTACCGTAGCCAACGCACGCTCATCTGCTGGGCGTTGTTCTTTAGCACCTCTTAAGAACTTGCTATAAAACTCCCAATTGGCAGTTTCAATATCTGTTGTTAACCTACCGGCAGCATTGTTGAACGTATCCCATCTAATCAAAGTTTTAATATCCTCGATCGGAGTTGTTTTTAAGAACTTGTCCAAATACTCCGTATATCTCAATTGCGTTACCAAAAGCGTATCGAATTTTTTAGTGATTCCCAGGTCAGAAATCAACTTATTCATATCAATGGTAGACAACATTTTATCAACCTCGGCAATAGTTCTTGGGTTGTTGTAATTTCTAGCATCTCTACGCTCAACCTTGTTTAAACGTGGTTCTGCCAATTGTGTTTCCAAAGCAAGAATTTTATCGGCTGCCTTAGTAGCCTCTGCTTCAGAATCTCCAAGTTTCTGCAACATTCTAGATACGTGCTTCTTGTATTCTTCACGAATTTCTACAGATTTTTCATCTTCATCAAAGTAGAAATCACGATCTGGCAATCCTAATCCATTCGCTCCTAAATACACGGCGTTCATGCTACTGTTATTTAAATCTGCACCTGCACCAATACTTATAAACGGTGTAGAAACTGCAGCATTTTTAGCGATAACAGTTTGTAGGTCATTTAAATTTTTAACAGAAGCGATAGCCTCAAAAGCCTCATCTAACGGAGCAACACCAGCTTTATTTCTAGCAGCAGTATCCAATTTCGTATCAAAAATTGCCAATGCCTTGGCTTGATCGGTATCTGCGGCGTAATTTCCACTTTCCTTTGCCGTGGCTAAAATCTTCAATACATCGTCATCCGTAGATTTACGAAGTACGCTAAAACCTCCCCAACTGGTTCTATCATCTGGTATTTCTGTAAACTTCATCCAATTTCCATTCACATAATTATAGAAATCTGATTTCGGGTTTTGAGTGGTATCCATATTGGCGAGAACGATACCAGGAATTTTTTCTGCCTCGGCAGTTGGTTTAGCCTCTTCTTTACAAGAAGCCAAGGCTACCAAACCGGCAGCCAATAAATAAACTTTTTTCATTTGTGAGTTAATTTTAAACGTGTCGGTCTATATGACGCTCGTTTTGAGTTTTGTTACAAAAATAACAGGATTTTATTCTAAACATATTTATTTCACTATTTACCACCATCCTTAACCTCTGATATTTAATCATTTGCATCCAAAATAATTGACCAATAAAACAGCACTATATGTTGTTAACTCACTGAAATCACTCATTCACTCATTTTTCATTTTAAAAGACCGGGTTCCAACATACTTTAGAGATATAGATATAAAACCATAACATTATGAAAAGTACATTCACCCTTGTCGTAAAAGAACCATGCAAAGAAAAATTTAGTAATTTTAGTAAAACCGAAAAAGGAAGATTTTGCCAAAGCTGTGAAAAGGAAGTTATAGATTTCACCAAGTTATCTGACCCTGAGCTTATAAAGCATTTGAGCTCTAATAAAAATACTTGTGGCATGTTCAAGGCATCACAACTTAAAACGTATGAAACTAACGCATTACACACTATGAACAATTCTATACTACACAAAGGAATAGCAATGATGGGCTTTTCATTATTGGCACTTAGCGCGACGAATGTATCGGCACAAGAAATAGTAAGCACTGAAACACCGATTGAAATAACCTCTTCTAATATTATGGGCGATATCTCGTATGTTGAAACCGTACAGAAAAAATACACTGTAACAGGTAGCATTGTAGATGAGGCGAACGAACCCTTACCCGGTGTAAATGTTGTTTTAAAAGGAACAGCCATTGGTACCCAAACCGATTTTGATGGTAAGTTTGAATTTCCCCAACATTTGGCAGAAAATGACATTTTAGTCTTTAGCTTCATTGGTTACGAAACCAAAACATACAAGGTAGAAGCAAGCGGAAATTCAAACATTGATATCAATATTTCCTTTGACACTTACGATGTGGAGTTAATGGGCGAAGTTGTAATTACAGGAGCTTACACCAGCAAAAGAAACATTTTTCAAAAAATCGCAGACATTTTTAAAAAATGAAAATTGTTCTCTTAGCAGCATTATTAATTTCAATTTCCTGTTTTGCCCAACGATCAGATTTCCCTGAAATAGATTTTAAAAAAGCGGATAGTATTGCACAGTATTATACAGGTGCAAGCCTAACAAACTTACCTGTGCTTACCTATAATCTAACAGCATCGTTACCAACCGATGTTGAAAAAATAAGGGCTATTTATACTTGGATCGGCACTAACATTGAAAATGATTATTCGTCTTACCAAAAAATAAGCCACAAAAGAAAAAGGCTTGCTAAGGACCGGCAAGCTTTTTTAAATTGGAATACAGACAGAACTCCGAAGGTATTTAAAGCTTTATTGGAAAATAAAAAAACGGCTTGTACAGGCTATGCCTACTTGGTAAAGGAAATGATAAATTTAGCAGGATTTGAGTGTGATATTATAGATGGTTATGGACGAACGCCTACAATACGTTTAGAAGAAGATAGTGCACCCAATCATTCTTGGAACAGAATAAAAATCAACAATACTTGGTACTGGTGCGATGCAACTTGGTCTGCAGGAGAAACTGTCATCTTAAACGCTGAGCCCATGTTCAATGCAGATTACTTTGACGGCTATTTTCTTGCGGATCCTGCACTATTTGCAAAAAACCATTTTCCAATTGAGAAAGATACTACCCACAGCGCTAACGATGATGCATTTAAGACTTTTATCAATGCACCGGTAGTTTATAAGGAAGCATTTTTAGAGCCTATTATTCCTGTAGCACCAGAGCGCATGCATCACCAAATTACAAAAGGAACTGCGGTAACGTTCAAATTAAAAGTCCCTGATACGTTCAATGATGATATTCATTTATTACTAAATAAGGGAGGCGGTCAAAAAGTGGTTACCCCTAAAAATAGTAGAAAAAAGAACGAGATTAGCTTAGCGCAAACGTTTACTAAAAAAGGACTTTATGATGTTCATATTTCGACCAAAGACCATCTTATAGCCACTTATGTCATTAAAGTAAAGTAAACCTATTCAGGTGGGTATTTGCTAAAAATCTTATCAACTACAGCTCTTAGTTTTTCCGATTTTTCTTGTGGAGTATCCCCTTCACGAAATGGGCTTTCGCTTATGGCTTGCCATATAAGCATGTCTTTATTGGCATCTACAAAATCAATTTGGAGTTCACGGGTCAATTTAGGTCCACCAACAGGAATACCAATTGATACTCCGCCACCAACATTACCTCCGCCACCGCCGAGTCCTACTCCAACATTATTACCTCCTTGAGATTGAAAAACAGTGCTTTTAATATTAATGAAAAGATCGGGCTCTTCGGCAAACATATATCCCTTCTCCCCAAGAGTGGCATCTAGGGCATCCATAAGTCTTTTCTCGTCCAATTCACTTAGACCGGTTTCCATATCGGCATAATAATTAAAAGTGGAGTAAGAAGAGAAATCGGTTTTGCTATCATAATCATAATTGACCCTTGCCACACCGCAAGAAGACAATACAACCAACAAAGCACCAATTAAAAATGTTCTCATAACAACGTATTTTCTTAAAATTAAAGAAAATCTAAGAGTAAACTATGTTTTTACAAAGGTATTCGACTAAGCGTTTAGCATAGCCCAAAGTTTATCTTTTAGTTCTACTATACCCATTTGGGCAACTGAAGATATGAACATAAACGGAGTATCGCCAAACTCACTATTGAGCTCTGCCTTCATTTCATCCATAAGTTCCTCGTCTAGCATATCACTTTTTGATATACAAATAAGTCGTTCCTTATCTAACAATTCCGGGTTATAACGACGTAGCTCATCTAACAAAATCTCATATTCTTTACTGATATCCTTACTATCCGCAGGAATTAAAAACAACAAATTGGCATTACGCTCAATATGTCTTAAGAAGTAGTGCCCTAAACCTTTGCCTTCTGCAGCACCTTCTATAATACCAGGAATATCTGCCATCACAAAACTCTTAAAATCTCGGTATTCTACAATACCTAAGTTCGGTTTTAAGGTTGTAAATTCATAATCGGCAATTTTAGGTTTTGCAGAAGTAATTACACTTAGCAACGTGGACTTACCTGCATTTGGAAAACCTACAAGACCAACATCTGCCAGTACTTTAAGTTCTAAAAGAAACTCTCCTTCCAGACCGTCCATACCAGGTTGTGCGTACCGTGGTGTTTGGTTTGTGGCCGTTCTAAAATGCCAGTTACCTCTACCGCCCATACCACCTTTAAGCAGTATTTTTTCCTCACCATGTTCGGTGATTTCAAAAAGAACCTCTTTCGTTTCAAAATCTTTTACAACGGTACCTAACGGCACATCTAAATAAACATCTTCACCATCTGCCCCGGTACTTCGGCTCTTACTACCGTGCGCACCATGACCGGCCTTAAAATGTTTCTTGTATTTGAAGTTTACTAATGTCCACAGATTTTCATTACCACGAACTATAATATGACCTCCACGACCACCATCTCCACCATCAGGACCACCTTTGGTAATAAATTTTTCACGGTGCAAATGCACAGATCCCTTGCCTCCTTTACCAGAAGCCAAACTTACCTTAACGTAGTCTACAAAATTCCCTTCGGTCATTATTTTCTATTCAGTTCAAAAATTTACATCAAAACTAGTTGAAGCAAACTTTATATTATTTTAAGCCTTCGATTACTTCGGTTAGGCGTTCGGTAATTTCGGCAATAGTACCGATACCGTTTACACTATAAAACTTATTTTGAGCCTCATAAAATTCTTTAACAGGAGTAGTTTTCTCATTGTACTCATCAAAACGATTTCTGATTTTGGCTACGTCTTGATCATCTGTTCTACCACTAACTTTACCTCTTTCCAAAAGACGTTCTATTAAAATTTCATCGTTTGCTTCTAAAGCGATCGTCGCATTAATGCCCATGTCCTTAGATTCCAAGAAATTATCTAGAGCTTCTGCCTGTGCAGCCGTTCTTGGAAAACCGTCAAAAATGAATCCGTCCGCATCAGGATTCTTCTCCACCTCTTCTTGTAACATTTTTATGGTTACCTCATCTGGAACCAACTCCCCTTTATCAATATACGACTTAGCTAGCGTACCTAGCTCCGTACCGTTCTTGATGTTGAATCTAAAGACATCTCCAGTAGAAATATGATTTAAATTATATTTTTCCTTTAGGAATTGTGCTTGTGTGCCCTTGCCGGCTCCTGGCTTACCAAAGAGTACAAGATTGATCATATGTTTTTGGTTTAATTGGTATACTTCTTTTAAATTTCTTCCCTGTTCGTTGTAATCCAGTCCGTAACCCACAATAAAATTATCGGGTATTGCAAGTCCAAAATAATCTATGGCATATTCCCCTTTGTAAACATCTGGCTTATAAAAAAGACTGGCTATTTTAAACTCCTTCACCTTCGTCTTAGAGAATAGATGCACAAGTTGTTGCAAGGTACGCCCAGTATCAATGATATCCTCTAGAATAATAACACTGCGACCTTCAATATTTTCTGGTACATCTAACAAGGTTTCAACAATGCCCGTTGACGTAAGGCCTTGGTATGAACTCAATCTTACAAATGACACTTCGCAAGGGTGCTGATAAGCTTTTAACAAATCTGAAACAAACATAAAAGACCCGTTCAATACACCAACAAAAATAGGTGTCTCATCTTTATAGTCTGCCGCTATTTTATCGGCAACCGATTTAACCGCCTGTAGAATTTCAGACTCGCTTAAAAAAGGTTTAAAAAACTTATCGTGAATTTGTATCAATTGTCATGGATTATCAAGGTTTGCAAAGATAAGGTATTGCCTTGTGTTTTTGAATAGAAAGGAATTGGTTTCTAAGATTTAACCGTATTTTTGTAACACTTAAGGCATTTTTTCAACTGCCAAAAGCAACAATTATATGGATTATTTTTCTTCAGATTTTAAATTAGGCATCTTAGGAGGTGGTCAATTAGGCAAAATGATGCTTTACGAAACCCGAAAATGGGATGTCTACACCAAGGTTTTAGACGCTTCGCCAGATGCACCAAGTAGCATGTCATGCAATGAATTTGTACAGGGCAGTCTTTTAGATTATGATACGGTCTATAACTTTGGTAAAGATGTAGACATACTAACGATAGAGATTGAAAATGTAAATTTAGATGCGTTAGAAAAATTAGAAGACGAAGGGGTAAAAGTGTATCCGCAGCCAAAAGCACTACGCATTATTCAAAATAAGGCAAAGCAAAAATTGTTTTATGTTGATAACGATATACCTACCGCAGATTTTCAGCGGTTTGCCTATTTGAGCGAAATTGAGGATAGTATTGCAAACGGCGGATTAAAATTTCCTTTTGTTTGGAAAGTAGCACAATTCGGGTATGACGGGCAAGGCGTTAAAGTGGTTCGTAGTTTAGCCGATTTAGAAGGATTACCTACCGGCGAATGTATTGCAGAAACCATGGTGCCGTTTAAAAACGAATTAGCCGTAATTGTTTCTAGAAATGCGGAAGGTGAAATAAAAACCTACCCTGTGGTAGAAATGGAATTTCACCCTGAAGCCAACCAAGTGGAATATGTAATTTGCCCGGCACGTATAGATGATAAAGTGGCTGAAAAAGCAAGAGCACTCGCATTAAAGGTAGCGAATAAAATAGGACTGACCGGGTTGTTAGCCGTTGAAATGTTCCAAACCGAAGACGATCAAATTTTAGTGAACGAAGTAGCGCCAAGACCACACAATAGCGGTCACTACAGTATTGAAGCTAGTTACACCAACCAGTTTGAACAGCACATACGTAGTATTCTAGGATTACCTTTAGGAAGAACAGATAGCAAGGTTGCCGGTGTAATGGTAAACTTGGTGGGTGCCGAAGGACATACAGGTAATGTTGTCTACAAGAACATTAATGAAATTTTAGCGATGGAAGGTGTTACTCCGCATATTTACGGAAAAGCTCAAACAAGACCATTTCGTAAAATGGGTCATGTAACCATAGTTAACGATGACTTAGGCAAGGCAAGAGCCATTGCCGAAAAAGTAAAAGAAACAATACAAGTGATTTCAAAATAATAAACATGAGTAAAGTAGCCGTAGTAATGGGTAGCACTAGTGATATGCCCGTAATGCAAGACGCCATAGATATTTTAAAAGGTTTTGACATTGAGGTAGATGTAGATATTGTATCTGCCCACAGAACACCTGAAAAACTTTTTGATTTCAGTAAAAATGCACACACCAATGGTTATTCAGTCATTATAGCAGGTGCCGGTGGGGCAGCCCATTTGCCGGGTATGGTAGCATCAATGTCTCCGTTACCCGTTATTGGGGTTCCTGTAAAAAGTAGCAATTCTATTGACGGATGGGACTCTGTACTCTCTATACTTCAAATGCCAGGCGGTGTACCGGTTGCTACCGTAGCATTGAACGGAGCAAAAAACGCAGGAATATTGGCAGCTCAAATTATAGGTAGCTCAGATAAATGTGTTTTAGACAAGGTTATTTTGTATAAAGAAGGTCTAAAGCAAAAAGTTATCGATGGCGCTAAAGCTGTAAATGGCAAATAATCATCTACAAGAAATTTCAATTCTCAAATCTAATTTCTCAATAATAGAAATATGAATCCATTATTATCCCCTTTTGATACTGCTCCATTTTCACAAATTAAAAACGAGCATTTTAAGCCAGCATTTTTACAATCTATAGAAGATGCAAGAGCAGAAATAGATTCTATTACGAATAATACGGAAGCACCAACTTTTGAAAACACCATAGAAGCATTAGAATTTTCAGGTCAGCAATTAGACCGAATTTCAAGTGTGTTTTTTAACTTGAATTCTGCCGAAACCAATGAGGAGATTCAGAAAATTGCACAAGAAATTTCTCCGTTATTATCAGAATTTGGTAATGATATTACCCTAAATGAAGATTTGTTCAAGAGGGTAAAAGCAGTTTATGACCAAAAGGATAAATTAGACCTTACCGTAGAGCAAAATACCCTTTTAGATAAAAAATATAAGAGCTTTAGCAGAAACGGCGCTAATTTATCCGAAGAGAAAAAGAAGCGATTACGTGAGATAGATGCTAAACTGGCAAAGCTAAAATTAACATTTGGCGAAAACGTACTTGCCGAAACCAATAAATTTCAACTACACCTTACGGATGAAGCAGATTTAGACGGATTACCAGAAGGTGAAAAAGAAGCTGCCGCACAATTGGCGATTTCAAAAGGCAAGGAAGATGGTTGGATGATTACCTTAGATTACCCAAGCTATATACCCTTTATGAAGTATGCTAAAAACAGAGCATTACGAAAAAAGCTTTCATTGGCTTTTGGAAGCAAAGGGTTTCATAATGATGAGTTGGACAATCAAGAAAATGTTCTTGAAATTGCTAAACTACGTTTTGAAAGAGCCAACTTATTAGGTTATAAAACGCATGCCGATTTTGTATTGGAAGAGCGTATGGCAGAGACGCCAGAAAAAGTACATTCTTTCTTAAGTGAATTGCTAGAAAAAGCGAAACCAGCCGCAGAACGTGAGTTTAAACAACTAGAAGATTTCGCTAAAAAAATAGATAATATTGACCGTTTAGAAAAATGGGACAGTAGTTACTATTCTGAAAAATTAAAGCAAGAGTTATTTAATTTAGATGATGAGAAACTGAAGCCATATTTCAAGCTTGAAAATGTAATCAATGGAGTTTTTAAAGTTGCCGAAAATTTATTCGATTTACAATTTGAAGAGGTTCATGACATTGAAAAATATCATGACGAGGTAAAAACCTATAAAGTTTACGATGCCGATAAAAACTTTATTTCATTATTCTATGCCGATTTTCACCCAAGAGCAGGTAAACGCGGTGGTGCTTGGATGACCTCCTTTAAAAGTCAATGGAAAAGAAATGGAGAAAATGTACGTCCGCATATATCAAACGTGTGCAATTTTACTCCGTCCACAAAAAGCAAACCTTCATTATTGACTTTTAATGAAGTTACGACCCTATTCCATGAATTTGGACACGGTTTGCACGGTATGCTGGCAAACACCACTTACCCTAGCCTATCCGGTACATCTGTATTTTGGGACTTCGTAGAATTACCTAGTCAGGTTTTAGAAAACTGGTGTTATGAAAAAGAAGCGTTAGAATTATTTGCCAAACATTACGAAACCGGAGAAATCATACCAATGGAATTGGTTAAAAAGATAAAGGAATCCGCCACTTTCCAAGAAGGAATGCAAACGCTACGACAGTTGAGTTTTGGATTATTGGATATGTCTTGGCACGGAATTGACCCAACGAGCATCACCAATGTGAAAGCACATGAAGATGAAGCTTTTAAAGACACCAGTCTTTACCCAGAAACTCCAGAAACCTGTATGAGCACCGCATTCTCACATATCTTTCAAGGAGGTTATTCTTCTGGGTACTACAGCTACAAATGGGCAGAAGTGTTGGATGCAGATGCCTTTGCCTATTTTAAGGAAAAAGGAATTTTCAATAAAGAAGTAGCAACCAAATTCAAAGACAACGTGCTTTCACAAGGTGGCACTGAAAACCCTATGGTACTTTATAAAAGATTTAGAGGTGCTGAACCTAAAGTTGAGGCTTTATTAGAACGTGCCGGTTTGCTTACTAGCTAATATAGATAGAGCTTGAAAGCAATTGTAGGAGTTTAAATAGGCGGTAATCAAAATCAAAGATTACCTCTTACACGGAGATTGAATTATTGGAAAACTAATAGTATTGAAAAGCTAAAAGCTATTCCACTAATTAAATAGGTGATCATTAAATTTTGAGTCAAGAAAAGCATTCAATATACTATTAGTGACGTCACTTTTTATCGGTGTTTTTCTTGTAGCTCATTGTTAAAAATAACATTGCAAAAAATCAAAATTAAAACGTGAAAATCTTATTTAGGCGATTTTAATTTTCAAAAACCTACTGTCAATCAAATATTTAAACATTATATTGTAGTAATATAACTACAGCACAAACCATTACAACTAGTAGTTTATTCTTTCTGCCTTTGGCGTCAATCATTAAACACTTTTGACTATGGAAAAAGGGAATACTCTTTTACATCATGATCAACTATTAGTAACAAGCAATAAGGTTCCATGCATTGGTATATTTCAACTAGACATCAAATCCAACCATATTTATTGGAATAGCGATTTAAAAGAAATTCACCAAGCACCTTTGAATTTCACACCTCGAACAGAAGATTTATATGGCAATTGCGACAACTTAAATCAGAAAGATTTAATTACTAAAGCTCATAAGAAAGCAATAAACGAAGGCATTCCATTTGAGCTAACTTACGGCATTCTAACCCAAAAAGGTGAAAAACGTATAGTAAGAACTACGGTGCAACCTGCTTTAAAAAACGGATATTGTACTAGGCTTCATGGCACCACTATAGAAATTTCGCAGTTTAACAATTCACAAGTTGAAACAGTACAGCAACTAGAGCAATTAAATGCCGCAGAAATTCTGGCAAATTCCGGATCATGGAAATGGAATCTTATTACCGACAAATTAATATGGTCCGATAATTTCTATAACATTTTTGATCATGACCCAAATAGTCCAATCTCTTATGAAGTTTATTTAAATTATGTTCACCAAGAGGATAAAGAAAAAATTGCCGCAAAATTTGAACGTGCATTAAAAGATAGAATATTTCCAGAATCTGTTTACCGTATTCAATTATCCAACGGCACTATTAAAACCCTAAGGTCTTCGGGCAAGGTTATTATCAATGATGAAGATAAAATTGTTTCACTAATGGGAACTTGCCAAGATATTACAGAGCAAGTAGCAAAAGAACAAGAGCTGTTTGAAAAAAAACAACAATTAGAATTATCCGAAAGTATTAATCAAGCAGGTTCATGGCAATTTTCACTTGTAAATGGAGAATTCAAATGGTCAGATAATCTTTATACCATTTTCGACTTAGAAGTAGGTGTTCCAATGAATTTTGAAAAATTCAAAAAAATCATTCATCCAGCCGATGTTGAGCTCGTAAATAAAAAACTTGAAGAAATAAAGAGAGAAAAGAAATCTCACACTTTTACACATCGCGTCCTGTTAGAAAATAACACTACTAAAACGGTAAGAGTCGTCTCCGATGCCATAACAGATTTAAACGGTAACGTTATTGAGTTAATAGGTACGACTCAAGATATTACTAAAAAACTGGATATTGAAATAGAATTAACGAAGAAAAATCAACTTTTAAATTTTGCGGAACATTTAACCACCATGGGGTATTGGAGGTACAAACCTGCCACAGATGAAGTGTTTTGGTCGGATAACGTTTATATCATTTTTGACCACCCAAAACACAAAAAGATAACTTTTGACACTTACTTTCAAAAAATTCACCCAGAAGACAGGGAGGTCACAAAATTAAAAATAGATCAATCTAGAAACGACCACAAGCCCTACAATTTTACACACAGAATTATTACGGACAATAATGTTATAAAAATCATTCAAATTATCGGAAAGGTCACGTATAACAATGAGGATGGTCTACAAGAACTTTTAGGCACCTGTTTAGACATTACCGAAAACCAAACCAAAGAGTTAGAACTTGAGCAAAAAAACCATCAATTGAACAGCGCCGAAAAAATGGCGATGATCGGTTATTGGCAGTGGAATACCGCGACCAATGAAGTTTTTTGGTCAGATAATTTACGTGCCATATATGGTCATGACAAAAACAAACCGCTAACTTTTGAGACGTACATAAATTATATTCACGAAGACGACCGCCAGACAATTACCACAAAACTCTCTAATGCTATGCAAGAGGGTGATTTTCCTAGTTCCACGTATAAAATTCAATTGGATGACGGTACAATTAAGATAATAAAATCCATCGGTAAAATTGTAAGAAACAGCAAAGGGGAAGTTGTTGAAATGTCTGGTACTTGTCAAGATATCTCAGAAGCCAGACATAGGGAACTAGAGCTCATACACAAAAACCATCAATTAAGTTTAGCCGAAAGAATGGCCAATTTAGGTTCTTTTCAATGGCAACCCAAAAATGAAATTTTCAAATGGTCTGATAACCATTACAGAATATATGGCTATGAACCCGGGGAACATATTGATTTAGAAAAATCTTTGGCAAAGATTTATCCACCAGATTTAGAAAAAGTTAAACAAGTTTCAAGTGAAATAGTAGAAGGAATAGAACACAATCATATAAATTATCGCATTCAATTAGACAAAGATACTATTAAGACATTAGAGGTTAGAGGAGTCACTAGTATTAATGAAGATGGCGATTTAGAAATTACAGGAACAACTCAAGATATTACCAGCCGAGTCAAAACCGAGCAAGAAATCAACGAAAAAAACCACTTACTTTCCGTATCCGAAGAAATGGCGATGATGGGATCCTGGAAATGGAATCCTGGAACCGGAGTTTCAACTTGGTCAGATAACCTTTATAAGATATATGGGATTGAATTACACACTCCTATTACTATTGAGGTGTTTTTATCTAAAGTACACCCTGATGATGTTGATTATGTAAATAATCAAATTAAAAATATTTTAGACTCCCACAAAAGTGATGAAACACTAGCATTTCGCATTTTAAGAGATGACGGCTGCATAAGATCATTAGAATTACTGGCTGAAGTTATTGAAGATCAAAATGGAAATATTGTAGAATTAATTGGCTCAACTCAAGACGTAACCGAAAAGGTAAAAGCCCGCGAAGAAATTAAAGAAAAAAACCAACTTCTATCCTTCGCAGAAGAAATGTCCAATATGGGGTCGTGGCATTTAGACATAGAAAGTGATATTTTAAAATGGTCGGATAACTTATATAAAATTTTTGGTTTTAATGTAGGTTCTGTTATCAATATGGATAAGTTTTACTCACTTATACATCCTGGTGATATCGAAAATGTAAAAACCCAAGTTAAAAAATCAGTTGAAGGGGACGACAGTATAAAATCATTGTCTTTTCGTATCATTTTAGACGATGAATCAATTCGTTCTATACAATCACGGGCAGAATACAAAAAAAATCATTTAGGAAAGGTTATCGAATTAGCCGGTACAGCGCAAGACATTACCGAAAAATTAAAAATCGAAAAAGATATATTAGAGAAAAACCACATGCTAAATCTTGCTGAAGAGCTGACGATGATAGGATATTGGCAATTAAATGTCTCTAATGGTTCTTTTATTTGGTCTAATAATATGTATCGAATTTATGGGTTTGATCTCGGTATTGCCATGAATTTTGATTTATTCCTCACCCATACGCATCCAGACGATCGAGAATTTTTAATACACAAAAGAGAAAACGCCATTATCACCAAAAAGGTCGATAAATTCACCCAACGCATTTTACATGAAAATGGTGATATACGCTTCTGCGAAATTGTCGGTAAAGTAATTACCGACAGAAACGGAAATGCCACAAAAATTATTGGCTCTAGTAGAGATATTACAGAAGAAATTCTATCAAAGCAAAAGATTTTAGAAACTAATAAAAACCTAGAGAAATCGACCAACAAACTAACATCACAAAACAAACAATTAGCAGAGTTTAATCAAATTACCTCTCATAATTTAAGATCACCAGTAGGCAATTTAAATGCGTTACTTCAAATGTATAAAAATGCTACTTGTGAGGATAAGAAAGTAGAAATATTTGATAAGTTTGAAATAGTTATTAAACACCTTAACGAAACATTGAATGCCTTGGTTGAGATGATTACCATAAAGAAAAATGGTGTTGAAATAAAACCTCATTTAGATTTCGAAGACGTTTTACTGAAAACAAAGCAAACATTAGCTGCGGAATTAATAGAAACAAAGGCTATAATTAATTTTGATTTTTCCCAAGTAAAAAATGTAAATTACAACCCTATTTATTTAGAGAGTATATTTCTGAATTTAGTTAGCAATGCCATAAAGTATAGATCACCTGATAGAGTACCGAAAATTTTCATTTCTTCAAAACAAGAAAATGAGAAAACACTATTAGAATTTAAAGATAACGGGGTGGGTATTGATTTAAAGAGTCATGGTCATAAACTATTCGGGCTCAACAAAGTATTTCATAAACACCCAGAAGCTAAAGGTATTGGGCTATTTATTACAAAAGCGCAAATATTGGCCATGGGCGGATCGATAACAGTAGAAAGTGAAGTTAACGTAGGATCAACATTTTTTGTAACCCTAAATTAAAACAAGATGAACAACAATATTAATGTTTGCATTATAGATGACGATGATGTTTTTCAATACACTATTCTACACACCTTACAAGTTCATAAATCTGTAAATAATATTATACCGTTTACCGATGGAGCCGAAGCAATGACCTTTTTAAAAGCCAATATCAATAACGACCATGTATTGCCCGATATCATTTTCTTAGACATAAATATGCCCGTTATGGACGGTTACGGGTTTATGCAGCAATACGTAAAATTAATTCCCGAAATGGTCAAAAAGATAACCGTGTATATTTTATCATCTTCGGTAGATTTAGTAGATTTTGACAAAACAAAAGAAATAAGCGAAGTAAAAGATTACATAGTAAAACCAATAAGAGACAACCAATTGACCAAAATTCTTGCTGAACTTTAGAAGCAATCCCGTAATTCGTTTTAAAATGAAAACCGATTAATGCTTATTTAAATAAGCATCATAACCTCCTTGTAAGTCAACAACATTAGTAAAACCTAACTCCGCCAACCTTGCTTGAGATTTTAAGCTTCTACCACCTTTCTTACAAAAAACATATACTTTTTTATCTTTATCCAGCTTTGCAACCTTTTCATTAAACTCATTGGATAGCCAGTCAATATTTATTGCCCCATCAATACTACCTTGATTATATTCTTCGGGAGTTCTTACATCCAACAATAGCTCACTAGCATCATCAAATCCTTTAAATTCAGTAATTGGTTGTGAATCCATTTGAGCTAAAGCCAACTGACCGCTAATAATTAAAACAAATAACAGTATATTCCTCATGAGTAAAGTGTTTGTTATCAAAAGTAAACATAATACCTAAAATTAAATTACTTTTGAAATGCAGAAAAAAAATGGAAATACAAAACCTCAATCCAGACAAGTGGGTAGATCTGTATGCAGATTACCTTTTTAATTATGCCGTAACTAGGGTAAGTGATGCAGAAATTGCAAAAGACCTTGTACAGGATACCTTTATTGCAGGATTAAAATCTGCTAAAAATTTTAAGGGCGACGCTGCCGAGCGCACATGGTTAATCGCTATTCTTAAGCGTAAAGTCATTGATCACTACCGAAAAATAAATTCAAAAAAAGGAAAAGCAGAAGTACGTATGAGCTATAGCTCGCAGACCGACGCCGAAGGAGATTGGCTAGAAGAACGTATAGCAGACCCTAATAGCAATTTCGAAAATAGCGCTATTGAAAATGAAGAATTAGGATTGGCAATTCAAAACTGCATATCAAAATTACCCAAAAAACAAGCTCAAGTTTTCACTATGAAAACAATTGAAGGAATGGAAACTGAAGATATTTGTAATGCTTTAGGAATTAATGCGTCTAACCTTTGGGTAATGATACATAGAGCTAGAACTAGCTTAATGGGTTGTTTAAATCAAAATTGGTTTTAATTATGATGATTTCATGTGAGAAGGCTGCAAAAATTTGCGATAAGGCCCAGTACAAAGAAGCTTCTTTATGGGAAAGGATAAAATTGAAGTTTCATTTATTTATTTGTAAAACCTGTGCAAAACACAGTAAGGACAATACAAAATTAACATCGCTTTGTAATCAAGCCAGGCTAGCTGTTCTGTCTGATGAAGAAAAGAAAAGGATGAAAGAAACTTTTAACAAAGTTAAATAGTTAATTTCAAACTAATAACGAACATCAACCACCATAATAAAGGTATCGCCTCTACCCAAAAAGATGAGAAATATTTTCCTTGATCTTTTTTTGTATTGTATACCACTATAACTAAAAATAGACTCAACAAGGTTTTTACTACAATATGCTGAATATTAAAATCTGTTTTTAAGAACGTTGCGGCATAGAAAAGTACTATCCATCCATATCCTATATTTTTTGCACCTTTTACACCCACTCTTTGTGGTAAAGTTTTAAGAACTAAACTATCATATTTTAAATCCCTAATTTCAAAAGGCACCAAAAGTATAAGTACAAAAAGAAATCGCTGAACCGTTTCTACCTTTACGTTCCAGGTTATGGCGCCAAGCTCAGAAAGAACAGGTAAAATTACCGTAGTGCCAGCCCAAACGGCTGCTACAATCAAAATTTTCAAACCGCTAAGACTTCTAAAGTTTTTGTGTTTAGGCAAAACCGGAAGCGCGTACAAACCAGTAATTGCCGCTAAAATGAGTAACCCGAAAAATACTCTTTCCGACAAGAACAGCAATTGGTAACCAGCAACGAGCAAACATCCCAAGCTAAAAAATTGAATATTCTTTTGATATGTATTGGTAACAAGAAAATACTTCTCTGCCTCTACCCCAAACTTTACGAAGTTATAGCAGGCAATAGACCCAAAAAAGATAAAAAAATAAAGCTCCTTTGGTACATTAATGTTTAATGTCAACGCTGTAACGTGCGCTAAACTGAATATACCTAAAGACACGTGAATACTGGCATCCAAGTAAAAATCAAAAATCTTTTTGATTACGGTCATTAAACAAAAATAGGTAAAGTGTTTATAACCCCTTGTTTTGGTTAAAAACTTTCATCAATAGGTACCTTGGCTACCATAAATTAAACACATAAAAGTGGTAATTTTGCACTTTATATAACAATCGTATCTATGAAGACTGACGTGTTTGCTCTACGCCATATCGGCATAAGGGAAGAAGATTTAAACAGTATGCTCAACACGGTAGGTGTTGAAAATTTGGAACAACTTATTTTTGAGACCATACCAGATCATATTCGTTTAAAAGAGCCTCTACAACTTGATCCTGCCATGAGTGAGCATAAGTTTCTTGCCCACACGGAGGAGTTGTCAAAAAAGAACAAAGTTTTCAGAACTTACATCGGTTTAGGGTATCATGAAAGTTTGATTCCTTCGGTGATCAAAAGAAATATTCTAGAAAACCCAGGTTGGTATACTGCATACACGCCATATCAGGCAGAAATAGCACAAGGTAGATTAGAAGCACTTCTAAACTTTCAGACCATAGTTTCAGATTTAACAGGGATGGAACTGGCAAATGCTTCGTTGTTAGATGAAAGTACAGCTGCTGCAGAAGCTATGACCATGCTTTTTGATGTTAGAAGTAGAGATCAGAAAAAAAACGGAGTGGTCAAATTTTTTGTTTCTGAAGAAATATTACCACAAACATTATCCCTTCTTAAAACACGCTCACTTCCTTTAGGTATAGAATTGGTAATTGGCAACCATGATGAGTTTGATTTTGACTCCGGGTTTTATGGTGCACTTTTACAATATCCTGGCAAATTCGGACAAGTATACGATTATTCAGGTTTCGTTGCCAAAGCAAAGGAAAATGACATTAAAGTGGCGGTTGCCGCAGATATTATGAGTTTGGTCTTGTTGACGCCACCAGGGGAATTTGGTGTTGATGTAGTTGTGGGAACCACGCAGCGTTTCGGAATTCCATTAGGCTACGGAGGTCCTCACGCAGCCTTCTTTGCAACCAAAGAGCAATTTAAAAGAAATATTCCCGGTAGAATTATTGGTGTTACCAAAGATACCGATGGTAAGCCTGCCTTAAGAATGGCACTACAAACTAGGGAACAGCATATAAAAAGAGATAAGGCTACCTCAAACATTTGCACCGCTCAAGTTTTATTGGCGGTTATGGCAGGTATGTATGGAGTATACCACGGTCCAAAAGGACTTAAATATATCGCCTCTAAAATTAATGCTACTGCCGTTACATTGACAGATGCACTTGAAAATTTGGGGCTTTACCAACTGAATACTGCTTATTTTGATACAATTACCGTAAAAGCAGATGCAAAAAAAGTACGACCAATTGCCGAGGCAAACGAGGTCAATTTTTACTACGTTGACCATGATACCATTTCAATAGCGGTAAATGAGGCAACTTCTATTAAAGACCTCAACCAGATTATTGAAATCTTTGCCGAAGCTTTAGGCAAAAAATCATCTGAGGTAACGGAATTATTGAATACCACTTCTATACCAGAAAACATTGAACGTTCCAGTTCATTTATGGAGAACAAAGTATTTAATTCTTACCACTCGGAAACGGAATTAATGCGCTACATTAAAAAATTAGAGCGTAAGGACTTGGCACTGAACCATAGTATGATCTCTTTGGGTAGCTGTACCATGAAATTGAATGCAGCTAGTGAAATGTTACCTCTAAGCTCAGCAAATTGGGGCAATATACATCCCTTTGTACCGGTTGACCAAGCGGAAGGCTACCAAATAATACTGAAAGAGCTTGCCAAAGACCTATCTACAATTACAGGTTTTGCCGACACATCATTACAACCTAATTCAGGAGCTCAAGGTGAGTATGCTGGGCTTATGGTTATTAGAGCTTATCATGAATCTAGAGGAGAATCAGAAAGAAATATCTGTTTAATACCTTCATCTGCACATGGTACCAATCCTGCTTCTGCAGTAATGGCAGGTATGAAGGTTGTGGTTACAAAAACCGATGAAAAAGGCAATATTGACGTTGCTGATCTAGAAGAAAAAGCAAAACTACATTCAGATAAGTTAGCTGCGTTAATGGTTACATACCCATCTACCCATGGTGTCTTTGAATCATCGATTAAACAGATCACCAAAATAATACATGATCATGGTGGTCAGGTTTATATGGATGGTGCAAATATGAATGCACAGGTTGGGTTGACCAATCCTGCAACTATTGGGGCAGATGTTTGTCATCTAAACCTACATAAAACTTTTGCCATACCTCACGGTGGTGGCGGTCCAGGCGTTGGCCCTATATGTGTTGCTCCTCAATTAGTTCCTTTTTTACCCTCAAATCCGGTAATAGAAACCGGAGGTGAAGATGCTATAACGGCTATTTCAGCAGCCCCTTGGGGAAGCTCATTAGTTTGCCTTATTTCATACGGATATATTAAAATGCTAGGAGAACAAGGCCTGACCCACTCCACAAAAATCGCAATTTTAAATGCCAACTATATCAAACATAAGCTTGAAGGTAAGTTCGATGTTCTATACACAGGGGAAAAAGGGCGTGCAGCACATGAAATGATTTTAGACTGTAGACCATTTAAGAAAAATGGCATAGAAGTTACAGATATTGCCAAGCGCCTTATGGATTATGGTTTTCACGCACCAACCGTATCTTTTCCGGTAGCAGGTACAGTGATGATAGAGCCTACAGAAAGTGAAAATCTTGCGGAATTAGATAGATTTTGTGAAGCTATGGCGTCCATTCGTGCAGAAATAGATGAATCTAGTGCAGACGAACCCAACAATGTACTTAAGAACGCTCCACACACCTTAGAGATGACCACTACAGATGAGTGGAATTTTCCTTATTCAAGACAAAAAGCATCTTTTCCATTACCCTATGTAGCCGAGAATAAATTTTGGCCTTCGGTACGAAGAGTTGACGATGCATATGGAGACCGTAATTTAATTTGTACATGCGCTCCAATTGAAGCCTACATGGAAACGGAATAACCCGGATAAACCCATACTACAAAGCCTTTTCAGCATTTTGAAAAGGCTTTTTTATTTCAAATAATTCAAAGAAAACCGTATTGAGCATCGTAAAATTTATTATGCATGCATATAAAATAATTTTCAATTTCACTACATTTCGATTACAATACAATTTTTTAAAATGAGCATATCAATTACAGGAACAGGAAGCTATATTCCCGAACTAAAAATTTCCAATAAAGATTTTAACGACCATCATTTCTTAAATCTTGACGGTACTGCATTTAAGCAAGATAATGAGGTTATTATAAAGAAATTCAAAGCCATAACAGGTATTGAAGAAAGAAGATATGCCCCCAAAGAGTATAACACATCCGACCTTGCTTACTTTGCCGCAGAAAAAGCAATCGACAATGCACAGTTAGACAAAGAAACCCTGGACTATATCATTGTAGCCCATAATTTTGGAGACCTAAAAGACGGTTATATTCAAGGGGACACACTGCCTAGTTTAGCCACAAGGGTTAAACATAAATTGCAGATCAAAAACCCTAAATGTGTCGCTTATGATTTAATTTTTGGTTGCCCAGGTTGGCTAGAAGGTATGATCCAGGCCAATGCTTTTATAAAAAGTGGTATTGCCAAAAAATGTTTGGTTATAGGTGCCGAAACATTATCTAGAATAGTTGATGACTATGATAGGGACTCCATGATTTATGCTGATGGTGCAGGTGCTACCATAGTTGAAAAATCTGATGATGGCGGTGAAATTATTGCGCACGAATCTGCCACTTTTGCCAATGATGAAGCAAACTTTCTATTCTTTGGCGATACATATAACAAAGAGGATGAAAAGAAAGCCTATTACATAAAAATGTTCGGTAGAAAAATTTATGAATTTGCCGTAACCAACGTACCGTCGGCAATGGCATCTTGCCTTGATAACAGCGGAGTAAAAATTGACGAGGTGAAAAAGATATTTATTCACCAAGCCAATGAAAAAATGGACGAGGCCATTGTAAAACGCTTCTACAAAATTTATGACAGGGAGATGCCAGAAGGTATTATGCCCATGAGTATTTCAAAGCTTGGCAATAGCTCGGTTGCTACTATACCCACTTTATTCGACATGGTAAAAGAAGGTAAATTAGAAAATCAGGAAATTAAAAAGGGAGATGTTGTTATCTTTGCTAGTGTTGGCGCCGGAATGAACGTCAATGCAATGGTATACAGAATTTAAACATGTACGAAAACAGCTTTCCGAACAAACGCTACAAACATACGCTTCAGTTTTTACGAAAACATATAAATACTTCTGAGTCAATTTTAGATTTAGGAGTAGAAAATCCGTTTACGGATATAATGCGACAAGACGGTTATAAAGTAAGCAATACCAATGGTGAAGATTTAGATTTTGATTTCAGCGCTGTTACCTCTACCGATGCAGAAGTGCTAACCGCCTTTGAAATATTTGAACATCTTTTAGCCCCATTACATCTTTTATCTAATACAAAATCTAAAAAATTAGTGGCCAGTATTCCTTTAAAACTCTGGTTTTCCCCTGCATATAGAAGTAAAACCGATAAGTGGGATAGACATTACCATGAATTTGAAGATTGGCAGTTTGATTGGCTTCTAGAAAAAGCCGGTTGGGAAATTCAAGACACCATGAAATGGACCAATCCTGTAAAGAAACTTGGATTTAGACCGTTTTTAAGATTGTTTACACCAAGATATTATATTGTATACGCTACCAGAAAATAATGTATCTATAAGCATATGGATTACTACGTAGTTATTCCCATACACAATGAAGAGGACTTTCTGAAAAACACCTTAGACTCCATTCTGGAACAAACATTGGCACCGAAAAAAGTAATTCTTGTCAATGACAATTCTACTGATAATACCGAGAACATCATAAATGAATACGCCATTAAAAATAGTGTGTTCAAAAAACTAAATTCAATATCATCTACTCAGCATATGCCCGGAAGCAAAGTTGTAAATGCCTTCAACAAAGGGCTTGAACTGCTTGATGAAAATTTTGATTTTATAGTTAAACTTGACGCCGATTTAATTTTACCAAAAAATTATTTCGAAGTGATATCATCTCATTTTAGCAATGATAAATTCTTAGGAATTTGCGGTGGATTCATTTATGAACAGAATAGCCATGGTGAATGGATCCTCAACCACCCAATGGACAAAGACCATATAAGAGGAGCCATAAAAGCATATTCAAAAGACTGCTTTATAAAGATTGGTGGATTAAAGAGCGCTATGGGCTGGGATACCGTAGACGAGCTTTTAGCGAAGTTTCACGGCTACACCACACATACTGAAGACCGACTTAAAGTAAAGCATTTACGCCCCACAGGAAAGGCTTATAACGCAAAAGCTAAAAGACTACAGGGCAAAGCAATGTACAGCATGCGATATGGCTTTATTATAACCGCTATAGCCTCTTTGAAGATGGCCATGAAGAACAAGTCTATCAAATCTTTCTGGAACAACATGACCGGCTTTCTGAATGCAAGTCATAATCAAGATGAGTACTTGGTTACCGAAGAAGAAGGTAAGTTTATCAGAAACCTAAGATGGACAAATATTAGAAGAAAAATAGGGATATAAAAAAAGCCATCTAAATTAGATGGCTTTTATTTATTATCATGGTTTCTATTTAGAAACCTAATTGCTTTTTAACATCTGGTAAAAGATCTTTACCTTTTGCAACGATCAAACCACCACCAGCTTGCGCATCAATAACATAATCAAAACCTTGAGCAGCCGCTACTTGTTCAATAGCCGCTTTGGCCTTTTCTGAAATAGGAGCAAACAACTCAGCTTGTTTCTTTTGAAATTCTTGTTGAGCTCTTTGTTGAGCCTCACCAATATTCTTTTCGTAACCTTGCAATTCTATAGCTCTTTTTTCATTTTCTTCTTTAGACTTAGATGCTGCTTCATTTTGGTACTGCGTGTACTTGTTACGCAATTCTGTCATTGAACCTTCAATATCGGCATTATAAGTCTCTTGTAATTTTTTGAGCTCTGCTTCTGCTGCCTTCATCTCAGGCATTGCAGATAATAATTTAGTAACATCTATGTGAGCTACTTTACTTTGGGCATTTACAAAACTTGTCGTTGCTACAAACAACAATAAGGCTACCACAATTTGTTTTACTTGTTTCATGAGTGTAATTTTAATTCAATTTTGAGTGTTAATGTACGGTCGTTAAACCTATTTAAATAGTACCGTTATCATCTTTTTCGGTATCGCTATTTTCTTCTTCGTTATTATCTTCTTCTTTACTTTCGTTTCTTTCTTTCAATTTCGCTTGCCTTTTAGCTTCACGCTCCTCTAGTAATTTCTTTCTTCTTTCCTCATAAGCCTTCTTACGCTCTTCACGTAATTTTAGCTGCTCTGCTTTAGCATCTGCAGCACTTTTCTCTCTAGCTTCAGCTGCTTGATTTGCTTTATCTAATCGCTCTTGTAAGGCTTCACTTACCACCTCTTCTTCTTCACCTTCAAAATCATCTAATCTACTACGATCATTTGACTTTTTAGCAGGTTTGCTAATTTTTCTTGTTCTAGCAATACCCCTAAGCACTAAATCACTAATGTCGTGCCTTTTTTCGGAATACAACATTACAACATCCGCAGATTTATCAAAAATAAAATCATACTTTTTATTCGCTCCTATTTTTTGTACTTCATTGAACACCTGATCCTGTATAGGTTGTATCAGCCTTCTTTTTTGCAGTACTAGATCACCTTGCGGTCCGAAACGATCTTGTTGATACTCGATCATTTCACGTTCCAAAATCTGTATTTCTTCTTCACGTTCTTCTATAAGTTCTGGAGTCAACAACACTTTTTCAGCCATCAAATCCTTTTTCATTTGCTCAACGATACTTTGTTTTTGTTCAACTTCAATTTTCCAACGCTGTACTTTAGTTTCCAGTTGTTCGGTCGCATCTCTATATTCCTCGACATTTTCTAAAATATACTCCATGTCTACATAAGCCATTCTCACCCCTCTTTGGGCCAACCCTTGTAGTGTCATAAAAATGACCGAAACCAATAATAGAACTTTTGCTTTTGTACTCATTGTTAATGTCGTTTAATCCTATAGAAAATATCGTGCCAAAATTACTAAATCTTTTAAAATTAAAGGATTAGCATATTGAACGATTGTAATAATTCAATGAAAATTAAAACTGTTGACCAATGATGAAGTGTGTTTGCCATCCGCTTGGCCCTTGCCCTGCAGAAGTTGGTACAAGATCCTCGTCGAACCCATAACCAAAATCAATACCCAACAAACCAAATGCTGGCATAAAGATACGCAGCCCCACACCGGCCGATCGTTTTAATTCAAACGGATTAAACTCTTGAAAATTGTTGAAGGCATTACCACCTTCTAAAAATGCTAGTCCATAAATAGATGCAGAAGGTTTTAATGTTAACGGATATCTTAACTCTAAAGAGAATTTATTATAAATTAATGCACCATCGGGTGAAGTTGCTCCATCTGAATACGGAGTTATAGATTGGTTGTCGTAACCTCTTAATTGAACAACATCCCTACCATCTAATGTAAAGTTACCTAAACCGTCACCACCCACGTAAAACCTTTCGAAAGGCACATCACCAACGGCACTATTATAGTTACCCAAGAAACCGAATTCAGCATTACTACGAAGAACTAATTTATCTACCAAAGTAGTATACCAGTCTCCCTTAAATTTCACCTTATAATATTCTAACCATCTAAATCTCTCTTGATCTAAATCTTCTAATTCAGCTTGCTCAACTGATGTTAAACCAACAGAATTCTTTTGATCCTCTAACTCATCTGATCTATCTTTCAATTCTCTATAATCCTTATCACTGAATAAAGACCATGGTGGCGTAAACTTGGCACTAATCTCAAAATTAGAACCACCTCTTGGGAAAATTCTACCACCTTGTGTGGCGTTTCTTGAGATACCAAAAGTATACGCTAATGAATTTGCCTTACCATCACCAAAGTTGAATAGACCAATATTATAGTTCCTAAAATCATATAACTGGTAACTTAAGGAATGTGAAATGGTAAAGAAATCATCTGGCCATTGTACACGTTTTGCCAAACCAGCAGTAATACCCGTAATAGAAAATTGTTGATCTTTTTTAACATCTATATCTCCACTACTATCATATTGAGCAGCAAATTGCTGTGTTCTAGACATACTAAGGTTAAAACGTACCGGCTTTTTACCACCCAACCATGGCTCAGCAAAATTTAAGCTATAGACTCTATACGTTTGACTTGCCTGTAAACGCAGTGCAAAGGTTTGTCCATCACCCATTGGTACCGGTTTATACTTTTCACCATTAAATAAGTTCTGAATAGAGAAGTTACTGAATGACAGCCCCAAAGTACCAATGAAGCCACCGCCACCATAACCACCTTGTAGTTCAATTTGACTTGATCCAGATTCTACCAAGCTCCAAGCTAAATCTACAGTACCTTCATTTGGGTTGGCATTCAATACATCTGGTGTAATTTGTTCCGCATCGAAAAAGCCTAACTGACCCAATTCACGAATACTTCTAATTATATCTGCCTTATTGTATTTTTGACCTGGTCTTGTACGAAGTTCACGATAGATTACGTGGTCATTGGTTTTATCATTTCCGGAAACAGTTACGTGATTTAAAAATGTTTCTTTACCTTCTATAATCCTAATTTCAAAATCAATAGTATCATTAGCGGCAGAAATTTCTACAGGATTAATGGTCGAGAACAAATAACCATTATTTTGATACAAACTAGTGACATCATTAGGGTCCGGTTTAGAATTATCGGCAATTCTTTCACGCATTAATACACCGTTATATGTATCGCCCTTTTTAATACCAAGCACTTGGTTTAATTGACGATCAGTGTATACGGTATTACCAACAAAATCAATATCACCAAAGTAGTATTTATCACCTTCCTCTACTGTTATCTTTAAATCGATATTATTTTCATCTACCCTTATTACAGAATCTGATATAACACGAGCATCGCGATAACCGTTTTCAGCAAATTTATCGATCAACAAATCAAGATCCTCTTCATAGTCCTCTTGAATGTATTTCGATTTTTTCCAGAATCTACCTAATTTCTTCTGCTTTGTATTTTTTAATGCTTTGCGTAATTTCTTGTCGGATAATTGTTCGTTACCCTCAAAATCAATACTTCTAATTTTTACTTTATCACCCTTTTTAACATTAACAACCATATATTGGGTGTTATTACCTGTCGTATCTTTAGAAGTGGCAATATTAACTTCGGCATTTAAGTAGCCTTGTTTTTTGTACTTATTGGTGATGTAGTTTTTAGAGTTGGAAATTAAGCTTTCAGTGATCTTTTTTCCTTTTTTAAGGTCTGTATCTTGAATAAGACTCTCAAGCTTACCTTTTTTAACCCCATAAAACTTAACATTACTAAGGGTAGGTCTTTCTATAATATTCAGTTCTAAGAATACAGTATTCTCCTCAATATTGGTAATAAAAATGTCTATTTCACTAAAAAGTTCAAGACCCCATAGTTTTTTAATGACCTCACTAATTTGTTCTCCTGGTAAAGTAATTGGTTGCCCTACTCTTAAACCTGTGTAAGTTTTAACCGTTTGTTCGTTATAACTTTGAAGACCAGTTACATCTAACCCTCCCAAAATATAACTTTTGCCATCTTCATAGGAATCCTGTGCAGCGGCGATAAAGGTGGTTAAAAATAAAAGGGTGGTTAAAAATTGGTTCAAGGATATGAACCTAGTCATATCTTTAAGTGAGTTGTTCGCTAGTTTTTCCAAATCTTCGTTCTCTGTTCTGGTAGTTCTTGATGGCCTCCACTAAGTGATGCTCTCTAAAATCAGGCCAATATACATCAATAAAATATAACTCCGCATAAGCTATCTGCCATAATAAAAAATTACTGATCCGATGTTCTCCACTAGTACGGATAAGTAAGTCTACGTCTGGCAAATCATGCGTGTAAAGATGGCTATTTATAATGTCTTGGTCAATGTTTTCAATTGAAATTATATTATTTTTAACTTTGGTACTGATCTCTTTCACCATAGATTGCAGCTCTTCGCGAGCCCCATAACTAAGGGCAAGAGTCAATGTCATCCCTGTGTTTTGCTTAGTCTGTTCCATTACATCAACCAACTCTTTATAAGCTTTTACAGGCAAGGCATCTATATTACCAATGGTATTTAAACGTATGTTATTTTTGTTAAAAGTTTTAAGTTCTTTCTTTAAAGATGAAACCAAAAGGCGCATAAGTGTTTGCACCTCTACCTTTGGTCTGTTCCAATTTTCAGTTGAAAAAGTATATAATGTAAGAAAATCTATTTTTAATTGAGCGCATTGTTCTACAACAATTCTAACGGTTTTTACGCCATGCTCATGACCAAAAACCCTAAGTTTACCACGTTCCTTTGCCCATCTACCATTACCGTCCATAATAATAGCAAGGTGCTTTGGAACATTCAACTTATCAATTTCGTTACTATCGCTCATCTTTATAATTACTCAAAACAATCCATACAAGGCTTTCTGCCAAAAGTATAGGTTAAGGTTAAACCCGAAAAAACATACCAGTCATCACTAAATATGTTTCCAAACTGGAATTCTTCAAAGTTAGAACCTTCTGGATTACTACCATCTAAGTTATCCGTAAAGGTATACCTAGCCCCTATTTCGCCACCAAAAATAAGAAACTGATTGATACGATACTTAAAACCGACCGTCATTGGTACGGCAAAGCTTCCTTCTTTTTGATTAATTTCTTGTAACACCCCACCATTAAAATACTGGTAATCATACCTAAAATAGGTAAGACCCGTATATAAGTATGGTGTAAATGCAGGACCTAGTTTATGTAAATTATATTCAACAAAATTAAATTCCAAACCTACCGAGCCTTCTAAAATAGAATTATCGACCACATACCCTCTTTGCTGTCTTGCTGTAGAGCTAGATTTGTTGTCATCTGCGGTAAATTGCCCATAAGTTAGGCTACCCCGCCACGCATATCTTTTACTAATATTCCATTTGAACAATCCCCCAAAAGCAATATCAGAAGGTAAAATATAGTTAGTTCTACCCACATCGCTAATAGTATTGGCTCCACCTGCAAAAATACCCACTTCATATGTCTGCGCTTGCAAACCGGAAAATAAAAAAAGTAGTATTAATAACGTTATATAACGCATAGAATAGATTTTATAATTAACGGCACCAAAGCTTTAAAAACCGGCACAGTAATTTTTGTGTTCTCAAAGGATAAACAGCGATTGAAGTCATTTATTGTTTAAAAGCGGACTCAATTTCTCCTATCCTCACCCCAAAGAAGCTTATTTCTTAAGGTCTTTAAAAAACTTTCTGAAGTATATTCTATCATTTTTATAGTGTAGGGAGCCTTGCTAATGGTAATCTCCTCTCCATTTTCCAAAGAAGCAATTCTTGAGTCTAACGACACCAAATGATTATCTTCTCTTCCTGACACTTTTAATCTAATTTCCGTATCATCTGAAATAACCAATGGCCTCGCATTTAAATTATGTGGTGCTATAGGTGTCAACACCAATGACTTTGCCGTAGGAACAATAACCGGACCCCCACAACTTAGTGAATAACCCGTTGACCCGGTTGGGGTAGAAATTATAAGTCCGTCTGCCCAATACGAAGTAAGGTATTCATTATTCAAATAGGTTTCAACCGTAATCATAGAGGTCGTTTCCTTTCTACTTACTGTAATTTCGTTTAGCGCAAAATTCAAATCACCAAATTCCGCATCCAATTTCTCGGTATTCAGCTGAACCAAACTACGCTCAACAACGGTATAGGCACCTTGTTTAAACTCTTGCACCACCTTACGAACATCTTCTTTTTTAAAGGTCGATAAAAAGCCTAGTCTACCGGTATTTACACCGACAATAGGAATACCTAAATCTCGAACAAAAGTTGTAGCTCTTAATATAGTACCATCACCACCAAAACTAACGAACATGTCAAAAGTGGAATCCAAACCCTGGTTCAATGTAAAAACCGGAAATATCTCTGAGTTATCCCTAACGCTGTAGAGTTCGTAAAAATCTTTCTCTATAAAAACTTTGGCAGATACCTTTTTTAACTCATCTAACAGTTCAATGAGGTATTCAATAGCATTATCTTGATAAGTTTGACCGTATACAGCTACTTTCATATTATACATTAAGGTATTTATCCAAGTAGTCCGATCGTTTTTTTAGGTCTTCAAGAAACTCGTCATCACTATTACCGAATAAAATATGATAATTGTAACGTCTAAAAGTTTGCACTACCTTATTATAGTTATTCGTCGTAATCTTTAAGGTTACTTGAACTATATCATTTTGGGTATCGGTAATAAAACCACCGATTAGCATTGCATTATTACTTTCTACAATCTGTGCAATCTCACTAAAGGAATAATCTTTAATGCCCGTTGCTACAACTAGTATACTACCTGGGTCGGTAAAAAAAGGTGTATCAATAAACTCTGCAACAATATCGGTAAGACAATAATACCCTACCACCTCTTCTTTCTCGTTTAAAATAGGCAACAAATTAGCTTCATTGCGTGCAAAAACCTCTAAAACATCTAACCAATTGGTCTCTCTACGAGCAAAGAAACTTTGAAGCTCATACCTAAAATCCTCTATTTTCGAGTCAGGCATAAGTCCGTCAGCATCAATCTCTGAGAACAGCCCCAAAAATCGCCCTTCTTCTAAAATGGCAATATGGGAATAGGTAGTATCGTGAAAAAATTCCAATATTTTTTCAGAAGTATCCTTAATGTCGAATACCGGTAAGTTCGTAATGATATGTTCTTGAATATGCATAAGCCTATTTATAACGCAAAATAACAATTAATAATATCAAAAGGTGTGCCTTATTTGTATTTTTGAGGCTCTTAAAAGCTAAATAAGACATAATGACAAAACTTAGCGTAAACGTTAACAAAATTGCAACACTTAGAAATGCCCGCGGTGGTAATGTTCCAAATTTACTTAAGGTAGCTACTGACATAGAAAGTTTTGGAGGACAAGGCATAACCATACACCCAAGACCCGATGAAAGGCACATAAGGTATCAAGATGCCAGGGACTTGAAGAAAATTGTTAAAACGGAATTCAACATAGAGGGTAACCCTATTTCAAAATTTATTGAGTTAGTACTTGAGGTCAAACCAGAACAAGTAACCTTAGTACCAGATTCAGTTGATGCAATAACCTCAAATGCAGGCTGGGACACTATAGCACATAAAGAATTTTTAACCGACGTTATTAAAACTTTTAAATCTGCCGGAATTAGAACCTCAATTTTTGTAGACCCAGACCCGAAAGTGATCGAAGGAGCTAAAGCTGTAGGCACCGATCGTATTGAACTTTACACCGAAAGCTACGCCACCGATTATGAAAATGACAAGGAAAAAGCTATTCGACCATTTATTGAGGCCGCAAAAAAAGCAAACGAGCTAGGTTTAGGCATCAATGCAGGTCATGACCTTAGCTTGGACAATATTAAATATTTTGCTCAAAACATACCTAACTTACTAGAGGTTTCCATTGGTCACGCATTAATTAGTGAAGCTCTTTATTTAGGATTGGACAATGTGGTAAACATGTACTTACAACGATTAAAATGAAACAGATCTTACATTCGGTAATTTTAGGGCAAGGAAAACCACTGTGTATTTTACACGGGTTTTTAGGTATGTTGGATAATTGGAAAACTTTAGGCGCACAATATGCGGAACATGGTTTTTGTGTTCACTTAATAGACCAAAGAAATCATGGTAAAAGTTTTCATTCTCCAGATTTTAATTATGACATTTTAGCCAACGATTTTCTAAATTATTTAGACGCACATAATATTGAAAGCACCGCTATAATTGGTCATTCCATGGGGGGCAAAACCGCCATGCAATTTGCTTGCAGTCATCCCGAGCGTGTAAATCAATTACTGATTGCAGATATTGCACCTAAATATTACCCGCCTCATCATCAAGACATCATCAATGGCCTAAATGCCATTGACACCACCAATTTAAAATCAAGAAAAGATGCCGATGAGCAGTTAAAAAAACATCTATCAAACCCGGGAATACGTCAGTTCTTATTAAAAAATCTTGATAGGGATGAAAATAAAAAACTGCGCTTTAAATTTAACCTAGAGGTGTTAAGTGAAAAAATGGAAGATATTGGCGACAATATCAACAGTACGGATAGTTTTGACGGACCTACCCTATTTTTAAGAGGAGATAAATCTGAATATGTAACTCAAAATGATTTTGAAATTATTCACAGACATTTCCCAAAGGCTAGCGTAGAAACTATCGATAATGCCGGGCACTGGTTGCACGCTGAAAATCCAAAACAATTCTTTGAAAAATCGCTCAACTTTTTTAATAAAGACTAAACGCTTATCTTATTATCATCTAAAACCAACACTATGAAACTAATATTAAGAATTTTATTAAGCGCACTTGCCGTAATCATTTTAGCAAATGTATTGCCCAACGTATCGGTAGACGGTTACATGACCGCAATTATAGTTGCCGTTGTACTGAGCATTCTAAATTTATTGGTAAAACCCATACTGGTAATACTAACATTACCCGTAACGGTAATAACTTTTGGTCTTTTTTTACTGATCATAAACGCTTTAATGATTCTTTTGGCAGACAACCTTATAGATGGTTTTGCCGTAGGAAATATTTGGTGGGCATTGATTTTTAGCCTCTTGCTATCTTTTTTACAATCAATCTTTTTTTCACTGTTAAAAGAAGACAAGTCATAGTTGCTTGTGATTTGAAATTCAATACTTTAAAAAATTGGTTGACTTTGTAAAATGTAGTATTTTTGCATCCCATTTTACACATGCAAATAGATATTAAGGAATGAATATTACGAAAGAGCAGATAGACGATTTAAATGCAGTAGTTAAAGTTGCTATCACAAAAGAAGATTACCAAGATAAGGTAGACACCATTTTAAAGGATTATAAGAAGCAAGCTAATATTCCTGGTTTTAGAAAAGGCCAAGTTCCTATGGGACTTATAAAGAAGCAATACGGTAAAGCTGTATTGGTAGATGAGGTCAACAAATTATTACAAGACAATCTTAACAAATATCTTACCGAAGAAAAATTAGATGTTCTTGGTAACCCTTTACCAAAACAACAGGATAATTTTGATTGGGATCAAGACGAATTGGCATTTGAGTTTGAATTAGGTCTTGCTCCGGATTTTGAAGTTTCTTTAAAAACAAAAAAAGCCATTACACAGTACAAGATTGTAGCTGACGACAAAATGGTGAACGAACAAGTTGAGCGTATTCAAAAACAATACGGTAAGCTTGTAAGTAAAGATGAGGTTAGCAAAAACGACGAAGTAAGTGGTACTTTCGTTAATGAAGCCGAAGAGATCGATAGTAAAACTATGATTGAAACCGATAAATTAAAAAGCAAAAAAGCTTTAGATGCCCTAAAAGGCAAAAAAATCGGTGATGAAGTTACTCTAAAGACCAAAGGTCTTTTCAAAGAAGACCATATGCTTTCTAGTGCTTTAGGTATAGACCAACAGAAAGCAGAAGCATTGGATATAGAGGTAACCTTTACTATTTCTGAAATTAACGAAAGAGAAGCAGCTGAATTAAACCAAGAGCTTTTTGATAAACTTTTTGGACCTGATAGTGTAAAATCTGAAAAGGAATTAAAAGAACGTATCAAAGAAGATTCTGAAAAACAATTTGAGCAACAGGCCGATCAAAAATTATTGAACGACGTTACTGAATACTTTATAGAAAACACCAAGTTTGAACTACCTACCGGATTCTTGACCAAATGGATTCAAATGACAGGTGAAGAGCCATTATCTGAAGAACAAGCAGCTGAAGAGTATGCTAAATCTGAAAAAGGCTTACGTTACCAACTTATTGAAGGTAAAATAATTCGCGACAATGAACTACAAGTTCAGTTTGACGAGTTGAAAGAATTCTCAAAAGGATTTATTCGTTCTCAAATGGCACAATTTGGACAGTTAGACCCAAAAGAGGAAGAATTGGATACGATCGCTGCCCGTGTTTTAGGTAACCAAGATGAGGTAAAAAGACTATCAGAACAATTGATGAGTCAAAAATTATTGAATCTTTACAAAGAAAAGGCAAACCTTAAGACTAAGGAGGTTACCTATGAAAATTTCGTGAAAGAAGTTTACGGATAATTCCAAACAATAAATTAAGTATCTTTACGGTGCCGGAAATATAATTTTCGGCACCTTTTTTTACTCTAAAATATAGACATACAATTTATGGATTACGGAAAAGAATTCAAGAATTTCGCTATAAACGACCAAGGGATCAGCAGTACATACTACGATACTATAATGAGCAGCATGTACCCTACGAACATGACGCCTAACATTATAGAAGAACGTTCTATGAATGTTGTGGCAATGGACGTTTATTCGCGTTTAATGATGGATCGCATCATTTTTATGGGAACCGGTATCAATGATCAGGTTGCCAACATTATACAGGCACAGTTATTGTTTTTGGCGAGTGTAGATGCCAAAAAAGATATTCAAATCTACATTAACTCTCCAGGAGGTAGTGTTTATGCCGGTTTAGGTATATATGATACAATGCAGTTTATTTCTCCAGATGTAGCCACCATATGTACTGGTATGGCAGCTTCAATGGGTGCTGTTTTACTATGTGCCGGCGAGAAAGGAAAACGTAGTGGTTTGCAACATTCTCGTGTTATGATACACCAACCGTTAGGTGGCGCACAGGGTCAAGCCAGTGATATTGAAATTACAGCTAGAGAAATCTTGAAGTTGAAAGATGAACTTTATCAAATCATTGCAGAACACTCTGGTACCGACATCGAAAAAGTACGTGAAGATAGTGACCGCGACTACTGGATGAAGGCTGATGAAGCACTTAAATACGGAATGATCGATGAAATTTTGGTAAGGGAGAAGAAATAAATTCGACTAACTTATTCAAATTAATAGATGATTTTTAAACCAAAAACGATTTTAGATCGTTAAGGAATAGAATTGAGAAGATAGATAATGGCAAAGGAAAATTTAGAATGTTCATTTTGCGGTAGAAAAAAACCAGAAACAAATTTGTTGATTGCTGGTCTAGACGCACATATTTGCGACCGTTGTATTGAACAAGCGCATGGAATTGTAGCAGAAGAGTCAAAACAAACAAAGACCAACGATCTTTCTTCTGAACTTGTTTTAAAAAAACCGCAAGAGATCAAAGAATTTTTAGACACTTTTATAATTGGTCAAGAACGTACCAAAAAAGTGATGTCTGTTGCTGTTTACAATCACTATAAAAGATTATTACAGCCATCATCAAAAGAAGATGATGTAGAGATACAAAAAAGTAATATTGTAATGGTCGGTCAAACCGGTACCGGTAAGACGCTTATGGCAAAGACCATTGCCAAATTGCTTAACGTACCATTGGCTATTGTAGATGCTACCGTATTAACAGAGGCAGGTTATGTTGGTGAAGATGTAGAAAGTATATTGACCCGTCTTTTGCAAGCAGCTGATTACAATCTTGAGAAAGCAGAAAGAGGTATCGTTTTTATAGATGAAATTGACAAAATTGCCCGTAAGAGCGATAATCCATCTATCACTAGAGATGTTTCCGGTGAAGGAGTTCAACAAGGTCTTCTAAAACTTTTGGAAGGCACAACGGTTAACGTACCGCCTAAAGGAGGAAGAAAACACCCAGATCAAAAATTCATTGAGGTAAATACAGAGAATATTCTGTTTATTGCCGGAGGAGCTTTTGATGGTATAGAACGTGCGATTACCAAAAGATTGAACATGCAAGCAGTTGGTTATAGTGCTTCAAAATCTGACAGTTCTTTAGATGATGATAATTTATTACAATACATCATCCCAAAAGATTTAAAGGATTTTGGTTTAATTCCTGAAATCATTGGTAGACTTCCGGTGCTTACACATATGAATCCGCTAGATAAGAAAACCCTTAGGGCTATTTTAACGGAACCAAAAAATGCAATCATCAAACAATATGAAAAATTGTTTGCGATGGATGACATTACTTTTAGCATTACAGATCAAGCGTTAGATTACATTGTAGAAAAAGCCATAGAGTACAAACTTGGAGCTAGAGGTCTACGTTCTTTGTGCGAAGCAATTTTTACCGATGCAATGTTTGAAATGCCAAGTTCTGGTGAAACAAACTTTAAGGTTACAAAACCATATGCCGAAGAAATGTTATCTCATGATACCATTAAAAAATTGAAGGCAGTTTCATAACCACTATTATATAATAGCAAAACATAAAAAAAGCGAAGATTTACATCTTCGCTTTTTTTATATTCTTAAATCTTATATTGAAAGGCTATACCACTTTCTTTTTAACCTGTGGTGCAATCTGCGTTACTTCTTGCAATAAATCCATACAGACCTTTTTAATTATTTTTTCATCTGTATATAAAGTATGACCATAGTTAGGTAAAACATTCATTTCTACACCTAATTTATTTGCCCATTCTTCGCTTGGTCTAAATTCATCATTAGCACCATAAACAAGTGTATAAGGAATATTAGGTCTCTCGTTCTTTTTACGTATTCTGGTTGGAGATACACCATATAAAGACTTCACAGGTAAACCTCTCTTAGCGGCCTCCCAAACAATTGTAGCACCGGTACTAAAGGCTAAATAATAACAAGCTTCTGTTTCTTTCTTTAATAAATGAGAAACAGCTGTATCTGTACCACCTTCTAAAAAGGCATTATGTACATTTTCTTCAGTCTGAATTAAAATATCCAAATTCGCCAATTGTTGGCTATCATAAAAAGTAATATCAAAGTACTGTTGCAGATACCCTAAGTAAGAAGTAATCCACAATCCTTTTTTAGCGCCCCACATATCTGAAACGATCACTAATTTTTCTGCCATAATAATAGTATTTATAGTTTTGGTTAAGTTTTGCTCCAGCAAGTTGTATTAATTATCCTACCAATCACTATTTAATTGTTTACAGGTTAAAATTTATCGATGTAGACCCCATTATTCAAAATAGGATATATGAAATAATAACATAGTACCTGTAGGACAAAAACTACATGAACCTCAACAAATGTATGGCAATGATTATGAAAATATCAAATAATGTTGTGATTAGGTCAATATTTGGTGTGTATAGAGCAAATTACTTGTTCATTAGTAAAAGCTCATCTAAATAATCCCTTTTATTAGATAGTCTAGGAATTTTATGCTGCCCACCAAGTTTATCATTTTTCTTTAACCAGTCGTAAAAAAGATTCTTACGAGCCTCATGAACAATAGGAGCATTTAATGTAATGTTATGAAGCCTCTTAGCCTCATAATCAGAATTAAGGGATTTTAAAGCATTGTCAAAAATTTCGACAAAAGCACCAAAGTCTTTAGGCAAGTTTCTAAATTCCATGATCCACTCATGTGCCCCTTTATCCTTATTGACCATAAAAATGGGTCCGGCGGTATAGTCCATAATTTCAGCACCGGTTTTAGCGCAAGCTATTTTTAACGCTTCTTCTGCATTCTCAATTATAAGTTCTTCCCCAAACACATTAATATGATGTTTTGTACGACCAGTAACTTTAATACGATAAGGGCTTTTAGAAGTAAAACGTACCGTATCCCCTATTTTATATCTCCATAAGCCTGAATTTGTAGTTATAACTATAGCATAGTTCTTACCTAATTCAATATCCCATAATGGTATAGCCTCTTCGTTTAAAGCACCATAGACATCCATGGGAATAAACTCATAAAATATACCGTAGTCTAACATCAACAACAAATCGTCTGCACCATTTCTATCTTGAATTGCAAAGAAACCTTCAGATGCATTATAAATTTCATAGTATTGAAAGTTATTCTTTGGAAGTATTTTTTTGTATTGTTCCTTATACGGATTAAAATTTACCCCACCGTGAAAGTATACCTCCAAGTTTTCCCAAACCTGAAATAGATTATCCTTACCGGTCTCTTCTAGAACTTTATTCATTAATACCAACATCCAAGAAGGTACTCCTGCTAAACTAGTTACGTTTTCCTGTACGCTTTCATGAATAATAGCCATTAGCTTGCTTTCCCAATCGCTCATTAAAGAGACCTTATTACTAGGCGTGCTACTATATTCTGCCCATAAAGGCATATTATCGATTAAGATTGCAGATAAATCGCCGAACAAAGAACCATTATCCTCATAGAGCTCTTTACTACCACCTAAACGTAGACTCTTACCTGTAAATAGTTGAGAATTTTCGTTGTTATTCAAATAAAGACACAAAAGGTCTTTACTGGATTTATAATGACAATCTTCTAAAGCCTCTCCACTAACCGGAATAAATTTACTTTTAGCATTGGTGGTACCACTGCTCTTGGCAAACAACTTTACTTTGGTAGGCCAAAATAAGTTTTGCTCCCCTCTTCTAGTACGTTCAATAATGGGTTGAATTTCTTCATAAGAAACAATAGGCAGCCTTTCTTTAAAATCTTTGTAAGACTCAATTGACTCAAAATCATATGTTCTACCCACCTCGGTATCTTCTGCAAATTCTAGCAATTGCAACAGCACCTCTTCTTGAACTTCTTCTGGATATTTTAAAAAAAGTTCTATTTGATGAAATCGTTTTTTCAGCAACCAAGAGGCAATAGAATTAAATAGGGTAATTGGCATTTATGGGTATCTTTGTGCTGCTAAAAATAGGGTATCTAATTATCATTTTCAAATTACAAATCAATAAGCTACATTAACATGCAATACGAAGGAGTACTAAGAAAAATGCAGACAGAAATAGGAAGTCCAATTCAATATTTTATGTTGTTCGAATCAGATTTTTTGAATGTAAACCAAGTACTTGACAAAACGTTAAAAATAGAATTTATTAAATGCGAATGTCTAAACTGTGGCAATGACAGACCTATTTATAGACAAGGCTTTTGCAGAACCTGCTTTTTTGAAATTCCTTCTGCTGGTGATTGGATCATGCGACCAGAATTAAGCAAAGCTCATTTAGATCAAGAAGACCGAGATCTGGCGTACGAGAAAAAAGTACAGTTACAACCACATGTAGTCTATTTAGCCAACTCAAGCAATGTAAAAGTAGGTGTTACTAGAAAAGCCCAAGTACCCACAAGATGGATCGATCAAGGTGCACATGAAGCTATAGAAATCGTAGAAGTACCAAATCGCTATTTGGCGGGAATAACCGAAGTTGCCCTTAAAGATCATGTAGGGGACAAAACCAACTGGCGAACCATGCTCACCAATAATGTCGTAGATGAAAATCTACAAGAATGGCGAGAAAAACTCAAACAATATATACCAGAGGAAGCATTGCCGTATTACCTAGAAACCAACCAAGAGACAGAATTGGAATTTCCGGTGTTGCAATACCCTGCCAAGGTAAAAAGCCTTAACCTTACCAAAACACCTACATTTGAAGGTAAATTGAAAGGTATAAAAGGTCAGTATCTAATATTTGAAGACAACACGGTATTCAACGTTAGAGGTAGCGAAGGTTTCTATGTTGGCCTAACCATTAGTTAGTACTATCTTTTTTCTTATTACCGAAGAGTCCACCTAAGATATCCTTGGCCTTTTCTTTAACAGCTTCTTTCTGTGTATTTGCTGGTGTAGAATCGGTCTTTGTGGAAGTTGCCGATGTTACGGTATCTTTTTTTGTTCCTAAAATTCCGCCTAAAATATCTTTAGCACTGGTATTCGTGGTAGAGGTTTCATTACTCACAGAATCTTGGGCCGCTTTATTACCGGTAATTAAACCACCTATTAAATCTTTAGCCTTGTCAGTACCTTTGTTGATGAGCTTTTGCTTTTCGATCTCAACTAATTTGCTTGTTAACTCCTTAACACCAGATGTTAAATCTGTTGTTACAGTAGGACTACTATAAACCCCACCAATATTTGCTACAACCGGTATAGTAAGGTCTGTTAATGAAGCATCATCAATTTTAGATATAAGTTTAGTAATATCTGACCCTAGATATTTTGCAGGCACCTGTAAAGATGCTTTGTAATTCAACTTTTGATCAAAAGAATGGCTACCATCTACATTGATGGCGATATCCTTATAATTCAAAGTAAAAGGTTTCACCGCCACAATACCATCTTTAAATGATAATGATGTTTTAATATCCTTTAAATTAAGTTGATCAACATCTATAAAGTTTAATTTTGAAACCAACGTATTTAGTACTGGTGCAGATTCTGTATTTACTTCCTCTGTCATGATATCTGCAAACAAATCTCCACTAAGCGATAACAAGTTCGGCATTAAATCATCTGTCAAATTACCCGATAAAGAAATATCTGAAGTTAATTTACCGTTTAACATTTGAGCAATTGGAGCCACCGCCTTAAATAAATCTACAGAAGCGAACGTCTCTTGAATACCCAACTGATTTAGATCTAATTTCATATTAAATGTAGGTGTATCGGTTTTAGTAGAAACCTGACCATTAAAGCCTATTTTACCACCGAACATACCTGCAGACATATTACTAAGTGTAGCTGTCTCATCTTTAATTTTTAAAACCCCGGTAACATCGCTTAGTACAATATCATCGTAAATTACCTTTTTAGCATCGGCATTAATAGTGGCATCCAGAAATGATGGAATCTTAATCTTTTCCTCCGTATTTTCGCCTGTAGTTTCATTTTCACCAGTAGTAGATGGTGTTTCCGTTTCGGCAACCATAAAATCGTTAAGGGCAAAAGAGTTGGACTTCAAGTTGAAATTACCTTCAACCTTTTCATCGTTAAACATAAAACCCAACAAATTATTTATAGTACCCGTAGCATCAAAGTCTGTAGTACCAGTGGTACCATTTAAACTATTTAATGTCACCGTCTTTGGATTGAAAGTTAAGCGTGCAGATTTAAATACAACCGGATTGGCAAGTTCGTCTGAATTATATTCGAAATCGGTCAAACTTAAATCACCGGTAGTACTTGTTTTTTCGTATTGTTCTTTCTCTACCGAAGCCATATCAAAAGCAGTTGAGATATCCGCTTTCAACATCCCTTTTAAATTGTATTCAGCTGGCACAGGATAGGCTTTAGAAATATTTGCCAAATTCATATTACCATCCATATGGGCCTTAACCTTAGTATTACCCATAAGCTCCGTGATATTAGAAGTAAGGTTGAACTTATCTTCATCTATCATGAACGATGCCTTATTGACATTTACGTAAGTATCTTCAACAATACCCGTTTCATTATCTATCTGAACATCTAAAAAAACATTCTTAACCGCTTTTGGTAAATCTGGATATTTAAAAGACGCATTATCAGAATTTAATTCGATATGAAATTTTGGAATATGGGTTTCATCAACAACACCGTTAAAATTACCATTTACCGCAAAATTACCTGTTGTAGTTACATCTTCAATATTTTTTGAATACGCTTCGGGAATGACACCTAAGAAATTTTTAAAGTCAGATGATGGGGTCTTAAAAGTCAAATCTACTTCTTGACTTGTCTCATTCAATTTAACAAAACCATCAAACACTAATGGCAACTGATTGATCAGCGCTTCGTTTTTTAAAAATGAATACTTATTCTCGTTTAAATCTATACCGATAAGTGCATCTAATTTTATCTTGTTTTTATTCAGATAGTTTACACTGTCCATTTCCAAAGAAATTAGAGCGTTGGTATGCGTATCCAACTCCGAAGTAGCCAAAGACAAATCTCCTGTTCCTTTGTGCTCAAAATCGTCTAATTTAAAAGCTATACCGGTAGAATTATCGGTGTAATAGATTCTTGAATCTGTAATTTTATAAGACTGTAGGTCAAAAGAAAAACCATCGGTAGTACTTGGCTCTTCAACCGTTGTTGCAGCTTCAGAAGCCAAAGCAATATCATAGTTAGCATTTAATTCTTTATCCACCACAATATTCACCAAGGCTCCGTCCAAATTAATATCGTTAATGGCAATTGCATCGCCAGTACTTTTAAACAACTGCATTATACCCATGGTCAAATCCAAATTATTGGCTTTGAAGAGCGTATCGCCCTCAAAAGGCGCTTTGTTAATCAACACCACATCTTTGAAGCCTACTTCCGCATTTGGGAAGCTTTTTACCAAACTCAAGTTTGCCTCCGAAAAATCTAATGTAGCATTGACGTTGTTGTTAACGTTATTCTTTATAATGTCACCAATTTTTGCTTCCAAGAAAAAAGGTGCTGCAATTAAAACGATTAGTATCAATAAAAAAAGTACTCCTACAATTTTCAATATTTTCTTACCCATAGTAAATTTTTATACTGTTCTATTTTGTTTTTCTAAATCCATAATATCTAAGTCCAATTCTTCATTTGGCTTTAGATTAAAACGCTTTCTCATAATATATACGAAGAAATAGAGAAAAGGGGTGTCTATAAATGCTATAAAAATCTTAAAAATAAATCCGCTGACTACCAGTCCGAAAAAAAGCTCCCACGGCAATACTTTAAAGACACATAACAATGCCACAACGGTAAACGTATCTAGAAATTGTGATAGAAATGTTGAAAAATTGTTACGTAACCATAAGTACTTTCCTTTTGTCAATTTTTTCCAAAAATGATATATGGCAACATCTACATATTGCGCCAACAAATACGCGATCATAGAGGCCAAGACCGCTATTGGTGACAAAGCAAAAACCTGTGTAAATGTAGCATCATTTATGGGTGAAGAAGGTATAGCTGGGGCTACTTCTGCAACTAAAATGATTCCCATGGAAAAGAAAGAGGCAAATATACCGGCGGTAACAATTTGGTTCGCCATTTTTCTACCGTAAATTTCAGATATGAGATCAGTAATTAAAAAAGTGATCGGGTAAGGCAAAATACCTACGGAAACCTCAAAAAGGGATACTCCAAAAACGGTGAAATCCCCGAAGGGATTCCAATAGAAAAATTTCTGAAAAATAAGATTAGAAACAACTAAGGAGGTAATAAACAAAGCCCCTAAATACAGATAAATACGGTGTGCTAATTTTCTATCTTTTAAGGTCATAAACTTATTTAATATCTAAAGCAAACGGCATTTTAGCTTGTATTCCACTTTGCTTTTTTAGAGATTTAAGTTCCTTAAGAACTTGGTAAGCCTCTTCCCCTATCTCATCTTTCAACAGATTTTCTTTAACCCTTACACTTGCACCTTCAAGATCTTCCATAAAACGCTCAAATCCGCTTTTATACTTCGGAAATTTCTTAACGCCATATGCACTTAACTCAGCCATTTCTGCAGCAGCGGCAATAGCATCATCTAAATTACCCAATTCATCTACCAGACCAATCTCCAATGCCTCTGTTCCACTCCAAACTCTACCTTGAGCAACACTATCTACCTGTGCCATTGTCATACCTCTACCTTGTGAAACCCTTTGCAGAAAAGTCTCATAGGTCTCTTCAATACTCTCTTGAACCTGATTTTTAAAACTATCTTGCATTGGCTCAAAAAGAGAATATTCCACAGCGTTTTTATTAGTGCCGACCTGTTCTGCATTTATACCTACATTATCTGCCAACTCGGTTAAATTGGGCACTGTACCAAATACACCTATAGAACCCGTTATAGTAGTAGGTTCGGCGTAAATCTTATCAGCACCGGCAGCAATATAATACCCACCAGAGGCAGCTACATTTCCCATGGAAACAATGACTGGTTTCTCCTTTTTTGTCAATTCTACTTCTCTCCAAATAATATCGGAAGTTAATGCACTACCTCCAGGAGAGTTAACCCGCAATACAATCGCTTTAACCTTATCATCTTCACGAGCTTTTATCAAAGCTTCGTTAATGATACCCTGACCTATAATATTAGGGCCACCTTCACCGTAAAATATTTCTCCCTGCGCAAAAACTACCGCAATTTTATCATCACCGGATTTCAGTGTCTTTTTATTAGAGTACTTTACGTAGTCATCTAAAGTGCTATAATTAATTTTCTCATCTTTCTTTAATTGTAATGCATTTGCCAATTTGTTTTCATATTCATCATAAAAAACAACATCATCTATTAATCCGGACAATTTTGCAAACTTAGGAGTTCTGCCGCCTAATGTATCTGCAATTACATTTAGGTCAGATTCAGAAATAGATCTGGTTTCAGACATATCCGTCACCATTGAATTCCATAAAGATTGCAATAATGAAGTCAATTGACTTCTATTCGCTTCACTCATAGTATCCTCTAAATATGGCTCAACCGCACTTTTATATTTACCATGGCGAATAACCTCCATCTTAATACCTGATTTCTCCTGGAGTTCTTTATAGTAAAGCACCTCTGTTGACAATCCTTTAAAATCTAATACCCCAACCGGATTTATAAAAACAGAATCGGCAACACTAGCCAAATAATAATCACGTTGCATAAAAAAATCTGCATACGCATAAATGAACTTCCCTTCTGCCTTAAAATCTTCAAGTGATTTTCTAATTGCCTGAGTTTGTGCCAAACCAGCAATAATGAAATTATTATTTATACTAATACCCTTTATACGGTCATCATTTTTGGCCACCTCTATAGCATGAATAATTTCATCCAATCCTTGCGACTCATCGAATATACCTGCAAATGGATCAAGCTCATTACTACCTGTATAATCAGAAATAGGTCTTTGAAGTTGCAGTTCAAGAATAGAGTTATCCTTAACAGAAACAGTGTCTTCACTACTACTAACAAGGCTTACGAAAATCAAAAACATTACGAACATGATTCCGAAGGCAAACAAGGAGCCTAAAATGGACGCTAGAAAATTTCTTAAAAATTTCATTTAAATCTTAATTTTAAATAGTTAACAAAGATAACTAATGTGAATATGTTTTAGTTATTTTGTTCTAAGATTATGGGAGTATACAAAACAGCATTATTATCTATAGGAAGCAATTTAGGCAACCGTCAACTATTATTACAAAAAGCCATCTTTGAAATAAGCAAAGTTGCCGGTGAAATTAGACAAGTATCTGCCACTTATGAGACCCCGTCATGGGGTTTTGAAGGCGAAGATTTCCTAAATGCTTGTTTAGAACTACAAACCTTACTGTCACCTAATGACCTTCTAAAAGAACTATTGGATATTGAAACCGCCTTTGGAAGAGAAAGAAACCATAGTGAAAGTTACCAGAGTAGAACTTTGGACATTGACATTATTTATTATGACAAAGAGGTTATAAATACTGATGCGCTTACCATACCGCACCCAAAAATGCAAGAGAGAAAATTTATCTTAAAACCACTTGCTGATATATCGCCGCAATTCTACCACCCTATTTTTAACAAGGATACGCGAAACTTATTACAGGAGTGCAAAGATAAAAGCAGCATTACCAAACAAATACAAAGACTGTTCAAAAACAGACATACTTTTTTTGCCAGTTTGCAATATGTTGCAATTGAAGGTAACATTGGAGCAGGAAAAACAACCCTTGCCACCAAAATTGCAGATGATTTCAATGCAAAATTGATTTTAGAAAGATTTGCCGAAAATCCGTTTTTACCAAACTTTTATATCGACCAATCTAGATATGCTTTTCCTTTAGAAATGTCATTTTTAGCAGATCGTTATCAACAATTTACAGAAGACACCAACCAGTTAGACCTTTTTAAAAGTTTTATGGTCAGTGATTACGATATTTATAAATCTTTGATTTTTGCTAAAGTCACCCTTCAACAAAACGAATTTGACCTTTATAGAAAAGTGTTCAACTTTATGTACAAAGAAGTTAAAAAGCCAAAAATTTACGTTTATCTATACCAAACTACAGAACGGTTATTACAACAAATTAAACAACGAGGTAGAGATTACGAGCAGAATATAGAGCTAACCTATCTAGAGAAAATCAATAGAGGTTACTTTGACTTTTTGCGAACTTACCCCAAAGAGAACCAACTAATTATGGATGTTAGCGAGTTAGATTTCGTGAGCAGAAAAAGTGATTATGAAACCGTTTTAACCAAGATCGAAGACTTTGCCCTATCCAATTTATATCAATAATAAATTGCACGATTTCTTGCGTAAATGAAAAGAAAATCTTTTATTGTGAAGGCATACGTGCGACTAACTAACTCAAACTATACTTAAAAACCTGGTCTATGATCAGGTTTTTTTATGCGTTAATTTTACTCCAACAATCCCAAACCACAATACCGACACTGACCGAAATATTCAAGGAATGTTTAGTACCAAATTGAGGTATCTCTAAAACTTGATCACTGGCAGAAACAACGTTCTGTGTTACGCCCTTAACCTCATTACCAAAAACAAGTACTTGCTTTTTTTCATTTATGGGTGCATAGTCATTTAGCTGGGTAGCATTTTCTGCCTGTTCCACAGAAATAACATGGCAGCCTTCATTTTTTAGCCTTTCGACCAATGTAATCGTTTCTGGAACATGCTCCCAATCTACACTATCGGTAGCACCCAAAGCAGTTTTATGTATATCTTTATGAGGAGGAGTAGCCGTAATACCGCACAAATAAATCTTTTCTACAAGAAAGGCATCCGCAGTTCTAAAAACAGAACCAATATTATTTAAACTTCTAATATTATCAAGTACAATTATAATTGGCGATTTACCGGCGAGCTTATATCCTTCCACATCTATTCTTCCCAGTTCATCATTTCTTAATTTCCTCATAATCCTTATTCAATTTCATTAGTACAATATGGGTACAAACTTATCCTCAAATATCAACAATGATTAAAATTTCAGTGATAAAGCCATATTTTCGTGAAGGAGCAAAATTAATGAGATAAAGATAAAGTGGCGGAAAAAAGCAAAACAAAAAAGGTAACCCCTTTAATGAAGCAATACAATACCATCAAGACCAAATATCCTGATGCATTATTGCTGTTTAGAGTAGGTGATTTTTATGAAACTTTTGGTGAAGATGCGGTAAAGGCTTCACGTATACTGGGCATAATTCTAACCAATAGAAATAATGGCGGAGAACGCACCGAATTGGCAGGTTTTCCTCACCATTCGCTGAACACTTACTTACCTAAATTGGTGAAAGCGGGGCAACGAGTTGCAATTTGCGACCAACTTGAAGACCCAAAGCAGACCAAAACCATTGTGAAAAGAGGGGTAACCGAATTGGTTACACCCGGGGTAGCAATGAACGATGATATCTTAAACTCAAAAACCAATAATTTTCTTTGCGCCATTCATTTTGGACGGAAAAAAATCGGGATTTCATTCGTTGATATTTCAACCGGTGAATTTTTAACCTCTGAAGGAAGCGAAGAACAGATTGATAAGTTAATACAGAATTTTTCACCAAACGAAATCTTAATTTCAAAAGCTCATAAAAAAGAGTTCTTAGAAGTATTCGGTAAAAACCACCATTTATTTTATTTAGAAGATTGGGTTTTTCAAGAAGATTATGCCTTAGAGAATTTAACCTCTCATTTTAACACAAATACCTTAAAAGGTTTTGGTGTAGATCATTTAAGCTGTGGAATTATTGCATCGGGTGTTGTTTTACATTATTTGGGCGAAACCCAACACAGGCAATTACAACATATATCAAAATTACAGCGTATTGCCGAAGATGATTATATATGGATGGACAGGTTTACCATTAAAAACCTTGAACTCTACCATTCTACCAATGTAAATGCCGTTACCCTTTTAGATGTCATAGACAAAACCATTTCACCAATGGGTGGCAGAATGATCAAAAGATGGTTGGCGCTACCACTTAAGAATTTAGAAAAAATTAAAAGGAGACAACAAATCGTTTCCTATCTATACCAAGATGAGGTTACCTTAGAAAAGTTTCAGCACCATATTAAACAAATGGGTGATATTGAACGTTTAATTTCTAAAGTAGCTACTGGCAAGGTAAACCCAAAAGAGGTTGTACAATTAAAGAATTCACTTGAAGCCTTAATTCCCATAAAGCAATTGGCCACATCATCTAAAAATGAGTCATTGGCTCTTACAGGTGACCAAATACAGTCTTGCGATCTTTTAAGGGCAAAAATCAAGGAAATGCTTAGTGAAGAAGCACCTGTAAATATTTTAAAAGGTAGCACTATAGCACAAGGTTTTTCGGAAGAATTAGATGAGCTACGAGGATTGGCAACATCTGGTAAAAATTATCTAAACGATATGCTGGAGAGGGAAACGGCCGCAACCGGCATAACCTCGCTCAAAATAGCATCAAACAATGTTTTTGGGTATTATATAGAAGTAAGAAATACACATAAGGACAAAGTACCAGAAAGCTGGACACGTAAACAAACCTTAGTAAATGCAGAGCGATACATTACCGATGAACTCAAAGAGTATGAAGCCAAGATTTTAGGTGCAGAAGACCGTATCTTAACCTTAGAACAGCAACTCTTCTCACAATTAGTGGTGTGGATGCAAGAATATATTACACCGGTACAAAACAACGCACATTTAGTTGCCCAGTTAGACTGCCTTTGCGGATTTGCGCAATTGGCAAAAGAAAACAGTTACAATTGCCCTGCATTGAACGACTCAACAGATTTGGAAATTACGGAAGGTAGACACCCGGTCATTGAAAAACAATTGCCATTAGGTGAGCAGTACATTGCAAACGATTTACAGCTAGACAGGTCTAACCAACAGTTTATAATGATCACAGGACCAAACATGAGTGGTAAATCTGCTCTTTTGAGGCAAACGGCATTGATTGTACTATTGGCTCAAATGGGAAGTTTTGTTCCTGCCGAAATGGCAAAAATTGGTGTTGTAGATAAAATATTTACCCGTGTAGGAGCTAGTGATAACATTTCAATGGGCGAATCTACATTTATGGTAGAAATGAACGAAACAGCATCTATTCTAAATAATTTGTCTGAACGTAGCCTCGTATTATTAGATGAAATTGGTCGTGGCACCAGTACTTATGACGGTATTTCTATAGCATGGGCCATATCTGAATATTTACATGAGCATCCGGCAAGGGCAAAAACCATGTTTGCCACACATTACCACGAGCTAAATGAAATGACCAATACTTTTGATAGAATAAAGAATTTCAACGTAGCCATAAAAGAATTAAAAGACAACGTACTTTTCTTAAGAAAGCTAATACCTGGCGGCAGCGAACATAGTTTTGGTATACACGTAGCAAAAATGGCGGGCATGCCACAACAAGTAATTCAAAAGGCAAACAAGATTTTAAAAAAATTGGAAAACAAACATGTTAGCGAAGAGATGGGAGAAAAACTCATGAGCGATACCGATGAAATGCAACTAAGTTTTTTCAATTTAGATGATCCGTTGTTAGAAGAAATAAAGGAGGAAATAACACATTTGGATATAGATACACTTACCCCTGTAGAGGCTTTAATGAAATTAAATGAGATTAAACGTCTGTTAACCAAGGACAAAAAGGCGACATCTTAAAATATTTAATTCTTTTACACTTTTTTACTTTGACATTTACAGAATTGTATTAAATTTGCACCCGCATCTGGAAACAGATGCACGTTCATTAACTTGCGAAAATAGCTCAGCTGGTAGAGCGCCACCTTGCCAAGGTGGAGGTCGCGGGTTCGAATCCCGTTTTTCGCTCAGCAAAATGTTAGTTAAAAACATTTTTTTATAAAACCAAGTATGCTCGAGTGGTGGAATTGGTAGACACGCCGGACTTAAAATCCTGTGCTCTTTGGGGCGTGCGGGTTCAAGTCCCGCCTCGAGTACCACAAACCCCTGAAATCAATTGATTTCAGGGGTTTTTTATTTAATTCACTTTACAAATTCAAGTCACAAGTTATTTACTAACTTTAGTATTGAAATAGTCTACATGCTAAAAAAGATTCTTAAAATATTCGGATTACTTTTAATACTGCTGGTACTGATCATTTTCGCATGTAACATCATTATTTCAAGTACCGCCGATGGAAAAACATTTACAGACATTTCATCAACACCCAAGAACAGGGTAGGTTTAGTTTTAGGCACTTCCAACAAATTAACCAATGGCTCACCAAACCCTTACTACACTTATCGTATAGATGCCACCAAAGCGTTATACAATGCCGGTAAAATTGAATTTATACTGGTTAGCGGTGACAATGGCAGTATTTACTATAATGAACCCGATACTTTTAAAAAAGACCTGGTTAAAGCCGGTATTCCCGAACATGTAATTTTCTTGGACTATGCAGGTTTTAGAACTTTAGATTCCATGTTTAGGGCAAAGTTTATTTTTGGTTTAGATGATGTAACCGTTATTTCTCAAAAATTCCACAATGAAAGGGCCATTTATATTGCCAAACAAAAAGGTTTAAATGCCATTGGCTTCAATGCTCAAGATGTTTCTACCAGCCAAGGTCTAAAAGTGCAGTTCAGAGAATATTTGGCGCGCGTAAAAGTATTTATTGATATGCTGTTGAATACCCAACCCAAATTCTACGGTACTACCGTAGAAATAAAATAGATTACATTTAAGGTTACCAACCAAACGTATCTGCAATGTTCAATTTTAAAACTATACTTAAAAATTTAGGTCCAGGAATCTTATTTGCCAGTATGGCCATTGGCACCTCTCATTTGGTACTATCTACAAAAGCCGGTGCCCAATATGGTTGGCTTATGATAATACCTATTATACTGGCCAACGTATTAAAGTATCCATTTTTTGAATTTGGAGTAAGGTACACTAACGTCACCAATAAAACATTGATAGAAGGATACCTAAACCGTGGTAAAGGTTATTTATGGTTCTATGCCATCATAACATTTGTTACCACATTTACCATCTTAGCAGCATTATATACCGTAACCGCAGGGTTATTCATCAATCTATTCAATATAGGCCATAGTTCTATAGCTATAGTTGCGCTGTGTCTATTCTTAATTATAAGCGCACTTCTAATTTTAGGGAAATACAAATTTCTGGAAATTAGCCTAAAGTTCGTAATTAGTATTCTGTTTATTGCATTACTGGTTACAACCGTGTTAGTTCTTTTAAAAGGACCGGTTAATCATATAGCCGATTTTAAACCACTACCTATTTTTAATGATGTCGGAATTCTTTTTTTAATAGGATTAATTGGTTGGATGCCCACCACTGTTGAAGCCTCTAGTTGGATTAGTTTATGGAGTATAGAAAAATGGAAAACTCAAGATAAGCCAAGTTTAAAAGAGTCATTACAAGAATTTAATATAGGCTATATCATCACGGCAATTTTAGCTATATTTTTTATGGTTATAGGTTGGTATACCTTATATGGCACCAACACCCACCTAAGCAATAACGCCGTTAGTTTTGCGGATCAAGTCGTGCGTTTATTTACCGAGCATATAGGCACTTGGGCATATCTCTTTATCGCCATATCTGCCTTTGCCACGATGTTCAGCACATGCATGACCGCACATGATGCATTGGCAAGGGTGAGCCTCGACATTATCTCCTTACTAAAACCGAAAACCAAATGGTATGGCACCAGGAATGCATACGCCACGGGAGTGCTCCTTTTAACAATTATTAATTTTGTTGTAATTGCTGCTTTCAGCGCCAATATGGGAGATTTGGTTGCTTTGGCAACATTTGTATCGTTCATTGTAGCGCCAATAGTTGGATATATGAATTTGAAAAACGTGACCAGTAACGATCTAGATTCTCAATTTTGGCCTAACAGACAACTAAAGTTATTGACCTATGCAGGAATATTATTTTTAACCTGTTTTGCTCTTTACTATTTCTATATAATCATTCTATAGTAACTAGAAACAGGCAAATCTTATTCAACCACAAATAGTGTACGTTCATTCTGCTTATGAAGAAAATCTAGGCAATATGCACCGTTAGTACAATTATTTACTATTTTCTCCTCACCATAACCGGTAGCTTCAATGATGTTATGCGAATTTAAACCGTTACTTAACAAATATTGCTTAATGGTATTTGCTCTATCTTGTGACAATCTCTTATTATACGAGCTACTACCTCTACTATCTGTGTAAGATTCAATTCTTAACCTAATTTGTGGAAAACGCTCTACCGCATCAATTACTTTTTTCAATTCTGTTTCTACCTGAGCATTCATAGTAGATTTCCCTTTATCAAAGTAAAACTTCTTAAGCTTAAGTACAGTTTTCTCTTCTTTTTCGGTAATTAAATCTTCCATTTTTGCCAAGCCCATGTTATAGGCCGTATTCTGAATTTCTTTCATACCCTCTTCTGAGTACGTAGTTGAGAAAATAGAATAACCGTCGCTCATTGCTTGTATGGTTACTTGAGACATCCAAGGAATTTCAATTCTAAAGCTTCCATCTGTACCAGAAACCACTTCTTTTAAAATATCTCCCTGTTGATTTAACAATCGGACTTGAGCCCCTTGTAATCCTGCTTTATTTCTTAGGTTTACCACTTTGCCCCCAAGCGCAAAAGTCTTCAAACCTGGTGTTTCATCAAGCTCGAACGCATAAAGATCATCTCCGCCCTTTCCTCCTTTTCTATTGGAAGCAAAAAAACCTGATAATCCATCATCATCCTTAGACCTTTCAATGATAAATCCAAAATCGTCTGATTTAGAGTTGATACCCTCACCTAAGTTAACCGGTATGGTATAGGCTTCATCAGCCAATATATTAGATTTATAGATATCCATTCCGCCAAGACCATAAAATACATCGGAAGAAAAATAAAGACTACCATCAAAAATATATGGTGCTATTTCATTACCGGGGGAATTGATCCTAGGTCCTAAATTAATAGGTGCGGACATAATCTGTCCGTTATTAGTGTAAACGTAATAAAGATCTGTACCACCATAACTATCATCAAAATTGGCTGCAAAGTATAAGCGTTCGGTCGTATCGTCAAAAAATGGATAGTAAAAAGACGTACTTAAATCTTTTAAGATAAACCTAAACCTACCATTTTCTGAAAGTGTACCAATTGCCAATGCATTTTTACCATTCTCATCATATCGTAATTCACCATCTTCAGTATTAGAAAGAATATAAAAAAATGTAGAAAGTTTAGAAGAGTAATACGGTGTAGATTTGTGAAATTCAGTAGCCGGTATTTCTTTAAAAGCTTCAACATCTACCAAGGCATTTGAAGAATTTATTCTAGCAAAATAGATGTTTAAATACGATTCACCAGTAGGTTCGTAAACGTTTTTAGAATTTCTAGACCTACTACTACTAAACAGAATACCATTTTTGTAAAAAGCCGGAGAGAAATCTCCTTGAGGACTATTTATACCTAAATCACGAATAATATTGTTATCATTTTTATTCGGGATTTCCAATAAACTATAATTGAACTCTGCGTTTTCTAAAAGTTCTGGAGATAATTTATCAGCTTTAGACCTAAGAAAAGTTTTTACCCTATCTCGTTCAGAAATCTTTGATAGGCTTTGTAACATTTTATTAAACCTATTCACAGACATAATGGTATCATTCTTATTGACTTCTAAATAAAGTTCTGAGGCATTATCAAAGCTACCTTTACTGAAATAAGAATCTGCAAGGTTCAATAATTGATGGTTCGTCAATGGATTTTTCTCCATTTCCTTTTTATACTCTGTAATTGCCTGTTGGTATTGATAGCCATAAAACAGATTATCAGCTTTAGACTTTTTATTTTGGGCAAAAGTCAAAAGTGGCATAAAAACCAGAAATGATATGATAAATTTAAATTTCATTATAGTTCTATTTAAAAGAATCTGGGTGAATCTACTTGTTTAGGCTTTCCTTTAGCATTCTTATCACCACTTCCTTTAGATTTTGCAGCTCCTGTTCTACCTAGATAGAATTTTAATATTATTTCATGAGAACCATTATTAAATTCTCCTAGCAAGTTTGTATTGTAATCATAGGAATAACCAGCAAATAATTGGTTAGATATTTGAAAGCCTGCCAATCCACTAAATGCATTATCTAAACGATAGGAAGCACCAGCGGTAAACACATCTGCAATTAAGAAGTTACCCGATAAATTTACGTTTACTGGTGATCCCGAAATAGTATTGACCAAAAAGGCTGGTTTAAATTTTAAATTATCAGAAAGCTCGAACACATATCCCCCAATAAAATTAAATTGAAGTTTGTCTTCTACAATTGATGCAACCTCATCATTATATACCCCTTCTGTCAAAAAATTAGGAACCGAAGCACCTAAGTACCAATCTTCAGCATACAAAAAAGCACCGGCACCTACCGTTGGGTAAAATTTACTCAACATTTCTTCATTCAGATTTTCCCCAGGATTTTCGAAGGTACCTTTAGAAAAATCTACATTTAGAAATGAACCACCAGCATCGATACCAAAGGATAATTTTGTCTCATCCGTAACCATGATCTGGTATGAGTAAGAGATATCTGCATAGGTTTGTGTAGTTGGTCCTAATTCATCATTTACAATATTAATACCCAAGCCAACTTTTTCATTTTGAAAAGGCAGGTTAGCCCCAAAACGAAATGTACGTGGTGCACCAGGAACATCAATCCATTGAGCCCTGTACAAGCCTGAAAATTCAGGGTTTTCTACCGTACCAACATATGCAGGGTTAAAGCTGCCAATATTGTACATGTACTGAGTATACTGTGGTTCTTTCTGTGCAAACGCGTTAAAGCTTAACAGAGAAAATAGTACAAGAGCAACAGTATAACTCGGTTTATAAAAGTTATAATCCATAATTTATTTTATCTAATAAGCTGTATCCAACCTTTATCCAATGTTTCAGGTCCGTTATTAACACTATAGTTCATAATATAAAAATACGTTCCTTTTGGCACTTCTTTTCCTTTATAGGTACCGTCCCAAACATCGGCATCATTTACTTTTTCAGTTTCAAAAACAAGGTTACCGTAACGATCGTAAATTTTAATTTTATATTGCAAATCCACTTCAACCTGTGCACCAGTATCTGGATCTGTCAAAGTTCTATTGATTCGTAATACCTCATTCTGGTTATTTCCATTTGGGGAGAATTGATTGAACAAGAAACCAGGATCCGCAATGCTTTTCTCGATTACCTCAACCTCAACCGTTGCTTCATTATTGAGTGTATTACTATCTCTAGGAGATGACCTTACTATATTCGCCGTATTTGTAAACATTCCTAATGAAGGTGCTATAGCTATTATCTTTAATGTAGCCATCTCTTCCCTATCTAATGATGGAATATTCCAATTACCGGTATCTTCATCATAAACTCCATTAAAATCTGATTCTGCCGAAACGAACATAAATCCGTTTTCAACCAGTATCTGATCATTAACCACAATATCCGTTACTACATCCGATTCAGAAATATTAGTTACCCTAATAATAAATTCCACTTCATCGCCAACCAAAGCCTTATCTGGTCTCGCTTCTTTAGAAATTCTTAAATCAACTCCCTCTGGGGCTTCAGTGTTTAAAACTACTGTGGATTCATCATTCTCGGAATTATTATCCGATGGAATAGATTCTAACAATTCAGCAGTATTTGTATACGGACCTTGCTCATCTACGGTTACCGTAATATTCAATTCGGTAGAAATACCCGCTTCAAGTTCTGGAATAATCCAACTACCGGTTATTTCATCATAATCTTGAGAATCTGCAGAAACAAATATAAAACCAAGCTCCAATAAGTCACCAATTACTATAGACCTGGCCGTTCTATCTGATAAGTTAGTGACCAAAATGGTAAATACTACAGTATCACCTACTAAAGCATCTATATTATCTACAGATTTCAAAACTTCCAAATCTATAGGCTCATCGCAATTTGGCGTTGCCACAGGATCACAAGGATCATCTGGATCCGAACCGTTTGTTTGTTCATCTAAATCTGAAATACCATCACCATCTGTATCGCAACTGCCATTAAATCTATTAGGTATACACGGATTATTATTTGCAGGATCCTGTTGGTCGTTTACTCCGTCGTTATCTGCATCTGCAGTATTCGAATCCAAGGCATCAATGATACCATCGCCATCTTCATCTAATGGATTATCAATATCATCACCTACCTCTTCACCATCTTCAATACCATCGCCATCGGTATCAGGATCGTTGGAATCAGTTCCCAAAACCACTTCTTGACCACCTAGGAGTCCGTCATTATCATCATCGGTTTCACAGTCGCTCACATTGATAGTAACTTCGACTGTTGGATTTTCACAAGGTGCTGTTGAATTAGTAGTGGTATAGCTAAAAATATACGCCCCAGAAGCAGCACCTTCAAATTCCACCACATTAGTAGAGCTGATATCCACGTTAGTTTCTGGACCAGATACAAAAATCCAAACCCCAGGATCAGCACCAGAAAGTCTTGAATCCAAATCTATAGCAGTAAGTCCGTTTGCCGCTACATTACAAATAGAACCGTTTGTTGCCGTACCGGTCGAAGCCTGCACACCAATTCTAGCAACCACAGGCTGTCTTTCTGTGGTACAACCATTTTCGGTAGCCTCAACATAATAAGTTGCGGTGGCATTCAAAGAGGGCGTGGTAAAAGTCTCGCCAGTAGCAATAGGAGTAACAGCATCTAAGGAATCAAACCAATTGACAGATGCGCCATCGCTAGGTTCAACACTTAATAAAAGTGTACCAGGACCACAACGTTCATTATCATTTATTTCGTTTAATTGCGGCAACACATTACGTACAATTTGCACTTCTATTGTTCCACTTGCACAATCATTAACTTCATCGTAGAAAAAACCATAGTAAGATGCAGGTAAACTAACATTTTGCGCCTCGGAAACGGTTAAATGAGAATTCGTATTCAATGGATTGGAAACTCTACTCCATGTTAAAACAGTACCTGTGGGTGCTGTACTAGAAGTGTAATCGAATAAATTAGCCGAAAAAGGATCACCGGCATTCTCCACACAATAGATATTTGAAACAGTTTCATCTAAAATAGGTGCTGCCACACAATTATCATCGTCTTGTATAGTTCCAGTGGCAGTACCGCCACCAGCACGTTGTACATTATTTGTAGGTAAACCTAATTGAAGTGTAAACGTTTCAGTATTCTCTAAAACAGCGTCATTATTGATAGGAACCGTAATTTGCTGAATTTCACCCGCATCGCCGTCAAAAGTGAGCGATCCATTATTACCAGTGAAGTCTACACCACCACCTTCTGCTGTTTCGTCAAAAAAGGAATATGAAACCGTTGTACCACCAATAACCTCTAAATCCAATTCCACTTCAAAAACCATTTCACCGGCAGCATCGTCTTCATTTAATGATTCGTTAGAAATTGTTAATGTCCCTTGGTCATTATCCTCAATTTCAACTGTAGCCGATTGCGTAGCAACCGAACCTAAAGAATAACTAGTACCATTTTGTAATGTAATTATAACAGTTTCCGTACCTTCTTGAATTGCATCGTTGATTGGCGAAATATCTATTTCTACAGATTGCTGACCATTTGGAATGTTTACCGCATTTGCATTTATAGCTGTATAATCTGTTCCATTACCAGCCGTTCCCGCAATAGTATAATTAATGGTCATTGTGGTACCCGTATTATTAGGAACACTAAGACCAATTGTAAATTCACCAGGTGAAACTGCATTGTTACTCTCTGCCGCAGTACCATCTGAAGCTGTAATTTCCGCTACATTGGTATCCTCACTAACAATGACTACAGTAGCATTACTTGGACCACCAACAGTATATCCCGTTCCATTGACCAAAGTTAAAATCACCGTTTCATTACTTTCAATGTCATCATCATTAATAGGAGTAATAGTAATGGTACCTGTGCTCTCACCTTCTTCTATTACCACAGACCCCGAAAGATTAGCATAATCATCTCCTTGATCGGCAGTTCCTCCAATTGTGTAATCAATTTCTAAATCGTCCCCTGTGGCGTTTACTTTCTCTACATCTACGGTAAACACCCCAACACCAAGTGGACTCTCATTTGCAGTGGCATCCGTAGATTCAATAGATGCTTCAAAAATATCGGTATCATTTATGTTAATAGTAGCAGTAGCAGAACCTGCATTTCCTAAATTGTATCCGGTACCTGTTGCCAGATTCAAAATTACAGTTTCAGCATTCTCAACTAAATTATCATTTATGGGAGTTAACAAAACCGTTGCATCTTGGCTGCCATCTGCAATAATAACAGAACCGCTCAATGCTGAAAAATCTGACCCGGATGTTGCTGTACCTGCAATCGTATAATTTACTGTAATTGGATTACCAGTATTATTTACCTGATCCAAGCTGATTGTAAACAACCCGGTATTCGTTACGTTATTTGCTTCTACAGCAATAGCATCAGTAGCAGTAACAGATGCTACAAAAGCATCGTCATCTACTATTGTAACAGTATCCGTATTAGGTGTTCCAATTTCATAAAGCGCACTATTAATACTGTTCAGCGTAATTACTACTGTTTCATCACCTTCAATTAAAGCATCATCTATGGGGGCAATGTTAAGATTGGTGAAATCTGAACCGTCTGGTATATTGGCATTACCGGTAATGGTAAAATCATCGCCTTCTGTTGCGGTACCGCTAATGGCATAGTCTACAGTTAAGGCACCACCCGTATCATTCTCCTCACTTAACTCTATTCTAAATCGGCCATTGTTTCCTGAGCCATTTTCATTGGTACTTGGTCTATTTGCCAAAACAGTAACTTGAGCAAGGTCATTATTAAGAATTGTACCCGTACCCGTATCTCCCGCAATTACACTAGTATTATCATCACTTGATAATGTTGCTATAAATGTTTCATTGTCCTCAACTCGAGTATCGTTACCTGTAACAACTGCCATTTGTTTAGATGTTTGCCCTGGCAAAAAAGTAATTTTTTGTTGGTCGCCATTATAATCGTCTGGATCAGTAAACCCTAAAGTACCTTTAGTTGCGGTTCCTCCAGAAAAATCAACTGTTACGGTATGCTCATAGACAACAGCTTTATCAGTACTAATATCAAATACTAAATTATTTCCTTCGGTAGCTTGTACATTATTAATCTCTAAAGTTGTTGTATCATCATCTGCTATTAAGATAGTAACTTGGTCATTAGACCCAATTAAATAGCTAGGATCACTAACCAATTGCACTACTACTGTTTCATCACCCTCCACAAGTACATCTTGTTCAGATGCTATTACATCTATGTCTTCACTTCCACTACCGAACACACTATATGTTACATCTACATTATCTCCTAATTCTAAATAATCAATATTTGAAGTAGCAGTACTAGTAGCCAATACATTGTATTTGACATTTATTGTATTAGGACCAAAACCGTTAACAGTTATTCTAAATCTACCAGAAACGAAATTACCTTCAGCAGCATCTCTTACTTTAGTAATATTAACTGTTTGCGCAGAAACACTTTGGGTGAAAACCCCAAAAACCAACAATGTATAAACAAATAAAAATTGCTTAAACCGTTTAGTATTCTGAAAATTCAAAAGACTATTATATATACTTATTTTCATAGCATTCTTTATCTTACCCTACACTATAATTGGGAAAGTTCTAAATTCCACAATCAAAAATAAGGGTCTCAATATTACAAAAAAATCAAGGTAAACTGCTCAGAAACAGTTGAAAAAAGGATTTATGGGTTAAATGGTAATATTAAGTAAACAATAACTACTCTGGCAACTGTGGGGACTGCGTACTTACTGAAGACTCAATTTTTCTTACCAAACCTTGCAACACTTTACCCGGACCTATCTCTGTAAACACCGAAGCACCATCCTTGACCATTTGTTGAACACTTTGTGTCCATTTTACCGGGGCCGTTAATTGTAGCATTAAATTCTTTTTGATCTCCTCTGCACTGCTCACCGCAGTTGTAGGTACATTTTGATATATTGGGCAACTAGGCGTTGAAAACGTCGTATTTGCAATTGCGGCAGCCAATTCTTCTCTTGCAGGTTCCATTAACGGAGAATGAAAAGCACCGCCAACAGGTAACATCAAAGCACGTCTTGCACCAGCTTCCTTTAATTTTTCGCAAGCTTCTTCTACAGCTGGCAATTCGCCAGAAATTACTAATTGCCCAGGACAGTTATAATTTGCAGCTACCACAATACCTGATATTTCTTCGCAAACTTTTTCTACCACGGCATCTTCCAAACCTAAAACGGCAGCCATTGTCGACGGCTTTAACTCACATGCCTTCTGCATTGCCAAAGCTCGTTGAGAAACCAATTTTAATCCGTCTTCAAAACTTAAGGTATTGTTAGCAACCAATGCTGAAAATTCGCCTAAAGAATGACCCGCAACCATATCGGGCTTAAATGCATCTCCCATTACTTTACTTAGAATTACAGAATGTAAAAAGATGGCAGGCTGGGTTACTTTGGTCTCTTTTAAACCTTCAGCAGTACCATTGAACATAACCTCTGTAATTTCAAAGCCTAAAATATCATTAGCTTTAAGAAACAACTCTTTTGCAATAGGGTATTTCTCGTATAAATCTAAACCCATTCCAACAAATTGAGCACCTTGCCCAGGAAAAACATATGCGTTCATAACTTTTAGTTTTGGTGGCTCAAAAGTACGTATTTTAGCTAGATTGCCATACCCCAAAACTTTTTTGAGTTAACGATTATTCTTTAAACCAACCGGAATACATAGTATAAGCCTCTGCAATTCTATTAATTTCACCCGAACTTAGCTCAGGACTAATATCTTTTATTTTCTTTGCTGGCATACCGGCAAAAATACTTCCAGATGGTACATGGGTTCCTTTAGTTAGAACCGCACCTGCTGCAATAATACTGTTACTTTCTACAACGCAGTCATCCATTATTATACTCCCCATGCCGACCAAAACATTATCATTAATGGTACAACCGTGAACAATGGCATTATGCCCTATAGAAACATTGTTACCGATCGTTGTAGGAGATTTTAAATATGTACAATGTACTACGGCTCCATCTTGAACATTTACCTTATCGCCCATTTTTATATAGTGAACATCACCCCTAAGTACGGCATTGAACCAAACACTACATTGTTTACCCATACTTACCTCACCAACAATGGTGGCATTTTCTGCAATAAAACAATCTTCACCTATACTAGGCTCTTTACCTCTAACGCCTTTTATCATTTTCGTCAATTAATTAAAATAAGATAGAAATTCTTTCTTTTTGGATGCAGAAACCATTACCTCTTTTCCGTTGGACATAACCACACTACCACCCTTACCCTTTCTGTATTTTACTACTTCATTAACATTCACCAAAAAAGATTTATGTACACGTGCAAAAGGATACTCATTTAGGGCATCCTCAAAATACTTTAAAGTTTTACTTACCAATATTTTCTTGTTCAACAAATAAATTTCAGTATAGTTATCATCTGCTTTGCAATATAAAATTTCAGCGATATTCAGTACTTGAAAGCCGTCTTGTTGAGGCAAAGTTAATTTCCCCTCCACTCCATTTGATTTTGTACTGAGTACTACCCCTTCTAAATTTGCTTCCTTTTCTCGAACATTTTCTACATAGGCTACAGCATTTATCAGTTCATCTATATTGATCGGTTTGGTCAAATAATATGCAGCATGATTATTTAAAGCATCTTTTGCATAGTGATCATAAGCGGTGACAAATACGGTCTCAAAAGTTCTATCGGGTAATTGGTCAAGCAAATCAAATGCGTTACCAAAAGGCATCTCTACATCTAAAAAAACAAGATCAAGCTTATTAGCCTCAATTAAAATCTTAGCTTCTTTTATGGAAGAAGCTTCTCCCAATAAGTTAATACTAGTACAATATTTGGCTATATAATTTCGTAGAATCTCCCTACTATTTGCCTCATCTTCTACAATAATCGCATTTAGGCTCATTTCTCTCTTTTTAAAATAAACAGGACTTTGGTTCCCGTACCATCCGATTGTAAATCGGAAATTTTAATATCTACCTTATCAGTATACATATCATTTAAAATAGCGACACGTTTTTGAATAATACCCATCCCTTTAGATTTTTGCTTTCGCTGATTCTGGGTTTTAATTTCGGCAGATTTCTTTCTTCCTATACCATTATCTGTTATAGTTATAATTATAGAATCTGTACTGTTTTCTTTTATTGTAACCAACAGTTCTCCCTTTTCCTCTCTATACCTTAGTCCGTGCCAAATGGCATTTTCTATATAAGGCTGTAACAACATAGGCGGTATTTGAAACTTGGCCACCTGTACATTTTCTTCAATATTTATCTGATAATCGAACTTATCTTCAAAACGAGAATGTTCTAATTTGATATAAAGTTCTAATTGTTGCAGTTCTTTTTCGAGCGGAATAAAATCTTCTTCAGAATTTTCAAGTACAGAGCGCATTAGTGTAGAAAAATCACTGAGATATCTATTGGCACTACGCTCATCGCTCTTAGATATAAAATTATTAACTGAATTCAGTGCATTGAATATAAAATGCGGATTCATTTGCGACCTCAACGATTTTAATGCCAAAAGGTTATTCGCCAATTTCTGTTGTTGATTACTACGGTAAAAGAAGAACGCGGCCAACAGGGTCAGCAAGAGACCCAATATTAAAGAATAAATTACCAATTGTTGGCGTTTGTTGCTCTCTTTAACCAACTCTTGCTCTGTCAAAGCGAGTTCATACTTACTTTGAGACAGCTCCCGTTCCTGCTCCAGTCCCGTAAGTCGGTTTTGAGCACTAGCAATTTCCCTATTAAACCGATTTGCCCTTGAAATTTCTTGTTCTTTGCGTACATACAGAGAATCTACCAATGCAACATACGTTTGATATGTGTCTAGAGCTTTGGTAAAGTCACCTTTCACTTTATACACTTCAGATAACTTTCTGGTTGCATCTTTCTGAACGACTAAATCGTCATCTGAGTCCGCTTCAACAATACTTTTTTCCAAAAAGGGAATAGCCTCATTGTATTTATCTTGAGAAATATATGCGTTTGCAATTTTATAATTTATACGTTGTGATGTAATCGTATCTCCAAGCTCAAGTTTTTTTAATCCGACATTTGGCGCATTTAGTTTTTCTAGTTCTTGCAAACTACTTTTACGCATATTGATTTCTTCGTTGAACCTACTTTTAGTATTGTAGAAATCCGCCACTTTTTCTTTCTCCTGCAAGGCCCGTTTTGGCTCGGATTGTGTAGCTAGTTGTAGTGAATTACCATAATAGGCTTCAGCTTCCATTGACTGGTTCTCTATAGAATACGTATCGGCTAATTTAGAATTCAAGTCAATCATTTTTGAGGTATTCTGATTTTTCTCGGCAATCAACAACCCCCTATTATATAAATCTATAGCCTCTTTGGTCTTACCTTCCCCCTTTTTGGCATCGCCCAATAATTCATAAAGCAGGGCACTCTGGTTCGGCACCATTGTTTTTACTTTTAATAATGGGTTTAATAAATCAATAGACTCTTTAAATCTTGAAGTTAAATTGTATGCCCTACCCAATAATAGTGAAGTTGAAATCGTCTTGTTGTTCTCTAACGCATCTTCATAATTATCTATAGCTAAATCTAATTGTTTATGATATTGATAAATTTCACCAAGTTTGGAAAGAGACCGTGCTAATTCTTTCTTTCTGCCTCTCTTGCCTAGTATAGCAATGGATTGCGCCACAAGATCAATACTTTTTTCTATATCTTTTGCCATAAATGTTTCTGCATCGTCTAATAATTGCTGATGCCTTGAAGCAATATCGGGCAACGAATTTGACCTATTGGTAGGTGAAGACTCAAAGCCTTCCACCAAAATAAGTACATCATCTTTTTTCTCCACATCGTACCATAATGTCTCAATATCATTATGCTCTATGATTAGATGGTCTCCAACTCTAGTAGTAATCTCAAACTCGCCCAGGCCATTAGTGACGACAAAAACTCCCATATCGTTTGAAACGGAAACACCAGAAATTGGGCGTCCAGTATCCCTAACCTCAACCCTTCCTTTCAGGTTAAATTTCAAGGCATTATTTTGAGATTGGGAAAGAAGCATGTTCCATCCAAATACAAAACAAATCAATATGTAAATACTATAATTTTTCATCTGTTATTACTACGGTAAACTTAGCTGATTATTATGGCACAAAAAAATGAACCATTTGCAAATCATGTACTTTTTCCAGCTGTATTTATGCGTTAACAAACCCATTTAGTCACTTAACTAAACTAAAAGGTACTTTCACTCATTTCTACTATTCTAAGAAATTCTTTGCTCTTAGTTTGGACCTGAATTTAAAAAACGAAAACTATGAAAATTTTAAAACCACTTGGGTTAATGAGTATAGCATTATTGACTCTTTCATCGGTATACGCATGTAATTTCAATGAGAACAAAAAACCAATTGAACTAATTGCACAAGCAACGAATACATCAGAAGCAAAAAAAGACAACATTGTTCAAATCGCTTTATTATTAGATACCAGCAATAGCATGGACGGTTTAATAAGCCAAGCTAAATCTCAATTATGGGATATTGTAAATGAATTCAGTTTAGCCAAATGCGAAAATGACGCCAGACCGAAATTACAAATTGCAATTTACCAATATGGCAACGATAATCTTTCAGCCAACGAAGGGTATATACAGCAAGTTTTAGGCTTTAGCAGTGATCTTGATGAAATTTCCGAAAAACTCTTTTCACTAACTACCAATGGCGGTGAAGAGTACTGTGGTAAAGTATTACAGACATCGTTACAACAATTACCTTGGAACAACAACCCAGATTTGTTACGTATGATTTTCATTGCCGGCAACGAGCCTTTCAACCAAGGAAGATATAACTATACAACAGCACTTACCAATGCAAATGAAAAAGGGGTAACGGTTAACACCATTTTCTGTGGTAATTACGAATTGGGCATTAATACAGATTGGAAAAAGGGAGCTACAATGACCGGTGGAGAATATATGGCCATAGACCACAACAAAGAGATAGTTCATATTAATACCCCATATGATGACATCATAATTAAATTAAATTCAAAATTGAACACTACCTATATTTCCTATGGATCTTTAGGTCGAACGAAATACAAAGCCCAATCTGTTCAAGATGAAAATGCCTTAGAAATGGAAGAAGCAGTTGCCGTTAAAAGAGCGGTTAGCAAAAGCTCAAGATTATATAACAACAAAAAATGGGATTTGGTCGATGCCTATGAGGATGATGCTTTTGAAATTAGCGCTTTAGAAAAAGATGATTTACCTGATGTTTTAAAAAATAAAAATGAGGATGAAATAAAAAAATATATAGAGACCAAAAAAACCGAAAGAGTACAGATACAAAAAGAAATACAAGCATATAATTCGAAACGATTATCATATATCGCCGAACATCAAAAAGGAGACAAATCGGGTGAATTGGAGAATGCCATTATCAAGGCAATTAAAAAACAAGCCGAATCAAAAAATTATAGTTGGGAATAAGTATGCAATGATTAAGGGTCTACTTAAAACAAGTAGGCCTTTTAATTGGCTGCAGGGCAGTAACAATCATACTTACGTTCTGTTTGTCCAAAATCGTACCCTAAGGTTATTTGGTGAAACCCGCCATTATCAAAACGAATATCTCCCATCTGATAAGAATAATTGTAAGAAACCATGAAATTCTTAATGTTGGCACCTACAATTGGGGTAATTAATTGTAAACGTTGTTCTCCAAAAGTACCGTTGGTTTGATACTGTGCTCCATCAAAACTTCTTCTATAGGAGAGTCCGCCCCAAATACGTCCAAAATCAACATCTCTATAAACTTTGGCGTTTATATCCATTGTCTTTTCTTTTGTAAACTCGGTCAACTGAAAAAGCACAGAAGGTTCTACTTGCCACTCACTTCTTCCAAAAATATAACCAGCAGATACTAAAAACCTTCTAATATTGTCAATAACCAACTCATCTGGGTTGTCATCTCTATCTCTATAATACAAGTTTCTTTTGCTACCCGTTAATGCATTTGTTACTGCAAAATGAGAGTAAAATTCACCATAATTATATGAAACCCCAATATCAACATTAGAATAAGAAGAACTCAATTTTATACCTGAAACAGCAGGATCCGGTGTCACAGACCTAAATTCTGTTTCATCTAAACTGCTTTGTAATATTGTTGCACTTAAACCAAAAGATAGTTGATTTAATTGTCTTACATCACTACCCCCCATTCTTAAATGGTGAGCGTAGGTAAGCTTTAATCCGGTCTGTGAATGATAGCCATTAGCATCATTAAAAATTATTGCACCAATACCACTTGGTGAATCACCTAGTCTAAAATGGGCATTTATAGTCTGTAAACTTGGAGCATCATCAACATCGAACCACTGCTTTCTAGCAGTCGCTCTAATCTTACCTCCTTCACCAATACCGGCCATAGATGGAAAAACCAAATAGTAGTTATCGGACAAATAATCGAAATATACAGGAATACCTTCTTGTGCGTTAGATTTAAGACCGATCATAAGCACGGTAAACAATAATAGAATTTGGTATTTCATCTTGGGACTTTAAAACTAAGGTTTAGTTTCTGTAATATAAAGTTAATAACGAGTTAACCTGAACATTATTATGTTGATGCAAACTAAGATTTCCTTTGTATTTTTGCATAAATTATTTGAGAGATGAAAGAGTATTCAATTACTGTAGTAAAGACCAACAACCCACATATATTAAAGTTTGAAACTAACCATCTGTTAGTTCAGCGAAAAAACTACGAATTTAAAAATATTGACGAAGCCAAAAATAGCCCTTTGGCACAGCAATTATTTTACCTTCCATTCATAAAAACCGTTTACATTTCTGGTGATTTTATTGGGCTGGAGCGTTATGATATTGTACAATGGGAAGATGTTAAAGATGAAGTGGCCCAGCAGTTAGTTGAGTATTTGAATGCAGGTGAGCCAATTGTTATCGAAGAGGACATGGACAAACCCATTCCAGTAACCGTATATGCCGAGGTAACCCCTAACCCAGCTACAATGAAATTCGTAGCCAGTAAAAAAATTGTAGGTTCTGCTTTTGAGTTCAAAAATATTGATGAAGCTAGAGATTCTAAATTGGCTACCGAACTATTTCAGTTTCCTTTTGTAAAACAGGTATTTATAGACGAAAATTACGTTTCTGTTTCTAAATACGAAGTTGCCGAGTGGGACGATATTACAATAGAATTACGCGAGGTCATAAGAACCTTTATTACCGACGGCAAGCAAATTGTCGCAGATAATGCAAAAGCAATTGGTGCAGAAGCCCAAGTATCTGAAACGGTTACCGCAGAAAGCACGGTAGAACTTGATGAAACCTCACAGGAAATTGTTGATATTTTAGAAGAATATGTAAAGCCTGCCGTTGCCAGTGATGGTGGTAATATTATGTTTCAGTCTTACGATACCGAAAGTAAAACGGTGAACGTAATATTACAGGGAGCCTGTAGCGGTTGTCCTTCCTCCACATTCACCCTTAAAAACGGTATAGAAACAATGCTGAAAAATATGATGGGAGATAAGGTGAACGAGGTAGTTGCGCTTAACGGCTAATTATCGATTTAAATGAATTAAAGATTGCCTTCTATTTTCGTAACTTGTAGGAAATCTAAAAATCATTAATTATGGCAGTTTTAAAAGTAATCGAAATTTTAGCAAATTCTGACAACGGATGGGAAGATGCAGCAAAGCAAGCAGTTGCAGAAGCATCTAAATCCGTTAAAAACATCAAGTCTGTATATATCAACGAGCAAAGTGCAACCGTTGAAGATGGAAAAATCAAAAATTACAGAGTAAATGTAAAAATCACTTTTGAAGTGAAATAATATAAAATAAGCATATAGAAAAGCGCCTTTCGGCGCTTTTTTTGTCTTAAAACTAATTACCCTTTTTATGCCAACTCCACAGAAGCATACCAATAACCTTATAAAAGAAAGTAGTCCGTACTTATTGCAGCATGCCCACAATCCCGTGCAATGGGAAGCTTGGAACGATGCCACATTGCAAAAAGCAAAAGACGAGAACAAACTAATATTAATCAGCATAGGTTATGCAGCGTGTCATTGGTGTCATGTAATGGAGCATGAGTGTTTTGAAGATGAAGAAGTTGCAAAGACCATGAATGCGCATTTCATCAATATAAAAGTCGACAGAGAAGAGCGGCCGGATATTGACCATATTTATATGGATGCACTACAAATGATGACCGGTAGTGGCGGCTGGCCATTAAATATACTGGCGCTACCCGACGGCAGACCTTTTTGGGGCGCTAAGTACGTAAAAAAACAAGATTGGATTCAGGTGCTGAACCAACTACAACAATTATACATTGAAGATCCCAAAAAAATCATTGGCTATGCCGAAAATATGGCACATGGCCTTAAGGAGATTAATGCAATAGTTACAGAAAACAATCAAGATTTTATTCAAGGTGAGGAAATAGATAATATGGTCGCCGATTGGTCTAACTATTTCGATACATTTTTAGGCGGATATAAGCGAGCACCTAAGTTTATGATGCCTGTGAACCTTAATTTTCTTCTGCATTATTCGCACGTTAAGGAAGATGAGAATATTCGTGAATACGTGAATACCACTTTAACCAGAATGGCATGGGGCGGAATTTTTGATCATGTAGGTGGTGGTTTTTCTCGATATTCCGTTGATACCAAATGGCATGTTCCTCATTTTGAAAAAATGCTGTATGACAACGGGCTATTGATTAGTCTTTACTCCAACGCCTATGCCGCTACTAAAAATGAGCTTTACAAAAGTATCGTAGAAGATAGTGTTACTTTTCTTGAAGAAGAACTACTGGACAAAAAAAATGGATTTTATTCTTCGTTAGATGCCGACAGTTTAACTACTGATAACAAACTAGTTGAAGGCGCATACTATGTCTGGCAAGAAAGTCAGTTAAAAGACATATTAAAGAGTGACTACCCCATTTTTGCCGATTATTTCAACATCAACTCTTATGGCTTGTGGGAAGAAGATAACTATGTGCTTATAAGAGATGGGGAAGCTTTGGATATTGCCATGAAGCATTCCATCACTAAAATAGAATTGAAAGAAATCATATCAAACTCTCTTGCCCTGTTGAAAAAAGAAAGGGCAAAACGCAAAAAACCAAGATTAGATGATAAGATTTTAACCTCTTGGAACGGACTTGCATTAAAAGGTCTTACAGATGCCTACCGTTATTTAGAAGAAGAAAAATATAAAGAACTCGCTTTAAAAAATGCTGATTGCATCTTAGATAAAATGAGTACGAATGACGGTGGTTTGTATCATAATCATAAAAACGGTAAAAGCACCATTCATGGGTTTCTAGAAGATTACGCATCCATAATAGATGCTTTTATTGGGTTATATGAAATTTCCTTTGATGAAAATTGGCTAAACGAAAGCTTACGGTTAACCAACTATGTTATCAATCATTTCTCCGATACCGAAACCGGACTATTCTTTTTCACATCTAACAAAGAAGACAAATTAATTCGAAAAACGATTGAAGTTGCAGACAATGTAATACCCTCATCAAACTCTATAATGGCTCATAATCTGCATAAGTTATCTAAATATTTTCCAGAAGATAATTTAGATGTTCTACTGAATACCATCATGAAAACAATGAAGCCTGCAATTACTAAAAACCCACAAAATCATGCTAACTGGCTTCACTTGGCGCAGCTTATGAGCGAGAATTTCTTTGAAGTTGTCGCTATTGGTGAAAACTTTGAACTCATATGCAAAAACCTTATGAAGAACTACCTACCGAACACTATCTTTGCTGCTTCAAATGCTAAGACTAGTAACTTACCATTATTAATGAATAGGTATGTCATGAACAAGACGCTTATATATGTGTGCAATCACGGTAGCTGTCAAATGCCCGTTGAAGAACCATCAAAAGCCTTGGACCTTATTAGTTCGATCGATTAACAGAATAATGGCCTAAAAGTAACATCTAGTCAAAAAGGTATAATTAAGTTAACCCCCTTTAAACAACATTTATTTTTATGGACGAGATTACAAACATTAAAGAACATGCAGACAAAGCAATAGAGTGGATCTGGGCTGCTTTACCGCATTTATTGTGGGCAATTTTCACTTTATTAATAGGTATTTATATTATTAGAGTAGTTAATAAACTAGTTCGTAAATTCTTTGCTAAAAAAGATTATGATCAAGCATTGGAATCTTTTCTGCAAAGTTTCATCAGTATAGGCTTAAAAATCATCTTATTTGTATTGGTTATTACCCAATTAGGGGTTCAAACTTCTTCATTAGTCGCTATATTGGCTTCTGCCGGTTTAGCAATAGGTTTGGCATTACAGGGTTCTTTAGCAAATTTTGCGGGTGGCGTACTAATTTTATTGTTCAAGCCATTTAAAATAGGAGATTGGATTTCTGCCCAAGGTGTTAGCGGATCTGTTAAAGAGATTTCTATTTTCACCACAAAACTAAATACCTTTGAAAACCAGATAGCGATTATACCTAACGGAAAATTATCAAATGACAATATCGTTAACTATAACGGCGAAGGCACAAGACGTGAAAATTTTGTAATTGGTATTGGGTACAGTAGTAACATCAAAAAAGCGAAAGAAATTTTACTTCAAATATGTGCTGAAAATGATAAAATTGCAAAATCACCGGCACCAGAAGTATATGTTGGAAATTTAGGAGATAGCTCGGTAGATATTTCATTACGATGGTGGGCAAGTAACGATAAGTTTTGGCCAGCACACTTTTATCTAAGAGAAGAAACAAAAAAACGTTTTGACGAAGCAGGAATTGAAATTCCATTTCCTCAAAGAGTTATTACTCAAGTACAGGCTTAAGTTATTTCGAAATTTTATATAAAAAAAGGTCCTTGTTAAACAAGGACCTTTTTTATTGGATTTTTACGATTTTGCCTTCTTGGTTTGAAGTACAAAGTCTTTAAGATAATAGGGTTCAAAATACGCTACATCTTCAAATTCCGATGCATTAAATTTATCCGCTGAAATAGAAGCCATTTCTCTAGCGGACGGAACTACTTCACAGTGATAATTTATTGATGAATCAGTAAACAACTCCTTTATTTTCTCTGCTCCGCTTCCTAAAAAATGAACAGATTTAGCGTTGATGTATTCCACAAAGGAATGTTCATCTATAATTTCAGCTTTGGTTTCCTTTATTTGATGTAGGTCAGCATCGAATATCGCAGAATACACCTCCATACGTCTCGCATCTAAAACAGGTATCAAAACCTCATCTTCTTTGATTTTAATTTGCGATGCCATACTTTTTAGAGTTGAGACAGATATTAACGGGATGCCTAACGCATAACATAAGCCCTTTGCAGCGGAAACTCCAATTCTGAGTCCTGTATAAGAACCCGGACCTTTACTTACCGCTACAGCCTCTATATCTTCCATTTTCAGAGAAGCCTCTTGTACTACTTCTTCAATAAATAGGTGAAGCTTTTCTGCATGCGAGTAGTTGGCAGAATTTAATTCTTGCATTGCAAGTATTTCTCCGTCTTTAGCTATACAGACAGAACAATTGGTAGATGATGTCTCTAGGTTTAATAATATTCCCATAATACAAAGGTATTACATACTATAAAATGATTAAGCCTGTAACATTAAAATGTTACAGGCTTAATTATCACTAACTATTGTATTTATTCTAAGGAAATAGGAATTCCGAAATAGAATTCCAATATTTTTAATCTAAAAATATAGTCGTACTTCGTTCTAATAACTTCTGCTTCGGCATTATCTACTCGTGCCTGCGCTTGACTAAAATCAAATGCATTCATCAAACCTACATCAAAACGCTCTTTTGAATATTGATAGGCAAGGCTTCTTGCTTCCAACGTTTTCTGAGCAGCTTCATATGCTTTATAAAAACTGGTTACATCTACGTATGCCTGGTTCACATCGGTCTCTAATTGTAGTTTTGTTCTTTCATACTCTATTTGAGCTAAATCAACACCTATCTGTGATCTTTTAATATTATTTCTAACACTCCAACCATTAAAAATAGGAATACTCATTTGAGCACCATAAGAAATACCATCATTGATATATAGTTGATCTTTAAAAGGAATTGCCTCACCTGTAAAAGGATCGTTATTTTGATCAGAATATCTTGTATTATAATTGATAAATGCACCAACGCTAGGGTATTTAGCGCCTTTTGCAATCTCCAAATCTTTTTGCGCAAGTTCAACACCAGACAAGGCCATTTTAATATCATTTCTAAATGTCAATGCCGTATCAAAAATGATTTTGGCAGAATTGTTTAAAATATCAGATGGAGGAATATCGAACTCTTCATCTGCAATATCAAAGTTTTCGTAATCGGTTATACTGAGCAACTGTGCCAAGTTAAGCTTGGAAATCAATATCAAATTTTGCGCATTGATAATTTGCTGTTCTTGACCTGCAGCCGTTGCTTCAATTTCCAATAAATCTCCACGAGCCACAACACCTGATTCCACCAATTCTTTGGTACGTTTTAAATCTTGCTCCGTGACCGCTAATTGCGCTTTAAAAACCTTTAAAGATTCTTTATTGGACAACACCTGCAAATATGCATTGGCTACATTTAATTTTATATCATCCTTTATATCATCTAAACGGTACTGATTGGCAATACCATTCAATTTTGCCCTTTCGATACGATTATAATTTCTGAGACCATCAAACAAAGTAACCGATGAAGTTAAATCGCCTTGCGCTGAAAAAATAGTAGCAGATACCAAATTATTGGTAGTTGGATCTAAAGCAAGACCTGTATTTGCAGAGGCCTGCAAAGTTCCATTTAAATTTGGCAATAATGCGCCAATGGCATCAGACTCGTCAATTTTAGCGTTCTCTAAATCTAATTCATATTGCTCTACGGTAAGGTTGTTCTCAACAGCATAAAGAACGCACTCTTCTAGTGTCCACTTCTTTTGTTGCGCCATACCCATCACTACAGAACATAATAGTAGTAATCCTGTGATTTTTACTTTCATTTGATTCATTTTTAATACAACCTATACATAGGTTGAACGATTCGTTTTTTGATTTGATTGATTGTTCTTAATCTTCCCTTGGTCCCTCTCCGTCGCTTTTAGCCTCTAATTTGTTCCAGACCTTTATCTTGGCGTTTTCATCGAGACCAGAAAGTATTTCTACGTCAATACCATCACTAACACCAAGTTCCAACTCTCTTTTTTCAAACTCGTTCTCTCCCGTTTCAACTTCTACATAAGGTTTGTTGGTCTCCTTGTCGAACTGTAACAACGCTTCTTTAATAGAAAGCACGTCTTTTTTCTCTTCTAAAACAATGGCCGCATTTGCACTGTAACCCGCTCTTATATTTGTACTGTCAGAAACCGCAAGATCACCTTCAATTCTAAATTGAACGGCTCCTTCTTCTTCAACACCTTTAGGAGCTATGAATTTCAATTTTGCATCGAATTTTGCATCTTGCAAAGCACCCATACTAATCTCTAATGGCATGCCCACTTTTAACTTACCAACTTCTGCCTCATCTACTTCACCTTCAAAAATCATTTTTGACATATCAGCGATAAAAGCAATTGTGGTACCATCATTAAAATTGTTACTTTCAATAACCTGATCACCCACTTCAACAGGTATCTCCAATAAAGTACCGGTTACTGTCGCTCTAATATTGGTATTGGCACTCGAAGAACCTCCTGCAGAACCAACTCTGATAATTTGATAATCTGCCTGTGCATTTTGTAACTCTTGCGTAGCCTGGTCATATTGAAGTTGCAATGCATTGAAATCTTGACTGGAGATTACACCTTTATCGAACAAAGATTTATTACGATCATATTCGATTTTTGTATTGTTCAATGCAATTTTAGCATTATTTACCCTACCACGTGCCTGGTTCAATGACTGCTCGTTAGGTACAACTTTAATTGTTGCAATCAAATCTCCAGCCTTTACCTGTACACCTTCTTCTAAATATACTTTTTGAATGATTCCTGAAATTTGAGGTTTGATCTCAATTTCATCTTGAGGTATAACCTTACCGGTAACAACTACCTTATTGGTAATATTTCTTTTCTCTACGGTTTCAGTTTCATATGTTTTTAAAGGGGTACTATTCTTTTTTAGAAAATAGACTACTGCTGCCAGAATACCTATAATCAATATCCCTATTAATGTGTACTTTACATACTTGTTCATGCTCAACTATTTGATTGTTATTTACTTTTTTTATTTGGTCTGTTACTCTTCTCTTAATGCGTCAATCGGTTTTATTCTGATGGCACGGTTTGCTGGAATCAATCCTATTAAAACACTTAAGCCTACCATTAAAATAAAGGAACCAACGAACTGCGGAATATTGATCATTAGGTTATAAAATGGCATGTCGCTATTTTCACCTATCATATTATTTGCCAATGCCAAGAAACCTACGGCAATAGCGAAACCAACAAAACCGGCAAATACTGTAATTACGATAGATTCTAAAACTATTTGTCTTTTCACCACTTTTGGAGTTGCCCCTAATGCACGTCTAATTCCTATTTCCTTTGTACGTTCTTTTACGGTGATCAAGAGAATGTTACTTATGGCAATTACCCCAGCAAGCAACGTTAATATTCCTACGAAAAAAGATACCCCTTGTAACACCCCGGTAAAGGCAGATACATTGTTAAAAACCTCAGACATATCAAAACTGCCGATAGCACGTTCATCAATAGGGTTAATATCATATTTGTTCTTTAATAATCGCTTGATTTTACTTTCAACAACGGGCACCTTAGAATCTGCCTCAACCGAAATTGCCATCCAGCCCATTCTATCCCCCGAACCAAAGGCTTTTTGAAAAGTGGAAAAAGGAATATAAATTGAATTCTCACCATCAATATTAATATTCTGATTTGGTTTATATATCCCTACGATATTGAAAAACACTCCGTTGATACGCACATCTTCACCAATGGCATTTTCTCCTTTTTCAAAAAGTAACTTATAAGTTTCCTCACCAATAACACATACTTTTTTAGACTCGGACATATCATTCTCGTTAAGAAACCTACCCTCAACCAGTTTCTTTTTCATGATTTCGTCAATGTTAGGATAATCTCCATACACCGCCGAACCACTGGTAAGTCCCTTTCTATAAACCGTAACTACACCTCTATGACTACCTAATTCTATTCTGGGAGCCAAAACTTCAATTTCAGGTATTTGATTTTTAAGAATGGTAGCATCTTCTAATTTAAACTGAATTCTACGTCCTCTTTCAAATCCTTTATAGGGTTCAGATGTGCTTTGGCTCCAAACGAACAGACTATTGGATGCCGTACCTGCGAATATTTTTTGAAAGCCATTACTCATACCGTTGGCTCCACCTAATAAAAGCACTAATATGACCATAGCAATAATAACCCCTAACATGGTTAAAAATGTCCGGAACATGTTTTTACCTAATGTGGCAAAAATCTCTGACCATAAATCTCTATCTAGTATCCACATATTATTTATCGGTTAATGCTACGATCGGTTTTACTTTAGCTGCCTTCATTGCGGGAATCAACCCTGCCAGCACCCCTGCTACTACTAATATTATAGTAGCTGTTACTACCATAGACATACTTACGGATGGATTTGCAAAAGCATCGGTCTGAATATTTGGACCAATGGCGGCCAATAAGCCTGTTGCTATACCCAAACCAATAAAACCTGACAATGCCGTTATAAAAACAGACTCGAACAATACAAGCTTTATAATTGACCATGGCTCTGCTCCCAAAGCTTTACGTACACCTATTTCTTTTGTTCTTTCCTTGATTATGAATACCATGATATTACCGATACCAACAATACCCGATAACAAAATCAACAGACCAACGATAATTACTGCAACATCTAACCCACCAGTAAAATTGCTGATATTCTCAAATACCTCTGCGTAATTAAAGACTCTTATACCCGCTTGGTCTTGTGGAGCTATTTTAAATCTTCTTTTAAAAACACTCTCCAATCTATCTGAAAAAGCAAGTGCTTCGGTTAGATCGTAGTTTGGGTTATAGGTCAATGCTATTTGATCAATATGATCTGTTTGACCGTACATTCTTTGGTAAGTACTTGTAGGTGCATAGATGTTACGTTCTGCATTATCATCACCGTCATCGGTAAATGTACCGATCACCCTAAACGGGAGACCGTTGAACTCTACAAATTTACCTATAGCGTCTTCGTTCTTAAACAAGTCCTCCTCTACCTTTCTCCCAATCACCGCAACCTTTGAGGCATTAAGCAAGTCATTGGTATTGATGAATCGTCCTTTATTGACTATGGTTTTTTCTATTGCCTGGTGATCTGGGTAAACGGCCTGAATATTATAACTACCCGTTTCGCTCTTATAACGTGCCGATGTATTTTGATATACTCGAGGGCTTATGTACTCTATATCATTTGGAAAACTTCTTTTGATGTATTCAATATCATCATTGGTCAATTGAACTCTTCTACCGGCCTCAAAACCTCCATATGCCATTGAGGTCGTTCCTGTTCTAACAAAAATTGAATTTGTAGCATCATCGTTGAACTGTAAGGTAAAACCATTCTGCATACCTTTTACAGAAGCTAAAAGCAGTACCAAAATAAATATACCCCAGCCCACGGAAAATCCGGTCAGGAAAGTTCTAAGCTTGTTGTTGCTTATACTATGATATATTTCTTGCCAAATGTCTCTATCAAACATACTGCTCGGCTCTTACTTGTTCTATTTTCTTATCCTCAATAATAATCCCATCCTTTAAATGAACAATACGCTTGCACATATCGGCAATATCAGGTTCGTGCGTAACAATTAGTATCGTATTTCCAGCATCGTTAATTTTCTGTATCAAGTCCATAACCTCATAAGATGTTTTACTATCCAATGCCCCGGTAGGCTCATCGGCAAGTAATACCTTGGGTTCGGCCGCCAATGCCCTTGCTATGGCCACACGTTGTTTTTGACCACCAGAAAGCTCACTTGGCAAATGACCTGCCCATTCTTTCAACCCAACCTGCTCCAAGTATTTTAAAGATTTTTCTTGACGTTCTTTTCTTGGTACTTTTTGGTAATATAAAGGCAAGGCAACATTCTCTGCAGCACTTTTATAATTGATGAGATTGAAGGATTGAAAAACAAAGCCTAAAAACTTGTTTCTATATCTAGCTGCCTTGGTTTCATTTAGATTTTTGATTGGAACATTATCCAGTATATACTCTCCGGAATCAGAACTATCCAACATCCCTAAAATGTTTAATAGGGTGGATTTACCTGAACCAGATGAACCCATAATAGCTACCAACTCACCTTCCTCGACATTGAAGTTTATTCCCTTAAGAACATGTAGTGAATTCTTGCCCATTTTATAGGACTTGTGAAGATCTTTAATTTGAATCATGTTGGTTGTTGTTTTGAACAATTTTTACATTGTCTATTCATTAGACTATGCAGTCATAAATTTGTTACATCAATTAAACTATATTTTTTATTTTATTAATTCTCGGCAAGCTCATCGGGCTTTATCTCGTTCCACACCTTAATTTTCTCCCCTTCCTCAATACCTGAATTGATCTGTACATGAATACCATCGCTAATACCCAATTCGATATCACGTCTTTCAAATTGCTGATCGCCAGATTCGATTTCAACAAAGGGCTTTTTGGTTTTATCATCAAATTGAACCAAGGCCTCTTTTACAGCTAGAACACTATCTGCACGTGCCAAAATAATAGAGGCATTGGCACTTAGACCCGCTCTAATAAATACCGAATCTTGTTTTTTGAGCGTTCCCTTTATTTCAAATTGTATGGCTCCATTTTCTTCATTTCCTTTTGGCGCGATATAATCCAATACGGCATCAAAAATTTTATCCTCAATTGCACCAACGGTTATTTCTAACGGGAGATCCTCTTTTATTTTACCCACTTCAGACTCATCGACCTTTCCTTCAAAAATCATTTTATCAACATCTGCAATAGCGGCTATAGTAGTACCCTCATTAAAATTATTGCTTTCAATAACTTGGTTACCTACCTCTACCGGCACTTCTAAGACCATACCGCTCACCGTAGCCCTAATCTGTGTATTGGCGGCATTACCATACCCTGAAGTTGTACCTGTTTTTACAATATCATATCTTTTATTAGCTGCTGCATAAGACTGTTTAGATTGATCATAACTTACCTGGGCACGTTCTAGATCTACCTTTGAAATTACCCCTTTAGAGAACAGGCCCTTTTGTCGCTCTAGATTTCGTAATTGATCATCTAAATCAATTTTAGCCTCGTCAATATTATTTCTAGCATCGTTCAAGGCACTTAAATTGGGGACTACCTTTATCGTACATAATAAATCACCCGATTTCACATAGTCTCCCCCTTCCACAAATATCTTTTCTATTACTCCAGAAATATTCGGTTTTATTAGCACCTCTTCTAAGGGAAGAATACTACCCGTTGCCATCGTTTTCTTAATAATAGTTTGTTTGGTAGGTTCTTCGGTTAAATAGACAACAGGGTCTTCCGCATTTTTTGAATAGAGGTAAAACATTGATCCGCCAAAGGCGAAAACAATAACCAGGAGTACAATAATAGTTGTTGACTTTTTCATTTTATGATCGATTAAATTTTGTTGATGAATTATTCTGTTCTTAATGCTTCTATTGGTCTGATCTTAATGGCACTTTGTGCAGGAATGAAACCTGCCAGTAAACCAGAAAACACTAAAATAATCAGTGCACTGACCACAACGGCCAAACTTACACTTGGGTTAATAAACATATCTACCGGACCTACGGAATCTAACACAGCATTTACCCCATAAATAAATGTCGCACCGAAAACAATACCGATCATTCCTGAAATGATGGTTAGAAATATAGATTCCATTAAAATCTGCTTTTTTATGGACCAAGGTGCTTCGCCCAATGCTCTACGAATACCTATTTCTTTTGTTCGTTCTTTTATGACGATAAGCATAATATTACTTACCCCAATAATTCCTGAAAGTAAAACCAGTACACCCACAAAGTAAGCTACCCAACGTAGCGCGCCAAACAAACTTTCAACTCGGTTAAACTGTTCGTATAGGTCAAAGTACCCTACCGCACGCTTATCATCTGGATGAACCTTTCTTTTCTCCTTCACTACACCCACTATTTTTTCCTTAAGGTTAGATATAGAGCTACCATCATTGGCCGTAATGGCCATCCAACCCACATCATTACTGGTATTAAAAGCTTGTGAAAAAGCAGTGAACGGCACATAAATTTCTTTTTGACCTTCTTCACCTCCACCATCATCTTTCTTTTGGTACGTACCCACAACCATAAAGTTGACACCCTGTATTTTTATATAAGTACCTAATACCGTTTCACCTTTATCGTAAAGTTCATTTCTTACTCCGCCGCCAATAACGGCAACCTTTCTTTTATCTTGAATATCATTATGGTTAACGAACCTACCCGAGGTTATGGTCATAGGTTCTTGTTTAATAATTTCAGGATAATCTCCATATACATTAAACGCTCCTGTACGCAATCCGCGAACCACATTATTCGACCCTCTAAAACCGCCTAATTGATTACGAGGAGATATAAAGCGTAAATTGGGTACATTGTCTTTGATAGCTTGTACATCTTCCAGTTTAAAACTAAAACGCCTTCCTTTAGGCAATCCTTTGTAGGGCATTGTAGTATTCCTTGACCACATGAACATTGTATTTGTAGCTATATCTCCAAAATCTGCTCTAATACCGTTCTCAAGACCTTTACCAGCGGCCAGTAGAATAATCAAAATAAAAATTCCCCAACCCACACCAAAAGAGGTAGCCAATGTTCTAAAAACATTACTAGATAAAACTTCCAAGATTTCCTTCCATCGGTCTCTATTGAACATTGGTCATATCTTATTAATTACACCTAATTCTTTTAAACTATTCATCACGAAGCGCTTCTATCACATGGATTTTGGCAGCCCTCCAAGCCGGAAAAAACCCAGCAATAGCACCTGCTACGATCAGCACAAAAACTGTTGTTAAAGCCACATTGAAATTCACTGACGGATTTAAAACATAATCTACTTCTACATGCGGACCTACGATTTCCAGTAACCCCATACTCAAAATAAGTCCCGTAAAACCGGCAATTGCAGTAATAAAAATGGCTTCGTGCAAAATCATACCTACAATAGACCATGGTTTTGCACCTAGCGCTTTTCGAATTCCTATCTCTCTAGTGCGTTCTTTAACCACTATCAGCATAATGTTACTTACCCCAACAATACCAGCTATAATGGTACATACCCCTACAAACCAAAAGAAGAATTTTATACCCCCCATTAAGGCATAAAAACGTTTAGCCTCTTCCATAGGGTTGTACACTTGTATTGCACTAGTATCTTCTGGAGCTACCGTATGTACTTTTTGCAAATAAGACTTTAAGTCGTTCTTAAATTTGATGGATTGCTGTACCGCCGCTTCAAAGTCTTCCATTGGTGGAAGTGTATAACTAAGGTTGTTTAAACGATCAGCCCCATTGAAAACTTGTTGTGCAGTACTTACGGGAATGTATATTCTATCTTCTTCACGTTCCCCGCCAATATCACCATATACCCCAACAATCTTGAAAGGAATACCGGACAAATCCAAATACTCGCCGATAGGACTTTCCAATTCATGAAATACCTCCCTATTTATCTTGTTGCTGATAATGGCAACTTTGGCTTTTGTATCACCATCTTGCTGATTAAGAAATCTGCCAAGGGTCATAAACTCATTCTCTATAAACTGAAATTGATGTGAAACCCCTTGCACATTATATGCTAACGATTCGCTACCATAATTGACAAATACATCTCTAACAAATAATCTAGGTGATTTGTTTTCAATTTGTTCCTGAAACAAAACACCGGCCATATCATAATTCTCGTTTCTAAACTGAATAGGTCTGCCGGGGTTCATACCCTTATAACCAATTGTAGTTACACCAGGCCAAACCCAAACACTTGTAGCCGCATCTTGCTCAAACTCTTTGGCGATACCATTTTGCATGCCCTGACCAAAACCCAATAAGATAACCAGAATGAAAATGCCGGAAGCTACGGAAAGACCGGTAAGAAAAGTACGTAGTTTATTCTTGCGAATAGTATCGAAAATTTCTTGCCAACGTTCAAGATCGAACATAAGATTGATTGATTAGTATGATTGATTGATGAGCGTAACACAAGTGTCACACAATCATAAGACTAACCAATAATGAAAATGTTACAGTTTTTTTTAAAAAAATTAAGAATGAGTATTAAGCTCTCATTTTTCTGTAGATAAAATAGAAAAGACCAGCGACCAAAACATAGGGTACTGCCATTAAATAAACTATACCGTTATTTATTCCTTCTGCAGCCTTTCCGGTAGATTCACTTTCCAGAACTGCCCTGCACATCGCACATTGAGCTTCAACATCTATTGGAGCCAAAAAAACAACCAGTGCCAAAATCCAAAATATTTGTTTAGTATGCATAATAAGGAAATATCATTAAATAAACCACTACACCGGTAACAGCAACATATAACCATATAGGAAAGGTATATTTTGCCAAGGCCCTATGATCTTCAAACTTGCCCAAATAAGCCATCGCATAGGTTTTTAACACTAAAGGGATCAATGCGATAGACAATACGATATGTGTTATCAAAATAAAATAATACACATATTTAATTGCACCATCTCCACCGTAACTCGTTGAATCGGAAGTCATGTGGTAAGCAATATACATTACCAGAAATAACAAGGACAACACAATATTGGTTGTCATTAAATTCTGGTGTAATTTTTCATTACCATTTTTTATAGCCCATACAGCCACTAAAAGTAAAACTGCCGTTAAACCATTTATAGCAGCATAAATAGGAGGTAAAAATGACAAAGGTTCGACATTGGGTAATTTAACCCCAAATAGCACCGCTACAACTATGGGTATAATTATAGAAACCACTGCGATAAGCCTATTAAATTTTTTTTCGTTTTGAACCTTCCCTTGCATATCTGTACTCTTATTCTTCTAACAACTTTTTTATATCGGCTTTAAGTATACCTATTTCTTCCGTTTCACCATGATCATTGGTTCCTTTTTCCTCCAAAATAGCACCGCGGTAATATACAATAGGATTTCCGAACTCATCTATTCTAGATCTTAAATAGCCCTCTTTATCAACCAAAGCAAATAAACCCGAATGCTCAAACCCACCAGGTGCATCTGGCATTTCTGCAGCAAAGATATTGAAACCGGCATTTGCAAGATCATAAATAGCTTCTTGGTCACCTGTCATTAAATTCCAATTACCTTCTTGTATATTATACTTTTCCTGATATTCCCTTAGTACTTCTGGGGTATCAAATTTTGGGGTAATACTGAAAGATGCTATAGCGAAGTCTTCTTCGTTTTCAAAATGTTTTTGAATGTTCACCAAATTCGTTGTCATCACCGGGCAAATACTTGGACATCTTGTAAAAAAGAAATCTACAACATATACTTTACCCAAATATTCCTTATCCGAAACTTGAATACTATCTTGATTTATAAATTGAAAAGAAGGTACTCTTCTACGTTTACCATTAAGCAAAATGTAACCAAGTTTCTCGTTTTCAATTTCGCTAGATGTATTTAAACGGTCATTTTCAACTACCGAACCATCAGATAATCTATTTACTATTCTTGGAATTACAATGATTCCAAAGATTAGAACAATTAACGAAACCCAAACGTATGTGTATTTTTTATTCATTATTTAGATCTATCTGCATTATTCTTTTTTAAGGCAAGTCGATATTCAGCCAAAATAATTTTAATATCATCTACCATCTTATTATTTAAATCCGCAACAGAATTTGAATTAAAGCCATATTTGGTTCCGTCATCTTCATCATCAGACCTACCTCTTAAAGTCAAGTCTTTATCTATGATAAAAACATAAGGGCTACTATTTTTAGTATCTAATTCAATATCGGTCTTTAGACTAGTAAAAAGAGTATTTATTTGTTCGCTATTTGCGTAAACAAATTTCCACTTGTCATTATCGGCTAAAGTTGCCAACTCCTTTTTAAGCTCTTCTACTTGAGGTTTATCTTCTGGAGCAACCATCATAACAAATTGAAAATCGTTAAACTCGTAGAAGCGCTTATATATCTTTTGATTTAAGTTAAAGGCATTGCCCTTTCTACCTTCTACATTAGAGCCTAAGAAACCCAATACCGTAATTTTATCTTTTAACTGGGTTTCAGAAGAGAAGTTCAGTTCTTGAACATTCTTGGTCAACTGAGACAATTTACCAAAGTTAGTAACCCCAGAAGCAAAGAACATATATGCTACTATAGGAAGCACAAACAAGACAACAAGAACAAAAGTCTTTTTCATAAATTAGAAAGGCAAGTTATTGAAATACACTATAGTTTTCAATGTAATAAACTTTGAATACAAAGTATACAAAAATAAAAAAGACGGTTTTAAAACCGTCTTTTAATATTGTTAATTATAACCTAGAAGTTCCAACTTATAAAACCATCCTTGTAAACATTATAAATATAATCTGCTTCTACCAAGAGAATGAAGGTCAAATAAACTACTAAGAAAATCGGAGTCCAGACTATAGCTCTTCGTAAAGAAGATTTTTCATCACGCAAGTGCATAAAATCCCATGCTATATAATATGCCTTAACCAAGGTCAAAATAATAAATACCCAGTTGATCAATTTCATTCCAAGTACATAAGTATCTGTTAACGACTCTGGTTTAATGATACCTAAAACTACTTCTACGGCGGTTATCAACGTCAAAAAAGCCAATACTCCCCAGATTTTCTGTGTGTTAGATTTGAACTTTACAAGCCCTCTAAAAATCTCTAATTTATGTCCGTCTGCCATGTTACTTTAATCTAAAATTCTATTTACAGTAATGCTGTTTTTTGTTAAAAGGATTATACCAAGTAGAAAAAGGTAAATACGAATACCCAAACTAAATCTACAAAGTGCCAGTATAAACCAACTTTTTCTACCATTTCATAATGCCCTCTTCTTTCGTATGTACCAAGAATAACATTAAACCAAATAATAATATTGATCACTACACCGGAAAATACGTGGAAACCGTGAAAACCTGTGATGAAGAAAAAGAAGTCAGCAAATAATCTGCTACCGTATTCATTATGAATTAAGTTAGCACCTTCCACCACTTGGGTAGCATCTGCCAATTTAGCCAAAGAAGCTTTTCTGTCTAAAAGTGTTTTTTCACCTTCTTCATTAATCGTCTCGGTTCTGATCAAAATATTAGAATCAGCCTTAAAACCTTCAACCACTTCTTTTAAAGAAACGCTTGTAAGACCTGGTTCTTGATAAAACCAAATACCGTTCTTTCTTTCATGCACAACTCTTGAATCGGGAATCGATGCTGCGAAATCGGATATAGCTGCTCTTTCTCCTGTATCAGCTTTTACAAACTGTAATATTCTACCACCTTTAGTTTCTAAGGCACCGTAATCACCTTTTATAAAAGTACCCCATTCCCATGCTTGAGAACCTACGAAAATAATACCTCCGATAACGGTAGCGAACATGTACCAGATAACGGCATTTTTCTTCATCTTATGACCTGCATCTACAGCTAATACCATAGTTACAGAAGACATAATTAAAACAAAAGTCATAAAAGCCACATAAATCATGGGATAATTACCATGAAAGAAAGGAACGTGTGTAAACACCTCGTCCGCAATTGGCCATGTTTCAATAAACTTAAATCTTGAAAAGCCGTAAGCTGCTAAAAATCCAGAGAAAGTCAAAGCATCCGAAACAATGAAAAACCACATCATCATTTTACCATAGCTTGCTCCTAAGGGTTGATTACCTCCGCCCCATACGCTTGTTTCCGTTCCCGTAGTCACCGTAGAATTCATATAATTATTTATCGTTTTAATAAAACTTTAGCAAATTTACATCTTTTTGAACTATTTAAAAACGCAATTTGCCCCAAAACTAATTTTGATTCAATTTTTATTTTACAAAGAACATAAATAACACTAAATAGATCCATAATAAATCTAAAAAATGCCAAAATGTAGCCCCTAAGGTAACACCTAAATAGTCCTCTGGACTATATTTTCCTTTGTTTTGATTATACAATACCACCAATAAAGATATCATACCTGCTACAACATGCACAACATGCACCATTGCTATTAAAAATACAAAGGATACTTTAATACCACTTGTTGGTCCCGTAAAATAATATCCTTGAGCAACCATTTGTGAAAAACCAGAAAACTGAAGTAACACAAATAGAATACCTAAACCTAACGTTATCCAAAGCCATTTAGTACCACTGGCACCTTCACCATCTTTAATAGCTTTTTTTGCAAGCATATAACTAAAGCTACTAATGATAATGACGATGGTACTATATAAAAAAGCATTCGGCAATTGAATTTCACTAATCCAATCTTCTCTTGAGCGACTTACGATATAAGCACTTGTCCAACCTGCAAAACTCATTAGAAGACTTATAATACCGAACCAGAGCATCATTTTTTTTGCCCTAGCTCTTTTCTCTGCTTCCGTTCCTTGTGTTAAATCCATAATTAAGCTAAAAATTTATCTACTACATATACTATTTGCATCAACGTTATATAACTAACACTTGCAAGCATTAATTTTCTTGCGGATACATTATCCCTTTTTCTATATAACTGAAAAGCATAACCCAACATTACAGCCCCCATTAAAAAGACAATTACCGCAGAAACAATCGATAAATGCAATCTACCGGTTATACCAAATACGGGAATTATCGAAACCGCCATCATCCAAATAGTATACATTATTATCTGAAGCACCGTTGCCGCGTCTTTTTTGCCTGTTGGAAGCATTTTAAAACCACCACTTTTATAATCTTCATCTAACATCCAACCTAACGCCCAAAAATGTGGAAACTGCCAAAAAAATTGAATCATAAATAACGTACCGGGTTCTATTCCAAAATCATCGGTAGCTGCAACCCAGCCCAACATAAAAGGAATAGCACCTGGTATAGCACCAACAAATACCGCCAATGGCGTTATCGTTTTTAAAGGTGTGTACACGCTTGTATATAGAAATATTGAAATAGCACCGAACATGGCAGTTTTGGAGTTTAATAGATAAAGAGACAATACCCCCAATACTGTAAGAACAATTGCTACGGTCATGGCAATATTCACAGACATGCGCCCAGCTGGAATCGGTCTATTTTGTGTCCGCTTCATTAAAGCGTCCAAATCTTTTTCTATGACCTGGTTATAGGCATTACTGGCCCCAACCATACAATAGCCGCCAAATGCCAATAACAGCACTTGTGTCCATTGAATTTCGTAAGCACCTAAAAAATAACCTGCAATGGATGAAAAAACGACACTTATAGCTAATCTAGCTTTAGTAATCTCCTTAAAATCGGCAAAAATCAATGCAAATGCACTATTCTTTGCCGAACCAACGGCCGTCTTCATACTTTTTAAAATAGGTCTGCAAAGATAACGCCCTAGTCATATTTCTGCAACCTAAAACCTTTATTTCTAGCTTTATTGAAGGAGCTACAATTTGCACTTAAAAAGAAATAGCAGAAAACTCCAATTACCGTTGATGTTTGTACGGGTATTCATTAAAAAAGTTTAGAGCAAAAAAAAGACCCTGAGCAAAGCTCAGGGTCTTTTTACATATAAATACTAATATAATCTTATTGTAACTTAAAGTTGATCGGAATACTAAAAGGAACACGAACAGCTCTACCTCTTTGCTTACCAGGAGTCATCTTTGGTAACTTACTGATAATTCTAGCAGCTTCTTTTTCTAGGTTTTTATCTGGACCACGCATTCTAACGTTACCAATACTACCGTCTTTCTGTATTACGAACATTACACTAACTCTACCTTGAACACCCATTTCTTGAGCAATTTCAGGATAACGGAAGTTTTTACCAATGTGCTTTTGAATCATTTTGTTGAAACAAGCTCTTTTATCGCTTTCGTTTTCACAACCAGGAAATACAGGTACATCTTCAATAACTGCGAAAGGTACATCTACATCCTCTTCGATTTCTTCTACGACAACGTCTTCAACCTCAACGATTTCTTCTTCTTGACTAGTTTCCGTAGACTCGATTACAGTTTCTTCAACCTCTTCTTCATCTTCTACAACTTCAATAATTTCTGGTGCAGCTGGTGGCGGTGGAGGTGGTGGAGTTTTGATCTGTTCTGTCATTGGAACTTCTTCATCTAAAAGATCATCCACATTCATAGAAATATCATAATCATTTACCTCATCATAGGTTTTCCATTCAAATGCTATAAAAGTAAATAACATTACTACAAATAAACCGATAACGAAATAAAGACTGCTGTTCTTTGTTAAATCCGCCTTTGGATTCTTTTTAGGTTCCATATATATTCAATTTAGTGATTGCTAATTTAACTAATTAATCCATAAAAATGCAACTAAAATTTTCATTTTAACGACGGTGTTCTAAAAAACAGAAATCTTATTACAAACATTCCTACAAATGCTCCTATTGAATTTGCCAATGCATCAAAAGGATCACCATGCCTATCCGTCGTTAATACATGTTGTAATACCTCAATAATTATGCCGTATATTACAGCAAATAAAACAATGTACCACAACAACTTAGATCGCTTCTCGAGTTGGTCGGTTTTATTCCTTATTGCCATGTACCCCAGAACTACCATAACCGAGTAAAAAGTAAAATGTACAGCTTTATCCATATGCGGTATATTGAACCTAGAGGTACCAACACCTGATAAAGAAAATAAGCTGGAAAATGTTACGAACATGATCCAGCTTACAAAAAGTACTTTAAAAAAAGTGTTTTTAACCACCTATAATCTCTTTATACGCAACATCGCTTAGCAAATCTTCTAGCTCACTTGCGTCACTGAACTTAATTTTTACCATCCATCCTTCACCATAAGGATCTGAATTCACTTTTTCCGGCTCATCTTCTAAACCTTCATTGAATTCAACTATTTCACCAGATAAAGGAGAGAATAAATCAGATACCGTTTTTACCGCTTCAACAGTTCCAAAAATAGCCTCACGATCTAAAGTTTCATCTAAAGTGTCCACTTCTACATAAACAATATCACCTAATTCACCTTGTGCGAAATCTGTAATACCTACCGTAGCAATATCACCATCTATCTTAACCCATTCGTGGTCTTTTGTATATTTTAATTCAGCTGGTATGTTCATTATGTTCTTTAATTATTTTTTTACTTCGGCAAATGTAAAGTTTTCAACTAAGGTTATCAAAATAATTACCCATGTTGTAGTTTGTTTAAAAGTCTACATAATTATTACAGGCAACTTTTATTAAACAGCCTTATTAATTACCGAAATTATAACGAATTGTAAATCCTGTATTAATAGTTGTTTGCGGAAAGGCTGTAGAAACAGCGAATTTAGAGAAAGAGTGATCATAAAAGAACAATGCATTTAAACTCTTACTTAACGCATAATCTGCAGTAAACTTTAAGGACATCAAATTTTGACCAGAAGTAATTTGATTATTATTGATATCTAAATTTCTAATGATAGTTATATTATCACGCAGGGTAACATCTGCCTTTAAATTTAAATCGCCCTTCAACCTAGTCTTATTACCACCAATGTTGGTCACGAATTTTACATCTTTAAATCTGTATCCCAGTCCAACGGTATATTCCTTACCATTGATCTCGGTCATTAAATCATTATCAAAACTTAATGACAATGCTCTATCTGTTCTAACCTCTGCCAACACACTTACCGAATTGATCATTTCAAAATCTACACGTATCAACGGATTAAATTGATCCGTAAGTACTACATTGTTCAAAATCAAATCGGGTAGAATATCGAGATTCTCTTCATTTATTGCAAACTCACCCGGATTATCTTTAAGCAACTGTACCTTCTCTAAGTTTGTTTGGTACGAGTTTATACTATATGATGCACGATACCCATGACTCAATGAAAAACGCTTGAATTTCTTTTTAAACCACTTACTCTTCATCAAACCGGTGTACTTAATGTTCCAGTTAGGAATAGGAATATCTCTAAATGTATCTAAGTTTACACGCTCAGCATCTTGCCCGGTATACGCAGCAAAAAACGCTGGTAACAATACCTCTTGTTGCGTTTTACCGTATAATTCTGGAAAATCGTCTTCATCAAGATCACCAATAGGCTGTGATCTATCTGACACCAATCTATTGGCAATTGTGATTCTATTATCTTTAAACTGTTGAAAAGTACTGGAGTCAAACTCATCACTTTTACCAAACGCAGTACCGATCATCATTGTAGAGATACTGAAACTACCATAGTTATTACCCAACTGTAGGTTATACTCTTGATCAACAACATTAAAGTTTTCTTGATAACTGTCAGAGTATTGCCTGTCTGCCACCAAGTCAATAGTAATATCCTTAGTTGGCTGCGCAGTAGCGGTAATATTCAGTTGTTTATTTGTTCTTTGGATGAATTGCTCGTTGAAATCTTCAAACCCAGTTAACCATCCATTTCTTGCCGCCTCATAACGAACATCTGATTGACTACCGAACAAGAAACCTATAGTAGGCTTAGTTGTACCTACAAAACCTACAGATTGTGTATACCCCGGAAGCACCGTACCATTATTTTCGCTATAATTCAAGTTCACCCTTTTTACCATGGTTACAATATCAACCACTGTATTGAACAGGTCACTTGTTTTACTTTTTATTTTTTCCTGATCTTCCGCTAACGCTCCAGATTTATCCCTTCTTATTGGTCCTCTTGAATTTGCTTTAGGCGCTTCGCGTTTTTTAAGTCCTAACATATCATAGAACTTTTGCATGGTCAATGAAGACGTTAACGTATGTGTATTTGCATTTTGTACGGTATTGATATATTCGCCGGCTACTTCAAATAATGCATCACCACCTCTTTGCCAATCAAAATTACTAGTATACGAATATTGTGTGCTAATAAAGTCTAATGCAGGAATCTTTGAAAAAGGCACTTCATAATTCAATTGCATTTGTTGCGAATGTCTATTAGGTTCTCCAACATCGAAGAAACCGTCCCACATACCCAATTCATTCATAATACGATCCGTAGATTCCAAAGGTTCATCTTCGTTAAGGTAATTTCTAACGATATTGTTGTTAGAACCTGTCAAATTCAAACGTAGCGATTTAGTTAAATTATAATTTATAGCATATTGCCAATTGAACAAATAGTTACGCTGTTGCAATTCTGGCAACTCCAATCTATCCTCACCATCGGTATACACATCTCTAAAGCGCTGCGCATTAAACTGCCTATTGATATTAGAGGTAACCCCAATGTTTGATGGCAATAAATTTAAATTAAGGTCTTTTAACCATTTCCAATACTTACCTGTAAAAAGGGAGTCTTTTTTAGCAAATGGCGCCACTTCAACAGGATCAAAACTATGATTATATACAAAACCGGTATTGACACTTTGCTCTTTTAACTCGGCAATTTCAAAGTCTCTATGGTTAGTTTCATTATAACTGTAGTTAAGGGTGAAGTTTTCTATATCATAGAAATTGGCATCTGCCTCTTCTCCTCTATCTTTTCTTACGCCTATTAAATTGATACTGGTTCGTTTTGTATAGTCTTCCGCTTGTTCCAGAACCTCATCTTTACCTTCTTGGGTATCTTCGGCAGCAATTCTATCTTCTAATTTAAGATCATCATACACAGGATCAAACTCAGGAGTTATCAATTGCTCGGAAACCCCATAATTAAAAGGCAACTGAATTCCCCATTTCTTCGGAAGCAATTGACCTACATTAACATTGGTAACCACATCATAAGAAATTGCATCTTCACGGGCACGTTCATTGGGCATTTGATCTATGGAACCAAAACCAGAAGTACTTTTACTACCGGTTGCACTAAAATTTGCAAAATCGGCAATATTACCATCTATCGCAGCAATTGCTGCCCAACCACCATTATTATCCAATCCTGCAAGACGAAGTTCATTAAACCATACCTCTCCTCTTGCCGGTAAAATATCTTGATTCTTTACACCTACCATCATAGTACGTATACTACCTAAAGATGGGTTACCTTTAATACCGATACGAAGTCTACCTGGGGTACGAACATCGAACTCACCAACCGGAATTACTTCCCCGTTGTCAATCTCAAAGAACCGAACATCATCTAAATCACCATCTGCGATCCATTGCGATTTCACTTTGGTCAAATCGCTCAACTCAATATTCATCTCATTGTTCTCCGGCCATATTTCTTCGTCGGATACCGCTGTAAAAGGGGTGAACTCCAAAGGCAATTCTATTTGGTAGTAGTTCTGGGTAAAATCTGTACCCATTCTTAAGAAACCAACCAAAGGAGTTGATGAATCTGCATAATCACTATCCACAATTTTTTCAGCATGAATAAACATTTTCAATTTCTCATATTGACGAATGTCTACATTCAAATTTTTGAATACCCCTCTAGAATCTTCAGACTCTAAATTAGATACCGTTAAAGAAAGAGACTGTTCATTTTGGCGAATAATAGTATTGTTGTTGTTCAACTGCTCCCTAACAACCCCAGGTGGCAACACATAAGGTATAGGTGTTCTACTGCTATTCTCTTCAATATTTACCGTATTTACATCTAAAGTGGTACCATCATCAGTTGGATCACTATCGATATCAGTATCTTGTAACGTATTGGTATATGTACGCCAATCTCCCCTAACCAAATCCAATGTTGCAAAACGTAGAATAGTAGGGCTATTGAAACCTGTCATATACATACGCATAAAACTAATAGACCTAAAATCTGTAATACCACCCACTGCATCGGTAAAGTCACTTAACGGAATCTTATATTGGATCCAACGGTAATTAACCTCGTCTCCATTTAAAATTCTTGGTTCACCACTAGCCGTGCCTTCAATAATATCGGTTACATACTCGTCATTAATTGTAGTATTGGGTTTTATGGTAATTCTATACTCATAATAACTATTCACCGTATTCATGGTTAAATCCCTATCAATATCTTCTACATCAGGTAGGGTTGTAGAACCTCTATCGGTATTTGTAACCGAAACAGGAGAGTTACCTTGTGGATTATTGAAGTCTTGATATCTTTCTAATATGCTACCTTCCCTATTTAAATAATATACATAGTTATCCAATGCGGGGTCATCACCATCGTTATTGGAATATACATCGGCTTCACGCGCATCATCCAAACCATCAAAACCTATATCCTGTAAAACTCTATTATTTTCGTCTGCATCAAAAGCATATACTAATGACTGTGTAGCGGGCACCTCACCCCATGAAGTTGGAGAAACAAAATCGTTACTGTCAACACCTGGTAATCCGTTTTCGTATTGCTTTTTACCATCGCGCAAAATATCTTCCGATATATTACCTAAATTTAGCACCAACTCACCTGCTCCATTTGCAATACCGTCTACATATGGATCCATGACCCAAAACTGAACAAATTCCACATTACTCTGTTCAAAATCGGTACTACTCAATGAACGCATCATACCACCCCATTTTTCAGACGGAGCTTCGGTCTCAAAATCGGGATTATTATTGTAAGGCCCTTTTACTTCTGGATAATACACCATATCCAAGGTAGTTTGAACCTGTGTTTGCCCTTGAGCCTGATCAGTCTCTGGAAAAACTTCATCTATATACACCCTACGCGTAGCGTTGGTGGAAAGATCATCATCACTAATAGTAGAAGGCCTTTGCGTAGTATAAAAAATAGGATCAATAGTATACCAAGACAATTTTGCCCTGCCATAACCATTAAGTAAGTTATTTGCATCTTCTGGAGAACTACCAAAAGATTGATCATCATTACCAAATTCCAAAGGCATACTAGAGAGCGACCACCCAAGCGAGGCTCTAATATCTATTAATGCCTGTGCACCTTCAAAATCATCTAAATATGTGGTAGTTTCCCCTTCAAAATCGGCATTTTTAGGTGAGCTAGGTATTAAAGCCGCCATTTCTGCCCTAACGGAAATATTAGAAGGCACATCGGTATCTATATTAGGTAACTTGTTTACCATACGGGTTAAAAAAGGAACCTCTGTAGAAAAGTTAGTGTTCAACCCAAAAATGGTATTGTTTACAGACTCCACTCCGTATGTAGATTTCTGAGTTAAGGGTCGTTCGTTCAGGTTTAACAATGTACCGCCTAATACAAATTTCTCATTAAACTGATGCTCTACATTAACACCAGTAAAACGACGCGTTTGCTGCCCGAAAACTGCATTATTCTCTACGGATATATTAATAGGCACATTTGAAGCCTCTAAACTTGGATCTAAAATTTGAACCGTACCCGATTGATAGTTTACCGTATAATCTATACCTTCTTGTAAAGTTCTTCCGTTAGCGGTAACCGTTACAGAACCCTGTGGCACATTGAATGCACCAATAGAAATACCGTTACTACCTTCTGATTTATATGTACCTTTTAATAAGAACTTATTTTTTTCGGGATCTTGCAGAGCAGCTGTTTTGGTCAAGGCATACATATCTCTGAATACATACTGCTCTTGATTGGCGTTATAGCCAGATGTTACATCGTACTGACCACTGTTACCATTTTCCAATTTTTCATATAAATATTCTCCAAAAGGTTCTACCGTGGTAAATATTATACGCCCGTTCTGCACATCAATGGTTTGCCCACTAATAAAATCAAAGAAACCATCTCCACCAGGCTGAATATCATTATAGACATTTAACCTATCTAAATTAAAGACGTTCAATAATATATCTTCCTCTAAACCTTCGGGCCAACCAGAACCGGGTCCTTCTTCTATGGGTGTAATATAATTTCTTGCCGTAGGATCAGAATATAAGATGTTCATCTTAAAATCTTCTTCACTTAAACTATAAGCCCCTGTTGCATAGATATTCTTCATCATCAAATCCCAAATAGGATCAGTAATGTTGGTAATATTACTTTTAAGAAGTTTAAGTATTAAGGTATTGTTTTCAATAACCGTACTTACGTCTTGAGTTACTGTTGTAGCTTCAATTCCTCCATTCGCAAATTCACCTACTTGATAAACCTGCCCTTGAAACGTATATTGGTAAGCAACCCCCAAAACCTCATCATTACTTAGTCGTTGGTTTAAAGAAATATACCCTAGCTGTGAATCATAATCAAAATCTCTTCCTTCTTCTAGTTTTCTTGCATTTTCCAAGTATGCATAATCAAAACCTTGGTTAGGTGTATAACCAGCGGCAAAACTAGCATCATTAAATCCGCTTTCTACCGTAGCAATCTCCCTAATGTTATCGTTTAACGCTCCATTTCCTGTAAGTATCAAGGCAGGATCGTAATCATTGGCGTTGTTTCTAGGTCTTAAATCGGCAGGACCATTAAAAAATCCGCCAGCACTACCATTATTTTGACCGACCCTGGTCTTAGTAATATTTGCCTCACCTAAATCTTGAATAGCCACAACATTACGTACATTCAATGTTTGTTGCGTTCTATTCGTAATCCAAACCTCTATACGGGTAATTTGAACTTGACTCTGTATATATGGGTAAGACGAAAGTGCATTATCATAATTATCCCTAAAATACTGTGATAGGAAGAAGTGTCTGTTTTCATCATAATCCAATGCAGATAAAGAGAATTCATTTACAGTTCCACCACCTTGGGCAACTACAGTGTTATTTTGAGATCGTTGTTCAGAAAAAACAGCCGTTACAGATGTTTTACCAAATTGTAATTTTGTTTTTACACCAAATAAACTTTGGGCTCCCGATATTAGCGAACTATTAAGAGGCATATTAACGTTACCCACTTCTATAGATTGAATAATATCATCTTCGGTAGGTGTATAATCGAGCTTTACGATGTTTTGAAAATCGAAAGTTGCCTCGGTGTCGTAATTTGCCGTTACTTGTAAGCGTTCACCGATTTTACCCAACATACTAAGACTAATACGCTGATCAAAATCGAACGATAGGTTAGTTCTATTTCTTGGGGATAAAGAAGGATTATCATTCTTTTGCCAAATAACGCCCAAATCCATCGCCACGGATCCTTGTGGTATTATCTCAATGGTATTTCCACCAAAAATGGTAGAAAAGAAATCATTGTTAACATAAAAATTAGGCAGTAAATTTTTTCGAGCCTCTTCACTTCCTTCTTTTTTACCCGAATAAGCATCAGATTTTTCTTTGAAGTAAGATTTTATACCCTCTTCTTGAATCAGTTTAAAATATTGATCAGGTGTAAGAATAATCGGATATCCAATGTTAAAATCGCCAACACTCTCATTATAGATATATCTATCCATTTCTGGATCATAAATATACCTGGAAACAATACTATCTGGATTTTCAATTAGGATCCTTCCTAAATCAAAACCAGTTTTTACAGAATCAATCTCCTGCTCTTCAGTCTCTTGTGCCACCACCGCAGTTATGGAACCAAAAAACATAAAGAATACAAAGATGTGCTTAAAAGAAATTTTAAGAAATTTAGTTACCCCGTTTTTCAAACTTATTACAAATTTTTGAGCGCGAGTTTAATTATATTCTCTACGCTTAGAGAAGCATCTTGACCTAGCACTTTATCGACAACCCTCTCTGATTGTTTACGTGCGAAGCCTAGAACTTCTAAAGCAGATAACGCTTCATCTTTATTTGTATTGTTTGTACTTAACGAAAGTTCGTCTATATCGTAAACTTTTAAGACCTTATCCCTAAGATCCAAAATTACCCTTTGTGCGGTTTTGGCACCGATCCCTTTTACGGCCTGTATAGCAGCAACATCTCCATTTGCGATAGCATCCCTTACTTGAGATGGTGACATAGAAGAAAGCATGGTTCTTGCTATACTTGAGCCAATACCAGAAACCGACAGCAACAACCTAAATATTTCTCGCTCGGATTTCTCCACAAAACCAAACAGTGTGTGCGAATCTTCTTTCACTTGTAGGTGTGTAAATACAGAGATATTTTCCTGCTCTGGAAGCTTTGAAAAAGTATTTAAAGAAATATTTACAAAATAGCCAACACCACCACATTCAATAATTACGTGAGTTGGGTTTTTCTCTACTAATTTTCCTCTTAAGTGATGTATCATAATCTTAAAAATTAAAAAGGGAAATAAGTATAATTACCGATTTCCCTTACTTGCTAAATTATTTTTAATAAAATTTATTTTGAACTTTTTGCTTTCTTTCTTCTTTCTCTCTCTTGCGCATCTATTACTGCAATGGCAGCCATATTCACAATTTCATCTACACTTGCCCCCAACTGCATAATGTGAACTGCTTTTCTTAAACCAACCATAATAGGTCCTATTGAGTCTGCACCGTTTAACTCTTTTAATAACTTGTAAGTAATGTTAGCAGATTCCAAATTCGGAAAAATTAAGGTATTCACCTTTCTACCCGCTAATTTTGAAAACGGGAACTTGCTTTCATGCAACTCTTTATTCAGCGCGAAATCTGTTTGAATTTCACCATCTACAACCAAATCGGGCGCAGTTTCATGAAGAATACGAACCGCTTCCCTAACTTTTTTGGCATTAGGATGCGTTGACGAGCCAAAATTGGCATAACTCAACATTGCAAGTACAGGGTCAAAACCAAAAGTTGACGCTACATTGGCCGTCATTTGTGCAATGTCTGCCAATTCTTCTGCATTAGGCTCTATATTTATAGAAGTATCCGCTAAAAATAAAGGACCTCTTTCGGTTATCATAATATTCACCGTAGCTACTTTTTTAACCCCAGTTGCCCTACCGATAACTTCTAAAATTGGTTTTACTACTGTAGGATATGCTCTTGAATAACCAGAAACCATTCCGTCCGCATCACCTTCAAGAACCATCATCGCACCAAAATAATTACGCTCGCGCATTTTTATCTTTGCACTGTAAAAAGTAACTCCGCTTCTTTTTCTACTTTCCCAGTATTTAGTAGCATAACGAACATGACGCTCATCAAAGTCTTCTGACATTGGATCGATAATAACAAGGTCTGCATCAAACTCCAATTCTTTTTTAAGCTCAAGAATAATCTCTTTTCTTCCCAAAAGTATAGGTATTGCAATACCTTCTTCATGAACGATCTGTGCAGCTTTCAATACATCTAAATGATCTGCTTCTGCGAAAACTATTTTTTTGGCGTTGGTACGAGCTCTACCGTGCAATAACCTTACCACCTTATTATCGTTACCCGACCTAAGCATCAATTCTTCCTTGTACTTATCCCAATCGGCTATCGGAGCTTTTGCCACACCGCTCTCCATTGCTGCTTTAGCAACCGCCGGTGGCACTTCATGAATTAATCTCTGGTCAAAAGGTTTTGGTATAATATATTCCCTACCAAAAGTCAATCTTGTTTCGCCGTATGCAATGTTCACCTGTTCCGGTACGGGTTGCTTGGTCAGTTCTGCCAAAGCCTTAACCGCTGCCATCTTCATAGCTTCATTAATAGCAGTAGCCCTAACATCTAACGCGCCCCTAAATATAAACGGAAACCCAAGTACGTTATTAACCTGGTTAGGATGATCAGATCTACCCGTTGCCATAATAATATCTTTTCGGGTATCTATGGCCAAATCGTAAGCTATCTCCGGATCCGGATTTGCCATTGCAAAAACAATTGGGTTCGGCGCCATTGATTTTAGCATATCAGGCGATACGATATTAGCTATGGAAAGTCCGATAAAAACATCGGCATCTACCATTGCCTCATCAAGAGTATCAATTTTTCTATCCGTAGCAAATTCTTTTTTGGCAGCCGATAAATTTTCGGCATCTTTTCTAATAACACCTTTACTATCTAACATTACGATATTTTCGGCCTTGGCTCCAAAAGCCTTATATAGCTTTGTACAAGAAACTGCCGCGGCACCGGCACCACTGATAACAATACGAACTTCTTCAATTTTCTTTTCTGCTATTTCAAGTGCGTTCAATAACGCTGCAGCAGATATAATTGCCGTACCGTGCTGGTCATCATGCATGACAGGAATATCCAATTCCTCTTTTAATCTACGTTCTATTTCAAAAGCTTCTGGAGCTTTAATATCCTCAAGATTGATACCTCCAAATGTTGGGGCGATCATCTTTACGGTCTCAATGAACTTATCTACATCTTCGGTATCCACTTCTATATCAATACCATCGATATCGGCAAAAATCTTAAATAACAGACCTTTACCTTCCATGACAGGTTTTGATGCTTCCGGACCAATATTACCTAGACCTAAAACAGCGGTACCATTAGAAATTATTGCCACAAGATTACCCTTAGAAGTATATTTATAGGCATTATCCTTGTCTTTAGCTATTTCTAAACAAGGTTCTGCCACACCTGGCGAGTAAGCCAAGGCAAGATCTCTTTGGGTACTATATGGTTTTGTAGGAACTATTTTTATCTTACCTGGTTGAGGTTTAGCATGGTACACCAATGCTTCCCTTCTTTGCTTCTCCTTGCTCATACGTTCTATTTTAAAAGGTCAAATTTAAAGGTATTCTTCAAAAAAGTGTAAATAGTAACGGTATTTATGCAAACAAAATAAATAGAACCCTTACAAAAAGGAAAAAGTGGAATATTTACTACAGATCAATAACCTTGGCTTTGCTCCTTACATTTAATCTAAGCGCCAACATACCAGAAATTGCAAAGAATGCTCCTGCAAACAACATCGCATTTATGGCGTTATTACCTAGTACATATTTATATATAGGTCCAAATGTCAAAGTCTCTATTCCCATAGGTATGACAATCATCATATTTAAAATACCCATATATACTCCTCTTCTATCTTGAGGCACGACTTTAGACACCATTGTATAAGGTATACCCATCATTGCCGCCCAACCAATACCGAATAAAACCATAGGTACCAAAACCATAATAGGATCGGTAATAAATGGAATGGAGAATAAGGACACCGCCGTACCAAACAGGCTTAACGCGTATACTTTTTTACCTCCAAATTTCAAGGTCAAAGGCACCAAAGCCAAAGCTACCAACATGGTGACAACATTATAAGTTAAACTCATTTGCGCTGATTGCGATGCTGCTTCTCCAGTAGTATACCCCATGGTCAACTTGAAAAGAGGTGTGGTATACTGCCAATAAATAAACAGTGCATACCATTGAAATAAATAAACCGCCCCTACTCGCCACATAAATTTGGGCATTCTTTTTATTGACTCGGCAATTTCTTTGAATGGAAACATTATCCGTTCCATTAACGGTTTGGACTTTGCCGCATTTATTTCTTCCAACTCCATTGATGATGGAGGAATTTCAGGTGTTTTTAATACCGAATAGAGTATGGTAGTAATAGACAGAATTGCACCGATATAGAATGAATAATATAACCACGTTGGTATGGTGCCTGCCACTTCTACAGATTCACCTCCAAACAAGTATTGAAACAAAACAATAGATCCGTTTGCCAAGAGAATACCGGCCCCAACGAATAGGCTTTGCATTTGATAGCCTAAACTTAATTGCTTTTCGGGCAACTTATCACCTACAAAAGCACGATAGGGTTCCATAGCCATGTTATTACCTACGTCTAAAATCCATAAAAGTCCGACGGCGAACCACAAAACGGGACTTGTAGGAAATGCAAAAAGACACAAACTACCTAAAATTGCCCCAATCAAAAAATAAGGTTTTCTTCTCCCCCAACGTGCAGACCAAGTTTTATCTGACATTGCCCCAATTATTGGCTGAACGATCAAACCCGTTACAGGACCCGCTATATTCAAAATAGGCAACATATCTTCTGGTGCACCTAGATAAAGAAATATAGGGTTAATAGCCGTTTGCTGTAATCCGAAACTATACTGGATTCCTAAAAATCCAACATTCATATTAAATATCTGCCAAAAACTAAGACTTGGTTTGGTTATTTTCATCAAGGAAAACTTTTATAATTTAATGGTCAATTTTAACATATTCATATAAAAATCATGCTATAACTTAGAAAAACATAATTTAAAGTAGCAACCAATATAATATAAATAAGTCTCCTTTGCTTAATTATCTAAAGGAAAAGCCTACGAAAACGATTGAGAAAATGAAATTATTTAAGAAACTCTATATTTCTAGTAAGGCCACTAAACTTTGTTCGTTTAACGGCAGATTTTTTGAAGACCTTTTGAAAAACCTCTAGGGTAATTTCTTCCCAGTCATTTTTACTCATAGAAAGTAGTTCAGGGTGGGGATTGAATAAAGGCTCATTGTGCGATTTAGAAAAACGGTTCCATGGGCAAACATCTTGGCAAACATCACAGCCAAACATCCAATCATCAAAAGAACCTTTCATCTCATTTGGAAGTTCATTTTTTAACTCAATAGTAAAATATGATATGCACTTACTACCATCTACCACGTAAGGTTCTACTATTGCCTGTGTTGGGCAGGCATCTAAGCAAGCGGTACAAGTACCACAGTGATCGGTTACGGCATGATCGTACTCCAGCTCAATATCAACTATTAATTCCGCTATAAAATAAAAGGACCCTACTTGTTGGGTCAAAAGGTTACTATTTTTACCGATCCACCCCAGTCCGCTTTTTGCCGCCCATGCCTTATCTAAAACCGGAGCAGAATCAACAAAAGCACGACCATTGACCTCACCTATTTCTTCGGTAATAAATTCATGTAATTGTCTAAGTTTATTTTTTATAATGTGATGATAGTCTTGACCGTAGGCGTATTTTGAAATTTTATAGGCATCTTCTCGTTGGGTTTCTTCCGGGTAATAATTTAAAAGAAGGGAAACAACGGATTTAGACCCTTCTACCAATTTTCTTGGATCTAACCTTTTATCGAAATGGTTTTCCATATAGCCCATTTCACCATGCATATTTTTATTGAGCCATTTTTCTAACCTAGGTGCTTCTTCTTCTAAAAAATCTGCTTTAGATATACCACATGATAAAAAACCGAGGCGTTGCGCTTCGGTTTTTATACTATTGGTCCATTTAGACTTTATATCTATACTCAAAATAACCCTGGTTGAATTCCTCCTTTTATTCTTCCTAAATGTTTATATGCCATTTCCGTTACTTCACGGCCACGCGGAGTTCTCATGATAAACCCTTGTTGAATTAAAAAAGGTTCATACACTTCTTCAATAGTTTCTGCACTTTCAGAAACTGCAGTAGCCAATGTAGTAATACCTACCGGTCCGCCTTTAAATTTATCGATTATAGTAGTAAGGATCTTATTGTCCATTTCATCCAATCCGTGAGCATCTACATTCAATGCCTTCAAACTGAATTTAGAAATTTCCATATCTATAGCGCCATTACCCTTAATTTCAGCAAAATCTCGCACCCTTCTTAAAAGTGCATTACAAATTCTTGGTGTACCTCTACTTCTACCGGCTATTTCAATTGCAGCATCATGGGCAATCGGCACGCGTAAAATCTCAGCACTACGTTCAACAATAGTAGACAACAACTCTGTTGAATAGTATTGCAACCTACTTTGAATACCAAATCTTGCACGCATTGGTGCGGTTAGCAATCCTGATCGGGTGGTAGCACCTATTAAAGTAAACGGATTCAAATTAATTTGAACGGACCTTGCATTTGGACCCGTTTCGATCATAATATCGATTTTATAATCTTCCATAGCAGAATACAAGTATTCTTCTACAATAGGGCTCAATCTGTGTATTTCATCAATGAACAACACATCTCTTTCCTCTAAATTGGTCAGTAAACCCGCTAAATCGCCAGGTTTGTCTAACACAGGGCCAGACGTAATCTTAATACCGACACCAAGTTCATTTGCCAAAATATTGGCCAAGGTTGTTTTACCCAACCCTGGAGGGCCATGAAACAATGTGTGATCCAATGCCTCACCTCTTCTATTTGCAGCCTCAACAAAAACCTTAAGGTTTTCAAGCACTTGCTCTTGACCTGTAAAATCGTCAAAATTTACAGGTCTCAAAGCTCTTTCAATATCAAGCTCCTCATTTGAGAAACCGTCTGCAGATGGGTCTAAATACTCGTTCATACACTAACAAAGATAGACAAACACAAGATAACTTTAAGTCAAATCAGTTTTCTAAATCTATTTTTCATCAGAGCAAAAAAAATGTTCTTAACTAATAAATAACACTTCTTGATTATGCAAGCAAGGTTTAAAAAATGAAAATATTTAATGCTCGTCTAGTTCAATTCATTATCAAGTAAAAATTGTAATTTCATGGCATGACAATAGAAAATTACACCGCATCAGTATTACAATATATTCCCGTATTCTATATTATTTGGTCAGACGACCTATTATCAGCATCGGAAATCAATGTTGCAGAGAATGCTATTTCCAATGACAGCTCTTTGTCTTCCGAAGATAAAAAACTATTAAAATCATGGTTGAACGTTAAAAATCCTCCTAAAAATTCCGTATTCAAAACTTGGAAACAATTGATTATCAATAGTGGTGTTAAGTTGGTGGAGCACGAGACCTATCCGTTAACCGCTTTTAGCGAAAAAGTAGCTACGCACTATCATGGTGAAATACCATTTAATGAATGCATCAAAAATATTGAAATCAACCTCGGTATACAGCCAAATCATTACAATCACCTATTTGATGTACATATTGATGTGGACAAAAAATCATCTCAATATTCAGCCAAAGAAATCGATATTATTCTCAAAGGTAAACACGCCGATACTATAAATACATTTAGAGCCACCTTGAACGATCCTATTTTCTCTTGGCAAGTTCGTCGTAACAAAGAGGAATTTAGGAATCATGTTTTAAAACAAGTAGAATTTCTAGCCGAAAAAGGATATGGCGCCATGGCTTATTCAAAAGAATATGGAGGCACGAACAATATGGAAGGTTATGCCCATATATTCGAAAACATGATATGGGCAGATGGAAGTCTGACCATAAAATTCGGTGTTCAATTTGGATTGTTCGGAGGTAGCATTCAAAAGCTAGGAACCAAAAATCACCATGAAAAATATTTGACCAAAACCGGGAAAGCAGATTTATTAGGATGTTTTGCCATGACCGAAACCGGTCATGGATCAAACGTACGTGGTATTAAAACAACAGCTACCTACAATAAAGACACTGAAACTATTGTAATTCACACTCCAGGTAAAAATGACAATAAAGAATATATCGGCAATGCCATACATTCTAAAATGGCTTCGGTTTTTGCCCAACTGATCGTTAATGGAAAAAACGAGGGAGTTCATGCTATATTAGTTCCATTGAGAAATAAGGACCATGAATTATTACCCGGTATTACCGTAGAGGACAACGGTTACAAACTTGGGCTCAACGGAGTTGATAACGGTAAAATCTGGTTCAACCAAGTAGAGGTTCCTAAAGAAAACCTTCTAAACAAGTACGGCACTATTTTAGCAAATGGTGATTACTTCTCAGAAATTAAAAACCCCAACAAAAGATTCTTTACCATGCTAGGTACTTTGGTGGGCGGTAGGATCTGTGTAGCAAGAGCAGGACTGGGTGGTGCTAAATTTGCATTGACAGTGGCAATAAAGCATGCTTTAAAAAGAAGACAATTTAATGATAGTGTAAAGGTGCAAGAAGACTTACTAATGGACTACCCTTCTCACCAATTGCGTTTAACCCCACTTGTTGCCAACGCATATGTTTATCATATTACCTTAGATAAAATGATGGCTCTATATTGTGATGAATCTCAACCCGATAAGAGAAAAATTGAAACACAGGTTGCCGGTTTAAAATCCATCATAACTTGGTATGCTAACGACACCATTCAAGAATGTAGAGAAGCATGTGGCGGTAAGGGTTACCTGTTAGAAAATCGAATTGCAGACTTAAAAGGTGATGTAGATATTTTTACCACGTTTGAGGGCGACAACAATGTTCTTTTACAATTAGCGGCAAAAGGAGTACTATCTGATTTTAAAGCAGAATTCAATAGTGCCGGTTTCTCGACGGTATTAAAACTATTAAGCTCACAATTAAGTGACAAACTATCTACCATTAATCCACTTTACACCAACAAAACGGATAAAGATCATTTATACAATCCTAAATTTCATATCCACGCATTAGAGCATAGAACGCATAGATTGACCTATACTTTGGCTATGCGTATTAGGGGATATATCAAAAAGGGAATTCCTTCTTACCAAGCCTTTTTAAAGGTGCAAACCCACTTAATGACACTTGGTAAGGCCTATAGCGCAGAATTGGCTTATAAATCGTTCTTAGAGCATACTGAAACGATTACTGATGCCAATCATAAAGAACTATTTGAAAAAATAGGAACGCTACATGCTTTGCAGGAAATTAGAAAAGATGCGTCATGGTATTTGGAACAAGGATATATTGGTGGAACAAAGTCTAAAGCTATTCGTCAGCGAGTAGAACGTTTATGTACAGAACTTAGACCACATTTAAACACTTTAATCGATGGTTTTGGTATTCCAGAACATCTATTGACCGCACCAATTGCCAATTAATTTTTCTCTTTTTCTAACCTAGAAGTATCAAGAAAATCTAAAATAGTTATCTCAGCATCACCATACAACTTAGTTCTAGTAGCACCTTTTGAACTAAGTTGCAATGTGTTTAAAGCTCGAACCTCTACATCAGGTGAATCTTCAGCTACCACGAGTACGTCGTTAGATTGCAAGTTTGATGCTTTTAGAGCACTATTACCGTATAATTTTGCCATTAAAAAATCTGAGGTACCTTCAACTTTAGCAGAAGCATTCTTGTACATATAAATATTATTACTGGCCCCCGTGGTATATAATTTAACATCAATTCTGTCTTTTAAAACAATATTTAAAGAATCACTAGCCAAATTAAAATCGCCAGAACTTATTTCCTCCATGTTAATATCGATGACGTCTGCGGTTGCATTCAACTCCAATCTAGAGGTCCCTAAGGTTTGAACTCTCAGTTTATCTGTAGATATAACATCTTTCATACTTATTTTACCATTCAACATCTTAACGCTACTTAATTCTTGGAAAAAGATAGTAATCTCCAATTTTTTCTTAGAAGTGATATTGTAAAAGGATGAGATTTTCAATACTCCGTTATCTACATTGAACTTTAGTACATCTACAAGATTATCGTCTAATTCAAGAGCATAACCTTCTTGTGAAGCTTTTTGGAGTACGATATCCAAATCATCGACCAATTCAATACCATAAAATGGTTCCAGATCCTCACGCAACTCCACCACATTTCTATTACCTTTTATTTTTGGCTTACGTTGAGAATAAGTGGTAACTCCCACAATTAAAGCTACAAACAGAATGGCGAACTTTTTCATAGATAACAATATTTAAAAATTGAAGGTATTTAAATTTATGCAATAATAGAACAACTTAGTAATATCTTAAGAGCTTTACAAAAAAAGCCCAACTAAGTATAGTTGGGCTTTTAAAAAAATTATAATGTATTTTAATGATTTAACTCTTCTTCATTTTCCTGTAGTGGAATATGCTGAGGCACAAAATCTTGACCAGAGATAATGTACTCTCCGTTCTCGTACACTTTACTATAATCATATGCCCATCTATGAACTTCAGGAATAGGACCATCCCAATTACCATGAACGTGTTTCTGGTCGGTTGTCCACTCTAAAGTATTAGATTTCCATGGATTCTTAGGACCTACTTTACCGTAGAACATGCTATAAATAAAGTTAGCCACGAATACCAACTGAGCAGCTGCTGCAATAATAGCAAAGACTGTCATCAATACTTGAATATCGGTTAATTCATCGAACATTGGAAAAGCCGTATTTTCATAATATCTTCTTGGAACACCAGCCATACCAACAAAGTGCATTGGGAAGAAAACCCCATAGGCACAAACCGCTGTTACCCAAAAGTGAACATAGCCAAGATTTTTATTCATCAACTTTCCTTCAAACATTTTTGGGAACCAATGATAAACACCTGCAAAAAGACCATATAAAGCAGATATACCCATTACCAAGTGGAAGTGAGCTACTACGAAATAGGTATCATGAACATTAATATCCAAGGTACTATCCCCTAGAACAATACCAGTTAAACCACCAGTAATAAAGGTAGATACCAAACCAATTGAAAACAACATTGCCGGATTCAATTGAAGGTTACCCTTCCATAACGTAGTAATATAATTAAATGCTTTTACCGCAGATGGTATTGCAATCAACAATGTAGTAAAGGTAAACACAGATCCTAGGAAAGGATTCATACCTGAAATAAACATGTGGTGACCCCATACAATCGTTGATAAGAATGCAATTGCCATAATAGAGGCAATCATTGCACGATAACCAAAAATTGGCTTTCGGGCATTGGTAGACATTACCTCTGAAGTAATACCTAATGCAGGTAACAATACAATATAAACTTCAGGGTGACCTAAGAACCAAAATAAGTGTTCAAATAAAACCGGTGAACCACCTTGATAATGTAATACTTCACCTTGAATGAAAATATCCGATAAAAAGAAAGATGTTCCAAAACTTCTATCCATTATTAACAATAATGCCGCTGACAATAATACTGGGAAAGAAATTACACCAATAATAGCAGTAATAAAAAATGCCCAAATAGTTAAAGGTAATCTAGTCATAGACATCCCTTTCGTTCTTAGGTTAATTACTGTTACAATGTAATTCAAAGAACCAATTAATGAAGAGGCAATAAATATTGCCATAGACACCAACCATAAAGTCATACCCATACCTGAACCAGGTTGAGCCATTGGTAATGCACTCAACGGTGGATAAATTGTCCAACCTGCTGCAGCTGGACCAGCTTCAACAAACAATGAAATAATCATTATAATACTTGATACGAAGAACATCCAAAAAGATACCATGTTCAAGAAGCCCGATGCCATATCGCGTGCACCAATCTGTAGCGGAATCAAAAGGTTACTAAAAGTACCACTTAACCCTTGGGTAAGTACAAAGAATACCATGATAGTACCATGCATGGTAACCAAGGCAAGATAAACATCAGCATCCATAACTCCTCCAGGAGCCCATTTACCTAATAATGCTTCAAATATTGGAAAAGACTCACCCGGCCAAGCCAATTGCATTCTAAACAATAATGACATTGCAATACCGATGAAACCCATTACCAAAACACCCATTATAAAATATTGCTTCGCAATCATTTTATGGTCTTGGCTAAAGATATACTTTGTTACAAAAGTTTCTTTATGATGATGTCCATGATCGTCGTGTGCGTGATCATCTACATGTGCATGTGCTGTTGCTGACATAATCGAAATCTTATTTTTTATTAATTTTCTTTAAATAGCTAAAAATGAATTGAGAATAAAAGATTACTCTCCTACTGTTACTGCGCTTAATGAGTGTACCTCTGGGCTACTTTCATCTTTCATTACTGTTTCAGCAAATGTAGACTGACTCTTCATCCATTCATTATATTCCTCTTCGGTCTCCACTATAATTTTCATTTGCATGTTATAGTGAGATTTACCACATATTTTATTACATAGCAATATGTAATCGAATTGCCATGGATCTAAAGCCTCTTCGCCAGAAGCTGATTTCTCAGCTCTAATTTTATTGGTTCTTTTAACTTTATCCATAACATCTGGATTAGTTCTCATTTCTTCAGTAGTATATATTGGAGTAAATGAAAACTCAGTTATCATACCTGGCACACAGTTCATTTGTGCTCTAAAATGTGGCATATAAGCTGAATGCAATACATCTTGAGATCGCATTTTAAAGTTTACTTTTCTACCGACTGGTAAATGCAATTCATTAACGATAACATCATCATGTGCATAAGTATCGGCTTCATCCAAACCTAGGATATTTGCTTTGTCGATATCTATCATTCTAACATTTGCTCCACCTAGTACGTTATCATCACCGCCATATCTAGCAGACCATTTAAACTGTTGAGCATATAATTCAACAATTAATGGATCATCTTCATCATTTACATCCATAATTGTTGTCCAAGTATAAAGACCCCATAAGATAAGTCCAGCTAATACAATTACCGGAATAATTGTCCAGATAAACTCTAAACGATCATTATCGGCATAGAACAATGCTTTCTGCCCTTCTTTACCTGCGTACTTATAACCAAAATAATGAAGCAACGCCTGTGTTATGGTCTGAACGATAAATATGATAATGAAAGAAACCAACATTAAGTTGTCATATTCTTCACCATGTGCAGAACCCGCTTCAGGTAATAAGAACTTACCGTACTTCCAAAAACTGAAAATGGTAATTCCGTAAATGAAAACCAAGAATCCAAATAACATGTAACCGTTATTCTTATTATCAGCATCAGTAGCTATCTCGTACTTACTAGTTTTAAGCTGTGATAATTCGAAGATTTTAGTCAACTGCCAAATGGCAATCGCTACAAGAACAAGAACAGCTAAAGTCAATAATGTCGTCATCGTATATATAAATGTTATACTTTACTTACTAATCTATTAATAGTGAAAGTTTCTACTTTCTTCAATAAATGGATTTCTTTTTGGTTGCAAAGGTGCCGTTGATAGTGCTCTGAATACCCAGAATATGAAGAACCCAGCGAAAAACATTACAGAACCTATTTCAGGGATACCAATGTACCAATTTTCACCAACCGTTGAAGGCATAATGGCGTTAAAGATATCCATATAATGACCTGCCAATATTACAATACCCGTTAATACAACAAACCAGTTTATTCTCTTATAATCACTATTCATCAGTAATAATACCGGAAACAAAAAGTTCATGGCAACCATACCAAAGAATGGAAGTTTATAGTCAGCTATTCTAGTTACATAATAAGTAACCTCTTCCGGTATGTTAGAATACCATATCAACATGAACTGTGAGAACCAAAGATATGTCCAAAAGATGCTGATACCGAACATAAATTTCGCTAAATCATGAATATGACTATCGTTAACATCTGGCAAAAGTCCTTTAGACTTTAAATAAATAGTTACCATAGCGATAACTGTTATACCAGATACGAACATACTCGCAAATATATACCAACCGAACAAAGTACTAAACCAGTGTGGTTCTACACTCATGATCCAGTCCCAAGACATGATTGATTCAGAAATTAGATAGAAAACCAAGAAAGCTGCAGATATTCTGAAATTCAATTTAAAATTAGAATTATCATCAGAATCATCTTGAGCTAAAGATAATCTTCTAGAGTATTCTCTATACCCAATCCAACCTGCTAAAAAGATAGCAGCTCTTATTAAGAAGAAAGTTGGGTTTAAATAACCAGCTTTACCTTGTAACAAATGATCATGCGCAACAACATCGGCATCCATCCATATAAATAAATGGTTCATATGCAAAACAGATAGCAACAGTATTACAAACACTATAATTCCACCAGGAACAAGATAAGCAGTTATACCTTCCATTACTCTAAATAATAATGGTGACCAACCCGCTTGTGCCGCTCTTTGTATTGCATAAAATGCTAATACACCAAGAGATATCATCATAAAAAAGAAAGCCGCCACATAAAGCGCAGACCAAGGTCTATTCTTTAACTGATCCAACAAATGTTGATCATGAGAAGCATCGTGACTTTCACCATGACTATCTGCAACAGCATGATCATTCTCATTAGTTGCGTGTTCTGCTTCAGCTCCATGCGCATCACCATGACCTTCATCATGACTTGCTACCATTTCTTTCGCTTCTGCTATAGTTCCAGGAGCCATAACAAATCCGCCGATAATTCCTAATGCACCTACTATCATTAGAACTATGGAAGCTATTTTTAGTCTATTTGAAAACGTATACATAGTATTGCTTACCTATTATTTGGTTAAATCTTGTTTCAATTTCATTACATATTCCGACACTTGCCACATCTCTTCGGTATTCATTTGAGAAGCATAAGACCCCATCGAATTCAATCCGTAATGAATTGTGTAATACGCAGATCCAACAGTCAAGTTCCTTACCGGGTCGGCATAACTTGGAACACCTAATATTTTTTCTCTTTTTACAAGTGTACCTTGCCCATCTCCTTTATCACCATGACAGATAGCACAATATATTGTATATAACTGACCTCCTTTTGCCAAATTAGTTTCTACGTTCATAGAATCTAATGGACTAGATTGCAATCTAGCCAATTCTTTACCCTCAGGAGAATTTTCTATTTCATAAGGCAACCAACCTCTATTAATCGTATTCGCCGGTGGCAATAAAGCTTCGGACTGGTTTGGTAAAAAATCTGCCTCACTATAAGCCTCATAACCTACGGACTCATACATATTAGGCATATACTGATAATTAGGAACACTATCGTCTTGGCAAGAAGTTGCCACAATAGCTACACCGAATATTAATGCTAATTTCTTAAAACTGTTCATATTTAATGACTGTTTTTTTCTGATATACTAATTTCTACTGCACCAGTATTCATTAATAAATCTCTTAATTCTTGCTCGTTGTCATGGATTTCGATCTCCATTAAAAAATGATCATCCGTTGTTCTTACATCAGGATTTTCAGCTTCTTTAAAAGGCCACAATCTACTTCTTAGGTAAAAAGTAATTACCATAAGGTGTGCAGCAAAGAAAACCGTTAATTCAAACATAATAGGAACAAAAGCCGGCATATTCTCTAGATAGCTAAAACTTGGTTTACCACCTATATCTTGAGGCCAATCTTCGATCATGATAAAGTTCATCATTAAAACCGCAACCGTTAAACCTACACAGCCATATAAAAAAGCCGTAATAGCGATTCTAGTAGGAGCTAAACCCATAGCCTTATCAAGTCCGTGAACCGGAAAAGGACAATAAACCTCTTCAATATGAAGCTTTGCCGCTTTAACCTTTTTAACGGCAAGCATTAGCACATCATCATCGTCGTAAAAAGCATGTATAACTTTAGATGCCATATTTATCTTTTGTTATTTAATAATATTGATGCTTGTCCTGCCCAGTCATCACGTTGTGCTCTACCTGGGAAAGAACCTGTTATAGAATCTAATAAATTATACTCACTTTCGGTCATTCTAGCGACTTGAGCAAATGTATAAATTCCTATCTCGTTCAAAGTAGCCTCCATTTGAGGTCCTATACCTTTAACTTTCTTCAAATCATCAGCCTCTTGTGTTGCAGGATCAAACGTACCCACAGCACTCAATAAATCAGAGACTCCAACTTTATCACCTACAGAAGGTACAACCTCACCCATAACTACATCGTCGGTAATAGGTTCTTTTATTTTAACTTGTGTTGTTGAAATTTGATATAAAGGCTTACCTGCATCTCTTAAAACCTTGTATTTTTCTCCTGATGATTTCAAAATAGATTTCACCTCTGCCTGAGCAATTACAGGGAACGTTCTAGAATATAATAAGAACAATACAAAGAAGAAACCGATAGTACCAATAAAGATACCAATATCAACGAAAGTTGGAGAGAACATTGTCCATGATGATGGAAGATAATCTCTGTGCAATGATGTTACTATAATTACAAATCTTTCGAACCACATTCCAATGTTTACAACAATTGAAATGAAGAAAGAGAACATAATACTAGTTCTTAATTTCTTGAACCACATAAACTGCGGAGAGAATACATTACAAGTCATCATTGACCAATATGCCCACCAGTAAGGTCCGGTTGCTCTATTTAAAAACGCATACTGTTCGTATTCAACACCTGAATACCATGCCATAAACAACTCAGTAATGTAAGCACAACCAACTATTGAACCCGTTAACATTATAACGATGTTCATTAACTCTATGTGTTGAACTGTAATATAATTTTCTAAGTGACACACTTTTCTCATGATAATCAACAGCGTGTTTACCATTGCGAAACCAGAGAAAATTGCACCCGCAACGAAGTACGGAGGGAATATAGTTGTATGCCAACCTGGTATTACCGAAGTAGCAAAGTCAAAAGATACGATGGTATGTACAGAAAGTACAAGTGGAGTTGCAAGACCTGCAAGTACTAAAGATACCTCTTCAAATCGTTGCCAATCTTTAGCACGACCACTCCATCCAAAACTTAACAGACTGTATATTTTCTTCTGGAAAGGCAACACCGCTCTATCACGAATCATTGCGAAATCAGGAAGAAGACCTGTCCACCAGAATACCAATGAAACAGATAAATATGTTGATATTGCAAATACATCCCAAAGAAGTGGAGAGTTGAAGTTTACCCATAACGAACCAAATTGATTCGGAATAGGAAGTACCCAGTATGCCAACCATGGACGACCCATGTGGATAATTGGAAACAACCCTGCTTGAACAACCGAGAAAATAGTCATTGCCTCAGCAGAACGGTTAATCGCCATTCTCCATTTTTGACGGAACAATAATAGTACCGCAGAAATAAGAGTTCCGGCATGACCGATACCTACCCACCAAACGAAGTTGGTAATATCCCAAGCCCAGTTTACAGATTTGTTAAGACCCCAAGTACCGATACCGGTAGAGACCGTATAAATAATACAACCTACTCCCCAAAGAAATGCCACTAAGGCAATGGAAAAAACTATCCACCAGTGCTTGTTAGCTCTGCCTTCCACAGGAGCAGCTATATCCACAGTTACATCGTGGTAGCCTTTGTCTCCAGTTACTAGGGGTTTACGTATAGGTGCTTCGTAATGCGACGCCATAGACTTTTGTTATAATTACTTTCTACTATTGTTTATGCTTCATTGGTGTTTCTAACCTTAACGTGATAGAAAACATTTGGTTGAGTACCTACATGCTCCAATAAATGATACATACGGTCACTCTTTTTTAATTCTGATACTTTACTCTTCTCATCGTTCACATCACCAAATACTATGGCACCATTACTACATGCAGAAGAACAAGCTGTTTGGAATTCTCCATCCTCAATAACACGACCATCTCTTTTAGCATCCAAAATAGTCTTTTGTGTTTTTTGAATACACATAGAACATTTTTCAATAACACCTCTAGAACGAACATTAACATCTGGGTTCAATACCATTTTACCCAAATCATTGTTCATATGGAAATCAAATTCGTCGTTGTTGTTATATAAGAACCAATTAAATCTACGTACTTTATAAGGACAGTTGTTTGCACAATATCTAGTACCAACACATCTGTTATAAGCCATTTGATTCTGACCTTGCCTACCATGTGAAGTTGCCGCAACAGGACATACAGTTTCACAAGGTGCATGATTACAGTGCTGACACATTACCGGCTGAAAAGCAACCTGAGGATTAGCAGAAGGATCTTCTAACTCACCAAAGCCTCCTAATGAACCATTGTCGCCAGACAAGCCATCAAATCCATCTTTTTTGGCATTATCGCCTTCAAAAGTTTCTTCTGAAGAATAATATCTATCAATACGCAACCAGTGCATATCTCTTGATTTTCTAACTTCGGCTTTACCTACTACAGGCACATTATTCTCTGCATGACAAGCAATAACACAAGACCCACAACCAGTACAAGCATTTAAATCGATAGACATATTAAAATGATGTCCGATACTACGATCAAAGCTATCCCACAAATCAACAGATGTTGCAGGTACTTCTTGGTGATCCAATGATACTACCGGCACTTCATTCCACTCGGCATGATCCTTTGTATTGAATATCTCTAAAGTAGTTTCTTTAATGATATCACCTCTACCCATTAGGGTTTTATGCAATTGAATACAAGCAAACTCATGATTACCTGCAACTTTCTCTACACTTACAGATTGTATGTTACTAAAACCATCATATAATTTGAAGGCATTAACACCTGTTTGCATATCCTCTTTCAAACCTACAGTTTTACCATAACCGAAAGAAAGACCAACCGTTCCTTTTGCCTGTCCTGGCTGAACAACAACAGGAACTTTATCAAGACTAACACCGTTAACGGTAAGCTTTACATAGCTACCATCCATACCGCCGTTAGCAACATTTACATTCTCAACACCCAATTCAGCAGCATCTGCTTTTGAAACGGTAACGTAGTTATCCCAAGAAACCCTTGTAATTGGATCAGGAAACTCTTGCAACCAAGGGTTACTTGCCTGCTGACCATCACCCATACCAACTTTAGAGTAAAGCGTAAGCTCCATACCCTCACTAGTAGTATTAGCCAAACTACGTACAGCGGATGCCAATGAGGTGTTAGACACCACCTCTACATCATCTTCTGCAATACTAACATTCTGAACAGCACCCTCAACACCAACAACCATCGTATCGGCACTAAAAACACCATCTTGCAATGCTTGGTTCCAACTTGCACCGTTAAGCACACTTGAAGTCCAAGTTTCTTTTATATAATCATAATACGTCTGCTCGCTTCCCAGTAATTCTAAAATCACTGACTGAAACTGCTTAGTATCGAATAATTCTTTAATTGTAGGCTGCATTAAACTGAAATGACCTTTCTTAACCTGAAGATCACCCCAAGACTCTAAATAATGATTAGAAGCACCAACGTACTGTACAGCCTCTGTAGTTTCATTCCAATTTGTGGAGAAAGCTACACTAAGATCAACTTTAGTAAGACCTTCTTTAAAATCTTCAGCATTTGGAAGAGAATACATTGGATTAACTCCGTCTATTAACAAAGCTCCCACTCTACCCGCTTTCATATCTGAAATTAAGGCATTTACAGCCTTAACACTACCTTTTCTTATATATTTAGGAGCCGAAGCGTCGTACGCTTTACTACCCAACATTTCATTGATAGCCAATACTACCGACTGTGCGTTAACATCATCCAAACCAGTTACAACAACAGCATTTGAACCTGCCTTCTTAATTTCAGCAGCAATAGAATCAACTAAAGCATCATATTCAGATGTATTACCGCCAACAGAAGTTCCATTTAACTTACCGTACAGCTTAGCTAAAACAACTTTCTGAACACTTGGTTTCATAGCTACACGCTTATCAGCGTTTGCACCTGTCAAAGACATATTTGCCTCTACCTGTATATGCCTAGACATTTTACCGTTCGTTGGAACTCTACCTCTAGAATAGGCCGCATCATATCCTCCTCCTTGCCAATCTGCAATAAAGTCCGCACCGAAAGAAACAATTACTTCAGCTTTTTCAAAGTCATAATCAGCTAAAGCTCTCTCACCATACTTATTTTCAAAAGCAGTTAAAGCCGCATCTTCAGAAATCGCATCATAAGTAACATGAACTACATTTTCATTTGCCGCCACCAAATCCGACATTAAACGATCCGTTGATGGACTAGCGTAAGTCTGAGTCAACACAGCAATTTTCTTAGAAGAGCCTTTTAATGCACCCAGCTTAGATTTCACCGTAGCTTTTAAGACATCCCACTCAACAGGTTCGCCGTTTGCCAAAGGCCCTTGCAATCTGGTACTATCATATAGAGAAAGTACAGAACCTTGAACTCTAGCATTTGCCGTACCACCTATTTTAGCCAAAGTGTTATTCTCAACTTTAATAGGACGACCTTCGCGTGTTTTTATCAATATACTTGCAAAATCAAAACCATTTGCGATTGTTGTTGCATAATAATTAGCAACCCCAGGAACTATATTTTCTGGCAAAACCACATAAGGAATAGATTTTACAACCGGTCCTTCACATGCCGCCAAAGAAGCTGCTGCGGTACTAAACCCAACATACTTTAAAAAATCTCTACGATTTGTATTTGTAGAAGACAATGTTTCCTTATCACCCAAGAAATCATCAACAGGAATCTGCTCCACAAATTCATTCTGCTTAAGCGCCTCAACAATGGAATCGTTAGGATTTAACTCCGCTTCGTTCTTCCAATACTTTTTGTTTGATGCCATACGTATTATCTGTAATTAGCTTCTTAAATTATTATTAATAGTGACACTTACCACATTCCAGACCACCTAACTGTGCTGCTGTTAAATTCTCCACACCGTACTTTTTAGAAAGCTCAGCATGAATTTTCTCATAGTACTCATTGCCTTCGACCTTAACATTGGTCTCTCTATGACAATCAATACACCAACCCATAGTTAATGGAGAATACTGATACATAATTTCCATTTCCTCTACAGGACCGTGACAAGTTTGACACTCAACCCCAGCAACCGAAACGTGTTGTGAGTGATTAAAATAAGCGAAATCAGGTAAGTTATGAATACGAACCCATTCTACTGGTTGACTTTCACCTGTATACTTTTGGTTTTGCTCATCCCAGCCAACCGCTTTATACAACTTCTTTATCTCACCAGTGTAAAAATCATTAGTATAACCGTTCTCCAAATCTTCTTGAGATGGACCTTCTGGATTACCCGTATACTCATAAATTGATTTATGACAATTCATACAAACGTTCAACGAAGGAATTCCAGATGTCTTTGAAACCCTTGCAGAAGAGTGACAATATTTACATTCTATCTTATTATCACCTGCGTGGATCTTATGCGAATAATGAATTGGCTGTATTGGAGCATACCCTTGGTCAACTCCCACCTGCATCATCCAACCATAAGCAAAATAAGCACTACCCAATAACAATATTATTGCGGTCACCAGAACCAAAAATTGATTTTGCGCAAAAGCTTTCCAAATAGGCGTTCTTTTAGCAGCATCCGCTTTTTCAACTACAATTCCGTTTGCTTGCGCTATACGTTGCAAAGTTTTATTTACCAACAACAACATTACAACCAACAAACCAAATACAAGCACTAACGCCCCAAGAATGATTTCATTGGAAATACCTGATGAATTCGCCGATCCACCAGCAGCGGTTTCAGCACTTCCAGCAGCAGCGGCAGGCGCAGCAGGTGGCGGTGCAGCCGTGTAAGCCAAAATATCATCAATATCACTATTGGACAATGTAGGAAAAGCGGTCATCGCAGCTTGGTTATACTCAGCATACACTTTGTTAGCATAAGCATCACCTGACTTGATAACACCTGGACTATTTTTAATCCAAGCATACAACCACTCCCTATCTAAACCTTCTTCTTCACTTAACCTGCTTTCCACATTCTGTAACGCAGGACCGGTCATTTTACGATTTAACGCATGACAAGCGGCACAGTTCTGGTTGAACAAAGCTTTACCTTTTTTAGCATCTCCACTACCCTCGGCTTCAGTAGCCGCAGGTTCAGCAGCAGAATCATCCTGCGCTATTGACGGACTTGCAAAAAACAAAAATGCAATTAGGGATAAACCTAAAATTTTAGAAAACTGATTTCGGTTTGGAACCTTTTTCATATATCGAATATTTCTATCGGAATCTTGGCATGATTTTGGTCATAGATGAAACCAAATTAAAATCCACCAAATGCCTAAATCGGAGACAAAAATACGACATAGACTTTATTTGAAAAATGTTAATGTATCTATAATTTATAATTTAGAAATGTTCTAAATAAACATTGATTTATTTGTTTGAACCTTAATAATTTACTTTTGCAATGAAGGAAAATAAAACCCTAAAAAAATCATGAAAATACTAAGTACCCTCGTAATTTTTACATGTATTACTCATTTTACCTACGCACAAGGTGCTAAAGTGACTATACAGCAAGATCAAAAAATAGACGAACTGTTAGAAGTTTATAAAACTTCTTTAAGTAATAATGAATACTATAGAATTCAGGTTGGCTTTGGTAATTACGCAAAAGCAAAAGAAATTAAAGCAAATGTAGAAGAAGACTTCCCTGATCTAGTTTCAAAAATAGATTTCGACTCACCAACATACCGTGTTAGAGTTGGCAGGTTTACTTCGAAATTAGACGCCGAGCGAAAATTTAATGAGGTAAGGGTCAAATACCCTAATGCGATGTTATTAAAACCAAAAAAATCGACCAAATAGGTCGATTTTTTTTTTGCTTTAGATATTATTTATTTGGATTTCAACTTCTTCTTAACAGCAACCTCTTGGAAAGCCTCAACAATATCACCCTCATTGATATCATTGTAATTCTTAATCTGAAGTCCACAATCGTAACCCTTAGCAACTTCTCTAACATCATCTTTAAAACGTTTTAAAGAAGATAATGTTCCTGTGTAAATTACTACACCGTCACGTATCAATCTAATATTAGAATTTCTAAAGATTTTACCACTAGTTACCATACATCCGGCAATAGTACCCACCTTCGAGATTTTAAATGTCTCTCTAATTTCAGCAGTACCAGAAATCTCCTCTTTCATTTCAGGCGATAACATACCCTCCATTGCATCTTTAAGATCATTGATCGCAGAGTAAATAATGGAATACATACGGATATCTATTTCCTCTTTCTCGGCAATTGCTTTGGCATTACCCATCGGTCTTACATTAAAACCAATAATTACCGCATCTGACGCAGAAGCTAACAACACATCCGATTCCGTAATAGGACCAACTGCTTTATGTATAATATTAACTTGAATTTCATCAGTAGACAATTTCTGGAAAGAATCGGTAAGTGCTTCAACAGAACCATCAACATCACCTTTAAGTATAATGTTAAGTTCTTTGAAATCACCTAACGCAATTCTACGTCCAATTTCATCTAAAGTAATATGACGCTGCGTTCTTACAGATTGCTCACGTTGTAATTGAGATCTTCTTGAAGCTATTTGTTTTGCCTCACGCTCATCTTCCAATACATAGAACTTATCACCCGCTTGCGAAGCACCATCAAGACCTAATATCGATATTGGAGTAGACGGACCGGCGGACTTAATATTATTACCCCTTTCATCTTGCATAGCTTTTATCTTACCACTAGTGGTACCGGCCAATACATAATCTCCAATTTTAAGTGTACCAGATTGCACCAACACAGTAGATACATAACCTTTTCCTTTATCAAGGAAAGCCTCCACAACCGTACCGGTAGCAAGTTTATCTGGATTTGCCTTCAGCTCCAATAATTCTGCTTCAAGCAATACTTTTTCTAATAATTCTTTTACACCCAAACCAGTTTTAGCAGAAATATCATGTGATTGTATTTTACCACCCCAATCTTCTACCAATAAGTTCATTTGCGCTAAACCTTCCTTAATTTTATCAGGATTAGCTGTTGGCTTATCTACTTTGTTTATTGCAAAAATGATAGGAACCCCAGCTGCCTGAGCATGACTAATCGCTTCCTTCGTTTGTGGCATAATATCATCATCAGCCGCTACAACGATAATAGCAATATCAGTCACTTGAGCACCTCTTGCACGCATCGCGGTAAACGCCTCGTGACCTGGTGTATCCAAGAAAGCTATACGCTCTCCGTTCTCCAAAGAAACACCATATGCACCAATGTGTTGCGTAATACCACCACTTTCACCGGCAATTACATTTTCCTTACGGATGTAATCCAACAATGAAGTTTTACCATGATCCACGTGACCCATTACGGTTACGATAGGAGCTCTGTGCTCTAAATCTTCAGGAGCATCCTCCTCCTCAACAATACTTTCTTCAATATCTGCAGTAACGAAATCTACTTCGTAACCAAATTCTTCAGCAACGATAGACAATGTTTCGGCGTCTAAACGCTGGTTCATGGTCACCATAATACCTAAAGACATACAAGCCGAAATAATCTCGGTCGTAGAAACCCCCATCATGGTAGCAACCTCGCTTGCCGTAACAAACTCGGTAACCTTAAGAATTTTGTTCTCTAATTCTTGTTTCTCTAGATCTTTCTCCGTCTGCTCACGGTGCTGATCTCTTTTACTTCTTCTATATTTAGCACCCTTACCCTTTTTAGATTTACCCTGAAGTTTTTCTAAGGTCTCACGTACTTGCTTTTGAACATCTTCTTCGGTAGGCTCTACTTTTGCAACTGGCGCAAATCTACCTCTACCTTTATTTCTATCACCTGGTTTTCCAGTGTTTCTATTTTGACCCGGACCAGAAGGATTTTTTGTAACAATTCTTCTACGTCTCTTTTTACGATCGGTATTTGATTTATCTGAAGCCTTTTTTTCTTCTTTTTTCTTCTTAGGCTTCTCAAACTTACTTAGGTCAATTTTTTCACCTGCAATTTTAGGACCCGATAATTTTTGATATTGAGTCTCTATTGTTTTTGGTGCTTCATTCTCTGGATTAGATTCCGTTTCAGCAGCTTTAGCCTCCTCTTTCTTAGGCTCTTCTTTTTTAGGCTTTTCAGCTTTTGGAGCCTCAACTTTAGGTGTTTCTTTCTTGTCCTCTGTTTTTTGCACAGGCTGAGACACTATTTTAGGTCCTTTAAGAACAACTTTTCTAGTTTCTTTAACCTCTGCCTTTGGCTCAGCTTTTTCTTCAACCTTAGAAGCAACCTTTTCTTCAGACTTAGGAGTTTCCTTCACAGGTTCTTCCTCTTCCTTTTTCTTTGGATTAAGGTCAATTTTTCCGACCATTTTAGGACCGGTCAACTCTACTTTGCCAACCAAAGTTTTGTCTTCAGCTTCAGAATTTCTTCGCTCACGGGCCAAGCGACGATCTTCCTGTTCTTTTTCCAATTGAACTCGAATTGCCTCCTTCTCCTTACGTTTTTCCTCTCCAACTTCCTTAGATGCAACCTTTTTACTCTTATCCGTTTGGAACTCGTCAAGTAAAACCTGATAAACATCATCGGAAATTTTAGTGGTAGGCCTCGCTTCCACATCATGCCCTTTCCCATTAAGAAAGTCCACTGCCCTGTCCAAGGAAATATTAAGTTCACGAAGAACTTTATTAAGCCTTATTTTCGCATTGTCTGCCATAAATACTGATTCCCGTTCTTTTATTTAAGTGCTAATATATAGCTAATCTTCTAATTCTTCTTTTAGGATACGCACAACTTCTAAAATTGTTTCCTCTTCTAAATCTGTACGTTTCACTAAATCGTCAACATCTTGCTCTAAGACGCTACGAGCTGTATCGAATCCAATTTTCTTGAATTCATCTATAATCCATGCATCGATTTCATCAGAGAACTCTGTTAATTCAACATCTTCCTCTACACCTTCACGGAACACATCTATTTCATAACCAGTTAATTGACCAGCTAATCTAATGTTATGACCACCTCTACCAATTGCCTTAGAAACCTCTTCAGGTTTCAAGTACACCTGGGCAGTCATTTTCTCATCGTTCAATTTCACCGAAGAAACCCTAGCCGGACTCAATGCCCTAGTAACCAACAACTGTGGATTTGCCGTCCAGTTAATCACATCAATATTCTCATTACCCAATTCACGAACAATACCATGAATTCTTGACCCTTTCATACCTACACAGGCACCTACAGGATCAATACGATCGTCATAAGAATCAACAGCTACCTTAGCCTTTTCCCCTGGTATTCTAACAGCTTTCTTAACCGTAATCAAACCATCAAAAACCTCTGGTATTTCTTGGAAGAACAATTGCTCCAAGAATTTAGGCGAGCTTCTAGACATTATAATGGTCGGTTTTGCTCCTTTCAATTCTACACTTTCAATAACACCCCTAACATTATCACCTTTACGGAAGAAATCTGAAGGAATCTGTCTGTCTTTAGGCAAAATGATTTCATTACCTTCATCATCAAGCAAAATTATGGCCTTATGACGAATATGGTGCACCTCTGCAGTATATATTTCACCCTCTAAGTCCTTAAAGTGCTTGTAGATGGTTGTATTATCATGCTCATGGATTTTAGAAATCAAATTTTGACGCAATGCCAAAATAGCCCTTCTACCCAGGTCAATTAACTTTACTTCTTCAGATACATCTTCACCAACTTCAAAATCTGGCTCAATTTTACGAGCAGCGGACAATGAAATCTCCTCATTTGGCTCTTCAACCTCTCCATCATTTACAACGACACGGTTTCTCCAAATTTCCAAATCACCTTTATCTGGGTTAATAATGATATCAAAGTTATCATCTGAACCAAATTTCTTTTTCAGCGCATTTCTAAAAACATCTTCCAAAATGGCCATCAATGTTACCCTGTCTATGAACTTATCGTCCTTAAACTCTGAGAAAGATTCAATTAACGCAATATTTTCCATTGGTAATTACAATTAAAATTTTAATACAACTTTTGCTTTAATAATATCTGAAAAATTTACTTCTTCTTTTTTCTGAACGGTCACTTTCCCCTTACCTATTGGCTTAGGCTCCCTAGCTTTCCATTCCAAAACAATAGAATCATCATTTACTGCGGTCAAATTTCCCTCAAACTTATTATCGTTTGTGCGAACTTCAAGTTTTCTACCAACATTTTTTAAATATTGACGAGGCATAACCAAAGGTGCAGCTGCACCAGCAGAAGCAACCTCTAGGGAAAAATCGTGTTCATCACGGTCTAAATTATGCTCGATCGCCCTACTGATTTTTATACAATCACTGACCGTAACCCCATGGTCACCGTCTATTACCACATGAATGCTATTATCAGCACCCATTGTGAAATCGATTAAAAATAGGGAGGGATCTTCTTGAAGACCTTGTTCCAATAATTCTTTTACTTTTTCCTTTAGCATAAATAATAAGTAATAAAAGAGGGGACTAATTGTCCCCTCATGAATACTTTTATATCCTTTCAGCTTTGCAAATATACAACAAAATTAATTTCCTACAATACCACACCAACACCTAATTCATTCATTTTGAAAACAATTATATAAAATAATAAATCTTGTTTCAATTATAGCTTTTTAGAAAAAATCTTATTTTTAACAGAACACCAACCAAAATAACCCTTCATGGAAATTCTATCCTCGTACAACCTAATTATTGGAGCATCTTTAATTGTAGTTTTGTCATTCTTTTTTAACGGCATCTCAAAGAAGACAAATATTCCGGCAGTATTAATGCTCATTGTACTGGGCATACTCATTAAAATAGGTCTTGAATTCTTTATTCCAGAAATACCAGATTTTAAAGGTTCTTTAGAAATTCTAGGGACCGTTGGTTTAATAATGATCGTTCTTGAAGCTGCTTTAGAATTAGAACTAAAAAGAGAAAAGCTGATCCCTATTCTTAAATCAATGGCTATCGCTTTAATAGGTTTAGTAGGGTCTGCTTATGTTGCCGCATTAATACTATATCAATTTATACCCAACATGACGATGCAGTCTGCCTGGCTCTACGCTACTCCATTATCAATACTTTCCAGTGCGATCATAATTCCGAGTGTTAGTGGTTTAAGTGAGGAAAAGAAGGAATTCCATATTTATGAAAGCACCTTTTCTGACATTATGGGGATTATGATGTTTTACTTCTTAACGGGGAAATTAAACCCGGCAGAAGACACCGGCGCAAGCGGATTTGCTTTAAACCTACTACTCACTGTTGTAATAGCCCTTGTTGCCAGCTATGCCATTATATTAGTGTTTCAAAAAATCAAAAGTCAGGCAAAATTATTTCTACTTATAGCAGTTCTTCTTCTACTTTATGCTATTGGTAAAAAGATGCATTTATCTTCTTTAATCATTATACTCGTTTTCGGATTGATCGTAAAAAATGTGAATTTATTTTTTCCGGGTAAAACAAAAATCTTTCTAGAATCTGAGCGAATGCAACAAATATATCACGAACTACATATTGTAACCCTTGAAACAGCATTTGTAGTAAGAACGTTTTTCTTTGTCATATTTGGTATCACTATTGTACTATCATCACTGTTAAGCATTAATGTAGCCATTGTCAGTTTACTGATTATAGCATCGATATATGCTATACGCTTCATTATACTAATGATATTTGTAGGTAAAGACATGCTACCTCAATTATTTATAGCACCAAGAGGACTAATTACCGTACTTCTATTTTACGCGATACCCATGGAAGCACAAATTGAGGGCTTTGAATCTGGTATTTTACTCTTTGTTATAATCGCTACAAGCCTTGTTATGACATGGGCTATGATAAAAGACAAACGTAAAATGGGTACACTCTTAGATGAATTGGACGAGGAGATTTTGGAAAGAAATTTAGCTGAAGATGCCGTTCGAGTTTCTAATACTACGTCTTCTACAAGTAATGATGATGAAAATCATCAGACCAATACATTCAAAGAACATTAAGATTAAAGCAAAAAAACACCTATTTCAACTATTGAAGACCAAAAGAAGCATGTTGCTCTTGATGCTCTTCATAAGCTTGAGGCTCTGCATCTTCTAAACTATCGACTTCTTTACGAAAACGAAGTATCATCAATGTATCCAATTGTTGGTCAATACTATCTTTGAGTACTCTCCAGTTAGTGGAGTTCATTTTATTATTGTACTCCATTATTTTATTGAATCGCTCTAAATTATAACGATTCGCCTTCCAAGCATGGGAAGTACTTTCTTCATGCTTAACATCCTGAAGATAGAATCCTATTCCAAATCCAAGCACAACAACAATTAATAATATCTTTAAAACTTTTGGAGAGAGTTTCATAAGGTTAAGTTCTTTAGGGTACTAAAGTATATAATAACGATATCGAAATGGTTTCTTTTCCGATGAATTTGTAACGTTATTAGATTAAATGTACAAAATTACTGACACACAGTTAACCATTTCTTCACATTAACATATGGAAAGTTATATGATCGATCAAATTTCATTCAAATTTATTTTAGAAAAAATGACACAGGTCATAAAAATGAAAAATCCTAATATCGGTTGATATTAGGATTTCATTGTTCTCTTAGTTGGCCCACAAGGACTCGAACCTTGAATGACGGTACCAAAAACCGGAGTGTTACCATTACACCATGGGCCAATACCTATTAAGAGGCTGCAAATTTAAAACAAAGTTTGGTTTCACCAAATATTTTTTACAGTAAAAATTGAAAAAATCTTTATTGCTTCATGTTAAAGGTTTATAAAAATAGTTTATTCCTTTCTATATTAATTAGTAAATTCGCCACTTAGGTTTAACCCAAGCTTCATGTTTTCAAAGAACTACCAAAAGTGGAACACCATACTAGGATGGTCCGTATTTTTTATAGCCCTTATAACGTATTATATTACCGTTGAACCCACAAATAGTTTTTGGGATGCGGGGGAATATATAGCCACAGCTGCCAAGCTGCAGGTTGGTCACCCACCAGGGGCTCCCCTATTGCAAATGATCGGTGCTTTCTTTGCTATGTTCGCATTAGAACCCAATCAAGTAGCTATGATGGTAAATTTAGTGTCTGGTGTATCTAGCGCATTTACCATTTTATTCATGTTCTGGACGATTACTAACATTACCAGAAAATTGATAGACAAAGATGGTCCGTTTACCAATAGTAAGGCCATCGCGGTATTTGGCAGTGCTTTAGTTGGGTCACTTGCCTTTACATATTCAGACAGTTTTTGGTTCAATGCCGTGGAAACAGAGGTTTACGCCATGGCCAGTTTTATAATGGCACTTTTGTTATGGCTAGGTCTTAAATGGACAGATAATTTAGACGACCCTAGAGGAAATAGATGGATCGTTTTAATTTCATTTGTGGTAGGACTTACCTTTGGTATTCAATTTATGGGCTTTTTGGCTATTCCTTCAATTGGTCTGTTATACTATTTTAAAACATACAAAAAAACTACGGTAAAGAATTTTTTACTGGCGAACATTATTGTAATCGCTATATTAATGCTGGTTTATAAATTCTCATTGACCTACGTATTAAAAGTATTTGGATGGGGAGAGGTCTTTTTCATAAACAGCATTGGACTTCCGTTTAATTCGGGGTCTATTATCATTGGCTTATTGTTTATTGCAGCCTTTTACTTAAGCCTAAACTATACTCGCAAAAACAACTACAAAACTGCAAACACCATTGTTTTATGCATGATGTTTCTGTTCTTAGGATTTTCATCATGGCTAATGTTACCAATTCGAGCAAATGCCAAAGTGGTTATCAACGAGAACAATCCGGAAGATGCACGTGCTCTTCTTGCTTACTATAACAGAGAACAATACCCAGGTGTAGACAGCCCTGTTTACGGAACATACTATTCGGATATGTTTGCCGCGCCTGGTGAAGATCAAGATGGCAAGCCTAAATATGAGAAGGACTATACGCTTGGCAAATATATCATAGTAAACAAATACAAAGACGCTATACAAGGCCCCAACCCCAAGCATCAAGGATTGCTACCTAGAATGTGGAGCTCTCAAAATGCAGAGAATTACATGCGTTATTTTGGTGCCTTAGATTTTAGAATCACCCAACCAAACCAAGAATTGAGACAGGCAGCAGAGCAAGTTAAAATAGGTTTTGCAAATGGCGAAATTGGCGCAGATCAATACATAAGTTTTTTAAAGCGTTTTGATGAGTACATCGAAGTACAGCCACCAACATTGTGGGACAACATTGAATACATGATTGAATTTCAGTTCAACTACATGTATTTACGTTACTTTATGTGGAATTTTGTTGGAAAACAGAATGATGTACAAGGACGTTATAATGAGAATGGAAATTGGTTAAGCGGCATCAATTTTATAGACAGCTGGCGCTTAGGAAGTCAAGATAATTTGCCTAGCGACATAAAGAACAATCCTGGTAGAAATACCTATTTCTTTTTACCGTTAATTCTAGGAATAATAGGCATTGTTTTTCAGGTCTCTAAAGACAAGAAGCAATTTTGGGTATTACTAATCTTCTTCTTGTTTACAGGATTGGCAATTCAATTTTACACCAACCCAGGCATTTTTCAACCTCGCGAACGTGATTATTCTCTAGTAGGTTCATTCTACGTATTCGCACTTTGGATAGGAATAGGTGTCTACGGACTATACGACGGATTTAAAGATTGGATTACCCCTAAAATACTAGCACCCGTAGTCGTAGTTGTAACATTACTTGCCGTACCTACAGTAATGGCGGTACAGAATTGGGACGACCACGACAGATCAAATCGTTTTACAGCTAATTCATCTGCAAAGGCATATTTAGATTCTTGTCAAGAAGATGTGGGAGCTATATTATTCACTATTGGTGATAATGATACGTTCCCTATTTGGTATGCCCAAGAAATTGAACATTACAGAACAGATGTTCGTATTGTTTGTACCAGCCTTTTTGAGACAGATTGGTACGTTGACCAAATGAAATCGGCCGCTTACGAGAGTGCACCAATACCTTCACAAATTACACATGAAAAATATAGATGGGGATCTAGAGATGTATTGTACCACCAAGGTATTACAGAAAACAGATGGCCTATTAAAGATTTTATCAATTGGATCGACAGCGACAAACCAAGAACAAAGCTTAAGTATTTATTTGAGCAAAATGGTGCAGATTTAAGCCAATATTCTGAAGATACCCAAAACATAGTTTACTACCCAACCAATAAAATAAGGGTTCCTGTAAGCAAACAAAATGTATTGAGCAGTGGTTTGGTCAAAGAAAAAGATGCCGATTTAATAGTAGATTATATTGATATTGACTTACCAGGTGCCATTACCAAGAAAAGCATGATGATGCTTGACATATTGGCCAATAATGATTGGAAACGTCCATTGTACTTCTCTGGAGGTAGTTTTGACGATGCCGAATATCTTTGGATGAAAGATTACTTGCAATTAGATGGATTGGCTTACAAATTGGTGCCTATTAGAACAGAAAGACCTAATGCTTTTGAACTAGGCCGTATTGATACAGATTTGATGTACGATATTGTTACCGGTTGGGATTGGGGCAACTCTGGCGGAGATATCTACCACGATACACAAACACGCATACAAAGTGTATCGTTCAGAGGTAATTTGGCGCGCTTAACCGAAGCTCTTATCAAGGAAAATAAGATAGACAAGGCAAAGGATATTATTGAAATATCGTTGACCAATATGCCAGTAGACAAGTTTGGTTATTACACTTTAGTAGAACCATTTGTAGATGGATATTACAAGGTAGGCGAAAGCAATAAAGCTCGTGCGCTGTTCGAAAAATTAAAGAAGAAATATCAAGAAAGGTTGGAATATTACGCTTCTACCAGCTTAGACGAACAATACAACAACATTGACGACATCATTGCTGACATGGAAGCTTACAGACGTAATATAGATATCGTAATTACTAATGACAGCGAAGATATTGCCGAAAAAGAAACATTGATATTCAATGAGTATATCGATAAGTTCCAGCATTTCTATAAAGATGAAGACGATATGGGCATGCCACAAGATGTACTGGGGTCAGATCCGGATATGATGGATACAATGCCAGTTTCCGATACAATATTACCTGACAATACCAGAACCGATATATTAGAAGATACTATAGATATTTCGGCACAACAATAAGCTTTGGGCGAAAGCCCAAAGTTCTTTTCTTTTAAAATAATAAAGGGTAAAATTATACGTATTCCTTAAGAATACCAATAAGGGTGTTCGCGTCTTGTTCACCGCTTTGGCGCCAAACCATTTCACCTTTCTTGTAGATCATAAGTGTAGGCAAACCTTTAACACGTAAGGCTTGGGAAAGTTCTTTATTCTTGTCCACATCAATTTTTATAACCTTACCTCTATCACCTAAAGCCGCAGCTACATCTCTAAGCACTGGGTGCATTGCAGTTGACTGTTCGTTCCACTCTGCATAAAAATCCAGAAGAACGGGTACCTTTAAATCTATTAGCTCACCAAATTTGGACATATAAAATACTTTTCTATGTTAGCCAAATGTAATAAAAATTGTTAAAATACTACTCTCGGCTGTCTATTTGTAAACCCGTAAAAGGGTTAAAATCATGTTAATGCCTTCTTTTGCAAAGTAATTACCGTAATCTCAGGCCAAATTCCGACCCTACCAGGGTATCCTAAAAAGCCAAAACCTCGATTCACATTTAAAAACTGACCCATTTCCTTGTATATTCCCGCCCAATAAGGGTACCTCCATTTCACAGGACTCCATTTGACCCAACCCGGTATTTCAATACCAAATTGCATACCATGGGTATGCCCACTTAAGGTTAAATGATAATGATAAGCATCCTTAATGACTTCCATTTCCCAATGAGAAGGATCGTGGCTCATTAATATTTTAAAATCGTTCTCTTGTATTTGTGCAGAAGCCTTTTTAAGATCTCCTGCTTTTTTGAATCCGCCTTTACCCCAATTCTCTACACCCACCAAAGCTATTTTATCATCACCTTTTTGCAGGTATCTATGTTCATTGAGCAAAAGATCAAAGCCCATATCTTTCTGCAATTTTTTAAGGTCTTCTAAATTTTGATGTTTTAACTCTTCCGTTTCCCATGGAATGTAATCACCGTAGTCATGATTTCCCAGTACAGAAAACTTACCGTCTTTTGCGTGAAGCGTACTAAAAAGATCTGCCCAAGGCTCCATTTCAGAAGTCATATTATTTACCATATCACCTGTAAAAAGCAAGACATCACTTTTTTGTTTATTGATCAGGCCTACCGCATATTCTATCTTTTTTCGATCATCAAAGCTCCCACTATGAATGTCAGATATTTGGGTAATTTGATACCCATGAAAACTATCGGGTAGATCATCAAATTCCAAGTTATACCGTAACACTTTAAAATTATATTTCCCTTTGTACATGCCGTACAACAAAGCCCCAAAAGGTATCGCGGCAATACCTAATGCCAACAAACTTAAAAATCGTCTGCGTGCCGGTAACCCAAACTGTTTTTCTTCACCATACAGCTTTTGATACAATCCGGAAATAAGGCGATAAATATCCTCCGAAAACAAGAAGATTATAGTGATCAAATTAAAGGTGAGCATGGTCAATAAAAAACCAAAGGCATAACTTTTAGGTATACTTAAAACACGACCCGTTTCTTCACCTACCGTGAATTGATAAATAAAATTAACCATAACAGCCAGCGAAACCGCAATGTAAATCCAAGACCACCAAGGTTGTTTTGAGATAGTCCTTAATGCCTGTAACACATAAAAACTTAAGGCCATGTATGCCAAAACGAAAATAAGCCAACGAATCATGTTATGTTTTTTTTACAAAGATATCTGTATAACAGCGGTATATGCGCTCATTTACATTTTATTTAACCTTGGAAACCACTGCCTCAATATTTTCTAATTGGCTAATCGCTATATGGTCATCGCTCAAAAAACCTTTTGAATTCATAGATATTAATGGTTTAGACGGCAATACCTGCATCATTGCTGTACCTGATAAATGCACTGCATTAAAACCTTTTTCTTTAAACAAATCAACATTACCGGCATTAACTCCAGAACCCGGCATTATTTGTATCGTAGTGCTTTTTGATTTTAGACGAGTTAAAAAATCTAAACCCTTAGGTGCTGAACTTTGTTGTCCAGATGATAAAATGGTATTCACCTGTAAATTTTCTAATTCAAACAATGCTTCAAAAGGATTCACGAGCCAGTCAAATGCCCTATGAAAAGTAAAACTCATATTGCCCGCTGCCAACTTTAGTTTTTTAGTACGATCAACATCCAACGAAAAATCTTTTGAAAGAACTCCCGCTACAATACCAGCAAAACCAAATTCGGCACAAATCTTAATATCCGAAAGCATTATATCCATTTCTGCATCGGTATATGAAAAATTACCACTACGAGGTCTAATAAGTACATGAACAGGTATAGAAATTTGGTCCTTAACCGCTTTTAGTAATCCATAAGAAGGTGTCAACCCACCAACAGCCAACTCCGAACACAGCTCAATACGGTCTGCCCCAGCACGTTCGGCAACCAAGGCAGATTCTAAGGAATTTGCGCAAACTTCTACTATCATATTACTATATTTAAGGTCAATAAAAGTAAAGAACCCAACCCATGAAAAGAAGAAAGTTCCTAAGAAATTCGGGCACTGTAGCCGCAGGCGTAATATCTACTCCCCTATTCGCCTCATTTAATGAACCTAAAGAAGAAATAGGAACCGAAAAAGAGGCTGTTTTACCAATAGCAATCTGTACATGGAATTTTGGTAATGCCACTGCTAAAGCTTGGCAAGTTTTAGAAAAAGGCGGTAATGCACTAGATGCCGTTCACCAAGGTGTAATGGTAGAAGAAAACGACTTAAATAACAGTACCGTCGGTAATGGCGGCAGACCCGATAGAGACGGAAATGTTACGTTAGATGCCTGTATTATGGACAAAGATGGTAATTGTGGCGCCGTACTGGCAATGCAAAATATTGCCAACCCCATTTCTGTCGCTAGAAAAGTAATGGAAGAAACTCCGCATGTAATGCTTGCAGGTAAAGGTGCCGAGCAGTTTGCATACGAACAAGGATTTAAAAAAACAGATCTTTTAACCGAAGAATCCAAAAAAGCATGGGAAGAATGGAAAAAAACCTCACAATACAAACCAATTATCAATATAGAAAATCATGACACCATAGGTATGTTGGCCATTGATGCCGACGGTGATATTGCCGGGGCATGTACTACAAGTGGCATGGCCTATAAAATGGCAGGAAGGGTTGGTGACTCCCCTATTATTGGCGCCGGACTTTTCGTAGACAATGAGGTAGGCGGAGCCACTGCAACAGGTGTTGGTGAAGAAGTTGTAAGAACGGTTGGTAGTTTTTTAATTGTTGAATTAATGCGACAAGGTAAATCGCCACAAGAAGCATGCGAAGAAGGCGTAAAACGAATAATCGCAAAAAATAAGGACAAGCAAGATTTTCAAATAGGCTTTATTGCCATTAATAAAAAAGGTGAGACAGGGGCTTATTGCATTCACCCTGGGTTTACTTATAGAACATACACTAAAGAAGGTCATGTAAACAATCCTTCAGACAGTTATTTAAACAAATAAATTACTTCAGGACAGAAACATATTGGTTAAGCAATCGGGAAATCTACCCTAATGTTTCACGATCAATTTGTACTTTTAACCTTTTACAATCAATATTGAATAATGGCAGATCAAAAAAGACTCTTTTTGCTAGATGCATATGCACTAATATTTCGTGGATATTACGCACTTATAAAAAACCCAAGAATTAACTCCCAGGGCATGGATACCTCGGCTATAATGGGATTTATGAATTCTTTATTCGACGTTATTCGACGTGAAAAACCTGATCATTTAGCGGTATGTTTCGATAAAGGAGGAAGTGTAGAAAGAACAGAAATGTTCGCAGATTACAAGGCTAACAGAGATGAAACACCAGATGCCATAAAGATTGCCGTACCCTATATACAAGAGATACTTAAAGCTATGCACATACCTTGTGTAGTGTTAGAAGGATGGGAAGCAGATGATATTATTGGTACTTTATCAAAACAAGCAGAAAAGGAAGACTACAAAGTGTTTATGGTTACACCAGATAAGGACTTTGGTCAGTTGGTATCTGAAAACATTTTTATGTACCGCCCAGCGAGAATGGGTAACGGAATTGAAATTTGGGGTATACCAGAAATACAGAAACGTTTCGGAGTAGAAAGACCTGAACAGGTAATAGACTATTTGGGCATGATGGGCGATGCCAGTGATAACATACCTGGCTTACCAGGCGTAGGAGATAAAACCGCAAAAAAATTCATTGCACAATTTGGCTCCATGGAAAATCTACTGTCCAATACGGATCAGCTGAAAGGAAAAATGAAGGAAAAAGTAGAAGCCAACAAAGAATTGGGCTTACTTTCTAAAAAATTAGCAACCATTTGTATTGATTGCGATGTTACTTTCAATGCGGAAGACTATGAACTTTCTGTGCCTGATTTTGAAAAAGTACAAGAGATTTTTGAACAATTAGAATTTAGAAGACTAAAAGATCAATTCATTAAAATATTCTCGGAAGAAACAGATGAAACGGTTACACAAGTAACAAGCACGGCAACGGCAAAAAAAGAAAAACAAGATGCGGGATCTGGGCAGTTCTCGCTATTTGGAAGTGCTGCCGACTCAGGCGCCACGGTAAAAGATTATTCAAGCAGACAAACCATTGCAGATGTATCGCATGCATACCAAAGTGTTGCACCCGGTATGGCAATGACATTGTTTCTTAAGAACTTAATGAAACAAACCTCCGTTTGTTTTGATACCGAAACAACCGGTCTGGATCCATTGACAGCTGAATTGGTAGGGATAGCATTTTCATGGGAAGCAACAAAAGGCTATTATGTTCCTTTTACAGATAACAAAGATGAAGCACAAGCGCTTTTAGAAGAATTACGCCCTTTCTTTGAGTCTGAGGAAATTGAAAAAATAGGTCAGAATCTTAAGTATGACATCAAGGTATTGGATAAGTATAATATTGATGTTAAAGGTCCTTTGTTTGATACCATGTTGGCACATTATCTAATTAATCCGGATATGCGTCATAATATGGATGTTTTGGCAGAGACGTATTTAAATTACACTCCCGTTTCAATCACTGAACTTATTGGCAAAAAAGGGAAAAATCAATTGAGCATGCGCGATGTTCCCTTAGATAAACAAACGGAATATGCGGTAGAAGATGCAGATATCACCTTTCAGTTAGCACAACATTTTAAACCCGAATTAAAAGAAGCCAATACAGAAAAGTTATTTCAAGATATTGAAATACCGTTATTACGAGTTTTGGCAGATATGGAATTGGAAGGCATTAATTTAGACAAAGAATTCTTGAATTCACTTTCAGAAGACTTGAACAATGACATTAGCCATCTAGAAAAGAAAATTTACGAGGTTGCCGGTGAAGAATTCAATATTGGTTCACCAAAACAGTTAGGTGAAATTTTATTTGACAAACTAAAACTAGTCGATAAGCCTAAAAAGACCAAAACCGGTCAATACTCAACTGCTGAAGATGTTTTATCATATTTAGCAAAAGACCATGAAATTGTTCAAAATGTATTGGATTATAGAGGTCTTGCCAAATTAAAAAGTACCTATGTAGACGCATTACCAGAACAAGTAGAACCGTCTACAGGAAGGGTGCATACAGATTATATGCAAACCGTTGCCGCAACAGGTCGTTTAAGCAGTAACAACCCTAATTTACAGAACATACCGATTAGAACAGAGCGCGGTAGACAAGTTAGAAAAGCATTTGTTCCAAGAGATGAGAACTACACTTTGTTGGCAGCGGATTATTCTCAAATAGAGCTACGTATTATCGCAGCATTAAGTGAAGAAACCACCATGATAGAAGCTTTTAAAAATGGAGAGGATATTCATGCATCTACGGCATCAAAAGTATTTGATGTGCCTTTGGAAGAAGTGACCAGAGAACAACGTAGCAATGCCAAGACCGTAAACTTTGGTATCATCTATGGTGTTTCTGCATTCGGATTAAGCAACCAAACGGACCTATCAAGAAAAGAGGCAAAAGAACTGATAGACACCTACTACAAGACCTACCCAAAGTTGAGAAACTACATGAGCGAGCAAGTAGATTTTGCACGTGACAATGGTTATGTTTCAACTGTTTTAGGAAGAAGACGTTATTTAAAAGATATCAATGGTAGTAACGCCATAGTACGTGGTGCTGCAGAGCGAAATGCAGTTAACGCACCTATTCAAGGTAGTGCTGCGGATATCATAAAAATAGCCATGATCAACATTCATAACAAATTAGAAGAAGGCAATTACAAGTCTAAAATGTTACTGCAAGTACATGATGAATTGGTATTTGACATTTACAAACCAGAATTAGAAGAATTGCAAACACTCATTAAATCTGAAATGGAAAATGCATACAAAATAGCAGTTCCTTTAGATGTTGAAGTTGGCTTAGGTGATAACTGGTTGGTAGCCCATTAAAATACAGAGACTACATAATTACATCAAAAAATGTAAGAAAGTTACTGTGGTATTTTAACGAAAATATTCTGTTAACAAAACGCTAATTTTTATATTAGTGCTTTGCTAACCAGAATTAACTATGATTAAAAATTACACTAGGCTGCTATTGGCAGTTTTCTTTTTGTCTTCAATTCTAGGGTTTTCACAGACAAATTATCTACAGAATTCCAGCTTTGAAAATTGGTATGTCAGCCCTGAAGCACCAGAAAATTGGAGCATCGCCAATGAAAACAATATTACCAAAAGCATTGACGCTACAGAAGGGAACTTTTCTCTAGAATTAGATTTGAACAATACTTTAGTAAACCAAACCGAACTTAGCACTTGGAATACAAGCGATATAGTTTTGGTACCAAATACTAGTCACACCTTTACTTTTGATTACAAAGTTAACACTGAGGCAGGTAATAACCTTAGTGCCTACTTAGACGTTCTAAAAGATGAAGGCAGCTATACTATTCAATATATTCATGAATTTATTCCTTTAGAAAGTGATGGCAATTGGCACACTTACACTTTCGATTTTGAAACTGAATCTGAAGAAGATTATGCCTTTGAATTAACTTTTAGAGCAAACACAGACCCTGCCAGCTCAATCAAAGTAGATAATTTCCAGGTTTTAGGTCCTGAAACAGCAGTTATTCCAGACAAGGAAGCATTAATTGCCTTATATTATGCCACGGATGGACCAAATTGGCAAAGACAATGGGACCTTAATGCTGAAATTACCACGTGGCATGGGATTACAACAAATTCACAAGGAAGGGTAACCGAGTTAAGCCTAAAATCAAATAATCTAAATGGCACAATTCCACCTGAAATACAACTTCTTACTGAACTAGTAAAGATAGAATTAGATAGAAGTCTGATTTACGGACAACTACCAAATAAAATTTCTGGAATTTCAACAGAATTTTGGAATTTAACTAAATTAGAAGAAGTAAATATTTCCAATACAGAACTTGAAGGCACTTTACCACCTGATATAGGTCAGCTGATATCATTAAAATCCCTATTATTATACAACAATAATCTTACAGGTAATATACCACCCGAAATTGGAAATCTTGCAAAACTTGAAATATTAGGATTAGGTTCCAATAATTTTACCGGCAATATTCCTTCACAATTAGGTCAAAGTAATTCATTAAAAAGTTTAGTGCTATCATACAATATCCTAGAAGGTAATATTCCAAGTAGTTTAAGTCAGATTAGTTCACTTGAACTATTAATTTTGGATAATAATGAATTAACTGGAACCATACCAGCAGAATTAGGTCAATTTACAAATCTTTATAGACTTAGTCTTGACAGCAATAATCTTGAAGGGAACATACCTAATGAGCTATCACAGTTAAATAATATCGAAACTCTTGATTTAGCGTATAATAATTTATCCGGCGAAATACCTGAATCTCTAGGTCAACTCATCAATTTAAAATATTTAGAACTTTCGGGAAATAATTTAACAGGTGAAATCCCCGAATCACTAGGACAGCTCACCAATTTAAACAATTTACAACTTGGAGCCAATGATTTAACAGGTGCAATACCTACATCCTTAGGTCAACTTACCAATCTTTTACAATTAAATTTAAGTAATAACAATTTTAGCGGCAAAGTACCAATATTTATTCAAGATGATATTAGTTCATTTTCTATTCAAAACAATTCTTTACTCTTTGAAGATTTGACTGATGTCATCAGTAATCAATCGAATATTTACTATCATCCACAAACGAACTTAGGTGTTTTATATGGTTCGCCAACATCATTATCGGAAGGAGAACAATTTTCTTTAAGTGTAACTGAAACCACCCATGTTAACAATACATATCAATGGAGAAAAGATGAAGTTGAGATTGAGAATGAGACTAGTTCTACTTTTACTATTGATAGTGTTACTCTAGAAGATGCAGGCAAATATGATTGCGTAATCAACAACACCATAGTAACCGACCTCACTTTAGTTAAACACTTTAGAAGATTATTGGTCACCAGTGTTGATGATGACAAAGATGGTGTTTTAAATGAAGATGATATTTGCCCAGACACCCCTTATGGTGAGATTGTAAATAGATTTGGTTGCTCAGAAAGTCAATTATCAGATAACGATGATGATCAAGATGGTGTTCCCAATGCTAATGATGTTTGCGAAAACACACCTGTTGGAGCAGTAACTGGTGCTACTGGTTGTAGCTATCAAGATATTTTAGTACCAAAACAAGATGATTTTACTGCAAAAGCTACGAGCACTTCTTGCCCTAATACCGCAAATGGGAAGCTTACTGTTGAGTTTAAAGTTAATCAAACACATATATTAATTATTACAGGTCCGAATAATTTCTCTGCTAATTATACGCAACAAAACGGAAGTACACTTACAATTACTGATCTAGAACCAGGTTCTTATAACATTGTTGCTAATTCAGAGATCGGTCGATTAGTTGGCGCGCCCAATGTTATGTTTAGCTTGAATATTGAAACTCCCGAAGAATTTATTTCTGGTAAAACAGTAATAGACTATACCGCTAAAAAAGCAAGTGTTGTTGTTTCAGGCAGTAAGAATTACCAAGTTTTAGTAAATGAGAAAGTATATTCCTTTGAAGTTGATAATATTAAAAATCAGCAATTATCATTTCCGCTAGATAAAGGCTCCAATATTATTTCAATAGAAACTGATAAAATTTGCCAAGGTGTTTTTAAAGATAGTATTGTACTTAGTAATGCTATTTTATCTCCGAATCCCGTTGAAGACATTTTACGGGTTGAAGGTCTGGACATGATGACCGATGCTCAAATAATTGTATCAAACTTAAGCGGAGTTACATCATTACAAGATAACTATCAAATAAACTACGGCACATTAGAAATGAATATTTCTAATCTTTCTCCTGGCGTCTATATGTTAACAATTGTAGATGGAGATAAAGAAATCAATTTAAAATTTGTAAAAAAATGAAATTAGCTATAAAATTAATTTTAGTAGGATTACTAGTTGTGTCATGCGGTGGAAGCGATGACAGCAACAACAATCCGCCTGAGGAAACAGAAAAAGAACTGGGTGCATTTAATCTTATATTTCCTGAAAACAACTTAATATGTACAGAAGGAGAAGAAAATGGTTCTGACGGGGTAAGTATAGAATTTCAATGGTCTGCATCTACAAATGCCACCTCTTATGAATTAGAAATTACCAATCAAGAAACCAATTCTACAGACACAAGAACTATAACAACAACATCACTTGCTGTAGGTTTACCTAAAGGCACCCAATTTTCATGGTCGGTAACTGCTATTCTTGAAGATAAATCTTTGGCAAGCGACTCATGGAACTTTTATTCGGAAGGTACAAGCACTGAAAATTTTGCTCCTTTCCCAGCAGAAATTAATGTTTCAGATAATGGTGACGGCACAGTAAACGTATCTTGGGTAGGTGAAGACTTGGATGACGACCTATCAACTTACGATGTTTACATTGGCACATCTGGGAACTTAGTATTGATTCTTGAAAATACAACCAATGTAAATACCAATTACAATTTTACAGCTGGAAAGCAATATATTGTTCAAGTAGTTTCTAAAGACAGTAACAACAATACATCTACTAGCGAAACCTATTTCACTTTCTAGAAAGTTAAAGTTTCTTTAAAGGGAGACGAAAATGTATTTTTGTAACGTTAGCATATAGCGTACCACTACAATGAGGTACGCTATTTTTCATGAAAAGACTTATAATCATTTTAGCTTTTACGGTCTTTAGCGGTGCTTCATTGGCTGCGCAAGAGGTTAAAGTCTTTCCAAACCCGGCAACCAACGTTATAAACGTGCTCGGTCTAAAAAATGATAAGAATGCCGTTATTACAGTTAGAGATAGTTACGGAAACCAAGTCATTCTCCACAAATGGGAGATTAAAAGAAACGCTTTGAACATTCCTGTTTTCAATCTTGAAAAAGGTCTGTATATGATTACCATACAATCTGAACATCAGAATATAAAAACAAAGTTTTACAAACAATAAAAAACCCCTGCCATGAGACAAGGGTTTTTAAATTCTATATACTTTTTAAAACTTAGCGTTTTACAAAAATTAATTGTCCGTCTTCTGAAAAATTAGGAATATCCAAGTCACTTGCATCAACAGTCATCATGTTACCGTCAATAGAAACACCTATCGTTAATTCCTCTCCGTTTTCATCTATAGTCGTTACGGTTTCACCATCAAAAGTATAAGTACTTTCATTGATATCAGACTCCGTAGGACAAGGAATATCTAACCCAGAACTAGTAGCGTTTACCTCTACATAATTTGCAGAGTTAGAAGCACTAGCAGTTAAATCTTCATTAAATTGCAATGTAATAATGTAACAGTCCTTAGCTGTTAGAAAATCTAATATCTGTTTTCCAAATTTAACGTCATCACTTGCAGTTTCATTATCAATTTCAAGCTCTGTAGCAACCCAGGTGCCAATAATAGCAGTGCTGGTATCTTCTAACTCTGTTTGTGTTTCATCTTTATCGGAACTACAGGACATAAGTGTCAATACCACCCCCGCAATTAGTAAAATATGCTTATACATCTTTTTAGTTTTTTTGGTTGTACACCCCTAAAAACGAAAAAAACGCTTTATTATTTCAAAATATACCAAATGCTTAATTCTAAGAACCAAATATTTACAGAATAAACCTGTATGTTGCCTTTAGCAAAAAAGTATTGTCTTTTTTCTGTCCCAATATTTGTCTGTCTAAATTTCTACCCAATGTATCACTGGGGTCACCGGCACCAACCACACCTTGAGACCACACCAAAAATATTTCCGAACCAGGTATATACTCCCATCTTAACACAAGATTAGACCTAAATTGAACATATGAAAAATTAGGATCCTCAATTTGATAATCTATAACACCATTTAAATCCTCGTCTATCAAATAATTATCCGTATCAGTCGATTTTGAAATCTGATTCTCTGAAAATAGCCTTACCCGCTCACTTAATTCTTCGGCTATTGGATTGTTCACATAATTAAAATCGGTGTATTTACCTCTAGAAATAAAAGGCTCCCCATAATATTGAATGGATAAATTGGGGTTTATACTATAATTAAAGCGGATGGAAGTACTAAATGTTTTTTGATCAATATTACCCGTAATATATCTGGCATTTCCATTAAAATTGGTTTCCGTAACATATTGCGTTTTATTCGGATTCTCTTCATACTCAGAAGAAATAGACAAATTAAAAGCATCAAATGGTTGGTAATACAGTCTAAAGACATATCGCGCCAATGAAAAGTTTTTTTCCGCTGCCTGGCTATTTACATAACCTAATGTAAAACTAAGTTTCTTTCTACTGTCAGAACCAAAGAATAGATACCAAAAATTTTCTTCAGACCAGCGCCATCTTGGTCCGCCTCGCAATACGGTATTCGAAAAAATTCGGGGTTTGTGGGCAGCTCCAACTTCTGTCCACCAGTTGTTCTTATAATTTATAAAGCCTTCAAACTGATATTGTATTCTATTATAATTACCCTCGAAATCGTAGGTAGTATACTGATTTAGTTCCATATTGGCTCTGCGGTAAAAGTTAGTAGGTTTTAAAAACAATCTGCTAATTGAAGCGGTTTGCTTTATTTCATCAGCCTGACGCAAAAAACCAATATCATTAAGTTCTAATTCTGGAGACCGCCATATAAGTCCGCCATCATACCTCCAATTTCCACCACCTGCTTTACCTAGTTCAATTTTACCCCCGGTACCCGTTAACGATGTTCTACTCTCATCTACCGAAACATGACCTGCATCTACCCTTTGAAAAAGATGGGTTATACTTCTTTGGGTTCTGGCAATGGCATCTGCACTACCCTTAACATGGCTACCAACGATATTACCTTCCACATAATAATCTCTGTTCTTCCAATTGTGCTTAAAATCAAAACCGCCCGTGTATGCATCACTTCTTAAGAAATCTAGATTATCAGTTATATTTCTATTCGTTGCCGTAAAAATGCCACCAATAAAAGAATTGCGCTCATTAAAATCTTTTTGCACCCTGCCCACTATATAATTCGTTAAGGGCTCCACAAGTTCTGAACGCTTGTTACCTGCGACATCTTCGATATCTGCATACATTTTACCGGTAACACTTTCTAACAGCCCTAAAGACCATCCATTTTTTGTTTTACCCGAAAATTTTGCGGCTCCCAAAATCGTTGAATTTGTAGGCTCATCTATAAACTCTTCTGGTGTGGTGGTCGCAAAGCCTTGCGGACTTCTACCAATTCTTCTACTATAAAATATATTATCATTACCATCGGCAAACTCATAATCGAAAATATTTTTATTTTCAATAAAGAAAGGCCTACGCTCCTCAAAGAAAATTTGAAATCCGTCTAAAGCAATGGCACCTGGATCGGCATCTACCTGTCCAAAATCAGGATTCACCGTTAAATCTAGAGTTAAATCATTTGTTAAACCAATTTTAGCATCTAGTCCGGCATTTAGAATATAATCGTTTCCATCGCGAAAAGGATTGCCCGCTTGCGAAGGGTAGGCATCGTATTGATTCACTAAAAAAGGCTGAATCTCAAGTTGCTTTTGAGGTTGAATATTCATGAGACCCCTAAGCACCCCGAATTCGCTCACCCAACCTGGAGCATCAAGTGAAACTGGTTGCCACAACGAGCGTTCTTCTGCCCTAAAAAATCTTCTGTTCAATTGTAAACCCCAAATTTGTTCTTCTTGCTCTCCAAATTTTAATTGACTGAAAGGTATTTTCATTTCTGCTGTCCATCCTTTATCATCGATTTGGGCGGCAGTATACCATATAGGATTCCAACTGGCATCCCAAAAATCACCATTTTGAGAAATGAACTCATCTCCCTTTACTCCCGCAGCAGAAACATTGAAAGAAAACCCGGTTCTTTTATCATTGTAACTATCTATATTTATTTCTATCCAATCTCCAGAGAAATTATCGCGCCTGGCAAGTCTCTTTTCTATTTTAGCAGGTATACTGTCGTAACAACGAATACCTACATAAAGAAACTTTTGGTCGTATAAAATTTTAAATTTTGTAGATTGACTAGGCGTTTCTCCATTATTAGGATCAAAAACGGTAAAGTCGGTATCCCAAGAGATATTATCCCAAGCGAGATCAGACAATTCTCCGTCAATTGTAATTTCTTCACCAGCCCGAAGTTGTTTGGTAACATATTCCCTTTGTACCTTTACCGAATCTATTTGAGCAAGAATTGTAGATGTAAATAATAGAAATACGATACTGTGCAATAAACATTTTATCATTACTGTGCGTTCTTTGATTGATTGATTATGATATTGAAGAGACACAGAAGATTACCGATTGTTACAGAAATAGCAATAAAATCAATTAGTTTAACAGTATCTCGATAAAAGTAAAGTAGTTAGATATTGCATTTAATTAAAAAATGTAAAAAAATAAGAAACAAGTATTTGCAATTCAAGTTAATAATTGTAGATTTGCAGCCCCTTTCACGGGATTGATTAAAATAATAGTTAAAAATAGCAGTAGTGGATACATTAAGTTATAAGACCGTTTCGGCCAACAGAACAACTGTAAACAAAGAGTGGTTATTGGTAGATGCCGAAGGAGAAACATTAGGACGCATGGCTTCAAAAGTCGCCTATTTGTTAAGAGGAAAGCATAAGCCTAGTTTCACCCCTCATGTTGATTGTGGTGATAATGTTGTTATTATCAACGCAGAGAAAATTGTTCTTACAGGAAACAAGTGGTCTGATAAATCATATATGAGATACACTGGCTACCCAGGTGGACAACGTACTACTAGCGTACAACAATTATTGGATAAAAATCCAGAAGGCATTCTTGAAAAAGCAATAAAAGGTATGTTACCTAAAAACAGATTAGGTGCAGAGCTTTTTAGAAACCTAAAAGTTTACGCAGGTTCAGAGCATGGTCAAGAAGCTCAAAAGCCTACTGTTGTTAATTTAAAAGATATTAAATAAGATGGAAGTAATTCATAAAATTGGTCGTAGAAAGACCGCTGTAGCGAGAGTATATCTTTCTGATGGAAATGGAGACATTACCATTAACAATAAAGATTTAAGTGTATACTTCCCAACTGCAACACTTCAATACAAAGTAAAACAACCTTTTAGTTTAACTGAAAGTTTAGATACTTACGACGTTAAAGTAAATGTTTACGGTGGTGGTATTACTGGTCAAGCAGAAGCTATTCGTCTTGCTTTATCTAGAGCAATGTGCGAGATTGATGCCGAGAACAGAACAATCTTAAAACCAGAAGGTCTATTAACTAGAGATCCAAGAATGGTTGAACGTAAGAAATTCGGTCAGAAGAAAGCACGTAAAAAATTCCAATTCTCGAAACGTTAATTCGAAATTGCAAGAGTACAGGGCACCCTTTTTGGGTGCCTATTTTTATATTTTATCACACTGGATAATCCAGATTATTAACAAGTTCATTGAAAGTCCGAAAGGACAATTAAAAATCCTTTAATCCCTAAAAATTGAAGGTAAGATTAGTTTAGCATCTAAATGGTGAAGGCTTCTTGATATTATATCGAGATACCACTTTATCATTGCTAATTCAAAAGAACGTAAACTAAATTTAAAATGGCGAGAGTCGAAGTAAAACAATTATTAGAAGCAGGTGTACACTTTGGTCACCTAACAAGAAAATGGAATCCGAACATGGCTCCTTACATCTACATGGAGCGTAATGGGATTCACGTAATCAACCTTTACAAAACAGTTGCAAAATTAGATGAGACCAATGAGGCTCTTAAAAAAATTGCAGCATCAGGTAGAAAAATACTTTTTGTAGCTACCAAAAAACAAGCAAAAGATATCGTTGCAGAAAAAGCAGCAAACGTAAACATGCCTTACATCACAGAAAGATGGCCAGGCGGTATGTTAACAAACTTCGTTACTATTCGTAAAGCTGTTAAGAAAATGGCTTCTATCGATCGTATGAAGAAAGACGGTACTTTCCTTACGCTTTCTAAAAAAGAAAGATTACAAGTAGACCGTTTACGTGCAAAATTAGAAAAGAACTTAGGTTCTATTTCTGAAATGACACGGTTACCAGGTGCTTTATTCATCGTTGATACTATGAGAGAGCACATTGCAGTAAAAGAAGCTCAAAAATTGAACATTCCTATTTTCGCAATGGTTGATACCAACTGTGACCCTAGAGATGTAGATTACCTTATACCTTCTAACGATGATGCTTCTAAGTCAATTGACATCATTATGACAGAAGTTACCAACGCAGTTGCCGAAGGTCTTGCAGAACGTAAGGCAGAAAAAGGTGATTCTGAAGGTAAGTCAGATAAGAAGGATAAAGCTCCAAAGAAAAAGGTTACTGCTGAAAAGCCAACACCTACTCCAGCAAAAGTTGACACAAAACCAGCACCAGTTGTTGATAAAGTACCTAACGTTGAAGTAAATGTTGAAGCTACCAAAGAAGCTGTTGCTGCAGATGCAAAAGTTGAGGCTGACGATTTAACCAAAGTTGAAGGTATTGGACCAAAAGCTGCAGAAGCATTAGTTGCTGCCGGTATTGCTACTTACGCCGATCTTTCTGAAGGTGATGCTGAAAAAATCAAAGAGATTTTGACTGAAGCTAGTTCAAGAATGGCTCATTTAGATCCAACTTCATGGCCAAAGCAAGCTAAAATGGCTGCAGAAGGCAAGTGGGACGAGCTTAAAGAATGGCAAGACAACGTTAAAGGTGGTGTAGAATAAGTTACTACATTTGTTATAAAAATAAATCTAACGACCCCTTAAAACGGGTATACAAAAAGTAAAAAAAATGGCAAAGATTACAGCTGCAGAAGTTAATAGATTAAGAAAGACTACTGGTGCAGGAATGATGGATTGCAAAAAGGCCTTAGTGGAAGCTGAAGGTGATTTTGAAAGCGCAATCGAAATTCTTCGTAAAAAAGGTCAAAAAGTTGCAGCAAAAAGAGCCGACAGAGATTCTTCTGAAGGTGCAGCAATCGCTAAGGTAAATGATGACAACACTAACGGTGTTATTATTTCCCTTAACTGTGAGACCGACTTCGTTGCTAAAAACGAAACTTTCATAACATTGGCTACAGAATTGGCAGACTTAGCAATCAACTTTGATTCTAAAGAAGCTTTCTTAGCTGCTGATTACAAAGGCATGACCGTTCAAGAAAAACTTACCGAACAAACTGGTGTTATCGGCGAGAAAATTGAAATAGGCGGATTTGAAACATTAAGCGCTCCTTTCGTAGGTTCTTACATTCACGCAGGAAACAAAATAGCTGTTTTAACAGGTCTTTCTGCATCGGTTGCAGGTGCCGAAGAGGTTGCTAAAGATGTTTCTATGCAAGCTGCTGCAATGAACCCTGTTGCATTAAACGAAGATGGTGTAGACCAATCTATCATCGACAAGGAAATTGAAATCGCTAAAGATCAATTACGTCAAGAAGGTAAACCAGAAGCAATGCTAGATAAAATTTCTCAAGGGAAAATTAAGCGTTTCTTTAAGGACAACACCTTGGTTAACCAAGATTTCATTAAAGACAGCAAACAAAGTGTTGCTCAATATGTAAAATCTGTTGATTCTAGCTTAGAAGTAACAGGCTTTAAAAGAGTTGCATTAGGTTAATTACAATACAACTAACTCAATAAAAAACCGCCTTACTGCAAAGTAGGCGGTTTTTTTATTTGAAAATTTATTCTACTCTAGTCTTTCAACCAGGCGTTACGTAAGTTTAAAGTTTTCTGATCTACATTTTCTAAAGGAACTATCTTTTTTACTTTTTTTACGGGCTTTCCCACCGGTCCTTCTACCGATATCATTTCACCATCTCTTTCCACTGTCACACTTACAACGGTTTCTGGAGTCCAGCTAAAACTTTCACCTATAATTGGACGTAACGTTTCAAGGTTTATCTCTTTACCATTGATTACTCTAAAAATATCTCCTCCCTGAAGCTTTAAGTCGTTAAAGAAAGAATTGAGCTCAATATTCTCACGTATAAATACCACACTATCGTTTTGCACATCAACATCCATGTAGGGCACTTGACCATCAAAAAAATACCCGGTTGGTTCTTGAACATCTTTTGTAGCCAAACCTACTTTTTCAAAATACAGATCATAATCTATAGGTGTGGTTCCTATTACGTGCTTCTTAAAGAAAGTATCCACTTCTGGATAGGTCATTGCAACGATTTCATCAAATAAAACTTCATCTTCAAAAGGAACATCTGAGCCATATTTTTTAGATAATTCTTTCATTAACCAAAGCATGCCTTTTTGACCATTGCTCTCTTCTCGTAAAATAATGTCTAAACACATATTAATTAATGCCCCTTTTTCATACACATTAGCATAATTAGGCTCATAAGGTTGTTCAAGAATATTTTCACTCATAACGGTAAACGACATGTTATCATCGTAAAAAGAGGCATTTCCAATTTTGGTCAGCATACGCTCATAAAATTCGTCTTCAGTAATAAGTTCTTGCTGAATTTGAAACAAATTGGCAAAATACTCTGTAGTACCTTCGTACATCCATAAATGCTGAGACATTTGAGGATCATTAAAATCAAAATATTGAATTTCTTCCGAGTGAACGGACAAAGGTGTTACAATATGAAAGAACTCATGAGAAACCACATCTACCATTGCCTGCTCCAAACGACCAATATCCATAGCTTCAGGTAAAACAACTACCGTAGAAGTATGATGCTCTAAAGCACCAAAACCATGAGCATCGGGTTTATTAACATTCGATAGATATAATAAAATATTGTACTCTTTAGTACTATCAACCTCTCCTAGAAACTTCTTTTGAGCCTCCATCATCTTCAACATCCTACTTTTTAAGTCCGACGCTTTATACACGTCATTCGGAGAAAACAAACTTAACGTCACCGTTATACCGTTTATCTCAAAACTTTCGGTATTAGGCTTAGCATACATGATAGGGTTGTCAATAACCTCAAAATACCTATTTGCAAAAAACGCATCCCAAAGTGGATCAGGCTTTCGGTCAATTTGATCGGAAAGCGTTGTCGTAGCAATTAAATCAGCAGGTTTTTTAATCTGAATCGCATACGGCACTTCCTTAAAACCATCAAAATAACCTACAAAACCATGTAGGTTCAACATAAAATTACTGTCTTTCTCAATATTTGTTCCCGCAGGTGAAAACACAGCATCTTCAACTTCATTTTCGGTATCATAGGTATCATTGACCCAATACCTTACTTTATCTAATTGAGTTCCATTAGAGACACTCCATGAGTTTTCATCTAGTTTCGTAAAACTCAAAGCATTGCCTTTATAATCTAAGGCTTCAAAATCTTGTACATACTTTCCGTAATTATCCGTACTATAGGTACCAGGAACCGTTTTTGGTATTCTAAAAATAACCGTCTCTGTTGAAAAAGCACCTGGATCCATACTCACCTGCACCTTATCATCTACTACGTTCACCAAATCTATTGAAGTTATAACTGCACTTTTTTCTATAGACACCAACTGCTTACCAGCTCCACATGCATATAGCAAAAGTGAGCATGAAATAATTAAAAAATATTTTCTCATAAATATCGAATTACTAATTTTTAAAATAATGATTTCAAAGATAGAAAATAAGTATCCACTGGATCTAACCACATATCTTTTAGCGGAATAAAATATTGACCACGACCATCAAAAATTTTCATTATTTTTGATGGCAAATTAAAACCAGAATGCACTACAAAAGAATTCTTCTAAAATTAAGCGGTGAAGCCCTAATGGGTGAAAAGCAATATGGCATAGACTCTAATCGCTTAAATGAATATGCGGAAGAGATAAAAGAAGTAGTTGAAAAGGGAATTGAAGTCGCAATAGTTATTGGAGGCGGCAACATTTTTAGAGGACTTACTGGTGCAGCTACCGGGATGGATCGTGTGCAAGGTGACCACATGGGTATGTTAGCAACCGTTATAAACGGGTTAGCTTTACAAAGCGCCCTAGAAATGAGTGGCGTACAGACCCGATTGCAAACCGCAATTAAAATCAATGAAGTAGCCGAGCCTTTTATTAGAAGACGTGCCATGAGGCATTTAGAAAAAGGAAGAGTTGTTATTTTTGGTGGCGGTACGGGAAACCCATATTTCACCACTGATTCCGCAGCCGTTCTTAGAGCTATCGAAATTGAAGCAGATGTCATTTTAAAAGGTACTAGGGTAGATGGTATATATACTGCCGATCCCGAAAAGGATAAAAATGCTACAAAATTTGACAACATCTCTTTTCAAGATGTACTTACAAAAGGCTTAAAGGTAATGGACACAACTGCCTTTACTTTAAGTCAAGAGAACGAACTACCGATTGTAGTTTTTGATATGAACAAAAAAGGAAACTTATTGAAAATTGTTGACGGACAAACCATAGGAACGACTGTCAATTTATAATTTTTGGTACAATTAATGTTATTGCGATAGTAATACACTTATTATATGAACGAGGAAATACAATTTGTTTTAGACGCTACCAAAGAAGGCATGGAAGCTGCAATAGCGCATTTAGAACGTGAATTTTTAAAAATTAGAGCCGGTAAAGCTAGCCCTACCATGCTATCATCGGTAATGGTAGAATACTATGGCTCACAAACTCCACTATCTCAAGTAGCCAATATCAATACTCCAGATGGTAGAACTATCTCTGTTCAACCATGGGAAAAAGGTATGCTTCAAGAAATAGAAAAAGCCATTATGAACGCCAATTTAGGCTTTAACCCTATGAACAATGGCGATATGATTATCATCAACGTTCCTCCTTTGACCGAAGAACGTAGAATTCAGTTGACCAAACAAGCAAAGGCAGAAGCTGAACATGCAAAAGTGGGCGTTAGAAGTGCAAGACAAGATGCGAATAAAGAAATAAAAGATTTGGATATTTCTGAAGACCTTCAAAAAAATGCCACGGCAGATGTACAAGATCTTACTGATGTTTATACTAAGAAAATTGACGCTTTCTTAGACAAGAAAGAAGCTGAGATTATGAAAGTTTAGTCTCATAAACTATAAAAAGAATATAAAGCTACCCTAATATGGTAGCTTTTTTTATTTGTATAAAATTTAAACTTTTCAATTTAGGAACAATTGTAGCTTATAGTTACCTTTGCCACCTGCAAATACAGTTATGGTAGCGAAACTTACGAAAGGATTTTGGCCTAAAACGGCAAACATAATTCTACGCAACAGAATCCTCATTTTACTATTGATTACCGGTTTCACCATTTTCATGGGCTGGCAATGGCAATATATGCGCTTTTCAAGCTCACAAACCAATCTTTTACCAGATGACCACCCGGTAAACATACAGTATCAGAATTTTTTGAGCAAATTTGGTGAAGAAGGCAATGCAGTTGTTTTTGCAATTCGTGACAGTACCCTATTTGAACCTGCTAATTTTAACCGATGGAACAAGCTAAGTAAACAATTGGCAGCTTTTCCTGAAGTGGAGTTTGTAATTTCTACCGACAATCTAAAGGAGTTGGTAAAAAACAACGACAAGCAAGAGTTTGAAATGCTACCTTTAATTACTGGAGAATTAAAGACTCAGAAAGAAATAGATAGCATTACCGATCATCTTTTCAATGACCTGCCTTTCTACGAGAATTTACTTTTTAATAAGGAAAGTAAAACAATACGTACTATTGTTAACTTAGACAAAGACATCGTCAATACAACCGTTAGAAAAGATTTTATACTACAGGACATCAATACCCTGGTGCGCAATTTTGAAAAAGAGACCGGTTTAGACGTTCATATATCTGGCATGCCATATGTGAGAACCATGAACTCTCAGAATATTATTGATGAAATAGGTAAATTTATTTTGGCCGCATTGGGCGTTACCTCTTTAATATTCTTCTTTTTCTTTAGAAGTGTACGAGCCACTTTCATTTCAATGTGTGTAGTAATTATCGGTGTGATGTGGGCCTTCGGTTTTCTTGGACTATTGCAGTATGAAATTACAGTACTGACAGCCTTAATACCGCCATTAATTATTGTAATAGGTATACCCAACTGTATTTTCTTGATCAATAAATATCAGCAAGAGGTTAAAAAGCATGGTAACCAGGCACTTTCATTACAACGTGTTATTTCCAAAATAGGAAATGCAACCTTAATGACCAATATTACTACAGCTTCTGGTTTTGCTACTTTTATCATTACAGATAGTACGCTACTTAAGGAATTTGGTATTGTTGCCTCCATAAATATCATCGGTATCTTTATCCTATCGCTATTAATCATTCCTATTGTGTATAGTTTTATGGCTTTACCAAAAACAAAGCATTTAAAACACTTAAACAAAAAGTGGATCGATGCCTTTGTTAATTGGATGGAAGGTATTGTAAGACATCGAAGAATTACGGTTTACATAGTTTCGATATCCTTATTGGTTTTAAGTATCATAGGCATCTATCAAATTAGAATTTCTGGTAGCCCTATAGAAGACATGCCCAAGAATGCTGAATTCTTTCATGACATTCGCTTCTTTGAAAAAGAATTCAAAGGTATCATGCCCGTTGAAATAGTTGTCGACACCAAAACACCGAAAGGAGTGTTAAAACCGGCCACACTTAAACGTATGAATCAACTTGGGGAGGTCATAGAAGAAATTCCAGAGTTATCTACTCCGGTTTCCGTGGTAAATTTGGTAAAGTATTCCAAACAGGCCTTTTACAATGGTATTCCTAAATACTATCAACTTCCCACAAGTCAAGAAAACACTTTTATAATGGATGTTGCCCGTAAATCATCCGATAACGACAATCTGTTGGAATCTTTTGTTGACAGCACTGGGCAGACCGCAAGGATAACCACTTTCATGCGTGATGTGAATACGAGCCGAATGGAAGACATTGAACAGCGTTTGCTAGAGAACATCACTAAAATTTTCCCTACCGAACGCTACAATGTGTATATGACCGGTAGTGCACTTCTATTTTTAAAAGGGACCAAGTATTTGGTCAAAAACCTTATAATGTCACTTGCCCTTGCCATAGCACTTATTGCGCTTTTTATGGCATATCTCTTCCGTTCATTTAGAATGATCGTAATATCTTTAATACCCAACTTATTGCCATTGGTAATAACTGCGGGCATTATGGGCTTTGTAGGCGTACCTATTAAACCATCAACGATATTAGTATTCAGTATTGCGTTTGGTATTTCGGTTGATGACACCATACACTTTCTTGCCAAGTACAGGCAAGAGCTCACAGCCAACAAATGGCGAATTGAAAAATCGGTCTACAACGCCCTTAGAGAAACCGGGGTAAGTATGTTCTATACTTCAATTGTTTTGTTCTTTGGCTTTTCAGTTTTCGTTATTTCTAATTTTGGGGGTACTGTAGCACTGGGATCATTGGTATCGGCCACCTTATTGTTAGCAATGTTGGCTAATTTAATTTTATTGCCGTCGTTGCTATTATCACTAGAAAAAAGTATAGCTAATAAACAGACTTTAAAAAAACCGCAAATAGACATCTTACCTCAAGATGAAAACAACAATTGATTAAATTCATTTGAAGGCAATGTTTATATAGCTGTTTAGCCACTTTATTTTTTAACAAAATCCTATCTTTGGAACTTTAATTTTCAATTCAACATCATGCGTTCAGTAACAATAAAAGAACTACTTTCAAGTAAAAACCTACTACAGGAAATAACAATAAAAGGATGGGTTAGAACCTTTAGAAGCAATAGATTTATTGCACTAAATGATGGCTCAACCCTAGGTACTATTCAATGTGTCGTAGATTTTGAAAATTTTGATGAAGAATTATTAAAAAAAGTAAATACAGGAGCCGCACTAAAAGTATCGGGTACTTTGGTTGAGAGCCAAGGTAGAGGTCAATCTGTTGAGATACAAGTTAGCGAATTAGAGGTTTTGGGTATCGCAGATCCAGAAGAATACCCAATTCAACCCAAAAAGCACTCATTGGAATTTCTTAGGGAGAAAGCTCACTTAAGAATTAGAACCAACACATTCGCCGCTATTATGCGTGTGAGATCAACCTTGTCTTTTGCGATACACAACTATTTTAGGGAAAATGGTTTCAACTATTTTCACGCCCCAATAATTACGGGTTCAGATGCTGAAGGTGCTGGAGAAATGTTTAGGGTTACCACATTAGACGAAAAAAATCCTCCGTTGACAGATGATGGTGATGTTAACTACAAAGAAGATTTCTTTGGTAAAGAGACCAACCTTACTGTGTCTGGACAATTAGAGGCAGAGGCTTATGCCATGGCTTTAGGTAAAGTGTACACTTTTGGACCAACTTTTAGGGCAGAAAATTCTAATACATCAAGACATTTGGCAGAATTTTGGATGATAGAACCAGAAATGGCATTCTTTGACCTTGATGCAAATATGGATCTTGCCGAAGATTTTATAAAAAATGTGATATCATATACTTTAACCCACTGCCAAGAAGATCTAGAGTTCTTAGAAAAGAGGTTATTGGATGAAGAAAAAAGCAAGCCACAAGCACAACGCAGTGACATGGCTTTAATTGAGAAATTAAAATTCGTTGTCGATAACAATTTTAAAAGAGTTAGCTATACCGAGGCAATTGAAATTCTTAAGAATTGTAAGCCAAACAAGAAAAAGAAATTTACCTACCCTATTGAAGAGTGGGGTACAGATCTACAAAGTGAACACGAACGTTATTTGGTAGAAAAACACTTTAAATGTCCGGTAATACTTTTTGATTACCCTGCTAAGATCAAAGCGTTTTACATGCGTTTAAACGAAGATGGCAAAACCGTAAGAGCCATGGATATTTTGTTCCCAGGTATTGGAGAAATCGTAGGTGGATCACAACGTGAAGAACGCTTAGATGTACTTAAAGAAAAAATAAAGGATCTAGGTATTGACGAAAAAGAACTTTGGTGGTATTTAGATTTAAGAAAATTTGGAACAGCAGAACATAGTGGCTTTGGTCTTGGTTTTGAAAGGTTAGTACTTTTTGCAACTGGCATGGGCAACATTAGAGACGTAATACCGTTTCCAAGAACACCACAGAATGCTGAATTTTAAGCAGATTTGGTTACTTTTACAAGTACTAGAACAAAGTAATGCTAAAACAACATTTACAATTTAAATTATCTCAGAAGTTATCTCCACAGCAGATTCAGTTGATGAAGTTAATTCAATTGCCAACGCAAGCATTTGAACAACGACTGAAACAAGAACTAGAAGAGAATCCTGCTTTGGAAACCGGTAAAGATGATTTAGATAAGGTTGCCGATGAGTATGAAGATGTTTATGACGACAATGCCGACAGCGAAACCATTAACACTGAAGACATCAATATTGATGATTATTTAAGTGATGATGAAATACCTGATTATAGAACAAAAGTGAATAATTACAGTTCTGATGATGAGGAAAAAAGTGTGCCATATGCTGCCGGTATTTCATTCAACCAACACTTAATAAACCAACTGAATACGGTTTATCTTTCTGATGAAGAGTGGAACATTGCCGAGTTTTTAGTAGGCAGTGTAGATGAAAGTGGCTATATACGAAGACCTATTTCGGACATAATGGACGATTTAGCGTTTACGCAAAATGTCTATACAGACGAAGAAACTATTACTAGGATACTGTCTATTGTTCAGGAATTAGACCCACCGGGTGTTGGTGCTCGTACATTAGAGGAATGCCTTATTATTCAATTAGAAAGAAAAGATGTTACTCCAAGCATTGAATTAGCTACCGAAATCCTTAAAAAGTCATTTGAACATTTTACAAAAAAACACTATCAAAAACTAATTCAGAAACATAATATCACCGAAACAGAACTTAAAGAAGCGATCGGTGAAATCGAAAAATTAAATCCTAAACCGGGTGGGTCTTATTCTGGCAACAATAGAATAGTTGAGCACGTAGTACCCGATTTTGCTATCAGAATTACCGAAGGTGAACTAGAATTGACACTGAACGGTAGAAATGCTCCCGAGTTACACGTATCTAGAGAATATAGCAACATGCTAAAAGGCTATAAAGAGGCCAAAGACAAGTCGAAGTCACAGAAAGACACCGTCATGTTCATTAAGCAAAAGTTAGACGCAGCCAAATGGTTTATAGACGCTATTAGACAAAGACAGCAAACATTGTTCATTACCATGAACGCCATTATGCAGTATCAAAAAGAATATTTTTTAACTGGAGACGAGCGAAATTTACGTCCAATGATCCTGAAAGATATTGCAGATGAAATAGGCATGGACGTTTCAACAGTATCTAGGGTAGCAAATAGTAAATATGTAGATACCCCTTACGGAACCAAGCTTATAAAAGAGTACTTCTCCGAATCCATGAAAAATGAACAAGGCGAAGATGTTTCAACAAGGGAAATAAAGAAAATTCTAGAAACCGTAATACAGAACGAAACGAAAAAGAAACCGCTTACAGACGACAAATTAGCGGCAATTTTAAAGGAAAAAGGATACCCTATCGCTAGAAGGACAGTTGCAAAGTATAGAGAGCAATTGAATATTCCTGTTGCACGTATGAGAAAAGAAATCTAATGAAGGTTTTTTCACAATTTATCTCCTATTTACTACATCCACTTTTTATACCTATTGGCGGCACAGTAGCCTATTTTCTTATTACGCCAAAATATACCCCAATTGAAATTAAAAGCGCTAGTGTACTACCCATCTTTATACTAACGGTCATAATCCCTATAGTAACCTTCCTAATCTTAAAAAACTTAGGTATGGTACAATCCATCTCCTTAAATTCAATAAATGAGCGCAAATACCCGCTGTATATTCATGCTTGTATTCTACTTTTAATACTCTACAAGGTTATACCCAACAATTATGTTAGCGAACTATACTTTTATTTTACTGGATTATTGGGTGCAACAATTGCATGCATACTTTTGCTGTTCTTCAATTTTAAGGCGAGTCTTCATACAGTTGGAGTCAGCGGCCTATTAATGTACTTGTTGAATTTAAGCATACACTTTGAAATCAACCTGATAATAGCCATAAGCTTTTTTATTCTACTTACCGGTAGTGTGATCACCGCTCGTCTTTATTTAAAAGCGCACACAGGTATTGAAGTGATAATGGGTCTATTGATAGGCTTATTATCACAATTATTGACCGTACGTTTTTGGTTATAATATATAGAAGATTAATCCAATGCGCAAAGGCCTATATTGCAACGTCTCTCCATTTACCAAAGCATTACCATTGAATAATTCAGTTAGTGCATAATAAGCATGCAGATTAAAGGTATTATAACCAAAGCTCAATGTTAGCCCGTACTGAAATTTTGTTAAGTCCGTATTATTGAATCCTTCATTAACATCATCAAGATCATATTTAGACCTTGCACCTAAAATGTAAGCTGCTTTAATTCCACCATAAATACGCCAGAACTTATATTCTTCCGCAGTAGAATTTCGCCATCTAAATTCCAACGGAAATTCTAACAGATGTGTTTCCAACTTACTTCTGGTAATATCATCATTAATACTATAAGTAATATCGTCTCCAGAAATATCTGCAACTAGATTTGAATAATAACTATTCAGCGCCAAACCCGCACCAATACCAATAGCCTTAGTTCCCTTTCGATTTAACGGGATATCTTTAATAATACCACCTTGCAGACCGTAAGATAAATTTCGTTGATTAGAGCCCTCAGGATGATTCAATATAAAATTATAAGATAGCCCTAAATAAAACTGATCTTCAAAGTACCGTGAATTTGGTACTGTATCTAAAGCCACCTGGGCATTAGACTGAAAAATCACGAAGAGCAAAACAATAACAAAGCGCATGAAGTAAAGTTAATGAAATAAAAAACGCTTCAAATAAATTTGAAGCGTTTTAGATAAGTAATATTCTACTAACTAACTATTGTAGATTATTGAAAGCGTCACCTTCATAGGTTGTATAATTTACCTTTAAAGCGTTAACCTTTCTTAACTCTTGTTTAATATCGGATATCAATCCCATACTTGCGTTCTTATCGACTTTTAGTGCCGTGGTCAAAACATTTTGAAGTTCTTGAGGCTTTTTAGCCCTTTCCATTAAAATGTAATCACCAACTTCAGATGGACTAGATAATTTATCGTTTAATTGAATCTTCGGCTCACTACCAAATAATTTCTCATATTCCTTAGTTGGCTTACCAACATAAATATAAATTACACGATCTTTCTTTTCAAGCTTCTTTACTTCACTAGCATTAGGAAGTACATTTTCAACTTTTAAAGAACTATCCTTCATCACGGTTACCGTCATAAAGAAAAACAAAAGCATAAATACAATGTCAGGAAGGGAAGCTGTTGATACCGCAGGTACCTCTCCATCTTTTTTCTTTGCAAATTTTGACATAGTGTTACTTTTATTTTAATTAATTAATCACTTGAAGTTTCAGCTTCAGATAATTTCTGTGGAAACAAATCTTGAATTCTCTTTACTTTTTCCTTCAACTCTTCCTTTACGTCGTCGTCGGTTTCAGGGTTAAGATATTCAGCTTCCATGTCAACGAAATTCTTATTGTACAAACGTTGAGCCTCTCTATTTCTAAGATCATTGTAAGCACCTACTAGTTCATTTTGAACTGTAATGTATGTACTATACTTTGTTTCACGATCATTCTTTAAAGAGATAATCGCTTTAGAAGGATTATCTGAAGACTCAGCATTTTTTCTTCCTTGACAATAAGAACATGTTCCATCACCGCCATTATCCAAAAAAGCCTTTGCTTTTTCTCTTAAATCTTTAAGCTCAATTAACTCTTCATCAGCTAACAACTGACCATTTTTGTTAATATTCACCTGAAAGATGTTCTTCTGTTTAATTACTACATCCGTATCGGGCGGTTCAATTGGTGGAAGCATACGATCCAATCCTGCATCCGTTTCAATAGTAGTAGTTACCAAGAAAAAGATAAGTAAAAGGAAAGCTATATCCGCCATGGAACCGGCACTTACTTCTGGTGCTCCTGCTCTTCTAGCCATAGTTTTCTATTTTTATTTACTAAACATATTTTTAACAGCTGGTATGATCAAGGATAATACAGCAATTATAGTAAGGATAAAAAATACATTTAACCCCATACCTATTTGCTTAATCGTACCCTCGTCTTCCATAGCCAAGAATTCCGGATCTACATCCGTTCCACTTGCCAAGACGTAAGAAACCCCAACTACTAATAAAAAGCCTCCTACAGCAAATAACGTCTTCTTTAACCCTTGTGGGTTAGAAAATAAATTCTTTAAAGTAAACACTAAACTTACCACAACTGCAATACCCAATAAAAGATAAGTAATGATAAACATAGTATTCATAGCTCCACTCTGAGCAGCTTCAGCTGCCGGCATATCTGCACTTGGTAACAAATACCAAAGCACTGCACTTAATACACCTATAGCAATTAATGCTATTTTAATAATTTTTTGCATAATTTTTAGGTATTAAAAGTGAAACTTATTTTTTGTGATCTACCAACATATCTATCAATGTAATAGAAGAATCTTCCATATCATTAACAATGCTATCAATTTTAGCGATAATATAGTTGTAGAAAATTTGAAGTATAATAGCCGTAATAAGACCGAATACCGTTGTTAATAATGCAACTTGAATATCACCTGCAATAAGAGATGCACTTAAGTTACCAACAGCAGCAATCTTTTGGAAGGCTTGAATCATACCGATTACCGTACCCATGAAACCAAGCATTGGTGCAATAGCGATAAATAAAGACAACCAAGAAACGTTTTTCTCCAATTGACCCATTTGAACACCACCGTAAGCAACAACCGCTTTCTCAGCAGATTCGATGCTCTCACCAGCTCTATCCAAACCTTGGTAGTAGATAGAAGCAACAGGTCCTTTTGTATTTCTACAAACTTCTTTTGCAGCCTCAACACCACCCGACGCCAAAGCATCTTCAACTTGTTGTTTCAACTTGGCAGAATTTGTACTTGCCATGTTCAAATAAATAATTCTTTCAATCGCAACTGCCAAACCAAGGATCAAACATAAAAGAACGATACCCATGAAACCGGCACCACCTGTAATAAACATTTCTTTTAAAACCTGAGTAAATCCTTTTTCCGCTTCAGGAGCTCCTTCTTGAACTAGCAACGCTACTGCTGCTACTTTTGCACTTACAATATTTGTACCTGCTACAAATGCCCCAGCGACTGCTAGGCTTGGGAATAATTTTTTCATTTTTTCAAACTTAAATTAGTTAGTTAATAGGGTTAAAGATAAAAAAAAAACAATATAAAAAAAGTAAAACTTACTTGCAGAGAGGAAGGGATTCGAACCCTCGATACCCTTTTGGGGTATACACACTTTCCAGGCGTGCGCCTTCGACCACTCGGCCACCTCTCTAAGTTACCTTTTTTAAGGGTGGGCAAATAACAAAAAAAATATTAGTTATCGAAATTAAAGTACTGTTAAATTTAAAGCATCTCTCCGCGTAAAGATGTTTCAAAAACAGTTTTAAATAGCTCAGGAGAGACTCCGCTTCCCAGCAAGTACATTGCCTTTGTAATGGCAGTCTCAGTTGTAATATCCTTACCATTAATAACTTGCATTTTCTTTAATCTAGAACTCGTTTCATAATGGCCCATCATAACCGCACCACCAGAGCACTGCGTAACATTAATTATATGAACACCATTAATTATCGCATTATTCAATTTATCTAAAAACCATTCTTCCATTGGCGCATTTCCTGATCCATAAGTTTCCAAAACCAGCGCTTTTAAATTTTTGGCACCCAAGATAGCGTCAACAATATTTTTATTAATTCCTGGAAAAATTTTTAAAATTGCAACATTATCATCCATATTTCTATGAGATTTTAAGGACAATTTTCTTTTCTGAGGCAATAAATATTCTTTAAAAACGGTCAAATGAACTCCAGATTCAATCAAATGGGGATAGTTTAAAGAGGCAAAAGCCTGAAAATGCTCCGCATTTATTTTTGTAGTTCTATTACCCCTGTATAATTTATATTCAAAATACAACCCTACTTCTTGCACTACCGGCTTTCCTTTTTCACATAAAGCAGCAATTTGAATAGCGGTTATGAGATTCTCTTTGGCATCGGTTCTTAAATCCCCTATTGGCAATTGTGAACCTGTTAAGATTACCGGCTTGGTTAAATTTTCGAGTAAAAAACTTAGAGCCGATGCCGTATAACTCATAGTATCACTACCGTGCAGTACAACAAAACCATCGTAGTCATTATATTTATCGGCTATGATGTCGGAAATAGCGATCCAATGACCAGGATTCATATTCGAAGAATCAATTGGATAATCAAAAGAAAAACTTGATATTGTACAATCTAACTGATTAAGTTCTGGTATGTTCTTTTGTAACTGTGAAAAATCGAACGCCTTTAAGGCTCCAGAAGAATAATCCTTCATCATACCTATGGTTCCTCCTGTATATATCAGTAATATATTTCTTTTATCCATATTTAAATCACTAAACAATCATTATCACTTACACACCAAATACATCTTTAGAGTTATTGGTAGTTATTTCTGCAATTTCTTCATTGGGAACACCATAAATGTCCGCTAATTTCTCGAGTACGTTAATAATGTATGCACTTTCATTCCTTTTCCCCCTATAAGGTGTAGGTGCTAAATAAGGCGCATCGGTTTCCAACACAATATGCTTTAATTCGATTTGATCTAAAAAGGTATCTATTTTACCATTCTTAAAGGTAGCCACACCACCAATACCCAATTTCATATTATAGGAAATGGCTTTTTTAGCCTGCTCTAAAGTTCCCGTAAAACAGTGAAAAATACCACGTAAACCACCACCTTTCTCCTCCTCTAAAACCTCAAAAACTTCATCAAAAGCATCTCGACAGTGTATAACGATCGGCAAATTTTTTCTTTTAGCCAACTGAATCTGTTTTTTAAAGGCAACTTGTTGTTCTTTCAAATATTTCTTTTCCCAATACAAATCAATACCTATCTCCCCAACGGCATAGTAGGAGTGTGTTTCAAGCATTTCCTCTACATGTGCCAATTCTTCTTCAAAATTTTCTTTCACATGCGTGGGATGCAGACCAGACATTAAGTACATATGTCCCGGAAAATCTTTCTCCAATTTCAACATACTTTCAGTATACGTAGAATCTATTGCCGGAATAAAAAACCTTTTCACCCCTAAGTCAATCGCCTTCTCGATCGCTTCTTTTCTGTCATCGTCAAAAGCCTCACTATATAAATGCGTATGCGTATCTGTTATAATCATGCGGCAAAAATAGGCTTATCTTTGAAGAAAATGAATTATGAGTACCCTCAAAAAATTCTTGAAGCATAAAGATTACGTACGTATCCCCTTGTCTTTAACAGCAACCGATCATTTTGAAATCTATGCCGAAATAAATGATGTACAAGGCAGGTTTATATTAGACACTGGCGCATCGAACACCTGCATTGGCATGGATAAAATAGAGCACTTTAAATTAATATCCGAAGAATCTATTGTAAAAGCCGCAGGTGCAGGAGCCACCAATATGGAAACCTTGGTATCCAAAGAAAATACCATCAATCTAAACTCATGGGAATATCACCAATTAGAAATTGTGCTTTTTGACCTAAAGCATGTTAATGAAGCTTTAATCGCACACAACACAGAACCTGTAGACGGTATTATAGGAGCAGATATTCTTAAAAAGTCAAAAGCCATTATCGACTATGGCAAAAAATGTATTTATTTAAAAAAGAAAAAGCGTTGAGTTTCCTCAACGCTTTTTCTTCTTATAAAACCTTAGAAAATTACATTTCCAAAGCTTTCTTTACGTTATTGTCCATCAATATTTCTTCCGGACTTTCCAATGCTTCTTTAATGGCAACCAAAAATCCTACCGACTCTTTACCATCAATAATACGGTGATCATATGACAAAGCCACGTACATAATCGGTGCTATAGCAATAGCTCCGTCACGAGCAATAGGTCTTTCCACAATATTATGCATACCCAAAATAGCACTTTGCGGTGGATTGATAATTGGTGTAGACAACATAGAACCAAATACACCACCATTGGTAATAGTAAATGTTCCCCCTGTCATTTCATCAACAGTAATCTCACCTTCACGTGCTCTAATAGCCAATCTTTTAACTTCAGCTTCAACACCTCTAAATGTTAAGTTTTCGGCATTTCTTATTACCGGCACCATTAAACCTTTAGGTCCTGATACAGCTATACTGATATCACAGAAATCATAAGAAATCATTTCCTTACCGTCTATCATAGAATTAACGGCCGGATACATTTCCAAGGCTCTTACCACTGCCTTTGTAAAAAAGGACATAAAACCTAAACTAACACCATGCTTGCTCTTGAAATCTTCTTTATACTTATTTCTAAGTTCAAAAATGGCACTCATATCCACTTCATTGAACGTAGTCAACATTGCTGTTTCATTTTTTGCAGAAACCAATCTTTCCGCTACTTTTCTACGCAACATTGATAGTTTTGATCTAGACTCACCACGACTGCCACCTGTAGGCGACCCCATAGAAGGCACTGCATTTACAGCATCTTCTTTTGTAATTCTACCATCTCTACCAGAACCGGAAACCGAGCTACTATCAACACCTTTTTCATCTAAAATTTTCTTAGCTGCAGGAGAAGGAACTCCAGAGGCATAGGTCTCTTTTGCCTGAGCAGGCTGTGGAGCTTTTTCTTTTTTAGGCTCTTCTTTTTTCTCTTCTTTTGGAGCACTAGCTGCTTCTGCACCACCATCTGGTTTGGCAGCACTTGTATCTATTAAGCAAACTATGGCACCAACCGCAACTGCATCACCTTCTTCGGCTTTCAGTGTAATTGTTCCACTTGCTTCTGCAGGCAATTCTAAGGTAGCCTTATCTGAATCTACTTCTGCAATTGCCTGATCTTTTTCTACATAATCCCCATCTTCAACTAACCATTCCGCTATTTCTACCTCTGTGATAGACTCTCCCGGCGAAGGGACCTTCATTTCTAGAATCATTCTTTCTATAATTTGATATGTTATATTATTTTTTTGGTTTGGACATATTGTCCTTTGTCTTATCGAAAACGTAATCTATAACTTGCTGATGACGCGCTTTGGAACGTACAGAACTACCAGCTGCTGGAGCTGCATAAAATCTTCTTGAAGCAACTCTAAACTTTTGAGCTTCACTAAAGTGCATTAACATATGACTCCATGCACCCATATTCCTTGGTTCTTCTTGTGCCCAAACAATATCATCGGCATTTTTATACTTAGCAATTGCCGCTTTCATTTTCTTTTCAGGAACCGGGAACAACTGCTCAACCCTAACCAAAGCCACATCGTCTCTGTTGTTCTCTTCTTTGACCGCTAACAGGTCATAATAGAATTTACCTGTACAGAAAACCAAACTTTTTACTTTTTTGACATCTGCAGTGTCATCATCAATAACTTCTTGAAAACTTCCACCGGTTAAATCTGCAATCTTAGACACGGCTTTTGGATGTCTCAATAAACTTTTTGGCGTGAAAATTATCAAAGGCTTTCTAAAATTAGCCTTCATTTGCCTACGCAATATATGGAACATTTGAGCAGGCGTAGTCACATCTGCGATGTACATATTATCTTTTGCGCACAGTTGAAGGTAACGTTCCATTCTCGCAGAAGAATGTTCAGCTCCCTGACCCTCATAACCGTGAGGCAATAACATCACCAAACCGTTCTGAAGTTTCCATTTATCCTCTGCCGCAGAAATATACTGATCGATCATTATCTGGGCTCCATTACTGAAATCACCAAACTGTGCTTCCCAAATAGTCAATGTATTTGGGCTTGCCATAGCATAACCATAATCAAAACCTACAACACCATATTCAGATAAAAGTGAATTGTAAATTTGGAATTTAGCTTGTTTTTCAGATAACTGATTTAACAAAATAATCTCTTCTTCACTTTCCTCTACTTTCATTACGGCATGGCGGTGAGAAAAAGTACCACGCTCAACATCTTGACCAGACATACGAACCGCAAAACCTTCTTCTAACAAAGTACCATATGCCAACAGTTCACCCATTGCCCAATCAAGGTTATCGGCTTCAAAATACATGTTGTAGCGATCCTTAACCAATTTTTCTACTTTGCGCAAAAACTTCTTTCCTTCAGGTAAAGCCGTAATCACTTTAGCTATCTTATCTAGCTTAGTTTTTGCAAATGTGGTTTTTACCGGGTCCATCATTTCCCATTCACGTACATTTTCAAAACCTTTCCATTCATCTGCCATGAACGGAGTTATTATAGTTTTATCCTCTTTACGTGAATCTTCTAATTTCTCTTCTAGAGAATCTTTATATTGTTTTTCTAATTGAGCAACATAAGTATTATCTATTACACCTTCCTGCATCAGCTTTTCAGCATAAATATCTCTTGGATTCTTATGCTTTGCAATTGCCTTGTAAAGTTTCGGTTGGGTAAACCTTGGCTCATCACCTTCATTATGACCATACTTTCTATAGCCTAATAAATCTATAAAAACATCGCCCGCAAATTGCATTCTATATTCTAAGGCAAAAAGAGATGCATGCACTACTGCTTCTGCATCATCTGCATTTACATGAAGTACCGGACTCAATGTTACCTTCGCAACATCGGTACAGTATGTAGAAGATCTTGCATCTAAATAGTTAGTTGTAAAACCTATTTGGTTGTTTACCACTATATGTATGGTACCACCGGTCTTATACCCATCAAGACCCGCCATTTGAACTACCTCATAGACTAAACCTTGACCTGCAATAGCGGCATCACCATGTACTACGATAGGAAGCACTTTAGAAATATCATCTTGATAATCGGCATCTTGCTTAGCTCTTGCAATACCTTCAACAACAGCACCTACCGTCTCTAAGTGAGAAGGGTTTGGCGCAATACTCATTTTTATCTTATTTCCGTTATCGGATTTTCTATCAGAAGTCCAACCCAAGTGATATTTAACGTCGCCATCAAAAATCTCCTGCTCATAATCCTTACCATCAAACTCACTGAAAATATCTTTCGCAGATTTACCAAAGATATTGGTAAGCACATTTAACCTACCACGGTGGGCCATACCCATAACAAATTGCTTAACACCCATTTCTGCTGCGTGTTCAACAATTACATCCAAGGCAGGAATCAAAGATTCGTTACCCTCTAACGAGAATCTTTTTTGACCTACATATTTAGTATGCAAAAAAGTCTCAAACGAGATGGCGTGGTTTAACTTCTTAAGAATATGTTTTTTTCTTTCAGGCTCAAAATTTGGATGATTGTCATTGACATTTATCCAATCTTGGATCCATTTTACACGCTCTGGTTTTCGAATATACATATACTCTACACCAATAGCATCGCAATAGATACTTTGTAAATGCCTAACAATTTCTTTTAAGGAATTTGGACCTATACCAATTATATCACCAGCATTAAAAACAGTATCAAGATCAGACGATGAAAGTCCGAAATTTTCTATATCTAATGTAGGTTCATAATGTCTTCGCTCACGAACCGGGTTTGTTTTAGTAAATAAGTGACCTCTGCTTCTGTAGCCATCAATAAGCCTGATCACCTGAAACTCCTTTTGTAAGGATTCTGGCATTTCACTCTTGTTGCCGTTGACTACTACAGTAGTTCGATTCTCATCAATTTCCAGTTCATCTAACGAACTTTCCATTCCAAAGTCGAATCCTTGAAAAAAGGCTCTCCAACTTGGCTCTACACTATCCGGATTTACTAAATACTTATCGTATAACTCTGAAAAAAAAGAGGTATGAACGGTATTCAAAAAGGAATATTTATCCATGAATTACTTTCTGTATCTTTAGAATAAATTTCTAACAAAAATACAACATTTACAATATCTAACGATAGAATGCCAAGTATTATTGAAAAAAATGAAACTTTAAAACAAAATCATCACATGAGCTTAAAAAAATTAATATTCATAGGGTTAGCTACATTAAATATCACCTTTTCCCTTGCCCAAACTTCTAATTTCGGTAATGATTTTTGGAATAACGTAAGATTTGGTGGAAGTATTGGATTAGGATTCACAAATAATGGATTTAATGGCTCTATATCTCCAAGTGCCATTTACCAATTCAATGAGCAATTTGCTTCTGGAGCTAGTTTAAGTTTCAATTATGCAAAATTTGATGATGATAAGTTTTTAGCATATGGTGGTAGCGTTCTTTCATTATTCAACCCCATACCTGAAATTCAAATATCTGCCGAATTTGAACAACTACGTATTAACCGAACCATAGCTACCTCAACTATAGATATTGAGGATAACTATTGGTTACCTGCATTTTTTGTTGGCGCAGGTTATAGCACTAGAAATGTTACCATTGGTTTGCGTTATGATCTGCTTTATGATGACAACAAAAGTATTTATGGAAATGCCCTAATGCCCTTTGTGAGGGTTTACTTTTAAAAATCACTACCTTACATCTTAGACCAAACCAACCAACATGAATACGTTAAAGAACCGATATCTATCTTTAGATGTCTTTAGGGGGATGGATGTTGCCCTTATGATTATTGTAAATTCCCCAGGAAATGGAGATACCAGTTTTGGAATATTGAAACATGCCGTTTGGAACGGATTTACACTTACCGATTTGGTTTTCCCTACTTTTTTATTTGTCGTAGGTAATGCCATGAGTTTTAGCATGAAAAAATATGACAATGTAAGTAGCGGTACGTTTTTAAAAAAGGTTTTTAAACGTTTTGCCATAATATTCCTATTAGGATTTTTAATGTATTGGTTTCCGTTTTTTGACAACGGTGGTTTAAAACCAATTGGAGAAACTAGAATTTTTGGTGTTCTACAGCGTATAGCACTGTGCTACTTGTTCGCTTCCCTTTTGCTCAGATATTTTAAAACCAAATCAGTTTTAATTTTCAGTGCATTGGCGTTAGTCGCATATCATATTATTCTAATTGTATTTGGAGACCTCAGCCTAACAGGAAACGCGGTTCTAAAATTAGATAAATTTCTTATTGGAGCTGATCACATGTATCATGGCAATGGTGGCGTAGCTTTTGACCCAGAAGGTTTATTAAGTACATTACCCGCAATTGTAAATGTCATAGCCGGATATTTTACCGGTAAATTCATTCAAAAAAACGGTCAAAACTTTGAAACCATAGCCAAACTCATAATGGCTGCCGGCTTATTAATTATTGTGGGTTTTGCGTGGGATTTAATCTTCCCTTTCAATAAGAAACTTTGGTCCAGTTCTTTTGTATTGCTCACTAGCGGAATAGATATATTCATCATAGCCATTTTAATCTATTTGTTAGATATGTCTAAACCCGGAAAATGGACTTACTTTTTTGAAGTTTTTGGCAGGAACACCTTGTTCATCTATCTATTATCTGAACTCTTTATCATAAGCCTGGCAGAAATAACTATGAAAGGCACCACCGCTTATAACTGGATTGCAGATACTATTTTCATTGCTACCGCTGGTGATTACTTTGGCTCACTATTATTTGCCCTATGGATAATGTTCACCTGTTGGTTCATTGGCTATATTATGGATAAAAGAGGGATTTATATAAAAGTGTAAATGCACATGCTATTGATATTTGTTTCTATACCAAACCTTTTTGTATTCTCTTTTTAATATCAACAACGTAACTTGATCGGCCACATCTACGGTGTCGGTAATTTCAATATGTTGAAAATCTTTCTCAGGGATGTCTATAATGTACATTAGATTCAAATACTCAGCAAAATGCTCCATCATTAAATAATACACTTTTTCTCGAACAAGAGCTATAAAACCTGAAGCATCTATGGCTAAAGGCATTTTTAACGGAACGTTTGCGAGGATAAAGTCTTTTTCGGCTTGTTGAATTAATTTCTTAAAAAGCGAATCTTCCAGGGCAATCTGCATCAACTGCTCACTATTATCTACTCTCAACTTCATGCTCAATCAACTTTATAAAAAATGTACGTAATACGGATTACACTATTGCTTGTACACAACCCCTTCTTTCATAACAAAAACCACATCGGTTAGGGTTTCCACATTATTTAAAGGATTATCGTTCACAGCCACAATATCAGCTATATATCCTTCTTTAATCTGCCCTAGCTCATCTTCTCCCAATAACATTGCATTGGTCATAGTAGCTGCACGTAATGTCTCTATAATTGGCATACCAGCTTTGTTCATATAAATGAACTCCTTTGCATTATCCCCATGAGGAGACACACCAGAGTCTGTACCAAAAGCTATATTAACTCCCTTTTTGTAAGCTTTTGCAAAAGTAGCATTTAACTTAGGCCCTATTTCCAATGCTTTCTTTGCTACAACGGGCGGCAAGTAGTTAGGTATCTTAGCCAACCTAGCTGCTTCTTGTCCGGCAGATATCGTAGGTACCATAAATGTATTATGCTCTATCATTAAGTCCATCGTTTCCTCAGACATCAGCGTACCGTGTTCAATAGTCTTTATTCCGCCTAAAATTGCTCTTTGCATACCCTCATCTCCATGGGCATGAGCAGCGGTCAACATACCGTAATCATCTGCTGTTTCGGTAATCGCTTTTATTTCTTCAATCGTAAATTGAGGATTTTGACCACTTTTTGCCACGCTAAGAACACCACCTGTTGCCGTAATCTTAATAACATCGGCACCATCTTTATAACGTTGGCGCACCGCTTTTCTACCATCTGCAGGCGAGTTTACTACTCCGTCTTTCGGACCCGGATCACCCATTAACTCCTGGCTTCTGCCGTTTGTAGGATCTGCATGACCACCGGTAGTTGCAAGAGATTTTCCCGCGGTAAAAATTCTTGGACCAACAATAGTTCCTTTATTAATTGCTTTTTTCAGTGCAATGTTCACACCTGAACCTCCTAAATCTCTCACCGTGGTAAAACCTGCCATTAAAGTTCTTTTAGCATATACGGTAGATTGTAATGCAACATCTGCTTCATTTAATGTAAAAGCCTCTAAATACCTAGACGGACTAGATTCACTTTCAATATGCACATGCATATCTATAAACCCGGGCAAAATGGTTTTCGTTTTTAAATCAACCACCTTATCCGATTCATTCCCAGACACAAATCCATTTTTAATTTCTTTGATTTTATTTTCAGAAACTACAATGGTCTTTTCCGATAGAATTTTACCAGATTCAATATCGACGATTTTACCGCATTGAAGATAGGTGTCCTGAGCATTTGCTACACCAAAAACGAACATCAACAAAACAAAAAGAGAATTTTTCATACGAGGTGGTCTTTAAATTAAATAAGGGGAAATATAGCCATATTTCCCCTTATTTATATCGTTGTTCTTAAAAAAATCAGTCCCTAATTTTCTGCTCCCAGATCCATGCATAATTCATGGCTTCTTCTAAAGTATATTCGGCTTTCCAACCCAACACCTCATTTGCCTTAGTAGTATCTGCATATGCCGTAGTAATATCACCAGGTCTTCTATCAACAATTTTATAGTTCAGTTTTTTTCCTGAAACTTTTTCAAAGCTCTTAATTGCCTCAAGTACAGAACTACCTTTACCCGTACCTACATTAAAAACCTCATAATTAGATTCATTGTTGCCATTCAACAAACGTTCTAAAGCTACTACATGGGCTTTGGCCAAATCTACAACATAGATATAATCTCTTATACATGTACCGTCGGGCGTTGGATAGTCATCACCAAAAACAGACAGTTCTTTTCTCAACCCAATGCCGGTTTGCGTAATAAACGGAACTAAATTTTGCGGCACCCCTTTTGGCAACTCCCCTATTTCACCACTTGGGTGTGCACCCATCGGATTAAAATAACGTAATGCAATAGCATTCAAATAAGGAGTTACTTTACATGTATCAGCAATAATCTCCTCACCCATCTGCTTAGTATTACCATATGGAGATTCGGCAACCTTAACCGGTGCATCTTCGGTAATTGGCATTTTATCTGCTTGTCCATACACAGTGCAAGAAGAACTAAAGATGAAACTAGCTTTGTTCTTTTTACATAATTCTTTTAAAATGTAAACGAGCGTACCAATATTATTTTCATAGTAAAGTAACGGCTTCTCCACACTCTCTCCTACTGCTTTACTCGCAGCAAAATGGATAACACCTTCGACGTCTTGGTGTCTTGCAAAAAAATCTTCGACCTTTTGCCTCTCCTTTAAATCCAGCTTTTCAAAAAGTGGTTTTTTACCAGTGATTGCCTCAATGCCCTCTAGAACACTCTCATCTGAGTTAGAGCAGTCGTCAATAATCACCACTTCAAAACCTTTATTCTGAAGCTCAACTACGGTGTGGGAACCAATAAATCCAAGTCCGCCTGTTACTAATACTTTCATTTATATGCTATTTGAACATTGCCAAAATAAAAAAACTATATACTACCCATTAACAAACCCGATGACTAACTGCGTTATATGGTTAATCTGTTCATCATCCAACTCGGTATGCATGGGCAATGAAATCACTTCTTTCACCAATTGATTGGTTACTGGAAAATCTGCCTCATTGTACCTATCATCCTCATATGCTTTTTGCTTATGTAACGGAATGGGATAGTACACACCAAAAGGAACTTCGTTTTTAGCTAAAAATTGTGCTAGTTCATCTCTTTTACCATTGGTGATTTTTAAGGTATACTGATGAAAAACATGGCAATCACAAACATCACAGATACCTTCACAATTATTAACGGTTACAGGAGTAATAATATGTTCTTGACCTTCAAAAGCCTTAGAATATGCACGCGCCGCATTTCTTCTTGCCTCGCAATAACCATCTAATCTGGGCAGTTTAGCACGAAGTACGGCAGCTTGAATGGAATCTAATCTCGAATTAACCCCTACCACGTCATGATGGTATCTTTCATACATACCATGGTTTACAATACCTCTTAAGGTATGCGCCAATTCATCATCATTTGTGAATATTGCACCGCCATCACCATAACATCCTAAGTTTTTAGAGGGAAAAAATGAAGTCGCACCTACGTGACCCATACTTCCTGCCATTTGTTTTGTACCATCTGCTGAATAATATCTAGCTCCAATCGCCTGGGCATTATCTTCTATGACGAACAAATCATGTTTTTTGGCCAGTTCTAAAATAGCGTCCATATTCGCACATTGTCCAAAAAGATGCACTGGCACTATAGCCTTAGTTTTCGGCGTAATGGCTTTCTCAATCGCTTCTATATTAATGTTGAACGTATCTGGATAAACATCGACCAAGACCGGAGTCAACTGCAGCAAGGCAATAACCTCTACCGTTGCGGCAAAAGTAAAATCAGCCGTAATTACTTCATCACCAGGTTTTAAACCTAAACCCATCATGGCAATCTGTAAAGCATCTGTACCGTTCGCACAAGGTATAACATGTTTTACCTGTAGGTACTCTTCCAATTCTTTCTGAAAAGCATGAACTTCCGGCCCGTTAATAAAGGCGGAAGTTTCTAATATTTGAGATATTGAAGAGTTTACTTGATCTTTAATTTCTTGGTATTGACCACCTAGGTCAACCATTTGTATCTTTTTCATCTGTTGTAATTACATGAAGTAGCACAAAAATACGAAACCGGCGACACTAATTTTATGGAAAGAAACGTAATTTAGCCCAAAAGCATCAGTTTGTACATTCTTTATAACCTTATTGCCATTAGCACCTCTGCCATTTTAAAGGTATTGGCCTTAGCGAATTCAAAGCTTTCTTTATTTGTAAAAGGTAGAAGGGAAAGCCTTCCTAAAATAAAACAATCTATTGCAAAAGAAGATAAAGTTATTTGGATACATGCGGCTTCATTAGGTGAATATGAACAAGGGTTACCGGTACTGGAAAAACTAAAATTGTTATACCCGCATTATAAAACACTACTCACCTTTTTTTCTCCATCTGGGTATGAAGTGAAAAAAAACAGCAAAGTGGCCGATGTCATTTGCTATTTACCTTTAGACACTAAAAGTAACGTATCTGCTTTTTTGGACATTGCTCACCCAGATATCGCAATTTTCATAAAGTATGAAATATGGCCTAACTACCTAGTTGCTTTAAACAAACGAAATACACCAACATTTTTAATTTCAGCAATATTTAAGAAGAATCAGATTTTCTTTAAATCTTATGGCGGATTTATGCGTAAAACGCTCAACAACTTTACACACATTTTTGTTCAGAACAAGAAATCGCATTCGTTATTAAATTCAATTGGTTTCAATAAAGTTACGATTGCTGGCGATACCCGTTTTGACCGCGTAAGCGAAATTGTAGATCAACATAATGAGTTGAACTTCATGGAGAATTTCAAGCAAAATCAATTTTGTTTTATTGCAGGCAGTACTTGGCCAGAAGATGAACGCTTAATTATTGATTACATCAATCAATGCAATTACCCCATTAAGTTTGTTCTTGCTCCACACGCAATGAAGAGCAATCATATACAAGAAATCATACAATCAATAGAAAAGCCTGTTGTAAGCTATACTGATTTGAACGAGAATATAAACTTAGCGGATTATGAAGTCATCATCATAGATACCATCGGTTTATTGACCAAAATATATAGCTATGCCGAAATTGCGTACGTAGGTGGTGGCTTCGCAACAGGATTACACAACACCTTGGAGCCTGCAGTATTTGGCATACCTGTAATTATAGGTCCGAAATTTGAAGGTTTTGCCGAGGCAGAAGAATTGGTACAATTAGGTGGAGTCATTTCAATAAACTGTTCTGAAGAACTTCAACACAACATAGACACTTTTTTCTCTCAACAACAAAAAAGACAACAAACCGGTCAAATCAATACAAATTTTATCAAAGAAAAAGCCGGAGCTACACAACAAATCTTAAATGCATTAAATTCAGTTTTATCTTCAAAAAATTGATTCATTCACAGTAACACTACCTTTAAAATATTAAATGTTTAATGCAAAAATTAAGACATTTATAGTCCACATCATGTACTTTGCTCAGACAATTTGATACGTTAATCGAATTTATAGCTCTATTTTACAGCACATTACACACGTAATACCTATATTGAATACAGAACAATAGAACTATGATTATGGAACAAGGACTTTCTTCAGGAGTTAAAATGCTCAATGGATTTCTTAAATTAATGATTACATGCTTAATCTTAATACTTTTGGCAGTACCGCTCGCTGGCATAGCCGATTGGCTTGGACTGCTTAAGTAATCTTTAATAACATTTACATTTAAGCTTTAAATAGATTACATCATGAAATTACTTGCATATTCAACAAATCGATAAAGTGCAAGTTTCATGGATATAATGCACTTATTAAGAAACACTTACCACATTTAAGTACGGTTTCACCATACATTTGTAGGTATTTACAACAATTAATAGGTAATAGTTGCTTATTTCAACTAACTTTAGTAGTGTAACTTTAAAGTAGGTAATGTTATGAACAATTTATCATTTAAAACAGGGGTAGAAACTTATCTATCCGTACTAATTATTGCAATGAACGCTTTTCTAGCTGTTGTTGCGGTAGGTGCAATATTAACCCTTTTAGGGATTGTCTAATCTTTTAAATTAAAGCTTATTGCAAAAAATTACGTTTTAAAAAGCCCCTTTTATAGGGGCTTTTTTGTATTCAAATATCAAATGGACTCAAAAATTTTAAAAATTGATAGCATTTTGAAATATTATTGATATACCCTTACATAATCTACTTCCATTGTATCTTGTGTAAATGCCGGGTCAATTGAACCACCAAGTGTACCGCCCATTGCTACGTTCATAATTAAGAAAAAGTCATTATTGAACGGTGTAGTTCCATTATTAACAAAACTATTATGGACTACTTGATCATCTACCACGAACTTAATACTTTCAGGTGTCCATTCTACAGTATAATTATGGAACTCAGATGTTGCCGTTGCTACCGGTGTAGAGCCTACAACCGCATTACCCGCCGAATTACCAGGGTAGTGCAATGCACTACTAATTACGTTATTGTTGTTACCAACATGTTCCATTATATCGATTTCACCACTTGCAGGCCAACCAACTTCATCATAATTTGCACCTAGTGCCCAAAGTGCAGGCCAAGTACCACCACTAGAAGGAAGCTTAGCTCTAATTTCTACCCTACCATATGTAAACTCAAAGAGGTTTTCCGATTTAATTCTACCCGAAGTAATTCCGCCAGAGGGCGAAACTCCAAAATCAAAAAACAAAACAACTCTGTCATATGTTCCAGCAGATGCAGAACTAAAATCGAAATTTAAGGTTTCCCATGCATTATCAACAGTCGTATTTACACTAACCTCTACATTCTCATCTGCATTTGCTTGATTTTCCAACTTAAGGATAATATTTGCACCTACTGAAGGTGACCAAGTTTTAATGCTTATAGTTGGATAGGTTACCAGATCAACAGGAGTTGATAAATCAAAGAACGAACCGGCCCAAGTTTCTGCACCCAATGCTTTTGTTGATTGAGCTACATTGGCCGAAGTATTATCTCCAGTAACATCTGGATTTGCTACTACGGTAGTTTCGGTACCTCCAAAACCGGTAAAAGTAGGAGCTACACCTTCAAAATCTTCCAATGTTTGAGAACTACCAACAGCATCGATCAACGTGACATCATCAAAATAATGAACCGCGGCTTCACCCTCTCCAGCTATAGCCATTATTTTTAAGACCCCGTCTTCTACCTTTACATTTTCTAAATCACTAGTATATGTTTGAGCTTCACCATTGCCCCATCCGCCAGCACCTAAGTCATAGGCCCAGTTTGAAGGATTGGGAGCACCGTCAACATCAAATTCATCAGACCAAACCAAATTCGTATATATAGTCTCTAAGTTTTCATCACCACCATCCACAGCTGCTTCTGCTGTAAACTTATGGTACCAAGCTAAGTCAGCGTTTTCTGTATCGTAGGTGCGTACATATAGAAAATCATCTTCGATTGCCAAAATCTCATACACAGAAGATCCTACGTAATAACCCATAAAACCACCGTCGGAAATAGTTATTTGTATACCTGTTGTTTCATCTTCAGGAACATTTCCCTCAACAGGAGAAAGCACAACAGATTTTGCTCCACTTGTATCAAAATCATAGCAAAAATCAGATTCTTCACTACCACCAACTACGGCTTTATGACCAACATTAAAATAGGTTTGTCCTTTATTGTCAAGCTCAAAGGTTAATTCGCCGCTTGAATCTACCGCAAAGGTTATTTCATCATCACAAAGACAATCAGAATCTTCGGTTCCACACTTCTCAAATGCAGAAGCTACATACCATTTTGGGTACCACCAATCTCCATCTATACCATCACGTGCAGGCCCTAAACCTAAATGTCCTTGCTGAGAAGCAGCAAGAAACCATGTTTTAGAGCTGTCATTAGTTAATAAGGTAACCGTTTCGGGATCAGAAAATGCTACGGAAACAGAAACATCTAAAGTTTCAGAAATTTTCTTTCCTTCTGTAGAACCAGCTGTAACTGTTACCGTGTATGAATTATCACCTATCATGTCATATGTTTTGGAAACTTCTCCCGAAGTACCCAAAGCAGAAGATCCATCTCCAAAATCAAAATGATAATAATTGGCCTCAGAAGCAGATGCCGTAAAATTCACAGTACCACCACCCATATTTTGTGTATTAACAACTAGGTTAGATGGCAATACCGAAACAGGAATATCGATATCATCTTCGTCACAGCTCATCAATGCCAAGAATAAGCATACAGCGATGTAATTTAGTTTTTTCATAGTTTAAATTTTATTGTACGAGTTAACAAATTGATTATAGGTCCTTACCAAGATTACCTTTAATTGAATATTAACTAATAGGGTAAAGACTTTTGCAATTTAATTTCAATGATTATTAAATTCTAATTATTCACCTATACAAAAAACATACAATTCAAAAAAAACATGATTAAAATAACAATTCATCAATTTACCCCTTTTAATATTACTGAAAAGACATCTAAAGAAACACCTATAAAACATATGAAAATAACCAGTTGTTGTGGTAATGTTGTGGTTAAATACAAAAATGTTGAGGAAACTAAAGGTTAATAATATAATCTGTTAAACCCTCTTCATGTAAAAGATTCATTTTTTTACGGAGACGATATCTCTTTACCTCCACACTCCTAACGGAGATATTCAATAAAGGGGCAATTTCTTTTGATGAAAGGTTTAATCGCAAATACGCACATAAGCGAAGATCGTTAGATGATAATTCTGGGTGTTTGTCCTTTATTTTTTTTAGAAAATCCTTATCAGCATTATTGAAGGCATTTTCAAAAAACGTCCAGTCTTCATCATTATTAATATTTTTATCTATTGTTTTTATCACCGATCTTACCTGTGAGTTATCTTGACTATCTTTAAGTTTTTCTTTTATAGAATTCAAGAATTCATTCTTTTTTATAATACTCATCGTAGAGATAGCCAATTCTCTATTTTTACTATCTATAAGCTCTTGCAATCGTTCATTTTTAACCTGAACCAATTTCTTTTGGTTCTTTAATTTCTTACGTTTTAAACGTTTCTTATTCTCCTTTATAAGCTGCAACTGTTGTTTCTTGTAATAATTTTTATACACTCTGTGTATCGCCACAGATAATAATGCAGCTAAAAATACGTAACCCAAAATTGCCCAATAAGATAAGTACCAGGGCTTTTTAATAATAAACGAATGACTAATTTCATTTATGGTTGAGGTGTTACCAACCTTGGCCCTAACCCTAAGCATATAGTGACCATGTGATAAATTTTCTAGTGATATAATTGGGTCTGAAGACCAATTACTCCATTGTTCATACCTCCCCTCAAGCATATATTGATAGTAGACCTCAGTAAATCTATCAAATTCAGCAACATGAAATGAGAAGGAAATATTATTTTGAGAATGTTCGAATTCTTCATTTTCGGATATAGGTATGGCAATCTTAGGTCCGTTATAAGAAGTTTTTGTCACACCATTTAAGGTGAGACTGTAGTTTCTATCATTTTTCTTATCTAAGTCTAATGTGACATATCCATTGGACATGCCTATTAAATACTCTTCTTTTTCTACATGTACTACAGATTCAAAACCAAGAACCCCCATGCTTCTCCTAAAAAAATTTGGAATTGAAGTTTTGACCACTTCTGGCTCTTGAGTTAATTGTCCCGTAGAAATACTTATTATATTATTAGTTGAAAAACCCCATAACCTCTGAGCGTCATTTGTAGATTGCACAATACCAACAATACTATCGCTAGCATTAAAGAACTTACCTGTCAAAATAGAATCCTTAATAAAATCTTGTTGTTGAGCTTCATAATTATAAACCCCATTAATAGTAGCATAAACGATATCATCTTTAAACCTCATTAAACTAGAACCATTACCTTTTGAAGGTATCTGACTTACTTTTAAAACCTCGGTGTAATCTGTATTTAACTCTAATCGATAAATTCCTTTATAGTCATGATTTACCAGTAGTTCATTAGTATCTGAAAACTCAAAAAACCTCGAAGAACTATCAAAACCTTCAATTCTATTTTTAAATATCCATTGTCCATCACTGAACTTCAGAACACTTAGTCCTTTATAATTACCCTGTACCAATAATTTAGAGTTTACATGTATTGGTTGAATATCCCAAGTACCTGGATAATTAGAAATTTTAGTCGCAATGGTATCATTGATGACATAGGTACCATTGTGATGACCACAGAATAAAGTATTTTGAATCTCTTTCAACATCCAAACTTGACCTTCTGTGCCTTTCACCATTTGAAAATCAGAATTTTCGTTATCCTTCTTATAAAACAAGCCCTGGTTGGTCCCTAAATACAAAGTCCCTTTAATTTTATCAGCAGTATAAACAACTCCTAAAGTCCCTAAGTGATCCACATATTGCTTAAAAGGTGAATTTAAATTCAGAATACTCAGACCATTATCCAAGCCTAACCACAGATTATGATCAATATCTTCATATAAAGACAGTACTGTGTTATTATTAAGTCCCTTTTCTTGATTTACATGATAAATTAAAGTGCCATTTTCACTTATATGATAAATCCCTTTGGAAATTGTACCTAAAATGTAAGACCCATCATCCAGCTTTAGTGTACTATAAATTTTAGTGGCGGTCAAGTTAACATCGGCACTAATTTTCCATTCTTTTAGGGTATTATAGTCATAATAAAAAAAGTTGCCCGTTTCAGTTATGACCAGCATTCTGTCCTCTACGGAAAATGCTCCTACAATCGTCTCATTTTTAAAAACGTCATGATCCGACACTAAAATCGGCGTTCCGTTCTTTAACGTAAACAAACCATTAACCCCATTCTGAAAATAAATTTTGTTGTTAACCTTGAAGATTTTTGCACGGCTAGTCGTTACCTCAAAAATCTCAAACAAATTGGTTTTAGAATTATAGATATAGATTCTATCCAAAGACTGAAATAATACCCAATCTTTAAAACTTATTATATTCCAAAAATCTTCATCATCTATTAAAGGTATTTCTAAATCTTTAGATAGCGATGAATAACTTAATACACCCAGTTCATTACTTTTCCAAAAACCAAATTCCATGTAACTACCGGTGTAAATTCTATCACCAACAGCACTTACCGATTTTACAGGTGTTCCAAAAGGTGCTTGGTATAGTTTCCATGAAGTACCATTAAATTCTAATAACCCATTATTATTGGCAATATAAACTCTTTGATTTTGAGATTGCGCAAAAGACCAATTTTGGTTTCCTGCCTCATATTCAATAGGAGTATAATTCTGAATTGGAGGTAATTCTTGAGCCGAAACAGTAAAGACCAGAAAAGCAAATAAAAAATAAAACGGTTTTAATACCATCAAATAAAGCATCAAAAATTGATAAATTTAAATATAGGTATTTAATTATTACCCTTTGAAAGAACTTCCACAATAGAAATGACGCCTACTTAGAATTAACATGTTATAAGACAATATTTAATTTTGTGCATCAAGTCTAAAAACGACTTTCGTAAATTTTAAAATTAAGCAAATAATTATTTTAATAATGTTATTCGCATTACCTAAACTGTTGTTTGTACTAATTAATTTTATCCCCAAAAACTAATGTGCATTTTTGCACTAAACAACATCAACACTCATAATGCTTAAACAACTTCAACACTCAATTCTTTTAATTGTCTCGTTATTTGTCTCTACGACTTTATTCGCACAAAACACCACCACCATTACAGGTAAAATTGTAGAAACTAATAATGGCGGGCCAATTGAATTTGCAACCGTTCTTGTAGGCGACCCAACCAATCAAAAACCTATTGTGGGTACTACAACCTTGCAAGATGGTAGTTTCACTCTAGAAACAACTGCTTCTGAATTTTATATAGAAGTAAGTTTTATTGGTTTCACAACCAAAAGATTTGATAACCCCACCATTGTAGACGGTAAAATTAATCTTGGCACCGTTACCATAGCAGAAGATTCTCAACAATTAGACGAAGTGGTGGTAGAAGGTGAAGTTAGTCAGACCGTATTCAAATTAGATAAACGTGTATTCAATGTAGGTGCAGACTTAAGTAGTACTGGAGCAAGTGCATTAGAGGTCTTGAACAATGTACCCTCGGTAAACGTTAATATTGAAGGAGCGGTAAGCCTACGTGGTAGCCAAGGAGTTCAAATGTTGATTAATGGAAAACCTTCAGTTATTGCCAATGAACAAGGAAACGCCCTTGGAACCTTAACGGCAGATATGATAGAGCGTATAGAGGTTATCACCAACCCTTCTGCCAAATACGATGCAGAAGGTACATCGGGAATCATAAATATCGTTCTTAAAAAAGAGGAAAAGAAAGGATTAAATGGTGCGGTTACTTTAAATACGGGCGTGCCTAATAATCATAGTTTAGGACTCAGTCTTAATAGACGTACCGAAAAGTTCAATTTATTCAGTCAGTTAGGATTTGGTCGAAGAACCTTCCCCAGTGATGAAGAAACAGAAAATAGGAATTTGGAAGACGGCACTTATATCAGCAGTTTAGGCGAAAACGATAAGAACGAAACATTTTTTAATCTTATTCTGGGAACAGATTATCATATCAACGACTTTAATGTCATTACACTATCAGGAAATTTCGCATATGAATGGGAAAAAGAGAATGCAGATGCCATTTTCAGCACTTTTGATGAGAGCAATACATTGACAGATGCTTTTAGAAGACAAGAATTGACCGAGGGTACAAACCCTAAATACTCATACGAACTGCAATACAAAAAAGACTTTGAAGGCAATGAAGAGCAATCGTTGTTATTAAGTGCTACCGGAAACTTATTCGCCAAGGATCAAACATCAGACTTTAATAACACGACTACTATTGGTGCTGATGACAACACGCTTCAAAAAAGTAGAACAGATTTCACCCAAGCAGAATATACTTTTAAGGCAGATTACACACACCCTTGGTCAGAGCAATTTACCTTAGAGACCGGTGCGCAATATCAAATAAACGACGTAGAAAATGATTTTGCCATCAGCAATTTTGATAGTACAGATTTCATTGAAGACCCTAATTTGACCAACGTATTCGAATGGACCCAAAAAGTGCTGGGCATTTACGGCACCACTGCTTATGAAGGAGATAAATGGGGCATAAAAGTAGGACTTCGTTTTGAAGATACCGATGTTGCCACCTTGCTACAGACCACAAACGTGAGCAACGATAAGAATTACAATAATCTTTTCCCTAGCGGTCACACAAGCTATAAAATTAACGATGACCTATCATTACAAGCGGGATACTCTAAACGTATATTTAGACCCCGTTTGTGGGATTTGAATCCGTTTTTTAATATTAGGAACAACTTTAGCATAAGTACGGGTAATGCAGATTTACAGCCAGAATTTACCGATAGTTTTGAGGTCACCAGTATTTACAAACTTGGTAAGGTTTCAATGAACCTTGGTGTTTTCTATAGACATACCGAAGACGTTGTGGAAGATATTGTAGAGTTTGAAGACAACGTAAGTATTTCAAGACCAGAAAATGTTGGTATTAGTAATACCACAGGTTTAGAATTCAATGCCAAATACATACCAGCAAATTGGATATCTTTTACCAACGATTTAAATTTCAGCCATTTTGCCCGAGAAGGAGATTTTGAAGGGAGCTCATTCGACTTTGAAGGAAACCAATGGTCTACGCGTTTAACCAGTAAAATTAAACTTCCTGCAGATATAGATTTGGAATTCATAGGAAACTACCAATCTAGTTATAGAACATTGCTTCAAGAAATATCAGAAAACCTATTTATGGATTTCGGAGCGAGAAAAAAGATTTTAAAGGGAAAAGCTATTGTCAACTTAAGTATTAGGGATGTCTTCGCCTCTCGTATAAGCGAAAGCATTACCGATCAACCCACATACTATCTTAGAGATTATAGTAAGCGTGGCAGGTTTGTAACGCTGGGTATAAGTTTTGGATTTGGCAAGGGTGAGGCAATGGAATTTTCAGGACAAAAGCGATTCTAAAAAAACATAAAATATTGATTTTAACCATCGCTATTTTTAAATAATCTAAATACATACTACTGAAAAACAGCTATTTAAATTGCTTCTAAAAGATTAAGGTTTTAGTTTTAATTGAATTTAAAACAGAAGATTATGTCGATAAGATTTGGAAATAGTTGTGTTAATTGTGATAATTTGGTTGAAGGCAATACTTGTAAAGTGCATGGCGTAAAAGTAGGAAATAGTTATACGTGCGATAGCTTTGAAATGAAAGCCACTTTAAAAGATGACACCAATTGTGTAACCTGTGTAAAGTTTGAATCTAGTGATTGTGCTAATCCACAAAAGGCAGCACCAGGTATGTCTTGTAGCCATTGGGCACCACAAAATGCTACTGCATAAATGCAAATAATATAAGTAAGAATTTAAAGGTCAGCCGAAAGCTGACCTTTTTTTATGTAAACTATTTTACTTCTACACCTTTCCAAAATGCTACATACCCTTTAATACTCTTAGCCAATTCTGATACTTCTGGGTAGTACCATGCAGCATCTTTATTTACATCTCCGTCAACCTCAATATCATAATATGACGCCACACCTTTCCAAGGGCATTTGGTATGGGTCTCGGTACCTTTAAAATATTCTTGTTTTATAGATGACGGCGGAAAATAATGATTTCCTTCAATTACTATTGTAGCATCACTTTCTGCGATTACCTCGTTATTCCAAATTGCCTTTACCATATCTTAATATTTAATTCTATTTTAATTCCGTCAATACTGTAGAACCTACCGTTAGAGTTTTATGTACCGGACATTTATTGGCTATTTCTAATAACCGCTGACGTTGTTTTTCATCTAGATTACCGAACAGTTCTATTTTTCTTTTAAAAACATCTATTTTTTCAACGGATTGTGAAACATTTTCAGAGTCTGGAGCGTGTTCTTTACCATAATCAACATGAACAACTACCTTTTGCAAATCCCATTTTTTTCTAGTGGCGTACATTCTTAATGTCATAGCCGTACATGCTCCTAATCCCGATGAAACATAATCATACGGAGAAGGTCCAAAATCGTTTCCACCAAAATCAGTAGGTTCATCTGCAATCAACAAATGATTACCAGAAACTATCTCAGAGGTAAAGCCTTCATTACCTATACTCACCGCAACTTGGTGAGCGGTTTTTAATGGTGCTCTCTTAGGAATATCCAAGTAACGTTCTGCCCAACCAGCAATAACGTTACCAACATATGTAGAGTCATCATTGTTTGTTAACAGATGATCAGCTTTATCAATAGAAATAAAGCTTTTTGGATGATGTGCGTATTGATATAATTCCTTTGCATTTTCAATACCCACAATGGTATCTTGGGGCGAATGAATGACCAAATACGGTTTTCTCAAGTTCTTTAAAACCTCATTCATAGGTTTTGACTCAATATCATCTATAAAATCTTTTTTAATGGTGAAGTCCCTACCACCAATATTCACTTTTGCTTTACCCGTGGCATTAATTTCCTCTACATTAGATTTAAATAGATGTTGCACATGTGCCGGGGAAGATGGGGCGCCAATGGTAGAAACAGCGACAACAGATGCAATTTGAGAAGCAGCAAAAATAACAGCTGCACCACCAAGTGAGTGTCCAATCAATAAAGCAGGAGCTTTGTAATTCTCTTCTAAAAATTTAGCCGCTTGAATAAGATCAGAAACGTTCGATGAAAAATTGGTATCTTCAAAACTACCTTCACTATCACCTAAACCTGTAAAATCGAAACGAAGTACAGCTATTCCTTTATTTACTACAGCCCTTGATATATTGCGAACAGCAGAAAAATTCTTATTACAGGTAAAACAATGGGCAAAAACAGCATAAGTGTGTGCTTCTTGATTATTAGGTATTTCTAACCTAGCCGCTAATTGTTTTCCTTCAGAATTTGTAAACGATACTTTTTCGAACCCCATAATTATCCTTTCTGCTATTTGACTTAATCTATAGCATTAGAAATAAATAAAGGTTAAAACTTACAAACCTGTTTTTTTAAGTGAAGTTCTAAGGCTCTTATTTGATAATATTTATGCATAAAAAAAGCCTCTCGATTTCTCAAGAGGCTTTCGTTGTACAGGCGGAGAGACTCGAACTCTCACACCTCGCGGCACTAGATCCTAAGTCTAGCGTGTCTACCAATTCCACCACGCCTGCATACTTTCCTAAATCACGATATGTGATTATCGGGGTGCAAATATAATGCAAAAAATCAATTCTCTAAATTTTAGCTATTTAAAAATTACGCTTTTTGTACTTTTATCGAAAGTCACATAAAAAAGTACATGAAAAACGTAAAGAATTATTTATCGGAAAACAAAGACCGATTTTTAAATGAAATCATTGAATTACTTAAAATTCCGTCTGTTAGCGCAGACCCTGCCTTTTCACAAGATGTTTTAGATGCTGCTGAAATGGTAAAATCGAGATTGGAGGATGCTGGCTGCGATGTTGTTGAAATTCATGAAACTGCTGGTTACCCAATTGTATACGGTGAAAAAATTATAAATCCTGATTTACCAACGGTACTTGTATATGGTCATTATGATGTACAACCAGCCGAACCATTGGAATTATGGACTTCACCACCATACGAACCTGTTATCAAAAAAACCGATAAGCACCCAGAAGGAGCCATTTTTGCACGTGGTGCGTGTGACGACAAAGGGCAAATGTATATGCATGTAAAAGCATTGGAACTTATGGTGAAAACCGACCAGCTACCATGTAATGTAAAATTCATGATTGAAGGTGAAGAAGAAGTTGGTAGTAATAACTTAAGCATCTACGTCGCTGAGAACAAAGAAAAACTGGTAAATGATGTTATCCTTATATCTGATACGGGAATGATTGCCAATGATGTGCCTTCTATTACAACAGGTTTACGGGGGCTTAGTTACGTTGAAGTAGAGGTTACTGGTCCTAATCGCGATTTACATTCTGGCTTATATGGCGGTGCGGTTGCCAACCCTATCAATATTTTAACCAAAATGATCGCCAGTCTACATGATGAAAACAATCATATAACCATTCCCGGTTTTTATGACAAAGTAGAAGAACTATCTGCCGACGAACGTGCAGAAATGGCAAAAGCACCTTTTAGTATTGAAAAATACCAAGAGGCTTTGGATATTGAATCTGTTTACGGAGAAAAAGGTTATTCTACCAACGAACGTAATTCCATTAGACCTACGCTAGATGTAAATGGTATTTGGGGAGGTTATATTGGTGAAGGTGCTAAAACGGTTATAGCCAGTAAGGCTTACGCCAAAATATCTATGCGATTAGTTCCTAATCAAGATTGGAGAGAAATCACCGAACTATTCAAAACACATTTTGAAGCTATTGCGCCTAAAGGTGTAAAGGTAGTTGTAAAACCTCATCATGGCGGACAAGGATATGTAACCCCTATCGATACCACTGCTTACCAAGCGGCTTCAAAAGCTTACGAAACTACATTCGGTAAAAAACCGATTCCACAACGTAGTGGTGGTAGTATACCAATAGTTTCCCTTTTTGAGAAAGAACTGAAAAGCAAGACCATACTTATGGGCTTTGGTTTAGATAGTGATGCCATACACTCCCCTAACGAGCATTTTGGAGTGTGGAACTACTTTAAAGGCATTGAAACAATACCGTATTTTTATGAGTATTTTACAGAAATGACCAAGAAGTAAATGGTTGACAGTTGAAAATAAAACGTCTTTGCGAGTTTGGCGAAGCAATCTGTAACTTTGGAACACGAAACTTACAGATTGCTTCATCGCTATAAAGCTCCTCGCAAAGACGTTCATTTTATTCTAGAAGTATCTTTTATCGATGATATATTGATTCAAAGAACCAACAACTATCTAATTTCAACTATATTTTCTTCACGTACTTGGTAATGATAACCGTCATAGTTGGTCCCACCTTACCTTCAATGTACTCGGCATTCTCACGATCTAAAGAAATTCTACGTACTGCAGTACCTTGTTTAGCTACTTGGCTAGACCCTTTAATTTTCAAGTCCTTCACCAGAACTACACTATCTCCATTTTCAAGAATTACCCCATTTACATCTCGGTGAATTATTTTCTCGCTTTCTGCTAATCCTTCTCCTGTCGCTTTTGCCCAATCTAAAACCTCTGGTTCCAAATACATCATATCCAGCAAATCTTTAGGCCAGCCTTCAGATTTTAATCTAGATAGCATTCTCCAAGCCACAACTTTCACCGAATCATATTCGCTCCACATACTGTCGTTCAGACAACGCCAGTGGTTTGCATCCATTTGTTCTGGGTCTTCAATTTGGGTACGGCAAATTTCACATGCCAATATACTAGAATCCACACCACTTACCGTTACCGGTTCCACTTCAAAAACTTCTAAATTACTGGTTCCCGTACATAATTCGCAAGTGGAGCCACTACGTGCTTCCAAATCAGCTAATACACTCATATTTTTGGTTGTTTTAAGAAGTCAAATTTACATCTTTTAAATGGGTCATATGGACCTTTCCCCAAAGAATTGGGGTCGGGCTATACATTACAAGTACGCTTCGCTAAAAAGCGAATGCGGGCTTTTCATTGCTATCCCTAAGGCAAAAACCAACAAAACGCCTCTACATTTGTAGAATTAAAATATTTATTCTATGTTTGTAGAAAATACTCTAAACTTGTAGAAAATGCAATTATCCAAATCAGAAGAAGAATTAATGAATATTCTTTGGAAGCAGAAAAAGGCTTTCATGAAAGATTTGCTTGATGCTTATCCAGAGCCAAAACCCGCCACCACTACCGTTGCCACACTTTTAAAAAGAATGACCGACAAGAAGTTTATTGACTATAAAAGCTTTGGTAGAAGTAGAGAATACTTTCCGTTGGTTAAGAAAAAAGACTATTTCTCTAAACATGTTAACGGACTCATTAAAAATTTCTTCAATGATAGTGCGAGTCAGTTCGCATCTTTTTTCACTCAAGAAACCAATTTAAGCAAAGCAGAATTGGAAGAATTGAAAAAACTAATAGATGTTGAAATAGAAAAGAAGTAATTATGGAAATCTATCTTTTAAAATCCGCCGCATGTATGGGCATCTTCTTGCTTTTCTATAAACTCCTTTTGGAGAAAGAAAGCATGCATCAATTTAAAAGATTTTTTCTATTAACTGCAGTCATCGCTTCTTTTATAATACCTCAAATTGTCTTTACAGAATATATTGAAGTAGAACCAACCACGGTAGTCACTCAAGTTATATCCATAAATGAACCCCAAGAGATACAACCAGTAATTCAGGCTATTGAAAAATCGCCCATGAATTGGTCTTTAATACTATGGACTATCTACGGGCTAGGAGTTGCAGGATTTGCATTGCGTTTTCTTATCAATCTCTATAAAATATGGAAACGTATTCATAACAACCCAAGAACAAAACATAGTGCTATCTATAGAATATTACTAATAGAACAACTACCACCACATACTTTTTTACGGTATATATTTTTAAACAAACGAAAGTTTGAGGTCAACAGCATACCAAATTCCGTAATAAAACATGAGGAAACCCATGCTAAAGAATGGCATAGTTTAGATGTTCTTTTTATTGAAATATTACAAGTATTATTTTGGTTCAATCCGGTAATATATGCTTTCAAAAAAAGCATTAAACTAAATCATGAATTCTTAGCAGATAGTGCTGTACTAAATGGTCAAGAAGACCACTTAAACTATCAAAATACAATACTGTCGTACTTATCAAACGACAGTTTTAACACCCATCAATCAGTTGGTATTGCAAATGCCATAAATTATTCATCAATCAAAAAACGATTCATCATCATGAAAAAACAAACATCAAAAAAAGGAATTGCAATTCGAAGCCTACTGTTACTACCTGTATTGGCTTTAATGCTTTATGGTTTCAGTCAAAAAAATGTAATTGCTCAAAACACCATTAAGGACATTAATATTGAAATTACAAAAACTGGAGATTTACTGCTTAATAATAAGCCAGTAGCATTAGAAAACCTTTCGACAGAAGTTTTAAGAACCAATCAAAATTTCGGTCCTTACATTATAAAAAACTATCTAACGGCTCATATTCTTTATGATGAAAATCAATATGGATTAATTGACCAAGTTCAGACAGAACTAGCAGCTATAGGTATTTTTAACATTGAACATTTTAGTAAAAGAACTGCAAATATTCTTGGTAAACACGGATTTGAAACAAGTGAGTATCATGGTAAAACAGTAGATGAAGCGCAAAAAATCAGAAGAAATAATGTTTTTAATGAACTTAAAAACAATGCCAACCAAGAACCACTGCTAGAAATAGTATGGATAGAAATAAAGAATGAAGACGAAATTTGGTTTAATAATCAACAAGTTCTATTGACAGAACTAAATGAAAAAATAAAGTCAAAATTTCCTTTGGCAATTGAGAACAACAAGCTAGCAGCTCAAATTTATGCTACAGAGATTATTAATTCTGTTTTTACAGATGCAATTACCAAAGAATTGAGAAAGCTAAAGACAAAAAGCATTACTATTTTTTCAGATAAGTATATCATGCCTAAAAACGAATATGAAGAAACTGTTGAGATAACACCTGAAACTGTTATTTTAAAAACCAACGATATTATTTTACAATCAAATAAAATCACGAAATACAATTCCTTAGCCAAAAAATACAACGCTATACCTATTGAAAAAAGAAGTATTCCACTTAGTGATTTAAGGATGTTAGAATCTATTTATAAAAATATGACTGTTGAGGAAAGAAAATCAGCTCAACCTTTTCCTGAATGTTTGCCTAAACAAAATCAAGATGGTGCTACAAAAGAGCAATTATCCACCTACAATAAGTTGGCAAAAAGTTACAACACCATGATTTCCGAAGGCGGAAACATACGCATACTAAAAGCTGATGTGGATCAACTAACTTATATCTACGGATTAATGTCTGAGAAACAAAAAGTGAATGCAGAACCATTCCCAGATTTTCCAGAACCTCCTCCAGCACCTAAAGCCCCAAACACATCTGAATATGCAGACAGTCAGATTAATGAAATCATTGAAAATCAAGACCCATATGATCATTTAAACCTCGATGTAAAGGCTTTAAACGGAATTCCTTCAAACACCCAAACTTTTCATTCTAAACCTAGCAGTCCGGTTGCACCTCCACCTCCTACTCCGCCGTCACCTTTAGATTACGCTATAAGCATGGCAAAAAAAGGAGCAACGTTTTTCTACGAAGGCAAAGAAGTTTCGTCTGATAAAGCCATTGACCTACTAAAGAAAAACAAAGCGTTAAATATAGAATCTAAAAAGAAAAATGGTAAGACAGAAGTACGAATTTCTAAAGAACTTGTAACAATAAGGTAACAACAACGTCAAACATATGTTAAAGCCCTCTTTTCGAGGGCTTTTTGCGTACCAAAAGTGAAATAGTTACGTTCACCCAGTATACATCATCATCAATCAAAAAACGAATTTTCATCATGATTCAAAACTTCTTTATTCTTTGCTCTTGCGCAGATGCCGAATTATTACAAACTTGTTCTAAAGGGGAACAGAACAAATATGCGGGTATTGGCGCAACGGTTTTTTTTACTGCGGTCATGGCATTTATCGCCAGTAGTTATGCACTATATACTGTTTTTGACAATGTTTATGCAGCTATATTTTTTGGTTTTATCTGGGGATTACTAATTTTCAACTTAGACCGCTTTATAGTTTCTACCATTAAAAAAAGAGGGAATTTTGGTCAGGAGTTTCTACAGGCCGTACCACGAATTATTCTTGCCGTTATTATCGCCATTGTGATTTCAAAACCCTTGGAAATGAAAATTTTCGAGAAAGAGATCAATCAGGTGTTATTAGAACAAAAGAATGAGCTTACCCTTGCCAACAAAGAACAACTCGCATTGCAATACACCCCAAAGGTTGAACAATTAAATCAAGATATTACAGCCCTAAAAACCGAAATTGACACTAAAGAAGCAGAAACAAACGCACTTTATGATATTTACATCAATGAAGCTGAAGGTACTGCTGGCACAAAGTTATTGGGTAAAGGACCTGTGTATGAAGAAAAACGTGAAAAACATGATGCATCCCTTGCCGAACTACAGGCATTGAAGATCACCAATGCAGAAAAAATTACAGAATTAGAAGCCCAGATAACCGATTTAAATACGGAATATGCCGAAGAAGTAAAAACTTCGCAACCCATTATAGATGGTTTTGACGGATTAATGGCAAGAATATCAGCTTTAGATGAATTGCCGTGGCTACCATCCTTTTTCATATTTCTACTATTCTTAGCGATTGAAACTTCGCCTATAATTGCCAAATTACTGGCACCAAAAGGTGAATATGATATTAAATTAGAAGAGGAAGAAAGTGTACTTTCTACTTGGGTAGAACAAAAATTGGCGCAACGTCAATTAATAGCTTCAACTGACGGAGAAATCAATCAGAAAATATACGAAGATTTAAAGGGAGAAGAGGAATTGTACGGGTATAAAAAGAAAAAAGCAGAGGAATTGCTACGCTTACAAGCAGACAGCTTTCATAAAATACAGACGAAAGCCTTAAAATAGAAAAAGACCAATATTTCTATTGGCCTTCATCGGTTTGGGGGAACTACCTGAACAACTTTTTTACACTGCCATGGATTCTACGATCAATTCAGAATCTGTTATATTAAATTGGCAGATTTCATAAATTTCATCTTGGTTGGCTGTTTCAAAATACCCTAAGCATCTTTTTGAGTTTATAACTGTTTTCATATGATTTCGTATTGGTGATATTTTTTGAGTTAATCGTTAATTACACTCCAAAGGTATCGTGTAGATAGTGTTCAATTTTTCAATCGTAGATTAACCCACAGCAACTGTAGACGAATCAACAAAAAGTGTAGATGAACAGTTTTTAGCCAATAATTTAAATAGGTAATAAAGGCACAAATTGCTTGATTATGTTGTATACCGATAATCTTCGTAGCAAATAAGCTAAATTTATATTTTGGTAGGTTTAACTTTGCGTTTTTATGGCATCACTTAAAGAAACCAAGAAAAAGAAAAGAAGGTTTTACAACCTTATGATCATAATAGTCTTACTAATTATAATTGCTACAGGTTTTATGGCACAACTTGAACAATAGTTTGTCAATGATGAAAATTGAATGCTTGCATTCAATCCTCTAGTGCTCACTATATGGCCAACGAAAATGCGAAATTCAAAAAGTATTTAAAACGCTTAGGAAAAATTATCCTCGGGGTATTATTGCTGTTTTTTATTCTGGTATTGGTCATTAGAACACCCTGGGCGCAAAACTTCATCGTTTCAAAAGTCACTAATTATATATCTTACAAAACGAATACCAAAGTAGCCGTTGGCAATCTATACCTTACCTTCTCAGGAGACATTCAAATAGAAGACGTTTATTTAGAAGATGTAAAAGGCGATACACTTTTCTATTCACAATCACTGCAGGCCGATATTCCTATATACCCTGTTATTTTCAAAAATGAACTTTCCATTGATGATATAGTTTCAAATGGCGTTGTCGCCAAAATAAGTCGAGAAAGCAATCCCGAAGAGTTTAATTTCACATTCTTAATCGATGCACTGACCACACCAACCGATACTACTACAACTACCAGCGAACCCATGAGTATTACCGTGGGTAGTGTAGATATAGCTGATTGGAAATTGACCTATACAGATGCCTATCTTGGAACCGACGTTAATTTAGTGCTTGGTAAGTTAAATATAGATGTATCTGAATTTGACTTAGATACCATGGAGTTTTCTTTGGATGATTTTACGTTAAGCGATACCGAGTTTAAATATGTACAATCTCATGCATTCCCCATAACCGAAGACAGCACAAGTACAGCACTACCATTTATTGAAGTTGAAGATTTTAATGTAAATAATGTAAACATCAACTACGACAGTCAGCCTGATGGTTTACGAACTAAATTACAACTAGGTACTATTGAACTCACAGATATACTAGCAGATGTTTCTAAAAATAGATACGAGACCGATGACCTTGTTTTACATGATTCACAAATAGAACTAGAAATAAGTAGTGAAGAAACTAAAGGAACTACCAATAATACAGCTGAATTTGAATGGCCAGAATTTATCATCGCCGCCAACACTATAGATATTGCTAAAAACAATATCATCTATGCAAAAAAAGGTACAAACCAGCTTGAGGATACTTTTGACCCAAATGCCTTCAAAATTCAACAATTTCAATTGCAAGCTAAAAATTTGGCCTACCAACCCGAGAAATTTAATCTGAACGTTTCTAAATTTTCCTTTTTTGAACCTAGTGGCATAAAGTTAAACCAATTGGCATTTAATGCAGGCTTAACCAATACCGAAGCATCACTTTCAGATGTTGTTTTTCAAATGAATCAGAGTTCAGTAAAGGCAGATTTTAATGTACAGTTTAGTTCCTTAAAAGGCGCATTGAAAAATCCTGAGAAAAGTGCCTTATCCGCCACTATTTCAGACCTTAATTTAGAGCTTGACGATGTACTACAACTACAACCTGAATTAGCCCAAAATCAGTATTTAGATTCCTTATCGGCATATTCAATTATTGGTAACTTAAAAGCAAGGGGGACTTTGAAAAAAGTAGATGACTTCAGTACCGAATTACAATGGGGAAATGACACCAAACTTAGTGCAAAGGGAAGCATAAATAATTTAACGAAACCAGATTCACTACAATACAACTTGAACAATATTAGCTTTAAAAGCACTGAAAAAGCAATAAATAAAATAATATCATCTAAAGAACTAGGTGTTTCAATTCCTGAAACCATACTAGCGGAAGGTAATTTATCTGGTGGAACTACATGGGTAAAACCCAATACAAATATCAAAATACCTGAAGGTTCCGCTTACATAAATGCACTAGTAGATTTTGGAAATATCATGAAATTTGACGGTGCTATTTCAGTAGATAGTTTACAACTGGGACAGCTGTTACAAAATAATCAACTGGGTAAAATTTCACTTGATATAAAAGGTAAAGGATCAGGAAGTGAACCAAGTAATTTTGATGCCAATATCAACGGTACAGTTTCGCAATTTCAGTACAGTGGATATGACTACAAAGAAGTGACTATTGATGGAAATCTAAAAGACGGGAATGGTACTATAACTGCCAACATCAACGATCCAAATTTGAACATGAAAGCAAATGCTATTATGGCACTTTCATCAGAAGAAAATGACATTGTTTTTACGTCAAATATTATTGGGGCAGCTTTACAAGAACTTGGGCTTACAAAAAGTGATATTAAAATTGCAGCGAATATCAATGGAAACTACACCGGTACGCCATCAAACTATACCATAAACACCACAATTGATGAAGGTATTGCCATTGCCGATAATGAGCAATACCAAGTGTCTACTATTGTCTTAAAAGCCCATATAGAAGATACTATTACCGATGTTTCCGTACAGAGTAATTTCTTGAAAGGACAATTGGCATCGAACGCATCACCCAATAGAATAACCAACGCCTTAAAGAAACAAATAGAGCAGTATTTCACTACAGACGACACAACTAGTTTTACAGTAGAAGATGATATAGATGCTAAGTTGGCTCTAGCAGTTATCCCCACTCCTATTCTATCTAAAGTATTTTTTGATGGTGTCGAAGATTTAGATTCGTTGAATATAGATGCTAGTTTCAATTCTAAAAATCGAAAAATTTCTGCCGAGGTCACTGTACCACACATTGCATATGCCGGTAGTTCTGTCGATAGTTTAAATGCATATATAAAGGGAGATTCTGTCGACCTTAAATTCTCTGCTGGTTTGGCTGATTTAATTTATGAACCCATCCACCTAAAACAGACTTATTTAGAAGGAAGCTTAAAAAACAAAGAACTATTATTGGATTTTACTTCTAGAAACGACTCCGTACAAGTAATGCATATAGCATCGGGACTATCAATTCAAAAGGACACTTTAAGACTCCATATCAATCCTGAAGATTTAATACTGAATAAAAAGCAATGGGAAGTACCAGAGGATAACAGTATCGTTATTGCCGAAGCATATTCTGACTTTGAGAATGTCGTCTTGACCAGAAATGCTCAAAAATTAGAAATATCGAACAAATTTCTAAAAATGAATACCGAACATATCGGTATTCTGTTCGAGAACTTTCAATTACAGACTTTCCTTAGTTTTTTCAATCCAGATGAAGCTTTGGCGAAAGGAAAAGTAGAAGGAGATTTCGTAGTTCTTAATCCGTATACCGCATCGGGTCTGGTAGCCGATATTGATATTAAAGATTTTCACGTGCTCCAAAATCCGTTAGGTACTTTAACCTTAGATGCATCTTCCAAATCACTGTCTGAATATGATTTTGACTTGGCAATGAAAGATGGTGGTGCAAACCTCACTTTAACAGGGGACTATACAGCTGAGGAAAATACTGCGTATTTAAACATGGAGCTTGATATTCAAAAACTGGAAGCCAGCATTATACAAGGGTTCTCCAATGACCAGTTGACAAATGCCAAAGGTTATTTAGACGGAAGCCTTTTGGTGAAAGGTACCCTTGCAGAGCCTAAATATTCAGGAAGAATAAACTTCAATGAATTCGGTCTAAGTCTAAATGCCTACAAATCTGCATTGGAAATCGATAATCAATACATAGATATTGACCAAGAGACCATCAGTTTTAATTCATTTGCCATAAATGATGTCAACCAAGGTACGTTGACCATAGATGGCACGGTAAATACAGACAGTTTTATAAATCCAGGTTTCGACCTTTCGGTGAAAACAGACCAGTTTAGAGTACTTGATTCTGAAAAAGGAGACGATGAATTGGTGTACGGCATTGCAAGTATACAGGCAGATGTTACCGTTAATGGAGATTTAGAACTACCTGTTATCGAAGGTAAATTACGTGTTCGTGATGTTACCGACCTTACTTATGTTGTACCGCAAGACCAATTGGATATTCAAGAACGAGACGGAGTGGTCATTTTTGTAAACAGGGAAAATCCTGATGCTATTCTTACAAGAACGGATGAAGAAACAACAAATTCATTTTTTGCAGGTATGGATATCAATACCATTCTAGAAATAGGAAACGAGGCAAAATTTACTATCGTTCTTGATGAAAAAACACAAGATAAACTACAAGCATCTGGTGATGCTACATTGAATTTGAACATAGACCCCAATCAAGACATTCGATTATCTGGGCGGTTAGAATTAAATTCAGGATTCTATAGAACCAGCCTATATAACTTGGTAAGTCGTGAATTTCAGTTACAAAAAGGCAGTAGTATAGTTTGGAGCGGCGACCCTTATGATGCCAAAATGGACGTTACCGCAATCTATGAGATAGAAACCTCGGCATCATCTTTAATGTCATCCATAAGTTATGGTACAGACAGCAGTGTTTCTGGTTCATACCAACAGACTGCCGATTTTTTGGTGTATCTAAATATTGACGGACAGCTAACACAACCAGAAATATCTTTTGCTTTAGACATGCCCGAAAGTGAACAAGGTAATTTTGGCGGTGCCGTTTATGGTCGTATTCAACAATTGAACGAGCAAGAGTCTGAACTGAACAAGCAGGTTTTTTCCCTATTGGCATTAAATCGTTTTTATCCCACCACGGGTAGTGATGGTAGTAGCGGTGGTGCTATTTCTATTGCAAGAAACAATGTAAACAAAGTACTCTCTAACGAACTCAATTCCATCTCGAATAAACTATTGGGCAATACCGGTTTTGAGCTTGGTTTTGACCTAGACAGTTTTGAGGATTATGAAAGTGGCACTGCTGAAAGCAGAACCCAATTGAATATAAGTGCAAGCAAAAAACTTTTCGATGACCGATTGATTGTTACTGCCGGTAGTGCCGTGGATGTAGAAGGTAGCGCCTCATCTAGCGAAACGGAAACCCCGTTAATTGGCAATGTTACGTTAGAGTATTTGCTGAGCGAAGAAGGTACATATCGACTAAAAGGCTTCAGAAAGCAAGAGTATCAAAATATTATAGATGGGCAATTGATTATAACCGGAGTCGCTTTTATATTTAATCGGGAGTTTAATAAATTCAGTCAATTGTTCAGTCCGTTGAAAAAAGAAGAACCTGAGAAAAAAACTTCTAAAAAGAAAGAAGAGGACATTGAAAAATAAAAAATTCACATATCGTACTTTATTATGCCTCGCACTATTGTTTGTTTATTCTTGCGGGATAAAAAAATATATACCCGAAGGAGAGCAGTTATATACAGGAGCAACCCTTGATTTAAATTATGAAGGAGAACTACAAGACAGTAAGAGAGTTAAGGCAGAATTGCTTAATCTTATAGAACCAAACCCTAATACCAAGTTTTTAGGAATGAAACCTGCCTTGTTTTTTCATTATAAGGCACAGCGAGAAAAACCCGGTTTCTTATATAGATTTCTAAATAAATCCTTTGGTGAAGAACCTGTTTATTTTTCAGATGTAAACCCCGAACGCGTAGAAGAGTTGATATTGAACCGACTAGATAATAACGGATTCTTCTACAGTGAATCCGAATCTGAAACGGTCATCGATGAGCAATTTGCCTCGGTAAATTATTCCGCCAAGTTACCTGCTCCTTACGTATTGGAGAATTACACCCTAGAGTCGGATACTTTACCTATGTACAAGGAAATAGAAAAATTGCTGCCGGAAACCGCGTTAAAAAAAGGAGACCGTTTTGATTTAGATCTATTAAAAACTGAAAGAATACGCCTTAATAACGGTTTAAAACAAAAAGGTTTTTACAACAGTCAAGAAGACCTGTTGATTTTTGAAGCGGATACCAATCAATACAAGAATAGAAAATTTGATTTGTTCCTTAGGCTTAAAAAAGAAGTACCTAGCCGTGCCTCTATACCGTACACCATAGATTCCATTACCGTTTACCCCAACTATACTATTGAAGGTGACACTTTGCCCTTGACCAAAGAAAATGTAACTCAAGTAGACAGTATAGATTTTGTACAGAACGAATTATATTTTAAACCAGAACTCTTAGAGTCGTACTTACTCTTCAATGAAGGTGATCTATACGATGCCAACACATCAAAACAAACAAGCAACAGACTATCTGCTTTAGGCAGTTACAAGTACGTAAACATACAATACACCGAGCTAGACACCACTGGTACCGACGGTAATGGAGGGTCGTTAGCGGCAGATATCTATTTAGCTCCTCTAACAAAACGATCCATTAGAGCAGAATTACAAGCTGTCTCTAGATCTAACGGTTATACAGGTCCAGGAATCTTGTTGAGCCATACCAACAGGAATGTTTTCAACGGTGGCGAAACTTTTAGTGTCTCGGCAGACTTTTCTTATGAGCTACAACTGTCTAATAGCAATAACAATCTCAGTAGTATTGCCGGTGGTTTAAGTGCCGATTTGATCATACCTAGATCCATACCATTTTCTCCCAGCAGGTTTAAATATGCCGTGCCTAAAACCAAAATATCTTTAGGGGTCGATTTTCTACAACGTAGCGATCTGTTCACCCTAAGTTCCGTAAACAGTAGTTTTGGGTATACTTGGAAAGAAAATCAATACGTGTACCATACATTAGACCCAATCAGTATAAACTATTCCAGATTATCTAACGTAACCGATGAATTTCAGGAAATTCTAGATGATAACGAATATTTAAGCCAAAGTTTTGAACAGCGCTTTATAGCCGGTTTGCTATATAGTTTCACATATGATGAAGTCTCTAATCTTAGCAAAGAAAAGCCCATTTATTTTTCCACCAATTTTGATTTGGCAGGAAATGCCTTAAGTCTATTTAGCGGAGGCTCCAATACCATTTTTGGATCAGAATATGCACAATATGCAAAAGTGGATGCCGATTTACGACTCTACTTACGCTGGCAAAAAGAACGTACGTTAGTTTCACGTATATATGCAGGTTGGGGAATACCTTATGGAAATAGTTCCACTTTACCTTTCGTTAAACAATTTTATTCTGGCGGACCATATAGTGTGCGTGCCTTTGACATCCGTTCAATAGGACCTGGTAGTTTTTATCCGGATACCGAGGATGATTCTACTGATTACTACGACCAATCGGGTAACTTAAAATTAGAGGCCAATGTAGAATATAGGTTTCCGTTATTCTCCTATTTAAAAGGAGCCTTTTTTGTGGATGCAGGTAACGTGTGGCTAACAGGAGATTATTCCAGCCTTGTAGAAGATGAATCAACTTCGTCTTCTTCTGTATCACTTTTTACTGACGGAAAGTTTGAAAAAGATTGGGTAAACGAAGTTGCTGCTGGTGTGGGCTTTGGTTTACGCTTAGATATTCAAAGTTTTGTTATTCGGTTAGATTTGGCTTCCCCTTTACGTATTCCCTATTTAGACGAAAACGAACGATGGAACGTACCCTTCTTTGGTAATGCAGATAATAATATGACCTTGAACTTCGCGATAGGCTATCCTTTTTAAATATTAATTTCCCCACATACGTTGCCAAAGAGCGGACAATAATCGTTTTGCATCCCTTTTAAATTTAGGTCTTTCTTCAACAATTAAATCATCACCATTAGGCACTAAACTATAGCTAAAGGCGAATTGAGTCTCGTTTTCATCTAAACTAATGAGTCCGAATCTAAGATCGTTGAAATACAGATGCCCATCATTTTCGGTAATCGTATACCAGCCTTCGGATATTTTTATAAGTCGCTCTATTTTATCGTTACTAGACCATTTACCCAGTAATGCATGATTTTTAGGATACGATGTAAACGAGATAGGCTGCGTATCAAAGAAAGAATAATCTCCCATTAAATAAGCATCTTCAGTATCTATATTTGCCATCCACAATACCGTATTCAATGGTGCCGGACGCGTATTCATTTCACTGTACACAATACCCTGTTCATCGAGCGCATTCTCAAAATTCTTAAAAGCGATTGCTTTTAGAACTAAGGTCAATAGTAAATAAGCACTACTGATTATCAGACCCAAGTGCACATATTTTCTACGTTTTACAGCAGTGCGTTTTTGAAACATAGACAGTATCAAGAAAACAACGAACGGTAATGTATAGAGTGGATCAATCACAAAAACACTTTGAAAAGCCAATCTTGTTTTAAACGGCCAGAATAATTGTGTACCCCAAGTAGTAAATGCATCCAATAACGGATGCGTAAAGAGACCCCAGAACATGAGCCAAGACCAGTCTTTCCAGGTAGCCGATTCTTTCTTGTTTATTTTCCATACTAGCCATCCAAAAACAGGAGCAAATAGTACAGAAAAGAAAATGGAGTGACTAAAACCTCTATGCCATTCCGTTGCCGTAACGGTATCTAGAAAATAGCGTGTTATGACATCTAAATCTGGAATGGTACCAGCAATAGCACCGTAAAGCATAGCTTTATTGCCCACTTTCTTACCAAGAACCGCCTCACCGACCGCTGCCCCGAGTACTATTTGTGTTAGTGAATCCATATAATGCCGAGCCCCTAGTCCCCAAAGGGGGAATTAATAAGTGTTGTTATATAATTTTAATAAAATATTAAATCAATCAATTACAAGATATTGCTCAGAAGAAATCAAACTACCATCAGACCCCATGCCCTCAATATAAAAATTGATATTATTCTGTAAGGTGTTTAGTATTTTGAATGTAGCTATACCATTTTCATCCGTCTTTAATTCAGGAACCCAATGTATAGTACCAAAATTCTCAAATTCATTAGAAAGATATGAAGTGTATTTAGGGGTATAAAATTTCTTAACAGGTTCGAATCCTTCTTTAAGTTCGTACTTAAAAACATTCTCATCTTTACCATATTGACCATTATAATCTCTTGGCAATCTTCTAGTATAAATACGAATTACGCCACCGGCGCCTCTTGCTCCTTCTCTAGCCCCAGATTTATCTATCATAAAACTTTCTATTTCGCTTGTAGGCATTTTATATAGAATGTCAAAGTTTGGTAAACGGGCATTATCTAGATATACAATAGGAACAGGGTAAATATTACCCCCCATAAAGGAAGATGGTATAATTGACCTAATAATTACACGACTCACACTGCCAAACTGAAGATTCTCCAGCACATAGTAACCCCTAGACCTAATGATATCGGTAACATACGGTAAACTAAATTCCAAATTTTCAGTAACTTCAGTCATCCTATTCACCAAATATTTAGGAATTAAAGAATTCTTTGCAACAGTAGTTTGGACCTTATCTTCAACAACTGTAACCTCATTTAAACTTATGGTATTATCAGAAGAAATTAGATCTGGCACATTATTTATTTTAGAACTATTTTCATCTTCAAATTCTATTTTTTCTTTCCAAATAGCAGCAATTTCATTCGGTACAACTCCCAACTTCATATTCAAACCTATATTTGGTTTTGCCAATTTTCCATTCTTAACAATGAGGGTAAAATCCAAGGTTTCACCTTTTACAGGAAATTTTTTCTGTATTAAAAATCTATTGTCTAAGATGTCTAAATATCTACTACGACCATCAGGAAAACTAACTAATAGCTTCTCTTCTGATGTAACTCCTTTATTATAAATAGTTCCTTCTAAATCTATTCCCTTTTCAAATTCATAAAACTGACCAGGAGGACCTTTAAAAACATCGGTCCAATTATATTTAGACCAACCTTGGGTCATCAATAAAAGATCTAAATCATTCTCTTTCTTCGGGGTAACATCCTTAAAATAATATTTTGGATTTTCAATAAATCCTTTTACATAAGGTTTTAAATATAAGGCACTATAAATAGAGTTTTTTTGATTGTAAGAAATTGTATTACCAGGTAAAACAGAGACACTCAAATTTTGTTGCACATTACCGTTATCAAGAAGTTTGACTTGAATATTCAAAGAATCGCCCTCTGTGGTTAATTTTCTTACCTCCAATTTAGAGTCAAAAAGATCTGCATAGTCAAATATTAATCGCTCAGCAATTGGCTTACCATCTGGATTGAATAACGTCAAGATATTCATCCCTTTATTAAGCACCTCTTTATTTAAAACCTTAGATACAAATAGTTTATTCTTAGGGAAGGTAATAGGTATTCTATTTGCATGACCATCTTTGTGTACCAACAAATAAAACTGTTTTTCTTTAATAATTTCCTTTGTCGTCGCGTTTGTTGTCAAACTAATAATGAACCTGTCATCATCAACATTCTTTACATTAAAAGAGATGCCTACTTTAGAAGGTTTTTGAAGTGTAGTGGTTTCCACATTACCATCGTCAAACTCTATTTTAGCCACGTACTCAATACCTGCCCTAGGATTAAAATTAAATTTTCCCAAGCCAAAAATTGATGTATAAAATCTGGCTACTTGAGTATTCTTATTATCGAATATAGACCCTTCAACAATTCTAACACCATATCCGTTAGCATCGGTAACTTTAACTCCCATAACACCTGGCGCATCTTCAACGAAGTTACCGCCTTCGGGTAGAAACTGGATATCATAATCTTTGATGGGTTTAGCCTTTTTAATCGGCTTCTCGTTTAGGATGGTGATTTTCTGAACAAATGAATCATCTTCTTTAAAATTCTTCATCCAATTCGTACTTGTACGAAGATAATATTCACCACTAGCAAGCATTGAATCTACAGCAATATTACCTTTAAAATAACCATCACCTGCTTTAAAATGGTAGTCGTTAAATTTCTTACCATAGCCATTATACAACCCTACGTGAACTGTGGTAGTTTGGTTAAAAGGTTTATTGTTATGCCTATCGTATACATAACCTTTTAGCCATATTTCTTCGTTGGCTATATACGTTGTTTTGTTCGTGTGTAGAAATATTGACTCTCTTGGCAACTCAAAATATTTCAAGAATTTATCCTTGACCAAATTGTTACCAATTTCATTTTGAGCAAAAATAATATTAGAAAGTAGAAAAAGGAGTAAAAGCGAAATTCTATGCATAAAAAAAGACGGAAAATGATTACAATTTTAAATCTAAGAATAAAAAAGATTTATTCTATTATCCCCATCTTCTTTAACAGAAAAGAAGCGTTCATATTTTGACAAATACCGTCTTTAAACGTGTAATCGAAATGTAGTTCGTTATCTATGATTTCTGCGTCAAAATAATGGTTCTTTACTGCATCATATTCTTTGGCAACTTCACAGAGGCTAAGATCGTGAGTAGCAATAATTCCGGTAGATTTACTCTTTACTAATCGCTCTACAAACCTTCGTGAACCCAATGCCTTATCGGTACTATTGGTTCCCTTCAAAATTTCATCTAACACAATAAAATAACGGTCTGTTTGTATTTCATCTACAATGTATCTAAGACGCTTTAATTCTGAAAAGAAGTACGATTCATCATCTGTCAATGAATCTGTAGTACGCATACTGGTAATGAGTTTAATTGGAGAATAACTTACGGATTCAGCACAAACTGGCAACCCAACATTAGCCATCATAATCTGTAATGAAACAGTTCGTAAGAATGTACTCTTACCGGCCATATTTGCCCCGGTAATTATAAAAAACTGTCCGCCCTTTATCGTGATATCATTCAATATACTTTTCTTGGGATCCAATAAAGGGTGACCTGCATTTTTAGACTTTAATACCACTGCGTCAGTGGTAATCGTAGGATACGTAAAATTCGGATTGTTAAAAGCGAAGTTCCCTAAACTACTATAGGCATCAAAAAATGCGATGGTATTGAACCAAATTTCTACACTCTTACCATGTTTTTGAATCCAGTTTTCTACCGCAAGGCAATCGGTTAACGAACGGAGAAAAAATCCGTTTGCAAAAATTAGATATAGAAGATTATTATTACGGTCTAGATTACTTAAAAGCGAAGCGAATTTCTTTAGCACTTTAGAATTATTCTCCCCATTGTTTAAAATATTGGATTTCTGTTTCTTTAATAGATCAGACGAAAATTCCGTTGTTTCTATCATTGACAGCAATTGATTGTACTGATCAAAAGTAGATTTCATTTTGGTAGCACTCTGACCTAAGTTGGTAACTTTCTTTGAAAAAACACCAACGATAATCATACCTAGTACCAACCACATAATCAAAACCGATTCTGGTAGGTAATCTAAAAAGTATGCAATAAATATAGCTACTGAAATAATTGAAAATACTAGCGGAATAAATTTCATTGCCTTGGGTACAAAAGACTCATAATTTTTAAGCCACTTAGTAATAGTATGTGTTGACGTTTCTGTTTTGGTCAATGCTGCCATGGCAGAAAATTCTTGTCGCCAGTCTACTTTTTCACCAATCTCGGCAATAGCTTCTTGCTTTTGCTTTATGTCACTGATGGAATTTTCTTTGTAGATATCCGCCAATAATAGACTACCCTCTTCAAGTTTTGTTCTGTTGGAAATTTGATAAAAAGACCCCTCACCGAACAAGTCTATATCTTGACTAAAAAAATGGATATCGTCTGCAAATTCTTTTCCGTTGGACAAGTTGGAATAATCTCTTTTCAATACCTGTAACTCAACTGTATTGATATCTTTTAAAGCTTCTAATTTTTCTTTTTGATGTTTTAGATTCGAGTATTTACTTACCAGAAATAGGAATAAAGGAATACCTACACACAACACACCAATAACATATTTAGCATTTACCGAGGCAAAATAAATAGCTACGATAGTACCCAAAAATATAAGTAAACGAAGTAAACTAAAGGTGAATAATGTTTTATTAAGTGCTTCAATCTGTGTGCTGAATCCCTTTACTTTATTGGTGTAAAATTGCTGTAAATTATCCATTCAAAATAAACTATTATAGAAAAGGTAAAGATAACCTTAGAAAATGGTTTCTATAAATGGAAAATAGATTTAAAACATTCATTTCATTCTATAAGTTGTTTACAGTAGCACCTTCATAAGTGGTATAGTTTATTTTCAACAAATTCACCATACGAAGTTCGCTTTTAAGGTCTTCTATTATTCCCATTTTCACACCAACATCTGCTTTTATAGATACGGTTGCAACACTTCTTAAATGCTGTGGCATTGATGACAAGGCTTGCAAGGCATAATCGCCTACTTCATCTACGGTAATAAATTTATTATCCATTTGAATTCTGGGTTCATCTCCCAAATTTGCATTACTACTTTTAGTAGGCTTGCCTACAAAAATTTCTATAACTCGGTCTTTCTTATTTAACTTCTCAGTCTCTGTTGCCGTTGGCAAAGTATTTTCCACCAACAAGTTCTGATTTTTCATAACCGTTACGGTCATAAAGAAAAAGAGAAGAATAAAAACGATATCTGGCAATGAAGCAGTTGATACATGTGGCAAGTTTTTACTAGATCTATATTTGTTAAATTTTATCATGACTTTAATTATTTACGGTTTCGGGTTCTAAAATTTTCTGTGGGTAAAGTGCTCTTATAATTTCAAGTCGTTCTTTTAGAACTTTCTTTTTGTCCTCACTAATTTCTTCATCGTAATAATCAGAATAAATGGTTTTATAAGGAGTATTATACAATTTTAAGCTCTCTCTATCTCGTAAGTCATTATAAGCTGCAATCACTTCATTTTGGACTGCAACATAAACCGGATAACTACTATTACGCTGTGCCTTTATAGAAATGATAGCTTTATCTGGATTCTCAGAGGAATCTGCGAATCTATTTCCTTTACAATAATTGCAATATCCTTCTGCTTCTATTGGTAATCCTCCATTATCAATAAAAGTGATTACTTTCTCTCTAAGGTTTTTAGGGTCTATAATATCTCCTTCAGCCATTATTAAGTCAGCATCATTTATGCTGATTTCAAAAAGATTACGCTCTTTAATGTCAACACTGTTGTCAGTAATATTAGGAGGCATAGACCGATTAAGTCCCGCATCATTTTCTATAGTAGTGGTAACTAAGAAAAAGATCAGCAATAAAAAAGCAATGTCTGCCATTGAACCGGCATTTACCTCTTGAGGGTTTCTGTGGTTTTTCATAAATAGTGGTTTTAAGCACTATTAAGTACTGAAAATTGACCGCTAAAGAAAAGTTAGAATGAGGGAATGGTGGTTTTGAATGAGGGAATGGGAAAATAAATTGGTATAATTAGCTAGGTATGTATTACATAGTCTCCAACTCCGCCTTCACTTTCTTAGTCAATTTAGACACCACCAAATCATAAGAATGGTCAATAAGCTCTCTTGTAAGGTCTTTGGATATTTTATCTAAGTAAACAGTGTTCCAATGCTTTATACTCATGTGCCACCCTTCTATAATGCCATCATGTTCTTCACGAAGTGCTATGGCTCTTTCTGGGTCACATTTTAAATTGATACGTAATGGCACGTGGTCTAATCCACAAAGGGCGAACATTTTGCCCATTACCTTAAAAACCAAGGTTACCTCATCAAAAGGGAAAGATTCCGTAACTCCTTTCTTTGAAATACAATATTCTCGGTATTCTTCAACGTTCATTTATGTACCGTTTTGTCTTTCATGTTATCCATAAACTGTGAGGCATCATCCCAATAGTACCTAATTTTCACAAAGGTCTTATCGCCAATATCGTTAGATTCTACACGTTCTATGGCAACACCGCCTACTTTTTCATAGTATAATATTGCGGCAGCATTGGTATCTAACACCCATAAATAAAAGTTATTTCCACTATCTATAGCAAGAATCTCTTGTGCCAATGCGGTCATCAGTTTTGTACCAACACCTTTCCCTTGAGCTTGAAGACTTACGTGTAAATTGTCCAATAACGTACCGTATTTGTCGTCATGGTCAAAATAGGCACACATAAAACCTAATAATTCACCCTCGTCTTCTGCTAACAAAACAAACTGATCATCTGTATGATGCTGAAAACGATTTTCCCATTCTTTAAGCCTATTTTCGAATGCCAAATGGTCTAAAAAATGGGCACTGAAAGATGCACGGTAATTCTGCTGCCAACTTTTGGCATGCAGAGTTGCAATATCGGCTACATCAGCCGCCGTAGCCTTTCTATAGATCACCCCCTCAAATTTAGATTCCGGTGGAATCGTAGACGATTACTTTTGACCATAATTTTTCCGACTCTGCAATGAATACCTTGTGCGGTGCTTCATCTTGATATGCTTGCTGAGATTCGGCAGAGTCAAAACTTACGATCAAAGAATAGGTAAAAGAACCATCTACAACATCTCTACTCGCCTTTGGCGGCACGCCAATAAACTGTGTTTTCGCATAGGCTGAATTATCTAAAAACTTACGTAATGAAGTTTCAAAAGCGGTACGATCTGCTTGACTATCAGGATTTTTCAACCAAAAAAATACGGTATGTGAAAAATTAGCATCGAATTCTGTCATTTTATCATCATTTTGACCAAAAGTTACTGTGGTCATTAAGGTTAATACAAGGATACAAATTACATTTTTCATTTTAAATTTTATTTAATTTATTGTTTTTCTTCTAACAATTCTATTTGTTTCTGCGGAATTTTAAGTGCCGAATAATCAAGCGTCCAACCAATGGTTTCAACTATTTTCTCCATGATTAAAACAGTTTGCAATGCTTCTTTTCTAGCGGTTTCCATCAATCCGCTTTCCGGTATTTTTTCTCTGATGTGGGTTTTAGCCTCAGAGTTCAATTTAGTAAGATCATCCGGAGCAAAAAAGTTAAAAAATCCGCTTTTAATATCATAAAATTCCAACTCCGGTTCAATACTCAATACTTCTGGCTGTGGAAAATTATCAAGAACAATTGTTTTCTTTCCTTCATCGGCGTGCATCAAAATTTTACTGAGATCATAACCGATATGAGCCTTAGCTTTAATTACAACCAGTGCCTTCTTTTTACTGCTCACCAAACTCATAAAGTCCTTTACGTTTTCATACTTGTAGATTTCGGCAAACTCGCCTTCTACAGATATCAATTTGCAAACACTTTTCATTTTCTCCAATAACACGGTAGATTGGTGTGTTGTAATCTCTTTACTTTTCTTGCCTTTAAAAAAATTAAAAAGCCAATACATACCAATGGCTCCTAAAACCAGACCCAGAATCGTATCAAAAATATTATCCATTTTTATTACCTATTTCTCCTAAATGCGTAAACTTAAACCCTTTATCGTATTTAAGTCCGTAACCAAAGATACGGTCCATAGCCGTATGTATAAAAAGAATTGTACCTATTAATTGTACTATGGGCAACATAAAATATATGCCTACAAAGTATAAAAGTATGGCAAAACCCCTATGATGAAAAACATTATAGCACAACGCACCTATTCTAGAACCTAGTAAATAGCCCAACATTGAAATATCTGGAGTGAGTATTAAAACCGGTAGCCACCACCATTGGTAACCTAACAGACCGAACATAAAAATACCGAGTACCATTAAGGCGAGTTCCTCTAATTTTAGTAGATTTTTCATAGTTATTCTATTTTATAAAGTATTGGTCTGCTTGGGCTAGCGTCATTCTCAAAAGGTGCAACCTGTAAGTTCAAAAAATATGTACCATCAGTAATTGAATCTGGCACATAAATAAACTCAGTGATCGTAGCGTTTAATCTTACCGCTGCATTAAAGTTCCAAAATGCCTTGTGCGCCAAAAGAGCACCATTGTCCTTTTCTTTATCTACCGAAGGTAGATCTACCAACAAATGTTCAACACCCAGTTCTTTTAAAAATATCATGGCATCCTCTAATATGAAAGGCGGATTGGTATGTGAATACTGCCTGTTTTGTTTTGATGTTGCATTGGGAAGTGTTCTTATCACTAAAGCTGTTGGCGTTTTGCTGCTTACCGCTTTTTGAAGTTGATTTTTTGTAATTACGAAATCCCCTTGTTCTACGGATGGTGTTATGGTAATTACCTCAGCTAAAAAGAAGAACTGCTTTAAATGCTGATTTACAGATTGACGTTCTTTTGAAATATGCCCCACACATTCGGTATGCGTACCATGTGCATGCGGATTAAACCATATATCATAAAAATTGGTGCTCGCCCCTGCCGGAATACTCCCAACAAAATCCTTCTCTCGATGTGGCTCTATCTTTGGGGCATCAATATACCAGGCGTTTACATTGTCTTTCTTACTAGTGATCGGTATTGAAATATCCAATGGTTTAGATAGGTCTATTTTGTACTCGTTGGCATTATAGGTTACGGTAGTCTTCATTTTACTTACGCTCAAATTATAAGGCAGGTTTGAGATAAGAAAATTACAACTTTTTGGGCGGTTATTTTGAAGGATTTAAGAAGAGGTGAATATTCGTGTTCCTAGCTTGTTCTCGATACTATTTGTTATTTCAAATTCACCATAAACAAATCTGCGGCGATGCCGTCGGCCAAAAACATGCCTTTTTTTGTGGTTTTAAGGATGTCACCATCAACGAAAAGCAAATGCTCTTCTAAAAACTTATCGGCTTGCATTAAAATGTACTCTTTATATTTCGATCCAAATTCGGTCGCTATTCTAGATAACGAAACACCCCAAATCGTACGCAAGCCCGTCATGACATACTCATTGTATTTATCGGTCGCAGAAAGCACCTCAACTTCCATAGGTACTACATCTTGTTCGATGGATTTAATGTATTTCGGATTGTTATTAATATTCCACCCACGTTGTACACCATCAAAGGAATGAGCGGACGGACCAATACCTATATACTTTTTCTGTTGCCAATAGGCGGAATTATTTTGAGAATAATACCCTGGTTTCCCAAAGTTTGATATTTCATAGCAGTCAAATCCTTCAGCTAGCAAAGTTTCGTTCAACAGGTTGAAATGCTCTTGAGTTTCTTCGTCGGTAGCGGGAATAATCAATCCGTCTTCAACAAATTTTGCAAGTGCCGTATTTGGTTCAACGGTTAAGGCATAACTGGAGATGTGCGGTATACCAAAACCTAACGCTTTTTCAATATTTTGTTTCCACCGCTCTAAAGTCATGTTCGGCATTCCGTAAATCAAGTCAATCGAAATATTATCGAAATGTGCGCTCGCCAATTGCAAACACTTTTCAGCTTCCAAAGCATTATGTGCGCGATTCATCAGTTTTAGATCTTCCTCAAAAAATGATTGAATGCCTATACTTAAACGATTTATAGGACTGGCTGCCAATTGCAATATTTTTTCTTCGGACAGGTCATCAGGATTCGCCTCTAACGTAATCTCCGGATTGTCCACAACATCATAGAGCTCACGAACGGTATTAATCAATCGTGCTATTTCTTCGGTCTCCAGAACAGAAGGTGTACCACCGCCAAAATAAATAGTAGCTACCTTCTCGCCTGCGAACTCTTTTTTACGAAGCTCCAGTTCTTTACACAAAGCCTTCACCATCGCCTCTTTCTTCCCCATAGAGGTAGAAAAATGAAAGTCGCAATAATGGCAAGCCTGCTTGCAAAATGGAATGTGGATGTAGATTCCGCTCATGTGTTCAGTTTTCAGTTGGCAGTAACAGTATTCAGTTAACAGTTTCAGTAAAAGGTTTAAAATTTTCAGTTCCTATGCTGAACCGAATTTACTTGGATTATTAATCATATAGTTTAAAAGTTTACCTACTTCTTCACTATCATTTATCAAATCATTAAACGCTTTTTGGTCAATATACTCACACTTTAGTGCAAACTCTAACCACGTTTGTGTCTCTGAATTCTCTGCATCACTATCGGTTAACTTACTTATAAAGTGCTTAGGATAACTTCTTTTTCTATATGCTTCCGCGATATTAGCACTTACGCTTCTTGAAGAACGTCTTATTTGATCGGTCAAAGAATATTTCTCCTCTTTTGGAAAGTTTTTTGAAATATGAAATATCTTCATGGCAAGTGCAAAAGACTTCTTATAAGCCAATAAATCTTGAAACTGCATATATATTTTATTAATTACTGCTACTGCCAACTGAAACTGCCAACTGAAAACTACTTTTTAACCCTCTTCTCATTCTGTTTCACAAAAGCATCCCAGCCAGAATAGCTTTTACCGACCACATCAATTCTACCTTGATTATAAAAATGACAAACGGCAGCTGCTAGTCCGTCTGTACTATCCAAGTTTTTTGGGAGTGTTTTAAGTCCTAGTACGCTTTGTAACATTCTAGCCACTTGTTCTTTACTGGCATTACCATTACCGGTAATTGCCATTTTTATTTTTTTAGGAAGGTATTCGGTAATTGGTATTTGACGAGAGAGTCCGGCTGCCATGGCAACCCCTTGTGCCCTGCCTAATTTGAGCATGGACTGTACATTTTTACCAAAGAAAGGGGCTTCAATAGCAATTTCATCTGGGTGATAGGTATCAATAAGCTCAATAGTACGTTCAAAAATCAGCTTTAATTTGGTATATGGGTCGTTATACTTTTGCAAAAGCAATTCGTTCATTTGAACGAACTCCATCTTTTTACCCACTACCTTAATGAGTCCGAAACCCATAATGGTGGTACCCGGGTCAATACCCAATATTATCTTTTCGTGCGCCAAAATTTTTAGTTTGTTTTTAATTGAATAGGAATTCGGTACTTGGAATTCACCGGAATTCCTCTTTTTATAGCGGGTGCAAGTTTAGGAAGATTCTTTAAGCTTTGGGTAACCACTCCATCAAATTCTGGCATTTGATCAAGCACCAAGATATTCTTTTCTATGTTAGATACCTTTATTCTTCCTAAAGTGTCAATGACAAAGATAACATCTACAGTTTCACTTTCTTTATCGGTTAAAATGAATTCAAAATCATTTAAGGTTTCTTGAAAATGAGAGATTAAGGTTTCTTCAAAGCAAATTTTCTGTTGTTCTTTGGTAACCGCTTCTTCACAAGTATAGAAAAAAGGATAAGAGTCTACACTGTTCCAATCCATATCGCGCAACTCCTCATCTATAAGCTTCTGCGTTCTTTTTTGTTTAGACTCAAAGAACGAACAAGAACTTATTAAAATTAACACAAGAAAATAGATAACTCGTTTCATCACACCTGTTCTACGGGTGAAATTACGATTTTTTTGAGGAGTTAATCTTTGGTAAAATGGATTTCTTCCTTTAATTCAGAAATACGTTTTTTAGCGGTTTCGTAATAATACGGATGCTCATTCGGGTAATCATTTAAAAAATTCTGATAATAGACTAATTTCTTCTGCAAATCAGTACCAAACTGATCGTATGTTGTAGCTATATTATAATATGTACGCGCATCAGATGTATCTTCTTGATGAGCCATTTTGAAGAATTTGAATGCTGTTTTAAAATCGTTTTGCTCACGGGCAATATATGCCAATTGATTATAACCATTCGCAAAAACCGGTTTTTGAACTACCATTGCCTTCTTAATAAAAATTTTCGCGCTGTCTAATTTATTTTCTTTCTGATAAACACTGGCTAGATCAAAATAGGTTTGTGAATTGGTATCATCCCGTTTTATCAAAATATGATAAGCTTTTTTTGCTTTACTAAATTCCCAATTTCTGTTATACGAAAAAGCTAATTTATCGTACATATAATCTTTGTCCTCCCCTAATTCTAAAACCTTTTCAAACAATGGAATAGCCTTTTCATATTGATAATCGTTAAAGAGAACCAACGCATGTAAATTAATTAGCGAGACATCATTCTCATAATAACGCAATCCTTGTAAAATATACTTTAAGGCATTGTCTCGCTCTTGCTTAATAGTGTAATGTTTTGCGAGTTGAAACAAACTTCTTAGATGCGTACTATCTAAATTAATTGCTTTTTCATACTGTTTTAAACTTTCATCTGTTACATCTAAATGACGATTGACTTCTCCCAAATAAAATTGAAATTCAGGGTTAGTCATATTGAGATTAGACAAATTTGTAAACACAGATTTCGCCTCTTTAAACCTATTTACCTTGAGCAGTAATTTTCCAAGTTCAAATTGAGCGAGTTGATTTTTGACATCTTCTTCAACCACATATTGATACTGCGTGATAGCTTTTTCATAATTGCCAACGGCGTTATAACTTCTTGCTATCTGAAGTGCAGCAGAAAGTCCGCCAACTTTGGAATACTCATTAATCGCTTTTGAATAATTACCTAAAGTATACAAACTATCTGCAACCCCTAAAGCCGAGGTTTGCGCCTCGGCTTTAATTTGTAATAATAGCAGTATTAAAATAAAAAATAGTTTCAATTATTCTTTTTTAATTTTAATCTCAACAACACCGTTTTCACCCTCTTTTCCATACTTTTCTATAGCCTTTTTATCTTTAAGAATAAAAATACTTTCTATAGTATTTGGATCAATAGCTTCCATTTCTAGTTTAGTTATTTTTTTATCATTAACATAGTACAAAGGCTCAACCTCATTTTCATTCGAAATTTCAGAAACCATGTTTGCTGTATTTAATGTACTATCATCCTGTAATTTAAACTGTACAGGAATTGAAAAAGGAACATTTACAGCTTTACCTTTATGTTTTCCAGGTGTCATTTCCGGTAATCTCTTAATAATGCGCTCTACTTCCTCATCCAATAGTTTATCGGGACTACGAGTAGATATATGGCCTATAGTACCTTCTTTTGTAATTACAAACATTGCACTAACCCTACCTTGTACCCCTTTTTCTTGTGCTTCTTTTGGGTAATTAAAATGTTTACTAATATGTAGTTGCATTTTCTCATTAAAGCAAGCTCGTTTATCAGTAGCATTTTCACACCCAGGGAAAATTGGAACCTCATCTACAACAGAAAAAGGTACATCATTATCATAGATGTTTTTTTTAACTTCCTCTACAGAATCATCACTATCCTTAAACTTAAATTGTACTGGAATAGAAAAAGGAACATTAACGGCTTTACCAGATTGCCTGCCAGGAGTCATCTTTGGCAGCCTTTTTATTATGCGTTCCACCTCATCTTCCAATAACTTGTCCGGACCACGCATTTTGATATTTTCAATAATCCCTTCAGAGGAAATAGTGAACATCGTACTTACTCGTCCCTCTATATTAGCATCTTGAGCCTCTTGGGGGTAATTAAAATGCTTACTGATGTGTTCTTGAATTTTCTCATTGAAGCAAGCGCGTTTATCAGCAGCATCTTCGCAGCCAGGAAAGATTGGAACCTCCTCCACTATTGCAAAAGCAACATTGACATTATCCATTTCTTCAAATTCTTCTTCGCTTACAATCTTAACAGTTCGAGACTCAATACTACCCTTTAAATCTTTAATATCGGTCTTTATCAAAAATATATTTGTATCATCAGAAAGTATAATATTCGATAAATAATCTGGTTCATTTTCTAAACTAATTAACAATTCATTGAATTTTTGCAATTCATTTGAACTAAGCTTCGATGTATTACTTACTTTATATTCTAAAAAATTTGATGGATAAGCCCCTAAACTGTTATCATAAAAAGCAATATCTTTTCCGAATGCTTTAACCGATGATTTTAAGTCATTATCTATTAATTTATACGCTTTTCTTTGACCTACAAAACTATTATAGCCATCAGTAGAAGGTGGCTGTAACGTTGCTAACTTAATGTCTTTACCCGGGTTTTCTTTAATATAACCTTTGAATACCTTCTCCATCACTTCATTTTGTAAGACTTTATATAGAAAAAATTCATGTTTAGTAATTTCTTGGTCAATATCCTCATATTTTTCCGCTAAACCAGAAGTATATAAGTAATTCATATCCAAATTATCCTCTTTAATTTCATTCTTTACTTCTGAAATTAAAAGCTCATCATTTACATTGATTTCTTGACTATCAGTTGTGGTCTTATTCATTTTACAACTTGTATACAACAACATTCCAAATACCATTGGCACAAGGAGCAAATACTTCAACTGCCAGATTTTTTTCGATTTTGATTTTTGTAACATGACTATTCGTTTTTTGATTAATGATTTTGTAAAAAATTGATTGATGAAGGATATATGTTCGGTTTGAAAAACCTGAGCCAGCAACTGCTCATAATGATCTGATTTGTGCTCTTTTGATACTTGAGCATCGGCAATAAACTCATGTAATTCTGAAATACGATTTTGATACACGTACACTAACGGATTAAACCAGCCTACAATTCGCATCAACTCAAAAAACAACAAGTCGTACGTATGCCTTTGTTTAATATGTACCAATTCATGAGCAATTATGGTATCATGTTTCATTTTCAACACCTTATCTCCAATAAAAATGGATTTAAAGAATGAAAAAGCAATGCTGCTATTTTCTATAACAATCTGGGTAAACAAAGGGTAAGAAATCTTTTCCCCGCTCTTTCTCAAGAGGTATAATTGTCTAATTTTCAATCCGAATAACACTAATGCTACAAGCATTCCGCCATAAAGAATACCTTCTTGCCAAGTAAGATTCCAGCTGGCTGTTTCCTGAACTTGAACCATAACCGCTTCATTCTGTAATTCCCATAAATATTCTGGGTATTGGGCAAATGTTTGTGGTACTTGCTGCTTAAAAGCTTCAATTTTTACCCAAGGTAAAATCAAAGACAAAACAAACGTTCCTAGCAGATACAATCTGTTCCATTGAAAAAAGGTCTCTTTCTTTAGAAAAAAGTCATAAATAACCAAGAAAAGAAGTTGAAAGGCAATGCACTCCAAAATATACTGTATCATGGTTTTTCCTTTTTAATTTCATTTAAAACAGATTCCAATTCCGATAGGCTCATATCGTTCTTCTTCATAAAAAATGACACCATACTTTTAAATGAACCTTGAAAATAGCCGTCTACCAATTTGTTGATGGACTGATTACTATAATCTGATTTCTTCACCAAAGGGAAATACAAATACCCCTTACCGAGTTGTTCATGATCTACAAAACCTTTGCTTTCTAAAATTCTAACAATTGTAGAAACGGTATTATATGCCGGTTTTGGTTCAGGCAACTTTTCAATGATCGACGCTACGTTACATTTCTGTAATTCCCATAACTCAATCATTACTTCTTCCTCTGCTTTTGTCAACTGTTTCATTCAACTAATCTTTTAGTTCTATGCTCAAATATAACTAAATATTTAGTTTAAACTAATTTTATAGTTGAAAAAATTTATTTTGATTGCCGCGCATGTAACAAATGCAACCTATATTAGTCTTATAAGCAATACTTACTATTTACAATGGATATATTTTTATTAGTTCTAGGATTCCTTTTAATGCTCGTAGGCATTTTAGGAAGCTTTTTACCCGTTTTACCAGGACCTCCGATCAGTTGGGTAGGTTTACTTTTACTGTATTCTACCAGCGCAATAGCAATGAATTGGACATTTTTGGGTATAACCCTTGCCATCGCATTGCTTGTATTTGGGTTGGATTATGTGATTCCTGCAATGGGCACCAAAAAATTTGGCGGCACAAAAGCCGGTGTTATTGGCACCACGGTAGGGTTATTGGTTGCCTTGATATTTCCAATATTAGGTCCTTTCGGAATTATTATATGGCCTTTTGTGGGTGCTTTAGTGGGAGAGTTATTAAATAAGGCGGACAAAAAAACCGCTACGAAAGCGGCTTTTGGTTCTTTTTTAGGATTCTTGACAGGAACATTTTTGAAATTTATGGTCGCCATTGTTTATTTGGGACTCTTCATTTCAAAAGCTTGGGAGCACAGCAATGCCCTGTTTCCCTTTTTTAATTAGCATACGGTTATTCGGTAATCCATTCGGTTTTGGTCTCAATGGGCTCACGTTTACCTTCACCTAATTCCCCATCAAAATTACCCATATAGAAAAAGCCTAAACACTTTTCTCCTTCGGCTAAATTCAAAAATTCACCCATGTGTTTTATGAGTCCCGGTGAAGACCAGTACGAACCTATTCCCATTTCGGTACATTGTAACCACATATTCTGTACGGCCATTGAAACAGCTGCTACCTCTTCCCACTCCGGCAACGACTCTTTTGGGTCTCTTTGCATACAAATTGCTACAATAGCTCCGGCCATTTTAGGGTTTTCCTGCAATTTTTTAATCTTCATTGCCTTTGGCTTGGGGTCTAACTCCTCATACTTTGTAGCCAAGAAAGTACCTAGTCTGCCCTGCGCCTCACCTTGAATTACTTTAAATCGCCATGGCTCTGTACATTTATGGTTAGGTGCCCAGTTTGCGGCCTCTAATACTTTTTCAATATCATCTTTTGCAATTGGTGTTCCGTTATACTGTACCGGAAATACCGATCGTCTCTTCTTTATTATATCTATTATCATAAATTTCGTTGTTCGTTGTTCGTTGTTCGTTGTTCGCTGCGTGCAATACGCTGTGCGTAGCAAGCTCTATTTTCTCTTTTCTCTTTTCTCTTTTCTCTTTTCTCAAAAAAGTAAAATTAACTTTTCAAATCACCACTCACTGTTAGATAAGTATTAAAGTTTACTCGATAGTATCACTCTATCCTTCTAAAAGTAACTCCATACAATTCTTAAGAACCGGATTCGTATGTTCCTTTTTCCATATGACCGATAATTCTGCTCGTTGGGGAATATCTTTAAGCTCAACAAACTTTACCCGCATCTGAAATCCGTTTTGCAAAGAAGTAGGTACAATAGCTATGCCCATATGATTCTCTACCAATTTAAAAATCGTGTGGGCATGAACAGATTTATGGGAGACTTTAGGTGCAAAACCAGCATCTTTACAAATACTAAGAATGGTATCATAATACAACGGACTATACGCCTGACTAAAAAGAATAAAGTCTTCTTTGGCAAATCGTTCCATACCGTCAAATTCCCTGGTCAGCATAGGATACCTTTCTGGTAAAACCAAAGAAAAGGTATCGGTGAAAACGGTTTTCATTTCCAAAGTACTTGGCACTCTAGAAACTCGCACAAAACCCATATCTAACTGATTTTTTAAAACGGCATCTACCTGGGCAAAATTAGAAAGCTCTTCTAAAGATGTTTTTACCTTGGGATACTTCTCTTTTATCTGCAATAGCATTTTTGGAATTACCTGTTGCATGGCAGAACCTAAAAACCCAATACGTAATTCGCCACTATCGCCATCTCCAACCAATTTTAATTGTCGCTCTACCTTTTCTATATGGTTGAATATAAATTCAACCTCTTTTTTTAAGTAGTGCCCCGCAGGTGTTAAGCCCACTTTTTTCTTGTTTCGCTCAAACAATTGCGTTTCTAGAATCTCTTCCATTTGCTTTATTTGCCTACTAAGCCCCGGTTGAGAAATAAACAACTTTTCAGCAGCCTTTCTAAAGTGCAATTCTTGCGCTACCGCTAGGAAATACGTTAGGTGTCGCAATTCTATTTGATTACTCATAGTTATGAATTGATGATAAAATTGATATTACCAAGTATTAAAAATAGATATTAATTTTAATAAAATTCTTGAAAAGTAAAAGCTATGGGCAAACAGACCTTTAAATTGGGAGAAGATTGGCTTACTGCAGGTACAGCAATGCAAATTGTAAACCATGACTATACTATTACACTTTCTAAAGCTACAGAACATAAAATAAACGAGAGCTGGAAAATTGTACAGAACATTGTAGAGAAAGGGCATCCTGTGTATGGTATCAATACCGGTTTTGGACCATTATGCACAACAAAAATATCAAAATCGGAAACCAATATATTACAGACCAATATACTTCAAAGCCATAGTGTAGGTGTTGGCGAACCTATAGCAAAAGATATTGCTAAATTAATGCTGATCCTTAAAGCACAATCTCTTGCAAAAGGATATTCCGGTATAGCATTGAACACCCTTAGACGTATTATATGGCATATAGAGAACGATGCTATTCCAGTAGTTCCTTCTCAAGGATCGGTGGGTGCTTCGGGAGATTTGGCTCCGCTATCCCACTTGTTCTTACCACTAATTGGTTTAGGTAAGGTAGAATACAAGAATGAAACGATAACTACTGAAGCACTTTTCAAAAAAACAGGATTGGCTGCAATTGAATTGGGACCAAAAGAAGGGCTGGCATTGATAAACGGCACACAATTTATAGCGGCACATGCCGTAAAAGTGGTAGCACAACTACATTCAATTCTAGGTCAGGCAGATGTTATTGGCGCCATGATGATTGAAGGTCTACAGGGTTCAGTTAAACCATTTTATAACGAGCTTCATGCACTTCGACCTTTCAAAGGAAATGTGCATGTGGCAAAACGCGTAAAGAAATTATTGAAGGGCTCTGAAATTATGGAAGCTCATGTAGATTGCGAAAAAGTTCAAGACCCCTACTCTATCCGTTGTATTCCGCAAGTTCATGGTGCTTCAAGAGCAGCTTGGTTACATTTAAAAGAATTATTGGAAGTAGAGTTAAACTCAGTTACCGACAATCCCGTAATTATAGATGAAGAATTGACCATTAGTGGAGGTAATTTTCACGGTCAACCTTTAGCCATGGCATTGGATTATGCGTGTTTGGCTGCATCGGAAATCGGAAACATTTCCGACCGGCGTATTTATTTATCCTTAGAAGGAAACAGTCCCGGTGTACCCAAATTACTTATGAACGACACCGGCATCAATTCCGGATATATGATTTTACAATACACTACTGCAGCATTAGCAAGTGAGAACAAGGGACTATGTTTTCCGTCAAGCGCAGATAGTATTCCAACTTCCCTTGGTCAAGAAGATCATGTAAGCATGGGATCCATTGGTGGCAGAAAAGCGTTACAGGTAATCGGCAATGTAGAGAAAATATTAGCTATTGAGTTGTTAACCGCAGCACAAGCATTTGAATTTAGAAAACCCCTAAAGTCCGGCATTTATTTAGATGAAGTACATAATGCAGTACGTGAGCAAGTAGCTTTTGCAAGTAAAGACAGAGTATTTGCCGATGATATTGAAAAAGGTATTGCTATGATTAAAGATCAGACCATATTAAAAGTTATAGACCGCGTACAATCGGAACATAACATATCTTTAAAGACAAAACACTCAGAAGAGTTCGAAAACTACTAATCTAATGACAAAAAGAACACTTATAGGTCCGTTTAAACAAATCATACCCATGACCGGGTTGGCATTGAAAGGTGCAATTTCCGACAATGAGCTTGATGTTATTATTGAAGGCGGAATTGTAATAGAAAACAAGGTAATACTTGCCACCGGAAACTTTGATGACTTAAAATCAGAATATCCTCAAGCAGACATCCAATTAGTAAAAGGAAATCATGTTTGTCTTCCAGGCTTTGTAGACGCCCATACCCATATCTGTTTTGGTGGCTCGCGCGCCAAAGATTACGCCATGCGAAATGCGGGTAAAACATACTTAGAAATTGCAAAAGCCGGTGGTGGCATTTGGGATACCGTTACCGAAACCCGAAAGGCGAGTACTGAAGAATTGACCAAAAACACCATTAAAAGAGCCAATCGGCATTTAAAAAACGGTACCACTACACTAGAAGTTAAAAGTGGATACGGATTAACAGTAGATGAAGAATTGAAAATGCTTCGCGCAATTAAAAAAGCGAATGAAAAGGCAATGCCAGAATTGATTTCTACGTGCCTTGCAGCGCATATGTTACCAAAAGATTTTGAGGGAACAGAAAAGGAGTATCTAAAACTAATAAGTGAGAAGTTGTTCCCTGTTCTTAAAGAAGAAAACCTCACCCATAGAATGGATGCTTTTATTGAACAAAGCGCTTTTTCTGCGGATGATATTCAGGCGTATTTCACCAAAGCAAGTGAACTAGATTTTGATATTACCGTGCACGCAGATCAGTTTTCAACAAACGGAAGCAAAGTTGCCGTGGACCATAAAGCTATTAGCGCAGACCATCTTGAAGCTAGTACAGATACAGAAATTGAACTTTTAGCAAACAGCGATACCATAGCGGTTGCATTACCAGGTGCTTCCATAGGATTAGGATGCAATTTTACTCCCGCACGTAAACTGTTAGATGCGGGAGCAGCACTTGTCATCGCCAGTGACCACAACCCAGGATCCGCACCAATGGGCGATTTACTGACCCAAGCCAGTATTCTGGGAACCTTTGAAAAACTGACCAATGCCGAGGTCTTGGCAGGAATCACATTTAGAGCAGCGGCAGCTTTAAAACTAGAAGATCGCGGCAAATTGGAAGCGGGACTTTTAGCTGACCTGGCGGTATTTCATTCAGACAATTACCAAGATATTCTATACAACCAAGGAAATCTAAAACCATGTATGATTTGGAAAAATGGTGAGTTGGTTTTTGATAGACATAAGTAGTTGTTGGTTGTTGGTTGTTGGTTGTTGGTTGTTGGAAAATAAACCTCTAGATCCAAAACAAATAAATTTATTTAAAAATTAAATATGGATTTTAAAGCACAGATACAGATGGGGATACCTACTGAATTACCTCCAAAAAAGGAGCGTTCTTCAGCGGTTAGTCACGCACCAAACCGAAAGCAGATACTTTCTAAAGAAGAAAAGCAATTGGCAATTAGAAATGCCTTGCGTTATTTTCCGGCGGACTGGCATGCGGTATTGGCTCCTGAATTTGCCGAAGAATTACAGACATATGGTAGAATTTATATGTATCGCTTTCAACCCTCTTATAAGATGCATGCTCGTGCTATTTCAGATTATCCAGCACAGACCAGTCACGCTGCAGCAATTATGCTCATGATTCAAAATAATTTGGATTCTGCCGTTGCACAACATCCCCAAGAACTCATTACCTATGGTGGTAACGGAGCCGTTTTCCAAAATTGGGCGCAGTATTTATTGACCATGCAGTATTTGTCTGAAATGACCGACGAGCAGACCTTGCATATCTATTCTGGTCACCCAATGGGATTATTCCCATCATCCAAAGAAGCACCAAGAGTTGTGGTCACAAACGGAATGATGATTCCGAATTACTCCAAACAAGATGATTGGGAAAAATACAATGCACTAGGTGTCACCCAATATGGTCAAATGACAGCGGGTTCGTATATGTACATTGGTCCTCAAGGTATCGTTCACGGCACTGCCATTACCGTAATGAATGCTTTTAGAAAAGTATTGAACGCGGATGAAAATCCCAATGGAAAAATATTCTTAACTGCAGGGTTAGGCGGAATGAGCGGTGCACAACCAAAAGCCGGTAACATAGCCGGATGCATTACTATTTGCGCAGAAGTGAATCCGCTTGCTGCAAAAAAGAGGTATGAGCAAGGCTGGGTAGATGAATTGATTAATGATTTAGATATTCTAATAACCAGAACAAAAGAAGCCACCTCTAAAAACGAAATCATATCACTTGCATTTATAGGTAATGTTGTCGATGTATGGGAACGATTTTATAAAGAGGACATATTCATTCACCTTGGTTCAGACCAAACTTCTTTGCATAATCCGTGGGCAGGTGGTTATTACCCTGTCGGATTGACTTTTGAAGAATCCAACGAATTGATGAATCAGGATCCTGACGCATTTAAAATAAAAGTGCAAGATTCGCTACGCAGACATGCAGATGCTATTAATCAGCATACAGAAAAAGGCACCTATTTCTTTGATTATGGCAATGCCTTTTTGTTAGAAGCTTCGAGAGCGGGTGCCGATGTAATGGCAGAAAACAAAATAGATTTTAAGTATCCGTCTTACGTTCAAGATATATTGGGACCCATGTGTTTCGATTACGGATTTGGACCATTTCGCTGGGTATGTTCTTCTGGAAAAATAGAAGATTTACAAAAAACCGATGCCATTGCATTACGTGTATTAAAAGAAATTAAAAAGGAAGCACCCCCAGAAATTCAACAGCAACTATCAGACAATATCAAATGGATAGCCGAAGCTGAGCAAAACAAGCTAGTTGTTGGTTCTAAAGCTCGAATTTTATATGCCGATGCAGAGGGAAGGGCAAAAATAGCCTTGGCTTTTAACGAAGCAATTGAAAATGGAGAATTAAGTGCTCCTGTAATTTTAGGTCGCGACCACCATGATGTTAGTGGTACAGATTCCCCCTACAGGGAAACCAGTAACATTTACGACGGCAGTAAATTTACTGCAGACATGGCCATTCACAATGTTATTGGCGATAGCTTTAGGGGCGCAACTTGGGTATCAATACATAACGGTGGCGGTGTTGGTTGGGGAGAAGTCACCAATGGCGGCTTCGGTATGGTGTTAGATGGCTCTAAAGATGCAGAGCGCAAATTAAAAAACATGCTCTTTTACGATGTTAACAACGGTATTTCTAGACGTAGTTGGGCAAGAAATCCAGAGGCAATGTTCGCAATAAAACGCGAAATGGAAAGAACAGAAAATCTAAAAGTCACTTTCCCTACTTTGGTGGAAGACAATATTCTAGAAAATCTATTCTGACTTTTAAACCCAACATTAGAGATACCCCAAACAAAAAGTACCACATTTAACAGGTGCAACGTAACATTAGCTATTGCTTTTCCGTTAGGTTAAAACATTGTTTAAAATTTTAAGTTCCCCCCAAATTTTAGGTGATTTAAGATTTTATAATTCAAAAAATACAGAATTATATGTCCATTTATAAATTAGCGAATACCGATAATTGGTTTGGTCGTTCATCAGACCAACAACTTTACCTACATGAGAAAGTCAAATTGTTGAACTTGCAAGAATATGAATATCAAAAAGAGTATAAAACGTACGCCCTTTTAGGGTATAGCAGTGATGAAGGAGTAAGAAGAAATCTTGGCAGAACTGGGTCGGCCTTAGGTCCTGATGCTATTCGTGAGCAATTAGGGAAAATGCCCAATCATCTAAACGAAAATACACAATTAATAGATTTTGGGAATTTAGAATGTAAGGATCAAAATCTTGAGGAATTACAAGAAGAATGTACAATTGCAGTAAGTAAATTAATAAAGAACAGGGCAACCCCAATACTTCTAGGAGGAAGTCATGATCTTGCATATGCCCATTATAACGGATTACTACAACACATAAAACCTAAGGAAAAAATAGGCATTATAAATTTTGATGCCCATTTTGATTTAAGGGCTAATATTGACGGAAACAATTCCGGTACTCCCTTCTACCAAATAGCATTGGAACATGAAGCCAAAAATGAAGCAATAAAATACATGGCATTAGGTATTCGAAAAGATGCCAACACAAGAACACTATTTGATTTTGCAGAATCGCAAAAGGTCAATTATCTACTTCAGGATCATTTTAGCATGAGCTATTTGGAGCACGTGCAACTAAGGCTTATTCAATTTATGGAAGATGTAGATTATATCTATACTACAATTGACTTAGATGGATTATCTTCTGCTTATGCACCAGGGGTTAGTGCAGCTTCGCCCATGGGGTTTGCACCCGATATTGTTTTAGAAAGTCTAAAGCTTATTATTGATTCGGGCAAATTAGTAGGTTTAGATATCGTAGAGTTAAACCCAAACTTTGATATAGACAAGCAAACAGCCAAACTAGCGGCTTCTTTAGTACATTACGTTATACATAATCTTTAGGGTAGAAACAAAAAAAGCCTCCCTTAATGGAAAGCCTTTCATTGGGTTCTATCGGTAAAATCCGATAAACACAATTGCCTCAAATTTCTTTGAGACACAACACAACGCCGTAAAGGTAGTAAAGCTTTTCTAATAAAAAAACGGTCTGTACGTTTCTTGTAAAAACTATGTTCACTTCTGTATTTTATTGGTCCTCTTCTCCTTTAAAAAGCTTATAAATATACTGCTTCTCTTTCAGTGTAAATTGCTTGTTCTCAAACCAGTCATGAACCTTAATTTTTTCATTTTCTATTTGTGCATTTCTAATTGCTTTCAAAGAAACAATATGCCAATGCGTTCCTTTGTTACGAGAAACCGAATAGCCAACATCTTCCATAATATAAGATTGTTTAGGTCTATTGATTAATCGAACTCCATTTTTTAGAACCGCCAAAGTTTCGGTAAGTCGCACTACTTCAGAAAAGGAATATCTAGCGAAATCGTTGAATCCGTTCTGTTCAACATTATATAATTTATCACCAATTTTAAGGGTATCCATAGCTCAAAAAAAGCTGCAAATTTAAAAGGCCAAATCTGTTAATGAAATTAAAACAAGGTATAGTTATCCACAAAATAAATGAATAGAATATATGAATACAACAAGGTTATGCCATACCCTTCATGGTCAGCAAAGTAGTTGCCCAAACAATGACCGATGATAAAAATATACCAATGGTATTAGCCAAAAAGGCTTTCTTTCTTTCAATCTTAAACAAGTAACTGGCAATACTACCTGCATAGACACCGGTGCCTGGCACAGGGAGCATTACGAAAAATATGAGTCCGTAAAAACCATATTTTTTGATTTTATCACCTGATCCCGTTTTTGCCCTTCTTGCAACAAACAGGGCATTCTTTTTATAAAAATGCCATCTAAGCAAATACGTATTTACCGTATTCAGAAAAAACATCATGATAGGAAATACCAGAACATTCGCTAAAAAACAAACTAAAAAAACCACATAAATATTAACCCCATGAAAAAGACCGTAGGGTATACCAACTTTAGCCTCTCCTAACGGCGAGATACTCCAAAGTGCTGCTATAAATATATCTTTCAACAAAATTTTCTTTTTAAGCGAACGCAAAATTACGGTGATCCAGAAAATTTGTTTGCCATTTATATCATAAATGTTGTCAACTAACAAAATATACAGATGAACTACACCACATAAAAAAACATCTTGTCATTTTACAATTGATAAATTCAAATTATCCAAACATGACCACGTAGCAAGGTTAATTATTTGGTATTTTTAGTAGCTAACAACAAACAACAACTTAAAACAACATGGATCAAAAGAACTCTAGAAGATCATTTATCAAACGGGCATCATTGACCACTGCAGCCTTGGGTACAGCTCCTTATATATTATCAGCTTCTAATAACAAAACACAAGTTTTACATAGAGCATATACAGTAGAACAATATAGTAGTAATGACCAAATAAACATTGCTCTTATAGGGTCGGGTATTCAAGGTATTTACGACACACAAGCCGCCCTAAAGATTGATGGTGTAAAAATAGTTGCTGCATGCGACCTGTATACCGGCAGACTTGACCGCGCTAAAGAACTTTGGGGTCAAGATATTTTTGTAACCAGAGATTATCGCGAAATTTTAAGTAGAAAGGACATAGATGCCGTTTTAATCGCCACACCTGATCATTGGCACCAAACCATTACGGTTGCCGCATTAAAAGCGGGTAAACATGTATACTGCGAAAAACCGATGATTCAAAATTTCAACGAGGGACAAGAAATTATAAGAGCTCAAAAAAAATCGGGTAAAATATGCCAGATAGGAAGTCAAGGTATGGCCTCTTTAGGGAATGAAAAAGCAAAAGAACTTTATGAAGATGGTGCTATCGGAGATATTGTGATGTTAGACATGTATAATGATAGGTATTCGTCTGAAGGTGCATGGCAATACCCTATACCAACAGATGCCAATAATGATACGGTAGATTTCGATAGATTTTTAGGAAGTGCACCAAAAGTACCTTTTGATAACAATCGATTTTTTAGATGGAGAAATTATCAAGATTACGGCACCGGAGTTGCTGGAGATTTGTTCGTTCATGCATTCTCTACCCTAAATTATGTGATTAGTTCAGACGGTCCAAATAGGGCTATGGCAACAGGCGGACTCCGCTATTGGAAAGACGGCAGAGATGTGCCAGATGTTTCTATAACACTTTATGACTACCCAAAAACGGAAAATCATGCCCCTTTTAACGCAGCTTTCCGTATCAATTTCATTGCTGGTAGTGGCGGTGGAGGCGGATTCAAATTAATAGGTACCGAAGGAGAAATGGAAATAGGGCAGAATTCGGTTACCGTAAACCGTTCAAAACTTGGCATGGAACCAAGTGGATATTCCATGATATCATTTACCGAAGATATGCAGGCACAAATAAGAAAAGAATATGCCGCTAAAAAAATAGATACCCGAATAAGTAATTTGGCTACCGGTACTACAACCTGGCAAGCACCGCGAGATTACAAAGGGGCGCATTACGATCATTTTTTCAATTTTTTTAGAAGTATTAGAACCAATGGTGAAGTTATACAAGACCCAAAGTTTGGACTTAGAGCAGCAGGTGCGGCACTACTTGCCAATGAAAGCTACTCAAAAAAACAACCGGTTCACTGGAATCCTACCGAAATGAAATTGTTATAATTAATTTTCTTCCGTTGCCACGAATTGAATATGGCGCTCCAAATTCTCTTCAATTGAAATAAAAGATTCTATACCACGTATACCAGAAATACTTAGTATTTCATCTTGATAGACTTGTTTGTAGTGAAAACTATCTCTTGCATGCATTTTTATAAAGACATCATATTTTCCGGTTACGTGGTGTATTTTCACCACTTCCTCAATGTCGTTCAATCTTTGCATCACTTTCTTAAATAAGCTGATTTCACTTAAAAAAATACCTAAGAAAATGGTCATCTTCCAACCCATTTTTGCATAATCAAGACTTAAGGTAGCCCCGGTAATCAAGCCCATCTCTTTCATTTTACGCATTCGCATGTGTACAGTACCTGGAGAAACAATCAACTTTTTGGCAACATCAGTGTACGGGGTCTGGGCATTTTCGGCCAAAATATTTAAAATACTGAAATCTACGTGATCAAGTTTATTCCTCATTTTTCATAATCATTTGAAATATTCATTGAATTATTACAAGGTTTTAATCCATTTTAACAAATTTAATTTATAATTAGTTAAATTTTAGTAATTATATGACAATAAAAAGGCTTAAAAATGAGGTTTTGTTTATAATTCTCTAATTAAATTGACAAATACATAAAAAGAGAGTTTTAGAATAATTATGCCGTATCGGCACATTTTCAACAGTGGACAAATCACTTCTTACATTATCGGTATAATTTCAAACAAAATTTAACTATTATTCAATAAAACAAGCTGTACACCCTGTATATACAAGCCGTTGTAAGCATAGGCTATTTCCATAATCCTTGAACATTCAATAATATTGTTTAGCACTAAACATGAACATTTACCATAGTAGCGAACATGTTTATATCGATAAATAAAATCGATGTTTGGTTACTTTATTTATAAGGAACAAACAACCCATCACCAACATTTCAAACTTGAACTAAGATGAAAACAACAGTAAACAGAAGAGATTGGCTTAAAAAAGGCGTTCTTTCAGCAGCAGGTGTCATGGCAGCACCTTATTTGACCTACGGGGCTTTCCCGTCACAACCCATATCCTTAGATGCGAAAGGAAATATTCCTTACACACCGTTCTTTAAGGAATATCTTCCACAAGCACCTATGCAACCTTTGGCACTGGCAGCTAAACTTAATGCAAATGAAAACCCGTACGGTCCATCACCAATGGCGGTTACGGCAATGCAAGAGTATGCACCAAAAGGTAATCGTTATGCTTGGAAAGAACTGTATGAGTTAATGGACAAAATTGCGGTTGAAGAGGGTGTTAAACAAGAAAATATAATGATGGGTCCTGGTTCATCTGATCTATTGGAAAAAACGGCTATGGTGTTCTTTCAAAACGGAGGAAATATCGTTTCTGCTGATCCGGCATATATGTCACTTATTAAAGTAGCAGAAGCAACCGGCGCAACTTGGAAACCAATTCCATTGAAAAAAGATTGGTCTCATGACCTAGCTGCAATGGAGGCCGCAGTTGATGAAGACACCAAGTTGGTTTACATCTGTAACCCAAATAACCCAACAGGTAGTATGACAGACCATGATGAACTTGTTGATTTCTGTTCTCGTGTATCTGAAAAGACTCCAATCTTCATTGACGAAGCCTATTTGGGCTTTTTAGAAGATGCCGCGAAAAAGAGTATGGTATCACTTATCAATGAAGGTAAAAACGTAATTATTGCCCGTACATTTTCTAAAATACAGGGTATGGCCGGTTTACGTGTTGGTTATGTAGTGGCACAACCAGAAACTTTAGACATTATCCAAAAAATTACACGTGGTGGCATGGGTATATCATTACCATCAGTTTACGCAGCCATGGCAAGTATGGAAGATGTTGCCTTTAAAGACAAATCTAGAAAATTAAACAAAGAATGTAGGGAATACGTGTATGAAAACCTAGACAGATTGGGGTTTGAATATGTCCCCTCGTCAACAAGTTTTATCATATTTCCAATCGAAATGGACGGTAAACCTTTCTTAGAGAAAATGACCGCCGAAGGTGTTGGTGTAAGAGCTTTTGAAATCTACGGAAAAAACTGGTGCCGCGTGAGCATGGGTACCATGGAAGAGATGAAGTTGTTTACTGCAGCCCTTGAAAAAGTGCTCGTTTAAGTTTTGAATTAGTCCGGGAGTTGGCAGTAAGGATAATTGCCTTGACACAAATACCCTGAGTTCAACTCCTAAGGACTATTCATAGTACACCAAACTACCTCAAACTAAACTTCTCAAAATATGAATTTTGCTCTACAGAAAACCCTCGAATTAATACTAATCATAGGTCTTGGTTTACTACTACAAAAAAAAGTTGCAAAACAAGATTTAAAAGGTGTAAAAGTTCTAATACTAAGTGTAGCATTGCCCGCAACGATTTTTGTTGCACTATTAAAAATAGAACTTAACGGCACCTTATTGGTATTTCCGTTAATTGCCCTAACTTTTAATCTTTTAATGCTGGCGGCTACCAAATATTTCTTGGCAGCATCTTTACATAAAGAAGAAAAAAGCAAAAAGCGAACCTTAATGATGTTGTTGCCATCAACAGCACCTGGTCTTTCATGTTTTCCTTTTATAGTAGCTTATTTAGGTGATGATACACTTGCATTAGCCGCTCTTGCCGATATAGGAAATAAAATATTCGTTCTAATTTTATTGTACATGCTCGCCATGCATTGGTACCGAAAAAATTCGGTTATTAAAAAACAAGAATCTTCCAAAAGTAAATTAAAAGGACTTTTTATTTCATTGATCAACGAACCCATTAATATGGTTATTGTTATAGGCTTGGTCATGTTAGGTTTTGGATGGGATCTATCTTCCCTGCCTACCTTCTTTCAAAATACCGCATTGAGCATTAAAGGTCTTATGACTCCATTAGTATTATTATTCATAGGTATGGCAGTGAGAATAAACAAGGGGGAATTTAAATTGATTATTTCCATGCTTTTACGCAGAATGGGTCTGGCATTTTTACTTAGTGGTGTTTTCGCCTATATTTTACCTGCTTTAACTCCTGCAATGATTTTACTATTAGTAGTATTTCCGCAGAGTGCCTGCAGCTTTTGGCCATTTGCCCATATGAGTGCAATACAATCTATGGAAGAAAAAGATGAACAGCCAAAGCCTACATTCGACGTTAATTTCGGATTAAACATTCTAGCTTGTTCCCTACCCTTTTCAACACTTTTAATAATAGGGATATTCTCTTTTAGCGAATACTTTATCAACCCTGTTACCCTTCTAGGTTTAGGTGCAATTATTTTAGGTGTTACTTTTGCTCCGGATATTATTAAGTCTACCAGCTTTAGAGCTGATCGCGAACGTAAAATTTCACGTAACATCTGGAAAAAAAAATCGAAAATGACAATAGCCACAGATGAATTTGAAAAAAATGAGAATATCAAAGAAGCTAAGGCTAGTTAAATTCTAATATGCTTCTTTCATCCATTCGTAAGGCTTTCTTTTTATCCAAAGTCCTCGAGTAAAATCAGGGAAATCTTGTGGTTCGCCATTATTTGCAATGGATGCCTCTGAAAGTGGTGTTACGGCACTCCAAGCTGCTGCATCATATGCATCTAAAGGCGGTGCTATGTTTTGTTTTGCAGATTCAACAAATGAGTTAAGCACAAAGAAATCCATTCCGCCATGCCCAGCATTTAAGGCATATTCACCATACTTTTTCCACAAGGGGTGATCATAAGTGTCTAACCAAGGTTTAGCTTCATCCCATGTATGTGGTTCAGACTTACCTTCCACGTAAATGCGGCTTCCGTCCACTTCCCAGAGTCCGTTTGCGCCTTGTACACGAAAACCTAATGAATAAGGCCTAGGCAAATTACAGTCGTGTGTAATGATTATTGTTTCGCCATTTGCTGTATTAATGGTTGAGGTAATTACATCACCCTGCTTAAATTTTACTTTTGCATTGGGGTGATCTATTCCACCTTCCTTTACAACATAATTGTGTAGCCCTATACCTTTAGATGCATGAGAAGTCATAGACACAAACCTATTACCTCTATTAACATCTGCCATAACAGCCACAGGACCCAACCCATGAGTTGGGTAAACATCGGCATTTCTTTTTACAGAATGTTCTGTACGCCATTTAGATTCAGAAATACCCTTATCGCCAAATTCAACACCTTTACCATAAGCAGTTTTACCATCGTTAAATTTAACATGCCGTAAATCATGCTGATAACCACATCTGTAATGCACCATTTCCCCAAATACATTCTGTTTCACCATATTGAGAACTGCCAAAACATCTCTTCTGTAATTCACATTTTCTAGAATCATCATATGTGTTGCGGTACGCTCATGTGTATTCACCAGATCCCAGCATTCCTCTAAGGTATTTGATGCAGAAACCTCAACCCCAGCATACTTACCAGCTTCCATAGCATCTACCGTCATACGGGTATGCCATAACCATGGCGTTGCTATTATTACGGCATCTACCTCTGCTAAAGACAAAAGATTCTTATAATCAAGATCATTAGCCCCAAATACTTTAGGTACCTTACCATTCGCTTCAGCAATATGTTTTTTGGCAATGGCAATCCTATTATCATCAACATCACAAATAGCAGTAACGTTTACATCTTTTCTAAGCAATAAATTACGTAAATGATTGGTTCCTCGCAGACCTACCCCGATTAGACCGACATTAAGTTTATCTGCGGCACTAAATGTTTTATGGGAAAATACCGGTATCGTAACCATACCCATACTTGCTATAGATGTATTTCTGATAAATTTTCTTCTTGATATCATATTTGGTGGTTGTTTGAACTTTGAATTTATAAAATCTTGATGATCCATATTAACTAATTATCAATTTTAACCATCATACATCTAAAATGAGCCATAATTTCTATTAGCATTTCATATTTTTGATATTTAAACACAAAAATCATGACATTACTTTTAATGGCTGCCGGTAGCGGTAGTAGATATGGAAAACTGAAACAATTTGATGATTTAGGACCAAACGGTGAGTTCTTAATGGAATTTGCCATTTATGATGCTATTCAAAATAATTTTGAACAAATTGTTGTTATCACCAAAAAAGAGAATGTTTCTTTCTTAGAGGAACATCTTTCTAAAAGAATACCTAGAAATATTAAGCTAAACGTTCTTGCTCAAGAACTTACAGACTTACCTGACGGAGTTACTTTCACCGGCGAACGTAAGAAACCTTGGGGTACTGCCCATGCGGTTTGGACGGCAAGAAATGTAATCAACGGTCCCTTTGTGGTAATCAACGCAGACGATTTTTATGGTCAATCTGCATACAAAAAAGCAGCTGATTTTATGAAGTCTGATGATAGTGCATATGCATTATTGGGTTACACCTTAAAAGATACCTTGTCTGAGCACGGTTCTGTATCTAGAGGTGTTTGCGAAGTAAACGGCGACAACCTTATTTCTGTACAAGAGCGCTTAAAACTTGTTCAACAAGGCGATAAAATAATCGACGAGGATACCAATTTAGAATTTACGGGCGACGAACAAGCCAGTATGAACTTTTGGGTATGCAGACCGTCTATCTTTGATAAAATAGAATCTGAATTTAGAATTTTCTTGAAAGATGAAGACCGTATTGCAAATAGCGAGCTTTACATTCCTTTAATGATACAAGAAATGTTACAGGCCAATGAAATTGAAGTTAAATGCATTCCTTCTGGTGGAGATTGGTTTGGTGTTACTTACGCAAGCGATAAAGAAAAGGCTATGAACAGTTTAAAAGAAAAATCAGATACAGGTAAATACCCTGCACCTATTTGGAAATAAAACTTACAAACGTTTATCTAAGCCTATTAAAAACTATTTAATGGGCTTTTTTTTATATCCTTGATTGACTTAAACTAAAAAGAGTCCGATCTTTTTAGACCGGACTCTTTTACGAGAACACTATATGAAAATGAAAAAATTTATTTCGTTTTTTATTATATCGTAAATATATAGGTAAGGTTAAATAATAGAAACAATTTGATGTCAACCCCTTATATTTTGTTGTCAGATGGGCTATTTTTGTTGTGAACTCAATTTATAGCCATGAAAATTAGAATAAAAGGTGATTCCGTACGGTTTAGACTTACTCAAACAGAAGTAAAATCGCTATCTGAAAATGGAAAGATTTACGACAGTACTAATTTTGGGTCTATAAAATTTAATTATGGCGTAGTGCTGAATAGTGACATAGACCAATTACACATAAGCTATGAGAAAAATGCCATCGTACTTGAAATGCCAAAAAAAACAGGTGAAGAATGGTTTTCAAATGACATTATCACCTACGACCATACATTAAAGACTTCTTCAGGAAATGATCTTTACTTATTGCTGGAAAAAGATTTTACCTGTTTAGACAATACTATTGAAGATCAGTCTGACAACTACCCTAACCCAAAGTTGAGTTAAAGTCTACTATATTCTAACATTTTCAAGGCAGTTTTAGTGCATTCTAGCACTGCCGTTATTTTTACATTTACTAAGTTTAAGGTATGGATGCAAAAACGGAACGCAAGGTCTCATTTAGAGGATCGGAAGAATTTCTTGACATTGAAGTAAAAGACCCTATTACACATGCCGCTGGTTATTTAGGTGTGCGTGAAGCTTTAAAACATACATTTAAAGAAATGGGGGTTTTACGATCTATGCGAACCTTGCTTAGCATGAACCAAAAAGACGGTTTTGATTGCCCTAGTTGCGCGTGGCCAGACCCAGAACACCCATCGCCCGTTGCCGAATATTGCGAAAATGGGGCAAAGGCACTTGGTGATGAAGCTACAACACAACAAATTGGTGCAAGTTTTTTCCAAAAAAAATCCGTAGAAGAATTATCTCAACTAACAGATTATGAGCTTAATAAATTTGGGCGTTTAGTAGAACCATTGGTATTAAAACCGAGCAGTGTTCATTATCAACCTATTTCATGGCAAGATGCCTTTGACTTAATAGCATCTGAATTAAAAAAACTGAACAACCCAGATGAAGCTATTTTTTACACCTCTGGGAGATCTAGTAACGAAGCCGCATTCTTATATGGAATGTTTGCACGTGCATTAGGCACCAATAATTTACCAGATTGCTCTAATATGTGCCATGAGAGTAGTGGTGTTGCCTTAGGAGAAACTTTGGGCATCGGTAAAGGATCCACAACTTTAGAAGATTTATACGAAGCTGAGGTTATTTTGATTGTTGGACAAAACCCAGGCACCAATCACCCAAGAATGTTATCGGCTTTAGAAAAATGTAAGCAAAACGGCGGTAAGGTTATTAGTATAAATCCACTAGAGGAATCAGGATTGGTCAATTTTAAAAATCCGCAAAACCTAGGCGGATGGATCGGTGGTGGTGAAGACATGGCAGATATTCATTTACCAGTTAACATCAATCAAGATATCCCATTGGTGAAATTGATATTGAAGAAACTAGTTGCCTTAGAAGAAGAAGGTAAATCCGTTTTCGATCATGCATTCATTAAAAAATATACAGATGGCTATGAAGCATTGATTGCCGATCTAAAAAATTATAATTCAGAAGACCTACTAAGTCACACAGGTGTATCCGAAGAAAAAATAAATGACACCGTAGATTTATTAGCAAATAAATCTAAAATAATCGTGTGTTGGGCCATGGGTCTTACCCAACATAAGAATGGTGTAGAGAATATTAGAGAGTTCATAAACCTGCTTTTATTAAAGGGAGCAATTGGCAAACCAAATGCAGGTACTTGCCCAGTTCGCGGTCACAGTAATGTACAGGGCGACCGTAGTGTTGGTATTCAGCATTTTGTGGACAAAGACATGAATGCCCGTATTAAAGAGCACTTAGGTTTTACACCGCCAGATCACGAAGGAGTAGATGTTGTAGGTACGTTGAAAGCTATGTATGAAGGCAAGGCAAAAGTATTTATGTGTCTTGGGGGTAATTTTTTAATGGCGGCATCCGATACCGAATATACCGCAAAAGGTATTCAAAATTGTGATCTTACCGTACAGATCAGTACAAAATTAAACCGTACTCATTTAATCACCGGCAAAACAGCTTTAATTCTACCGACCATTGGAAGATCTGAAAAGGATATGAAAAATGGTAAACCTCGTCACTTTACTGTAGAGAACAGCATGGGAAGGGTGAAAAGATCCAAAGGAATATTAAAGCCTGCTGCAGATACCATAATGAGCGAACCAGAAATCATTGCCAATATGGGGCATGCGTTATTTGGAGAAGAACACCCAATGAACTGGAAATCTTTAAGCGAAGATTACGAATTAATAAGAAAGCAAATTGACCAAGTAGCCAAAGGCTTTAGCAAAACAGAAGAACGGTCTGTTGGCGCCGGTTACTATTTACCAAATAATGTTCGTGAATTGGATTTTAGTATGTTACCTAACGGCAAGGCTCAATTTACCATTAACAAACTACCGGAACATACCCTTGAAAAAGACGAGTACATGTTAATGACCATACGTTCTCACGACCAGTTCAACACTACCATTTACGGTTTAGATGATCGCTATAGAGGAGTTTATAATGCAAGAAGGGTCGTCTTTATGAATGTAGATGACATGAAAGCCATAGGTATCAATAAGCTAGACATTGTGGACATTACCAGCACGTATGACGGACAGGTAAGAACCGCACATAATTTTAAGATCGTACCTTATAATATTCCTTCGGGGAACTTGGCTTCCTATTTTCCTGAAACAAATGTATTGGTGCCATACAATCATTTTGCAGACAAAAGCAAGACACCCATTAGCAAGTCTGTCAAAGTTCGATTGGTAAAGAAATAGTTACCAAATACAGTACTGAAGTTCAATTACCTAACAATCTGATAACTAAAAAATAAGTTAGCAGTAACCTTACTATAGCTATAATTTTTGAAACTTTACGGTCATAAGTTTCAGTATATGAAATCTATTGAATTGGCCGCTTTCCCTATTGCCATTCTTGCACTCCATGCCAAGTTTGTGGTCGTTCTGCCCCCTTTTATTTTTTTAACATTCCTAGTTAAGGAACCTTCCATTTATTTATGAAAAAAAGACCAGTTGACATTGTGGTCATTTCTGATGTTCACTTAGGAACATACGGTTGCCACGCCAAAGAGCTTTTAAAATATTTAAAATCAATAAAACCAAAAGAGGTTATTCTCAACGGTGACATTGTAGACATTTGGCAATTTAGCAAGCGTTATTGGCCCAAGTCTCACATGAAGGTGATTAAGCTTTTACTAGAATGGGTGGCTAAAGGAGTACCTGTACATTATATTACGGGTAATCACGACGAGCTTTTGCGCAAATTTTCTGGTAACAGCATGGGATCTTTAGGTATTGTCAACAAAATGGTGATTCCGCTTGAGGACAAAAAAGCTTGGATTTTTCATGGTGATGTGTTCGATGTAACCATGCAACATTCTAAATGGGTAGCCAAACTTGGTGCAAAAGGGTACGACTTTTTAATATTATTGAACAGAGCCATTAATTTTATTAGCAAGAAAATGGGCAAGGGTCCTATTTCCATGTCAAAAAAGATAAAGAACGGTGTAAAATCCGCAGTAAAATTCATTAACGATTTTGAGCAAATAGCTGCTGATATTGCTATAGAAAATGGCTATGACTATGTTATTTGCGGTCACATTCACCAACCGGAAATTCGAAAAATAAAAACTGACAAAGGCGAAGTTACCTACTTAAATTCTGGAGATTGGATAGAAAATTTAACCGCTCTAGAATACCATAACGGCACATGGAAACTATACTCTTATCTTGAAGATCAATTAACCATTGACCACCAAGAAGACATAAAAGAAGAAACCTACGTTCTAGAAAAAGCAGAACTCTTTCAAAGCTTACTTGAAGAGTTTAGAATAAGTGGAATGACCCATCAAAGTAAATGAGAATACTATACGCAATTCAAGGTACCGGCAACGGCCATTTAAGCAGGGCCAGAGATGTAATACCGGCACTTTTAAAACATAACGTTTCATTAGACCTTTTAGTAAGTGGCATACAGGCAGATATTAAATTGCCCTATCCCGTAAAGTACCAGTTAAAAGGACTTAGCTTTATTTTTGGAAAAAAAGGTGGCGTAGATGTTTGGAAAACCTACTATAGGGCAAACTCTATGCGTTTACAAAAAGAGATAAAAAGTATACCGGTAGAAGATTATGATTTGATCATTAATGATTTTGAACCTGTTACGGCGTGGGCATGTAAATTAAAGAACATTCCCTGTTACAGCTTTAGCCACCAAGCGGCAGTTCTTTCTACATTAGCCCCTAAACCTAAAAAAAAGGATCGTATGGGTAAATGGATCTTAAATAATTATGCACCTACAAGTCATCAATTCGGGCTTCATTTTAAATCGTATGAACCTAATATCTATACCCCAATAATTAGAAGCGATATTCGATCTGCAACCATTAGTAAGGGAGAACACTACACCGTATACCTACCTTCATATAGCGATGAGAAATTACTGAAATTTTTGAGTAAGATGAAAAGGGTTAAATGGGAAGTCTTTTCAAAGCACAATACATATGAATATTTTAAAAAGAACATACATATAAAGCCTATTACCAATGAAGCATTTGTACATAGCATGGCCACCAGTAAAGGTATACTATGTGGTGCTGGTTTTGAAACACCGGCAGAAAGCCTGTATATGCAAAAAAAGCTACTGGTAATACCAATGAAAGGGCAATATGAACAACAATGCAATGCCGCAGCCTTGGCAGATATGGGTGTACCCGTCATAAAATCCCTAAAAACAAAACACCTGGCCAAACTACAACATTGGCTGAATACAGAAACGATTGTACCGGTAGACTACCCAGATATTACCGACCAAATTGTAACCCAACTTTTAGAGACCTCTCTAAAAACACATTAAAAAGCCCCTACGCTATTGAGAGAACAAGAAGAATTCTTTTTGAACGTACAAGACTTTGGCAAAAAATTTACGTGGGGCGTTTCTACGGCAGCTTTCCAAATTGAAGGGGCGTATAATGCCGATGGAAAAGGACCTTCTATATGGGATAATTTTACGACCAAACCAAAAGCAATACTAAACGGGGACAATGCAAAGGTATCTTGCGATTTCTATAATAAGTATAAAGAAGATATTTTACTGATGAAATCCATGAATATTGACAACTACCGTTTCTCAATATCATGGCCTCGAATTCTACCGAATGGCATTGGCTCTGTAAACGATCCAGGTGTTCAATTTTATAATAATGTCATCAATTTCTGCTTAGAACAGGGCATTACCCCATGGGTAACATTATACCATTGGGATCTACCACAGGTTTTAGAGGATAAAGGCGGATGGACAAATAGAAACATTATACGATGGTTTTCAGAATTTACACAAGTATGTGCCAACGCTTTTGGAGATAGGGTAAAACATTGGATGGTCTTGAACGAACCTATGGTTTTTACAGGTGCGGGATATTTTTTAGGCGTTCATGCTCCTAGCAAAAAAAGGTTGAAGAATTTTCTACCCGCTGCCCACCATGCTGTATTATGCCAAGCCGAAGGAGGCAGAATACTAAGAAAATCTGTGCCCAATGCAGAAATAGGCACTACATTTTCCTGCTCTCAAATTACACCGTATAGACAGAACAAAAGAGATCGAAAAACCGCCATTAAAGTTGATGCATTATTGAACCGGTTGTTTATTGAACCGGCTTTAGGCTTAGGTTATCCTGTAAAAGACGCTCCAGTGTTAAAGAAACTACAACCCTACATTAAAACATCGGACATGGAGGATTGTAAGTTCGATTTTGATTTTATCGGGATTCAGAATTACACACGTGAAAAAGTAAAATATAGTATTCTGGTACCATATATAAGGGCAAAAATTGTAAAAGCAAGTAAACGAAACGTACAAACTACGTTGATGGATTGGGAAGTTTACCCACCCAGCATTTACAATATGATCAAGAAATACAGTGGGTATACCCAAATAAAGAAAATAATAATCACGGAGAACGGTGCTGCTTTTAAGGACACTTTTACTGGAGATACCGTAAACGATACCAAACGTGTACACTTTTTACAACGCTATTTAGAGCAAGTTTTAAAAGCAAAACAAGATGGGTTGAATGTTCACGGATATTTCGTTTGGACCTTTACCGATAATTTTGAATGGGCAGAAGGATATTATCCTAGATTTGGCTTGGTACATATCAATTTTAAAACTTTAAAAAGAACTATAAAAGCTTCGGGCAAATGGTTCTCCCAATTTTTATCCATGAAGAATCGGCAATAAAAAGCCGATGTTTCCATCGGCCATAGCTTATATCTAAAAAAACATGCACACATCTTACACGCGCATACCAAAGATAGATTGCCTTTCTTTTTTTAATGTTACGACGATTAAAGCAAACCGTTAAGTTATTGAAAAGCAGGCATTCCGGTAATATCGGCACCTGTAATCAATAAATGAATATCATGTGTACCTTCATACGTTATCACACTTTCTAAATTCATCATATGCCTCATAATACTGTACTCACCGGTAATACCCATACCGCCAAGTACCTGTCTTGCCTCACGTGCTATTTTTATGGCCATTTCCACATTATTTCGTTTGGCCATAGAAATTTGGGCAGAGGTAGCTTTCCCTTGATTTTTTAATTGTCCCAATCTAAAAGCCAACAATTGCGCCTTGGTGATTTCAGTAATCATCTCAGCCAATTTCTTTTGTTGTAATTGAGTTGCGGCAATAGGTTTACCAAATTGAATACGTTCTTTGGCATACCTTAAAGCAGTATCATAACAATCCATAGCGGCACCTATAGCTCCCCAAGAAATTCCAAATCTTGCAGAATCCAAACAACCTAATGGTGCTCCCAATCCAGATTTGTTTGGCAATAGGTTTTCTTTCGGCACCTTTACATTATCAAAAATCAATTCACCGGTTGCTGATGCTCTCAATGACCATTTATTATGGGTTTCTGGCGTAGTAAAACCTTCCATACCACGTTCTACGATTAATCCGTGAATACGACCTTCTTCATTTTTTGCCCATACTACAGCAATATCACAGAAAGGTGAATTGGAAATCCAAAGTTTGGCACCATTCAGTAGATAATGGTCACCCATATCTTTATACTTGGTTTCCATACCGCTTGGGTTAGAACCGTGATTGGGTTCGGTCAACCCAAAAGACCCCATCCATTCGCCAGTTGCTAGTTTGGGTAAATATTTTTTACGTTGTTCTTCCGTACCATAGGTATATATAGGGTACATCACCAAAGAAGATTGTACCGATGCCGTAGACCGAACACCGCTATCCCCTCTCTCAATTTCTTGCATGATGAGTCCGTAACTTATTTGATCTAGACCAGCCCCACCATACTCTTCGGGTATATAAGGACCAAAGGCACCAATTTCGGCAAGACCTTTAATAATCTGTTTGGGGAATTCTGCCTTTTGGGCATATTCTTCAATAATAGGAGATACATCTCTTTTCACCCATTGGCGTGCAGCATCGCGAACTAGCAAATGCTCTTCAGAAAGTAAATCATCTAAATTGTAGTAGTCTGGTGCTTCAAATAAATCTGGTCTCATAACAAAGCTTTCCTCAAAGATAAATAAAGAAATATAACAATAAGCAACGCTAAAGTTACATTTTTAAATAAAAATCTTTTGTCAAGTCTACATATTCAGTAGTATACCGATGTCTTTCAATTTCAATGATCAATTCAGAAGTTTCACAGTCTTTTTGTTCTTTAGAAAATGCCAACAGCACCCGCTTAACTTCTGCCGTAGGGTTACCTTTTACATGCAAACATTTATAGGGAAACAAGGCCAGCCCTGCCGCCATATTTAAAAAAGCATCTTTTTCCTTGAAAGGAATTATAGTGGCAAAGGTTCCGTTTTCCGCCAATAATTTGGCAGCGCCTTCTAAAAGTTCATCAAAAGGAAGAAATTCATTTTGCCTTGCTTGATCACGCTGTAAATTTCCAGATGCAACCGTTTCAGAATAAAAAGGCGGATTACATAGTATTAATTCATATTCATCATCGATCTCATCAACAAATTCATCTAACCCGGCATGATAGCAGTACAGTCGATATCCCCAAGGGGAGCGTTCAAAATTCTCCACACATTGCTCATAGGCTTCAGCATCTATTTCAAGAGCATCAATTACCTCTGCATTGCTCCTCTGAGCCAACATTAAAGCGATGACACCCGTACCTGCCCCAATATCAAGAATAGATATGGGCAAACCTTTAATTGGTGCCCAAGCACCCAACAGAACACCGTCTGTGCCGATTTTCATAGCACAACGGTCTTGTTCAATATTGAATTGTTTAAATTTAAATAGCTTGCTCAACGTAATTTATTTCTAAAATTAGTAGAAAATTTTAGTCCGTCAGGTTATTGAGTATTCTACTTTTGGCATCGGCTAAATAGCTTCTTCCAATAGTATATCTAATACCCCCAATCTCCACACTATTGCCTTCTACTACACTTACTTTATCAACGGCTATAGTGTACGAACGGTGTATTCTAATAAAATTATCACCAGGTAGCTCATCCGTAAAGCTACTTAAGGTTCTATGAATAATATATTTAGCGGTAGGTGTAATAATCCTGATATAGTCCTTAAGGCTTTCTATCACCATAATCTCATCAAGATAAATTTTCTGCAATTTCTTTTTATCCACCTTAACAAAAATGGAAGGCTTCTCATCTTTATCAGCACCACCGTTATTGCCTATTTTCTTAAGACCGATGATACGGTCAACCGATTTAAAAAAACGAGGTAATGAAATTGGTTTCACCAAATAATCAATAGCCTCCAGTTCAAAACTCCTTAAGGCATGCTCTTCATGGGCGGTTGTCATAATTACAAAAGGTTTTTTGTGCAAGGTGCTTAAAAACTCCAATCCGTCCAAATAAGGCATATTAATATCCAAGAACATAATATCTACCTCGTTATCCCTTAAAAAAGTAGATGCATCCAAAGCATTGGAGAAAGTACCGACCAGCTGCAATTCTTTCACCCTCAGTATATAGTTCTTAATCACATTTACCGCCAATGGCTCATCATCTACTACTATTACTTTTAAAATCATATTACCTTAAGCTTTAAAAACACATTGAACATTTTATCCTCCTCGAAAATCTTTAAATCATATTCGTTCTTCACATACCCCAGCTCCAACCTTTTTTTGACATTAGAAAGACCTATGCCTCCTCTTTTTACAGGGTATACGTATTCTTTGTTTACAAGTGGAATAGAGTTGGACACTTTAAAATCCATCCAATCATCATCAACCTTTACATCAATCTTAATTTTCATATCCCCTATATTCTTACTAGCCCCATGTTTAAAGCAATTCTCAATAAGGGGAATCAATAGCATTGGTGGTATTTTACAATTATCTAGATTACCAGATATATTCATATCTATCTTCAGCGAATCATCGAACCTAATACGTTCCAAATCTATGTAATTTCTAATACAATTAATTTCACTCGTTAAATCTTGCCTCTGTTTCTTCGTTGCGTATAGTAAATAGCGCATTAGTTCCGAGAGTTTCAAAATTACTTCTGGGGCTTGATCAGATTTTTCTAAGGTCAATGAATAAATATTATTCAATGTATTAAAGAAAAAATGGGGTGATACCTGCGACCTCAAAAAGCGAAGTTCTGTCTTAAGTTGTCGCTTCTCTAAATCGTGTAGTTTACTACTTTCCCTCAACCAATCTATAGTCAGTTTTATCGCCGTAAAGAAAGATATTACATATACTTCGCCTATCATAGTTTGCACGGCATAGCCAATAGTAAGGGTATTGATAACTTCTGGACCTTCTGGCATTACATCTGTACTCACCAAATAATAGGTAAGATTATATTTCACCAAAAGCATTATAAACAATGATAGCAGTATATACACCGTATACTCCAAATACCTCTTTGTATAAATAAACTTGGGCATTAGGTAATAGGCATTTAAATATGCCAAAAACATATGAATAGGAAAACCGATAAGGTTAGTTCGTAAAGAGAGTAAGAAATCGTCATGTATAAACGTCCACCTAAAAGTATTGAAGACAAAATAGACCGACCAAAATAAAATATGGTGCCAAGGTTTGATCTCACTGGTACCAAAAAATTTGGGCCTTCTCAAAAACTTCATTAATCTAATATCCATAGGCTGCAAACACTAATTTTATTCTGCCCTATTATGACGTTGGGCAACAATCTTTAGTTGTTAGGCTAAAAATATTCAGTTTACGAAGAATTTTAAAAATATTCAACAATAATCTCAGAATAGCCATAAAAGCTAATTATTGCTAAATGTAGTTAAAACAACTTGAGCAAAAGCGCATTTTAAAAATCTAAATAAAAGGCAAAGCTTTATACAGCAATACTGTTTTTGGTACCTAGCACTGCTAAATATGGAAGTTAGCCTAATTAATTGCTTCTATTTTCCCTATTCTTTAGGTTATGAGTTACACAACAAGAACAGACCAAAATATTAGGCTATGGAAATAACCGATAAAAAATCACTAAAAACAAAGAAAGCCATAGCATTACTATTGTTTCTCATCTATCTTGGTGCAATATCATTGGTAGCTCAAGAAACACCACGTACCTATATAGCAGTAAACACAACTGAATATATTTCAATTGATGGTAAAATGAACGAAGATGCATGGCAGTCTGCTAACTGGTCAAGTAACTTCATTGATATAGAAGGCATTAAAAAACCTACTTACCCTACAATGTTTAAAATGTTATGGGACCAACAGTACATGTATTTTTTTGCACAGCTTGAAGAGCCCCATGTTTGGGCCAACTTAAAGCAAAGAGACACCATTATCTTCTACAACAATGATTTTGAAATATTTATAGATCCAGATGGTGATACCCATAATTATTATGAATTCGAGATGAATGCCCTAAATACCATTTGGGATCTGTACCTATCAAAACCCTATAGAAATCATGGGTATATTATGGATGGATGGGATTTTAAGGGAATTAAAACAGCCGTGGATATAAATGGTACATTAAATAACTCATCTGACATAGATAAAGGGTGGAACATTGAAATAGCCATTCCATGGTCATTTACCACAGCCCCGGGCGGTACTACCAAAGTACCAGAAAATGAATTTTGGAGGATCAACTTTTCTAGGGTTAACTGGGACTTTGATTTAAAGAACGGCAACTATTACAGAAAGAAAGATTCAAACGGGAAATTCTTACCAGAATATAATTGGGTCTGGTCTCCACAAGGGGTAATAAATATGCACGAGCCAGAACATTGGGGCTATGTATTCTTTAGCAAAGATGATTCTAAAACATTTACTATTCCCGAAGACGAACATATAAAATGGTATATGTACCAATTGTACAGAAACGTCAAGAACAAAAATGAACAAGGCTGGAACCTTAAAAACGGAAAACTTCAAAGAGAAGCTAAAATAATAAAGGGAAAACCAGTCATTGCGGTTTTAGAAAAGAATAATTTTGGCTTCGACATTTGGGTAAAAAGTCCTTTCACAAATAATCAACTAGTTATACATACCGACGGAAAATTTGAAACCTACCATGAACAAACCAACTAAATTCTTTCACTTTCTAACACTTTTTATTCCATTACTCATTGTTTCCTGTGAAAACAAACCACAAAAAGAGGTAACAGAAACTATTACAAATAGTACAACTACAACCAAAGAATCAAATTTTAAACTTTGGACATGGACCACAGCTGACAAATCTAGAACAGACGAATCATTTGATGAAGAGTTTAAAAAATATGGAGAAAATGGTTTGGACGCCATTTTAATCAACACCTATGGTGATCCAGAATTACTGGCCCGTTTAGTACCTATAGCCAAAAAGCATGATCTTGAAGTACATGCATGGATGTTTACCATGAACCGCCCAGGTGATAAGGTTGCAGAGCAGCACCCAGAGTGGTATGCCGTAAGTAGGGATGGAAAATCTTGCTATGACGAACCACCTTATGTGGGTTATTACAAATGGCTTTGCCCGACCCGAAAAGAATCTCGCGAACATATTCTTGGTTTAATAGAAGGTTTATCTAAAGTAGAAGGCGTAGCTAGCTATCATTTAGATTATATACGATATTCAGATATTTTTCTTCCTATTGGACTGCTACCAAAATATGATTTAAAACAGGAGACAGAATTGCCTAGATATGATTTCTGCTACTGTGATGTTTGTACAGCGGAATTTGAAAAAATACACCATAAAAACCCAAAGGACTTTACAAATCCTGCAATAGATATGGAATGGAAAAATTTCCGCCTAAATAAAATAAAATCGATTGTAGATGAGGCATATAAAATCACCCATGAAAACGGCAAAATACTAACGGCCGCTGTATTCCCCTATCCAGAAATGGCAGACCATATGGTACGCCAACGTTGGGACAAATGGAAAGTAGATGCCGTTTTACCTATGATCTACAATAAATTCTATAACGAAGAAATAGATTGGATCGGTTATGCCACAAAACAAGGTGTAGCAGATTTAGAAGGTAGAGACACAGAATTACACACGGGTATTTATGTTCCAGAAATGACTGTTAATCAACTTAAAGAAGCTATTCATCAAGCAAAAAGCAATGGTGCAAATGGTGTCTCTTTTTTTGACGGACCAGCAATTACAGATGAACAATGGCAGGTTATTAGGGCATTACAAAACCCTTAAGAATTGTTTCATTAGTAAAAATTTTCTTTTTGTTAACACGTTGTTAAGCTTTTCACAACAGTTATTTGTCGAAATTTTTAATGATTGAGTGGGGAATGGTTCAACTTATGACAGTATTTTATACAAACTAACTTAACTCAATCATTTATGAACAGAACAATCTCAAGTTTTTTGACCGTTGCATTACTGCTTTTTTTTCAGGTGGTAATAGGTCAAAGTAAAAGCGTTTCTGGTGTTGTCACAGACGATACCGGTATACCTTTGCCAGGTGTCAACGTTGTTGAAAAAGGCACAACAAACGGAACTTCTACTGATTTCGACGGTAATTACACAATCAACGTTGATGCAAATGCAACTTTGGTTTTCTCCTCTTTAGGGTATAAGACCAAAGAAGTTGGTGTTAACGGTAGATCTACCGTCAATACTTCAATAGCAGAAGATGCCAGTGAATTAGACGAAGTAGTAGTTACCGCATTAGGTATTCGTAAAGAAACCAAAGCATTAGGATACTCCTTAACGGAAGTTGATGCTGAAGAAATTTCTACTATCAAGACACCAAATGCCATTAACTCCTTACAAGGTAAAATAGCCGGTGTAAACATCTCTCAAAATGCTACCGGTGCAGCTGGTTCCAGTAGAGTTGTAATTAGAGGTGCAAGTTCATTATCTGGTAACAACCAACCACTTTATGTAGTAGATGGTATTCCGATCGGTAACGGCAATAATGGTTCAGCCAGTTTATGGGGTGGATCAGATGGTGGTGATGGTATCTCAAGTTTAAATCCAGATGATATTGAATCCATTTCTGTACTTAAAGGTGGTGCGGCATCTGCACTGTACGGTTCTCGTGCTGCAGGTGGTGTTATTATCGTAACCACAAAATCTGGTAAAGGACAAGAAGGTTTTGGCATCGAATTGGGTAGCTCTGTAACTTTTGACAAAGTAGACACTTCATTACAAGATTTTCAAACTGAATATGGACAAGGTGTTAGAGGTGTAAGACCCTCTTCACAAAGTGCCGCATTAGAGGCAGGTAGTTCTTCTTGGGGAGAAGCTTATGATGGTGTAAATTCAACTCAGTTCGATGGTGTTTCAAGACCTTACTCTTATGTAGGTAATAACGTTGACAAATTCTATAGAACCGGATCTACTTTTATTAACACGGTTGCAATAACCAGTGCCAAAGAAGATTTGACCTATAGACTTTCTGCATCAAATCTAGATAATTCAGATGTACTACCAAATGCCGGCTTAAACAGAAAATCTTTTTCTTTCAATTCTAGTGCAATATTAGGAGAAAAGATAACGAGCAGCGTAAATGCCAAGTACATTATAGAAAAGGTTAAAAACAGACCACGACTTTCAGATTCTCCTGGTAATGCAAACTTTTCAGTGGCTTTGCTGCCAGGTAACATCGATGTAACTACGTTACAGCCATCTACAAATCCTGATGGTACTGAGAGACAATTCTCTAATAACACATTTTCCACAAACCCATATTTTGCGGCCTATAATTTCAACAATGAAGATATTAGAAACAGAATAATTGCATCTACATCGCTTCGTTATGATATTTTAGACTGGTTATCGTTAACCGGTAGAATTGGTATAGATAATGATATTATTAGAAGAACATCAGTAGAACCATTTGGTACAGCTTACAAACCCTTAGGTGGCATTAACGAAGAAGAAAGAAGATATAATCAAGTTGATGCCGATTTAATATTAGCCGCCGAAAAAGATATTACAGATAAGTTTGCCATATCTGCATTAGTAGGTGCTAACAATAACCACGTTAAATCTGAAAATCTATATTTAGGCGGTAATGACTTTATTGTTCCAGGTTTAGAAGACATAGGTAATACAGTTAGCCAATCTCGTAGCAGAGAATATTCAGAAAGAAAAATTGGTTCTGTATATGGTTCATTAGAACTATCTTATGACCGTTGGGCATATGTTACCTTTACAGGTAGAAATGACTGGTTCTCTACATTATCCTTCCCGGGTAAGGCTACTCCTAATGATGATTTCTACCCTTCAGTTAATGGTAGTTTGATATTATCGGATGCTTTTAACATGCCTTCTTTCGTTAGCTTCTTAAAATTAAGAGGTGGTTATTCTGAAGTTGCAGGTGGTGCTCAAGATCCTTACTCTTTGGCTTTGAACTATGAAATTTTCGGAATCCCTATTAACGGTCAGCCATTAGGTAGAGTTTCCGGTAGTACCGTTCCAAATGCCAATTTAGTTGCTTTTAGTAAAAGCGAAACGGAAGTTGGTTTAGATATGAGGTTCTTTAACAACCGCCTATCTTTTGATGTTGCTTACTATAGCAATGAAACAACAAATGATATTGTAAATGTATCAACATCTACGTATTCTGGTTATAACGGTGCTAGCGCAAATTTAGGTAAGGTAACCAATGAGGGTGTTGAATTCTTAATTAGTGGTTCGCCCATTAGAACAGACGACTTCTCTTGGAATATGACCGTAAATGGTGCTTATAATGAAGGCCTGGTAGTTGCTACTGACGATGTTGACTCTGATATTAACCTTGATGAACCAAGAACACAGAACGTAAGAATTACCCATATTGTTGGTGAAACCTATGGTTCTATAGTTGGTGTTTCTTACGAGCGTGATGATAACGGGACTATAGTTTATGAAGTAGGTGATGATGGTGTACCAAGAGCTGTTGAAGGAGAGCGTAAGATTTTAGGTGAAGGTGTACCACCATTGACATTAGGTTTTTCAAATTCATTTACTTACAAGAACTTTAATCTGAACTTTTTGATCGACGGAAAGTTTGGCGGACAGATATTTTCTGGCACCAACACGATCCTATATGGTAATGGTCTACATAAAAACACATTAGAAGGCAGAGAAAATGGGTTGACCGTATCTGGTGTTGACCAATCTGGAGCTGCATTTACAACGACAGTTGCACCAGAAAATTTAGCTGACTATTATGGTGAAATTGCAGATATCGCAGAAGAATTCGTTGAAGACTCTGATTATATTAAATTCAGACAATTAAGCTTGGGTTACTCCGTACCAAAGAAAGCCCTAGACAATGTATTTTTAACCAATGTTAATGTATCACTTATCGCTTCTAACTTATTCTACATAAAAAGAAGTGTAGATAATATTGACCCAGAAAGTGCTTACACTGTTGGAAACTCTCAAGGTCTGGAATATTTTGGAGTTCCTTCTTCTAGAAGTTACGGTCTAACTATCAATGTAAAGTTTTAAAAGAGAACTATGAAAAAATCAATATATATACTAATGTTTGCACTACTTTCTGTAGGTGCATGTGATGATGGTTTTGAAGATTTGAATGTGAATCCAACAAAACCTACCCAAGTTGCTGCGGGCAATAAGCTAACAGCGGTGATGAAATTTATATCTAGTGAAAGATATGACAACTGGAGAGCTGGTATGATCTATCAATCTACCATGATGCAACATGTGGCAACAACTGCTGGTTATTGGAGTGGAGATAAATATACGTGGAACAAAGGTTATGCTTCATCTTTATTAGATCGCTATTACGAGAATGCCATTAAATCGATTGAAGATTTGACCTTCCAATTAGAAGAGGAAGAAGCTCCAGAAGAAATGAAGGCTATCGTAAAAATATTACGTGTATTTGCTTACTCAAGGCTTACCGATCTATATGGCGATGTACCGTATAGTGAAGCAGGTAAAGCAGTTATAGAAGGTATTCTTCTTCCTAAATATGATGCGCAAAGCGAAATCTACCCAGATTTATTGAACGAACTGGAAGAAGCTTCTGCTGCATTGGGTACTGGAGTATCTGAATTTGGTACTGCAGATGTCATCTATAATGGTGATCAAGCAAAATGGAAAAAGTTAGCTAACTCCTTAATGTTACGTTTAGGTCTTAGGCTAATTAAAGTAGACCCTACAGCTTCACAAGCATGGGTTACAAAAGCGATCGACGGAGGTGTCATGACATCTAATGAAGATATCTTTTATCTGCAACACGATGCGGATAACAAAAATGGAATTGGCGAAGTGTTTATGGCTGACCCAAACCCTAGAATGAGTGATACGTTCATTAATTTACTTAAAGATGCAAACGACCCTAGGTTAACCGTATTGGCTTCGTTACCGGCACAGAAAATTATTTTTAAAGAAGATCCCGAGAACCCTGGTCTATTCATAGAGGATTATAGAGAAGATAGAACGGTGGAGGAAAGACTAGATCCAGACGCACAAAGAGGTCTGTCGAATGGCCAGGATCTTCCTATGCTACAAGAGCAAGATGTCGATCTTGATAATCTTTTCAGCAATTTAAACGACTACTCTGAGCCTAATCGCCTTTTAATAACTTCTGAAACCGCACCTATGATTTTTCAAACGTACGCAGAGGTAGAATTTATGCTTGCCGAAGCAAACGTAAGATGGGGTCTTGCAGGTGATGCAGAAACACATTACAACAACGGAGTAACCGCGGCGATGAAACAATTATCATTATACGGTGAAGGTGGTATTATTGCCGATGCTGCCATTGCAGATTATCTTGCTGCCAACCCATATGATTCAGCTAATGCACTAGAGCAGATCAACACCCAATATTGGGCAGCAACTTTCTTAAATGAATATGAATCTTTCTCTAACTGGAGAAGAACAGGTTTCCCAACACTTACACCGGTAAACTACCCGGGTAATGTTACTAATGGTACGATACCAAGAAGACTTACATATTCTGAAAGCGAACAAAGTAATAATCCTGATAACTATGCCGCTGCAATAGCCGCTCAAGGACCAGATGTTCTTACCACTAGAGTTTGGTGGGATGTCGAATAATAACAATTACGTTAGGTTTTTGAGTGAAACCTCTCATAATAGTTTTGAGTTAATTTTTTATTGAGTTTGAAAAGGAGGGGAAACTCTCCTTTTTTTGTATAAAATAGTATCTTGTAATCATGAAAATCAGGCATTTATTATACTTCTGTTCCTTGTTAATTTTATGTTGTGAAAATGCTCCGGAAGAGACTAAGGCAACACCAAAATTATTTACACTTCTCCCTTCAAATGAAACGGGTGTCGATTTCAATAACATCATTAAAGATGATAAGGACAAAAACATATTTGCCTATGCAAACTTTTATGGTGGCGCAGGTGTGGGTATTGGTGATTTTAATAATGATGGGCTACAAGATATTTTCTTTGCTGGCAATATGGTACCAGATAAATTATACCTAAACAAGGGGAATTTAGTTTTTGAAGATGTTACCCAAAAAGTAGGTATTAAAAATTTTGAAGGATGGTCAACCGGCGTAACCATAGCCGACATCAATAATGACGGACACCAAGATATTTACGTAAGCAGAGAACTTTATGATGAAAACCCAGCATGGCGAAGAAACCTATTGTACTTAAATAAAGGCAATGGAACTTTTGAAGAAAAGGCTGAAGAATTATTGATTGCGAATACCGAAAGAACAAGACATGCTACTTTTTTAGATTTTGACAAAGACGGTCTATTAGATCTTTTCCTATTGACCCAACCACCAAATCCGGGTAGCCTTTCTCAATACCACAATGCAGACAATCTTCTTGTACCCCAATATGCACTAAAGCTTTACAAGAATAATGGCAATACCTTTGAAGATGTATCTAAAGCTGCAGGTATAGACCGTACGGGTTTTCCAAATGCAGTATCGGCAAGTGACATTAATAACGACGGATGGCCAGACCTCTATGTCGCCAATGATTTTTACGCTCCAGATTTTTTATTCCTCAACAATCAAGACGGTACGTTTTCAAGCATCGAAAAAAGTGCTCTAAAACAAACTTCTTACTACAGCATGGGTGTAGATGTTGCCGATATCAATAATGATCAAAGCTTAGATGTTTTTGTGTTAGATATGGTTTCGGAAGACAACTTCAGGCTAAAATCAAATATGAGCGGTATGAATATCGATTCTTTTTGGAAAGTTGTAGAAGATGGTGGTGGCTACCAATACATGTACAATACATTACAGCTTAACAATGGAAATGAAACCTTTAGCAACATTGCTCAGTTCACCGGTATGGCAGCAACAGATTGGAGCTGGTCCAACCTCATCGCCGATTTTGACAATGACGGATTAAAAGATACTTATGTTACTAACGGACTGCTAAGAGATATTAGAAATACCGATGCGGACAAAAATGTTGCCAACTATATCAATACTACCAGGGCTCAATGGCTACAAAAAAATCCAAGGGCACAGAATATCAAAAGTATTTGGGATATTGTAGACCTTGAAAAAGCCGTCGGTATGGTACCATCACAACCTTTAAAAAATTATGCCTATCAAAACTTAGGAGATCTGGAATTTAAGAACAGATCCAATGATTGGGGACTAGATGAAGAATCGTTCTCAAATGGGTCTGCTTATGCAGATTTAGACAATGACGGCGATCTTGACTTAGTAGTGAACAACATCAATAACGAAGCTTTTATTTACAGAAATAATTCAGAAAGCTTAGAAAATGGAAATTTCCTGAGAATTAAACTTATTGATCAAAACAATAGACCAACTTTTGGCACCAGGGTTAATCTATACACCTCAAAAGAGGTACAAACCTTAGAAAGTACCAATGTAAGAGGCATATACTCTACCAGTGAGTCTACCCTACATTTTGGACTGAACAGCCATAAAAAAATTGATAGCCTTATTGTGTTATGGCCTAATGGAAATACCACCATTAAAAAAAATATAGAAGCTAATCAGTTGTTAGAGATTACATCAAACGAATTTGATGAAAATAAAGGTAGAACAGAAAAACCTAATCAATATCTGTTTGCCGATGTCACTGCAACTCAAAATGCAAAATTCAAGCATCAAGAGAACACTTTTAACGATTTTGAAAAACAAATACTACTACCTCATAAACTCTCACAATTTGGACCAGCGCTGACTGCTGGAGATATCAATAATGACGGATTAGATGATTTCTATATTGGCGGTGCCGCAAACCAAGCTCCTATCCTATTTGTTCAACAGAAAAACGGAAGTTTTAAAGAGAGTCAGACTACATTTTGGCAAAAAGAAGCAGGTTACGAAGATGTAGATGCTCTTTTTGTTGACATCAACAATGACGGATTAAAAGATCTTTATGTTGTTAGTGGTGGAAACGAATACCCAAAAAATGATTTTCATTACACCGATAGAGTTTACTTGAACCAAGGTAACGACACATTTAATAAAGGAGCTATTCTGAATGCGAACAGAATTAGTGGGTCAGTAGTAAAATCAGCGGATTATGATGGAGATGGCGACCTAGATCTATTTGTAGGTGGCAGACATACGCCGCATCAATATCCAAATCCAACTTCCAGCATGTTATTGGTGAATGACAACGGACAGCTTGTAAACCAAACAGAAACCCTATCGCCAGAGTTATTAAATATCGGTATGGTCACCGACGGTATTTGGACCGATTACGACCAAGACAATGACTTAGATCTCATAGTTGTTGGAGAATGGATGCCTATTACCGTTTTTGAAAATAACCATGGCAACTTATCAAAAATCAATACCGAAGATTTTAAATCAAGTTACGGTTGGTGGTTCAGTATAGAACAAGGTGATTTTGATAATGATGGTGATCTGGACTATATAGCCGGCAACCTTGGTTTAAACTATAAATACAAAACCAGTCCAGACAAGCCTTTTGATGTTTACTACAATGACTTTGATTCCAACGGTAACGCAGACATCGTTCTAGGGTATTACAATAAAGAAAAACATTATCCTTTAAGAGGTTTTTCGTGTTCTTCAGAACAAATTCCTGCTTTAAAGAAAAAGATAGTAAAATATGACGCCTTTGCCTCTATGGAACTGAAAGATGTATACGGCGAAGAAAAATTAAAAAACTCGCTACACTACAGTGCAGATACATTTGCTTCAGTCTATATAGAAAATTTGGGCAACGGGCAATTTACAATTAGCGACCTACCCAATCTGGCACAACTTTCTAATATAAATGATATGCATGTAAGCGATTTTAATGGCGATGGGTGGCTAGATGTTCTTGCAGTCGGTAATTTATACGTTTCAGAAATAGAAACTCCAAGAAACGATGCCGGAACAGGGGTTTTACTTTTAGGTGATGGCAAAGGAGCATTTACCGCTAAGAGAGGTTCGGAAACAGGATTTTTTGCTGATGGTGATACAAAAAAACTGGTAGCCATAAACAACGGTCAAAACAACTACTTTCTTGTAGGAAACAATAATGATGAATTGCAATTCTTTAAACTACTGAAAAACTAATTAGTCAATACGACCTGGTGAACGCGTTTCGCTTCCCTCTATATCTAAAAGTGAATCGCCCAGTTTTGTACGCATGTCATCCGCTAACTGCTGGATGGTCTTTACCACTTCTGGATGAGCCTGTGCCACATCGGTTGTCTCGCTTTCATCTAGTTCCAAATTGTAAAGTTCAATCTGCTTAAGATCGATCATTTTATAATTTCCGGGAAAACCATCCTTGCCAGGCTTCTGACCGTTCATTGTTCTATACCGATGTGGAAAATATAATTTCCATTTGCCGTACCGAACACCGAATAGTTCATTGACTCGGTAGTAAAAGAAATATGCCTCTTGCGGACTCTCATCAGTCTTACCTGTAAATAGCGACCATGCACTTTTACCGTCAATCTCTTTTTCCGGTAAGTGAGCATTCGTTACCTCAGCAATTGATGGTAAAATATCAATGGCCATTACAGGGGCTTCGATAATCGACCCTGCTTTAATTTCTTTCGGATATTTAATGATAAAAGGTTCTCTTTGTCCACCTTCCCATCCGGTTCCTTTACCCTCTCTAAAAGGTAAGGCACTACCAGAATGATTTCCGTATGCCAACCATGGTCCGTTATCAGATGTAAAAATAACAATGGTATTCTCCGTTAAACCATTCCTTTCTACTGCTTTAATAATTTCCCCAACAGACCAATCGAGTTCCATAATAACATCACCATACTTGCCTCTATTGGATTTTCCTTTGAATTTATCCGAAACGAATAAGGGTACATGGGGTTGCGGATGCGGAACATACAAAAAGAACGGATTCTCTTTATTGCGGTTAATGAAATCGACACTGCGCTCGGTAATCTTCGTGGTTAAATTCGTTTGATCTATAAGCGTGTCGATCACTTTTTGATTTTCATATAAAGGCAACGGACCAAAATCAAAAATAGGTCCTTGCTGTGGATGTAATGGCCACATATCGTTAGAATATGGAATTCCATAATATTCATCAAAACCTTGGTTGTTCGGCATAAATTGTTCTGCATCGCCCAGGTGCCACTTCCCAAAAATAGCGGTAGTATATCCTTCTTCCTTTAAAAGTTCCGCTAGTGTAGTCTCATCTGGATGTAGACCTACTTTACTATTGGGCATAAAGGCATTATGAATACCGATTCTGTTTGGATAAGCACCCGTTAAAATTCCCGCCCTAGAAGCGGAACACACCGCTTGGGCAGCATAAAAGTGGGTGAGTTTGGCTCCGTCTGCGGCCATTTGATCCAAGTTGGGAGTATCAATATCATTTGCCCCAAAAACGCCCACATCATTATAACCCTGGTCGTCAGTAAAAATCAAAATAACATTGGGTCTGTTCTTTTCAGCAGGCTTTATTTTCTGACCAGATATATGCTGAGAGATTACGGTAACCAAGAATAGAATGTAACATGATTTTAAACTCATAACAAACGTTTACAGATATTTAATGATTTATTTCAATGCCAACCAAACAACTTAATTCAGCACCACCTCATCAATAAAAATCCAACTTTTACCACCTGGATCGGTATGCCAATCAGGATTTTTCAACGGACTCTTAATGGATAGCTTTACATATTTTGCATCGGTAGGCGCAATATTCAAATCGAAAAAAGTAAGTTTTACCTCGGCATTGGGTTCTTCATTACCCATATCTTTTCTACCTACTTCCTTATAATTAGCACCATCGTTAGAAACGGAAACTACAAAAGATGTGGGATAAAATATCCAACTTGCAGGTGCAGACAAAGCACCGATAGAAACTTTAGAAATAGATTGTTTTTTCTCTAATTCAACAACGGCATTTAAGTGTTTGCCTTCAAAACCCAACCAATTGCCATCAACAAAATTAACGGAACCCCGTTTTTGATCCATCAATGTTTTACCTTCTTGACCCTTGTATTTTTCATTAGGAACTGATAATAAATCTACATTTGCGTATGCGATATTATTTTTGATAAATGTACGCTCGGTAATATGACTAGGCTCCCACTCCTTTTTAGTCGCTATTGCTTTTACATTTGCTGTGGTCTCAAGCGTAATCTCGCCTTCATATTTTAAAGAAGATTCCGTAGGTTTCGAGCCATCAAGTGTGTAATAGATTTCCGTTCCCTCAAATAGACTTTCTATGGCTATTTTTAAACTATCACTAAAAAAACTACGATCACTAATAATCGTTGGCGGGTCTAAAACGGTCGCCTTAAAAACATCTGCACCAATTTGCTGTATGGTCACGCTAGGCAAATCTTGTTGTAATTGTGCCAATCCATCCTCGGTAACTTCAGTTTTCCACAGATATATATTGCGGAGTCTTTTATTTTCCTTCAATTCATCTATCAAATTATCCGTCACCGAAGTACCATATAAATTCAAAGATTCCAAAAGCTCAAAATCACCAAGGTACTTACCAATATCATCGGTAACTTGGGTATGCTGCAATTTTAGTTTTAGCAGATTTTTAAACGGTTTCAATGCTGCCATCAAATCATTGTTGAAATTGCTAAATCCTAAATCCATCTCAATAACATTTGGAGCATAATCTTCCAACATCTCCAAAGTTTCCTCGGTCACAGCATTCATACTTGCCATGTTCACCGTTAAAAGGTGGTTTGTACTAGATAACGTTTGCACAGATATACCTGCAGCCTTAACATTTTGCAACCATTCTTTTGGCACCTCAACAGCGTCTTTTGTCAAAAGTGCGATTGCAGAAGTATCTTGTTCCAAAGAAGTCAAAATAGTTGCCATTTTACCTTCTTTTGGCAACTCGTTTACCTTACATTCAAAGCAATTCTTATTCGCCATCCACCATTCAAGTAATGCCTTTTCATTATCTGTAAGCTGTACCTTTCCTTTTGGCGGCATATGATCATCATTATCCATTGGCAGGTGTATTCTTTCTAAAAACAAGGCTTGTTCTTGACCGGAAATTGTATCGAATAAACTCCCCGAATCACCACCTTTTATAATCTCATTTGGCGTACTCATTAACAGTCCGCCTTTAGCCTTATTGGCATTATGGCAACTTACACACTTGTCATCCAATATGGGCTGAATTACTTGCGCATATACCTGGGCTTCTTGTATGTTCGTAATGACAAGTTCTTCTTTTTCTTCCATGAAAAGGTAATCTTCGCCATGGGTCATATTACCACCAAAGTGCCCTGTAAGACTAATCAGAGCCAATACCAATAAAAAAGTTGGAATATAGGTTTTGCTCACCCATTCTATTTTGCTTCGTTTCACCAAGTATAGCAGTATCGTTGTTACGGTAAACGCAACCGCCATCCATCTATGTAAAAAGAGCGAATCTTCATCATAACCACTTTCTTCACCTAGCAACCAACCTGTACCCAATGACAACAAAGCCGTTACACCAGCTACCAACAACGTAAATTCTACAACTTCGTTAAAAGCGTCTTTTGATTTTAACCTACCATATATCTCTAAAATAAAGGCAAGCATGATGATACCTATGGGCAGGTGAACAAAAAGCGGGTGTAGGTGTCCTATCTGTATTCCTAATTGTATCATGCTATTGTATAATTATTTCATCAATAAAAACCCAAGGAGTAGTTCCTTTGCCTTGGTGCCATTCCGGTATTTCTTCAAGCGGATAAATTACTACTTTTAAGGTATCGTAAATCCCTTTCTTAACCGGTACGTTTAAAAATGTTGCCTTGTTCAATGTTTCTTTTTTACTCTTAGGATATGTCATTTCCCCAATTAAAGAGTCCCCATGAAAAACCTCGACCTTACCTGGTGCAAATATCCAATTTGATTGATTGGTTAACGCACTCACCACAATTTTATGAACGGTACTATTTTTTTTCAGCTGAAGCGATACGGATATTTTTTCCGTTTGATACCCCAACCATTGTTTATCACCTCCAAATTGAGCACTGCCTTTCTTTAAATCCATTAATCCCGCAGATCCCATTCCTGAATATTTTTCACTGGGAGCAGGAGTAATCTCTATCTGTTTAATAGCACTATTTCTTGAAATTTTCACCACTTCGAGCTGTACTTCATCGCTTTCTTTATAATCCGGATGAAACATTTTTGCCTTTATAATAGCACTCTCGGTGATTTTCAATGGTTCGGTAAACACCTTTGAATTAAGATTTACCGTGCTAGCATCTAAGGTATATTTTATAGTTGAGTTAGGCATATCCAAACCAAAATTCAGGGTGGTGTACGAATCAAAAAAAATAGATGAAACTTGTATTCGAGGATCGGATAATTGAAACATCTCTGTGGATGCGAATTCTGTATTTTGAGAAATACATGCTTGGCACAACATGAGCATTGCGAATATGGAATAAAAAGTACGCTTGATCATATTCTATTAAGTTTTATAGGATATGTTTTCCCCGAATTCCATTGAGCAACATACAAATTATCGTCATCGTCTACACAAACATCATGCGGATGCGTAAATATTTTGATGGATTGATACATGGGTTCCAAGCCGTTTTCACCATATACAGGAGTACATCCGCCTGGTGCAGAAATCAGTTTGTTATTTTTATCCAAAATAGAAATGAATCCCGTTCCATCTGATCCGTCTCCAGACCAAATGGTTGCCAAATAAACGTTCTCGCCTTTAATTACGGGTCTACAAATATATGCTCCGGGCAAATCTATACTTGCAATAAATTCACCGTCCATAGTAAACCGCTTAAGCTTATTTTGCTGCCTGGCGGTAATTAAAAGCTCAGGAGATTTACCTCCGCGTGTATCAATGCAAATGCCGTGTGCATTATTAAATAAATGATCTTCATCTCCTCTACCACCAAAAGTCTGTAACAATTTACCTTTGGCATTATAACGCATAATGTATTGCGCCCCGTACCCATCGGCAATATAGACATCTCCATTCTCTGCGATTGTGGTTTCAGTAGGTATATATTGTTCTTTAGCGATATATTTTCCAGATTCCTTGGGGTATAAAAATACCTGCACCACTTTACCATCAATGGTAGTTTTGATTACCTCATGCCGATTATTATCGGCTATATATAAAAAATCCTCCCCATTTTCCACGTTTAAAGTGAGTCCGTGTGCACCAGGGTAATCCGTTCCCCAAGCTTCCAACAAATTCCCCGAACGGTCATAAACAATGATGTTATTTTTTGTGTTATTTGTCAGTAACAAAATTCTGCCTTTAGAATCTTGCACCATCTCATGGCAATCGTTCACCGGGTAGTAATTAGGATTTAAGGCGCCCCAATTCAAATCAATCTTATATCGATGACTACCGTGACCAATAATGGCATCTTTATATTCCAATATATTTGCACCAACAGAAGAGCACGTTAGTATTCCTGCAGATGCAGTGGCTGTATTTTTAATGAATGTTCTTCTTTGCATTATGATAAAATATCTTTGACTACATGACCCTCTACATCGGTTAATCTAAATCGTCTACCTTGATATTTATAGGTGAATTTCTCGTGGTCAATTCCCAATTGATGCAACATAGTAGCCTGAAAATCATGTACATGCACAGGGTTCTTGGTTATGTTATATCCAAAATCATCGGTTTCTCCGTACACAATACCAGGTTTAATTCCACCACCTGCCATCCACATGGTAAAACACCTTGGGTGGTGATCTCTACCGTAGTTGGTATCGGTAAGCAAACCTTGCGAATAATTGGTTCTACCAAACTCGCCTCCCCATACCACCAAGGTATCCTCTAAAAGTCCTCGTTGCTTTAAATCTGACACCAGGGCAGCTGAAGCCTGATCTACATCTTTCGCCTGTTTTTCTATAGCTCCCGGAAGGTTATCATGCTGATCCCACCCCATGTGGTACAATTGAATAAAGCGAACATCTTTCTCCGCTAAACGTCTTGCCAAAAGGCAGTTCGCAGCGAACGTACCCGGTATTTTAGCATCAGACCCGTACATTTTATAAATATAATCGGGTTCCCCTTCGGTATCCATTACATCTGGTACAGAAGTTTGCATTCTATATGCCATTTCATACTGTGCAATTCTACTTTGAATTTCCGGGTCGTTAGATTCTTGATAGTGTTGATCATTCAATTCTGCCAACTTATCCAACATCGATCTTTTTACATCTGCGGTAGTTCCTTTTGGGTCGTTCAAGTATAACACAGGGTCTTTTGCCGCTCTAAACTGCACCCCTTGGTGTAGGGAATGTAAAAATCCGTTACCCCAAAGACGTGTGTACAATGGCTGTCCGTTAGGTCTGCCCGAACCTCTTGAAAGAAGCACCGTAAACGCTGGCAAGTTTTCATTTTCGCTACCCAAACCATAACTCAACCACGAACCAATACTTGGTCTACCTGGTTGCTGTGACCCTGTCTGAAAGAACGTAACAGCAGGATCATGGTTAATCGCCTCTGTATACATTGATTTTACGATACAGATATCATCTACAATTTTGGCTGTATACGGCAATAAGTCACTGATATGAGTACCATTTTTACCGTATTGCTGAAATCCGAAATTTGAGCCTACTAATGGGAATCTATCTTGACCAGAAGTCATACCCGTTAGTCGTTGCCCGTTTCTTATAGACTCCGGCAAATCTTCACCTCTACGTTTATTTAAAAGTGGTTTATAATCAAATAGCTCCAGTTGCGATGGACCACCACTTTGAAACAAATAAATTACTCTTTTTATTTTTGAAGGATGATGTAGGGAATCCAATACTCCCTTTACCCCTGCCGGACCACTATCTGCCGTATACAATCCATTTTCGCCTTTTCTAAACAAGTTGTTACCTAATAAAGAAGCCAAACCAATTCCTCCAACTCCCATAGCCGCTTTTCCTAAAAAAGAACGTCTGTTTAAAATTAGTGACCGTTCCTCAACTATTTTCTTTTCGCTCATAATCAGCCTCTATTTATAGTTTCATCTAAATTCAATATGGTGTGCGCCGTGAGTGTCATAGCCACCAATTTATCCTTGTTCAAATCAGCAGGCACTTCACTTCTACCTATACTTAAATACTCACTTGTAGAAATTTCACCACTCTCTACCTTTGCCAGCATTTCACTATAGTAATCGGTTAAAGATTGTACTTCAGTTACATTTGGTAAGCGCGAAGTAGCTTTATAAAACAATGTTTTGATCTGCTCATTCTCGGCATTGGGGTTTGCCTCCATCTGCCCAACGGCAGCAACTCTAGCTGCTTCCACTATTTGTGGATCGTTCAATAAGACCAAAGCCTGTAACGGTGTATTCGTTTCTTGTCTTTTAACCGAACAGTAATCTCTAGAGCTACTATCAAAGGTCATCATACTTGGTGGTGGCACGGTGCGCTTCCAAAAAGTATAGATACTTTTTCTATACACATCATCACCTTCACTTAGTGTATATGATGCGGTACTACCGCCACCGCCACCTGTAGTTTCTTCCCAAATTCCTTCGGGCTGATAAGGTTTTACACTGGGTCCGCCAACTTCTCTATTCAACAATCCGCTAAATGCCAATGCTTGATCGCGAATAGCTTCAGATGATAATCGTAAACGAGAAGCTCTTGCTAAATATTTATTCTCTGGATCTTGTTCTAGTTTCTCCGGACTTGCCTTGGTGTCTTGGCGGTATGCTTCTGACATGGCAATGTACTTCAACATTTTTCTGGTATCCCAACCTTCGTTTTTATACTTAATGGCTAAATAGTCTAACAATTCCGGATGCGTAGGTAAAGAACCTTGGTTTCCAAAATCGAACGAAGAAGCCACAATACCACTACCGAACATACGTTGCCACAATCTATTGACCGCAACTCTCGCCGTCAATGGGTGTTCATCTTCAAACAACCATTTTGCCAAGCCTAATCTATTCTTAGGGTAATCATTGAAGGGTAAAATGGATTCAGGAGTATCAGGATATACCTCTTCGCCATACTGATCATAAATACCCCTTTCCAAAATATAGGTGTTTCGCGGTTTATCCATTTCTTTCATGACCATTACCGGCACTTCTTTCATCTCACTTTTTTCAAGATTGATAAATCCGAGGATATCATCAACCTCTTTTGGAGTTACTTTTATATATGGTTCAGGCAATTCAGCTGCATTTGCCAACAAACCTTTTTCAGGAATATTATTGAAGAAACTATAAAACTGAAAATGCTCTTTTTGACTTATAGGATCATATTTATGATCATGACAACGTGCACATTCTAGAGTAAGACCTAAAAATGCCGTACCCAACGTGGTATTTCTATCTTCAACATATTCAACCCGGTATTCTTCAGGAATCACCCCGCCTTCGGCAGTTATTTTGTGATTCCTGTTAAAACCGGTAGCTAATATTTGTTCAAGGTTAGCATTTGGCATTAAATCGCCTGCCAATTGATATGTTACGAACTGATCATAGGGCATATTCTCCTTAAATGCGTGAATTACCCAATCTCGCCAAGGCCACATGGTACGCTCAAAATCATCTTGATATCCGTGGGTATCGGCATAACGGGCAATATCCATCCACTCAGCAGCCATATTTTCAGCATAATCAATAGAAAGCAATAGAGAATCTATGACTTCCTCATACATTTCTTCAGAAGGATCGGCAGCGAACTTTTGCAATTGCTCCAACGTAGGCGGCAAACCGGTTAAATCAAATGTAATTCTGCGCAATAATTTTTCACTACTGGCCCTATCACTGGGACTCATACCTTTTTCTTTCATCTTATTTAAGACAAAGGCATCAATTTCATTGTTTCCCCAAGCTTGATCATCATTATTTTCAGGAACTTCTTGTGGTGTTGGCGGTATAAATGCCCAATGCGTTTTATACTCTGCCCCCTGCTCTATCCATTTTTCTAAAATTTCTTTTTCAAAATCTTCTAAAACAAGGTTAGATTCCGGTGGTGGCATTATTAAGTTTGCATCATTACTATTAATGCGTTCTACCAAACTACTTTTCGAAGCATCGCCGGGTACAATGGCCGCATGGTCTTTTAACTCGCCTAATGCTTTATAAGCTTCTTCTGCCGAATGAAGGGAAAGATTACCTTCTACGGCATTTTTATCAGGACCATGGCATATAAAACAACGGTCTGAAAGAATTGGCTTAACATGAAAAGTAAAATCGATTTTTTCTGGAACACTATTTAAACTAGCTCCATCTGCTAAGGCAATTGTTTTTTCTGTTTCCGATGCACAACTGAATATTAAACAGCATGCAAAAACGACGGAAACAACTTTGAACAATTGGTTCATTAAATTCATTGTCATTGGTGGAGGTTTTTGATAACTGCAATGAACTTACAAACTTTACAATTTAATAACAGTTAAAATTCGACCAATAACAAAGCTAAGAAGCTAAATAATAATAGAATTCTTAAAAACAAAACTGAATATTATCAGTATCACAATGTCTAACAACAAAACTTAAAAGAAACGCAATGATAATTAGGCACTGATTTTAAGACAGGTACAAATCAACAAGACCCTCTGGGGTATTTACATGAATACACTTGTTCTCTCGGTCTACTTTAATAATGATATCATCGTTAATTGGAATAAGCAGTTGCTTATCATCTTTCTCCACTTCGAACAAAGCTTGTGCCGTGGTATCGTTGACACTTTGTATGATTCCAATATCTCCGTGAACAGCATCGATCATCGTAAAACCGATGATTTCATGGTAATAAAATTTGTTACCGGTAAGTTTAGGTAACATGGTAAGGGGTAGATAGAGACCAGATTTCATAATGCGGTCTGCATCAGATTCTGATTTTACCTCTTCAAAATCTATACGAAGAAGGTTAGATTTATGAAGTCGGCATCTTTTAATAAAAAATGGAACCAGATTGTTTCCTAAAGAAACGAATACTGATTCCATGTTTTCGTATATCTCGGGGTCATCGGTATCTAGTTTAACCAGTACCTCGCCTTTGAAACTATATTTTGAAACGATATTACCTAGGTAGAAACAATCTTCCTTGCGCATCGTTTCTTATAATTTATGCTTTATCGTCTTCTGCAGGAGCTTCAGTAGCTTGTTCTGGCTCACCAGCAGCTTCAACAGCTTCTACTTCTTCCTCTGCACTTTCACCTTCTGGAGTTTCTGGTAAAGCAGCAGCGGCAGCTTCAGCAGCACGCTTATCGTTTACTTCTTTCTCCGCTTTCAATGCAGCAGCTCTAGCTTCAGCTTTAGCTTTATCCAATCCACCAACTTTATCGGCAATTGCAGCTTCTTTTTCAGCAACCCAAGCATTGAATTTTTCTTCAGCTTGCTCTTCAGTTAATGCTCCTTTACGAACACCACCTAATAAATGATGCTTTAAAAGAACACCTCTATAAGAAAGAATAGCTTTAGCAGTATCAGTTGGTTGTGCACCGTTTTGTAACCACTTTACAGAGCTATCAACATCAAGCTCAATAGTTGCAGGGTTTGTATTAGGATTGTAGATACCTAATTTCTCCAAGAATTTACCATCTCTTTTAGCTCTAACATCTGCTGCTACAACCCAATAGAATGGTTTTCCTTTTTTACCGTGTCTTTGTAATCTAATTTTTACTGGCATATCACATTAATTTGTAGGGTGCCCGACCCTTGATTATTAATTCTAGTTTTTTAACTCGTTCGCCTTCAACAAGCAAAGCTGATCTGAAAGCGGGTGCAAATATAATTCAAATTACCGAATTGGCAACAACTAAGCATAGTTATTTAAGTCACTATCCTTAAAAATATTTTAACAACGTATACAGCTACTTGAAAATCATAATTTCAAAAATCATTTTTCAAGTAAAAAACTCACATTATCAGCATTTTAAGATGGTGGATGATCGGAATAAAATTGTCCTCATTAACCCTCGTTAATAACTCTTGGTAACTCCGTTTTCACCAACACCTCCTTTTTCGTAATTTTATAGGCACTTTTTAGGTCACTCAACTGACCGTGTTGAACACTCAGAACATTCTATATGTACCTTATTTTTGATACCGAAACTACCGGTCTTCCAAAAAACTGGAATGCCCCCATTACCGATACTGACAACTGGCCCCGCTGTATACAGATAGCATGGCAGTTGCATGATGAAATGGGTAATTGCATTGAGCATCAAGATTATTTGGTACGCCCTGACGGATTCAACATACCTTATGATGCTGAGCAAATTCACGGTATTTCTACCGAGCTAGCCGAGCAACAAGGCATTTCCCTTTCCGAGGTACTGAAGAAGTTCAACATCGCCATGTCCAAAACAAAATTCATTGTTGGGCAGAATGTAGGTTTTGACGTGAATATTATGGGTGCAGAATTTCACCGTTTGGGCGTGGAGAATCCGTTACAAGAATTGCCCGTATTGGACACCTGTACCGAGCATACCGCACAACTGTGCCAAATTCCCGGTGGCCGTGGCGGTAAGTTCAAGTTGCCAACGTTGACCGAACTGCACCAATTTTTATTCGGCGAACCTTTTGGGGAAGCGCATAATGCCACTGCCGATGTTGAGGCCACTACGCGTTGTTTTTTAGAGCTGATCAGAAAACATCAGTATACCGCTGAGCAATTAGATGTACAGCCCGATTATTTCAAGAATTTCTCTGAAGCGAATCCGCAGGAGATTCAACTCATTGGTCTTAAACACATCAACCTAAAAAAAGCATCGAAAAAAATAGCCGATGCACTTTGGGAAAAAGATACGGGCGGAGTTTCACAAGAGGAAATACAGGAAAACCTTGCGACCTTAGAAAACGCAAGTTTTGCACATTTACACAACCACACACAATTTTCAATTCTTCAGTCTACCATTAGTGTACCCGATTTGGTCGCTGCTGCTGCAAAAGCAAAGATGCCCGCCGTAGCCATGACAGATCATGCCAACATGATGGGGGCTTTTCACTTCGTGAACGGCGTACTGAACCATAATAAAGGAGTGGCATCAAGAAACGAAGCCAACTTAAAACGATACGAAGCTACCCAAAACGGAACATTGGAAGAAGGACAAGAACCTTTGAATGAGTTGCCGGAACCAGAGCAGGAAATAACCCCTATAATCGGTTGCGAGTTCCAAGTCTGTGAAGACCACACCAATAAATCACAGAAAGACAATGGGTACCAAATAGTGATGCTTGCCAAGAGTAAAAAAGGGTATTTAAACTTGGCAAAGATGTCTTCCATTGCCTTTGTTGACGGTAAATACTATGTACCTCGTATCGATAAAAAAATTATAGAGCAGTACAAAGAAGATGTTATGGTACTTACCGGTAACCTATACGGTGAGGTACCCAGTAAAGTATTGAACGTTGGTGAAAACCAAGCTGAAGAAGCCCTTATTTGGTGGAAAGAAACCTTTGGCGATGACCTGTATATAGAGATCATGCGTCACGGTCAAGAAGATGAAGACCGTGTAAATCAAGTTTTAATTCAGTTTGCAAAAAAGCACAATGTAAAGCTAGTAGCCACCAATAATACCTACTATGTAGAGAAAGAAAACGCTCATGCACATGATATTCTTTTATGCGTAAAAGACGGTGAAAAGCAGTCAACCCCTATTGGTCGCGGACGTGGTTATCGTTATGGTTTGCCTAACCAAGAATATTACTTTAAGTCATCCGATGAGATGAAAGAGCTTTTTAAGGATATTCCGGAAGCTATCATCAATATTCAGGAAGTTATTGATAAGGTCGAGACCTTTACCTTGGCACGTGATGTACTGTTACCCGCCTTCGATATTCCCGAAGAATTTCAATTTGAAGAAGATAAATTAGACGGAGGCAAACGCGGTGAGAACAAGTTTCTACGCCACATTACCTACGAAGGCGCCAAAAAGAGATATGGGGAGATTACTCCGGAAATTGATGAACGATTAGACTTTGAGCTCAAGGTAATTGAAAAGACCGGATACCCTGGTTATTTCCTGATCGTTGAAGATTTTATTAGAGCTGCGCGAGATATGGATGTTTCTGTAGGTCCCGGTCGTGGATCTGCGGCAGGGTCTGCGGTTGCCTATTGTTTATGGATTACCAATTTGGACCCTATTAAGTACGACCTACTTTTTGAGCGTTTTTTGAATCCGGATCGTGTAAGTATGCCCGATATCGATATTGATTTTGATGATGAAGGGCGTGGTCGTGTTATGGACTATGTAATCGACAAATATGGTTCTAACCAAGTGGCGCAAATCATCACTTATGGTACCATGGCAGCAAAATCTGCCATTAGAGATACAGCTCGTGCTTTAGACTTGCCTTTGCAAGACTCCGACCGTATGGCGAAGTTGATTCCGAACATGTCTAAGCTAAAAAAGATTATCGGGGTCGATGAAAAAGTACTTAGAAGTAAGTTCAACAGTGAAGAGCTAGAGAAAATTAATGAGCTTCTAAATATATCCGAAGGCGACGGTTTAGAGTCCGAAACCCTAAACCAAGCTTACGTTTTAGAAGGTTCTGTTCGTAATACCGGTATTCATGCCTGCGGGGTGATCATTACCCCAGATGATATTACCAAGTTCGTACCCGTAGCACTTGCCAAGGATTCGGACATGTACTGTACCCAGTTTGACAACTCCGTAGTGGAAGATGCCGGACTGCTGAAGATGGATTTCTTGGGATTGAAAACGCTGACCTTAATTAAGGACACCGTTAAAAGCGTAAAAGCGAAACACGGTGTTGAGTTAGACCCAGAGAATTTTCCGCTAGATGATGAAAAAACATACGAGCTTTTCCAAAGAGGGGAAACTATTGGGGTGTTCCAATATGAATCTCCTGGAATGCAAAAACACATGCGCTCGTTAAAGCCTACCGTTTTTGCGGATCTTATTGCTATGAACGCCTTGTACCGACCAGGTCCGATGGAATACATACCAAGTTTTATCGCCCGTAAACATGGTACCGAAGAAATTGTGTATGATTTGGATGCCTGTGAAGAATATTTAGCGGAAACCTATGGTATTACGGTATACCAAGAGCAGGTGATGCTCCTTTCGCAAAAGTTGGCGGACTTTACCAAGGGTGAAGCCGATGTCTTGCGTAAGGCGATGGGTAAAAAGCAGAAGCACGTACTTGACAAAATGAAGCCAAAGTTCATTGATCAAGCTTCTGCAAAAGGACATGCCGTTGATAAACTGGAGAAAATTTGGAAAGACTGGGAAGCCTTTGCAGCGTACGCATTTAACAAATCGCACTCCACTTGCTATGCATGGATCGCCTACCAAACTGCCTATTGCAAAGCTCACTACCCTGCCGAATATATGGCGGCGGTATTGAGTAATAATATGAACGACATTAAGCAGGTAACTTTCTTCATGGAGGAATGTAAGCGTATGGGCTTAGAAGTTCTTGGTCCAGATGTCAACGAATCGTACTACAAGTTTGCCGTTAACGATGCCGGTGCCGTGCGTTTTGGTATGGGTGCGGTTAAAGGCGTTGGTCGCGGTGCGGTTGAAACCATTGTAGAGAACAGAAAAGATGTTGGACCCTACAAATCGGTATTCGATTTTGCCAAACGAATCGATTTACGTGCAGCGAATAAAAAAGCATTTGAAAACTTGGCAGTTGCCGGTGGCTTCGATTCCTTTGGCACTACACATAGGGCGCAATATTTTCATGATGAAGGCGATGGCATTACTTTTTTGGAAAAAGTAATTAAGTACGGCGCCAAATACCAAGAAAACGAAAACTCTTCGCAAGTAAGTCTCTTTGGTGATGCCAGTGAAGTACAAATACCAGAACCCGTTGTGCCACCATGCGAAGAATGGGGTACCATGGAAAAATTACGAAGAGAAAAAGAAGTGGTGGGTATTTATATATCTGGTCACCCGTTGGACGACTTTAAAACAGAAATAAAAGCCTTCTGCAATGCAAATATTGGCTGCGTTAATGATTTACCTAGTTATGTAAACAGAGAACTTACATTTGCCGGAGTAATTACCGATGTACAACATAGAGTCTCCAAAAACGGAAAAGGCTGGGCAGCGTTTACCATGGAAGATTATACCGACTCCTTTGAGTTTAGAATTTTTGGTGAAGAATACCTAAAGTTCAGACATTTCTTAATGATAAATTCATTCGCATACGTAAAATTATTTGTTAGAGATGGGTGGACCAATAAGGAAACAGGCAAAAAAGGCGATCCCAGAATGCAATTCAACAGTTTTATGCTACTGCAAGAAGTTATGGAAACATACGCTAGAAAACTGACCATCAAACTCAATATTGCCGAACTAAAAGAAGAAAAGGTCAAAACATTAAAAGATACCTTTGAAAACCATAAAGGAGAACATGCCATTAATTTCGTGGTCTACGAAATGCAAGAAAAAATAAAGGTGAACTTAAATAGTAGACGACAAAAAGTGCACATTTCTAGTGAGTTATTACAACTTTTAGAACAACAAGACGTTCATTTTAAGCTCAATTAACGTATATATACGTACATTAAAAAGCCAATAAACAGGTATTAACATTCGTATGTACTGTAGATTATAACTTTTATTTAGCAGTACTATGTAAGAAAATAGCCCTAAAAATTGATAAATTAGCTTGATACCCGTATAGGCAAAACGAATTGTGGGCACGTAAGGAAACAGAAGAATAATTGACTAAATTTGCATAATCAATAAAAGTAAATAAAATGGCATTAGAAATAACAGATGCTACTTTTGACGAGGTAGTTTTAAAAAGCGATAAACCTGTAGTAGTAGATTTTTGGGCAGCATGGTGCGGTCCTTGTCGTATGGTAGGTCCTATCATAGACGAAGTTAGTACTGAATATGACGGCAAAGCTGTTGTTGGTAAGGTTGATGTAGATGCAAATCAAGAATTTGCCGCTAAATATGGTGTACGTAATATACCGACAGTTTTAGTTTTTAAAGACGGTGAAATAGTAAGTAGACAAGTAGGTGTATCACCTAAAAAAGTTTATACAGACGCTATTGATGCAGCTTTGTAAAAACTGATATACGTTATAATAAAATAAGTTCATAGAGCCGGCAATTGCCGGCTCTTGTTATTTATGGCAATTTTAATTCTTTCCATTTATATAGTTCGGCTGTCTTCACTATCTTTAGTAATGTGAATCTACAATCAGAGTTAAACAAATCGTCCTTATTTTCCAATCTTGAGCTTCTTGCCAATCAAGTAGTGGAAGGTTTTATCAGCGGAATTCACCGAAGTCCCTTTCATGGATTTTCTGCGGAATTTGCAGAACATAAAATCTATAACAATGGTGAAAGCACCAAGCACATAGACTGGAAATTATTTGCAAAAACAGATAAACTCTATACCAAGAGATATGAAGAAGAGACCAATTTAAGGTGCCATATGATTTTGGATAATTCGGCTTCTATGTATTATCCAGAAGTAGACAATTTAAGTATTGATTCCTTAAATAAGATTGGTTTTAGCGTCTTGAGTATAGCAGCGTTAATGAACGTACTAAAAAGGCAACGTGATGCGGTAGGACTAAGCATCTACTCCGATTCTTATAGTTATTATGCTCCGGAAAAAGGAAGCGAACGTCATTTTCAAATGCTTTTGGCACAATTAAGTGCTGTCGGAATAGCGAAAAATCCACCAAAGGAGACAAAAACATACACCTATTTACATCAGATTGCAGAAAATATTAAGCGCAGAAGTCTAATTTTTTTGTTCACGGATATGTTTCAGACCGAAAAAAATGATGCGGAATTGTTTGAAGCACTACGTCATTTAAAATTTAATAAGCATGATGTCGTACTTTTTCACCCGATTGATAAACAGCGAGAATTATTCTTCAATTTTGAAAATACACCCAAAAGATTTGTCGACGTAGAAACTGGAGAGCATTTAGACTTATATGCAGAAAATATTAAGGAAGCTTATAATGAACGTGTTACAGCATATTTAAATGAAATAAAAATGAAATGCGCCCAGTATAAAATCAAATATGTAGACGTAAATATTCGCCAAGATTTCTCTACAGTGCTCAATACTTTTCTAGTAGAAAGAAATAAGTTTCTCTAGTATTAAAAAAAATAAAGAAAAATGTTTGTGCAATTGAAAATGCGGTGTATATTTGCACTCGCTAAACGCCACGGTCTGGTAGTTCAGTTGGTTAGAATACCTGCCTGTCACGCAGGGGGTCGCGGGTTCGAGTCCCGTCCAGACCGCAAATACAAATCCTAATTAGTTACTAAATAACTAATTAGGATTTTTGCGTTTATAGAGTGTACGGTAAATCTTTTCCCAGCTAAAATTACACCCATATTTATTTCTACAAGCTGTCTGTCCATAAAGACAAGGTGCACAATTGGCAATTTTAAATACTCGATTATATTTGAGGCTATTCACCATCAACAGAAACTCCAAATCGTAAAAATATCTACCTGTGAAATATGCCAAGTATCATATTCTCGACTTCTACAACATGTTAAATTAAGACATGGCATAGAACCTCAACAAAATAAACAACTTTCATAAGAACAGAAATATTTCAGGATTAATATTGACAATTAAATCTAAATGCAATAATATGATTTTAGCAGGCGATACTCATTATGAACAAATATCCAGAGATATACTTCCTCATCTCAATTATCCACATATAAGTCATTTAGCCGTTCTTTCTCATGGAGGTAAAGCAGGTAAATTCATTTACAAAACCCCTAAACATATATCATTGACTTATGATTGCATTATATGAAAATGAAAAGTTTTATTTCGTTTTGTTACATGGAAAAAGTAGCTAACCCCTTCCTGTTTTAAAAAGAAATGATGCGTAGAAAGTAAAACATATTGGGATTCCCCTGTTTATGTTTTTAAAGACAATGAAATAATATTTTCATCGTTAAACCAATTCAACAAACAATCAAATTATGCTTAAAAAACCTATTGCACTTTTTTTATTGACCTTGTCTTTTTTAGGATGTTCTAAAAATGAATCCGATGATTCGCCTGATACTCCAGAAGAGGAGGTTTTGAGTGATGCCAAAGAGATTATTTCATTTAAGATAAGTATTGACAATGAAGATTATACGGCCGCAATCAGGAACGACAGTATCTTTTATACTTTTCCTTCTACCACAGATTTAACTGCTTTGGCACCGATAATCACCTATTCTGAAATGGCAGATATAGAACCCGCTTCGGAAGAAACGGTAGATTTTACCAGTCCGGTTAAATATACGGTAACAGCTGAGGACGAATCCCAAAAGGAATACACGGCCGTATTGGACAAATCTGATTCCGAAAATGAAATTACACTGGTAACATTTGAGAATTCGGGTAGTTATAGCACGGGATTTTACGGACAAAATCCGGCAGATATAGATACCTTGTACTACACGTTCACCTTTGCCGATATAACAGATTTAAAAGCACAGATCGAGGTTTCTGAAGGAGCTACTTTGGAGCCTGATCCCGCCGGAATAACTGATTATTCTTCTCCGGTCAAATATACAGTGACAGGAGCCGACGGCACAACAAATGAGATTCTTGTTTTGGCTAAGAATTGGCCACTTGACGAAGTGAGAATAGATGGTTTTGTTTCAAGTGAATTTGCTGATGTGCCTTTAGGAGGCGATATAACGTTCGAGGTGAATGAACTCACACCTTATCGCGATAGTATACAGGTACGGTTGTTCAGTGATTTGGAGTCCTTTGACCTCGAGATAAAGAGTATTAATGAAGAAACCAAGGAAATAACGGCAACCCTACCCGATTCCTATATAAATAACAGATTTGCACTTGAAGTTTCGATAGCAAGTGAAAATACCGATGAATCTGACGGATTTAGGCTACTTAAAGGAAGATCGAATTTCACAAAGGTGGTAACCCCTTATAACGATGGCAATCCAATACCTGTTGAGAAAGCAATATGGCCAGGGTATTATTTAGATTTGTTTGTATATATAAAGGATGATGCTGTGGATGATCATGAATTTTTCCTGTTAAAAGATGGAATCTATTATGAATTGATTAAAAAAGATGAGTATAATACATCCATTACATCAGGGGTTAGGGTTGAGATGCCGGAACTTCCAAGTGTTTTGCCGGCAGAAGGTACCGATTTTAAATTGGTCATACGAAATGCCGATGGGGATGAAGTATTTGACCTTGTCAATAGCGAAGGAAACAAAATAGAGGTAGTTTTTGCCAAGGAACCGGTAGTTAATTCTATTAGTACTGCTTCGGTGCGCAAAGATGGGACTTTTAAAATAGTAGGGGAAAATTTGTTTAATGGTCCTGTTATTGGTTATGCCAACTCAAACTTTTTAAGAACAAGAAGTAATGTGTTGCTAAGTGATGGAATGGGTAATTACTATTATGTATATAGTGAAGAAGTAGATGCTAACGGAAACCTTATCGTTGATCTTTCATCTCGCCAATACATGCCGACGGGAACCTATGAAGTGGCTTATTCCAGTAACTATACGATTTATCCCTTAGATTACATCGGTTACAGCATTACTATTACACAACTGCCTTCAGAGCACCCAACTTTAGAGGTTGCTGAGTCAAAGCTATATAGCGATAGCAATGCTACTTCTGCGAAACAGATTCTTTTGACTTTCAATGAAGATATTGGGGATTATACTATAAAGAGAATCGTAACAGGTAAAAATGAAAAGGTTGTTGTAGAGAATTATTTCAATTATCCCACCACGTTATTAACAGGGGCTTTATCCAGTGAAGATTATGCCTTAACGGTGAATGATCGCGACGGTTATGTTGTGATAGAGGATAATGGCGTTGAGTATAAAATCTATTTTTCTATGCAACTAGAGGATTAAAATAAATTGAGTAACTATATTAATGCCCCATATAAATGGGGCATTTTTTGTTTCTGTTCTTTTGAATACATGATAAACTAAAAAGAGTCCGATCAAGTCGCAGCCTGTTTAGTTGGCCACTTTTCAAAATCAAATGATGTTGGAACACTTTCACTCTTAGCCTCAAGCAAGGCTGATTTTAAATCTACTAAATTTTTGGTAGCATAAGAAGATGCATCTTTTTTATAATCAATACGGCAACTTTTAAATTTCTTAAATACAGACCTATTAATTTCAGACACTTTATAATTCTTATCATCCGAAAATTCAGGATAATACAAACTTGAATATCAGATAGTTTCAATTCCCATTCAGACCACAAAAAGCTCTCAATTTCTTGAGAGCTTTTTTATGTAGATAATTGTGGTTATTATTAAAGTTATACTGGGCAAACACCCAAAGGACTTACATTAATTTTCTTTTAGTTCGTAACATTCTTTCGTTCATCATTTGAGCATAAAGAATTTGGTTCTCCTCTATTTGTCTTTCTAAGTCTGTAACCTCAGAGGCGTCATCTTTACCAAAAGTATTGCCGTACTCTTCATCCTTTTCAGTATCGATGGTTAAATCGTTCAACAATATATCAAGTTCATTTGAAACTTCATTTTCAGATAGCGCTAAGGTATTTCCTTTGGAAACCACAGATTTGAATAAGCTTAAGAATATCATAGAATTAGATTTGGGGGTTTAGTATAAAACGATAACAATGTCAAAATAGTATATACAAAAGTAATCTTTTTCTTACTTATTTAAATTCAAGTACATATCTATTCATCTTCACAACATCTTTTATTAACTCAATAGCTATAAATGATAAATCCCTTATTGTAAAATTCCTATTTTAGACTTATTGAAATACTAGAAAAGCAAAAAAATAGTTACTTTATTAAGCAATCCCTTATTTGCACATATGTTGAAAAACTGGTATGTACTTTATGTAAAACCCAAGAATGAAAAAAAGGTATCTGAACGATTACTGGATCATAATATAGATGTCTACTGCCCTATGATAAAAGAGGTCAAACAATGGAGTGATCGCAAAAAAACCATTGAAGTGCCTTTATTTAAGTCTTATGTATTTGTCCAAATTGCAGAGTCAGAAAGACAAAAAGTATTTGAGATTCCTGGTGTTGTTCGCTATTTATTCTGGTTGGGGAAACCTGCTATAGTCCGCGATATTGAAATGGAAACCTTAAAAAAATGGTTGTCCAATGATACCGTAGAAAACTACAGCTTAACCAAATTAGAATCTGGCGACCGAGTAGCTATAAAATATGGCGCATTAAAAGATCAAAAAGCAGAAATTATAGAAGTAGGTAAAAAACGTGTTAGGTTAGTTCTAGAAGGCATGGGAGTTGTTCTTAATATGAAAATTAGAGACCTTGTATAAAAGTTCGTTTACACTTATAGTTTCCTTTTTTTAATTTCCCTTATTACTCAAGTAACCAAAGTCATACGAATGGTTAGAAAATTGAATTTCATCTACATTACGAACATTAGGGTATTCATCAATTAAACGCACACTATAATCCTCTATTTCATTCTTACATATTCAAAAACATCACATGAAAATTGATAATAATTGTCATTAATTTATGCCAATGTTCAAGTAAAACTTCAATTAATATTTGTATTTCATAATTTATAATTTCGTTGTCGATAATTTTTGGAATGCAACTTTAAGCTACTTAAGTTTGTTTAACATTTTACTCCCCCGTAAAAATTTAATGAAGGTTTAAAGTAACTTCATTTCAAAATTTCACAGCTACGGTTGGTTCTATAAAATGGGGCTGACAATGCGGAGCGCTATACCCAATTCAAAATTCAGTTTTTTTTTTAAACAATAAGTAATCCGAATTCCTTTTACTCAAAGCAAGCAATGGTATTAGATTTCCAAATCTACCAAAAAGCTTTAATACCATACTTTACGTCCCTAATCAAGTTTTAATCCTAGTGAATTGAAAAAGTCATTTTTTGTTATTCCACTTTCGTTCTTAGCGCATATATTGATTGTCAATATAGTGTTATATGCATTAACACCAGTGACCTATAAAAATGCATTCACAATTGTATTTATTAATCTTGCTTGGTTCTTTGTTACCTATAGTTTAGACTTTTACCCTACGGCAAGAAGAGAAAGTTTTAGTCAGAGTCTTAAAAATTTCTTTAAACTCTATATACTATTCGGGCTGGTCTACTTTACCTCTTTTGCATTTCTTAAACCTTACCCATATTCTTGGCAATACCTAAGCCTGGTTTATTTAATGATCTGTGCATTGTTAATGCTATTTAGAATATTTTTTTACTGGTCTAGAAATCTTGTTAGAACTAAAGAGTATGTACATACCAGAACAGTGGTAATAGGCAGAGACAAGAACCTTAAAAAAATCCGCCGCATTTTCGACATCCCAAAATATGGATACCGGTATATGGGCTATTTTGACAACTCTAAATCTAACAGTCCAACCTATTTAGGGGATATTGAAAGTAGTTATGAATATATTTTCAATAATAAAATTGAAGAAGTATATTGTTTGGCATCAAGACTGTCAAAAGATGAGATAAAGCATATTATGAATATTGCCGATAATAGCTTAAAAAAGATAAAGATTATACCCGATAATAAAGAATTATTTTCAAGGGCTATGTCTATTGAATTGTATGACTCCGTTCCTGTGTTAAACTTAAGGGCCTCTCCTTTAGACTTAGAATATTCAAATTTAATAAAAAGAATTTTCGATATTACCTTTTCGTTGTTGGTGATCATATTCGTTCTTTCATGGCTAACACCTTTGGTCTTTATGTTAATGAAACTAGACTCAAAAGGGCCTTTATTCTTTAAGCAAAAACGTCATGGGGTCAATAAAAATACGTTTTGGTGTTACAAATTTAGATCCATGACCAAAAGTGACGACAGCGACACCAAAATGGCTACAAAAAATGACATGCGTGTAACCAAACTCGGTAAAATTTTAAGAAAAACCAGTATAGATGAATTACCACAATTCTTTAATGTGCTTAAAGGAGACATGAGTATTGTGGGTCCAAGACCACATATGGAAGTTCACACCAAACAATACGAAACATCTGTTGAAAAATACCTGGTACGTCATTTTTTAAAACCGGGCATTACCGGTCTGGCGCAAGTAAAAGGATATAGAGGAGAGATTTTACGTAAATCGGATATAATTAACAGAGTGAGATATGATATTTTTTATATGGAGAAATGGTCTATACTTCTTGATATTCAAATAATTACAAACACCGTTACCAACATTTTCATGAATGACAAAAAAGCCTATTAGTCCATTTACCAGCTACCAATATTTTAATTAAGTTTATATTGCCATTAGAAAATTAACACTATATATTTTATATGAAATCCGTAATCAATAAGAGAAACATCATCATTTTCATTCTCCTACCCCTAATATTCTCATGTTCACGAAGAAACCTAGGGTACTTTAGCAATTATGGTGATGAAAAATTGCTCACAGAAGACATTACCTTAAAACCAAAACAACCTATAATTCAAACAGGTGATTTATTGCAGATTTCGGTTACCGATGCCAATCCTGCAGCGGCAGCACCTTTTAATCGTATTTCTTCTAACACAACATCAACTAACTCGGCATCCGTCAACTCTCAAGAAGGCTATCTGGTAGATGAAAACGGTATTATAGACTTTCCAATTTTAGGTAGAATAAAAATTGGGGGACAAACAAAGGCAGAAGCCAAATTGAGTCTAACCAACTTACTGACCAATTACCTTGGCAATCCTATGGTTAGTATTCGCTACCTCAATTATAGAATAACCGTTTTGGGAGAAGTTAGAAGTCCTAGCACTTTTCTAGTGCCTTCAGAGCGCATTAATTTAATAGAAGCCTTGGGCATGGCCGGTGATTTGACCATTTATGGAAAACGAGAAAATATTAAGATCATTAATGAAGCTAATGGAGTACGTACCGTAGCCCAATTAGATTTAAACGACAAGGCCATTTTAGATTCGCCGTATTATTATTTACAACCCAATGATATTGTGTATGTTGAACCGGTAACCGCTCGTAAAGATCAATCTAGCCTAACCAGATCTAATATTTCATTGGTTTTAGGTATTATTTCCGCTGCATCTTTAGTGATATTAAATTTTAGATAGACCTCAACCTTATGTTTGAACTTAATTCAAGTACAGTGAACTCAGATAACACCAATATAAGAGATTTTTTAGCTTCATATATAAAACACTGGTATCTCTTCGCAATTGGTATTTTCTTATGTGTGTTGGCGGCCTTTCTATATTTAAGGTATAAAGCCATACCCCAATATCAAATTACCAGTACGGTACTAATCAAGGATAAGGATAAAGGGTCTTCAACTAATTCTGAGCAGTCCTTAGGAGATTTAGGCTTGGTGAAACCTTCCACTAATATTGAAGATCAAATAGGTATCATTACATCTTCCTATTTTATGGAAAAGGTAATGGAAGAGTTAGCTCTCAATGTGGCTTATAGTATTGAGGGTCAAGTTAAAGACATTGACATATATTGGAGAAATATACCTTTTTACCTTCTTTCAAGTAGAGCATCGCAGCCCACGTCTAGCTTGCCCTTAATAATTAGCCCAATAGATTCATTAAGTTTTAATCTAAAAAGTACCACGGCTTCTACAGAAGTACAAGCCGGCACTTACCAATTTGGTGATACCATACATACAGGTAAGAAATTTTTTCAGGTTATTAGAAACCCACATTACACCAAAGATTTTATAGATGTAACCCCAATACAGACCAGATTCACCAATATTGAAGATATGGCAATAAACTATAGTGGACAATTAGTAGTGGAATCGGTAAACACAACAGGTAGTTTACTATCCCTAAGTTTGTTAGATGCCATTCCACAACGAGGAAAAGATATTTTACAAACGCTAATTGAACTCTATGCCGAAGAATCGGTCAAATACCAAAATCAATTGGCCATAGGTACTATTGAAATTATTGATGAACGACTAAAATTATTGACAGGAGAAATTGCAAGTGTGGAAAATGATGTTGCAACGTATAAACAACAAAACGACCTTACCAATATAAGTTCTGATGCTGCAGTTTATTTACAAAGTGCTCAACTGGCAAGTAGACAATTAGATGAATATCAAACTCAAATAGACATCTTAAACTCTATAGAAAGTTATTTAAGACAAAATGGAGATGAAAGATTGGTACCTAGCTCATTGAATATACAAGATCCAACGTTATCGGGTTTAATTTCTCAATTCAACTCTAAACAACTGGAACGGAAGACGCTTGTTCGCACCACACCGGCAGATAACCCTTTGGTAGTTTCCCTTGACAGAACTTTAACAGATCTTAGAATAGATATTTTAGAAAATCTTAGAAATATTAAAGATGGCTTACTCATTGCGCAAAAAAATGTAAAAGCTAATTCTTATAGAACTCAAGCCAAAATAGCTAAGGTACCCACTGCAGAACGTGCATTACAAACTATCAATAGAGATCAAGGAATTAAACAAGACTTATATCTTTACTTACTTCAAAAAAGAGAGGAAGAAGCATTATCGTTAGAAGCGCCTATATCAAATACACGTATAGTAGATCCACCTAAGGCAGGTCGTTTTCCGGTAAGCCCTAATAAAACCTCTATTTATTTGGGAGCATTAATTTTTGGTCTATTTATTCCATTCTCATTTGTTTTTGTCAAAGACCAATTAAACAATAAAATTTCTGCAATAGGAGATATAGAAAAATTTACAAACGCCCCTTTATTAGGTCAAATATCGCACAACACCGATCGTAAAAATCTAATTGTTCATAAAAACAATACTAGTGCCATTGCAGAATTGTTCAGGCTTATGCGTTTTAACCTGAGTTATTTGACCATAGACAAAGCAAATAAAGTTTTATTGGTTACTTCTAGCAATGCCGGGGAAGGTAAAACTTTTTTCACCATTAATTTTGCAGCTAGTTTGGCCCTAAGCGGAAAAAAAGTAGTTGCTTTAAGTTTTGATCTTAGGGCTCCTAAATTATTGCAGCGTTTAAACTTAAAAGAGAGTATTGGTATTACAGATTATATTATGGATCATAAATGGACAAGTAAAGACCTATTGGTCAAGGTACCAAATTATGAAAATTTAGATGTCATCGGATCTGGTCCTATACCAGCAGATCCAGGTGAACTTATGCTTCATGAAAGAATAGGCTCGCTAATCGAAGAATTGAAACAACACTATGATCATATTATTATAGACTCTGCACCTATAGGTAAAGTAGCCGATGCTTTTGCTTTTGTGCCTAATATAGACGCCACTGTCTTTATAGTAAGGCAAAATTTTTCGCTTAAGAAGGATGTTAAAATTCTAAATGACATATATAGTAACAATAAACTAAAAAATATGATGGTGGTACTTAATGATACCGAGGCAAATAGCAATTACGGATATGGTGATCAGAAATAAAAGATAAACAGTTCTTTTTATAAAATTATGTCACATATATTTAAATATAATCCCAGCTTAGATGGTTTAAGAGGCATTGCCGTAATATGCGTTTTATTGGTGCATGCTTCTTATGGTAAAATTAGCGGTGGCTTTTTAGGAGTAGATCTTTTTTTTGTTCTTAGTGGTTATTTGATCACTGCTATTCTTTTAAAAGAGTTTACCCTTTATGGTAATATCTCTTACTTTAATTTTTATATTAAAAGATTTCTAAGATTACTACCTCCGCTGGCGGTTTGCATTATTCTTTACTTAATATACCAGTCTTTTATTTCTCCTACAGGTAATGAAAGTCCATTATTAATTGTACTTTCTAGTCTTTTTTATTTTGTGAATTTTGTGAATGAATCCTATTTAGGTCCCTTAGTTCACTTATGGTCATTATCAGTTGAAGAGCACTTTTATCTATTTTGGCCCATTTTAATGGCAGGTCTAATTTTTAAACTGTCTAAAAAGAAACAAATTACCATTATAGGCATTTGCATACTTATAATTACGGTGTTTAGAATATGGGTATTTTATACAAATACCATTGAACCCATGCATTTTGGTTTCTTTTCTATAGATTCTTATAGATTTACTTTTTGCAGAATTGATGCTATAATGCTTGGTGGTTTAGCCGCAATAGCATTAAGTGAAAATAAAACCTCGTTCAATATAAAAATTCAACCAAATATTGGATTATTTCTACTCTTAATTATATTAGGTTTTTTGGTATTGTTTTTAGATGTAGACAATACCATATGGCGCTACGGGGGGTTTGTAGCTACAAACATTTTGGCACTCATAATCATCTTGTTTGCAGTAAAATATCCTTCTAATAAAATTTTAGGCAACCAAATTTTACTTTGGTTTGGACAACGCTCATATGGCATATATGTCTACCATTATCTTATATTTTTAGCCTTGGAACCATTAAGGGTTTCAGGTAGTTTCTCAAATTTATTAATGGTTACAAGCTTAAGGATTTTAATTAGCTTAGTCTTTGCGGAAATTTCATATCGTATAATGGAAAAGCCTATTTTAAAATTAAAAAGCAAGTTTCAAAATAAGGCTAAAAACAGCCCGCTCCAATTTAAAAGCTAGCTATATAATACCATATAGAATTTTAATTCTAAACATCAGTTCTTAATTTTAAATGCTAAAAAAAATAAAATCTCACCCTCTTTTCAAAAGGGCCACAGATTGGGCAAAACTATTAGGTGTAACCGGCACAGCACAAGTTGGGGTGCAAGCTATAGGTCTATTAAGTGGAGTTTTGGTTATTAGGCTTTTATCCACTGATGAATATGCTTTATATACATTGGCTAATACCATGCTAAGTACCATGGTAATGCTCGCAAATGCAGGGATCCCCATAGCAGTAATGTCTGAAGGCGGCAAGGTCTGGAAAAATAAAGAAAAACTGGGCGAAGTTTTAGTAACAGGTTTTGACTTTAGAAAAAAATTTGCAATAGGCAGCCTAATATTAGGCATACCCATTCTTTCGTATTTATTATATATAAATGATGCAAGTATTTTAATGACCATTCTTATAGTTCTAGGTTTAATACCAGTGTTTTACACGCAACTATCGGATGTTCTTTTACAAATAGCGCCAAAACTTAAACAAGATATAGTTCCATTACAAAAAAACCTAGTTCTTGTTAACTTAGGCAGGTTATTTCTTTTAGGCTTGTCCCTTATCCTGTTTCCTTTTGCTGTGGTAGCAATATTTTCAGCAAGCATTCCACAAATCTTAGGCAATTTCAACTTAAAGAAAATAGCTAAACCATATGCCGACTGGCACCAAAAACCTTCAACTGCATTAAAAAAGAAAATGTCTGTTACGGTTAAAAGGGTATTACCAGAAGCACTTTATTACAGTATATCTGGTCAAATTACGATATGGATTTTATCTATTTTTGGTTCTACCACTTCTATTGCAGAAATAGGTGCATTAGGTAGAATAGCAATGGTTATTAATTTAGTCTCCATCATTTTTGGTATGTTGGTTGTACCTAGATTTGCAAGATTAGAAAACACGTTTAATTTATTATTTAAAAGATTTATTCAAGTTCAAATTCTAGTTATAGGTATTTTCGGTATTTTAATTGGATTCGTCTATCTATTTCCAGAAGCAATTCTTTGGGTTTTAGGACCGCAATACGCCAATTTAAAATTTGAATTATTCTTAGCGGTCATTGGAGGTTGTTTAAGTGTTTTTTCAGGAATTGTATTCTCACTCTATTCTAGCCGTGGCTGGATAATAAATCCCACCATTTCAATTCCCCTAAATTTAGCAACACTTTGTCTTGCTATTTGGGTCACAGATGTTACTAGCTTAACAGGAGTGTTATTTTTAAATATAATTATAGGTACGGTTCAATTAGCAACACATAGTGGATATGGCTTTTTTAAAATATTCAAACTAAAAACATCCTTCTAGAACATTAGTAAATGAAATATTTTTTTGCGGAATTAAAATTATATATATGCAATAAAGTCATTGCCAAAATACCAAGTCATAGACTTAGGTTATGGTATTATAGAACCATAATGAAACATAACATTGGCCAGAAAAGCTATATTTTGTTAAACTGTAGTTTTGACAACTCTTCTAGATTTACAATGGGTAATAATTGTGTGATCAATGCAAAATGTAGAATGGATGCAAGAGGAACTATTACCATAGGTGAAAATGTTTCTATTTCTGAAGAAGTAATAATATTAACAGCGGACCATGACCCCTACTCTCCCAATTTTCAAGGACAAAACAAACCCGTTACAATAGAAGATTATGTATGGATCGGTACCCGAGCTATGATTTTACCTGGTGTAACGTTACAAAAAGGTTGTCTAGTAGCTGCTGGAGCTGTAGTAACAAAATCCGTACCTCCTTTTGAAATTTGGGGAGGTGTACCCGCCAAAAAAATTGGTGAAAGAAACCAAAGTTTACAATACACGGTAGACTACAAACGTCTACTACATTAATTAAAAAAAAGTGGTTAGCAAATTTATACAAAAGGTTTTTTTCGTATTTAGATTTCGATATTTAGCATCTATTACTTCCTTTTTAAGAAAGAAATATTATCGTCTTTTAGGTATGCAAATAGGTAAAGGAACAAACCTTCCAAAAACTAGTATTACCTGGCCGCACCAAGTTGAAATAGGTAATAACTGTCAGTTAGAATCCAACATCCTTTTTAAATATGATGGTATATGGGAAAAAGGACCGTCGATAATTATAAATGAAAATGTATTTCTCGGTGCTAACTGTGAGTTTAACATCACTGATCGTATAATTATAGGAAAAGACAGTATGATCGCTTCTGGATGTAAATTTATTGACCATAATCATTCCACAGAATTATTACCAAAGAATGAAAGGCAACCGGATAGCAAAAAAGCCATTAATATTGGTAAAGATGTTTGGTTAGGTGTAAATGTCGTAGTATTATCTGGGGTTAATTTAGGTGATGGTTGTATAATTGGTGCTGGTGCAGTGGTTACAAAACCTATACCCGCATTCGAAATATGGGGAGGTATTCCTGCTAAAAAAATTGGAGTAAGAAAATTAAATACTAAATAAGGACATCAAAACCCGCTACTTTTAAATAAATGCTAACCCATATCTTTTAAAGAATTTTAAACAGTGGCTTATGAAGAATTCATCAAAAATTGATTATAAAATATAAATAAGTATATGGATTTGAATTATAGAAAAATAGTCGTCCTAACTCCAATAAAAAATGAAGAGTGGATCCTAGATACTTTCTTAAAAACCACTTCTTGCTTTGCAGATCATATACTAATTGCAAATCAAAACTCTGATGACAATGGAATGTTAATAGCTAAAAAATATCCAAAAGTGGATATTATTGAAAATAATTCTACTGCTTTTAATGAAGCAGAAAGACAAACACTATTAATTAATACAGCAAGAGAAAAATACGGTGAAAACAATATTCTATTGGCTATAGATGCTGACGAGATTTTAGCTTTCAGCTCCTTAAAATCTAATGAATGGGAAAATATTAGATCAAGTGAAGCAGGTACTGTCCTATTTTTTGAAAAACCTACATTTTATGATGGTGTAAAACAAGTTATAAGGTATGAAGAACAAGGAGGGTGGCCGTTAGGTTTTATAGATGATGGCAGCAAACACAAACCAGAATTTATACATAGTACGCGCATTCCGTTTAACGAAAACTCACCTACCCTTTTTTTAAATGAAATTAAATTTTTACACTGCAATCTACTTTCTCTTAGCAGACAAAGAGCAAAAATGAGATACTATTGTATTTTAGAAAGTATAGCCAATAGTAAACCTTGGTATCATAGGTTAAGAATGTACCATAGTAGCTATAATTATGCGAAGCAAGAAGGCGATGGTTTGGCACCTGCTCCCCAAAAATGGACCGATGGATGGATTAAACAAGGTATCATTTTTAAGAATCCTAAGGAAGAAGAATTTTACTGGTATGATCGTGAAAGTTTAAAGCTCCTTGACCAATATACTTTTAGAAAATTTTGGCTAGAGGATATTTGGGATATAAAATGGAACAAAGTAGGTGACCACTTTAATTTATCAAATATAAAATACAAAAAACCGTCAGTTATTAAATCACTTTACAGAGAAGCATTATTTCATATTGTAAATTTTGCTTTCTTCATTAAAGGATTAAAGACATAAATTTAAGATGGATGTGTTACTATAAATGTACTACAGAAAATTTTTAAAATGAAAGTCATCTTTATATGCGGAAGTGTAGATCCTGGTCGTGACGGTGTTGGAGATTATACCAGAAGACTCTGCGCTACTTTATACAAACTTGGCATTACAGTCGGTATACTTGCTATTAATGACGGTTCGGTCTCCAAACCAGAAGAAACTACTCAAAATGAAGATGGTGTTAATGTAGAAGTTTATAGATTACCTAATACACTAGCCCAAAAAAAACGTTATAAATTAGCTTACTCATGGATAGATAAGATAAATCCTAACTGGCTAAGTTTACAATATGTACCTTATTCTTTTTCCCAAAAAGGAATACCAATTGGTATAAGCTCAAAACTTCTAAAATTAGGCAAAGGAAGAAAATGGCATATTATGTTTCATGAATTAGCTATTGGAATAGAAGTTGGTGCCAGTATTAAAGATATTTTAATTGGAAAAGTACAAATACAGATAATACGCTCTTTATTACAAAAAATAAAACCAAGTATAGTTCACACCCAGACTCACTTATATCGCCAAATACTTGATGATATAGGGTTTAATTCTAGCTACTTACCATTGTTTTCAAATATTCCCAGGGAAAATAAAATAGATAGCATAATTAGCGATAAAAAAAAGTTGATCCACAAGAGTAAAAATCTTAACTTTTTAGTTTTTGGTGGAATTCAACCCAACTCCCCTATTGATTCCTTTATCATGGAAGCAAAAAATTTCGCTAGCACAAACAACTTATCTATGAAAATGATTTTCGTTGGTAGAAATGGAAAAGAACTAACTAATTGGTCAATAATCTGCAAAAAAAATAGCGTAAATTTTGAAATATTGGGGGAGAAACCCAGAAAAGAAATTTCCAATATTCTATCAGATGCAGATTATGGTATTTCTACAACTCCCTTGGTTCTGTCCGAAAAAAGCGGATCAGTTGCTGCAATGCATCTTCATAATTTACCGGTGCTATGTGTTGCAAGAGATTGGACAACTAAAGTAAAGATAAAAGAAAACAATTTTACTGTGATGAATTACCAAGTTGGAGATTTCAATAAATTGATTAAAAATTCTCAAGCTATTCCCAAAATTGATACCACGGTCACCAAAGTTGCAAAATTATTCCTAGACTCCTTGAAGGTTTAAAGTTGTTCTACCACTTAAGACTGTAATTAGATTATTAGAAAAACGATGATATTCTAGCCTTTGAAAATAAGCCGTGCAATGTGTAAAATTTCTTACAAGAAATGAAAACCTAAACAAAAAACTGCACTAATTGTCGACATTAAACTGATGCAAAATGATTGGACCAAATTCATTAAAATGAAATTACTATTTTCTCATATCACCAACAATACCAATGCAAAATCTGCTTCATTGGAAATTTACAAGGCAGGTCTTTTACATGAATATTATACAACAATAGCTGTTTTTCCCAATACATATTGGGATTTTTTAAGTAATATCAAAGGCCTTTCAGAAATTAGAAGAAGACGATTTGACCCTGTTTTAGAACCCTATGTAAAAACAAGTCCGTTGAGCGAAATTTGCAGACAAATAGCAACAAAAGCCGGTATAACTAGTCTAATTAATCAAGACTCAGGAATATTTCATATAGATGCAGTTAGTAGAAGATTAGACCAAAAAGTAGCACGAAATCTTGTAAAAGCTCAAAAAAGAAATGTTGGAGGAGTTTATAGTTTTGAGGATTTTGCAGTACAGTCTTTTAGAAGAGCCAAAAGCTTGGGTATCAAAAATTTTTATGACCTACCTATCGGATATTGGAGAGAATCACACAGGCTTTTAACAATTGAACAGGAAAAATGGCCAGAATGGGCCTCAACCCTAACGGGCTTCAATGATTCTGAAAAAAAACTTAAACAAAAAGATGAAGAATTACAATTAGCAGATGCCATTTTTGTTGCAAGTAGTTTTACTGCAAAAACACTAAAATCTTATCCCGGTCAATTAGCCCCAATACACGTAATACCTTATGGTTTTCCCCCTGTCACCACAAACATAAAAAAATATTCCCAACCAAGTAAAACAAGACCATTAAAACTATTATTCGTTGGAGGGCTTACCCAAAGAAAAGGGATTGCAAATCTTTTTACTGCTGTTGAAACATTAAAGAAGCATGTTGAATTAACAATAGTTGGTTATAAAGCAAGTGATAATTGTAAACCTTTAAATGATGGCTTGGCAAAACACAATTGGATACCAACCTTATCGAATGACAAAGTTCTTGAGCTAATGAGAGAAAGCGATGTATTGATATTTCCCTCACTTTTTGAAGGTTTTGGACTAGTAATCACTGAAGCAATGTCTCAAGGCACTCCTGTAATTACTACAGACCGTACTGCAGGACCCGATATTATGACCCATAATAAGGACGGATGGCTTATTGAAGCAGGTTCCACCAAAGCTTTGAGAGAGCAAATTGAATATCTAATTGCTAACCCAGAAAAGATTGAAGCAGCTGGCAAAGCAGCTATGGAAACAGCTAAGAATTGGACGTGGGGCGACTATGGCCAAAAATTAACAGAAGTAATTGAAAATACTCTTAGAAGCTAAATTTGATTTATGTCCAAAAAAATAATATTTATAAATTCTCATCCTATACAGTATTTTGCTCCTATGTACAAATACATGAATGATCAAGGGGTAAATACCGAAGCTTGGTATTGTTCAGATGAATCTATAAAAGGAGGTTTCGATAAAGAATTTGGAGTCAAAATTACATGGGACATTCCATTATTAAATGGATATTCTTACCGATTTTTTAAAAATTATTCCTGGAAGCCTTCCATATCAAAAGGTTTTTTTGGGTTGGTAAATCTTGGGTTGATCAAACAATTATTTCGTGAACCTAAAGCTGTAATAATTATACATGGGTGGAACTATTTTACTCATTTTATGGTTTTAATGCTGGGTAAACTTAAGGGGCACACCATATGTTTGAGGAACGATATGCCTTTAAGCCATGAGTATTATAAGAAAGGTTTGAAGCAAAAAATAAAAAAAATTGGTTTAAAGTATTTTTTATTTCCCAGGATAGATAAGTTCCTTTATATAGGTTCACAGAACAAGCTTTTTTATAAGAGTTATCAGATTAAGGAAAAGAGATTGGTTTCGTGCCCATACGCAGTGGACAATGATAGATTTAAAGCACAATTTAAAGTTATAAAACCTAACATTTCTAATATAAAAATGAAGCTGGGTATTCCAGCAAGTGATAAAATCATTATTTTTTCAGGAAAATATATTGATAAAAAAAGACCCCTAGATTTATTGCATGCTTTTAAAAGTTTGAACAGCCCAAATTGTTGGCTTATAATGGTGGGTGAAGGTGAATTAAGAACCTCTATGGAGAACTATATCGAGAAATACCAATTAAAACAAGTTATTCTGACCGGTTTTGTAAATCAATCTAAAATAGCAGAATATTATGCTATAGGTGATTTATTTGTTATGTGCTCATCTTTAGGTGAAAATTGGGGTCTATCTGTAAATGAAGCCATGAATTTTGACCTTCCTTTACTTCTTTCTGACCTTACAGGTTGTTCCTGCGATTTAGTTAAAAACGGTAATAATGGGTTTGTATTTAAAACAGAAGATACCGATGCCATAACCATAAATCTTGAAAAAATTCTACTGAAAAATCAACTATCCTGGACTTCATCTTCTAAAACTATTATTGATAATTATGATTTCGATAAAATTATAGAAAATTTACGCCCACTCTTATTATTATAAAACATAGTTTAGCCATTCGGCTCATAGTAAATGACAGATTCAGTTTATACAAACAGTAGACAAAGTGCTGAGAAATTAATTAAAATAGGTATATGGACCTATCTTTTTTTATTGCTATTTGAGGGAGCATTACGAAAATGGTTCCTCCCTTTTTTATCTGGACCTTTAGCTCTTATCCGTGACCCATTGGCATTGCTTATAATATTAATAGCTTTGAAAAATGGATTGTTAAGATTGAATATTTACATTTTATCCACCGTCTTTATAACAATAATAGCTTTTGGCACAACTTTTCTGGTAGGTCATGGTAATATAGGAGTTAGTGTTTACGGAGTAAGAATACTACTAATTCAGTTTCCACTTATATTTGTTATTGGTAATATATTCAACAAAGTAGATGTTTTAAAAGTTGGAAAAATATTAATTTGGATATCTTTACCTATGACAATCCTAATGATTTTACAATTTTACAGCCCGCAGTCCGCATGGGTAAATAGAGGTTTAGGTGGAGATTTAGAAGGTGCTGGTTTTTCAGGGGCTTTAGGTTTTTTCAGGCCTCCAGGTACTTTTTCTTTTATTTCTGGACTCACTCAATTTTATGGTGTTGTTGCCTGCTTTATAATGTATTTTTGGTTTAAGCAACAAAATATCAATCGCTTATTATTAATTCTAGCGACTTTAGGATTATTAGCAGCTATTCCTTTTTCAATAAGCCGTACACTTTTATACCAAACAATCATTACAGTTTTTTTTATGCTAATTGCGGCTTTTCACAAGTCTAAGTATATCCCCAAAATAATCTTTGGTTTTGCCGGGTTCGTCACTCTATTTATAATTTTAATAAATACTGGATTTTTAGCTAAACCTATGGAAGTTTTTATATCTCGTTTTGAAGGCGCTACAGAATATGAAGGAGGTGTAAGCGGTACTATTGTTGACCGTTATTTAGGGGGTATGGTAAACGCTGTAACAAGTACTGCTGAAAATCCGTTTTTTGGTCATGGAATTGGTATAGGCACCAATGCCGGTGGTAAACTCTTGACTGGAGATAAAGTAATGCTGATTTATGCTGAAGATGAATGGGCAAGACTTATCGGTGAATCCGGTCTTTTGTTAGGCTTAATTATGATTTTCATTAGAATTATTCTTAGCTTTCAACTAACTCTTACATCATATAAAATGCTTAGGATGGGTAACATGCTACCTTGGCTACTTTTAAGCTTTTGTCTCACATTAATACCAAATGGGCAATGGGGACAAATTACAACATTAGGTTTCGCTACATTCTCTACCGGTATTCTAATTGCATCTTTTAAAAAATAAAAACATTACTCGTGAAAATTTGATTTATAAAATGAACATCATTTTTTTTTCACATCCAACATTCATAGGTCATCAAAGTATGCCACGTTATACCCAAATGTTAAACAAAGGTTTGAAAAAAAATGGGTATTCTACCGAGGTTTGGTCACCAACTACTATTGCCAGCTCTTTACCGGCACCTAAAACCTTAAAAAAATGGCTTGGGTATATTGATCAGTATATATTTTTCCCTTTAAGGGTTAAAATGAAATTACGAAACGTAAATAAAAATACCTTATTCGTATTTACAGATAATGCTTTAGGACCATGGGTACCATTAGTTAAAAAATACAAACATGTTATACATTGTCATGATTTTTTAGCTCAACGTTCTGCTTTTGAAGGCATTGAAGAAAACAGTACTGGGTATACCGGCAAGCTTTATCAAAAAATGATTCGTAACGGGTATTCACAAGGCAAAAACTTTATATCTGTGTCTAAAAAAACACAAACGGATCTACATCGATTATTAGGGTTTACACCTAAAATATCTCAAGTAGTGTACAATGCCATGAACAGAAGTTTTTCGCCACAACCCATAGCAGACACCAGAATTTTATTGACCGAGCTAACTGGTATCTCATTGACCGGAGGGTACCTATTACATGTTGGTGGTAATCAATGGTATAAAAACAGAACAGGTATTATTGAAATATACGATCAACTTCGGCTTAGATTTAAGCTTGAAATTCCGTTGTTATTAATAGGCACAGCACCAGATGAAAAATTAAAAAATTTAATCTCGGCCTCTCCATTTCACAAAGACATTCATTGTTTATCAAATTGCACAGATGAAATGGTCAAAAATGCATATGCTGGTGCATCTTTGTTACTTTATCCTTCTTTAGACGAAGGTTTTGGTTGGCCTATTGCCGAGGCTATGGCCTCTGGCTGCCCAGTAATTACAACCAACCAACCCCCAATGACAGAAGTAGGCGAAAAGGCGGCATTTTATATATCCAAACGCCCAACAAAGAATAATGTTGAAAAATGGGCTTTTGAAGCTTCCAGCGTAGTTCATAAAGTATTGACCTTAACTCCTGAAAATCGCAATAAAATTGTTTCTTTAGGATTAAAAAATGTGGAGCGTTTTGAACAGGAAAAAATGATAGGACAATTAGACCAGCTCTACAGACAAATACTATCTCAGCCCTAGCACGAGATACTCATTATAAGCTATAATTCGCATTATTATTTTATGACCAATGTATTAAACGTTATCACTAGTATGGATCCCGTATATGGCGGCATGTGCCAAGGTATTAGAAATAGTATTGGCCATCTGGACACAAAGACAATTGTTAGCGATGTAGTCTGTTTAGATGAGCCAGATGCCGCCTTCCTAGGTAAAGATGACTTTAACATTATAGCATTAGGTGGCAAAACCTCTTCTTGGGCCTATTCAAAACATCTTTTGCCATGGTTGAATAAAAATATATCACAATACCAAGTTATTATTGTACATGGGTTATGGCAATACCACGGTTATGCCGTAAGAAAAGCGTTATACCAAGCTAAACGTAAAAATAAGGATACACCAAAATTCCTTATAATGACCCATGGTATGATGGATCCTTATTTTCAAAAAGCTCCAGAACGTAGACTTAAAGCCATTCGAAATACATTGTTCTGGAAAGCAATAGAAAAAAAGACAATGAATAGTGCAAACGGAATACTCTATACTTGTGAAGAAGAGTTATTACTAGCTAGAACTACATTCAGTGGCTTTACCCCACAAAAAGAGATGAACATAGGTTATGGCATTTTACCACCACCACCAAAAAACCTTACCGATATAGCTACTTTTAAGGCACGCCATGGCATATCACCCAATGAAGAATATATTCTATTTTTAAGTAGATTACATCATAAAAAAGGATTGCTTAATCTATTAAATGCCTATTCCAAAGGTCTAAAAGATGATATAATGCTGCCTAAATTAATTTTGGCCGGTCCTGGTATTGAAAGTGAATTTGGTCAACAACTTTATAACTTGGTAGCGCATAATTCTTTTTTAAAGCAACAGGTTAAATTTATTGGAATGATATCTGGTGAAGAAAAATGGGCGTCATTTTATGGTGCAAAAGCCTTTATATTACCTAGTCATCAAGAAAATTTTGGAATTGCCGTGGTGGAAGCATTAGCATGCAAATGCCCTGTAATTATCTCTAACAAAGTAAATATTTGGCGTGAAATAGAAAAAGGGAATGGAGGTCTTGTTTCGGAAGATACCGAACAAGCAACTTTTGAAGCTCTTAAAAAGTATATTACGTTATCACAAAACGAAATAGCGAAAATGAAAGAAAGTGCGTATAACGTATACTTAGACAATTTCACTATGGAAATAGCATCCGAACAATATATTAAAGCCATTGTAGATGTATCACTTTAAATCTAAGGTTTCCTTAAAGGATTTTGATGCTTCAATAGGATTAGACCGTGGTGCAAGTAAATTTAAGGAGATATTTTGGTATCTATTTAAAACGCTTTTTTTCCTATCAGCATTGCCTTATCCTAGTAAATTAAAGGTTGGCATATTAAAAATGTTCGGTGCCAAGGTCGGGCATGGTGTAATCATAAAACCAAGGGTAAACATCCATTTTCCGTGGAAACTCTCAATAGGTAATTATGTATGGATCGGTGAAGAGGCATTTCTATTGAATTTTGAAACATTACATATAGAGGATAATGTCTGCATATCTCAACGTAGTTTTCTATGTGGTGGAAACCATAATTACAAAAATCCTTCTATGCCCTATAGAAATGGTCCTATTACATTAAAAGAAGGCTGTTGGATTGGGGCCAATTGTTTTATAGCCCCAAATGTAACCGTTGGTACAGATTCTGTAATAACCGCAGGGTCAATAGTAACTAAAAATGTCAAAGACAATATCGTCACCAGTATAACACCAACTAATTTCAATAAACCCAGGTGGGCCTAACCCTAATAATAGTGGCAATAGTTACACTTTTGGTTTTTTAAGTAAAGATTAAACAACCTTAATTGTTTCATCTTGTGGCATTCTAAAATTACTGCTAATCCTCTAATTTCGCCAACCTATTCTCGGTTACTACAATAGATATTATCCCCTTCTATCAAAATATCTATAATCAACAATGTTGTTTAAAATACCCACCTCACTAAATAGTATTATTTTGAAAAAAAGAATCCTTTTAATTGGCTACAATTATTCACCCGAACTAACAGGTATTGGCAAGTATAGTGGTGAAATGATGGAATGGCTATGCCAAAAAGGCCATGAATGTTCTGTAATAACAAGCTATCCCTATTATCCACAATGGGAAGTGCAAGCGCCTTATGACAAAAATAAATACTGGTATTTAAAAGAAAATGTATTTCTTGAGGATACACAAACAACAATAAAAGTATATAGATGCCCTATGTACGTACCTAAAAAGCCGACCGGATTAAAACGTATACTTTCCGACGTTAGCTTTTTTACATCTGCACTAGTATTACTACTATACTTTTTATTCAAGAAAAAATTTGATTTGGTTATTTCTGTTGCCCCAACATTTCTTTCGGGTGTTTTAGGTGCTTTTTATAAAATTCTTAAAAATACCAGACATGTACACCATATACAAGATCTACAGATAGAGGCCGCCTTAAAACTGGGCATGATAAAATCTAAATACATCATCAATATGCTACTACGTATTGAATGTTTTATTTTTAAGCATTCAGACAAAATCAGTAGTATCTCACTAAGTATGATCGATCAGATTGAAAAAAAATGCAAAAAAAAGGTATTTTATCTCCCCAATTGGACAGATAATTCTCTATTTTTTCCTCTAGATAATAAGGCTGAATTAAAAACAAAATTCGGGTACCATAAAGAAGATACAATTATTGTGTATTCGGGTGCCATTGGAGAAAAACAAGGCTTGGAGATTATACTTAAATCGGCAAAAGAATTTATAAACGACAAAAACATTAAATTTTTAATCTGCGGTTCAGGACCCTATCAATTGGTATTAAAAGAAAGAGCTAACCAATTAAATTTACACAACATTACCTTTTTACCTTTACAACCCAAAGATGTTTTTAACGACTTTTTAAATATGGTCGATATTCATTTAGTCATACAAAAAGCAAATGCCAGTGATTTAGTAATGCCTTCAAAACTTACTACCATTTTATCGGTGGGTGGTATTGCCTTAATTACCGCAACAGAAAACACAGATTTGTACAGGTTGGTAAATTCTCACAATATGGGTCATTTAATACAACCCGAAGATGAAAACGCATTAACCTCAGGAATCAGTTATCTTATCACAAACAAAAATTTATCAACTTTGAGGAAAAATGCGCATATATATGCTAGCCAATTTTTGTCATTAGACTATATTATGCAAGATTTTGAAAATAGAATATTGCTCGACCAATCCCCAAATTAAAATGAGTAACTTTAGAAATGGCGGTAAATTTTAAGGAAATAATTTATTCCATTAAAACCAAACTAATAAAACCTTCACTTTACAATTCTTTTTTAAAAAACGAAAGAGAATTGTTAAATGGAAATATTAACGATTTAAATTTAAAAAAAAGACAGGCACTTGTAAATCATGCCGTTAAAAACTCCTCTTTTTACGGTAACAAATATGCAGAGGTATTAGATGACGTCGGTTTTATTTCACCAGAAGTATTTCTTAAACTACCGCCACTTACACGAGATGAACTTGCCAAAAACTTCAAAACCATTAAGGTCAATGGAGTTCAAAAATGGCATACCCGTAAAGTGACTTCTTCGGGCAGTACTGGATTAGCAGTTTCGGTTTTACACGATTTAAGATTTCCAACTACCTCTTTACAATGGCGTATTTTAAATTGGTGGGGCATTAAACCCTACGAAAACCAAGCATTTATTTACCGTTACAAACGTTCTTTACTAAAAAGGATTGGTAATACTATTTTGTGGTGGCCAACAAAAAGAATTTTTTTACCTGGAGCAGAAATGAACCTAATACAGGTTAAAAAATTTGTATTTAAAATCAACAAACTAAAGCCAGCTCTTTTACAAGGGTATGTAGACGTTGTATATGAATTTGCACTCTTTCTTTTAGATTATAATTTAAAAATTCACCCCCCTAAAATGGTGTGGGTAACATCGGCACCATTACTTGAAAATCAACGTAAGATTATGGAAAAAGCCTTTGGAGCACCAGTATGCGACCAATATGGGAATACAGAAGTTTTATTGATAGCCGCAGAATGCCCAAACCAAACCGGACTTCATATTTTGCAAGATGCTGTGCATATTGAATATGTAGATGATCATAATGTACCGGTACCACCAAATGTTACAGGGAAAATATTAATTACCGATTTAAATAATTACGCTTTTCCCTTAATAAGGTATGAGGTAGGTGATCGTGGTCAATATACCTTAGAACAATGCAATTGCGATATACCTTTACCCATAATGTTTTCGGTAAAAGGTAGACAATCGGTCAGCTTAGAATTACCCTCGGGATTACGAATAAAAAGCGAACATTTACATTTGCTGTTTGAAAAACAAATTAAAACCATTAGAGAGATACAACTGCTACAAAAAAAAGATTACACTGTTGAGTTACATTATGTTCCCCAATTAAATGTAACAACAACCCATGAAATCAATAGTATGGTTAGCTCGTTAGTACAAAAAACTAGAAATGAAATTACAATAACACCGATAAAAGTAACTACGGTAAGAGTTTTTAAAAATAAAAAACCCTTAATTATAAGTGAATTGACGAGGTAATATATTTAAGTATTATCTTAACAATTCTATGATACCTACTGAACCTATTAAAAATTCCATTAAAAAATATTACTCGTCATTTCTAGACAGTCGGTATCACTTTATCTCTAACAGACAAGCATTAAAAGCTTTAAAACATATTGAAAAACAAAAAGGAAAACTACCTATACAATTAAAAAAAGAAGTACGGCAATATGCTCAAGAAACTTTAGGCTGGAAAGGTTACGCACCTTGGTTATTAGTGTACACGGCAATCTGCGGAAAATTTAAAAAAGGATGGATACCAGACAATTATTACAGAGTGGTAATCACCCCAAAATTACAGGGCGAATATGGAAAAGTTTCTTTTTTAAAATCCCTTACCAAACCACTTTTTCAAACTGATACATTAGTTGATATTGCCTATTTTATCAATACTGATTGGTTTGATCATAACTACAAAAAATTATCGACACCACAGGTAGAAAAACTAATAGGTAAACAGACAAATAAAATAGTTTTTAAGGCAGATAACTCTTTTCAAGGAAAAGGCGTAAAGGTTTTTAATACAGAAGATTTAAACTTAAAGACGATACAGAATATTGGGAACGGTACCATACAACAATTTATTGAGCAACATGATTTTTTTAATCAATTTCAAACCAACAGTACCGCAACAATTCGATTAACAACTGTAATAGACAAAACCGGAACAGCATCTTTACGAGCAGGTTATTTGCGCTTAGGCAGAACTAGGGATACACATATTTCATCCAAAACTCATATAAGAGTACCCATTGATATAGCAGAAGGCACACTAGAAGAAGTAGGTTACCTACCCAATTGGTATACCATTACCAATCACCCAGATTCTAAAATTGAATTTAAAGATAAAACCATACCCAACTTTAAAACATGTGTAGAAGAAGTAAAAAAACTTCACTTAAAGCTCCCCATGGTGCAATGTATAGGATGGGATGTAATAATCGACAAGCATTCTCAAATGGTTCTAATGGAATGGAACGGTTATGGTAACGATATAAAATTCTCTGAAGCTACACAAGGACCATGCTTTAAAGATTTGGGGTGGATAGATTAAGGAAAGTGACAACTCTATATTGAGATTCCATATTAAACTTCACGATTTTTTCACATACGAAATCTCTTAATTTTAAAAACGTTTAAGAACATGTATTTAAAACTATTTAAAAGAGTAGTCTCTAAGGGTACGTATAGACCTGAAATAGATGGTCTTCGATTTATTGCTATTATAGCGGTACTTATATTTCATGTAGATGCCTTTCTTACGCTCTATATGGACAAGGCTTCTGCATTATCCAGCTTATGGTTTACAGGGCATTATGGAGTTCCCCTCTTTTTTAGTATTTCCGGTTTTGTATTGTCTTCACAGTTATTGAAAACTAAAAAATTTAGTTATAAGCAATATTTGATACGGAGAATAGAGCGTATTGAGCCCCCATTTTTAATAACCACCATTGTATTTTACTTATTGCTAAGCTTTAGAGACGGATTTGATCAGGAAAAAAATTATAGCTTATTTCGGGTATTAACATATACCAGTAATTTTGACACTAATTTAATTAATGTAGTCACTTGGTCCTTAGAAATAGAAGTTGTATTCTATTTATTACTTCCATTATTATATCTACTAGCAAAAGATACTATTTGGAAATGGGTGTTACTTGGCTTATGCACATTTGTCTTTTCCCAATTTTATAGACTGCCTTTTTTAACTACCTATTTTCATTGGTTTGCCATAGGTATTATCATAGCTATTTTGGAAACAAAAAAAACATCTTCTTTTTCTTATAAATTATTGGGGCAAACAATTACTTTATTATGTTTGATACTTTTTTTTGGTCTTGCCCATTATGAAACCTTACTAATAATTGAAATTGTACAACCAATTTTACTGTTCTTTTTTTTATATGGGGTTTTAATACAGAAATACTTTTTAAAATACCTGTCTTTTACCTCTTTCACAATAGTTGGCGGGGCATGTTACATTATTTACCTCATACATTTTCAAGTTATTTCAGTAACAGGTCATTTACTGATACCTATTATAGCTCATAGGGAAATACTTGCATTAGTATTAGTAGTTATCACTACATTACTCTGTTTGATGGCATTCCCAGTTCTAGAAAGACCATTTATGAAAAAAGGATGGTGGAAGATTAAAAGTTGAAATTTATCAATAAAAAATATAGAATTATTCGACAGTAATTGAAAGTATATCAACTTTCACACTATCTAAATCAGAAATTCTCCATCTATGAATACCACCATGCCAAGATTCATCAGGGTGATATAAATAGGCAATATCAGAATTTAATGGATTGAAAACAGTATATGGATTTATTGCATTACCAGCCATACCTTCAAAAGGTATAAATACCTCACCGCCTAATCTACTAACAGAGAGACCATTTACATTTTTTGTCCAATTCGTACCGAAAACATTCAACAGCAAACCATTTTCCCAATAATGAGCATATTGGTTGGTTTGAAAACCCCCTTTCCAAAATTCCCCATAATACCCCCAAACAATATTATTTCCAAATGCCATTGCTTTACTCCCGGCATTATGGACGTCATTACCTGTATCGAATCGTCCATCAAGAGGATAATCACCAGTATAGTCCTTTCCCGTAGCTTTAGACGTTTTAAATATCCAAGTATTATCATTCGTATTTAATAACCCTAAATGATAGCCAGCTCCCATATTATTCTCCTCAGGTCGAGCATCAAAAGTAAGAAGTTTATAATCATCTAAAATTGCAACACTTAAGGAACTACCATATCGAAAAAGTGGTTCATTAGCTAAAATGTTAGTTCTTTTAGCTAAAAGTGAACCACCTAAAAAAATAGGGTCGTTATTGTTATCAAAACCATTTAATTCATATTTCTCCCAAATAACATTACCGTGCAATTCTGCTGGGTTAACATAAACTAATGCCCCATCTTCTAACCAGACCCAGTTGAAGCCATCTAAAACCTTATCGGTAATTCTTATTCCACTCTCTGTTAATTCAGCCACGACAAAATTATTCCCTTCAGTAAGTAGAAAGTAGGTTTTTCCATTAGATAAAGTTACGGGTTCTCTAATTCGGCCGAATGAGTTATTATATTCATCTTGTATTGAGAAGCCCCAATTATTTTTTAAAGACCAACTTTCACCAACATCTTCTTGTGAATAATCTATTTCATATTCCAAAAAATCAACAAATAATTTTGAACTATTGTTTTTATCGATAGACATCATAAGCCAATCTGGAGTATATTGAATTTTTTCTTGGAAGTTTCGATTACTATCATATTTCATCATTCTGTTGTTTCCGGTATCCAATACCCAAAACGAACCATCATTTTCAAAAGCCAATGATGCATGATTATACTGGGGCGTATATATATCTGCATTGAAATCTTTAGACTTTGAGTCTGAAAAATAAAATTTGTTATTAGAAACTTTTGGTCCATTTGCATAACCTCCCAGTTCTCCAAACGGTGTATCTTCCGCACCATTATCAGCATTAAAAAATCGAATTTGCTGATACGCACCTCCGTCACACACGCCTAGAATGTTATCTTTTTTATTGAAGCCCAATGTCAAAGGCTCATCTAATGACGAAAGACTCAAATTGGTCTTTTCTAATTGACCATTTTCTTGTATAACGTATTTAGCAACAGTTGATTCATCTGAAATTAACCAAAGATTTCCCTTATCATCTGTTGTCAATTCTCTAGGCGCGTTAACTGATTCAATAGAATGGACTAGTTCTCCCCCTTCTGATAAATTAAGAACTTGAATTGAGTTTAAAAGCTGTCTTGCAATAAACAAGTAACCATTATAATAAGCCAAACCGGTTATGTATGAGTTAGTTCCCTCAATTAAATCTAAAGTAGATTCATATGTTCTAGAATACGTGACCTCATATGGTATTGCTTTATCAAAAATATATTCTTCGTTGTTACTCTGATCGGTAACAAATACAAATGATTTATTTGCTTTAACATCATGCCCACTCCAAAATACTTTATCTTCTCCTGTAGCAATATATTTAACTATAGCTCCTTTTTCCAAAACAGCAGTGGTTACTTGTGGATCGCTTAACTCTGAAGTATATGCCGCAGTTCGCTGTTCATTATAGCCATTAGACCAATAAATTTTTTCTCCATGAACTATAAATTTAAAGAAACCACTTAATCCGTGATATCTATTTACTCCGGTTAAATTTTTAGACGTATTTCCAATTTTTGCACCTTCCCATTCATATTTAACATTGTTAGAAAGCACTTTAATAGTATAATTTCCAGAAGAAACGGGTATACCTTCATCATCTAAACCATCCCATTCTATGGTATGTATTCCTTTATCCTTTTCAACATTGCTCCATAAGGTTCTTAACAATACGTCGCCATTATAAACACCCGCACTAGTTCTTGCCTTTTCTTCCAAATAAAACTCTACTTCTTGAGTAGCTTTATTATCAACTGCATAATGATAATTCTGAGCGCTAAGACTCAATGTCAAAAAAAGGAAGTAATAGAATAATTTCATTGTCCAGAAACGATATAAGAATTTTCAGCAATTTTGCGCAACATACCAAAACGCACATTACCAAGATTACTTATAAAGGTAGCACTACCCCCATCAGTATAGTTTAATTCAACTCCATCCATAGCTTGTATTGAAAGTACTGCACCATTATGAGCTTCAAGGTTAATAACTTCGCCTATAGCCATACTATTAAAATTTGAAATTAAAATTAAACTAGCCGTTTGCGTACATTCAATAGTATTATTGATATCATTTTCATTAATATTTCTATTATTTTCGAATGAAACAATATCTGCGTTATTTTGATAATTACTATTTGTTGAAGCAACAGCACCTGCAGTTTTAGCATATAGGGCATAGGGCACACTTAAAAGCTCTGTTAAACCTGTTATGGAATAATCTGTTCCCCCGGTTAAATCCATTTGTGTTTCTATATAAAAAGGACCATTCGACCATTCAATAGTAGAGAAATTGCCCAATAATACATTGCCCGCGCCAATTTGCATGGTAACCAAGCCATTTTCATTGGTTACCAAGGCATGAGTTTCTTCATAAACCCGAGAACCATTTGTGTCTTGATGAACAATAGCTATTTTAACACCAACCGGTGATTTTACCAAAATTTCACCTTCAACACTTCTAATAACAGCTTGGTAGCTAATTTTTTCATTAAACTGAGCAAACGAAATAAAATGGCTCATACAGAATACTAATATGGCTATATATACTTTCATTTATTTCTTAATTATTTTGACAGAATCAATAATTCTGTTGTTTTGTAAAACCACAAAAACATACATTCCTTCTATTAAAAACTCTAGATTTATTTCAGTATAATTATTCTTAATATCTCCTGAAAGTATTGATTTACCGCCCAATTCGAATATGTTAAATGTCAAATAATCATTATCATTAGAAGTATAACTTACTTTTAGAACATCTTCAACCGGATTTGGATAAACAAGAAGCTCCCTTTTATCGTCTTCTAAAAATGGTATTTCATTTTCTAAATTATACTGAACTCCTAATTCTATTTGATTTACTTTATCAACAATGGGGGTGAAAAATAGTTGACCAATTGAATAAGAATAATTACCAATTACACCAGTAACGTTACCACCGCCAGAGTTTACAGATATATTATCATTTACAACCTCGCTATTTTGACCATATAAGGGGCAAAACAAGAGCAACAAAAAAGCAGATACTAAAAATTTCATTTAAATTGACAAAAACCTAACCTGCTTAAATAGTTAATAATAAGCCGAATAGAAACATGATTTACTTGGTTAATTTCTATTCGATAAACGCAAAAGAATTAAACTTAGTTTAAAACATACGTTATAAAAGTTATAAAAGATGTTTTAGAAATGAACTATTCTCATTCTTGCTGTTTTATAGCCAAAAAAGTATTGAAAATTCAAAATTAAATTTATAATTAGAATAAAATGCAGTAAGAAAAATGGACATTATTTTAATGTAAGAACATTTTAATAGTGAATCGCGAATTAGACCCTTATTAAAATAACAACATGTAATAGGCGTAAGAATAATAGCTATATAGTTTCCCTTAAATTCAATTACTAAAATTTAATAGAAAAAACTGTTATTATCAAAATACCATAAAATTACCTTACTTCTCTATTAACCCTGTATGTTGGATAAAATTTAGCTTTCATAATACACTTTACATATATTAAACCATAGTAAATATACCTCTTATACATACGTTTGGGTTCTTTTATTAAACGGCCCAACCACTCTAGGCCCAAATCTCTCCATACCTTACTTGGTCTTTCTATGGTACCTGCATAAAAGTCGAATACAGCACCAATTGAGCATATGATTTGAGCATTAAGTTCGGCTTTGTTGGTGTAAGTCCATTTTTCTTGTTTAGGGGCAGTCATACCTACAAACAACACATCTGGAGCAAAATTATTGACCGCCTCAATCATATTTAAACTGTCTTTTTCGGTGAATTGCGGTTTAAATGGTGGAGCATAACTACCAAATCTAATATTTGGATAATCGATCTGTAGTCGTTTCTCTATTTTGGACAATGTTTCACTACTGGCACCTAAATAAAAACAAGAGCCATGGTTTTCATTTAAGCGTTTTAATTGAAACTCGTGAAAATCTGCACCCGCAATTTTTTTCAATGAATCTCCATTTAACCATTTTGCTGCCAATGTAATACCAATACCGTCCGGTAGAATGACATCGCTACCCAACAAGGCTTTTTTAAATTCAATATCCTCCTCTGCTATACAATAAGAATATTGATTAATGGTATTTACTAATAATTTAGATTTAAATGGTAAATCGTCTAGCGAAGAATTGTAGATCGGGTAACCAAGGCATAACACCTTTGGGTCAACTTCAGTAATCATCATAAATATCTAAAAAGCCGTAATTATAATTTTGTAAATCCTAAACAATTATAATTGTATCGGGGGTTAATGGTTGTTCAGACAAATATATTTATTTGACCTTCAACCACAGATTACTTCTGTTAACGTGTAGAGAAATATAGTTATAGCGCAGGTTAAAGCATATGATATTACGTGATATAAGATTTTCACAAATAACCTTGTAGTACAATTCTACAAAATTTTGTAAGCTAATAAACCGCGGTAATTTTTAACTTTTATTAAACTTCTTTAGAATGAAACTTTACATTTTAAAATTTATCTTAGCATTCTTAATCCATTAAGAATTAACACATAAGAGCTTTTTAATTCGTATTCTGTTCATATTCCCCCAAATCATATGCAGAATAACGTTTACAAATGATAGATCAACGCTTTTAAAAATTATAATGGCGTTCATTGATCAAGACATTAATGACGAACTAATGTATTATGAAAAGACCTACCTTAAACAGCGCCACATTTCTATTTTATGTTACGATTATCTGCTACATTCTACCTTTAGGATCCTGTGCTTCTGAAAAAGATAATTTTGAAGATGATCAGACAACTAATATACCGCCCGAAGAACCTACAGCCAACTCAAATGCAAAAATAACCAGTTTTAGTTTTCTCTCTACAGATAATGAGGGCTTAACTACCAATATTAACGGTACCCTAGACGAAGAAACTAAAACCATACGCGTAGAGTTAGATCCTATTCAAATAGCCATTGAACAATTAATACCTACCATTACATTAACCTCGGGATCAACGGTGAGTCCAATATCAAAATCGGAACAAGATTTTAGTCATGAAATTACCTATACCGTTACTGCAGAGAATGGTATTGCTACCGCTTATAAGGTTGTGCCAAGCATTGTGGGTACTATTTGCACCGACAATCTTGAGGATTCTGGCCCTGTTATAGTAACTGCCAATAACCAACGTATAGAAAACTTATACATAAGAACATCGAACCAGCATGGTATTGAAATCAATAACCACTCGGGTGTCGTCATAACCAACTGTATTATTGAATATACCGGAGCCTTTATGGGGATAAAATTTACCAGCGCAGATAACCTGACCATAAAGAACTGTTATATAAAATATACCAATGCACCATCTAGCGGCCCATTAGAAGATTCGGAAAGAAACTGTATTGAAGGAATAGGCTCACAGAACATTGTTATAGCCAATGTAAAGTTAGAAGATGGTTCTACGGGTATTAGGCTAAACCAGTGTGATGATTCGGTCTTAAGATATATTGAAGGCCATAACATGAGAGGCCCTTTTCCACGAGGGCAGTTGGTACAGTATGATAAATGTGATGGCGGACTTTTAGAGAATTTCTCTGTAATCAATGACCGTGAAGTTGCATGGACCGAAGACAATATAAGTGTCTATAAAAGTGGCGGGCAACAGATTAAAAAAGGATTGATCGTAGGCAATAACAGCCCTACCGGTGTTGGCGTATTGTTTGAAGACCAAAATACCGAAGGTGCACGAGGTGGTTATGGCGGACTTGTAGAAGATGTAGATTTTTTAGAAATGGGCAATGGTGTGGTCTCTTCGGTAGAAGGTTCTAAAAATGTATCTTTCACCAGAATACGGGCAAAGCAGATCATATGTGGTGATTTAGGTCAAAATAGAGGTAAATCGACATCCAACTCCTTAATATTCGCCGCTTTTGGAACTACGGCAAATACCGGTGGTAATACTATAAATGACTGTATTGTATACAATTCATGCAACCCAACGAACATTGTTTGGCCAGAACATAACTTTGACGTAATAGATTTTAGAACCGATGTTGATTTTGAACCAAGAAATCCTATAGTACTAAATTTCAATTGCCCTACCGACGATTAAAATTAGTGTCGCTAGAATTACAAAAACTTACCCTTCTGTAGAATACCCTTTAATTCTTAAAAAGCCAAATAGTTTCCTCTTTACAATGGTGTCTTTAAAGAAATATTTAAAGTACCTTCTATCTGCCTTTATGTCCCTTATAATAAATTTCGGGTGCGCCAATGGGAAATCCATTTCCTGTGCTTCATTGTATTGCCTTGCATCATTGGCACTTATGGTATGCGTTGCATCATCACCAAACCCAACATTTTTGATCATATTTTGATTTGGTATAATAGACAAGCCTGAGTTGACCAGTTTGGTATAATCCCACTGATAATCCCACCAAGTGACTTCTTTGGAATTGATCGTTTTTTCAATTTTACTTAGCCTATATTTCTTTTCAATGAAGTTTGAAAAGTAGTGGTCAAAATAACCTTTCTCCTTTAGTTCCGGGTAACTTGAACAGTTGTAGTCATAGTTTTTCCAAGCCCTACGCCAACTTGCCCAGCCCCACTCATGACTAAAGTACGAGAAGTAATACGAATAATCTGAATCTGACACATAGCCATTCTGGAAATTTGAACCGCCAATGTGCATTATCTGGCTATTATCTCTATATTTTTCCAATAACTCTGAACAGAATCTAAAAAAGCTTTCTGAAGGCAGGCAGTCATCTTCTAAAATAATACCTTCTTCCTCGTTTTCAAAAAACCAATCAATTGCTGTTTTGGGTCCTAGCCCACAGCCAATATTCTCTTCTCTAAAAAGGGTTTTAACTTCACATTCCCAATCGACCAAATCTATAATAGCCCTGGTTTCTTTACATCTTACATCATCTTTGCCATTATTTCGCGGACCATCTGCAGCGACGTATAATTTTGTGGGCCGTGCTTTTTTAATCATCTCGAAGACCTTTCGGGTCTGTTCGGGTCTATTAAAAATGATGAATAGTACCGGAGCTTGTGGATTTTCCTTTTTCATTTTAAATAGTCTTCATTTTTAAATAATTGCCAGATAATGGGGAACAACGTTTTACCCCACAACAATAGAAAAGCTTGTGGTAAATGAAACGGAAAATGGGCTTTAATAAATTGTAAATATTCTTTATACGATAATCCCGTAGGGCTATATAAGTATGCTATTCTTTCTTTTAGATTACTTTTTTGGCTCAACCAATTTACCCCATGATCATTTTTACAATATCCGCAATAAGCACTGGCTACATAGGTTAGAATACCATTGTCCAACGCCTTTAGGGTGTAATCAAAATCTGCAATGCCATGTGTATAGGTTTCCGTTAAAGACCCTATTTCTTCATACACTTCATTTGGCACGAGCATAATATTGGCATTACCCATTTCGCATTTCTGCGGAAATTCTTCATTTGGCAAAACCATCTCACTTTTAAACGATAATTTGTTCAAAATTCTATGTCCGCCATAGGAAACCTTTTTAGTATCCGGGTCTAACGTAGGCCCAACTATAATACTTTTGGGTTCATTTACGTCGTCAAGATCATTTAGTAACCTGGTTAAAGTGTCTTTAAAAACTATGGTATCATCATTCAGCAATAAATAGTAATCGGAATGCCTGTCGTTATCACGAGCGGCCTTCCATGCGGTGCGCATACCGCCTGCCCAAAACAAACTACCTGACCCCTGTATAATATGAAGGTTCTTAAAATTACCCTGTAAATACTCCGTAGTACCATCTGTACTACCATCATCTACCAAGTAAATCTTTAAATAGTAACTATCATGATCAAAATCGCAGTTTAAAAGCGCTTCTAAACAACTATATGTTTTCATCTTACGATTATGGCACGTAAGCAAAACCGTTATTAATTTTTTCTCTTTAGTTGACATCATCTTTAATCTATTTCAACTTTTAAACCGATAGTTTTTTATTCTTTCTCATTTCCATATACACCTGATAGGGCGCCACCAAAAGTCCGTTTACATTCGTAATTACAATGGCCATACAGATACCAAAAATGCCATACTCTAACTGCACAGACAACAAGTAGGCTATAGGCACAAAAAACAGGATTACAAATATGGAAATGTAAAACTGTAAATTCACCTTGCCCATACCATTAAGAACACTTATAAATATTTCTGAAAAGCAATTGGATAGTACAATCAACAATACACCAAAAGATGTAATAAAAGGAATATTGATAACATCACCGATCCATAAATTATAAATGGTAGGTGCGATCATTAAAACTATAATACTCCCTATTGCAATTACGGTCCAAATCAATAAAAGTTTTTTGATCAGTTTTCTGATCCAGGCATAATCATTATTCACCTGTGCATTGGTTACCGAACTCCACACCGGACTCAAAATAATACCGAAGACCAAAGATGCTACACTAAAGAGCTTAAATGCGATATTGAACTCGGTAACTTTTTCGGGCGTAAAGTATTTACTGATCAAAAAATTACTGGTTTGAAATTGCACCATATACGCAATATTCAAAAAGAAAAATTTAATCCCCAATGAAAAGATAGACCCTAAAGTATCCATAGTGGGCTTTTCAATTTTACGAATAAGATCAGGTCTTTGAAAAATGAAAAAATATGCCGTGAAGCAAAAGATAGAAAGTACATTACTACCCATGACCACAGCCCCTAAATTAATTAACGAAGGTTCTGAAAACTCCCTTAAATACAATATTCCGATGAGTCCTAACGCATTACCTACTAAAATAGTTCTCGCTATCATCGCCGGTTTCTGCAATGCGTACTGTATTGGATTATAAATTTGGAATATAAATTGCAAACTAAAGAATGAAATCAATAAAAACACCAGCTGTTGCAGTTCTTCCCTATACGAAACATCAACGCCCAAAAATTCATCCCAGTGAATTTGATCGGTAAAAATAATATTGAGCGAAAAGATTATAGTGGAAATCAAAATTAAAACGGCAGCAGTGGTATGCACCAGTTTTCTTTGTTCTTTAATATCATTGAGTGCTACCGCCTCAGAAAATTTATTTCGTAATCCGTTACCAAAGCCAATATCCAACAGCGTAAACCAAGTTAAAACCGAACTTAGTGTTAGCCATATACCATAGCGTTCAGCATTCACAAAATTTATGACCAATGGAACAAACAAGAAGTTTATTGCAGTACCCAAACCTCTTAATACCAAAGACGAAAAAACATTCTTGACCAATAGATTGGTTCTAGAATTTCCTTGAAAATAAGATTGAATGATTACCCTTATGGAATTAAACTTTTTGATCATTATATAGTATGGGGTCTTTGTGATTGTAGATACTTTACTCTATACTCAAATGACAAAGCTGAAAAATCTTTATTCTTAAATGTTGGTAGAAACATAAATATGACACAAATAGGCAACATTAAAATGGGCTCACCAAAGCTTAGAATCAGTAAAATTAAAATTGAATAGCAGACATACTCCATTTTTCTCAAGTAGGTTTTACAAAGTTTACCATAACGATAGAGCAATACAAAAAGACCAACAACACCAAATTTAGTTAGAAAGTCCATAATACCGTTAGATATATTGACATTGTACTCATCAATATAAAATTCGTCATATTGATTACTAACACCTAAAAATAGTTTCCAATTGAATTGTTCGTACAGAAATATGACACTGGCAAATCGGTTTAATGGAATTTGCCTTTCCACATCTTCATAGTACACGGATAATTGCTCTAATTCCTTTAAATCTTGTATATCTTGTTCATATATTTCAACAATCTTTTCCCCTAAGAACGGCACGTTTGGTATGGCCAATGCAAAAATGAGGGCGAACATAACTATGGTAATTTTACTACCCTTATTCAATACTCGATAACGAAGAAAAAACAATAGAAAAACCCCTAAGTATGCCGTTGTAGATACCGTTGTTAAAATTGCCAATGTAATGATCAGCGCTTCTTTATTCAGTTTAAAGTCATTAATGAAAAAATTGAACATCAATGCCAAAGTCAAAAACGAACCAAAGGCACCGGGTTCCCAACAAAAACCAGAATTTCTATAGTAGTGAATGTCGTCAAAAGTGAAAAAGATAAAATTGGTGTACCGAAAAGATTGATCATCTACCGTTAAACTTTCGAACGTAGTACCAATGGCCTTTACAATTGCACCATTTTGAAACATTTGTAAGCTGTAGAACACTAGAGATACAAAAGCTAAGTGCGATATTACCTTTACTATATAATACAAAGCTTTTTCTCGTAGTATAACACAGAATAAATATGCCGTGAATACAAACTTGAAGAAATAGAATACATCACTTGTAAAATAGTCTGCAGGTAGTTTATTCAGTTTAAATCGAATAGCAATGTACAGAAAGTAAACTACCAAGCTGGTCAAGAAAAGCTGAACATCGCGCTTTTTCACCTTTTTCAATTTAAAGGCAACGATTATCATAAAAACCTCAAGACCAAACCATGCGGAATTATAATCAACTAAAAAATTGGCTTTAGAAGAAAACAGCAAGAAAAGTAAAACTACAAGGTAGTATATATTCATTTTTGGTCTTTACTTAATTCTAATTCTTGTGGGTGTTAAATCAGTTTCCCCTATTTCTTGTTTGCAACATCATTAAAAACAACCATAGGATTTTTGAATTTCTTATTAACCCTAGCATCTTCTATTACCGCTAAATCTTCTAAACCGGTATAACTCTCACGAACTATGAACACACAGCTATCAGAATATTTAGAAAGGGCAAGCGTGTCTGCCATTGTACCAATGGGTGCAGAATCAATTACAATGTAATCGAAGTCATTTCTTAACTGCTCCATAAGCTGAGCCATTTGCACCGAGTTAAATGATTCAAGTCCGTCAACCTTTTCCGAGCCCAATCCTATGGCAAACAAATTAGCATTACCACTAACGGGAACCAGTAGGTCGCTTATATTGATAGCATTAGTACCTGCAGCTAGATAATTTGAAATTCCATATTCCGGTTTGTTTACGCCCAATGCTCCTAACAATTCCGGATTGTGTTTATCCAGTTCCAAAATCACCACTTTTGAACTTGACGATGCCAGTGCCACACCAATGTTAGAAGAGAAAAAGGTTTTTCCCTCTCCTTTTTGTACAGAAGAAACCAATAATGTTTGCATCTTCTTCTTAGGCAGGTGAAAACCTAAATTCATTCGCATCATTCTAAAATCTTGAGCTAAACCACTAGATTCTTCGCCTTTGTCAATTATATTTTTTCCTGTTGAATTATGACCTATTTCGCCAATAATATGAACCTTAGTTCTTTTTTCAATATCTTTTTTACCGGTGACTTTAGTATTAAGTCCGTCTTTTAAATGAATAATACCTACCGGTACCGCAAGACCCAGCAATAGGGAGATTAACATGAACAACTTTTTACTAGGTACTTTTGATTCATAATCTGTAATAGCCTTATCTATAACATCAAAATTATCTTGCCTTACACCAACCATTAATGCTGCTTCTTCTCTCTTCTGAAGTAGGTATAAGAACAAATTTTCTTTAATACCCTGCTCCCTACTAATTTCTAACAATTGCCTTTGCATTGAAGGTATTCTTTGCTTTTTAGCCGCAAATTGATTGGACCTACTTCTAATACTACCAATAGTACTTCTTAAACTTTGTCTAGATGTAGAAAGGCTACCAAGTATATTCCCCTTTAATTGTTCCAATTGATCTCTAATATCGATCATTCTAGGGTTATTCTCGGGTACGGTTCTTTGTAAACTCTTTCGCTCTATCTGTAATCTATTATAATTATCTATTAAATAAATTAGATTAGGACTTGAGACACTCAAAGAATTTAAGGTAGATCCATTATCGCCTTTTCTTAAATTACGGTCTATAGCACTTAATACTTTTAACTCAATTTCAGCTTCGGTCAATTTTCTGCTATAATCTATTTCTTGTTCTGAAAATGAATTTGCATCAAACTCTACGTTAGCTAACTCATTTTCCGTTTTAAATTGGGCAACGTTCTTTTCCACTTCACTAAGTTCAACGGATAAGGCATTTAAACGTTCATCAATAAACTTGACATTGTTTAAGGCAATGGCATTTTTCTTTTGGTATGCCTTTATACCATAAATTTCAACCAAGGTATTTATGATATCCTCCCCTTTCTCTGGGTTTTGCTCTTCCAACAGAATATTAATAACAGAGGCATCTTTGTTGATGACGTACACACTTAAAGCTTTTTTTACATAATCATGTGCCATTTCATCTATATCCCTAAACTCTACCAAAAATTCAGTTTCCTTAACGCTCGATTTTTCATTGGCTACAATTTGAAAGGTTCCATACGGTTTTTCAATTTTGTACCCATAATTATATCTATTATAACCATACGCTGAACTCATAGATCCCGCTTCACTTGAAGAACCTTCAAACTCTTCTAATATACTGAAGCTGTCTTTACCTTCTACCTTAATTTTGATTGCAGTATCATAAGCACTTGGATAAATTGTATCTACAATGACCTTAAACGGCAATTCAGAGCCGTATAATTCTGTTTCTGGAAAACTACCAGGAGCTATAAATTTGCATTGTAAGGATAAGCTATCTAATACAGAACGCATTAATTGAACAGAAGTAAGAACTTCAATTTCATTATTTACCCTTTCAGAATTGCTAAATGGATTATTACTAACCAAATTATTACCCGAAGCATCTATGTTAGAAGTCTCGTTCTTAAGTAAAATTTTACTGGAAACTTCATACGAAGAGTTAATAAATAGCAAGGCAAGAGCTGCCAAGCCAATAAAAATCACCATAAACACAAGGAACAATTTCCAAGATTTTAAGTATTTGCCCAACAATGCCTTCAAATCAAAATTCTCTTCATTATCGTTAGAAAATAGCCTTGAGTCAAAATATTCCTTTTCAGTCATTGTATTCAATTTTATATGATAAATAAGCCTGGTTACGAATAGCCTATAGCTCTGGAATTTTATGTTATAAGAATGTACTTAGAAACTAGCGATAGATATTACGGCCAATGATAAAGAACCTAGTATTACTGAAAACCACTGAGTAGCGTTAGATGTGTTTCTAACCTTTCTATCGTTTGGCTGTACATAAACAATATCATTTGGTTTCAGGTAGTAGTTTGGAGAAGTAAATAATTCATCTGAAGTAAGATCAATTCTTTTGGTACTCTTAATACCATCTTCTTCGCTTATTAACAGAACGTTATTTCTTTGCGCATAAATGGTCATGTCACCTGCCATACCCAAAGCTTCTAGAAGTGTTACTTTTTCATTGGGAATAGTAAATACAGCCGGTTGATTAACTTCCCCTAAAACGGAAACCTTAAAGTTCATAAAACGGATATCTACAATGGGCTCCATCAACAACCTTTTAGAAATTAGTTCTTCTCTAATGTATTCCCTCAATTCTTTTTTAGTTAAACCAGCTACCGCAATTTTACCCAACACAGGAAATCTTATAAATCCGTCTTGATCAATTAAATAACCAGGAGTTTGAATACCGCCGACATTATTTGCAATATTGAACATTTCAGTAACCTCAGCGTTTAAACTGGTAATATTGATACTTAGTAAATCGTTCTTCTGTAAAATTGGCTCTAACGGTTCGTAGTACGATGCGAATGTATTATTACCTACTTCATTAAAATAAGATGACTTTTTAGCACTACCGCATGAAGTCATTTGTAATGCCACTACTAGTAAAAACGAAAATTTTAATACGTATGATTTGGTTTTGTTTAGATTAATTGGGGAAAAATTAGTTTTCATAAATTAATTGTTTGCAGCTTATAGTTACTGTACATGGTGAACATCAAAATTAATTGAAACAAAAAATTGAACTACATTAATTCCGACATCTGCATTTATATAATCGTCGTAATTAAGGAAAAGCGGGCATTTGGGGCTTTCTGAAAGGAAAATTTCGAAAGAAAGTAAGCACTTTATCGTATTTAATAACTGCAAATGCTATTCAGCCCATTGTTTTAAAGCTATTGGCGGATAAAAAATGGATTATTTCAACAGGAGATAAATGATTGACTTCAGCTCTTGAACCTTGGCGTAAATATTCGGTCGCAACATGGCATTTATAGTGATCGGTAAGACTAATTTCTTCCAAATAAAATACCCTATTTTCTATTTTTGAGGTATTATCGATAATTTCAATAGCATCTAAGGCTATATGTAAACCGGTACCAAAAGCCTTTAAAACAGCTTCTTTTTGTGTCCAGTAATCATAGAAACATTCCTGTACATTTTTAGAAGAAAGAATGTTCTCATATTCTGATCTTGAGAATTGATCTTTAAAATCATTTACGTCAACCTCGTTTACCTTTTCAACATCAACACCAATATCTCCCGTAGTTGTAAAGGCGCAAACAATGAATTCATTAGAATGGGATATATTAAATTGAATGTTGGAATGTTCTAAAAAAGGCTTTTTATCTTTGGAATAACCGATTTTAACATCCTCAATAGCAACATCATAAATATGTTGCAAACCGTAAGCAAGCAACAACCTACCCAAAATAGTAGATTTAGCATCTTGCCATCGTTTGTACTTAGAATATTTAGACATAAACCCATTAGAAAACTTCTTTTCCGCAAGGGTAAAGAAGTTTTCATTGTCGGAATCTATTAAGTTAGTACATAAAAGATGTGTCATCTAAATAGGAACATGTATAAACCTTATTGCAATTATCTAAATATCAATTTTCATATACCCGTTTTCCTTTGTAGCATCTGCTACATACCAAGCTGGTTGCCCATTTTCATCTCTACCTAAACGCGCTCCAGGCACTGGTGGTGTGTTCAATTTCTCAAAAGAACTTTGTACCGGAGTGGCATGACCGTTAGTTTCCTTTTTAATTATACCCACAGCAACCAATTCTTCTATTGATTCCAATAAGGTCTTCTTTAAAAACTCAACATCATCATCGGTATAAGCCGTGGTTAAAAAGCAAGGGAATCCGTCCCAAATATGTATCCCTTTTTCACGCATGATCACAAATAGCAATTCTGAATACGGAATATCTTTTTTAAACTTCAACCTCCATAAGGATCCAAAATACGTGATTTCTATAGGTAGTCCGTTTTTCGTAAAATGTTCGTTTAAGCTAAGAACCATACGCTTCGTCATAGCCGAAACATTTGCCTGTAAACTTGGTCCCTGTTCTTTCATATGAAGTAAGGCTGCCTTTGCAGAAGCCAAAGCTAAAGGATGACGAACAAAAGTACCGGCAAAATAAGTAACACCTACCTCTGGGTAAGAATCATCTCCGTACTGCCAGAAGCCACCATCAAGCGCATCCATATATTCTTTCTTTCCTAATATTGCGCCAATGGAAACACCTCCACCGATTACCTTACCATAAGTTGCAATGTCGGCTTTAACATCAAAAAGGGCCTGTGCGCCACCCGGATGCATTCTAAAGCCGGTGATAACCTCATCGAAAATAAATGGTATCTCTTCAGCGGCAGTAATTTCCCTTACCTGTTTAATAAATTCTATAGGTTGAAACTCTGGCCTACGGCTTTGTACCGGTTCTACAAGAACAGCTGCCACTTCATGCGCCCTATCCTTAATGATTTGTAAACTTTCCTCTGTGCCATAATCAAGAATCAACATATTTTGAACCGCTTCTGGTAGAATACCCGCAGCAGCCGGAAAAGTTTTCTTTTTCTGGGTACCCCTAACAATACCTTCATCATTTATACCATGGTAAGAGCCCGTAAATGCAATAATAAGCGATCGTCCCGTTACGGTACGCGCAATTCTCATAGCACCCAAAACCGCCTCTGACCCTGTGTTGCATAAAGCTGCCCTATCATGACCGGTAAATTCCAACAACAATTCACAAACCTCACCTGCTAAAGGGTGTTGTGGACCAACTTCATATCCTAGATCCACTTGTTTGTGCATAGCCTCTTTAATAAAATCTGGCTGGTACCCAAAGAAACAAGAACCAAATCCGTTCAAGGCATCAATGTATTCATTACCATCTAAATCCCAAAGACGATTACCTTGAGATTTGCCGATTACTATTGGGTAAACCAAATCTTTGGTCAATGGTTTAAAACCCGATACTACTCTTGGATCCGCCATTTTTGCCCTGTGATTTTGAGCATAATTTTTACTGCCGATGGTTTTCTTATTATATCTTGAAGTCAGTTCAGCAAGGTACTGTGCTTGAATTTGATCTAACCCTGTAGATTGTTTTTCTATTTTAGGCGATGCCCCAAATGGTTTTTTATGCTCTAGTTTTTCCTTTTCGGTACGGATATCCATACTACTGGCACCGTTGACTTTTTTCGGTTTTGCAGGAGCACTAGGCGTAATTACTGGTTGAGTAGGAGCCACTGCACCACCTTGTAAAAGCTGCAATTGTCTACTTAGTAATTGAAGTTGCTCACCAATAAGACCAATAGCCGTTTGGTTGCCAGCTGGGGCGGCATACTGTACATTGTTGGTTTCTTGCACATGATTCGCCACAGGAGCGGGTTGTTGAACAACTTGAGGTTCTGGCTTAAGTACTTCTTCAGGCAAATTCTTATCTAAATAATTCGCTAAAAGTTCAGGAGTGTTTATATCCTCATTTAGCTGCCTGAACGTAATAGGAATTTTAAATTCTCTCTTACAGGTAATTGCCATTTGAGTTAAGATCAGAGAATCTAAGCCAATTTCTAAAAAACTTAGGTTTTTATCATCAGCTTCTATTTCAATACCATAATTGTTTGAAACTAATTCTGAAATTTTGTTTAAAATAGTTACATTTCTCATTGGTGTAACGCTTATTGGTTTTTCTATTAAAGTTTGTGTTTTTTGGTTGGCATTGGCACTGACCACTTCAGTTATTGGTTGAGTAACTATAGGGTCTATCCAACAAGGTTTACGGTCAAATACGTAGGTAGGCAACCTTAATCGTTGCCTGCCATGTTGAGCATAAAAATTATGCCAATTTATCGACAAGCCCGTTAACCATAATTGACCCATCGCATGTAGTAAGCCATGATAGGAGTTTTCATTGGTCTTAGACACCGGTAAAGAAGCTATAGCTTTCATTTTTTTAGCTTCCTTATTTTGGCGACTTAGGGAAGTAAGGGTATTACCCGGGCCTACTTCTAACATCACCACATCTTCCAACTTTACTATGGTATCCATAGCCTCGGAAAATTTTACGGTATTGCGTAAATGATTCGTCCAATACAACGGATCAACCGCTTTATCATTAGTAAGCCAAGTACCTGTTACCGTAGATACGATCGGTATTTTAGGAATATTTAAATTGATACCCTTGACAATAGCCCCAAATTCTTCTAGAATTGGATCCATCATTGCAGAGTGAAACGCATGGCTGGTGGCTATTAATCGATATGGGAGACCTTGTTGCTTCAATACCTCGCTAAATTTCTCAATTTCATCATCTTCACCAGAAACAACGCATAATTTTTGTGAGTTTACTGCTGCTATAGATAAAGTATCAGGTAATATCTCTTCTAGGGATTTTACATCTATACGAACGGTAAGCATACTCCCTTTAGGAAGGGTACTTACAAGCACACCCCTCATCGTAACCAATTGCAATGCATCTTCTAAACTAAAAATACCAGCTAAGTGTGCTCCAACAAATTCCCCTAAACTATGTCCGCAGATTACGGTTGGTTGTATTCCCCAACTCATCCATAATTGAGAAAGGGCATATTCAATGATAAACAATGCTGGTTGGGTATATCTTGTATCGCGTAATTTCTGTTCCGCTTCTTCGGTATGATCCTCAGGAAAAATTATATTCCTAATGTCTAACTGTAAAGTGTCCAAAAGCAAATCGGCACATGTGTCTACAGCTTCTTTAAATATAGGTTCCCCATGGTACAACTCCTTACCCATGTTTAAAAACTGGGAGCCTTGCCCTGGAAGTAGAAAAACCACTTCATTGGGCACTACTTTTACGACTGATGACCGCGCTGTTTTATTATCCGTATCCAATAAAGCGGCAGAAGCCCCTTCATTATCGGACGCCAAAACAATTCTTCTTTGTGCAAAACTAGCCTTTGTAGTGCTTAGCGTATAGGCAACATCAGCCAAATTCTGAGTTTTATTAGCATCTAGATGCGTTTTTAAAGCATTTTCAAAACCACCTAAACTAGTACTTGTTTTAGCAGAAATCGGCAATAGTTGTACCGGTCTATGTTGTGCCGATTCCTTTACCTCCATTTCATACTCCTCCAATACCACATGAACATTTGTGCCACCAACGCCAAAAGAACTTACTCCTGCTCTTCTAGGTCCTTCAACTTCCCAAGATGCCAAAGTGCTATTGACATAAAATGGACTATTCTCAAAATCAATAACCGAGTTAGGTTTTTCAAAACCTAAAGAAGGAGGTAATTGTTTATGGTTAAATGCCAGTATCGTTTTTATTAAACCCGTAACACCGGCCGCTGCAGTAAGGTGCCCCATATTACTTTTCACCGATCCCAGTCCGCAGAAATTTTTCTTCGGTTGTTCACCAAAAGCAAGGTTAAGGCCATCCATTTCTATAGGGTCTCCCAAAGGTGTTGCCGTACCATGCGCCTCAATGTAACTAATGGTAGCCGGTGAAATATTAGCGTCGTTTATGGCACTCCTTATAGCATTTGCTTGCCCTTCCGCACTTGGCGCCGTAAAACTACCTTTACCGCCGCCATCGTTATTGATTCCTACTCCTTTGATAACACCATAAATGAAATCGCCATCTTTTTTAGCTTCTTCCAAGTTCTTTAAAACTACTACACCTGCACCATCACTGAACACGGTTCCTTTAGCTTGCAAATCAAAAGGTCTACAATGCCCATCTGTACTAAGCATAGACCCTTCTTGATATAAATGACCGCTGTTTATAGGAGCCGTTATACTCGAACCACCGGCTAGGGCAACTTCGCAATGTCCGTTTCTAATGGCTTCGACCGCTTCGGCAATTGCCAACAACGAAGTAGAACACGCCGATTGCACACTTACTGCCGGACCTTTTAAGTCTAAATGATATGCAGTTCTTGAGGATATATAATCTTTTTCGTTTACCGTATCTAACTGAAGCTGACCAACCGTTTCAATTAACTCGCTGTTCGGTAAAATATTTTTTTTGTAATATGTATTGGTTCCTGTACCTGCATAAACCCCAACTCTACCGTTATAGTGTTCAGGTAGGTGACCAGACTCTTCAAGAGCTTCCCATGCAAGTTCTAAAAACAGTCGTTGCTGCGGATCCATTGCCGCGGCCAGTTTCGGTGTTAAACCAAAAAATCGTGCATCGAACATTTTAACCGAAGGGACAACTCCTCTTGCCCCAACATACAAACTATCGTTTCTTAAAGATTCTGGAATACTTTGGTCCAGCTCCTCTTTGGTGAAAAACGAAATGGTTTCCTTTCCATCCCTAAGAACTTCCCAAAACTCATCTATATTTTTAGCTCCGGGAAATCTCCCTGTCATACCAATGACAGCAACTTCGTTAGAAGCGTTATTTTTCCCCTTAAGCTCATCAAAATTTAAGGCAGTTTCTTTACCACCTTCTATAAACTTAGCAAGTGTTGCAATCGTAGTATGTTGATATAACTTGGTAACGGGAATTCTCACCTTGAGCGTTTTCATAATGATGTTCACCACCTTTTGAGCCATGAGCGATGTTCCGCCCATCTCAAAAAAGTTATCATCAACACCAATACCAGTTAGTTTTAGTTCCTTTTCCCAAATGGAAGCAATGTCTTTCTCTACTTTCGTACGAGGTTTTTTAAAGATCACATCGGAATTTGATCTAAGATACCCCGGCTCGGGAAGCTTTTCCTTATCAATTTTGCCATTGGCATTTGTTGGAAATTCATCAACCCACATAAAAAAAGTAGGCACCATAAATTCTGGTAATTTACTCGCGAGCTCTAACCTTATACTACTCATTTCAGGCTTCATGCCTTTTGATTGAATATATGCCACCAACCTCGTTTCACCCACTTCATTGGTATTCGGCACTACTACTGTTCGCTCAATACTTTCTATAGCGTTAATGGTAGATTCAATTTCCCCCAATTCTATACGGTGTCCTCGAATTTTTACTTGATGGTCAATTCTACCAATATATTCTAGACTACCATTAGAAAGTCTCCTTACCAAATCACCCGAACGGTACATTCTCTCCCCAGGTTCGTAAGGGTTCATGATAAACTTGTCACTTGTAAGTCCTGGTCTATTTAAATAACCTCTTGCCAGTCCGTGACCGGAAATACACAATTCCCCAATCACTCCAATTGGCTGTAATTTATTTTTCGTATTTACAACATGAGAAGTTAGCGATGAAATACAATTACCGATGTTAGAAACATTGGTTCTAATATCTTCATCGTCAATTACATTAAAGGTCGTAAAAATGGTCGTTTCCGTAATGCCGTAGCCATTAACAAATTGAATACCGGGAAATTTACGGTACCATTTTTCTAAATACCTAGGAAATAAAGCCTCTCCACCAAAAATGACATAACGTAATTTTATATCTACATCACCTTTAGGCAAGCTGCCCATTATATTTAAAAAAGAAGAAGGTGTTTGGTTTAAAATTGTAACCTCTTCTTTGATTAACAAGTTCATAAATTCAAAAGGGTCCTTAATAACTTCGGATGAAGGAATAACTAATTTCCCCCCAAACAACAGAGCCCCGTAAATTTCCCAAACCGAAAAATCAAAACAGTAAGAATGAAACATGGTCCAAACATCGTTCTCATTAAAATCATAGAATGGTTTATCATTAACGAACAGACTAACAATATTTCTATGCTCTAACATGACACCCTTAGGGTTTCCGGTAGTACCCGAAGTGTAAATGATGTAGATTAAATCGTTAGGCTGTAGATTAACACCAGTAATTTCATTAGTAGAAAAATTATCTTTTGTCGCTTTAAATTCTTCTATTACCGTAGCATCTATAGTAATAGTACAATTGCTGTCCTCTTTAATAAAATCTCTACGCTTCACAGGGTAGTTTGGATCTACAGGCACATAGGCCGCACCAGCCTTAATGATACCCATCATCCCTACTATAAGCCATTCACTTCTATCTAAGCTTAAGCAAACCAGATCACCTTGTACAGCACCTTTCTTCTGAATTAAATAATTTGCTAATTGATTTGACAGCACATCAAGTTCTCTGTAAGAAAACTGACTATCTTCATAAGCAACCGCTATCCTATCCGGGGTTTTAAAGACTTGTTCTTTTAACAAATCAACCACCGTTTTTTCTCTCGGATATTCTACAGCAGGAGTATTAAACTTATTTAGCAAAGTAGCACGTTCATCTTCCAAAAGAAAATCAACACAACCGATTTCTAAAGTCGGGGTTTCTAATAATGCCGAAACAATACTCTTATAGTGCAATAGCAATTGCTCAACTAAGCTTCCATCAAATACGAATTCATTATAAATAACATCTAATCTTATATACTCCTTATCAACTGCAAGGTTAAATTGAAGGTTAGCATTACAGTCAACTTCACCTTTAGATTTTATATCGACATATGCTACCTCATCTTGTAAAGCGGTAGTATGTTCATCATTTAAAAACCTAATGGAAAGTACTATATCTTGTAATGCATTATGACCATTAGTATCAATGAGATTAAAATCGTTCAAAAATGCTTCGGTAGGATAAAGATTTAGATGGTTTAACGACAATCTCTTTTCTGTGTCTACCTGTACGGTTTTGAAATTAAAATCGGGCTCTAGGATATTTCTGAATAAAGATAAATTTTGAACAGAATCAGAATGATCATTTTTCACCATTAAACCGAAAGCAATATCGGTCTGGTTCGTATATCTATGCAAGAGCACACTTAACGCAGAAACAAGAGTTGACTCCAAACTCTTAGATGAAGTAGCAAATGAAAGGATAGTATTAAATTCCTTAGAAGAAAAATAAGTTCGTATTAAACTTCCTTTTAAAACTTCATCATCAACTAATAATTTTCTTGTAGGCAAGTCAAGCAATTTAATGTCCTCTAACATTAAATTCTTCCAATACATCTTAGTTTCATTGGAAATAGACCCTTCTTTTTTGACACTCATATCTTATTGATACTATTATGATTATCCAAGACTAAGCAAATTTTACATTTCAAAAAATTTATAAAACAATCTTTAACCAAATTGAATAAGTCAAAAGAAAATTGATTTGAGTTAAAACCTTATCTAATCGAACCTATGCTTATAGTTAATTTGAAATTACTTAGTGCTATATAATTGTAGTAAAATTAACGATTACAATAAACAATCTTGGTTTTAACTTAATTGACAAGATGCTATTTTATTTATTTTTTAATATTTAAAAAGCTGATTTTCAGTTGTTTAACTATAATTACAGAAGATGTGTTTATTATTTTACACATGAAATTTCATCGAATAAAAAAGACGTTCTTCGATGTAAATTTTTAGCAACTATATTCAAGTAGATAAACTGATTATTTTTTAAGATTATCGGTTGAATTCAATATAAAAATCATCTAATTTCACAACTAACAAATGGTAGCGATAACGTGAAAAATAAAATCATTTTTTTTATAGGGGATTTGCTTGTATTTCTAATGCCTAAAAAAGCAGAAGACTTTGCTAAAACCGGCATGACCATTACCGATAAAAGTAAAATTAGCTTAGTTGAGCTCTTTATGCGCAAATCTCTTTTAAGAAAAGTAGAAGAGAAACAAGACTACAATACATTATCTGACTTTCATAAGGCATATTGGAAAAATAAGGGAGATGATTTCTTTTCAGCAACCGATGAAACGTTTGAAAAAAATTTCTTGCCAGAATGCTCCTTTATATTCAAACTTCTAAATGACAAATTATCGATAGAAAACGAAAGCTTTAATACCCTAGTTGAAATTGGTGCTGGAAACGGAAAGGTGCTTAATTATTTAAGTGAACAGCTTCCGCAAATAAGTAGATTTATTGGTATAGATTTGAGTCAGAATCAAACTTCACTAAATAAGGAAACATATAAAAACAATGCCAAACTTGAGTTTGTAGCAGGCGATGCTTTTGATTGGGTAAATACTTACGCCAATAAGAATATGATATTTGTTACTTCTAGAGGTGTGCTTGAGTATTTTACCAAAGCTAAGCTTCTAGATTTTTTTCAACAGATAAACCGATTAGGAAATACCATTTTTATTGCCATTGAGCCTAACGGAATTGACCATGACCTGAAAACAAATTCGAGTTCAGAACTTTATGGATATGAACGCTCATTCTCCCATAATTACGCATTTTTATTCAAGAAAGCCGGTTTTGACCTATGGCATAGTTCAAAAAAAGCGAGTACCTCAGACCATTATTTTAGCTATTTAGGTGCTGACAATTACAGTAAAAAACCCATATTGGCTACAGCAGAGCAACTTTAAACCCTATTTGAACTCCGAGCTATTTTTATCCAACACTTGTTGAAGTGTCTTTGATAAAACTATATCGTTAGGTGGTGAAAACATGGTTAAATGCTCACCTGGAACATAATGCACTTCTATTCCATTCTTGGCGTATGAATTCCACCCCAAAGTTTTAGGATCATGGGTATAGTCTATGACATCCTGTATCCTAAACAAGTCGGCCTTAATTGGTAATGGTTGTAGATGATATCTATCGATAACCTTATTATGCTCAATAATTCTACTCTCATATTCCCAATCATAATCCATTTTAGACAAGGTATTCTTATCTTTTTTCAACCTTAAATAAAGCTTTTTCAAATTTGCTTTCGTTACACCAACTCTGTAATTAAAACCCTCTCTACTTAATAAAAGTTGCTTTAAAACATGTAAAGCTTTATTAGCTATGTAATTACCAAATGCCAATTTTTTACCTATATATGTATTACGCCCATAATGTGCATAAGCATAGGTATCTAATAATACCAAAGATGAGATCTTCTCTCCCTTGTCCATTAATTGCTTTGCCATTTCATAGGCAATAATTCCACCAGAGGAATAACCAGCAAGCATATACGGTCCTTTTGGTTGTGTTGCCAAAAGTGCTTCGTTGTAATGAGATGCAATTTCTTCTACCGAAGTTAAAAGGGGTTCTTTACCGTCTAATCCTTTGGCTTGAAAACCATAAATGGGTTGATCCGGGTTCATATGATCCTTTAATGTCTTAAATGAAAGAATATTTAAACCTGCACCATGCACAATAAACAATGGTGTTTTAGCACCTTTAGGTTGTATGGGCACTAGAGAGTCCCAGGTTACCTTGTGCTCTTCGATTTTGATAAGACTTGCCAATCTCTTAACCGTAGAATACTCGAACAAGGAGGAAAGTGGTAAGCGTTGACCAGACTTCTGCTCTAATTTAGTCATTACCTTTGCCGCAATCAACGAATGACCACCAAGTTCAAAAAAATCATCATCTACATTTACCTGATTTAAGAACAAACATTCTTTCCAAACTTCAGCCACTAATTCTTCAGCCTTTGTAAGTGGTTGAACGTTTTCAGTTGAAGTAATTTTGCTTTTCGTAGCTGTATCCGGTAAACTCTTTCTATCTAACTTACCGTTTATAGTTACCGGTAATTTTTCTAATTTTATATACTCAAAAGGCAACATAAAAGACGGCAATTGCTTAGCTAATTGTTCTTTCCATTGTACAACACTAGAATCCCAATCGGCATCACTGCCTTTATAGACCACATACGCCCTTAACGCATTATTTCTAACATCAGATGTTGCGGCTGAAACTCCTTTCAACTTCGCTAAAGCATGTTCTATTTCCCCAAGTTCTATTCTGTGTCCACGAACCTTTACTTGTGTATCTTTTCTACCCAAGCATTCTATTTGACCATTTGGTAAAAGTTTCCCTAAATCGCCCGACAAGTACATTTTAGACTGACCGTCAACTGTAAAAGTATTTGTAACAAAACGTTCATTAGTCAACGTTTCTTGACCTAAATACCCCTTTGTAACCCCTTGACCACCAATGGCTATTTCACCTACACTACCATTTGGCACGGGATTTCCATAATCGTCTAAAAGGTAAATTTGTGTATTGGCTATAGGTTTACCAATCGCAATAGGGTCATCTGTTGCTAAAATTTTAGTAAGAATACAACATACCGTGGTTTCAGTTGGTCCATATATATTCCAAACCTCAGTACATTTTTCTATTAATTGTAACGAAAGCGGTTTCGGCACAGGCTCACCTCCAATTAATGCCTTAATAGGCAGTGGATTTTCCCAACCGGAATCCAGTAAAATTTGCCAAATCGTAGGTGTTCCCCACATCATAGTTATTTTATCCTGAATTGCTTTTTGCAATAAAAGATGACCATCTTTTCTGGTATCTTCATCCACTAAAATTACACTTGCACCGTGAATTAATGGTAAGAATATTTCCATAACCATAGCATCAAATGAAATTGTGGTTGTTGCAAATATTTTATCATCGCTGGAAATACCCGGCTCATCACCCATAGAATACAAGAGATTGATCACATTTTTATGTGTAACCTGTACGCCTTTTGGTTTTCCCGTAGATCCTGAAGTATATATAATATAAGCCCCAGCATCTGCAGAAACTTGTATTTTTTCAAAATTTACATCATCACTAAACTCCATGTCCTCAATGAAAATGTTTTCGCAACCATGATCTAAATCTTTTTTTGCTCGATCACAAATGAAAAACGTAGCACTTGCATCTGATATCATCAATTTAGTACGAACATCTGGATAACCGGTATCTATAGGCACATATCTAGCACCACATTGTAATATAGAGAATAGTGTTATTATTAAATTAGAAGATCTCTCCAAAGAAATTGCAACCGTGGTACCTGGGGCAACTCCCTTTGTCCATAAATACCCAGCAGTGGCATCAATTTTACCTTGCATCTCTGCATAGGTAATTTTCTCTTTATTAAACTCTAAAGCTATGGCATTTGGTGTAGCACTCGCCTGTTTTTGAAATAACTCATGAAGGTTACTGTCTGGCAAATCTAAAGAAACACCCTCAATGGCAACAGATTGTTGCTTTTTACCAATTATTTCGGATAATTTTGCTTCGGGATTTTCAACTAACTTGTTGATTATAGCCTTAAAAGAATCACCGAGTTCAAGAATGGTACTTTCTTTGAACAAGTTCGTATTATAAGACCATTCTAGCGTAATTTTCTCATTAGAACCTGTTGCATTTAAAAATAGCTCGAAGGTTTCATATTTGCGTGGATTACTATGATAGTCATAGGTCAAACCCTCAAAAGCAACATTATCATCCAAATTCATGTCTACATTAAAAACAACAGGAACCAGAGGAACCCTACCCGGAGTTCTTGGAATATTCAGTTTTTTCAGTAAGCTACCAAATGTGAGTTCTTGATTCTCGAATGCATCGAAATTCGCAGATTTTCGTTTTTTCAAATAATCTAAAAAGCTATCGTCTTCATTAAGCTCACTTTTCATTGGAAGGAGCTTAACGCAATGACCTACCAAATTTTTGACACCCATGTTAGATTGACCAGCCACCGGAAGTCCGAGCACAATACTTTTTTGCGCTGTAATCTTATAAAGTAATATTTCAAAAGCTCCCATTAAAGTTAACACCAAACTGGAATTGGCTTTAATACCGGTATCTTTTATTCGCTTTACAATATCTTTTCCTAAAGATTGATTAATACGAGCACCGTTATATGTTCGTTTTATAACCTCACCAAAATCGGTAGGTAGGGTTGTTTTCGGAATATCACCCTGGAAAAAATTCAACCAATAATTCTCTGCTTTTGCAAACTCACCATTAGCCTTTAATTCTTCTTGTTGTGATACATAGTCGGTATAGGGAGTTGGCTCTGGCAGGTCATGTGGTTGGTTAAGCACTTTTGACGAATATAAAGCACCTATTTCTTGCATAATAATACCAACAGACCATCCGTCGCATACAATATGATGTGCGGTAATGATAAAGTTGAATACGCCTTCCTTTACTTTAATAAGGGTAAATCTAATCAACGGACCTTTGGTTAGATCAAAAGCAGTATTTACATCCTTATCTGTGTAAATATTGATTTCTTGATTTTTTTCCCCGACCGATAGGTGACTATAATCTATTAGGTTAATATTTGTTATTACCGATGTATAAACATTAATATATTTTCCGTCAGGACTAAAAGAAGATCTTAAGGACTCATGCCTCGCGATTAGCTCATCTACTGCTAATTGCAAAGCGCGTACATTAAGCCCACCACGTAGTTCTATAGTTAGGGAAAGATTATAAGCAATATTTGCATCTTCCCCACCAAAATAACAAGAATGCCAAATTTCCTCTTGAGAGTCAGTTGTTGGCAAAATATGTTTAATCTCAGGTCCTTTAAAAGGATTAAAAGGTGTTAAAACTTCCAAGTTTCTTTACTAAATAAGTTAATACATTTTTGGATAAGGGAAACTTCTTCGTTTGATGTTAATTACTGTTTTAAACTGGTAATTCATCAAATACAGCGATAAATATATTTATATTCCTCACAAGAATAATTTAGATTCGCTAATCTGTTAAAAAAAAGAGTTGTTTGAATATATTGAATAGTATATCCATGAATTTGAAGAAGTAACAACTTTATAAAACCTTGGTGATTAAGTTATCTTTAGCTTCTCATTTTTAAGTTATATGTTTAAAAGAATGAAACAATTCTTTTAAACATATAAAAGACATGATCATTTATAAACGACCATGCCTTCTCTTGTAATTATTTGCGAAAAATTTAAAACGTTACCACTAAAGATAACTCAATAGCCACATCAACCTTTTAATAACTTTTCAGTCATTAATTTAGCATACATAATTTGGTTCTGCTCAATAAGATTAAATGAAGTTTGATCTGTTGTATTTTTTGATTTCTCTTGTACAGATGCAATTAAATTTTTCTTCACTTGGCCACTCCTTTTGACCTTAAAATATGGTTTGAGCTGCATGTAGCAATTTTCAAGAGAAACTAATCTTTTCCTTTGATAAGAAGATGTTAGTCTCCCATTTAAAATGTTAGATATCATCATACGGTGGTTTAAGTTGATAAAAGAACGGGGTAAAACAATAAAAATTTTATAAAAACCAGTACAAAACCTAATATATAAGATTAAAACATAACTAGTTATATAAAAATTAAACATAACAAAAATAACAATTTAAGTGCTAAAAAAATATCGAATTATATGAATTTTAACTAAAATGCCAGTTTATTATTATTTTTTGTGTTGTAATTAAATTTAACCCTCAAACAAGATACAGATACCATTACCTATAAACGCCATTAAGTAAAGACTGCTAATTACGTACATTACTTATTTTAAATTAATACTGAATAGAATTTGGTATCAAAATACAATTCGAAGAATACTTAAAATCGAATGCTTAACATATCCTATATTTTAGACCCTTATTTATCATAAAGCATCAAAGATTATACGCCCTAAAAATACTCTTCACAAAAATTTTAAATAATAAATTGGATAATTACACTTTATCGAATAAATGATTAATTTGTCTAAGGTTTGAATTCAACAAAGCGATTTAGACAAATATTATTCTAAATTTGTTTCACAACCATTAACCACAGTCATTATTGGCTCATTTGCTCAATAATGTCTTTCAATACTTATTTTGTTATAATCTAGGTAGTGGTAAAACGTACTTTTACTTTTGAACCAGTTATAAACAATTATAAATGATTCCTCTTTTCTTATTAAAATATATTGAACACCCTTATAACAGGGCAGAAAGCAATTACAATTCAAATTCTATAGCAGAAAATTTGAAATATTGTTAAAATAAAATATTATTTAAATTCATTTCACAAACTATGAAAGTAGCATTAATTACTGGAGTCACAGGTCAAGACGGCGCTTATTTGAGCGAATTTTTATTGAAGAAAGGATACCAAGTTCATGGATTAAAAAGAAGAGCATCTTTATTCAATACAGACAGAATTGATCATTTATATCAAGACCCACATGTTGAACATAGAAATTTTGTACTTCATTATGGTGATATGACAGATAGCACCAACTTAATACGTCTAATACAAGAAATACAACCAGATGAAATCTATAACTTGGCGGCCATGAGCCATGTTCATGTTTCTTTTGAGGTACCAGAATATACCGGAAATGCAGATGGCTTAGGTACATTACGAATTTTAGATGCCGTTCGATTATTAGGACTTGAAAAAAAGACACGTATTTATCAAGCATCTACCTCTGAATTATATGGTAAGGTACAAGAGGTACCGCAATCGGAAACTACTCCGTTTTACCCACGAAGTCCGTATGCGGTAGCGAAAATGTATGCATTCTGGATTACAGTAAACTATAGAGAAGCATACAATATGTTCGCATGCAACGGTATTTTATTTAACCATGAATCTCCTATTAGAGGGGAAACTTTTGTTACCAGAAAAATCACCAGAGCAGCAGCACGTATTGGCTTAGGTTTACAAGATAAAGTGTATTTAGGAAACCTTGATGCTCAACGTGACTGGGGGCATGCCAAAGATTATGTACGCATGATGTGGATGATTTTGCAGGCAGATGAACCAGAAGATTGGGTTATTGCAACAGGCAAAACCACACCTGTAAGAGAATTTGTAAGAATGGCATTTGCTGAGATGGGTGTAGAAATAGAATTTAAAGGCGAAGGTGTTGATGAAAAAGGGTTTGTAAAATCATGTTCTAACCCAGATATTCAATTGGAAATAGGTAAAGAGATTCTTTCCGTAGACCCTAAATATTTTAGACCAACTGAAGTTGAGTTACTAATTGGCGATGCTACCAAAGCCAATACAAAGTTAGGATGGACACCAGAATATGACTTACAGGCATTGGTAAAAGATATGATGCAGCATGACCTAAAACTAATGAAAAAAGATCAGTATCTGAAAGAAGGTGGGTATGTAACTTTTAACTATTTCGAATAATTCCACCAGCATTATTATAATTTTCATTGAAGGTAAAATTTTCAAATGTTAGATAAAGAAGCGAAGATATACATAGCAGGTCATAGAGGGCTTGTGGGTAGCGCCATAGTTAAAAACCTCAAAAGCAAAGGGTACACTAATTTAATTTTTAGAACACATAAAGAATTAGATTTAACCGATACTTTAAAGGTTTCACAGTTTTTTGAAAACGAAAAACCTTCATATGTAATACTTGCCGCCGCAAAAGTTGGCGGCATTGTTGCCAACAATACGTATAGGGCAGATTTCATTTATGAGAATCTCATGATTCAAAATAATGTTATTCATCAAAGCTATAAACATGGTGTAAAAAAATTACTTTTTTTAGGTAGTACCTGTATTTATCCTAAAAATTGTCCACAACCCATGAAAGAAGATTACTTGTTGACCGATACTTTAGAATATACCAATGAGCCTTATGCTATCGCTAAAATTGCTGGTATAAAAATGTGTGAAAGTTACAATTTACAGTATGGCACCAATTTTATTTCAGTAATGCCTACCAATTTGTACGGACCTAATGATAACTTCGATTTAGAGAAATCACATGTATTACCAGCATTGATTAGAAAAATGCACTTAGGAAAAGCCCTAGAGAATGATAATTGGGATGCCATCTCATCAGACTTAAATACCTTACCTATTGAGGGAGTCAATGGAAACTCTTCAAGACAAGATATTTTATCTGTCTTAGATAAATACGGTATAAAAAAGAAAGATCACAACATTCATTTAGAAATTTGGGGAACAGGAAAACCAATGCGAGAATTTCTTTGGAGTGAAGACATGGCAGACGCCTGTGTTTTCTTAATGAAACAAAGAGATTTTAATGACTGTTATGACCAAGACAACAAAGAAGTTCGCAATACGCATATTAACATCGGTACTGGTGTAGATATCAGTATTAAAGATTTAGCCGAACTTATTCAGCAAAAAATAGGTTTTAAAGGCGAATTATATTTTAACACAGAAAAACCAGATGGAACTTTAAAAAAACTAACAGACCCCTCAAAACTACATGACCTTGGATGGAAACACACCGTTTCACTATCCCAAGGCATAGAACAAGTTTATTCTTGGTATACCACTAAGAACTAAATATAAATACCTACAGATTTCTATCAAACTTTAATTTCCCTGTTATCCATTAGCATTTGCGAATGGATAACAGTAACAACCTATCATTAGCTCTTAAACCAACCATTACTAACAGCTGAAATGAAGAAATCTAATTTTATAATACCAGTATCTTTTGTGGTACATATACTGTTCATTAATTTGACTTTGTATATGTATACACCAGATACATATCTTAATCCATATTGTATAGCATATTACAATTTAACATGGTTAATAACCACCTATTGTTTAAATTTTTATCCAACTGCTAGAAGAGATGGTTTCATGACCAACTTCAAAACGTTTATTGTTTTATTTATCATCTATGGCTTAGTTTATTTTACATCTTTTGTTTTCTTTGGTATACACTCTTATACCCCATTATTTCTATCACTAGTATATTTACAAATTTGCGCACTACTAACACTCTTCAGAGTACTATTTTATTGGGCTAAAAAACTATATAGAACTAAAGGACATAATAGTACTAGAGTAGTAGTTATAGGTAAAGACAAAAACCTTCAAAAGCTAAGACGAATTTTTGATAATCCTGAATATGGGTATCGCTATATGGGCTATTTTGACAACTCCAACCCCAGCAGTTCTACCTGCTTAGGTGATATTGAAAGTTCATTTAATTATATTTTTGAGAATAATGTAGAAGAAGTGTATTGTATGGCCTCAAAATTAACCAAGGCAGAAATACAGTACTTAATGAAAATTGCTGATAACAGTCTTAAAAGAATTAAAATAATACCAGATAATAAAGAGCTATTTTCGAGAGCAATGTCATTAGAACTATATGGCGCAGTTCCTATTTTAAATTTAAGGGCTTCACCTTTAGATCTAGATTATTCAAATCTAATTAAACGAATTTTTGATATTCTAGTATCAAGTTTTACAATAGTATTTGTTTTATCTTGGTTAACCCCATTAGTCTATATCCTAATGAAACTAGACTCAAAAGGACCATTGTTTTTTAAACAAAAACGTCACGGAGTCAATAGAGAAATTTTTTGGTGTTATAAGTTCAGGTCCATGACTCAGAATAAAACTAGTGATACTCAAATGGCTACTAAAAATGATGTACGGGTAACCAAATTGGGTAAAATCATGAGGAAGACAAGTATAGATGAACTGCCCCAATTTTTTAATGTTTTTATGGGTGATATGAGCGTTGTGGGCCCTAGACCGCATATGGTACTACACACCCAACAATATGAAAACTCTATTGATAAATATTTAGTTCGACATTTCTTAAAGCCTGGTATTACAGGTTTAGCTCAAATTCAAGGATGCAGAGGAGAAATTATTAAACGTTCGGATATTGTAAATAGAGTTAGATATGATATATTTTATATGGAAAAGTGGTCTTTGGGCCTAGATGCCAAAATTGTATTCTTAACAATATATAATGCCCTTAAAGGAGAAGCACGTGCTTACTAAACTAACACTACTTTATTTTAAAGTTTTCCTTATTTTTTAAATAACAGTTTAACTCCGTTAAAAATCAATAAGGCAATAAAACCAACCACAAGACCGGTTAAAAACTCTACTATAATACTTGGCACATTGGGCAATATATGATGTAAGAAATCAATATTATGAACAAAAATACCTCCAGAAACTAAAAGCAATGCTATAGTGCCAATAACGGAAAGTCCTTTAATTACCTTTGGTAACGCACTTACAAAAAATTGCCCTATTTTATCTGAAATAGTATTTGTCTCTTCATTAAAGTTGATCAACCTAGTACCAAATTCATCCATTCTAACAATTAACGCCACAATACCGTATACCCCAACCGTCGCTAATAATGCGACCACAGAAACAACGGCAATCTGAGTTACTAATGGTTCTTCAATTACAGTACCTAATGCAATGATTACTATTTCAATAGAAAGAATAAAATCGGTTACGATAGCAGATTTAACTTTTGTTTTTTCCAAGGCTAAAATTTCATCTTTAGTCATAGGTTCAGCATCGGCAGAAACATGGGTATGATTGTGAGGAACAAAGAACTCGTAAATTTTCTCCGCACCTTCAAAGGCAAGGTAAATTCCACCTAATATTAAAATAAGCGTAACCGCCCAAGGCAAAAAAGCACTTAATAAAAATGCTATGGGTAGAATTATAATTTTATTGAGCAACGAACCTTTTGTAATGGCCCAAAGCACAGGTAATTCCCTTTGAGAGACGAATCCTGATGCTTTTTCGGCATTTACCGCCAAATCATCACCAAGAATACCTGCCGTCTTCTTAGTAGCTATTTTACTCATTGCCGCTACATCATCTAACAATGCTGCAACGTCATCTAAAACTGCAAAAAATCCTGAAGCCATTTATTCTTATTTTACGACCAAAAATAATTCAACAAATTCATTATTTAGAATTCTATTAAGAAAAAAGATAACCCATCTCTAATTTGTAACTTTAATACCCAATTGAAATAAGATTTAAATGAAGGAAATTAATTGGGGAATTATTGGTTGTGGAGATGTTGCCGAGGTAAAAAGTGGTCCTGCTTTTCAAAAAGTCGCTAATTCCAATTTACTAATGGTCATGCGTAGAAATGAAGCCAAGGCCAAAGATTTTGCTGAACGTCACAACGTACCGTTTTGGACTTCTAACGCAGATGATATATTAAGTAATCCTAAAATACATGCAGTATATATTGCTACTCCACCCTCTTCTCATCTTATGTATACTTTGCAAGCATTAAAGGCAGGCAAACATGTTTACTTAGAAAAACCAATGGCACTGAACCTAAATGAAGCTAATCAAATTTGTAAAGTATTAGTAAATAGCACCGGCAAATTAACCATGGCACATTACCGACGTAAATTACCAGCTTTCTTAAAGGTTAAAGAATTATTGGAGAATAATTCTATTGGCGAGGTACTCCACGTTGATTTACAAGTTCTACAATCTAAAAAAGAGCTGTTTATTTCAGATAAGAAAGATAATTGGAGAGTACAACCGGAAATATCTGGCGGAGGTTATTTTTATGACCTAGCACCTCATCATATAGATTTGATGCTCCATTTTTTCGGACCTATTGACAAACTACATAGCCTTACCAAGCCAACCTATAATAAGGTAAATGAAATGGTTAACGGCATTATTTCATTTACAAATGGTGTTCAATTTCGAGGTTTTTGGCAATTTAATGCCGCTGAAATAAACCAAAAAGATGAGTGCACAATATTTGGAACAAACGGCTGTATTAAATTTTCTTTTTTTGGCACGAAAGTTTACCTTATTTCCAAATTAGATGAAAGAGTATTTGAATTCAATAATCCTAAACATGTACAAGAACCTATGATCAAAGCTACTATTGATTACTTTCTAGGAAATAAAAAAAATCCATGTACTGCAAGTGATGGACGTAGTGTTATGAATGCATTAGAACAATTAAGTGGCAATAAAGATTAGTTTCAAACCAGCCATATCAAAATAAATAATTTGAAATAGTATCTATTTATATTTTTTGGATTACTTTTTCCCGTAATAACAACCACCAAAACACGTAAATTGTACCCATGAAAAAATTAATTCAAATTATTGGCGCTTGGTATGGCGCAAAGAAAATTGGAGGTGGAAAATGTGGATGTATAGGAACCGTATTCGTTTTCCTAATTCTATATTGGATATTCGGTTACGTTTTAGAGGCTTTTTGAGATTGGTTGTTGGTTATTTCGCCAAGCGCTAAACGCCTCACGCATTACGCTTTTCGCTGGACGATTCAATTGCGCTTCTTTCGTGATACGATGCCTTATAAGCTTTTCGCCTCGCCCTGAACGATTCACGCGACGATTATTTTTGCGCTGAGCGCGTAGCGTATTGCGAATAGCGTTTCCTCTCTTCTCCAGTTTTCTTTTGATCAAAAACTTTGGCACTAGTTTTCATATCGGCATATCTTGGATCTTGTATAAAGTCTTGCTTTTGCATTTTAATGACCTCAATACTCAAAAAGCCAAATTCACTGACCACCTTTCCATAAAACCGATAAATTCCCCTACCCCTAAACATATATTTTTTAGCAACGGGCGGGAACAGTACAGTATCAAAAACTTGCCCTTGTTGATCCAACAGCGTAGCAAAGAACATTGTTTTCTTTGTATGTGTTCTTGTTCTTTTTACCGTTATTAAATATCCGTAGATATCAATATTTCTATTTAAATACCGTTCTAAATCTTTACTACCAGAACTATTTAATGGTGCTTCTGCCAAAAGTTCAAACGGACTACATAGACTAAAGCCCAACAACTCTAATTGCGTAAAAGCCACTTCTAGATTTGTACTGTATAACGACGGAATCTCAAAATGTTGCTGTCTTGGGGCAAACAGTTTTGGGTGGTCTATTTTCTTTGTTTTGTTCAAAAACAAATGTGCTTTCCAGAGCAGTTCATGCTTATTGGTGTTGGTAAACCTAAAGGCATCAATGCGTATTAAAATGCTTACTTGTTCTATGGAGATAATCAATCTATCCAAAAAATCTTCCAACGAATTAAATTCACCATTAAGAAAGCGTTCTTTTAAAATACGCTCCATCACCCGTTGTTCCAATTCCCGCAAATAACCTAATCCTAAAAACAAATCTTTACCATAAATCTTATTTGCTGCATTACTTCTATTTACGCAAGGCGGATGAATTGTTGCGCCTAACATACGGGCTTCGTGCACATAAAACTCAGGCTTATAAAATCCGCCACCGTTATTGAGCACTGCCACCATATATTCCAACGGATAGTACGCCCGTAAAAACAAACTTTGATAACTTTCTACCGCATACGATGCCGAATGACCTTTGGCAAAAGCGTAGCCGGCAAAACTTGCCACTTGGTCCCACACCTCTTTAATAAGTTTTTCGGTATAGCCTTTTTTACGGCAATTATCCATAAAAGTATCCTGCACTTTCTGGAATTCTTCCCGCGAACGGAACTTACCGCTCATACCACGCCGTAGCACATCGGCTTCACCCAGATCTAAATCGGCAAAATGGTGGGCTACTTTTATCACATCTTCTTGGTACACCATAACTCCGTACGTCTCTGGCATAATTTCCAGCATTACCGGGTGCGCCATCTCCTCAGCCCTGCCCTTGTTACGGTGGCGAAGAATATACTCGCGCATCATTCCGCTTTTAGACACTCCCGGGCGAATAATGGAACTTGCCGCTACCAAACCCAAATAGGTATCTACCTCTAGCTTCTTCAACAGCATACGCATAGCGGGAGATTCTATATAAAAACAACCCATGCATTGTGCCGTTTTTACCATGTTATTGATCTTGGGGTCGTTTTTAAATGCCTTGATATCATGAATATCGAACTTGGCAAATTCTTCTGGGCGGTCGCGTTCTAAAATGTCAAGCGTTTCTTTTATTTTGGAGAGTCCGCGTTGGGCAAGAATATCGAACTTAAAAATACCGACATCTTCGGCGATGACCATATCAAACTGTGTGGTGGGAAATCCTTTTGGGGGCATATTGGTCGCAGAAAACCAGTGAATAGGTTTTTCTGTAATTAAGATTCCGCCAGCGTGTATACTCAAATAATTGGGCATGCCATGAAGCAACTGTGTGTATTTCAATACCAAAGCAGATATATTGTCTAATCTACTCGCCTGAATATTACCATCGCACAATACATCTATTTCATCTTTTGGTAGCCCGAATACTTTACCCAATTCCCGAATTACACCTCTAGATTGAAATGTAACGTAAGTACCCAAGAGCGCCACATTATCGAATCTATTAAATATATACTCCGTCATCACCGGTCTGTCACGATGCGAGAAATCTATATCAAAATCAGGCGGATTTACACGATACAGATTAATAAAACGCTCAAAATACAGGTCGAGTTCCATAGGGTCTACATCGGTAATAAAAAGCAAGTATGCCACAATACTATTGGCTCCGCTACCACGACCTACATAAAAGAATTTTTGCTTTCGGGCATAGGAAATAATATCCCAATTGATAAGAAAATAAGAGACAAAATTCATTTTTTTAATGAGATAGAGCTCTTTTTCCAAGCGGTCTAAAACAGCCTGGTTAATTTCTGGATACCGCTTAGGCAAACCTTCTTGACACAAGTTTTCAAGCAATGCCTCATCGTCTTCTTCGGTCTCTAAGTATCTGCTTAAATTCTGTGTTTTTCTTTCTGCGGAAAAATCAAAATAGATAGAACAGGCATCCATTAATATTTGTGTGTTCTCTAAAATAAAACTGTGCTCAGAGAAATGCGCCGCCAAATTGGGTACGGCATACATTTTTTCATCTTCGTCCGCTTGTTCGGTAACCGACAACATACTCAGCAAGGTGTTGTTATCAATGGCACGCAATAACCGATGTGCATTAAAATCGCGCTTATTCCGAAAAGTAACGGGTTGCAATAGCACAATTTTATCGCGCTGCTCCAATAATTTTGAAAACCGGAGTCGCTTTAGCTCGTTGACGGAAACTCCAATAAATTCATGTTCGGCAAAAATTTTCTTTTCATGCTGAAGCACTTTCTCAAACGGATAAATAATGAACACGTGTTTAAACTGCGGAGCTATTTCTGGAATTTTCTTTTCTTGATGAATGTGATGGGACAGAAAATCATTGAGTTCTAAAAACCCCTCATTATTCTTGGCTATACCTATAAAGCAGGGCTCTACCCCATTTCTAAAATCGATTCCCAAAATAGGCTTTACATCATATTCAGGCGCCTTACGAACAAAATTTAAACAAGCGGATGTGTTATTGATATCGGTCAATGCCAATTGCGTTACCCCATGGTCTTTTGCCAGTTGCAAGAGCTCCAGTTCCGAAAAGGTTCCGTAGCGAAGGCTGTAGTATGTGTGGCAGTTTAGGTACATTCTGGTTGTTCGTTGTTGGTTGTTAGTTGTTAGTTGTTCGATTTTTTGCGCTGTTCGCTTGACGCTACGCGCAGTGTGCTTCTTTTGCGCTTTGCGTGTGGCGCAATGCGCTCCCTTTCTTCTCTATTTTCTATATTCTTTACTTTACTCAGCATTTCACTTCGGTTACGCTAAGTGAACGGGTGTTCGTCATTGCGAGGTTCTTCACCGAAGCAATCTGCCGAAAATAGGTACTAAGGATAATCATTGTCACCCCAATTTAGCAGATCACTTCGTCGTGCCTCCTCGCGAAGACGTTTATACGCTAGGCGCTGTTCGCTTGACGCTACGCGCATTTGGTTGTTCGTTGTTGGTTCTTGGTTGTTCGATTTTTTGCGCTAGGCGCTCAGAGTGCTGCGCAATGCGCTCCCTTTCTTCTTCTCTTCTCTCTTCTCTATATTCTAACTTCTTCTCTCTCAACAAACAACAGGTCTCGACTGCGCTCGACCGGACAAACACCTCCAACAACCAACAACTAGATTTTTCTATGCGCCAATACTACTGGTGGTAATCCGTTGAAGGGATTATGCATTCTGCCTATTGTTTTTGCTCCCATACCCGATGCCCGCAGCACACTTTTGTCTCCGTAGCGTTTACGAATATTGTCCATAGCGTTATAAAGACTTAGAATTTCTTCGGTGTCATCGAACAGGTTAATTTGATAATTGCCCGATACTAGGTGACTGAAGCGTATACCGATCAATCGTACCAATAACCTACGGTTATATAAATTCTTGAACAGGTCTAAAATTTTGGGAATTAAAATGTGATCGGCACTCGTATACGGAATTCTCATCTGCTTTGAATAAGTATTAAAATCAGAATACCGAATCTTTACTGAAATACAAGCCGTTAGCTTCTCTCCACGTCGTAATTGATATGCCAAATTTTCGGTCATCGCGATAAGAATACCACGTAGTCTGTTTACATCAATAGTGTCTTTATTAAAAGTGCGTTCCGTGGAGATTGATTTTCGCTCGCAAAATGGAATTACGGGCGTATTATCAATCCCATTAGCACGTTTCCATATTACTCCGCCATTAGCACCCAAGACCCTTTGCATGACTTCCATGGGCATTTCTTGCACGGTACGGACTTGTCGCAGGCCAAGGTTTCGTAAGGTCTGGTAAGTCTTATCACCCACCATTGGTATTTTTTTAATGGATAACGGAGCCAAAAAAGGTTTTTCCAACCCCTCATCTATCTTTAATTGATTGTTTGGTTTTGCCTCGTTCGTCGCTACTTTCGACACTACTTTGTTAGCTGATAATCCGAAAGAAATAGGGAGTCCGGTTTCATTGATAATCTTCTTCCGCATTTCTGATGCATATTGATAGCAGCCAAAAAAACGGTCCATACCAGAGAGGTCTGCATAGAACTCATCGATACTCGATTTTTCGAATACAGGTACGTACTCTTTTATGATTTCGGTTACCACATCAGAATGCTTACTATACTCGCCCGCATTACCACGAATTACAAAAGCATCTGGGCAAAGTTCACGTGCCATTTTCATGGGCATACCAGAATGCACTCCAAAGCCGCGAGTTTCATAACTACACGCCGCTACCACTCCGCGATCTCCCGTACCACCCACCAACAAAGGCTTATGCTGCAACTCACGATTATTTAATCGTTCTACAGAAACATAAAAAGTATCTAAATCGATATGTAAAATGGTCTTGCTCATAAGGTTCTTTAAAAATTCGGGATAGCTAAATTATGGATTATTTCCATTTTTTAGGATTATTTCCATTTTTTAACATTGAAAAATAAAATCTAAAGAACTTTAGAATAGTAGTGACAACTTGGTAAAAATCACTCTCCATAAAACGCAATATGCATGTTGATATGGTTTTAAGCTTCAAACCATTAAAAAAGATAATAGCATTTATATTAAATTCATGTAGTTTTTCGTTAAATGCCATATATCTTGTAGATTACAAAGGTCTTGAACAATTGGTTCTATAAGACTATCTTTAGGGTAAGAACGTACATATGCGCCAATTTCATTTTATATTTTTATTTGTTCTGTCATTAACATTTACTGTTGCACATACGCAAGAGACTTCTACAATAAATATCATTTCCCCAAATGAAAATACAACCTGGAATATTCCGGATAAAATAAGCCTAGAATGGAATACCGTTAAAATAGACACGAGTAAATCAATTCGGTTCTTTTTAGTAAGAAATGAAATGGTCGTACAAGAACTAGGCTCCTTTAAAAACGATGGTTTTGAAGACGGTATAGCGTTAGCAAAAAATATTGGTTCTGGCGACAGGTATCAAGTTGTCGCCATAGAGTTGTTCCCCGATGACAAATTTAATATTGCCAAAAGAGTAACTCCGTTTTTTACAATTACCAATGCAGCTTCAGATGAAAGAAAGAAAAAACAGCAATTAGCGAATGTAAATACGGTTAGCCCTAAAAAAAAGAGAAAAAAGTCTAAAGCCAAAACAAAGGTAAAAGAATCAATTGCTCAAGACCAAACAGCTATAGTACAGACCGAAAAAAAGGATGAACCACGAAATAGTTTTGATGGAAGAAAAATTTCGTACACAAAAGAATTTGAATTCGATTCTGAACATATCATCGTAAAAATATGGGACCACGGCAGGCAAGATGGCGATATCGTTTCTATTTACCTTAATGGCGTACAAGTGGTAAAAAAATACTACTTAACCTATTGGAAAAAAGAATTCAAAATTAAGTTGGACCCAAATAAATCTAATGATCTATTTCTATACGCCCATAACCTAGGCGACTCACCACCCAATACGGTTGCCGTAGAAATAACCGATGGAAAAAAATCGGAGAATATTGTACTTAACTCAGATTTACAAAGTTGTGAAGCGGTTTTAATAAGTGTAAAATAACCACCGCATATGCCCTTCTATTCTTATTTTGATGAGCCTGAAAATTATAGAGATCCATTCGGTTTTTATGAACAAGGTGGCTCTCCTTCATTACTACAAGAATTTATAAATACCATTGAAAAGGATAAAAATAATATTGAGGAAATCAATATTTCATGGTATTTATTCAACAACCAATATTTATATAACTATCTCAAAGAAGTAGCTGCAATTGGCATTAAAGTGAATGTAATCACTATACCGTTAGAGGGTTACGACAACAATAACCCTAAAACCCTAAAAAATCTTGAAACTGAAGCAAAAACCGAAGAACGCTTTACCAAATATAATTTAGCAAGAAAGATTTTTGGCGAAACATACCGATCAACATCACACAAAAAATTCAATTTATATATATTCTCCCATCTTTATGTTCGTAGCGCGAATATTAAAAAATTCTCAAGAGGCACCTTTCCCTATTCCCTACACATTAAATCTGCCTACATAAAAAAGAAAAATGGTTATTTGGTTTTAATGAGCTCATCTAATTTAGCCGTAAGAGATTTGGTAAAGTATGAATCCATGATCTGCATTGAAAATGAGCCGGGCTATGAAGAAACCGCCAAAGCTTTTTATAAGAATCTGATAGAAAATTCCATTCCTATTAAAGCGTACAAATCTTCATTGAACACTACTTGCAACATGTTCGAAAAAGTAGCGTATAAATTCAGTGGTTCAATGTATATTACGGCTCCTTTTTATGAAAACTCTGCGAATAATTTAGAAAAAAAACTATTAAAACATATAACATCGGCAACGCACAGAATTATCATTTGTGCACAGCATTTGGCAGCATTTAATTATGATTTCAATGCCAACCATCACTCTACCATAGATAAAAATGAAATCAGACAAGGTATATTGGGCATGATTTTAAAAATAGCGAACAATGGTGTTCGTGTGACTTGTTTATCACAAACATTTGCTCCATTACCCAATAATGAAAATAAGTTTAAAAATGCCAAGTTTAGAAAGCCGGTAAACACACGTAATTTTCAAAAATTTTATGGTCAGCTGCAACAAACGGATAATATTGAGTATTACGTTAACAACAATATTCATTCAAAATATATTATCATAGACCATATTTTAATTTTTTGTTCTTACAACTTCACTCCCACTCAATTCATTTATCTCGATAACGTTAAAATTGACAAATTTAAAAACATGTCGAATGTTAGCTATACGGGCATTCACTGTGAAGTAGGTATACATGCTATTATCAAAGACCCGGCAATGGTAGCTGCATTTGAAAATAATGCCATGGATATTATACGAAAGAAGAATACAATACAAGTAAAATAGTTTGTCGAATTAAAAGCAATTTGAAAATCTAAAATGTATTTTTGTTTACATGTGATGAGATTTTATAACTCTTTTACACATGACCAATTAGAATAGTTTAAGAATGAATGTAGTATCCTTTTTTGCTGGAGCAGGTGGTTTGGACCTTGGTTTTGAACAGGCAGGATTCAATGTTATTTGGGCAAACGAGTATGATAAGGATATTTGGGAGACGTATGAAAAGAATCACCCCAATACTATTTTTGATAAAAGAAGTATTGTAGATATCCCAGCGGATGAAGTCCCCGATTGTGACGGTATTATTGGTGGTCCACCTTGCCAGAGCTGGAGTGCAGCTGGTGCCGCAAGAGGTATTCAAGATAAACGAGGACAACTATTTTATGATTTCATCAGGATTCTGGAAGCCAAGCAACCCAAGTTCTTTTTGGCAGAAAACGTAAGCGGCATGCTTATTAACAAACATAGCACGGCACTTGATGGTATTAAAAAACTGCTGAAAAATGCCGGTGTAGGTTATGACCTTTCATTTCAAATGCTAAATGCGTCCGACTATAACGTTCCCCAAGATAGAAAAAGGGTTTTCTTCATTGGGATAAGAAAAGATTTGGGTTTCAAATATGAATTCCCAACCGAAACCTTTCCTAGAATAACACTTGAAACTGCAATTGGTGATTTAAAAAACAAGGCAGTACCCGCTTTAGAATACAACAACACCAATGGCGCAAAATGTAAAGTTGCCAATCATGAATACATGATCGGTGGTTTCTCTACCATGTTTATGTCTAGAAACCGAGTACGGAATTGGGACGAACAATCATTTACCATACAGGCTGGGGGCAGGCATGCGCCCATACACCCACAGGCTCCAAAAATGAAATTGATCGAGAAGGATGTTAGAATTTTTGTACCAGGTAAAGAGCACCTTTACCGCAGGCTTAGTGTAAGAGAATGTGCTAGAATACAGACTTTTCCTAACGATTTTATTTTTCATTATAAAAAAGTAGCTGCAGGTTATAAGATGATCGGTAATGCGGTACCCGTTAATTTGGCGAAGTTTTTGGCTCAAAGTATTATGAAACAGCTAAAGTCAAATGAAAATAGCGTACCTCAAGCCCAAAAAACAGCTAATTCAATATCTTTTTAAAAACAAAAACCCTCTTAATCAGATGATTAAGAGGGTTTAAAAGTACTCGAGGCGGGAATCGAACCCGCACTCCGAAGAACTGGATTTTGAATCCAGCGCGTCTACCAGTTCCGCCACTCGAGCATATTTTACCAGCTAAAACTGGCTTCCTATCAAAATAGGACTGCAAAATTAAATAATAATTTTCTATCCACCACTAAAAATATCAATATTTATGCAATAGCAACCAAAATTAATCTTTAAATTTGCACCTTCTAAAAAACAAGGTATTTAAACCGAACAATCAAGTAACTGTTTGGAAAACAACAAATAAAGACATGCCATACCAAGTTCCACAACCAAAAATATTTGCTTGTACCCAAAGTAAAGTCTTAGGGGATAAAATTGCCAAAGCATATGGCATGGAACTAGGTAATGTTTTGTTCTCTAGATACAGTGATGGTGAATTTCAACCTTCTTTTGAAGAATCTATTCGTGGAACAAGAATATTCCTAATCGGCTCAACACACCCTGGTCCGGAAAATTTAATGGAAATGTTGTTGATGATCGATGCAGCGAAAAGAGCATCTGCGCGCCATATTACAGCGGTTATGCCATATTTTGGCTGGGCAAGACAAGACAGAAAAGATAAACCTAGAGTACCTATAGCAGCTAAACTAGTTGCCAAAATGTTGGAAACAGCAGGGGCCACTAGAATTATTACTATGGATTTACATGCCGACCAAATTCAAGGCTTCTTTGAAAAACCTGTAGATCATTTATTTGCTTCTACATTGTTTTTACCCTATTTAAAAAATTTAGGTCTAAAAAATCTTACCATAGCTTCACCAGATATGGGTGGTTCTAAAAGAGCTTATGCCTATTCAAAAGCCTTAGATTGCGATGTGGTAGTTTGTTATAAACAAAGGGCCAAGGCAAATGTTATATCTCACATGGAATTGATCGGTGACGTAAAAGGTAAAAATGTAGTTTTAGCAGATGACATGGTCGATACTGCAGGTACATTGACCAAAGCAGCTGATCTAATGATGGAAAGAGGTGCTTTAAGCGTAAGAGCCATTGCTACTCACGGTCTATTATCTGGAGATGCGTACGAAAAAATCGAAAAATCGAAACTTACAGAATTGATCATAACAGATTCCATTCCGGCAGAGGTGAAAAGTGACAAAGTTAAGGTTTTAAGTTGCGCCGAATTATTTGCAGATGTTATGGATAAAGTGCATAACAACAACTCAATATCTTCTAAGTTTTTAATGTAACCTAGAAATCAAAAACAAGAATATTAATTTTTAATACATATAATGAAGTCAATTACAATTAAAGGATCAGAAAGAGAAAGCGTGGGCAAAAAGGCAACAAAGGCCCTACGTAATGCTGGAAAGGTTCCTTGCGTGGTATACGGAGGGGAAAAACCATTACACTTTTCAGCAGATGAACTAGCGTTCAGAGACTTGGTTTACACTCCAAATGCACACACGGTTGCAATTGAATTGGAAGGCAAAGAAACGGTTAACGCTGTATTACAGGACATTCAATTTCACCCTGTAACAGATGCTATCATCCATATTGATTTTTATCAATTATTCGATGATAAAATGGTTACCATGAACATTCCTGTAAGATTACAAGGAAATTCACCAGGTGTACGTAACGGTGGACGTTTATTGTTCAGAAAACGTAAACTTGCCATTAAAGCTTTACCAAGCAAATTACCAGATTTCTTTGATATCGATATTTCTAAATTGAAAATTGGTCAGAACATCTCGGTAGCATCTTTATTAAACGATGAGTTCACCATCTTACACCCAGAAAGCCAAGTTGTAGTACAGGTTAAAACTGCTCGTACGGCTGTTGTTACAGATGATGAAGATGAAGATGAGGATGGAGCTGAAGGTGCAGAAGGTGCATCTGAAGATACTGCTCAAGAATAAACATAAAAGTTTAAGATTCATTAAAAAGCATCCTGGTACTTGTATCAGGATGCTTTTGTATTTTTACGCCTTAATTATATACTATAAATGTTCCGTTTTTTTAAATCACTATTTACCGAACAGAGCATCATTACCGCAGAAACAGACCCCATGAAAAAATTTTTAATCGTTGGCCTTGGAAATATAGGAGAAGAATACACCGAAACCCGACATAATATTGGTTTTAAAATATTGGATGAGGCAGCCAAAGCAAATGATTTCACCTTTGAAACAGCAAAATTGGGCGACATTGGCTCTTACAAAGTAAAAGGTAGAACAATTATATGTCTCAAACCTTCCACATATATGAACAGAAGCGGCAAGGCATTAAAATATTGGATGGACAAAGAAAAAATACCGCAAAGCAATGTACTCGTAATTACCGACGACATTAACTTACCGTTTGGAACCATCCGTGTTAAAACAAAGGGCAGTAATGGCGGACATAACGGATTAAAGGATGTAGAGTTATTTCTACAAACTATTAAATATAACCGTTACCGATTTGGTGTTGGCGCAGATTTTGGCAAAGGAAGACAAGTTGAATACGTTTTGGGGGAATGGAACGATGAAGAAAAAGCCTTGCTCCCCGAACGATTGAAAAAATCTACTGAGATCATCAATTCTTTCGCCCTAGCAGGGATTGCCAGAACCATGAATCAGTTTAATAATTCTTAGAGCACTTTAAAAGAGTAGATACCCGTATCGGATCTATTGCCTTCTTCATCAATTACGATAATGCGCCAATAGTATACCGTATCTGATGAGACTGATACCTTAACACTAGTTACTTCTGATGAAAGCGAACGTATAAGGTCTATAGGAGGGGTTTCTACAGAGAAATACACTTCATAACCAGTTATATCATTATCTAGGTCAGATGCCGACCATACTAGCTCTACTTCATTATTGATGTCCATAAAAACATTAGCCGAAGAAGCGGGACTCTCAATTGTTGCCGGAAATGGAGCAAATGTTGTTCTCGATCCTGAATTATAAAAATACCATTCAGCACTAGATACCGTCTGTTCTACCTCACTATTTCGCGAACGTACCAACCATGAAAACTGCTCTCCTTTAGCTAAAGGCAATGTTGCTGAATTTGTAGTAGATACAATTGTTTGTACAGTACCAGTTGCAATATTGGTTACGCGTAGCTCATAGGTTTCGGTGTGATCTGCTAAGCTCCATATAAATTCTACCTGACTGGTCTCACTACCTAAGCTAACACCCGTTGTACATTCGGAGTTCTCTTCAGGAAAAACTAAACTTACCGCTTCTGGGGGCGTTGCAGAACTTTTCTTTTTACAACTCGTAAAAGCCATAAGTATGCACAAAGAAAGAAGTAAAAACCGTATCATTCCTTAATTACTTTTGTTGTTCCATTAATTGTTCCTCCATCATACTTTAAATAATAGATTCCCGCAGCCAATGAGCTTAAATCCATTTGAATTACACCATCGACTAGTGAAATTGTTTTACTGTAAATATACCTTCCTTCCACACTAAAAACACGCACCACAACCTCTTCTTCAACAGCACCAACATAAACCTGTACCATATCTATCACCGGATTTGGAAATACTATAGGTCGCTCATAAAAGACAATCTGTTCTTCGTGTACGCCTTGACATGCAATTGAAGTATATACTTTTAATGTATTAATTCCTTTTTGCAGTTCTAGCTGCACCACAGAATCTTCAGTTTGTATTGCTATACCGTTTAATTCTACCGTATACAAAGTACCACCTTCTAGGTCTAAAGTCACCAAAGATCCATCGTCGGCAACTTTTGATGTAACATTCAATGGACCTGGCTCTGTAATTTGAACATCTACACAATACTCTTGGTATACTACAAGTCCGTCAGAACCGGTAATACACAAAGTATATGTGCCAGAGCTTAAGTTCGCCAAATTAAAGCTATTGGAAAAATTCTGTGTTAAACTCAGATCATTCCCCGTTACGGTAACTTGATAATCCAAAGCTAGTTTAGGGGCAATAGACAGTGAACCATCATTATTATCGCTACACGTTTCGCTTTCTAATGTAATAACAAAATTCTCTGGTGGAAAACGATAGATTGCACAACCGGAAGCATCAACTTCTTGTCCTTCCGGGGTATTCAGACAAAGGTCATCACCATCATCGAATACACCATCATTATCTGCATCAGGCCTAAAGTCTCCTTCCACACAAACTTCAAGGGCAAAAGACACCAAACTGCCACCATCAGAAGGTGCATTATCTTTGACTTCTAAAGTCCATTCACCAAGTATCGACTCGCCATTAAACGAGCTTAATGTTCCCAAGGGTTTTACCGAACCGCCTATTCCAGGGTTCACACCACAGTCAAAAGCCGGACTATCATCATCAAAAATGGCGTTTATATCACTTGCATCTCCACAAGAATTGGAGACAAGGGTAACCGTAGTACCTGCTGGCGAAGTTAAACTCACCACCAAATCTGCCAAAAACGTATGTTCAATATCTAACTGTACATTGATATCCGCAATAGGTAAATCTTCCAAAAATATAAGTGTAGACGTAATTACCGGTGTACCACTACTCGATATGGCTAAAGGTGTATCGGAAGCAGTTTTGGTAGTACAATTGAACTGAACGGTAGAAAAACTGAAGACCTCACTAAAATCTCCTTCTCCACAGTCGTTTTTAGGTTTTACACGCCAAAAATAAGTACTATTATTATCGAGCAGAGTTGGCGTATAAGAACTGCCGTTGACAGATACAGATTCAACAACATCTGTAAAAATAGCGTCACTGGCTATTTCTATCTCATACTGCGTGTTCCCAATCGCCGTACCCCATTCCAATAGAACATCTGTAGACGCATTTTCAAATCCGTCAGCGGGAGCTACCAAAATAATATCTTCAAAATCATCATCGAACACACGAACTTGCAGTGTAATTTCTTTTGTAACGGTTGCAGATGTTGCTACTACTTTAACAGGATATTCTCCAACATTTAAGCCAGCTATACCTTCAAATGCTATATTAACCTCGGTATCGGTAGCATCAGCAGTTGTAGGTGTAAATGTAGCAGTTAAACCAGCAGGCAAATCTTCCACCGTAAAAGTACTTTCTTCGTCAAAACCTAAATTGGTTTCATAATTAAAGGACACATCTAAATCGTTTGGCTTACAGACATCAAATATCACCTGATCAAAATTCATGACTATTTCAGATGGCGTAATGGAAAAACCAGCATCATTGACAGCGAAGAATATATTATCATCTGCCTTAACCATAATTTTACCGGTACTGGTTGATATATTAGGTATTATGACACTATGACTACCGTCATTTGGCGTATTTTCTGCAAGAATATCAGTAAACGTAATTCCACTATCGGTAGATAATAAAATGGTAACCGTTTCGGCATTTATTGGTGCTACATCTGTATTTGCAACATCCCAGATAATAGTTTGTACAGAACCAGCCTCAAAGGTTTCTTGCGTATTTTGGGAAGTAATCAAAAACGGACCCGCTTCATTACTTACCGATACCGTCATCTCGTCGGAAACAGATTGTCCGCCGTTTAGGGCATTATCTCTAACCGTCAATGAAAAATTAAAATCTCTGCCCACATTTGAAACGCTTTCCCAAGCATCTCCAACAGAAGGTAAAGTTTCTGTAAGTTCCCCTTCTAAAATGCGGGTGAGATTGGGAAAATAACGCTCTGGATCAAGTGTTGGGGGCAAAGACCTGAAATTGGCCCCTGCAGGGTTTGTAGGTCCAAATGTAGATTGGGTTACAATTCCATTATCTATCTGCTCCCAAGCGTAACTAAGAACATCGCCAGCATCTACATCGTTAGCCTCGCCAGTAAGCACAAAAGGTGTTCCCTTTGGTATACTGTAATCGGTTAGAGCAGATAATGTTGGCGGGCTATTTGTCAGCACAACGGTTTCACCACATGAAATTGTTTCTAGATAATCCCTTATCTGAACTATACTTACGTAATGAAAATAATCATCACTATTATTAGCCACATTATTGTTTCCCGTAATACCAGCATAGCCCATAATTGTTGTTCCACTTGCAGGTTCTACTTGTACGGTCGTACCTTCTGATGTATGTGAAAAAGAGTGATTGGCCCCAAACTGGTGCCCCATTTCATGAGCGACCAAATCAATGTCAAAAGCATCACCTACCGGAGAGGATAAAGTAGTATACCCACTACCCTTTCTACCGTCTACACAAACGGCCCCAATAAAACCCGAGTTTCCATCTAAAGTATTGTCCTGTTGATTGAACAAATGCCCTATATCATAATTTGCCTCTCCAATAACACTAGTCAAGGTATTTTGAACTTGAGAACTTAAACTTCCGGTATATGGGTCGGTGTCTGGATCGGTATAAATAACAAGATCGGTATTTGTGATCAATTCTAACGTTATTGCCAAATCCCTTTCAAAAACTGCATTGATTCTTGTTAACGTAGCATTTATTGCCGCAAGGGCATCTACTTTTGTTCCCCCATGAAATTCTGTGTACTCACCCGAAGCTGAAATAGCTACCCTAAATTTTCTAAGTGTTTGATCATCCACTAATTTAGCTGTCAGATTTTGAGAGTATTCTAGAACCTCCGGTATCGTCTTACAGACAAAATTAATGTCACTTTTCTCTTGTTCTGTTCTTCTGTACAACACATAAATATCATCGGTAGATTTCTGCATAAAAAGTGCGCCGTTCTCACCAGAAGTCATCATGGTACTTTGTATTCCCTTTGGGGAAACACTAAACCTTACTTGCTTGGTAACATCATGTAGCGCAATACCTTTGTATGATTTTATAGAAGGATATTTTAAAGAAAGTTCTTCCGTAAAAAGATGTGCATCTTCTACAACAAAAGGAATTAGCTCCCCTGTTTCATCAGGGAAATAAACAATTTTAGAATCTTCGCTGCCGTTAAGAGCCTTTAACAGTTGTTCTTGATCCAACTTAAAAGCTTTACTATTATTAACTTTTAATCGTTGTGTAGAAAATTGCTTCGCCGTTCCGTTCAACTCCGTATTTTTCCAATAAGTGGATTGCGCCACACCGGAAAAGGAAAGAAATGCTATGGTAATTGTAAAAACTAGGCGTAATTTTGCAATCATTAAGGGACTTTTAACCAAAATCAAATATAAGTCTTTTTATTTTCTATCATAAGGTGATTACAGTCCGCAACATTTCCAAATACAAAGAAGAACACCCTACGGTTATGACCATAGGCACCTTTGACGGGGTACATATAGGCCACCTTAAAATACTTAATAAAATCATAAACCATGCCAAGAGTACCGAACTTAAATCATCGGTACTAACGTTTTTTCCACATCCAAGAATGGTATTACAGAAAGATGCCAACATAAAATTGTTGAATACCATTGAGGAAAAAATAAATATTTTAGAACGTTTAGGTTTAGATGTACTTATCATACACCCTTTCACCAAAGAATTCTCGAGACTTACCGCAACTGAGTTCGTTCGCGACATTCTTGTAAACACCTTAAACACCAAAAAAGTAATTATTGGTTATGACCACAGGTTTGGCAGAAACCGAACTGCCAATATTAACGACCTGGTAACATTTGGCAATACTTATGATTTTTCCGTCGATGAAATACCGGCACAAGAAATAGATGATGTTTCGGTAAGTAGTACTAAAATCAGAAAGGCCTTAGAAGATGGGGATATAGAAACGGCGAACAACTATTTAGGGTATGACTATATGCTTACGGGCACCATTATTAAAGGTAAAGGCATTGGTAAGCAGCTTGGTTATCCTACGGCTAACCTTTCTATTGCGGAGGACTATAAACTTATACCTAAAAACGGTGCGTATGTAGTTAACAGTGTAATAAATGGCAAAACTGTATACGGCATGATGAACATTGGTTTTAACCCTACAGTCAACGGTACCAAAAAATCTATAGAAGTAAACTTTTTCAATTTTGATGCAGATCTGTACAACTTAAAAATTCAAGTTAATATTTTGGTTCGCTTAAGAGATGAACATAAATTTGAAACGGTTGATGCCTTGAAAACGCAGTTGGCCAAAGACAAAGAAAAATCTCTACACTATATTAATAGATAATTATGCTCAATAGGTTATTATTTCAACGCATAGATAATAGCTCATTAATCGCATTTCGGATATTTTTTGGCATTCTTGTTTCATTGGAATGTTTTGGTGCCATTGCTACCGGTTGGGTAAATAGAAATTTAATTGCCCCAAAATACAAGTTTCCATTTATTGATTTTGATTTTCTACAACCATTACCAGGCTACGGTATGTATTTCTACTTTGGTATAATGGGGCTAATGGGGTTATTTATTGCCGTAGGCTTTAAATATCGCGCTAGCATTATTACGTTTACGGTCATGTGGACCGCTACATATCTGATGCAAAAAACCGCATATAACAACCACTATTACCTGCTTATTTTAATTTCATTTATTATGTGCTTTTTTCCTGCGGAAAGAAGCCGATCATTAGATGTTAAGCAGAACCCTAAATTAGAAAGCAACTCTATGTTCGCCTATGTAAAATGGATTGTTGTATTTCAATTGCTCATTGTTTACGTATACGCCTCTGTAGCTAAAATGTATGGAGATTGGCTAGACTTTAGCACTATAGAGGTATTAATGCGATCAAAAAAAAGTTATTGGTTAGTAGGTGATTTGCTACAAGAAAAATGGATACACAAAATAATTGGGTCGGTCGGTATATTATTTGATCTACTTATTGTGCCTGCCTTACTTTGGAAACCTACGAGAAAGATCGCTTTCTTTCTTTCCTTGTTTTTTCACTTGTTCAACTCAATTATATTTCAAATAGGTATTTTTCCATATCTCTCTATTGCATTCAGCGTTTTCTTTTTTGAACCTGAGACTATTCGCAGAATTTTCTTTAAATCGAAAATTCCGTTTACCAACTCACCCATTATACTACCAAAACATAGAAATCTAATTTTATTGGGGCTTACAACTTATTTCATAATTCAGTTGGTTTTGCCCATAAGACACTACGCCTTTAAAGACGATGTACTTTGGAATGAAGAAGGGCATAGAATGAGCTGGCGAATGATGTTGCGCAGTAGACAAGGTAAAGGGAAATTTAAGGTGGTAGATAAAAATACCGAAGAGGTTTTTATTATAAACCCCAAAGATTATGTATCTCGTGGTCAGGAAAGAAAAATATTTGCCTATCCTGATTTTGCATGGCAGTTTGCCCAATACCTAAAAAAAGAATTTGCAGAAGAAAACAGAGAAGTTTCGGTATATTTAACAAATTCAAAGATCAGTATAAACCGTAAGCCTTACGAACCCTTTATAGATTCAAAAACCGATTTGGCTGCCGAAAAATGGTATCAAACCAAACACCACGATTGGATTCTGCCATCAAACCACAACAAACCTAAAAAATAATTTATCTCCGTTTAGTAGATAAAAGTATCCACATTAAATATAAGATTACCGTAAATTTGCGGGTAAATACAATTCAATAATGCTACAAATACAAACCATTAGAGATAATAAGGAAGATATTATCCTAGCCCTTGGAAAAAGAAATATTGACGCACGGCCCTTAGTGGAGAAAGTGCTTCAATTAGATGAAAACAGACGTGCCGCACAAACTAGTTTGGACAACGTTTTGGCAGAATCGAATAAAATTTCCAAAGAAATCGGTGTATTGTACAAGACAGGAAAAGTTCAAGAAGCTAACCTGCTAAAAGAGCAGACCGTAAAATTAAAAGAAGAGTCCAAACAATTGGGCGAAGATTTGAATGCTGCTGAAGAAGAATTAAAAATACTACTGTACCAATTACCAAATGCCCCGCATAAATCAGTAGTAAAAGGTTCTACAGAAGAGGACAATGAAGAAATTTTCAGTGAAGGTGACGTACCAAAATTAAATGAAGCCGCACTACCACATTGGGAGCTAGCAAAAAAATATGACATTATAGATTTTGAACTAGGTGTTAAGATCGCTGGTGCAGGTTTTCCGGTGTATAAAGGAAAAGGTGCTCGTTTGCAACGCGCGCTAATCGCATATTTTTTAGATAAGAATACAGAAGCGGGCTATACCGAAATTCAAGTGCCACATTTGGTCAATGAATTATCTGGGTATGGAACAGGTCAATTGCCAGATAAAGAAGGGCAAATGTACCATGTAACTGCAGATGATCTTTATTTGATACCAACGGCAGAAGTTCCAGTTACGAACATTTTTAGAGATGTTATTGTCAATGAGAACGACTTTCCAATTACTTACACAGGATATACCCCATGTTTTAGAAGGGAAGCAGGTAGCTATGGCGCACATGTAAGAGGTCTAAACCGTTTGCACCAGTTCGACAAGGTTGAAATTGTACGTGTAGAACATCCTTCAAAATCTTACGAAGCATTGGATGGCATGGTAGAACATGTGAAGAATATTTTAAGAGAGCTTAAATTGCCGTATAGAATTTTAAGACTTTGTGGTAGTGACCTAGGTTTTACAGCCGCACTTACTTTCGACTTTGAAGTGTTTTCAACCGCACAAGACCGTTGGTTAGAAATTAGTTCTGTTTCAAACTTTGAAACCTACCAAGCCAATAGATTAAAATTACGTTTTAAAGACGAGAACGGTAAAAACCAATTAGCACATACCTTGAATGGAAGTTCATTGGCATTGCCACGTGTTTTAGCAGGAATTCTAGAAAATTACCAAACTGCAGATGGCATTAAAATACCAGAAGTATTGATTCCGTATTGTGGTTTTGATATGATTGATTAAATCACTTTAATCTAAAGGGTACATACTGCTTATCACAGATTAAGAATGCAGTAATAATTAAAGCGTCATGATATTTATAATTATCATGACGCTTTTTTTTGAAATGTATATTCTTTTAAGCCAATTAAATCTGCGACCTTTATTATTAAATTTACTCAAATATGAATTGGATTTTATTGATCATCGCTGGTCTATTCGAAGTAGCCTTCGCTTTCTGCCTTGGAAAAGCAAAAGAGTCTACCGGTAATGAAATGTATTTATGGTATGTAGGCTTTTTATTGGCTTTAGCTATTAGCATGCTACTTTTAGTAAAGGCGACACAAACATTACCAATTGGTACGGCCTATGCCGTTTGGACAGGTATTGGCGCCGTTGGCACTGTGCTTGTGGGTATATTTGTTTTCAAAGAGCCGGCCACATTTCTACGCATGCTGTTTTTAACTACTTTAATTGGATCTATAATAGGACTAAAAGTAGTTTCGCATTGAACAGTAGTAGCACCAAAGCTTATTACCAAAGCATTAACAACCACTTACGGCATTCTACGTATCTTTGAGTATGCGGTTTATCATTTTTCTAATTACATATTTAACCCTCTCTACTCTGGTCTTCGCCCAAGATGATTTCTTGGCCAAACAATATTTTGAAGATGGCGACTTTGAAAAAGCCGTAGTTTTTTATGAAAAACTAGTGGATAAAAACCCCAGAAGAACAGAGTATGTTCAACAATTGGTGTCATGCTACCAGCAATTAGAACGGTATAATGAAGCCGAAGTATTTTTAAACCAGCGTTTAAAAGATCGTAACCCTTACCCTACCTTATTAATTGACCTAGGCTATAATTACGCTCTTCAAGAAAAAACAGAATTAGCACAAAAAAATTATGACAAAGCTTTAGATATTATTGACAAGAACCCCAATTACGGTTATGCATTAGGTCTACAATTTCAGAAATACAATCTTTTGAACATGGCAATAAAAGCTTTTCAAAAATCAATGAAACTAAACCCTGCCTTAAATTTCAATTTTCAATTGGCTAGAATTTATGGGGAACAGGGTAATGTTGAAGCCATGTACAATTCTTATCTAAATCTTGTAATTGATGGCAAAACATCTAAAAGCAACATTCTAAGGAGTATTGATGATTTTGTTTCTGAAGACCCAGAGAATAAAAATAACACGCTACTAAAAAAAGTACTATTGGAGCGTGCACAAAAGAATCCTGATATTTTATGGAATGAGCTATTAAGTTGGTTGTTCATAAAGCAAAACCAGTTTAGTAGTGCTTTTAGACAAGAAAAAGCCATCTTTAAGCGTATGAATGGTAGCTCTACTACCCGTTTAGTAAACTTGGGCCAGAGTGCGCTAGAAAATGAAGCATATGAAATAGCCAAAGACATCTATAGTTATATCATTGCCAATACCAGTGATAAAATCGTACAATTAGATGCTGAATTAAATCTTATTGATATTGATTTGGTAAACGCAACGGGCAATAAATTAGACGCTATTGAAAAAAAGTACGAAGAACTTGTAGACATATACGGTTATAAATCGCAAACTCTGCAACTTCAAGTAGCATATGCCAATTTTCTAACCTTTAAAAAAAATGACCCCACGCCTGCAGAAAAATTATTAAAGAACAGCCTTCAACTACCTTTGAGCGCTAGGGGAACGGCATATTTAAAATTGGCATTGGGCGATATTTTAGTGTATAATAAAAAGTTCAATGAAGCCCTTATTTATTTTTCACAAATTCAACAGAAGCTTAAAAATGATGTATTGGGACAAAATGCTCGATATAAAGTTGCCCAAACCAGTTTTTACAAAGGAGATTTTAATTGGGCACTAACCCAATTAAAGGTATTAAGAAGTTCTACCTCTCAACTTATTGCAAATGACGCTATGCAATTAAGCCTTTTAATATCAGACAATTCGCTGGAAGACTCTACCCAAACAGCCCTTAAAAAATATGCTAGGGCAGATTTTTTAGCCTATCAAAACAAAAATAACGAAGCTATTTCAGCTTTAGGTGACATTCTAGAAAACCACAAGGGAGAAAAAATTGAGGACGAAGCCTTGTTAAAGCAAGCGCAACTATTCGAAAAACTGAAAAAATTTGAGGATGCACAGTTAAACTATCAAAAAATCATCACATTTTATGGTAATGGCATTCTTGCAGATGATGCCTATTATGCCTTGGGAGAGCTTTATAGAAAAGAATTCAACGACCCCTTGAAAGCCAAGGAACAGTACGAAAAAATCATCTATAACTATCAAGATAGTTACTACTTTCCAGAAGCCCGTAAGAACTTTAGAATTTTAAGGGGAGACTCCATTAATTAAATTCAAGCTTCATCTAATGCATAGTTAAGGTCCAGTTGAACTAACTTTGCATTTTTAATTGAACAAAAGCACATGTATATTTATAACGTAACTACCAATATAGAGGAAACAGCCCATGACACTTGGTTACAATGGATGAAAGAAACCCATATTCCACAAGTATTATCAACCGGTAAATTTTTAAGTGCAAAATTCACCAAGGTATTGGTAGAAGAAGATATGGGCGGTTTTACTTATTCCGTTCAATATACCGTTCAAGATAAAGCAACTTTAGATAGGTACTATGAAGAAGATGCACCCAAATTAATAGAAAGCATTCAACAAAAATTTGCCGGTCAATTGGTTTCTTTTAAGACCGAGTTAGAAGTCGTAGATGAGTATTTTGTACAACGCGCTACGGCAACTCATTTTCTCTTCACTTATGGCACCTTACAAGAAAGAGAAGTACAACTTGCGGTTTTTGCAAGACCCTTGAACGGATTTGAAGATGAATTACCTTCATATACTATATCCGACCAAAAAATTGCAGACCTCTACCCTACCTTAAAACATACCGGAAAAAAAGAGGATTCAATTAAAGGTCAAGTGTACACATTATCTCACCACGAATTACAAAAAGCTGATGTTTATGAGGGTGAAGCCTACGAAAGAATCGAAATTCAATTAGCTTCCGGAAAGAAAGCTTGGGCTTATATTGCAAAATTGTAGGCTATTTAAAATAGATGTATGGGAACAAAAAAAAAGAAATATAAAGGAGATAAATATGCTCATAAAAAGCATCAAGAAAAAGGTCCCGTAAAAGCAAAAAAACACTTAGGCCAGCATTTTTTAAAAGATGAGGCTATTGCCAAGCAAATTGCAGATACATTATTACAGCAAGGCTATAAAAATGTTATTGAAATAGGTCCCGGTACCGGCGTATTAACTAAATATCTTTTATTGCGCGACAGTAATTTAGTAGCTATGGATTTAGATTCGGAATCCATAACATACCTAAACCAAACTTTTCCGTTAGAGCACCCAAAAGCATTTGAAGGCGACGGATCTTTTAAGGTAATTGAAGCCGATTTTTTAAATTTTGATATTTCATCTTTGTTCGGTGATGAGCAATTTGGCATTACCGGCAACTTTCCCTACAATATTTCTACGCAGATAGTTTTTAAAATGCTCGAATTACGGCAACAAATTCCCGAATTCTCAGGTATGTTTCAAAAAGAAGTCGCACAACGTATCTGCTCTCCAAAAGGCAGTAAGGCTTACGGTATACTTTCAGTATTGGTACAGGCTTTTTATAACGCAGAGTATCTATTTACCGTAGAGCCAGATGTTTTTGATCCGCCCCCAAAAGTTCAATCGGGCGTATTGCGGTTAACTCGCAAGGAAAACTTTGAACTCTCTTGCGATGAACAATTGCTGTACAGAGTTGTAAAGACGGCTTTTAACCAACGCAGAAAGACATTACGTAACAGTTTAAAAACATTTACATTATCAGATAATCTAAGAGAAGATACTATATTTGACCTTAGACCCGAACAATTGGCTGTTGACGATTTTATAGCATTGACGAAGAAAATAGCAAATGACACCCTTTAAACTTACAGAAGAATTAGTTTCAGAAATAGAACAGCTCATTGAACTGCACAATGACGCTGAACTAAATGCTATGTTAGGGACTGTGCATTATGCCGATGTTGCTGAAATTATAAATGAATTAGATAAAGAGCAAGCAACATACTTGATCAAGCTACTTGATAGCGATAAAACCTCTGATGTTCTTACAGAGTTAGATGAAGATGTTCGAGAAGCTATTCTAAGTAATTTATCAACAAAGGAAATTGCGGGCGAATTAGAAGAACTTGATACCGATGATGCCGCCGATATTATTGGTGAACTTCCTAAAGAACAGATACAGGATGTCATCTCTAAAATTGAAGACCGAGAACATGCCAAAGATATTGTTGACCTTTTAAGATATGCCGAAGATTCCGCAGGCGGACTTATGGCAAAAGAGCTTGTTAAGGTAAACGAAAACTGGAACGTACTTACCTGCGTTAAAGAAATGCGGGTTCAAGCAGAAAACGTTACTCGTGTACATTCTATCTATGTAGTTGATGATGAAGAAAAGTTAAAAGGTCGCCTTTCATTAAAAGATTTATTGACCACTTCTACAAAGACCCACATAAAAGATGTTTTTATAAAGAACGTAGATTCTGTAAATGTCAATGAAGACCCAGAAGAGGTAGCAAGAATCATGAGTAAGTATGATTTGGAAGCCATACCGGTGGTAGATGAAATCGGTAGGTTAGTAGGGCGAATTACCATTGATGACATTGTTGATGTCATAAAAGAAGAAGCAGAAAGAGATTACCAAATGGCTGCAGGTATTTCTCAAGACGTAGAAGCAGATGATAGTATTTGGGATCTTACCCGTGCACGTTTGCCTTGGTTAATTCTAGGACTTTTTGGTGGCGCCGCCGCCGCCGTGATCATGGGCGGTTTTGAAGAAATGTTTCGCGAGTATACCGTACTTTTTCTATTTACACCGTTAATTGCAGCAATGGCAGGTAATGTTGGCGTACAGTCAAGTGCCATTATTGTACAAGGTTTGGCTAACGATGATATTAAGGGAAGCATTAGTAATAGGTTAATCAAAGAAATGCTTTTAGCCTTGTTGAACGGATTTATCCTTTCTTGCCTATTACTGATCTTTACTTGGATCTGGAAAGGAGATTTTCCTACTTCGCTGGCAATTTCAATCTCATTGATCGCCGTTATAGTAGTAGCCGGTTTCATAGGTACTTTTGTTCCTTTGTTTTTGGATAAAAGAGGAATCGACCCTGCCATTGCAACAGGCCCATTTATTACCACCAGCAACGATATTTTCGGTATTTTGATTTACTTCTCTATCGCCAAGTTGATTTTGGGCATATAATTAAGTGCACATCTTTTTTAGAATACTAAGGCTTTACGTATCTTACTGTATTCATTTTTATTTAAATTAAAATAGCCTTAGCACTATCCTTGAACAGGATTGGTTAAACAGACGCATGAAAAGCATCAACCTAAAAGAAAAATATAATCTTGTTAATGGGTATTGGCATCCGCACCAAATAGGTATGGTAGATAATATGCAGGTATTATTGGCAAAACTAAAAGGTGAGTTTGTTTGGCATTCACATGATAAAGAAGATGAGCTCTTTCAAATTGTAAAAGGCACGCTTTACATGCAATTTAAAGATCGTACGGAAATAGTTCAACAAGGAGAAATAATCATTGTACCCAAAGGTGTAGAACACTGCCCTATGACCAAAAATGATGAAGAAGTACACGTAATGTTATTTGAAAAACAAAGCATTGCTCATACCGGAAACGTTAAGGACGAAAAAACAAAAACAGAATACCCCAAAATATAATTAAGCATAAATGAAAGTATTACATGTAGATATAAATCACCCTTTAATAATTGAACAATTTTCTGAATTAGGTTTTCAGAACGATGAAGATTACACCTCATCAAAAGAAGAGATAGAAGCTAAAATAGCCGATTATGACGGACTCATTATTAGAAGTAGGTTTACTATAGATTCCCAATTTTTAGATAAGGCAAAAAATCTAAAATTCATTGGTAGGTTAGGTGCCGGACTAGAAAATATTGATACCAAGTATGCAAAATCTCTAGGTATTTTTCTTGCCGCCGCTCCAGAAGGCAATCGTAATGCCGTTGGTGAACATGCATTAGGTATGCTTTTATCATTATTCAACAAACTAAATACAGCAGATAAGGAAGTAAGAAATGGTAAATGGGACCGTGAAGGTAACCGTGGTATTGAACTAGAAGGAAAAGTAGTTGGGGTAATTGGTTACGGCAACATGGGCAAGGCCTTTGCCAAAAAATTAAAAGGTTTTGATGTAGATGAGGTAATCTGCTATGATATCCAAGGCGGAGTAGAAGATGATAATGCTCGCCAAGTGGGCATTATGGAATTTCAAAGCAGGGTAGATGTTATCAGCCTACATGTGCCCCAAACAGAATTAACCATTGGTATGGTTGACGCAGCCTATCTCGAAAAATTTAAAAATCCAATTTGGATCATCAATACCGCAAGGGGCAAGTGTATAAAAACCATCGATTTGGTAGATGCTCTAAAATCGGGCAAAGTACTCGGTGCAGGTTTAGATGTATTGGAATATGAAAAGGCTTCTTTTGAAAACATGTTTACCGATGATAATTTACCAGAAGCGTTTCAATACCTAATTGAATCTGACAAAGTAATATTATCGCCCCATGTTGCTGGATGGACCGTTGAAAGCAAAATAAAGCTTGCACAAACCGTAGTCGATAAAATAAAAGCCAAATTAGAAAGTTCCAATGAAATATAAAGCCAGCACACCAGACGAATATATTGCTCAACTACCACAAGAACGTAAAGAGGTTATTGAAAAGCTTAGATCAATTATGCTTACAAATTTACCCAAAGGGTTTTCAGAGCAATTAAGTTATGGTATGTTAGGTTACGTTGTTCCTCATGAACTGTATCCGGCAGGTTATCATGTACAACCAGAACTGCCGTTACCTTTTATAAATTTGGCATCACAGAAAAACTATATTGCCCTATACCACTCAGGTATATATGCAGATACAACCTTAATGAATTGGTTCAAGGGCGAATACCCAAAGTACTGCAAACGCAAATTAGATATGGGCAAAAGCTGTATACGATTTAAAAGTATGGATGATATCCCTTATTCCTTAATAGAAGAATTGTGCACTAAAATGACGGTACAGCAATGGGTCGACTTGTACGAGAGTAATATAAAAAAGGTAGATAGATATGAAAAAAAGAGTAACAGGGCTAGGTGGTTTTTTCTTTAAAACCAAAGATCCAGATCATTCGAAAAATTGGTACAACAAACATTTAGGATTAAATACAGATCAATACGGATGTACTTTTTGGTGGAAAGACAAAGAAGGGAACGATTGCTCGACCCAATGGAGCCCCATGAATGAAGACACTACGTATTTTAAACCTAGCCAATCAAGCTTTATGATGAATTTTAGGGTTGAAAATCTTGTAGAGTTGCTAGAGATTTTAAAAGAAGAAGGAGTTACCGTTATTGGAGAAATCGAAGAATTTGAATATGGAAAATTCGGATGGATCTTAGACCCTGATGGAAATAAATTAGAACTTTGGGAACCAATAGATAAAGCATTTTTGTGATGTTCAAATAATTACTACATTTAACACTTATAATAACCACCAAACAACAATTATAATGTCAGAAGAAAACAAGGATTTTGGAGATAAAGCAGAAGAATCTGTAAATGAATTTAGCGAAGGAGCTAAAAAAACAGCAAATGAATTCACAGCTGGAGCGAAAGAAGCTTTCAGCGGAGGACCTGGAGGGGAAAACAAAAAGGTTCTTGCAGGTATTTTAGCTATTCTATTAGGCTCATTAGGGGTTCACAAGTTCATCTTAGGGTACCAAAAAGAAGGTTTTATTCTTTTAGGTATATCTATAGCTGCTTGGGTATTATCATGTCTTGCTATTGGTTTATTGTTCATATGGATTCCCTCTGTAATCGGATTAATTGAAGGAATCATCTACTTAACTAAATCAGACGAAGAGTTTTACAACACATACCAAGTTGGTAGAAAACCTTGGTTCTAAATAACTTGAGCCAGATATAATCTATCTGGCTTTTTTTAACTTTATCAATATCGCAATATTGCTATATATAAATATCAAATGGGACTCACTAAAACACAAATATTCAATGTAGAGCAAAATGAGCTAGCCGTCATTTTTAAGGTACTATCCAATCCTGCGCGCATTGCCATTTTGCAATATATAAGTAGGCAAGATGCCTGTATCTGTAATGATATTGTCGATGAAATTGGTCTGGCCCAACCAACGATATCTCAGCATCTAAAAGAATTAAAAAGTATAGACCTAATTAGAGGTGAAATTGAAGGCAAAAAAGTATGCTATTGTATTAATCTACCCAAATGGACTGCAATACAAGACCTTTTGAATTCATTCTTTAATACCACAAAAAGTAACTGTTGCTAATGAAGCTTGTAAAATAAAACCTATAACGGTCCATTAAAATTTATAAGAAATGAACAATATCACTATAAGAGCCATGTTAGCTACCGACTGGGATGCCGTAGCCAAAATATATGAGGAAGGTATTTCCACCGGTATGGCAACTTTTGAAACAAATGTGCCTAGCTATGAGTCTTGGAACTCCGCACACATGAAAAGTTGCCGCTTTGTAGCGGAGAGCGATAGTAATATCGTAGGATGGGTTGCCCTATCGCCTGTTTCCAATAGATGCGTGTATGGCGGCGTAGCAGAAATAAGCGTCTATATTGCAAGCGATAGCAGAGGCAAAGGTCTGGGAAAACTATTACTACAACATGTGATAACGGCTAGCGAACAAGAAGGTATTTGGACCCTTCAATCTGGCGTGTTCCCCACAAATTTTGGAAGTATAAAAGTGCATGAATCCGCAGGATTTAGAATGCTTGGTAAACGCGAACGCATAGGTAAATTACATGGCAAATGGGTAGATAATGTACTTTTTGAAAGGCGTAGTAAAGTTGTTGGTATAGATTAAGCCTCCTTATCGGCATTTTGACCTTCTATCAACCTACGCTCCAACTCTGCCTGAAATTCTTCCATTACAGGTTTTACCGTACTTTCGGGTAAGTCCGCAATTTTAATGTACATTAGTCCGTCCACGGAATTATTAAAAAGCGGATCTACATTAAAAGCTACCACTTTGGCATTTTGCTTAATGTACTTTTTTATAAGAACAGGCAAACGTAGGTTACCGGGTTCTACCTCATCAATTAAGCGGTCAAACTTATTTAAATCGGCTTGTGTTTCATCGAACACAAATTCTTTATCGGCATCTTTTAACTTCACCTTGAACTCCTTTTTAGGTCTAATATACTGAGCCACATAAGGATCCCAATAATTAGACTTCATAAACTCGATCATCAACGATTTTGAGAAATTAGAGAACTGGTTACTAATACTTACCCCGCCAATAAGATATTTATGCTCAGGAAAACGCAGTGTAGTATGTACAATACCTTTCCATAACAAGAATAAGGGCATTGGCTTTTGCTGGTACTCTTTAGTTATATATGCACGCCCCATTTCTATGGAATGTTCCATCATACCATAAAGCTCTGGTTCTACCCTAAATAAATCTTGAACATAAAATCCGTCAATGCCATGCTTTGGAAATATTTCTGCACCCATACCCATTCGGTATGCACCAACAATACATTTAGCCTCATCGTCCCAAAGAAAAAGATGATGGTAGTAGGTGTCGAAATTATCTAGATCGATCGCTTTGTTGGTTCCTTCACCAATAGCTCTAAAAGTAACCTCACGCTGCCTACCTATTTCCTTCAAAATAAACGGCATATCTTTTTCCTTCGCTAGAAAAACTTCGTAGTTCTTACTTTGTAAAAGCCTACAATCTTTTTCCCTGAGCTTCTCAATTTCACCCTCCATGACCTCTTTTCGAACGGCGTCTGCTATTTTCTTAGGTTGTTTTGGCAGTTTAAGCGATGTAGGTATTTGATCTATTAAACGCTCTTTTTCATATGCATTGGAGAGCATGTAGGTTTTTCTACGTAATAGAGCGGTATATTCTTCGATACTTTGTTGTTCTTGCTGTGTTGCTATGGATATAGGCTGACCTATTCTCACCTTTATTGGTCTATTCCTCTGGGAAAAAACTTGAGAAGGTATCATGGCAGTTCTTAAGGAATCTCCCATTTTAGAAATCCTATAGAACAAAGAACTGTTCTTGGCATGAAAATATATTGGTACTACGGGAACGTTAGCTTTTTTTATCAGCTTGATAGCGGCTTCTTCCCAGGGCTTATCAACAATAAGCTTACCATCTTTAAAAGTAGATACTTCCCCTGCAGGAAAAACACCCAATACATGACCGTTCTTTAAATGTTCTAAGGTTTTCTTGAACCCAGCTAAATTACTTCTGGCATCTTTATGGTCACTAAAAGGGTTTACTGGTAGTATATAAGGTTTTAAGGGCACCATTCTCTCTAAGAGAAAATTTGCCATTATCTTATAATCAGGGCGTTGCCTTACCATTAATTTAAACAACAAAATACCATCGATAGCCCCTAATGGATGGTTACTTATGGTTACATACGGCCCTTCTTTTGGCAACCGCCTAAAATCATCTTCGGGTATTTCGTAGTCGATTTCAAAATGTTCAAGAATGGCATTGGCGTAGTCTTCCCCTTCTAAATGAGCAATGGAATCATAGAATCTGTTAATAGCTGATATTCTGGTGACTTTCATTAGTACCCAACCAATAAAAGTACCTAACACCCCGTATTTGGAGAGATTGATAGCTTTGGCTATTTCCTTTGCGGTGACTAGACCCATAAATTCATCCTTGTTTAAAGTGTAAATATAGGGAAATAGCCAAAGTAGCTACCTATTAAAAACTATCGAAATAACTACTGTTTTATTTCACCACCAACTGCACGGTTTCTTTACCACGCTGCTCCAATAACAGCTCATGTCCGTTTTGCAACGACTCTAACGCTTTATTATCAAAATGTCTAATGGTATACAAAGAAACATTCTCGTGATGAACTACTTTAAATTTACTTTTTAATTGCTGTAACAAGGCATCTAACCCACCAAATTTATTATCTACACAGACCGAGAAACTTATTGCCGAATTCTGAATTAGATCTACCTTAATTTTATGTTGATGAAAAAGTTTAAAAAGCTCGCTAATGCTATCTTCTACTATAAAAGAAAAATCTAGCGAGGATAGTTTCATCAGTACTTGGTTCTTCTTAACTATAAAACAAGGTACTTTTGGTTCTATACCAACACCTTTACCTACCGTAGTACCTTTATTTTTTGGATTAACAAAAGACTTTACATGCAACGGAATCTCTTTACGTTGCAAAGGCTGCAACGTTTTTGGGTGAATTACCGATGCACCATAGAATGCCAATTCAATTGCCTCTCTGTAAGAGATATTATTAAGTAATTGCGTTTCTTCAAAATACCTTGGGTCGGCATTTAATACTCCCGGTACATCTTTCCATATAGTTACCGAATCTGCGTTTAGGCAATACGCCAATATTGCGGCCGTATAATCAGATCCTTCACGGCCTAAGGTGGTCGTAAAGTTATTATCATCGCTACCTAAAAAACCTTGGGTAATGTTCAATACCTTTTGATCGATATTGGCAACATTCTTTTGTGTACGTTCCCAGTCTACCGTGGTATCTCTATAATTGCTATCTGTCTTAATAAAGTTTCTGACATCTAACCAATGATTGGATATACCGGTTTCTTTTAAATATGCACTAATGATCGTGGTTGATAATAACTCACCGTATCCCACAATTTGATCATAAACAAAGTTATAATTGGGAGATTTATTCCAAACCAAAAAGCCATTTATCTCATCAATAAGTATTTTAATTTCCTTATAAATAGCGTGTGAAGAATTCGGAAATAAATCGGACACTATAGCGTGATGATAATCTACCAATTCGGACACTTTTGCAGGTATTTCCTGCTTATCGTTAAAATAGGCATTTATTATATCTTCCATGGCATTGGTGGTCTTCCCCATTGCCGAAACTACCAATAGTGTATTCTCATACCCTACTTCCTGTAAAACCTTAACTACATTTTTAACCGCATTTGCATCTTTAACCGATGCTCCTCCAAATTTAAAAACCCTCATATTCAATCTAAATCTATACTATTATTTTCTTTTTCTTAAGCAATGGCGTTTAAATATGCCTTAATACCTTTTTGGTCCAATTGAACAACATCCCAATCTCTCATCACATTAGCTCCCTTACTCTCGTAGAAACCAATGGCAGGCTCGTTCCAATCTAACACTTCCCAACATATTCTTCTTACCCCTAATTCATCACCGTACTTTACAACCTCATCTAATAGCGCCGTACCTAAGCCGGTACCACGCATTTCTTTGGTAACGATCAAATCTTCTAAATGTATTACAGGTCCTTTCCAAGTAGAATACCTAGGGTAGACCAAGGCCATACCTACAATTTTGTTATTCTTTTCTGCAACAAAGCAGTGAAACAATTTATGTTTACCAAAACCATCTTCCTTTAAATCTTGCACACTTACCTCAACAGCATTTTCTTCCTTTTCAAAAGTGGCTAATTCTTGAATCAATTGATGCACTTGTTCCATGTCTTCTTTTTGGGCAACTCTAATTGTATATTCCATAATTGTTATAAATAAAACACAAAGTTATAAATTTAAAAAATGTAATTAAAATGAAAATGAATCGTTTAACAAAATACACGATATTTGTATATAACCATAAACTAAAGAATGTCTCCAAAAAGAAATCAGACCCTAGGAGAGTTTATTATTGAAAATCAAGACTCGTTTCAATACTCTTCAGGCGAATTATCAAAACTTATCAATGCCATTAGATTAGCTGCAAAAGTTGTAAACCATGAGGTAAGCAAAGCAGGGCTAATAGATATTTTAGGCGGTGTTGGCGAAACCAACATACAAGGCGAAGATCAACAGAAGTTAGATCTATTCGCGAACGACAAATTCATTCAAACTCTAAAAAACAGGGAAATTGTATGCGGTATAGCTTCTGAAGAAGAAGACAGCTTTATCAGCATCAACAGTAATGATGAAAACCATCAAAATAAATATGTTGTGCTAATAGATCCCTTAGACGGTTCATCTAACATCGATGTAAACGTTTCTGTAGGTACAATTTTTTCCATTTACAGACGTGTAACCCCAATTGGCACACCAGTAACTATGGAAGATTTTTTACAACCAGGTCACAAACAAGTAGCTGCGGGTTATGTAGTTTACGGTACTTCTACCATGTTGGTATATACTACAGGAGATGGTGTAAACGGATTTACCTTAAACCCTGCACTAGGTACGTTCTATCTTTCGCATCCAAATATGACCTTCCCAGAAAATGGTAGAATCTATTCGGTAAACGAAGGTAACTATGTACATTTTCACCAAGGCGTAAAAGATTATATTAAATACTGCCAAATGGAAGAAGACGATAGACCTTATACTTCTCGTTACATAGGTTCTTTAGTATCTGACTTTCATAGAAACATGATCAAAGGAGGCATATACATGTACCCTAAAAGCAGTGTTACTGCAAGCGGAAAATTAAGGTTGTTATACGAATGTAACCCTATGGCGTTTTTAGCAGAACAAGCTAACGGATTAGCTATTGGCGGTAAAAACAGAATTTTGGATATTGAACCAACAGAACTGCACCAACGGGTTCCGTTCTTTTGTGGTAGCCGAAATATGGTAGAAAAATTACAAGAATTCTTAGATAAATATCATTAAAAAAAAGGGAGCTAAAAGCTCCCTTTTTCTTTTACTTTTTTTGAATGTTATTTAATGCTTCAACAAGTATAAATAATCTTCAAAATCGAACTTTCCACTAAAAATAGCAACAGAACGCTCAATTACTTTGTCAGCTTTATCACCTGTAAAACCTAGTCCTATAGCATATTTTTTAATTAAAATTCTCTCTTCGTCATCAATTTCATGATCAGAATAAACAATTCTAAAAAGATCGAACAAACGCTCTAATCTTTTTTCAGAATCTGGAGTAGAATCAATTGGGTATTTGTTTTCTTTCTTAAAAACCTCCTCATACTCAGATCTGGTGATATCTAGTTTCGTTGCAAAACGATCTAGCATTTTCTTTTCCTCTGTACTTATTTCACCGTCAACCGATGCCAATGTTGCCAAAGCCGCAAAGTGTGCCAAATTTCTTCTGTGCTCACCGCTAGTATATAAATCTGCAAAAGACATATCTTATTTTTTAATTATTGAGCAAATATAATTTTTTTAGAGGTCATAGTTTACTTTGACATCAACTTTGTTAAAATACAAAAGTTGTAACTTGACAAGGCTATGAAAACTCCGCTATTACAATTTACAGACAATGGCATTTATTGTGAAAAAGCCAATGTATACCTTGACCCATGGAAACCTGTAGACCATGCCATTATTTCGCACGGTCATGCAGACCATAGTAGGTATGGTCACAAAAAATACATAACCCATCACCGAAATGTTCCCATCATACAACATCGTTTGGGCGAAATACATGTTACCGGTAAGGAATGGGGAGAAACTTTCGTCGTTAACAATGTAAAGTTTAGCCTTCACCCAGCAGGCCATATCTTAGGGTCTTCACAAATTAGGGTTGAATATAAAGGTGAAGTTTGGGTGTTTACCGGTGATTACAAGACAGAAGACGACGGTATATCCACTCCGTATGAACCCATAAAATGCAATACCTTTATTACCGAATGTACTTTTGGTCTACCTGCTTTTAAATGGACTCCCCAAGCAGAAGTTTTTGAAAACATCAATAATTGGTGGGCAGAAAATAAAGCCGAAGGCAAAACCTCAATCTTATTTGGCTACAGTTTGGGCAAAGCGCAACGCTTGTTAAAATACCTGAATACAGATATCGGTGAAATCTATACGCACGGAGCCATTGAAAATATGACCGAAGTACTGCGACCACTGGTAGATTTCCCAAAAACAACTTTAATAACCAGAGAAACAAAAAAAGAACAATTACTGGGCAACATAGTGTTAGCACCACCAAGCGCACATGGCAGTACATGGATTAGAAAAATGGTTCCATATGTAACTGCCTCTGCAAGTGGATGGATGACGTTTAGGGGTGCTCGCAGAAGAAGAGCCATAGATAAAGGTTTTGTATTAAGTGACCATTGCGATTGGGGTGGACTCCTAGAAAGTATTGAAGCTACTGGTGCCGATAAAATTATTTGCACACATGGGTATACAGATATATTCTCAAAATATTTAAGGGAACAAGGGTACGATGCCCGTACAGAAGCCACACAATATGGCGAAGAAGAAACTGAAGCGGCCTTAGCTTCAAAATCGACCGCAGCTGTATGAAAAATTTTGCTCAACTTATTAAAACTTTAGACAGCACAAACAAAACGACCATAAAAGTACAGGCGTTGACAGCCTATTTTTTAAAAGCCAACGATGCCGACAAAGTATGGACCATTGCCATACTATCTCACCGTAGGCCACCAAGACCGGTGAACACTACATTACTAAGAACATGGGCGTCTGAATTGGCGAATATTCCGCTTTGGTTATTTGAGGAAAGCTATCATATCGTCGGTGATTTAGCCGAAACCATCGCTCTGGTAATTCCGGCGGCTGATCAATCATCCGATAAAAGCCTAACGGATTTTCTTCAAGAAATGATTGCGCTCAAAAAAAAGACCGAAGAAGAAAAGAAAACGTACCTCTATGAAAACTGGAGCGTTTTAAATTATTATGAACGTTTTGTATTTACCAAACTGATCACTGGCGGTTTCAGAATTGGCGTAAGTCAGAAATTAATGACCAGAGCCTTGGCAAAAGCTACCGACATAGAAGAGGATATTTTGGCATATAAGCTAATGGGAAATTGGGACCCAGATACCATCACATTTCAAGAGCTAGTTTTAGAAGAAAACGAGAGCGATTACCTATCCAAACCCTACCCATTCTATTTAGCCTACGCCATAGAAGGTGAAGTTTCAGACTTAGGCGATATTCAAGAATGGTCAGCAGAACATAAGTGGGATGGTATACGCTCGCAAGTAATTTTAAGAAATAATGAACTATTTGTGTGGAGCCGTGGAGAAGAATTGGTCTCCGATAAGTATCCCGAATTTGCAAAGTTTGTAGGTGTCATACCCAACGGTACGGTCATAGATGGTGAAATTCTACCTTATCCTAATGGAACAATTGGAACATTTAACGATTTACAAACTCGTATTGGTCGTAAAAATGTAACCCCAGCACTATTAAAGAAAGTACCAGTTATTTTAAAAGCCTACGATCTTTTAGAATGGCAAGGAGAAGATGTTCGTCAATTGCCTTTTATTGAGCGCAGAGAAATTTTAGAGAAACTGTTTAACAATATCACCGAACGTAGCCAAAACGAAATACCGCTTCATATTTCTGAAACAATGCATTTTAAATCATGGGATGAGTTGGCACAAGAAAGAGAATTATCCAGAGAAAAATTTAGTGAAGGCTTAATGCTAAAAAGAAAAGATTCTCCGTATTTGGTAGGACGAAAAAAAGGCGATTGGTGGAAGTGGAAAGTTGATCCCTTGACCATAGATGCCGTACTCACCTATGCCATGAGAGGTCATGGAAGACGCAGCAACCTTTTTACAGATTATACCTTTGCGCTTTGGAATGATAATGAAGAAGGAGAAAAAGAATTGGTGACATTTGCAAAAGCCTATTCCGGACTAACAGATGCAGAGTTCAGAAAAGTAGATGCTTGGATAAAAAAGAATACGCTAGAACGTTTTGGACCTGTACGTAGCGTTACCCCGCACCACGTATTTGAAATAGCTTTTGAAGGTATTGCATTGTCTAAAAGACATAAAAGTGGCGTGGCAACCCGTTTTCCAAGAATTTTACGTTGGAGGACGGACAAAAAAATTGATGAAGCAAATACCTTGGATGATTTAAAAGCGATGATTCCTTAATCTTATGAACAGAGACCAATTGTACAACATCGCAGAAAACTGGTTCGCCGAACAGCATTGGAAACCCTTCAAGTTTCAAAAAGATACCTGGAAAGCGTTTCTGCAGGGTAAGGACGGACTTTTAAACGCGCCTACTGGTAGTGGCAAAACCTATGCACTTTGGTTCCCTATCGTACTTGACTACATTAAGAACAATCCGGATTATAAGACCAAACACAAAAAAGGATTAAAAGCTGTTTGGATTACTCCCCTACGTGCTTTATCGCAGGAAATTAAGCAATCGGCAGAGCGCATAACACAAGATTTAGGAACTCAAATGACCGTTGGCATCCGCTCTGGAGACACTTCAACCAAAGAACGGGCACAACAAAAAAAACAAATGCCCGATCTGTTGATTACCACACCAGAAAGTCTACAATTATTATTGGCTACAAAAGGCTATTATAAAATATTCAAAAATTGCACTGCCATTGTGGTCGATGAGTGGCATGAAATTTTAGGCACCAAAAGAGGCGTGCAGATGGAACTTGCCTTATCACGTTTAAAAAATATATCCTCGCAATTAAGAATTTGGGGAATCTCTGCAACCATAGGTAATTTAGAACAGGCGAGAGAGGTTTTACTGGGCATTGATTCTAATACCATAGAAAATTCGGTGCTAATAAAAGCCAAACTCAATAAGAAGATTACGGTTAAAAGTATCATTCCCAAAAAAATGGAAACCTTTCCATGGCGTGGTCATTTAGGTTTACACTTACTGGAAGATGTTGTACCCATTATTAATAACAGCAAGACCACTTTACTCTTCACCAATACCCGTAGCCAATGTGAAATTTGGTTTCAAAAAATATTGGAAAAGCACCCAGAATATGCGGGCGAAATGGCTATGCATCATGGCAGCATTAATAAAGAAACTCGTGTTTGGGTTGAAAATGCAATTCGCAATGAACAGTTGAAAGCGGTGGTTTGTACCTCAAGTTTAGACTTAGGCGTAGATTTCGCTCCCGTAGAAACAGTAGTACAGATTGGCGGACCCAAAGGTGTTGCGCGTTTTTTACAACGTGCCGGGCGCAGTGGTCATAGTCCCGGTAAAGAAAGTGTCATTTATTTTTTACCCACCCACGCCATTGAACTTATTGAAGCTTCGGCATTACAAAAAGCGGTGAAATTGAATACGGTTGAAGACCGCATACCTTACCTCAACAGTTATGATGTGCTTTTGCAATATTTGACCACTTTGGCGATTTCTGACGGATTCTACCCTAAGGAAATCTATCAGGAAATAAAACAAACATTTTGCTACCAAGCTCTCACGGAAGAAAAATGGCAATGGTTATTGAACTTTTTGGTCATGGGCAGCCAAAGTTTGCAAAGCTATGACGAGTACAAAAAAGTTGAAATAGAAGAAGATGGTAAATTCAAGGTGAATAATCGTGGTGTCGCCATGCGGCACCGTTTTCAAATAGGCACCATTGTAGGCGACGTAAACTTATCGGTAAAATATCAAAAAGGTGGCTATATAGGGTCTATAGAAGAATTCTTCGTGTCTAAATTGAACAAGGGCGATGTATTTACGTTTGCCGGTAAAAACCTAGAATTTATCCGTATCAAAGAAATGACTGTTCAGGTACGTAACAGCAATAAAAAAACCAATAAAATCTCTAGTTGGATGGGAAGTAGGTTAACCCTATCCGCACAGATGTCAGAATTACTACGAAATGAATTATATAGTTCGGGCGAACCGGTAAAAAATCAGTCGGCAGAAATTAGGGCATTGGCTCCACTTTTTGAAAGACAGCGAAGAGATAGTATTGTACCTAAACCCTCGGAATTTTTAATTGAAACCTTTAAGACCAGAGATGGCTACCATCACCTCTTCTACCCTTTTGAAGGTCGTTTTGTACATGAAGCTATGGGAAGCTTGTTAGGGTATCGCATTAGTTTGTTATCACCTATCACCTTTTCGCTGGCATTCAATGATTATGGCTTTGAATTACTATCCGACCAACCCATAGACATTCAACAAGTATTGGATAATGACCTGTTTACGACCGATTTTATATTGGATGATTTACAGAAAAGTTTAAATGCTACGGAAATGGCGCGCCGCAGATTTCGTGATGTTGCCATTATAAGTGGTATGGTATTTACCGGCTACCCGAAAAAGGGAATTAAAATGAAACATTTACAAAGCAGTTCCCAGTTATTATTCGATGTATTTAGGGATTATGAACCTGACAATTTGTTATTTCAACAAGCCTTTACAGAAACCTTTGAGCATCAATTAGAAGAAGGGCGTTTACGATTGTCATTAGAACGTATAGCCACGCAAGAAATCGTTTGGAGAGCATGTGAAAAACCAACGCCGTTTTCTTTCCCATTAATCACCGACCGTATGAGTAGGGAGAAATTATCTAGTGAAAAATTAGCGGATCGCATTAAAAAAATGGCAGCATTATTGATGAAGAAATAGGTAATTTTACAACAATGACCCATTCCATTAGCCTACATAATCAAACTTTTAAAATGCATTTTTCTGGTGCATTGTACTGGGCAGAACAATCCAAACTATTAATAAGTGATGTGCACTTGGGCAAAGTTTCGCATTTTAGAAAATATGGCGCTGCGGTGCCACAACAGGCAGTACAGCAAAACTTTGAAGCATTAAATAACGTTGTAGACTATTTTAAACCAAAAGTCATTGTTTTTTTAGGTGATTTGTTCCATTCCTCATTAAATATCGAATGGTCACTATTTGAGCAATGGGTGGAAACTTTAACCCAAGAAATTATTCTTGTAAGCGGCAATCATGATATTATATCGCCCTTAAAATATGAAGCTTTAGCAATAAAGGTTATTCCCGAACTGATAATCGATTCTTTTTTATTGACACACCACCCTGAAGAACGAGAAGGTGTATTCAATTTTTCAGGACATATACACCCCGCCATTAAATTGAGCGGACTAGGTAGGCAATCGGTTCGATTGCCCTGTTTTTATAAAACCGAGCATCAAATGATAGTGCCTGCATTTGGCGAATTTACAGGCACCTACACCTTAGAACCTTGTGACGGCTGTGAAATTTATGCGCTTTTAGGAGATGCTGTGCTACCAGTACCTATAAAAGAGGTGAAAAAGAGACGTAATTACCGAAAATAGTTCGTTTAATGTGCTAAAGAGCATAACTTTATAAGGTAACCATTATAGTTTTACATTATGAAAAAGAAGCTATCCGTTCTCAACTTAGTCTCCGTTATTCTGGTCATTCTAGTAAATTATATTTCACAAGCATTTTCTCTAAACGATACTACGATTGGTGAAATGAGTGCCAAGTATGCTAATTTGTTTACACCCGCCGGATATGCTTTCGCCATTTGGGGCATTATTTTCTTAGGATTATTGGCATACGGAATTTTTCAAGTACGCCGTGCGTATTATAGTGAGAAGGAAAGTAATTTCATTGAACAAACAGGTTATTGGTTCTTTTTAGCCAATATATTGAACTGCTGTTGGGTTCTTGCATTTATGTATGATTTTACTGGATTCTCAGTACTGATCATGTTGGGAATTTTGCTTTCGTTGATAAAGATTATTCTAAACACTAATATGGAACGTTGGGATGCGCCTATAACCACTATTGCTTTTGTTTGGTGGCCCATTTGTTTATATAGCGGATGGATATCTGTCGCAACCATTGCCAATATAGCGGCCTATTTAAGTAAACTAGATTGGAACGGTGGTATTTTATCTGAACAAGCCTGGACCATTAATATGATTGTGGCTGCCACAATTATAAATCTTCTCATGATTTGGAAAAGAAATATGCGCGAATTTGCCATGGTAGGTGCTTGGGCCTTGTTCGCCATTTTCATAAGACACAATGGTTCAAACATATACATTGCCTATTCGGCAATGACAGGCACAGTTATTCTTTTTATTGCCGCAGCGATTCATGGTATCAAAAATCATGAAACAAGTCCGTTTAAAAAACTTCAAGAGCTTTTAAACGACAAGCATTAAACCATACTTTTTATATCATTTACCCATGATGGGTAAGAGAAAATGGTAGATTTCATATCATTTTCCGTCATACCATTATTGATTGCCATAGCGAAAATATTTATGGTCTCACCCGCATTCGGACCTAACAAATGCGCCCCAACAATTTCATTGGTTCTTTCATTTAGAATCACTTTATAGGCATATAGCGGAGCATTAATTCTTTTGGCGTTAAACCACCCTGTAGCTATTTCATAATTTACACGAATATTCTTATATCTCGCGTTTGCCTCCTCTTCAGAATAGCCCACCGTGGCTAGATTTGGCAGCGTAAATACAACTGAGGGTATCACCGGAACTTCTAACTCTTTCTTGTTTCCGTTTATTATATTTTCAGCCACCACATAACCTTGTCTGCCCGAAAGAGGAGTTAACGGTAAATTTTTATCAGATACATCTCCGCACGCATACACTATAGGGTTGGTTTTACTTTGCAGATAATCATTTGTTACAATACCTTTATCATTGAACGCAACATTTCCTTTTTCGAGATCTAAACCTGCCAATGCCGGTACACGACCTGCGGTATTAAATACTGCGTTAGCTTTAATTTTCTTTTCCTCTCCTTTAACTTCATAAGTTAATTTGAACTTCTTTTGCTTCTTTTTAAGTGCAGTTGGTTTTGCTTCAAAAATGAATTTTATCCCGATAGATTCAGAATACTTTCGCAGCTCTTTTACCAAGTCAGGATCAAACGGATGTAACGGTCGCTTACCTGTATCAATGATAGTAACATCGGCACCCGCTCTTGCCGCCATATGCGCAAATTCCATCCCGATATAGCCTCCGCCTACAAAAACTATTTTTTCAGGCAGCTTTTTAAGGTTTAGAAAATCATCACTATTCATAAAGTACTCTTCACCGGTAATGCCCATACTTCTAGGTATTTGACCGGTTGCAATTATAATTTTTAGCGCAAAAACCTTCTTACCTTCCACCATTAACGTTTGCTCATCAATAAATTTGGGCGCTTGATGAAAAAGATGAATTCCCTTTTCTTTTAAAACACGCTCTGTAGCAACGGGTACATTAACCGTAAAATTACTTTTATATTTCTGTAATTTTTTCCAATCTATTTTAGCGGATTTGGCAATACCTTTTCCTTTTAGATTTTTACTGATCTCATTAGCTTCCATCGCGCCCAATAATATCTTCTTTGGATCACACCCCCTATTTGCACAAGTACCACCAAACTCACGGTTATCGGTAATACCAACTTTCAGCCCTGCATCTGCACATGTATTTGCCACTGTTTGTCCAGCAATACCACTACCTATTACAAAAACGTCAAACTCTATCTCTTCCATAAATCAAAATTTTAACTGCTACAGCACAATTTCCAACTTTTTTGGGGCAATGTGTAACCCATATATGATAATAATGAGTGGTATCCATTAATTACGTATCCGTATATTTGCAAAAATTTATAACTGTTGAGTCATTCTTCAATCCAACAACGGTACAATCAGTCTCCCCAACTCGGGAAACTGCAAAGAACTATTGCCGAATCTGAAAATTCAGGAACCAATAACATTCAACTTAAAGGGCTAGTTGGTTCTTCATTATCCTTTGTACTATCGAGTATTTTTGAAAAAGAAGAGCGCCCGTTCTTGGCAATATTCAATGACAAGGAAGAGGCTGCCTATTATTTAAACGACTTGGAACGTCTTATTGGCGAAGACCATGTTCTGTTTTATCCGGGCAGTTATAGACGACCGTATCAAATTGAAGAAACCGATAATGCCAATGTACTTTTACGTGCCGAGGTATTGAACAGAATAAATTCAAGAAAAAAACCTGCGGTTATAGTTACTTATCCAGATGCACTTTTTGAAAAAGTATTGACCCGAAAAGAACTGGACAAGAATACCCTAAAAATGAAATTAGGGGATACACTTTCGCTTGACTTTTTAAACGAAGTTCTCTTCGAGTATAAGTTTAAACGAGTAGATTTTATTACCGAACCAGGTGAGTTTTCGGTACGTGGGGGTATTGTAGATGTCTATTCTTTTTCGAATGACGAACCTTATAGAATTGAATTTTTTGGAGATGAAATAGATAGCATAAGAACTTTTGATGTAGAAACGCAACTATCAAAAGAGAAGGTAAAATCAATTACCATTGTGCCAAATATGGCAAATAAGTTTCTGGTTGAAAAACGTCAAAGTTTTTTAACCTATGTAGCTTCTAAAACATTGGTTTTTGCCAAAAACACAGATTTGCTATATGACCGCCTAGATGATTTTTTCAGTAAGGCAAAAGAAGCGTTTACCAAGCTATCAAAAGATATAAAACATGCCGAACCCGAAGAACTTTTCATGGGCGGTAAAGAATTTAGAGAACAATTATCTGGGTTTACGTTACTAAGTCAAGATGCAAATAGAGATTCACCAAATCTAGTAGCGTTTCATGCTAAACCTCAGCCATCTTTCAATAAAAAGTTCGATTTATTGATTGAAAATTTAAACGGCTACAAGGATAAGGGGTACACCAATTACATCTTCTGTGCAAGTGAGCAGCAGGCAAAACGTTTTCATGATATTTTTGAAGAGGTAAACCAACAAGTTCACTACCAAATCATTGTTTCTCCTTTATTTCAAGGGTTTATAGATGACGACCAAAAATTGGTTTGTTACACAGACCATCAAATTTTTGAACGTTACCACAAGTTCCATTTAAAGAACGGTTACGCCAAAAAACAGGCCATAACCCTAAAGGAACTGAACAAATTAGAAATTGGAGACTACGTTACCCATATAGACCATGGTATTGGCAAGTTTGGTGGATTACAAAAAATTAATGTTGAAGGCAAAAAGCAAGAAGCTATCAAATTGATGTACGGCGAACGCGATATTCTCTATGTAAGCATCCATTCTTTGCACAAAATCTCTAAATTCAACGGTAAGGACGGTGCTCCGCCAAAAATTTACAAATTAGGTTCTGGGGCATGGAAAAAGATTAAGGACAAGACCAAATCAAGAGTCAAGAAAATTGCCTTTAACCTTATTAAAGTATATGCCAAAAGAAGACTTGAAAAAGGATTCCAGTACAACCCAGATAGTTATTTGCAGAACGAGTTAGAAGCATCTTTTATTTATGAAGATACTCCCGATCAAAGTTCAGCGACCGAAGATGTAAAGCGTGATATGGAAAGTGAGCGACCAATGGATCGCCTAATCTGTGGCGATGTAGGTTTCGGTAAAACTGAAGTTGCCATACGTGCCGCGTTCAAAGCTGTGGATAATGGCAAACAAGTAGCCGTTTTGGTACCCACCACCATTTTGGCTTTTCAACATCATAGAACTTTCTCCGAGCGTTTAAAAGATATGCCGGTAACGGTAGATTATCTGAACAGATTTAGAACTGCCAAGGAGAAAAAAGAAACCATTCAACGGTTGGGCGAAGGCAAGGTAGATATCATTATTGGTACACACCAACTAGTGAATAAAAATGTTCAATTCAAAGATTTAGGACTTTTAATAGTAGATGAGGAACAGAAATTCGGTGTTGCCGTAAAAGATAAATTAAAATCTATCAAAGAAAATGTAGATGTTTTGACATTGACGGCAACGCCGATACCGAGAACGCTTCAATTTAGTTTAATGGCCGCTCGAGATTTATCTACAATTACTACAGCCCCACCGAACAGATACCCAATTGAAAGTCAAGTAATTCGTTTTAACGAAGAAACCATTAGGGATGCCGTTAGCTATGAAATAGAACGTGGCGGACAAGTTTTCTTCATACATAACCGAATTGAAAATATTAAAGAGGTTGCCGGTATGATTCAGCGCTTGGTACCCGATGCTAAAGTAGGTGTAGGTCACGGACAAATGGATGGTAAAAAACTGGAAGCCTTAATGCTTGGCTTTATGAACAGTGAGTTTGATGTTCTAGTTTCCACCACTATTGTAGAAAGCGGATTGGATGTTACCAATGCTAATACCATTTTTATTAATAACGCCAACAATTTTGGATTGAGCGATCTGCACCAAATGCGTGGTCGTGTAGGTCGTGGAAATAAAAAGGCATTCTGTTATTTCATTACTCCGCCATACGAGGTAATGACAAATGATGCACGTAAACGTATTGAAGCTTTAGAACAGTTTACCGAACTGGGCAGTGGTTTTAATATTGCAATGAAAGATTTAGAGATTCGTGGAGCAGGTGATCTTTTAGGTGGTGAGCAAAGCGGATTTATAAACGAAATTGGTTTTGAAACCTATCAAAAAATTCTTGCCGAAGCTATAGAGGAATTAAAAGAAAACGAATTTAAAGACCTTTATGATGAAGTTGAAGGCAATCAAGAAAAGGTATTTGTGAAGGAAACACAGATAGATTCTGATTTTGAATTGCTTTTCCCAGATGACTACATCAATAATATAACAGAAAGACTTACGTTATATACAGACCTAAACCAGGTTAAAGATGAAGAATCGCTTCAGAAATTTGAAGCTCAGCTTGTAGACCGTTTTGGTGAATTACCAGATGAAGCTCAAGATTTACTGAATTCGGTTCGTATAAAATGGATCGCAAATAGCATTGGTTTAGAGAAAATTGTAATGAAGCAAGGTAAAATGATCGGTTATTTTATAAGTGACCAACAATCGGCTTTTTATCAAACAGCCACATTTACCAAAGTATTACAATATGTGCAATCACATGCACAACAATGTAAAATAAAAGAAAAACAGACCCGTAACGGCTTAAGGCTTTTATTGGTATTTGATAATATAAGGTCTATTGACAGGGCTTATTTGGCATTAAAGCCATTTGAAATTAAAGAAAAAACAAAAATATAAAATGGAATTTGACATTTCAGAAAAATTAGCAATTGTCCATCTTATAGATTCCGTTATTGTAGCTGACGGAAAAGTACATGAAGGAGAAATTAATGCACTTAGTAAACTAATGCCCATAATTGATTTTGACAGTAACTTTTTAATTCAGGCTCGTACAATTGACATTGATCAAAGTGTTCTTATTTTGAAAGAAATGACTAACATCAAAAAAAGTAAATTGGCTAAGATCTTAGAAGACGTAGCTATTTCAGATGGCTATGTTCATGAAAAGGAAAGTGATGTTATACGCCATGTATTTTCAGAAATAGGCATTTCCAAAAAAGCCTAATGACTACTACTAGCATCTAGATTTAGTGCATTCATTTATTATTAATTCATTAACCTGATCATCTTACGTATCTTAACGGTAGAATTTAAATAGACCGTTTTGAAGCATACTACAATTTCTTCACAAGAAATGCGTTCAGTGTTGGCGTCTTTGTTCACTAAATATGGTTTTTCAAAAGAACAAGCAAACACATTGGCGCGTATACACACAGAGAGCACTGTTGATGGCATATACTCACATGGCATAAACCGAGTGCCCGTTTTTATAGACTATGTAAAGCAGGGGTTAATTAAAATAGATAATACCGCAAGTAAAGTTGCATCTTTGGGCAGTATAGAAAGATGGAACGGTAATAAAGCATCGGGTGTGCTCAATGCCTTAAAATGCACAGACAGGGCGATTGATTTAGCAAAGACACATGGATTGGGCTTGGTAGCCCTAAGAAATACAAATCATTGGATGCGCGGTGGCACATATGCTTGGCGAGCGGTAGAGCAAGGTTGTATCTCCATACTTTTTACCAATACTATACCCAATATGCCCGCCTGGGGAGGAAAAGAAAATAGAATTGGCAATAATCCATTGGTTATAGGTATACCCCGAAAAAATGGTCATGTTGTTCTAGACATGGCACTTTCACAATTTTCCTTCGGCAAAATGCAGAGCTTGGCATTAAATGATCAAGAACTTCCTTTTGAAGGAGGCTGGGACAACAATAACAATTTAAGCAAAGACCCAAAAGCTATTATCGATTCTGGTAGAGCATTACCAGTAGGATATTGGAAAGGGTCGGCACTATCTATGGTTTTAGATATGCTAGCCACATTATTGTCCGCCGGTAACTCTTCACACAAAATAGGGTTAGAAGAGAAAGAGACTTCATTATCTCAAGTGTTTCTTTGTATTGACCCTACCACATTTTCCGATACAGAATTACAAGACAAACTACTGAACGAAATTATTCAGTTTACTCATGATAGCACGCCGATGACCAAAGGAGATCGCACGTTCTACCCTGGGGAGCGAACATTGACAAAAAGAGCAAAATCTTTAAAGGAAGGAATGCAGGTCAATACCGAAATATGGGAAGAAATACATCAACTTCTATCATAAACCGGCAAAATACACCTCATTTAATTTCGTACATTTAACCATCCTACCTTCAGATTATTACATATGAAAAACCTATTGCTCATATTTTCTTTCCTATTCATTATTTGTTCTTGCAAAGAAACAAGTAAAGATGAGGTAGTCGAAAAACTGATATCCACTGATAACAACATAGTTACTTCAATTGCTAAAGCAAGAATAGATTCCGTTCTCAATGCTTTTGTAACATCTGGAAATATAGCCGGTGCTTCTGCCCTCATTTTTGAAAATGGAAAAGAAGTATACTACAATGCATTTGGTTACTCAGATATAAAATCAAAAATACCCATACAGAGAAACACCATAGTTCAAATATATTCTATGACAAAACCGATTACCGGTACAGCGCTAATGACCTTATTTGAAGATGGGAAATTTATGTTAGACGACCCGATATCAAAATACATTCCTGAATTTGGCGACATGAAGGTATATGACGGTGTAGATGCCAATGGCACTATAAAAACAGTGCCTTTACATAGAGAAATTACCATTAGAGACTTAACGAGACATACTGCAGGTTTCCCAAACAGGGGCAATATTCCCGGTTTAAGTAAGCTATTCCAAACCGCAGATGCAATGAACAGGGAAAACACACTTACCCAAATGGCAGAAAAAATGGCTGAAGTACCCTTATGGTTTCAACCAGGTTCCCAGTGGGAATACGGACCAAGTGTAGATGTACAAGCCCTATTGGTAGAAAGAATTTCTGGTATTCCCTATGCCGAATATTTACAAAAACACATACTATCTCCATTACAAATGAATAATACCAGATATTATATACCTGAAGAAGATAGAGATAGGTTTTCAAAACTATACATAAGAACAGGTGAAGGTCAATTAGTGCAAGATTCGATAACCTACAGCAATTATACAGAACAATGGCCATTAACACGTGGCGGTTCAGGTCTTACTTCTACCCTAGATGATTATATGCGTTTTGCACAAATGTTGGTAAATGAAGGAAGTTTAGATTCCGTACAGGTTTTACAACCAGAAACCGTAAAATTAATGGCTACCAACCATTTACCAGATAGTGTTACCAAACGCTCATGGCTACCTAGCAAAGGTCAGGTTGGATTTGGTATCGACTTTGCCGTTCGTATAGCACCACCTAAAACACCAGAAGAAAATAACGGCGTGGTCGGTGAATTTTATTGGGACGGTGCCGCTTCTACTCTTTTCTGGGTAGACCCGGTGAATAAAGTTACAGCTGTGTTATTTGTTCAATTATTTCCATATGACCAGATCGATCTACATAAAAAATTTAGAGATGCAGTGTATGGCCATTACCCATTTTAAAATAAAAAACTACAACTTATACCATTGTTAGTAAACTCGTTACAAAATGATATAAAAAATAGTGTCATTTTCTTATCTTTCAGCTCCAAAATAAAAAGCATGGAGTTTGAAGAATTTGTAAAAGCGGCCTTTGTAAAAATGATTTACGAAGTTATAGAGGCAGATGGGAAAATTCATCCGGCAGAATTGGAAATATTGAACAAACTTAAAAGCGTAATCGGTTTTGACGATGCATTTTTAAAACGTGCCAGATTGCTAGAATATGACAATGCTTTGGTAACCCTCTACAATTTACCACATGAGCAAAAGAAAGCCCTGGCCAATATTCTTGATGATGTTGCCATATCTGACGGTGCCATCCATAAAAAAGAAATGGATTTAATTATTAATACTTTTATCAATATTGGTTTAGGAGAAGAAACAGAATAATAAATCTAATGATCAATTATACAAAACAAGAGAAATTAGCTGTTGTAAAAATGGTAGACTATGTTATTCTTGCAGATAGCAAAGTAGCACCTGCAGAAATGCAATACCTTACCCAACTTATGGATCGCTTTGCATTTGATAGTTTCTTTATTGGCCAAGCACGTAATTTAAATAAAGACCTAGCCTATAAAATTCTAAATTCAATGTCCTTACCAAAGAAAAGGGCTCTTGCCCAACTATTGGAAGAAGTTGCTATTTCTGACGGTTTCGTGCACGAAAAAGAATTACTTAAAATTTCTGAAGCGCTAGGTCATATGAAAATTCAAAAAGAATTTTCATAACCTTTTCAAAATTAAAGCTTTCATTTGCAGCTTGATTGTTACTTTTATTCTGTGAATGGTAAAATCTTCACTTCATCAATAACCAATATAGAATAATAGATGGCTAACATCATCAATTTTAAAATGTTAGTACCATTCTTGGTCCAATAATTGTTTTAACATCAGCATGAGAATATTTATACGTTTTTGTATCCTTTTTATAACCATTGGTATACAGGCACAAGGGACAATAAGCGGAAATTTTTCCCCCGCAAAAGATTTTAAATGGTTAATTGCCTATGAGCTTACTCCAAATGGAGAGCGTTATAGTAAAGATACTGCTGTTAAAGACGGGGCTTTTTCCTTAGAAATGCCCATTACGGCCCAAGCTGGTATGTATAGGCTTGTATATGCAGTACCGCAAGACGAATTTTATATTGATGTCATATATGACAAAAAAGAACATGTTAAATTTAATTTTGACCTTCAAGATGGTTTAACCATCACCAATTCAGTAGAGAACAAATGGTACAATGAGTATTTTTCTAAGATAACGGTTGCCCAAGACCGCTTATTGGAATATTATGAGCTTGGTAAGGAATCCAGAAAAGAGTATATGGCTATTCTAAATGAGCTGAAAACACTACAAGCTACCTATGAAGAGAACCATGTTAATACCATTGCCCACAAATTTATAAAAGCGAACAGAAGTTATATACCTTCAGATTTTGAGAATCTTGAGACCTTCCTAAAAAATAAGAAACAGCATCATTTTGATCATTTAGCTATCAAAGACCCATTGCTACAGAGCTCTAACTTTTTAACCGATAAATTCTCTAGCTACGTTTTTTCTGCATTACCAGTAAATATTACCACTAAAGAACAATTGGTCTCAGAAGTCATTAAAAATTTAAAGGTTACCGCTGAAAAGATTGTCAATACACCTTTAGGTTTTCAAGTAAGGTCTTTTCACCAATTATGGAAAATTGCAGGTGCCAATGGTATAGCAGAAGTACAAGATTATATTTTTAAAAATCATTTAAAAAAAGCGGCCTTAGCCAATAAGAACCAAAAACTTGTAGATGAAATAGAAATGGCATCTCGCTTAAGAAAAGGTGCTGTTTCTCCTAATATTACCTGGGAGGCAAAGGGCAAAAAACAATCGCTTTTAACAATGGAACCTGCAGCTAATTATTTGCTTGTTTTTTGGAGCAGCACTTGTTCACATTGTTTGAAAGAACTGCCTGCGCTTCATAAAGAGCTAGAGGATTATGAAAATCTAAAAGTTATAGCAGTTGGTTTAGAAGACGATGCCGTCAACTGGAAAAAAGTTTCTGCCACACTACCTTCATTCAACCACGCCATAGCCTTGGGCAAATGGGAAAGCGATTATGCCAAAACATTCGGTATACAAAGTACACCCACTTATTTTATCTTAGATAGCGAAAAACGATTTTTATCTAAACCAGAATCAGACAAAGAGGTGGTTGAACAATTAGAAAATTAAAGCGACTTTAAATCTTTGATTGTTTTAAATGCCATATCCACTTGTTCATCATTTACAAGAATAGTGAATTCGTTGGTTGTAGAAATTACTTCGTAAAGTACAATACCCTCCCAAGCTAAACGCTGAAAAATAAAGTAATAAATACCCGGAACCGAAACGTTTTCAGCTGGTAATTTTACGGTTATCGAAGAAAGGTCTTCTGCTTTTTGAGTACATTTCTCATCTTTAAAGAGCTTTTCTACCGTTTTGTCCATCACATTGCTGATGACAATATTGATTTCGTTTACACCACGACTAGAGGTATAAAATACATCTTGGTTATTGTTGATTTCTTCCAGTAGTTTTGCTTGATGCACCAATATCTTATCAGAAGCTAAAAAAGTATAATCGGTCAACGATGATCTTACCGTAATCTCACCAATATTCTTCAATACCTTTAAGATTTTGTGGGTAGCCCTAAATTCTAAGTCATCAGACAAACGTTTTAGTGCCATAACAATTGCACCGTTACGAATATCCTTACCTAGTTCATGCTCAATTTCTGGTTTAACTATTCTAGAAAGTGATGTAAGGTTGATGATTCCTTGAGCAAGAGCACTTTGCAAAAATGGTTTTTTCTTGATGTACTCTTCAACGACTGACGATATTGTTTTCATTTTATTATAAGGTTGTTGTGCAAATATAACAACTTGTTACAAATAAAACAAAATGTTTTTTAATAAATCTACTAATCAAGTAGATTATTTAGAAATGGTAAAAGGCAGATTCTAAATGTTCCAGTTCAAATTTGCTCCTATTTTTGAGTATGGTTATAATATCAAATCGTACATCTACATCAATATCATTTTCGCTTACATAATGATCAGCGGCCATAACCAGCAACTTAATTTTTTTAGGTGTTACGGTCTCTGCAATATTCTCAATAAAATTTGAACTTCTAGACCGCACCTCAACAATGGCAAGAACATCATCTTTTCTTGCGATAATATCTACTTCTGCTTTAAGGTACCTGTAATTTTTATAGGTAATGGTATATCCTTTCTTTTTAAGGTAATCCACCGCTAACTGCTCACCTTCCTTTCCAAATTCATTATGTTTTCCCATGTATTACTATGTAGATTGTGTAATTCATCGAAAATATAGGAATTTCGACGCCATTATGAGGATAATTCTCGTTATTTGATTCCAGATTATCGAAAATAGATAGTTTTAAATACTATACCAAATTTCGAAACGTTTAGCATAGAAGCCCCAACTCTACGAACGTAACACAAATGCCTATTTTAAGACTATGGAATATTTCATTAATTGTAATACTTCTACTCTTGCTCCGTATACAGCTAACTTAGATCAGCTGAGAGCATCCCATTTATACAGACGGTTAGGATTCAGTGCCTCGGTCGAAACCATTAATCAAGCAGCAGGTCAGCCTGCCGGTAATTTGGTAGACACTTTAATAGATGAAGCTTTGAGCATGCCTACAATTACCGCTCCTGTTTGGGCAAATTGGAACAATGACGATTATCCTGAGGATAGTGATGCAAGCAACCAATTAAAAAGAGAACAGAAAAATGAGTTTCAGTTAGCCTATGCCAATAGCTTATTGAACAACAACTTAAGGGATAGATTAAGCTTCTTTTGGAGTAACCATTTCGTAACCGAATTGGATGTTTATAATTGCAACTCTTATTTATATGAATACATAGAGTGTTTACAACGTAATTCAATAGGCAATTTTAGAACGTTTACCAGGGAGATAGGGCTTACCAATGCCATGTTATATTACCTAGATGGGGTATACAACAATGGTAACAACCCCAACGAGAATTATGCCCGTGAGCTCTATGAGTTATTTACCCTTGGTGAAGGCAACGCCTATACCGAAGAAGACATTATAGAAACGGCAAAAGCGTTAAGTGGTTATGTAGAACGAGGCGAAGTTGGGTGTTCGCCGGTTGCCTTTGACGCTACAAAGCATGATGCCGGCACTAAAACAATTTTAGGGCAAACAGGTAATTGGGGATATGACGATGTCATTGATATTCTTTTTGAACAAAGAGCACCCGAGATAGCGGAGTTCATTTGCCGTAAGTTATATGAATTCTTTGTACACCCAGATTCTAGGGACGATGCCAATAATGCCCAAGTTATTATTGATGGTATGGCGGCGACATTTGTATCGAGCGATTTTGAGTTGGCTCCGGTATTAAGACTATTATTTAAAAGCCAACATTTCTTTGATGACGAAGCTATAGGAGTAATCATTAAAAGTCCTGTAGATTTCTACTTTAATACATTGAAAGAATCTAGTTTTGCCTATACCGATACCAATGTGGCCGAAATGGTCAACTATAGTACATTATTAAGTCAAGAAATTTTTGAACCTTTTGATGTTGCCGGTTGGCAAAGAAACAGATCTTGGATCAATACCAATTTTATGATCGGTCGTTGGCTGACCATTGAAAGTATTCTAGAGAATTTCTACATGGCAGATAACGAACAGTTTAGAAGCTTAGGTCTAGAAATATCTGGTAATGTAGGCTTAACCAGTAATAACCCAGATGAAGTTGCAAGGCTAATAATAGATTTTATACTCACTAAAGGACTATTGAACGAAGATGAGTATGCCAAGGCATTCACTATTTTTAGAAGTGATGTTGAAGATGTTTATTACGAAGGCGGCAACCAAGAATCGTGGACATTGGCTACTTGGCCACAAGGACCCTTTCAAGTATATCTACTTTATCAATATTTAGCGAGACAACCAGAGTTTCAATTAAAATAACACCTACTTCTATGTGCAATACACACCACACCCCATTTAAAGGCCTACATCACGAAGGCCATGATGAAGAACATAAAACATGGAGCAGACGCTCATTTTTACAAGCAATGGGCATTGCTGGATCAGGCTCAATGATGTTAGGTTCAAATATGCTAACGGCTTCGGCACCGTCTGCGTTATCTGCTGGTATTTCAGCGGCGGAAACAGATAATATTTTAATTCTTATACGTTTGTCCGGTGGTAATGACGGTCTAAGTACCGTAATTCCTATTGAGCAATATGATAGCTATGCCAACGCAAGGCCAAACATTTATATTCCAGAAAGTAAAGTACTTAAATTGACCGATGAATTTGGTGTACCATCTTACATGAGCTCTATAGCCCCAATGTGGGATCAAGGACAATTTAAAGCCGTTCATGGGGTAGGTTACGAAGGTCAGAGTTTATCACATTTTACAGGATCGGATATTTTTGCGAATACAGATATAGAAACTACCGGTTTTAGTGGATTAAATACTGGTTGGATGGGCAGGCATTTTGAAAGTATTTATCCAGATTATTTGGTAAATCCGCCAGCAGCACCAGCAGCCATACAAATTGGTCAGTTTGGTAGTTTGGTATTTCAAGGCGATGAAACAAATTATGCTTTCGTTACCTCAAACGTTGATCAATTAGAGGAAATTGCAGAATCTGGTGTAGTTTATGGTTTAGATGATACCTTATTTAATGATTGTATGTATGGTGATCAACTTAAATTTTTAAGGGGAGTCGCGAATACCACATATGAATATTCTGGTATTATCCACGATGCCTACACAAGAGGTCAAAATCAAGTAGAGTACCAAGACAATGGTTTTGCACGTCAACTAGCCCTTATCGCAAGATTGATCAAAGGAAATTTAGGAACAAAGGTGTATATGATTTCAATGGGCGGTTTTGACACTCATGGTAATCAACCACAGGCACATGCACAGTTAATGACCAATTTATCGGTAGCGGTAAACAACTTTTATGAGGATATTGCCTTTACACAACAAGATGATAAAGTGTTGAGTATGACTTTTTCTGAATTTGGGCGACGTATTTTTGAGAATGGTTCCAATGGTACGGATCATGGTAAGGCTACACCTACCTTGTTCTTCGGATCAGGTTTGAACGGCAGTGCATTTGTAGGCGACCACCCAACTCTAGACGACCCAGATGGAAGAGGAAATTTAGAGTACACGATGGACTTTAGAGATTTGTATGCAACCGTTCTAGCAGAATGGCTATGTGTTGATATTCCTTTGGTAGAAGCACATTTATTGAATTATAAACCTTATGTACCTGTAGATTTAGGTTTCAGCTGTAGTGGCGAGCCATTTCCAGATATTGCATATAGCGATGGTGAAGTTACTCCACCGGTTCCACCAGGTGAAGAGGCAGAAACACCTATTAGTCCAGATTTATTGAATGCCGTGGTTCATAAACCCTTTTACCCTACAGATCAAACCCCACATATCTATTTAGAAATGCCATTCTCGGCACACGTAGATATTCAATTATATAATATTTTAGGACAAAAGGTAGGTACTGTTTTCAACGAAATGATGTTTGAGGGTTCTACCGAAATAAATATACGAGAGCGCATGCCCGAACAGTTATCAACAGGAAAATACATCTATAGGATCATTGTACAGAATCAAAAGATGAGTAAATCCGTTATGGTAGCCTAGTTTGTTTCCCACAAATGAAAAAGCCCTATTTTTTAAAAATAAATAGGGCTTTTTTTATGTAAGTTTAGAATTATTCATTTTAGATTCGAACCTTAATTCTTTAATGATTCTATGGTTCTTATCTTTATAGAGTAACACAACATCTTCTTTAATCGTCTGTGTACTTTTGCTTTCTACATTCAATTTTTCCAAGCTTTGATCTAGCTTAATTTTTTTTGAATCACCAACTGCCATATCTTTTATGTTTTTAAAAAAAATAAGTTTTTTCTTACAATAGAACTGAAATTATCCCGTTTTAGTATAATTTTCTTTTTCCATCCTAACATATACTTCTATTTCCCTCCAAAAATTGTCTTAAGTTTCATGGCAATACAAACTTGAATTGTACGGTTATTAGTAATTCTCCCGGCAAATTCAGTATTTTTGTGGCTTAATTTATTTTGATGTCCGATATTAAATTACCCTCTAGATATACGATTACCGCAGCATTACCATACACCAATGGTCCAATTCATATAGGTCATTTGGCCGGTGTGTATGTACCTGCAGATATTTACGCTCGTTACTTAAGATCAATAGGTAAAGATGTTGCCTTTGTTTGTGGTAGTGACGAACATGGTGTTGCCATTTCAATGAAAGCAAAAAAAGAAGGCGTAACTCCTAAAGATATCATCGATAAATACCATGCTATTATTAAGCAGTCCTTCATGGATTTTGGTATTACCTTCGATAATTATTCTAGAACTTCTGCTCCCGTACACCATAAAACAGCATCAGAATTCTTTATAAACCTGTATAAAAAAGGAGATTTTATCGAGGAAACTACTGCTCAGTTGTACGATGAAGAAGCACAACAGTTTTTAGCAGACCGCTTCGTCATAGGCACTTGCCCAAAATGTGGTAATGAAGAAGCATATGGTGATCAGTGCGAAAACTGTGGGTCAAGTTTAAATGCAACGGATTTAATTAATCCGAAATCAACTATTACCGGTACCGTACCCACAACCAAAGAAACAAAACATTGGTTTTTACCTCTAGATCGATATGAAGAGTTCTTGAGAAACTGGATTTTAAAAGGGCATAAAGATGATTGGAAGCCCAATGTATACGGCCAATGTAAATCATGGATAGATGGTGGTTTAGAGCCTAGAGCGGTTACCAGGGATTTAGATTGGGGAATACCCGTACCCGTTGAAGGTGGAGAAGGAAAAGTACTTTATGTATGGTTTGATGCGCCTATCGGATATATATCATCTACCAAAGAGTGGGCTGCACGTGAAGGCATAGACTGGGAACCCTACTGGAAAGATGAAAATACTAAACTAGTGCACTTTATAGGGAAGGATAACATTGTTTTTCACTGTATTATTTTCCCTTCTATGCTAAAAGCGGAAGGAAGTTATATTTTACCGGAAAATGTGCCCGCAAACGAATTCTTGAATTTAGAAGGTAACAAACTTTCTACCTCAAAAAATTGGGCAGTATGGTTACATGAGTATTTGGTTGATTTCCCTGAGATGCAAGATTCGCTGCGCTACACATTAACAGCTAATGCTCCAGAAACCAAGGATAATGATTTCACCTGGAAAGATTTTCAAGCCCGAAACAATAATGAGTTAGTAGCCATTTTTGGTAATTTCATTAACCGAGTGGTGGTATTGACCAATAAATATTACGATGGTAAAGTACCCGCTGCAGGAAGCCTAACCAATGTTGATAACGAGACACTTGAACAATTAAAAAAGTACCCAGAAATAATTTCAAGCTCCATTGAACGCTATCGTTTTAGGGAAGCTGGTCAAGAACTAATGAACTTAGCTCGCTTAGGTAATAAATATTTAGCGGATGCAGAACCATGGAAGGTAATTAAGGTTGACGAAGAACGTGTAAAAACCATTATGAACGTAGCGCTACAAATTGCTGCCGGATTAGCGGTTCTGAGCGAACCATTTTTACCATTTACTTCTAGTAAGCTTAAGAATATTTTAAATCTAACTTCTACTGAGGGTAGCCCAGGTGAAAGTTGGAACGATGTTTCTCTAAAAGAGGAATTGTTGAAACCCGACCATCAAATAAACAAAGCAGAATTGCTCTTTAGAAAAATTGAGGATAGTGAAATTCAAGCTCAGTTAGATAAATTGGAAGCGACCAAAAAAGCGAACGAATACGAAAACAAGCAAGTAATGCCACAAAAAGATACCATAACATTCGATGATTTTTCTAAATTGGATATGCGGGTAGGTACTATTATCGAAGCTGAAAAAATGGCGAAAGCCAAAAAACTTTTAGTTTTAAAAGTAGATACCGGTTTAGATGTCAGAACCATAGTATCTGGTATTGCAGAAAGCTTTAAACCAGAAGACATTGTTGGTAAGAAAGTAACCGTATTGGTCAACCTAGCACCAAGAGCATTGCGTGGTGTTGATAGTGAAGGCATGATTCTAATGACCGAAAACACCGATGGAAAATTGGTGTTTGTCAACCCAGATGAAGATGGCGTTGGTAATGGTGAAGGGATAAGCTAGATTCTTCACAAAAAAACTACATTTATAAATGGCAAATTCTAATTCGGCCGAAATTGTCGGCTACATACTTAAACATACCCAACTACCGGAAATAGGCATTCAAAACACCATTGAGCTTTTAAATGCCGATTGCACCATACCATTTATTTCGCGGTATCGAAAAGAAAAAACCGGTAATTTAGATGAAGTTCAGGTAGGCGCTATAGTACAATATAAAGAACAGTTTGAAGCACTTGAGAAACGAAAAAAAACGATTATTAAAGCTGTTGAAGAACAAGGTGTTTTAACGTCTGAATTGAAACAAAAATTTAAAAACGCCGAAGATTTAACGCAATTAGAAGACCTCTACCTACCTTTTAAAAAGAGTAAAAAAACCAAAGCCGAAGTTGCCCGTAAAAACGGATTAGAGCCGTTAGCAAAAATCATTATGGCACAACGTGATGATGATATTGAATTTACAGCCTCTAAATATTTGAACGATATTATTGAGAATAAAGACGATGCTTTGGAAGGTGCCCGCCATATCATTTCGGAATGGATCAACGAACGAACAGATATAAGAGCATCTATAAGGTCTCAGCTGTCAAGATATGCCATTATAACCACCAAAGTAATAGGCACAAAAAAAGACGATGAAAAGGCTCAGAAATTTCGAGATTATTTCGATTGGAGCGAACCGTTAAATAAATGTCCGTCACACAGACTTCTAGCCATTTTACGTGCAGAATCCGAAAAATTCATACGAGTAAAAATTGAATTGGATGACGAACGTTTATTAGACAGAATTGAAAATAGAATCATAAAAACGAACAATGCCTGTGCCAAACAAATAGAGTTGGCTCTTGCAGATGCGTATAAGAGATTGTTATTTCCGTCCTTATCAAACGAACTGCTCAAAGCTGCAAAAGAAAAGGCGGACGATGATGCCATTGCAGTATTCTCCAATAATTTGAGACAGCTATTGTTAGGCGCACCTCTAGGTGAAAAACGTATACTTGCCATAGATCCTGGTTTTAGAACTGGCTGCAAGGTGGTTTGCTTAGACGAACAGGGCAATTTGGTACATAATGAAACTATTTATCCACATGCACCACAAAATAATGTTGCTGGAGCAATCAAGAAATTAAGTTCATTGGCAAATGCATATAAAATAGAAGCAATTGCTATTGGTAATGGTACAGCATCTAGAGAAACAGAGCAGGTTGTAAAGAAGGTCATTTTCAACAATCCTGTTGAAGTGTATGTAGTTAGTGAAGCAGGAGCCTCTATTTACTCCGCCTCTAAAATTGCCCGTGAAGAATTCCCAAATTATGATGTTACCGTTCGTGGTGCCGTATCTATCGGTAGACGTTTAGCTGATCCACTTGCAGAACTGGTTAAAATAGACCCTAAGTCTATTGGTGTAGGGCAATATCAACATGATGTTGACCAAACTAAATTAAAGAACTCATTAGACACCGTGGTTGAAAGTTGCGTGAACTCGGTCGGCGTAAATATCAATACCGCCAGTGTCCCATTATTGAGTTATGTATCTGGTATTGGTCCGAAATTGGCAGAGAATATCGTTGCCCAACGAAAAGAAAATGGGGCATTTAAAAGTCGTAAAGATATTATGGCCGTTCCTCGTTTAGGCGGTAAGGCATATGAACAAGGTGCAGCTTTTTTACGTATCAAAGACGCTGAAAATCCGTTAGACGATTCTGCCGTACACCCAGAAAGTTATAGCATTGTTAAGCAGATGGCAAAAGATAAGGGAACAGAAATTTTATCCTTGATCGGAAACAAAACGCTTCTTAAAGAAATTGACCTTAAAAAATACTGCACCAATGATGTTGGGCTCCCTACCTTAGAAGATATTCGTTCAGAGTTGGAAAAACCAGGGTTGGATCGTCGTGAAAAAGCTAAGGTTTTCACTTTTGACCAGACCATTAAATCCATTACCGACTTGCATAGCGGTCAATTGTTACCAGGTATTGTAAATAACATTACCAATTTCGGCTGTTTTGTAGATATAGGCATCAAAGAAAGTGGTTTAATACATGTATCAAACCTTTCGGATTCTTTTGTAAAAGATGTAAACGAGCATGTTCATTTACATCAGCAAATTATTGTGAAGGTCTTGGATGTTGATGTAGCCCGAAAAAGAATTCAATTGAAACTTCATAAATGATTAGGTCGATGCTGAAAATCGCCTATCACCCTATATACAAACATCCGTTACCAGAGGGGCATCGTTTCCCTATGGAAAAATATGAGCTATTACCACAGCAATTGATTCATGAAGGTACCTGTACAGAAGAAAATTTCTTTGAGCCAGAAATACCAAATGACAAACATATTGTAGCTGTTCACGACCCTGAGTATTTCTATGATTTGTTGAATATTATGATTTCGCCCAAAATGGCCCGAAAAATAGGCTTTCCCCTCTCAGAAGATTTAGTAGAGCGAGAACGCATTATTGCCGATGGAACGATAAAAGGATGTGATTTTGCCTTAGAATATGGAATAGCAATGAATATAGCCGGTGGAACCCACCATGCCTATAGCGACCACGGTGAAGCATTTTGCATGTTAAACGACCAAGCAATCGGCGCTAGATATTTATTAAACAAAGGTCTTGCTAAGAAGATTCTAATTGTCGATTTAGATGTACATCAAGGAAACGGATCTGCAGAAATATTTCAGAATGATGATGCCGTATTTACATTTTCCATGCATGGAGAAGGAAATTATCCGTTTAAAAAAGAAAAGTCAGACCTAGATATTCCATTACCAAAAGGAACCACTGATGAAACATATCTTTCTATACTTAAAGAGAAATTACCTCGGCTAATTGAAAGCGTTCAACCAGATTTCATCTTTTACCTCTGTGGTGTTGACATTCTTGAAAGTGATAAATTAGGTACTTTGGGTATGACTATAGAGGGTTGTAAAAAACGCGATGAATATGTACTAAAAACATGTCATAATTTTAAAATTCCAGTACAATGTAGTATGGGCGGCGGGTATTCTCCAGACATCAAAGTTATTGTTGAAGCACATGCCAATACCTTTAGAGTAGCCCAAAATCTATATTTTTAAGCCTATTGAAAACGTTTAGGGCAAAACATTGTTCCAATTTGATTATATTCTAAACAACCAACACTTTAAATTTGCGCCATGAACAAATTAATGACCCTATTAGGTTTAATCTTGTGTATTTCTTTAAGTGCGCAAGACACTAGCAAAGATTCTACCGAAACAAGATGGAACATGTTCAAATATGATATTGCCACCATGTTTCAAAGTGTTGGGCATTCATATACAAGACCATTGCATTGGGAAGGCAATGAATGGGCTCAATTTGGTGCTGTGGTAGGAGGTACTGCATTGGTATATTTAGCTGATGATGATACTTCTAGGTTTATTAGAAACAATAGAGAGGGTGTTCCGGAGCTGATAAGAGATTATGGCGAGTTTTACGGTAGTCCGTCAAATAACTATATGGCAACTTCTGGAGTATATGCCGTAGGATTAATTACCAAAAACGAAAAATTAAGAAGAACCGGGGTTTTACTGATATCATCTGCCACCTCAGCAGGACTTTTACAACAAGTATTAAAATCGGTAGTGGGTAGAGCGAGACCGCTGGCTGAATTAGGCAAAGACACGTTTGATCCATTTAATTCAAGTAGAAATTTCCATTCATTTCCTTCAGGACATGCATTACTTGCTTTTACAAATGCATATGCGATTGGAAAACAATTTAAAAATCCGTGGGTAAAAGCCGGTATCTATACTTTAGGTGCCATACCAGGTATTTCTCGTGTGTGGGATGGGCAACATTGGTTAAGTGATATGGTTTTCGCATTCGCTATTAGTATTGCAACCGTTGAGTCCATAGATAAATATCTAGATAAAAAGTATGATGAGAAATATAACAACCAAAAAAAGATGGTTAGTTGGAATCTAAATTTTGGACCCGGACAAATGGGTGTTACCGTAAATTTTTAATCTAACCCTACACTTTTAAATCCAATTTCAATTTAAAGGTCTAGGTAAATTATTAAAAGGTGATAAACTCAAAAAGCGAATATGACAAATATCATTTTATAGGTTTATTCTTACAACATATTATATCTATTTGATATGGTTTTTCCTACATTTTACAACAAATAATTACATAACCCTTTATTATTGATGTACTTAGTCTAAAAATTATTTTAGGCTATGATTTCAAACAAACACTACATTACCCTATTCCTACTTTTAATCACCTCCTTGAGTAGTTTTGCTCAAGTAAAGATTGGAAATGATGTTAGTACAATACATGATTCTTCCTTACTGGAACTTGAAAGCGCTACTAAAGTTCTAGTTTTAACTAGAGTTAGGAATTCTGAGATGCTGGGTATAACTCCTTTAAATGGTGCCTTAGTCTATAATACGGATACTAAATGTGTATACTCTTTTAATGGGGTTCTCTGGCAAAATTTATGCGACAGTACCTCCAATGTCATTTCAATCATTGATAATGAAGATGGCTCCTTTACCTTATCGTCTACGGACGGATCGACATTTACATCGCCTGATGCAGCAAGTCTGAAAGGTGAGGTTGGAGCTACAGGCGCAACAGGTGCCACTGGAACAAACGGACTAAGTGCATTTCAAATTGCAACAAACAATGGATTCTCGGGTACGGAAGCTCAATGGCTAGCTAGCTTGGAAGGTACTGACGGAAATGATGGAAATAATGGAACAAACGGATTAAGCGCATTCCAAATCGCAACAAACAACGGATTCTCCGGTACGGAAGCTCAATGGTTGACCAGTCTTGAAGGTGCTGATGGGAGCAATGGTGATGATGGAGCAGCAGGGTCAAACGGACTAAGTGCTTACCAAGTCGCAACAAATAATGGTTTCACTGGTACGGAAGCTGAATGGTTAACTAGCCTTGAAGGTGAAGACGGAAACGACGGTGATACAGGAGCAGCGGGATCGAATGGACAAAGCGCATACGAAATCGCTCAGAACAACGGCTTCGCAGGGACCGAGGCGGAATGGCTCGCAAGTCTTCAAGGTGCCGATGGAAACGACGGTGACACAGGAGCAGCGGGATCGAATGGACAAAGCGCATACCAGATCGCACAGAACAACGGCTTCGCAGGGACCGAGGCGGAATGGCTCGAAAGCCTTGAAGGTGCCGACGGAAACGACGGTGATACAGGAGCAGCGGGATCGAATGGACAAAGCGCATACGAAATTGCTCAGAACAACGGCTTCGCAGGTACCGAGGCAGAATGGCTCGCAAGTCTTGAAGGCGCCGACGGAAACGACGGTGATACAGGAGCAGCGGGATCGAATGGACAAAGCGCATACGAAATCGCTCAGAACAACGGCTTCGCAGGTACCGAGGCGGAGTGGCTCGAAAGCCTTGAAGGTGCCGACGGAAACGACGGTGATACAGGAGCAGCGGGATCGAATGGACAAAGCGCATACGAAATTGCTCAGAACAACGGGTTCGCAGGGACCGAGGCGGAATGGCTCGCAAGTCTTCAAGGTGCCGACGGAAACGACGGTGATACAGGAGCAGCGGGATCGAATGGACAAAGCGCATACGAAATTGCTCAGAACAACGGCTTCGCAGGGACCGAGGCGGAGTGGCTCGAAAGCCTTGAAGGTGCCGACGGAAACGACGGTGATACAGGAGCAGCGGGATCGAATGGACAAAGCGCATACGAAATTGCTCAGAACAACGGCTTCGCAGGGACCGAGGCGGAATGGCTCGAAAGCCTTGAAGGTGCCGACGGAAACGACGGTGCTACCGGAACAGCGGGATCGAATGGACAAAGCGCATACGAAATTGCTCAGAACAACGGCTTCGCAGGGACCGAAGCGGAGTGGCTCGAAAGCCTTCAAGGTGCCGATGGAAACGACGGTGCTACCGGAACAGCAGGGTCAAATGGGCAAAGCGCATACGAAATTGCTCAGAGCAACGGGTTCGCAGGGACCGAGGCGGAGTGGCTCGAAAGCCTTGAAGGTGCCGACGGAAACGACGGTGACACAGGAGCAGCGGGATCGAATGGACAAAGCGCATACGAAATTGCTCAGAACAACGGCTTCGCAGGGACCGAGGCGGAATGGCTCGAAAGCCTTGAAGGTGCCGACGGAGCAACGGCAATTAAACAAAATTTAGACAGTCCCGATACCATTACAACATTGAGTACTTCTGCACTTACTTCATACTTAAAAACGGAAATCCTAACCCAGGCAAGTGCATTCAGTACATCAGATTTAACTGGAGCATCAGCTGTAGACTTATCGATTGTAGCTTGCCCATTTACACCTGTTGAAAGCAATATTGTAGGAGCAAAATATGTAGGTGAAATACAATGGGAAATTTTAGAAACACTGGGTCTATTTAAAAATAGGTTCGCTATTTACGTAAATAACACTCGAGTAACACCTGTTTTAAATATTTGGCCAAATGTCGTTAATATAACTTCTGCCCCAACTAGTAGGTTCTTTGAATACACAAGTACAGGTAGCGATGTAATTGAATTACGAATGTCAAGAGCGGTTGGAGCTACTGGGGTATCACACGTATTAAATGCGCAACTAAAATTAAGAAGGTCATTTTAAACTTTTTCCTATTGATATCCCAATTTATGAAACATATAAAATATACATATATATTCGCAATTATAATCTATGTTACCACGCTACAACTACATAGCCAAAAAATGAAAAACTATGGAGACCTAGAAGTTCATACTGACGGTCAACTTGGATTTTTTGGACCCGTAGTAAATGACGGACAGTTCTTTAGTAATAGTGGATTAGTAGGACTTTATGGCGAAAAAAGCTATACCATTTCTGGAAGAATAAAGCCAAAATTGTTTGATTTAGAAATAGCTAATCCTAATAATATTACTTTAAATATTCCTGTATCGGTTAGCAGTAATACCAATTTCATTTTAGGAGATTTACAAACTACTAAAATCAATCATAAAAATTATCTAGGTTTTAAAGCATCTTCCTTTTCTAATGGTGCATCTGATTTTTCTAAAGTAAATGGTTTTGTAAAGGCAACTGTTCTTGACCATTTTATTTTTCCTGTTGGGGATCAGGAATACATCAGACCTATATCATTGGAAACAGAATTTTCCGATATCGATTATACAGCTTGCTATATATATGGAAATTCAACAAATACATATCCTTTATATAATAATCAAGAAGTTGAAAACATCAGCACCAATGAATATTGGATACTGAAAGGTTCTAAAAAAGTTTCAATTACTATTGATTGGAACGACCGAAGCAAAATAGAAAGAATTACCGATAATATAAATGATATTAAAATAGTAGGGTTTGAAACTTCTACCTCGAGTTGGAAAACTTTGGGTGGGATAGGAAATACAGGAGACTTAAATAATGGTTTTTTAAGTTCTAAACTTTTTACACCTAATGAATATGCCGCAATTACATTTGGAGTTCTCGCTTCAAATGAAATCGAACAACCAGAAACTTCCTTAAATAGTTATCATTATATACTCAGTCCGAACGGTGATGGGGTAAACGATAATTTTATTATTGAAGAACTTGCGGACTATGAAAGCAACGTACTTCACATTTATGATAGAAACGGTTTACTTGTATTTGAAGCGCAAAATTATACCGATGAATTTGATGGTTATACAGGAAAAACAATTTCTACTTTAGATAGAGATGCCGGTTTAGCCCAAGGAATTTACTACTATATAGCTGCGGTCAATGGCGGTGAATTCTCATTACAAGGCTATTTATATATTGATCGATAGTAATGACTTTTAAGCATCTAACATATACAGTGCAAATTTAATTTTCCAGTACGGCATTTTTTCTTCAAAATACTCGAAGTAATCTTTTAAACCGGTAGCGTTGGTCAATTCCGATTTTGCCGCTTCTATTTTTGATATTTCATTGGCACTTACAAACTGATTTAAATCGAGCTCCTCCCCTTCGGCATGTTTTTTCATTAAATGCCCGTAAATCGTATTTTCAGATAGATTTCTTTGTGTAGCTATTTCAGAAACCGTTAGACCATCTTTAAATAAATCAAAAGTTTGATCATGAGTTTTTCGCTTTGATTTTTTTGCACCAACATGCTTTTTTATCTCCGCTAAAAATACATCTGCATATTTTTCTAATTTAGCCTGACCTACCCCGGAAACATCCATGAACTCCGTTTCATTTTTAGGTAGTTTAGCTTCCATATCCTTTAGACTGGCATCACCAAAAACCACATAAGCCGGTACATTCTGTTCAGTTGCGATTTGTTGTCTAAGCACCCTAAGCTTTTCAAACAAATCTGTCTTCCTAACCCGTGATTTGGTGGCAACCTTTTTCTTTTCAGTTTCCTTTTGTAATACAGCAAGTTGAACATTCTTTCCTGAAAACAACACTTCTTTTGCCTGAGGAGTTAGTCCAATCCTTGCTCCTTCCCTAAAGTTAATATACAACACTCCTTGATTCAATAACTGAATAACATATTGCTGTAAGTCTAACCAAGAAACATCCTTTACAGCTCCGTAGGTTTTTATATGCTGATAACCTTTTTCTAAAACCTGTGCGTTTTGTGCTCCTCTTAAAACGTCTATCACCATACCCATTGGCTCACGCTCTTTTAACCGTGCAACGCCAGAACATATTTTCTGCGCAAGTAAGGTTGCATCAAAATAAGCTGGTGGTGTGGTACATATATCGCAGTTGCCACAACCTTCGGTTACCTGCTCCCCAAAATAATTCAATAATGCAATTCTACGACAACTTAATGCTTCGGCAAACTGCTGCATACGCTCTAATTTGGCATATTCTACATCTGCATTTTCACTTTGAGTAATAAACCTTCGCAACTGTGCCACATCGGCAAAACTGTAAAATAATAATGCGTGCGCTGGGAGTCCGTCACGACCTCCACGACCAATTTCTTGGTAATAACCTTCTATATTCTTGGGTAGATTGTAATGAATAACCCATCGTACATTACTTTTATCTATCCCCATACCAAAGGCAATAGTTGCAGCAATAATCGGCACTTTATCCGTAATGAATTCTTCCTGCACCAATGAGCGCTCTTCTGATGACATTCCTGCGTGATATGCTTTCGCCTTAAAGCCCGCATTTCGTAATTTCTCTGCGATGGACTCCGTACTTTTACGGCTTAGGCAGTAGATGATTCCGCTTTCAAAAGGTCTTTCATCTAAAAAATCTAAAATATGCTTTATACGGTCTTGGGCAGGTTTTACATCTAAGTACAGGTTGGGTCTATTAAAAGAAGCCAAGTGACGCTTTGCATTTGGTATACTTAATTGATCAACGATATCATCTTGAGTAGTTTTATCGGCCGTTGCCGTCAGTGCCATTACCGGAATATTGGGAAATCTTCTTTTTAATCCGCCAAGCTGAGTATATGCAGGTCTAAAATCATGACCCCATGAAGAAATACAATGCGCCTCATCAACGGCAAACAAGCTAATTTTTAACCTATCTAAAATTCCGTTTAGAAATCCTAAACTTTCTGGAGCAACATAAAACAGTTTCAACTCCCCATGTTCCAATTTTCCTAAAATCTCTTGTTGTGTTTCTGCGGACTGGGAACTATTATAGTATTCTGCAGCAATGCCATTAGCTTTTAGAACATCTACTTGATCCTTCATTAAAGCAATTAGGGGAGAAATCACAATTGCAGTTCCTTCTAAAGCTAATGCCGTCAGTTGATAACAAAGCGACTTACCACCACCAGTTGGCATTATTGCGAGTACATCCTTTTGCTGAAGTGCATCTTCGATAATAGCCAATTGATTTGGCTTAAAAGAATCATAACCAAAGTGTTTTTTTAATATGGGAAGTAAATCTTGTTCTGTTGTAATCATGTAATGCAAAAATAGTATTTGGAATTGTCTTTGCTAGCTGTTTTCAAATTATTAAGTCTTTACGAGATAAGAAGCAATCTGTCGAATTCGTGTACCAAATCAACAGATTACTTCATCGTTCCTCTATTTGTAAACAGGTAAACCTATTTCCCCAACATCAACAATTCATTACATCTAACTTCTGTGATGTATCTCTTTTCTCCTTCTTTTGTTTCATAAGATCGGTGGGTCAATTTACCTTCTATGGCTACTTGTTTTCCTTTAATTAAATAATTTTCCACGATCTCGGCAGTTTTACCCCAAGCAACAATATTATGCCATTGCGTATCGTCTACTTTTTCTCCATTGGCGTTTTTGTAACTATCTGTTGTAGCAATAGAGAATTTTGCCAATTTGGTTCCTCCTTCTAGGTTTACGATTTCTGGATCTTGCCCTAAATTTCCAATCAACTGTACTTTGTTTTTTAATGCGTTCATCTTACTAATTTTTAATGGTTTAACAGTTCATACTATCAAGTTACCGGAACTCGACACTGCAAACCTATATCAGCTTTGAAACTATAGTCGGTTTGTAAACGTTTACTATCATTTGTTGTCGTTTACATTCGTTTAAAAACTTTTTTAATACTGTATATCAATTGATTAACAAATAAAAAATAAGTATTTTATTTACATCGATATAACCACCAATTCATATCTCGAGTCAATTCGTAGCCTAATTTCTCGTAAAGTGGTATTGCAGCATTGCCTTTGTTTGTGTGAAGAATTGGTGTCTTTTTCTCCTTTATAATTTCTTTTGTACAGTGCGCAATAAGCTGTTTGGCGAGTCCCCTTCTCGTATAATCGGGATGGGTAACAACGGCACTTACCTCAATAAATAAATTGGTTTGCATTCGTTGTCCCGTAATTGACACTAATTTGCCTTCTTTAAAAATTCCGTAATAATTACCCATTTCAAAAGTCTTTCTTCTGTAATAACCGGGCATTACCAACCAGACTAATTTATAAATTTCATCAATATATTCATCGCCCAACAAAACTATCTCTTCGGTTATAGCAACATCTGGCAGCTCATTTAAAACCATTTGGCAACCATCTATTTTCTTCTCTAAAAAAACGTTGGCATCATCAACTAAGGGTGTTTTATTTTCAGAAACGAAGAAGAAACTATCGGTAGTTTCTAGATAATCATTAGATGCTTTGGTTGTTTTTTCTTCATTAAAAAAAGCACCAAATGTACATACCTCCTGTTCATAGAAAAGTACTCCGTCAAATTCAACGGCAAACTTTTTATGGGTTTCAATTAGGGAATACCATACGGGGTTTTTTAGTTGTTCTTCTAAGTTTGCCATAGTATACATATAAACAGGAAAATGTAAAGTTGCATAAAATAAATAATATCTAAAACCACAATTTCATCATATCATAAATAGAATCTTATAGAAAACTAAGCGATTCTATTATCCTTATTTATAGATAAGTGAACTTTTTTTCATATATTAAAAAAGAAAAATATACTCTTACATATCCCCCATCGATTTTGTAAACCTATGATCTGATTCCCCCATAACAATGTTATGGTCAAGTATAAACATAAGTTGCATTTGTGGCTTATAAAAATCAACTTATACACCGTTTGCAACTATGAACGTAATCGATTACAAATATCTTGAAACTTTTGTTTTTGCAGCAATATTCGGTGTTTTCGCAATTTATCACCTTTTACTTTTTCTGGTTCTTAGACTCAAAATATTACTTTACTACTGCATTATTTTGATTGGTGTAACGGCTCATTGGTCACTTTACTTATTATTGTTCGATGCCGACAATAGCTTTTCTCAACTGGTACAAAACACTTCGTTGACCACGGCAATGATCACCACATTCGGGTTTCTGATCTTTACCAAATTTTATCTCAACATCACACAGAACAACAGCCCAGGCTTACACAAAGCTTATACAATATTAATGTACGTTACTATTACACTACCCATTATACACATTCTTTATTCTATGCTTGTTGGGTTCAATTCTTTTAGTAAAATATTAGAATTAATAGCTGCAATAACTTCTTTGACCACTATGGTCTTAAATATCATTTCTGGAATTAAATTATTCCATGCAGAGAAATTCAACAAATATTATCTCTATTCCTACACTCCATATCTTTTAGCTTCTATTTTATATATTGTTACTTGGTTACTTAGTTATTTCTTCAATATCAAAACCGACTATATAATATTGATTACCTCTATTTTGGTAACCTTGCAAATAATTCTATTCTCTATCTTAATTGGCTTCAAGTTCAAATCAATCGTAGATGACAACAAAAGAATACAGCTTGATGCAAATAATAGGCTGGCATATGAAGTTGATCGCCAAACCAAACAACTACAACAGGCAAAAACTGAACTCGAATTTCAAAACAAAGAACTGGAGACGGTCAACAAACTAAAAAACAAAATATTCTCATTGCTTACACATGATGTAAGAGGGCCTTTAAACAATGTTAGCGTTTTAATCGGATTAATAGAAAATGAACTGGTTGACACTCCTTTAAAACAGATTACCGCAAAACTAAAAAGTGATGTTAACGACCGTGTATCTATGGTAAACACTTTGCTAGATTGGTCTTACAAACAGATGGACGGAGTTAAAGTCAGTAAAGAACAATGCAATTTAAATGAGGTATTCAATGCTATTATAAAGGAATTTGAGTGGGCAGCAAAAGACAAAAACATTTCTATAGAACAAGAGATTTTGTGCCAAACCATATTTATTGACCGAAACATGCTAAAGGTTATTCTACGAAACCTTTTATCAAATGCCATTAAATTCAGTGAAAATGGCAAAAAAATAATCCTGTCGTCTCAATGCACTTCTGATATAGTAGAAATTAAAGTCAAAGATTTTGGCTTAGGTATGAATACCGATTGGCAAAATAGTAACGAAAGTAATCATGGTCCTACAATTAGAAAAGGTACCATTGGCGAGAAAGGAACTGGTTTCGGTTTAATGATCACCAAAGATTTCGTGGAAATGAACGATGGTGAAATACACTGTATAAGTGAAATTAATAAAGGAACCGAATTTATTTTACAATTTAAAAATACCGTGCAAGAACCACCCAAATTAAGTTCAAATGAATTGGATGATATGTTGTCTAATTAACCTCCACAAATTCTTTTTCTTGACCATTATCAAAAGTTGGAGAAGACATCAGTTTTGCATGATTTACATCAAAAACATTTCCTGACTCTTTATCTATTTTATAGGTTGATTCTTGAAATTCAGAAACCACTAAAATATCATAATAGTCCTTACTCTCCCTAATGGTCATATCATCTTCAAAGCTAGCTATGTCTATTGACCCAACGTTATCACTTGAATTGATTGACTCTATTACAAATTGAATAGTGTTTTCCATCTCTTCCGTTTTATAATACGGCGAAATTTTATCATCAGCATTAAAATTTTCATTTGACACCTTAGCATAGCTAATGACATTCTTCAACACATCTACTCCAAAATCAGAATAAAAAACTGAGTTCACTGGCAGATATTTTATCGGATTTCTAAAAGAAACTTGAACTGTTTCTCCATTGGTCATCACTTTTATTCTTGAAAAATTTTGAGCGCTTACATCCTCATCGATCATTCCCAACGCCATTTTTACAATGGCATCTTTTCCTAGCTTAACAATTTCTTTCACTTCTTTATTCATTGTAATGTCTTGAGAAAATGAATTTGCATTCACCAATAACAAAAGAAAGACTACGTATAATTTCATAAGCTTATTTAACGTAATAAAACCTTTATATATTACATTTAAAACCCGCAAGTATTCATTAATCTGCGATTACATCGAATAGCTACAATGTATCACATGGTTTAAAACGTTTATTCAACTCGTTGTTTAACTAAACGCAACAATTTCTTAACCTTTTATCGTAATAAATCAATCATCTTTACTATACCTATTAAATGACCAATGAATTACAACAAAATCACTTTAATACTAGTACTATTTATAGTTAGTCTTCTAACCGGCACTTCTCAAACAACAAATAATGACGAAGACCATGGTCACACCCACTACAAAAATTATTCAGATGTCATAGACCATAAATTAATCTTCCCATCCGAAGTTCCAGATAGAATTATAATCAACTTAACCACAGACCCTTCACATAGCTTTGCCGTTAATTGGCGAACCGAGCAATCTGTAGATTCGGCATATGTGGAAATAGCTTTAGAAACCCATGGACCAGAATTACGATTACCCGGTGTGGCAAAAAGCATATTGGCAAGTACTGAGTTCTTTGAAAATGAAAATATAAGGGATAATGAACCCTTAGTAAAAGCAGCCTATCACTCCACCGTGGTCAATAACTTACAACCTGGCAAAACTTATGTATATCGTGTGGGTTATGGCGCACCGAATGCAAGTACGTGGAGCGAATGGTTTCAAATTAAGATGCCAAATGAAAATAAGGATGAATCGTTCAGTTTTATTTACTTCGGAGACGCGCAAAACGATGTAAAATCAATGTGGTCTAGGGTTATTCGTAAATCTTATAAAATGGTACCAAATGTTGATTTTATGTTACACGCAGGTGATTTGATCAACCACAGTGAATCTAATAGGGAGTGGGGCGAGTGGTTCTATGCCGGCGGATATATACATGCTACCGTACCAAGTGTTATGACACCAGGAAATCACGAATATAGCAATGGTCAACTTTCAAAACTATGGAAACCTCAATTCAACCTACCGGAAAACGGACCAGAGTTTGAAAACATGGAAACATATTACAGCATTGAATATCAAAATATGAATTTGATCTCTTTTGATGCCGAACATTTTGACGAACACCCTAATACCCGAAAACAAGCTACAGCATGGTTAGAAAGCGTACTTTCTAAAAACAAGAGCAAATGGACGACCATATTTCTACATCTACCAATTTTCTCTACTGCAAAAGGCAGAGATAACACAGAACTTCGTAATGCTTTGAAGCCATTAATCGACAAATATAAAGTTGACTTGGTCTTACAGGGGCATGATCACACGTATGCCAGAGGTCATGAATCTAATGAAGAAAACGGTAAAACAGTAATTTCAGATGTTGGTACCATTTACACCGTATCGGTCAGCGGACCAAAAATGTACGAATCACAAGACCAGGAGTGGATGGTACGTAGAGGTGAGTTTACTCAATTATTTCAAGTAATTACCGTAAACGAGAACAGTATAAAGTACCAAGCATTTACGCCACTAGGCAGTTTGTACGATAGTTTCGAATTGCAAAAAGATGACAAAGGCAATAAAAAGCTCATAAATGGCGAAAACGAACTGTTTTTACGCTTAAAGCAAGATTTTTTAAAAAAATAAGTCTTCGTATATTAATTTAAACGTAAACGCAGGGCATATTTAAACTAAGCCGATTTTTACTTCATTTCACAAAATTCAATTCACCAAAATTCCTCTATAGAAACAATTTTCATTACCTTAAAACTTCTAAAATTTTTTGGGGATGGAATTGAATTTGGTGAATGTAAAATCTAAGAAAAGATATGAAGTATTAATTGATGATTCAACAGCTTTCATTGATTATATCATAGCTAAAGAAAAAATTTACCTTACCCATACCGAAGTGCCAAAATCCATGGCAGGTAAAGGAATAGGCTCTGCCCTTGTCCTAAAAATTTTAGAAGATATAGAAAGACAGAACTTAATTTTAGTACCTCTTTGTCCTTTTGTAGCATCCTATATTAAAAGACATCCAGAGTGGAACAAATTAGTGCTTAAAGGCAGTAATGTCGAAGAGTAAATTATGAAAACCAAACTATCATATAAAACAACAACAAATCAATAATACAGATCAATGGAATTAGCCATACATAATTGGATGCGTGCCGAATCGCTCGAGCATACACTCAGCAGAATCAACAAATTAGATTACACGCACATAGAAATACAAGGTACCCCAGAGGATTACGACGTTAAAAAAGCCCAGTTGCTATTTGATCTCTATGGAATTAAATGTTGGGGCTCTGTAACGCTTATGCTAGAGCAACGTAATTTACTTGCAAAAGATCCGGCACAACGAAAAATGTCGGTTCAATATGTAAAGGATGTTGCCAAAATGGTGTATGAATTGGGCGGAAAAGTAATTTCGTTGGTTCCGGCGACCGTAGGTAAAATTGTACCCGATGCCAGACCAGAGGAAGAATGGGAATGGGCTGTAGAAGGCATACAGGAAATCTATACATATACCGAAGACCACGGATTGCAAATTGGCATTGAACCTATCAACAGATTTGAGACCTATTTCATCAACAGAGGAGAACAGGCATTGGCACTTGCTGAAGCCGTAGGTCCAAATTGCGGGGTTTGCCTAGATACTTTTCACATGAATCTAGAAGAGGCTAATATGTTCGACACCATTAAAAAAGTGGGCAAGCGTTTGGTTAATTTTCATGTTGCCGATAATAATAGAATGGCTCCGGGTATGGGTCATTTAAATTGGTCTAAAATCATTTCTACGCTTAAAGAAATCGAGTACGACAAAGTACTGTCGGTTGAATTTTGTTCCCCGTTAGATAGAACACCTGCCAACCGGTATCCAAATTCCATAGAAACAAACCCTGACGGACTCACTGCAGAGCAGAAAAAATTCTTGGAAGACCACGGTAGTTCTGCCGTAACCGATGAATTTTATACCATGCTGACCAAAAAATCAATTGACACCCTTAAAGAACTTATTTAATGAAAATTACCAACATAGAAGCCTTTTGGTTACGCTGCCCTATCCCTAAAGAAAAACAACATTTCTCAGATTACGGTCTATTGACCAATTTTGATATGACCTTAGTCGTAGTAACTACAGATACCGGGTTACAGGGTTTTGGCGAAGCAAAAGCCGCAGTAGGCTCCTCCGGGTCTTGCGCATCTATTGTAAGTTGTATAGAAAATGAACTAAAACCACAGTTAATTGGTAAAGATGCCCGTAATATTTCTCGTATTTGGGAACATGTATACAATGGCACAAGAGATCATTATTCACTCTCTAGAGGACGTAAATTTCCCATTTTAGGTAGAAGGGGATTGACCATTTCTGCTATGAGCGGTATCGACACTGCCCTTTGGGACATTAAAGGAAAAACATTGGGTGCACCCGTGGTAGAATTATTGGGCGGAAGCTGTCGCGATAAAATGCCTGCCTATGCCAGTGGTGGCTGGGCAAAAGCAGATGCCATTGGCGAACAGTTGTTGGGGTATACCGAAAAAGGATTTGGCGGAGTAAAAATGCGCGTTGGTATTATGGATCAAACCGTTGCCGAAAGTATTAAACGTGTAAAGGCAGCCCGTGAAGCCTTGCCCGATCACATAAAATTAATGACCGATGCACACGGTACTTTCAGTGTGCCCGAAGCCAAGCAATTTACAAAAGGCGTTGAAGACTGTAACCTATATTGGTTTGAAGAACCTATTAGTCCAGATAATAAAATAGGCACCGCAGAAGTACGTGCCAATACCTTTATACCCATTGCAGCCGGAGAAAGTGAATACACCGCTTTTGACGTTCGCGATTTAATTGCAGAACGCGCCTTAGATGTGTTGCAACCAGATTGTGCTATCATTGGTGGTATCACCGAAGCTATGCGTGTATCACAATTGGCGCATACCTATCAGTTAGAGTTGGCTCCACATTGTTGGGGGTCTGCATTTTCTTTTATGGCGGGACTTTCAGTTGCTTTTGCTTCTCCTTCTGCCAATGTAATAGAGTTTTCCTTAGGTGGTAACCCTATGATGTATGATTTGGTAGAGGAGCGTATTACCGTAGATAACGAGGGAATGCTCATTGCACCTGATAAACCGGGATTGGGCTTGACCCCTAATTGGGATTTTGTAAACGATTTTAAACAATAGATCATGGCGAAGGCAGTACATATAAATCACGTTGCATTGGTTGTAAGCAACCTAGAGGAAGCTTGTAAGTTTTATGAAGAAGAATTGGGTTTAGAGGCTATTCCCGCATTTCTTTTTGACTACCCTACCGCATTTTTCAAATTCAACGAAGAACAGCAATTACATTTGACGGAATGGGAAGATGCCTATTCATTTAGAGGTCATATTTGTGTTCAGGTAGATGATATCAATACACTATTTTTTAGAATGAAAGAACTTGGAGTAATTGATATTAAGCCATGGGGCAATGTGCGCCAATTACCGGACGGAGCCATACAAATGTTTGTGCGTGACCCATCGGGAAATTTAATTGAACTTTCTTCTGTTCCCGGGGATTATATCGACCCAAAAATATTTGAAGACGAATTATTTAAAGAAGGTATTTATGTCTCGGGAAGAAATGACTTCCGTGGCTATAAATCTAAAGATGCCACCCTTTATCATAAATCCGATGAATAAAAAAAACATTCTTTTATTAGAAACCGTTGCCGAAGATGCCATGAGCATATTAGAAGAAGCTTCGGATATGAATATTTTAACAGGGTTTGATGAAACCTCGGTAACCAGCCAGATTCAGAATTACTCGATAGATGCCATTATTACACGGGGAAAAGGTCAGGTACGTGATTCGTTCATGGCACAATTGCCCAATTTAAAAGTTATATCTCGCTGTGGTGTTGGTTTGGATAATATAGATGTATCAAGCGCTACGAAAAGAGGAATTAAAGTAGTGAACGCCCCAAATTCCAATGCCGATACCATTGCTGAACATACCATTGCCCTTTTATTGATGCTCCAACGTAATTTATACGATGCCGTAACTATGGTCAAAGAAAACAGATGGCAAGACCGAGGCTCGTATGTAGGCGATGAAACCCACGGCAAAACGTTGGGGATTATCGGTATGGGAAATATTGGTAAAAAAGTAGCGAAAATTGCTTCAGCCTTAGGTATGAACATTATTTACTGGAGTTCAAAAAAAGAAGATGTCCCCTATACTTTTGTCGATTTAGATACGCTTTTAAAAACATCGGATAGTATAAGTCTTCACTTACCGTTGACCTCTAAAACAGAAAACCTTATTGATAAAGCTGCATTTTCAAAAATGAAAACCAATGCGTTATTGATCAATACTGCCAGAGGGGGGATCATAGACCAAAAGGAGTTGTTACAAGCCTTGGAAAATAAAAAAATAGCAGGTTTCGCAGCCGATGTTCTCGTTGAAGAACCACCTGCAAAAAATGACCCGTTAATGCAATTAAAAAACGTACTGATCACTGCACATTTAGGTAGTTTAACCAAAACCACATATACTAAAATGTGCACCATGACGGTTAAAAACACCTTGGCAATTTTACGTAATGAAGCACCTATGGAAAATTGTGTTTTCAATAAAAAAGAACTGGATAACAGCTAAAAGGATAGCCTCATGAAAAACAATGAACCCATAATCGTTACTCAGCTTTTTAACGTTTCCATGGAGCAAGTATGGGAAGCATTGACAGATGTGGAACAAATGCGACAATGGTATTTTGATGCTATTCCCGATTTTAAGCTGGAAGAATCTTTTCAGACTCGTTTTTTAATAACCAATGAAGGACGAAATTTCACCCACAATTGGCTAATTACAGAAGTAGATTTCCCCACCAAAATCAGTTATCGGTGGACGTTCGACGAATACCCTGGCGAGAGCATATCTACCTTTGAACTTACTAAAAAAGAACATCAGACACTGCTTACGGTTACCAGCAAAATCATAAAAGATTTCCCGACAGACATCCCCGAATTCAAAAGAGAAAGTGGTGTTTCTGGCTGGGAGTATTTAATTAAAGAAAGCTTAGTCAAATTCTTAGCGACCAGATAGTTTTAACATCGTTCATCCGTCATTAAATTAGTACCTTAGTTCAAAGAACAAACTAACTTGAACATGAAAAAAGTACTACTCATTAGTGCATACTTGTTATGCACCGCATTTATGTTTTCCCAAACTACGGAAGACATTGTCAAAGCCATTGAAAAAGAAGGCATTGAAAACTCCCAATTAGAGCAATTGGCATACGAATTAATGGACCTGAACGGACCACGATTGGTGGGCACACCAGAAATGAAAAGTGCCCATGACTGGGCGGTCAACACCTACAAAAAATGGGGAATTACTGCCGAGAACCAACAATGGGGAACGTGGAAAGGATGGCAAAGAGGAATTACCCATGTAGATATGGTTTCGCCTCGTGTAGCATCATTGCACGCTACTCAATTGGCATGGAACCCCGGTACTAGTTCAAAAGGTGTTACAGCCTCATTAATTACACTACCAAGTTTTACAGATTCATTGTCATTTGTAAAATGGCTTCCTAATGTAAAAGGAAAAATAGTAATGGTGAGCATGTTACAACCTACGGGAAGACCAGATGAAAACTGGGAAGAATATGCAACAAAAGCATCCTTCGAAAAAATGAAAACCGAACGCGATTCCTTAGAGAAAATTTGGAGGCAAAATATTCGAAACACAGGGTACACCAGTAGAAACATCAATGCCGCATTTGAAAAAGCGGGTGCAGTAGGTATTGTTCAATCGCGATGGTCTGAAGGTTTTGGTGCCAATAAAATTTTCAGTGCCGGTACCGAAAAAATTCCCGCAGTAGATATTTCTTTGGAGGACTACGGAATGCTGTACAGAATGGTAGAACACGGTGAGGACACCAAAATAAAAATTGTAGCGGAATCAAAAGACCTAGGTGTTGTGCCCACTTTCAATACCATAGCCACCATACCGGGAACCGAGTTCCCAGATGAATATGTAATACTTTCTGCCCATTTCGATTCTTGGGATGGCGGCACAGGAGCAACCGATAATGGTACAGGCACCATTACCATGCTAGAAGCCGCACGTATTCTAAAAAAAGTATATCCAAACCCAAAAAGAACCATTTTAGTTGGGCATTGGGGAAGCGAAGAACAAGGCTTAAACGGTTCTAGCTCTTTTGTTGAAGATCATCCAGAAATCGTGGACGGAGTTCAAGCCCTTTTTAACCAAGATAACGGTACGGGTCGCGTTGTGCGTTTGTCGGGACAAGGGTTTCTTCATGCATACGATTATTTAGGTCGATGGTTAGAAGCTGTACCTGAAACCTATAAAAATGAAATAGAAACTACATTCCCCGGTTCACCTGGTAGAGGTGGGTCTGACTATGCCTCATTCGTAGCTGCCGGTGCACCTGCATTTTCGCTAAGCTCCCTTAGTTGGGATTATTGGAACTACACATGGCACACCAATTTAGATACGTATGACAAAATTGTTTTTGATGATGTACGCAACAATGCCATACTAACTGCAATTCTTACTTACATGGCTTGTGAAGACCCAAAAAAAACATCTCGTGAAAAAGCGGTTTTGGGCATCAATCCTAGGTCTGGTAAAAAAGGAGAATGGCCAACACCAAGAAAGCCACAACGAAAAGGTGGGCAAAACTAAAATTAAAATCTACATTTGATTTTCAAGTTCAAGGCTATCCGCTGCTTGTAATGCTTTTTTAATAGCAGTACTCCACAGTGCATAGCCTTGCTTGTTTAAATGCAATCCGTCAGAAAGATACAATTCCGGAATTGGTCTATTATCCGTAGTTATCATTTGTGCAAATACATTGATGTATTGGGCGTTAAGCTCTGAAATAAAATACTTGGACAACATTAAATTGGTCTCCATGATCAACGGAATTAATGCTTCACGCTCTACACTTGGTTTAAGGCTAATCAATGCCAATTCTACCTCCGGATACTTATTTTTGATCAACTCCACCAATTCCATACATCCTGAAAGTACTTCTTGTGGTGTTTTACCATCATTAAGATCGTTTTCACCTGCATAAAGCACAATTTTAGACGGATTCGCTTCGGTAAAGATCTCATCGAAGTAATGAATACACCATGCAAAAGTTGACCCTCCAAAACCAAGGTTTACCACATTGAACGGACTAAGATCTCGTTTCATATTTACCCACAATCGCACTGAAGAACTACCGTAAAAGGCAATTAGATTTTCCTGTGTAGGCAATTTGGAAACCCGTCTTTTAAGTCGCTTTATCTCATTGCACCAAATAGTAGGTGGATCCTCAAGACTATCAGTTCCAGAGGAAGACACATTCAATTGTTCTGCCCTCTCAATGGCTTGTTTTACATAGCCCGAATACTGTTTTTGATATTGCTCCATAAACGCGAACAAATCCGTATTACTTTTAGAAGGCACCTTATCGCTCAATAAAAAAGGTTCTTTAATAACGCAGTAATACAAATTTTTGCCAATTCTTTGATCAAAATTGACCATAACTATCGGTACTATATAAGGTTCTGGCTCGGTATGCAAGGCTAATTTGAAAGCTCCCATTTTAAAAGGTCCGGGAGACTCTTCTGTTCTATATGATGTGCCTTCAGGACTTATGATCAAATTATAGTTCTGTTTCAGATGTTTAGTAGCCTCACTATAAAATATGCTACGGGCTTGTTCTTTTTTATTGCTTGAAGTTTGTTCAGACTCCTTTGTATATACATTGATATAACCTAGGTTGTTGTAATAATTTTGGTGTCCGTATTCTTGCCCCTGCCCTATTCTCACCGTTCTAATACCTGGCTCGCTATATTTCTTATAGAGCACCATAGCACTTAAAAAATGGGAATCAAGAGTAATTTGAAAATTATTGTTTAAAGTATAATGTGGGTCATTTATGAGGTGATTATAAATAAAAACATTCCCGGTATTCTCCGGTAGATTTTCCCAACCTTCAATAATATACGGTACGTTTTTAAAGACCTTTGTTGTGAGTTCTGCACATACCTTTCTGTTCTGTTCTACATCTTCACTGTTCTTTTCTGCAACATTTTCATAAATATGCTGTAGTCCGCTCACAAACTCGTGCTCCTTTTGATCCTCACCCAACAACTCTAAACTTAATGAGGCTATATGCCTTTCTAATGCCGTGCCGTTTTTCAATAATCTTAAAAGAGCATCATAAGCAAGTTGCTTGGTCGTCATACTTTTTAAAAGATGCGGTACTTGGTGCAATGGTGAGGACAATAATAAGCGTGACTTATTATTTTTGATCAATTGATAAACCGCCTGTAAGCTGTGTTTGCCCAACAACCCCACATATCTAACAAAAGCTGCATTGAGTTGATTACCCATAAGCCAGAGTAACCGCTGATAAAATTGACCTTCGAAAGCATCATCTTTCTGGAACAATTTCATTAGATCGCACTCGGGTATAAAATAGGCAGATGTTTTTGTATTGGTAATTGCAGAGCAAATATCTTTCTCCTTCAGTAAACAAGACCATCCGAAAACAAATCCGGAGTTTTTAATAGAGCGTTGTTTAATTTCAATAGTGTTTTCAATTCTTTTAATGGTCACTTCCCCATGAATAAGAATGAACAATCCGTTACTAGAACCATCTTGCACATACAACACCTCATCGGGTTCATACTCGCGCCGCTCTGCCAAAGCAGCCAATGCCATTAAACTTTTCTCTTCAAAATAATCCAAAAACGGGGAACGACGCATCAATGAAACGATTTCTTCTTGCTCCGATACAGGAGAGATAAAGAATTGACGATCCTCAACGAAAGGTTGAAACCTTACCGGACTCAACAGCTCCGTTTGTTTTAATAATGCGGTACGTAATACATGATATAATTTGGCACCAATATTTTTTAATAATACGTTCTGATGCCCCTTTTTTAAGTATGCATCAAGCTCTTTGAACGGAATCTCAAAAAAGGTCGCTTTTGCAGAAGCTACCGTGGCTTTATAGGTAAAACGTTTAGGTGTATTAAAGCCATTTAAGCCTATAGTTGAAAATGGTTCTGAATTTTGGCAGACCAAAATATCGCTCTCTGGGCTATCCAATGAAATATAGTAATTAATACTCCCTTCTATAAGCCACCTAAAGGTATTTACTTTCTTATGAATGTAACTAATAGCATATCCCTTTTGGTATGTTTTTATTGCTCCGTCAGGAAAATATTCCTTTAGTTTTTCAGTATGTATTTCTTGCCTTAAAAGTCTAGTTTGGTGTGTCATGCGCCTTCTAACTTAACTAGATTAAATCGAAAAAAGAAACCCGGCATACATTAAAACCAATTTATCATTTTAAGAAATTGATATTGGTTAAAACCATAAAATTTACACCCTTAAAATTAGAATTACCAAATTTAATTTGCCGGTTATCTTTTTACAAAGGCTTTTGTTATCTTCCCTATTCAACAACAAATTAGACCACACCATGAAAACCATCAGACTTCTGCTCGTGCTTATTATTATGGCACCGGTAGCCATGCAATCTCAACGTAGAAAAAACAAAATAACCGAACCCGCCATCACAATAAAAGACTCGCTTTTCACAGGGTTAAAATGGCGAAATATTGGTCCGTTCAGAGGTGGTAGAAGTGTAGCTTCAACCGGTGTGGTTGGACAACCCATGGTATACTACATGGGAACCGTTGGTGGCGGAATATGGAAAACTACGGATGACGGAATTACTTGGAAGAATATTTCTGACGGATTTTTAAAAACCGCAACAGTTGGTGCCATTTCCGTATCGGAAAGCAACCCTAATATTGTAATTGCAGGTATGGGCGAACATGCTGCCCGTGGTGTAATGACCTCAATGGGAGACGGTGTATACAAATCTACCGATGCCGGAAAAACCTGGAAGCATATGGGTCTGGACAAAACCAGGCATATTTCTGACATCATCATAGACCCAACCAACCCAAATATTGTTTTTGTTTCGGCACAAGGGGCACAATACGGTGCCTCTTCTGAAAGAGGTATTTATAAATCTGTAGATGGCGGCGAAACATGGAAAAACGTACTTTTTGTAGATACTAATACCGGAGCATCTGGTCTTACGATGGATATGACCAACCCCACCATTTTATATGCAGCTATGTGGCAACACAGGCGTTTTCCATGGACGATGGAATCTGGCGGTAAAAACTCGGGTATCTACAAATCTACCGACAGTGGCGAAACATGGCAGCAATTAACCGTAGGCTTACCTAAAGAAATGGGCAAAATAGGTATTTCTGTATCTAGAGCCAACCCAGAACGTGTTTTCGCAGTAATTGAGGCGGAAGGAGAAAAAGGCGGTGTATACCGTTCTGACGATGCCGGTAAAAAATGGACGCTTATCAACAAAGACAGAATAAACATTGCCCGCTCTTGGTATTACATGGAAATTTTTGCTGACACTCAAAATGAAGATATTGTATATGTGCTTAATGCCCCGGTAACCAAATCTATAGATGGTGGAAAAACATTTACGCCGTTACCTACGCCACATGGTGACAACCACGATTTATGGATTGATCCATTAAACAACCAACGCATGGTAAATTCTAACGATGGCGGCTCTAATGTTTCCAATAATGGAGGTAAAAGCTGGAGTACGCAAGAGAATCAAAATACGGCACAGTTCTACAGGGTAATTACAGATAATTTGGTGCCTTATAACGTTTATGGCGGTCAGCAAGATAATTCTACCGTTGCAATTGCCTCTAGAACAAATGACTGTGGTATAGACTGGAAAGATTGGTATGCCGTTGCCGGTGGTGAAAGTGCTTTTTTAGCTTTTGACCCAGATAATCCCAAATTAATTTATGGCGGTACCTATCAAGGAAATATTGATAAATGGGATGCGGACACCAAAGAATCTAAACCCATAAAGGAATACCCAGAATTGGGTTTAAGTATATCTCCCGAAAATGCAAAGTATCGCTATAATTGGAATGCACCCATTATTACATCGCCACACGATAGAAAAACCATTTACCATGGTGGTAACGTTGTTTTTAAGTCTACGGACGAAGGTCAAAGCTGGTCGGTTATTAGTCCGGATTTAACCCGAAACGAAAAAGATAAGCACGGACTTGGTGGCAGACCGTTTACTAATGAAGCCGCAGGTGGGGAAATCTACAACACACTTACCTATTTAACCGAATCTCCACATGAAGAAGGCGTCATTTGGTCAGGTAGTGACGATGGGTTGGTACATATAACCAAAGATGGTGGTGAAAATTGGACAAATGTTACTCCACCAGGTGCTAAAGACGGTATCATTAATAGCATTGAAGTATCTCCGCATGATCCTGCCACTGCCTACATAGTGTTAATGCGCTACAAATCGATGGATTTTGATAACTACATTTACAAGACTACGGACTACGGAGCAACATGGACTAAAATTACTAACGGTATAACGGGCGACAATACCTTTACTCGAGTGGTTCGTGAAGATAAAAAAGTGAAAGGACTACTTTATGCAGGCACGGAAACAGGCTTGTTTATTTCTTTGGATGATGGTATGCATTGGCAACCTTTACAATTAAACTTACCCTTGACTCCGATTAACGACCTTATCATTCAAGATAATGATTTGGTAGCGGCAACTGCCGGTCGGGCATTCTGGATTTTAGATGATTTAGCAGCATTGCAAAATGCGACCATACCAAAACAAGCATTAAATATTTTTACACCAAAAGACACGTATTTGTTTATAGGAGGATATAGCGAAAAGCCCGTATCCGGACTAGGTAGTAACCCGAAGAGCGGAGTTACTTTTGATTATTACCTAAGTGAAGCGCAAGACAGCACAGAGTTAAAATTAGAAGTACTAAAGGACGGTGAGGTAATTAGAACCATAACCAACCAAAAAGACAAAAAATTCAGTTCTTGGCCAGGCGGACCATCAAAACCAGCACTTTTAGCTTCAAAAAAAGGATACAACCGTTTTACCTGGGATTTTAAAAGAGACCCATTGCCCGCGGTAGATAAGGTTTTTGTACTTGGAGGATTAGATGGTTTTACTGTTGGGCCAGGCGATTATAAGCTAAGGTTAACTTTAGGTAATCAAACGGCAGAAACCATGGTAACCATTTTACCGCTGCCGAAGGTTAAGGCTAATATGGCAGACTATGAAGAGCAACAAAATATGTTAAAAACCATAGAGTCTACCGCAGTTGAAATACATAATACGGTAAATGATATGCAATCGGCAAAATCGCAGTTAAAACAGTATAGCCAATTACTTGAAGACAACTTAAAAGCTGAGGCGCTAATGAAAAAGGGCGATTCATTGATCAAGCGTATTACCGCTTGGGAAGAGAATCTTATTCAACCCAATCAAAAAACCTTTCAAGATGTTATCAATTTTGAAAATAAACTGAATGCTCAATTATTGAATTTGAGAGGATATATAGATGTAGCGGAACCCAAGGTTACGGCAGGCGCTAAAGAAAGATTACGAGATCTATTGGCTACTTGGAACACTTTTAAAACAGAGCATAATACCATTATCAACACTGAAATGAAAGCATATAATACGATGTTTCAAAGTCTGAACATTCCTGCAATTATATTACCGCAAAAACAAAACTAAAACGGAGTTGGAGAAATTAATACTAGATCAAACTTTTAAAGGACAAAAGTATACAGAAGACCGGTTACCAAGAGCCGAATATGAGAATTGCACCTTTGAAAGTTGCGATTTTTCTAAAGGATACCTTGACAACCAAACCTTTTTAGAGTGTGAGTTTATAGATTGTAATTTAAGCAATGCAAATATTGTAAATACGACCTTTAAGGAGGTAAAATTTTCGCATTGTAAACTTATGGGGCTTGCTTTTAATACCTGCAATACTTTTTTGATGGATTTTTCTTTTTTTGACTGCAATTTAAGTTTCTCCGTTTTTACCGATTTAAAGCTAGTGGGTCAAGTCTTCATGTCTTGCAAAATGGAAGAAGTAGATTTTGGCGATTGTGATTTAAGTAAATCGAAGTTTGATGAGTGTGATTTAGAACGTGCTATTTTCTCAAGAACCAATCTTGAAAAAGCAGATTTAAGTACCGCTTTAAATTTCAGTATCGATCCGGACAATAACACTATGGCAGGATCCATATTTTCAAAAGATAATTTATCAGGGTTATTACAAAAACACAAATTGAAGATTTTGAAATAAAAAATAATACCGACAGAGACTACTCTGCCGGTATTATCTTTTTTACAGACAATGGGTTTTAGAACTATTCAATCGCAGAAACCCTCCAAATGACACCACCATCATCATCGTTTACCAATAAAGACCCATCTGGAGCAACGGTTACCCCTACAGGGCGACCATATACCTCACCTGCCTCTTCATCAGCAATAAAACCGGTCAAAAAATCAACGGGCTTTTTGGGTTTCCCGTCTTGAAAAGGAACAAATACCACTTTGTACCCGGCAAATTCCGCTCGGTTCCATGAACCATGTTGACCAACAAAGGCACCGTTCTTATACTCCTCAGGAAACTGTGAATCAGTATAAAATGTAAGCCCTAAAGATGCTGTATGACTACCCAACGGAACATCGGGCACAATTGCCATATCTACAAGATTTTGATGTGGATCATCTTCCCATCTTGGATCATTTATATTTCCATAATAGCTATAAGGCCATCCGTACCAACCACCTTTTTTAACACTGGTAAGGTAATCGGGCACTAGATTATTGCCAATTTTATCACGTTCGTTCACTGCCGTCCATAACTCACCTGTAACCGGGTTCCAATCCATTCCTACAGGATTTCGAATACCACTTGCATATATAACTTCATCTGTACCATCTGTGTTTACTTCTAAAATAGCAGCACGTCTTTTTTCTTTATCCATACCCTGTTCCCCAACATTACTTGCAGACCCTACAGAGATGTATAATTTATTGCCTTCTTTGTTCGCTATCACATTACGTGTCCAATGATTATTATAGCCACTAGCAGATAGTGCTACAATTTTTTCACCTTCTCCCTTAAGGGTATTTTGACCTTCTTCATAGGCGTATCTATAGAGTCCGTCTGTATTGGCAATATAAAAGAACCCGTCTAATACCAACATACCTAAGTTTTGGTTGAGTCCTTCTTTGAACACATGACGTTCATCAACAACACCATCCATATCATTATCCCGTAACAACGTAATTCTATCGGCGCTGTTTTTGGTATTAGATTCCGCCACAAAAATATCATTATTAGGTGCCACATATGTCCACCTTGGGTGCTCTAGGTTTTCTGCAAATTTCATTACTTCAAACCCCTCTGGTGCCTTTGGCAATTTATTTGGTGGCCAAGCAATAATTTTACTGTTTTTAGTAACCGATTCAGAAGCATAAGGAGGCACCAATTCTAAAGGTCCAACAGCAGTTTCCACAACTGTAATTCCAGTATTTTTCCATTTCTCTTTTGTATTTTCAGATACACTCTTTTTACTGTTACAACCAACGAATAATGTTGTTAAAACAAGTAGATGTAGAATTGTTTTCATAATAAGGGTTTGCTCTCAAAATTATAGCAACGGAGCCAAAAATTAAATCATAAATACCTGTTTATAAATACTTTAACAGATAGCCGTGAAAATTCTGAAAAACCCCTATTTATATAGGTAAACAGATAAAATTCAACTTTTTCAGGTCAACATCTTCAGGTTAAAATCAGTATAAAATTAGGTTGATTTGAAGCTAAAATTTAAATAAGTACCTTTCTACATCAATACTAAATGATGAATAAAGAAATAAAAGCAAAAATCATTCAGGTTTGCGATGCTAAAATTGCAGCAAAAGGTGAAAACGTAGGGCTATCTTTCTATGCATTTTTTAAAAATAAGAATGACAATCCTGAGCTTTTAATGGAAGTAGCACAATGGTGGATTTTAGAAAACAAATTGGACCATTTTGAAAAAGCTGTGAAAATTAAGGAGATGGTAAAATCGTTAAGCTAAAAAATAATGAGAAATACCTTAATTATTCTATTAGTACTAAGTTTATTTACCGGATGCGGTACCAAGAAGTTAAGCCGTCAAGAGACTGTCACTACATATTATAATGCTTATGATTCTGGGGACTTCAACAAGATAAAAGCTGTAATTCATGATAGCATTACATTAGTTTCCGGAGATTTTGTAATGCCTTTCAACAAGACAAGTTTTAAGGAATTCTATAAATGGGACTCCATTTTTAAACCGACGTATGAAATACTTCAATTGACTGAAGACAACAATGATATTATCGCAACTATCACACAAAAGAATATCCGTAATGGATTTCTAAAGAATAATCCGTTAAAACTGCACATTAAAGTCTCTTTTGTAACAGGCAAAATAACAAAACTTGAAGAGTTAGATTACATTGATGTTAATTGGACAGCATGGAATCAAGAGAAAGATTCTTTAGTTGATTGGATAAAAGTTAATCACCCAGAACTAGATGGTTTTGTAAATGACATGACAATGACGGGAGCAATGAATTATTTGAAAGCGATTGAGTTGTTTGAGAAAAAGAGGAAACTAGAAATTCAAAAATTACATCAACCTTAAGGCATTAAAGTAATGAACAAAGTACACCATACCGCTATCATTTGCTCAGATTACGAAATTTCCAAAAAATTCTATACCACTATTTTAGGCTTGGAAATAATTCGCGAAGTGTATCGGGAAAAACGGCAGTCGTATAAATTAGATTTAGCTTTAAACGGATATTATATTATAGAGTTGTTTTCTTTTCCCAATCCGCCAAAAAGACCTTCTAGACCAGAGTCTTGTGGGTTACGTCATTTGGCTTTTGAGGTAGATGATTTGGAAAAAATTATAATACATTGTAAAAAGAATAATGTCATTATAGAGCCAATAAGGGTCGATGAGTTTACCAATAAGCGATTTACGTTTATTGCAGATCCAGACGATTTACCCATAGAGTTTTATGAAAAATAAGCAGAAGCGTTTGTAAACGTTTAATTTGTATCTTGTTACAAATACCAGTACATGAAATATTTATTGCTTTTTCTTTTTTCTGCAACTTGTGTTTTACAAGCACAAAACACCATCTCCTACGAAGAAGGTATGGTGAGTCCCGATGCAAACCTCATTGATATAGAATGGCTAGCTGGCCACTGGAAAGGAGAAGCCTTTGGAGGTATAGCCGAAGAAATTTGGAGTCCGCCCACAGATGGCACCATGATGTTTTCTTTCCGCCTCATCGATAAAGGCGCTGTAAGTTTTTATGAATTTGGTCATATAATTGAAGTGGATGGCACATTATTACTACAGCTAAAACATTTTGATGGTAATTTAGGTGGTTGGGAGCAAAAAGATGAAACCGTTGATTTTATACTTGTCAAAATCGAAGAAAATAAATTTTACTTTGATGATTTCACCATTGAGCGTATTTCCGATACCGAGATAAATATGTATGTGGAAGTCAGCGAAGAAGAAGGCATTTCTAATGAAATAACATTCAACTACCAAAGGCAATGAAAAGAGAATGTTTAGAATGCGGTTCTGAAGTTTTTGGCAGAATAGATAAAAAATTCTGTAATGATTATTGCCGTAATATTTACAACAATAAAGTAAACCCTGCTAGCAAGCAGTTAATACGTAATATCAACAATAGGTTACGTAAAAACTACCGTGTTCTTGATAGTTTCCATTTAAAGGATGGCAAAACAAAAACTACCGGCACCCGTTTGATCGATAAGGGGTTTGACTTTAACTACGTCACTAACCTGTATACCACAAAAAAAGGTACCACCTATTATTTTCTTTATGACTTAGGATACTTACCACTCGACAATGACTATTACATGATCGTAAAACGCGAATAGCTGTTGGCTGTTGGCTGTTGGCTGTTGGCTGTATAAAGGCATAAAAAAAGTCTCCTTTCAAGGAGACTTTTTTATTAATTAACTTCTTACTTCTTACTTGTTACTTCTTACTTTGTACTTTGTACTTTGTACTTTGTACTTCTTACTTGTTACTTCTTACTTTGTACTTTGTACTTCTTACTTTGTACCTAATACTTTTTACTTTTTACCGTATACCTAGTAAATCCGTACTTAGCAATATCTATTTCCAATTATGTCCGCTTAGTTTCAGGGCGGCGATAACAATGTCTTTTCTACTAATTTGTCCCACTAAAATATCATTTCGCATAACAGGTAATCTTCTTCTATTGTGTTGTGCAAAAATACCCGCAGCATCAAAAATAGAAATATCGTGAGGAATTGTTTCCACCGTTTTAGTCATAAATTTTTCAACGCTCTTATCTAAAATTGGCTGATTAAAATATCTACTTTCGGAAATTTGTTTCATACAATCTGCCTCAGAGATGATTCCTACTAAAAACCCATTACTGTCTAAAACAGGTCCACCAGAAATACGATGCTTGGCAAATTTCTCCATTACGTCTAAAATTGAATCATCTGGCGAAAAAGTGATTAACTTAGTGGTCATGTAATCAGCTACCAAAATTGGAGCTTCAAATTCTTTTTTAAATACCTTTCTAACGCCTTGAAAGCTTTTGATTCCCATGATAGTATGTTTAGAGGTTGATTACTAAAGATAGTAAATAAAATGAGATTTGCTAAAAATATTCGTTGTATATCATTTTATACTCAAAATTTTAATACATTTTAGAAGAATATCGTAATTATGAAAAAAACGCCAACCGTATTAACTTTACTTCTTATTATTCTTGCCATTTATTGGAGTTTTAGGGTTCTTTTACCACAGTACACGGCAGGCGAAACCATTGACGAAACCCAATTTTCAACAGATAGAGCCCTAGTTCATGTAAAGGAAATGTCTAAAAAACCTCATGGGGTTGGTTTTCCTGCACATACTACAGTACGTAATTATATTGCAGACCAACTTCAGTTATTAGGACTTGAAACAACAATACAAGAAGGTTATACCGCTGGCGATTGGGGTAATTTAAGCAAAGCCGAAAATGTTCTTGCTAGAATTAAAGGTACAGAACCGGGCAAGGCACTGTTACTGCTTAGCCATTACGACAGTAATCCACACTCTTCTTTAGGTGCTAGTGATGCCGCAAGTGGAGTTGCCACTATTTTAGAAGGTGTTCGGGCATTCTTAAAAAACAATACCACTCCAAAAAACGACATCATCATAGTAATTTCAGATGCGGAGGAATTAGGCCTCAACGGTGCCTCACTTTTTGTAAATAAACATGAATGGCTAAAAGATGTTGGGCTTGTTTTAAATTTTGAAGCACGTGGCAGTGGTGGTCCTAGTTATATGCTGATGGAAACCAACAGAGGGAACAGTAAATTAATTTCCGAATTTATAGCTGCAAACCCGGCATATCCTGTAGCAAATTCATTGGCCTATAGTATTTATAAAATGTTACCTAACGACACCGATCTTACAGTATTTAGGGAAGATGCCGACATAGACGGTTTCAACTTTGCATTTATTGATGATCATTTTGATTACCATACCCAAATTGACAACTATGAAAGACTGGATAGAAATACCCTGGCGCACCAAGGCAGTTATTTAATGCCATTATTGACACATTTTAGCAATGCCGACCTTACGAATCTAAAAAGTATGGATGACAGCGTGTATTTCAATGTACCGTTTTTTAAAATGGTGTCTTATCCGTTTAGTTGGATAACGCCCATGCTGATTATTGCCATTGTCGTTTTTATAGTACTGTTGGTATTAGGTTTTAAGAAAAAAGTACTGAACGGAAAGGATATATTAAAAGGATGTATACCTGTATTGTTCACCCTAATCATTAATGGAGCCGTTGGATATTTTAGTTGGCAATTTTTAAAATGGCTCTACCCGGCATATCAAGATATGCTTCATGGATTCACTTATAATGGTCATGCATATATTTTTGCATTTACCCTTTTCTCTTTAGCCACTTGTTTCTATGCTTATTATAGATTTAGAGTTGTCAAAACGGCAAATTTATTAGTAGCCCCATTTATCATTTGGATTATTATTTGTGGCCTGGTCGCCACGTACCTAAAAGGGGCTTCCTTTTTTATTGTACCTCTATATAGTTTTTTGGTTGCTTTTTATGTGCACATTAACCAGAAAAACCCTGAACCTTTTTTATTATTGTTCTTGGGCATACCTGCATTGTTCATTTTTGCTCCGTTCGTACAAATGTTTCCAGTAGGCTTAGGACTCAAAATGATGGTAGCTACTACCATATTTACCACGTTAATTTTCTTTTTGTTACTTCCACTGGTATCAAAATACCGTAAAAAAGGTGCACTGGCTTTTTTGAGTTTCTTGCTGTTTGCAGGTTTTATGGTATCCGCTCATATGGATTCTAGTTTTACAAAAGACCGTCCAAAGCCAACGAGCTTATTATATGTATTAAATACTGATGAAAATACTGCTATGTGGGCAACCTATGAACGTAAATTATCTGACTGGACCGCACAATATATTATAGATAAACTAGCCGTGCCTCCAGCAGTAAACAAAACTATTAGTAGTAAATATGGTACCGATTTCACATATACCTATAAAGCTCCCTTAAAGGATATTCCGAAGCCTACCATTGAAGTACAAAAAGATACCATAAAGAACAATGTACGATCTATAAGCGTATGTATAACACCAAATAGAGACATTAACCGGTTAGAAGTATTTACAAATGAAATTGACATTTTAAAAGCAACCGTTAATGGCATTGAGCTGAATGAGTATTTTTTGAAAAATAGAAATGGCGGTAGGTTAATAACAAACTATATCAGCGATAAAAATTATACTGATATTACCTTGGAAATTTCACCAGAAACCGAACTGGAGCTTACCTTCTACGAAGCTTCTAATGACTTACTGGAAAATGATTTGTTCTCCATACCAGCACGTAGAGAAGACCAAATACCAATGCCCTTTGTGTTAAACGATGCCATAGTAACCGTACAAAAAATAAATTTTGATCAATAGAATAGGTGTTATTGGTTGCGGATGGCTTGGCTTGCCTCTTGCCGAAAGTTTGGTTGCTGAAGGGTTAGAGGTGAACGGCACTACCACATCACTGGATAAATTATCCGTTTTAAAGGAAAATGGCATCAAACCATTTCAAATTTCCATATCCGAGAAGGAAATCAGTGGAGATATCGATGCTTTTCTTTATTCGTTAGATGTTTTAATTATCAACATACCCCCCAAATTGAGAGGTAAAGGCCCGAAAGAAAGCTACATTGAAAAAATTAAATTGCTTCACAAGGCCATTAAAAGGTCGAACGTAAAAAATATCATCTTTGCAAGTAGTACGGCCGTCTATGGTGATATAAAAGGTGAGGTCACGGAAAAAACCGAACCGAAACCCTCAACCGAATCTGGCAAACAATTATTGGAGTGTGAAAATCTTTTAAAAAGGGATCGCGAACTAAATAGCGTTATCATAAGATTTGGCGGATTAATAGGTCCAAACAGACATCCCATTACGATGCTGTCGGGCAAGGAAAATCTAAGTGGCGGAAATGCTCCGGTCAATTTAATTCATTTAGATGATTGCATTGGTATAATTAAGAAAATCATAGAACATAATCATTTTAACGATGTCTTGAATGCCGTATATCCAGCACATCCAACCAAAAAAACATACTATACCCAAGAAGCAAAAAAAAGGGGGCTTAAACCTCCAACTTATATAGCAACGGGCGAAAATCTAAAATCAATTTCATTTTGTAGTATTTTTCTTATTAATAAGTATAATTTCCTTACCCCTATAAATTGATCATTGACCACACTTAATAACCCTTTCACAACAAAACCTCAAAAACAGCGTTAATATACTATTGGCATTCAGCTACTTACCGACGTAATACATACCTTTGTCTAACAATTAAAAACCATAATGTTATGAAGAAAGATTTAATACGGGAGAGGGTTTTAGTTGAATTAGAGAAGCTCATCTCCCTAAGTTGTAAGAACCCGAACAGTTCTAAAAAGTATAAGGATTTACATATTGCACTATTAAAAAAATATTATAATGCAACGAACGTAACTATTGACTATCACCGCCACAGAATACAAATGGAGGTTATAGAAGATGATAGTCTTTATGACCCTAAAACGGTAAATACCTATTTACCCACTTTTTACACCAATTTGTTGTTTACCAATCTATGTAACTTCCTTCTTTCTTGTTTAGAAAAAGATAATAAGAGTATAGGTTTTTACACCCAATTGATAAACTCATTTAAAGCTTCGAAAAACAAGCTTGAATTGGCTTAAGAACTAGTATAATTTTTAATTATAAAGACGCCTAAATAGGCGTCTTTTTTTGTTTTGAACATTTAAACCTTTCCTTAACAAGATCATACAGAATAATTTAATAGTTTAGCGCACTTTAAAAGAATCGGAAAAATGAAAAAATCAGTTTTAATATTAGTAGCAGCCGTTTTACTATCTGGCAGTTATGGATATTCACAGACCAAATCAGAACTACTTAAACATTACGAAGCATTTTATGACCAAATGAGGTTACAGGGTGATGTTGATGGTGTTATTAATGCACTTACCCACTTAAACGTGCTTTCTCCATCCAAGGAAAGAAATGATACCCTAGCTTATATCTATGCGAATGACAACCAACATCTACAAGCTTTAAATATTATCGGTATTGAAAAATTAGATTCTGACTCCAATTTGGCAATACAAGTAAAAGCGGTTTCGTTAAAGGCATTGAATCAACCAAAAAGAGCCTTAGAGCAATTTGAAGCTTTGTATGCAAGAGAGCCTAATGCCTACTTGGCATATGAACTTGCTGATCTTAAAGTGCAAACAGGTGATAACGCCGGTGCCATGAAGCATGTGGAATATGGAATTGCCAATGCAAAGGACGATATGAAATATGCTTTTTACGAACGTCAACAACCTTATGAAGTACCTTTAAAAGCTGCTTTTATACATGTAAAAGCACTTATACAGTATAACATGGACAAAACCAATATAGACCAAGCGATAGCTACTTTAGACGAAGCTTTAGCTATTGATCCGAACTTTAATTTGGCAAGCTTAAGCAAACAAGCTTTGACTTCTAGAAAAGAAGCTCCGGAAGAAAAGAAATAACAACATTTAAATTTCATAAAAAAGGCGAATCTTACTGATTCGCTTTTTTTATTTCTGCATTTTAAGCTCCTTCATGAGAAGGTCGTCTTTTTCTTTTTTTAGTTCAACAAGTTGATCTACCAATTCATTAGGTACTGCTATAGAAAGCACATAATGCCCCACTTTCCATTGACCATCAACCTTTTTTACAACACCTGAACCACGACAAATTTTCATTTGAGTATCTAATAGTTCATCGAACCAAGCTATATTACTAGTATCACTTACATAAATATTGCGTTCGATCGCAGTAAAATTCCAAGCTTTTCCCTTGTCAAAATAAGGTTTGGAAAAACTCATAAATTCATCTCTCTGCCAATTTTCAGTAGCATCGGTACCAATGAAAATGGCATCCTCTGTCATTAGTCCGAAATAAGCTTCAAAATCCGCTTCACCTGCAGCTTTATGCCAATTGTTCAACGCTTCGGTAATCTGCACCTTATCATCATTTTGAGAAAAGACAAGGGTAGAGAACAGTATTAATAATAGACTAATTTTCTTCATTTTTGAGTAATTCTTCTGGCAACGTATTGTTGACCACAACGTTAAATTGATTTCTAAGTGCATTATAAGCGGTAATCATCTGAATCATAGATTCAGTAGGATTCTGTCTATATTCCAAATCGCCCTTGGTTTTTAAAACATAGGTCTTGAACAGTTTTTGTCTTCCTTTTACCTGCTGAATATCAAATTTAGGAGGGTATTCACTTTCTTCTAGTTTTTTTTGATTCTCTATAATTTCATCGATTACAAGCTCAAAATCTTCAATGTACTCAGAAGTATACATCTTATCGAAACTTTTATCCAAGGCATTATATTCCAACCAATCTTTTAAAATGGCATTTGCCTTAGTATTTACACCAATTTTATTGGGTAGGCTGTCTTTTGTTCCTTCCCAAAGAGATTCATGGACAATATCAAGTTCTTTTGCTTCCTCCTTACAAGAGGCAAGTAGCACCACGAGTGATAAAAAATAGATAATTTTGGACATAAGCGAATGTACAAATTTTAAGAAAAGGTATCTTTATCTCAAATTCATTTAACGTAAAATTTAATGCCAAAATATATATTGATTATTGGGGCCTGTGGTCAAATTGGAACGGAATTAACTTTAACTCTAAGAGAAAAACACGGAGGTGATCATGTTATTGCCAGTGATATAAGAGAGGGTAACGATGAATTAATGCAATCTGGACCTTTTGAAATTTTAGACGCTACCAATTATGATGCCTTGGAAGAGGTAATCGCCTACTATGAAATTTCTGAGGTGTATTTAATGGCGGCCATGTTGAGCGCTACCGCAGAAAAATTCCCAATGCGTGCTTGGAATTTGAACATGAACACGCTATTCAATGTATTGAACTTGGCAAAGGATAAAAAAATAGATAAGATTTTCTGGCCATCTAGTATTGCCGTTTTTGGACCGAATACACCCAAAGACGACACTCCTCAAAATACCATTATGGAACCAAGTACGGTTTACGGAATAAGTAAACAGAGCGGTGAACGTTGGTGTGAATATTATTTCAACAAGTTCAATGTTGATGTAAGAAGTATACGTTACCCAGGGCTTATTAGTTGGAAAACCATGCCCGGTGGCGGTACCACGGACTATGCCGTTGAAATTTATCATAAAGCCCTTGCAGAAAAATCATACACTTGCTTTTTAGAAGAGGATACCAAATTACCCATGATGTTCATGGACGATGCCATACGTGCCACTTTACAAATCATGGAAGCACCTGAAGAGAACATTAAAGAACGTTCTGCCTACAATTTAGCTGCTATGAGTTTTACGCCAAAGGAAATGGCGGAAAGTATTAAAGCTGTTATTCCTGAATTTAAAATAACCTACGAACCAGATTTTAGACAAGAAATCGCTAATTCGTGGCCAAGCAGTATAGATGATAGCAAAGCCCAAAAAGACTGGAACTGGCAGGCGGAATTTGACCTTGAAAAAACAACTAAAGCAATGTTAGAAAATTTGAAGAACAGGGTGTAGCCTGTTCTTCAAAATAAATTAGTTGGTAAACTTCAATCGCTTTTCAATTGCCATAATCATAGCATTGGCAATGTCTTTACCCGTAGCGTTTTCAATACCTTCTAGTCCCGGAGAAGAGTTGACTTCTAATAATAACGGTCCTTTATTGGAGCGAATAATATCTACACCTGCAACGGCAAGGTTCAATACCTTGGCTGCCTTTAACGCCAGCTTTTTCTCGTCTGCAGTAATTTTAATAATGGAAGCCTTACCACCTTGGTGAATATTGGCCCTAAACTCTCCTTTTTGGGCTTGGCGCTGCATACTGGCCACTACCCTACCGTTTACCACGAAACAACGAATATCTTGCCCGTTTGCTTCTTTGATAAACTCCTGTACCAAAATGTTTGTATTAACACTTTTAAAGGCATTGATAACACTTTCTGCCGCCTTGTTGGTTTCTGCTAGAACAACACCTTTACCTTGCGTACTCTCCAGAAGTTTAATAATTAATGGTGCACCGTTCACCATTTTGATCAAGTCTTTGGTATCCATAGGTGATTTTGCAAATCCGGTTATCGGTATATGAATATCATGATTAGAGAATAATTGAGAGGCGAACAACTTATCCCTTGACTGTGTAATGGCTTCCGCAGAATTTTGGCAGTACACTCCCAAGTTATTGAACTGACGAATTAACGCGCAGCCATAAAACGTAACCGATGGTTTAATTCTTGGTATTACGGCATCATACTCTTTTAAGATGATACCACCTCTATATCTAATTTCGGGAGAATGAGCATCGAGCTTCATATAGGCTTGCTCAACATTTAAAAAATGTATTTCATGACCTCTAGCCTCCGCAGCCTCAACAATTCTTTTATTGCTATATAGGTTAGGATTACTGGCAAGCAATGCAATTTTCAACCCTGTTTTTTCCTTAAAATAAGGTGCATAAAACGTATTGATCTCTTTATCTTCAAATGATTGTAATTGATAGTTTACGGCAGGGTTTACAATAAAACGTTCGTTTAAGGCCTCTCTACCCAAAAGCATACGAAACTCCATCGTATCTCTATTGGCCAATGTAAGCTCAATATCAAAAGTAGCATCTCCTAAGGTTATCGGTGTTTTTATAACTAATCGTTCTTCTGAAATACCAGATGAACTTTTAACCATGCGGCGGGCAATTAACCTTGCTTGACATTCTATTGCTATACTGCGGTTTTCTTGTAGCGGACTTACCTCAAATTTTACCCATTCTTGACCACCTTTAGATACTATTTTAATGTTTGTAGCCTGTATAGAAGACGTCTTTGCACCAGAATCTACCCTAGCTTTTATTGCCGGTATTCCCAATTCATTAAAAACACACCACTCTTCACTACCTATTATCTTTAAATTATCCAATTTTGTTTGTTTTTGACCCCTAAATATAGGGGCTTTCTTATTTCTTTTTTAACTCAAATAAATCTATTCTTCTATCGCGAAGATTACGTACCGCACCAAACTGATTTAGTTCACGAAGCAAACTAATATCGACATCAGCAATTAAGATCATTTCTGTATTCGGTGTTGCCTCTGCCTTAACTCCGTTAGTAGGGAATGAAAAATCACACGGTGTAAACACCATAGATTGTGCAAACTGAATATCCATATTCTGTACATTGGGCAAATTACCCACACTACCCGCAATAGCTACGTAACATTCATTTTCTATTGCCCTTGCCTGAGCACAATGACGTACTCTTGAGTAGCCGTTCTGCGTATCGGTCAAAAAGGGAACAAACAAAATATCCATACCCTCATCTGCCAATAAACGACTTAATTCGGGAAATTCTGAATCGTAGCAAACTAACACGCCAATTTTACCACAATCGGTATCAAAAGCCTTTAATTGGTTACCACCTTGCATACCCCAAACTTTGGCTTCATCTGGAGTTACATGCAATTTTTCATAACGCTCCATGCTTCCGTCTCGTCTACACAAATAACCTACGTTGTACAAACGTCCATCGATTACCTCGGGCATACTACCTGTTATAATGTTGATGTTGTACGATATGGAAAACTCCGAGAATTTTTGGGCTATTGCCTGTGTATGTTTTGCCAATTCCCTAATGGCATCGGGCGTAGACATGTGATTGTTCACCGCCATTAAAGGCGCATTAAAAAACTCAGGAAACAACGCAAAATCTGAACGATAGCCGGAAACCGCATCTATAAAATATTCTGCCTGCTCCAATAGCTCGTCCAAATCTTTATAAGGTCTCATTTGCCACTGGATCAACCCTAATCTGATTACTGTTTTCTTTGTAGCCGCTTTTTTAGAAGGCTTTTGATAATAAATATTATCCCACTCCATCAAAATAGCGAAATCTTGAGAAGCCTTGTCACCATCTAAATACCCTTTCATCACTTTTGCAGGATGAAAGTCATTACTAATTTGAAAGTTTAATACCGGATCTTGAATTTCTTTTCTACGAACCTTATCTATATATTCTTTTGGAGACAATTCTGATGCATAGGCATGGTAATTAGGCATACGACCTCCAAAAACAATACTCTTTAAGTTTAACTTTTCACAAAGTTCTTTTCTATAATCGTACAAACGACGACCTAAACGCAGCCCCCTAAAACTTGGCTTTATAAATACTTCGATACCATAAAGCACATCGCCCTCATCATCATGGGTGTCAAAAGAATACTTGCCGGTAATTTGCTCGTAAGTATGTGTATCATCAAAAGCATCATAATCTACCACAATTGATAAGGCTACACCTGCAAGTTGACCATTGATCTTAATTACGACCTGACCTTCAGGAAATTTTTCGATCAAAGATTTAATATGTTTCTCTTTCCAATAAGAGCCGGGCATATTGGTATAGGCAGAAATCATAGCAGTTTTTAGTTCTTGATAATCATCAAGATCTAAAAACTTTAATTCAATATTTTCAATTTCGTCGATTTTCATTTATCCGTTGTAAGTACAACAATATTAGTTTATAGTTTTAAATGGTAAGCAGTTTTTAGGCTAGCCCAAGGGGTATTCGGAAAATCATATTTTCTCCAAGTAAGAGAAAAAATTATACACCGGTCTACAGAAAGCAGACCGGAAATATCATTTGAATATACGCGTGATCAAACTTAGATTAAAATACATTTAATCTTCATCATCACCATCAACCATATCATCAGGGTTTGGCTCTACTACCGCTGTTGGATCATCATCATCAAAATCTTCATAATCATCTTCATCATAATTCTCCATAGTGTACTCAAGTTTGGCACTAATTTTAACCAAATACTTAGTGTCTTCGGTTAAAACCTCAACCGCTTCAATACGTTCTCCTTGAGCATTTCTAAAGGAGATAATATTACGGTCGTCATATCCATCAGGATATTTGTCTACCAACAATTTTAAAACTTCTGGCGTCAACTTTTTAAAGTCCACGATTACTCTTTTTAAGTGTGCGTTCTTGTCCATAATTACATATCTAATAGGTAAGCAAAAATTAATGGTGCAACAATCGTCGCATCGCTTTCAATAATATATTTGGGTGTATTGATATCTAACTTCCCCCAGGTAATTTTCTCGTTAGGCACTGCACCTGAGTACGAACCATAACTGGTTGTACTGTCGCTAATTTGACAGAAATAGCTCCAAAAAGGTGTATCTGTTCGTTCCATATCTTGATATAGCATCGGCACAACACAAATAGGGAAATCGCCCGCGATACCACCACCGATTTGGAAGAATCCGATTCCGTTTTCAGAATTATCGGTATACCAATCTGCCAAGAATGTCATGTATTCAATACCAGATTTCATGGTACTCGCTTTCAACTCGCCCTTCATTACATACGATGCAAAAATGTTACCCATGGTACTATCTTCCCAACCTGGGCAAATGATAGGCAGGTTCTTTTCTGCAGCTGCATACATCCACGAATCTTTAAGGTCTATTTCATAATATTCTTCCAAGACTCCCGAAAGCAACATTTTGTACATAAATTCATGTGGCAAATAACGCTCTCCTTTATCATCGGCATCTTTCCAAATTTTAAAAATATGCTCTTGTAATCTCCTAAAAGCCTCTTCTTCTGGAATACAGGTATCCGTAACACGATTCAGTCCTTTTTCCAACAGGTCCCACTCATCTTGCGGAGTCAAGTCTCTGTAATTAGGCACACGCTTGTAATGAGAATGCGCTACCAAATTCATGATATCTTCCTCAAGGTTAGCACCCGTACAGGAAATAATCTGCACCTTATCTTGACGTATAACCTCTGCAAAGATTTTACCCAATTCTGCGGTGGACATAGCACCAGCCAACGAAACCAACATTTTGGCTCCATATTCCAACTGCTCTTCATACCCCTTTGCGGCATCGACCAAGGCAGCGGCATTAAAATGTAAATAGTATTTTTCTATAAAATTGGTGATCGCACCTTTAGTCTTCGTCATCTTCGAATCTTGAATTTGTATTTGCTTTATAATCTACATCAAAAGTATTGTCATACTCTTGATCAAAATCTTGCCCCGCAAATTTATAGCTGAGCATCTTGTAATATAATTTTGCCGCCAAGAAGTCTGACGATCTATCATTTTCGTTGGGGCAAAGCTCAACAATGTCGAAACCTACCACGTTCTTATCTTCAAAAACCTGTTTTAAAAACTCAATGGTCTCGTACCAAAGTAATCCGCCTGGTTCTGGAGTGCCGGTAGATGGCATTATAGAAGGATCAAAAGCATCTAGGTCGAATGTAATAAATACATTGTCCGTCATGGCTTCGATCACCTTATCTGACCAATATTCATCAGCGATCATATCATGTGCAAAAAAGGTTTTTTCCTCATCCATTACCGTTTTTTCTATGGCATCCATAGAACGAATACCTACTTGAATTAAATTAGTGGTCTGGCTAGCTTCATAAACTGCACAGGCATGGTTATACTTGGTACCTTCGTAAGATTCCCTAAGATCTGCATGTGCATCTATCTGCAACACCGTTAAATTATCGAAACACTCATTAAAGGCACGTATAGAACCAATAGATATAGAATGTTCGCCACCAAAAAGAGTTACAAACTTGTTACGTTTAATAAAGTCTTTGGTAATGTTGTGTACTTCATTCACCATAGCCTCAGGAGAACTATTCTCAGTTATTGGCTCGGTTAGATGAATACCTTGTTTGTAAACTTCAGAGTCGGTTTCAATATCATACAATTCCATGTTTTCTGAAGCTTCCAAAAAAGCATCAGGACCTTTGTCCGCTCCTTTACCCCATGTACTGGTTCCGTCATAGGGAACAGGTATCAAGATAATTTTTGATTTTTCTAGTTGCGCGAATTCATCGGAAATACCGGCATAATTCTTAGATGTACTCATGATATATTAGCTATTGTTAAGTGGTTTTTTAGTAATATTTTCAATTTTATATACGTAATTCTGTTTGTATCGGTCTTTGTTATCCAGTTCTTTTTATTCATGCTCAGCATCTACTTGATAACCTAAAATATCTAACAAATCTTCTGCTTTTTGCTGGGCTCTAAAGAGTTTGTAAGTGAAGTTACCGTTTTCATCTTTATCAATCAATACGTGTTTTGGCTGCGGAATCAAACAGTGTTGCAAACCTCCATACCCACCAATGGTCTCTTGATAAGCACCTGTATTAAAAAAGCCGATGTACAGCGGTTTTTCCCTTTTATACTTTGGTAAATAAATAGCGTTCATGTTCTGTTCACTATTGTAGTAATCATCACTATCACATGTTAAACCGCCCAACAGAACGCGCTCATATTCATCGTTCCAACGATTAATTGGCAGCATGATAAACCTTTTGTTGATCGCCCAAGTATCTGGTAAGGTCGTTATAAAAGAAGAATCAATCATATTCCATTTCTCGCGATCGTTCTGTTGTTTCTGATATAGAATTTCGTAAATGGCACCGCCACTCTCACCTACCGTGAAGCTACCGAATTCGGTAAAAATATGAGGAACGGGTACATCTGCTTCTGAGCACGTAATATTAATCTGATTTAAAATTTCATTGATCATATATTGGTAATCGTACTCAAACGCCAACGTGTTCTTTATAGGAAAACCGCCTCCAATATTTAAACTGTCTAATGATGGGCAAATCTTCTTTAAGCGAACATATACTTTCAAGCATTTTACAAGCTCGTTCCAATAATATGCATTGTCACGTATACCCGTATTAATGAAGAAGTGTAGCATTTTAAGTTCTACCTTATCATTGTCTTTAATTTGATTTTCGAAAAAAGGAACAATATTCTTGTAACCGATACCCAAACGAGAGGTATAGAACTCGAATTTTGGCTCTTCTTCAGATGCAATACGAATACCCACTTTAAAAGTATCGTTTATCGCATCTGACAATAAATCTATCTCCTCATAATTATCTATTATAGGCACACAATTTTGGTGTCCGTCATTGATTAAACGAGCAATATTATCTATATATTTTTCACGCTTGAAACCGTTACAGATAACATAGGTTTCATTTGTTAACTTACCATCTGCTTTTAATTTTTCAATGATATTGATATCGAAGGCCGAAGAGGTTTCCATATGAATATTGTTCTTTAAAGCCTCGTGCATTACATGCTGAAAATGTGAGCTTTTAGTACAATAACAATAATGGTATTTACCCTTATAATTATTCTTCTCTATAGCATTGGCGAACCAGTTTTTGGCCCTTAAAATATTCTCTGAAATTTTTGGTAAATATGTAAATTTTAACGGACTACCATATTGCTGCACCAACTCGTTCAAAGGTATGCCGTGAAACTGCAAGTGCTCTCCGTCTAAATTAAATTCTTCTTGGGGAAAATAATAAGTTTGATCAATTAGATCAATATATTTGGTATTCATGAAATAGAATTAAAATGAAATATGATATTTTATAAATATAGTAACTAGCCTAGTGACTTAAAGTTAAGAAAACGTAACCATGTAGAAACAGGGTATCACACCAATATTTGACGTTGTGTAGTAGGAATAAAGAAGTAATCATGCTGACTTTGCATGATACTAGAATAAAGGGCGGAAGTTTGCTTTACTAATCGGCAACCTATCTTATAAGCCATTTGTGGGAAATACTTCCAATTTCCCTCAAACCCGAACATAGAATAACGATACATAATGTTCAGCTAAAAGCCTGAAATCTCCAACATACAAAGTTGTATATTAGGACAGGACAAATGAAATCAAAAAAAATGAAAAAACAAGCTTTTTCGTTTTTTTTACGACCAGTGACAAAAATTTTAAAAATTAGACCTGAAAATACTAAAATAAAAATATAACTATCTTATTTTTAATGTATTAAAACAACAAATTTAAAACTAAGAAAATGAAAATTTATAATTTAAAAACACCATATTTCGCAGTAATTCTATTTTTTGCCGCAAGTTTAGCTTCCTACGGTCAAATTAAGCGCGGAATTTATGTTGATACTGTTGAAAATAACGGTGTAAAAAGAGTGCATCAAGTAAAAATTAATCAGGATTATTTTATCTATAATGAATATGAAATTGAACCTGCAAAATTTATAAAAACAGTGGGCGGCTTTTTTCAAATTGACGATACCTCAACAGGCAAACTATTGGTAGCGCTTTTAGAATTTAATTCCGACTACAAGAATGATGTTGTAAGAGAACTATCAATTCCTATTGAGGTTGCAGGTGATCAGCTAAAAATGAACTGGAAACAACAGTTAACGTTAGAACATATAAAAGATACGGCACAAGATTTAGACGGCGCTTGGCTTTTTGCCACTAGAGGACCAGATACCGGGCAAGAAAGACGCGGTGAAGAAAATTCAAGAAAGACACTAAAGCTCTTAATGGACAATACTTTTCAATGGATAGCTTACGACACTGAATCTTTTCGTTTTTCAGGCACGGGCGGCGGCGCCTATTCCGCTGAAAACGGAATCTATAAAGAGTTTATAGAATTCTTCTCTAAAGATAATTCTAGGGTTGGTGCTGATTTGGAATTCAACTACAGCATTGAAGGTGAAGATTGGCACCACACGGGTAAAAACAGTAAAGGTGAACCAATGTATGAAATATGGAGCAAAAGATTATTGGCAGACGAATAAGATAGACCAAACTTACATTTTAAAGACAACTCCGATTTAGATGCTGATTATCAAGGATATAGCGTAAGGCTATAAAAAGGCTACCGTTTATCGAAAATAACATTAGATGAACATAGCCGTACAATACTTTTTATAGTTTAGTAGAAAATTCCTACTTATGTCCAACTACATTAACCTTTTCGGATTTTTTGCTATTTGTTTGGTAATCGCCTTTTTATGGGTTTTCTTTTTTACAGAAAACAAAAATTAAACCCACTATGGTTTAATGGCTAATAAGATAAAAGTCATGATTTTATGGCATAAAAAAGCCGATTGATAAAATCGGCTTTTTCAAACTAACTCAAACTAAGAACGTATCCCTTTTTTAGGGCACAGCAAAACTAATACTCCAAAGTGGCTGTAAAGTAATTTATAGGTAAACATTCTGTTACCAAATTGATTTATTGATTCCTTAATTCAAGTAAATTCCAATTATTTTAGCAATTACTATATTTCATATATGAAACAATGATCTTAAATCATTCTTTATTACATTAGAGAATAGTGATTCTTGTATTGAATAGATAAAACTTAAAAACTGAATGGGTTTTTCACCAAAAACAAAAAGAAGACTACAACGAATTCTACCATTCGGTGTCATTTGGTGTATTATTGGTTTATTTGTGCTCTTTATTCAAGAGGCAGCCACCAGCCATAAAAACTTAAACCCTAATGTAGTTATCACACTAACCCCAAAGGTCTTCGCATTTGCCATGATTTCGGTTACGCTAATCGGTTTTATTGTTGGGGCAGTAGAAATAATGTGGTTAGGAAAATTATTCAATACTAAAAGCTTTTATAAAAAGATATTCTATAAACTTAGCTTCTATACATTTTTCTTAGTGCTGGCTATCATTTTCGTATATCCTATTGCAGCATCAATTGAGCTCGGGTTGCCTCCATTAAGCGAAATGGTCATTTACAAACTATCTAATTTTTTAATTAGTCTAGACTTTATAAGTACCTTAGTATCTATAGCCGTGAGTCTTTTTGCGAGCCTCTTTTATTCGGAAATTAGTTTTCATGTAGGTGATGCAGTGCTTATGAACTTCTTTACTGGAAAATATCATAAGCCCATTCAAGAAAAGCGCATATTTTTATTTTGTGATATGAAATCTTCTACCACCATTGCAGAACAATTGGGGCATATAGAATATTTTAAACTGCTAAAAGCCTACTATAGTGATTTTACCAATGCCATTACCAATCATTCTGGTTCGGTGTACCAATACGTAGGCGATGAGATTATAATCTCTTGGAAGTATGAAGAAGGAATAAAGAACAACAACTGGATAAACTGTTTTCTAGCCATGAAGCAAGACCTGCACAACAAAGCCAATTGGTACAAAAACAAATTTGGACTAGAGCCCACTTTTAAATCTGGATTTCACGTAGGTGAAGTAACCACCGGTGAAATCGGAACTCTAAAGAAAGAAATTATATTCACTGGCGATGTTTTAAATACTACTGCAAGAATTCAAGGGCTATGTAACTCGCATAATGTTGATATACTAATATCTAAAAAACTCATTAAAGAGCTAAAACCAGATCATAGTTTTAAGGTAAAGTCCATGGGTGTTTCCGAATTAAAAGGTAAAGAAGAGAAAATGGAGCTCTTTACAGTTTTTAGAAGTAGCTGAAGTAAAAGGCTATAATATTACCGAATACAAAACTTAAAATTACATTTCCAATAGAAATCTTACCGAGATTGAACGCATTGGAAAAAGCGATAAAAAAAGCGATACCGCCACTAACCAAAAGCAACATCATAATTGCTAATGGAATTATTACGGTACCAACACCAAACAAATTAAGAATACCATTTAATACCACAGTAAAAGCAAACAACGCCATTGCAAAATTTGTTTTTTTGTGACCTACATAGAGGTAATACGCTGCCGCAATTAATTCTACACAAATAGCAATAGCGCCAAACTGACCATAATATGCCTGGGTAAAATAATCTCCTAAATGTTGCGGGGTATCAACTTTTAAAAAGAAGACAATACTAAGAATTAAGGCGAGTACTCCAAAACTAATGGCTATTAATCTTCTTTTATTTACAGAATACGTTTTTTTCTCCATAACTACTTTTTAAATTCTTCAATATCATTTAAAAAATTAACTGCTTTTCTGGTATTGGTACTTGCTAGAATATTTATAGTTCTTTTCACCCATTTAATGTGCATGTTCTTATAACTTAACTTTTTAAGTAACCACACTAATGGTACCAATAATAGTGCATTAATAATTACATACTTATTTACAAAAGCGACATCTAAATGAGGGAAAATATCAAAATCGAAAAAATAAGCCAATGCTACAATAGGATAAGCCCACCACACCGGCGCTGATAGAAAAGCAAGTTTTATAAATAACAAACTATGCGCGTTTATCTTTTCTATTTTCTCCCTAATTTCTACAATAGGTTTAGCATAATCAATTTGGGTTACTAAAGTCAGTTGTCCTATGCTACCAATTAGTGCTATGAGTCCAAAAATATGCAAAATAATACCGCTAACAGCCAAATGTAACATACCCCAATGATCGGCCGTAAATTTACCAAGTACTATCAACACCATTAAAAAAAACATTACTTCTATACTTCTTTTTACAAGGATATTACGTGTTTGCTTTTTAGTATTTTCAAGCTTTATCTTTTCTATCGAAGCCTTATTCAAACTTAGAACAGTATCTAACTTGTCATTATATTCTGCAAAAAGTTCTCTTATTTCTTTATCTTCCATGACGTTTTATTTTATCAAATTCTTTCTTAATTTTTACTTTTATTCTACCAATTTTGGTACCTACATTGGAGGTAGAAATGCCTAATATATCACCGATTTCTTCATAGCTGTTTTCTTCTAAATACAATAGCATAATTGCCTTATCGAGTTCTTTTAGTTTTTGAATAAAACCCTGAAGCATTTTTACATTTGCAGATAATTCCATCGCTTCTACATTACTACCATCTTCTAGGCGAAACACAGATTCATCGTTAAAAAAATCATTTCTTTGATACCATTTCTTTTCTTTTCTATAAAATGAAATAGCCGTGTTCAGGGCAATTCGGTACATCCAAGTAGTAAACTTGTAATTAGGGTTATAGTTATCAAAAGCATTCCATAATTGAATGATTATCTCTTGTTCTAAATCCTTCCGGTCTTCACGTTGTGGGCAATAAGAGTTCACAATCTTATAGATGATCCGTTTATGTTCATCTATTACTCGTATAAATTTCTCCTTTTTGGCAGGTTCCATGAGTTGGTTGGTGGTTACTGTAAGTTATGGTTATTGAACCAGTTAGCAATAATCTTCATTGCTTTATTGTTATGGCGAATTCCGTTGTGCGTTTCATCAGGAATCACAAAAACCTTCCCACTACTATTTTCTGTAACTGCATTATGGTATTTCTCAGCTACAAATGCCTCATCATTGGCGCCAACTACTACAAGCAAAGGTTTGGTTATATGTTGTAATCCTTCCTTATAATCTGCAGGATACATACTTTCATTGGCACGATAACTATACTTGGTTACAGGCATAGATTCTGGCAGGTTAAAGAAAAGCACAGGCAAATCATTATACTTAGTTTCACCAATAGCGTTCATCATTTTTATACCAATAATTCTATTTAAATGCAGTTTTAAAAATGGTTCTTGATCCCCTTCTACTGGAGCAACATTTATTGTTGGAGAATTTGCGCCCAATTGCGGTGCAAAAAGTAAATACCCGTCTACTGCTACAGCGTCTTTAGCCATAGCATATCTTAGAATAATACCACCACCCATGGAGTGCCCGGCGAGTATAATTTTTTGATTAGGTTTTTCCTTTTTTATACTCGTAACCACATCTATGACGTCATCTACATATTGGTTTATGTATGATACATCGCCCGGAGTTCCTTCAGATTGCCCATGACCCCTAAAATCTAGCGCTACAATTTCGCTTTGCGTAGCTTCTTGTAATAAACCTGCTGTTCTATTCATCATATAGGCACTAGATAAAATTCCGTGTAAAAGAAGAATGGTGGTATTACTATCGCTATTGTATTGATAAGCGAACAATTGTTTTCCATCTTTAGCAGTAAATTTTCTAGACTCATTTTTATATAGCTGCTCCAAACCTAAATCAGCCATGGCTTTAGCATCCATAAGTTTCTGATGTTGTTGCGGTTTAAAAGTAGGGTCGGGCAATTGAATCAGTTTAGTGACTTCACTTTGCGCTTTTTCAAGTTGCTCCCAATTCTCTTGAGCCATAATAAATGACATCGAAAACAGAAAGGCGAACAACATTAGATGATTGACTAATTTTTTCATGACTGTTTGATTTTTTGATTGTTTATTATATGATTCGCACTCGACTGAATAAAATCACACTTTTCAACAATTATCTTTATAAATCTTTTATTACCAATATAAATGTAGCCTACATCCTACAAGTAAATGTTCTGATTATCATTTCTAAGTTCTATATCTCATAACCTTGAAGTTTTCTATGAAAATTTGGTATTTTTAAAATACCGAATAACCAAGTCATCCCCGAAAAACAAATATTAATTGACCCGTGCACGCTGTTTTTAACACGAAATCGATAGCCGTACTACCATTTAAAAATATTGGGAGTACTGAAAATGATTACTTTTCAGACGGTATTTCTGAAGAAATCATCAATGCTCTTACCAAAATTGACGGGCTAAAAGTTACCGCTAGAACCTCATCATTTTTTTATAAAAACAAATCGTTAGATGCACGCCATATAGGAAATGAACTTGGCGTTGAAACCTTGTTAGAAGGTAGCGTTCGTATTATTAAAGAAAGAGTACGGATTACCGCTCAATTAATACGTACCGATAACGGGTTTCATATATGGTCTGAAAATTTTGACCGTGAACTTACTGACATATTTGAACTACAAGATGAAATTAGCCTATTGATTGCCGATAAAATACGTGAAAATTTCGGTCATTTTGAGCTGCAAGAACATCTGGTAGCATCGGCAACCAATAACATTGAAGCTTATAAACTATTTCTAAAAGGACGTTCATTTCAATTAAATTGGCGTTTAGAAGACATTAACACTGCCATTACTTATTTTGAAGAAAGTGTGGTTATTGACCCTTTATTTGCAGATGCCTACGTGGGTATTGGTTGGTGTTATGGTATTTTGGCAAGCTGGCAATATATAGACCACAAAGAAGGTATTGCAAAAGCCGCATTTTATTTAGATAAAGGGGTTGGTTTAAACCCAACTTCTCATGTTGGTTATTTTGGAAAAGCAACCATCAGTTTTTGGGGAAATTGGTTGTATAATGAAAGCTTATCCTATATAGAAAAATGTTTAAACATAAACCCGAAATACACCGAAGCATTAGAAGCAAAATCCGAAATTTTAACGTCCTTAGGCAAGTTTACTTTAGCTAAAACGACCATTGATTCGGCTTTGGAAATAAATCCGTTATCACCAAACCACCACTATACCAAAGGAAACATTTATTATTTACAGGGAGATTTTGATAATGCAATTGTTTCATTAGATGTATCCCTTAAAATAGACCCAACTTTTGTTCTGGCAATGGAACTAAAAACTGCTTGCTACATACAACAAAATAATTATAGCTCTTTTATCAAATATATTGAGATAAACAAACATTTAGAAAGACCCAATCTTTGCAAAAAATTATTTGATTTGGTAAACCGGAGCAATCATTTTGAAAACCAAAATATTGAGGTAGCAATTGATGACAAAATTGAAAACAGTACACATTTGCCTTGGGATTTTTATATTTTAATACATGAGGATAGAAATAATGCATTAAACTTATTAAAACACCATACAGAAATAAAAACTGGTCAGTTTATAAATTTCTCCAATGACCCATTTTTAGCTCCGCTACACCAATTACCTAATTACAAAAACCTGGTAAGCGAATTATTTAGCAGCAAGGTTTTACCTAGCAATATTGAAAAAGGAAAAAGCAACAATTCCTCAACTCCCTTTGAAGCCGAAGAATTAAATGATTTTGCTACAGCATTAGAAAATACAATGACAAATAGTAAGCGATTTTGCAATCCTGAATTATCACTAAAGCAATTGGCGTATGAAATCAACCTACACCCCAACAAACTATCTTGGTTGTTAAACAATCACTTTGGTAAAAATTTCAACGACTTTATAAACCATTATAGAATTAAAGAATTTCAGCAACTGGCAATTTTACCTGAAAATAAACACATTACACTCTTAGGTTTAGCTTATGATAGCGGCTTTAATTCCAAAACCGTTTTCAACACCTTCTTCAAAAAAGAAACAGGAAAAACGCCCAAACAATGGGTTAAGGCAAATTCATAAGCCCGGCATTTTCTTCTTTTTTATTCATTAAACCATTTCCTCTTTTTAAAAGGTTCTGAATTATTTTTTAGAACCAACACCTGTGTATACGAACTTTTAAAAAGGCCAAGACAAGTAATTTGCGCTTGAAATTGAGCTGCTTCTACTTTTTTAAAAAAAGTGTGATGATTTAAAAAGTGGTTCGAATAATAGAACATCAATCAAAAAATAATCAAATCATGAAAAAACAAGGAGTTTTATTAATAGTTATAAGCCTATTGACATTTAATGTATTTGCCCAAGAAACGTACTTAGACATTGTATTAAATTACACCCCTACCAGTATGAGTTTTGGGGACAACAATGATGCTATAAAAGACTTTAAAAAAGGGTATTGGGGTTTACAAGCTGGCGCATCTTTACAACTGGGTATTACTGATTATTTTTCTGTAGTACCTGAAATGTACTTTGTAATGAAGGGTGCCAAATTAAGCCAGAACAACCCGTTAACGAACCAAGAAACACGAATACGTTTCAACACCTTAGACGTACCGCTTTTAGCTCGTTTGCATCTATGTGATATATACTTGAATGCCGGACCTGTAGTAAGTTATAATTTAGGAGGAAGAGTAAAAAAAGAAGGCACTGAAACTTTAGAAGCGAGTAAAACCAAAATGAATTTTGGAACCAGTGCAGAGAGTTATAGCCGTTGGGATGCCGGACTTCAATTTGGCTTAGGTTATGAAATTCAACTGAAAAAATCACGATTACTTTTAGATTTCCGCTATCACTACGGTATGGTCGATATGGGCAATGGGACTGACATGTACAACCGGTATTTTAATATGAATATACTACTGGCTAAAAAATGGAAACAAAATCCATTATCAAAAGCCAAAACAAGAGATATAGCTCTTTGGAAAGCCGTTGACAGCAATCCGTTTGCACTACAGAACAATTAATTAAGGGTTTATTCATCATGAAATCAAACAAAAACACCGCTAGAATTGCAGGCGCACTGTATCTGTTGGTCATCATATTTGGTGTATTTGCAGAAAAGTATGTTCGTGCTAGCCTTATAGATATAGAAAACAACGAAAAAACAATATCGAATATTCTTGAGCACGAGTTTTTATTTCGTTTAGGTTTTCTAAGTGATTTAGGTATGCAATTCGCCTACTTTTTACTTGCCATGTTTCTTTACCGTATCCTAAAGAACATCAATGAATGGATAGCTAAAACCATGCTCTTAAGTGTATGTATTGCCGTAGCCATAATGTGTATTAATATGCTGAACCATTATGCACCCTTGCTTTTGTTAAGTGCAACTTTTGAGTCCACAATAAATACGAAAAACTTAATTGTCTTCTATGTACAAATGCATAGCCAAGGTTACCACATTGCGCAACTTTTCTTTGGCTTCTGCCTACTTCCTTTAGGCTATTTAATACTTAAACACAAAGGCTTCCCAAAAATTATTGGATACCTACTTATGATAGGTTGTATAGGTTACCTATTAGATTTTGCGCTCTACTTCTTATCACCTGGGGCAAGCAAAAACCTTTCTGAATATATTACCGCTCCCGCAGATTTAGGAGAAATCAGTCTGTGCATATACCTTCTTGTAATCGGGGTAAAATTAAAAAGTACCGAATCATAAATCAGAACGACTGGTACGCCATAATACCAAATATTTGCATCAAATAATAATTAAAACATCAATCAAAAAACAAACAATTATGACAACATTATCAAGAATCATCGGAATATTACTTTTAGCCTTTATCACGCTTTTGACATCTTGTTCGAGCGACGACGACATTTCTACATTGCCAGAACCAGATGCAGCAATGACTAGTGCAGAATTAACTACTTATTTTAAAACCCTGGCCGAAGACTCAGAAATACCTGGCTTTGCTGTAAGTATTGTAAAAGATGGCGCAATCGTATATCAAAATGCGGTAGGTTATGCGAATATTGAAAATGAGGTAGCATACACAAACCAAACTGTAAATTTCATAGCATCATTAAGCAAAACATTTGTTGGTGCCGCAACCGCAAAAGCTATTTCAGACGGGCATTTTACGTTAGACACCAATATCAATGAACTATTGCCTGTACCTATTACCAATCCAAAACAACCTAATGCTGTGATTACAATAAGGCATTTGGTAACACATACCTCTGGATTAATTGATAATGTAGAAAGCTATTTAGCTCACAACTATTATATTCTTCCGGGAGAGAATACTTCAACCACAGGAGCAAACATTTTAAAAGATGCTACGGGATTGGAACAAAGAGCTGGTGAATCATTAGAAGATTTTTTAGCAAATTATTTTCTTGAAGATGGAGATTTATACAGTACCGCTAATTTTGCCAATGTAAAACCCGGAGAGGTCTGGAATTATTCTAACACCGGCACCGCATTAATGGGGTATATTATTGAAACCGTTACAGAACAGTCATTTGATGATTATGTCAAGCAAACAATACTTGCTCCCCTTCAAATGAATGCGTCTACATTTAATCTAGATGAAGTAAATACGAACGCAACTGCCACATGTTATATAGAAAAAGGCATTCCATTACCCAAATATGCCTTTGATTCTTACCCAGAAGGCGGTCTGTTCACCAATAATAAAGATATGGGTATCTATTTGTTGGAAATGAGCAAAGGTTTGAGCGGAGGTGCCACCACGTTATTTGGGTCATCTTCGTACGATATGCTTTTTAATTACCAATTAGCGGACGGTATAGTTCCTAGCAATTTTGCCGACAACCATGGTTTGTTCTGGTATTCGCACAACAATCATTGGGCACATGGCGGCAACGACCCAGGTGTATCTACATACATAGAATTAGCTGATGATGGCTCATGGGGGTATACCATGTTATCTAATATGGATGCCGTATTTGGCGCAAATGAGGCTAAATATCTTCAGGTCAAAGAAAAAATAGAAGAAGGCATTCAAGTCTACTTAGAGAGTAATTAAAAAGTTTAATGAGTTCCCCCATCATTAACCCCTAGCAAAAAGCAGAAAATCATGAAAATCAAAATTTTATTGATCATAGTTTTTCTTACTTACGGATCAAACTATAGTCAAAAAGCGGTACAGGTCAAAACAAAGATAGATTCTCTATTTAATGCACAACTGCAAGATAAATTAGTTCACAATGCTTTTCTTTCTGTGTATTCCGAAAAGTTAGAAATTGATTGGAATTATAGCAATGGAGCATTTAAAAACGGAGAAAAAGTAACTAAAAACAATCCTTTTCACAGCACCAGCGTTGCCAAGACGTTTACTGCCGTCTTAATAATGCAATTGCAGGAAGATGGTAAGTTAGATATAGATGACCCTATTGCCGAATATCTAGCGGGCGATATTATAAAAGAATTGCACGTGTATAACGGTATAGATTATTCAAAGCAAATTCTGATAAAGCATCTGTTACAACACACTTCTGGACTACCAGATTATTTTATGGATACCCCAGAAACAGGTTCTCCTTTTATGAAGCAACTATTTACACATCCTGATAGGTTTTGGCAACCTAAAGAGCTAATAGATTTTTCAAAATCCCAGCTACAAGCTCATTTTGTTCCCGGTACTGATTACAACTATTGTGATACCGAATATGTTCTGTTGGGTTTATTAATAGAAGAACTAACAGGTAAACCATATCATGAAGTTATTTCGGAAAAAATTTTTAATCCCTTAAAAATGGAACATTCCCATATGCCGTTACGGTCAAAACCAGCAAATACAACTACTGGAAAATTATCGGAATTTTATTTTGATGACACTGATATAAGTTTATTTAAAAGCTTAAGTGCCGATTGGGCCGGCGGAGGATTAGCAACGACCTCAAAAGAGTTACTCACGTTTTATCGCGCTTTATATAATGCTGAAATCATTTCAAAAAAAAGTTTTAAGTCAATGCAAAGTTGGACCGATGAATCTTATGGGTTAGAGTATGGATACGGACTTAGAAAATTTCAATTGAAAAAACTATATCAACATCTACCAAGCTTAACGCTCATAGGTCATTCGGGTACTTCTGGCTCATTTATGTACTACTGTCCAGAATTAGACGTGTATTTAACGGGTACTTTTAACCAGACAGCGTATCAAAAAAAGCATGTTGATTTTATGGTATCTGTTTTATCACAATTAAAAAATCTGTCTAAAGTAAAAAGCAAAGTAAATGGAAAAAGATGAGACCGTAATACTTGCAGGAGCTACTGGTTATTTAGGCGATTACATAGCCCAAGAACTCTACCAACGTAGTATACAGACTATAATTCTTGCTAGAAACACCAAAAAAGCGGCACATTTAGCAAATAGCCATACTAAAATAATAAAATCAGAGGTAACCGATAGCAAAACTTTGCATGGGTATTTTGAAGGAGTAACCACAGTAATCTCAACTGTTGGCATAACACGCCAAAAAGATGGATTAACGTATATGGATGTTGATTACCAAGCCAATAAAAACCTACTACAAGAAGCTAAGAAAGCTGGCGTTAAAAAGTTCGTATATGTTTCTGTCCTAAACGGAAAACAACATAGAAATTTAAAAATTATTGAAGCCAAAGAGTTATTTGTAGATGAATTGATTGCTTCTGGTTTGAACTATACCATCATACGCCCAAACGGATTCTTTTCAGATATGAAAGACTTTTTAAATATGGCCAAGAAGGGAAAAGTGTATCTTTTTGGTAGTGGAGAGAAAAAAATAAATCCCATCCATGGCAAAGATTTAGCCATTGCTTGTGTAGATAGTATTCGAGTATCGAACGAAGAAATCAATATCGGTGGTCCGGATATTTTAACCCAAAACGAAATAGCAGAACTGGCTCTTTTGGCCAGTGGAAAACCAATAAACATTATTCATATACCCCATTGGATCAGAAAATCGATTCTAAAATTAGTTCGAACATTCACTTCATCAAAAACCTACGGACCAATAGAGTTTTTCTTAACTTTAATGGCTGAAGATGCTATTGCGCCACGTTATGGCAGCAATCGGTTGGTTACATTTTTTCATGATGAAATGGATGTTTTAAAACCATAACTTTCATAAGTTTTTCTCATTCAAAATCAAATTATGACCATTCCTGACAAAAACACTTTATTTCCATTAGAAAACTATGATAGATTATGTTTCTTAAAGAATATTATCAAAAACCCAAATATCGTTGTTGGTGATTACACCTATTATGATGATTTTGAAGATGTAGCCAACTTTGAGAAAAACGTAAAATATCATTTTGATTTTGTAGGTGACCAACTCATAATTGGTAAGTTCTGTATGATCGCTTCAGGTGTTACTTTTATTATGAACGGTGCCAACCATTTAAGTAAATCAATTTCGACCTACCCATTCGCCATTTTCGGTAAAGATTGGCAACATGCCATGGATGGAAAAACCTACCCTACCAAAGGAAATACTGTAATTGGCAATGATGTTTGGATAGGATTCAACGCTACCATTATGCCCGGAATCAATATTGGAGATGGTGCCATTATTGCAAGTAATGCAACGGTTACAAAAGATGTACCGCCTTATGCCGTTGTTGGTGGTAATCCTGCCAAAGTGATTAGAAAACGGTTTTCTGATGAAGGCATAACCAAACTTCTTGAATTGAAATGGTGGAACTGGCCTATAGAAAAGATAACGGCAAATGTGCACCACCTTACAGGTGAACATTTAGATCGCTTAAAATAAATTACTCATAAACCTCAACGACCATTTCTATTTCAACAGCCATATTGCCAGGTAAGGACCCCATACCAACTGCGGCACGCGCATGCTTGCCATTGTCACCAAAAATTTCAACCATTAAATCTGAATAGCCGTTAATAACCTTAGAATGGTCTTTAAAATCTGGTGAAGCATTCACCATACCATGTACACTTACTATTCTTTTCACTTTATTAAGATTACCCAATTCAGCCTTTAAAACCGATAATTGATTGATTCCCACTTCTCTTGCCGCTTGGTAACCTTGCTCTACAGTTAAACTATCGCCCAATTTGCCTACAATATTTTCACCATTAGCTTGCTTTGGTCCTTTACCCGCCAAAAACAATAGATTGCCCGTTCTTGCAGCGTGTACATAATTTGCTACGGGAGTTCCTTGATCTCTAAGTACAATACCCAAACGTTCTAAATTAGCTTCAGGATTATAATTTCTATTTACCGTTTCGGTTTCTAGTACTTTTTGATTCTCATTTCCTTTATTTTCATCTGCACAACCGATTACTAAAAAGGTTAAAAGGACATATATACAGTGTTTCATAATTTTAGGTTTCAATGGAGTTATTTCAGCTACAAGTTACCTAATACTTCATTATCAACACAATACCTCAAAAAAAGCTACGTATACTATTACATAAAAAACACTAAAAATTGTGTAAATGCTATTTTTTGTGCATTCTGTCGTAGTTTAGGTATCATTTTACTAAAAAAGCATTGATATTATTTCATTTTTATTAGTTTAGCAAATTAACCAAAACAACAACTAAATCAATTCAAATATGGAAAGTTCTACAACGACTTCTAAAGTAAATGCCAACAGGCTCTTTTATGCCAGTTGCTTTGCCCTTATCACCACAGCTTTTTCATTTGCCATAGCGGCAGGTATTTTAGACCAGCTAAAAACAGAATTAGAATTAAGCGCTAGTCAGGCCGGCTTAATTACATCTATGTGGTTTTTAGGTTTCCCAATTGCCATGGTCATTGGCGGTTTGATCTATCATAAAGTAGGTGGTAAGGTAATTATGCAATTTGCTTTTTTTGCACATTCTATCGGTATTTTACTTTTAATTTTTTCTGGCAACTATATAGGACTTTTAATAGCAAATTTACTAATAGGTCTAGGTAACGGATGTACCGAAGCGGCTTGTAACCCCATGATCGCCGATGCTTATAAAGGCAACAGAATGAGTACGATGCTTAACAGATTCCACATGTGGTTTCCTGGTGGTATTGCCGTAGGTAGTTTGTTATCTGGTTTCATGACAGATTTTGGAATTACCGGACAAAGTCAAGTTTGGCTACTATTAATACCTGCTATTATTTATGCATTCTTATTTTATGGTCAAACATGGCCTAAAGCTAAAATAGAGGAAGCAGCAACCATTAGCGGAAACTTAAAAGGTATGTTTACGCCATTATTCTTATTCATTGGAGTATGTATGGCATTGACTGCTATTTCGGAATTTGGACCAAACCAATGGGTAGGTCTCATACTATCTAAAAGTGGTGCCGAGCCTACATTAATTTTAGCATTGACTGCCGGATTAATGGCGGTTGCACGTTTCTTTGGAGGTAGCATGGTAGCCAAATTCAATCAAACGGGTGTTCTTTTAGGATCTGCAATTCTTGCCACCTTAGGTATTTATCTGTTCAGTACACAAACTGGGACAATGGCATACGTTGCTGCTATAATATTCGCTTTGGGTGTTGCTTATTTCTGGCCAAACATGATTGGTTTAACAGCTACTAAAACTCCAAAAACCGGAGCGTTGGGCATGTCGATCATTGGTGCTATTGGTATGTTCTCCACATCAATATTTCAACCCATTATTGGGGGTTGGATCGATGCCGATAGAGCTGCAGCAGAAGCACAAGGGTTTACTGGTGATGAATTAGAATTAGTCTCAGGTCAAGAAACCTTAAGTACCATGGTACTTTTCCCTGCTATCTTAATTGTATTGTTCACCATTCTTTATTTCTGGTTAAAGAACAAGGAGAGTAAAGGAGAAATTGCCACGGCATAACGACTACACTTTATATTAAAAAAGCCGAGCAATCAATCAATTGCTCGGCTTTTTTATTTTTTGCTTAATTATATAATACTACTCCAACAGTAAATCCAACAACTGAATGGCAGCATGACTAATTTTGGTTCCTGGTCCAAATACAGCAGTAGCACCTGCTTCTTTTAGAAATTCATAGTCTTGTTTGGGCACGACACCACCAACAATGACCATGATATCTTCGCGACCATAACTTTTCAGTTCTTTAACTACTTCGGGTACTAAAGTTTTATGTCCCCCAGCAAGAGAAGATATTCCTAAGATGTGCACGTCGTTCTCTACTGCTTGTTTTGCTGTTTCCTTTGGCGTTTGAAAAAGCGGACCTATATCCACATCGAACCCCAGATCGGCATAGCCGGTAGCAACTACTTTTGCCCCACGATCATGACCATCTTGACCCATTTTGGCAATCATTATACGAGGTCTACGACCATCTTGCTCCGCAAACATATCGGCTAGCTCTTGCGCTCTCTTAAAACTTCCGTCCTCTTTTATCTCTCTTGAATACACGCCCGTAAATGAATTAATGATGGCTTTATGCCTGCCATAGGCTTTCTCTAATGCACTGCTTATTTCACCTAAAGTGGCTCTTTCCCTAGCAGCAGCTACTGCTAAAGCTAATAAATTTTCTTCCGATTCGCTACTCTTTAATTTGTTTGTAGCTGCAGTGGTTAGATTCTTTAGTTTTTCGATTACTACATCGGTATTTCTAGTTGCTTTAACTTCTTCTAAACGCTGTAGTTGTTGTCTACGCACCTCTTTATTATCAACTTCTAAAATTTGAAGTTCATCCTCTTCTGTCAACTGATATTTATTTACACCTACAATAACATCTTGCTCACTGTCTATACGCGCCTGTTTTCTAGCGGCAGCTTCTTCAATACGTGTTTTTGGTATACCGGTTTCAATAGCTTTGGTCATTCCGCCCAGGTTCTCCACTTCTTGCATCAACTCCCATGCTTTATGTACTAAATCATGCGTAAGTTTCTCTACATAATAACTTCCTGCCCAAGGGTCGACCGTTTTAGTTACGTTCGTTTCATGTTGCAGGTACAATTGTGTTTCCCTTGCTATACGCGCAGAGAAATCTGTAGGTAAGGCTATTGCTTCATCTAATGCATTGGTGTGCAAGCTCTGAGTGCCCCCAAAAACCGCCGCTGCTGCCTCTATTGTAGTTCTTGCTACATTATTGAACGGGTCTTGTTCCGTAAGGCTCCATCCGCTAGTTTGACAATGTGTTCTCAACATCAATGATTTCTCGTTCTTCGGATTAAATTCTTTCACCACTTTAGCCCACAACATTCTTGCCGCACGCATTTTGGCAATTTCCATAAAATGATTCATCCCTATACCCCAGAAAAAGGAAAGTCGTGGGGCAAAATCATCGATCTGTAATCCGGCTTTTAAGCCCGTTCTAATATATTCCAATCCGTCAGACAACGTATACGCCAATTCTAAATGCGCAGGTGCGCCAGCTTCGTGCATGTGATATCCTGAAATACTGATGCTATTGAATTTAGGCATGTGCTTACTCGTATACTCAAAAATATCCGCCACCAGTTGCATAGAAGGTTTTGGTGGATAGATATAGGTATTACGAACCATAAACTCCTTTAGGATATCGTTCTGTATCGTACCAGATAATTTATCCAAAGAAACCCCTTGCTCTTCTGCCGCAACTATATAAAATGCCATGATAGGAAGTACAGCTCCGTTCATGGTCATAGATACTGACATTTCGTTTAGTGGAATACCATCAAAGAGCACTTTCATATCTTCAACAGTATCAATGGCTACACCAGCTTTGCCAACATCACCGACCACACGCTCATGATCACTATCATAACCTCTATGCGTTGGCAGATCAAACGCTACGGATAACCCTTTTTGACCAGCTTTTAAATTTTTCCTATAAAACTCATTACTCTCTTTTGCTGTGGAAAAACCAGCGTATTGCCTTATAGTCCAAGGGCGTTGCACGTACATTGTTGCGTACGGTCCACGTAGAAATGGCGGCATACCCGCTGCAAAACTTAAATGCTCAACACTATTTAAATCTTCTTTGCCATATCTTTTTTTCAACGGAATACTTTCCGCAGTAGTAAACAAAGCGTCTTCGGAGTCTTTTTCAAAATTGTTTTGAACGTTATCTATACCTTCTAAAGTAGCTAACTGAATATGTTGTAAGTCTCTTCTACTCATGTGACAAACGGTTTTGCTCAAGTTCTTCTGCCAAGCGTTTTTCAATAATGGGAGTAATTAGAGTTTTTCTTGGGTTCTTTTTTATGAACGGATACAGTTCCAACTCCTGTTTCATTTTATCCTCTTCATTCTGAAATGCATTTGTACCCACCAGAACTGTCTTTTTCGCATTAAACTTCTCTTGCTGTTTACGGGCACTATCGGCAATTTTGTTTTGAATGGTATGATTCTTCAATTGCTTTAAAAAACCACCATCTTTTTCAATTGCCTTAAAAAGCAGTAAAGCTTTGTCTGCCAATTGATGCGTAATCGTTTCAATATAGTAACTACCATCGGTGGCATTTTCCACCTTATCAAAATAACTCTCCTCCTTCAGTAAAATAAGTTGATTTAAAGCGATACGACTGGCAAAATCATTCTCTTTTTTATAAATGGCATTATAATTCAAATTAAAAACCACATCAGAACCGCCCAATACGGCAGACATACACTCTGTAGTGGTTCTAAGCATATTTACATTATAGTCGTAAATAGTTTTATTACGTTTTGAAGGTTGCGAAACAATATGACACGGAATTGAAATTTTATAGGCTTCGCACAAAACATTCCAAAGGTTTCGTATAGCTTTTAACTTGGCAATTTCAAAGAAATAATTACCCCCGACCGATATTTTAAAATCGATACTTTTTAAAGTATCTAATTTTTCACTTTGCTCCAGTATATTTAAATATTCATTGGCATGAGACAACCCGAAAGCCAATTGCTGTACGATATCTGCGCCTGCATTTTCATAAAGTGATACATCTACGCTTAAAAGATTATCGATAGGCAAAGTTGATAACGCGTTAATCAGAGCAATATCTGAAGACATATTACTATACCAATTTCCCGACCTGGACAAATGACCTAAAGGGTCAATTTGCCAATGGATTGTATTTGCATTTGCAACTTTATCAAGTATATTTTCTATGTAATTTTTAGACAAAAATTGCAAATCAAAATACACATTGACCTTTTTTAAGTCAATATTGTTCAAAACTATACTTGCATCTATATTCTCTGACGGAATATTAAAATGTATGGCCTCAGCACCTTTTTGTATACTTTTGAGCGCACTTTCATTCGCCATAATGGCATTACCGGCATAAATACTTTGCCCAAAAATCCAAGAGGAATTTTTAACCGAATTCATCTTTAATTGCTCAAGATCTTCAGCATGATAAAAGGGTTTTACTATGATACCTTCGGGTGAATTCCACACCACTTCTTCATTGTAATCTTTCCCCTTTAAATTGTATTGTATTTTTTGCTTCCACTCTTTGGCAGAAATGTCCCTAAAACTATCAAATAAGGTTTCACCCTTCATAGTAAGACGTAGTTTAATTAAACACCATGTTTTATTATACGCAAATGAACATACATTCAGCGTATTCTCTCAAAGATACAATAAGTAAATCGGGTTTATAAAGCGACGGATTAATCGTGCAATTTGGCAGTATTTAAATTGCGTACTTGGGTAGTCTCTATTCTAGAAAGCTCTTTTAACTGGTTGTTTTCAAATAAATTCGGTAACTCTTCCAATGGTGTACCTACGGGTGCCTTCCAATTTATGTAATCTTGAAATCTGATACCATCTATAGTTCTTGGATTGTAAGCACTTCTAAAACGCACTCCACCATTATTAACACTGTAACTGTAGGCTAAGTAATTTATATAGTGAGATTTCTTGTTTATCCAGTACATGAAAATATCATCATGATCGGTACCGCCTCCTTCTTTATTAAAAGTAACGCGCACCACATCATAATCTTCTCCTTTGATTACAGTTTCACCTACACTTTCTTTATGTACCGCCTTATCATTTAATTTATGGGGCAACGTAGCAAAATATATAACGGAATTTAAGGCATTACTATGTATGGCAATATCCTCTTTAGAAAGATCAACCGATTCATCGTTTATCTTTCTATTAAAGGTTCCGTTAATTAAATTGTCCTCAATTCTATTCCCCAAACTGTCCCTAAAATTTACACGATAGGCATATCCATCAGAATTATTGAACATATACATTTTATCTCTAAATACAAACTCGTAATTAGCCGTATCATAAGCATTACCTCCATGGGCATTTATCGCTTTTTGAACAATAGTATCTGCACTATGTTCTTCACTTTCTAAAATAGAATTCTCCTGAGAACCAGCTTCAACTTTTTTCTGATTTTCCTTACAACCAACTAAGGTTAAAAACACTATGCCAAATGCTATTTTAAAATACTTGTTCATTTTTATCGAATATAAATTGGAGTTGAATCACTTATGCTAATTTCACACCTCTTTTAAGACTGGGTAGTCGAAAGAAGAAGCTTTTACTAACGAACCAAAGTTATTATATAATTAACCGGAGTGGAAGATTTTCAGTCATAATAAATGTTAATACCATTGACGATTAATATCTAAACAAAAGAAGCGTCCGACTTTTAGTATTTCATAAAAAAAACCGAACAAATATCAGTATTTTGATATCCATTCGGTTTTAAATGTCATTGCCATAACAAAGTAGGCAAGACAAAATATGTTTAACAACTATTGATTTTCAAGGTAAGAATGCATTATTATCAACACTCTAAAAAAAATCTTAACCTAATTTCCATTACAATCAAAATTAATTATAAACATCAGTTTTTCTTGACTTTATTGACCAAAGAAATGCCTTAAAAAATGCTAGTCATTTCTATCCGCTAATAAACCCTCGATTATTTTCTTCAATCTACCAAGACCAATTGGTTTTACGATATAGTCAGATATAGCACTAATTTTTTTAGCCCTTTCTATATCTACAGGATCAAGAGATGATGATACCATGTAAATCGTAATTTTTTTACCGACTCTAGGTTTTATTTTCACGTATTCTTCCATGAATTGAAAACCATCCATAACCGGCATATCAATATCCAAGAATATAACATCTGGGAATAAAGAGTCTTGATTTAGGTTATCTAACATAAAATCGATTGCTTCTCCCCCATCTGAAAAGACCATAATCTCCAAAGGTAATTTAGTAGATTCTAGGGTTTTTACCATGGTAAATTGGTATATGGAGTCATCATCTACGATGCAAGTCTTTAGAATATCGTTCATTATAAGCTTAATTAAAATTTATGGTAAAAGTAGTACCTACATTTACTTCACTAGTAGCGGTAATGGTACCGCCCATTGATTCAATTTGTGTTTTGGTTAGGTACAAACCTACCCCTTTGGCATCAGGATGTCTATGAAAAACCTTATTCAATCCAAAAAGTTTATGTCCGTGTTTATCAAGGTCAATACCTAAGCCATTGTCTTTAAAGGTAATGATATTCTTACCGTTTCTTATTTCGGTTTTAATTTGAATATGAGGTATTCTATCTTCAGCACGATATTTAATGGCATTCCCTATTAAATTTAAGAAAATGCTTTCCATGTAAATTTTGTTGTAGGAGATACTTGAAAGCTTAGAGAAGTCACTATTAATAACAGCTTTGGATTTTAAAATAGCTCCGCTTAACATTTGAACTGTATTCTCTAAAACCTCATTAAATTCAATTTGTTCTTTTTGCTCATTGGCATCACCCACTTTTGCTTTTAACGCCTCGATCAATGTATTAAGGGTAGAAGAAAGATGATCAATAACGCTACTGAATTTATTGAAGATATCTGTTCGTTCTTCTTCATCTTCAGCGTAAGAATAAATTTCCAACAAAGAATTAAGGTTGGCAACGGGTGCTCTAAGGTTATGCGATGTAATATGGGTAAAATCTGCCAATTGTTGGTTTTGTAAAGATAATTTTTTGGTAAAGATTTCCAATTCCTGCTTTGCTTCGATCAACTTGTTTTCGGCTTTTTTAGATTCAGTTATATCTTGGCAAGTACCGATCATTTCTATAATTTCATCTTTTTCATTAGTGAAAACTTTCCCTAAAAGGAGAATCGTTTTAACCTTGCCAGAAGTTGTAATAATACGATGTGTAAAACGCTCCCATATTTTATTTTTATTTACTTGCTCAAAATGATTGTCAACAATTCCTATATCTTCCGGATGAACAAATCTATAATAACTGTTGAAATTAAGATCAGTTATAGCCTCGTCAAGTTCTAGAATTGTATAAAAATTTTCTGACCATTGAACCTTATCGGCAACCGTATCCCATTTCCAATTAGACATCATTGAAATCTGTTCGGCAAAATTCAATAAATCATTCTTCTTTCTCAATTCTTCTTTAGCTTCTAACAGCCTATCTTCGGCTTTTTTAGATTCGGTTATATCTTGGCAAGTACCGAATAGCTCAATTACCTCTCCTATGTTGTTAGTAAAGATTTCACTCATAAGCTTAATGGTCTTTACAGTACCATCCTTTAACATAATACGATGCACCAAATTTTCAAACTTCTTAATTTTGATTGCAGTTTCTACATGTTGAGTAACCATCTCCTTATCCTCTGGGTGAACAAAACTAAAATAGGTATCATAATTAAGTTCTGATTGTTCACTATCAAAATCAAAAATGGAATAAAGGTTATTGGACCATTTTACATCATTAGTTATTACATTCCACTTCCAATTCCCCATCATGGTAATTTGCTCAGCAAAATTCAATAACTCATTCTTTTTACGCAGTTCATCTTTAACCTCCTTAATTTTAGAGATATCGGTGACGACCGCTATAAAACCGTCGTTTAACCCATCCTTATCTTGTATGGCCGTCAATGATTTAAGCCCTGGAAAAGTCGATCCATTCTTTCTTTTAAAGGTCCATTGCCTGGTATTGAAAATCTTTTCGTTTCTATAGTTAAAATCAGCATCATTAGAATCCCCCTTAAATTCAAGTTGCATATCTTTTTTAAAGACATTCAATTCTTCTTCAAAAAGGTAAATTTCAGGTTTTTTAATTCCGATCATTTCCTTTGCCGAATAACCAAGTAAATGTTCTGCACCACTATTAAAGCGATTGATCACTCCATCTTTATCCGTAGAAATCACAGCAATAGAACTTGAGCTAAAAATAGCATCCAATTCATTGTAAGCTTTATTAAGTTCTCTTTCAGACTCTTTAATTTGGGTAATATCTTGTACGATACCAAATACCCTGGTAACCAAGCCCTCTACATATTCTATCTTTCCAATTGCCTTAATAAACTTAAGGTTACCTTTTGGAGTTCTAATTTCAAACTCCTCATTCATTTCTTTACCTTTTTCAAGTAAATCGAGCATACATTTTTCTAAAAAACCTCTCTTCACTTCCTCTTCGATAAATTCTAACAAACTATCTAAACTAGGTTTAAAATCATTGGAAACATCATGAATTTCATACACCATATCACTCCAAATGATTTCATTTGTATGTGTATTAATTTCCCATGTACCAATACGGGCAACCTCACTACAATCACTTAAAATAGTTTCAAATCGCTTTTTTTCGAGTTCCTTTTCCTTTTGCTCGGTAATATCGCCGGTATGCATAAGCAAGCCCCCAATTTCACTATCTAAATTATACCATGGGCGCACATCCCAATATATCCATTGTATGGATCCATCCGCCCTTTTAAAAGGAGCCTCGTCGCAAATATTTATTGCTCCTTTTAGGCAATCTTGATGGTTTTTTTTCCAATCATCGCCAATTTCTGGAAAAACATCATAGTGACTACGACCGATTACATCTTGCTCATCTAACTTATAATCTTTTAACCAGCGTTTAGATACAGCTAAATACACCATGTTTTTGTCTAACATTGCAATTGCGGTAGGCGCTTGTTCTATAAAAATTTGGTGATGCCTTTCTTGAAGTTCTATTCTATTGGAAATTGGAGTCAACGTATTTATTTTAACAAGTATTTATGATAAAAATAGTAATAAAATACTGATAAATACTAAAATATCAATGTGATTAAAATGAATACACTCATTAATTAAAGCTTTCTCTATAAACACATTAGCAGTAAAAAATCATATTGATAGAAAGAAAGCTATTATTTCTATTTTTTTCAATAAATAGATGTGATTATTTTAAATATCACATTTTGTTATAATATACTTTTCCTTACCTTGTAAAGATCCAACCAACCACCATGACTGACCGAACAATAAATAATAGTTTATTTAAAACTTTTATTACACCAAGCATATTTGTATGCGAGGTAACACTTTTTAAAAGGACCGTAGTTAACCTTGTATTGCTTTTAACTCTCTGTACTAGTTATTCGCAACAAACAACAACTATAAGCGGTCAGTATTCTAATACACCGTTAACATCTGTACTTACAGACGTTGAAGAACAAATAGGTTATCAATTTTACTATTTAGATTCTTGGATTCAAGACATTTCTATAACTGCCAATTTTGAAAATGAAAACTTAACCACTGCATTACAATTACTTTTTGCTGAAACCTCATTGAATTTTCATGTATTAGAGACAGATAAACGAATAATTCTATTAGAGAATACCATAGTATATGACGACCTACCCAATGGCTTTTTTGGTCAAGAAGAAGTAGTTGAAGAAAATAACGGCAAACAAACAAAAGCCAACGCACCACCCCCAACATTTTATACCACCAATACTCAGGTTAAACGAAATTACGACGTTGCAAAAGTGGGCAAAAGCGACCCTAATAACTTACAAGAATCCTATAAATTAACCGGTAGAGCCATAAATTCTAAAACAGGTGAGCCTATTCCAGATTTAACTATTCGCGTTAAAGGCTCCAACCGAATTACTGTATCCGACTCGAACGGAAATTACTCTTTAACATTACCTTCGGGCTATAACGTACTAAGTATACGCGCCATGGGTATTGCATCTACAGAACGTGAAGTCATCATGTACAATAATGGTAATTTAGATTTGTTGATGGAAGAAGGGCTACAACAATTAGACGAAGTTGTAGTAGAGGCAGATGCTTATAAAAATGTAGAGGAAGTTATTACAGGTAGTGAGCAAATAGATTCTGAAGAGTCTAAGAACATTCCCCTAGTTTTAGGGGAACGAGATATTTTGTCAGTCGCCAAGGCATTGCCTGGTATTTCATCTGCGGGTGAAGGTGCAATGGGATTAAACGTTCGTGGCGGTAAAACAGACCAAAATTTAGTACTGTTAGACGATGCGGTTATATACAACCCACAGCATTTTTTCGGAATCTTTCAAGCATTGAATCCATTTACGACCAAGGGCGTAAATATCTATAAAGGTGCTATTCCTGTAGAGTTTGGCGGTCGTCTTTCATCGGTCTTCGATATCAGAACAAAAAATGGTAATGTAGAAAAATTCTCAGGCGAAGGTTCTATTGGTCCTGTTACCGGAAATTTAGCATTGGAAATTCCGCTAGAAAAAGAAAAATCATCCCTTGTCGTTGGTGGCAGAGGTGCTTATGCGGACTGGATTTTACGGTCTTTAGATGATGAATCGTTAAGCAATAGCAACGCTTCGTTTTTTGACGGCATCGTTAAATATCACAAAAAAATAAATGACAAAAATGAAGTGAAAGCGACTGCATATTATAGCAGAGATGCTTTTAGTATCACCTCAGATTCATTATACAATTATGACAATCGTCTTTTTTCTGTGCGTTGGGACCATAGAATGAGTGATAAAACCAATAGCGCACTTATTGTCGATAATAGTAATTACGGATTCGGAATTGATTTTGACGGTGAATCGAACAGTGATTTTAAGCTTGATTACAGCATTAACGAAACCGAATTAAAATATAAGCTTCGTACAGCTCTAAATGATAAAAACACTTTAGACTATGGTGGTTCAGCCAAATACTATTCCGTTAACCCCGGAAGCATAGAACCTGACGGAAACGAGTCGGACATCAGCGAATTTACTATTGATAAAGAACAAGCTGTTGAGGGCGCACTATTTATAGGGGATGAAATTACGGTTAGTGATAAACTTTCTGTCAATTTAGGGGTGAGATATGCATTTTTTGCTGCATTGGGCGAGGCTACGCAAAGAACCTATGAAGAAGGGATGCCAAAGAATGAATCTACCGTTCAAGACACCATAGCCTATTCAAGTAATGAAAATATAAAAACCTATGGCGGACCAGAAGCTAGGGTTTCCGCTAGGTATTTATTTACTCCAGATTTTTCTGTAAAAGCCAGTCTAAACAATTCGTATCAATTTTTACATACCCTTTCAAATAACACCACAGTTTCACCAATTGATACATGGAAACTTTCTGACCTGAATATTGAAGCACAAAAGGGCTACCAAGCCTCTCTTGGTTTCTATAAAAACTTTAAAGAAAACGAATATGAATTAAGCATTGAAGGGTATTACAAGAAGATGGAAAACGTGCTTGATTTTAAAACCGGTGCCAACCTCTTCTTAAACGAAAATGTAGAAACACAGATATTACAGGGTGACGGAAAGGCATACGGAGTAGAATTTTTATTAAAAAAGAAAAGTGGTGATTTAAACGGATGGTTGAGTTACACCTACTCTAGATCGTTATATCGTTTTGACAGCGAGTTTAGTGAGGAGCGAATTAACAACGGTGAATTTTTTCCCTCTAATTTTGATAAGCCCCATGATGTAAGTGTTATTACCAACTATCGTTTTACAAAGCGATATAGCATATCTGCAAATTTTGTGTACCAAACTGGTAGACCTATTACCTACCCCGTAGGCACATTTAGATTCAATAACGCAGATTTTGTTGCTTTTAGCGATAGAAACAAGTTTAGAATACCCGACTTCTATCGTTTAGATCTGGGATTAAACATTGAAGGAAACCATAAGAAAAATAAATTGGCACATAGTTTTGTGACTATATCCGTTTATAATGTTTTAGGAAGAAATAATCCGTATTCGGTATTTTTCGTAACAGATAATGGTGAAGTTAAGGCGCTACAAAGTTCCATTTTCTCCATTCCAGTTCCTTCCATTACCTATAATTTCAAGTTTTAAAGAATAGAAAATTACTATAAATGAAAAAATTAATTCTATTTATAATTTGCATTTCCACTTTAGCATCATGCATTGAAGAGGTTGATTTGGGTATAGCCGCAGATGATGAAGTCTTAAAAATATTAATTGTAGAAGCCACCCTAACCAACGAACTAAAAAAACATACGGTAGCATTAAGCAGAATGGACACTTTAGTAGATTTAGGAATAGACTCCGTTTACAATCCGTACACACCAATACGAGATATTAATAGAGATTTGGTACGCTACGAAACTAATGCTACGGTTTCAATTGAAAACAGTAATGGCACCACCTATTCTTTTAATGAGGCAAGTCCGGGTATTTATGAATCTGATATTGAATTTGCTGCTGAAATGGGCAATGTATATCAATTGAATATTATTACATCAGGTGGAAAAAGATACACCTCTACCAATATGCAAATTGAAGGTTTAGCAGCTATCTCTAATCTTTACGCAGAAAAAACGACAAGTGAATCTGGAGCACAAGGTATTGGCATATTCGTAGATAATACGATAGAGTCAGGTACCGTTCAAAACTTACGCTATACTTATGATGAAACGTATAAAATTATTGCTCCGAATTGGTCTCCAGAAGCTTTTAAGCTTACCAATTACGATCCATGCGCCTTACCAGAAGTAACTTATGACCTTGAAATTGTAGAACGAGAAGAAGAACAACAGGTTTGCTATGGCAATAACCTTTCTAATTCTATCATTCAAGCTCAACAAGGTAACTTAGATGATAATATTACAAAGTTTATGGTACGTTTTATTGACCAAGAAAACTTTATTATAAGCCATAGATATAGTATTGAAGTAGAACAATTAGTTTCAAGTGCAGCATCTTTTAGTTTCTACGATCAATTGAATAACTTCAGCCAAACCGGTAGTATTTTTTCTCAAATACAACCCGGATTTTTAGAAGGTAACCTTTCTGCAGACGATGGCTCTCAGGGTACTGTAATCGGTTTTTTTGATGTAGTATCCGTTTCTAAAGATCGGCTCTTTTTCAATTACATCGATTTTTATCCGAATGAAGAATTACCCCCATACCCTTTTAATTGCAGTGAATTGACAGCACCAGAATCTCATGTTTCTTTTTGTTTTAGTGGAATGAGAGGTCCTAACCCATGTCCACAATCAGTAATTCAACAAGTAGATCTTGATTTAATAAGTTATGTGAAGCCAAATGTTAATGAGGAAGATTGTGGCGGACCACACATATTTGTACCAAGAGTATGCGGAGATTGTACAGCTTTAGGTAGTAATATTGAACCAGATTTTTGGGTAGATTAAATAACACTTATGAAGACAACACAAATACTTACCGCAATAATCATTTTAATCGCCAATCTCGGTAGCGCCCAATATGTAATCAAAGATGGTAGCGACCTTTTGAGTCTAAAAAAAGTACCTCAAGAAAAAGCATATGTGGATCATAGCGGTCCATTATCGTTCTCTGGAGAATACCTGTATTACACTATACATTGTTTTAACGCTCAAACTAATAAGCCTACCAACATAAGTACCATTGGTTATGTAGCACTGGTAAACGAAGCTAAAGAGTTCGTTTTTGAACATAAGATAAAGTTGAATAAAGGACATGGATATGGTGACTTTTTTATCACGACCGATATACCGTCGGGCAGATATAAACTTTTAGGCTATACGCAATGGATGAAAAATTCAGGTCTACCTCAGGTTTTTAAAGACGATATAATCATTATCAACCCATATATGGCTGATCAAACCTTACTATTGAACAAAACCACAGCTAACATTGATAAAAACAATCTAGACAAAAAATCAGTTTCAGACGCATCGATCATTTCTTTAAAAACTTCAAAAGCTTCATATCTCCCAAGAGAAAAAGTGAACTTATCCATTAAAAATTACAAAGGAGCTTTAGGTCATGGTTCATATACCCTCAAGGTGAAAAGAAAAGAAGAAATTGATGTTCCGCCCGCGTTAAACTCCATTACTTATGGCAATGCCTACTTCAATGCCGACAAGGAAATCAAACAAACTATTGGCGATAGCATTTTTTTGCCAGAACAACGAGGAGAGCTAGTTTACGGCACCGTAAAAAATACTAAGACAGGATTACCTGCTGAGAACCTTCCCGTTGTTATTTCTATTCCTGGGAAAGAATCATTATTGAAGTTTTCAAAAACCGACCAAAATGGAAATTTCTATTCTTACATACGCAAAGACCGTAAAAACCCAATGGCGGTAATACAGGTTGAAGACCAAAGCGAAACGTATACTATAGAAAAAGGAACACCTAAGCATATTGATATAACCGATCTATCATTCGCAAATTTCAGATTATCAAAACAGCAGGCGGAATATATAAAGAGCAGAAGCGTACTAAACCAAATAGAAAATCAGTTCTTTGGTGCCAAACCAGATTCTATTTTACAAAGTAATCCCATAGATATTTTTAACGGTGGCATACCAGAAGTTATCATTCTTGATGAATACACGCGTTTTCCTACCCTTGAAGAAACTTTGGTAGAAGTAGTAAAATTCGCAGGCTTTAGAAAAGTGAATACCAGTGACGCCTATATAAGAATTGGTCAAGATTTTAAATCTTATGATGAAGATTACAACGATTTTCCTGCCATTGTCTTAATAGACGGGGTATTCATACCTCATCACGAAAAAATCAGAACCTTTGATGCCCGAAACATTGAAAAAATAAGCTTGACAAGAGATCAATTTCGTTTGGGTCAAAAAGAGTATCAAGGTATTATTTCTATTGAAACTTTCGATGCAAATTTTCTAGACACCTATACTGCTAAAAATAGCCTAGTTGTACCGTTTACCCAACCCGTAGCCAAAAAGAACTATTTTGTACAATCTTATCCACCGGAGGATGTTTCTTATGATAGAATTCCGGATTACAGAAGAATGTTATTATGGAAACCAACCTTTAACATCACCGATAGCGATTACAATTTTGAATTCTATACTTCTGACCTTGAAGGCACCTATGAGATCATGCTGAACGGATTTACAACTTATGGTAAGCCTTTAACGATTATCAAGGAAATTGAAGTAAGTAAAAATAGCATGTAGTACTATTCAATTAAAATAAACTCTGAACGTCTGTTTAACTAATGATCTTTATCTAAACAGATTAAACCAGTATCGAAACTAATTAAAACTATTCACCACCCTATTCATCTGAATACAAATCTTTGATGTGAAAAAATGCATAAATATGCTTAGCCGTTAAGTGATTAAATCAATCCGATTCCTTTTTGCAATAAAGCATTGTATTTTTCCTCGTCGAACATATATAAATAAGGGGCTTTGTTTGAAGCTCCGGTCATTTTTTTCTCTAAACGGATTAAAATATCAAGTTTTAAAAACTTTCTCTGAAAATTACTTCGTACAAGTTTAATACCAAGAATTGCTTCATATAATTTTTGAACATCGCTAATGGTAAATGTTTCTGGTAATAAAGATTTACTGATTGGTAAGTAATTTAACTGTATTCTTATTTGTTCTAAACATTTTTGAACTATAAACGAATGGTCAAATAGAAGTTCTGGAATATTCGCAACATTGACCCAATCGCACGAAGCACTAGCAATATCCGGACTGAGTGCTGCTTTATTTATATCAACAAAAGCAAAATAACCAGTGGTCATAAATCTTTTTTCCAACCATATGGCCAACTCGGGGTTAACTTCGGAAATTTGTTCGAACAACGGCTCTCCTTTTTCATTTTTAATATCCCATAATGATGGTCTTTTTTCTGCCCCAAACGTATAAAATTGTTCCAAAAATATATCTTTTAATCCCGTACGATCATACAAAACACGCTGAGCAGCCATATCTATATGCTCGTTAATCTTAATAAATCCACCCGGTAAAGCGTAAAACTCCCCAAATTTCATTTTCATAAGTAGAATTTTCAATTCTTGATCTTGGTATCCAAAAATCACACAATCCACCGAATGACCCGGTTGATAATCATTAATGTCAAAAACATTTATACTTAAATAATTTTGCACTATATAACTAGTAACATCATCTATTACAGGTTTCATAATATTTTCTTTATAAGTCTTCATCATTACTCATGTCGTAAAGATAATCACCACTTTAGCTCATTACTTCTATTTGCTAAGATTTGATTTTCACCAATCAATTAAATCATCAATTCTTTGAGATTACCAAGTATAGCTAATTAATTACACACATTTACATTTACTCTCAAAACTACATATTCATTAATTATTAACGATTAAAAAAGAGATAAACGTAATTTTTTATGTTCTTTTTTGGCAATATAGAAATAATTATATACTATTGTATTAAATTGATACAATATAAATTGTATTTTAACATAACGCTATTATGAAAACCAACAATCAACCTAACTCAACAAGTAAGTCCTTTCTTCAGTTAAGAATTGGCACCTCAACGATGTTCTTATTGCTATCGTTACTGTATGTTTTCAACTCTTGGGCTTCTACAAACCATAGTTTTGATGACGTACTACAAGAATCTACAATTACCGGTACTATCAAAGATGAAAGAGGTGAACCGCTGCCTGGGGCAACAGTACAGGTTGTAAATACTACCATTGGTTCTGTTTCTGATTTTGACGGTAACTACACAATTACAATACCTAATGCTGCTACTAAATTATTATTCTCCTACTCTGGCTTTGCACAACAAGAGGTGTTAATAGAAGGCAAAACAACCATCGACATCACCTTAATTGAAAGTGCATTATCACTTGAAGAAGTAGTACTAACAGGTACTACAAATCCTCGTAAAAAGATTGAATCAAGTGTGGCTATTTCTACACTAAGCGTTAAGGAAATGGAAAGCCGTGTTATTCGTAACAGTGCAGATCTATTAAAATCTGTACCAGGTTTATGGGTAGAAAGTACTGGTGGTGACGGACCTGGTAATGTAAGAGTAAGAGGGTTTCCTGATGGCGGCTATGCTTTTATGGGTATTATGGAAGATGGTTTACCTGTTTTTCAAGCAGGTACAAATTCAATTCCTTCTCCCGATCAATTTTTTAAAGTAGATGCAACCATAAAACAGTCGGAAGCTATTAGAGGTGGTACCGCTCCAATAATTATGCAAGGTGCCGCTGGCGCTTTAGTAAACAATATAACTAAAACAGGCGGTAATGAATTTGAAGGATTAGTCAAAATATCTACAAGTCCTAATCAAGATATGTATCGATTAGACCTTAATTTAGGCGGACCAATATCAGAAGGGTTGCATTACAACATCGGTGGGTTTTTAAGAACCGATGACGGTGTTTATGACTATGGTTATGCTGCAAACAAAGGTGGGCAGATCAAAGCAAATGTTGTAAAATATTTAGATAAAGGCTCTATTAGAGTTTATACAAAATTCATTCATGAAAACGTAAATTGGAACCTAACTTCACCATACATTTTTAACAAAAATGGTGATTTAGGTGATGTACCTGGTTTTGATAATAAAAAAGACGGTGCAGGTTTAAACGGTGCAGATACCCAATACAGTTATACTTTGCCGAGTGGAGAAGTTGTTGAAAGAGATGTTCAAGATGGTTTTTATACCAATTTAATTTCGGGCGGATTTGAATTCAAACATGAATTGGGAAATAACTGGTTCTTTAAAAACAACTTTAGAATAGATGACATTACACACAATAACGATACTGATATTTTAACTGATATAACAACCTTAGACACAAATAATTCTTATTTCTATACTGATGGAACCCAAGTTGCAGATGTAGCCAACTTAAATGGTAATGGTTTAGGTATGGGCGCTGTTATTATAGCATCAGACAATAAGTATAAAAACCTTATCAATAGACTAGAAATATCTAAAAGAGGCGATAAAAACGGACTAACTATTGGTCTTGAATATTTTAAGTATCAGTTAGAGAGTTCTAGTTCTCAAGCATTGGTTACCAAAGAACTTACACACGCCCCAAGATTATTGATTGCAAATGACCCTAATGCATCGGCATTCTTACCTGTAGCATTATTAGCTCCAGGCGGTATTACACAAGCAGATGGTACAGAAAATACATTTTCCATTTACATAACAGATGAATTGGAAGTATCCGATAAACTGCGAATAGATACCGGTTTTCGTTACGACCACAAATCGTTAAAAGGAAACAACTTCGGTAAAGAAGGATCTTCAATATTTGCCGGCGGTGCTGGCTATACTATTGGTGACCCTGTGGCTTTTGACGAAAGTCAGGGTAACTGGGTAGCATCCATAGGTCTTAATTATAAATTCAACGAAGGTTTTGCTCTATTTGCAAGAGGTAGTAGAGGTTATAACGGCCTTAAGTTAGGTGATTTTACAGCTGATGCTGCCGATCCTACTGCGTTATCTGAATTAGATACTAGGGTAATTAGACAAGGTGAAGTTGGTTTTAAGTACAGCTCACCTAGCTTTGGTTTATTTTCATCATTGATTTATGCAGATGTAAACAATTTAGCAAAAAGCATCGCCATACCTGGACCAAGTGGTCTTGTGTCTCAACAAATATTTATTTCTTCAAGAACTATATCGGCAGAAATAGAAGCTTCCTATAAAATAGACAAGAACTTCAATTTAAGATTAATTACCACAATACAAGATCCTGAGTATACAGATCTAACATTTACTGCAAATGAAGGTACGTTCGTTGAAGGGCAAACATTCGATTGGGCAGGAAACACAGCAGAGAGGGTTCCTAAACTTACCGCTGATATGACCATAAATTACTCGGCAAAAAAATTAAATGCTTTTACCGGACTAAGGTATTATTCCAAAAGATGGTCTACACCTGCCAACAATGTAGAACTTAAAGGCTTTTCTGAAGTATATGTAGGTGCCGGATATAACTTTTCAAAATCCTTGAATCTCAATTTCAATGTAGCCAATTTATTCAACTCCATACAACTAACAGAAGGTAATACTAGAGGAGATCAGTTTGTTGACATTGATACAATTGACGGTACACCAAGATTGGGAAGAAGAAACCTGCCACGAACATTCTTTATAAATATGACCTATAAATTTTAATTCATTGTGTTTAGTTTAATAATTGTGTGGGCGAAAGTCATTCTTTAAATAGAATGGCTTAGCTCATATAATCATTTATTAAAACCACATCATTTTACCTCTCTAGAACCTTTAAACTAAGAACATGAAAAAGTTTTTTAAAATACTCTACCGCATATGGAAATCTTTGGTTTCCATTTTGGGTTATTTAGTTGCCCTACTAATTATTGCAGTACTTTGTATCGTATTTATTTGGTATCCAATTAAGGTAAGCAGCTATGAGCCAGAAAACCCAACACATTTAAATCATAAAACTTCTTATTTAGAAGATATTTCTTCGCAACATATTTCAGATTCGTTGAAACCAAATGTTGTAATAATCATGTTCGACGATTTAGGGCATGGTGACCTCAGTTCATATGGCAACAAGCTTATACAAACTCCGAATATTGATAGTGTTGCCCGTAAAGGGGTAAAATTCACTAATTTTTACTCCAGTTCGCCAGTATGTACCCCATCTCGCGCAGGTATGTTAACAGGCAGACTCCCCATACGAACATTAGCAGGTAATGTATACTTTCAAACAGGATCTACTTTCGCAAACGTACAGAAAATGATGGGCAATAAAAACGAATTGCCACAAGACGAAATTCTTTTACCTGAGGTGTTTAAAGCTGCGGGATATACCACTGGCATGATGGGTAAATGGCACTTAGGAGATACCAATGGTCACTTACCCAACGATTTTGGTTTTGACCATTTCTATGGTGTTCACTATAGTAATGATATGTTGCCTTTACACGTGTATAGAAACGAGGACATTGAAATTGAGGACAAAACAGAAATGGTAGATGGCAGTAAACTACATACAGACCATCAAGACGATATAAAAACCCCTGGGCTTGACCAATCAAAATTGACCCACTTATATACTGAAAATGCAACAAAATTTATTACGGATAATAAAGACAATCCGTTCTTATTATATTTTGCCCATTCTTTTCCGCATGTACCACATTATGCTTCAAAAGACCATGCAGGTGAATCAGATGGGGGTCTGTACGGCGATATCGTAGAAGACCTTGACAGAAGTGTAAAAGTTGTGATGGATGCCTTACAAAAAAACGGATTAGAAGAAAATACAATAGTCATTATTACCAGTGATAATGGTGCCGACTTAAATGGCAGCGCCGGCAATTTAAAAGGTAAAAAACAAACCACTTTTGAAGGTGGTCAACGAGTACCTCTTATCGTTCAATGGAAAAACCACTTACCAGCAGGCTTAGAGACCGATCAAATGGCAATGAATACAGACTTTTTTCCTACACTATTAAATGTTCTGAATATACCAGTACCAAAAGACCGTATGATAGACGGTAAAAACATTTGGCCAATATTACAAGGAAAAAAATCTCCACACGATTATTTGTACTATACCAAAAACTCAAACGGAGAGATCAAAGGTATTCGTAATGATAGATATAAATATCATGTAGCTGCCTACCAAGCAATGCCTTTATTTGGCACTATCGGTTTCGTAAAGAACCAAAAACCACAGCTGAATGATTTATTACTTGATGGTGAAACACACAATCTTATTGAAAAATACCCAGACATTTCAAAAGATTTGGAGCTTCAAATGAATAAAAAAATAGAAGAACTAGACTTGAAAAATAACAAGCGTGGTTGGTTAAACTAACTAAAAATCCATCGAACACATAATCATTAGTAAAATGAAAGAAGTAAAAAAAGGAAGAACTAAAAGAAGAATAATCAGGGTGTTGGTTGTACTTGCTATTTTAATTGCCATACTCGCTTTGGTAGGTTACTTTATGCTTAAACCAGCAGAAGTAAAGGTTCTGGTTTTTTCCAAAACCGAAGGTTATAGACACGAGTCTATTGAACCAGGAATAGAAGCCATTAAAAAAATTGGAGAAGCCAATAACTTTACAGTTGTTGCTACAGAAGACGCCGAAGATTTTAATGAGAATAACCTAAAAGATTTTATGGCGGTGGTATTTTTAAATACCACAGGTAATGTATTAGACCCCGTACAGCAGAGCCAAATGGAACGCTTTATACAAGCTGGTGGTGGTTTCGTTGGTATACATGCAGCGACAGACACAGAATATGGTTGGCCTTGGTACGGTAAATTGGCAGGTGCATATTTTGATAGTCATCCTTTAAACCCAAACGTACAAGAAGGTAAGGTAAATGTAGTACAGCCCAATCATGCAGCTACCGATTCATTACCATCTTCATGGACCGTTGCAGATGAGTGGTATAGTTTTAAATCTATTGAACCCGCCAATACCGTTTTAATTACGTTAGACGAATCTACATATGAAGGTGGCACCAATGGTGCCAACCACCCTATTGCATGGTACAAAGAATATGATGGTGGAAGGTCTTTTTATACAGGTCTTGGGCATACCAACGAACAGTTTTCAGATGTAAAATTCTTAAGCCATTTAAAAGGAGGTCTCAAATATGCTATTGGGTTAGGGCAACCTGTAGATTATAGCAAGGCATATTCTGAATTGGTACCAGAAGAAAATAGGTTCAACAAAGTGATGTTCACTCAAAACCTAAATGAACCTATGGAGCTTGATTTTTTATCGGAAAAAGAAATTATTTATGTAGAACGTAAAGGAGGGATTAATATTTATGACCTAGAAAAAGGAAAGGATTCCTTGATTACTACCCTTGATGTATTCTCGGGCTTAGAAGATGGTTTATTAGGTATTGCCGTTGATCCTAATTACAAAGAGAATAATTGGGTTTATCTGTATTATTCAGAGAATAAGAATGCTAATAACCAAAATTTATCTCGCTTTAAACTAGCTGATTACACACTCGATCTATCAACGGAAAAGATTCTACTGCAAGTTAAAACACAACGCGATGAATGTTGTCACTCTGGTGGCTCTGTAGGATTTGGTCCAGATGGAAACCTTTATCTGTCTACAGGCGACAATACAAGTCCGCGTGTAGATGGTTTCGCACCTTTGGATAATAGTGAAGGAAGGTCAGCTTGGGATGCACAAAAATCTGCAGGGAACACCAATGATCTAAGAGGCAAAATTCTACGAATTAAGCCAGAAGCCGATGGCACTTACAGCATACCCGAAGGAAATTTATTTACGGAAGGGACACCAAAAACACGTCCTGAAATTTACATTATGGGCAACCGTAACCCTTATAGAATATCGATTGATTCGAAAACAGGGTTTTTATATTGGGGCGAAATTGGTCCTGATGCAAACGGAGATTCTTTAAACCTTGGACCCAAAGGGTATGATGAAATTAATCAGGCACAACGTGCCGGTAATTTCGGTTGGCCATATTTAATAGCTGACAATCAACCATACCATTCACGAGATTACGTTAAGAATTCTACTGGTGTTGCTTACGACTCCTTAAAACCAATTAACGAATCGCCCAATAATACCGGGTTACGAGAATTACCACCATCGCAACCGGCAATGATATATTATCCATATGCGGTATCAGATAAGTTCCCGGCTTTGGGTAGTGGCTCAAGAAACGCTATGGCAGGTCCTATTTACTATAGCGAAGATTATAGTGAAAGTGAATTGAGTTGGCCAGATTATTTCGATGGAAAGTTACTGGCATATGATTGGATGCGTGGATGGATTTTTGCCATAACCATGAAAGAGGATGGTTCTTTTGAAAAAATGACCCAAATTCTGCCAAACATGAAATTCAACAATACCATAGACATGATTTTTGGACCAGATGGAGCGTTATATATTTTAGAATATGGTACAGGTTGGTTTTCTCAAAATGCCAATGCCACACTATCTCGCATAGAATATATTAAAGGAAACAGAGCACCTAAAGCAGAAATAGCTGCAGACAAAACTATTGGCGCAGACCCATTGACGGTAAACTTTGCCGGTAGAAACTCAATTGATTATGATGGTGATGAACTAACGTACAAATGGACTTTTGGTGAGGGCGATGAAACTTCATCAGAAGTAAATCCTGTTCATGTTTTCAATGAATCTGGAAAGTACAAGGTAAAGCTAGAGGTTACCGATTCCGAGGGTAAAAAATCACAAACCGAAACAGAAATCATGGTCGGTAATGAACTACCCAAGCTTTCATGGGAAATTACAGGTGGTAATGGCAGTTTTTATTGGCCCAATGCACCTGTCAACATTGACTATAAAGTAGATGTTACCGATGCAGAAGATGGTAAGTTATCAGATGGTTCTTTAGATGCATCACGGGTAATTGTCTCATTCGATTATTTAGCGGAAGGAAACGACAAGGTTCTCGCCATGAAAAATCACTCTGACATGAGTGATGCCGCACAATCATCCGTAGGGCTAAACCTAATAAATGCATCGGATTGTATGGCATGTCATAAAGAGTCTGACAAATCTATAGGACCATCGTATATGGATATTGCCAACAAGTATGCAGCCATTGCTGGTTCCACTGAAATGCTAGGTAATAAAATCATAAATGGTGGTAGCGGCAATTGGGGTCAAGTACCAATGGCAGCTCACCCAGGTTTAAGTACTACCGAAGCCAAGCAAATGGCTGAATATATTTTAGGTTTATCAGAAAGCGCTACTCCTAAAAAATCTAAATATCCGCCATCAGGCAGTTATACCAGTAAATCTCATATTGGTAGTAAAACCCAAGGTACATATGTACTTACGGCAAGCTATACCGATTTGGGCGGTGGTGAAATAGAAGGGCTCAATGCACAGCAAACATTTTTACTACGCTACCCAAAATTAGAGGCGGAAAATTTTGACGAAGGTTCTTCTCAAAAAATGAACGTACCGGCTGGCACCATACCTGATTTAGAAGAGTCTTTAGGAATTGCAATAGGTCAAAAAGATTCTTATTTCATGTACAAAGATTTGGACCTTTCTGGTGTTAAAGGCGTAAAAGGTCGATTTGCTGTAGCTGCAGGTATGATCAAAGGAGGTAATGTAGAATTTCGCATTGGTGGAATAAACGGTGAATTGATAGGCACTATTGTTATTGAGGTAGGTCTTACCGAATTTGGGCTAAAAGAGTTTCAAACCAATTTTAACACTTCAATTGAAGGAAGAGAGAATCTATATGTGGTTTTTAAATCTGAAGAAAAAGATGAAGGTACTATGGTCGGTGTTATAGATTGGCTAGAGTTTTCAAATAAATCATTGAACTAATTCTTTAGTATTATGAGTTTTAAACGTACAATCAAAAAGGTATTATTAGCCATATTAGGGGTCATTTTGTTGATGTTCATTGGCATGGGTATATTTATGTACAAAGCACTTTATGGCATTAATTTTTATGACAGTACACCTCCAGAGCTTCCAAATAACTTTACCGGCAATACCGTATTGGTATTCTCCAAAACAAATGGATTTAGACATGGTGATGCAATAGAAAAGTCGTTACCTGCTTTTGAAAAAATGGCGAATGATAATGGATGGAAACTATTCTTGACAGATAATGGAGCCGTATTCAATTCAGAGCAATTACAGAAATTCGATGTGGTCATATGGAACAATACCAGTGGAAAAACCTTAGACGAAGAGCAACGTCAGCATTTTAAAAATTATCTAGAGAATGGTGGAGGCTTTGTAGGCATTCATGCAGCTGGTGACAATTCCCATCAATGGGATTGGTATACGCAAGAAGTCTTGGGCACCCTATTCTCCCATCATCCCATTGACCCACAATTTCAAACCGCAACAATGTACCTAGAAGAAAGCGATCCTAAATTGACCATTGGTTTAGATGAAACATGGGAAAGACACGAGGAATGGTACATGTTTTTTGACAATCCAAGAGATAAAGGTTTTGATGTTTTATATACCGTTGATGAATCTACCATTAACCCCAATGGAAATATTCCAATACTGGCATCGGATAAGGACTGGGGAATGGGAGAAGATCACCCTGTAGTATGGTACCGCCCTTTAAAAAAAGGAAGGGTAATATATTCCTCATTAGGGCATAGTGGCGAAGCGTTCAAAGAACCGGGGCATTTAATATTATTGGAGAATGCCATCAATTGGGCAGGTAGATTTTAAAATATAAAATGATTATTTAAAAATATACACATGAATAAAAGACGAAAATTTATCAAACAAATAGGTCTTGGAACTTTAGGCACAGGTTTATTGACCACTTTACCAAATTCCCTGTACGCAAATAGCATTGCCAACAACTATCCCATTTCATTGGCGCAATTCTCTTTGGCTTCAGAATTTTTTATGGGAAAACATAATACCTTAGAATTCCCCGCTAGAGCACAAAAGGATTTTGGCGTTAACATTGTTGAATATGTTTCTATGTTTTTTGCCGATAAAATGAACGACCCTTCATTCTTTAAAGAACTTAAATTACGAACTGATGACTTAGGGGTAACAAATCATCTAATCATGGTGGATGATGAGAATATCGCCGACCTTGATAAAACCAAAAGAGAACATGCCGTAGAGAGTCATTACAAATTTGTGGATGCCGCAAAAATATTGGGCTGTAGCTCCATTAGAGTCAACTTAGGTAGTTTAGAGCAAACAGGCAGTGCTGAAGCCGTTGCCGATGCCGCTTTAGAAGGCTACAGCAAACTTTTAAAATATGGCGATGATCATGACATGAATATTATAGTCGAAAATCATGTAGGTCATTCTTGCAATGGCAAATGGTTGGCAAATATTATGAAACAGCTAAACCATAAAAGAGCCGGGGTATTACCTGATTTCGGTAATTTCTGTATCAACCGCACTAAGCCCGAAACGATGGATATAGCCGGATATATGAACACCAAATGTTTGGAACAATATGATATGTACTTGGGTATTGAAGAGTTAATGCCATATGCCAAAGGGGTAAGTGCCAAAACTCATAAATTCGATGCACAGGGAAATGAAACCGAAATGGATTACAAACGAATTTTTAATATTATAGAAAAATCTGGGTTTAACGGTATCATCGGTATAGAATATGAAGGCGGATTAATGCATGCACAAGGTATTGAAGGTTATGTAAGCAATGAAGAAGGAATAATAGCTACCAAAAACCTGATACAAAAATCAATGTAACAACTATATAAATTGAATAACCTACCTAATCAAACTTGCAAAATTAAAGCTAGCGATTACAAGATTATCCCTACTCTGTTCCATAGCTTGTTTTAACGTAGAAACACCTCTAACAATTGAGGCTACATAATCCAGTCCGAATTTTTTTTGTTGTGCCACGGTTATACTTACCGATCCGCAGAGTGCGGCAATAGGAATTTTTTTAAGCTTTGCAGATTTCACGACCCCATCTATTGTCTTACCGGAAAGTGTTTGTTCGTCTAACTGACCTTCACCGGTTATTATCCAATCTGCACCATTAATGGCATTATCAAAATCTGCCAATTCTTTTACCAAATTATTCCCGGAAATTAATTCCCCATTTAGAAAAACAAGGGCACCACCTCCTACTCCGCCAGCTGCACCGGCGCCACTTACTTTTTGTAAATCGATTTCATAGCGATTCTTAATAATTTCGGCAAAATTACATAGACCTTGATTCAGAAATATAATCTCATTTTCAGAAGCACCTTTTTGTGCCCCATAAATATAAGCGGCACCTTGCAATCCATAAAAAGGATTGGTAACATCACATGCCACCTTAACGGTTATCTTGTCAAGTTGCGGGTGTTTGTTGGAATCATCAATTGATTTAACCTCAGAGAGATTTTTACCCACAGGTGACAATTCTTGTCCTTCCCCATCTAAAAATCGATATCCCAAAGCATTAGCCATGCCCATACCCCCATCGTTGGTTGCACTACCGCCAATACCTAAAATAATTTCAACTGCACCTTTTTCCAGTGCATCATAAATCAATTCTCCTGTGCCCGAAGTTGTGGTTTCCATGCAATTTCGCTCATCTTCTGAAAGCAATTTTATTCCTGATGCTTCTGCCATTTCTATGTAGGCTATTTTTGTTTCATCAGAATATAGATAAGAAGCATTAATGGGTCTAAAAAGTGGGTCGTTTACCGTTACTGCAACTTTTTCTCCTTTTATATAATGTTTAGCGACTTCCATTGTACCATCACCACCATCTGCCAACGGTCTTTTCAAAATTTCGGCATCGTTGAACACCATTCGGAGTCCTTCTTCCACGGCATCGCAAAATTCGAAACCGGTTAAGGAACCTTTAAACTTATCTGGTGCTATTACAAATTTCATCGATGTAAGATTAATTTAAAATATTCGGTAATACAACACTGAACGCTATAATGGCTACAAAATAGGCAATCAATATCATTACCTCTTTTTTACCTGAATAGTATTCTACTTTTAACCCTTCGTTTACCGTTCTTTTAACAGTGTAGCTAACCGCAAGTGCCACCAATACCGTCACCAAACAACCAAGAGCATTCCACCAGAACCAAAAGATCTGTGGCACATACAACCATAGATAAACATTGAACAAAACACCTGCCACTATACCAATATTTGCTCCAAGCGCATGTGTTTTCTTGGTCAGGATAGCCAAAATAAAAGCTGCTAAAATTGGACCATAGAAAACCGAACTTATCTTATTGATCACCTCTATAACCGTGCCCTCTATATTACCTGCAAAAAAAGCGAAGAACAAGCATACAAGTCCCCAAAATATGGACAAGAGTTTAGAATAGGTCATGTACTTTTTATCGGGCATATTTGGATTGAACCTTTTCACAAAGTCTTCCATAGTTACAGCAGAAAGTGAATTTACCGTTGAGCTTAATGTAGACATAGCTGCAGACATAATTGCCACGATCAAAATTCCTATTACCCCGTTAGGTAAATATTTTATGATAAAAACCGGTACCATTAAATCTGCCTTTTTACCCGCTAGAGAGCCAATATTAGCTTGATAAACCGTTTCCATTTGCTCTTGAAAAGTTACATCTTGCAATAATAACGTACCCAACACAAGCCCCATAATACAATAAGTCAATGTAAACGGAAAACGAAGAAGTCCGTTTGCCATCATTAGTTTTTTAAGGTTAGACATGCTACTTGAAGATAACAATCGTTGCGATTGGGTTTGATCCGTACCGTAGTAGGACGCATATAGAAAAAATCCGCCTATGACCATGGGCCAAAAACCAAATTCATCATTTCCGTCCGCATTATTAAAACCCCATTTACTAAAGTCTACCGCTGTAATTCTATCGGTATCCACGTGAGTTAGAAAATTATCTACTCCACCAAGCTCACTAAAACCAAAATACAGACAAATGATAATACCTATAAATAGAATACTCATCTGAATTACATCTCCCCAGATAACCGCTTTCATCCCTCCTTGAAATGAATACACCATAGTGATAAGGCCGATGATCAATATAGAAATCCAAAAATCCAGTCCAATGGTTGCCTGTAGAATTAGAGCCATAGTATACACCATAACCCCTGTTGCTACCGATCTGCTAATTTGAAATACAAAGCTTATTAAAAGACGGGAAGAGGAGTCAAATCTTTTCTCCAGATATTCATATACGCTAACAATACCAGATTTATATAACGTAGGCAATACTGCAATAAGTAAAAAAGCCATTGCCAGGGGCACGCCAAACTCGTACGTTAGCCACTGCATGCCTCCACCATCTTTAAGACCTACAAATGCAGGTGCAGAAATAAAGCTTATAGCTGATAATTGCGTTGCCATTGCCGAAAGGCTTAGCGGCAGCCATGATGTTTTTCGACCACCCAAAAAGTAATCGCCACCAGAGTTGTTCTCCTTGAACATAAAGCCCAACCCTAAAAAGCCTGCCAAATAAACAACAATAATGATATAGTCAACGTAGTTCATACCTTAGTTTCTATTTTTTTTGATTAAAAAGCCAACCATAATAATACCGAATAGGTAGAATACAATTAAAAAGTAATCAATATAATTCATAACACATCAGTTTTAATCGGTATTCACCATATCAATATATAAAGCGGCGCTCCAAGAGAAATTATTACCGCCGTATCCGGTAGGTTTCTCATTGCCCGTATCTTTTCTACAGTCAAAATATTCGTAAAAACCATATCTCTCGATCAGCTCTATACTATCTTTTTTCATTTGCTCAGCTACATTTGAAAAATCATAGTTTTTAAGCCCAAGAAAAAGCATCCAGTTCATGTTAATCCAAACAGGACCTCTCCAATATTTTCTGGGATTAAATCGATCGTTCGTAGGATCGAATGATGCACATAGGTATCTATCGTCTCCTCCAAATTTATCCATCATGGTATTCACCAGCACCTTGGCTCTTTCAGGCGAAGGAATATTTGCGAATAAAGGTGAAAACGATGAAGACGTAATATGGCGAATAGCTTTTTCATTTCTTAGATCATAGTGCACGTAGGCACCAAGTTCAACATCAAATAACTTCTCGTTAAAACTTGCAATACTCTTAGCTTGCCATTGTAATAAGGTTTTAATCTTATCTTCATTACCCCCAATTAACTCATACAATTCAATTAAAGCTTGATTGGATTTTATTAGCATGGCATTGAACAATGGATCTTGTACCAAAAAAGGAGACAATTCCGCTATTTTACCATCGTCATAATTATTCTGTTTAGCAATGTCTATAATATACAAGTAGTGATCATACTCTCTTTTAGAAGGACGTTGAGAAGCATCTACATGCGTTGTATCTTTTCTAACGAAATTATATTCTGGCGGATTCATAGTATCCCAGATATCATCCCAAACAGGTGAGTTGTCAGTACCAGATTCCCAGTTGTGATAGATGTATACCAAACCTTCATCTTTGGGGTCTCTATTTTCATAGAAGTACACGTGATTATCAAAAACCTTGTCGATTTCTTCTTTGATAAAGTTCAACATATCATTTTTATCCTCAGCAATACGATGCATTTCTTGCAACACAAAACCAGAAACAGGTGGTTGCGTCATACCCGTAGACCTATATTTTTTAGAGGACAATGGGTGCAATTCAGATTGATGAAAATCTGCTCCGGGGAAATATGAATCGTTATCCGTATGAAAAACGATATGCGGTATAAATCCGTTACCCCATTGAGAATCTAACAATGTTCTCATTTCGGTTTTTGCCTTTTCTACATCATAATGGGCAAAACCGATAGCGATAAACCCAGAATCCCACTTCCATTGAAAAGGATACAGCCCTGCGCTTGGTATGGTAAAACCTCCATCTTGAAAATTTGCATCTAATACAGCAATTGCCTTTTTATATAATTCTTGCTTCATATTATCTCATAAATAACCTTGGGGCCACCCCACTAGGTTTTGAATTGAAAAATAATTATCACTTCGACTCAGGCGTCGGAGCAATTAAATCTCGATTATCGAGTAAAAAAACACATTGGTAATTCTCCAACCACCAATGTGCTCATCATTTAAACTTAAACTAACAACACAAATTTTTAGAAATTGAAAGTAGCCGTTACGAACAATCTTCTAGGTAAAATTGGTCTACCTACAAAGAATTGAGATTCCGTTTGACCTGCTGAACCTGCTCTTGGGTTCCCTTCTGTAATTCCGTCACTATCGAATAAATTAAAGACCGATACCCCTAAACGAACCGAATTGTTGTTATCCTCTTTAGAGAATGTGTAACCGGCACCTAATCTGCCAATGGTTATAGCATCTAATTCTATATTATTGGTATCATCGGTATATTTGGAACCTGTATAGTTGAATCCGAAATTGGCATCGAAAGCAGCATTGTCATAATACAATCCTAAGCCGCCCAACAAGTTTGGCTGTCTAGCCAATTCATTACCTACGTTGGCTTCTGTAGATGTACCGTTCACCAAATCAAAATCGGTATTTTTTGTAATCTCATGGTTTTGGTACGTAGCATTACCACGAAGGTTTAAGTACTGGGCAAGACTATAATCCCAAGTTGCCTCAATACCTATTGTTCTTGTATTTTGCTCTGCTCTTGTTTCATCTATTAACTGACCACCAACAATGGCTTGTCTAATAGAGATACGATCTTTAAGACCTACATAATACCCAGCAACAGAACCAGAAAATTTTTGATTTCCGAATTTTGCACCCGCTTCAAACTGAATAATATTTTCAGCATCGTACGGGCTCTCAGAAATACCAGCTACCGGAGCAAAACCTCTTAATTGTGGAAAGAAATATCCTTTCGAAAAGTTAGCATATAAGTTGGTTGTTTCCGTTAACTCGTAAAGACCTGCTAGAGAAAGTGCCCATGCATTTGCATTTACTTCAGTTCTCAAGAACGTTCCATCTGCAGTTTGCACATCACTTAAGCCAGTAGTAAGTTCTGGATCGGCATATACCGTTTCGCTCATAATACCACCACGGCTATTAATACCATCGGTATGCTCCCATCTGAAACCAACATCAAAACGCCATTTATCCAAGATCATCTCATCTGTTATGTAAAGTGCAAGTCTGTTTTGAGAAAGAAAGTTATTTGCCGTCTGGCCAATTCTATCATACAAACCACCTTGAGAGTATATTACATTGTTACCACTAGCATCGGTGTAATTTAAGTTTACCAATTGCGGATTGTTATTGAACTCTGTCAACACTCTATATTGATAGTTAACATCTTCTGCTTCTGTACGAGCTATATAAGAACCTACGGTAATGTTATGATTACCGCCATTTGCAGTTTCAATAGATTTGGTAAGGTTAATCTCACCAGAGTAATCTGTCATTGGGCGCAAACGATCTACATGAAGGTTATCAATTACCAAGTCGTTACCGTTAATTTGAGCACCTGATCCACTTTGGTACTCTGCGGTATACCCTAAATTACCAGGAGCAATACTTTCTACATAATTATCTAATGTGATAGGGTTTCCGTTATTTCCGCTACCACCAACATAAAGTGCAAAGTTGTGCTTGTAGTTTGCATATTTAATTTTGGAGGTTAATTTAAGGTCGTCTTCAAATCTGTAATTGAAATCACCCATAAGGTAACCACCGGAAGTAGCAACACCATCTGAAATAGGACTATTATAGGTTCCACCTGGTGTGTTGAACGAGGTATTCGCCAAATCACCGGATAACAATTGCTCAACCGGGTCACCGTCATTACCGTTAATACGTTCTCTACTACCGCCGCTTAAAGGAATAGGAAGATAAAATTGAGCCTTATCGTCAATAAACTGTCCGCTTAAAGTAAATGATCCGTTATCGAATTTCTTTTTAATATTACCTCTAAACTGAACACCCTTTGTTGGCAAACCTACATCTATAGGACCTCTATCATGACGTACAAAACCAGTAAAAGCATAGTAGGTATTAGAATCCTCGCCACCTAACTGACCACCAGAATAGAAATCTGTTTTAATTCTACCTTGGTTGGCTACTTCTATATTAATAATGTTACCCGGGTTGGTATCTCCCGTTTTACTAGTGTAGTTAATAATACCGGCAACAGAACCTGCACCGTATAATACAGCTGCACCACCACGAACAAATTCTACACCTTTAAAACCTATATCTGGTCTAGCATAAACATCATGCGCAGAAGAGTTAAGACCGAATGAACTGATCAAAGGCATACCATCATATTGTAGCGGATTAAACACATATTGACCACCGGATGGAAGACCCCTAACAAATATATTACTTGCCGTTTCACCACCACCACCTTCTGCGGTAATACCTGGGACACTTCTAAGAATATCTGCCTGACTGTTAGCGGATAGCTTAGTTATTTCTTTCATTTTTACAGAACTAATAGATAAAGGAGCCTGCTTTTGAGAACGAAACGTACTAGATGCCGTTAAAACTACCTCATCTAATAACTGACCACCTTCTTGCAGCACAACATTTACTGTTTGTGCGGTACCGTCTAAAGACAACGGTTTATCTACCGAAGTAAAACCTATATATGATATACGTAATATTTGTTCACCTGTAAGGTCTGTTGAAAAAGAAAAATTACCATCAAAATCTGATGTTGTACCCGACGTACTACCTGCTATTAAAATATTAGCACCGGGAATTGGTTCTCCTAAATTGTCTGTTACGGTTCCAGAAATATCGGTCTGTGCAAGGGAGCTTGCACTGATAAGAAGTCCGATTACCGCAAAAATAATTTTCTTCATAATGTTTGAGTTTTTTTAAGTTGAGTCGATTTAAATTATCAAATCGTTGATTATGAAGCCAAATTATGTGAATATAGCATTCTATTAACCAAAAATTAATGAAATATCATTGCAAACGTTTGCGGAAACGTTTGCAATTTATTTTGTATTATTGTTATTCCTTCAATAAACATATAATTTACTCATTTTCAACCATGAGCAAAAAAAGAAACACCACTTTAAAAGAGCTTTCTAAAGAACTGAGTTTATCCATTTCAACAGTTTCAAGAGCCCTTAACGACCACCCGGACATCAGTCTAGAAACTAAGGAGAAAGTGAAAAAATTGGCCAAGCAAATGAATTATGTTCCCAATTTATTTGCTAGAGGCTTCCGTTCAAGAGAAACTCACATACTAGGTGTCATCGTGCCAAACATCTCGCACTTATTCACTTCTACCATTATAAAAGGTATTATTGAGGAGGCCGAGTTAAGAGGCTACCGTGTCATTATATCAGAATCTAATAATGACGATACCAAGCAAATAGAAATGTTGAATACCATGACACAGTTTGGAGTTGATGGCGTATTAATGTCATTGGCACGAAAAACAAAAGATGTAGAAGAGGTTTTAAAGGTTTTAAATCGTATCCCTATTGTTTTGTTCGACAAGGTATCAAGTAAAATACCCTGCACACAAGTAGTTATCAATGAAGAAGAAGCTGCATTTAATGCTGTTGAACATTTAATAGAACTCGGTAAGAAACGAATAGCTATTATTAAAGAAACCGAAAACTCATACAATTCAGAAAAAAGATTCGCTGGTTATTTAAGGGCATTAAATCAATATGATATACCGGTACGAGATAAGTTGATTCTAAGTACCGAAGATATCTCATTGGGGAACGGAAGACGATTGGCCAATATTCTTATAAGCATGAAAAAACGACCCGATGCCATTTTTGCCATTACCGATAATGCTGCAATTGGAGCGATTAAAGCGTTACATAAGTTTAAGATTAAAATACCGGACGAAATTGCCGTAGTAGGTTTCAGCAACTCGATCAATTCTACTATTATTAGTCCGGCTTTGACCACAGTAGATCAACCCGGTGACAAAATTGGACGTACAGCGGTTCGTTTCTTAATTGAAGAAATAGTAAGCCCTACCAACGAAGTAAACACTAAAACCGTTGAAATTAAGACCAGTTTAATTGTTAGGGATTCTTCACTAATGGTTTAAAAAGGCAAGAATAGATTATAATGGAATATTGCCATGCTTCTTCTTTGGCAAGGTCGCTACTTTATTCTCTAGCATAGTATACGCTTTTATCAACTTTCTTCTAGTGTTTTTTGGCAGAATAACCTCATCTACAAATCCTCTTTGGGCAGCACTGTAAGGATTTGCAAATAGTTTAGCGTATTCAGCTTCTTTTTCCGCCAGTTTAGCTTCTGGATTATCGGCAGCGCTTATTTCCTTTCTAAAAATGATCTCACTTGCACCTTTAGCTCCCATTACCGCAATTTCTGCACCTGGCCAAGCATAATTTAAATCGGCACCAATATGTTTAGAATTCATAACATCATACGCACCACCGTATGCTTTTCTAGTAATTACGGTTACCTTAGGCACTGTTGCCTCACTTAAAGCATATAGTAATTTAGCACCATTAGTAATAATACCGTTCCATTCTTGATCGGTACCCGGCAAGAATCCTGGAACATCTACCAATACCAAAAGTGGGATATTAAAACAATCGCAAAAGCGTGTAAAACGCGCTGCCTTTTTAGAGCTATCAACATCAAGTACACCTGCGAGACTAATTGGCTGATTGGCAACAATACCAATACTTTTTCCTCCTAATCTTGCAAAACCGACAACAATATTATCTGCATAGGCTTCATGAATTTCAAAGAATGAATCTTGATCTATAATTCCATTGATAACGTTGCGCATATCATAAGGTTGATTTGCATTTTCAGGAACAATATCCTCTAGTACATCACGAACCTCGTTACCTGGAACAAATAGTATATCGGTTGGTTTATCCTCACAATTTTGAGGCATATAACTAATTATCTGTTTAATCTGGTTGATACATTGAATATCGTTAGCTGCCGTAAGATGGGTTACTCCAGATTTAGTTGCATGCGTTAATGCACCACCGAGTTCTTCTGAGGTTACTTCTTCATTGGTTACCGTCTTCACCACATTTGGACCGGTAACGAACATATAACTAGAATTCTCTACCATTAAGGTAAAATCGGTCATTGCTGGAGAGTACACCGCACCACCGGCACAAGGACCCATTATCGCAGAAATCTGAGGAATCACCCCCGATGCCATTACATTTTTATGGAAAATATCCGCATAGCCACCTAAGGATCGTACACCTTCTTGAATTCGGGCTCCCCCACTATCGTTTAATCCAATCATTGGCACACCAATCTTCATGGCCAGGTCCATGATCTTACAAATTTTTTCAGCATGCGTTTCGGATAATGCTCCTCCAAAAACAGTAAAATCTTGTGCAAAAACACAAACTTGCCTACCGTTGATTGTACCATAACCCGTTACTACTCCGTCTCCATAAAAGACTTGCTTGTCCATACCAAAATCTTTGGTACGGTGGGTAACCAAGGCACCCATTTCTTCAAATGAACCTTCATCCAGCAAAAAATGAATACGTTCATAAGCAGTTAACTTTCCTTTAGCGTGCTGTTTGTCAATACGTTCTTGACCACCACCCAATTTCGCCAATGCCAGTTTCTCTGCTAATATCTCTTTATTATCTTTCATGCTACTCGTTCAAATACAATTTACAATGCTACACCCTACTCTTCTGCCAGTTAGAAGATACCTCAGACGGAATTTTTAATATTTTATCGTTATCCAAATACAATTTTAATGCTGTTAAAGCTGCTATTCGTCTTTCTTCTGTATATTGCTTTTCTAAATGCTCTGGAGAATAGTAGTTTTTAACAAAATGAGTATCAAAATTCCCTGATGTAAAAGCTTCGTGCTCACACACAAATTTTCCAAAAGGTAAGGTTGTGGCAACGCCTTCTACTTTATAATTATCAATAGCTTTAATCATTAATTGTATAGCCTCTTCCCTATTCTTTCCATAGGTAATCAACTTAGAAATCATAGGGTCGTAATAGATGGGTACTTCCATACCTTCTTCAAAACCATCATCCACACGTATACCTTCACCAACCGGTTTTTTGTAGGTTGACAGCTTTCCTATACTCGGCATAAAATTAGCCAACGGATCTTCTGCATACACACGTACTTCAAGCGCATGACCTTTAATTTTCAAATCGTCTTGTGTAAAAGCTAACTCTTCGCCTCTGGCTACTTTTATTTGCTGCTCTACCAAATCAATACCAGATATCAACTCAGACACCGGATGCTCTACCTGCAATCTCGTATTCATTTCCAAGAAGTAGAAATTCTTATTTTCATCAAGTAAGAACTCCACCGTACCTGCACCTACGTAGTCACATGCTTTTGCTACTTTGATGGCAGCTTCGCCCATACGCTTTCTAATTTCCGGCGTTAGAACTGCTGAAGGAGCTTCTTCTACTACTTTTTGATGCCTTCTTTGCACACTGCATTCCCGTTCAAACAAATGAACGGTATTACCATGCGTATCCGCTAAAATTTGAATTTCTATATGCCTCGGTAAACCTACGTACTTTTCTATAAAAACGGAACCATCACCAAAAGCAGCTAATGCCTCACTGATAGCCCTATCCATTTGATCTGGCAGATCTTTTAAGTTCTCTACAACGCGCATTCCCTTACCACCACCACCTGCGGAAGCTTTTATTAAAATAGGAAATCCAATTTGCTTAGCTGCCTTTTCAGCTAATGCAACATCGGTTATAGCCTCTTCTATGCCTGGCACCATAGGAATATCATAATCGCGAACCGCTTCTTTTGCCGCTAGTTTATTTCCCATCACTTTAATCGCATGGGGCTTAGGACCGATAAACGTAATACCATTATCTTCAACCATTTGTGCAAAAGCAGCATTCTCACTTAAAAAACCGTAACCTGGGTGAATACCTTCTGCACCGGTCACCTTTGCTGCATCGATAACTTTTTCCATGACCAAGTAAGATTCCGATGATGGCGCTGGACCTAATAAAACCGCTTCATCAGCGAATTTTACGTGTGGCGAATGGCGGTCGACTTCTGAATAAACAGCAACTGTTTTGATACCCATTTTCTGGGCAGTCTTCATTATTCGCAAAGCTATTTCACCTCTATTGGCTATTAGTATTTTCTTCATTCAAACTTAATTTACTCGATAATCGAGATTTAACTACGTAACGATTCAGTATTTATAACTGAAGAGTATTCTCTTATGACCATCTTGTATTTCTATTCCATTTCAATAATCAACTGTCCTTTTTCTACAGTATCGTCTTTTTTAACTTCAATAGATTTTACGATACCCTCGCCTTGAGCAAGAATAATATTTTCCATTTTCATTGCCGACAAAACCAATAAAGGAGTACCCTCTACAATCTCTTGCCCTATCTCAACCATTACATCTACAATTAAACCTGGCATTGGTGCTTTTACTTCGTTTAATTTCTGAGTAGTAACCGCAAGCAATCCCATTTTCTTGACCTGCTGATCGTATTCATCTTCAATCTTTAAGTCGTATCTATTTCCGTTGACCGACAATGACATCGTCTTATTCAAAAAATCTGTATCGAGTATTTCTACCTCAAAAGCCCTATTATTTTCTAAAACATGAAGTGTTTGTGAATTAACGGAAATACAATCTAAAGAATCAGTATCGCTAGTTTTGTATTCTAACTCTTCTTCGTTTACGGTAATTAGATAGTCTGCCATATAAGATCGAATAAAACAATATGAGTGTTTACCAAAGATATTGAAAAAGATTGGCGATAATTTGAAGCGACTTGAAATGACATTACTCCCAATTATTTAAATAATTAGAATTTGTATTATTACAAAAAAGTACACCGATAAGAACACTAAAATTCTGGTGTTACAGTGAAATATAGTTTTTAAGGGGAAAAGTAGATATATCGGACAGAACAGCGCAAAGCACCGTCAATATTGAGCAAAAACAAAAAATCCAACCTAAATAAATAGATTGGATTTCGCTTTTTGCTCCCCCTCTTGGGCTCGAACCAAGGACCCTCTGATTAACAGTCAGATGCTCTAACCAACTGAGCTAAGGAGGAAAATAACCCGTTTTAGTTTCCTAAAGCGGGTGCAAATATAGTAGTTTTTTGAAAGTCGCCAAACAAATAAATTATTTTTTTTATTTAAATATCGCTTTATAAACATCGTTACCGTTTGCGAACAGTAAAAGTGCTATTAAAATAAAGAATCCGGTGATTTGAGCGTACTCTAAAAACTTATCGCTTGGCTTTCTACCCGTAATCATTTCGTAAAGCAAAAACATAACGTGTCCGCCATCTAAAGCTGGTATTGGCAGTATATTCATAAAAGCCAATATAATGGATATAAAGGCAGTTGTAGCCCAAAATGCTGGCCAGTTCCAAGTATCTGGGAACATACCACCAATAGCGGCAAAACCACCAACCTCTTTATAGGCACCAGTATCAGGATTAAAGATTTTCTTCATTCCTTTAATATAATCTGTAAGGGTCTTTACACCTTTGTTCCATCCGGCGGGTATAGATTCTAAAAAGGTATAGTTAAGTGTCTCAAATTTAAAATAGCCCTTTTCCTCATATTCTTCCATGGTATTAAATCCCGCATAAACACCGAATTTACCTTCGTCAGAAACTTTTGCATTCAATGATACTTTATTACCTTCCCGCATAACTTCTATAGGAACAGTTTTACCTTTGTTAGCCGCTAATACAGGAATAACCTGATCTTGATACTCCACAGGTGTTCCGGCAATTTTAACTACAGCATCACCTTCTTTAAATCCGCTATCTTTATTTGGAGAATCTTCTGGAATACTCCTAACAACAAACGGATTTCGGTATGAAATAAACCTAACATTCTCTTTATTGTTAGAAATAGTTTCTATAAAATCAACTGGAATTTCTTTCTCTATAGTACTACCAGCTCGTTCAATCGTAATATTCTCTCCATAAACCACTTCTGGCACTATGGTATTCAAAGCTTCAATTTCTTTACCATCAACAGCAATGACCTTATCTCCCGTTTCTATTCCAAGAGCATCGCCCAATGTAGTATCGGTAACCCATACTCCGTCTTTTAAACTATCATTTGCTATATAGGTTTCACCATACGCATACGCCAAGCCAATGAAAATAACAACGGCCAAAATGAAATTTACCGTTACACCGCCTAACATTATTATTAAACGTTGCCAAGCCGGTTTGCTTCTAAACTCCCACTCCTTAGGCTCTTCTGCCATGGCTTCTTTGTCCATGCTCTCATCTATCATTCCAGATATTTTTACGTATCCGCCAAGTGGCAACCAACCAATACCATATTCGGTCTCTCCAATTTTCTTTTTGAAAAGTGAAAACTTTACATCAAAAAACAAGTAGAATTTCTCTACTCTGGTCTTAAAATACTTAGCTGGTATAAAATGCCCTAACTCATGTAGTACAATTAGTATAGAAAGGCTTAAAAAAAATTGAATCGTCTTTATTACAATGGGGCTCATCCTTATTTCCTGAAAATTAAAATCGCACAAAAGTACATTTTTACAACCGCTAAAAAAAAGAAACCCGCTGACCTAGTGGTATTTTATGAATAATTTATCAGGCGAAGCAGTAAATTTCCTTGAAAACTCGCCACCCCTAGACTATCTTTGTATAAAAAAGTATGCGTTCTTTCTTCGCTCGTTACAAACTCTTTGGAATAGTACTTTTATGCCTATCCATAGTAATTATCTATCTTTTTTATAATGCCTTACAGCCCGTAAAACTTTTACCGGTGTATTCGCCTGCAATGGTAAATTCTGAATTGGTAGCCGATGAAATTCAACACGTTAGAAAGTACCATACCATTGCCGATTTTTCTTTGACCAACCAAAATGGGGAAACCATAACTCAAGATAATTACAAGGACAAAGTCTATGTTGCCGATTTCTTTTTCACTACCTGTCCCACTATTTGCCCTATTATGACAAAAAATATGGTCGGTCTACAAAAAGCCCTTGGAAATGATTCTGATGTTATGCTATTATCACATTCGGTAACTCCCGAAATTGATTCGGTTGCCCAATTAAAAAAATACGCTATTGAAAAAGGCGTTGATGATGGCAACTGGAATTTGGTAACGGGACCCAAAAAAGAAATCTATGAACTGGCCCGTAAATCGTATTTAGCAGTAAAGACGGATGGAGACGGCGGACCGTTTGATATGATCCATACAGAAAACTTTATTTTAGTAGATAAAGATAGACGTATTCGGGGTTTTTATGATGGCACAAAAAAAGAGGATATGGATAAAATTTTAGCCGATATTGAAATTCTTAAAAAATCTTACGAAAAATAAAAGCCCCCAATACAATTTGTAAAGGGGACTTTTTAAATTCTATAGCATTAGCATTTATTTACATTCTTCTGAATAAGCTTTTGCAATTTTTATCTGATCTTCTAGTGTAGATGCAAATTCACCATCTTCTATACGTTTTGCAAGTGTTGGACAACTAGCAAAATATTCTGCATTGGCTGTTTCCGCCTTTTTTTGACCCTCTATACCAAAGTAATAAGTATCCAAATCGGTTAGATCTTTAAACAATTTTATACCCTCCCCTAGGTATACGCGCTCCATAAAAATGTTATTGTTTAAATTAAAACCGGTAAGACCGGCATCACCAACCTTTAACAATCCTTTTTTAGGGTTTACAGGCTCAAAAACTCTTTCTTCGATAACAATTTCTTGCACCTCTTTGCATTTTAATGAAGCATTTTTGATTTTACCTTTTTCATTTACATAAGTAACCGTAACTCTTTTTGCAGTAGTATCACCACTTATATCAACGATATTGCCTTCTTCTTGCTCTTTAGGTGAAAAACGCATTGAAATTTTACCTTCCATTTTTTCACCTCCATTTTTAACAACATAACCCGGTGCTTTCGTAATATTGTTTGCCTCTGCCGCTTTATTACTGGCGATTGTAGCCAAAATTGGATCAGGAGTATAGCCTTCTGAGTAGATACGTTCACCGCTATTCTCATCATAATTTAAGGTGTAGGCTTCATAATGCTTGTTATATGCATTTCTTTTTCCTTTTGTTACCCACTTCTTTTCTTCTGTTTCCAAAGCCATTTTCATGTACTTTGATGCCCCTTCAAAATCTTCTTGCATTAAAGCTACATTATAAAGGTTTATCAATAATCCCCATCCTACTTTTTTACCGGACTTGCTTGATAGGTCATAGTTGGCTAATTTATCTTCCCAATAGGTTCTGAACGATTGTAATTGTTCTTTACCTGCTCTTAACTGATCAATATTCGTAAAGGCAGCAGACATTTCTTTAAAAGCCATCACCTTTGCTTTGGTCTCATCTTCTAATCCCTCGGTTTTTTTATCTTTTATATAGTAGAACTTTTCGAATTCGGCATTTGCCCTAATATCATAATCGTTATACAGTATCGGCACCAATTTTTTAGTCAAAAAATTATCGCCAAGGCTCTCTTTTAGATATTCTTGCACCAAATACGGTGTTCCTTTAGCTTGATCATTATCATTGGTTACCAAGTACTTTTCTTCTTCATCGAATTTAAAGGTAATAACCTCAGGAATGACTTTACCTTGAGAATCTGCGGTAGGGAGAATGGGTATGCTATTGTAATGAACACTTTCTCCGTTATACATGGTAAGAACATTTATGTCTGCACTTTTCTTTGGAACAATAGAAACAGTATAAGTTTCATTTGCCTTACTACGTGCAATGGTTAAATCTAAATCCTTAACGGTTAATCCGCTTAAGGCAAATAGAAAATCTGGCGTACCGGTATCTGACGAAAACCTTGTAAAGTCTTGAAACTGCAATGCATTTTTATACTCCTCTTCCGTAAAAGGTAAAACGGCGTTAGTCCTGTTTGCAAAAGCGCCCATATATGTAATATCATTTTTGGGAACTGGTTTTTTTGCATAACTAGGTACAGCCACTTTAATAATCTTGCTTTTGGTTGATTGAGCAAAAATGGACACCGTTCCAAAAAGGAACAACACTAGTAATGGTTTTTTCATAATGGTTTGTTTATATAATTAATTTAGTTGATTACTCTTTTTCTAGTATTATGAATTTCTAGATAGTTTGCGCTATAACTTTCATTGAAACCCATAGTAGAATCGAACAGTAACGATTGATTTTCTTTTCGACGCATTGCCTTACCCAACTGCTCATTGACCATCATTGTAAACCTAGCTTTATCTGTATAGGTAAGTGCCAAATTATAATGATAGTGCACCTTGCCAAAATCTTCGCGTAGTGTGTATAGACTTGCTAAATTGGCATGAACATAAAAACGATATGATTCGTGGTTTTTATAGTCATCAGAAGATCTTAAATCTATAAAAATGGTGGTCAATTCCTCCAGCTCTTTATTAAAGGCATCACGGTTTAAGATATCCTTGTCTAGATTTTCTAGTTTTTTGATTCTTTTTTCAATGACCTTTATTTCTTCTCCGGTAATTAATTTCTTTGATTTTGAAATTCCGTAAAACTTGATGAAATCTTGGGTAAAACTTAAATCAACCAAATCTTTAGAAAACTGGTGAAAGGAAGATATGATTGCCGGTAACACTTGATCGTTTAAGGTCAAAGCTAATTCGTTAGCTTTATTGGTAGCTATGATATGAACATCTTCTCCCGATAATTCAGATGTAAAAGTGCTGATTGTTTCATTATAGTGTAACGTATCGCTAACTATTATATCATTTTTATGTAAAACCGATAAACGAACCTGGTAGGCAGTATTTATAGTATAGACACCGTTTTCACCCGTATACTCATGATACAGCTCTACATCATCCATTTCCATTTTTAATAAAAACCCATTCTCGAAAGGAATTTCAGGTTTATGATATTTACTAAAAGCAAATAGCTTTGGAACCAACGGATTGTTAATTGCACTATAACCCGCGTTACGAATCTTTAAATCGCTAAGCCTTAGCTTATCGCCTCTATAATCGTAGGTAATGATCGATCTTTTATTTACACTTGTAGACAAACCATACACTTCACAGCCATTTGGCAAAGGATGGGATGGATAGTTGAATTGCCTTAATTTTAGATAAAAACTATTTGGTTTTTGCCCTGAACATACGCTTGTATAGAGCAGAAAAAATAATATTGAAAACTTCAGTAAATTATTAATGTTGATGGGATTATATAGTTAGTTACTAAAAACTAACGGTAGATTTTAGAATATATTTTAATTCTAAAATGGGGTAAAGTGTAGGTATTGAAAACTAGCCTACAACGTGCAAATTAGGAGTTAATTATTCTAAAAAGTATATGGGATAATATTTTTTCCATTACTTTTGCCTTACTTATAATGAATCTAAATAAAGTTTGGAAACTACCGTCGCACATTTAAAGAGAGGTCAAAAAGGAATCATAAAAGAATTTACTCAAGACCTATTGCCGATCAAGCTTCTTGAAATGGGTTGTTTACCAGGTAATGAAGTAGAATTGGTTCAGGTAGCTCCGTTAAAAGATCCTATTTACATCAACGTAAATGGTTCACATATTGCCATTAGAAGAGATATGGCTATTCATATAGCACTTGAAATTATAGAAGACAATGCGGTTATATGAGCAAACAAATCAATGTAGCCCTAATAGGCAACCCTAACACCGGTAAAACATCGGTATTCAATCAACTTACAGGATTAAATCAAAAAGTAGGTAATTACCCGGGCATTACCGTTGAAAAAAAAGAAGGTATTTGCAAGTTGCCCCGTGGTGTAAAAGCCCATATTTTAGATTTACCGGGTACCTACAGTTTAAACACCACTTCTTTAGACGAGAGTGTTGCCGTAGAACTGTTGCTCAATAAAAATGACAAAGACCATCCAGATGTTGCCATTGTAGTATCTGATGTAGAAAACCTAAAAAGAAACCTACTTCTTTTTACCCAGATTAAAGATTTAAAGATCCCCACCATTTTGGTCATCAACATGGCCGATCGTATGGATCGTAAAGGAATTACCATAGACATAGATCTGTTAGAGCAAAAACTGAATTCTAAAATTGCTCTGGTAAGTACAAGAAAGGAAACCGGTATTGACAGATTAAAAGAGTTAATTGCCGATTACAAAAACCTAAAGAAGACACAAAACTTAGATATATCTATAATTGCCCCAGATTATTTTGAACAGCTTAAAGAGGCTTTTCCAAAAGAAGATATTTATAAACTATGGTTGGTCATTACCCAAGATGTCAACTTTATGCCATTGAAGAAAACGCTTTTTAAAGACACTTCTTCATTTAGCACCAAATCTAAATCTGAGCTTAAGCGTTTACAGCAAAAAGAAACCATTTTACGCTATCAGTTTATCAATGGTATATTAAAAGAAACATACAAAGTTGATGTAAATGCTGCTAAAGGATTTAGGGCTACTTTAGATAAAGTTCTAACCCATAAAGTATTTGGCTACGCGATTTTCTTTTTAATACTGCTAATGATCTTTCAGGCCATTTACGGTTGGAGCGAATACCCAATGGATATGATCGATGGCTTTTTTGCCTCTGCTACAGAGTGGGTAAAAAACACGTTGCCGCCAGGCGTATTTACCAATCTTATAGCTGAAGGTATTTTGGCAGGTATTGGCGGTATAGTCATATTTATACCACAAATAGCATTCTTATTCTTATTTATAGCCCTGTTGGAAGAAACCGGCTATATGAGCAGGGTGGTGTTTTTAATGGACAGGATTATGCGCCCGTTTGGGTTAAGCGGTAAAAGTGTAGTTCCGCTAATATCAGGTACAGCTTGTGCCATTCCGGCCGTAATGGCGACCAGAACTATAGAAAACTGGAAAGAAAGATTAATTACTATTCTAGTAACACCTTTTACAACGTGTTCAGCAAGGCTACCAGTTTACCTCATCATTATTGCTTTGGTTATACCTGAAGGCAGTTTTTTAGGATTAAGCTACAAAGCCTTAACACTAATGCTTTTGTATTTAATGGGCTTTGGAGCGGCAATACTATCTGCCATGATCCTAAATAAAATACTACAAATAAAAAGTAGGTCTTTCTTTGTGGTAGAAATGCCCAATTATAAATTGCCGCTAGTGAAGAACGTTGCTTATACCGTACTAGAAAAGACAAAAAGTTTTGTCTTTGGTGCTGGTAAAATTATTTTGGCAATCTCTATTGTTCTTTGGTTTTTAGGCTCCAACGGATTCTCTTATGAATTCAAAAATGCCGAAACAATAGTAGCTCAAAGAATTGAAGAAAAAGGATATAGCGCCAACAGTGAGGTTTATTTTGAAAACCAATTAGAAGAACAAGAAAGCACGCTTACAAACCAAGAAGAGGCTTTACAACAGCAAGAGCTACAAGAAAGAGCTCTTAGCCAAGAGATTGCCAGTTACAAATTGGAACATTCTTATATGGGCTATATGGGTAAAGCAATAGAGCCAATAGTAAGACCTTTAGGTTATGATTGGAAAATTGGTATAGCCGTACTGACCTCTTTCGCCGCTAGAGAAGTTTTTGTAGGTACATTGGCTACCATTTATAGCGTTGGTAATGATGAAGAAGAGACCATAAAAAATAGAATGGAAGCAGAGGTTGACCCCAAAACCAAAAAACCGATTTTTAATTTGGCTTCCGGTATTTCGTTATTATTATTTTATGCATTCGCCATGCAATGTATGAGTACCTTGGCGGTCGTAAAAAGAGAGACCAATTCATGGAAATGGCCTACCGGTCAGCTAGTATTCATGAGTCTTTTTGCTTATATTGTAGCATTAATAGCATATCAAATATTAAAATAGAATGGATGCTATACAACACATATTGGTTTACATAACTCTAACTATTTCGGTGGGATATTTGGTAAATAAATTCCTGATTCCCAAGTCCCTTTGGTCAAACAAAAAGAGTACCTCTAAAGCTTGTGGCCAAAATGATTGTGGCTGTCATTAAATTCCGTTTCTAAGTTAAAAAAGATGTAAAAGACTCATAACAGTTTCTAAAACTGTAACGTTTCTTGGTTTTGTTCGTTTAGATTGCGAAAGACTAATCTAATACCATGAGCACTAAACCATTTCTCATTACATTTTTTACAGTTTTAATTTTCAATGTATTACCAATTAGCGCACAAAATTTAAGTGCTTTTGTGTTGGATAGTATTACACAGCAACCAATACCCTATGCCACGGTTCAACTAAAAGAAAAAGGGGTCATTACCAATGAAGACGGAAATTTCAATTTTATATTGAATGAAACTATACAACCTTCAGATTCACTTATAATATCTTCCATGGGCTATGAAACCTTGTCTAAGCCCATTTCTGAATTTAACAGCACCAAAATATTACTGGTACCAAAAGCTATTGAACTAAGAGAGGTAATAGTATCCAACAAAAATTATTCAGCAGAAGAAATTATGGATTTTGTAGTTGATAATTTGGATAAAAACTACAACTACGACCTAGCCAAAAAGAGATTGTTTCATAGATCCTCACATTTTGATAGATGGATAAAAAGTGACTTTAAAGTAAAGAAATCATCCATAGATATACTGAACCAGAAATTTTTAGATAGCGTCATAACTACAGTACCTAAAGATAATAGCTATTATTCTGAAATCGTAGGGGACCTATATGGCAACCCAAGCAAAGAACTATTGAAATTAAATCTATTAAAAGCTTCTAAACTTTTTGATAAAAGTAAGGAACTGGACGCCGAAAAACTCGAAGAAAAATTCAATGAAATACTTCGTGATAATGTAATAGAAGGGTCTTACTTTAAAATAAAATCTGGATTGTTCGGTACTAAAATAGACGCCGAAGAGGTTAGTGAATTTTTAGAAGAAGATGTTGATTCTACCGATGTGGCCGCTGCAAATGAACAGTTAGAGAAAAAGAAAAAAGACAAAGAGGAACAACAGAAAAATTATGCCAACTGGAAAAAAAATCAACTGAACAACATATTCAATAACATACCTACACAAGAGGATAATGATTTAAACTTTATTCTAAAATCTAGAAAATACGATTATACCTTACAAGAATTTACCTATTTAGGCAATGATGCCGTTTATGTAATTACGTTCACGCCAGACGGATCGGCAGATTTTGAAGGTACCCTATATATCAATGCCGATGATTTTGCCGTATTACAAGTAGACTATAGTAATGTTAAGCCGGTAAAAAAGTTCAAGCTTTTGGGCATATCAACAAATACCTATTTATCTAAAGGAAAAATTATATATCAAAAAGGTACAGATGGTAAATACGGATTACGTTATTACGAATCTGAAGTTGGTGAACGTATAGGAGTGAGAAGACCGTTAAAAATCATTGAAAAAAACAAGATCGTAAAAGGCAAGAATAAGCAAAATGAATTATCTGGAGATATGGATTTTGTTTTTATAAACGTAGCAAAAAATGAATTGATCGTATTTGAATCTGAAAAAATAGCCCAGGGCACTTTCGATGATTTTACAGAAAACAATGCCGTATCACCTACATATATGCCTTCATACGACCCCACATTTTGGGAAGGATATGCCATAATGGAACCCAATACGGCAATTAAAGAATTTAAATCAACTTCAATTGAGTAATTAAATATAGTTTTTAATAAAACTATAGAGTAAAAGACCCCAACCAACAACCAGAAAGAGTCCGCCAAGCGGAGTCACAGGTCCTAACAGCTTTATTTTATTTCCTTTGGATGCAGATATGCACAGACCGTAAATACTAAACGAGAAAAGTACAGTACCAATAATAAAACAATAGATGATAGCTTTTTCTAAACCAGTTTCTAGGTTAAGGTTAAAGCTCAACATCAATATCAAAAGTGCATGGTACATTTGGTATTTTACTCCCGTTTCAAAACTATTAAGCTGATCTGTTGTAAACGTTTTCTTTAACAAATGGGCACCAAAGGCCCCGAAAACCACCGCTAACAATCCTAATAAAGCTCCAACTAATTGTGCTACAAGTACCATGAATGAATTTTAATATCAAAGATACTATCAACCGTGCTAATCTAAGAATTACTGTAACCTAATATTCATTTCCATGTTAGAATTGATTGTAAAGGCGCACTCATTGTATTTAGGCGGTCCAAACATTTTCATTTTGCCTTTCGAAAAAGCAATCTGTTCTTTAGGTATACCTAACATATTGGTATCTAAATTATTATTACCATTAGCGTCGTGAAAAATAGCAATGGCATACTCCCCTTCCGGCAAATCGGTGATATCAAAAACGGTCTTTCCTTTCACCGCTTTTTCTGAGCCAGATTTGTATACTTTATCAAACTTTAAAAATGAACCTTCATCAGTATAAACGGCAAAACAGATATTGCCTTCTTCAGAGGCAACTCCGTCAATATTTAAACTTAAACTATGTTGGGCAAAAACACCTGTAGACATGAATCCTAAAACAAATAGAACCAATAAATTTTTAATTATCATGCTATGTTATTTTACAATCAAAATTAGTTTCAATAGTTGTACCAAACATTCTTATAATTGGACCTAAATATAAAATTTCAAAGCAACTTTAATTCGGTGTACTTAACATACCTGTACTATTACTAAGTTTCTGAAATAATTGAAAAGTTTCAACGGAATCCTTTAGGTTAAAGTATACATAAGTAGAATCTTTATATACCAACTTTACTTTATGTTGGTTAATATTATCTACAAAAACATGAACCTTTTTATCCGTCAAAGAATCTTTAAATTCCCTAAATACACCTTTCTCTTTATCTAATGCCGAGAAACCGTGCAAACGTTCCATTGGTGGTATTCGTTCTACAAATACCACACTATCCAATTCATTTAATGGAATTTCAACATTATAAAATCCTGAGCGAAGAGCTAGGCTATTATCGCCATTACTTACCCAATTTTTGACATGAAGTATTAGTATGCCCGAACAACAAATTATCGTTGTAATCAATATAATTGTCCAGACCCAATTTTTCTTAGTAAAATGCATAGAGAAACCAAAGTATCAAGTTAACAATACTATTGCCTTAAACGGTAAAATCCGTATTAAATTATTACCCTAACCCAACATCTAATGTCATCATGATAATAAAACCACCTATGAAGCCCATGGTAGCAATATCGGTATACTTATCTTGTTGTGTTTCAGGTATCACCTCTTCAACAACAACGAATATCATAGCGCCGGCTGCAAAAGAAAGTGCATAAGGCAAAATAGGCTGAAAAGTAAGGACCGCCCAAGCCCCCAATACCGCAGCGACGGGTTCTACCAGTGCAGAAGCTTGCCCAAACATAAAACTTTTGGTTCTACTAAGCCCATGCCTACGTAACGGCATGGCAACGGCAAAACCTTCTGGAAAATTTTGAAGTCCGATACCCAATGCCAAAGCAACGGCACCACCAATAGAAGCGCCATCAAAACCAGCGGCAACACCACCAAACAGGACACCTACCGCTAAACCTTCCGGTATGTTATGAAGTGTAATTGCCAAGGTCAACAAGGTCGTTCTACGCCAAGGTGTTTTTACACCCTCAGCTTCCGTTTCCTTAAAATTTATATGTAAATGGGGTAACACCTTATCCAATCCAAAAATAAACAAGGCTCCCAGCAAAAAGCCAACTCCTGCCGGTATTACCTTTACAAACCCCTCACCCGGACTCATTTCTATACCCGGTGCCAAAAGACTCCAAAAACTTGCGGCTACCATTACTCCGCCGGTAAAACCCAACATACCGTCTAAAACAGCACGGTTCATTGTTTTAAATAGAAAAACCAAAGCGGCACCCGCAGCTGTAAGTCCCCATGTAAATAATGTGGCATAGAATGCAGCCAATACGGGGTCAATTGATTCAAAATACGCTATAATGTCATCCATAATTTAAATAATTAGTATGCTACTCTTCATCTACGATCTCCAAAAATAAATTTGTTGCAATCTGTTTTGATATCCTTATAGAACCTGATCTAGTAGAGATGGTAACGGAACCATCAAACTCTTCAATTTCCAATATTTTAAAAGTATCGCCCAAAGCAATGTTATTCTTATCCAAAAACTTTAAAAATGCAGCAGAAGAATCGTTGACCCCTACACACACTCCTTGGCTACCCACCGGCAGTTCACTGATCAATTTCTTAACAGATTTTGTAAACACCCCATCTTTATTGGGTATTGGATCTCCATGCGGATCCACTTTCGGGTATCCTAAATGGGCGTCTAGTTTATCAATTAAAGCATCACTTTTTATATGCTCAAGTTGTTCTGCCACTACATGAACCTCATCCCAAGAGAAATTAAGTTTATCAACTAAAAATACCTCCCAAAGTCTATGCTTTCTAATAATGGAGAGCGCCACCAACCTACCTTTTTCAGATAGTGAAACACCTTGGTACTTTTTATAGTTCACTAAAGATTTCTCAGCTAATTTTTTCACCATATCAGTAACCGAAGACGGCTTAGTCTTCATCTGTTCTGCAATAGCATTGGTTGCAACAGATTTACTGTTGAAATCACTTAAGTGATAAATAGCTTTTATGTAATCTTCTTCTGATAATGTCATTTCAAAAACAATATTAATACAAAAATACATTTTTATATATAAAAACAATTATTTAGTTTTGTCTAAAACTTATTTTAGATGCATAAAATATTATTTTTTGCTTGCTCTATTTTGACTTCTATGACCGTGAAAGCTCAAAATTTTACCATATCTGGAACCATATCATCAAACAGTTCGCCGGAAGCCTATGTGAATATTTATTTGAAAGGCACTCAGCTTGGTGCTGCATCAGACGAAAATGGTAGATATGAGCTAAAAAATGTTCCTGCAGGTAAGTACACAATTATTGCTTCTAACATAGGTTTTGAACAGTTTAGAAAATCAATTTCCATTTCAAAAGGTGAAGATCAAGTAGTAAATATCAACCTAAAGCCCTCAACCGAATCCCTTGATGAAATGGTAGTAACAGGCACTTTAAAACCGGTAAGCAGATTGGAGAGCCCGGTACCTGTAGAGGTCTATACACCTACTTTTTTCAAGAAAAACCCAACTCCCAGTATTTTTGAAGCGCTACAAAATGTAAATGGTGTACGACCACAAATAAATTGTAATGTGTGCAATACTGGCGATATTCATATTAACGGACTTGAAGGACCGTACACTTTGGTTCTTATAGACGGAATGCCCATTGTTAGCGGACTTGGAACCGTGTATGGATTATCTGGAATTCCTAATTCACTTATAGAACAAATTGAAGTCGTTAAAGGCCCTGCTTCTACCTTATATGGAAGTGAAGCTGTTGGCGGACTCATAAATATTATTACCAAGAACAATTTATCGGCACCCGATTTTTTTGTCGATAGTTTTGTAACCGATTGGGGGGAATTCAACCTCGATATTGGCACAAAATTCAATGTAGGTAAAAAAGCCAACGTTCTATTGGGCGCAAACTATTTTAAGTATGACAACCCTATAGATAATAATGGGGACAATTTTACCGACCTCACGCTACAAAATCGTATATCGGTGTTTCAAAAATGGAATTTTGAAAGAAAAGATGCTAGAATTTTTTCTTTGGCAAGTAGATTTTTTTATGAAGACAGATGGGGAGGAGAAATGCAATGGACTCCAGAATTTAGAGGCGGAGATGAAATTTATGGCGAGAGTATTTACACCCGAAGATGGGAAATTTTAGGAAAGTACCAATTACCGGTAGCGGAACAAATGATGCTTTCTTTTTCTTATAATGACCACAACCAAAACTCGGTCTATGGCGATGTACCCTACTTAGCAGATCAGCGCATTGGTTTTACACAATTGACATGGGACAAAACTATGGGTAAACATAGCCTTTTAGCAGGTACGGCTTTGCGTTACAATTATTACGACGATGATACTCCGGCCACATCGAATTTAGAGGGCAATGAACCTGATGAAGTAATTATACCTAGCCTTTTTTTACAGGATGAGATTATGTTCAACAATAAACATTCGTTACTTCTAGGGGGCAGATATGATTATGATAGCCGCCACGGTAATATTTTTACACCTAGGGCAGCTTATAGATTTAAGTTTACCGATAACGACATTATACGTCTTAATGCCGGTACCGGATTTAGGGTAGTTAACCTGTTCACAGAAGATCACGCAGCATTGACCGGATCAAGAGACGTTATTATTGCTGAAGAATTAGAGCCAGAAGAGTCATTTAATGTTAATCTTAACTTTCTAAAGAAGATTTATAGTGACAATGGCACCTTTATTAGTCTAGACGCTTCGGCATTTTATACGTATTTTCAAAACGTAATAATACCCGATTATGACACCAACCCCAATCAGATTATATATGATAATTTAGATGGAAAATCCATTTCTAAGGGAATAAGCGCAAATATTGATATTTCTATGTTTAACGGGTTCCAATTTATGCTTGGTGGAACTTTGCAAGAAGTAAGCAATACCGAAAACGGGGTTACGCAACGCCAGGTCTTAACAGAAAGTTATTCTGCCAATTGGAGCGTGGGTTACCATATTCGACCGTGGAGTTTAAAAATAGATTACACCGGTAATTTATACGGCCCTATGCGATTGCCCACCTTGGGGGAAACTGACCCTAGACGAGATTTTTCGCAAGCATGGAGTATTCAAAACATTCAATTTTCATATAGCGGCATACAGAATTTTGAAATTTATGGAGGGGTTAAAAATTTATTGGACTGGACACCTAACCGTGGTAACCCCTTTATCATTGCCCGCGCCAACGATCCATTCGACAAAGAAGTAACCTTTGACGCAAATGGCAATGCCGTCGCAACACCTAACAATCCAAATGCATTAACTTTTGACCCTTCTTATGTATATGGACCAAACCAAGGCATACGATCATTTTTTGGAGTGCGTTATACTTTAAATTAAACATTAAAGACACAGGCTATTTTGTATTTTTGATATTCTAGACCTTAAATAAAAAATGAGGACTACCTAGTAAATACATGAACGATTACGATTATATCCTCATTGGCGCAGGCGCATCTGGTTTATTACTGACAGATGCTATGATTACTGATTCGTTTTTTAAGAGCAAAAGAATTTTACTACTAGATAAAGCTCCAAAAAATAACAATGATAGAACATGGTGTTTCTGGGAAAAAAGTAACGGTCAATTTGAAGAGATAATCCACAAAAAATGGGATTCCATTCATTTTCAAGGAGAAAATATTACCAAAAGAACCAAAATAGCACCCTATTCCTATAAGATGATAAGAGGCATAGACTTCTATAATCATTATTTGCAAAAGGTAAATACTTCCCATAACATAACATTCATACAGGAAGCCGTAATAGAAATCGAGGAAACGGATAAAGAGGTCATGGTAAAGACCGAGAATAACACGTATTCTGGTAAGTACGTATTCAATAGTCTTTTCGACTATAAAATGACCATACAGCAAACAAAATATCCGGTATTGCAGCAACATTTTGTAGGTTGGGTTATACAGACCGATAAGCCTGTTTTCAATACCGAAGAAGTCACATATATGGATTTTTCCATTCCTCAAAAAGGAAATACCAGATTTATGTATGTACTACCCTATTCCAACAATACCGCATTAATTGAATACACTTTATTTTCAGAAAAGTTATTACCAAAAGACGAGTATGAGGAAGCTATAAAAGAGTACATATCAGTACGCTATAAATGCACTGCGTACGAAATTTTAGAAAAAGAATCGGGTTCTATACCCATGACCGCGTATGATTTCAGAGAGCACCATACAAACAGAATACGTTACATAGGTACAGCAGGTGGTTGGGCAAAACCAAGTACAGGTTATACTTTTATGAGTACAGCAAATAAAATACCTAAACTGATTGATTTCATTAAGCAAGGAAGTCCCCTAAAAAAATTGAACCTAAAAGGTAAATTCTGGTTTTATGACATGCTGTTTTTAGATGTATTACAACATGATAATGCAAATGGGTATCGCATATTCGAATCTATCTTTGCTTCATTACCACCACAAAAGGTTTTTAAATTTTTAGATGAAAAAACAAACCTAAGAGAAGACATTGTATATATAAACGCTTGCCCCAAAACACCGTTTATCAAGGCATTGATCAAACGAATTTTCTAGACCGTTCTGTTCATTAGGTTTTCGCCAAATTGCCTCAACAAATCTTTATTTTCTTGTTCTATGTCAATGCCTTCAAGAACATCAAAAGCCTTAGCCGTATAATCGGCAATAGCGCTTTTTGTGGCTTGATCCGCTTTGGTCTTTTCAAAAATAGAGCGCACAGCATTGATTTTCGCATCCGCTTCTTTGGGGTGAATGGAATATAAGTGCTCTAATTCCTTTGAAATTACCTCTGATCCAGAATTCAGAGCTTTAAGGTATAAATAGGTTTTTTTATTCTCTATAATATCTCCTCCTACTTGTTTACCAAAGGTTTCAGGGTCTCCGAAAACATCTAAATAATCGTCTTGTAATTGAAATGCGATACCAAGATTCAATCCGAAATTATACATCTGTTCTTGAGCTTCATCTGAAGCACCTGCAACTATTGCGCCCATTTTCAAGGCGGCAGCAACTAAAACAGCAGTCTTGTATTCGATCATTTTAAGATACTCGGGCAACATTACATCGTCCCTAGTTTCAAAATCGACATCATATTGCTGGCCTTCACAAACCTCTAACGCAGTTTTACTGAATAATTTAGCCAAGTCTCTAAAGACATTAGGCTCATAATTTTCAAATAGCTGATAGGCCATGATCAACATTGCGTCACCAGAGAGAATACCTGTATTTACATCCCATTTTTCATGAACCGTGGTCTTACCTCTACGTACAGGAGCATCATCCATAATATCATCATGAACTAGAGAAAAATTATGAAAAACCTCAACAGCAACGGCGGCATCCAAAGCTTTTCTGAAATCGGTTTTAAAAATTTCGGCAGTCATTAAAACCAATACAGGCCGTAACCTTTTACCGCCCAGACCTAGAATATATGTAATTGGCTCATATAAGTTTCTAGGCTCTTTAGTAATCTTCATTGAGTCTAAATACGTAATAAACTCATCTCGATATTCACTGATAGTGTGCATTCTTAGCAATTTTGTACAAAAATAGAACAAATATGGCTGAATGAAGCCGCTTTTCAATTGAGAAGAAATAAAACTTTAAAGGAGATTTATAACCGGAAAAAAAAATTACAGTATAAACTATTACCTTTACAAAGAAGCTCTCTTAATAAGTCTTGAAGGCATGATCACCTTTGTAACACCATCACTTTTTAAATGTCGAGCAGCTCTTTTTGCCATTTCGTTAAAATCGGTGGAAATTGTAGTAATACCGCCAAAAACAATTTCCTTGGAAACGTTATCGTTTTGGGAAAGAATACCAATATCCTCACCAATTTTATATTTTTTCCTTACCGCATCCCTTAAAATTTGCCAAAGTATCGTATCGCCTAAAGCAAAATATAAATTACCCTTGTTAGCCGATCCTATGGTGTAGTTATTTTTAATGGCACCTTTGATATCGTACTCGGTTATGAATTTTTGAAATGCATTTTTAATAGAAATAGGGGAAAAATCACTCTCTTCATTGAAGTATAATATAATCTTCTTGTACTTTTTAATTTCAGGTAGTAATCTTACTAAAGAGGTATATATAACTTCTTCAAATTCTTGCGAAATATAGGAGTAAGACGCTCCTAAATCTAAATACCGATCAACCAATAACAACTTTTTGGGCTCTATGCCTTTAAGCAATGATTCCACCTTTTCATTTTGTATGGGAGCAATAACATACATTCCATATTTTCCATTAATATTAGAAATTATAGTTTCAAAAACGGTGAGATTATTATGATGAAAAAAAACATCGATCTGAAACCGCTTACCCATTTCTTTGCGAAAAGTTTTATAGAATTCTTCTTGATAACTTTGAAAGGCAAACAACAGCAAAGCCATTCTTTTCGTAATATTCGTAGCCTGGCTAATTACAAAATAGCCCTTTAACTGTCTTGATTCTATTAAGCCTCTATTCTTAAGTTCTTCATAGGCTTTAAAGATGGTTTTTCTAGCATAACCAATCTCTTCAACCATAGTGTTTATAGAAGGTAATTGATCACCAACCGTTAAATTTCCATCTTCAATAGATTCAATTACTCCTTGAACTAATTGCTCATGTTTTGTAAGGTTATTATTGTGGGTTAGGTTTAGAATTTTACTAATAACCGGCATAAATTATAAATGAAATTTGCAGCCGTCAATATACAATTTAAAAGAATACTTCAAAATTTCACTTCTTAATTTGAAGTGAAATCCGTTTATTTTTTTAACACAAAACTAACCGCCAAAAGATTTCAGCACCTATAAATTATTCCAACTAGGGATACTTAATTCATACACAAAAGTTAGTTCTCCTCACAAATAAAATATAGCAAAATCATTGTAATGTATCAGGTTTTATAGGAACTGATAAAAATATTCACAAAAGACACAATATATTAATTTGATAAAAATTTAAGATCTAAATAACAATTTCAAAATTTATCATAGTATAATTTATTAAATTAACATTTTATTATATATTTGTTCACAGTAGCATAGTGTATCATAGTCTCTTCATCTCAAAATAGCTTCCAAAAGAGTCTATAATGCCTATGCTAACATATTTAACTAACAACTGTAAGAACTAACTTTATGAATTATCAAACAGACTTTTCTAAGTTTTCCATGATTCGGAATCATGTAAGCTTAACGATGATTTTATTTTTTAGTGGATTTCTCTTTATGAATCTCCACGCACAGACAACCGTTTCTGGAACTGTAACATCAGCTTCAGACAACATGCCGTTACCGGGCGTATCAGTCATAGATGCGAATAACCCAACAACGGGAGTACAAGCGGATTTTGATGGAAACTTCACCATCACCGTAGATGATGGTAGTACAAGTTTACGATTCAGCTACATTGGTTTTAAAGCTGTGGTTGTTCCCGTAAACAACCAAAGCACCATCAATGTATCTCTTGAGGAAGACGTAGCCAATTTGGACGAAGTTGTAGTCGTTGGTTACGGTACTCAGAAAAAAGCGACCGTAACAGGTGCGGTAACCGCAGTACAGGGTCCGGTTCTTGAAAGTTCGCCCGCCATTAGTGTGTCAAACTCTTTAGCTGGTAGATTACCCGGGGTAGTAATTGTTCAGACCAGTGGGGAGCCTGGTAATGACGAATCGAACATTAGTATTCGTGGAACCAATACCTTAGGAAACAACCAACCTTTGATTGTAATTGACGGAATACCAGATAGAGATGGTGGTATAGGCCGTATTAACCCAGATGATATTGCCAATATATCTGTACTTAAAGATGCATCAGCTGCAATATACGGAGCTAGAGCGGCCAACGGAGCAATAATCGTTACTACCAAAACCGGTAAAGCCGGCAAAATGCAAATAAATTATAAGGCTGATTTTGGTATAACCAGACCTACAAGAGTACCAGAAATGGCAAGTGCGGTAGAGTATCAAACTATAATGAATGAATTGGCGATTTATAACAGCAATATTCCTTCATCACAATGGGGAGCTGCAAATACCGCTTTTCAAACCTCAGGTAGTTACACTATACCAGGTAGCGATCCTGCAGAAACCGTAAACGCTGCATTTAGTCCAGAAACAATCAATAATCATAGAACCAATGCTGATCCATGGTTATATCCTGATACAGATTGGTTCGGTGCTACTTTTCAAGATTGGGCGGAACAACAAAGACATAACCTGTCTATAAGTGGTGGTAGTGAAGATTTAAAATATTATGCTTCCTTAGGTTATGCAGACCAAGGAGCTATTTACAAAAACTCTGCGAACAGATATCAACAATATAATTTTAGAATCAATACCGATGCTAGAATAAATGAATATCTGTCTACTAAGTTAAGTATGGCCTATAGAAAAGAAGATAGAACTTTCCCAACCGAAGGTGCAGGTGCTATCTTTAGAATGTTGATGAGAGGTAGACCAAATGAACCTGCAATATGGCCAAATGGCTTACCGGGACCTGATATTGAAAACGGACAACAACCAGTGGTTGTTACAACCAACGCTACAGGTTATGATAAACAACCTACAGACTATTTACAATTTACAGGTTCTTTGGATATTACCAACCCTTGGGTAGAAGGATTAAAATTAACCTTATTGGCAGGTGTTGACCAAAGTCAATTACGTAGAAAACTATGGCAAACACCTTGGACACTTTATTCTCTTGATCGTGCAAATTATATAGCTACCGGTGTTCCAGAACTTACAGGATCTATACGTTCTAATTTTACAGATGCAAGATTATTACAAGAATCTAACAACGTACTAAACACTAACCTTACCGGTTTATTAAGTTATGATAAAACCATTGGTGACGACCACACCATTAACTTATTGGCCGGTGTTACCCGTGAAAACTTCCAAGGAGAATTTTTCTCTGCATTTCGAAGAAATTTCCTTTCTACCGCTGTTGACCAATTAGGTGTCGGTGGTGAAATTGCACAGGAAACGGATGGTTACGGTTACAATAGAACCCGTTTAGGCTACTATGGTCGTGCGCAGTACAATTACAAAGAAAAGTACTTAGCAGAATTTATTTGGAGATATGATGGATCTTACATCTTCCCAGGTAATGATCGTTTCGGATTCTTCCCTGGTTTATTGGTTGGTTGGAACATTAATAATGAAGATTGGTTCAATGTTGACTCGATCAGCTATTTAAAATTAAGAGGTTCTTACGGTGAAATGGGTAATGATCAAGTTTCTTTTGACACTAATGGTGATGGAGAAATTACAGATGATGAATTACAAGAATATGCGTACCAATCTATCTATGAGTTTGGTCAATATCCAATTAATGGACAAGTGCAAACTACCTTATTTGAAAACCTCTTGGCCAACCCTAGTTTTACTTGGGAACGTGCTAAAAACTTTAACGTTGGTTTAGATGGTATTGTACTTGATGGCAAGTTAAGTTTCACTTTAGAATATTTCTTGAACAAGCGTGATCAGATTCTTATTCAGAAAACTGGTTCTACTCCGGGATCCTCAGGTATTTCTGAATTATTACCTCCTGTTAATGCAGGTAAAGTAAATAACGAAGGTTTTGAATTTGCCTTGAATTACTTTGGCGGTAGTGTAGACGGCTTCAAATGGGATGTTGGCATAAACGGTGGTTACGCGCAGAATACGGTAGAATTTTTAGATGAAATACCAGGTGCACCTAGCTATCAATTACAAGAAGGAAAGCCTATTGGTTCTTACTTAGTATATGAATCAGATGGTGTGTTTATCGATCAAGCTGCCATAGATGCCAATCAGTTAGACTATAGTGCCGTTAAACCTGTATTAGAGCCGGGCGACATGAAATTTAAAGATGTTAATGGCGATGGCGCTATCAATGACTTAGATCAAGTAAGACTTAAAAATAGTATTAATCCTAATTTCAACTATGGTGTTACGTTCAATGCTTCATATAAGAATTTTGATCTTTCTGTTTTATTACAAGGAGCTACAGGGGCTAAGTTATTTATTCAAACAGAATCTGGTGATATTGGAAACTACTTAAAGTACAGCTTTGACAACAGATGGAGTCCAGACAACCCAAGTAGCGAACACCCAAGACTTGCGAGTCGAGGAGACACCTATTATACTGGTGGAGATTATGGCAATAACACCTATAATTTGTTCAGTAAAGATTACTTAAGACTTAAAAATGTTCAGTTGGCCTACAATTTCCCTTCAGAAATGATTGAGCAATTTGGTCTATCTAAATTTAAGATATATATGAGCGGTCTAAACTTGGCAACATGGGCGGCACAAGATATATATGATCCTGAATCGACTAGTAATGATGGTCAGTTTTATCCGCAACAGACTATTATTAACACAGGTTTTAGTTTAACATTTTAAAAAAAAATCATGAAAAAAGGAAAAATAGTACTCTTAGGCTTACTAGCGCTAGCGTTAGTACCTATTTCGTGTAATGAAGATTTTTTAGAAACGCAACCATTAGATTCTATTTCGGCAGATGCCACTTGGTCAGATGGTACGTTAGCACAAGCTTTTGTATTTAATGTATACGCATCTCTTGGCTATGGAGGGTTTGAGGAAGAAGGCTTGGCTTCATTAACAGACGAAGCAATGTTTACACACTCCGGTAGAGGAGTAAATGTTATCACAGAAGGTTCTCTTTCACCATCAGGTACAGGAAATGTGAATATCATTCCACAATGGAACGAGCTATATTCAGCTATACGTAAAGCGAATATTGCCATACAAGAATTACCTAATTCAACTTTCGATGACCAAACGTTAAAAGACAGGTTATTGGGTGAAGCTCATTTTCTAAGAGCATATTATTACCATCAACTAATGCGTTATTACGGTGGCGCACCACTAGTTGATGTAGCATACGGCTTAGACGACGATTATTCAATTGCAAGAGGCACTTATGCTGAAAATGTAGATTTTGTAATTAGCGACCTTGAACAAGCTATTTCTCTTCTAGACGGTAAAGAAGTTACTCCTGGTAGAGCATCGATGTTAAGCGCTATGGGGTTAAAATCTAGAGTTTTAACATATGCCGCAAGTGATTTACGCGACGGTCCTACTGCCAGCGCTAAATCAGCTACATTGAGCGGGTATTCAAATTTAGAATTGGTGGCTTACACTTCTGGGGACAGAGATGCAAGATGGACTGCCGCCAAAACTGCTGCCAAGGCGGTTTTAGATGCAACCACTGGTTATAAATTAGATTTAACAGAGCCAGCAAGTGCAGAAGAAGCTACACAGACATATATCTCTATTGCTATGGGAGGTGGAAGTGCTGTAGGCGATGCTGCCGCGAGATCCGAACTTTTATTTGAAAGAACGCATTCAGCATTATTTACCGAAGAAAGTAATTGGCCATTAGGTGGTATTCACCAAGGGATCAACAACGGTCCCAACGGTTACCATAACTGGGCGGGTAATACACCTATTCAACAATTGGTAGACGACTATCAAATGATGGACGGTTCTGATTTCGACTGGAGCAATGAAGAACACGCGTCTGCACCATACGAAAATAGAGACCCAAGACTGGCAGCCACTATCCTTTATGATGGTGCCCCATGGAAACCTAGACCAGACGATGTAGCGTCAATTGACCCATATGATGAAATACAGACTGGTACCTATGCTGATGGTAGCGGAGGGATTATACCTGGTGTAGATATGCGAGATTCGCCAATTGAAAACTGGAACGGAAGTAGAACTGGGTATTATGTACGCAAGTTTATCGATCCAGACCCAGCATTGGTCGACAATCAATCAAGTGCACAAGTGGTTCCTTGGCCGTTTATTCGATATACCGAAATCGTATTGAATTATGTAGAAGCTTCTATTGCCCTAGGTGATGAAGGCGAGGCAAGAAATTGGCTGAACAAAATTCGTTTTAGAGCAGGTATGCCGGCAATTACCTCATCAGGCACAGCGCTTTTAGAAGATTATATCAATGAAAGAAGAGTTGAATTGGCATATGAAGAACATAGGTATCATGATGCTAGAAGATGGATGATAGCCGAAGAAACACTTGGTAGAGGTATTAAGGTTATGAAAGTCACAGCTACCTTAAAAGCAGGTGCAACACCAAGAACTCCTTATCAGTATGACACATCTGTATATGATTACACCTATACCGTTGTAGATAATAATGATAATGAAACCAGAACTTGGGACGACAAGATGTATTTCATGCCTATTAGTAGAGATGAAATCAATAGAAATAACCTTTTGATTCAGAATCCAGGTTATTAGTTAAGTTTAAATTGAGTTAAATTAAAGATCTATTCCTTTTTGGAATAGATCTTTTACTTTTAAACAAATGACAAAAAAACCAATCTCCATACTTTTAATTGCATTCGTACTGCTACTAAGTTGTGCAGAAAAACATAAAAAAGATAAGGTTTCTTCTACTGTAAACTCGGTAAAAAAACCATCTCTTTTTACACTTCTACCTGAAACTGAAACCAATATCTCATTTCAAAATACATTAAAAGAAGGTTTAAATGCTAATGTATTGGTATACGAATACCTATATAATGGCGGTGGTGTTGCCACAGGAGATTTTAATAATGATGGTTTACAAGATTTGTATTTCACCTCTAACATGGGTGAAAATAAATTTTATTTAAATGAAGGTAATTTATCATTTAAAGATGTTACATCAATTTCTAAAGTTTCGGGCAGACCAGGTCCTTGGAAAACCGGTATTACCTCCGCAGATGTAAACGGAGATGGAAAATTGGATCTATACTTATGTTATTCAGGGGCCTTACCAGATGCAAAGCGTAAAAATCAGCTTTTTATAAATCAAGGTAACGACACCAATAACATACCCATTTTCAAAGAACAAGCGGAAGAATATGGTTTAGCTAGTGCTGCATTTAGCAATCAAGGATATTTCCTTGACTATGATAAAGACGGTGATCTAGATATGCTTTTACTAAACCACAATCCAAAATCTTTACCTGTTTTAAATGAAGTAAGCACTAAACAGTTTTTAAAGAAAGACGATCCTTTACAAGGCATACGCCTTTTTGAACAAACAAATAACAGGTTTGTCGATGTTACCGAAAAAGCGGGTATTAGTGGCTCTGCACTCACTTACGGCTTGGGCATTGGTATAAGTGATATTAATAATGACGGATGGCAAGATTTTTACGTATCTAATGATTACACCGTACCCGATTACCTGTATATCAATAATAAAAATGGCACGTTTACAGACCAACTAGGTAAACAAATGGGGCATACAAGTCATTTTTCCATGGGCAATAATGTTGCTGATATAAATAATGACGGATTACAGGATATTTTCACTTTAGATATGCTACCTAAGGATAATAAGCGTCAAAAGTTATTATTATCGCCTGATAATTATGAAAAATTCGATTTAAACATTAGAAGTGGATTTCACCATCAATACATGCGTAACATGTTACAATTGAATAACGGTGATAATAGCTTCAGTGAAATTGGACAACTTTCTGGCATATCCAATACCGATTGGAGTTGGGCTCCCCTATTTGCAGATTTCGATAACGATGGTTTTAAGGATCTATTCATTACCAACGGATATTTTAGGGACTACACCAATTTAGATTTCATTAATTACATGGACAGTTACGTAAAGTCTAAAGGTAGGCTACAACGACAAGATGTATTGGAACTCATTAAAGAAATGCCAGCTTCTAACCTAACAAATTTTTATTATTCCAATAAAGATGGCGTCAATTTTACGGATCAGACCATAGAAGCAGGTACAAATCAGCCTGCCAATAGTAACGGTGCCATTTATACAGATTTAGATAATGATGGCGATTTAGACTTGGTGATCAACAATATTAATAAGCCCGCATTTATTTATAGGAACGATACACCAAAAAACACCAGCAATTTTCTAAATATTCAATTAAAAGGTAATAACAAAAACACAAAAGGTATAGGTACAAAGGTTAGTGTTTTTACCAATGGAAAAACACAGGTAGTAGAGCAAATGCCCACCAGAGGTTATCTCTCTACCGTATCATCAGTTCTACATTTTGGGTTGGCAAACGCAACTACTATAGATTCTTTAGTGGTAGTATGGAATTCTGGAAAAACCGAAACTATTAAAGACCTTTCAACAAACCAATTGATTGTATTGGATGAGGACAATGCCATTACAAAAGTTAAGTCCGACAAAAGAGCAAAGCCTTTATTTTCACCTGCCTCTAACGCTATAAATTTTGTACACCAGCCTTCAACGGTTAATGACTTTAAAAGACAGTCGCTTTTACTAAAGCAACTATCGCATACCGGACCACCAATTGCTAGTGCAGATTTAAATAAAGACGGATTAGAAGATGTTATTATCGGCGGTGGAGTTGACCAACCAACTTCTATATATCTTCAAAATACCAGAGGTAATTTTAAACAAAAATTGAATACAGATTTTGAGAAAGACAAAGCATATTATGATGCCGATATTGCAGTGCTTGATGTAAATAATGATGGTTATTTAGATATTTATGTAGGCAGTGGCGGCTACCATCACTTGACCGCCAATGATCCTCTCTTGCAAGACAGACTTTATTTGGGCGACGGCCAAGGAGGTTTTTTGAAAATGAAAAAATCCTTACCAACAATATCCACAAGTACCGGCTCAGTTACCTTCTCAGATATAAACAATGACTCATTTCCAGATATTTTTGTTGGAGGATATATTACTCCGGGTCGTTTTCCCGAAATACCCAGAAGTTATATTCTTATTAATGATGGAAAGGGAAATTTTTCGGATAAAACGGATGTAATTCAGCCAAGTTTAAAAAATATAGGCATGGTTACAGACTCCCAATGGGTAGATATGGATGGTGACCAAGTAGAAGATTTAATTGTGGTTGGCGAATGGATGCCTATTAGTATATACTTGAACAAAAATGGAAAGTTGACCCATGCAACAGATCAGTTTTTTGAAAAACCTCACTCTGGATTATGGACAAGCCTTCAGGTTACAGACCTAAATAACGATGGTAAACCCGATATAATAGCAGGAAATATTGGCACAAACACACAATTTAAAATTAGTACCGAAACTCCGGCAGAATTGTACTACTCTGACTTTGACAACAACGGTTCAGTAGATCCTATTCTCAATTTCTACATCGATGGCATTAGCTATCCTTATGTTACAAGAGATGAACTACTTGGGCAACTTGCCAGTAAAAGGCAGGTTTTCAATAGTTATGAGAAATATGCCGATGCACTTTTAACAGATATATTTAATGAAACTGATTTAAAAAAGGCGAAAAAATTAACTGCTCATCATCAAGAAACCACATTATACTTAAGTACTAAAAGTAAAAAATTTAAAACCACAACATTACCTACGCAAGCACAGTACGCACCGGTGTCTGAAATCATAACCTCAGATTTTAATCAAGATGGCAACAAAGACATTTTACTTTTAGGTAACGATGATAATTATAAATTAAGAATTGGTAAGTTCGACGCCAATTACGGCACGCTGTTAATGGGTAATACTAACGGAACATACAATTACATTCCCCAAACCCGATCAGGTCTCTCCATAACAGGAAGCAATACACATGCTGTGCTTATAGGCAACCAATTGATATTAACCAATTATGGTGCTCCCACTAAAACTTATATATTAGACGCTAAATAACGATGACCATATTCTTTACAAACAAAATAGGTAAATCTCTTTTAATCTTACTTCTTCTAATAGTAACGGCATGCTCTACTAAAGAAGAGCAAAAAATGAGCGATAAAGAGGTTGTATTAGAATGGGCGAACATGACTTTGTTCATTACTAGATATACGCCTTCCAACTCCCCCACTTTCGCATCCAGAGCTTTTGGATATACCGGACTCACCATGTATGAATCTGTAGTGCCAGGCTTTACCGATTACAATACCATGAACGGTCAGTTGTTAGGGTTAGAAAAGCTACCTACGATTGACGATACAAAAGAGTATGATTGGGTATTGGCCCTAAATGCAGGTCAATCAGAAATATTAAAAAACATATACGTTCAAACATCCGAAGAAAACATTCAAAAAATAGATTCTCTAGAGCAAGTTATTTACAATCAATTTCAAAAAGAAGTTGAAAAAGAAACGGTTCAGCGCTCGGTAGATTTTGGAAAAGCTGTTGCCAATGCAATTTTTGAGTGGTCTAAAACAGATGGTGGTCATAGAGGGTATCTTTTCAATTTTGACAAAACCATGGTTCACCCAGACAGACCCGGTGCATGGAAACCCCCACTGTTCGCACAATCATTCAGTCATCATCCCTTACACCCACATTGGGGCGAGAATAGAACATTTGCTTCCAAGAATAAAGAAGTAGAAGACCCAAAGATGATACCATTTGATACTACACCAGGTTCTCCTTATTATGAACAATTTGAAAATGTATACCTAAAAGATCTTGAATTAACCCAACTAGAAAAAGAAGCGGCAATTTGGTGGGGAGATGATCCAGATGTTAGTTTTACCCCACCCGGTCATTCGTATTATTTTGCAGCACTAGCCGTAGAAGGCCATGATATCTCACTTATTGAAAGTGCACAGGTATTTGCACAAGTAGGTATGGCGGTAGCAGATGCATTTATAAATTGCTGGAAATGGAAATATCAATTTTTTACCGAGCGACCTAATACGTTTGTACCAAAATATATTGATGAAGAGTGGGAGTCTTTTTGGCCCGACCCGCCGTTTCCTTCTTTTCCATCAGGGCATGCGATACAAGCGGCAGCGGCGGCTACTGTTTTAGAACATAATTTTGGTAAGGAATTCACTTTTACCGACAGAGCTCATGAAGGAAGGGAAAGAGATGAATTGAAGGAAACTGATTTTGTAATTCGTACGTTCCATTCTTTTTGGGAAGCCGCACAAGAAACAGCTGATTCAAGATTTTACGGCGGTATACATACTCAACTGGACAATGAAGTAGGTTTAGAGAAAGGCAAAGTAATAGCTAAGAACATTTACAACTTAGAATGGAGAAACCCTCATGAACAATAACACCAAAACATTCACAAACTACCTAGTTATATCCATTTTTTTCTTTGGATGGGTTAGCCATGCACAACAATTTACAGATGTTACAGAAGACTCGGGTATAAATCACCAATATGAGGTATACGAAGGTACCTTTGGTGGAGGCGTTACCGTTTTTGATTTCAATAATGATGGTTTTGAAGATCTTTACATCACCAGCGGTATAAAAGATGATAAATTATACTTGAACAACGGCGATGGAACTTTTAAAAACGTTTTTGAAGGATCTGGTCTTGAGGTTACCAGTAAGTATGTTACACAAGGCGTAGTAAGTGCCGATGTTAATAGAGATGGATTTAGAGATTTATTCATAACCACAATTACTACTACCGATGGTAAGAATATTATTCCTAGGGCAAAAAATCTATTGTTCTTAAATAATGGAGACTCCACCTTTAAAGATGTTACTAATGAATACGGATTAGAAGATTTAAATTCCTTCAGTACAGGTCCAAGCTTTGGCGATATTGATGCCGATGGTTACCCAGATTTATTTGTGGGCAACTATTTTCAAGAATTTACCGGTAAATTGGGAATCATAAAAGACGCTACCATAGTTAGTGCCAACCAAACAGCTAAAAGTTATCTATTAAAAAACGAAGGTGGGAAAAGTTTTGAAAATGTATATGATGACTATGGTCTAGGCCATAAAGGATTTGGATTTGGCGGTGTATTCACCGACTTTGACAATGATCAAGATCAAGACCTTTTGGTAAACCAAGATTTTGGGTATAAAGCAGTACCGAATTTTCTATACCAAAATGAATATCCTAATGAGCATTTTGAAGACGCAAGCAAGCAAACCGAAATGGATTTGAAAATCAACGCCATGGGAGCTGCTGTGGGAGACTATAATGGCGATGGGTGGATGGATTATTACATTACCAACATCAAGTTCAACATGCTCATGGAAAACCAAGGCAATGGAAGATCATTTGAAGATAAAGCAAAAGAATTGGGCACGTATAATTTAGCCATTAGTTGGGGTGCCAATTTTGCAGATTTTGACCATGATCAAGATTTAGATCTGTTTGTGTCTAACGGAGATTTAAATCCTAATTGCACACCCATGGGCAATTTTTATTTTGACAACAATGATAATACCTATACCGAAAAAGGCAGGGAACTTGGCATTAACGATTATGGTATTGGCAGAGGTTCAGTCATTTTTGACATGGATAACGATGGGGATATGGACTTATTGGTCGTAAACCAAAAACCTATTTTAAACTACCCTATAGCATCTACAACACGTCTTTTTAGAAATGATACTACCACCGGAAACTGGTTAAAAGTGGCATTGAAAGGTGTACAGGCCGAAGCCAACGGAATAGGTTCAAGGGTAACGGTAATTGCCAAGGGAAAAAGATTAATTAGAGAAATAGATGGTGGTGGATCCAGCCATTTGTCTCAAAACTCCGTCATTGCACACTTTGGATTAGGAGCAAATACAAAAGTAGACTCCGTTATTGTAGATTGGACTGGTGGCAATACTCAGGTATTAACTAATGTTGAAACCAACCAACAACTACAGATCAAAGAAATTGCCCAGCCCAAAAACAATCAAACTTATGTTTGGTATCTTCTGGGCGTGCTTGTTTTAATTATTACCGGTATATTTTTATATCGCAAAAAATAAACACAACTATCTGATTATATTATCTTTACCATCAATTAGGTTTCCCTTTTAAAAAAATCTTTCCTAAAAATGCAATAGGTTTTAACTTCTTCGTCTTTATATATGAAGACCAATTGAAAATACTCTTGGATGTCATCCAACCAAAAAGATAACAAGAACCTTAATAGTTTTTTTGAAGAAGAATATGGCTCGATCAAGTACTATATTCAATCTAAAATTAAACAAACATCTGAGAGTGATGCAGAAGACATTATACAAGATGTTGCATTACGTATTTTCTCTAGACCTATTGACGCATTACCTATACATAACATTGGCGGTTATGTCTATAATGCAGTTAAAAATAAGATTACCGACATATTGCGCACTAAAAAATCGCGCTTAGATGACCAAGATCAACTAGAAGAACTTTGGACGGATTTCACCAACCTATTCTATGATGAAACTTCCAACGAATATCCCCATCATGTTCGCGAAAAGCTAAAGATTGCAATTAGTGAACTAAAACCTGTGTATAGGGACATTATCATCGCGGTAGATTTTGAAAATTACAGTTACAAAGAAATTGCATCTGAAACCGGCATACCACAAGGCACACTTATGTCTAGAAGACATAGGGCATTATCAATATTACTTAAAAGTATAGAAAATTAAAAAATAGCATTATGAAATCTAATTTGGAAAAAACCATGGAAAAATCAGTGCAACATTACGTGTACAAGGCGTTTAAAATTCTCTTTTTTGTTTTACTAGGCCTCGCTATAGCCTTTTTAGTGGGCTACATTGTCATGCGCCTATGGAATTGGCTTATGCCAGATATTTTTGGATTACCTCAAATAGATTATTGGAAAGCAATGGGAATACTTCTTTTCTCCAAAATAATCTTTGGTTTTGGAGGTGGAGACGGACCAGGTAACAAGAAAAAGAACAAGCGTAAAAAGTTTGCAAAATTTGACCCATGTAAACCTGTAAGAAATGACTTTTCTAAATGGAAACATTATGATGAATTCTGGAAAAATGAAGGAGAACAAGCCTACAAAGACTATGTTGCTAGAAATGAATCTATAAACAACGGATGATCTTTCCAAATAACATTAACAAATTGTAAAACTTAGGAAACTTTTGAAGTTTCTAAAGTTTCCTGATGTATATTTGCAGTCGTTATGAAAGAAAAAATAAGGGATACTGCTACACAGCTTTTCTTGGAACGTGGTTTTAAAAGTATAACCATGGACGATATTGCCAATGAAATAGGCATGTCTAAAAAAACTATATACAGCGAATATGAAAATAAGACATCGCTCGTAGAAGATTGCGTAATGGCAAAATTTTGCGTTCTTAATGAGGGTATAGATCTAATAATAGCAATGGAAAAGAATGCTATTGAGGAATTATACGAGATCAAAAGATTTGTAATGTCTCATTTAAACAACGAAAAAAGTTCCGCTCAGTTTCAGTTAATGAAATACTACCCAAAAATTCATAAATCGTTAAAGCATCTGCAATTTGAAAAAATGCACAAGTGTGTACTCTTAAATGTAGAACGCGGTTTAGAACAAGGGCTTTTTAGGGACAACGTAAATCCTGAATTTGTAGCTCGAATATATTTTAGCGGTATGAATACCATTAAAGATCAGAACATTTTCCCTTTAGACCTTTTTCCCATCTCTGAACTTATGGATTCATTTTTAGAATACCATATAAGAGGTATCGTTACCCTTAAAGGAAAAGCCATATTAAACAACATCATCAATTCAAATCAAGAATAAATGCGAAATCAATTAGTAATTTTAATCACGGTACTAGGTCTCAATTTAGGCTATTCACAAGAGCAGACGTACACCTTCACACTAGAAGAAGCCATTCAATTTGCCTTAGAAAACAACTACGCTGCCATAAATGCCAACAGAGACATCATTGATGCCCAAAAGCAAAAATGGGAGACAATAGCCGGTGGTTTACCGCAAATAAACGGATCAGTTGGGTACCAAAACCAACTAAAGCAACCTGTTACGCTTTTACCTGCGGAATTAGTAGGTGGTGCAGCCGGAGAATTTATTCCCGTAGTGTTCTCGCAACCACAGTCTATGACCGCTACTGCAACGTTGACCCAACAGATTTTTGACGGCTCATACATTGTAGGGGTACAAGCAACTAAAGCTTTTTTAAGTTATAGTGCCAATAACAAGGAAAAAACAGAGCTAGATGTTAGACAACAAGTAGTAGAGGCATATGGTAATGTACTTTTGGCAGAAGAATCGGTTGCTATTTTAGAAAAGAACAAGGCCAATCTCGAAAAAAATCTTTACGAAACCAGCAAACTTTACGAAAACGGCTTAGGAGATGAAGAAAGCGTAGATCAACTACAGATTACACTTTCTTCCATAGAAAATCAATTACAAAATGCATTAAGGTTAAAAGATATAACCCTACAAATGCTCAATGTTAGCATGGGCTTAGATTTAAATGCTCCAACACAGTTAACAGAAAATCTAGAAGATCTTACCGTTTCTAAAATGGACCTAGGTATTCAAGATACGGCATTTAACATCAGTGAAAATGTAGATTATAAACTTGCAGAAAATTTAAACGAACAACGCTATTACGAGTGGAAACTAGCTCGAAGCCGTGCTTTACCAACCCTAAATGCGTTTGTAAATTACGGCAGTTCTGCATATTCAGAAAGTTTCGACTTTTTTAGTGGAGACCAAGAATGGTTCGATTCTTCTATACTAGGTTTCGATTTGAACATACCTATTTTCAGTTCTTTAAAACGTAGTGCCAGTACCCAACGTGCAAAAATTGCTTTAGAAAAAGCTAAAACACAGTTGACCGAAGCAGAACAACAAATTAGATTACAGTTAGAGAATGCCAAAAACAATTATACGTTGGCCATAAATAATTATGAAACGGCAAAACAAAACCTTTTACTCTCTGAGCGTATTGAAAATAAGAACCAAATTAAATACAAAGAAGGTTTGGCAACTAGTTTTGAGCTTAGACAGGCACAAACCCAACTATATACTACACAACAAGAATTTCTACAGTCTATGGTTGAGGTTATCAATAAAAAGACCGAATTAGAAATTATACTAAATACAAAATCCTAAATAGTCAATCATAAAAAAAACAATCATGAAAAAATTACCAATTTTACTAATTGCCGTCATAAGCCTTTACTCATGTGGTGGTAAAGATCAATCGGTAGCTGAAATTATTTCGGAACAAAATCTTGAGGCAATCAGAGCCAAGAAAAATGAAATAACTACACAGCAGAAACTAATAGATGCCCAACTTAAATCATTGGACTCTGCAATTGCTATTTTAGGAAATGAAGAGAAATTGCCTTTGGTGAATACGCTAACGGCAAAGAAAGAAGTGTTTAATCATTACCTGGAATTACAGGGTGATGTTAGCACCAAGCAAAATGTACTGATCTACCCAGAAATGGCAGGTACCTTGCAAAGGGTACATGTAAAAGAAGGCGACCGTGTTAGCAGAGGACAAGTTTTGGCTACTATTGACGATGGTGGTCTGTCTAGCCAGTTAAACCAATTAAAAACCCAGGCATCTTTGGCCAAAACCACTTTTGAGCGTCAAGAGCGTTTATGGAACCAGAATATTGGCTCTGAAATTCAATACCTACAAGCGAAAACCAATTATGAGGCGGCAGAAAACATGGTGTCACAAGCAGAAAGCCAATTAGGTAAATCTACCATTAGAGCTCCATTTTCAGGTATTATTGATGATGTAATCAAAGATCAAGGTACGGTAGTAGCCCCAGGTCAAGGATCAGAAGTATTTCGTATTGTGAATTTATCTGATATGTACATTGAGGTTGAGGTACCAGAGGCTTATATAGGCAATGTTACAAAAGGTAAGGAAGCATTGGTCTACTTTCCTGTTTTAGGAGATAGTATTGTTACAAAGATCAGGGAGACCGGAAATTTCATCAACCCGGCAAACCGATCATTTGAAGCTGAGATACCGGTACCGAATAAGGAAGGTAAAATCAAACCCAACCTTACCGCAAAAGTGAACATTAACGATTATACCAGTGAAGATGCCATCTTAATACCTACGAGTATCATTTCTGAAAATGCAGAGGGAGAACAGTATGTCTTTGTTGCAGATGAAGCAAGTGCAGAAGGAGAATCGATAGTAAAAAGAACAATTATTACCACAGGTAAAACGCAAGGTGCAGAAATAGAGGTATTAACTGGTTTAAATGACGGAGACCATATTATTAAAGAAGGCGCTAGAAGCGTTAAAGATGGTCAGAAAGTTAAAATCAAAAAATAAAGATCGATGAGTAAAGTAAAAAAGAACGCCGATAAGGAATTCGGTCTTTCATCATGGTCCATAGATAACCCGTCGGTTATTTATGTTATGATAGCCATTTTTCTTTGGTTAGGCTTCAGTGCGTACATGGCTATGCCAAGAGAAGACTTTCCTGAAATCATAGAGACTAAAATATACATTAGTACCCCATATCCTGGTAACACCGCAGAGGATATTGAAAAACTGATAACCGACCCTTTAGAAGATAGGCTAAAGAATATTAGCAATGTTGTAGAGATTGTTTCTACCTCTCAAGAAGATTACGCCATTTTAACCGTAGAATTTGATGAGGACATAACTGTAGAACAAGCCAAACAAAAGGTAAAGGATGAAGTAGATAGTGAAAAAGCAAGTGAAGATTGGCCAACGTTTAACGGTGCCAAAGTAGAACCCAATGTTTTTGATTTAAATTTCTCAGAAGAAGTGCCGATCATGAACATCAATTTTACGGGAGACTATCCTGTAGAGAAATTGAAGGAGTTTGCTGAATATCTGCAAGATGAAGTAGAAGATCTCCCAGAAATTAAGCAGGCAGATATACGTGGTGCGCAAGACCTTGAAGTTGAAGTAGGTGTGGATGTCTACAAGATGATGGCCGCTAAAATAAGTTTCCAAGATGTTATTAATGCTATAAGTAATGGTAACATGACCATGTCTGCAGGTAACTTGAAAACCGTTGGTCAAAGACGTACTATACGTATTCTTGGGGAAATTGAAGACCCAAAAGAATTGAACAATTTTGTAGTCAAATCTGAAAATGGAGCAGTTTATCTTAAAGATATCGCTACGGTTAATTTTCATGCTAAAGATAAAACTACCTATGCCCGTGAGTTTGGCAATAATGTAGTAATGCTCGATGTAAAGAAGAGAGCGGGTAGAAATGCGATATCTGCCGCTGATAAAATCAAAGAACTGGTTAAAAAGGAAAAAGCGGAATACTTTCCATCGGATCTAAATATTTCTATTGCCAATGATTCTTCTACGCGTACATTGAACCAAGTAGATGATTTGGTGAACAATATCATTTTCGGGATCATTCTTGTTGTTACCGTATTAATGTTCTTTTTAGGATTTAGAAACGCACTCTTCGTTGGTTTTGCCATACCCATGTCAATGTTCATGTCATTCGTAATTTTATCATGGCTCGGTTATACGCTAAATACCATGATTCTTTTTGGTATGATCATGGGCCTAGGTATGTTGGTTGATAATGGTATTGTGGTAGTAGAAAACGTATACCGTTTAATGGACGAAGGTCTTTCTAGAACTGAAGCTGCCAAAAAAGGTATTGGCGAAATAGCCTATCCCATTATTATTTCTACGGCAACAACGGTAGCTGCCTTTGTACCTTTAGGATTGTGGCCTGGTATTTTCGGGCAGTTTATGATCTATTTTCCAATTACACTTTCTGTAGTATTGGGATCGTCATTGTTCGTGGCAATTTTCATGAACTCCATGTTAGTTTCCAAATTCATGAGTACAGATGAAAAAGAACTGACCTTAAAACAATTGATCAGAATGAGTATTATTCTAGTTGGACTAGGAATATTAATACTGATTTTTGGTGGTGCCATGCGTGGATTGGGTTCTGTGTTGATATTGACCGGAATCATGTTCTGGGTATATAAATACGTTATTAAAGGTGCCGCAATGAAGTTTCAACGTAAAACCATGGTACGTTTTGAAAACTGGTATGAAAAACGACTAAAACATGCCCTTAGAGGCAATAATGTGTACTGGTACTTTGGTATTACATTTTTAATGTTGATCGGTGTCTTTATGCTTTTTGGAATGTCTGTAGATAGTGGTCGTACCAAAATTGAATTTTTCCCCGACAACAAACCAAATGAAATTTATGTGTATGTAGAATACCCTGAAGGTACTTCTATTGAAAAAACCAATGAAATTACCAAAGAAGTAGAAGATCAGGTATACGCCATAATGGATGACCCTAAATACAAAAAGAACGGAGAAAATTTTATGATGGCTTCTGCTGTTTCAGTTGTTGGTGAAGGTGCAGGTAATCCGTTAACAGATGGTGGTTCTTCTGCAGAAATGCCACATAAAGGAAAAGTTACCGTAAACTTTAGTGAATACAAATACAGAGAAGGGTTAAATACCGAAGATATTAGAGCACGGGTGCAAAATGCATTACAGGGTATTTATCCTGGTGTTGCCATTTCGGTAGAAAAAGATGCCAATGGTCCACCAGCTGGTTTTCCTATCAATATTGAATTGGAAGGTAGTGATTATGATGAATTGATCAACACCGCCGAAGACATTAAAAACTTTATCAATACCAAAAATATTGCTGGCATTGAAGAGTTAAAAATTGATGTCAATAAAGGCAAACCGGCAATGCAAGTAATCGTAGATCGTGAAAAAGCGGGTGAACTTGGCGTTGCTGTTGGTCAAGTAGGCAACCAATTAAGACGTTCTATTTTTGGTGAAAAGGCTGGTGTTTATAAAGAGGACGGAGAAGACTATGATATCAATGTTCGCTTCAATGAAGATTTAAGGTATAACAAAAGTGCCCTATTCAACCAGAACATCATCTTTAGAGACCCTTCTAACGGTCAAATAAAAGAAATTCCTATTTCTGCGGTAGCCAAGGAAAAAAACACGTCGGGCTTTAGCGCTATAAAACACCGTGATGGTAAACGAGTAGTAACTATTTATTCCGGATTAAAACCTGGCTTTACCGATGCCGGTGCTATTGTAGCTGAAATTCAAAATGAAATGGAAAGTTTCGATGGTACACCCGCTACCGTTAAAATTGATTATACCGGTCAGTTGGAAGAGCAAGCGAAGCAACAGGCATTCTTGGTAGGTGCCTTTTTCTCTGGATTAGGATTGATTATGCTTATTCTAATATTCCAATTTGGTGGTATTTCTAAACCATTAATTATTATGATCGCTATTTTCTTAAGCTTCATTGGAGTATTTGGAGGTTTAATGATTACCGGATGGTCTTTCGTAATTATGATGACCATGATGGGTATTATCTCCTTGGCAGGTATTGTAGTAAACAATGGTGTAGTACTCTTAGATTATACACAAATATTGATCGATCGTAAAAAGATTAGGTTAGATATGGAAGATAGTGACCTATTGACCATAAATGACGCTACCGATTCTATGATCGTTGGTGGTAAAGCAAGGCTTAGACCAGTAATTTTAACTGCAATCACTACAGTATTAGGCTTGATTCCACTAGCTATAGGCTTGAACATTGACTTCTTTTCCTTGTTCTCGGAATTTAATCCTAAGATTTACATGGGAGGTGACAATGTGGTCTTCTGGGGACCATTGGCATGGACGGTTATCTTCGGTTTATTGGTAGCCACCTTTTTAACCCTTATTATAGTACCGGTACTCTTCAACATAGTTTATCGTATAAAAATTAAGCTAAGAAATTGGGGCAGTAATAGTACTGATACTACCGAACAAATAGAAAGTGCCGTATAGGTATATTAAATAATAGTCCATAAAAAAGCCCGTATCAAAATTGATACGGGCTTTTTATTTGAGTTAGTTAACTTATTTATTGCTTACAACAGGATCCTTAGCACTTGCTTGTGTAACACTTGCTATTCTATTGTTATCAAAATTTACTTCGTTTATTACATCGCCTTCCCAAAATAACCATTTACCGGTTCTTACCCCGTTGTCATAATTACCCATGGCAATTTTTTCTCCTTTTTCGTTGAACATTTTCCACTGTCCATCTAGCTTTTCATTTACAAAATAACCTTCTTGAGACTTCTCTCCATTTGCGTGAAAGTATGTAGCTTTTATTTTATCTCCATCTTTTACAAAGGTGGGATCAACTTGTGCGTACGCTCCTAACGATAGTGCCATTACGGCTAAAATTAAAATCTTTTTCATGATATATATTTTTTTTAGATTATTGTTTTACAGTATTGTAACGTGATAAAGATACAATTATTTTGCAATTAATCAATGTTTAGATAACTTTTACGTAACATTAAATTTACATTGCAGACGTAACACATTGTTTTACAGTGTATTTACATATACAACTTATTCAACTTCCCTAAAACCGGTCGTCGAATAAAACCTACCTTTTATATAGACCTATAATGAAATAGACTTCTTAAATTTGCCCTTTCATTAAAGCACATGTTATGTATAGAAGCCATTCCTGCGGGGAACTAAGAGAATCACATATTGGTACAACTGTTACCCTTTCTGGGTGGGTTTCCAAAACCAGGGACAAAGGTTTTGTTGTTTGGGTAGATATACGTGATCGTTATGGTATTACACAATTGGTACTTGATGAAGATCGTACTAATGCAACACTTTTAGAACAAGCTAGAAATTTAGGTCGGGAGTTTGTAATTCAAATAAAAGGTGAAGTTATTGAAAGAGCTTCCAAAAACGCAAACATCCCAACGGGTAACATTGAAGTTTTGGTATCTGAATTGACCATATTAAACGAATCTAAGACTCCGCCGTTCACTATCGAAAACGAAACCGATGGTGGTGAAGATCTACGCATGAAATATAGGTATTTAGACATCCGTAGAAAACCTGTACAGAACAACCTTATATTTAGAAGTAAGGTAACTATGGAAGTTCGTAAGTTTTTATCTGGTGAAGGTTTTATAGAAGTAGAGACGCCATACCTTATAAAATCAACACCAGAAGGTGCCAGAGATTTTGTCGTACCAAGTCGTATGAACGAAGGACAATTTTATGCCTTGCCACAATCGCCACAAACCTTTAAGCAATTGCTAATGGTTGGTGGTATGGATAAATACTTCCAAATTGTAAAGTGCTTTAGAGATGAAGATTTACGTGCCGACAGACAACCTGAGTTTACACAAATAGATTGTGAAATGGCATTTGTTGAGCAAGAAGATATACTTTACGTATTTGAAAACTTGACAAAATACCTTTTGAAAGAAGTAAATGGTTTTGAAATCGAGTCGTTCCCAAGAATGACCTATGATGAAGCTATGAGCAAATATGGTAACGATAAGCCAGATATTCGTTTTGGAATGGAGTTCGGTGAATTAAATGCCGTTGCACAACATAAGGAATTCGGAGTTTTCAATTCATCTGAACTCGTAGTTGGTATAGCCGTACCAGGTGCAGCCTCTTACACACGTAAAGAATTAGATGCCTTGGTAAACTGGGTAAAACGTCCACAAGTTGGTGCCAAAGGAATGGTCTATGTAAAATGTAACGAAGACGGAAGCTATAAATCAACCGTAGATAAGTTTTACGACCAAGATGATTTGGCTAAATGGGCAGAAGTTACTGGTGCTAAACCAGGGGACCTTATATGTGTACTTTCTGGAGATGCCAATAAAACAAGAACACAGTTAAGTGCCTTACGTATGGAAATGGCTACAAGACTAGGGCTAAGAAAACCAAACGAATTTGCACCATTATGGGTGGTAGATTTCCCATTATTGGAACTTGATGAAGAAACCGGTCATTACCATGCCATGCACCACCCATTTACATCACCAAAACCAGGCCAGTTAGAATTATTGGATACTGATCCAGGTGCAGTACGCGCCAATGCTTACGATTTGGTATTGAACGGTAACGAAATTGGAGGTGGATCTATTCGTATTCACGATAAAGAAACACAGGCGACCATGTTTAAGCATTTAGGGTTTACTCCGGAAGAAGCAAAAGCACAATTCGGGTTCTTAATGGATGCCTTCCAATACGGTGCACCACCTCATGGCGGACTAGCATTTGGTTTAGATAGACTCGTAGCTATTTTAGGCGGACAAGAAACTATTAGAGATTTTATCGCCTTCCCTAAAAACAATAGTGGTCGTGATGTAATGATCGATGCCCCCGCTGCTATTGACAACGAGCAACTGAAAGAATTGAATTTAAAATTAGATATTCAAGAATAGTTCATCTTGATCAATTTATAATTAAAAATCCTGCCACTGTGCAGGATTTTTTTGTTTTCTACCAGTTTCTATTTATTCATTAAAATAAAGCACTATTCATGTAAGGTATTTTTTGTTAAATTCACTTTGTGAAAAAATGGATTAAAATTTTATTGTATAGTATATTGGGCATTGTTCTAATTCTTTTTGGAATTATCGGGTACATTTATTATCAATATGAATGGAAGTATGATGTAAATTCTGAAAAACATCAATATGATGTTGGTTATTTATCATCAGAAAATCGTGATTTTGCCTCCAATTTCAAACGTTGTAACGATTACAGCCCAATAGGTTATTACTCTCATGTAGACTTCAATGTTTTTGATAAAAATAAAGCACAATTTAAACGCTTTATTCAATCTAACTTCAACAGTAACCTTTATACTGATAGTGGCATGCTCAACCTTCGTTTTATCATCAATTGTAATGGTGAAGTCGGTGATATGGAGGTAAACCAGTTAAATAAAGATTATCAAATAACAAAATTCAACAATAATTTGGTTGAAGAAATAATTCAATTAACGGTCGAAAAGGAGAATTGGGTTATTTCAGATAACAAATCGGATAACGACAAATATATGTACTTGATTTTTAGACTAGAAGATGGAAAAATTACTGAAATATTGCCTTAGTTTTTTACTATTGACATCATTAAGCTGTAAGAATAAAAATTTTGATGAAATTCCTTTTGAAGAGCGAAAATTAATAGCAAAGCAACTATGGGATAGCGAAAACAGTAAACATGGTTTTGATCATATCTTTCAAGGAACACCTAAAGCGATGACTCTTTTAGATAACATTATAGCTTTAGATAGTACCCATGCAAAAGCATTAAGAGAGATTTCCGTTCCTTTTCTAAAAAGAGGAATTCCACACGAATGGAAACTAAGGTTTGACAAAGCGGTTGCACATGACCCAGCTACTTGGGTTCCAATGCGAGGTTACCTCTACCTATCGTTCTACCGAGATTATGAAAAAGCAATTGCAGATTTTAACGCATCAGACACGATAACTCCGTATTTAGATTATCCACAAGGGCATAGTGTCGATTTTTGGCGCGGCATAGCCTATTTAGGCGCAAAAGACTATGATAATTCTATTGCTTATTGGGACAAACACATTACTAAAGAAACAGAAGATTCGGGTGAAGATTGGGTAGAGCTAGAAGCTTTTCTTTACAGAGGGATAGCCTATTTTGAATCTGGTAATACAAAGAAAGCAAATGAGAATTTTGACAAAGTTATTCAGTACTTTACCAGCTCTGCAGATGCTAAATATTACAAAGCACAGCTATTATTAAATGAAGGCCATAAAAAGGCAGCTTTAAACATGATCGAAGATGCCATTGTAGATTTCAACAAGGGCTATTATAACAATAGGGCTTATGTTGAAACACTTCGTCAAATTTACCTATTAGATTTAGAAGAACTAAAATCAAAAATCATAGCTAGTAATTAAATACCTTTGATCCCTAATAATGTTATGGCTCAACCATGCCCATTCAAACGAACAACTTCTTAAAGCGAATTTATAAGTGGAGATATAAGAACATCTCCCAAAAGACCTTTATTTACATCTTAAGTGTAGTTGTGGGTCTTTTAGCCGGTTTGGCATCGGTAACCCTAAAAAACATTACCTATTTCATTGAAGCATCTCTTGAAAAAGGAATCATTTTCTCTAGTAATCAACTGTATTTTATCCTCCCTATCATTGGACTGACATTGGTTTACTTGTATGTAAAATTTGTACATAAAGAGAAACTAAAGCACGCCGTATCATCGATCTTATTTTCATTATCAAAGAACAAAGGTCATATTGACGTTAAGCAAGTATACACTCAATTGATTATAGCTCCATTAACGGTTGGTTTTGGTGGTTCGGTGGGGTTACTGGGGCCAGCAGTGGCAACTGGAGCGGCAATTAGTTCAAATCTGGGTAGGCTGTTTCATATTAACAGTAAAACCCGTTCCCTATTGATTGCCTGTGCATCGGCAGGTGCGATATCGTCAATATTTCAATCACCCATTGCCGCCATTATTTTTGCGGTAGAAGTATTTAGCCTAGATCTTACTATGATATCTATGCTTCCCCTATTGTTGGCTTCTATTAGCGGCGTACTTACCTCCTATTTTTTTATGGGTAATGAGATATTGTTCAACTTTTCTATCAATGAACCATTTCAAGTTAAGGATACACTATTTTATATTGTTCTTGGTGTAGGTACAGCGGTAGCGTCTATCTATTTTACAAAAATGTATTTTGGTATCATCAACCTATTCAAACCGTTGAAAAGTCCAAAATATCGTCTTTTGGTCGGTGGGTTGGCTATTGGTATAATGCTTTATATGATACCTCCATTATACGGTGAAGGTTTTTCCTTTATAAACGACCTTTTGAAAGGTGATCATATTAGCGCATTAGGAAAAACACCGTTAGACGCATATATCGATAATATTTGGGTCGTAATTGCTTTACTGTTCGGCATAACCATTTTTAAGGCCGTAGCGATGACCACTACATTGGCAGCTGGCGGTGCAGGTGGAATATTTATACCCACCATGGTAATGGGCAGTGCGTTAGGTAATGTAGTAGCAAAGTTGATCAACAATTCCGGTTTAGGGTTTTCTGTATCGGAAAGTAACTTTACGTTGATAGGTATGGCCGGTCTTATTGCAGGTGTGCAACACGCACCCTTGACCGCAATATTCCTCATCGCTGAAATAACAGGCGGCTATGCCTTATTTGTTCCATTAATGATTACCGCATCAATTTCATATATCATTACCAAAAACACCGTTGATTACACGATTTACACAAGAGAATTGGCAGAAAGTGGTGAGTTGTTGACCCATAACAAGGATCAAGCAGTATTAACCTTAATGGATTTAGATACTGTTATTGAGACGAATTTTAAAACCGTACACCCAGAAATGACCCTAGGGGAAATGCTACATGATTCGGTCGCAAAATCTACCCGAAACATATTTCCTGTAGTTGACACCAATCAGAAATTTTTAGGTATTATACTTTTAGATGATATTAGGGAATTTATGTTCGATACAAAATTGTATAATACTACCAAGGTTGAAACCTTTACCCATAAAGCACCCGATCATATATATTACGGTATTGACACCATGCAAATAGTCATGCAAAAATTTCAAGACAGCGGCGCTTGGAACTTACCTGTGGTGAAACATGGAAAATACATGGGCTTTGTTTCAAAATCTAAGTTATTGACCGCCTACAGAAGAGAACTTATAAGGTTTACAAAGTAAGCTTTGACGATTAAAATAAAATTAAGGACATGAAATACATTATAACACTGATAGTCTTAATCTCAATCGGACTCATAATTTACGGCTTTACCTTAGATGCCAGCCAAGAAGCCTTATCACATAGATATATTGGATCAGGTACTTTTGGGCTATTTTTACTTGCGATGCCACTTTTTCTAATAAAGGAGAGCAAAGGCAAAAAGTTCAAAGATTATATGCTTACCGATGAAAATGTAAGAAAAATGCAGGGAAAAGAACCTAGAAACACTGATAATCAAGACACTCCAAAAAAATAATCATCTATTTTTCTACCAATCAAGCTGAAAATATATTAAATTAGAATGTTAATATTAAAATTTCAATACAATGATCGGTACCGTCAAATTTTACAATGAATCTAAAGGTTATGGATTTATAACCAATGAAGAAACTGGAAAAGATATTTTTGTTCATGCCACTGCATTACATGGCACTGAAATAAGAGAAGGAGATAGAGTAAGCTATGAAGAGGAAGAAGGAAGAAAAGGTACGGTTGCCGGACAAATTCAAGTACTATAAATAGTTTTTCTTTAAGTATAAAATTAACTAACCACGCAAAAGCGTGGTTTTTCGTTTACTACCAAAAATTACTTCCTCCTTTTTGCAAAAAACTCTTGCAATAAACTGGCAGCTTCAATATCTAAAATACCCCCAAGAACCTTCGTTTTAGGATGAAGTTTTGTGCCCATCGCCTCAAAACCTCGTTCGGGATCTTTTGCCCCATAGACTATTTTACCAATCTGGCTCCAATACAAGGCACCTGCACACATTTGGCAGGGCTCTAAGGTTACATACAAAGTACAATCTTTTAAATACTTTCCTCCTAAAAAATTTGCTGCAGATGTAATTGCTTGCATTTCCGCATGGGCAGTAACATCATTCAGCTTTTCGGTTAAATTATGGGCTCTTGCAATAATCTTATCTTGTACAACAATTACCGCTCCTACAGGTACCTCACCAGCTTCAAGAGCATACTCAGCTTCTTGAAGCGCTCTTTTCATAAAATAAGTATCATCAAAAGGTAAAACCATAAGGTCAAAAATACAACAGTTTCATTTTTAAAAAAGTATTTTTGTGCCTTTATACCAACAACTTGAATTCAATTCTAGAACATATAAATTCACCAAAAGACCTAAAATCTTTACATCAGAAAGATTTAGGGCAATTGGCTATTGAATTACGTGAATTTATTATTGACATTGTTTCTGTAAAAGAAGGTCATTTAGGTGCAAGTTTAGGTGTTGTAGAACTTACCATAGCATTGCTCTATGTGTTCAACACGCCTGTAGACAAATTAATTTGGGATGTGGGGCACCAAGCCTACGGGCATAAAATACTGACCGGTAGAAAAGATATTTTTGACACCAATAGGCAGTTTGGTGGTATAAGCGGATTTCCGAAAATGAAGGAAAGCGAGTTTGATGCCTTTGGTACGGGTCATAGTTCTACCTCAATATCAGCCTTATTGGGTATGGCTCTATCTGCACAATTACAAGGTAAAATAGAACGTCAACATATTGCCGTAATCGGCGATGCTTCTATTGCCAGTGGAATGGCTTTTGAGGGGTTAAACCATGCGGGCGTCACCAATGCAAATATTCTAATAGTTCTTAATGATAATGCTATGGGTATCGACCCAAGCGTAGGTGCCTTAAAAAAATATCTCACAAACGTAAAAACAGGTACCGCAAAAGAAGAGAATATTTTTGAGTGCTTGAATTTTCATTACACAGGTCCGATAGATGGTCATGATTTACCCTTACTTGTACAGCAATTAAAACAGTTGCAAAAAATTGAAGGTCCCAAACTGTTACATGTAATTACCACTAAGGGCAAAGGCTTACAAAAGGCAGAAGAAAACCAGGTTACCTACCACGCACCCGGTAAATTTGATAGACAAACCGGAGAATTACAAAAGAAAAATGGAGCTGTAGAAGCACCTAAATTTCAAGATGTTTTTGGAAAGACCATAGTAGAGCTTGCATTAAAAAACGAAAAAATTGTTGGCATAACTCCCGCTATGCCAACAGGTAGTTCTTTAAAATATATGATGGAAGCTATTCCAGAAAGAGCATACGACGTTGGTATTGCAGAACAACACGCGGTAACCTTGGCTGCGGGTATGGCCGCCGACGGATTAATTGTTTTTTGCAATATATATTCTACATTTTTACAGCGTGCCTATGATCAGGTAATACACGATGTTGCCTTACAGAACCTACCGGTTATTTTTTGTTTGGACCGTGCCGGTCTGGTAGGTGAAGACGGACCTACGCATCATGGAGTCTTTGATATTGCTTATTTACGATGTATACCGAACCTTACTATTTTCTCTCCTTTGAATGAAATGGCCCTTCGAAATATAATGTACACGGCGCAGTTAGGTTTAGATCATCCTATAGCCATTAGATATCCTCGTGGCAGAGGCAAAACGCTCAATTGGCAATTGCCTATGAAAAAAATTACTATCGGAAAAGGGGAAATTTTAAAAAAAGGCACAAAAATTGCTATTATCAGCACCGGACCAATTGGCAACATGATATCAGATATGTTAATTGATTTAGACGAACCTGATGAAATAGCACATTACAATTTTCCTTTTATAAAACCTTTGGACAGTGTTTTATTAAAAGAAATCTTACAGAATTTTGAGCATATTATTACGATAGAAGATGGTTCATCTATTAACGGATTTGGTAGCGCAGTGTTAGAATTTGCCAATATTGTTGGAATCAACAAAATAATTAAGATATTTGGTGTTCCTGACAATTTTATTACACATGGCAATACCCAGAAATTGTATAAAAAAGCAGGAATAGATAAGATGTCCGTAAAAAAATATGTACAACAATTTCTATGAAAAGAATAGCTTTGAAACCGCTTAAATTTCTGCTTCCGTTACTTTTTCTAGTAACATTAGTATCACACGGTCAAGATACAATTCCCGCACCAATAATTGTTGATAGTGTTACCGTTGACAGTATAGCCGTAGATACCATCGTTATTCGTAGAACGGTAGATAAAATCTATACACCTAAAAAGGATGTGAATCTTCAAATACCCAAAATAGATTTTAAAAAAACCAAAACGCTAAAAAAAGGCTTTCAACGTTTTAGGGTGCCTTCATTTTGGGAAACCGAAAACAGTTTTGGTATTAATATTAGCGAGGTAGCCTTTGTGAACTGGAATGCTGGTGGTGACAATGCCATAAGCGGACTAGGATTTCTAAAATTTGCCAGAAAATATAAATTCAGCAATTTTCAATGGGATAATAATTTAGAGTTAAGATATGGTTTAAACGCTCAAGAAGGTCAAAAACTAAGAAAAACAGAAGATGTAATTCGGCTTACCTCTAACCTAGGTTTTAAAAAAGAAAATAACAGTAGGTGGTTCTATTCCGTTCAATTGAACTTTAACACGCAATTTTCCAATGGTTACAAATATCCAGATAGAGATACGCCCATATCTAGATTTATGGCACCAGGTTATCTATTATTCGGTGCAGGTACCTCCTATATTACCAAAGATGAAAAGTTCAATCTTTACCTATCCCCATTAACTCAAAAATCGACATTTGTATTGGACCAAGATTTAGCTGACAGTGGTGCTTTTGGTGTTGACGAAGCCATTTTAGATGCAGAAGGAAATGTCATCACCCCTGGAAAAAACCATTTATTGGAACTTGGTATACTTATCACCAACAATTTAAGCTATAACATTGCAGATAATGTTGAACTTAAAAGCAGGTTAAACTTGTATTCCGATTACATAAAAAGTTTTGGTAACATAGATGTTGATTGGGAGCTTACCTTGAATATGAAGGTGAACAAATACATAAGTACCAATTTGGGCACACAGGTAATTTTTGATGACGACATTCTTTTTGATGTGGTCAAAGACGATACAGGCACTGTTATTAACGCAGGCACGCCCAAAATTCAATTTAAACAAGTATTGGGCGTAGGTATTCTTTATGGTTTCTAAAGGGTTCTTCCTTTAATCTTATTATGAATATGCACCGCTGCACTATCCGATAAACTAGCAACATAGCAGCAAGTATTCAATACAATTTGATATAAAGAGGTGTCGGTTTCCCTGTAAAGACCAGGTAAAGTTTGCAGTATTAATTTGTGATAATTACTGGCGTTATTGTTTTTCTTCTGAATCAACGCATTGATATAAACATCTAAAATATCTGAGATAATGGTATAGCCGGCAATCTCTTTTTCCACTACTTCTTGTGATTGATATATTTTTTGCACACTCAAACTAATGATATCCTCAATTTGAGCTTTGAACTTACTTTTGTCCAATAGGGAGACTTCAAACTTACCGTTTAAAATTTGCTCTTCATATTCTATAAATATAGATACGGCATCTTGTATTAAAGTGTTTATGGCCAGTGCTCGTAAATAACTTAGCCTATCTTCCATATACTCCAAAGAATTATACTTTTTGGTATTTATGGTATCTTTTACCAGTTTTATAAGATACTCCAGCGCATAATCTTCAGAAATTAGTCCGAGGTTAATACCATCTTCAAAGTCGATAATAGTATAGCAAATATCATCTGCAGCTTCAACCAAAAAGGTTAATGGGTGCCTACCATATGAAACTGAACCATTTAAACTTCTATTTGGCAACCCTAAATCTTCGGCGATTTCTTCAAAGATGTGCTTTTCACTCTGAAAAAACCCAAATTTCTTATCACAAATGTGTTTGCTAGGTTTTTTTGGTAATGATTCCTTTGGGTATTTCATAAATGCACCCAAAGTGGCATAACTTAAACGCAATCCTCCAGAAACCCCTGCCCTATCTTGGGTCAAAAATCTAAATCCGTTTGCATTTCCTTCAAAATCTATTATATCTTGATATTCAACATCGGTAAATTGCGTTCTAAATTTAAGTCCGTTACCCGTTTTAAAATACTCACCTATAGCTTTTTCCCCACTATGGCCAAAAGGAGGGTTTCCAATGTCATGAGCTAGGGCAGCGGCAGCAACTATACCTCCAAAATCATTGAATTGATAGCCGTGCACTTCTTTTAAATGTGGATGTTTTTCAATAATTTTCTTTCCAGCAAGTCTCCCTAAACTTCTACCTACTACAGAAACTTCTAGACTATGTGTTAATCTGGTATGTACAAAATCGGTTTTTGATAATGGAATAACCTGGGTTTTGTCTTGAAGACTTCTAAACGCAGATGAGAAAATAATACGGTCATAATCAACATCGAACCCAAGCCTGGTTTCATCTTGTTCATTTCGTAATCGTTTATTTTTATCGCCCTGTCTTCGCAAAGAAAGTAGTTGCTCCCAATTCATTATGATCAATTATTTTCGAAGTGCAAGATACAGCATTTACCAATTTTTAACCGGTGAAACTTTGCACAACTAAGTTATTACAAACTAGAATCTTAACCTTTTAAATACGTATTCATAATTCTTAGGTAACCTTTTCTTAACCTTGAACTCCTTTCTTTGCGCGAGAATCTATTGTACCAATGAAAAAAGTCTTTTTTATTCTATTTGCTCTAGTAATAACTTCCTTGTCATTTGCACAAGAAACAAGTTCTATTAAAGGTAAAATTTTAGACGGTGAGTTTTTTAACGAGCCTTTGCTAATGGCCTCTGTTTCTTTAGACGATGATACGGTAGCTACAAAAACCAATTTTAGAGGCAATTTTGAGTTTAACGACATTGCGCCAGGTAAACATAATATTCTAGTTCAATTTATGGGGTATGAACCTATGCGATTAGAAATAGAAGTTAAAAATGGAGAGCAGGCAACAATTTTAGAAACGCTGTACGCTAAAAGTTTACCTATGCCATCTTCTACTAAAGTTAGCACTACCTCTACAGCGACCACTGGTACTTTAGGGCTGGCAGTGAACAAGACCAAATAATTTTAAGGTATAATACCAATTTTTATTCTTTTTAAAATTGACCAAAGACCATTTAATAAAAATCTATTTCAAAAGAATAGTAGTATTTTCATCATCAAAAACTTGGTTTCTTTGAAAGTATTAATCATCATTGCACGAAATACGATTTTAACTTCATAACCTTATGTTAACCTGAATGATAATTTATAATATCATTTTTGTTCCTTATTTAAATTTTTGATGGGCGAGAACATTTATTTATTCATGATTATTGCATTGGCCGTGTTAGCCATAACCGATTTAATTGTAGGTGTTAGTAATGATGCCGTCAATTTTTTAAATTCAGCAATAGGTTCAAAAGCAATTTCCTTTAAAACTATAATGATCGTTGCCAGTGTTGGTATAGCCTTCGGTGCAATATCATCTAGTGGAATGATGGAAGTTGCCAGAAAAGGGATTTTTAATCCTTCGGAGTTTGTATTTGCGGAAATCATGATTGTCTTCATGGCCGTTATGATCACCGACATTCTCTTATTGGATTTTTTCAATACCCTTGGTATGCCCACATCTACAACGGTATCTATCGTCTTTGAATTATTGGGTGCTGCAGTAGCTATATCGCTAGTGAAAATCTATTCTGGTGACGGTAATATTACTCATTTAAACGATTATATAAATACAGATAAAGCTACCGAGATCATATTGGGCATTTTATTATCTGTCGTCGTCGCATTTACTATTGGTGCCATCGTTCAATTTTTTACCCGGGTTTTAATATCCTTTAAATTCAATGAGAAGCCAAAATGGGTAGGTGCCATTTTTGGTGGTATGGCCATCACAGCGATTATATATTTCATTTTGATCAAAGGCCTTAAAGGAACTTCGATTATTAGCCCCGAAGCATCTATGTTCATTGCAGAAAACCCAGAATTATTTCTTTTAGGAAATTTAATTCTATGGTTTGCGCTTTCTTGGTTGGCTACTACATTTATGAAATGGAACATTTATACCATTATCATTATTTTAGGAACTTTTGCATTGGCAATGGCCTTCGCCGGAAATGATTTGGTCAACTTTATAGGGGTACCCTTAGCGGCTTATGAATCTTTTTTAAGTTGGTCTAATTCGGGGCAACTGGCCACTGAATTCAATATGGAAGGGCTGGCAGTTGCTGTACAAACCCCAACATATTTATTATTGGCATCGGGTATCATAATGGTGGTAACGTTATGGTTCTCCTCTAAAGCAAAGAATGTAGTAAAAACCAGTGTTGACCTATCTAGGCAAGATGAAGGAGACGAGCGTTTCGAACCAAATTTTCTATCTAGGCAAATTGTAAAATTCTCAATTAAAGCTTCGGAAAATTTAAACGGAATTATACCAATATCCATTCAAAACAAGATTAACCACCAATTTATTAAACCGACCTCCTACGCACTAAAGGCAAAAGCGAAAGACCAACCTGCGTTCGATCTTATTAGAGCTTCTGTAAACCTAATGGTAGCTAGTGTATTGATTTCTTTGGCGACATCATTAAAATTACCTTTATCTACCACCTACGTAACATTTATGGTAGCAATGGGTACATCTTTGGCAGATAGAGCTTGGGGATCAGAAAGTGCCGTTTATAGAGTTGCAGGTGTACTTAATGTTATAGGCGGATGGTTCTTTACTGCAATCGTAGCATTTGTTGCGGCTGCGATCATCGCTTATGTAATACATTTAGGCGGTATTTGGGCAATTGGTGCATTATTGATTTTTGCATCTATATTGATAGGTAAAAACTACTTATCTCATACTAAAAAATTGAAGGAGACAAAAGAGGAGGAAATTTTAAAACGTGCCGAGAGCAGTTCTATTCAAGGTGTTATTGAAGAAAGCGCCAAGAATATCGCCAATGTGGTAAAAAGAGCAAACAAAATATACTCCAACTCCATCAACGGTCTTGCCAAACAAGATTTGAGTTCACTTCATAAAAATAAAAAACAAGGGGCCAAGTTGGCCAACGAAATTGAAGATTTAAGAAATCACACTTTCTATTTTATCAAAAACTTAGAAGAAGCTCATATAGGCGCAAGTAATTTCTACATAAATGCTATGGGTCATTTGACCGATATTTCCCAATCATTGGAATATATTGGTAAGGTAAGCCATAAGCATGTCAACAATAACCACAAAAAATTAAAGTACAACCAAATTAAGGAACTCAAGCAAATAGATATTAAGCTTGCAGAAATTCTAGACAACACCTATCATGCCTTTGATGAAAGGTCTTTTGAGAAGATTGGTAATATTTTGAACAATAAGCAAGAGCTGTACGATTTGGTTTCCCAAAAGATAAGCTTACAAGTAGAACGTACTAGATCTGAAGAATCAAGTCCTAAAAACACTACGTTATATTTCACTATCTTACTCGAAACAAAAGATTTGATGACGGCCACCATGAATCTTTTGGAATTGTACTATAAAGAACATGATGCCGATGTTAAACCGGCTACATTAGATTAAAGGGTGTGCCCTTTTGAATAAAACATACTTATGAAATACTTTTTGCTTTCCGTTTTACTATGCTGCGGAGTATCTAATTACGCCCAAGATATTACGGGACCTGAATTATTAGAGCGCGCCATTGCATTTCACGATCCTAATGATAACTGGTCTACATTTAAAGGTAAAATGCTTATTGAAATGGAGAGTCCAAAAAGGAGTTTGCGAAGCACTTTAATTGAAATGAAGCTTCCTAACAATTACTTTAAAACTACCGTTAAAAAAGACAATTACACAATTGAATCTGAATTGGACAAAGGTGATTGTACTTTAAAACTCAATGGAAGTACTTCTATTTTCCCTAGAATAAAAGATAGTTTAAACATTAGCTGCGATCGTGCTAAGATGATGAAAAATTACTACACCTACCTCTACGGATTACCTATGAAGTTGAAAGATCCAGGCACCATCATAGATGATAAAGTAATTAAAAAGACATTTAAGGGAAAAGAATATTTAGTGTTAAAAGCTACTTACGAAAAGGAAGTGGGCAATGACACTTGGTACTTCTATTTTGACCCAAAAACGTACGTTATGGAAATATATCAATTCTTCCATGACGAAAGTAAAAATGACGGGGAGTACATTTTACTATCGGAAATGATAACCGTTAACGGCATAAAAATACCAAAGGTACGCGCTTGGTATTACAATGAAGGAGATAAATATCTTGCTACGGACAACTTACGCAAAGCGAATTCGCTTTAATTGAATGAAAACATACTAAAGTCAACTCTTTGAGAGTTATTTAATGAACCTTAATTCCATAGTAACATGAGAAAGAGTCATTTAATAATTCTAGTACTGGTGCTAGCCCTAGTTCTTTTTGATATAGACCCAATGTACGCCGGTCCTGGCGGCACGGTGGTTAAAGCAATATTTAAGACTTGGTGGGGAAAAGTACTTTTAAGTATTCTTGGAATTATCTTTCTTCCTTTAACCATCTATGTATATTTCAGGGAATATTTTGCAGTTAAAAACTGTAAAAAGCAATTATTGGAATTAGGTAAAAGAAATAAAGATTTCTCTTGGCTAAATTTAGATAAGAATGTTCGCAATATTTTCAACAGAGTATATATAGCTTGGAACAACCAAGATTTAAAAGAGGCCTCTAGCTATATTAGTCATTGGTACTGGCAAAATCAACAATTGGTTCACCTAGATGAATGGAAAAAAGAGAACCTGAGGAATGTTTGCAAGGTAGATGGCATAAAATCGGTTAAACCATTATACCTCGAAATTTCGGAGCAAGAAAATCTTGAAGGCTCTAGAATCGCATTTTTAATAACTGCAAACATTATGGATTATCTTAAAAACAACGATACCCATAAAATTGTACAAGGCAGTAATAAATATGATGACGAAGAGAAAATTTGGGTGATGGAATATACTGATGGGCAATGGGTGTTGGATGACATACAAGATGGGCAACTATCACTTGCATTTGCTAAGACCAAAAATATAATTCCGGCAAACTTGGTACCGGCGGGTTAACAGGTAAATTAATCGTAATCTCTATCGATAAAAATTCATTTCATCCATATACTTCCAAACTTCTGGCGGTAGTAAAGGCTTAATATTTTTACCGATCTTATGTGCTTTTCTAATAAAGGTTGAAGAGATTTCCATAATAGGCGCACTCACCGGATGAATTTTTTCATGCCCTTTAAATTGATGCTCTATTACACCATTCGATATTCTTGGATATACGTAAATATTGTAGTGCTCTAATATGGTTTCATAATTTTTCCATTTATGAAGACTTTTTAAATTATCCTCACCCATAATTAAGGAAAACTCATAGCCATTTGGATATTTTTCTTCTAAATGAACCAGTGTATTTACGGTATAATTTGGTTGCGGTAAATTAAACTCAATATTGCTAGGCTTTAACTTATCGTACTCTTTTGTTGCTTCATAAACCATATCAAACCTTTGGTGATCGTCTAAAAGCGTTTTCTTGGTCTTAAACGGACTTTGAGGAGTTACAACAAACCAAACCTCATCTAAATCTGAAAACTCTACCATATGGTTCGCAATGACCAAATGACCTATATGTATAGGGTTAAAGGTACCAAAGTATAAACCTACCTTCTTCATAACATATTATGCTTTGTCTTCAGAAATGAAATCAGCAACCAAATCAACAGCTTCTTTTAGGGCTACATCCAAATCATAATTTTTAATGATTTTATCGAACTGAGGTGCGGTGGCCAGTTCTACCGATGCTTTTGCTATACGCATGTTGATTTTATCTTCGCTTTCGGTACTACGTTTTTTAAGTCTGATCTTTAGCTCATCTACACTAGGTGGTTTAACAAATACGGCTAACGTTTGTTCGGGAAACTTCTTTTTGATTCTTAAACCGCCCACTACGTCAATATCAAAAATAACGTTCTTGCCTTCTGCCCATAAACGCTCAACTTCACTCTTAAGCGTACCATAAAAATTATCTCTATAGACTTCTTCCCACTCCAGAAAATCATCATTTTTAATATGATTCTTAAATTCTGATACCGACATGAAATAATAGTGTTCCTTGTTTTTTTCTTTTCCTCTTCTTGGACGGGAAGTAGCGGATACCGAAAAAGCCAAATTCAACTCAGGTTGTGACAATAAATGCCGAACAATGGTGGTTTTACCACTACCCGAAGGTGCAGAAAAAATGATTAGTTTACCGCCTTTCATCTATAATACGTTTAACATTTGTTCTTTAATCTTTTCTAGCTCGTCCTTCATTTGTACCACAATCTGTTGCATTGGGGCAAAGTTGGCCTTAGAACCAATCGTATTGATCTCACGACCTATTTCTTGAGATATAAAGCCTAGTTTTTTACCATTACTATCATCTGAACGTAATGTTTTACTAAAGTAATCCAAGTGATTGGCAAGTCGTACTTTTTCTTCGGTAATGTCATACTTTTCCAAGTAGTAAATAAGCTCTTGCTCAAACCTATTAGCATCAACATCTGCCTTAATGTCTTGCACGGCTTTCTCTAAGCGTTCCCTTATCGTAGCTTGTCTATCTGGATCAATAGCGATTACTTCTTCTAGTAATTTTTTTAAAGAAGCTATTCTAGCAAGAAAATCCTTTTCCAATACACTACCTTCTTCAGACCTAAACTCATTGATTTCTTTCAAAGCCCCGACCAAAGCTTCCTTGATCGCTTTGTACTCCTCTTCATCAATATCCTCTTTATCCGTTTTCATAGCATCTGGAAAACGCAAAGCCATTTCCAACAATCTAAGATCATCACCGGAAGCAATATTCTTTAATTGATCCATATACTGTTTTACGGCTATCTCATTCACCTGGGTAGAAGTTTCATTACCGGTAAGCTCAACGTACAAGTTAAAATCTACCTTACCACGCAATAAAGAATTAGCTACTAGTTTTCTTAGTTCTAATTCCTTTTCACGATAACTGGAAGGCATACGTGCATTTAAATCAATACTCTTGCTATTAAGAGATTTTATTTCAACAGTAATCTTTTTGTTAGGTAACTGAACTACATGCTTTCCGAAACCGGTCATGGATTGAATCATAAATACTTTTTAAGATTAAGACAAAGGTAAGGTAATTGAAAAATCTAATAAATAACCTGTTACCCTATATATGTAAAGAAGGAGCAAACAATACTGAACTCTTGTTTACCCCTTACTTATTATGTCAATTTTTAATTATAGTTCCCTCACCCAAATGTTACGATAACTTACACGGCTGTCATCACCGTGATCCTGTAACATTAAAGGACCTTTACCATGAGGTGGGTTTTTAGGCCAGCCCACGTAAGGGGTCGTACCTTTTATCTCCACATGGTCCTGTACCAACACGCCATTGTGTATAACAGTAATATCGCCAGATTTAATTTTACCGCCATCTTTATTGAATTCTGGTGCATGATAAATAATATCGTAAGTGTTCCACTCACCAGTTGGTACCGAAGCCATCGCCAAAGGCACATGTTGTTTGTAAATGGAACCTACTTGTCCGTTTACATAAGTAGGATTATCATTTTGATCAAGAACCTGTACTTCATAAATACCGTTTAGAAACACACCACTATTGGCTCTATTTTGCCCTTCTCTCTGCACAGGTAATGGAGATTTCCATTCAATGTGCAATTGTATATCGCCAAAATTCTGTTTGGTCTGTATGTTTCCGGTTTTATCATTAACCGTCATACTACCATCTTTGTTCAAATGCCATTTGGCTGCCGTACTATCGTTAGTGCTTATCCAATTATCAAGACTTGTGCCGTCAAATAACACGATAGCATCACTAGGTGCAGACCCTTTTTCACCAGGTTTTACCACGGGCACTTTAGGCTCATAAAATTCAGTCTCCTCTGGTTTTGTAGGTTCATCGCCCATATACTCCTCATAAACGATTACACTATCCTTTACTTTAGCATCCATAGTGCCAACAACATCTGCCGGAACTTTTTCTTGACATGATACCACCCCTAAGGCAGCCACAAGTGCCAATATTGTATATTTATTTTTCATATCTAAATGCTATTAAAGTTCTTTGATTTTTATATTTCTGAACGATACTACATTGTGGTGATCTTGCAATCCGATCTTACCAGTAGTATACTTACCAAATCCGTCCCAACCGGCAAACTTAGACTTGGCAACCATAGCATCCCACTCATCATTAGCTACCGGAAATGATACCGTTTCAGTACCATTTAAAGTTACACTACCTTTATTTTCCTTATGACTAACGGTAATTACCATGGTATTCCATTCACCTACTGGCTTAGTGACATCTTTAGCCGGGGCAACCATATCATACAAAGCCCCTGCTTGATGTGTTGTACCAGCCTTGGCATCTGGGTGCTTATCATTATCTAAAATTTGTATTTCGGGACCTGTTTGGTATCCCGTACCAAATTTTTCATCTTCACTTACACCCCAGAATACACCACTATTGCCTGCTTCAGAGATTTTCCAGTCTAGTGTTAATACAAAATCGGTATACTCTTTTCTAGTTACAAGATCGTGGTTCTTTTGCTCTTCACCTTCAGCTGGTGGTGTATACACCAAAGCATCACCTTCTATTTGCCAAGCATCACTTACTCCGTCTGTTTTAAACTCTTTCCATTGATCTAACGAAGTACCGTCAAACAACACTTCCCATTCATCTTCAACCGCTTTAACCTCTTCTACCACAGCCGCTTCAACTTTCTCCTTTTTCTCTTCCTTACATGCTACCACTGCCAATAAACAAGCGGTACTTACTAATAACTTCTTCATATATCCTCGTTTTTAAAGTCCTAACATTTTCTTCAACATTTCCTTATCAATCTCTGCACCGGCAAAATCATCAAAAGTTTTTTCTGTAGCTTCTATAATATGATCTTGTATAAACTTAGCTCCTTCACGAGCTCCTTGTTCAGGACTTTTTATGCAACATTCCCATTCCATAACTGCCCAAACGTCGCAACCGTATTGAGTCAATTTAGAAAAAATCGTCTTAAAATCTATTTGCCCATCACCTAACGAACGGTATCTACCGGCTCTATCGCCCCAGTCGTTATAACCGCCAAAAGCACCTTTTTTACCTGTTGGATTAAACTCTGAATCTTTAACGTGAAAAGATTTTATAAACTCATGGTAATGATCGATATAGGTAATGTAGTCTAACTGCTGTAATACGAAATGACTTGGATCATAAAGAATATTTACTCTCTTATGATTTCCTGTAGCTTCTAGAAAACGTTCAAAGGTATCACCATCATGCAAATCTTCACCTGGGTGAATTTCATAACAAACATCTACACCTTCTTTATCAAAATGATTTAATATCGGTGTCCACCTTTTTGCCAACTCTTCGAAACCCATTTCCACTAGACCTGCTGGTCGTTGTGGCCAAGGATGCATGGTATGCCATAACAGAGATCCAGAAAAAGTAGCATGGGCATTTAACCCTAATCGTCTACTTGCCGTAGCGGCTTTTTTTACCGTTTCTACCGCCCATTCTGTTCTAGCTTTTGGGTTACCATGAACATTTTCAGGTGCAAAAGAATCGAACATTAGATCATATGCAGGGTGAACGGCTACTAACTGTCCTTGAAGATGTGTCGAAAGTTCTGTTATTTCTAATCCGTAAGAGTTTACTTTGGCTTTGAGCTCATCGCAATAGGTTTGACTTTCAGCAGCCTTATCCAAATCGATCAGGAAACTTTCCCAAGTAGGAATCTGAATACCTTTATACCCAAGGTCAGATGCCCATTTACACATTCCGTCCAGAGAATTAAAAGGGGCTTTGCTGTCTACAAACTGTGCCAAAAATACGGCTGGTCCTTTGATTGTTTTCATAAAAATATACTATCTGTTGTTTGATTTAGTTGTTGAAAAAGACACTTAATATGTGCCAAATTATCTTATATTTAAGAATTGTACTGAGTTCCACTCAATACATTAGAGATTTGCCATAAATATAGGGAATACCATCAGAAAAAGATAAAAATTAGCCTATGAATCAAAGCGAAATATTGGACCAAATTGTGTTAAAACTAAAATTATCTTCCTCTGGAATGCTAAGGAATTAACAGAGAAGGGCTTAAACACCCGTATTTTTAAATGTATTATAGACTTGAATATTCTTAGGATTGTAGTGATATCATAAGATACCTTACAAATAACATAATTTTAATCAAATAACAACCAAATACATTTAATGTCCCTCCTATTTTGAAAAAAGCAAAAATCATGGTACAGAACATATAAAGCGAGTAAATTTCAACTGTACTAAAATTTATTATAAAGAATAGCGTTTACTAAATCCTATAGAACAAATAAAATATCAATTTATGGAGAATGCATCGGTCAGGAACATGTGGGGAAGTTATTTAAAAAACCACCTCGAAGATGTTTTTCATGAAACCCCTAAAACCAAGTATTTTGGCGATAATGAAATTGACGCCAACGAAAATGCACATCTAATTAAAAGCGGAGTCAAAAAGGCTGTCTCATATGCATTGTTAGGATTACAGAACCGTCATGAACCATTACCGAAAATAGGGGATTATATTGTTGTAACAGATTACAGCGGCGAAGCACAATGTATTATTGCAACAACGGCAGTTACACTAAAGCCTTATTTTAGTATTGATACAGCTTATGCCCAACTGGAAGCAAATGGAGATAAGTCATTGGATTACTGGAAAAAATACTATTGGGAGCTTTTTACCAGAGAGCTGGAAAAATTTGAAAGAGAACCCAGGGAAAGTATGATAGTAGTATGTCAGGAATTTAAAAAAGTGCATTCTTGATCAGAAATAATAATATAAAAAAGAGCCGCAAAATGCGGCTCTTTTTTTTTACTCTTCTATTATTTTAGTTTTCTAACACAACCCAATTGTTACCACTCTTGTGAGATTCAACCGTCGCTTCAATAAAGTTCATTCCACGAACACCATCTGCCATGGTTGGGAATTCACCATCATTATAATCTTCTCCTCTAATAGCCTTTGCAACACCTTTGTAAATATTGGCCATAGAATCAAAAATACCCTCTGGGTGACCAGCTGGTAGTTTTGTACCATCTAAAGACAATTCAGAATTATATGCGTGCCCTGGCTTGTAAATTTGCGTAGGTTCGGTATCACTTAACTTATACAAAAAGTTAGGTCGTTCTTGCTCCCATCTAAACGCTCCTTTTTCGCCATAAATGTTAATGGCAAGTCCGTTTTCTTCACCTGTAGCTACTTGGCTACCTCTAATTACCCCTTTTACATGATCTCCCATGCGAATAAGCACGGTACCATCAACATCCATTTGGTTATCTTCATAAAGGTAGTTGAAATCACAAAGTAACTCTTTAACCTTTAATCCCGTAGTATATTCTACCATATTAAAAGCATGAACACCTATATCTCCCATGCATGAACTAATACCCGCTTTTTTAGGATCTAATCTCCAAACAGAAGATCTTTTCTCTTTATCGTGTATAATGGTATTGATCCACCCTTGGTAATAAACGGCATCAACCTTATGTATTTTACCTAAGGCTCCTGCTTTTATCATCTCGCGCATTTGGCGAACCATTGGGTACCCAGTATAGGTATGTGTAAGGGCAAAAACAGTACCTGCTTTGGCATGTGCTTCTTGCAGATCTTTAGCTTCTTCCAATGTAGTGGTCATTGGTTTTTCACAAATCACGCTAAAGCCATTATCCAATAACTTCTTTGCCATTGGGTAGTGTAAAAAATTGGGGGTAAGTATAGAACACACCTGTATACGTTCATCTTCCGGCAACTTTAGTTCCTCCTCAATAAGCGTATCAAAATCTTTGTAAATCCTATTAAGAGGCACATCTATTTCTTTAGCAAAAGCTATACTGTCTTCATGATCTGGGTTAAAGACAGCTCCGGTAATTTGATAATTATCATTTATAAAAGAAGCTACTCTATGTAAAACTCCAATAAGAGAATCTCCTCCTCCACCTAATATTCCTAATCGTATTTTCTTTGGCATTTTTGTTGTTGTTTAAATTGTAAAATATTATTTATTAAATCTGTTAGGTTCTTAAACCATTAAAAATTTGAGGCATTTAAATTAAAGAATTTATCTAAGACTGGTAATCTATTTTTTCCGTTTTAAAGAAAATAGCGAATAAAATAAATACAGTTAACGCAAAACCAGCAGGATACAACCAAATGGTTTGCCAAAGATGTTCTCCATCATTTATTAGATATGCAGTCGATATTTTTCCTGCCACCCAAAAACCTATTAGCATACCTACTCCATAGGTTGCCAATGTAATAAGACCTTGGGCAGAACTTTTAAATTTATCGCCTGCTTTACTGTCTGTATAAATTTGTCCGGAAACAAAGAAAAAATCATAACATATACCGTGAAGTGCAATACCAACAATCAGCATAAAACCAAGTTCATCGACATCGCCAAATGCAAATAACAAATAACGAACGACCCAAGCTGCCATAGCAACAAGAATAGTTTTCTTGAACCTGAATTTTGTGAAAAAATATGGTAGCAACAACATAAATGCAATTTCTGAAACTTGCCCTAATGTCATTTTACCTGTGGGATTGTTCATACCAATCTCTACCAAAAAGGGATTAGCGTTCTGATAGTAGAAAGCCAATGGAATACATATTAAGACCGAAGAAATAAAAAATATAAAAAAGTTCTTATCCTTAAATAAACTCAAAGAATCTAAACCTAATATTTCTTTAATATTGACATCTCCGGTACTTGCTGCCCTTGGAGGCGTTTTTGGTAAGGTAAAACTAAAAACCCCGAATATTAATGATGCTATAGCAGTCATTAAAAACGTATTTCTAAGTAAGCCTTGCCCAATATTCTCGCCTTGATCCCAGTGAAATATATAACTAATGGAAAGACCGGCGATGATCCACCCTAAAGTGCCAAAAACACGAACCATAGAAAACTCTTTGGCAGGGTTCTTCATTTGGTTAAACGACACCGAATTAACCAATGCCAAGGTCGGCATATACAATATCATATACGCCAATACCAAAATATAGAAACCATCGAATGCGGTACTTTGGTACATGAAATACATTAGAACAGCCCCAAGAACATGTAAAATTCCTAAAATTCTTTCTGCGTTAAAATATCTATCAGCTATTATCCCAATTACAAAGGGAGCAATAATAGCTCCCCATGATTGTGTAGAAAATGCCAATGCTATTTCGCTATCTGTTGCTCTTAGATTATTTCCTAAAAAAGTACCTAGTGTAACAAACCAAGCACCCCAAATAAAAAATTCTAAAAACATCATAAAGCAAAGTTGTACCCTGACTTTATTTTTCATTTATCTTTTAAAATAAACATAATCGAAGCCAATTGGCTCTTCCCCATTTACTCTTACATCTACGGCAATTTGCCCTCGGTGATTTGTAGAATGATTTATGATATGAAATAGAATATCTTGCAAGGTATTTGTAAATAAACGCCCTTCGGTATTTTCATAATCAATACGCTTATCGAAATTATCGGCATTAGAAACTATATCAAAAGAAGTTCGCTGATTTTCGTAATGAATATCTGCCCAATCTTTAACCTCATGCTCTTGCCAAATTTGAAATTCGCTAGCTTTATTCAAAATTCTAGCATTCCAAATATGATGCGCATTTAATATATGACTGAACAGCCGAACGGTGTTTGGCGGTACCGTGTTCATCTCCAAACATTGTTCGATCAGTTTTTTGTTACAGTGAAAATTATAGTCGAAAATTTCATTAAAAAAAGCGTCCATAAATCATATCCTAAAGATTATTCTATTTCGTTTGCAGCTTTAAGCAATAAATCTCTAGTCGCAATAATACCATCTTCTTCGCTTATCTCAGAGCCCTCATATTCCACACCGATATAACCGGTATACCCAGCATCTTTAACTATTTGTAACATTTGAACATAGTCTATGCCGGTATCATACCCATCGGCATTAAAATTATTGGATTTTGCACTAACTGCTTTTGCGTAAGGCATTAGCTCTTTAACGCCTTTATACTTATCGTACTCCTTTAGGCAATCCCAACTATCTGGTTTACGTTCTATACAAAAATTGCCAAAATCGGGTAGGCTACCGCAATTATCCATATTAACGGTTTTCATTACCTCAGCATGAAGCTCACCGTTAGATGAAAGTCCCCCATGATTTTCTACCAAAATATTAATGTTCTTGGTTTTAGCATAGGTGGCTAATTTGGTTAATCCGTCTACAGAATTCTTGATCCATTGCTCTGGTACATCACTTCCGTTAAGATTTACTCTTATGGAATGGCACCCCATAGCAGCAGCGGCATCTACCCATTTCTTATGCTTTTCTACGGTTTCATTTCTTTCTGCTTCATCATCGACCGCTAAATTACCTTGGCCATCAATCATGATCAATACATTCTTCATTCCGTGTTTTTCAGCCTCGGCATTTGATTTGGCAACAAAATTAGCCATTGCCTCTTCAGAGTAGTTTGCTTTTTCAAGTTCTGGATTGTACAATTGGCTTACATACTCTAACCCTGTAAAACCCCAATTTTTTGCTTTTTCTGCAAAAGAGTACGGATCTACACCATCTTCCCTGATCATTTTGTGCATAGACCACTGTGCTAATGATAAATCGAAAAAGGGTTCGGCATTACTTGTTTCTTCTACTACTTCTGCATTTTCCACTTTTTCTTTTTTAGTTTCTTTACAGGAGTAAATTCCTAATAACGAGACTCCAATACATACTGCCGCAGCAATTCTAATAAATTTGTTTGTTTTCATTTTTGGTTGTTTGTTGTTGTTTGAATTCTAATCTCAATCGTTTGCGTTAAAATTATGACTAAATCTATCGCATATGCAAGATGCATATTTTAGCGAATTTCGCAAGAAGAATGGACAATAAATGTATAGAATTAATTTAATATTTAATAAATTTAGAGATTAAACAACTTTTATGAGCAAATTTTATTACAATGAAGAGCAGGAGTCCTATGACGCTATAGTTGTAGGAACCGGAATTAGTGGTGGTTGGGCCGCGAAAGAATTATGCGAGGCCGGTCTTAAAACACTGGTTTTAGAACGTGGTCGTATGGTAAAACATATTGAAGATTACGAGACAGCAAATATGGATCCGTGGGATTTTCCAAATGCAGGGCAACCTACCAAGGAAATCATAGCCCAACAACCCAAACAGAACAGAACCGGCTACACTACAAATCAAGCTAGCCATATGTGGTTCGTTAATGACCTTAAACACCCGTATAACGAAACCAAACGATTTGATTGGATGAGAGGCTACCATTTAGGTGGTCGTTCTTTACAATGGGGGCGTCAAAGTTACCGTTTAAGCGATATTGATTTTGAGGCAAATAAAAAAGAAGGTATTGCCGTAGATTGGCCAGTACGATATAAAGATATAGCACCTTGGTACGATAAGGTAGAGGAGTATATAGGTGTAAGTGGTGAGAACTTGGGTCTAGAACAATTACCCGATGGAAAGTTTTTACCAATGATGGAACTTAACTGTGTTGAACAAGAGTTTAGGGAAAAAGTTGCAGAGAATTTCGACGGTCGTGTGGTAACAGCGGGTAGAACTGCACACATTACAGGTACCAAACAATTTGACGGCAGAAGTAAATGTCAATTTAGAAATAGATGTATTAGAGGGTGTCCTTTTGGGGCTTACTTCAGTAGTTTATCATCAACCTTACCGGCAGCGGAAGCTACTGGTAATATGACATTAAGACCAGACTCTATTGTACATGAAGTAATGTACGATCCAGATACAAAGAAAGCAACAGGCGTAAAAGTGATTGATGCAAATACGAAAGAAACTTTTGAGTTCAAGGCTAAGGTAATTTTCTTATGTGCCTCTGCTATTGCTTCTACATCTATACTAATGCAATCTAAATCTGATACATTCCCTAACGGTATGGGTAATGCATCTGATCAATTGGGCCGTAACATAATGGACCACCAATTGCAAGTTGGTGCATCGGGTAAATTTGATGGTTTTGATGATAAATATTACAAAGGAAGAAAACCAAGTGGTATCTATATTCCAAGATTTAGAAATTTAGGTGGTGATTCTGACAGAGATTATAAAAGAGGATTTGGCTACCAAGGTGGAGCTTCTAGAGGTAACTGGGAAGAAACCATTGCCGAGCTATCATACGGTAAAGATTTAAAAGAAGCTGTTTTAAAACCAGGTGGATGGACATTTGGTATGATGGGCTTTGGAGAAGTACTACCTTATGAGAACAATAGATTTACCCTAGATTATGATAAATTAGATGATTGGGGATTACCTACGGTTACTTTTGATGCTGAACTACAGGAGAACGAGCTAAAAATGAGAAAAGATATGCTTGAATCTGCTGTAGAAATGCTTGAAAAAGCAGGATTAAGAGATGTTAAAGGGTATGATAATGAAAGTGCCTTAGGCTTAGGTATTCACGAAATGGGTACCGCCCGTATGGGTAGAGACAGAAAAACATCTGTTCTTAACGGTAATAACCAACTTCATGATGTACCGAATGTTTATGTAACAGACGGGTCTTTTATGACCTCGGCAAGTTGCGTAAACCCTTCCCTAACCTATATGGCCTTTACGGCCAGAGCTGCAAACCATGCAGTTCAAGAACTTAAAAAAGGAAACATATAATGGATAGAAGACGCGTATTAAAAAATATGGGGATGTCACTTGGATATATGGTGGCCACCCCAACTTTATTATCGATCGTACAAAGTTGTAAAAGTGAACCAGCGGTAACTTGGACACCTGAGTTTCTAGCTCAAACCGAAGGAAACGTATTAACTAAGTTAGTAGATATTATTTTACCTAAAACCGATACACCTTCTGCTTCCGAAGTACAGGTAGATGTTTTTATCGACAAATTTGCACAAGACGTAATGGAAAAAGAACAACAAGATTTCCTTAAAATGTCGATGAATAAATTTATAGATAAAGCATTGGCAGATTCTGGTAAGGAAAAAGCTGAAGATTTAACTACCGAAGACCTTGAACCTGTTTTAGCTAGTTCTTTAAAGTATACTAAAGAGCAGCAAGCAGAAATGTTCGAGACCATAAATAGCTACACTAAAGCAATCTCTGAAGGCACTACTGCAGAAATAGATGATGAAATATCAAGATTTGCATTTGCCAATAACTTAAGAGGTATGACTATATGGGGCTATAAAGCTTCTGAATATGTTGGCGAAGAAGTATTGGCTTATTTGCCTGTGCCTGGTGAGTACATAGCATGTGGAGATATGCAAGAACTTACAGCTGGTAAGGCATGGTCCTTATAACTAAATAACATTCTAATTGTAAAAAGCCAAGAGTATATATTTTTTATAGCTCTTGGCTTTTTACTTTAAAAAAACCACTCATGAAAAGACGAAGTTTCATTCAAAAAACTGCATTGACTACAGGTGCAATTTCAATAGGAAATACCTTATCATATGCAAATACCTTAAACTCAAAATCAAAGGCTCATACATACAACCTTAAGTATGCGCCACATTTAGGTATGTTTAAACATCTTGCTGGCGAAGACCCTATTGATCAATTGAACTTTATGGCCGACCAAGGTTATACTGCATTTGAAGATAATGAAATGCGAAAACGCCCAGTAGAACAACAAGAAAAAATGGCAAAGACCATGAAGGAACGTGGTCTGGAAATGGGAGTTTTTGTCGCTCATGAGATACATTGGAAAACGCCTAATTTGGCATCTGGAGACCAGGTAAAAAGAGAAGAATTTTTAAATGATATTAAAAATTCGATAGAAGTTGCCAAACGCGTTAATGCCAAATGGATCACTGTTGTACCCGGTCATGTTGACCTGAAACTAAGAATGGGCTACCAAACTGCAAATGTTGTAGAAAGCCTAAGGCAAGCAGCAGCTTTATTGGAGCCGCATAAAATCACAATGGTGTTAGAGCCTTTGAACTTAAGAAATCATCCCGGATTATTTTTAACCGATTCTCCACAAGCTTTTGAAATCTGTAGAGCGGTCAATTCGCCTTCATGTAAAATTTTATTTGACATATATCATCAGCAAATACAAGAAGGTAACCTAATACCGAATATGGAAGCTTCGTGGTCTGAAATTGCATACATTCAAATAGGCGATAACCCTGGCAGAAAAGAACCTACTACCGGAGAAATAAATTACCATAATGTATTTAAATGGATTCATGAACAAGGGTACAATGGCATTCTTGGTATGGAACATGGTAATTCTAGAGACGGTAAAGAAGGGGAATTGGCAGTAATTGAAGCGTATAAAAAGGTAGATGACTTTTTATAGTTAAGACCAACATCTCCCCCTATTTAAATGGCATAACAAAAGAATGTAAAATGCATTTCATCGAATAGCTTCTATTTTTTCGATGAAATGCATATTCGAAATGTAAGAATTAACTTACTTATTCGTTATTTTGTATATGTCCCAATACCTACTAACATTACTCGTCTATGCCGGTCTTCTACTGGCCTCAAAATTATCCTTTTATATTTATAAGAAGATAAAATCAAATTCATTTGAACTATTTCAAATGAAACTAACCTACAAGTGGTTCAACTTCAAAAGTGCCGTAAAATTGACATTTCATGGTCTTTTTAACGATACCATTAAATTTCCGTAATCCAAATTGAATTTTACTGCGTATATAACTTATACCCTAATACTTAAGTTATGGAAAATTACATCACAATATTGATGATATATGCAGCTGCCTTGTTATTTACAACGGTTTTAAAGCCATATATCACGAACGATAAATAAAAGTCCCCTTACTTAACCTCTGGCTTAGCCATATGTAAAAAAGACCCCATTTTGTGGGGTCTTTTTTATGGTTAATTTTAAAATTTCGAATGATTAAGAGCCACACATTAAACAATCATCATCTGCTTGCCCTTCTTTAGCCCTAGCGATCATTTCTTTCATCTCTTGCGGAGATAGCGGTTCAACATCTAATTCTGCCTGAGGCGCCACTTTAGAAACTGCAGATTCAGTGATCACAACTTCACTATCTATAGCTGTAACTACTTCGGTTTTCTTAACCTCATCGGTAGCAACTACTTTTTTCTTGCTATTATCTAAGGTAAACTTGATTGCATCTACAGCTGCTTTGGTACGTAGGTAATACATTCCTGTTTTTAAACCACTCTTCCATGCATAAAAGTGCATTGAGGTCAGTTTAGAATAGTTGGCGTTTTCCATGAACAAATTCAATGATTGACTTTGATCAATAAAATAACCTCTTTGTCTAGACATATCAATAATGTCTTTCATACTAAGTTCCCAAACGGTTTTATAAAGGTCTCTAATGTCTTGCGGAATAGTTTCTATATGCTGTATAGACCCATTAGCCCTCATTAGCTCTTGTTTCATACTTTCGTTCCACATACCCAACTCCACTAAATCTTCTAAAAGATGCTTGTTGACAACTATAAACTCTCCAGACAATACACGTCTTGTATAAATATTAGAGGTATATGGTTCAAAACACTCATTGTTACCTAGAATTTGTGAAGTTGAAGCAGTAGGCATAGGTGCTACCAAGAGAGAATTTCTAACTCCGTTAGACTGTACTTCTTTACGAAGCTTGGCCCAATCCCATCTTCCAGATAATTCATCATCCTTTATACCCCACATATTATATTGAAACTCACCATTCGCCATTGGCGAACCTTCAAAAGTAGAGTATGGACCTTCTTCTTTTGCCATTTCCATAGAAGCAGTCACCGCAGCAAAATACAAGGTTTCAAAAATCTCTTGATTTAGTTTTTTAGCGGCATCACTGGTAAATGGTAAGCGTAACATTATAAAAGCATCTGCTAAACCTTGAACTCCCAAACCAACAGGTCTATGACGCATATTGGAGTTTTCGGCCTCTTTGACCGGATAATAATTTCTATCGATAACCTTGTTCAAGTTTTTGGTTACCCTTTTTGTTACCTTGAACAATTCTTTATGATCAAATTCACCATTTTTAACGAACATTGGCAATGCAATAGACGCCAAATTACAGACAGCAACCTCATCTGGTGCAGTATATTCCATTATCTCGGTACAAAGATTAGATGAGCGAATAGTACCTAGGTTTTGTTGATTGCTCTTGCGGTTGGCCGCATCTTTGTATAGCATATATGGTGTACCTGTCTCTATTTGAGATTCTAGTATTTTTTCCCAAAGCTCACGAGCCTTAACTGTTTTTCTGCCTTTACCTTCGGCTTCATATTTAAGATAAAGCTTTTCAAACTCATCACTATGTCTATTATAAAGATCAGGACATTCATTTGGGCACATTAAGGTCCAATCTTCATTAGCTTCGACCCTTCTCATGAACAAATCTGAAATCCACATGGCATAAAACAAATCCCTTGCACGCATTTCTTCTTTACCATGATTCTTTTTAAGATCCAAAAACTCAAAAATATCGGCATGCCAAGGTTCTAAATAGATAGCAAAACTACCTTTTCGTTTACCGCCACCTTGATCTACATACCTTGCCGTATCATTAAAAACTTGCAGCATTGGCACAATACCATTTGAAGTACCGTTGGTACCTGCTATATAAGATCCTGTAGCTCTAATATTATGTATAGACAAACCGATACCACCTGCCGATTGTGAAATTTTAGCGGTTTGTTTTAATGTATCGTAAATACCCTCTATACTGTCATCTTTCATAGCCAAAAGAAAACATGAGGACATTTGAGGTTTTGGAGTACCAGAATTGAACAATGTTGGTGTAGCGTGGGTAAAATACTTTTTAGACATAAGTTCATATGTCTCAATAGCAGCATCTAAATCATTTAAATGTATACCAACAGATACACGCATTAACATATGTTGAGGACGCTCAGCGATCTTTCCATTAATTTTTAATAAATAAGAACGCTCTAATGTTTTAAAACCGAAATAGTCGTAGCTAAAATCCCTGTTATATATAATCGTAGAATCTAATCTCTCTGAGTTTTCAGAAATTACTTTATGAACCTCGTCCGATAGTAAAGGAGCCTTTTTACCCGTTCTTGGGTTTACATAGGTATATAAATCGTTCATTGTTTGAGAAAACGACTTTTTTGTATTCTTATGTAGGTTGGAAACAGAAATACGTGCAGCCAATTTTGCATAATCTGGGTGAGTAGTTGTCATGGTTGCCGCTATCTCTGCCGCAAGATTATCCAATTCAGAGGTTGTTACCCCATCATATAATCCTTCTATGACTCTCATGGCAACTTTAAGGGGATCAACAAGACCGTTTAGACCATAACATAATTTACGTACACGTGCAGTGATCTTATCGAACATGACCACTTCTTTTCTTCCATCTCTTTTAACTACGAACATTGGCTACAAAAATTTTAGGTTACTACTATTTTAAATTTATTAAATGTTAAAAATTTAACATTTAAAATAAAGGCACAACATTCCAATGATTAGCATAAAGAATGTTAGTACTGTATATTGTTTAGAAATCGGCGTCGAAGCTGATTTTCTGGGAATCATCATCCTTATCTTTATTCAAAACACCAGCTTTCTGATATTCAGATACACGTTTCTCAAAGAAATTGGTCTTACCTTGTAATGAAATCATATCCATAAAGTCAAATGGATTACTAGCATTGTAAACCCTATCACATTCTAATTCAACCAACAGTCTATCGGTTACAAATTCTAAATACTGGGTCATTAATTTGGAGTTCATACCAATTAAACTAACCGGTAATGATTCTGTGATAAACTCGCGTTCTATGTCTAGGGCATTGGTTAGAATCTCTGTTATACGCTCTTTCGGCACTTTATTCATTAAGTGTTTGTTATGCAAGTGAACGGCATAATCGCAATGCATACCTTCATCTCGTGATATAAGCTCGTTTGAAAAAGTTAAACCAGGCATTAACCCTCTTTTTTTCAACCAAAATATGGAACAAAATGCTCCGGAGAAAAATATACCTTCAACTGCTGCGAACGCGATTAAACGTTCGGCAAAACTTGGAGATTCAATCCAGTTTAAAGCCCAATCTGCTTTTTTCTTAATTGCAGGAAAATTTTCTAATGCTTTAAAAAGGACATTTTTTTCCTTTTCATCTTTCACATAAGTATCAATCAGCAAAGAATAGGTTTCAGAATGAATGTTCTCCATCATAATCTGAAATCCGTAAAAGAATTTTGCCTCTGCATACTGAACTTCACTGACAAAATTTTCGGCCAAGTTTTCATTGACTATTCCGTCAGAAGCGGCAAAGAATGCAAGAATATGTTTTATAAAATAGCGCTCATCATCATTCAACTTATTATTCCAGTCATTCAAGTCTTCATGCAAATCAATTTCCTCTGCTGTCCAAAAACAAGCCTCACATTTTTTATACCATTCCCATAGGTCATCATGTTTAATAGGGAAAATAACAAAACGATCATCATTTGGCTCCAAAATAGGCTCTAAAGCTGCGGACATAGTATTTAAATTTTTAAAATTAGTTGTGAAAAAGAATACAATCTTCTTTCATGAAGGTACTAACAAAGATTCAAAATTGTATTGAAAATATGAAGCTAGTTTAGGTATTTGCCTTACAAAGTTTTTAACATAACATGTTGAAATGTGCTCTCGTTCTAAGTGTTCACTACCCTCAACGAAATAAGGGCTCAGCGTTAATTTTAGGTAAAGTTAAAACATGTTTTTTTTAAACCAAAAAGTATAAAAAATCATACTAAATGGTTTATTGGCGAAAGCTTGAAATAAGGTGAAAGTTAGTTTCTGAAATAAAAAATGTACGGCCCCACTAATGCTTCTATTATGAAAAATGCCCACCAAGACTAATAAAGGTAGTTCCCCCGAAACCTTTTCTTAGAATGTAATCATACGACTAAACGTATTAATACTATTTGGCGCTCAAACATTAGATATAAGGCAACATACACTACCTTATAAAGAACCGTACTATTTTTAAACTTTTATACCTGCTTTAAAGACTCCTTGAACTTTCAAAGATTCTCCGTTTGCATTCTCTAATTGTACTTCTAATTTTCCATCTACTTTATTAGAAATACTCTCTGTAATTATAATATCTCCAGATTTAATAAAGAAAGGTAATTCACTCACCTCCTTTAAATCTGCAAAACCATAAACACCGTTAAAACTATTGATCAAACAGTGAATATTCTTAATTTTATGTTTACCCGTTGGCACTCCCTTAGTTTTCTTATAATCAGAAGCTATAATAAATTCAAGGTTATGCTTTTTACCGGCATCACAATCTGTGAAGCTCAACACCAACTTATCTGCTTTATTACCAAACTTATCTAGCTCAGTAATTCTTTTAAAAGATGCAGAACCGTCTATGTGAAAACTAGAACTACCACCTATATTAAAACTACAAGTGCCATTCTCTAAACTTGCGTTTCCTATTTCACTTTTAGCCCCACTGGCCAACAACATAAATGGAACTATACCAAAACAAATCAATTTCAATGATTTACCAACAAACCGTAAAGTACTCTGTAAGATCATTAGTTAAACTTTGAATTATGGTCTATTCACTTTAGTTAAATTTTGTTCAATAGCTACTTCCATATTTCCACTAAAAGATTCTTCATCTTCCATTACATGAGATGCGATCCACAAGATCACAATAAAAAATGCCAACATAACACCGCATCTTCTCATTTCTATTTCATTTATAATATACTGAACTCTAGGCTAAAGGTAATTTTAAGGCTAAATAGCCTATAGCTATTTTGTATAATCTGTGCTCTTTTATGTATAAACGGACCATGAAAAATTGAAAAGATTTACTGAAAATATAAAATGTAAGTCTTTTCTTTCATTTTGATATGATTTAGAAAGGTTTAACACCCTTAACGCAAAATATACCGATTACACTAAAATTTCATCCATTGATACAAATTAGCATATGAAAACTGCACAAACGCTTAATTTTTCATAACTTTCTAACTTGATACCCTAACATTATGCTACAAGCTGTAATTGTTGATGATGAAATAAAAGCACTACAAAGCTTAACGTGGGAGCTCACTAATTTTAGTGATGAAATTAATGTAATTGCTTCATTTACAAATCCGAACGAAGCACTATCGTACTTAGAAACACACACGCCAGATTGCCTATTTTTAGATATAGAAATGCCCACAATGGACGGATTTCAATTTATTAGAAAACTGACCAACAAAAATTTTCCTGTTGTAATAACCACCGCTTACAATCAATATGCCCTAAAAGCTATTAAAAGTCAAGCCTTAGATTATCTTTTAAAACCGATCGATACCGATGATCTGGAAGAAACCATTGTTAAGATCAAAAAGTTTAACAGTAAGAACTTTTCTGTTGAAAAGTTAGAAATGGCCCTTTTAAATTATAACTCTAGAGCCGTTCACAAGCGAATTACGCTAAATACAGACGGTAAATTGCTATTTTTAGAGAGTGATGAAATATTGTATGCCGAATCTGATGGTAATTATAGTACCATTTTTTTAACCGATGGTCAAAAAATAGTGCTAACCAAAAAACTGAAGGAGGTTAATGAATTATTACCTTCCGATTCTTTTTTTAGGATTCATAATTCATATATCATCAACCTTAATAAGATAAAGGAATTTTTAAAGACAGATGGTTATGTAGTCTTAAAATCGAACCATAAAATACCCGTTTCCCGACAAAAAAAATCAGATTTTTTAGACATGTTATAGGGCTTTCCCCTAACAGAATTTTTCAAAGCTTTTTCTCAATCAATAGTGCATAAACTCAGGTACAAATTCCATTTCTTTTTTCTCTATGCTTTGGCACTGTCTTTACACGGTTATGCTCAGGGTACCTCTAATGAGTTAAAAGAAAATTTGGATAGTCTTCTTATAGTAACCCCAAAAACTTTTAAGGAGATCGATGGTCTTCTACATCCATTTAAGAACGACAGTATACAATTACGCTATATTCAAGAAAAGTCCGTCAATAGAAAATATAGCCTAGGTCAGGCTTATGCTTTAAATCAACTAGGTTCTATTTACAGAGACAAAGAACTATATTCGCAAGCATTAGAATTATACCAACAAGCATTACATTTATCGGTAGAGGCCAATAGCATAGAATTTAGGGTGTATAGCCTTAATAACATCAGTAGTGTATACTCTAGAACAGATGCTGTAAAATCTGCATTGGATTACAGCCAAAATGCCCTTGAACTAGCTGAAACCGTTAACAACCCTAGCGATGCTCTTAAAAGAAGTATTATAGCCTCATTAAATAACATTGGGGCAACCTATCAAATGCTAGAACAATATGAACTAGCGATTGAAAAGTATGAAAGATCCATGTCTCTTGAAAAAGAGTTGGATGACAAACTGGGGTTGGCCATTAACCATAAAAATGTTGGCGAATGTTATGAGGCACAAGCCATACTAGACCCTGCATTAACGAATTTTAGAAAATCACTCGTTTATTATGAGATTATAGATTCTAACAAGGGTAAAATAATGTGTAACTATAACATTGCCCATGTATATGTTCATCAAGGAAAAATACAAGAAGCCATAGATATTCTACAATCCAATTTAATTAAGGCTAAAGCTATCAACGACCAAAATATCATTACCACGATCTATATAAATCTTGGTTGGGCTTTTATACGCCTAGGTGATTACACAGCGGCACAGACTAATCTAGAATCGGGGTTGACCCTGGCCAAATCTAACAACATAAATGCAGAAATAGCGGAGGCCAATAAATTTCTATCTGAACTTTGGATCAAAAAAGATGATTACCAAAAGGGGATGAGTTATTATAAAGATTTTAAAAAATATGAAGAACGCATTACAAACTCCCTAAACTTAAGGTATGTTAATGATATGATTCTGCGATACGAATCTGAAATGAGGGAAAATCAATTGGAACGCCTGGCAGAAGAAAATGAATCTGTTCGTTTAAAGCTGAGGAAAAACAAGACCATGTTGATTATCATTGGTATCTCGTTGATATTATTAATCGGTATTTTATACATTCTTTACCGTCAAAGCCAACTGAATGCAGACAAAAAATTATTGACCTTGGAACAAAGTATGTTACGAAGTCAAATGAATCCACATTTTTTATTCAACTCTCTAAATTCCATTAAATTATATATTATAAATAATGAGAAAAAGAATGCCGTTCATTATTTAAACAAGTTTTCAAAATTAGTAAGGAAGATTTTAGAAGCATCGTCGCAGCGTGAAATCTCATTAGCTGAGGAATTGGAAACCGTAGAACTTTACATGAACATAGAAAACATTAGATTTTCTAATGAAATCAATTTTACCGTTCATATTAAAGATGATATCGATGTACACAACATTAAAATTCCCTCTCTAATTCTTCAACCATTTTTAGAGAATGCCTTATGGCACGGATTATCTTCAAAAGACGGTGCTAAAAATATAGATTTAGAGGTCAAAAGAGGAAAAAACGGCTTTATAGAAATTGTTATTACCGATAACGGTGTGGGCAGAGACGCTGCTGAGAAAATAAAGGATAGCAAAGTTCTTAAAAGAAAATCTGTTGGTATTGATATTACCAAAGAACGTTTAGCCAACTTTTCCCGAGATTACGAGAATTATTTCCATGTTGATATCATTGACAAATTTGATGATGAAACCAACCCTGTTGGCACCCAAATTGTCATCTACATACCAACTATTTAAGATGGTCTTCAGCCACCTCTTCTAACTCCTTATACCAAGCTTCACCAAATTTTCTAATTAAAGCTTCTTTAACGAACTTATAAATAGGCACTTTCAATTCGTCTCCTAAGGCACAGGCAGGATCGCATATATGCCACTTATGATAATTAACCGCTGTCAATTCTGTGTACTCTCTAACTCTTACTGGGTACAGATGGCAAGAAACCGGCTTTTTCCAATCAATTACACCTTGGTTATAAGCCTCTTCAATACCGCATTTGGCAACTTTCTTATCATCAAAAATTACGTAAGCACATTCGCTACCGTTTACCAAAGGGGTTTCCCACTCACCATCTTCGCCCTTTACAAAAGCTCCTTCTTTTTCAATAACCAATATTCCTTCCGGTCTAAGAAAAGGTTTAACCTTGGCATAGATATCAACCATAATTTCGGTTTCGTTATCATCTACAGGTGCACCTGCCTCTCCATCTACACAACACCCACCTTTGCAGGCACTCAAATTGCAGACAAAATCATTCTCTATTATTTCCTCGGATACTATGGTTTTTCCTAATTGAAACATGGCGTAGTTTAAAGGGCGCAAGATACATATTTTAAAAAAGTATAAATCCTAGAATATTTTATAAATAAAGATCCAAGTGCATGTTTATAAACGTAAATTTGCAAAAAATTAGAAAGATGGATCTTCATTTTAATTTAAGGGAAATTGCTACCGCCAGTATGGTTCTATTTGCCGTAATAGATATTTTAGGAAGCATACCGATTATCATAGGCCTAAGAAAGAAAGTAGGCCACATTCAATCTGAAAAAGCTTCTGTAGTAGCAGCTGTGATAATGGTAGCGTTTTTGTTTCTGGGCGAAGAAATCTTAAACTTGATCGGCATAGATGTAAATTCATTTGCCGTGGCCGGTGCTTTTATTATTTTCTTTTTAGCAATTGAAATGATATTGGGAATCACCCTTTATAAAGACGATGAACCGGAAAGTGCATCTGTTGTACCCATAGCTTTTCCATTAATTGCAGGTGCAGGTACACTAACCTCTTTACTTTCCTTAAGGGCAGAATATTACGTAGAAAATATTATTGTAGCTATAATCGTCAACATTGTGTTCGTATTTATTGTCTTGAAATCATCGGGCAAGATTGAAAAAATGTTAGGAAAAAATGGGGTGAACGTTATTAGAAAAGTATTTGGGGTTATACTAATGGCCATAGCCGTTAAATTATTCGCTGCCAATATAAATCAACTTTTCTAGACCGTTAGAAGATTGTATTTTTATAAAAACAAATTTATGAGCAAGACATTATCCATCATATTCATAGTTATTGCAATTGCTTTAATCGCCTATAACGTAACATTGGTGAATTTTGCAGATCCTTTTGAGAAGAACAGTACTATTGCCTTGATCGGCATAATGGCATCGTTATGTGCCGTTGTACTACTGTTGGTATTTGTAACCAGTAAGAAGATTCAAGACAAGATGAACGAAGACTAATTATAGGTCTTAATTTCGCCAGATTCTTGTTGTTCTATACCGCCACCATCTAATTCCAAAACTTTTTGCAGCATTAAGTCCTCATCAGACTTTATCTTGGCATGTATGTTTGTATTGAACAATTGTTCTGCAATATTGGCCTTTAAGAATAACTTGATGCTTTGCTCATGTTCGTAGAAATTCATTCTAAGGTTTCTGTCTACCGAATATTCCACAAACTTCTCAAAAAGGATATCATCGACCCTAAAATCGTTTACGAATTCTTCTTGGGTATATTGTGCATATCGTTCACGATCTTCATCTAAATGCTCGAATACGAAAAAGGAAATAAACCCTAAGTTATCCATACTGTCAACGGCCTCTTCTTCATTAGTACCAATAGGCACAAAAACATCAGGAATTATTCCACCTCCGCCATAAACTACCTTTCCTTTAGGGGTTACGAACTTTAATGAATCTGCCACTTTTATACTATCAACGGAAATCATTTCACCGCTATGATACCTATCCGTAAAACGCTGATAGTAATCTTTAGTGCCATTAGCGTACGTTTTTTGAATACTTCTACCTGTAGGGGTATAATATCTTGAAACCGTTAATCTAACGGCCGAACCATCGCCTAATGCCATTTCACGCTGTACCAAACCTTTACCAAAAGACCTACGCCCAACTATAGTACCTATGTCATTATCCTGTAATGCTCCAGCAACAATTTCACTGGCAGAGGCTGATCTTTCATTGATCAGAACGTAGATCGGCTTATCTTCGAAACTACCTTCATCGGTTGCAAAACTTTTACTGATCTTACCTTTTTTGTTTTTAGTAAATAAAATGAGTTTACCATCTTCTAAAAATTCATCTGCCATTTCTTCGGCCATACCTAAATAACCACCGGGATTATCACGTAAATCCAGAACCAATTTTTTGGCTCCCCGATTTTGTAGTCTTCCCAAAGCCTCTTTGAACTCTTTGTAGGTTGACTCCGCAAAACGGTTCACCTTTATATAGCCAATATCTTTTGTAAGCATATAAAAGGCATCTACACTTTTTAAGGGAACTATACCGCGTTTTACTTTGACGTTGAATGTTTTGTCTTCTGACTTTCTATATACGGTTAAATCAACCGTGGTGCCTTCTTTACCCTTTAATTTATCTACAATGACCTCACTTGGAAAATCCTTACCATAAAGCGTATCCTTACCGGCCATTAATATACGGTCACCAGGTAAAATTCCCTTCACATAACTAGGACCATCTTTTACCGTTTTAATTACCGCAATGGTATCATGATAAGAGTAGAAATTGATACCTATGCCCACAAAATCGCCCTTCATGTTATCTGCAACACTAGACATTTCTTTTTCAGAAATATAAACCGAATGAGGATCCAATTTTTCTAGAATACTATTTACGGTAACATCAACAATACTATCGGTATTGACATCATCTACATATTCATAATCGATGTAGTCAATTAACCTGTTTAATTTGTCTTTTTTAGAATTGGTTGAGAAAAGTCGTTCTGGAGAGTCATTAAAATTCAGTTTTCCACCAATAAAAAACCCTAATGCAAGAGCAGAAGCGATAATTAAAGGAAATAGAGCACTGTATTTTTTATTCATCATTAGTGTTAACGTTAGTTTGTCACATTTATTTCTGGCATGTGTTGTATTTCAACCCCGGCTTTCTCCAAAAAATTTAATCCGGAATCATCTTTATAACCCACTTGGTACACTACACGTTTAATGCCAGACTGGTGTATTAATTTACTACACTCTCTACAAGGCGATAACGTGATGTATAAAGTAGCCCCTTGACAAGATTGTGTTGAACTTGCCACTTTTAGAATAGCATTGGCTTCTGCATGTAAAACATACCACTTGGTATACCCATCTTCATCTTCACAATAATTCTCAAAACCAGTTGGGGTACCGTTATATCCATCAGAAATTATCATTCTATCCTTAACGATAATTGCACCTACCTGTTTTCTAATACATGACGATAATTTTCCCCATTCTTTGGCCATTCTCAAATAGGCCCTATCATATTTTAATTGTTTTTCTTTCTTCATTAACAGTGAGCTTTAGAAAAGCACATAACCCTAAGTTACCTGCTTTGATCAGTAAAGTCATTATCGTAGGCTAAACTTTAACAATCTAAAAAGGAAATGTTTCATATAACAACGGTATCGTTATCAGTATTACAACAATACTGCCTACCATTATAAAAATATGCTGCTTGACCTTTAATAGTATTTGAATAATATAAGCTAGGATCAGTACCAATAAAACTATTACAACTTGAGACAATTCAATGCCACCGGCGAAACCCAATAATGGTGCCAATTTTTCCTCTTCTCCCATAACCATAATTTTAAAATAATTGGAGAAACCAAAGCCATGCACTAGTCCGAAAAAACCTGTTGCCAATACATGAAACCATATTGTTCTGTTTTCTTTTTGAAGCTTCAAATCTATAATATTGAACAATGCTGTTGCCAAAATGGTTACTGGTATTAAAAACTCAATCCATGTAGCGTCAATCACCATAATCTCATAGACCGAAAATACCAATGCCAAACAATGGGTTATGGTGAAAACTGTAGCCAACAATAGCACATTCTTCCAGCTTTTAAAAGTAAATGGCAGTGCCAAGGCGGTCAAAAAAAGAATATGATCGTAAGCATTGATATCCAATACATGTTGTAAACCTAATTCTATATAAAACCAAAACTCTTGCATTGTAACTCTAATATTAAATTATACCAACTAGTTCAATCCGCGTTCTTTTTGTATGGTTTCATACGCTTCCTGCACTTGCTTAAACTTCTCTTCCGCCCCTTTTTTAATAGCTTCATCTTTAGTATTCACTCTATCTGGGTGGTATTTTTTCGCCATATTCCTATACGCTTTTTTCACCTCTGCATCGGTAGCTGTTTTTGGTATATCAAGAATTTTATATGAGTTGTTCGCAGATTTTACGAACATGGCCTTAATACTTTCAAATTCGTTCAATGAAACCCTAAGATACCCAGCAATTTCCCTGATTTTTTCAATCTCGGGATTACTTATGCTACCATCCGATTGTGCAATACCAAACAAAAAATGAAGTAATTGTAACCTGACCTCATAACGCGTACGTTGTGCTAAAAATGCAGATACCTTTTGCGGAGATATTTGCCCTTTTTTATTTATTTCATTGAACCTTCTAAAAATAGCATTTGCCTTATCCTTACCGTACGTACTCACAAAATACTGGCGAACATACTCCATTTCCGACTGACTCACTTGTCCGTCTGCCTTTATAACTATAGAACATAAGGATAATAAATTCAGTTCAAAATCCTCGGCAGTAACATTTGGTCTTGTATAGTCTTCAAATACACTTCGTGCACTACTTTTACTAGGTCCAAAAAAGCTATCTATAATACTACCGGCAAAGAAGCCCAAAATAGCTCCAGATAAACCTCTAAAAGAAAAACCAATTACGGCCCCTAACCATTTAATCATTTTCGTATTCTCAATTTTGCCAAAGATAAAATATTACCAATAGAAAGTATGGCCAATGAAAAGTTAAGGTCTTAAGCTCCCCTGCGACTAATTGATTATCTTTGTAATAATTAATTAAAATATTAAGAATATGTACCCTGCGGAATTAGTAAAACCAATGAGAGATGATCTGGCCTCTGCCGGATTTGAAGAATTATATACTGCAGATGCAGTAACAAATGCCATAAATAAAGAAGGTACAACTTTAGTTGTAGTAAACTCTGTTTGTGGTTGTGCAGCAGCCAATGCAAGACCTGCTGCTAAAATGAGCTTGCAGAACGATAAAAAACCTGATCATGCCGTTACGGTATTCGCCGGTGTTGATAAAGAAGCTGTTGATGCGGCAAGAAACTTAATGGTTCCTTTCCCTCCATCTTCTCCATCTATGGCATTGTTCAAAGACGGTGAATTGGTTCATATGATCGAACGCCACCATATTGAAGGTAGACCTGCTGAAATGATCGCTCAAAACTTAGCACAGGCTTACGATGAGTTTTGCTAAATCTATAGCTTAGTATATTTACAAATAAAATAATAGATTAAAAAACCGCTCTAATTGAGCGGTTTTTTATTTTTGTACTATGCAGAAACTGCTTTCCTATATTATAACCCCCTTTTTTTTCATAGCATTTGGACTATGTCTACTTATTTTTCATCCTATTCAGTGGGCGGCTTTTAAAATCTTTGGATATAACGGACTAAAGCCCGTAGTCAGCAAATTGAATTTCTTTTTAATGCGAAGCACCAATATTTTGGGCACTACCTACAAATTCACTAACAATTTTGACCTTCCAGTAGATAAACCTTTGATCATTGTAACCAATCATCAAAGTATGTATGATATACCGCCATTAATTTGGTATATGCGCAAGCACCATCCAAAATTTGTGAGTAAAAAAGAGCTAGGCAAAGGTATACCCAGTGTATCTTTTAACTTGGTTCACGGTGGATCTGTACTTATTGACCGAAAGGATGGAAAATCGGCAATAATGGAAATAGGTAAACTTGGTGCTTACATTGAAAAACATAAAAGAAGTGCCGTTATATTTCCTGAGGGAACGAGAAGCAGAGACGGACATCCAAAACCTTTTAAACCTATGGGATTAAAAATGCTTCTTAAAAAAGCACCATCGGCATTGATCGTTCCCATTAGTATCAACAATTCATGGAAATTAGTTAGGTTTGGGCAGTTTCCTATGGGGTTGGGATCTAAGGTAAGATTAGAGGTACAACAACCTATTGAGAACAAGGGCAATCTTGATGAACTAGTAAAACAAATTGAAGCATCCGTAGTTAGCGGCGTAAACTCCTTTAAATGACCGATTCAGAAATAGTAGAAGAAACCATAATTTTCGTCAAAGAAACGTTACAAAATGCAGAGGGAGGGCATGATTGGTTTCATATTGAACGTGTTTTCAATAATACCATGCTCATTGCCAAAGAAGAAGATGTAAATATTTTGGTGGTTAGCCTGGGTGCATTACTTCATGATATTGCAGATGCTAAGTTTAATGATGGAGATGAGACGTTAGGTCCCAAAATGGCCGAGAATTTTTTATTAAGTCTAGAAGTACCTAAAAGAATTATTAACCATGTAACCAATATAATCAAGTACAGCTCTTTTAAGGCAGGCTTGAACGATGGCAAGATGAAGAAAAAACCATTTACTTCTAAGGAGCTAAAAGTGGTGCAAGACGCCGATCGTTTAGATGCAATTGGTGCTATTGGTATTGCAAGAGCATTTAATTATGGCGGATTTAAAAATAGAGCACTTTATGATCCAAGCATTCCTCCAAACTTAAACATGAGCAAAGAGGAGTACAAGAAATCACAAGCACCTACCTTAAATCACTTTTACGAAAAACTGCTGTTACTAAAAGACAAAATGAATACGGAAACCGGAAAGCGTTTGGCAGAAAAAAGACATCAATATATGATAGATTTTCTAGAGCAATTTTATCAAGAATGGAGTCCTCTTAAAAATTTAAGCTAGCACAACTAACTAAGCTATATTGAATAAAAAAAGGGTCTCATTTTGCATTGAGACCCTTTTTAGTTTTAAAATTTTTCTTATTTCTGTGGCAACTCTCTTGTTAGCCAACCTCTTCTGCTCGCGGTTGCAATGGCATAAGGGGTAATCCAAAACAAACCAAATGTGTAAAGTACACTATAAGAATATGCCCAGAAAGACTCTGAAAACGTATATCTTTTTGCATAAAATATCACTGGGAATGTAGACAGCACCAATATACTTAAGAATGTAGAGCTTAAGAACAATAAAGGATGCGTGAAAACAAATACTAGCATAAACAGTACAAATGGGTAACACAATACAATTCTTGAAAACTGGCTAAAGAACAATAATCTTGTACCCGCTTTTGGTCCTTTTCTAAAGTTTGTAAACACATATTTAGACATTTGTATATTCTCACGAACATTACTTCTACCCCATCTAATAAACATTTTATAAAGACCTTTATATTTTTCTGGAACGTTAGTATACGCAAAAGCATTTCTTTGAAACAATACATGAAAACCTTGTTTCAATATCATATTGGTCATGGCTCTATCTTCACCAATATCTGAAGGTTGCCCCATAAAGGTTTGATTGATCCACTCATCTAAACAACCAAATACCGCTGTAGCTCTATAAGCCGCCAAAGCCCCTGGTGTACATAAAACTGATTTTAAAGTACTTTCAGATGAACGTACGAACTCAAAACTAAGTGCAAAACTTACATCTAGCATTTTAGGTAATATTTCTTTCTTGTTATTTAAAACACGAATATTACCTGCAACCGCACCACAGTTTTCATCAACAATAAACGGACTCACTAAATTTCTTAACGTATCTGGGTCAACGATAGAATCACTATCAACAGTAACAAAAATTTCACCTGTACCTTCTTTAAATCCTCTGTAAAGGGCATGACGCTTACCCATATTTTTAGGTTGCTGGCAGATAGAAACCCTATCTCCTAATTCTTTTTTAGCTTCAAGCATCCAGTTCCAAGTATCGTCTTTACTACCATCATCGATAGCCAACAATTGTACTTTATGCTCTGGGTAATCACTATCCGCTAAACTTTTAAGTGTGGCCCAAACTTGCTTACCTTCATTATAAGCTGGCACAATTACAGTTACGGTAGGTAATTCATCATCGGTTACCGATGGTATCGCCTTATATTTTAAAAAACGTACAAAAGTGTAGATAAAGAAGCTTAATTTGAAAACGAAGAAAGCTGCAGCTACAATCATAAAAATAAAGCCGATAAGACTACTTCTACGCTCTAAATGCAAATCTGTGAAATCGTTTTGTAAAATATAAGCTAAATAAGCAGATCCAAACATTAATACAAATGTACTGCCCATTACAAAAATGCCCCATGCGTTGGCATTTTCTATCTGGTCGGCAATCTTAGAGAAGAAAGATTTCCTTACTTCTTTTTCCGAATTTTTCTTTGAAATTTTCATATCTTTTATGGTAGTGTTCTTGGTTTTCATAAATGGTTCTAATATTTATTTCATTCACCCTATCTACGCTTAGATTTCTCTTTTGGACTTTATTTTAACAAAACTTTCGAAAGAAATTTTTTACTCTATAAAACTGCATAACATTTAATTTTAAGCCACTAATTCAAATGCTTATATTTTTAACTTAAACGCAATATTTAGTTCTTTTTCATGCAGTTATGTTGATCATTTGGACATTATACCTGTTTAACTGTATTAAAAATTATCAGCCAAATTTTTAATAAAAACATTTCCATTTTTATTGATGCTCACATTTCCTTCGGATTTTCAAATACCAACAAAAATCTATGACAACGCTTTTAAAAAAGTACCCACGAGCAGACATTTTATAATGTTGAAGTTTGTGGCATATTATTTTAAAATAACTTTAATTGACCATCTTTATAAGATTCATGTAACTGAGTATTTAACTTTGGGAAAGTTCTATTATTGAAATAAGTGCGTTTAGCCAAACGTACCATATCATGAATTTGAGTAGCTATTTTGCCTTCTCCTCTGCTGCGAATACCAAAACGGCTATCATTTAAAGTTCCACTATGGCATTCCTCTATTTGATGTAATACCTTATCTGCTTTGTTTGGGAGTGTTTTTCGAATCCAATCGGTGAATATTTCACCAATGGCACCATTTAATCTTACAACCGTAAACGCCATAGATAAAGCACCACGATCCGCAACCGCTTTTGCTAAATTTAGAATTTCATGACTGTTGATACCTGGAATAATTGGAGCCAACATAGCATTTACGGGTATACCGTTTTTAGATAATACCTCAATAGCTTCTAACCGCTTCTTTATAGTGGTTGTTCTAGGTTCGAGAATTCTTCTGGTTTCTTCCGATAGCGATGTAATCGAAATATTAACGCCAATTAACCCGTGATCATTCAATTTCTTGAGGATATCCAAATCACGTAAAATCAAGGCATTTTTGGTTATGATACCTACTGGGTGTCGGTATTTTAAGAAAATCTCCAAACATTCTCTTGTTAATTGAAATTCTTGCTCGGCAGGTTGGTAGCAATCTGTATTACCTGATAGTACAATAGTACTGGCTTGCCATTTTTTACTTTTCAATTTCTCTTCTAACAATTTTGGCGCATTATGCTTTACCAGTATTTTACGCTCAAAATCCAGCCCCGCACTATAGCCCCAAAATTCATGTGCATTTCTTGCATAACAATAAATACAACCATGTTCGCAACCTTGATACATGTTCATGGAATAACTCATGCCAACATCTGGACTAGTTACCTTGTTGACAATTGTTTTAGGGTAAACCGGTATATACTGGGTTTTATTCTTGTCGGAAACCTCACCTTCTACACGACAAAATTCTAGAAAATCGTCTCTAGTCTCGTAGCTGTATGTTGAGAATTTATTATTGGTATTCTTTTGGGCACCTCTACCCCTTACAATACTATGAGATATCATTAAATAGGATTTAATCCAAAATTATGGAAATAATCCTAATATCAATTTTATTTAACACCCACTTGAACCAATTGTTTTTTGGTGCCTCTTTTGGCATAGAACATCAATTCGTCATTTTGACGATCAATATAAGGCGCTGAGACCATAAGTGGTAAGCGAGCTTCAGTGTCATCAATAACCTTATTATACTTCATATGCCCATTCTCATCTAAACGAATTAAAAAGACATTTCTATCTCTACTTAATCCTTGTTTGAACATAATACGATCATCGCTCAATTGTTGAGGATTCTCTGCAGATGTACTTATAAAGAAATAGGTTGAATTATTCTTAGTGTACGCGCTATAAGAAGCATAAGCACCATCACCTTGGGTTACCTCGGTTTTATTAATATTTCTTGCCCATACCAAATCTCCAGTAGCACTAAGTTTTGCACTTATTATATCGTTATGATGATACCTGGTTACCATAACCCTACCACCACTTGAGTTAGACTGTACACTATTACTTGTAAAATATTCTTCTGCATTGAACAAGATATTACCTTCTGCAGTAATATCCATACCCTTAAACACAAGATTCTTAATGGCTTTATCATCTTCGCGCCCAAATTTATCTAACATGAACTGTTCTGAAAAAGCATTAAATTTCTCGGTTTTTAATGTGAGGGATTGTGGCTCCAAGTTAAAATAAGATATACCGTTATATCGATTATCTTTTCGATCTGCATAAAAACCGATACAAAGCAGTTCGTCTCCCTTAAAAATTGGTTTTAAAGCTTCAGGAAATTTCCCTGGGGTGAAGAATGACTGTGTACTTCTACCATTTTTTGAAACCCTGACCATTTCATACTGAAATTTTCGCTCAGTCGCGTTAAAACGTTTCTTCTTAAAATACGCCTTACCTACTAAATACACATTTTGAAGATCTTTCGAAAAGACCACATTTTCAAATGCATAATTTTTCTCTTCAACCTCATCAGAAAAATCATGCTCGAATATTTTATTCAAATTCGATTTAAAAGCATAAATAGTATGCTGGTCTACCTTCCTCTTTTTGTAATGTGTAGTTATAGCAAAGGCAGATTTATCGTCATTGAACAAGATGGATGTTGTAAAGCCAGATGAAAAGTTTCTGTTGTAGAAATTTCTATCCAAAGGTTGTTCTACGGGATCAGATGCAATGGATAGAATAGTCTCCTTAGTAAATTGAAACTGAGAAAACGGACTTCTATGTACTTCATATTGATAGCTTCTACTATTATAGTTGTACTCTAAAAATAGTAGGTATACTTGTCCGTTTTGTACATACGCATCTATAAAATTAGCTCCTTTGAGTTTATAATTATACTCAGAAACAAGTTCTAGATCCTTATTATAATGTTCAATAAAATAACCTTTGGGCCTTAGAACAATTCCCGTGTAATATGCACGCACCACCACAGTTCCTTCATTGCCGTCATCAGCAATTGCCAGCATATTGGAGTATCTGTATTTGTCGTGAAACTTTTCTCCAATAGTATATGAAACCAGTTCTTCTTGAGCAAAAGAACTTAAAACATTGATTGTGAATAAAAATAAGAATACGCTACGTTTTAACATAACCAGATTGGTTTATGTCATGAACCCGGAAAATCAGCTTTTCTTTTTTCTAAAAATGCTGTTGTGCCTTCGGTAAAATCATCAGTTCCGAAACAGGCACCAAAAGCCTCAATTTCCTGCTCATAACCATTTACAGTATTCTTAAAACCAGCATTTACAGCTTTTATTGCATGAGCAATGGCTACTGAGGAATTATTGGTGATTTTTGATATGATTTTATGGCATAACGGCAACAATTCTTCTTGTGAAGTTACATGGTTTACCAGTCCATAAGTTTTAGCTTGATCTGCAGAAATCATACCCGCGGTCATGATCATCTCCATAGCCCTGCCTTTACCGACCAACTGAGGCAAACGTTGAGTACCGCCATACCCAGGTATTAATCCTAAAGAAACTTCTGGAAGCCCCATTTTGGCATTAACGGTAGCCACTCTAAAATGACAAGCCATAGCTAGTTCTAATCCTCCGCCAAGGGCAAAGCCGTTAACTGCTGCAATAACGGGGGTTGTTAAGCCTTCAACAAAATCGAACAACTGTTTTTGACCTTTAGCGGCTAATTTTTTCCCTTCCTTTTCACTAAAATCTGCAAATTCAGAAATATCTGCACCAGCTACAAAAGCCTTTTCACCGCTACCTGTCAAAATAATGGCCTTAATAGTCTTGTCTTTTTGTAAATCTTTAAAAGCATCATGTAACTCCCCAATTGTTTCCTTATTTAAAGCATTTAATTTACTTGGTCTATTGATGGTTACAATTGCAGTTGTTTCTTCTTTCTCAATTAGTATTGTTACGTATGACATTGTTGTTGATTTGTTGCATTAAACATTTTCTTTTGGAAACATTACACAAAATACCGTTCCCTTACCAGGTTGTGAGGTAAACTTAATGGTACCCTTATATGTCTCCACTATATTTTTCACCATTCCTAAGCCTAAGCCCATTCCACTGGTCTTGGTAGTAAACTTAGGTTCAAAAATTTTATCTTCATTTTCTTTTTCAATACCGTGACCATTGTCCGCTACCGATAATTTTACCATATTTCCTTCAGACGCTACAGTTACCAAAACTCTTGGCGATTCTACATCTGGCACAGCTTGTATAGCATTTTTTACCAAATTGGTAACCACTCTTATTAATTGTGTACGATCTAATTTCGCAATAATTTCTTCTTCATCAGCAATGAAATGAATATAATCTTCGTTAAAAATATCTAATGCCAGTTTTACGATTTTTACAACATTCAGTGTTTCATTCTGTTGCGCTGGCATTTCGGCAAAATTTGAAAATGCTGACGCAATACTGCTCATGGTATCTATTTGCTGTATTAAAGTATTGGAATACTCCTTTACCTTTTTATGAATATCTGGATCATTAGGATCAAATTTGCGTTCAAAACTCTGCACGCTTAATCTCATTGGCGTAAGGGGGTTCTTAATTTCATGAGCCACTTGTTTTGCCATTTCTCGCCATGCCTGTTCACGTTCGCTACGGGCCAATTTTACAGCACTTTGACCTAATTCGTCAATCATACCATTGTAAGCCGAAATTAGTTTTTCTATTTCTTCTCCGGGATTATCTAGATATATTTTTTTGTTCTGCTTACTCAATTCTGTTTTTCCCATCATGGTTGAGATGGTCTCCAATGATCGGGTTATATATTTTGAAATAAAAAACGCAAATGATATTGCCATTAATAGCATGAGCAGATAAACACCCGATAATCGAAACAGAAATTCCTTTAATTCATAATCGTTAAAAGAGTTATCCTCAAAGTACGGAAGGTTTAAAATACCAATTGGTTTAAACTTTTGATCGGCTATATAAGTGAATGAGGCCTGGTATTTATCCCCCGCCAAAGCATTTTCCATTACATAGCGTTTATTAGGGCTAATCTCTAGCATATTTAGCACCTCAGCATCTAAACACATAGATATGGAGTCATTGGCAAATTTAGGTCGAGAACTTTTTATAAGCTCCCCATCCAAACTATAGATATTAAAATTCATGTTTTGCACAACGGCAATTTCATAAATTTCATTCTTAAAAATAAGATCTAAGTTTTCTGTAGTAACGGGATATGTTGTTTTCTGAATGGCAAGATCAATACTTTGGCGTATTTGCTCTTCTTTACGTTCCATTCTATTCTCGTGATAATCTTTTGATTGCTCACGGTATTGATACACCGTTACGCCCGCAATCAGTACCGATGCGATTAACACCAAAAAAATCATGGAAAGAAAAATACGTGACCGTAAAGATACTCTTGTTAACAAGCTTCAATTATTTGTTTAAAGTTAGCAAATATCACACCAAAAAACATTAACAAACATAATGTCGACTCTTTTACATACATAATTAGTAGCTATAAGAAGTTTTTCAGTTAGCAACCTTGTACCAACTAACTCATTGTTACACAAAAAAGATACTAATGTTTTAAACATTTTAGCCCATATTGCAATTAGTTCATTTTGAAAGTAATTTCTTATATTTAAATGCGTTAAATCATAGTACGCCCCTTATAGGTCTGATATGCTTTTCAATACTTTGTCTAAAAATCTTGCCTTTTTACTAGTCATTCTAATTTCATTTAGCGCTTACTCTCAAAGCTTAGAGCCACTAAAATTTCATCATATTCAAGATGGTATGTCTCAAAGCTCTGCTACCAAATTACTAGAAGATCGCTATGGGTTTATATGGGTAGGCACACGAAATGGACTGAACAAATATGATGGTAAGGATTTTGAAATATTCAGAAAAAGTACTGATAATAAAACTGGACTTAGTCATGAATACGTAGTTGAATTATATGAAGATGGCGAGAACTTACTTATTGGCACAAACGAAGGTTTAAATCTATATGACCGAAGTTTAAATATTGTAGCCCCCTTTCCTTTTAAAAATGAAGGATTACATATAAAAGACCGCAGCTTTCAATCGGTAGCAAGAATAAATGGAGAATTATGGTTAGGCACAGAATCGGCAGGTCTTTACAAGTACAATGAAAATACAGGCAAGATAAGTCACTTGGCCCTCGACAACGATAAATTAGAGGTAGTTAATCCTAGAATAAACAAGATACATAAGATAATTCCTTTAGATGCCAACAGGGTACTTATTATTTCATCGTACAATATCATTGTCACCAATAATGATTTAGAAATTTTAAACGAAGTTCAAGAAATAGAAAATATCATATCTGCCATTTCATTGGAGGACAACAACTTTTTGCTTGGTACAAATAATGGCTCACTAATCCGTTTAAACGTAAGTCTTACTTCTAAAATTGAAAGAGACAAAAAACAGGTTAGTCCAGGCTTTGGCATTCGTTCGTTAGCTAAAAATCTAGATAATGAATTTTGGATCGGTACTGAAAATAATGGTTTATATATATACTCTACCGAACTTGAGTTTATACGTCATTTAGAGTATCATGTTTCTAAACCTAATTCCATTTCCGGTAATTCAATTTGGTCCTTATTATGTACTCGAAACGGTACCATGTGGGTAGCCCCATATAAAAGCGGACTAAATTTTTATGACCCCGAATATTTTAAATTTAATCATATTAATTCAGACCCTTTTAACCCCAAGTCTTTAAGCAATAAACTAGTCAATTGTTTTATTGAAGACGCAAATGGAAACTTTTGGATAGGTACAGATGGTGGAGGTCTTAACTATTGGAACAGAGCATTAGACACCTTTGAACATTATGCACTAAAAAATAAAACCCTTAATACCAATGTTGTTCTATCTATATTACAGAATAAAGAAGATGAATTATGGCTAGGCACTTGGACCAATGGAATCACCGTATTTAATACCCAAACAAAAAAGTTTAAGGAATTAAATACAGAAAACTCTTTTTTAAACTCGAACATTATAGTCGATTTTTTAAAGGATAAAAAAGGGCATATTTGGATTATAAATTATTTTGCTGGTGTGCAAGTATATGATCCAAATACAAATTCACATAAAAATGTAATACTAAATTCAGATGTTGATGGAGTAGAAATCAATTCAATCTATCAAATATTCGAAGACCATCTAGGTCAAATGTGGATTGGCACTTTAAACTCCGGTCTATTCAAATTGACCGGAAACAATGGAACATGGACAACGACACATTATAGCACTCATAATTCATTAAGCAACAACTTTGTCAACACTATCATTCAAGATAGTGAGGGTACATTATGGGTTGGCACGCAAGGCGGACTTAACAAATACAATGCTGAAAACGATTCTTTTAAGGCAATTACCAAATCAGAAGGTCTTAGAAATGATGCTATAAAAGGAATTATAGATGATACCTACAACCATCTATGGCTAAGTACTGAAAACGGAATTACCCGGTACGACACCTGCACAGGTGATTTTATAAATTATGATGTTGATGAAGGACTGCAAGCTAAAGAATTCATAGCCAGTTCTACCTTGACCACTAGTAAAGGTGAGTACGTTTTTGGTGGTATAAACGGATTTAACATTTTTACCGCCAATGATGTAGAAAAACGTAAAGATACCCTTACCTTATATGTTTCCGGACTTAAAATCTTTAATAAACCAGTGCTTCCTAACGATGAATTTGGTGTATTGAAAAAAAATATTAGTCAAGTAGATACCTTAACTTTTAGCTATGATCAGTCCGTTATCAATATTGACTTTAAAGCGCTAACGTTTAGACATCCAGAAAGTGTTAATTATGCTTTTTATTTGGGTGGATTTGAAAAAGAATGGAATTATGTAGGAAACACACCTACAGCGACCTATACCAATCTTAATGCCGGAGAATATACCTTAAAAATGAAATCTACCAATTCTGATGGTGTATGGACCGATAATGAAATTGACTTAACCCTAATTATCACTCCCCCATATTGGCAAACTTGGTGGTTTAATTTATTAATGGTCGCCCTATTGCTTTTGCTATTCTATGTTGCATATTACATTAAGCTTAGAACCATTAAGAAAAACCAACGTAGGTTAGAATTAAAGGTAGCAGAACGTACCACTGAACTACAAGATCAAAAGGACAAACTTTTAAAGGCCGCAGACGATTTAGAAACGAAGAATCAAGAAATACAACGATTTACTTTTGCGGTTTCACACGACTTAAAAAGTCCACTGAGCAATATTAAAGGCCTTGCTAGCCTTATTCCTACAGAAATGCCAATAGAAGAGCATCCGCTGGTAGCCGAATATCTTGATTTAATAGATGTTTCATGCAATAATATGAACGAGTTGATATCTGACATCACCGAAATAGCAAGACTTGGAAAAATAGAAAATAAGAATGAGCTATTGAATACCAATGAGATATTAGATTTATCAAAAAAACTTATTAAAAGTAAACTAGAGAAGAAAAACATAAATCTTACCATTGCAGATAACCTACCCGACATTTTTGGCGACCGAAATAGGATTATTCAGGTTTTTGGCAACTTTTTAGATAATGCGGTCAAGTATATGGGAGACCAACCAAATCCTCAAATAACCGTAGATTTTGAAAATACAGGAAAAACCAATACTTTTTTGGTACGTGACAATGGTTTAGGTATCAGCCAAGCAGACCTGAAAAAATTATTTACACCTTTTGAACGTTTTCATCAGAACGTTGAAGGCACAGGTCTGGGGCTTTATATGGTTAAAAAAATTGCAATTTCCCATGGTGGTACTATTACTGCCGAATCTGCAGGAAAAGGAGAAGGAACTACTTTTAAACTTATTTTGCCAAAAGCGAAAATTGCCGCTAAGAAAGCTAAAAACTCCTTGAAGTCTTAATTGAATAAATTAGGCATATCTACATATTAAAAAATATACCCCAACAAGCTTTGTATAACCAATACTTATTCTTTTAAAAACTTAATTAATGGGGTAATAAAGCTTTCAAATTTTTCAATATGTGGTAAATGACCAATATTATCTATTTCCACCAATTGAGCGTTCTTTATGCGCTGCTGTGTTGTTTTACCTAATTGATTATAAAGTCCCATTGTTTTTCTCACCTCATCAGAAACTAATGGTTTACCAAGCGCCGTTCTATCTCGTGTTCCTATAATTAATAACGTAGGCACATTAATATTTTTAAATTCATACACTACAGGTTGTGTAAAAATCATGTCATAGGTTAGCGCAGCATTCCAGGCAATTCTATCATAATCTGAATTCAATGTCCAACCGGCCAATAAATTTACCCATTGATCATAGTCGCTTTTCCACTTATTATCATAATAATTTTTCAATTGGTAATTTTTAATGCCTTCATAACTTTTCTTAAGTTCATTGGCATACCACCATTCAACAGGCTTGTAAGGTACTTTTAATTTCCAATCTTCAAGTCCGATGGGGTTTTCTAAAACCAACTTCTCTGTTGTTTTAGGGTACATTAGCGCAAATCGAGTAGCCAGCATGCCTCCCATAGAATGTCCTAAAATAGTTGTTTTAGTTACCTTCAAGGTATCAAGCAACTCTTTTGTATTGCGTGCCAATTGTTGAAATGTATAATGAAAATGTGCAGGTTTAGAAGATTTACCAAAGCCTATTTGATCCGGTGCAATTACGCGATAACCTTCTTTAGTCAGTGCTTCGATTGTAGTTTTCCAATAGGCTCCATTGAAGTTTTTACCGTGAAAAAGCACAATGCTCTTGCCGTTAAAGTTAGAAGGTTTTACATCCATGTAAGACATTTGCAGATCTTGACCTTGAACTTTTAAATTCAACTCAGAAACATCAAAAGGATATTCATAGTTCGCCAATTCAATATCAAGCCATTTCAGGTTGTTTGTCTGTGCAAATGAAAATTGGATAAACACACTAATTAACCCTAACATCATTATATTTCTCATCTATATATTTTTATGATTATCTAAAATTAACAAAGCTATAGCAGCCTTTTTAACTGTAAAACACAAAAATTATAACAATTAAACTAAGAGTGGGATTTAAAATAGGACCGTGACTTGTTGGCCTTCACCTGATAGTTAGATTAAAATAATACTTGCTTGATATAAGTTGAGCCGTAATTCAACCTCGCTCATTATTTCTAGCATAAAGCTTGAATTATGCTTCGGGATTCTTGTTCCGTATTCTTTTGTAGAGTTTTATACCCAGCATTAAAAGTATCCCTAAAACAATAATGCCTACTACTCCAAAAATCCAATTAAAAGAACTCTTCAAAATCACCAAGAAAACAACTGCGAACAAAATTAAGGTAGCACCTTCATTCCATATACGCATAAATTTAGAGGTGTATTGAATATCATCTTGTTGAAACTTTTTGAAAATTTGATGGTTTTTTAGGTGATATAATATCAGTAACACTACAAAACCTAGTTTTATGTGCATCCAAGGTTGGGTTAACCATCCTGGGTAAATAATTAGCAGCCAAATAGCAAAAAACACTGCTAATACAGCCGATGGCCAGGTAATGATATACCACAACCTCTTGGTCATCAACTTTAATTGTTTTGATAGAATTTCCTTTTCTGGTGATGGTTTTTGGTGAGCTTCTATATGATAAATGAATAATCTAGGAATATAAAAAAGCCCTGCAAACCACGTTATTACGAAGATGAGATGCAGGGATTTTATATAATTGTAATATTCTGTCATAAGGCTTATAAAAACAAACTCAAGTTCAAGAGGCAAGCTCAAAAGCAAGAAACAAATTCAAACTCAAACTCAAAACTCAATCTCAAGTGCAAGAAACAAGTTCAAGTGCAAAACTAATTTCTCAGTTCTTTTTTCTATTTTCTCAACTTAAACAAGTTCAAAGTTAGCAAAAGCGGATAGAACTTACCTTATAATCTTATTGCACCTACTCCTGCATCCCATAAGGTTTTATTGTAGGCTGGTATTTCCGAATTCTTCAATTGATTTCCTTTTGCTTTTAATGTCTCCCATTTCTTATCCAATTCAGCCTTTCGGTCTTTATTAGATTTATTCAATCTTGCGATACTACTATTGGTCTGATTGATCATGAACAGATATTCTGCCGTGAATTTATTTGGAAAATTTTCTACGTCATCATACGCCTGAGATTTTCGTTGTACCATATCGGCATCCCAAGCTTTCAAATCAGCCAGCAACTTTTCACCTTTAGATTTGGCTTCTACATCGGTTACCTTTTTCAACACTTCTGCCAAATCTTGTTGTGCTTTGTACAACAGATTCACCATATTATGCATTTCTGTCAACTCTGCTTCTGCATCGGTCATAAAAGCATCAAACTCTTCATACTGACCAGGTTTCGTCTCGTAAGTAGGCACTTCTTTTATTACACCTGTGGTGGATACTGTTTGCCCATCAACCTTTAAGGTAAAAGTATATGTACCAGGGGAAACTTTATGTCCGGTAAATCCTGCTTCAATATATACATCAGGTACTCCTGGCATAATTGGGTATTTCATATCCCATACAAAACGGTTTAGTCCTTCTTCTTTACTCAACACTGGTGCCGGAGGAGCACCGCCACCATTGTGTGGTTTGTACGTAGGATCCTTTTCTGAAGTGATAGCTCTTATCAATTTCCCATTAGCATCAGAAATTTCTAATGTTATAGAAGCACTATCTGCTAATTTTGGGAGCTCATAATATAATACCACCCCATTGGCAGGGTTAATACCGTTAAACGCATCGCTACCCGTAAATGAACTAGAATTACCACTTAGCGGACTGCCCCAAGAGCCATTATAAGCATCTTTTGGTTTTAATATTTGAAGTCCTTCCTTAGACGGTTGATACTGAGACAGCGCAATAATATCATCTAATATCCAAAATGAACGCCCCGATGTTGCCACCACTAAATCGCCCTGATGTACTTTTAAATCTGTAATTGGAGTATTAGGCAAATTCAGTTGAAAAGGCTCCCAAGATTTACCACCGTTCCATGATGCATATAATCCTTTTTCGGTACCTGCATATAACAAGTCTTTCTTAAACTCATCTTCACGAACTACACGCGTAAAAGCTCCATAAGGTATCCCTGAATTTATAGCTGTCCATGTTTTACCATAATCTGTTGTTTTATAGATACCGGGCGTATAATCATTGAACTTATATCTTGTTGTAGCTATGTAAGCTGTTGCCGGGTCATGCGGAGAAACCTCTATGGCATTGATCAAACATTCTTTCAATCCTTTAGGGGTTACATTCTCCCAAGTTTCTCCACCATTTTTGGTCAAGTGTACCAATCCGTCATCACTACCTGTCCAAATATGTCCTTTTTCATGTGGCGATTCTAGCATATATGCCAATGTTCCGTAATTCTCTGCACCAACCGCTTCATTGGTATAAGGACCACCGCCATTACCTTGTTTTGCATCGATATCGCGTGTGAGGTCAGGCGATATTTCTTCCCAGGTTACACCCATATCCTTAGTACGCAAAACCAATTGTGCACCGTGATAGTATGTACCAGGCTCATGTTTAGAACCAATTAAAGGTGCATTCCAATTATACAGGTACTTCATATTTCTAGCTTCCCTACCCAAATATTGAATGGGTGCCGCCATAATTTTGGTCGATGCCTTTGATTCCATATCCAAGACTTCAATAGTACCTAGGTAACTACCACCTAAAACATAACGGGGATTATCTGGATCAAAAGCTAAAAAAGCACTTTCACCACCGGCAGTATATGTCCAATCTTGTTCTGTTATACTTCTTCTACCCATAGAAACACTTGCAATTTTGACCGCAGTATTGTCTTGTTGACCGGCATAAATATTATAAGGAAACAGATTATCTACGTTAATACGATAAAACTGAGCCGTAGGCATATTATCTTGTGTAGACCAAGTTTTTGCATAATCGAATGAAACGGCAGCCCCACCATCATTGGCAATCACCATATTCTTAGAATTATTTGGATTAATCCATAAGTTATGATAATCCCCATGGGTTCCTGAAAGCCTTTCCCATGTTTTTCCACCATCCTCAGAACGTAGCGCAGGTGCACTTAAAACATACACCGTATCTTCATCATTAGGATCTACAAAAACCTCAATATAATACCAAGCACGTTGTACCAATCTATTATCTCCACTAACCATGCTCCAAGATCCACCGGCATCATTTGAAACGAAAAGTCCGCCTTTATCTGCGTCGGAATCACTTTCAATAAGAGCATAAACTTTGTTAGAATTTGAAGGACTCACAGCTATCGCCATTTTTCCTTTTTCCTCCGGAAGTCCTTTATGTATTTTCTGCCAAGTTTCTCCGGCATCCGTAGATTTATAGAGACCACTACCTGCACCACCACTGACAACCATATTTGGTTTACGTTGGTGTTCCCACATGGCGGCATACATAATTTCAGGATAATTAGCATCCATAGAAAGTTCAGAAGCACCTGTTAATTCATTTACAAATAGGGTATTTTTCCATGTCTTACCCCCATCAACGGATTTATAAACACCACGTTCGGCATTACCTTCAAAAAGAGCACCCTGCGCAGCCACATAAACAATATCAGGATTTGTAGGATGTATAATGATACGCGATATATGCTGGGTTTTTTCAAGTCCCATTTTCTTCCAAGTTTTACCCGCATCGGTAGACTTATATACACCGTCACCGTAAGATGTCATAACACCACGTGGTGCATGTTCTCCCATACCCACATAAACAATATTAGGATTGGAAGCCGATACCGAAACCGCACCAACAGAGCCCAGTTCAAAATAACCATCAGAAATATTTTCCCAACGTTGCCCGGCAGATTCTGTTTTCCATACTCCGCCACCAGTTGTACCCATATAGTAGGTCATGGGATCACCAATAACCCCTGTTGCAGTTACCGAACGCCCACCTCTAAACGGACCAATATTTCTGAATTTTAAAGGTTGAAAATAATCGTTGGCATTTTGGGCAAAAGTTATGGTGATTGCCAGTACCGATATAAAAAAGAGTAGTTGTTTTTTCATTATTGGGTTGTTTGGTTGTTGTTTTAGGCATTCTAAATTGTCAGTTTGAGCAGTTTTCTTGGGGTAATGCATAAAGAAAAAATGTATCGAGAAACATTTTGAACACAAAAGTTTCTCGATACTAATTTTTTCATACTTCAAAAATTCACTCGAAATGACCGTTTTCGACTTTACTTACTTTCATCAATGAACAAATAATTCAAATTAAGCTCGTTAAACTCTTTATTGAATTCTTGAAGTTCTGATGATATTACGTTATTAAATACTTGAAGCTCCTTATTAATTTTAGCTGTCAGTTCATTCTTTACGGCGATGTCTTGCTCTGTAGGCGGAAAATCGTCTATAGAAACCAAACTGTTCAAGTGACCTAACTTATTCGTCAGTTTAATAGGGAAATTCAATGGATCCTGTCGACTTCTGTTTTTTGTTTGATACAGTGCCTTCTCTACCTCGCCAAGCTTTTCTTTCATTTTTTTGGCTTTTTCAATCAACTCGGTAGTTCTTTCATCATCTTTATACTGCTCGGTAAATGCATTCAATTGTGCCGTAACATCTCTAATCTTCTTTATAGATTGATGCGCATTTTCAATAGTAGTGTTGATATCGGTAATAAAATCGTATTGTTGCTGCATTTCTGCTACAGAACTTTCTGCTCTTGGGTCTGGCAAAATGGTAAACGTTTCGCTGTTATTAGTCCCGTTCACATTCAAGTGTACTTTGTAATCTCCAGGCACAGCTTTGGCACCGTCAAAACTAGCCCACCAGAAAATCATTCCTTCGAGTTTCGTAGCTCCTTTACCGCGCGTATCCCAAACAAAAGTGTTACCCCCTTTTTTAAGGTCTAACTTCTTGTCTTTTTTCTTTGCCGTAGAACTATAGTTAGCCAATGTATCACCAGCCATATTAGTATACGTTAATTGTACGGTGTCTTTTTCAGAATAGTTCTTCAAAAGAAAGTGGGTAATGACGCCGTTCTCCAAATTTTGACCTGAAGTTTTAGAAGGCTTCTTAGCTGCCCTACCTTTTGTACGGTATGAATCTTTTGGTTTGAACAATATGGTATTCGCATTCTTCTTGCTTTCATCTAATTGATGCAACACCGTTAAATCATCTATTATCCAAAGGCTGCGACCTTGCGTTGCTACAATTAAATTATCATCTTTAATAGTCAAATCTGTAATTGGAACAATAGGTAAGTTCATTTGAAAAGGAGACCAACTAGCTCCGTCATTAAACGAAACGTACATACCTGTTTCGGTACCTGCATATAACAAGCCTTTCTTCTTAGGGTCTTCACGCAATACTCTAGTAAAATGTTCAGAAGGGATACCGTTCGTTATTTTTGTCCACGTTTTACCGTAATCCGTGGTTTTATAAAGATAAGGTTGAAAATCACCTAATTTATATCTTGTTGCGGCAACATAACATGTACCCTCATCAAAGTTTGATGGTTCAATACCGTTAATCATATTCCACTCTGGCATGTTAGAAGGCGTGACATTTTCCCAAGTTGCACCAGAATCTTTAGAAACATGAATTAATCCGTCATCACTACCTACCCATAACAGGCCTTCTTTCAACGGACTCTCATTTGCCGTAAAAATGGTACAGTAATATTCTACACTGGTATTATCTTGAGTGATTGGTCCGCCACTAGAACCCAATTTCGTTGGGTCGTTTCGTGTTAGGTCGCCACTTAAAACTTCCCAGCTCTGACCCTCATTTTCCGAAACATGTACGTAATTGGAAAATGTATATAATTTCTTCGGGTTATGTCTACTAAATAGAATGGGGAAATTCCACTGAAAACGATACTTCATAGCTTCCGCACCAGCACCCATTGGGTTGTCTGGCCATACATTAATACCTCTTACCGTTTTATTTTTATGATTGACCCTGGTTAAAAATCCGTCATAACTACCACCATACACGATATCATTATCTTTTGGGTCTACAGCAATCCAAGCAGATTCACCTCCGGCAGTTTCTTCCCAATTACTATCATCAATGGTACGCCCATCACTTCTGTGGTCTATTCTTAAAGTTGAATTATCTTGTTGTGCCACATAAATTCTATAAGGAAAAGAGTTATCTGTGGTAACCCTATAAAATTGTGCAGTTGGCTGATTGTAGTAGGTACTCCAAGTTTCACCGCCATCATAAGAAATTTGAGCACCACCATCGTCTCCAATGATCATACGTTGCGAATCTTCAGGTGAAATCCACAAATCATGATGATCACCATGGGGCGCATTGAACGTATTAAATGATTTACCTCCGTCGGTAGACTTGTGGTAGTTCACATTCAACACATACACAACATCTTCATCTTGCGTATCGGCATACACTCTTGTGTAATACCATGCACGCTGTCTTAGCTTTCTTTCCGAATTAACGATTGACCAGGTCTTACCTCCATTTTCGGATCGGTACAAACCACCTTTTTCCTTATTCTCTACTATAGCCCAAACCTTTTCTGAATTCTTAGGAGAAACGGCTACACCAATAATACCCAAAGTATCCGTAGGGAAACCTTCATTTTTTGAAATCTCAGTCCAGGTTTCACCACTGTCCATACTCTTCCAAAGTGCAGAGCCGTCACCACCACTTATTAAACTGTAAGGCGTTCGTTGTGCATGCCATGTAGAAGCATATAAAATTCTTGGATTGTTGGGGTCAAAAGTTAAATCTACCGCACCAGCTTGTTCATTTACAAATAGCACTTGTTTCCAATTTTTACCCCCATCCGTACTTTTATAAATACCACGGTCTTTAGTCGGCTTATAAATATCGCCTAGAACCGCTGCATATACCGTATTATAATCAGTAGGATGCACGCGTAGTCGTGGTACATGTCTGCTCTTTTCTAATCCTGCAGTTGCCCAGGTTTTACCTCCATCCTCGGTTTTCCAAACTCCGTAACCTGATGATACGTTACCTCTTAAGGTTTTTTCTCCACCACCAACATATATAACGTTCGGGTCGCTTTTAGCAACTTCAACAGCGCCTATACTACCACCGAAATATCCATCGGAAATATTGTCCCAAGTACGACCACCGTCCAATGTTTTCCATACTCCGCCACCTGCAGCGCCAAAGTAAAACAAATTAGGCTCGCCGGGCACACCGGTTACCGCAGCAGATCTACCACCACGAAACGGACCGATCAATCTATAATCCAAGCTAGAGTATAGCTCTTCTGGATACGTTGGAGTAGCAGTTTGTGATTTTTTCTTTCTTTGAGATAATAATGATAATGGTAATAGAAAACATGCCAGCATGAGTATGCCAGCATTGGTAAGGTGCTTTTTCATTTTGATAGTTTGGTATTAGTCTTCTCTAAAATTAAACATTTTGTTACGCAAATGTTGATTTTAAGATTTTATTAGCATCTCTTAAGAAGCTTAATTATCACATTATGAATTCCGCTGTCCATTACATAGACAATCTTCGATCAATATTTAAATTTCTAAGTATCATTAAATGGACCAATAACTAATACTAAGAAAAAAACAGCAATTCAAGGTTATACAACTAAATCGATAAATAATTAAAGTATTCTTATATTTAAGCCAACAAACTAACAATTATGAAATTTAGAACACTTTTATTTTCGGCATCGTTAATTGTCATCCTTTTCAATGGGTTAACAATTAGCACTGTAAATGCCCAAACCAATGATTTTTTGTACGGAGATCAACTACCCGATGCCCCTGAACTTAGCGCAAGAGGCGAATATAAAGTTGGCGTACAGACCGTAAATCTGGTTAACCTTAATCAAGTAGATATTTTAAATTCGAAAGAAGGCAAAGACCCCACCTATGACAGACCTATTACTATTGAAGTTTGGTATCCTGCCAGCGTAAACAATGATGCTAAAACCGTGGTGTATGATGAAGTCATGGGAACAAGAGGTGATACGCTTAGACCATTAACACCATTTACTTTTAAAGGAAGAGCCTATAGAGATGCCGATGCCTTAAAAGGAAATAAATTTCCTTTAATCGTTGTATCTCACGGTTATGTAGGTTCTAGATATTTAATGACCTATTTAACGGAAAACTTAGCTTCTAAAGGGTACATCGTTGCTGCTATTGACCATACAGATTCAACTTTTAAAGATGCGAACGCATTTCAAAGTACTTTACTTAATAGACCTAAAGACATTCGCTTTGTAATTAATGAAATGGAAAAACTAGGAGCTAAAGGTTCTAAAAATAAAATAGCCGGACTAGTAGATGCCAATAATACGGCAATCATAGGATATTCTATGGGCGGATACGGAGTATTAAACGTTGGCGGAGCCGGATATAGTGCTGGTTTAGGACAATTTTTTACAGGAATGACTGGTGGTAGTTCTGCAATCTCCGTAAATCTTGCTGGAAATGCGGAATACGAAAAATTGGCTGATGCTAGAATAAAAGCTATCGTAGCATTTGCTCCATGGGGAATGGAACGAGGAGTTTGGGATGCGGAAGGATTAAAAGGATTAAAATCTCCCACATTCTTTATTGCTGGAAGCCAAGATGATATTTCCGGTTACGAAAAAGGAATCAAAGCAATTTATGAAGGTGCGGTAAATGCAGACCGATACTTATTGACTTATAAAAACGCAAGACATAATGTAGCACCCAACCCACCACCAGCAGAAGCTTTAGCTCCTGGTTTACATATAGATGAGTACTACAGATATGCAGAGCCATCTTGGGATCAGCGTAAAATAAACAACGTTAACCAACATTTTGTAACTGCATTTATAGGCAAGCATCTTAAAAACCAAGACAGCGCCAAATTTTTAAATGTTCAGGAAAATTCAAATGAAAAAGACTGGACAGGTTTTAAACCAAGATCTTCTACCGGGATGGAGTTGTTACATGCACAACCCGCTAACTAACTTAATTTTTAAATTTAGCTGCTTTAGGAGTCTCTTCCTCTAGCAGCTTCATATATCTATTTTGATTGTTTACTAACTCTTTAAGTTTCCATGCTAATAGAAATATAGCAACGGCAATTAATTGTGATAAAATAAAATTCATATTCGTGTTTTTTAGCGTTTCTAACGCTACTTACGATTGATTTGGACTAGGGTTTGGTTTTACATCAGAAATTAGCCCACCAAAGTTTTATTAATCTCTTTCCTTAAAAAATATCCAGTAACAATAGTTGCAAGCACATCAGCTATGGGAAAAGAAATCCAAACGCCTAATTCCCCTAAAAAGTTAGGTAAGATTAAAATCAAAGGAATAAAGAAAAAACCTTGCCGGCAAAGAGTTAATAATAAAGCAGGCACAGCCTTACCTATAGCCTGAAAATAAGCGGCACCAATAAGTTGAAGTGCAATAATAGGAGTTGCGGCAAACACCCAACGCATAGCAGACGGTGTGTTTTCTAGAACAAAGGCATTTGTTTCAAGCTCCAATGCACTCATATCTGGTTTATGGCTCAAAAAGAGTCCAGCAATTTCTGCGGGGAAAATCATGAGTCCGGCGAAAACTATGGTTGCCAATATTGCTGCATATTTTATTGCAGTATAAATAGATTCTTTTACCCTATCGAATTTTTCGGCACCGTAATTAAAACCGGCAATTGGTAAAAACCCTTGCGTAACACCAAATACCGGGAAAAGCGCAAACATCAACATTCTACCGATAATGGCATATACAGCTACCATAGCTTCTCCTCCCAAATCGAATAAAATATTATTCATCAACAGATAAATAACGCTCACTACAGCTTGTCTAGAAAGAGTAACTACGCCAAGCGAGCTTATTTCTTTTAGAATAGAAAACTTAATTCGTAAATACTTGGGCTTTAGCTTTAATTCTGAGTTATTCGATAAGAAAAAATAAACGACATAACAGAAGCACAATAAGTAACTGATAGTGGTTGCCCATGCAGCACCTTCCATGCCATAATCCATCACATTAATAAGCAAATAATCTAAAACTAGATTACCAATGGAAGGAATTATCATTGCGATCATAGCAAATTTGGGCTTGCCTTCCGATCGAATAACATTATTGCCCATCATATTGAGACCCAAAAAAGGTACTCCGTACAATACAATGACATAATAGATTTTAGCCAACTCAAAAATGGAGCCTTTACCACCAAATGCAGGTATCAATGTGTCAACAAATGTGAGTCCCACGGCAACCATCGAGGTAGTAATCAAAATGGTAAACGATATCTGATTACCAAATGTTCGCAGTGCTTTTTCCTTATTATTGGCACCTAAAGCACGAGAAATAATACTGGCGCCACCAATACCAATGGCCATACCCAAAGCCCCTATAAAAAAGGAAATAGGTAGTACTACGTTGATTGCGGCAATGGCAATTGACCCGATCCAATTTCCAACAAAAATAGAATCTACCAGCACATTGAGCGACATCACCAATATGCCGATACTAGCTGGTAATGCCTGTTTAATAAGCAAACTTGAAATTGATTCCGTTCCTAGTTGTTCTGCGGAAACGTTTGCCATGTGTGTAGTTTATTTGTTGAAATTGATACTCATATAAATTGCGATGATTAACCCGATACTTCTGAAGTTTGCCTAATAGATGCTTCAATATGGCTCCACAAATTAATGCGTTCTTTCAAAGCTTTTTCTGAACATTCCAATACTTCATGCCACTTAGCTTCACTATCACCACACAATTCTTGTATCATTTTTAAAGCAAGCGGACCGTGTTCATCCCCATCCAATTCAATATGCCTTCTTAGGTAATACTCTAGTTTAGGATATGCATCTTCCCCTGCCTGTTCCACAATTTTTAAAAACATATCGGGTATCAAATCTTCTCTACCAAAAGTAAAAGCTGCTGCAATTTTATGTGGTTCTTGTGTTTGTATCGTTTCAAAAGTGAAATTCAAAAACGACTTAACGGCATCGTTTAAATCAGCATTTTCAATAGCTGATAATACAGTATCAAGAGAATGTATTCCATTAAGAAAATCGGTTATTTTATTGGTATCGGCACCTACTTCAACCATCGCATCCAAGTACATTTCGTAATGACTTTTTAAAACGCCCAATTCATTGACATCAGTTTCTTCCTCCAAAACGATTTCATTAATAAACCGAGCGGTATTTGTATTCTTTACCGGTTTCCACGGTAAAGTGGTACACGTTAGGTTTACTTGCAAGGCCTTTAAAAGTGACATAAAATCCCACACGGCATACACATGGTTTTCCATGAATACCTGTATATCAGATACCGATTTCAGCTCCTTATATAGGGCATGATTTCTTAATTCCTCTCTTAACGGTTGTAATATAATTTCTATTTCTTCGATTTTCATAGCGGTGATTTCTAAGATTTAATAGTGTGTTTATGTACTTGGCACTACATCCAATACATCTGTAGTTTGCCAATCGTTGACCCATTTTGCCATTACTTTAACCCATGCGTCGCTATCGTTCAAACAAGATATATGCTTGTAATCTTCTCCACCGGCTTCTAAAAATTGTTCTTTGCCTTCCATTGCAATTTCCTCTAGAGTTTCAAGACAATCACTAACAAATGCAGGTGTAATTACGGCCAATTTTTTCTTGCCTTCTTTAGCCAAACGTTCAAACTCATAATCGGTATAAGGTTTTAGCCATGGATCACCCGCCAAACGCGATTGAAATGAAGTGCTGACCTGATCTTCTTTCAACCCTAAATATTCCTTTACCATTTTTGTGGTATCATACACTTGATGTCTATAGCACGTGTTATGTGCAACAGAATTCACATTACAGCACGTACCATCAATTTTACAATGGAAACTGGTAGGGTCGTTCTTACGAATATGACGTTCTGGAATACCATGGTATGAAAATAATACATGGTCATAATCAAAACCTTCTAGTCCGTCCTTAATACTTTCAGAAAGTACTTTTATAAACTCTGGATGTTTATAAAAAGCAGGCAATGTCGTTATTTTCATGCCGGGAAAAGAAGCTTTTTGTTCCTCCAGTACCTTAACCACTACCGTTTCAAAACTAGACATTGCGTAATGTGGGTATAAAGGCACTAAAAGCACATCATCAACACCTTTATCCTTTAACTCTTGCATGGCATTTTTAATGGTCATGGTTCCATAACGCATACCTAAGGCAACCGGCATTTCGGTCTGTGTTTTCAATTTATTCGTAAAACGCTCGGAGATTACGATTAAAGGAGAGCCTTCTTCCCACCAAATCTTGGCGTAAGCCTCTGCAGATTTTTTTGGTCTGGTCTGTAAAATAATTCCTCTTACCAATATTGTTCTTAACCATTTAGGAGCATCGATGACGCGCTCGTCCATTAAAAATTCATCTAAATACGGTTTAACATCCTTTGGTGTTGGGCTATCGGGCGAACCTAAATTAACCAATAATACTCCTTTCATAGCGTATGTGTTTGTTATTCATTTGCAAAAATAACACTTGAACGTAGATACTATTTTAATTTTTGGCAATAGTTTTTCTATACTTCCATAAAGCAAACCAATTACAGCCCCAATAAGTTTTAAGTGCTGTTTAATTTTAGTAAGTTGTAATTCATAAAGAACTATAATACCTTATACATGAACACATTATTTGATACGGTTCCCAAAAGTGCACTTTACTTCTTTATAGCATCTACCCTAGGCGTTTTAATAGCCTATTGGATTATATCATATTTCATTAAAAAATATGGCAAAGACCCCAAATATTTATTACCACGCGGAGCCTTTAAAAAAATCAGCCGTCCTATTTTTTTAATTATCATATCCATTTGGATTCGATCGGAGTCGATACGAACACTATTACAATTAGAAGATTACGCATATTGGTTTAAAAAGACAAGTACCATTCTTTTTATATTATCTATCACATGGTTATTACTTAATTTATTGAAGATTATAAAAACGGTAATCGTTAGTAATTACGACGTACATGTAGAAAATAATCTGAAGGCGCGTAAGATCTATACCCAATTTAATATTCTTGAACGCATTTTTATTTTCGCTATAGTCATACTGGCCATTGGTGCCATACTCATGAGTTTTGAAAATATAAGGGAACTTGGGGTAAGTATTTTTGCATCTGCCGGTGTCGCGGGTATCATTATTGGTTTCTCCGCTCAAAAAATGATCGGTACCGTTTTGGCAGGTATTCAAATTGCAATAGCCCAACCTATAAAAATAGATGATGTGGTCATTGTTGAAGGAGAATGGGGACGCATAGAGGAAATCACCCTTACATATGTTGTCGTTAAAATATGGGATAAACGAAGATTGATTGTACCCACACCATATTTTATTGAAAAGCCGTTTCAGAATTGGACCAAGACATCTTCAGATATTCTAGGAACGGTATTTTTATATACCGATTACAATGTACCTTTTGATGCCATTCGTGAGGAAATGACCAAAATTCTGGAAAATACAGACCTTTGGGATAAAGAAGTCAATGTATTACAAGTAACAGACAGCAAACAAAATTGTGTGGAAATAAGAGCCTTAATGAGTGCCAAAGACTCGCCAACTTCATGGGATCTTCGTGTTCATGTTCGTGAAAAACTAATAACCTTCTTGCAACAAAATTACCCGGAAAGTATTCCAAGGAATAGGGTTTTGTTGGAAAAATCTACTTATGAAAACAACAATGCCTAATTTAGCGATATGAAACAAATTCTTTTTTTCATTTTTCTTTTAGTAGGCATATCAATAGTATTCTCACAACAAATCACCTGCTCACCTAAAGACAGAGCAGCCGTTGAAAGCAAACTAGTTGAAATCGACGGAATGTATAGTGACAATTTCGGTGAAACTATGGTGAGCGTTGGTAAAACGTTTATGAAGACTCCTTATGTAGCAAAGACACTTGAAATTGGCGATACGGAAACATTGGTCGTAAATCTTCATGGATTAGATTGTACCACCTTTGTTGAAAATGTGCTAAACCTTTCAAAACTTTTAAGAGCTGACGACCTTTCTTTTGATGCATTCATTAAAAACTTAGAAACAATCAGATATAAAAACGGCGAACTAGATGGCTACGCTTCTCGTTTACATTACTTTTCTGAATGGATTGCCAATAATGCCGAGAAAGGACTTCTGCAAGATATCACGGGTGAAATTGGTGGTGCTGAAATCACGAAAGACATAGATTTTATGAGCACCCATAGAGACCTATATCCGTTTTTGGCGGACGATACTAATTACTCAAAAATTAAGGCGTCAGAAAACTATCTGAACAATCAGGCTATTTGTGTACTTGCACAAGACGATATTGCAGAAAACGAACATTTAATCAAATCTGGAGACATTATAGCACTTGCCACTTCTATTGACGGCTTAGATGTCACCCATACGGGAATTGCCACTAGGGAAAAAGATGGTAGAATTCATTTACTCCACGCATCTACCGGATCTATGGAAGTAGAGGTATCAAAAAAGCCGCTAGCAGATTATCTTAAGAACATAAAAAGCAATACCGGAATAATGGTGGCAAGACCATTATAAAGATTAACTACTTGCTAATGCCAATAAATATTTCTTAGGTGTTGTATTATACTTTTTCTTAAACGCCGCAATAAAATGGCTAGAGGTACTATACCCTATTCTTAGCCCAATTTCATTGACATTATACTGACCGGTTTCTAATAACCGCTTTGCATAATCCATCTTATGATCAAATAAAAAGCTGTACACAGAATCACCGTAAATTTGTTTAAAACCTTCTTTTAAGCGTTTTAAACTCAGGCCTACTTCACTTGACAGTTCTGCCAATGTTGGTGGTTCGGCCATATTCGCCAAAATAATTTCTTTGGCTTTCTTGATTTTCTTTACGTTTTCCTCATCTGCCAAATACGGGCACTGTTCAATATCTGCATTAGGACTTCTATTAAAGTACAAGGCAATCAATTCATAAATCTTACCTTTTACGTACAACGATTTTATAGAAGGATGTAGATTATAATTCACGATCTGACTTAATATAACGGCAATGGACGGTGAAAAAGGTTCTTGTGCATAGTACTTTTTTTCTTTGTTATCTGCACTTAAAAACGGAATGTAATCTGCCTCTGCCGTAAAGAGGGAGTGAAATTTTCGTAAGGTCATCACCACAGAAACCAATGAGGATTTTGGATTAAGGTCCAAATTTAAAGGAAGGTCTAATTGGGTGTTATACAACAGTAAAGAATTCTCTTCCTTAACATCTAGACTATAATTTCCTTTATTAAAATTATAGGCTCCGCTTCCCTTAAGACAGAAGTGAAACTGTATGAACCGCTTATTGATATCACGGGTATACTGTACCATCCTATCCTCCTCATTCTGAAACTTTAGCACATAGAATCCGTCTTCAATCAAAACCTCATCGTATGACCCTTGAGCGTTACTTTTATCTTCCATTTTTCAATTTCTATTTTTATTCTATTTAGAAAGCATCTAAATAAAACACCTACTATTCGCTGATAACACCATAAAATTATAGCTAATTAACTGATAAATGTCATTTTTTATCTAAAAATTCGGCAGACGACATTAATTGTACCTCTAGCGTTGTTTTTATTGAATGTATGCACATATTTTTGTACCCGCTTTATGAAGGACTATCACATTTCTAAACACGACTCCTTTTATACCATCGGACTTAACTACAAAAAGGCCGATGCTGAAGCTCGTGGTAAATTTAGTTTAGACGAAGTAGCGGTAAACAAATTACTTGTAGAAGCTAAAAATCAAGGCATTGATGGTTTGCTAGCTACCTCTACCTGTAACCGCACAGAGTTACACGGTTTTGCAAAACATCCTTTTCAACTCATAAAATTATTATGCGATCATTCTAACGGAACCGTTGAAGCGTTCCAAGAAGTGGCATATGTATATAAAAATAAAGAAGCTATCAATCACCTTTTTCGCGTAGGAACTGGTTTGGATAGTCAAATACTGGGCGACTTTGAAATTATAAGTCAGTTAAAGCAAAGTTTCAAACGCTCAAAAGAATTGGGCATTGCAAATCCTTTTATAGAACGTCTTTGTAACAGTATCATTCAAGCAAGTAAGCGTATTAAGAACGAAACCGAAATTTCTTCTGGTGCAACTTCGGTAGCATTTGCATCTGTTCAATACATTTTGCGAAATGTAGAAAATGTATCTGAAAAGAACATTTTGCTGTTCGGAACTGGGAAAATTGGTCGTAATACGTGCGAAAATTTAATAAAGCACACCAAGAATCCGCACATTACCTTAATCAATAGAACCAAGGGTAAAGCTGAGCAAATTGCAGGTAAGTTCAATCTAATGGTTAAAGATTATGGGGATCTACAATCAGAAATTAGAAAGTCCGATATTTTGGTGGTTGCCACGGGAGCGCAAAAACCCACAATTACCAAAGAGCTGATCTATACCAATAAGCCGTTATTAATTTTAGACCTATCGGTACCTAAAAACGTTGATGCTTCCGTTTCTGAAATGGACAATGTTACGGTAATTCATTTAGATCATTTATCTCAAATGACCGATGAGACTTTAGAACGTAGAAAGCAATTTATACCAGATGCCGAAGCTATAAACGAAGAGGTAAAACATGATTTTAACCAATGGTTAGAAACCAGAAAATTTGCTCCTGTCATTAAGGCTTTAAAGAAGAAATTAAAGACGATAAAGGATGAAGAATTAGACTACCAATCTAAAAAAACGGTAGATTTCAATCCGCATCAAGCCGATTTGGTAACGAATCGCATCATTCAAAAAATAACCAAACAATTTGCAAATCATCTTAAGGATGACTCGGTAGATTCCAATTCAAGTTTAGAATTTATCCAAAAAGTATTTCAATTAGAATTGGACGAAAAATGAGTAAAGTAATACGATTAGGCACACGCGATAGCGAGCTAGCGCTATGGCAGGCAAATACCGTAAAAGATCAACTACAAGCATTAGGCCATACTGTAAAATTAGTTCCGGTAAAATCTACCGGCGACTTAATTTTAGACAAGCCCCTTTATGAACTGGGCATAACCGGTGTTTTCACAAAAACACTTGATGTTGCCATGATCAATGGCGATATCGATATTGCGGTACATTCCATGAAAGATGTACCCACAGCATTACCAAAAGGTATCGTTAAAGCCGCTGTTTTAAAACGTGGCAACTATATGGATATCATGGCGTTTAAAGACAATGAGGAGTTCTTAGGGTCACGCGACGCTGTTATTGCTACCGGTAGTTTACGCAGACAGGCGCAATGGCTCAACAGATACCCAACACATACCGTAGTAGATTTAAGAGGGAATGTAAATAGCCGTTTAGAAAAGTTGTACAACAACGAATGGAACGGTGCCATTTTTGCCGCTGCCGGTTTGGAACGTATTGGTTTGGAACCTGAAAACACGATCGGACTTACATGGATGCTACCAGCACCTGCGCAAGGGGCGATCATGGTTGTTGCTATGGAAGACAATGAAGAAGTTCGAGAAGCCTGCGCACAATTAAACCATGAAGAAACGGATACCTGTGTTACGCTTGAAAGAGAATTTCTTAGGGAATTGGAAGGTGGCTGTAGTGCACCTATTGGAGCTCTAGCCTATATCAACAAAGAAAATATTGTAACGCTAAAAGGCGTATTGTTAAATGTTGATGGAAGTAAAAAACTGGAAACAGAGCTAACTGCACCACTGGGCAAACATCAAAATTTAGGTATTGACTGTGCCAAGACGATTTTAGCACGTGGTGGAAGACGTTTAATGACAGAATTGGCAAGTGCCGGTACCGAAATAAATATTTTTTCTACAAAAAAACTTACGCCACAACAGCAACTTAGCCTTAATTTATCCGTAAATGCCGATTCAGATGATTTCATAAAAATCAATTTTAATCGTATTTCACCTATTGTTCTTAAAAAGGAGCACAAGAATGTAGTCTTTACTAGCAAAAATGCAGTTGAAGCGGTATTGGCAAGTAGAGATGTGTCCGAATTGGATTTTGAGAATATCTATTGTGTAGGCAGAAAAACCAGACGGTTTATAAAGAATAAGTTTGGTAAAATAACGCATTATGAGAACAATGCTAAAGATTTGGCCAATCACCTAGTAGAATTCATAGACGGTACAGAGGTGACTTATTTTCATGGAAATCTAAGTTTAGAAGAATTGCCCACTATTTTAGAGGAAAACAATATTACGGTCAATGCTGTTGAAGCATATAGAACAAAATTATCTGGTAAGTCCATACCAGAATCTGTAAAAGGCATCATGTTCTTTAGTCCATCAAATGTTGAAAGTTATTTAAAGGAAAACTCAGCAGATAAGGTGGCGTATTGTATTGGCGAAACCACTGCAAAAGCCGCTAGAGAACATTTCACAGCAGTAAAAGTAGCCAAAATACCAACTGTAGAAAGTGTAATTGAATTGGTGAATGCGGATTATGAAGATTAATAAATTGCCTTTAGCTGTTGGCTGCTAGTCTTTGGCTTTTTTAATAAATTATGAGGGACTTTAAAAAGCTTGAAATATGGAAAAATGGAATCACCATAGTTAAGCATGTTTATAGTTTAGTTCAAAAGTTGCCAAGCGAAGAAAAATTCGGACTTAAAAGTCAACTTTCTAGAGCCGCAATATCAGTACCTTCAAATATTGCAGAAGGATGCAGCCGAAATAGTGAAGTTGAATTTAAACGATTTTTAGAGATTGCACTAGGTTCTCTTTTTGAAGTAGAAACTCAATTAATAATATCAGAAGAATTGAAATTTTTTGATAGTGACGAGTTGAAATCCATTTTTGAATTGATTTCAATAGAATCTAAAATGATTAATAGTCTAATTAGTAAAATAAAAAATAACTAAAAGCCAATGGCTAGCAGCTAAAAGCTATAATAAGAACATGAGCTTAAAAAACGACCTATTTCTAAAAGCATTAAAAGGTGAGACTATAGAAAGACCACCAGTATGGATGATGCGCCAAGCAGGTAGATATTTACCTGAATTTATGGCAATTAAAGAAAAATATGACTTTTTTACTAGATGTCAGACTCCGGAGTTAGCATCAGAAATTACGGTACAACCCATCCGTAGGTATGGAATGGATGCCGCCATATTATTCAGCGATATTCTAGTGATTCCGCAGGCAATGAATATTCATGTGGAAATGAAGCCGAATTTTGGTCCGTATTTACCTAATCCCATCAGAAATCAGAAGGATCTAGACAGCGTTATCGTTCCAGATGTTCATGAAACCTTGGGTTATGTAATGGACGCTATTAAAGCGACCAAAGAGAAACTGAACGACGAAGTTCCTTTAATAGGTTTTGCAGGATCCCCTTGGACGATTTTATGCTATTGCGTACAAGGTCAAGGTAGTAAGACATTTGATAAAGCCAAAGAGTTATGCTTTACACAACCGGTCGTAGCTCATGAATTACTCCAAAAAATTACCGATACCACTATAGCATACTTAAAGGCAAAAGTTGCCGCAGGTGTTAATGCCGTACAAGTATTCGATTCTTGGGGAGGCATGTTATCACCTATGGATTATCAAGAATTCTCTTGGAAATATATTCAACAAATTATTGATGCATTAAAGGACGAAGCTCCGGTAATTGTTTTCGGAAAAGGATGCTGGTTCGCCTTGGGCGATATGGCAAAATCAGGTGCATCTGCATTAGGTGTCGATTGGACATGTTCCGCTAGAAACGCACGTTATTTAAGTGGTGGTAAAATTACCCTACAAGGTAACTTTGACCCTGCACGTTTGCTTTCACCACCAGCAGAGATCAAGAAAATGGTTCACCAAATGATCAATGAATTTGGCAAGGACAGCTACGTAGTAAACCTAGGTCACGGTATTTTACCAAATGTGCCGGTTGAAAATGCAAAAGCGTTTATTGATGCGGTAAAAGAATACAAACCGGCTTAAATTACGTCGATTATTTCAGCATTCTTGTAGAATTTCCGAAATTACAGTAGCCATATGAATTCCTTTCAACTACCAGATTTCGAAATAAATCCAATTTCAGAACGAGATGGGTGGCGTCTGTGCGACTTTGTTTGTGCAAATGCCGATCATATCAAAAGATATTTTCCAAAAACAGTAGCGGCAAATCTGAACCCAACTTTATCCAACATTTTTGTGTTGGAAAAAATAGCAGAATTTCTAGCAGGAAAAGAGTATTTGTTTACCCTAAAAGAACCGGAAAACAGAAAAATTATAGGGCTCATTTTTCTCAAGGAATTAAAAAAGGAAACTCAAGAAGCAGAAATAGCCTATTGCATTGCATACACCCATAAAAACAAAGGTTTTGCAACACTAGCCGTTAAAATGATTTCTGAATGGGGATTTAAACAGCAAGACATCAACCAACTTAGAATCATAGTACACAAATCTAACCCTAGCAGTATTAAGGTAGCAGAAAATTGTGGTTATATTTGGAAAGAAACACTTTTAAAAGAACATACCCCGCCTAACGAAGACCCGTTAGATATGGAACTTTACGTCTTAGAAAATGAAAGATAAATTTTACGCTTACATACAACAACTTCAAGATACGATTACCTCTAAATTGGAAGAGGTAGACGGCAAAGCTACTTTTCAAGAAGATATTTGGAAACGCCCTGAAGGCGGCGGAGGTAGAACCCGAGTTATTGAAAACGGAGCAGTTTTTGAAAAAGGGGGCGTAAATATATCGGGCGTTCATGGGGAACTTCCCGATAGTATGAAAGCTTATTTCAAAGTAAAGGAAGGGAACTTTTTTGCATGCGGACTCAGTTTGGTCTTACATCCAAAAAATCCTATGGTGCCCACCGTTCATGCCAATTGGCGTTATTTTGAATTGTACGGTAAAGATGGCGAAATTGTAGATCAGTGGTTTGGCGGCGGTCAAGATTTAACGCCATACTACCTATTTGATGAAGATGCCCTTCACTTTCACCAAGTATGTAAAACCGCTTGCGATAAACATCAACCCACATTTTATGACACCTACAAAAAAAGGTGTGATGAATACTTTTGGAACACGCATAGAAACGAGGCCAGAGGTGTTGGCGGACTCTTTTTTGATTATTGCAAAGCAACACCAGAAATGGATATGCAAGATTGGTACAACTTTGTAACCGAAGTAGGAAATAGCTTCCTGAAGAGTTATGTACCGATTGTTACAAAAAGAAAAGACCTTGATTACACCAATGAACAAAGGGATTGGCAAGAGATAAGAAGAGGTAGATATGTAGAATTTAATCTAGTCCATGACAAAGGCACTTTGTTCGGCTTAAAGACCAACGGGCGCATTGAAAGTATATTAATGAGCTTACCACCTCATGTGCAATGGCGCTATGATCACCAACCCGAAGAAGGCAGTGAAGAAGAGCGATTATTGAATATTTTAAAAGCACCAAAAGAATGGGTATAAGAGTACTGCTTATTTTGGGTATGTTTTGCTCAATTAACCTTTGTACTGCTCAAAATTCACAATATAAAGAAGACTTTCCTGATAAAATTACGTTGAGACTGGCATTACAGACCACCTCAAATAATTTTACCCTTAGAGATAAAATTACACGTAATAAAACAGAGTTCATACCCAACGATAAAAGCTACTTGGGGCTTTCTATTCTATTTCGGTTTTTAGAGGTTGATTTGGGATACGCACCCAATTTCTTGTCCGAAAACAAGGATAATGGCGATTCTAAACTAATTACGTTCAATATTAGAACGTTTTTTGGACAGTTCATGCAGACTGTAGATTATTATAAACAAAAAGGATTCTTTGTTCGTACCCAAGACATTACTTTGCCCGTAGATGACTTGAAAACCCTAAAAATAGGCGGCAGCTCTAGTTACATTTTTAATCCCGATTTTTCGTTTCGCGCTATCGGTTTCCAAAATGAATGGCAGACCCAGAGCGTGGGCAGTTTTATACCCAGTATCTCCTATTACTACACCAAGTTTAAATTAGAAGACCCGCTAATTGAAAATCAACTGGAAAAATCGTTTAAGGTGGCTGTAGGACCTGGTTACTATTACAATTGGGTTTTTGACGAGAACTACTTACTTTCTGCAGGAGCAACTGGAGGTTTAGGGTTTAATTATTCAAGCACCGACGGAAAAAACTCATTTAACGGACTGGCTCAACTGGTTTTTAGAATGACCGGTGGCTATAATTCCGAATCATTTTTTGGAGGTGTAAATATCAACACCCAATTACTGAGTCACACTTCCGATGAGAATTTTATTTTGGATGACTCCATCAGTTTTTTGGAATTTTACGTAGGATACCGATTTGACGCTCCTAAAAAATGGATCGCCAAAGCAGATGAGATAAGTCGTAAATTAGGGATTGAATAAATCTTAATGCCATGAAGCAAAAAATATATCAGATCGATGCCTTTACCAAAGAATTGTTTGGTGGCAATCCTGCTGCCGTTTGTATTCTAAAAGAATGGTTGGCAAACGACCTCATGCAAAAAATAGCCGCAGAAAATAATTTGGCAGAAACCGCCTTTGCCGTGCAGAAAGATGACCATTATGAACTACGTTGGTTTACACCAGAAATTGAAGTAGACCTTTGTGGTCATGCAACGCTGGCAACTGCCTTTGTGCTTTATAAATACTATGGTTTCAAAGAAAATACTCTACGGTTTATTTCGCCTAGAAGTGGTGAGCTCATTGTTGAAAAGAATGAAAAGGGGACATTGACCATGGACTTTCCAACCGATGAACTTAAAAAAGTATCTGAACAGACACTAATCACAGAAGCTATAGGCAAAAAACCTTTAGAGACCTACAAAGGCAAAACAGATTATATGCTGGTCTATGAAACGCAAACAGAAATTGAGGCTATGACTCCTAATTTTCATTTGCTAAATGAGTTAGATTGTAGAGGGGTTATCGTTACCGCGAAAGGCAATACCGTTGATTTTGTATCACGTTTTTTTGCCCCCCAATGTGGCATTCCAGAAGACCCTGTTACAGGTTCGGCACATACCACATTAACTCCTTATTGGTCGAAAAAATTGAATAAAAAGTCCCTATCAGCAAAACAACTGTCCGAAAGGGGCGGCAATATACAATGTGAGTACCTTGGTGATCGGGTAAAGATTTCAGGAAATGCCGTTTGCTATTTGATCGGGGAAATTGATATCTAAACTATTTCCAAGTAATGGACTTTTTTGCCACTGCCTCAAATTGATATTTGAGATGTGAAAATCTAGCTTTTAAAAGCACTTTTCGACCCTCAAGGGATCTTGTAAACTGTATTTTTGACCGATCTACATGAGTATTCCAGTATTTTTGAAAGAGTAAAGCTTCCTTTTTGTTTTTACCTATATCCGTTGGCACAACATAATAGCTTCTAATTTTTAGCTTACGCTTTAACCAATTACTATTGACCAATAGATACCTAGGGTTATCAATTGGTGCAATAATTTCCTCCAAAAGAGATATAAATACATTACTATCATGCTGGCTAGCATCCTTTAAATAAATGGAAAAAGTTCCTTTTATATGCTGTTCGACATGTATTATGGCATTTTTTGATTCGAAATATGAAGTTTTATCATCTAACAAATAGGCTAACAGAGCCTTGCCAATTTTCTTTGTTTTCTTGTATTGATTGCCGAACAAAAAGTATAGTTTCAAGGCTTTAAACGTTTTTGGACCAAAACCAAGAATAAGAGCGGCGCAAAATAAATAGATAACTTGCACAACCCCTTTGCCTATTACGGCACCCATATTTTTTATCAAAAATTCAGGGACAAACATAGAAACTCCCAAGACGACCTCTAGCATTACATACTTCCCGGCATTTAAAGCATGTAGTTTCTTTGTTTTTGCAAAAGGCTGGTCGCTAGCTGAAGGTATTTTCAATTCTCTCACTAAAACATTTCCTTTTTCAATCGCTTGATACCATCTACTTTTAAATTCAGATTTTTGTTGTGCTTGTTCAAGCATATCTGCGTTAATCGCTTCTAAATCGGTAGTTTCTGACCATTCTATTGGCAATACCAATCGGTCAATTCCGTTGGAAATATAAATTTCATTATGTAGAGAGACACCTGTAAAAGCTTCAAAACGTTGCTGCAGTTTTTCCATGTCCTTACCACCATCAGCAGCCGTTGGATCTAAACAAGCCAAGTGCCAAATAGTTCCGGTTTTATCAGGATTGTTGGCATCTACTCGAATGGCTCGCCCTCGCATTTGATTGGAAGAAACAAAAGAACCCACATAAGAAGCCAAGATCAAGGTGTTTATACAAGGAGCATCCCACCCTTCACCAAGAAATGCCTTGGTTCCGATCAGGGTTTTTATCACTCCGTCTTCAAACAATTGTGTAATAGATTCCGCAATTTTGTTTTTAAGGGCATCGGGCACATGAATAAATACGTATCCCAGGGACCCCTCAACAGGATGTACCTGTAATTTTTCAACACTCAGAAGCTGTTTAAATTTGAGTAATGCATTTTCATGCACTATAACCATTGAACCGGTTAACAAACCTAACTTTTCATCACCGGTCTGTTTAGCCAAAATGTATTTGAAAATGGGAACAACTCCAAGCTTGTTCAATACTTTAGTATCGCTTCCTTCAAAATCTAAAAACTCCTTTCGGATAAAATCAGCCAAAATTACCGTTCTACTGTCAGCACCAAGATTTGCATCCGTGCTTTTTACGATTTGATAAATACTCTCCAGTTTACTAGGGCTATTTGACAGATTTCGGTACAAGACCTCATCACCAACGAAATTGACCCGTTTGTGCTCTAGTACACCTATTCGCTTCAACTCCTTTTCCAAAGGCATTAAAATATCCTCAAATGCCATAAAAGTTTCGCGTTGATCCACTAACAGATTTTGCAATAATGCTTCAGACCATTCATACGTAAAACTAGGGAAGCTTACGTCGTTGGTAGAAAAGCCAAGTATCTTTAAATTCTGTTCATTTACGGCATAACCACAAGAATTCAGGTAAATAATAATCGAGGAGAAAAATGTAGGGTGTTGATAAATATAATCCAACGATTCTTTAGGGTTCACGTAGAAATCTTGCGTAATCAACTTTTCCTGCAAGCCCTTATTGGCAATAAGATTTTTGGTGAAATTTAAGATCTGCTCCCTGTAATTAACGATATACTTGATCTGGGCTTCTTCTGGTTTTGAGAAGTAGACAAAGTCTTGATGCGGACAAAGATCTCCATTCTTTATAAGGTCCGGAACCGCAATTTCATCATCTATAGGTCCGCATAAACTAAAATAACGGTTGATTTCAGTAGTAGAACTGTCGTATGGCGGTGTAGCGGTCAGCGAAACAACAGTAAGACCTTCAATCTCCTTTAAATGGTACAAACAATGCCACCATTCATTTTTAAGGTGATGCGCCTCATCTAAAACCAAGGTCTGTATACCATGAGATTTTATAAACTCCACCAACATTTCTTTCCCCTTATCATCGAAAGATTTGGTTAAAGCATATAACGACTGATAGGTGGAAAAAGTAATGAAATCGGGATTTTTAATATCAAGGGATAAAAACTCAAAATCATGCTTTGCAGTAAAAAATTCCAATAACCTAGATCGCCATTGATTTCGTATGGTCAATGTTGGTGCCAATACCAAGGTGGGCTTACCTATTCGGGTTAAAATTTCTAAGCCTAATATTGTTTTTCCAGAACCAGGCGGCGCAATAACGTGCAAGTGCCCATCTTTAATATGCTCTTGAAAACCATCTAAAAACTTTTGTTGATAGGTTCTCCAGGTATATTTGAACTTTAAGAGGTCACTTAGTTTTTGCATCCAAAATCATTTAGCGGCTAAGCCCATAAAAATAAGTAATAACGGCTGTAGCTATTCTTCAAATTCCCCTATTTTTGTAAAACTTCAAGAGATGTACGTTTTATTGCATAACAATTAAGAGATTAAAGAGACAAAACGTTCGAACATAAATATTCAGGTATGGCAAAAAAAGGCAAGGCTAAAAACACATTGAACAAAGCAAAGCATGCCAAGCTTATGGATAGAAAGAAGAACAAATTGAAAAAAGAAGCTGCCCTTAGAAAAGAACGTCTCAAAAGCATCATCAAAAAAAGTCAAGAATCTAAGAACTAAAAATAAATATAGCATTATGTACCCACTTATACGCCCAAGAAGATTACGAAGCAATGAAGCCATTAGAAGTTTGGTTCGTGAAACCATTATTTCACCAAGCGATTTTTTAGTACCCTTATTTGTAGTAGAAGGTAAAGGCATTATTGAAGAAATACCGTCTATGCCAAATTACTACCGTCTTAGTCTAGATAATTTGACCAAAGAGGTAAAAGAACTATGGAACATGGGCTTGCGATCGGTTTTACTTTTTGTGAAGGTGCCCGATAATTTAAAAGACAACAAAGGTTCCGAAGCGTTGAACGAAAACGGATTAATGCAACTGGCCATTAAAACAGTTAAAAATGCGTGTCCGGATATGTTGGTGATGACAGATGTTGCCCTTGACCCCTACTCTTCTTACGGTCATGATGGTATTGTTGCGGACGGAGAAATTCTGAATGACGAAAGTGTAGAGGTGTTAACCGAAATGAGCGTATCTCACGCAAAGGCAGGAGCCGATTTTGTGGCACCTAGTGATATGATGGACGGTCGCATTCTTAGCATTCGTGAAGCATTGGAAGATGAGGGCTATTTAAACACCGGTATTATGGCCTACAGTGCAAAATACGCCAGTGCTTTTTACGGTCCGTTTAGAGATGCTTTAGATTCTGCTCCCGTAGATATCAAAAATGTGCCTAAGGATAAAAAGAGCTACCAAATGGATTATGCGAACCGATTTGAAGCCATTCGTGAAACTCAAATGGATATTGACGAAGGTGCGGATATCGTGATGGTAAAACCAGGTTTGTGTTATTTGGATATTGTTCGTGAAATAAAAAATGAAGTTGATGTTCCGGTTGCCGTGTACCAGGTTTCCGGGGAATATGCCATGGTCAAGGCCGCAGCTGAAAAAGGTTGGTTAGATCATGATGCCGTTATGATGGAACAATTGACTGCAATCAAAAGAGCGGGTGCAAATATGATTGCTAGTTATTTCGCTAAAGATGCCGTGAAACTATTAGGATAATATGCGCAACTATTTGTTTATACTTTTCGGTTTATTTTGTTTGATTGGGTTTGCTCAGAAGAACGAAACAAAACCCTTGTTGCTTCCGGTAGGTTCTAGTTTACAAGTAGGCTCTTTGGCAGACTATGAATTGGATTCTATCGCTATTTACAGCAAAGTAGACAGTATTATAACAAATGGTATAAAGAACAATGCTTTTCCAGGTGCTCAAATTTTAATCGCCAAGGAAGGAAACATCATTTTTCATAACGCCTACGGATTTCACACCTATGATAGTATTCAGCCGGTAGCTTTAAATGACATTTATGATCTGGCTTCGGTGACCAAAATTTTGGGTCCGCTACCTGCCATTATGAAATTGGTAGATGAAGGCAAGTTGAATTTAGACCTGCCTTTAAGCACTTACTGGAAACCTTGGAGAAGACAAAAAGACAAAGCATCTATTACGCTTCGTGAAATTTTAGCCCATCAAGCAGGTTTAGAACCCTACATTGTTTTCTTGAGCAGAACCTTAAAAAATAACGATCGGTTTAAAAAGAGGTTTATCCGTAGCACTTCAAATAAACGGTTTACTAACGAAGCCTATGATGGAATCTATGTCAAAAACAGGTTCCATAGAAAAATGTACCGCATCATTAATCGGTCTGAAGTTTCTGAGGAGAAAAAATACAAATACTCCGGTTTGTCCTTCCTCATTTTCCCTGAGTTGATTACGCAATTAACAGGGATGCCCTATGCCGAGTATATGCAGGAGAATTTTTATAAACCACTTGGTATGAAAACCTTCGGTTTTCTTCCAAGTACCAAAAATTTCAGCAGTAAAATTGTTCCGACAGAGGTCGACACCATTTATAGACACACCTTAACCCAAGGCTGGGTGCATGATGAAAATGCATCGTTGTTAGGCGGTATTTCGGGTAATGCCGGGTTGTTCGGTACAGCGCAAGATCTAGCGATTATAATGCAAATGTATGTTCAGGGCGGCATTTTTAATGGTAATCGATATATATCTGAGAACACCATAAAGGAATTTACACGGGTTCAATATCCTGAAAATGATAATAGAAGAGGTTTAGGTTTTGACAAGCCATACTTGGACAATGCGCAGTTTACATTGGCGAATGCTTATCCGGCACCAGAAGTAGGTGCCTCAAGTTTTGGTCATAGCGGCTTTACGGGCACTTTTGTTTGGGCAGATCCAGAACAGCAATTGATATATATTTTTCTATCCAACAGAGTATATCCCACCCGCAAAAACCGTAATATTTACGACCTGAACATCAGACCTGCCATTCAACAAATATTTTATAGCGCATTTGATAGATCAAAACAGCACAATCATTAGTATATTTATCAATATCTTAGATTTTTAAAACAACCCTATGGGACTACTTATATTTTACGCATTCATTTCTATTTTCTTCTCTTTTCTGTGTTCTATTCTAGAAGCGGTATTATTGAGCATAACGCCCACATTCATCAATGTAAAAATGAAAGAGGGCAAATCATATGCAACTACCTTAGAAGCACTTAAGAAAGATGTAGACCAGCCCTTGATCGCTATTTTGACCATAAATACCATTGCCCATACCGTTGGTGCCATATTGGTAGGTGTGCAGGCGAAAGCTGCTTATGCAGAACTTTACGGTAGCGAAACCAGTTCTATTTTCGGTATCGAATTTACCGAAGATTTAATGGTAGGGGTAGTTTCAACGATTATGACGATTCTTATTTTGGTCGCATCGGAAATTATACCGAAAACCATTGGTGCTACGTACTGGAAACAATTAGCGAATTTCTCTACAAAAGCACTGAATATTATGGTTTTGGGCTTAAAATATACCGGATTGCTATGGTTGCTGCGCCTTTTTACGAAAATGGTAGGCGGTGGCAAACATCATGGTAGCGTATTAAGCAGAGAAGATTTTCATGCCATGACCGATATGGCACACGAAGAAGGAGTATTCGAAAAATCGGAATCTACCATCATCAAAAACTTATTGAAGTTCGATGAAGTTTTGGTAAAGGATATCATGACGCCAAGAGCGGTGATGAAAATTGCATCGGAAGAGAAAACAATAGCAGATTTCTTTGATGATAACCCAAAGCTACGTTTCTCTAGAATACCAGTGTATACCGAAAAAATGGACAACATTACCGGTTTTGTACTTAAGGACAATGTTCTTGAAGAGATGATCAATAAAAATGGGGAGATACCGTTAAAAGAAATTAAACGAGAAATACTGGTAACACGTAGAAGTACGCCGATACCAACCTTGTTTGAAATATTCATTCAAAAACGTGAAGCAATTGCACTTGTGGTCGATGAATATGGTTCTGTTAGTGGTTTAGTAACGATGGAAGATGTCATTGAAACCCTATTAGGACTCGAAATAATGGATGAGAGCGATAATATTGCCGATTTACAGAGTCTTGCCCGTAAAAATTGGGAAACACGCGCAAAAGCTACCGGAGTTATAGAAAAACCTACTTCACCAGACGAATAATCAGTAGTACATATCATGGACGATGTTGCTTACATTAAAACCCCTTTAGGCGTTGCCAAAATTATAGGCAACGCTTACGGATTGTCCGCCATTACCGTACTCAACTCAGATGAACCTTTAACCGATGTGATACCGGAATCTTTGGAAGATGCCGTATACCAGCTCAACGAATATTTTGAAGGAAAACGAACCGATTTCAGCCTAACATTGAACCCAGAGGGCACCGAGTTTCAGAAAAAGGTTTGGACGGAACTACAGAACATTCCGTATGGCAAATCAAAATCATATTTAGAACTAGCAAAATTATTAGGTGACCCCAATGCAACAAGGGCTGCCGCATCGGCAAATGCAAGAAATCCGTTGTGGATCGTAGTGCCCTGCCACCGAGTGATCGGATCCGATGGCTCTCTTACAGGTTACGCTGGCGGATTGCATAGAAAACAGTGGTTATTAAACCATGAAAGCCCCGTAAAACAGCAAAGTTTGTTCTAAAAGTACACCCCAAACCTCGCAAAAAACAAACCACTTGGTTTGTTAGCAATAAAGAATGCCCGCTAAACTACGTACGCTTTGCATTTTGTCGATACTATTACGATTGCCGTCGTTTCTTTCAGCAAATTACAACCTATTCTACGTTCAAAAAACCGACTACTTGGTCGGTTCGTTATTTTAATGGCATTTCGCTTCTAATTTCTATAACTGACTCATTACTATGATAAAATTTATAGCCTTTATGGTTTCCCGTAATCAAGATCGAGGTGAATATTGTAGGTTTATTCTTTAATACTATATTAGTAAATAGAAAACAATTGTACATATTCCGCTATATTGGAGAATATGTGCAATTGTACACATATACAATAGTTGTGTTTAATTTAAAAAAAAATGAAATCAATATATCTAATTTGTCTAATATCAATAACATTTTCGACATCTCTTTTTGGTCAAAAATTATTAGCTGAGGTTGGAAACGAGAGGAATATTTACATTATCCATTATGGACAAATTCCAACTTTTGAATATGATTCTGTAACAACACTCTTCAAAAAAGGGGGACTGGACAAAGGATGGAAATGCTCAAGAATGATTGATAAGATGTTGAAAAAAATGTCAAAAGATGAAATAAAAGGAGACGCAATAATATTTACCTCTGAAAACATGAATGACGCTTTGGTAATTAATTTTAGAGAAAAAGAATTAGCCAAACCAACCGTAGAATTGGAAAAAATCGGAGATGTATACTTAATGTATCTGGAACAACGACCCTTATTCGAGATGGAATTTGTCATGGCTATAGAATCTCCAAAAGTAATTAAGAACTGGAGGACTTCAACATTGAGAAAAATAATGTTGAAAAAAGCTTTAAGTTCAAACCGAAAATTTAATGTCTTACATTTTAAAGAGGACGATTTATGGCAAGCAGACTCTTATATTACAGGTGTTGACTAACCGAAGGAAAACTAAACACAACAATAGTAACCGTTGCACAAGCCAATAATTAGAGATAATTGCTATCGATATAAGCCTCTTTAAGGGGCTTTTTTTATGCCATGTCAGAAGATGAACCTAAATTTTAGATGCACTGGAGAAAGGCTTTTCACGNCTTTCACCGTAATAGCCTTTGGTCAGCTTATAGAGAAAATTCAGGTCCAGAACCTCTTTTAAACGCCTGTAGAAATTGTTCTTCGGTATACGCTCGCTCAATTGGAAACGGGCGAACAGTTTTTCCTGATACTCCTTTTTTCCTTGCATACCTAAAGTTAACGACCCAACGTTAAGATCACGTTGACCCTATATGGTTTTTTCGTTAACTTGTGCAACAGGCACAATACCTAAACGTAATGCGGACTTTAGGGTAAAACAGAAAGGTCTGTGTATATGTATGAAGTCGCTAAATCTTATGGATTTAGCTTTGGAGCAAAAAAGAAAAAGCAAAACAATAAGCTTTAGCTTCGTGCGCAGACGGAAACGAAAAGTTTCCTTACTACCGCACTACGCTTAGCCGAGACCGTTAGCAAAAATTATGAAATACATATTTTTCTCAGTAATAATATTCTTAATGGTTGTTTCTAAAACATATAGTCAAGAAAACTACATGGATTACGCAATAACTAATAAAAACGATACTATTTATGGACTCCTTAGAGAAAGCGGGATTAATAACATCGTTTTATATTCCAAAAACCAAAATCCTGAATTAGATGGAATTAAATTCTACAGTAATAATCTTAAAGGGATTAATGAAATAAGATGGAATGGCAAAACCTATAAATATGAAGCGCCAGTATATGACGGAATATATGAATCTAATATTCATTCTCAAAAAAAGGGATTTATAACTCAAACAATCGGTGATTTTGTAAATCTTACTCCAAGACTTAAAGATTATGTGGTAATTAAAAATGACACAATTTATGGGGAAATAAGTAACCCTATACTTGGAAAACTCGTTTTGAAGAGCGATAGGGGAAACAAATACAAAATTAAGGTGAAAGACATCAAAGGCTACAGGTTCAAAAACGAAGTGTTTATTAGGAAAACAAAAAAAAGAGTTGAATTGTTTGATGATAAAATTTCTTTTCTCAAATCACTATTGACCGGAAAGACTAAATTATATGAATATAAGGTTTCAAAGAATAAAAATTTGGCTAATGACAATAACATATTTTCACAAGGCATTTTCTATTATATTGAAAACAATGATGGATTAACACTAATCAGACACGTAAATTTTAAGGATAAAATGAGGGATTTATTAGCAAATGATAAAGTTATGCTGGAAAAATTAAACAATGAGGAATACAGATTTGAAAATATTTATCATATCATAAATTATCTGAACAAAAAGAAATAACTTTTGCTAACAATACCTATAACAAATAGGGTCTAAAGACCGTATTTATTGGCTAGAACGTATTTGCTTAGTCCGCCAAATCTTTTGGATTTGGCAATTAAAAAAGAAAAGAAATTTACAAAACAAAAAGCTCTGGCTACGTGCGCAGACGGAAACGAAAAGTTTCTTTACCTACCCTACTTGTCATAGCTGAGACGTTACCCACAATCATTAAAATAACCTATGGCATTAAATCCAACAACAGCTAAACTACATATTGAAGGAAAACAATTAAGATATAAAGACAAAGGCATTAATGGAGTTATAAAAGCATTTAGAACAAATATTAAAAAAGCTCATTATAGTGGTTCTAACATAATCGTTGAATTAGAAACAGGAGAAATAAGAAAATTAAAAAGTCCGCTTTACAATATGGACGAATTAGTCAAACAAGCACCAAAAGTGACTAAAAAAAAAGCGGAAAAATCAAAACCTAAATCGAATAGTAGCTTATTGAATTCAAACACAGCTTCAGCAATTGGTGGTTTTGTAGCAGGAAGAGCATCTAAAAAGACGAAACCTAAAGCAAAAAAAAACCAAGATGAAGAAGAAATCATCAATTCATTTGCTCACGAATTGAATCATTTTCATAATATTTCATTTAACAATAATGTTGAAGAAATCACAAAGAAACTTGACGAAATATATTTTGGTATTAAGGCATATAAATGGAAGTTCGTAAGTGATGGCATTAATAAAGAAACAGTCACAGAAAACAACAGAAGTTTAACCAAATGCTTAAATAAATTTGAACACGGTTTAAAACTTTTATATAGTTCAACTCAAGACGAGGAACTTAAAAAAGAATATAATAAGAAATACAAAAAACTTAATCGTAAAAAAATTTCAAATAAGTTTGGTTTAGTAATAGGTCTTGTACTTTTATTTTTCATTGTAATCCTGACTTTATGGATAATGGAATAAATGACAAAATAGTATTTCAAGAATTAAACAAAATTTTTTCTTACCAATCAAGCATTGAAAGAAATGATAAAATTATAAAAAGAGGTTTTGTTTGTTCTCAAATTAAAAAAGAAAAAGTTCTTTTTGTTGGCATAAATCCTTCTTTTCCATCTGGTTCTAAAATTGAGAGTTTTCAATATAACATTGATAAAGCTGTTTATGAATATCCTCATCATTATTCCAAATTTCCTGATTTAATTAAGGAAACTGATTTTAGCGAAAGTTGGTCTTATATCGACTTATTTCAATTTAGAGAAACTGACCAAAAAAAAGTAGGAAATTTCATTAAGTCTGACCCTCAATTTTTAGTTAGTCAATTGAGGCTAACTCATAAGATAATTTGTGAAATAAATCCAGAACTTATTATTGTTTGTAATAGTGGAGCGTCTGATTTTTTTGGTATTAATAAATGGGAAAATAAAAAAGGTTGGCAAAATGTTTGGTTTGGTTACGATTTTGAATTTAATGAAAATTTCGGAATTGATATTATTAAATCAAAAAATGAAAACAGTATTTTAGATAGTGAGGATAATTTTTTAATTGGAAAACCAATTTTATTTACAAGCACATTAACTTATATGGCAAAATTCGACAAAAGGCGACTGAATTGGCAAATAAAAATGATTGCTAAAAATAGAGAATTAAATAAACATTGTGCAATGTAACTGTGGCTAATAATAGTAACCGTTGCACAAGCCAATAATTAGAGATAATTACTATCGATATAAGCCTCTTTAAGGGGCTTTTTTTTATGCTAAGCTAGAAGTTGAACGTGAATTTTCCGTGCGCCGGAGAAAGGCTTTTCGCCTAATGGACCATAATTTTTACGAATAATGGCAGGGCAAGCTTTCCTGCCCCACTTTTTTGGTGTTTGTTCTCGAATTTCAGGTACTTTTTGAGGTTGTAGGCGATCGCCGAGAGGTGCATCACCTTGTTCGCCTGTGCGAGCCCGATGGTATTTATCTTTCTCAGACTTATAAATTGGTTAAGCCCACTTAATTTTAATAATAAAAAATAAAATGGTTGGTCAGTTCGCTGTTTTTAGTCAATTCTTAAGCAGACTTAAATAATTTATAGCCTTTATGGTTTTCCGTAATGGAGTGTGCGTTTATAATTGTAGGTTTATTCTTTAATAGTATATTAGTGAGCAGAAATATATGTGCAATTGTACACATATACGATTGTTGTAAAACATTTGCATTCCTCATAAAACCTTCACTTATTTGGAAAACCCGTATTTTCCTACATTTAAACGAAATAGTTTCGAAGATGGAACACTGTAGTTTAAATTGCCGTCCAAAACATAAGAGTTATCCAATGAAATATCAAATTATCAGTAAAGCTTTATTATTATTTTTAATTATCTCAGTTCTATCATGCGATTCTGAAGATACATTGGAATCACCAGAACTATCTTTATCTGAAAAATTAATAGGCGAATGGACTTTGACCAACTATTACAGTGACTTATATTTCCATGCTAGAGAAGAAGGACGTATCGAAAAAATTGTACCCGAAGAGACAGATTATGGAATTGAATTCACAAGTAACCAAAATGAAATTATCTTATCTGGTTTTTTAAGGTACACTTGGGATGAATATGAAATTGCTGACGGAGAAAAAGTAATTACTTATCAAGCCACAAATTTTATGGACTCAGAACACGGAGAGGGTTATCATACTGGCAACTGGAAAATCGAAAATGATTTGCTGATTTGTACGGACGTCAGTTCGCAAGAGGGAATAGAATACTCAACTATATCTTCAATTGAATTTTCGGGAGACAATCTAAAACTCACTTTGGAAAACTCACAATTTGGAACTCACCTAGAAGGAGAAACCATAATAGAGTACATCAGAAAGTAAAAAAACGTTTTACAACACGTTGTATAATTAATTGCGGTCGGATTACTTAAACGGAATCCTTTGCAATCAATTATCTTTAACGTTGGGCGGACATTTTCGGTTGGAAATGTCCGCAACTAATCATACACGAACCGTTGGCAACAATTCCAAGTGTAAGTAAAAACTACTAATTTATTTAGACAACTACAACTATATTGTCCTGGACAATTATCCTAACTTTAAACGTTGATTAGAATTTTATAATGAGAAAAACGACCATAATACTTTCTACCTTAATCTTAATTTCATGTGCTGCCAAAAATATCGACACTGACAAAATTAATAGTCTAGACTATTTTGAGCCAGTTGCGTTTATCAACTTAATAAATAAAGAAAATACTACGACCGTTAATGACTCGATTTCTCAATTAGTTTCACATCGATTAGACTCTATTGTCAATGAATATTCTGATAGATTTAGAATTAGAAAGAGGTTGGAAATAAGAGACCCTTCTTTACAAAAGTCTTTTGAAAAAGAAGTTGCGGACTTAATTTTTGAAAAATTTATAAATAAAAATCCTAAAATGAATATACCAACCCCCACCATAGATTCTATACTTCAAATTAATAACTCTAGATTTACGATGCTAAATGTGGTTACTGGGTTTCAGAGAACCAAAAAAAACTTTCGCAATCAAACTCTTAAAAGTTTGGGAATAGGTCTTTTAACCTTAGGGAGTGCTATACAAATTTATTCTAAAAATAGCATAACAACTTATACATTGATTTTTGATTCAAATGGGGAGAAAATCGTATTTGAAAATAAAACAGATTTGATCGAAAGTAAACCTACAAAACCAAGCGTTTTACGTTCTGAGTTAATAAAAACATTTAGAAACTATTATTTCTAAAAAACTATTGCCAACATGGGTAACCGTTGCACAACTCCTTTTATAAAATAAATAGATGATATTCAGATGGTTTAACAAAATTAAACACCTAACAACCAACTGTTTATGATTTTGATAAACTTAAAAAAATAGGTTTTTAAGCTTATTTTATGGTTGTGCAACAGCCACACAACCTATACGTAATGCGGACTTTAGGGTTTAAACGTAAAGGTCTGTGTATATTTATGAAGTCGCTAAATCTTATGGATTTAGCTTTGGACAAGAAAAAATAAAACTAAACAATAAGCTTTAGCTTCGTGCATAGACGGAAACGAAAAGTTTCCTTGCCACCGCACTACGCATAGCTAAAACGTTAGCTAACATTTAGATTAAACTCCGTAAATTGAAGATGATAGAAACTTTAAGTTATAAATATAATTCGCTCTCAAGTTTAGAAAAGAAACAAGGTAAAGAAAACCTACTGCTGTCAAAATTCAATGAAGTCGATAAAGGTAGTTCGCCTTGTTTTTTCTGGGGTAAATTGAACAATCCTTACGAGCTATCGAGATGCTTAATAACATTATCCAATACAGTTCAATCGAGCTTTAATTTATCTCCATTTCAATTAGCATTATTAAAAGATCCCATAGTAACTGCTGGGAATAATCAGATACGTTTTGAGGGATTTTCACACTGTGCAGGAGTTTATGCAAGAGTTGATGTATTAGAAAATGGACAGGACGGCGAGTTTATAGAAAATGGTACTACTAATGTAGATTTTAATACACCTTTGATTTCTGAATTAGGCAAAATCAAGAAAAATGACAATCTCATTTTATCTGTCGGTCAAAAGGAAGTAGGATTCCATAAAGAAGGCGAAAGTTTTATTGAACGAAAAGTGCCCTTACCTAGCAAATGGATTAAAGGACTTACAACTGTTCAACATTATTTTTCGGAGTCTGATTATGCCCAAACGCTAAATCGTATTCAAGCCATTCAATTATTTAAGACAATTCCATCAGGAAAAGTAAAGACAGACTACTATCTCATAAAACGTGGTAACAAATATTTATTTAGCCCTTTAAAGGCTTTTAATGCTTTTTGTATTGGTGGCATTCACAGATTAAAATTGCTTCAGCCTTTAATACCATTGATCAATGAATTAAAGGTTTTTCCACATAAGGACATGCAGTCGGTGACTTTAATTTTATGTTTTGACGAATTGAATTTTGTGTTCTCTGTCTCTAGAGATTTTTGGAGAGGTTTTTCAGGCGAAGGTGCAGCTTTAGAAGCTTTAATAGAAGACTTGCCAGATTCACTGATACAAGCATTTGATAATTACTCTTATACAAATCAAGAATTTAATCCAGCATTAATGTCTTTTGAGGAAGGAATAGACATTTCCAAGATTGAAAAACTATCTACTAAATTATCTGCTATGGGTTTGTTGGGTTATGACTTAGCAAAAAATGGATTCTTCTACAGAAGATTACCCTTTAAGCTCGAAAGAATTTTATCATTGAACCCTAGATTAAAAGGTGCAGAAAAGCTTTTAGAAGAAAACAAAGTTCATATAACCTTAAAGACCGATAACGAAATAGAAGCTAAAGTAGAAGGTAGTGGTGTACAACATTATGTTGTTGTAAAAGGAGATTTACAAAAGTGTACCTGCACTTGGTTTAGTAAAAACCAAGGTGAACGGGGAGCTTGTAAGCATATTTTAGCAGTAAAGAAAAAAGCAAAATCCAATTAAATATGCTTAAAAAAGAATTAGAACAAATTGTTCTTAAGGAAAAAGATATTATTCCATTTTTAAAAAAGCTTAACCCAAAAGATAAACGAGAGCTTGTTCCTTTTCTAAAAAAATTGAAAGAAAAGATTTTTGAACGTTACGATGTGACCGAAAAAACAAAATGGGGAATGTCTTATACTACAAAACCCGTTCACTCTGAAGCTAAACGAAACCTTGTAAACAAAGCTTGTTACGTATGCTTTAATAAAACAGATACTAAAAAGGCTTTTTTTAATGTCAGCCAACTTTCTGTAAGTGATGATTATTTAGAAAACATTATTCCTTGGTATATTCCAAAATGGTATAGTAACTTGATTAACGAGGATATGCCTTGGGAATTGAATTATGAGAAGATGATGGCTTTATATAAAAAGGGCTTGTTAGAACCTTCTCATGCTTTAATACTAGCTAGACTTCCAAATGCAATAGTTGAAAGCAAATGGGAGAATAATAAAAATAGAAGTTTTTATAGACCTGAAGTTCTTCATAAGCACAAAGAGACTTTAGACGATCATATTTGGTTTTTGTTTGAAGAAGAATCTGGCATTAACAATTATTATAATTATTTACATCTAGAGAATTATAAAGGAGGCAATGATATTTGGATTAATACAATAACCTATTTGGTTGCTGAAAATAAACTTGACAGAAAAAAGGTATTAGTAGCAACAATCTACTCTTCTACTAAAGGATTTAATAAAACTTTAAGCGGTTGGTTTTTTGATTTACTAATCAAATTAAATCCCTCACAAGATGAAGTTTTAAGTCTACAGAATGAGTTTTTTGCAGCTTTAAACTCACCACATTCTAAAGTAATAAATACAGTTTTAAAATATTTCAAATTAGTCGCTAATCAGAAGAAGTTCAAGCATAAAGTCTTTATTGAGAATGCCTCTATTCTATTAAATTCTGAAACTAAATCTGTTGTTAATTCAACGCTAATGATTTTAGATAAAATTGCTAAAGTTTATAAATCTTCGAGTATTTCTATTTGTAAGAAAGCAGCAGAAGCTTTGATAAATGTTGATGAAAAAATACAATTAAGAGCAGCAAAAATAATAGAGAAATACGGAAACCCGAAAAAACAAGAATTGTTAGAAGAAGTTAGTCTCTATGCAGATAATCTATTTCATTCATCAAAGGAAGTTTTAAAGGAATACATTATCTCTAACGAGGAAATCGAAGAAGAATCCTATGAAGTAGAAGATGCAAAACTTTTATCTGAAGAAAATAAGCTACCTACATACGGGTCATTAGATGATTTAATCTTTTTTATAAGTCAGGTTATTGATAATAATGAAGTCTATCATATAGATTTACTTTTGAGTTATTTGCCAAAACTGAATGTTCTTTTAAACAAAGACAATGTTGCCAAATTAGAACCGATTTTTAAACGATCTCTTGATCTTTCAATGAATTTCGAAGGTTGGAATAGTCAAATTGGAAGCCTTGAGTCAGAAGCTGCATTTTACTTAAACGATTTTGCAGAAATCTTGATGAATAAATATCCTTTGGAACTTCAAAGTTTTAAAAAAACTAAAGACCAAAAGATAAAAAAACTTAAAAAAGACCGCTTTTATAAATCACGGTATAAAGAAAATCTCAAAGAGATAGAGTATCAAAGTATTCCAGACTATATATACCAAATACATCATTCCTTATTCATACAATCAAAATCTTTAATTAAAAAAGGATTAACTCTTGAGTTATTGTCTACACCTACACATGCTCCATGCTGGGTTGACCCAAAAGTTCTAATTGATAGAATTATATCCTATGAAAAAAGAAATGAGGAAATTAATTTATTCGATTTTCAAATAGCCATAGGGAGACTACCTATAAATAAAGACACCTCTGATATTTTTGAAAATATTGATAAGATAAATGATGGCGACATTAAAGAAGTTCTCAAGTATCATTTTGACCAATTGGAAATTCAAAACGTTAATATATCAAGACCAGAATTATGGCTTCAAAGCGTATTAAGTAAAAACAGCGATGAAGAAATCACATATTTTCAAGAATATCTAGCTAATCCTTTACAAAAAGAAAAAGGTGCTTATAGTTGGGATTGCAGATTGAGAGATCATTTCTATAAAGAATACGATTATGCAGCTGGTAAACAAGTACAGAAAAAAATGATTAGAAAGGAGTTGAAATATAAAGATTTTAACCTTCAAAAAAACGAACCTGAATCTCTTATCTCAAGTCTTAAAAATGTTTTGAATAAAAAGAAGAAGAAAATCAAGATTAGTAGTATTTACGAATATATGTACTTTAAAAAACAAAAATACTATACTACAATACAACCTAATGATGATGTAAAATTCTTATTTCTCTCTCCAAATAATCCTAGCATGTTCTTAAGTCATGTTATTCATAACAACTTAAAGGAATCTACATTCTTTGATGAAAGCAGTAAAAAGAATATGGTTAATTTATTGAAGGGAATATATGAAATATGGTACAGAGCTGATTTCAAAGAATCGACCTACTTGTTTTTATCTACAGGGCTTTTGTGTAGTGACAAAGTAGCTAGAGAGCTTGCTGCAGAAATATGGATTAAAGCAAATTCTGAAAACAAAATCAACAATAGAATAATAGGTCAAATTTTAGGCAAATTAGAATCAGGAGAATATGCACCTCTTAAACGATTTACAGATTTGTTGACTGCTAGTCTTTTTAAAGTGTCAAAGAGGCATAATGAATCTTTATTTACCCTATTAGACAATATGATTGGCAACATGAATGATGAACCCATTAGAGGGATTAAGAAGTTACTTGAATTATTTTTAGAGTTAAAACATACTTTCCCTCAAATAGAAATTAGCGAATCAACAAAAGATAAATTATCAGGATGGAAGAATTCAAAAACACTCAAACCTGTAATAACCAATATTGAGAAATAACTAAAACTGGCTACAACAACGGTAACCGTTGCACAAGCCTATAATTAGAAATAATTACTATCGATATAAGCCTCTTCAGGGGCTTTTTTTTAGCCTTTTAGAAGCTGAACGTCAATTTTTGGTACGTAACAGAAGTGCTTATCGGGTAATGAAGCGTGGTTTATGCAAATGACAATAACGAAATTACCATAATTTCCTACTTATTAGTATCTTACCTTTCTATGCCTAACAAAATACATCTTGAACATATCTTGTTTTTAGATATTGAGACCGTACCAGAAAAGAGCTCTTTTGACCAGTTAGACGATACTACCAAAGAACTGTGGGCACATAAATCTCAGTACCAACGTAAAGACGATATAACCGCAGAGGAATTTTACGACCGTGCCGGTATTTGGGCGGAGTTCGGTAAGATCATTTGTATTTCAGTTGGTTATTTTATTGTTCAAGGTGATCGTAGAAATTTTAGAATTACCACATTTTACGGTGAAGAAGCCAAACTTCTACAAGATTTTAAAGATATGTTAGACGAGCACTTTAACCATGCAAAGCATGTGCTGTGTGCTCATAATGGTAAAGAGTTCGATTTCCCTTACATAGCACGCCGTATGATCATTAACGGCATATCATTACCCCAAAAACTGGACCTGTTCGGTAAAAAACCGTGGGAAGTACCACATATAGATACGATGGAGCTTTGGAAATTTGGCGATTACAAGCATTATACGTCCTTAAAACTAATGGCGCATGTACTGGGTATACCATCACCAAAAGAGGATATTGATGGCGGTATGGTACGCAGCGTCTACTATGAACAAAATGATCTAAAGCGTATTATTAAATATTGCGAATTAGATGTATTGACTACAGCACAGGTATATTTACGACTAAGAAACGAGGCATTATTGAATGATAACGAAGTAAAGAAAGTAGCCAAATAATAGATTTGAGTTAAAAAAAGCATCCAACGATATAAAAACATAACGAATGATGTAATTTTGTTTGTACCATCATTATGTAAAAGAGTCTTATTTATGAAAAAATGCATCTTATTATTTTCGGTAATCGTTTTAGTAGCAAGTTGTGTGGAAGAAAAGGAAATAAGCTCTATAAACCCTGAAAACTGGTCAAAGAGAAAAACGACCATAAATGCCATGGATTCGTTAGAGCATGGTAAATCTTACCTATCTATCTATTCTCAAATTTACAGCAGTTCTGAGCATAAGACCCATAATTTAACGGCAATGGTGAGTTTACGCAACACCAGTGATGTCGATACCATTTATTTGACAAAAGCAGAGTATTTTGATACGCATGGTGTATCGTTAAGAAACTATTTTAACCACCCTATCTATCTGGCACCATTGGAAACTGTTGAAATTATCATCGATGAGATGGATGTTGAAGGTGGTACGGGCTCTAATTTCATATTTGAATGGCATGCACCCAAAGAAAGTCCGGAGCCTTTATTTGAAGGTATAATGAACTCCACCGTTGGGCAACAAGGGCTATCATTTACCACACAATCCAGAAGGATCAATTAAACCCGATTTAGTACTTATAGAACTTAGTACTCTTATTAACATCAAAATCTTGAATCTGTAATACGTAAAGACCAGAAGGTAGATCAGAAACGTTGATTCTTGAATTTGTAGCGGCATCCATTTTTAACTCCACACCACTGGTGCTCATAATTCTATATACCGCCGTATCCGATGTTTTTACGTTCAACTGAATTTCATCGACCGCAGGGTTTGGGTAAACATTAAAAGGAATTTGAGAATCTGCACTTAAGGCGTTTAACGTTTCCAGTTCGGTCTCTTCACCGTTAAAGGTAAAAGTAGCCACTTCACTAAACTCAGAAGCGATGTTTTGTGAGCAGAACGTTCTTAATCTAAAAGAATAGGTTTGATCCAATAACAATGCTTTCCAGCTAAATGTATTGATTGAAATATACTCGGTAGTCCATTCTTGTTGGTGTACTTCTTTGTACTGAATTTCATATAGTGCGTCTTCAGTAGCATCCCAAGTTAATTCAACACTAGAAGTTTCCGCTGCGTCAAGGGCAACTTCTGGAGCTTGAATGGAACAGCTGGTCATTGCCACACCAGAAACGATCAATGAAAAATCTTGCATATCGTTTATCAAGTCCCCTTTATGGGTTACCGTAATGGTATATGAACCACTGGCATTGGCTATTTCAACTCTTTCAAAAGGATCAACCTTATTATCACCTCTAGTAGCGGCACTACTGGCTTGAGCAGGATTTAATTTCCAAGGTAAAAATGTTTTTCCGTTTTGTGTGATTCTAATATCAAGATCGTTTACCAAGGCAGCCGTAGTATTGTTAAGTTCACCTGTATTTACAAAACTCGACTGTACATCTGTCCAAGAAATAGAAGCGATCAATGGCTCATTACCTTCAGCAGTAACTTCAAATGAGAAAGACGCACCGTTTTCCAACGATTCTTCCGCTACGTGACTTGTAAAATCTTTATTGTTCAATAATTCTGCCGCGGTTTTGGAGTTCATGATTCCCCATCCCATTTTATAATCAGGACCTTCGGCATCAATGTCATCTGCAGTATGTAAAGCCAAGCCTTTTAAAGTAGCAGCTTTCATATACTCACCGTAAAGCTCTTCATGATATTGTTGTAACAATAATAAAGAACCCGTAACCCCAGGCGTAGCCATAGAGGTACCCGAAGAAGTATCATAGCTTGTATTGCTAGCGGCATCCGTAGATAATACCGTACCGCCGTTACCAGCTAAATCGGGCTTAATTCTACCATCATCAACAGGACCAAAACTACTATAGGCAGAAACTTCGGCACTTTTTAAGTTTCCGTTGTTATCTATTTTAGAATTGGCACCGGCAACCGTAATATTGTTTTTAGAAATGGTGAAACCCAAAAGCACGTCAAAACCATCGGCAGTTTTACCGTAAATAGGGGTATCATTATCGCTACTTTTTTGAGCATTACCTGCAGCGGTAACCATTAAGTAATAAGGAGCATTGTACATGATCTTGTCCCAATCTTGCGCTACTTTGGTATACGCACCAAAATACCAGTCTGGTACACGATCTGCTTTTATACCGTAAGAATGGTTAGAAAGCAAAAGACCATCTGCAGCGGCTTCGGTAACCTCTATCTTATCCCTTGTCCAATCATGCGAAATAACATTCGCCATATTGGCAACTCCCCTAGCATCTTTTTTAAGTCCCGTTGAAATAATACTTCCTGTAACATGAGTGGCATGGGTATCCACTTCAGCGTTTTCATCTCCAACAGCAATTCTTGATGTATATTCCACATGATTTTGAAGTGCTATACCAGCATCCCAAACACCAACGTTCATTCCATTACCATCCAAATCCAATCCCATTAAACCATCGGTATTTAAAGTACTAGCTCTTGAAACCAACCCAGCTTCATCTGCATATGTCTCATAATACAAAGGGCTACCATCTGCACCTATACCCTGTAACTCTATTTTTTTACCATTGGCAAGTGTTTCCTTGATTTTCCAATTGTTCAATTTCGCCGCTTCCTGTAATTGGGTTCTTTCAAGAGCATATTCAGATACCAAGTTAGACCTAAAATTCGCCAATGCGGTCTTCTTATTATTGTCAGCTATTTTTAAACGCTGTTGAGATGTTTGTGCAGTTGCAAAATTTGCGGCGAACACAATAAAGAACAGTATTAAAAGAATACTATTTGTGCGGTAGGTTGGTTTGTAGGAATTCATAGTAGGTTGCAATTGTAAGATTTGGACTACAAATATATGAACCCTGCTGAGTGTTCGGTGAATGAACACTTTTATTCGATGAATTACCTAGAGATAAAGATGAACCTGTTGTGAAAACCCCATTTTTTGATGTGTAGGATTTTTATTTCTATTAATTTTAGGATTATGAATTGAAAGTAAGCATAGCATAAACCGGAAAGTGATCGCTGTATCCACCAAGATATTTGTCAGAAACAAAGGTTCGATAGGGTGTACCTTTATATTTTCCTTTCTTTTCCCTTAGCGATTTGTGATCATAAATATCTGCCTTATCAAAACTATGGGTGTTCTTTTCATAATTGAAAAAAGAGTTGGAGACCAAAATTTGATCGAACATATTCCACTTGTTTCCATAAACAGATGATCCCCTACTGTTGGGTATGTGCAAAGTCTCCATTGGGTTGAAAAGACCCGCCTCTTCTTTTAAGGTCTGTATGCTCAACGATGAGGGATCATCATTAAAATCTCCCATAACAATAATGTTAGGGTCCAATTCTTCTGTTTTAATACCTTCTATACGTTGAACTATCTCTTTTGCCGCAATAACACGTTTGTATTCCGTCTCAACACCACCATCTCTTCTAGATGGCCAATGATTTACAAAGACGTGTACCAATTCTTTATTTAATTCTCCTTTTACATATAAGATATCTCTTGTGGTATCTCTAACGCCACCGACATTATCTACCAAGAGTGCCAAAGGTTCTGCATGCAGCAACTTAAAAAATCGTCTACGGTAAATAAGTCCCGTATCGATACCCCGTTCATCTGGAGAATCGAAATGTACAAAACCATAATCCACATCATCTAACGGATCGGTATCTAACAATGCTTTAAGCACACTATTATTCTCTGCTTCGGCTACACCAATTAAAGCAGGAGGATAAGGATGTTCTTCATCTCCTATTCTATAAATTGTTTTGGCAAGTTTCTGTAATTTACGCTGGTATTTTTCTACCGTCCACTTTTTAACTCCGTTAGGGGTAAAATCCTTATCCAATATGTTCACATTACGTTCTGGATCAAATAGATTTTCTAAATTGTAGAAAGCGACCGTATAGCGCTGTTTTTTAGTCTTTTTCTTAAAAAATGGTAATCGCATGTATATAATTAAGGTATAAACTACTGCAGAGCAAGTACTCTTGAGTATCGAGTCAATAAAAATACGAAATAGCTTATGGGTAATTGCTTAATTTTGCACTTTACGTTATTATGATAGAAAAGAAGAGTATAGATTATGAAAAAGCGGTTCTTATTGGTATTATCAATAGGGAACAGAGTGAAGAAAAGGTATCTGAGTATTTAGATGAGTTAGAGTTCCTTACCTATACCGCTGGTGGCGAAGTAACAAAACGGTTTATACAACGTATGGACGTACCCAACCCAAAAACACTAATTGGTAGCGGTAAAATGGAAGAGGTACAGCAATATGTTGAGGAGAACAAAATAGGTTCCGTTATTTTTGATGATGAGCTTACGCCTGCTCAGCAACGAAACATTGAAAAAATACTACGTTGTAAGATCATTGATAGAACAAGTTTGATCTTAGATATTTTTGCACAGCGCGCACAGACAAGTTACGCCCGTACCCAAGTAGAGCTGGCACAATATGAATATCTATTGCCTAGGCTAACCGGACTTTGGACACACCTAGAGCGACAAAAAGGGGGTATTGGTATGCGCGGACCCGGGGAAACGGAAATTGAAACCGATAGACGTATTGTTCGTGACCGTATTACTTTACTGAAAAAGAAACTGAACAAAATTGACCGCCAAATGGAAACCCAAAGAGGTAACCGTGGTGCCTTGGTAAGGGTTGCATTGGTTGGGTATACCAACGTGGGTAAATCTACCCTAATGAACGTTATAAGTAAGAGTGATGTATTTGCGGAGAATAAACTGTTTGCCACCTTGGATACTACGGTTAGAAAGGTCGTTTTAGGTAATTTACCTTTTCTTTTAAGTGACACGGTAGGATTTATTAGAAAACTACCTACCCAACTGGTAGAAAGCTTTAAAAGTACTTTAGATGAAGTTCGTGAAGCAGATTTGTTATTGCACGTTGTTGACATTTCGCATCCGCAGTTTGAAGAACATATAGATTCTGTAAATAATATTTTGTCGGATATTAAAAGCTCGGATAAAAAAACAATTATGGTCTTCAATAAAATAGATCAGTACGAGCATGAAACTATAGATGACGATGATTTAATTACAGAACGCACCGGAAGACATTTTACCATCAATGATTGGAAACATACCTGGATGGAAAAAGTAGGTGACCGTGCCATTTTCATTTCTGCATTGAACAAAGAAAACCTTGATGAGTTTAGAAAACGAGTCTACGACGAAGTAAGAGATATACATGTTACCCGTTTTCCGTATAACAATTTCTTATACCCAGAACATTTAGACGAGTATTAATGACCAATTTTAATCAAATTAGTGTAGTTCATCGATGAAATTAAACCGATGATAAATCTCACCACACAATGCGTTCAGTTCACAACATAAATTGTTTTCAGCAAGACCATATGTATTAATTTTACAGTGTACTTAAGCAAAGGTATTGACCCCAAATCGATATTTTACTTATGATAACAAAAAGTAAAATCCCAAATTTTACGATAATTACTTAACCGAAAAAAGCCCTCTAAACAGAGGGCTTTTTTAATTTATACACTTATACGTTTTTAATACTTAGAACGCGTAGTTAAGACCTACTAAGAAATAGGTCTGTAACTTGTTGTCAACAGTATCGAATGTCTCTGCAGGATTGTCAGCTAATGCAAAGTTTAAAGCTTCTTGCTTGTTGTCACGTAAACCGAATTCAAAACCTAAACCGATTCCGTTCCATAACGTGTAACCAAAAGAGTTGATCCAAGTTAAGTTCGAAAGGTCACCGCTCTTATAGCTTTGAAACATAGATAGGTTAGATTTAAAGTTTACAGCACCGATCTTTTTAGTATAATCGGCAACGATCTTAGCACCTAAAGAAGATTCAAAAACTGCATCGTTATCACTAAATACAAAGTTGTAGTTTAAAGGGTGAATAACAACGACCAAGTCGGTAATTGGGTTCCAAGTGGCACCAACACCTAAATCAAGGTACCCAGGATCATTGAAATTATCTAAAATAGTAGTTCGGTATTCAGCCAAACCTGAAATAGCCCACTTCTCACTAATGTTTCTACCATAAAGAGATGTGATGTTGAAAACATCCGTTCCTTTTTGGAAGCTATCATCATCGGTATCGTCGTTCTTATCGTCGAACTTTACCCATCCAAGGTTTACGTTTGCAGAGTTTCTCCAAAAGAATTTTTCTTCCTTTAAATTGGCAAAAGCATTTACGGTTACACCAATGTTACCAGAAGCTAAATCTGGTGTACCTTGACCGTACCAATTATTAAAGCTGCTCAAGTTAGCACCAATAGTACCAAAAGCACCTTTTTTCCAACCTGGTAAGGCATCGATTTTACCTTGAATTGCATCTGCTCTACCTTGTATAGCTGCAATAGAATCTTTAGCTGCACCTAACTGTGTTTTTAATTCTTCTTCCGTTTGAGAGAAACCAACGGTTGCAACAAAAGCAAGAGCTAGGGTTAATACAATTTTTTTCATAATAATTAATGTTTATAATTTATAGTTGCGCAAATGTAAGAATACTTCGCAACTTCTTTAAACAGGAAATTGTTATTTTCTCTTGTATAATGGTACCGAAGAGCATGCTTCGCCGTACATAATGGACTTTGCGACCGGTTTCAACCGCTCGGCTAGAAACAGATAAGCGTTAGCTGGCACAGGTTTTTTACTGCATCCTTTAATAATTATTAATTTATCTTGATATTCAGAAACATCGATATTTTCAATTATAGATTGATAAATACTCGTCTCTAAATCTACCAATGAGCCTTGCACCGCTTTTTTGGCAATACCGCTAAGCTTAACACTTAATAGCAGGTAAGCCCAACCCGGTATTATTGCATCTGTAGAACAATGCATAGCAACATAGGCATCTTTATATTGAGACCAATCATGTTCTTCAACAAAGGCTCTAAATTCTTTTTCTTTAAGAATAAAGCCTTCATACAACCAATCTTTTATGTCCAATACCATTCTTTCGCCTTTCGGGTAGTAATCCTCAAGGTTAAAAGTAATAAGCTTACTTTGAGCAACTTTATTTATTATCTCATCTTGCATAATGGCATCTTTTAAAAATAGAACAATCTCTTTAAAGCAGACCTAGTTCTAATTTTGCCTCTTCGCTCATTAAATCTTGTGTCCAAGGTGGATCAAAAGTAATTTCTACCTCAGCATCTTTAATAGCATCTAAAGACTTTACTTTTTCTTCTACTTCTGCCGGTAAACTTTCAGCCACAGGGCAATTTGGAGAGGTAAGGGTCATTAGTATCTTCACCTCATTATCTTCGTTCACCAAAACGTCATAGATCAACCCTAATTCGTAGATATCAACAGGAATTTCTGGATCATAAATCGTCTTTAAAATACGAACGATTTTTTCTCCTAATTCTGCACTATCCTCTGCTATATTTTCGTCACTCATAATTTCTATTCTTCAATTTGTGTTTGATACGCAACTGCGTATAACTTTAATTGTTTGATCATACTCACCAAACCGTTTGCCCGTGTAGGCGACAAATGCTCTTTTAACCCAATTTCATCAATAAATTGTGTATCGGCATCTAAAATATCTTGTGGTTTTTGGTTGCTAAATGCCCTAATTAAAATAGCTATTATACCTTTTGTTATTATGGCATCGCTATCTGCCGTAAAAACCAATTTGTTGTCTTCCAATTCAGCATGCACCCACACCTTACTTTGGCAACCCTTAATGATATTGTCTTCAGTTTTATATTCTTCCTTAATCAACGGCAGGGATTTACCCAATTCTATCATATATTCATACCGCTGCATCCAATCATCGAACATGGAAAATTCGTCTATAATCTCCTCTTGTATCTCTTTAATTTCCATTGCTTTATTTTATACAAAAATACGATAACAATTGAAGCATATCAAACCTTAACAGTATCTATAACACTTCGTTCTACAACAACATACTTTTAGCTTTTAAGACACCGGCAATCAATACATCTACTTCTTCCCTGGTATTGTAAAATGCAAAACTGGCACGAACGGTACCCGGTATTTTAAAGAAATCCATAATAGGTTGTGCACAATGATGGCCCGTACGTACCGCAATACCCAATTTATCTAAAATACTGCCCATATCATAAGGGTGAATACCTTCTATATTGAATGAAATTACGGAAGTCTTGTTCTTTGCCGTTCCGTAAATTTTGAGTCCGTCTATCTTTAATAATTCTTGCGTAGCATATTCCAGTAATTCGTGCTCATACTTGGCAACTTCCTTAAAACCAACACCGTTCATATAGTCCAATGCAGCACCAAAAGCAATACCGCCACATATATTGGGCGTACCGGCTTCAAACTTGTGGGGCAAATCTGCATAGGTGGTTTTCTCAAAAGTAACCTCTGCGATCATTTCGCCACCACCTTGATACGGTGGTAACTTATTCAACCATTCTTCTTTACCGTATAACATACCAACTCCCGTTGGTCCACATATTTTATGAGCGGAACAAGTATAAAAGTCAACATCTAAAGCTTGTACATCTGCAACTAAATGCGGAGCTGCCTGTGCCCCATCAATTAACACCGCTGCTCCAACTTTATGAGCTTTTTCAATGATTTCCTCAATAGGATTGATAGTTCCTAAAGCATTTGAGATATGGTTACAGAAAATCAATTTTGTTTTATCTGAAAGTAAATCGTCAAACACATCCATTCTTAATTCCCCTTCTTGGTTCATAGGAATTACTTTCAATATTGCACCAGTTCGTTCACATAACATTTGCCATGGCACAATGTTAGAATGGTGCTCCATTGCTGATACCAAAACCTCATCTCCTTTTTTTATAAGCGATGAGAATCCGTTTGCAACCAGATTTATACTGTGCGTTGTACCCGAAGTAAAAATTATCTCATAAGATTTAGCGGCATTAAAATGCTTTTGAATCTTTAACCTAGCTTGCTCATACTTATCTGTTGCTTCTTGAGACAGTGTATGTACCCCACGGTGAATATTTGCGTTGTAGTTCTGATAATAATCTACAATGGCATCTATCACTTGCTGCGGAGTTTGAGATGTAGCGGCGTTGTCTAAATAGACCAATGGCTTACCATTTACTTCTCGCTTAAGAATTGGAAAATCTTCTCTTATTTTTTTAATATCTAACATAGTCAATCTTCTTATATACAAAGATACCCGATAATGAAAACATATATTATTGAAATATGATTTAGTTCAACATCAGATTAAAATAAAAAAGGATAGCTAACTAAATAACTATCCTTTATATATGATACTTACGTATAATATCCTATAAATCAAACCCAAGGTTTACCCCCAGCTTTTTAGCAATCAGTTTATTTATTCTCGTCTTTAGTTCAGGAATACGAACAGAAGACAGTACGTTATTTGCAAAGGCATACATTAATAATGCTCTAGCCTCTTTCTGTGGAATCCCCCTTGATTGTAGGTAGAACAATGCATCTTCGTCTAATTGACCAATAGTACAACCATGAGAACATTTTACATCATCGGCAAAAATCTCTAATTGAGGTTTTGTATTGATACTTGCTTTATCACTGATCAAAATATTGTTATTCTGTTGAAAAGCATTGGTCTTTTGAGCTATTTTATCTACGATAATTTTACCATTAAACACCCCAGTTGAACTATCACCATAAATACCTTTGTAGTCTTGGTGGCTTTCACAATTAGGCTCAATATGATGCACTAAGGTATGGTGATCTACATGTTGCTTTTCACCTAATATAGTAACACCTTTCATAGTAGAATCTATATACTCCCCATTCTGATAAAAGTTAAGGTTGTTACGCGTTAATTTACCCCCGAACGAGAAGGTATGTAATTTAACAACACTCTTATCTTTTTGATCTATATAGGTATTATCGATCAAAGATGCAGATTCAACATCATTCTGAATTTTATAAAAATCAACGATGGCACTTTTATCGGCAAATATTTCGGTAACCGCATTGGTAAGCACCTCATTAGAGGTCAAACTCTGGTGACGCTCAATAATTTGCACCTCGGCATTTTCTTCAACCACAATTAAATTACGTGGCTGCAGCATCAACGACGCCTCATTACCAGTAGAGAAATGTAAAATTTCAATAGGCTTTTTAGGCATCTTGTTTTTAGGAATATAAATATATGCGCCTTCTCGACTAAATGCCGTATTCAAAGATGTCAAAGACTCGTCTTTAGATGCAATTTTATTAAAATACACATCAATAACCGGTTTGTACATTGGCTTTGTTAGCGCTGCACTCATTAAGCAAATGTCTACCCCATCATGTGTAGTTTCAGAAAGGTAAGAGCTATATATACCGTCAACGAAAACAATTTTATAAGAATCGATCTCGTGTAAAAAATAACGCTTTACATCTTTGTATTCCAACGCATTGTCTTCCTTTGGAAAAATGCTAAAATCAATTTTCTGTAAGCTATTTAGTGATGTATATTTCCATGCTTCCTCTTTTTTGGAAGGAAACCCTTTTTCCTCAAAGTTCTTTATGGCCGCCATACGAACATCATGTACGGGATGTTCAACATCCACGTTGTTTTCAAACGCCATAAAAGAGGAAATCAATTTATCTTTTAAATCCATATTTTTTCAGTTGCCAGTTTACAGTAGCAGTTGGTATAATCTCTGATTACCACCACTGAATACTGTATACTTAATTACACCGCTGTTTCTTGCTTTAACCAGTCGTATCCTTTTTCTTCTAGCTCTAACGCAAGTTCTTTACCGCCAGATTTTACAATTTTACCATTATGTAAAACATGTACATAGTCAGGTACGATATATTCTAACAAACGTTGGTAGTGCGTAATCAATATTACTGCATTGTCTTTGCTCTTTAACTTATTTACACCACTAGCAACAATTCTAAGGGCATCAATATCCAATCCAGAATCGGTTTCATCCAAGATTGCCACTTTAGGCTCTAACATTGCCATTTGAAAAATCTCGTTTCTCTTTTTCTCACCACCGGAAAAACCTTCGTTCAATGATCTAGATAAGAACTTGCGGTCAATCTCCAATAATTCAGATTTCTCACGAATTAATTTTAGCATATCCTTTGCAGGCATATCTTCTAGACCCTTTGCCTTACGAGATTCGTTAATGGCAGTTTTCATAAAGTTGGTAACAGAAACACCTGGAATTTCAACTGGATATTGAAAAGAAAGAAAAACACCTTTGTGCGCTCTTTCTTCTGGTGATACCTCTTCTAAATCTTCTCCACTTAATTCAATTGACCCTTGGGTAACTTCAAAGTTCTCATTACCTGCAATTACTGAAGCCAATGTACTTTTACCAGAACCATTTGGTCCCATAATAGCATGTACTTCACCTGCTTTTACTTCTAAGTTAATCCCTTTTAATATCTCTTTATCCTCTACACTAGCATGTAGATCTTTAATTTTCAACATAATATGTTACTTTAAATATTCTGGTGCCTACGGCTTATTTTATACTATTGACTATTCTTTATCCTACAGAACCTTCTAAACTAATTTCTAATAGTTTTTGTGCTTCTACTGCAAACTCCATTGGTAGTTTGTTCAAAACCTCTTTACTAAAACCGTTTACGATCAAAGCAATTGCTTTTTCCGTATCTATACCTCTTTGGTTACAGTAGAAAATTTGATCTTCACCAATTTTACTCGTAGTAGCTTCGTGCTCTATCATCGCGCTTTTATTCTTTGCCTCAATGTAAGGGAAAGTGTGTGCGCCACATTCGTTACCCATTAAGAGCGAATCGCACTGAGAGAAATTACGCGCCCCTTCAGCACGGCTATTCACTTGTACTAGACCACGGTAACTATTTTGCGATTTACCTGCAGAAATACCTTTAGAGATTATGGTACTCTTTGTGTTTTTACCAATATGAACCATTTTAGTACCCGTATCGGCTTGTTGGTAATTATTGGTAACTGCAATCGAGTAGAACTCTCCAATAGCGTTATCCCCTTTTAAGATACAAGAAGGATATTTCCACGTTACGGCAGATCCCGTTTCAACCTGTGTCCAAGATACTTTAGCGTTCTTTTCAACCATAGCTCTTTTGGTTACAAAGTTGAACACCCCACCTTTACCATCTTTTCCACCAGGGAACCAGTTTTGTACCGTTGAGTATTTAATCTCCGCTCCGTCCAAAGCGATAAGCTCTACCACAGCAGCGTGTAATTGGTTTTCATCTCTAGAAGGTGCTGTGCAGCCTTCAAGGTAACTTACGTAACTGTCTTCGTCTGCGATTACCAATGTACGTTCAAACTGACCTGTACCTGCTTGGTTAATTCTAAAATAAGTTGATAGCTCCATTGGGCAACGTACCCCTTTAGGAATATAACAGAAACTACCATCAGAGAATACAGCGGAATTTAATGCCGCGTAAAAATTATCTTTTTTAGGAACTACAGAGCCAATATATTTCTTCACCAATTCCGGATGATCCTTAATAGCTTCTGAGATCGAACAGAAAATAATACCTTTTTCTGCCAAGGTCTTTTTAAATGTAGTTGCTACGGATACGGAATCCATCACAATATCAACAGCTACATTTTGAAGTTTCTTTTGCTCATCTACAGAAATACCCAATTTCTTGTACATTTCTAATAACTCTGGATCAACATCATCCAATGTTTTGTTCGGATCCGCTTTCTTTGGTGCAGAATAGTAAGATATCGCTTGAAAATCTGGTTTCTGGTAATGCACATTAGCCCATTCTGGCTCTTCCATTTCCTTCCAATACTTGAAAGCCTCCAATCTCCATAGCGTCATCCATTCCGGCTCTCCCTTTTTCTTTGAAATGGCAATAACGATTTCTTCGTTTAAACCATTAGGAAACGTTTCGGACTCAATATCTGTATAGAAACCATACTCGTACTCTTTGGTTTCCAATTCTTTCTTTAATTCTTCTTCTGTATATGCCATATATTCATAGTTAATAAGTTAAAAATTAATGAGTTAAATTAACTACATTTCTTCTTAACATATTTAAAACATCACTTCATTCTATAATGAAAAACTTTCGCCACAACCACACGTTCTTTGTGCGTTAGGGTTGTTAAAAACAAAACCTTTTCCGTTTAGACCACCTGAGTATTCCAACACAGTTCCTACTAAATATAAAAAGCTTTTTTTATCAACGATAATTCGTACATTATTGTCTTCGAACACTTTATCAGTATCATCCTTCTTATTATCGAAGTTTAACTCGTAAGATAATCCACTGCACCCACCACTCTTAACACCAACACGCACAAAATCTTTAGAAGCATCAAAACCCTCTTCTGTCATAAGGGTGATGACTTTCTGTTTAGCCGTTTCTGATACTTGAATCATAATATCTCGATTTAATCTAAAAATAGTTCACAAATATACGTTATAAGTAGGTTTTTACCATAGAACCTAACATTATTATAACGTATAAGTAGATAGAGAAATACTATGATTGACTATCGCAGGTTATTTAATTTTAAGAAGTACCAGATCTGTATTTCCCTTAGTGGTCAAAGAATTGAAATCGGTACTTGCCGTTTCACCCACCACCATTACACTTCCGTCCTCATTTTCAAGAATATCATATGCAAAATCGAGTCCGGATCCGCCAAATGATTTTTCCCAGACCAACGCTCCAAAACTGTTCGTTTTAACCACCCAAATATCATTCTCGCCATAATTAAACGAGCTGTCCTTGTCATCGCTTTTAGTATTACCGGTAATATAGAACCCACCATCTACACTTTGAACCACGGCTTTTGCCAGATCAAACTTGGTTCCGCCATAGGTCTGCTCCCAAATTAGATTTCCTTCCGCATCAATTTTTATCATCCACATATCAGACTCACCATGGTTGATCAATATATCTCCATTGTCACTAAAAGTATTGCCTACCACAACAAAACCATCATCTGCGGTTTTTGCTATATCATAAGCAACCTCAATACCATCACCACCAAAAGAATGCTCCCAAATTAAATTGCCAAATGAATCTACCTTTACCACCCAGAACTCATAACTACCATTGGTACTACTAATATCGTAATCATCACTTTCAGTAAAACCTGCCATTACAAAGCCACCATCATCGCTTTGAACCACACTATGTGCACGATCATTGTTTGTGCCTCCAAAATAACCTCGCCACTGAATACTACCGTTTTCATCTATTTTGGTTCCCCAAAATTCACCAACACCATGACTTGTTAAAGAGTTTCCTTTTTCTGTATTGCCATCTGCCCTGGCAGAGGTAATATCTAAAAAACCCGTAAAAAAGTATCCACCTTGTGATGCTTCTAGAATATCGTACGAATGATCGTGTCCGGAAAAACCATAACTACTTTCCCACTCCAAACTGCCTTGCGCATCTAACTTTAAAATCCAGTTGTCATGAAACCCCTCATTATTACTAGCATCACCATCACTACTCATGGCATAACCCGTTAAAGCATAACCACCGTCACTTGTTTGAACTAAACTTTGACCGATATCGTCCATACTACCACCATAAGTTTTGTTCCATTGCAACATTCCGTTGGCATCAAATTTCAAAAACCAATAATCGTTCTCCTCTTCAAACTTTGAAGCAATATCGCCATCGATACTGCCGGTATACCCTAAAACGGCAAAACCGCCATCTGTTGTTTTAATAATGCTCTGTGCACTTTCATTACCACTACCGCCAAAAGTTTTGACCCAAGCCAACTCTCCCTCAAATTCAGTATTGAGACCCTGAAATGTAAGCTCCGCATCTTCTTTAGCACAAGAAAATAAGATACATAGCACTACACACAACAGCATTGGTCTTATCATTAGTTGGATTTTTTGATGATAAAGAAACCACTATTAATATCGCTTACAATAATATTAGCACTTTCAAAATAAGGGTAAACACTCCATACGCCTGCAAACTGCGTATTGTCATTTTCAGGATAGGTATCAAAATACCCCGTTTCAACAACTACGCTATTCTCAATATCAGAAATATCTAAAATTCGTACCCCGGCAGTATAATTGGCCAACAAAAAATCATCTTGCAAAACATAACCATTATGATCAATGGCACTCGTAGGTCCTAAATATGTATGATGCAGTACAGGATTCTGTAAATCTGCCATATCAAAAATCAAGGTTCGCGTTTGAAAACCTTGCCTAACCTCATCTAATTCATCACCAAGAATAAAATAACGATGGTCATCTGTAAACCAACCTTGGTGTGTATAACCAATATTTGGGTATGGCAACGTGGCCAGGGTTACGGGTGCATTCTTATCTGAAATATCTACCACCACTACCAAATCTTCATTAGCACCCACAAATATTTCAGCACCTTGAAAATCAGCATCAGGACCATTGTATGTAATTACCTGAGCATCGTGTGTATACCCGTTTAAGCCCCAACCACCTGCTAGTGATGGCTCTACAGGATTTTGAAGATCCAAAAAATGTACTCCGCCATTAAACTCATCATCTCTATCGGTACCTACCGGATAGGCAAAAGCAGTGGTTTCATTGATTACAATGTTATGCGCATTTCCAAGTCCGGTATAACGCCCATCTGCCGTAAACTCTTGGGGAACGTCTGCAATATTTCGCAACCGCTTTAGATCAAAAACCTGAACTCCATGATCGTTAGCTTCAGAGACCACATAAGCATAATCTTCAAAAACTTTTACATCCCTCCATGAACTGGCACTTGTTGCCGTTGGCAATTTTCCTAAATAAACAGGGTTTTCTGCGTTAGAAACATCAATAAAAACAGTACCGTTATCCAATCCCATTATAGCATATTCCTTACCGGTTTCAGTATCGGTCCAACCCCAAATATCATTAGCCTCATCCGCAGAAAAAATATCCAAAGACATATGCGCTACCAAATCATAACCGTTGCATGGGTATATACCTGCTAATCCGTTGTCACATGGCACAGTTCCAACCTCATCTGGCAAATTGGTAGGCGATTCTTCTTCTAATTCATTTTCCAGATCAGCATCAATAGTATCATCTGAAGAACAACCTAAAAGCAAAGAAAATGTTAAAACCCAAAGCAGTTTTTTCATGCAATCAATTTACAGTCAACACTTAAAGATACTAAATGCATTCATACAGGAGGTATTAAAACTGCCAAGCATTTAAAATTTAAAAGAATTCAAGTATCTTCATTACCAAATCAAACAACAACAACTTATGTCACAGAAAAAAATCAACGACAAAAAGAACACCCGCCGAAAATTTATGAAGAATACCGGTATGGCGGCAGCCGGTTTTATGATCGTACCAAGACATGTACTTGGAGGTACGGGGTATATTGCTCCAAGTGATAAATTAAACATTGCCGGTATTGGCGCAGGCGGTAAAGGCCAAAGTGATATTGCCTCTTTTGCCGAGAGCCTAAACGTAAATATTGTTTCGCTGTGTGATGTAGACGACAGACAGGCAGTTGCCTCAAGAGAAGCTTTCCCAAAAGCAAGTTATTACAATGATTTTAGGGAAATGCTAGAGAAGGAAGGTAAAAATATAGATGCGGTATCTGTATCTACTCCCGACCATAACCATGCCGTTGCAGCTTACCAGGCAATGTCTATGGGCAAGCATGTGTATGTACAAAAACCGTTGACACATGACATTTGGGAAGCAAGAATGCTGACCGAAGCTGCAAAAAAATTCAAGGTAGTTACGCAAATGGGCAACCAAGGTGGTTCTGGCGATGGTGTACGTACCATGAAAGAAATTTATGATACGGGTATCATTGGAGAGGTACATACCGTAAAATGTTGGACAAATAGAGCTATTTGGCCTCAAGCATTACAAACTCCCACCAAGAAAGACCGAATACCAAAAGGCTTGAATTGGGATCTTTGGTTAGGAACTGCTGCAATGCGAGATTATAATGACGCATATCTTCCGTTTGATTGGAGAGGTTGGTCAGATTTTGGAACAGGTGCTTTGGGCGACATGGCATGCCATATAATGGATCCGGTATATAGAATCTTACCGATTTTATATCCTGATACGGTTGAATGTAGTGTTTCTGATTCCTTCAGTGGCAATTTCCAATATAAAGATTATCCAAAGAGTTTCCCGAACTCCAGCAAAATACATTTAAGCTACCCAAGAACGGATGGCAAAGGGAAAATAAAAGTTACTTGGATGGATGGTGGATTACTACCAGAAAGACCAGAAGAACTAGGCGATGATGAAGCCTTAGGAAACTGGGATGGTGGCGTACTTTTCATTGGTACAAAAGGAAAATTAATGGCAGATTGCTATGGTGCAAATCCACGTTTACTTCCACTGAGCCTAAACGAACAGTTTGAAGTTGAACAAACCATTGCGCGTGTACCGGAAGGTCACTACCTACAATGGGTAAATGCATGTATGGCAGGTTACGGAAATGCAGAAACGAGTTCATCGTTTGATTATGCCGGTCCGTTTACAGAAAGTATCCTAATTGGAAACTTGGCATTAAAATCTTACTTTGAAGTAGATCCAACGGTAGAAAATCAAAGTTTCTGGGGTGGCGGAAAACAATACCACGGTAGAAAACGTCTACAATGGGATGCCGCCAATATGAAAATCACAAATTTTGAACCTGCAAACAAGTATGTAAGACGTACATACAGAGACGGGTATTCTTTAGGATAAGTCTTCAATTACCTTATAATATCAACACTAAGACCGATGCTTTTCAGCTTCGGTCTTTTTTATGCCATACATCTTATTTTACTTCTTATTTTTGCAACATGCTAGAAGATAAAGAACAAGAAAGAACATCATTGGAAAAACTGGGTGAATTCGGACTCATAGAACATCTCACCAAAGGTTTTGAAATAAAACAAAAATCTACACTTAAAGGAATAGGTGACGATGCCACTGTTTTAGACTTCAAGGATAAAAAGACTATTGTAAGCACCGACCTTTTAATTGAAGGCGTTCATTTTGACCTTGCCTATATGCCATTAAAGCACTTGGGTTATAAGGCCATTATGGTCAACTTATCGGACATCTACGCCATGAATGCTACAGCTACACAGGTAACCATTTCTATTGCAGTCTCTAATAGGTTTCCTTTGGAAGCACTTGAAGAATTGTATGCAGGTGTGGCAACAGCCTGTAAAACGTACAATGTTGACCTAGTAGGTGGTGACACCACATCTTCCAAGACCGGATTAATGATCAGTGTTACCGCTTTAGGTATCGCCAATGAAGAAGATATTGCTTACCGATCAGGTGCAAAACCAAACGACCTACTGGTAGTAACAGGTGATTTAGGTGCGGCATATATGGGCTTACAGGTTCTGGAAAGGGAAAAAGAGGTATTTAAAGTAAACCCGAACAGTCAGCCCGATTTAGAACCATATTCGTACATCGTTGAGCGACAATTGAAGCCAGAAGCGAGAAAAGACATTCCAGAGTTATTAAAACAATTGGAAGTTCACCCAACATCAATGATAGATATTAGTGACGGACTTTCATCTGAAATTCTACATTTAAGTAAGAGTAGCGGACTGGGTATAGATCTGTACGAAGATAAAATTCCGTTAGACCCAACAGTAATATCTGCTTGTGAAGAATTCAAGATAGACAGTACGCTTGTAGCGTTAAGTGGTGGTGAGGATTATGAATTATTGTTCACTATTGACCAAAAAGAATTCCCAAAAATTAAAGGCAATCCTAACCTTACCGTCATAGGGCATACCACGGGAAAAGACGAAGGGGCTTACTTAATTTCTAGGAATAATACTAAGATTCCGCTAACCGCACAGGGTTGGAATTCATTTGACTAACAAATACCCAAATTTATGCTACCTGTTGCTGTGTAGCTGTATGTCTTCTTTGATAAATATGTTCTAACGTTCTATTGATATCTTGTAATTCGGGAGTTAAAATTGATAAATTGCCACTTACATCGGTAGTAACTTCTTTTTGACAGTGAATACATTTGTATTCTTTAATGTGAGATGTCACTTTTTTGGAGATTGTGTAGTGATGGCCGAAGATGCTGCAAAATATTTTTTTCATGCTGTAGGTTTTATTGCAAGAATTCCGATTTGGGTAATCGAGAAAATGCGGTTAATATATTAGGTTGAAACTCAAGGAAATTAGCATACGCTTATTTTCCTATTGTTAAAGTACTGTATATTAACAGACTGAACCACTAATTGTTGTGAGTTTTACCTAACCTGTTGTCAATGCGCTTTTTTTTGCTGTTTCAGAAAATGAAAAACCTTGGCTTGCCTGTTTTTTAATAATCTTTCACGTAATTTGTATCTATGTTTAAAAAGAAGGAAACCCTAGTAACCGCCTTTGCCCTATTTTCTCTTTTTTTTGGAGCAGGGAACCTTATTCTACCTCCATTATTAGGTTTTAATTCTGGAAATCAATGGCTAATCGTTACAATTGGTTTTGGGTTGTCTGCCGTAGCCATTCCCGTTCTTGGTATTTTGGCACATGCAAAACTACAAGGCACCCTAATCGATTTTGGAAATAAGGTATCACCGACATTTAGTCTCATCTATGCGTTTTTTATTTATGCCATTGCCATAGCATTACCAAGCCCTAGAACAGCTTCGGTAACCCACGAAATGGCAATTCAACCGTATTGGGACATATCATCTTGGTTTACTAGCAGCGTTTATTTTGCATTGGTTTTGCTGTTCGCATTAAACCGTTCTAAAATATTAAATATACTAGGGAAGATTTTAACTCCTGCTATCATCGTTATACTGCTATTGATCATTGGCATAACCGTTTTCTCTTTTCCGTTCGATTTTGGAAACACGACAATCGCAAGTCCGTTCACCAACGGAATATTAGAAGGGTACCAAACATTCGATGCCATAGGCGCTGTGGTCGTAGGCGGAGTAATTATTATCTCTATCAATCTAAAATATGTTAATGCATCATATGATGACAAGAAAACAATGATAAGAAACGCTGCTTGGTTTGCCGGTTTAGCTTTGTTCTTAATCTATATGGGCTTAATTCTTTCAGGCGCATTGTCTCACACAGCTTTTAATACAGATACCACTAGAACAGAGATATTATCTGGCTTGGCAAAGCAGAGTTTGGGCAACATTGGCAATTTGTTTTTAAGTATTCTAGTAGGACTAGCATGCTTTACCACCGCAGTAGGTATTGTTACCGGTACGGCAGATTTTGTTGCATCGAGATTTCATGAATCTAAAAAAGTATATACCCTTATGGCAGTTATAGGTAGTTTATTGGGTGTATTAATGGGTCAATTTAATGTAGCTTACATCATTGCGGTAGCCATACCCTCTCTAATGTTTATTTACCCCATAACGATTATCCTTATTTTATTGAATGTAGTGCCGGATAAATATGCATCAGTTTTAGTTTTCAGAGCGGTTACGATTACCACCATATTATTTAGTATACCCGACTTTTTAGGAAGTATAAGTGCTTTGGCACCTGCGGCAAACACTTTTTCGTGGATTCCGCTTCAGCAGTATAGTTTGGGATGGGTATTGCCAGCACTATTGGTATTTGTTCTGACCAATCTCTTAGCCAGAACAAATACTAATTAAAGTGATATTCTAAAATTCAATTTCCAAACTAATAGGACAATGATCACTGCCCATGATCTGATCATGAATTTCGGAAGATTTCACCTTGTCCCAAATAGATTCACTTACCAAAAAGTAATCTAAACGCCAACCTACATTTCTACCACGTGCACCACCTCTTGCACTCCAAAAAGTATATTTATCAAATGTTGTTGGGTGTAGGGTTCTAAAGCTATCTACTAAATTGACTTCCTTCAACATGTTGTCAAACCCATCAATCTCCACTTGTGTAAATCCTGATGTTTTATTGTAATTGCTTTTTGGGTTCGCCAAATCGTTCTCGGTATGTGCCACGTTAAAATCGCCCGTAATGATCAATGGCTTAGACTTTGACAGCTCTTTTAGGTAATTGGTAAAGTCCTTGTCCCATCCGGCACGGTAATCCAATCTTTTTAATCCGCTACCACTATTAGGAATATACACATTTACTAAATGGAAGTGCTCATATTCCGCATGTGTAATTCTTCCTTCCAAATCATGAAGTGCTACACCCATGTTTTTATTAAAGGCAACCGGTTTTTCTTTTGATAGAATACCTGTACCCGAGTAGCCTTTTCTTTTGGCACTATTACTAAACAGTTCATAATCTGTAATTTCTTTCAATGCTTCGGCAACCTGATCATCTTGAGCCTTTGTCTCTTGCACACAAAACACATCGGCATCAAAATCTTTTACGATATCTTCAAAACCTTTTTTTACGGATGCCCGTATACCATTCACATTCCACGATACTAATTTCATGCCAGCTCTTATTTGTTCATTAGTTCTTCAATTTCATCTGCCTTGATGGGTATATTTGCCATCAAGTTAAAAGGTTCTCCATTTTCTTGAATAACCACATCGTCTTCTAAACGGATTCCCATATTTTCTGCAGGAATATAAATACCCGGTTCTACGGTAAATATCATATTTGCTTTCATAGGTGTTTTCAATGCTCCGTAATCATGCGTATTTAAACCAATGTGGTGACTGGTTCCGTGCATAAAGTACTTTTTGTATGCTGGCCATTCTGGGTTCTCATTCTGCACATCTGCCTTATCCAATAACCCAAGTCCTAACAATTCAGAAGTCATTAGTTTACCACATTCTTTATGATATTCTGCCCAAAGAGTTCCCGGCACCAACATTTTAGTAGCCTCGTCCTTTACTCGCAAAACAGCATTATAAACTTCTTTTTGTCTTTTAGTGAATGTACCGCTTACAGGAATAGTTCTTGTAAGGTCACTTGAATAGTTTGCATATTCGGCAGCAGTATCCATCAAAATTAAATCGCCCGCATTACACGGCTTATTGTTCTCTAAATAATGCAACACATTAGCATTGTTACCAGACGCTATAATCGGCGGATAAGCAAACCCTTTAGATTTGTTACGTACAAATTCATGCAGTAATTCGGCTTCAATTTCATACTCCATTACTCCCGGTTTCACAAAACTGAGTAATCTACGGAAACCTTTTTCGGTAATATTACATGCAGTTTGCATGATATCGATCTCCTCTGGTTCCTTAATTCCTCTAATTTCTTGAAGAATTGGGTTACTCTTGGCAACTTTATGAGCAGGATATTCTCGCTTACACTTTTCAATAAAACGATCTTCTCGCGTTTGCGTTTCTACCGCTTGTCTATAATGTTCGTTGGTATTAAAGTATATCGTTTCTGCCTCGGTCATTAGGTCAAAGAAAATCTTATCGAAATCTTGTAACCAACAAACGGTTTCAATACCTGATACTTCTGTAGCCTTTTCCTTGGTCAATTTTTCTCCTTCCCAAATAGCTATATGTTCGTTTGTTTCACGAACAAACAGAATTTCGCGATGCTTTTTGTTGTTGGCATCGGGAAACAATACTAATATGGTTTCTTCCTGATCTGCCCCAGAAAGGTAAAAGATATCTCTATGTTGCTCAAAAGGTAAAACGCTATCCGCTCCTATTGGGTAAATATCATTTGAATTAAAAACGGCAATACTTTTAGGTTGCATGCGGTCCATAAACTTCTTGCGGTTCTTAATAAATAGGGAGTTAGGTATTTGATCGTATTTCATGAATTTTTATTTTGACATAAAATTACGCATTATGTGTTGTTTCCTTAAAAAATAGGGCATGGAATTATAAAATTTACAAGTCAGCAACGGTTCTTACTTAGCAACAAATTAGCTAACTTGTATACCTAAACCAAACTACGTAAAACTCATGAAAAAAATCGCTTACCTCATCATAGGTGCACTTTGCCTACAGGCATGTTCAGAAGCTAAAAAAGAAGAATCACAAGCCGAGCTCTTTGCAAGAATTGACACGGAAATTAAGCAAAACTCCAAAGGTTATAGCACACTAAAAGAAGCTACGGAAACCATTGGTCACAGATTAACGGGATCAACTAATGGTGCCAAAGCAGAAGAGTACACCTACAACAAATTCAAGGAATACGGTTTTGAGGACGTTGAATACCAAACCTTTGAAGTTGAAGCTTGGGCAAGAGGTGATGTTTCTTTAACCATCAACGATGAAGATGTTAAAGTTGTGACTTTGGGTCATGCCCCTGTAGAGGCACATGTTACCGCAGAAATAGTAGATATGGGCAATGGTCTTGATGCTGACTATGCCGCAAACCCAGACGCCGTAAAAGGAAAGATCTCACTAGTATATATTAATATTTTACCAGGAAGTGAAGAAGGACTTACCAATTTACACAGAAGTGAAAAAACTGCTTTAGCCATAAAGTATGGTGCAATTGGCATCATCATTATAAACCAGGTGGATAATGGTGTTTTGTTAACGGGTACTGCATCCGTTACTGGAGAATTGATTCCAATTCCTGCGGTATGTATTGGAAAAGAAGACGGTATGGCATTGAAGGAAACTTTAAAAACTAAAAAAGCTACTGCCAAAATTGATATGACCAATACGAGCGATATTATTAAGGCAAGAAACGTTGTAGCAACATTACCTGGTTCAGAAATTCCGCAGGAAGAAATTGTAATTGGCGGACATTTAGATTCATGGGATCTAGCAACTGGCGCTATTGATAATGGTATTGGTTCTTTTGCGGTTATAGATATTGCAAGAGCGTTCAAAGCAAATAACCTTCACCCAAAACGAACCGTAAAGTTTGTCATGTTCATGGGAGAAGAACAAGGACTGCTTGGATCTAAATATTTAGTGGAACAGGCTATTGAAAACAATACGATAGACAACATCAAATACATGATGAATTTAGATATGTCTGGCAACCCTATTGGCATGAACGCTGGCGGACAGTTAGATAACGAACAGTTCTTTAAAGATTTGGGCGCAGCCATTCAGCAACAAGACACTATTTATGAGAATAAATTTTCCAATAGATCAGGCTTGCACAGTGATCACCAACCATTTATGTTAGAAGGTGTTCCAATTTTATCTGTACACAGTAATCTAGACCGTTCAATTTATGGATGCTACCATTCTGATTGTGACGATTTTCATTTGGTAAATGAAGACCACATGAAAAACACGGCTCGTTTTGGCACTATGATGTTATATGCCCTTGCAAATGCCGATACCTTACCTGCCACTAAAATGGATAGCGAAACCACAAAAGAATTTATGATCAAAAATAATTTAAAAGAGAAGTTGATCATTGGTAACGAATGGAAATGGGAAGAATAATTCCGTTAAAAAGAATACTAAAGAGGCAGGGTATTGTACTCTCAATACTCTGCTTTTCATTTATAGTAGGATGCTATCAGCAACCCAACGAAGAACCAGTAGATTATTTTACTATTGTAAGACCTGAATTTACGGGTAAACTGGCATACGAGACCACAGATTTTGTAGAAGACTATTGGCGCGTTGTTGGCAACACCGGATTCAATAAAACCATTTACCTCATTGCCGATAGTTTAGAAGCTTCAGGTTATGTTTTAGAGGAAAAAGCGAAAGAAAACGACCGATTCACCTATCGAATCGAAAAAAGGTCTATGACCTACCAAACCTGGGAACCTTTATCTGCCTCCTTACAAATTGTCGGTGCAGACAAGCCTTTGTTGCTTTCAGACTCCAACCGTAACATGACCTATTTAAATTCGGTTTCTACGCCTAAAAAAGGACTAAAAACCGAAGTGGTTTGGGTAAAATCCTTAAAAGACGTAGAGTCCGTTTCTTTAAAAGGAAAAGTTGTATTTGCAGAAATGAGTGCCCGTAAATTGTATAAAACGGCAATTGGCAAAGGTGCCATTGGCATTCTGACCTATGACAATCCTGCATATTTACAGCCAGAAAAAAACACCACTTCTATTCAGTTTAGAAGTCTTCCATCTCAAGATGATGGCAATTTTTGGGGCATTGCGCTATCCTACGAAGCAAAAGAAAATTTGGTAGCAGCACTTAAAAAAGGTACAACTGAAGTTCTAGTAAATATTCAAACGAAAAGATACCCATCCGAAGAACTAACAATTGTTGCAGAAATAAAGGGTAATGAACTACCTTATGAGCGTTTGGTGTACAGTGCACATGTTCAAGAACCAGGGGCAAATGACAATGCCACCGGGGTTGGTACACAATTGGAAATGGCTAGAACTGCAGCCAGATTATTTGCTGAAGGTAAAATTGACTTTAAACGAACAATGACCTTTTTATGGGGCGATGAAATTATTTCTACCAGACGGTATATTCAAGAAGATGCCCAACGTGCCAATGGAATCAAATGGGGAATTAGCCTGGATATGGTAGGTGAAAATACTTCAGTAACTGGCGGAACTTTCTTGATTGAAAAAATGCCCGACCCAAGTGCCATTTGGACCCGCGGAAAAGAGAAACATAGTGAATGGGGCGGTGAGGTTTTAAAATTAGCGGATATGAAACCCCACTACCTTAATGATTTTATTATTTCAAACTTTAAAAAGCAAGGGGAATATGCCAATTGGGTGGTAGAAACCAATCCTTTTGAAGGTGGCAGTGATCATACTCCGTTTTTACAGGCTGATATACCCGGACTTTTACTTTGGCATTTTACAGACCGGTTTTACCATACCGATAATGACCGTATTGACAAAGTCTCCCAAGAAACCATGAAAAATGTAGGTACAGCAGCATTGGTTAGCGGATTGGAATTGGTGAATTCTGACGCAGCTTTTGCCTTAAGTCAAATTTCAAATCTAAAACGGAAGGCATTTGAACGTTTAGAAAATGAATTTCAATTGAGTTTAACTGCCATAGAAAGCGGTAAAGATCTTGAAGATGAAATCGCAATTCTTAACGCTTGGGAAGATTGGTACACAAAAGCCATCTTAACCGTAAATGATGCTTTGCCAAATTCTAAAACAGCAGTGGAAAAAGACATTAAAAAAGCAAACGTATCAATAAAATCAAAAACAAAGGAATTGGTTAGTCGATTAAAAACCGCCTCTCAAAACTAATCAGTAACTTACCGTCAGTAGTATAAAAACATAAAAATGAAACAATTTTACCTATTATTACTCGCCAGTATCTCAATAGCATCGGCACAAATACAGCCTACCTCATCACAACAAATTGATGCGTCGTTAAAAGCGAAAAAAGCAATGGATGCCAATTCTTTGGTAAAGAACATTCCATTAAAGAATATTGGTCCGTCTGTAATGAGTGGTCGTGTAATAGATTTAGCGGTCAATGAAGATAACCCAACGGAATATTACGTAGCATATGCTTCCGGTGGTTTATGGTATACCAATAATAACGGTAATTCATTTACTCCAATAATGGATGATACCGAAACTCAAAACCTAGGCGACATTGCAGTACATTGGCAAAGCGGTACTATTTGGGTGGGTACCGGAGAAAATAACTCATCCCGTTCTTCTTATGCCGGTATAGGCATATTAAAATCTACGGATAAAGGAAAAACATGGCAGCATATGGGCTTACCAGACTCACATCATATTGGGCGTATTATCGTAAATCCAGATAATGCAAACCAAGTAACGGTTGGCGTAACGGGTCATTTATATTCTACGAATAAAGAACGTGGTATTTACAAAACTACAGACGGTGGTAAAACATGGAAAAATACCTTATACATTGATGAAAATACCGGTATTATAGACGTTGCCGCTTCACCAAATAATTTTGACATTCAATATGCAGCTGCTTGGCAAAAAGATAGAAAAGCTTGGGATTTTATTGGAAACGGACAAGGTTCTGGTATTTATAAAAGTACCGATGCGGGTACAACCTGGGCAAAAATCTCCACTACAACCAGTGGTTTTCCTACGGGAGACGGAGTAGGTAGAATTGGTTTAGCCGTTTTTGACGACAATACATTATATGCAGTTCATGACAACCAGTTTAGACGAGAGAAATCCAAAGAAAAGAAAGATAAACTATCGGGCTTAACAAAAGACGACTTTAAATCGCTCTCTAAAGAACAGTTTTTAGACTTGAACGATAAAGACCTGAACGAGTTTTTAAAGACCAATAATTTTCATGAAAAATATAGAGCTGCCAATGTTAAACAAATGGTTCGTAGCAATGTAGTACAGCCCACAGATCTAGCCTTGTATTTAGAGGACGCTAACAGCATGCTATTTGACACGCCCGTTATTGGTGCAGAGGTCTACCGTAGTAATGATGGCGGAAAAAGTTGGACAAAGCAAAATGAAGAGTATATAGATGACCTTTTCTATAGCTACGGATATTATTTTGCCCAAATTAATGTAGACCCGAATAATGTTGATGCCATTTATTTGGCAGGTGTACCTATAATTGCTTCTAAAGATGGTGGTAAAACCTACACCTCTATCCATGGGGATAATGTACATGCCGACCACCATGCGTTATGGATCAATCCTAAATTACCAGGTCACCTTATCAATGGAAACGACGGTGGTGTCAATACCAGTTATGATGATGGTAAAAATTGGTTCAAGAACAACTCGCCCACTGTTGGTCAATTCTATGCCATTGCCGTAGATAATGAAAAACCTTATAACGTATATGGCGGATTACAGGATAACGGGGTATGGATGGGACCTCATAATGCCGAAGAAAATAACGAGTGGCACCAAACGGGTCAATACCCTTGGACATCTATTTTAAGTGGCGATGGTATGCAGGTAGAAATTGATAACCGCAATGCCAACATTGTTTATACCGGTTATCAATTTGGAAATTATTTTAGAATAGATTTAGAAAAGGACCAACGAAAGTATATTCAGCCAAAACATGAGTTAGGCGAAGCTCCTTATCGTTTTAATTGGCAAAGCCCCATTCTGCTTTCTCCCCATAATCAAGACATACTTTACATGGGAAGCAACAAACTGCATCGCTCCTTAAATAAAGGAGATACTTGGGAAACTATTTCTGTCGATTTAACCCAAGGCGGAAAAACCGGGAATGTAGCGTACGGTACACTTACCACTATTTCTGAATCCCCATTTAAATTCGGATTGATGTATACCGGTAGCGATGATGGTTTAATTCAACGAACGGATAACGGTGGTGGCAATTGGGTAGAATTATCAAAAAATCTGCCCCAAAATTTATGGGTAAGTAGGGTTATCGCTTCACAACACAATAAAAACAGAGTGTATGCCACATTGAACGGTTACCGTTCAGATGATTTTACACCGTATGTATATGTAAGTGAGGACAAAGGAACAACTTGGAAAAGCATTTCCAATAACATACCTACCTCCGCTGTCAATGTAATTACCGAAGACCCCGAAAACGAAAACCTCTTATTCGTTGGTACGGATAATGGATTATATGTAACATTAAATAGAGGAGCCACTTGGCAATCTTTTCAAAATGGGATGCCCTATGTAGCCGTCCATGATTTGGTAATACAAAAAGACGCCAAGGACCTAATTGTTGGTACGCATGGTAGAAGTCTATACAAAGCTGATATTTCTGCGCTTCAAAAACTGACCGATGCTGTGCTGAATAAAGATTTACATGTATACGACTTAGAAAACATAAAGCATTCCGCCCGATGGGGCAATTCATGGAGTTCATGGTCAAAACCAAGAACACCTGGTCTGGACATCACTTTTTATTCTGACAGTGATGATATATACCAAGCCAAAATACTATCATCAGATGATATTGTGGTAAGCGAAACTAAAATCATTGCCAATAAAGGCTTAAACATCTTATCATATGATGTAGCTTTTTCTAAAATAGGGAAGATAAATTACCTTAAAAAGCATAAGACCGATTTAAAGCAAGCCGATAATGGCAGTACCTATCTACCTAAAGGAACATATACCGTTGAAATTAAAGGAAATGGTACTGTTGAAAAGGTAACTTTTGATATAGAATAATAAAATGAAAATAACCGATTGGAACGAACTGCCAGATTTGGGCGTAAGTCATAATCTTGAAATAAAGAAAAGGACATTGATCGCACGTGGAGAAATTCCTCAACTAATGATGTACGGTACCGCAGTGTTTAAACCAGGTCAAAAAGTAGAGCTTCATAAACATGATACCATGTACGAGGTGTTTCATATACAGACCGGTAAAGCCGTGTTTACTATTTCCGGGAAAGAATATGAAGTTGGTCCAGGTAAATGTATTACCATTGCCCCTGGAGAAATACATGGTCAACATAACCCGTTTGACAATGATGTCACTTGGACCTATTTTGGTATTGCTACAGATTAAGCTTTAAAAATTATGGAACTGACCTTAGGTATACCCGCTTTATTATTTCCGGCTATTTCGTTAACCATGCTAGCATACAATGCCCGGTATTTGGCTATTGCCGCTTTAATTAGACAATTACATCAAAAGTACCAAGAAACCTCCTCTGAATCTATTGGCCTACAAGTGCAAAAATTGCGCAAACGACTTACGATAATCAAGAATATGCAGGCCACGGCGATCTTCAGTTTTTTATTGGCCGTAATTACTATGACCCTAATCTATGTAGAACTTTCATTCTGGGCCAATTTGATATTTAGCATTAGCTTGTTTGCGTTAATGGTGTCTTTGGTCTTATCATTGATCGAAGTTCAGTTATCGACAAAAGCATTGGAAATTCAGTTAAAGGATATGGAGAAATCGTAGACCTAAACCGCACAAGAACTCCCAACTAATTACCTTACCGTTCATCGATGTTTTTATTAGCTATTTAAGTAATATCCAGTATCTTTGCCGTCCGATAATCAATAGGCATGAAAAAAATTCGAGATCTCGAATTAATTAATCAGATCCGGGAAATAAGGGAATTTGAATTTGGTGTATTCTATTTCTTTAAAGGGGGTATTGTAATATCTGAAATGCACGAAGGTGTTCTATTTAAATGGGACAACGCAAAAAAAGCTGTCTATGCCGCTCAAGAAATATATGATGACCACATTCCTCTAATTTATATCGCCAATAGGATTAATAGATATCATGTAGCTCCATTCGATTGGTTCAAGTTTTATAAAAATCGTTTCGATATGCAACATATCGCTGCCGTTGGACCGTTAAAAGGTCATGCTTTAAGCTTATTAATTAAAAAATTAATCTTTCCAAAAAGGATCAAAAACTTTACAGATTTGGACAAAGCTGTCGCTTGGGCCATCGAAATTTCTGAAAAATCTGCAGAATTAGTAAAATAACATTTCAACTTTTGTTGAAAGATTGATTATTTGAAAGCCTGATTTACAAAAAAATCTTAAACATCATCAAAATTGATTTTATAATCAATCTAAATAGACATACTAAAACCTGTTAATTCTTGTTAATAACTGGCGTGTGATGTAAATTCGCATATAAAATTATCAACTAATGAGCGGATTTTTTAAATCTTCGATTGGTAGAAAGTACGCAATGGCACTTTCTGCTTTCTTTTTAATGTTTTTTCTACTTCAGCATTTTGCAATTAACATTTTATCGGTTTTCAGTCCAGATGCCTTCAACGAGGCTTCACATTTTATGGGTACATTTTGGGCCGTGCAATATGTGTTGCAACCTGTCTTAATTTTTGGCGTAGTGTACCACTTTGTTATGGGGTTCATTTTAGAAGCTAGAAACAGAAGTGCCAGAGTAAAAAAATATGCAAAAAACAATGGTGCTGCCAATTCATCATGGATGAGCCGTAATATGATCTATAGCGGTTTGTGTATTTTGGCATTTTTAGTACTTCACTTTATTGATTTCTGGATTCCAGAAATCAATACTAAATATATTCAAGGCGATATGTCTGGATTATTGGGTAATGGTGAAGGCTTTCGTTATTATGAGGAACTTGCCCATAAATTTGAAAGTCCATTACGTGTAGGCGCATATGTAATCGCCTTCATATTCTTATCGTTACACCTTATGCACGGCTTTAGTTCTGCATTTCAGTCTGCCGGTGCAACTAGCATGAGAAAAGAAAAATTACAATTGTTTGGTAAAGCGTATGCCATAATAATTCCGTTAGGATTTATTTTCATTGCACTTTTTCATCATTTTAATCATCATTAATACCTATTACTTATGTCTGTATTAGACTCAAAAGTACCTAAAGGTCCGTTGAAAACGAAGTGGACCGATTATAAGAACCATATTAATTTGGTAAACCCTGCCAACAAACGTAATATTGATGTTATTGTAGTTGGAACAGGATTGGCGGGTGGTTCTGCTGCTGCAACTTTAGCAGAATTAGGCTATAATGTAAAAACATTTTGCTACCAAGATTCTCCAAGAAGAGCACACTCTATTGCTGCACAAGGTGGTATTAACGCAGCAAAAAATTACCAAGGTGATGGTGATTCTACCTACCGCTTATTTTATGATACCGTAAAAGGTGGAGATTACCGTTCTAGAGAAGCAAACGTATATAGATTAGCAGAAGTTTCTGCGAATATTATTGACCAGTGTGTTGCACAAGGTGTTCCTTTTGCACGTGATTATGGTGGTCTTTTAGATAACCGTTCTTTTGGTGGTGTATTGGTTTCAAGAACTTTTTATGCCAAAGGACAAACAGGGCAACAATTATTGTTAGGTGCCTATTCTGCAATGAACAGACAAATTGCTCGTGGTAAAATTACCCCGTTCAACCGTCATGAAATGTTGGATGTTGTCAAAGTAGACGGTAAAGCCCGTGGTATTATTGCCCGTAACTTGGTTACAGGTGAAATTGAGCGCCATTCTGCACATGCTGTAGTTATAGCATCTGGTGGTTATGGTAATGTTTATTTCCTATCGACAAATGCAATGGGATCTAACGCAACCGCTGCTTGGAAAATACATAAAAAGGGAGCTTTCTTTGCTAACCCTTGTTACACACAGATTCACCCAACATGTATTCCACGTTCAGGAGATTATCAGTCAAAACTGACATTGATGTCCGAGTCTTTACGTAACGATGGGCGTATTTGGGTTCCAAAGAATTTAGAAGATGTAAAAGCCATTCGTGAGGGTAAAAAGAAACCTACCGATTTATCTGAAGACGAAAGAGATTATTACTTAGAGAGAAGATATCCTGCTTTTGGTAACCTTGTACCACGTGATGTTGCCTCTAGAGCTGCAAAAGAACGTTGTGATGCCGGTTACGGTGTAAATGCAACAGGTGAAGCCGTATACTTGGATTTTGCATCCGCAATTCAGAGATACGGAATAGAACAGGCAAAAATTCACGGTATAAACAATCCTTCTGCCGATAAAACATATGAATTAGGTGCTGCTATCGTAAAAGCGAAATACGGTAACTTATTTCAGATGTATGAGAAAATCGTTGATCAAGATCCATACAAAACACCAATGATGATTTACCCAGCGGTACACTATACCATGGGTGGTGTTTGGGTAGATTACAATTTAATGACAACTGTTGAAGGACTTTACTGTATAGGTGAAGCAAACTTTAGTGATCATGGTGCAAACAGACTTGGAGCCTCTGCGTTAATGCAAGGATTGGCAGATGGTTATTTTGTATTACCATATACTATAGGTGATTATTTATCGCATGAAATTAGAACAGGTAAGATCGCTACTGATTCTCCTGAATTTGATGAAGCCGAAAAGTCTGTAAAAGATAGAATTGATTTCTTTATTAATAATAAAGGACAACATTCCGTTGATTATTACCACAAGCGTTTAGGTAAAATTATGTGGGAAAAATGTGGTATGTCCCGTAATGCAGAAGGCTTAAAAGAAGCGGCTAAGGAAATTAAAGAATTAAGAGAAAGTTTCTGGAAAGAAGTTAACGTACCTGGCTCAGCAAACGAAATGAACCCTGAACTGGAAAAAGCCGGTCGTGTAGCAGATTTCTTGGAGTTAGGTGAACTATTTGCTAAAGACGCCTTGGTTAGGGAAGAATCTTGTGGAGGTCACTTTAGAGAAGAATCTGTTGAAATTGGTGGTGAACAAGCTGGTGAAGCAAAGCGTAATGATGAAGAATTCGCATTTGTTTCCGCTTGGGAATATAAAGGAGAACCTGGTGATGCTGTTTTACATAAAGAGCAATTAGAGTTCAACGAAATTGAGTTAAAACAAAGAAGTTATAAGTAGTTGATGGTTGCTAGTTGCTGGTAATGTACCAACAACGAACAACGAACAACCAAAAACGAAATATTATGAATCTTACATTAAAAATCTGGAGACAAAAGGGACCAAAAGATAAAGGTTCTATGGTCGACTATAAAGTAACGGATATTTCTGAGCATATGTCCTTTTTGGAAATGATGGATGTTCTGAACGAGCAATTGATCAACCAAGGAGAAGAGCCAGTTGCCTTTGATCACGATTGTCGCGAAGGTATTTGTGGTATGTGTTCAATGTACATAAACGGTGAGGCCCATGGTCCTGATCGCGGTGTTACTACATGCCAATTGCACATGCGTATGTTCAAAGATGGTGATACTATAACTATTGAACCGTTTAGAGCTAAGGCATTTCCTGTAATAAAGGATTTAGTTGTAGACAGAAGTTCTTTTGACCGTATTCAACATGCAGGTGGATATATTTCTGTAAATACCTCTGGTAATACACAAGATGCAAATGCATTACCAATATCTAAACATGCTGCCGATGAAGCTATGGACGCCGCTACCTGTATTGGTTGTGGAGCATGTGTAGCAAGTTGTAAAAATGCCTCTGCAATGTTATTTGTTGGCGCAAAAGTATCTCAATACGCACTATTGCCACAAGGACAAGTAGAAGCCGTTGACCGTGTTAAAAACATGGTAGCACAAATGGATTTGGAAGGTTTTGGTAACTGTACCAATACCGGGGCTTGTGAAATTGAATGTCCTAAAGGAATTTCTTTGGAGAATATCGCAAGAATGAACCGCGAATATTTAAGTGCCAATATTAAAAGTTAGACTTAAAAATCATAAAGTTTTAAAAATCCCGGCCATTAAGGTTCGGGATTTTTTAATTTTAAGATATGTCAAAAGACTACAAGCAAGAGCGAATTAAAGTACCAAGGTTCAATGAAGAATCAGGTTTTTACACAACTCCACAGCGCTCTAAGATCATGAGTAAAATACGTGGTAAGAACACAAAGCCAGAACTAGCCTTTAGAAAAGCCTTATATGCAGCTGGCTATAGATATCGCATTGATTATAAAAAGTTAATAGGTAAACCAGACATTGCCCTACCCAAATATAAAACTGTAATATTTATTGATGGTGAATATTGGCACGGTAAAAATTGGGAAGAAAGAAAACCAAAAATAAAGACAAATCGAGAATTTTGGATTGCCAAAATAGAACGAAACATGCAACGTGATGAAGAAGTTAACCAAGAACTTAAACGTTTAGGATATACTGTTTTTAGATTTTGGGAAACCGAAGTGAAAAAAAACCTTGATGGTTGCATCTCAAAAACCATTGCCCACTTAAACACAGTTGAAAAAAGCGCAAAATAAATTTTATAAAGTTCATTTAATAAATGTTTAACCCTTGTAAACCCTTTATTAATAAGGCTTTAACGGACATTACCTTCTTTGATTTGTAACTTAGTATCAAAGAAATTATTAATCGTTAAAAACTATATATTATGAAGAGGATAGCAATATTAGCTACTAATGGATTTGAAGAAAGTGAATTAAAATCTCCAAAGGAAGCGATGGAAAAAGAAGGCTTTAATGTCGATATCGTAAGCTTGGAAAAAGATGAAATAAAAGGTTGGGCAGATGGTAATTGGTCTAACAGTTACACTGTAGATAAAACCTTAAACGAAGTAAGAGCTGAGGATTATAACGCCTTGGTATTACCAGGTGGTGTAATTAATCCAGATTTACTAAGAAGAGAAGAAAAGGCACTGGATTTTGTACGTGACTTTTTTAAATTGAAAAAGCCAGTAGCGGCAATTTGCCACGCACCTTGGACGCTGATTAGTGCCGGAGTGGTAAAAGGAAGAAAAATGACTTCATATCATTCCATTAAAGATGATGTAATTAATGCAGGAGCTGATTGGGTAGACCAAGAAGTTGTTGTTGACGAAGGATTTGTGACAAGTAGAAATCCGGATGATTTACCTGCTTTTAATTCTAAATTAATTGAAGAGATAAAAGAAGGAAAACATGAAATGCAACATGCATAATTCATTTTAGTGGAATTGAGAAGCCCACCCTAACGGTTGGGCTTTTTTTTGTCTTTCTGTAAAATGCATACATTTACTAGTATGGATTACAAATCACTTATAGATGCATCTAAACTGCCAGATGTAAAAACTACCATATTCACCACCATTGGTAATCTAGCAAGAAAGAACAATGCTATTGACCTATCTCAAGGCTTTCCTAATTTTGAAGCAGATCCAAAATTAACCTCGTTGGTAAGCCAAGCGTTAAATAACGGACATAACCAATACGCACCTATGCAAGGCTATTATGGTTTAAGGGAAATCATTTCACACAAAATAACATCGTTATATCAACATACCTATCATCCAGAATACGAAGTAACCGTTACCGTAGGTGCCACTGAAGCTATTTTTACCGCCATTACAGCCTTTGTAGGCAAAGCTGACGAAGTAATTGTAATAAAGCCAGCGTACGATTGTTATGAGCCCGCTATTATCTTAAATGGTGGTGTTCCGGTTTATGTTCAACTAGACGCTCCAGAATATAAAATTGACTGGACCACTTTTAAAAAGAAGATAACCGACAAAACCAAAATGGTAATTATCAACACACCGCATAACCCCAGTGGAACCATTCTCACTAAATGGGATATGGAACAGTTAGAAGCTATTTTAAAACCTACCAACATAATTCTATTAAGTGACGAGGTGTATGAGCATATTGTTTTTGATGGACGGGAACATGAAAGTGCATCGCGCTTTTCAGATTTGGTTAATAGAAGTATTGTGTGCGCATCCTTTGGAAAAACATTTCATGTTACCGGTTGGAAAGTAGGATACTGTGTGGCCCCAGCTGAGCTGATGTCAGAATTTAGAAAGGTGCATCAATTCAATGTGTTTTGTGTAGACCATCCTGTACAACGCGCTTTGGCTTGCTATTTAAAAAATGCCTCTCACTATTTAGAATTGAATGATTTTTACCAGAAAAAACGTGATTTCTTTCTAGATGGGATAAAATCATCCAAATTTAAGTGTAAACCTTCCCAAGGTACCTACTTTCAATTATTGGATTATATCAACCTAACTAAGGAAGTAGATGAAGTAATCGGTAAACGTTTAATCATAGAAAATAAGATAGCATCAATCCCTATTTCATCGTTCAATGTAGACCATAGAAATGACCATATGCTACGTTTCTGCTTTGCCAAAAAACAGGAAACTTTAGAAAAAGCTGTTGAAATTCTATGCAAGCTTTAACACCTACTTACTAAAAAGCCGCGTTTACCTTAGTCATAAATTCTCCAATTTTACTAGGCTCTAGCCAACGTGTAACAACCACTACATCATTTTCTTTATCAATGACTATAAAATTACCGCCAAAACCTGCAGCATAATAAATGTTTTCAGAAAGACCTTCCCAATGTCTGTCTCCCTTTTTATTCAACCACCACATATAACCATAGTTCACATTGGGTTTTGATGGTGTGGTAGCCTTTTTTATCCAGGCATCAGAAATCAACCGCTCATTTTTCCATGTTCCATTATTCAGGAACAGTAATCCAAAACGAGCCATATCTTCAGCACTAATAAATATTCCAGCACCGGAATGTCCACCGCCCGTTACCGATTTCATTTTCAGTCCGTCAATTACTGTCCAAGCATCATCATAACCAAACCAACGCCAGGTAGAAGAAGCGCCAATCTTGTCCATTATCTTTTCTTTCAATACCAAAGGCATCGGTTTGCGCCATACATGGGTTAGCGAATACGCCAAAACATTTACACGTACATCATTATATTCCATTACCGTACCCGGTTCTTTAGGTGTTGCTAATTTCCAATCGTCAATACCACCTTTGCTAGGCGGTCTGTCTGCCCAATCTTTTCCTCCCCATAATTCTCCAGACCAGGCGGAGTTTTGTTGTAATAAATGTTCCCAAGTAATTTTAGAATTATGGGCTCCGTCAAAAGTACCATCCCAAATATAATCTCCTACTGCATCTTTTGTGTCGGTAATTAGACCTTCATCTTCTGCAAGACCAGCCATTGTGCTAAGGAAACTTTTTGTAACGCTAAAGGTCATATCTACTCTTTTTGTATCGCCCCACTGCGCAACGATATAACCGTTTTTAAGGATCATACCAGCCGGACCACCACGTTTTTTGGTTGGTCCAAGAATTTTATGAAATGGTTCTTTTTCAAACCCCTTTAGAATTGCTATTCGTAAATCTCTAGACCCGGAATATTCATTTGCCTCGGCAAAGGCTACAGCCTCCTGTAACGAAAGATCATTTATTTTAAAGGATTTTGCAGCGCGTTGTTCCCAATTAGCGTTTAAATCTGGAAAGTAATATTCCTGTGCATATAAATCAGTAAAAGCGATAAGCGAAATGATAGCGAGAAAGTGTAATTTCATATAGTTTGTTTATTGTTACAAGGTACTTAAATCAAAGCGCATTAGCCAATCGGTCTGCTCATCAGTACCAATGAAATATGGATGAGTATCAAATTTTTGAAATCCGTGGCGATGATAAAATTGAATTGCACGTGTATTTTCTTCCCACACCCCTAACCAAAGCATTTTCTTGTTTTTTTCTTGAGCTAAACTTTTGATGCGATCTAATATTTGTTTGCCTAAACCTAAACTTTGATACGATTTTAAAACATAGATGCGTTCTAACTCTATACTATCATCTCTTTTAACGTCTGATTGCGCAGAAAGCACGTTGAGCTTAAAATAGCCCGCCAATTCATCATTTCTATATACAAAGTAGAAATCACTATCAGGGTTTAAAAGTTCAGCTTTGATTTTGTTGAGGGCAAAAGCTTTTTCTATATAATCTTTAAAATCGGAAGGATCATTATCTTTCTCAAAAGCATTTACGAAGGTCTGCTCAGAAATCAATCTTAATTGTTCTACATTCTGAAGAGAACATTTGGTATATGTGAGTTCCATACTACTAAAATAGAAAAAGGAGCAAATTACTTTGCTCCTAATCGGGGGAAATTCTATAAAAAGGTTGATTTGATAACTTATCTGTTTTAGATACCGCTCTATGAAAGCGGTATTATAATTCGCGGGCATTTTTCATATGCGAACTTTTATTGTTTTTCTGCAAATAATTTTCCTTCTGTTCTCATGAGAATAACGCCGTCGTCGGTTTTTTCCATTTTCACAAAATCGTCGGGGAAATCTGTACCTGGGTAACTTACAATGTATACTCCATCATGAACACTCCAGCTAAAATCTGTTAAGTAGACCACTTGATCATTTTTATAACCATGAAACCTACCTAAATAGACATCATTAAAAATCCATTCTTCATTATCTACTACCATTTTATTTTCATTGGTAGCAGTTTTCACCGTATGTTGCCATATACCAATAATCGGGTCATTATTCTCTTCAATCTTAGAGCATGAGGTAATAATTACCATCAATACCAGGTAGTGAAAAACATACTTCATAATAGCTTAAGTTTAAAAAGCGATTTGGGATTCACTCTTAATTACCATTCAAATATATGTAGTCTTTTTCTTACAAAATAATATTTGTGGTAAAACTTATAAAAAGTGTTGTGAACTTAGAGCACCTTGTTAATGAAGTTAGGAGTTATCACATACCGTAATCTTAAATGTGGATATAGGGCAAAAAAAAAGAGCGACTTGAAGTCGCTCTTTTCGTTATTTTTTCAAAGACTATTTACAACATAAATAGCTTTTTAGTAAGTCGTAGAAATCCGCTAAAAAAGTCATTTCTATAGACTTGTACCTTATGTTCTGGTGTAATGTTGTTTGTTTGAGAATTCATGGTGGTTAAGTAATTTATAGATTAAGGATTTAATAACGACCTAAAAATACATTTGTTACCTTGAATTTCACTAAAATTTGTTGTGTACGGAATATAATATGTTGTGAAAAAATTAAAAAACATATTTTACCGATGAATACAATACCTTCTTAGACAGACATTTCCTTTACTCCATCAGATACCACCAACTTACCTTCTGTAGCCATTTTAATCTCTTCAATACTAACGCCTGGAGCCCTTTCTAAAAGCAAAAAACCTTCTTCTGTAACTTCCAATACCGCTAAATTGGTAACTATCTTCTTAACGCAGCCCACACCTGTTAAAGGCAAACTACAACGTTTTAATAATTTAGATTCACCAGCCCTATTGGTATGCATCATAGCTACAATGATATTCTCAGCTGAAGCAACTAGGTCCATTGCCCCCCCCATACCTTTTACCATTTTACCAGGTATTTTCCAATTGGCAATATCGCCATTCTCTGCGACTTCCATAGCACCTAAAATAGTTAGGTCTACATGCTTTCCCCTAATCATGGTAAAACTTGTAGCCGAATCAAAAAAGGAAGCACCGGGTAACGCAGTAATGGTTTGTTTACCTGCATTGATCAAATCGGCATCTTCTTCACCATCGATTGGAAAAGGTCCCATACCCAAAATTCCATTTTCGCTTTGAAACTCTACACTAATATCATCACGTACATAATTTGCCACCAAGGTAGGTATACCTATACCAAGGTTAACATAGTAACCGTCTTCCACTTCTTGTGCAATTCGTTTTGCAATTCCGTTTTTATCTAACATGGGCTTATTTTTGACGTACAGTTCTTTGTTCTATTCTTTTCTCATAATCTTTTCCCTGAAAAATGCGTTGCACAAAAATACCGGGAATATGAATTTGGTTTGGATCAAGTTGACCTTCAGGTACCAATTCTTCAACTTCGGCAACGGTTATTTTAGCGGCACCACACATACAAGGGTTGAAATTCCTTGCCGTACCCTTAAAAATTAAATTTCCGGCAGCATCACCCTTCCATGCCTTAACAAAGGCATAATCTGCCTCAAAAGCTTCTTCTAAAATGTATTTCTTACCATTAAACTCTCTAACCTCTTTACCTTCGGCTACTTCTGTGCCATAACCAGCAGGGGTATAAAATGCCGGAAACCCTGCTTGGGCCGCTCTACACTTCTCAGCAAGCGTACCTTGTGGAGTTAACTCAACTTCCAACTCTCCACTAAGCATTTGTCGTTCAAACTCATCATTTTCTCCAACATAAGAAGAAACCATTTTTTTAATTTGATGTTGATGCAACAATAATCCCAAGCCAAAATCATCAACTCCCGCGTTATTGGATATACAGGTAATATCCTTTACACCCAATCTTACTAATTCGGTAATTGCATTTTCAGGTATGCCACAAAGACCAAATCCACCTAACATAAAGGTCATTCCATCTTTAACACCCGCTAACGCATCGGTTACATTATTTACAGTTTTACGTATCATTTTGTCATTAATTAACTTGTTACTAAAATACCGAATATAAATGGGATAAAATAAAAAAGGTCTTGGCGAATACCAAGACCTTTTTCAATATCATATTTATAACCTAAAAATCAAGATCATCTAAATCATCATCCGTATCGGTATCGCTATCCGAAGCCTCTTGAAACTTCTCACAATCTATTTCAATGGACATATTTTCAGGTTTTACAAAGTCCTCTTTTGAAATACCCAATTCTTCGTCAGCATAGTTCTTTGTCATATATAGTCCCCAAATAGGTAAAGCCATAGATGCGCCTTGACCATATGTAATACTTTTAAAGTGAACGGATCTTTCTTCACCACCTACCCATACTCCGGTAACCAGATTAGGAACCATACCCATAAACCAACCATCACTATTATTCTGAGTAGTACCTGTTTTACCCGCAATTGGGTTAGTTAATTTATATGGATAACCAGTTATAATTTCATCATACTCGGGTCTCCATTTATTTGCACCAGTAGTACGTAAACGTGTACCTGAACCACCTTGGGTAACGCCTTTCATTAAATCTAAAATAGCGTAGGATACATCTTTACTTAATACATCTTTCGTTTCTGGAACATATTCGTACAAAACAGTACCATCTTTATTTTCAATACGTGTAACCATAACAGGTTTTACATAAACACCCTGGTTTGCAAAGGCACCATATGCACCAACCATTTCATATACATTAACATCTAATGTACCCAAAGCTATGGAAGGCACTTCTAAAATATCACCCGTAAGTCCTAGATTACGCACCATGCTCACAACCGATTTAGGGCCCACCTCATCAATTAACTGGGCGGTAACCGTATTCACCGAATTTGCTAAAGCCTTCTTTAAGGAGTAACTGTTACCAGAATATTTAAGGTTGGAGTTTCTTGGGCACCAAGGCTCCATATTACCATGTTTGCCAGCCTCTATACAATACTGGGTATCTGGGCGAGTTTCACATGGGGATAGCCTTAATTGATCGATCGCCGCAGCGTATACAAAAGGTTTAAAAGTTGATCCTGCTTGCCTAGCTCCTTGAATAACATTGTCATATTGAAAATGCTTATAATTGATACCACCTACCCAAGCTTTTACATGACCCGTTTGTGGTTCCATTGACATCATAGCGGTTCTTAAAAATGCTTTATAATAACGTATGGAATCTCTTGGGGTAAGAATAGTGTCTTTCTCTTTGGTCGGACTTTCCCAATCGAACACTGTCATCTCGGTCTTTTTGTCAAAAGACTCTCGAATCTCTTTTTCAGATTTGCCCTCGCTTTTCATGATTTTCCAACGATCTGAATTCTTCATTGCACGTTCCATGATCGACTTTGTTTCTTCTGGCGTAATGTCTAAAAACGGAGCAGTCTTATTTCTATCTGGAGTGTTCTGATGAAAAAATTCGGCTTGCAGTTTAGTCATATGCTCATTTACAGCTTCCTCTGCATTAGCCTGCATCTTAGAATCTATTGTTGTGTAGATTTTAAGTCCGTCCAAATAAAGATTATACCGATCGGATTCATCACCAATGGCCGGCTTCGGATTTTTATCGATCCAATCTTTCATAAAACGCTGCAAATACATTCTAAAATAAGTTGCCAGACCTACACTATGCGTTTCAGGATTATAATTGATACCCATTTTCATCGCCTGTAAAGAATCTTTTTCCGCTTCGGTTATGTAATCGTATTTTGCCATTTGCGCAAGCACAACATCTCTACGGGTCTTTACCATTTCTTCCCTACGCAAAGGGTTAAAAAGCGAAGAGTTTTTGAACATACCCACCAGCATTGCAGATTCCTCAATCTTTAAATCTTTAGGCTCCTTACCAAAATATATACGGGCAGCAGATCTAATACCATCGGCATTATTTCCAAAATCGTAAATATTAAAGTACATACTTATAATTTCTTCTTTGGTATAGCTACGCTCTAATCTAATGGCAAGCACCCATTCTTTAATTTTTTGTTTTATCGCATCGAATTTACTTCTAGAACGCACACCAACAAAAAGCTGACGAGCCAACTGCTGCGAAATGGTACTGGCACCACCTTTACTACCTAAATATGCAAAAGCCCTAACTGTACCACGGGCATCGATACCGGAATGATCTTTAAAACGAGCATCTTCTGTCGCGATCAATGCATTTACCAAATTATCGGGAAGCTCTTCAAATTTTACATCTGTACGGTTATCGTCTAAATAGAACTTACCCAGAAGCTTACCGTCTGAAGAGATAATCTGCGATGCTAAATTGGTTTGTGGATTCTCTAAATACTCATAGGGTGGCAACTCACCGAACAACCCCCAAGAGGCTGATAAAAATATTAATGCCACTAAGGCAATACCAGATGCAAATAAGATCCAAAACCACAAGATGAATTTGGAAAAATTGTTGGTTGTTTTCTTCTTTACCGCTTTTGCCATTGTTTAAGGGGTGCTTTTTGTTACTTCTATACCTACATCGGTAATACCTTCGAGATTAATAATACCAGAAACATTACCATTTTTACGCATTGCGTGTGATATCTCAATAGTATATACGCCGGAAGACGGAAAAACGATGTTTTCCTTATACCATAATTTATTTTCTTTAATACTGCCGCTACCTTTACCGAGCCAAGTACCATCTGGTAGAGACATGGCATACTCCAAGGTATCTTTGGTTACTTCACCCTCGGGTGTTGTTAAAGCCGCAATGATAAATAAATTACTGTATGGAAATGTATTGTCGTTCCTCACATTGATAAAGACATCATGCTGGTTAACGGTATCCATCTCTGATAGAGAAAACTCCAAGATATTATCTTTGTTCCAAACACCATCTTCCAATGTTCTGTATTCAGATTTTATAATATTACTATCGCAGGAAGCAAATAGCACCAAGGCTAAAAAGCAACAAGATAAACTACGCATTCTTCTGATTTCTTTTACGATTTCTGTTCTTGTTCTTATTTCTATTTCTATTCTTGTTCTTGTTTCTATTCTTGTTTCTATTACCCTTAGGTTTATCGAAACGGGTAAGGCTATCTTGGCCAACAACATTTTCAAAAACAACTTTTTCCTCTACGACAATTTCCATTGCGTACATTTCTAAGCTCGGTACCTTTTCTTTCTTTTTGTTCTTTAGAAGAATCTCATTTACCTGATCTTTAGAAAGTACATGCCAATTACCCGGATCATCTTTGTAAGAGAACCAGAGCATTTCTTTAAAAATATCGGTTTTTTGACAAAAAGCGAGTCCTTTTTCGGTGAATAACTTAGTGTCTTGTGATGGAAAATCCTTTAGTGCATCTAAGTACACATCTAGCTCATAATTTAAGCAACACTTAAGTTTACCACATTGACCCGCTAGTTTTTGCGGATTTAAGGACAACTGTTGATATCGAGCAGCAGAAGTACTAACAGACCTAAAATCGGTCAGCCATGTAGAACAACATAATTCTCTACCACAAGACCCGATACCGCCAAGGCGTTGTGCTTCTTGACGATACCCAATTTGACGCATTTCGATACGAATACCAAATGCCTTTGCCATATCTTTTATCAGCTGGCGAAAATCTACACGTTCGTCTGCAGTATAGTAAAATGTAGCTTTAGAACCATCTCCTTGAAACTCAACATCAGAAATTTTCATTTGAAGCTTTAAGATAATAGCAATTTCACGTGCTCTTTTCTTAATTTCTTCTTCTCTATCCCTACATTTTTGCCAAATATCTATGTCTTTCTGGCTAGCTTTCCTGTAAATTTTAGAAGCGTCTTCCTCTTTAAAGGACTCTTTTTTTCGCTTCATTTGTACACGTACAAGCTCCCCAGTTAAGGTAACCATACCTATATCATGACCAGATTGTGCCTGTGTAGCAACAATATCGCCAATGGAAAGTGAGAGATTTTCAGTATTTCTAAAAAACTCTTTTCTACTATTTTTAAATCTTACTTCAACAAAATCGAATGGTCGTTCCCCATTTGGGAGCGACATATTAGAAAGCCAGTCAAAAACTGTCAGTTTATTGCAACCATCTGTACCGCAAGTACCGTTATTCTTGCATCCCTTTGGTTGTCCATCCTTACCGGTAGAACAACTACTACAACCCATATTATATATATTGATTTGGTCGAATTCTTTAAAATTCACCAAAAAAGGTTCATAAAAAACTTATAGGTAAAGATACAGTTTTTTTAATGTGAAATAAAAGCTAAGTTCATGCTAACCGTTATAATTAGCAACTGTACTTACTCCACAGTAAAAGGCTCCAAACCATATTAAACTTAAGCAAGCACTCATTTCTGGTAACTGAAAAAATAGCCTTGTTACTGTAATTTACTACGTTTACGAATACTTATTTTTTAAACTTGAGCACTTCTGAACGTCCTTTTTTGAATATTTTGTTGCTTACAACCTTACCTTTTCTCAATGCTTTTTGTTCTTCATAAGGTAGCTCATGCACCTCTTTACAAGCATCTGAACAGCAGTTATTCATCTTTTCTGCACAAGATTTACATTGTATAAATAACAAATGGCAAGCTTCATTTGCGCAATTAACATGATCGTCACAAGGTTCACCGCACTGATGACAATTTGCAATGACATCTTCACTTATACGTTCACCCCTTCTATGATCAAAAACAAAATTCTTACCTCTAAACTTATTTTCAAGTTTCTTTTGTTCTACTTGCCTTGTGTACTCAATTATACCCCCTTCTAACTGGTAAACTTGTTCAAAACCTTTATGCTTGTAATAAGCACTTGCCTTTTCACAACGAATACCGCCTGTACAGTACATAACAAGTTTTTTATCTTTTTTATGATCAGCTAAATCTTTTTCAATAATATCCAGTGAATCTCTAAAGGTGTCAACATCTGGAGTTATGGCATTTTTAAAATGACCAATTTCGCTTTCATAATGGTTTCGCATATCTACCAAAACTGTATCTGGATCCTCAATAAGTTCATTGAACTTTTCGGCATCTACATGAATTCCTTTATTGGTTACGTCGAAAGTGTGATCATTTAATCCGTCTGCCACAATTTTATTACGAACCTTTACTTTTAACTTCAGAAATGAAAGGTTGTCTTGTTCGATAGCAATGTTCAGCCTTACGTTCTCCAGAAAAGATATACTATCTAAATGGGCTTTAAAGACATTGAAATTTTCGGCTGGAACAGAAAGTTGGGCATTTATACCTTCATGAGCTACATATATTCGCCCAAGAACATCCATTTCGTTCCAATGAATAAAAAGGTGATTTCTAAAAATAGTGGTATTACCAATGTGTGCATAGGTATAGAAAGAGATCGTAAGGCGCTCTTTGCCCGCTTCTTCAATTAAAGCTGCTCTTTCTATTGCACTTAATGTATTGTACAGTTGCATGCTATACTAATAATTTAAGCCTGCCTAGTGGCAGAAGGTTATAGAAAATTTTTGAGGTGCAAAAATAGCTATTATTCTTAAAAAACACCTATTTAATTAGGGTTTAACACCTTATAGAAATTAAAAAGAGCCCTGTTTTACAACAAGGCTCTTTAAAGGCTATCCCATTTTTTTCTTTTTCATAACATTCTTAGAGAGTACAAAAGGAAATAGCCACCAATAATCGCCAACACTAAACAGCGATCTATAACCAATAAAGCAACTTATATTTTTAAATAGATGGCAAATACATAAATTGGTTGCGTAAACGATTTCATTATTATTCAATTCAAAAAAGAATTGGTAATTTAGCTTTCCAAAAAATTATGAAAATGAGTTCTGAAAAAGAAGCAAAATTAAAAGCATTAAAGTTGACCCTTGACAAAATGGATAAGACCTACGGTAAGGGCGCTGTAATGAAAATGGGGGATAGTGTTGTTGCAGATGTCGAAGTGATTCCTTCTGGCTCATTAGGTTTAGATATTGCGTTAGGTGTTGGCGGTTATCCAAGAGGTAGGGTTATTGAAATATACGGACCGGAATCTTCTGGTAAAACTACCTTGACCTTACATGCCATTGCTGAAGCACAAAAAAATGGAGGTATAGCGGCATTTATTGATGCCGAACACGCTTTTGATCGTTTTTATGCCCAAAAATTAGGTGTAGATATAGATAACTTGATTATTTCTCAACCAGACAATGGTGAGCAAGCATTGGAAATTGCCGACAACCTTATACGTTCGGGGGCAATTGATATTGTAGTAGTCGATTCTGTTGCGGCGTTGACTCCGAAAAGTGAGATTGAAGGTGAAATGGGTGATTCTAAAATGGGTCTACATGCACGTTTAATGTCACAGGCACTTAGAAAACTTACCGGATCAATCAGTAAAACAAACTGTACGGTTATTTTCATTAACCAATTACGTGAAAAAATCGGAGTAATGTTCGGTAACCCAGAAACGACCACAGGTGGAAACGCTCTTAAATTTTACGCTTCCGTTCGTTTAGACATTAGAAGGTCTACACAAATTAAAGATACAGATGGTAACGTTCAAGGAAACAAGACCAGGGTTAAGGTTGTGAAGAACAAAGTAGCACCTCCTTTCCGTACTACAGAGTTTGACATTATGTATGGCGAAGGTATTTCTAAAGTTGGTGAAGTAATTGATCTAGGTGTTGAATACGAAATAGTAAAGAAGAGCGGTTCATGGTTTAGTTATGGTGACACCAAATTAGGTCAAGGCCGAGATGCCGTTAAAAACCTTTTATTGGACAACCCAGAATTATTTGAGGAATTAGATGGCAAAATAAGGGAAGCTATTGCTGCCTTGAATGCTTAAATTCAGTAAAATAAATTAACGTAAGTACCTTAACGCAACCATTGCACTTCATTTTCATCTTATAATCAAAATAGTTATATGATGAGAAATAAGATAATGCTGCTGGCGACAGTCATAGCATTAATATGCAATGGTTGTTCTATTGATGATGATGGCGCAAATTTCCATTTTACAGCATTGGAAATTGTTGATGCCGAAGTACCGGAATCGTTTGATCTTAACGAAACCTACCAAATTTCCGTAAATTATCTAAAACCAGATAGTTGTACGTATTATGAAGGATTCGACGTTGTAAAAGATTCTTTAACGGTTAGAAGCGTAGTTGCCATTGGCTCTGTAAGAACAGATTTCGATGATTGCACCGAAGAGTTAATACAAGAGACCGCATCTTTTAACTTTCAGGTAATCTATAGTGACCCATATACTTTTAAATTTTATACTGGAGATAATAGTGAAGGAGAGGCAGAATATATGGAAATTGTAGTTCCAGTAAACAAACCTTAAAACAACCAACCATTTGTGAGTCTAGAAGAACTCATACATAATTGTAAAAAAGGAGACCGTAAAGCGCAGGAACTGCTGTATAGAGCCTACGCTACTACCCTCTTTGGTATATGCTTAAAATACTCCAAATCTAAATCTCAAGCAGAAGACACCCTACACGACAGTTTTATGACCATTTACGACAAAATTGGTCAGTTCAAGAACAAAGGATCTTTTGAAGGGTGGATGAAGCGAATAACCGTAAATACGGCACTACAAAAGTATAGAAAGGAAGAATACCTAAATGTAGTTACGGAAAATACGGAAGAAGATGTAACCGTAGATAATGCCTTTAGCGACATCAGTTTACAAACACTTTTAGGCTATATACAAGAATTACCCAATAAATATAGAGCTACATTCAATTTATATGTTTTGGACGGATACACCCATAAAGAGATCAGTGAAATGTTAGGAACCTCGGTAGGAACCTCCAAATCTAATCTAGCACGGGCAAGGGCTTTATTGAAAGAAAAAATAGAAACTAAGGTAGCACAGTCAATTATTAGTGTCCTTATCATAATATCAACACACTTTTTATAATCTGATATGATTATAGACTGAAATAATATTCGATGCAGAAGAAAAATATAGACGAACTTTTTCGAGATAAGCTCTCGGACTTCAAACAAACACCGGACAATAAGGTCTGGCGTGCGATTGATGCGTCATTGGACAAAAGAAAGAAAAAACGGGTCATACCACTTTGGTGGTCACTAGGTGGCGTTGCCGCTGCGTTATTAATCGGTTTAATGGTTTTTAATCCGTTTACAGAAGAGTACAAAACCAACGAAATATTGGTGGACACTGATAGCGAATCAGAATCAACAAAGGATTCTCAGGCAACATCAGACAATGAAATATTTATTGACTCTATAAACAATACCACCAACGCTATAGTTGAACAAAATACAGTTAATGAAGACCATGGTAATGTTGATAACAGTATTCTACCCAGTCATCAGAAAGAAGCAAACAAGATTACTGTATCTACCAGAAATGACAGTAACAAAAATCTTGAAACACTTTTAACAGAGGATGCAATTGCCAAAAACAATAAAAACTCTTCAGAAGATAGTATTCAAAACCAAAATGGGTTGATTGCTGAAAATATTTCTACGGATGGTTTAGTTAAAAATGATTCTAAAAACACATCGACAGACAATATCGATTCAAATATAAACACCAATAATAAAAATAAGACAGAAACCGCAATTGCTTCGAATCCTACCACTAAGGATGCCGAAAATACTATAGTTAAAAGTACTTCTACTGAAGAAAACACAGAAGATCCTTTAGCAAACAAAAAATCAATCTTTGAAGAAATAGATAAACAAGAAGAGCTAAAAAAAGAAAAGGTAGCCCAAAACAGATGGTCTGCAGGACCAAATGTCGCACCGGTATATTTTAATGCACTTGGAGAAGGTTCGCCCGTAAATTCAATTTTTACCCCTAACACTAAAAGTGGTAATGTAAATATGAGTTATGGGGTATCGGTTGCTTATGCGGTAAGCAAAAAACTTACCATACGTTCAGGAATCAATAAAGTAGATTATGGCTACGACACAGAAGATGTTGCCTTTTCATCTTCTGCCAGTTTTGCCTCTGGTAATGGCCAACTTGCCACCATTGATTATGCCGAAACATCAAATACACTAACCATTTCAAGCAAAATAGTGCCATCAGATAAATATAGCACCGTCAACACTGCTCAAGATGTTACAGCAAAAAGTGCATCTAAAGAAGGTTTTATGTCTCAACAACTAGGGTATTTAGAACTACCAGTAGAGTTGAATTATGCATTAATCGATAAAAAATTCGGGGTAAATATTATTGGTGGGGTCAGTTCATTATTTTTAATAGACAACGCGGTATCGTTAACATCAGGTGATTTGACTACCGAAATTGGAGAAGCAAATAACATTAATGATTTAAATTTTAGCGCCAATATGGGACTAGGACTTAACTATAACTTTTCACAAAAAGTCCGGTTTAATGTTGAACCAATTTTTAAATATCAACTAAACACCTTTTCTGATGTAAATGGTACGTTTAGACCGTATTCGGTTGGAGTATATAGTGGACTAACTTTTAAGTTTTAACTATTCTTAATCAAATCATCAAGTATCGTTTCTCTAACACTATTTCTAAGGTCTGCCGTATCTTCCGGACGTATGGAATGTGTTTCAATAAATGAGTGCACTCTGGCCCTACATTTACCAGGTCCTCCACTAAAAAAGGTAAAAGAAAAACGCTCTTTGTTATCATAAAAAGTCATGGGTACCACTGGTATTTTATGGGCAATTGCCATTTTAAATGCACCGTCTTTAAATGTATCTAAAACTACGTGTTCTTCGGGGACTCCTCCTTCGGGAAAAATACAGATACTCAACCCTTGTTGTAGCCTTTTCTGCGCCCTTCTGTATACTCCGGTTCTACTTTGGGTATTGTTTCTATCTACCATAATACAAACACGTTTGTAGAAAAATCCGAACAACGGAATTTTAACCAATTCCTTTTTACCAACGAAAACGAATGGGTTTCTACTAACCACCAACATAAGCATAATGTCTAGCATACTTGTATGGTTAGCGACCAACATATAACTTTTCTTTTTAACCAATTGTTGCTCGTATTTTACTTTCGGAAAACAAAACATACCGTACAGTATAGGTTTGGCCCAAAGATTTCTTGCCATCCAGAAAAATTGGGGATACCATAGTTCTTTAGAGGCAAAAATGACCAATACAGGAAAAAATATAATGATGGGTATGGCTACTAGAATATAAAACCAGATACGGTACAAAGTTTGACCAATTTGTCTAACGACTTTAAGCATAAATCAAAAGTAGTTATTTAGGATAGTTTTTTTGTATTGTTTTACCTTTGCTTGATACAATTAAAGAAAATGGCAAGAATTTTAACAGGTATACAAAGTACAGGAACACCACATTTAGGAAATATTCTAGGAGCGATCAAACCAGCTATAGAAATGGCGAATGATCCGTCAAACGAGTCTTTTCTGTTCATTGCAGATATGCATTCGTTAACGCAAATAAAAAATGGCGAAGAATTACGCCATAACACTTATGCCGTTGCCGCTACTTGGCTTGCTTTTGGTCTTGATATTGAGAATACCGTTTTTTATAGACAGAGCGATGTACCACAAACCGCAGAATTATCATGGTACCTTAGCTGCTTTTTTCCGTACCAACGTTTAACCTTGGCCCATTCGTTTAAGGATAAGGCAGATCGATTAGATGATGTAAATGCCGGACTTTTCACTTACCCGATGCTTATGGCCGCCGACATATTGCTCTATGATGCCAATATAGTACCGGTAGGTAAAGACCAAATGCAACATCTTGAAATGACTAGAGATGTTGCTTCTCGTTTTCATGCGCAATTAGGAGAAACCTTTGTTTTACCGGAAGGAAAAGTACAAGAGGAAACCATGTATATACCTGGTACAGATGGAGCAAAAATGAGCAAGAGCAAGGGAAATTTGATCAGTTTGTTCCAGACCGATAAAAAATTGCGTAAGCAAATTATGGGTATCCAAACAGATAGCACCCCAATGGAAGATCCCAAAGACCCAACGAACGACAATGTTTTCGCATTATATAAAATTTTAGCGACCCAACCACAAATAGAAGAAATGAGTGCTAATTATTTAGCCGGAAATTACGGGTATGGTCATGCAAAACAAGCTCTTTATGAAGTAATCATAAACAAGTTTGAAGAACCACGCGAAAAGTTCGATTATTACATGAATCACTTAAATGAATTGGATGACGCTCTTGCCTTAGGCGCCGAAAAAGCTAGAAAAGTAGCAGATGGAGTACTAGAAAGAGTTCGAGAAAAGCTGGGTTACTAAATAGCTATCTCAAAAAACCACAAATATTAAAAACCGACCACTAGGTCGGTTTTTTGTTTTACATAAGTTAGTACAACATATTTTTACCCGTTATGATTCCATACAATGACGATAAAACGCAAAATTAATTTATAGTTTATTCGAAAAATTTTAATAACAAACCAAGTAGTTTGCTAAATAGTTATATCGCCTCAAACAATTTCCCCGGTAATGGTCGAATTACACCTTTCATTTCCATGGCTAACAAGGTAGATGATGTTTTAAATATGGGTAGTTTACAATCTAGTGCAATACTATCCAATAATTGCTTCCCGTTATTCTGTAGATAGGTATATATTTCCTGTTCAATTTCATCAAGATCAATGAACAGTTGTTTTTGAATAGGTGTATTCTTCTTTTCCTCAATATCCCAGTCTAACAAATAAATTAAGTCCGCCGCAGAAGTCATTACATGAGCTTTTTGCTGTTTTATAAGGTTGTTACAACCAAGGCTATATTTATCTGTAGTTCTGCCGGGCACTGCAAATACATCTCTATTATAACTATTAGCAATATCAGCAGTTACCAAGCTTCCACCTTTTTCAGCTGATTCCACTACTACGGTCGCTTCACTCACACCGGCTATAATTCGGTTGCGTTTTAAAAAGTTTTCACGCTCAGGTTTACTGGTGCTCCAAAATTCTGTGTAAAATCCGCCATTTTTAAGAACCTCAGCTTGGTATTTGGCATGCACCTTTGGGTAAATTTGATTAAGCCCATGCGCCAAACAACCTACAGTCTGTAAGCCATTTTTGACAGCCTCTCTTTGAATACAAATATCCACTCCATATGCAAAGCCACTAATAATTACCGGGTTCAGTGGTGCCAATTCCTCAATAAACTGCTCACAAAAAGAAGTTCCGTAACTTGTAATTTTACGTGTACCTACGACGCTAATAATTTTTCGTTGCGCTAAATCAATGTTTCCTTTTTGAAATATTAGAATAGGTCCGTCAATACAATGCTTTAGATATTTCGGATAGTTCTCATCTAAAAAATAAGTGCATTTAATATCATTTTTAAAAATATAATTGTATTCAGCTTCTGCAGCTTCCAAATGCTCTGTATCGAATAAATGCTTTATAGTATGTGTTCCAATACCGTCAATTTTCAAAAGATTCTGTTTTTTATCTTCAAAAATTGCGGATGGACTACCACAATGTGAAATTAATTTCTTGGCTAGGACATCTCCTATATTGGGTACATGTTGCAAACGAAGTATTGCAACAAGTTCATCGGCAGTGTGTTGTGTAGTTTTCATTTCTTGTTCACAAATAAGGTGAAAAAATATGTTAATAAAAAGTTACGAAAGAGGTTTTTATACCTCTTTATTTTTTTCATATTTGCGCAACAATGGTTTTAGAACACTATATAAGCGATTTACTTTATAGGTACAACTGTGTTGTTGTTCCCGGGTTTGGAGCGTTCCTAACTCAAAAAAATTCTGCGAAAATAAACGTAGTAACCAATACGTTTAGCGCGCCAAATAAATCTATTGTTTTCAATAGACAGCTTACTTCAAATGATGGACTTTTGGTTTCTTATGTGTCCAATGCAGAGAAAGTATCCTATGAAACTGCACTGGTAGAAATAGAAAACCAAGTGAAGGTTTGGCAAGATGTTTTAATACAAGAAACTTCCTTACACCTAAAGAATATAGGCTCATTAACAAGAAACAATGAAGATAAAATATTGTTTCAACCTGCCAATGAGACTAACTATTTAACGTCTTCTTTCGGGCTTTCAAACTTTAATTCGATTCCGGTATTAAGAGAAGAATTAAAAGAAGAAATCGTAGAGATCGAAGAAAAAATACCGTTCGTTATTAGTCCTGAACGCAGAGCGACTAGTCGCTTTAGACCGTACTTAAAATATGCTGCAATATTAATGTTGGCATTCTCAACAGGTATTACAGGTTATCGTGCATACCAACAGCAGCGCACTAATGAGCAAGTTGCTAGACAAGATGCTCAAGAGTATGTAAACAAGCAAATACAGGAAGCTACATTCTTTGATCTTTCTCCGTTAGAATTACCAACGGTTACTATAGATGCTTCTTCTTCGTCAACCGTTAAAGAAGGTGTAGAAACCCATTATATTGTTGCAGGAGCGTTTAGGGTAAAAGGCAATGCAGATAGAAAAATAGAGCAATTAAAGGCTCTTGGTTTCAATGCGGGCTACTACGGCACCAATGCTTACGGGTTGCACATGGTTACATTTGACAGCTATACGAACGCAAACGATGCTTTAAAAGCTTTACGTGAAATAAAGCTTACGCAGTCTAAAGATGCTTGGTTATTATCCGAAAAATAAACCTACACACATTTTATAAGTATCATTGATGCCCGTATCTTTGCGGAAAATTTCTATTTAATGGAAGCAAAATCGCCTTCAGCATCTCGTACCACAATGACAGATATGGTTCTCCCTAGTGAGACCAATGCACTTCAAAATCTATTTGGAGGGGAATTATTGGCCCGTATGGATCGTGCAGCCAGTATAGCTGCAGGTAGACATAGCCGAAGAATTACGGTTACAGCATCAGTAAACCATGTTGCATTTAATCTAGCAATACCTTTAGGTAGTGTAGTTACCGTTGAGGCAGCCGTTTCTAGAGCTTACAACACTTCTATGGAGGTGTATATAGATGTTTGGATAGAAGACCGCTATAACGGCAAGCGCACTAAGGCAAACGAGGCTATCTATACCTTTGTTGCCGTAGATGAAACCGGTAAACCTACCGAAGTACCAGAGTTAATACCTGAAACACCATTGGAAATTACGCGCTTTGAAGGTGCTCTACGCAGAAAACAATTAAGTTTAGTTCTAGCCGGTAAAATGAAGCCGGACAATGCCACTGAGCTTAAAGCGCTATTTACTAAATAGAGCTATTAAGCAACTTCCTCGTATAATTCTCTTTCTAATTCAGTTTGGTCTACATCAATTTGAAAAGAAACTTCCATGTCGGTATCCTTCATATAGTTCCAGATATAAAGTGCCGTTAAACCCAAACTACCAATTATAAAGAATATACCTGCGAAAACCAAAGAGCCATATAAAGCAAGCGCTAAACTTACGATAAGAAATACCGCATAAATGACAATTGGAATATAAGTAGCTACACCATTCCATGTTATCGACTTTAGCTTTGTATTATTACTAACTTGCTTTTGACCTGTGGTTGAATTGAATGTGAATGTGCTCTGCATAATACTCTCCTTTTTTCATTTCTACCTCAAATTTCGCAAAAAAACTGAAATCATTCACACATAACGTAATGAATATCAGTAAAATAACTAATTTTTAAAGAAATGATATTATGCATTTAACATAAAAACCGATATCACAAAATAGCGTATTAAAAATTGAAGTTATCGGGATCAGGACCTGTGCGTTCTCCTGTTTCCAACCCATCTAAAAAGGCAATATCTTCATCGCTCAATTCAAAATCAAAAATATCGGCATTAGAAGCTATTCGATTTTCGTGAACCGATTTAGGGATTGCAACCACACATTTCTGAAGATTCCAACGAAGAATAATTTGAGCAACACTCTTATTGTACTTTTTGGCCAAATCATCACAAATATCAAGTTCGAACACTTTGCCTTGCATAAAAGGAGACCATGATTCATATTGTATACCGTTTACATTACAATAATCAATCAATTCTTGTTGAACCAAATATGGATGAAATTCCATTTGGTTAACCATTGGCACTATTTCGCAATCCTTAAGTAAATCTTCTAAGTGATGTTGAAGAAAATTGCTTACACCTATGGCTTTAATCTTTTTTTGAGCATACAAATACTCCAATGCTTTCCAAGTTTCTTTGTATTTACCAGAAACGGGCCAGTGAATTAGGTATAAATCCAAATAGTCTACACCTAAACGTGCTAAACTTTCATCAAAAGCTTTTAAGGTTTCATCATAACCTTGATCATCGTTCCATACCTTGGACACTAAAAATAATTCACTTCTATCAATACCACTTTCTATTATGCCCTTACCAACACCCTCTTCATTCTTATATACTGCTGCCGTATCAATATGCCTATAACCAATTTTAATAGCACTTTTAATCGCATTTACAACTTCTTGATCATTATCTGATTGATAGGTACCTAAACCTAAATAAGGCATTTGAACTCCGTTTCGTAATTCAAAACTTCCTTTAATATCCGTTATTTTAGTCTGATTTTGCATACGAGTACATTTTTAAAGTCGATACACCCATTCTTCTGGGTTTAAACGAGATGTATCTTGATATAAATAAAATTTCAATCTAGTTTGTCCATTATTCCTATTCGTATAAACGATACCCAGCTCTTCTTTACTACTTACTTTATCCCCTTTTTTTACATAAAGTTCAGATAAGTTGTAATAGGTACTTATAAAATTACCATGTTTAATTTGAACACCTTTGTTGCCGCCAGGTACAGCAAGAATGGCAATAACCTCTCCTTCAAAAATTGCACGTGCTTTAGCCCCTTCATCGGTAGCAATGATTACACCGTTACTTTGGTGTTTTATACCTGGGTATACAGGATCGGCATACACCCCAAACCCCTGACTTTTTATTCCCTTTTCGACCGGCCAGATCAGTTTTCCTTTATTAGCTGAAAAACTATTGGCAATTCTAGAAGCTTCCGGTGTAAGCACAAACTTGCTAGAACTTTTAGTAGTACTTCCAGATTTTTTATTGGAAGCGGCAATGGCGCTTCGTATCAATTTTTCAATTTGTTGATCGATTTTTCTAGCTTCCTTCTTTTTTGCTTCAATAGCGCTGGCATATTTAGTTTCATTCTTACGAATTGTTCCTAATAGCGCTTTTTGAGACTGAATTTCTGCAAATAATTGGTCCTTTGCTTTTTTATTCTGGGCAAGCAAAACCTCTTTCACCTTACGCTCTTCGTTCAAGTCAGCGTTGAGCCTTGATAATTCATCAGTTTTAGCCAATATTTCAGCTCCTTGCTCTTTTCTGTAGTCAGTATATTGCTTCATATATTGAAGCCTCTTAAATGCTTGAAAAAAGCTTTCTGAAGATAAGAGGAACATTAACCTATTCTGTTTGGATTTATTTTGGTAAGACTTTTGAATCATCTTAGCGTATTCATCCTTTACCTCTTGCAATTCGTTTTTTAATTTGCCAATATTTCTGATGTTGGTATTAATTTGCCTGTTCAACAAATTAGATTGTTGATTGGTTACCCTAATTAATTGTTGCCGTACGGTAATCTTTTTGTCCAAAGCTTCCATTTGATCCAAAACATTGCCTTTTTCTTTCTTTTCAGCAAAGAGCAACCTATTGATATCTCGTATTTCAGATTGTAGTTGTTCGCGTTTTTCCTCTAAAGCCTTTTGTTCACTGGTCTGTGCTATAGCAAAACCCGAAGCAAACAATAGAAGTAATAAAAGGCTAAGTTTAAATTTGAACAACATCTGCTTAAAGCTCTATTTCATTAAAACCTTTTGGTATGGAATATGGAAAATTGACCGTTCCGTTCAATTCCAAATTTTTAAACTCAAGGTCTATATTATTTTCATTGTCTTTGCTAATCGCTTTTACCATAATTTCGTTAGGTAAAATTTCATTATCCAAACTTTGATAGTTTTTATAGGAAATCTCTAACACTCTTTTTTCAGCAGGTTGAGAAAGCTGTTGCAGACCCATTTTAAAATTCTTAGGTTCTACTTGAAACAAAGTCTTATATAGTACCCCTTGTTGTTTAGGAGTTAACCTGTAACTATCACTAGAAATATCAATGTCATATTTCTCTTGTCTTAAGTCTACTATTGCCTGACCAGTAAGTAAGTTTTGCAGAATGGAAAAGTCAACTTCTGTGCCCAATAAATTACTTAAATAGGTGAAATCTCCATCAAAATATTCATTTTCAAGTTTGTTATAGAACGATACTCGATCAGGAGTGATATATGCTTTTACGATACCAAGAGGGGCACTCATCCATATGGCTTTATCCTTCTCCATTCGTAAACTAACCGAAACACTTTGAGATGTTTCCCCATCAGAATAATTTATTTTAACCCTACCTGTCAATGTTTTAAAACCGGCTTCATTTTGGTAGTGCGCCTTAATTACAGATTTAGACGATAGTTTAGTATCAACAGTACCGCCCGTAACTACTTTGGTACTTTTACATGACGCCATAAACACTATTGTAACTAGCAGTAAAAAGTGGGATGTTCTCATTGTGTTCAAAAACTTTATCATCAACAATCTAAGATTTAATTTTACTAAGGTACATATTTGCTTTAGACGTATTATTTGTAGCGGTATATGCTTTGACCAATTCTTTATAAATGGCATTTTCTAACGGAGCATCATCTATTATATAATCTAATGCCCCCTCCAATACTTCAATCGCATCTTTATGCCTTTGTACTTTGTTCAATGCTGTTCCATTAGCATAATAAAAATATGGTTGAGAAGGAAAATTTTCTATTGCTTCCTCGGTTGTTTCCAACAACTCATTACTATCAGTATCTGCATTAAGCATTGCCTTTATTCTAGTTTTAAAACCAGCTACATTGTTCAAATCTTTACTAGGGGTAGTATTTACCGCTCTAACTACGTGTACAAATTTCGTTTTTTTATTAGCGATCGAGTCGGTAATCTTACTAGCTAAATACTGATGTTTTTTGGTAGTTTTAACTCCTTTTAAAATAGTTTGGGCAGTTACATAATCTTCATTTAAATAATAGATCTCTGCTAGATTCACCCTTAACTGTACATTATTCCAAGGTAATTCTTCTTTAACTGCATCTATAACAGCTTTTCTAGCATCTATAATATCTACCAAGGTTTCGGCGTACCAATAATTTTCCGGCTCCCCGTTTATAGCCTCTAATGCGTATTCTTGCGCGTTGGTCAGTTGCTTATCGTACAAATGGAATTTGGCCAGCTCAAATGAAACTACAGTATTCTGAGGCTGTAACCGCTTACATTCTAAAAAGTAAGTAATGGCACGATCATAGTTCCTAATGCCTTTCTGTTTTAAACCTTCAAAAAAATTCTCTTGAAAAGTATCGGAATATTCTTCAAGAAAGACTTCTGAACTCTGTTCAATATCCAAATCGGGGGTTTCTTGCGCATAAATTGATATCGGTGAACAAAAAACACCGAATGCCAAACCCAAAAAAACCGCCTTCATCATATTTATTGAATAGAATTTACTTTACACCAGTACTACCAAAGCCACCTTCTCCCCGAGTGGTTTCAGACAAACTCTCCACTACGTTCCATTCAGCCCGTTCATGCTTGGCGATTACCATTTGTGCAATACGTTCTCCGTTTTCAACTACAAAATCTTCACTACCAAGATTTATCAATATTACTCCCACTTCACCTCTATAATCCGCATCAATTGTGCCAGGCGCGTTAAGTACTGTTACTCCTTTTTTCGCAGCCAAACCACTACGTGGTCGCACCTGTGCCTCAATACCAACCGGCAATTCCATATAAAGACCAGTTGGTATAATAGCCCTGCTCAATGGTTGTAATGTAATTGATTCGGTAAGATTAGCCCTTAAGTCCATTCCCGCAGAAGCACTTGTTTCATAGTGGGGTAACTTATGGGAAGACTTATTTATGATTTTTATGTTCATCTTTTTAAATATAATTTTTTAAGGTTCTCAAACTCCAGCTTGTAAACAAGACCTAAAAACAACAATAATAACGGGATACCTACAATGAGGTTTCTATCAAATATGTAAAATGAAAGTATAGAAAACAAGATGGAAATTCCTAAATAAAAGATAATTTTTCTAAAGTTATACGGAATAGGATAATACATTCTACCAAAATAAAACGACAACATCATCATAGTGCCATAAGCCATTAAGGTGGCTACGGCCGACGCCATATACCCAAAGTAAGGGATAAAAATTAAATTGATAATGATAGTCAAAACCGCACCAATCATTGAAATATAAGCACCGAATTTTGTGCGGTCTGTAACTTTGTACCAAACGGATAAGTTATGGTAAATACCTAAGAAGAAACTAGCAAGAACAATTAATGGAACTATTGGCATGGCATCCCAATATGATTCGTTTAAAACCAGAAAACGCTTAAGTACGTCTGAAAAAACCACAACCGATAATAAAATTATACTACCCAAAACCACAAAATAGTTGGTAATCTGAGCATAAGCTTTCTGCGGGTTCTTAGTATCTGAATGACTAAAGAAAAATGGTTCTATTCCCATTCTGAAAGCGGTGGCAAATAGTGTCATAAAAAGGGCTAGTTTATAACAAGCTGAATATTTGCCCATTTCACTTTTTGCAATATCCACAGGCAACAATTCAGAAAGCAAATACCTGTCAAAAACCTCATTGATCGTAAAGGCAATACCTGCAACCATAACAGGCATTGCATAACTTACCATCCTTTTCCAGAGCTCTTTATCAAATACATATGGTCTACGAATGTAAACCCTAATCATTAATAATAGCGTAACTCCGCTAGCTATTAAGTTCGCAATTAAAATATAAGGAATTTCATAGTCTACCTTATACAATGTATTTAAAAACCCAGACGATGATCCCGATGCGATCTTAGGTAAGAGAATCAAGAAAAATAAGGTGAGACCTAGATTTAGTGATACGTTTAATATTTTAACAACTGCATATCGCATTGGTTTTTCATTGGCTCTTAACCATGCGAAAGGTATAATAGCTAACGCATCTAACGCCAAAATCCCCAACACATAATTCATGAATGGCAAGTCAATATTTAAAGCGGTAGATAATGGTGTCTTAAAAAATATTCCAACTAAAACTAACAAGGCAGTTGAGCCCATTATGGACAATAGTGAAGTGCTGACAACCTTTTTCCTATTTTCCGATTCCTTATAAAAACGAAAAAAAGCCGTTTCCATTCCGTAAGCCAAAAAAACATTAAAAATGGCAAACCAAGAGAATATTAATGTAACCTCACCATATTTACCCGGTGCCATAACATCTGTATAAATTGGCACAAGTAAAAACGAAATCATCCTTGGCAAGACAGTAGCCAAGCCATAAATTGCAGTTTGTTTAAAGAGTTTTTTGAGTGGATTCAAGCACTGTACATTAAGGCGATAAAAGTACCTATTTATAGCCTAGTTACAAAGTTAGTTTTGAGGAGCGCCTTTATATATTAAAGGTTGTTTCTGTTTTATGCTGCTTATTTTCACATATTTTACTTCTCCATTTTCCTTATAGCTTACTACTGCCTCGTCTGCATTTAACTTTAAATCTAAAGTTTCAGTTGATTCTGGAATGTTATTAGGTATTCTAACCACAATCATTTTTTGATTTTCTATAGTATTAACTATTGCTTTTACCTTCTTACCACGAAAATAAATCTCATATAATTCTACTTCAGAATTTTCAAGTAGTGAAACCGGAATTCGTAATTCGGTACCAGAGCCACTTTCTTCTCTACCGCCAACATATGGCTGACTTGTAGCTTTACCGATTTCGAACGGAGCTTCTGTTTGTAATTTTTTCTGTGACGTACAATTGGTTAAGCAAAGACAGAAAAGCAAGAAGTAAACATTCAAATATTTCATTAGACCCATATTATTCTTATAAAGATAATAAGTAATATGGGTTTAATAGGTCATTTAACATCGTGATCACAAATATTATACTCCCTCTTGCATTTGTAATTGCTTTAATTTAAAAAGTTCATTCTTTACTTGTTTGTATAAAAACACTGAGAACAGGACTAAAAACACTACTGATGAGCATAGAATATAAATATAAAATCCGTTTGATAAGCTAGCCTTAAACAATGGCAATAATATTATAAACCCAACGGTATAAACTATAAGAGCTAAAGGTGTAATTATGTAATGCGTATATTTTCTAAAGGAATAATAACTAGTTAAATTTTCAGTAAAAGTATTTGCATCTTTACTAAAGTTAATGCTACGCAGCCTTTTCAAACTAAACAATTCAATAGCAATTCTAATCACTAAACTACCGATCATTAAACCGATACCAAGCATAAATGTCGCGCTGTTGTATCCTGAAACATATATCAGAAAAGACACTAGAATAATAATAGTAAGGGTCAAAACTATGTTTCCTGTTCTTTGTTTCTGTTCTATGGATTTTACGCTTTTTAAAAGGGATTGAAATCCGTCTTCCGTTGCAGAAACACCTGATTGGTTCTGCCATTTCTTTTGTAAATCTTCAAAATTATTCATTGTTTACACATTTTGTAAGTTGTTGTTTTATTCTATGAATTCTAGTTCGTACAGCTTCATGTTTTATCCCAATTATTTCTGAAATCTCTAGTTGGGGCAAGCCTTCCAATTCCAATAATATTATTGCTTTATTAGTGCTGCTTAGTTTATTTATGCACTTGTATAATTGCACTAACATATCTTCTTTTTCAACAGGGTTGTCACTATTGTCACTTACCTGCAGACTATCAATTTGTAGCTCCCTATCTTTTTTCCGTTCCCGCCGTATTTCAGCTAAACAGGTATTCACACAAATACGATAAATCCAAGTGCCTATTCCGCTTTCATTTCTAAAAGCGTCTAAATTCTGCCAAATTTTTATAAAAGTTTCCTGTACCAGATCTTTAGCAAGAGACTGGTTACCTGAAGTATACCCCATGCATAATCGCATTACTTTTGGGTAGTTTTCTTCATATATTTTCTGGTATATGATTTCTTTAGACCTCATTAGTTCTTCAAGGCATTTTTAAGATTCTTTATAAACCACTGTGGTTGATCATACATGATAAAATGTGATGAGCCATTTGCAAAGTCAATAGTGTATTCTGCAAGCGCTTTATACTGTAGGTCATAAGTAGATTTTGCCATTTCTAAACCATAAGGTTCTGTAGCCGCCAAAATAGTCACCGGTGCATTAATCTTAGACAAATCTTCACGCAGATCTAACTTTAATAAATCGGTATACCCATAGACATAGGTCTCTTTATCTGCCAGAATCATCCAATTTTTAATTATTTCTTGATTTGATTTTTCTTTGGTCATACCACTAGCCATTTGAACAACCATAGCTTCAAAATCGGTATCGTTCATAGCTAATAGTTGTTTATTATATGGCGAATCATACACCATGTACTCACTTTTAAAATCGGGCCTCATTAAAACACCGGTTGATGGTAAAGCATCTACAATGATCAGTTCTTTATATGAATTACCCTCTGCTGCCATCCAAAGTGCCAATGCACCACCTAAACTATGACCTAGTAAAACAGGATTTTCTAATTCATTTTCTGATATATAGGATACAACACCTTCCTTTATTTTTGGTAACCAAGGTTTTTCAATGGCAGCAACGTCACCGAATCCGGCAAAAGTAAAAACATGACATTCATATTTTTTTGATAGCTCTACCACCGTAGCGTCCCAAACTTCACCTGTGCACGCAAATCCAGGGAAAAGAAGAATTGGATTTCCTTCGCCAGTAACTTTTACTTCAAAAGGCTTGCCTTTTGCCGCTGTTGAAAGTGCTGAAAAAATTAGTAATCCGAATAGTAAATTTTTAATTGTTTTCATCGTAAGAGTTTTTTGTTTGTTTGCCCTTTAGATTCAAAAACTAAAAAATGTTACATCCTAAATTGAAAAAAGATTTTATTCCGGCTCTACATCCATTCTTTTTATGGCTATAGATGCTAAAATAAAAGCCGCTAAGAGAAATACTGCCGCCAAAGCATATGGCGCTCCTGGAAAGTAGATTGACCCCTCAGGGCGTATAAAATAATAAAACACGGGCGCAAAGATGAATTGCCCAAGTATGGCAGTAATACTAACCAAACCGGTAATCGATCCCTGCAAAATTCCCTGCTCCTTTTCAGATACTTGGTTAGAAATTACGCCTTGTACCGTTGGACCAGCAATACCGCCCAATGCATACGGAATTAAGAACGCATATAGCATCCACGGTTCTTTGGCAAAAGAAAATAAGAACATACCAACCGTCCATAACAAAAAACCGAAGGTAATTACTTTACGCTTTCCAAACTTCTTTACAATCTTACCTACTAAAAACCCTTGTACGATTGCAACCAATAAACCTACGACCATAAGCGACAATCCTATTTCTTTCGGAGTCCAATCATATCGCTCTATACCGTAGTATGACCATGTAGATGGAAGTGCCTGCCCAGCAAGATTTGCCAAGAAAAAAGCAGATATCAATAGTAAGATCCCCTTGTAGTTTCTCAATGCGAACAAAGAAACCCCTGGAATCATTTTAGAAAAATTGATTTGTCGTCTATTTTCTTTTGTCAACGATTCAGGAACAAAGAAATAGCCAAAAAGAAAATTGGCAAACGTTAAGCCAGCAGCTATATAAAATGGTAAACGAATATCTATCTCACCAAAAAAACCACCAATACCAGGACCGATGATAAAACCTATTCCGAAAGCAGCCCCAATTAATCCAAAATTTTTTGCTTTGTTTTCTTTCGTACTTACGTCGGCAATATAAGCAGAGGCAACAGTAAAACTAGCACCTGTGATACCTGCTAAAAATCGCCCAAGAAACAACCAGGTAATTGTTGGCGCCCACGCATGAATCAAGTAATCGATACTTAAGCCTAACAGCGCAATAAGCAATATGGGTCTTCTACCAAATCTATCGGAAATTTCACCTAGCACAGGTGAAAACAAAAACTGCATACCGGCAAATGCGGTCGTGAGCCACATTCCATAGATGATTGCCATGTGATTACCTTCGCCCGTTAACTCCATAATCAAATCTGGAATAATTGGAAGAATGATGCCTATACCGATGACATCAACTAAAATGGTAATAAAAATAAAAAGTAAGGCGGTTTTTTTAGATTTCATGGTCAAAGCAAAAGTCGGATAAAAAAAGGAATCTAATAGCTATAAAAGTAAAAACCCCACGTTAAGGTGGGGTTTTCAACTTAGTATATGTTCAAGCTCAAAATGACTTCAAATATGTTATCAAGTGGCATTAGTTATTCAATGCTTCTGCACCACCAACGATTTCTAATATCTCGTTAGTAATTGCAGCTTGTCTTGCTTTGTTATAGGTCAATTTTAATTGATCACGTAACTCGGTAGCATTATCTGTTGCTTTATGCATTGCCGTCATACGTGCACCATGCTCACTTGCAAAAGAATCTCTTATTCCTTTATACAATTGTGTTTTCAGTGATTTAGGTATCAATTGCTCAATGATTTCAACTTTTGAAGGTTCAAAAGTATAATCTGCGCTTGCCGTTTCTTCAACTTCTAATGGTACAATTGGCAAAAATTGCTCTGTCATTACAATTTGAGTAGCCGCATTTTTAAACTTGTTATAAACAACTTCAATGCGATCATATGCACCCGCTGTAAACAATTCCATTAAATCTTCTGCAATGGCAGCTACATTATCAAAAGTTAAGTCATCAAAGACACCGCTATGATTAGCAATAACCTTATAACGTTTACCTAAATAATCGTTAGCCTTTTTACCAACCGCAACAAAATCTACTTCTTTCCCAGCATATACATTCTCTACAAGGTTTACAGACTGCTTTAAAATGTTGGTGTTAAAAGCACCACAAAGACCTCTATTAGAAGTAACCGATACGATCAAGACTTTATTTACTACACGATTATCTGCATACACACTACCAGAATCACCTTCTAAACTAGCACTAAGATTTTGTAGTAACTCGGTCAGCTTATCGGCATAAGGTCTCATTGCCGTAATGGCATCTTGCGCCTTTTTCAATTTAGCAGCAGAAACCATTTTCATGGCACTGGTAATCTGCATCGTTGAAGAAACCGATGAAATCCTATTTCGTATTTCCTTTAAATTTGCCATTTTATTCAGTATTTAGTAAAAAGTACATAGTATTAAGTTGCTTCAATACTATGTACTTTTTACTCAGTACTCAGTACTTTTTTAGTTCTTATATTTCGCAGAAAGCTCTTTACAAACAGAAGTCAATGTATCTGTAACCTCATCGGTAAGTTTACCAGACTTCAATGTATCTAGAACATCTCTGTGCTTAGCGTTCAAAAACTCTAAGTAGTCACGTTCAAATTCTTTTACTTTCTCAACAGGAACATCTCTTAACAAGTTTTTAGAACCTGCATAAATAATAGCTACTTGATCCTCTACTGTAAACGGATCGTTTTGTGCCTGCTTTAAGATTTCAACGTTTCTACGTCCTTTTTCAATAACGTTCAATGTTGCTGCATCTAGATCAGAACCGAATTTCGCAAATGCTTCCAATTCACGGAACTGCGCTTGATCCAACTTCAATGTACCCGCAACTTTCTTCATTGATTTAATCTGAGCGTTACCACCAACACGAGATACAGAAATACCCACGTTAATTGCCGGTCTTACACCTTGGTTGAATAAATCTTGCTCCAAGAATATCTGTCCGTCAGTAATAGAAATTACGTTTGTTGGAATATAAGCAGAAACGTCACCCGCTTGTGTTTCAATAATTGGTAATGCAGTCAAAGAACCACCACCTTTTACCATTGGCTTTAATACCTCAGGTAAATCGTTCATTTCTTTTGCGATATCATCATCATTGATAACCTTAGCCGCACGCTCCAATAATCTAGAGTGCAGGTAGAAAACGTCACCTGGGTAAGCCTCACGTCCTGGTGGTCTTCTTAACAAAAGAGACACCTCACGGTAAGCAACCGCTTGTTTAGATAAATCATCATATATAATTAATGCAGGACGACCAGTATCACGGAAATACTCACCAATAGATGCTCCTGTAAACGGTGCATATACTTGCATTGGTGCAGGGTCGGATGCATTTGCAGCCACAATAGTCGTATACGCCATTGCGCCTTTATCTTCTAATACTTGAGCAATACCGGCAACGGTAGATGCCTTTTGACCTATGGCAACATAGATACAGTAAACAGGCTCACCAGCATCATAAAATTCTTTTTGATTCAAAATGGTATCGATACAAACTGTAGTCTTACCAGTTTGACGGTCACCAATAACCAACTCTCTTTGTCCTCTACCTACTGGGATCATGGCATCAATTGCCTTAATACCAGATTGCATTGGCTCGGTTACCGGCTCTCTATAGATAACACCAGGAGCTTTACGCTCAAGTGGCATTTCATAAGTATCGCCAGAAATAGGTCCTTTACCGTCAATTGGGTTACCTAAAGTATCCACAACACGACCAACAATACCTTCACCAACTTTTACAGAAGCAATACGTTGCGTACGTTTAACCGTATCTCCCTCACCAACAGATTTAGAAGGTCCTAAAAGAACCACACCAACGTTATCTTCTTCAAGGTTAAGAACGATACCTTCAAGTCCGCCTTCAAATTCAACCAATTCTCCATATTGAGCATTAGCTAGTCCGAAAACCCTTGCGATACCATCACCTACCTGTAATACAGTACCTACTTCGTCTAAAGTAGCGGTAGCATCGAATCCTGATAATTGTTTCTTTAAAATTGCTGATACTTCAGCGGCTTTTACTCCTGCCATTTTTAATTAGATATAAGATATTAGATCATGAATGTAAACATTCGTGGTCTTATATAGTTATTATAGACTATTTGAAAATTCTCTTTTTAAATTACTAAGCTTGTTACTTATGCTAGCATCGTACTGTAAATCTCCAACTCTTAAGATAAATCCTCCTATGATACTTTCATCAATTTTACTTTCAATGGTAACTTCATCTCCAGTAATTGTAGCAACTTGCTTTAATATTTTTTTCTCCATTGCAGCATTTAAAGGCACAGCAGTAGTCACATAAGCTACGTTTTTACCTTTTAATTGCTCATTAAGAATAATGTATTTTAAGGCGACTTCATTTAGCATAGCTAAACGTTTGTTGTCAACCAACATAGTAATTGTACCTTCTGTAATTGAATTACACCCTTTGAAAATTTCAAGTAATGCACTCTTTTTAGAAGTACCAGAAACTACCGGACTAGCCAATACATCTTTTAATTCTTTACTATCGGAAATAGTAGCGGCGATTGAACGCATATCTTTCTCAACAGCGTCCAAGGCTTTGTTTTCCTTGGCCATATCCAATATCGCCTTTGCGTAACGTAATGCAGCTCTAGATTCGCTCATTATTTCTTTTAGTTAAGTTTTATATCGCTCAACATTGTATCTACCAACTTCAATTGCTTGTCATTACTAGATAACTCTTCTTTTATTACTTTCTCGGCAATTGCTACAGACAATTCTGCAACCTGACTTTTAATGTCAGCTACAGCAGCTTTTTTCTCACTGTCGATAGCAGCTTGCGCTTGCTTCAACATTTTATCACCTTCTAATTTTGCTTGCTCTTTAGAATCCGCGATCATTTTTTCTTTGATCTCACGAGCATCTTTTAACATTGCCTCACGCTCAGAACGTGCTTCTTGCAACATTCTGTCATTATCCGCTTGTAGGTTCTGCATATCTGCTTTAGCCTTTTCAGCAGCAGCCAATGCTTCTTGTATTCCTGTCTCTCTCTCGTTCAATGAGTTCAAGATAGGTTTCCAGGCAAATTTTACCATTAAGAAAATTAAACCTAATAATAATATTGTTTGTACAATAAACAATCCTGGTGAAAAATCATTCAATAAAACTTCCATATCTTAATCTTTAAAATCTAAATCAATAATTAAAAACATTTCCTGCAACCAACCGTTACAGGAAAATGCCTTTGGGTTTTCGTGTTCTTATTTTCCTAAGAACAAAGCACCGAATGCTAAACCTTCTAAAAGTGCAGCTACGATAATCATCGCAGTTTGAATTTTTCCTGCCGCTTCTGGTTGACGAGCAATACCTTCCATTGCTTTACCACCGATTTGACCAAGACCTAAACCTGCTCCGATAACGATTAAACCTGCTCCAATTAAATTGTAAGTTACCATACTAATTGATTTATATAATTAAATTAAAAAAACTCTTTTTTATATGAAGTCTGCCCTTACATCTTCTGTATCGGCTACTTCGTGACCAGCCTCATCATGATGATGATCATGGTCGTGTTCTGCAACTGCCATACCTATAAACAAGGCTGAAAGCGCGGTAAATATATATGCTTGCAAAAAGGCTACTAAAACCTCAATTAACGTAATAAAAAATGACAACACCAAAGAAAGACCAGTAGCGCCCGCTACACCTAAACTCTCTTTAAGTGTAAACATAATTGCAATTAAGCTCATTACTACAATGTGACCTGCAGATATGTTTGCGAACAAACGCACTAACAATGAAAATGGTTTAATGATAAATGCACCTGCTAATTCTATAATAGCCAATATAGGTTTTACGAATACAGGTACGCCCGGCATCCATAAAATGTGCATCCAGTAATCTTTATTACCACTTACCGTATAAATGATCAATGTGAAAATAGCCAAACAAGCAGTTACGGCTATTTGCCCTGTAACGTTAAAACCGAAAGGAGTAAGACCCAATAAGTTCAGTACCCATATAAAAAAGAATACGGTTAAAAGGTACCCTGTAAATTTTCTGTAATGCTTTTCGCCAATGTTAGGTCTTGCAATTTCATCCCTAACATATAAAACCAATGGTTCTAACACTCTACCGAATCCTGTAGGAATACTTTTCTTGGCATACTGCTTAGCCAATGAAGAAAAGGCGAGTAGCATTAATAAACCTACCAACAACACCCCAACTACACTTTTGGTAATAGAAAAATCTAAAACCTTATGCGCATTTGTTGCATGGTGCTCTTCATCAAAATTCACTGAAGATGCGCCCGCTTCCAACTCATAAATTTTACTGTGAAGCTTTACGAATTTAGATCCGTTCTTTTCCACGATTACTTCACCGTTATCATCATGATGAAATTCAGACGACATAAAAGTTACCAATCCGTTGCTTGACCATAAGATCACCGGTAATGGAAAACCAACATGTTTTCTTTCGCCTGCATCATTGGTATATGAAAACAAGTGAAAATCATGAGAGTCTTTTAAGTGGTGTAAAATATACTCATCTACCTCTTCTTTAGTACTCACCGTACCTTCTTGTTCGGTATCGGATAGTGCAAAACTTTGCAATGAGAAACAAAGTATTAGAAGTTGTAATAAGGTTTTAATCGTATTTGAAACTTTCATCATTAGTTCTATGTCAAAAAATTAAGCTCCTAGAAATTTTGCGCAAAAGTAGTCAATAATAACATAACCATCCCAATTTTAAAGCTTTAAAATTTATAGACTTTTATTCCCCATAATTTTAGCTATAAAAAATACCTCTAGAAAAAGAAATATTAAGATTGGAATCAATAACATTCCCCTATATAACTGAGGCATAATTAGTTCTCCAAGCAGGTAAGGATAGAAGATCATTGCGAACAAAGTGATCTTAAATACAAGTGCGGCCATATAAAGAAAGCCTAACTGCTGAAAAAATGAATTGTTCTTCGACGCAATTAAGAAGGTGATGACCAATACCAACGAAAACACATAATGAAATGTATAGGCTTTTTGTAATAAGGGCTCAAAATACGGTTCGGCATTGCCCAATAACTGATCTTGTAAAAGAAAGGAAGTCGCGCCCACAACAGTGAACACGACTATGTATAAAATAATTTTTTTTAGCAACGTTTATTTATTTAATGCCATAACTTTCTTTATGACCAAATAGATAGACAAAAATACTGCAAGTAAAGTAAATGTGTCTTCTAAAAACGTTTTTTCAAATTTTTCATCTAACCATTCTCCTAAAAGATTGCCTAAAAATATGGTGACACCCATTTGTATGGCCACACCACTTAAGCTTGCGGCATTTCTTAGTAACTCGGAATTATCATTGCCTTTACGAGGCTTTTGCGGCTCCATTGTTCGGTGATTTAAAACCAGCTGGGTTACTTCCTCCTTTTTTGCCTCCCATGTTACAAGATGCATTAAAAGTAGCGCCAGGTTCTACTGCCAATTTACTTACTGAAACAGTACCCTCTATAACTGCAGACGATTTTAAGGATAACAGATCAGATACGTTCAATTCTCCGTTAAAACTACCTTCTATATCCGCATTTACACATTCTACTTTGCCATGTATATAGCCATCTTTACCTATGACCACTTTACCTGAGGTTTTAACATTGCCATCTAACTTACCATCGATACGAAAATCTGCTTCTGAGATGATATCTCCTTTAATTTTTGTGTTCTTCTCTATTCTGTTCGGCTGTCCTCCTATTTCATTCATAGCTTTGGGTTTTTGTCTGTCTGAAAACATTGTTCACGGTTTTGGGGTTAAAAGCGTATTTCTATAATCGATTATATTTTTGTGCACCTGTATAATCTTATAGTTCTCTGATAAAACTACAAAATTCTCATCAGCAACTCGGTAATCCTTATTATTTTTTAATAGCTCGGCGTAACCAAGTGCGAAATCTTTCGATTTAAATCCGTGAACGACCACAAATTGGTCTTCTACATTATAAATATCTCTTGAAACTTTATTTTTATATCTAAGGTCTTCAATTGATTTTTCTAACAGTTCCATCAATTTCAAAGCCTTTTCGTTATTGCTCCTTTTAAAAGGGAAAACCACTTTCCAGTTTGATGTTCCTTTGGAGTCTGTCTCTGGAGAAAAGTCTTTTTGTTCTAATTTAGGAAGCTGCTCGGCAATCATCTGTTCTGCCTTTTTACCTTCTGGATTATTAGGGTAAGTCAATGCCACATAGTTCAATGCTTCTTTAAAAAGCTCAAACCCTTGCAACCTTCCAATGGCGTTCGCTTTTAACATCTCAAATTTTGGCACTATTGGATCACCGGTAAATCTATTGATATTTTCCTCTGCACCTGTTATTACCTGTAAATAATGTTGTTCTTGGTATTGTTTGAACAAACTCTCATAGCGCTTTTCTGGACTGTCTGAACTATTTGCCAATACGGCTTGCGGATTCAACAATATTTCAGCGTATCTAGAATCTGCATGGTTGGCAATAATATCTGCCTTCATTGTTTCTTTCAACGGACTACCAACTTCTTCGTAAATTTTATACAAGTTATATTTTGAAGGAAGAATCAAACGTTCTTCCGCATTTGATGCCAATACATTTTCAAGCTTCTCTGCTGCCAACAAATTCTCGTTGAATTTCTCCTTATAGATAAGTCCTAATTGATAGTTCGCAAAATTTCGTTCTGTCTTTAAGCTATCGATTATGGTAACATCTGTAGGTAAACGATCCATATAATAATCTAAAGAGAATTTCTCGTCTTCACTTACCACATTTAAACTATCATTTGTTCCCGGTGCATTTTGTAATGCAATATTCTCACTATTGACAAGTGACTTGTCTGACCAGCGCCAATCATCAGTGAGCTCTCTATTGCCCCAACGGTTTTTAAAATCATTTTGGCCATAGCCTAAACTGGTAATATTGTAGAAATAGAACTTACCCTTATTCTCTTTACCACCTTTACTATTGTTAAAAGCCGCAAAACCATCGGTAATTCTTTGCTTTTCTTTTTTCTGCGCTGCTTCTTTCGCCTTTTGTAATTCTTCAATATGCTTTCCAAAATATGCCAACTGCTCTTCTTTTGGCATTTCAAATACCGTAATAACACTATCGGAATATTGAACAATATCTTCGTATTTAATTACATCTTCAAGGTTATCACGCTTTTTCTTTATTGCCCTAAATTTCTTAGTATTCTCGTTTAGATTGGTCAGTACACTATCATAATAGGCACCGGCAGGCTTGTAAACACTTTCATCAAAATTATATTCCGCCAAATTCTCATAATTAAGCGCATTTAATTTTGGTTTGTTCTGCGAAGCCCGAAGCGATTTATTAAAATATACGATTGCCAAACTATCGGCTTCTTGCTCCAAATGAAATTCGGCCAACTGTCTATAAATACCATCTAAAAAAGGTCTGTTTTCTCTATTCAACTCCATTTTAGTCAAATACTCCAAAACCTCTTCTTTATTCTCGCTAGTTACTTTGGTATTCTTAAGTTTTTCAATCTCCGCATTGATCATGTAAACTCTTGGAGATTTTCTGTTCAGCTCAATTACCTTATCAAAAGCATAATTAGCACTGTCCTTAAAACCCATCTGATTGTACAACTGACCAATGATATAGTAATACCTTCCTTTTTCAGGGTTTTTCTTGGTGTAATGCGATGCAACCTTAAGGTTTTGCACTGCAGTATCAGGAGCATTTAGGTTAATATATGCTTGTGCCAACATAGCTCTAGCGTCGGCATATTCTTGGTCTTTTAAACGCTCGTACTTCATTAAGCGTTTTAAATTTTTAATGGCAAGGTCATCGTTTTCTAGTCTTATGTTTACCTTTTCTCTCCAAATACTGGCTTCATTAAGCTTATCACTTTCTGAGTATTTATTAAGAATGTAATTAAAGGATTCTAATGCAGGAATGTAGCGTTCATCAAAATAACGGGCTTTGCCTAATAGCAGAAATGCTTCATCTATTTGAGGGTTTCGCTCTTCATCCTTAATATCCATACTATGGCGTTGAATAGCCTTGGTAGCTTTTTCTTCTGCAATAAGGAAATTAGGGTTGTTGTCTTCTGAATCTAGTTTTATTTCACCACTAACTTCTAAACGTTCTATTGGCAATACTTCAAAATAGTCATCTTGATACGTATCGTTCAAAGTTTCTCGCCCCAGGTCAAAAGCAATGTTACCATTATACAAGGTATTGTACTTGGTATTGAGCGCGTGCCAATTACGGTTTACGAACTTGTCTTTCTTGACAGAACATGCATTAAATAGCATACTCGCCAAAACACCGGATAAAATAAGTTTGTTTCTAAGATTCAAAATAGATAATCTACGTATGTATGTTTAACTTAAAAACAACCAGATTATTATACCGTTTATCGGTAAACTGCATATTTATTTTTGAATGATAATAATGGAAACAACCTGGATGATACTTTTATAACAGACTGAGTAGTTTGTTTTGACATAAAATGATCAAGATTTCATCATTTTATTGCAGTTAATCTGATCAACGAATTCTTTATCGACTTTTATTAACCTTACAGTAAAGGTGTATTATTGAAAAACCGACCTAACGGTCGGTTTAATAAATTTATGGGGTTTTACACCAAAAGTTAGATTTTCAACTGTAACTAAACCAAAAATACATTGGTTAATCTTCCAGAACCACCTCAGCATTATCTGAACCAAAGAACACTTCTAATTCTTTTAAAGTTTCGGTAGAAGTTTCAATATCTCTTACCACCTCGCCTTTGTTTAACACCACAATACGTTCGCAAACTTCGGTTACATGAATTAAATCGTGACTAGAAACCAAAACAGTAACATCTTGCTGTGCTGCAAGCTCTTTTATAATTTGCTTTAGACGAATCTGTGTTGTTGGATCTAAATTGGCAAAAGGTTCATCTAGAATCACCACTTTAGGATTACCAATAAAAGAAGCAACAATACCTGCTTTCTTTTGGTTTCCCTTAGATAGGTCTCTCAAGTACTTTTTCTGACCCAATATTTCACCATGAAAGAAATCTTGATACTGCGCCAATAGTGCATCAACATCGGCTTTGTTTTGACCACGTAGGTCACCAATGAAGTAAAAATACTCTTCGGGAGTTAAATATCCGATCAAAAAAGTTTCATCTATAAAAGATGATGTAAACGGTTTCCAATTTTCACTGGTGTTTACCTGAACTTCGTTATTAATAATATGTCCTGTAGTTGGCTGAATTAGGTCAAGCAACAAACTAAAAAGCGTTGTTTTACCTGCCCCATTATTACCAACCAAACCGAAACTTTGTCCTGTTGGAATATGTAAAGATTCTATATTCAATACTTTATGTGCGCCGTAAATTTTGGATAAATTTTCTATTGTAATCATAATCTTGTTGTTCTATATTTTTTGGATGAATTGTAATGTGATAAATAGATAAAGCCTAACTCGCTTTCTCTTTAAAGCCCGCAATCATTCCGTATTTCTTTTTCTTGTATTGTTCCGTAATTAAACCTAATAGATAATTCTTCATAGCAAAACCGATAATTCCTAAAACTGAAAGTACACCTACTGCCAATTCTAAATTAAAAATGTAATAAAAGATGGAAAATATAATAATAGGAACAACTAATACAGGAAGCATTACTAGAAATTGAGTGGCACTTGCACCTTGCATATTACCGAACGGACTCTGATCTAATTCAATCCTTTTCTTGTTGAAAGAACCGAAATATAAAATGACCGGTATATTTACACCTAAATTATATAAGGCACAGCCAAAATTGATTGCCAAGGCATCCCAACCAAAGTAAACATAAGGTATAGTCAATAAAAACATAGCCACTATACTCACCGTAATTAAAGAAACTTTAGACTCCAAATACTTGCGCATGGGTATATTTTGCGACATCATCATACTATAATAGCTACTATCCCAAGCTGGAATAAATTGACCAAAATTACTTAAGAAAATTCCTGTCATAAATATGCCGACAAAAGCTTTCATAGGCATCATACTACTATATATATCTTGGGTGTAAAACACTAAGCCGTAAAAAACAAATAGCAGAGAAATATACACTTGAGACTTGGTTCTTTTATTACGCCATATCATTTTAAGATCAAGTTGTAAGAAAGAGCCCATTTCACCAAAACGTTTTGTCCAAGCTAAATCTGAGGTATTTGCCTCTACAGATTTCGCTTTAAGTTTTGCATCTAGGTAAATTTTATCTTTTAAATATGTATAGTTTATATAATACATGAGCAAGGCTAGAGCAACGGGTATCAATACTGTTATGGGATATGCATAAAGTGCATGAAAAACGGGCGCAAAAAATTCCTTAATAGAAAACACCCCAAAATAATCTAATCCATAGCCCAAAACGAGTAAGCTTACAATAGCAATAAGAACCTTGTCATTTTTATTGACCAAAAGGTTTAAATAGTTAATACTAAGAACAATTGCCTTTATTGCAACAACCCATAATAATACATTCAATACAGGGTAATCATTGAATAAAAGAACAATAGCGAAGGGAACAATAAAAAATAAGGTCAATAAATTATAAATAGATGCAGCCGATCTACCTAATATATAATGTGCTATGGTACTTTTCTTCACTGGTGTGGTCAAAAAAGGCTTAATATCCATTACCGGTAGTTTTTGCATAAAATACCTGAGCATTAATTCCATTAGAATCCAGTAAATAAAATATTGACTAACAATCCATAAAGGGTTTTGATCTGGGAAGAATTTGCGCAGTAGAAAGTACATACCTCCACCGGTTACGGCTAGCGATATCAACATATACACCGCAAAAAATCCCATGACTATTTTTATCCCTAAACTTTTACCAAGGTTAGAGGACCTAAAAAAGGATTTCCATTGTAAGGAAGAAAAACGTTTAAACATTCGGTTGGTTTTAGTATTCAAAATATAAGTAAGAAAAATCTTGAGTTTGTTACAAGATAATTCAAGAATATATTTCTAAACTACTTAAAATAGACCGAAATCATTTTATCGCTTTAAAGCAAAATGACCTGTAATTATTTGATTTTCAGAATATGTATATTTAAACCAATAATCTGATTCTGGTAATGAGATACCGTTAGAAGTTCCATCCCACCCTTTAGAATTTGGACTAATCTGTTTCAAAAGTTTTCCATATCTATCGTAAATAAACAATTGGGATTCAGGATACAGTTCTCCACCAATAATGTTCCAATATTCATTATTACCATCTCCATTGGGAGTAAAAAATCGCTGGTAACCAATGGCAATAACATCTTTTGATATAACCCTGCACTCCAATAAATCTTTAACAAAGACTGTATGTTCTCCAGGGAAGACCACAAACTCATTACTAGCTTGATAGTTATCACCATCTACCGAATATTCAAAAGGTCCCGTTCCTGTTGCGTTAATTGTAATATCTATTTGGTCTGAAAATCCGTTAATTTCAACTTCCATTGTTTCTGGTGCCCCAGATGATAACACCTCAAATGATCGGGAATTTTCACAACGTACGCCGTTTGTAGTTTGGCTTACGGTTAATTGATATGCACCTAAATCAGACACGTTAAAATTTCTGATAGTACTTAGTTCTACACCATCAAAATTTTGCCAAGACCACGATTCAAAATCACCTCCATCAATAACTAAAGCAGGACTATCTGGACAAATAACATAACGTTCTTCTAAATTTATCTGTGGTAAAGAATTGATAATAATTTCAAAGAATGTCGTGGCGTAGCAATTATCTAGACTGGTAGGCTGAACCCGAGCGTAAATAGTTTCTTGATTCAATACATTAGTATATGCCGATGAATCTAAAGTATTTGTGTTGTTTTCAGCATCAACTTGAGAGGCGAAATACGTTACCTTGAAATCGTTGACAGATTGATTACCTAAAATCTCCACATCTTTTTGAGTCAAATCTATAGTTTGAATACCTGTTTCGTTATCATCACATAGAATTATAGGTAATGGAGCTTGTGTAAACGGCGTGTTATACACTTCAATTTCAAAACTATTTGTCACAATACAAGTTGCGCTTCTATTGTTCTCAATACTGTAAAATATAGTTTGAGGGTTTGTTGTGTTTTGATAGAAACCATTGATTTCATTTTGAGCCAAATTGGCATCTACCGCATTCTCATAATAACGCACCGTAAAATCATCAACATTTTGATTTACTAATATTTCCGTATTCTTTTCGGTAAGGTCGAAAACAGCACTACCATTGTTATCATTGTCACAAACATTCCAATCTGTGACTGACGGAGTATTTGGAGCATCAAAGACTTGCAATTCAAAATTGGTGATTGCATAACAGCTAGCATCAGTAGCATTTTGCACTCTAACGAATATTGTTTGATTGTAACTAATGGTATTTGTAAAGCTATTGGATAGTGCATCAGTGCCATTTTCAGCATCTACCTTAGTGGTATAATATGTTACTAGTAAACTAGTTGAACTTTGTGTTCCAATAATTTCCGCTTCTGTATCGCTTAGCAAAAATGTTGCGAAGCCATCATTATTATCATCACAGACCTCTAAATTATTAGGGGTATTTGCAACAACACCGGGGCTGACCTCTATTGTAAAACTATCCGTTTTATAACAATCGGTATGAGTACTATTTTCCAGTCTCACAAAAATTTCTTCACTGGACAAGGTGTTGGTATAGTTGATAGGTAACGGATTAGAACCAGTATCGGCATCAGCTTGAGAAGAAAAATAACTTATATCAAAAATAGTTTCATCTTGACCATTAAAAACCTCAATGTCTTTTTCAGATAGGTCAAAGGTGTAAAATCCGTCAAGGTCATCGTCACAAATGGTCCAATCGGTTATAGTTCCCAATGTTGGTTCTTGCAGGGCAATGACATTAAACTGGGTTGTATCATAACAAGCTGTATTGCTTTTATTAGATACTCGTGCATAAACTGCCGTACTTCCAAGTGGAAAGTCATAACTAAAAGCTAACGGATTACTATTTGTATCTGCGTCAGCTTGTGATGAAAAATAGGTGACCGTAAAAACTGATGGATTTTGAGTACCTAAAATTGCATTATTTAGCGTGGTTAAGTCTAAAGAATATGTGTTTTGTTCACTACATCTTTCTAAACCATTTATTGTTGTAGCTATTGGAATTTCATAAATGGTAATATCCTTAGTTTCTATTTTGGTTTCTGATGCTGTGGTTACGGTTACTGATACAGTGTAATCCCCAGGTGCTGCATAGATATGACTTGGATTTTCTAAAGTAGAGGTATTTCCATCTCCAAAATCCCAAATGATATTTAATATAGGATCAGATGAAGATACTTCAAAATCGGTAGCATCACCTAAGCAAAAATTCCTTGCACGTAAGCCAATGACAAAGAAGGACTGGATAAAAGGTGGAAGACCCGATAAACTTGTACCAGACAATAGAGGAACAGTATTTGGTGAATAATCACTAGCCAACCCTCCTAAATTTGGGTTATTTATTACACTAAGATAATTCTTTTCAAACTCTGCAACATAAATCTTGCCATCTATCGCCAACTGCAATGCCCCTACACCGCCTGGCTTTATTGGCGCAATTTCTACTCCCGAAGCTAAAATAGCCGGTTCGCTATAATTAGACATATCAAATTGATGAATGCTATGTTCTTGGGTGTAATTGAGATAAAAATTTGTGTAGGTAACATATAGCTTACTACTATCTGATGAAAACTCCGCTCCATAAGAAAAAGTAGCTGCATTTGGAGGTATTAAAGGCAAAAAATAGGGATTTAAATCTATTGCACTGCTTATTTGGCCAGAAAACGAATCAAAACGAAACAATTCACGAAGTCTTGTACCCGTTGTAATAGAAACCAAGAATTGCCCATCCGGAGAAATTTTCATATACCCTCTTGTACCTTGTCCATTAGGGGCTATAGGTAAAATTTCCCCAACCGATGAAACTACGGGTGTAGTTACTAAGCCAGTTGGTGTTACCAAATACCCCAAAAAGTCATTGTTACCATAACCATGTGCCACTACCCAAATATCCGTACCATTGGTATGTTCTACAGCAGTCAGTTTTTCAGCCACAGGAGTAGCAAGGGGTATATTTTTTGTGATAACATCTCCCAAACCACCATTCAAGGACATATCTAGAATGCTATATTGCAGACCCTCTGGTTCTCCTGCATCGTGTATAGTGAATATATAATACAGGTCTATATTTCCTGGATAAGGAACTATAATACCCGATTGAGTGCTACTTGGGTTTCCTAATAAACCCGTTCCATTGGACATTGGAATATGGTTTCTATTCCAAACCGTAATACCATCTGTATAAAAAAGTAAACTACCGGTAGCATCTGAAATAGTGGCACACCCTTCAAGTGTATTCAATTGCCCGTCTGTTAATGCAACGGGCGCCCCAGAATTAAAGTCCAAGCCCGCATTTTCGCCAAAATACCATATAGCAGCCTGTTCTTGAGCTTGTAAAGTATATGTGGAAATAACTATGAGGGCAATCGAAATGAACTTTTTCAAGTTTAAGTAGGTTTGTTGATTTAATACTAAAGTACCAATTACAGCAAATAACGTAAGTAAAATACTTCATAATGTTGAAAACCTCGATAAGTTGCGTTTATCAATATTAAGAGAAAGACACTGCTATAGCAGTTTTTCCCGCTTCTTCATCAAAAACTCTCGCTCCAATTTATTCGAAGTTTCCAGCAGTGCTTTATCCAAAAAAGAGATTGCCAAATCTTTCTCACCTTTTTTTAGATAATATTCCGCAAAACAACCATAATATAGATATGCTCTTTGACCAAGTACGGCTACCTCAATGCAATTCAATAATTGATATGTTTTCGCTAAATCGTTTAGTTGAAGACATACTGTTGCATGATTTAACAATGTAAACATGTTAGGTTCAAACGTATGCAACTGTTCATACCAATAAGAAATCTTTTTCCAGTTGGTATCTTTAAATGTTTTGGCATTTAAATGTTCAGAGGCTATAGCAGCTTCGTAATGATACACAGAACTATCATCATAATCCATGGCTTTGTGCATTGCGCTATTCCCCATTTTTATCAGTGGAAAATACCATTTGGTACGGTTTTGGTTTTTCAAATTAACCAATTGATTATCAGACGAAATTTTACTTTCCAGTCTTGACATGTGAAAACAGAGTAACGCAAAAAGTGCATACAAACTTCCGCTTCTAAACTGCTCTTTTTTCAAAAGAAGTTGGCAAAGACGAATAGCTTCGCCACACAAATCTTCTTTAATTAATTTTTCTTTATTAGTGGAATGAAACCCTTCATTAAACGTCAAATAAATGACTTTCATGACCTGCTCCATACGATTATGAATTGCTTCTGGATTTGGGTACTGAAATTGAATATTCCTTTCTATAATTGTTTTCTTTGCCCGGGTCAGTCGTTTAGAAATAGTTTCTTCTTTGGTCAACAATGCCGCAGCTATTTCTTTAATGCTAAAACCTGAAATTGTTTTAAGCGCAAATGCAATTTGTTCATTAGGATGCAAAGTTGGGTGGCAGGCAACGAAAATCATTCGCAACTGACTGTCGGCTACTTCGTGGTCTAAAAACAGTTCATCAATCTGTAACGAAGATGCACCTGTGGTAATGGCAAGATTTCTATTCTTTTCAGCTTGTATACTTCTTAGTATATCAATTGTTCTGTTTTTGGCAACCCTGTTCAGCCAAGCTTCTGGATTGTCGGGAATTTGGGTTCGCCATTGAGAAGTTGCTTTTATAAAGGTATCCTGTACCGCATCTTCAATGGTTTCTATATATGACAACCCGAAAAAACGGGTTAAAATAGCGACCATCTTCCCGTAATGATGTCTAAAAAGATGGTCTACTACTTTATGTTCCATATATTATTGTAGGTCAAATACCATTACTTCCCTAATTTCTACGGTGCCATCCAAATCGTAATCTGGGTAATCTTCTGCGATTTCTACAACGGCATCGGCATTCTTTGCTTGTACAATATAATACCCTCCAATTAATTCTTTACCTTCAATCAACGGGGCATCGGTTACGGTACGGTTTGGTCCAGATACTCTTTTTACATGTGGCACCAATGCATCACCAGCTTTTACGATACCTTGTTTTTGCATTTTTTCGTTCCAAGCGAACCATTTTCCCATACGTTCTTGCAACTGCTCTGGCGATAAACCTAATTCTTGGTAATCTGCACCAATGAAAATCATCATAAAATCTTTCATAATTTAATCGTTTTAATTTTACATAGAACTCGCTCTAAGTTCTTTTTGTTTACCTCATGACGTAACCGAAATCAAATTAGGGACAATTTTTATATGTTTTTTTCAAAAAAGATAAATTAAGGATTATTTAATGTGAGAAAAACGCTGTAAAAGCCATTGACCGTTAGACTTTTTTGACAAATGTCATATGATATCGCAAAAGCATGCTTAATTTTGTAAATCGATTTAAAGAAACGAACATATGTCGCATTTTCACCCATTAACGGTAAAACATATCAAGAAATTAACGCCAACCTCTGTTGCCGTTACATTTTCAATTCCGAAAGAATTGGCACAGACTTTCACCTTTACGGCGGGTCAGTATATCACCATTAAAAAAGAGATTAAGGGAAAAGAACTTAGAAGAGCATACTCCATTAGTTCATCACCTGAAAAAGATGGCATTACCATCGGCATCAAAAAAGTAGATAATGGCGGATTCTCCAACTACGCCAACTCAGAATTAAAGGTAGGCGATACCTTAGAGGTAATGGAACCAGAAGGTCGTTTCGTATTTAATACGACCAAAGAAGTACAGAATATTGCCGCTTTTGCTGCAGGTAGCGGTATTACCCCTATTATGAGTATCGTAAAATCGGTTTTAGATAGTAACCCTAAGAACAAATTCGTTCTTGTTTACGGTAACAAATCTTACGAAGAGACTATGTTCTATACCGATTTAGTAAAATTAGAACTAGAATATGCCAATCGGTTTTTTGTTTACTTCACCAATAGTCAAACCCGTGAAGACAAGGCGTTATTTGGTAGAATTGATACCTCAACGGTAAATTATGCTTTGTTAAATAAGCATAAAGACGTTGATTTTGATGGATATTATTTATGTGGACCGGAAGAAATGATTCGTTTGGTACAAGATACCTTAATTGAGAATGAAGTGGATAAGGATAAAATCCATTTTGAGCTATTTACACCAACGGAAATAAAAGAAGAATTGCCCATACAGGCTGATGGTCAAACTGCGGTTACTGTACTTGTTGATGATGAAGAATTTGAGTTTACTATGGATAAGAAAACCATAATTCTTGATGCTGTTCTAAAAGAGAATATTGATGCTCCATACTCATGTCAAGGCGGAGTTTGTAGTAGCTGTATTGCCAAAGTTACTGATGGAAAAGCAGAAATGGTCATGAATCAAATTTTGACCGACCAGGAAATTGCGGACGGATTTATCTTAACCTGTCAAGCGCATGCAACGACACCTACTATAAAAGTAGATTTTGATGATGTGTAAAATATAATGATGCTTTATAAAAAAAACGTCCTTGAGATTTCAAGGACGTTTTTTTATGAACTATTACTTAATTTAATATTGTTTCAAACTTTCTAACCGCAGCTTCATACCCAATAGCATACGCTTTTTCAATTCCTCGCCTATCCAGCAATCCTATATGTTCCAATTCTTTTGATTCTAGTACTAAGTCGCAATTATTGATTTTTTTTCGATTAATGGCGTAAATCATCAATCCTGTTACTCTGCCCGTTAATTGAAAAGAGTTGTTTAAATGTTTTTTATCTAAGTGAGATACAACCGACACATTGCTACCGATTACAAAATCTACTTTAGGCAATACCGGTTCTGATGGAAAATTGTTCATAATACCACCATCGGCATATAGTTCACCATTATACTCTACCGGGCTAAATACGGGCGGCAAAGCAGCGGAAGCCAACAAAGGTTTTATCAATTCCCCATTATGAATAAACAACTCCTCGCCCTTCTGTAAATTGGTAGCGACTACATGAAGCTCTCTATTTAAAGCCTCAAAACTATCTTCTGGAAAGTATTTTTTAAACGATGTTATATAGCTCTCACTATTTAAGAGTCCAGGTTTGGCAACAGCAAAATAATTGTATTTAAATAGCGGTGTTTCCTTAAAAAAACGAAGCATATCCACTACAGGCCTATCTGCAGCGTACAAAGCACCTACCAAGGCGCCAATACTACTACCGGATACCACATTTGCTTCAAGACCAAATTCTTGCATTGCCTTAATAACCCCTATATGCGCCATTCCCCTAATACCGCCACCGGAAAGTACCAAGCCAATGGATTTAGAACCTAATTGCATCTATCTAAAATTAATTTCAAAAAAAATGCCAAGTGAATACTATTATTCACTTGGCATAAAATTAGTCAATATTGCGGACTATGAATCCAATCCGAAGGCATAATAATATTTAGAACCATCTTCATAAACTCCTTCCAACATTACTCCGCCTTTTTTGTTCTCCAAAACAGCGGCAACATCTTCAATGTCATTTATACGCTTACCATCTATATGAGTAATAATAAACCCTTCTCGCATTTGGGTTTCCTTCTTTATTTTACCTGGGTATAGTTTAGATACCTGAACTCCGCCATCAATATTTAGTTTTTTGGCGGTATCCTTATCTACGTTCTCAAAATCTGCACCTAAAAGATTAAACACCTCTTTCTTTTCTTTCTTGATAAAATCGGTACCTCCTTGAGAATTGTGAAGTTCTACCTCAAATTCTTTCTCCTTACCATTTCTATTAACGGTAATCATTACTTTATCTCCAGGTCTTTTTCCTGCAATAATTTCTTGTAGTCTAGGTGATGTAGCAGTTTCTTTTCCGTCGACACTTACAATAATATCACCAGATTCCATACCTGCAATATCAGCACCACTATCTTCACCAACTTGTTCTACCCAAACACCTTTGGTAAAGTCAACATCTTTTTCTTTGGCAAGGTTACTATCCATTGTTCTAATGGTTACACCAAGCATACCACGCTGTACGTTACCGAATTTCAGTAAATCTTCAACCACCTTGGTAACGATGTTACTAGGCACCGCAAATCCGTATCCGGTATACGTACCGGTTGTACTGGCAATGGCTGTGTTGATCCCCACCAAATTACCATCAAGATTAACCAAAGCTCCCCCACTATTACCAGGGTTAATAGCCGCATCGGTCTGTATAAAGCTTTCAACCGCAAATTTATCGGTATTAATATGAATGCTTCTTGCCTTAGCACTAACGATACCAGCGGTTACCGTTGAATTCAAACCTAAAGGGTTACCAACTGCCAATACCCATTCGCCAACTTCCACATCATCGGAATTTACCAAAGACATCGTTTTTAAGTTATCTGCCTTTATCTGTAGCAATGCTAAATCTGTAGTTGGGTCAGTACCAATAACCGTCGCCTTGTACGATTGGTTGTTATATAAAGTTACCTCAACCTCATCTGCATTATCGATAACATGATTATTGGTTACAATGTAACCTTTGTCATTAATGATAACACCCGAACCTGTACCTACTCTAGGTCTAGATGAAGACCCTTGCGGAGATTGCCCCTTAAACATATCGCCGAAAAACTCTTTAAAAGGATCTGGCAATTCTCTTGCACCTTGATTTTGGTATGATGACCCCGTTTGTGTAGATTTAATATGTACCACGGCATCCAATACCTTCTCTGAAGTATCGGTAAAATCCAATGGTTTAATATTACCATCACTGTCTTTAGTGTATAAGGCTTGTGCACCGGGTATGGATTCTACCACGGTTACACCTGTAGTTTCATTTGATTCTTGTTTGTTCAATTTTATTACCCCATAACTTACTGCAAGGGCAATAACAGCTGAGAAGAAGTAAACCTTCCAAGCGCCTCTGGAATTTGTATTTGATTTCATATGTATATAGTTTTTAATATTTTTCTGTGTCCCTAGTTTCAATAGCTATGCCATGAATACCTATGTCATTGCTAAAAAAAATTTAAAACTTTTTGAAATTTTAAGGGATTTTTTAGACTAAGTGGTCTGTAACCTTAAAATTACATGAGAATAAGCATATAAATTATGCAGATTATCTAATTTTATAACTTGTTTATAGGCTAATGCCCAAGATATTACCAAAAACGATTTGGTAAAACAAACTGCATAGTCTAAAACTGACAATTTGACTTAAAGTAAGGCAAAACTTATCTTTTATTGATACAATTTATGTATTGTTAAAAAACCTTTGCCATATTTTTACGTAAGTTTAACAACGAGAAAGAAAATTGAATTGAATTCACAAGGTACTACTGCTATACTGGTATTTGCCAATTCCGCTAAGGAAGATTTGGTCAATAAGCGTATTGCCAAAGGTGAACGTTTATTCAGTGAGCTTACAAAAAGTACACTCCAAAAAGCTAAGAACTCCGGTTTACCCGTTTTTCATATTTCTGATGATGATCAAATAGGATCGAGTTTTGGGCAACGATTTACCAATGCCATAGCTTCTGTATTTAATACTGGTTTTACAAGTATTATTGCCATAGGTAACGATACTCCGCATTTAAAAACCCAACAGCTTAAACTTGCGGCCGGGCAATTGGCAAAGGGAAAGACAGTGATTGGTCCGTCAAAAGATGGTGGATTTTACCTTTTAGGTTTACAAAAATCAAATTTTGAAATTAGTGAATTTCAAAAGTTACCCTGGCAACGATTTAGTTTGTACCACAAAATTACCATGTGGTTGCAAAAAGAGTCATCTGAACTAGTAAAATTACCTGCTCTACAAGATTTAGATTGTGAAAAAGATTTAAAGTCCATATTATCGTTTTCAGATGACCTATCACCAACCCTATTCTTGTTGATAGCACAACTAATAAAAAGAAAAAGAGGTTTATACTACACTAACCAGAACTTCTCTTCTTCATACCCAAACAGTTTTCCTTTCAACAAAGGCTCTCCTGCAGTTTCATTTATCTAGATCCCCCTTTATCCAATAGTTGGGTAAGTGAAACCTCAGTCCAAAGCTAAATATGAAACACTTATTACTGGTGTTGACATTGTTCATATTGAACATAGTCAATGCTCAAGAAACAATTACAGGTACCGTTACTGATACCTATGGAAATTCCATACCGTACGTAAACATTGTATTATCCGGTACTTTGACCGGTTCGACCACCAATGAAGACGGTATATATACTATAAATGTTCCCAGTCTTTCAGGTGCTATTGAATTTTCCGTATTGGGATATGAAACACAAGTAATACCAATTAATAATCGAAACACAATCAATGTTACTCTAAACGACTCTTCTGAAATATTGGATGAGGTGGTACTGACTGCATTAGGCTTAAAGAGAGAAACCAAAGAATTAGGCTACGTTGTACAAAGCTTAGACGCAAAAGGAGTTACCGAAGTAAAATCTGTCAATTTTCTTGATAATCTATCGGGTAAGCTTGCTGGTGTTACTATAAACCAAGGTGCTACCGGAGTAGGGTCTTCCTCTAAAATTACCATTCGTGGTGAAGCTTCTTTTTCTAATAATAATCCGTTATTTATTGTAGACGGAGTGCCTATCAATAACAATTCGGTCTTCAATTTTACCAATGAGGCCGCTGCCGGATTTCAGGAAATAGATTTTGGAAACGGTGCTATGGAGGTAAATCCCGATGATATTGCCGAAGTTTCTGTATTAAAAGGACCAAGTGCAGCCGCCCTTTACGGTACTAGAGCATCTAACGGAGTTATCATTATTGAAACCAAAAGCGGCAAGAATTCAAAAGGATTAGGCGTTAGTTACAACACCAGCTTTTTTGTGGATTCAGCATTTCAATTACCCGATTTTCAAAATGAATACGGACAAGGGAATTCCGGTGAGTTCGCCTTTGTAGACGGATTAGGTGGTGGAACAAATGATTTGATTACCTATAGTTGGGGACCACGTTTAGATGTTGGCAACTTAATTCCTCAGTATGATAGTCCGGTTACCTTGCCAGATGGTACGGTAGTACGTGGTGGAGACACTGCTCTTTATAACGGTATAGCCATTACTCCCACAGAATTTAAATCTAACCCAGATAACCTTAAGAATTTCTACGAAACGGGTACCACATTGATTAATAACATTGCCATTTCTAACGGATTTGATACAGGTAGTTTCCGTCTCTCCTTTACAGATTTACGAAGCGAATCTATAATACCGGGTGTTGACCTAGACCGCCAAACGATTAGCGCACGACTAAATTTTCAACCGATTGATAAATTACGCATTAATTCATCCATCAGTTATATCAATTCCGGATCGGACAATAGACCCTCTAACGGTTATGGTTCAGAGAATGCAAACTATTCTTTGGTAGCTTGGGGACCACGCTCGCTGAACATAGAGAATTTAAAAAATTACTGGCAACCAGGCTTAGAGGGTATACAACAATACTCGTACAACTATACCTTTTTTGATAATCCTTATTTCATTCTTAATGAAAACAGAAACTCGTTTAATAGAGATCGTGTTTTCGGAAACATTTCGGCAAGCTATGATATTACAGATCATATAACAGCGTCTATCCGTACCGGTATGGATTATTCTAGTGAACTACGCCAATTGCGAAGAGCCTATAGTTCTAACAGGTTTGCAAATGGTGGCTATGCAGAACACGATGTTTTTTATAGAGAAGTAAATACAGATTTTCTTATAAATTATACCAATAGGTTTAATAATATTAAAGTCGATGTTTCTTTAGGTGGAAACCGATTAGACCAAAAAGCGTTTACCTCACAATCACAGACCACGAGTTTGGCACAACCGGGTATTTTTAGATTATCGAATGCAGCCTCGCCCATAGAAATTTTTGAATTTGAATCGAACAAAAGAATAAACAGTATATATGGTCTGGCCAAGTTGGGCTATAAAGATTACTTGTTTTTAGATATTACAGGTAGAAATGATTGGTCTAGTGCATTGGCAACACCGTTTTCTGTAGATAATACATCTTTCTTTTATCCTTCTATCTCTACTAGCTTTATTTTATCTAACACGGTGAATTTACCTCAGGTTATTTCCTTCGCAAAACTTAGGGCAAGTTGGGCGCAAGTGGGTAATGATACAGATCCATACCAAACAACTGGTGCATTTGTAGCGCAAACACCTTTTAACGGGCAACCAACATTTAGTAATTCAAATACCATTGCGAATGCAGATTTGCAGCCTGAGCAAACATCTTCTTTTGAAGTTGGTGCTGATATTCGTTTTTTTAACGATCAACTACGATTAGATATTTCTTATTACAATGCATTGACTAAAGATCAAATTATTTCATTGCCAATAGGTATTTCATCTGGATATACGCAACAGGTCGTAAATGGTGGAGAGGTTCGTTCGAAAGGACTGGAAATTATATTAGGAATTTCCCCCGTAATAAATCAGGATTTTAAATGGAACAGCACCTTAAATTTTAGCACTAATAGATCTACTGTAGAAAGCTTACCACAAGAAGAAGGTCGATTAACATTGGCATACTCTAGAATTTACGACAGTCAAAACCAAACGGTATTTTTGCAAGCTGAAGAAGGCGGTCGTGTAGGTGATTTATATGGAACAGGATATCTAAAGAATGAAAATGGTGATTTTATTTTAACCGATGAGGGCAGATACATACCCGATAATGAACTGCAAAAATTAGGAAATTACAATCCTGAATTTATGTTGGGTTTCAACAATCAATTCAATTACAAGAACTGGAATATGGGTTTCCTTTTCGATTGGCGACAAGGTGGCATCATCGTTTCTAGAACAAGGGCATTAGGTAATGTTGGTGGTCAGTTAGCAGAAACGGCTTTTAGACCAGAAGGAGGTATTGTGCCCGAAGGTGTTGTAAATACCGGTACTGCTGATAATCCTGTATATACACCAAATACCGTTGCTGTAACGGCAGAAAGTTATTACCGCCAATTTTATGACAGAAACCATGAAGAGAACAATACGTATGATGCTTCCTTTTTAAAGTTACGTCAAGTATCCGTTGGTTATACGTTTGATAATCTTAGTCTGTTCAACCAAGATGCTACATTGAGTTTATCATTGATAGGAAAGAACTTATTTGCTATAACAGAGAATCCACATTTTGACCCCGAGCAATTGGCAGTACAAGGGCAAGGCTTTATTAGCGGTGTTGAAGATATGTCGTATGCCACAACAAGAAGTATAGGTTTTAAAGCCGGATTTAATTTTTAAGAAAAAGAAAATGAAACATATATATATCATTCTAGTCTTATTGTTGGTCATTGGCTGCACAAAAGATTTTGAAGAAATTAATACAAATACAAATGACCCTGTTACGGTGCAACCAAGTCTATTGTTAAGACAGGTAATCTATGACTTTGGTGAACAAATGTCATATGAAGGTTTTACTGCAGGTAATCTGTTGGGTCAATATAGCACAGCACTAGATTTTAACCTGTTTGACCGTCACGATTTAAAATCTCCGCAATTAGGTGGAAATCCATGGCCCATATTCTATCAGAATTTACGAGACAATGAAATTATTTTGAATTTATCTCAAGATAATGCGGCGTATGCTGTGTATGAAGGCCCAGCAAGAATTATGAAAGCATATATGGCAGCTGGTTTAACAGATTTATTCGGTGATGTTCCATATTCAGAAGCATTTCAAGGAGATACAGAAACTGTTACTCCGTCCTATGACACACAGGAGTCAATTTATATGGATGAAGGAGGAATATTTGACAATCTTGATAAAGGAATTTTAGCCATTCAGAATTATTCAGGTAACATAGCTTTAGAGGGAGACATTCTCTTTAATGGTGATTTAGACGGATGGATACGTTTTGCAAATTCATTGAAAATTAAATATCTAATGCGAGTTTCCAGCAAAATAGATGTTGCGGCCCAATTACAAGCAATAGTTGCCGAAGGAAATTTTATAGATGAAAACAGTGAAAACGCCATTTTTAACTTTACCGATGGTGAACCTAACAGTTTTAGATTGGCACAGCTTAGGGTGGGCGACTTTAATAATTATGTGCTTTCTGAAACGATGGATGAAATTTTAACCAATTTAAACGATCCACGAATTGCACGCTTATACCAACCTTTTGCCAATAGTACAGATGGCGGTTATAACGGACTATTAAATGGAATCGATGCCTCTGCTGGAGTATCGTTAGCTGATTACTCTTTATTGGGCACTATTTTCAGAGAGAATACAGGGCTATTAGACGCCAATTTCATGACAAGTATGGAAACTTACTTTCTATTAGCGGAAGCTGCTCAAAAAGGGCTTATTTCCGCTGATACGGAAACCCTTTACAATACTGGAGTAACACACGCTTTTGAATATTGGCAGGTAGCACTTCCTGATAATTATTTAACAGCTGATGCTGCGTTGACCAACGGGGATCTTTTAGAAAATATCATCACACAAAAATGGATCGCAAATTCCATAAACGGCTATGAAGGTTGGATAGAGTATAGAAGAACAGGTTTTCCGCAATTGAAAACAATTTCAGCTAGTTTGAACAATGATTTGATTCCCATACGCATGCCTTACCCTTCTGAGGAAGAAGCTTTAAATAATGCCAATTATACCGAAGCTTTAAATAACACGGAAGGCAATAGTATAAATGTTGCAGTTTGGTGGGATGAGTAAAGGAGTTAGGAGTTAGGAGTTAGGAGTTAGGAGTTAGGAGTTAGGAGTTAGGAGTTAGGAGTTAGGAGTTAGGAATAAAAATAAATTTATGACTGAAGTACAAGTTTGGCAATGGGGATTAGTAATAGCATCTAGTTTGATGCTGTTCTTTCTTTCCCCATGGGCAAAAGATACCAATCAGTTTTTTAAGGCTGTTCAAAAAAAGAAAGCGCCCAATGCATTTATGTTAATGGGCAGTTTGATCATCTCATGGATATTCGCCAAAAGTATTACCAATGCGGCAAATTTAGGATTGGATTTCGGTATTGTAGGTGGGGTTGCCTATGCAGGTTATTATCTGTCGTTTGCGGTTGCAGGTATCGTAATTTATAAGATGAGGCTACATGGTAAGTATACCAGTATTCATCATTTCTTATCCTCAAAATTTGGCAAAACTGCGGTAACGGTTTTTTCAATTCTTATTGCATTTCGGTTGTTCAATGAAGTCTGGAGCAATACCATGGTCATTGGATCTTATTTTGGTGATATGGGATCTAGTGCATATTACTGGTCCATTTTAATATTTACCGGACTCACATTATCGTATGTTCTAAAAGGTGGTATGAGCAGCTCAATTTTTACTGATGTTGTCCAAATGGGATTATTTTCTGTTCTTTTAGCGGTAATATTGTTCACTATTTTCGGAAATGACAATGCCATAGATACTACAGAAGTACTTAATTCTGGGGTTTGGTCTTTTGAAACCGGACTAAATTTATTGTTTGCTGCCTTGCTACAATCTTTCAGTTATCCCTTTCATGATCCCGTATTAACAGACAGAGGATTTATCAGTAGTCCTAAAGTAACATTAAAGAGTTTTTTATGGGCAAGTATTCTTGGTGCTATTTGTATCATTCTTTTTAGCATCATTGGTGTTTATGCACAATCGCAAGGTATGCAAGGGCAAGCTGCGGTACAAGTAGGTAAGGCTTTTGGCACCGTTATTCTATTAGTCATCAATTTTATTATGATTACCTCGGCAGCATCAACTTTAGATTCTACCTTTTCATCGTTTTCTAAACTATTGGCACTGGACCTAAACCTTGGTCATACGGTAAAATTTGGTCGTTGGTCAATGGTTGCGGTTGCGGTTTTAGGTACGGTTCCTGTTTTTTTAGATGCCGAAATTCTATCGGCAACGACCATTAGTGGAACTATGGTCATCGGTTTAACCCCCGTTTTCCTTTTTTGGAAAGACAATGCATCAAAAATGAGCTTTCACTTGAGTGTTTTTATAGGGTTACTTTTTGGTTTCCTTTTAATATTTAACTGGTTTCCGTCTAACTTAATATTTACAACAGGCAAATATGCCTCGTTACTTTGGATTAATTTTTGGGGCATATTATGTTGCCTAATCGTTTATATGATACCTACATGGATAAAGAAATAAAACATATGGGCACTAAAGCCGGAAAGTTGTTACTTTTTGGAGGTGTGTACAGCAATCTACAGGCATTGGAAAAATTAATCCAGATTGCTGACGAGGCAGGTATCCCACCTGAAAATTGTATAAGTACAGGAGACTTAACTGGCTATTGTGCCCAACCTGAAGAAACGGTACAGCTATTTCAAAAATGGGGAGCACTTAGTATTGCCGGAAATGTAGAATTACAGTTGGCAAATGATAGCGAAGACTGTGGGTGCGATTTTAAAAGCGGAAGCCGTTGCGACGATTTTTCAAAAATGTGGTTTCCATATACTAAAGGTCGTTTATCCAAAGAATCTTTAGATTCTATGAAAAACATTCCTGAATACATAAGCTTTGATTATGGCAATAAGAAAGTAACAGTAGTCCATGGAAACTATGGTAACACTTCAGAATTCATATTTAAATCTAACGCCACTGAAAGTAAAGAACGTTGTTTTAAAGAGACTAAAAGTGATATCATTATTGCGGGGCATTGTGGCTTGCCATTTCATCAAACCATAAAAGAAAAGGTGTGGCTTAATCCTGGAGTTATTGGTATGCCGGCAAATGATGGCACACCTAGGGTCTGGTATATGATGTTAGATATAGTAAATGGCGAAGTAATTTATACTCATCATTCTTTTGAATACGATGCCGAAAGCGCACAAAAATTAATGTACAAAAACCATTTACCCGAAGCATACGGCGATACGCTTACCTCTGGTATTTGGGACAATATGGAAATACTTCCTGAACTGGAAAAAATGGGTCAGGGAATTCCGATTTATTTTAATCAAGAACAAAAAAATACAATACAAACTAAAACTCAGAAAAAAATGGCTAATACATATTACGACCCAGCAGATTTAAGAAAATTTGGAAAAATTACAGAGTGGAGCGAAGAGCTAGGAACTAAATTTTTCGACTATTATGGTAAGGTTTTCGAAGAAGGCGCACTAAGTGCTAGGGAAAAGTCGCTTATTGCCTTAGCAGTTTCCCATGTAGTTAAATGCCCTTACTGTATTGATGCCTATACCAAAGACGGCCTACAGAAAGGAATAACAAAAGAAGAAATGATGGAGGCAGTCCATGTAGGTGCTGCAATTGAAGGCGGTGCAACATTGGTACATGGCGTACAGATGATGAATAAGTACAATAAATTGTCCATGTAAATTTCGTTGTTGGTTGTTCGTTGATGGTTGTTCGTAACAGCCTTCTTCAATAATCAATACAATGAAATTAAAGCTGGTTTAAAAATATTGTAAATGGAATATTCACTAAGAATATCCATGAAAAAAAAGAAATTAAATGTTGTGAAGTTAGGTTTAATGCATTTGTACAAAATGCCAACAACGAACAACGAACAACGAACAACTAAAAAATGGCTACAAAATCATTAAAAGCAAAAGGAAACGATTTAGCAGTTTCCAACAAGCAGTTAGAAATATTGAACGGAGGCTTATTTGCTGATGGCGAGCTTCCATACTTTAAAGACAAAATTGCAGACATAGGACATTTTCCTTTACGCCCAAAAAAACTTGAAATTCTACAAATCAATGTAGGTTACATGTGTAATCAGGTTTGTGAACATTGCCACGTAGATGCTGGTCCCGATCGTAAAGAAATCATGACTCGTGAAACCATGCAGCAATGTATTGAAGTAATCAAAAATACAGGCGCACATACATTGGATTTAACGGGTGGTGCACCAGAAATGAACCCCGATTTTAGATGGTTTGTAGAAGAGGCAGCAAAAGCCGGAATTAAAGATTTTATTGTTCGTTCAAACCTGACTATCATCCGTGCCAATAAGAAATACTACGATTTACCAGATTTCTTTAAAAAGCATAATGTACATGTTATCTCTTCAATGCCGCACTATACCCGTGGCAAAACCGATAAGCAAAGAGGGGACGGGGTTTTCGATAAATCGATAAAAGCATTGCAAGAATTGAACGATAGAGGCTATGGTATGCCAGGTAGCGATTTACGATTGGATTTAGTGTATAATCCGTCAGGAGCGTATTTACCGGGAGATCAGGCTGCGATGGAGAAGGATTTCAAAAAAGCCTTGAGAGAAGATTTTGATATTCAGTTCCATAACCTTTTTGCAATTACCAATTTACCTATTGCTCGATTCTTGGACTACTTGATAGCATCGGAGAATTACGAAGATTACATGTATGCATTAGTGGAAGCTTACAATCCGTCTGCAGTAGCAAACGTAATGTGCACCAATACCATTTCCATTAGTTGGGATGGTTGGTTGTATGATTGTGATTTTAACCAAATGCTAGATTTAAAAGTAGCCAGCAAGGTAAAACATATTAAAGATTATAATGAGGACTTATTGAACGACCGAAACATTATTATATCTCAACATTGTTATGGCTGTACGGCAGGTGCTGGTAGTAGTTGCCAGGGTACCGTTGCATAATTAATTTATAGATGGTTAATGAACCGCTCAGTGCATGCACTGAGCGGTTTTTTCTTGTCAAATAGCTGTAATTTCTTAAAACGGAACCAACCAAGCGGTCTGCAAGACAATTCTAAAGTGTTGTTTTTCAACAACAAAAGGTGCGTTCATCGAAAAACTATGCATCTTATCTATAAATTCTGAAGCAATATACAAATTGGGAGTTCTATAAAAAGACCACATGGTCAGTTTTACCCAAATCTCAATATTATGAACAAGAGTTTAAAGCGCATGGCTACCATGCAACGTATGCAGACCACAGGATTGGAGTTGTTTTATGCCCAAGGTTATTATAATACCAGCGTAGACGATATTTTAAAAAGACTTGACCTGTCTAAAGGCGCATTCTATTATCATTTTGACTCTAAAGAAGACTTCTTTGTTCAAATTATACAGAACTTATTGGCTCGCAAAGTATACAGCATGTTAATTGAACCGATTGAAGGTCACGATAATCCTCTAACCTTAATTACCAAATGTTTTGACGATGCTATGGAAACCGCTGTTCATAACGAAATGGACTATGGTTTTATTCTTAGCAACTTCTTATCTGAATTTAACGGTAAGAACGATGTGATCATGAAGCATTTAAATGAAATTGTAACGGTTTGGGAGGTAAACTTGGTAACCACTTTACAGAAAGGAAAATTTAATGGATACCTCGATAGACATGTTGATTGTGAAGCTGCAGCAACATTTTTGATGAGTTCATATTTCGGAGTACGAACATTAATGACAAGTTCAGCACCAGCTGCTAAAAAATACCGATTCATGTCTCAATTAAAACAATATTTTAAAAGTATTGAAGCCAAAGTAATTACCTCTTAAACTCAGACATTTAAAATTTCACTTATTTTTTGAACGATTGTTTCGGGGTGGATAGTTTCCATGACTTTATCATAGCCTTCTGGATATTTGTTACCATAAATGGAAGTTGGTATAGCAGGATATTTTTTTCTGTCGGATAAAATAGCATTACCCTCTGGCTGATTAAAAGGTGCAAAACCAGCATACGGATGCGTTACACCCCAAATAGTTACGGTTGGCACTGCATACATGGCTGCCAAATGTGCATTTCCGCTATCCATGGCGAGCATCAAATTCAAGTTTGAGATTAAACTAAGTTCTTCTAAAAACGATAACTTACCCGCAGCGTTGACACAATTAGCAAATTGCTTTTCCCAACTTGCTAATACTTCTATTTCTCTGGCGCCACCTCCAAATAGTACAATTTTATACTGTTCGGTACTAACCAGCTGCGAAACCACTTTTTGCATCAAGTGCAAAGGATACATTTTTCCTTGAAAAGCGGCAAAAGGTGCAATACCTATCAATTGCTGATTTTGATCGCGAACTAAATCTTCAAAACTTTTGGGTGCAGATTTTTTAGCCAAACTCACCAATTCACTTTTAAGAATGGGAAAGCCAAGCAACCCAAATACATCAGCATATCTATTAAAAGTGGTTTTTAGAGGCTTAAAAACGGTCCTATTGCCGTCAATTAACGCTTTCTTTTCTGCCCTACCCTTATCAAGTTGTACAAACGGAATAGATGACAGTCTAAAAAACTGCTTCAAAATTGTACTTCGTAGTACATTATGAATATCCGCTACAGCATCAATATTTAATGCTCTTAGTTCTTTATACAGCTTCCAAAGACCCAAAACGCCTTTATGCTTACCTTTTACATCCGCTTTAAAAAGAGAAACATTAGGTATATCATGGAAAATGGGAGCAGTAAAAGCTTTTGTTAACACAGTGATTTTTACATCGGGGTATTTTTTAACGATACCTGCGATCACTGGAACGGACATGGCAACATCTCCCATTGCAGAGAGTCTTATGACCAATATATGTTTAGAACTATTTATTGCCACGAAGGATGGGGTTTAGTTCCTCATCATTATACATTTTCATTTGTTTATACACCTTCATATACTTGGTACCACTTTCAATATCAAAAAGTAACTGGTCTATCGCCTGTGAAAGATCATTTTTTTGTTCCAATAAAACTTCCAACTTCGTTTGACACTTTTCTCTATGTGCCAAAGTTGCATCTGCCCTGGTAGCTTCTTCTTTCATATGATAGATCTTTAATGCCAAAATCGATAACCTATCAATAGCCCAAGCAGGGCTCTCGGTATTAATAGTGGCACTTGGCTTAACATCTACCGATTGGTATTTATTTAGAAAATAACTATCGATAAATTCAACCAAGTCGGTTCTATCTTGATTACTAGCATCAATTTTTCGCTTTAAGACCAAAGCATCATCAGGATTTATATCAGGATTTCTAATAATATCTTCATAGTGCCATTGTACAGTATCGATCCAATTTTTTCGATATAATAAATGTTCTATATCCTCTTTAGCATAAGGATTTTCAAAACTTTGGTACACATCATCCTTTACATGATATTTTTCAATACTGTCATTAAAAATTTTAAACGCGAATTCGCTAAACATAAGAGCCTTTTTTACAAAGATAAAGTTTATAGTGGTAACCTATAATTTTACCAAGTAGACAATTATAGGAACTATTATACTAGTTATAACTACCAGTTCTAAAAACTTAGGTTTTTTAATAGATTGAAGATAATTTACGATGAAAACTACTGAAGGAAAAAAGGTGATTATCACTGCATTGTTATTATCTGAAGTAACTAAAATGTTCACTATGAGTCCAATAATAAATGAAAATGCGATTAACCTCATTACTATAACCTTACCAACCCCAGATTTACTTAACTGAATAAAGGCAGAAAAAGCCATAGCTATATTTAAAACGGCATAAAGTGTCATTTTTAAGCTTGTCCACCATTGAATAGGAAATATTGCGTCGTAATCAATTGCGAAATCGTAATGTTCTTGAAAAAAGTTGGGCTTATCAAGAAGTAATAAAATACCGTATAGAATCATAAAATAACAGAAGCCAACAGATAAAATTACCAACCAGTTTCTGATATTTTTTGGCTCATAAATAAAAATAGCTGCAAATACCAACAGTAAGTACAGCAACGCCCATTCATAAAAAACACTTGCAATGCAGATCCAAAGTCCGGCATCAAAAATCTTGAGTTTAATATTCTTTAAAGATTTTATACTCAATAAACGCCTCATGGCCAAAAGGAGAAAAAAACTGGTTAAAATAGCCTTATTATCAACCAAAGTTTCAGGAAACACCACAAAAAGCAACGTAAAAAACAATATTGCATAAGAATTTGTGCCCGTGAGTTTATTGCGTTTTACAATAAAGTCAACAACAAAAACGCTAAAAAGAACAACAGATAAAATTCCAATTGAAGGCATAATATGCACTTCACTTATTTCAAAATCAAATAAGTAAAATTGAACCGACCAGTAAAATAGAAACAAAAAAACCAGAAGAATTATGAAATTCACCGGTTTTGTTTTCTCAAAAATGCTTGAAATCATCTAAGCTTTTTATATTTTTGCTGGTAAATATAGTAATAAGATGAAATCATTTTTTGAAGGTATCGCGGATTTGTTCGTAAATGTATTATTTGCGCCGTTGGATTTTTTGCGTTTTACTGATAGTTGGGCACTAGCAAATATTCTTAACTGGATATTTATGCTAATTGGTTCAGTAGCATTTGTATATTGGATGCTTGAATTGAAAAAGTATAATGAGAAAGGTGAAGAAGACAAGTCAAGTACTTCTCACTCATATTTATAAGTTTATATTTATTACATCGGATTATCGCATTACCAAAATCCGATGTAATAGTATTATCTAAAGATCGAATCCAAGATCTTTTCTATAATTCATTCCTACAAAGGAAAGCTTCTCTACGTTTTCGTACGATTTAGACAGTGCCCTTTTAAAGTCACTACCAAAAGAAGTAATTGCCATTACCCTACCACCATTAGTTACTACCTTACCTTCTTTAAGCGTAGTACCAGCGTGAAACACTAAAGAATCTTTAATAGATTCAATTCCGGTAATTTCTTTTCCTTTTTCATAAGATCCAGGATAACCACCAGAAACCGTCATAACCGTCGTAGCGGTTCTTTCATCTAATTGCAATTCTATTTCAGCCAGTTTCTGATCGGCAACAGCTTTTAGCAAATCGACCATATCGTTTTGAATACGTGGCAATACTACTTCTGTCTCAGGATCGCCCATTCTAACATTGTATTCAATAACCTTAGGGTCATCTCCAACTTTTATGAGTCCTATGAAAATAAAACCTTTGTACGGCATATTATCCTTTTTAAGCCCCTCTACGGTAGGTTTTACAATTCGCTGCTCTATCTTGTCCATAAAAGCTTTATTAGCGAAAGGAACTGGGGATATTGCGCCCATACCGCCTGTATTAAGACCGGTATCGCCTTCACCTATTCTTTTGTAATCTTTTGCAGTAGGTAACACTTTATACGAATCACCATCTGTAAGCACAAAAACACTTAACTCAATTCCGTCTAGAAATTCTTCTATTACCACGGTAGCACTAGCAGAACCAAACTTTTTGTCTACCAACATAGACTTAAGTTCATTTTTGGCATCATCAAGATCATTTAAAATAACTACACCTTTACCAGCAGCCAATCCGTCAGCTTTAAGAACATAAGGCGGACTAAGTTGTTCTAAAAATTTGAATCCGTCTTCAACTGTTTCCAAAGTAAAACTTTTATACTGAGCGGTAGGTATTTGATGTCTCATCATAAATTCTTTCGCAAACTCTTTACTTCCTTCAAGAGTCGCTGCCAATTTTTCTGGACCGATAACGGCTATATTCTTTATATCAGCATCCGCTAAAAAGAAGTCATGGATTCCATTTACCAAAGGATCCTCTGGACCGACAACGACCAATTGAATATTTTCTTTTAAAACCAATTTTTTGATTTCTTGAAAATCATTCACACCAATTGGTACATTCGTTGCAATATTATCAGTACCGGCATTTCCCGGTGCAACAAATAGTTTAGAAAGTTTTTTACTCTGAGCCAATTTCCAAGCAAAAGTATGCTCACGACCACCTGATCCTAGAATTAAAATATTCATTTTATCAATTTTTGCAAAATTACCTTTTGCCTTTATTTAATCTTATTTAGTTGAGAAATCTCTATGTTCTTTCTTTTGTAAGTCTTCTGGAGACAACGATTTGAAGTAATCGTATACGATTTTTACGTGTCCAATACTTTTCTTTTTTTGGAAAATATCTATTGAAATACTAATTATTTATATCTCTTTTAGAATTTTTTTTGGATTTTTCTTTTTTAGGATTTTCAATACTCGACTTAATTTGACCTACTTTTCTCTTTAATAGGATTTTCTGTTTTAAAGTTGTAAAATTATAATTATACTTAAAAAAGATGTAAGCCAATATAATTACCGCAGAAATCAAGAATATAACCATTCCTAAATTTTCTGCCTTACTACCAAGAACTATAAAAAGTACTACAAAAACTAAATTAAAACATCCAATAATAAAACTAGCTTGTTTATGACTTAATCCCCAAAAGTCAATAAGAACGTGATGCGTATGATTACGGTCTGGAGAAAATGGACCTTTCTTATTGGCAATTCTTATCGCAAAAACACGAGCAGTGTCAAACAACGGAACTATCAATATACTAATAGCAATCAAGGGTGCATTTTCTAATAGAAAGGGTAAACCTACATAAGCATCAGGAGTAAGTGCCAAAAATTTAAGTGTTAAAACACTAATGATGAAACCGACGATTAGTGAACCAGTATCACCCATAAATATTTTTCTTTCCGAAGAAATATTAAAACCAAAAAACGCCAACAAGCATGCATTTAAGGAAACACTAATCAAGGCAAAAAAGTACTCTCCAGTAGTATAGAATATTGTGGTGTAAATTGTTAGAATTACTATTCCAACGACAGATGCCAACCCATCTATCCCATCTATTAAATTATAGGAATTTATGATGGTTATCATAATAAATCCAGCTATAATAAGATAAAGATAATAGGGAATTTCAAAAATATTCAAAAATCCATTAAAGGAATGAATGGTAAAACTAGGGTTAACCAAAATGAAGGCTACAGCAATAACTTGCGCAATTAATTTTGCTCCTGGTGAGATAACCACTAAATCATCTTTAAGTCCAGTCATAAACAAAATGGTTAAACCAGGTATAATATAAATCGCTTCGTCCATTAAGTCTCTCCCATGAACAAAAAATAGAACAAATACTAAAGTATAGTAAAAGGATACACCTCCTAGGGTTGGGGTTTTCGAAGAATGAGAACTTCGTTTGTTAGGATCATCCATAAGTCGTTTATACTCAACGATTTTGATAATCTTTGGTATTGTAAGATATGTAAGCAAAAAACTACCTATAAATACAGAGATAGCGGTTTCTAAGAAAAACAATGTTATATGGTTTTATACAAAAGTAGGATTTTATGAAGAAGTGTGTTGATAATTGACCTTTTTCTTTGAAACTGCTTTATAATAAAAATAATGAACTAAAAAATTTATCATCCTTAAAATAGAGTTCAACCATGAATAACCCAGTTCTTCATGGTAAATTTTAAAATTATACTTTAATAACTTTATCTTATTACTACTCAAAGATGAATTGCCAATTCGATAAAAAGCTAAAGGTTCTTGAATACCATGGGCAATTTTTAGACTCTTGAGCAACTTTAATTTATAGGCCCAATCTTGCCTTCTTCTAATTTCCGGCATTAAAATTTTACCTATTCTCTTTGTATCGTACAATAAAGTAAGAAAACCTATATAATCGTTACACAACATTCTTTTATAAGTAACTGTTTTAGGTGAACAAATCTTAAAGTTTGGTAAATTTGAATCACCTTCAACAACATAGTATTGGCTAAAAACTAATTCTAAATTGTTTTTCCTTATATATTCTAACTGTTTTGCGAGCTTTTGTTCATGCCAAAAATCATCACAGTCTAAAAAAGCTATATATCTTCCGGCAGCTTGTTTAATAGCCTGATTTCTCGCAATGCCAGCTCCGTTATTAGTTACACTCTGAATCAATTTTATTCTTTTGTCCCTCCTAAGGTATTCATGAATGATTTCTACACTAGAATCTGTAGAACAATCATCACTTAAAATTAATTCCCAATCAGTATAATTCTGGGCTAAAACAGAATCAATACATTGCTTAATAAACTTTTCTGAATTATATACAGGAGTTATTATTGAAACTGTTTCATTCATATTTAAAGTAAGAATTTTAAAGATATTTATTATAAATTCTTTTATAAGAGCTTATGCTGTTATCCATACTAAAATTAAGCACAAACCTTCTCAAATCTTCCTTAGGAGCCAATAATGATTTCTTTAAAGCTTCTGATAATTCTATTGGATCATCATTACATACAAAACAAGATTTTGTCTGATTAGCAATATTGGCTAAATCACTTACATCTGTACTAACAAATGGTTTATTTAAAGCAAGCATTTCCTTTACAACATTGGGCCAACCCTCATGAGTTGAAGTAAGTAATAACACGTCCATGCTCTTCATAAAATCGCAAACCTGTTCATGCGCAATATTACTCATCACGACAAATTCTGTGTTTGGAAAATCAATGTTCAAAATATCGAAACTTTCTTTTGCCAAATCAAATCGTTTTATAGGATTGTTCTTATTTACTGAAGCGAATAGTACCTTTTTTACAATATTTTTTTCTTTTTCAAATTCTTTCTGTTCAGGGAATCTTTTTAAATCAATAGGATCAACAATAGTTTCAACCTGTTTATCAGGATGCTGCTGGAGTACTAAATTTTTCATTTTATTAGACATTACTATTACATGATCAAATTTCTTAATGGACCATTTGGTAAAAATTCCCCCAACTAAAATCCTAATTTTATGAAGAATTGAAGGATTAGGAGCCTTATACCAATCAGAACCTTTTAATGATAATATTTTTATAGGTTTCGTATAACTAGTTAAAAATCCAACGGCAGAGCCATATTGGGCATGTATTATATCATAATTTTTAGACAACTTTCTTAATGCAAAAAAATGCTTAATAAATTGAAATGGGTTTCTAAGTCTATCCAAATAATATAAATCCACATCATCTTTTAAGTACTCGTATTGATTGAACATCCAAACGCCACCTGCACCAGGTTCATTCTTAAAATTATGCGTCCACAATATCTTTTTACCAATCTTTTTGTCCATTAGTTCGCTCCTGTAATATCTTTAAATAGATTTTCAATTAATTTAACGTTTTTCTGAAGTGAAAAAAGTTCATTAGACACTTTTAATGCGTTTATACATGTTTCCTGATATATTTCAGAATCTAAAATAGTCTTCATTTCAATAAATAATTTAGAAGTATCACCATTACAGTTAACTCCTAAATCAAATTGTTCTATAATACCGTCTGGATCAGAATTTAATGATAAAACAGGTGTGCCGGACATCCAAGCTTGTATAAAAGTATTGGAAAAGCCTTCAGAAACAGAAGTGTTGATTAATAATCCAACACTTGAAAGTTCTTTGTTAATAAAAGTATTTTCTTGTTCACCAAAGTACTTTACATTAGTGCTCTCCTTTATTATTTTTTGTAGTTGCTGTCCATACACCGTATTTGGCAAATTTCCAATAACTTTGAAGAGATAATTTGAACCTTCATAACTTTTCGCCAATTCTAAATACAATTCCAATTGTTTAACGGGTCTGGCATTACCTATCCATAAAATTTCATTTTTTTGCTTAGTAATTACTTCCTTTAAAATTTTCGGATGCATATTTGGCACCTTGATTATTAAATTATTTTGGGCTAATTCCTTAATAATTGAATATTGATAATTTGTCTGAGTAATTATTGCAACATTATTCTTTACTACATTTTTAAACAACTGTTTTTTGATAAAACCTTTCACGCCTTTAAATTCAATTGAATAATTGTCCGCAATGTGTAATACGTAAGGTATGTCCAGTTTATTTGTTATAGTTGAAATTCTATAAGAAAATGTGTTCAAGATTCTTTGGTATACAATATCTGGGTTTTCTACCAAAATAATCTTCTTGAAGGTTTTTGAAAAATCTTTATATAAAGTAACTTTTTCTTCAATATTTGATATCACCTCTACCCCATAAATTTTGAATCCATCTTCATATATCAATTGACCATTTTTTAAGCCTTGAGAAATAAAAAAGACATCATGTCCTAAATTCAAAAGTTCCAAAGCTATTAGCTTAGATTGGTATTCAGCTCCCCCTTTAGTAAAAGGAAAAAAGGGTATGAAAAAACAAATTTTCAAACTTGTCATTTATCAAATTTTAAGGTTGCAAGTACTTTTTTGGGTAAAACCTTATACACAAACACTACAGCAGCTATTTGAATTAAATAGAATATTGTTGTTTGAAATATATACTGAGATGAGGATCTTGAAAAAATCAAAAAAACATTAAAGGAAAGTAAGTAAAATAGATTTATAAAAATATTTTCATTTGCTCTCTTACTTTCCAAGTATATCAATACAAATAGGAATAACAAGTAAATTAAAAAAGGTCCAAAATACCCAAAATTCATATATGCTTCCATTAAGGAAGAAAAACCTGTTCCAGCGGTACTTCCCTGTTTTCTACGTTCAGGAAAATATGTATTTCTAAATTCGTATACTATACCAATAGGTTTATTAGGATATATATAAACTGGGATAAAAGCCGTGCTAATTTCTAAATAAGTTGCTCCCCATTTATAATTATAATCCTCCTCTTTTAAATCCATGTAAATACGATAATTCAAAGCAGGAGCACCAAATTCACTGTTTGCAGGGTTCATAATTCTGACTAGTGTAGTTTCGTACGTACTTATAAACTTACCAAAACCTTTATATTTTATTCTATCCTCTCTTAACAAGGTCAAAAAGCTAAACCCAATATATAGTACACCAATTAGTATAAAATATAAAAACCTTACTTTGGTTATTCTTACTTTAATGGTAAAACCTAAAAAGAAGATAACCATAGCCACTATTAACAAACCTCTTTCTCCAATTAATAAATTGGTAAATAATACAAAACCAATACTTAAAAAATAAATTGGAAGATAGATAAAATACTTATTTGTTGACCTTCCTAATGATGCAAAAAACATAGCAAATAAACCAATAGAAATATAAAGAAAGCCTTCATAAGGTATATTCAGGACTAAGTCATTTACCGCTCCTTGATAATATGCTTTACCTCGATTGATTGCATTAAAACCGCCTACTCTAAAAAAATTTAGAGCCTCACTAATACTCGCAAAAAGTCCGGCAATTATTGCAAAGTAGAAATAGCTGAATTTAGGTTCCTCATAATCAGAATTCAAAATATTCATTGTTCTTCTTTTTATAAAGAGCAGATACAATAAAGTAATTGCCAATAATGCCAATTGATTAGATAACATAAATGAAAATAATGTGAAATCCACACTCTGCCATGTAGAAAGTTTTGCCACCCGATGCCAGCCAATATCCGCTTCAAAAAAAATAGAAAGTGGTACACTATAACCGTATAAGCCAAATAAAATCATAAATAAGAATAAAACAGAGTTTACTCCTGCAGATTTCATTGTATAATATAACAGAAGTCCATATGATAGTAATGAAAATGAAAGGCCGGCATTAAACCATTCCAACGAAATAAAAACTAAGCTGAATAAACAAAGTAATATGGATGCTAGAACTTTCAAATGCTATATTAAAATAGTTAACGTTTAAATTTTGATAAAATAATTGAACTATACTTTAAGAAAATATCTTTATTAAGCAATAAACTTATCATTAGCGCAACTACAAAACTACTAATAAATGATAGAAGAGTTCCAAAAATGGAAATAGACCAAATTAATAATCCTATTACAATGTAAAATAGGAACCTTTGATATGGTATTTTAACCTTTACAAATTGTTGAATATCTATAAACCGATATAACAACCAGATAAAATTTCCTAAAGTAAAAACAATTGATGCGCCAAGTAAATCATATCTAGGAATAACTAAAAACCCTAATAAAACAATTATTAAACCAGATAGTAAGGAAGTTTTAAAAGCATTAATATTCTTCTTTACACATTGATAAATAATGCCTAAAACAGAAGACAATGACATAAATACTATACCTAAACCTAAGATAGGTATATAATTCAAAGCACCAAGAAATTTATTGTCTATTACCAATGGTAACGCTAATTGTTGAACACCTATCATCATATACCAAAGTGAAAAAAGAATCACCGAGTATGTTTTAATGGTATTTGCAAAGTATTCTTGAAACCCTTCTTTACCAAAAACTGCATACAACTTGTCTTGAAAAGAATAATAAAAAATACGGTTAAAAATTTGAATTACATATGCTATTTTAAAAGCTATGGCATAAATTCCGTTAGCGCTAAGGGTTAAAAATGTTGCAATTACATATTTACTAGATTGATTATTTAACCACAAGCTTATTGCATTTAATACTAACGGAAAAGAATATGTCAAAAGCTCTTTACTAGTATTAAAGTTTAATAAAGCAAGGCTAATATACTTGTAGATCTTCAAAAATAATAAGTAAACTAAAAATGCTAATGAAGCAAAGCCATAAGCAATGAATATAGCTTTCAACCCATGATTTTGCACTAAAAAAATAGTGCAAAAAAGAACTATAAGTATATAAGTTAACTCGGTAAAAACATAATGAGAAGAAGAATACACACTTCTTACTACCTGCTTAGCTATAATGTAGAAAAAATTTGAAATAAAATACAAAAATACATAAGGTGCCAATTTTAACGCAAAAAAAAAGTCAATTGAAAAATAGACAATAGAGAAAATTAAAAGACCTATGATAAATATAATAAGACAATTGGTGACAACTTTTGTCAAATTTTCCTTGTCTTTACTAGAAAGTGTCCATCTAATTACAGCTAGCTCCACATGACCAAAAAAGATTGGAGCAAATAAAATTAAAGATGAGGCAACAAGATCAAAATATCCTAATTCTTCATTTGTAAGATAAAAGGTATATAATGGAACCAAAAAAAAATTGATTACCAAAGTACCAATATTACCAATTCCATAAATTATAGAGCCTTTAGCAAGACTCTTCGGTTTTACCTCAGTTTTCTCTTTGGTCATTTAGATGGTTTAATGAATGAAAAAGAGTGTTAAGAATTGCAAACAAGAAAACACCAGACATCCTAACTAGTATATTTTCTGTTAAAAGACCGATTGTAAATATTAACAGAAAAAAACCATAGCAAAAACTATTCGATTTAATTGCAATTTGTAGATTAGTAAATAGCATAAATAAAAAGAAAAGCAGTGTAATAATCCCTCCCGCTAACCACAGATTTAAATAATAATTGTGAGAATTAATATTAGATCCTACTGACTCATATTCAGCAACAACATAATCATTTTCTTGATAGCAATTATTTAATTCATTTTGAACGTCTCCAACTCCATATCCAAATATAACATTGTTTTTAATCAATTGTATAGAACAGCTATATATGTAAATACGTTTATCTGTGCCTTCTTCTAAATCGTTTTCTGATATTGACTTTAATAGTTTTATTACTGATGTTGTATTCTTATTTGAGTAAGTCTTAAAAAAACCTGAATTTAAAGAAAAGAAACCAAGAATAATTAGAAGCGATAGATAAACAACTTTCTTTAAGCTTCCTTCAAAATAAAAGAAAGGAAACGTGATTATTAAAAGAAATAATGTCAAAACAGTAGTTATAGCCTGTGTGTAGATAATTGCTACCATAAATAACAATATTAAAAAAGTTAAGACTACTTTTTTTAAATTATTTACTTTGTGTTTAACTATTAAGTTAACCGACAGAACAATTGCAACGAGAAATTGAAGGGACAAATAAACTTTATGGGATTCAAATAGTACCTCTAAATGTTTATATGCTTTAGAGAGCACGAATTCATAAGGATAGGTATTTAAAGCCTTAAGCTGTTCTAAAAAGGTTTTTTCTGAAAGCTTATAAATCCTGTCAACTTCTAAAGCTTCTATTAACAGATTATAAAAATATACCAATAAGATAAAAACGCTTATTATAAACCCATAAGAGAAATACTCTAACGTACTTTTCTTAATTCTGGGCAAAAAATATAAAGTGATAGCTGGAAAAAAAAGAAGAAGTAAACTAGCTTGCAATGATTTAAATGCAATAAAATAATCATTAGAATAAACTATAGAAATAACAAGCAAAATATAGAAACCACAGTTCGCTATTAACGGTTTTAACCCTAGTTTATTAAATCTATTTTTAAAATTGTTCCAATAAAATAACAAAGTTGTCGCCAAATAAAGCATCCCAAGCATTGAAGCAATATTCGCCTTCATTATAGGAAAAAATGATAAGGTAAATAATAAAAAATATGGAATATTTTGAAATACCTTTTGTTTTGGCATTTTAAAGTTTTTAAATGTAGATTTAAGGATAATAGTTATAAAAGCACACTATTTACCGGCCTTCTAACAAAAGTACGATAATTCTTATCTCTGCGTAATTGAACCGTCTTCTCTAATTCATGCTCAATTAATATCTTCTTGGCAAAATCAAACCAGGTACAGGAATAATCATCTGTAAAGTGTTCTATACCAAAGTTATTATTCTGGATTAATTTTTCTACTAAGTACAATGCCAAATTATTAGCGTTAGTAGGACAACCCAACTGTTCATCGGTAACCGAAAGATTTTCTCCAGCCTTAGCCTTCTTCAGAATAGTAGTATAAAAATTCTTGCCAAATTCAGAATACAACCAAGATGTTCTTATAATACAATAATTGTCCATTATCTCTTGAATATGCTTTTCACCTAGTAATTTAGATTTACCATATTCATTAATTGGGTTAGGCACATCCTTTACGGTATACGGTTCATCCTTTTCACCATCAAATACATAATCGGTAGAAATGTGTATTAAAGTCGTATTATATCTTTTACAAACATTGGCTAAGTTCTTAACACCTTCTGCATTTACCTTATAAGCAATATCTGGTGTTTTCTCGGCTTGTTCTACATTTGTGTATGCGGCGCAGTTAATGCAATAATTAAAATTGCCCTTTACAAATGCTTCTTCTATTCCTAAAATATCAGTGATATCTAACTCCTTGGAACTTTTAAATATAACATTCAATTCTTTATATGATGGAGTTATTTTTTGCAAACATTGACCTAGTTGCCCATTGGCTCCTGTTACTAATACTTTCTTCATTTTTCTAAATCTTTGAAACTAGGCAGAAGCATGTCTTTCTTTGACACGATCAGTTCTGAAATCGGGTAGCTCCAGTCTATTCCTAAATCTGGATCACTATATAAAATGCCCGATTCCAATTCAGGGTCGTAATAATTATCACATAAATAAGTGAAAATTACTTCGTTGGATAGTGTTACAAAACCATGGGCCATACCTTTTGGTATATAAAGGCTTGTGCGGTTTTTATCAGATAAATTAACCTTGATATGCTGTCCAAAAGTTTCACTATTTGGTCTTAAATCTACCACTACATCTATTACTTCTCCTCTTTGGACGGAAACTAATTTAGACTGTGCCCCTAGTCCTTTTTGGTAATGCAAACCACGTAAAACTCCTTTCTTAGATATAGATGTGTTCTCTTGTACAAAACCTACTTGATACCCTAAAACACTTTCAAGTTCCTTTTTTTTAAAGACCTCATAAAAGACACCTCTATTATCTTCATAAATTTGAGGCTCTAGAATTAAACAACCCTTTAGCTTTGTTTCGGTTATTTTCATTTAATCAAATTCATTAAATATTCCCCATAACCACTCTTTAACAAAGGTTTTGCCAGTTTTTCAAGTTGCTTTGCATCAATAAAGCCCTGAGTAAAAGCTACTTCTTCTATACAACCTATTTTCAATCCTTGTCGTTCTTCAATAACCTGCACAAATTGAGAAGCTTGCATTAGAGAACTGAATGTACCAGTGTCTAGCCATGCAATTCCTTTATCCAGTACACTTACTTTCAAATTACCTTTATTTAAGTAAGCAATATTTACATCAGTGATTTCCAGTTCTCCTCTTTTGCTCGGTTCTATTTGCTCGGCAATCTTTACTACATTATTATCGTAAAAATAAATTCCCGGTATAGCATAATTAGATTTAGGAATATGAGGTTTTTCAACAATTGAAATAGCTTTTCCAAATTCATCAAATTCAACCACACCATATCTATTTGGATTATTTACATGATACCCATAAATTATACCGCCTTCTGGCTTAGAATTTTCTTTTAATAATTTTTCCAGGCCATTACCGTAGAAAATATTATCTCCTAAAACTAGAGCTACCTTACTATTGCCAATAAATCCCTTACCTATTATAAAAGCCTCTGCCAAACCCTTTGGTTTTGGCTGAATAGCATATTGAAATGTACAACCCAATTGTTTACCGTCTGACAGTAGTTTTTTGAATAACGGTAAATCATCTGGTGTAGTTATTATTAGAATATCCCTTATTCCAGCAATCATTAGCGTAGATAACGGGTAATAAATCATTGGCTTATCGTAAATTGGCATTAACTGCTTACTTAATGCTTTTGTCAAAGGCCAAAGTCGCGATCCCGTACCTCCTGCAAGTAAAATTCCTTTCATAATTATATAGATTGATACTTTTTTAAATACCAGTCAACTGTCTTGTCTAAACCAGTATGGAAACTTTCTAGAGCACTCCAACCTAGTTCTTTTTTAATTTTGGATGCATCAATGGCATACCTAAAATCATGACCTAATCGATCCTCAACAAACTTAATTTGGTCCCTGTAACCGCCATTACTTTTGGGTACTTTTAAATCTATAAATTCACAAATTTTTTCAGCTATCGTTAAATTATCATATTCATTATTACCTCCCAAAAGGTAAGTTTCACCAGCAACGCCGTTAAAATAGATAAGATCTATTCCTTTACAATGATCCTCTACAAATAACCAATCTCTTACATTTTTACCATTTCCATAAATTGGAATTTTTAATCCTTTTATAGCAGACTTAATGATAGTAGGAATTAATTTTTCATCATGCTGTTTCGGTCCATAATTATTTGAGCAATTACTGGTGACTACGTTCATACCATAAGTATGATGATAACTTCTAACCAAAAAATCAGATGAAGCCTTAGATGCACTGTAAGGACTATTTGGCTGGTATTTTGACCCTTCGGTAAAAAAACCATTTTCACCTAAAGACCCATAAACTTCATCTGTGCTAATATGATGAAATCTATAATTTTCACCTTTCCAATAGTTTCTAGCTGCCTCTAATAACGTAAAAGTACCTTCAATATTGGTTTTTATGAATTGCCCTGGAGAGTTAATTGAATTATCTACATGTGACTCTGCGGCAAAATTGATTACGCCTTTTATTTCATGCTTATGAAATAGTTTTGAAACTAAGGTTGCATCGCAAATATCTCCTTCAATAAAAGTGTAATTAGGATTATTACTTAATTCACTCAAGTTGTTTACATCACCAGCATAGGTTAGTTTGTCTAAGTTAACTACTCTAATATTAGGGTATTTCGTTAAAAAGTAAACAATAAAATTGCTCCCTATAAAACCAGCACCACCAGTGATTAGAATTGTGTTGTCAGATAGCTGGTCTATCATACACTACATTAAAGATTTTGCCTTCTTATTCAAATAAAGGAGTGCTGAAAATACGAAGAAGCCAGAAAGAAGTAATAATGGAATCAACACAATACTCTTCCCAAAAAACGACTTATGTTCTACTTGTGTTTCCCCAAGGTTGATAACACTTACTGGCACAGTACGTTCTTCTAGTTCTATTTTTTTGGATTCTATATCTCTGATCAGTCCTGTTTTGTATTCAAAAATATCAGCAATGTTCACTTGTTCTTGGTTATCAAGAATAATCTTATCAGTTGCAGTACTATTACCTTTGTTAGCTAGACCACTTGTATAATTAACTATAATCTCGTCTACTTGTTTTAATAATTTCTCGTCTTGTTCAATACGATCTTGGGCATTATTTCTATATATTTCTAATAGCCCGTTAAAATAGGTATTGGAGTTAATATAATCTAAAACCTTTTTTGCAAACTGCTTACCAAATGCAGCATTGTTATAATAAAAAGTAATTCTATGGTTGAAAGAGCTTTTGTTTTGTAACTCGGCCCTAACGATATCAGCAATAGCATCTGTATTTTCAAAGCTTTGAAGCAGTTCTAAATATTTTAAGTCACTTTCAGAATTGCTTACCTCTGCGACTCTACCTATTTCAATTTTTAAACCTGTAAAATCAACTTCATTTATACCTATGGTATTAAAAAACAAAGTATCTTTCGCTTGTATATTAGATTGTATTTCGGTTACAACATCATATAAATAGTTTTTACTTTCCAATTGAGGTTTAACAATGACCTCTGTTTTATATTTTTTAGATATAATTTGATTGAGACCGTACCCAATTGCAAGACCAACAACAACCAGGCCAATAAGTATGAGTAGATTCTTTTTAAAATATAGAAAAACTCTTAAAAACCAACGAAAAACAGCATTAAAGCCCCTTCCTATTAATTGAAATAACTGCCCCAAATCAATTTCGTCTGAGTTGTTTTGGGTAGATGGTGATTGATTGCTTGCCATTTATGTAGTAAATATTTGCTTTAAAATTTTATCTGTAATTAAGTATGTAGGTTTTACTCCTGTTGTACCCAAGCCCCCTGAAGCTAATGTGCTTCCTGTTTCCAATGGATTGTCTGATGCATAATATGCATAACGTACTTTTACATCTTCGCCTATACTTTTTCTAATTTTTGAAGCTGACTGAATTGCTTTTTGATAATGCACTCCCTCCATTTCCAGTCCGATAACGTTCCATGTGGACTTGTGAAAGAACTTTAATATATCTTTATTCTGTAGTGATGTTCCCAACACGGTTACCATAGTACCTTCAAAAACCTGTAAACCATATCCTTCAAAATCCTTAGCACACAATTCATTGTTAAAAGGATAGTTGTCTGCCGTTCCTTCAAAAATATGTGCAGAAGGAATCATTAAATCTCCTTTTCCCCCTTCTAGAATACCAGCTTTACCCATAATTGAAACCGAGTCCACATTAATTAACGAAGAACCATTCTTTTTAGTTACATATGGCTTCAATAACTCATCGATAGTTTCATATGCCTGTTCGCCAAATGCGTAATCCATTACAAATATAACAGGTTTTTTATCATCCTGTGTTTCCGAAAATTCGTACGAGCAATTATTGATTTTTATTTTCGCCGTATCAAAAATTTGAACATCAATATTTGTCCCAGATGTATCATCAATAGCGATCATTCCGTTTTCTTCAGCTACATCAATAACTTTCTTTCTTAGCGCTGCATTACCAGAACTACTTAGTGCTTCAAAAATTTCTAATGAATCTGTATTTGGAAATTCACTTTTTAATGCTGCTTTAGCAAATAGTGAATTCATTACACTATGCATATTTGCAGATATGATATGAATAGGTCTATGTAAAAGATTATTTTGTGTTAATACCTCTTTTATATTATTTGCCCATCTTTCACCGTGAATATGATGTCCCAATCTCTCCCTTAAAAGTGCACTAAAAGTAATGGCCCTTTTCTCACCCGTTATCTCTTCATCAAGTGCAAGTTTACCTAACCAGTATATTACTTTTAAAAAGCGATCGGGATTATCTTTGGTACTGAACTTTTTATATACCTCTAATATCTCCTCAAACGATCTTCCTAAGATATTTGCCGTATGGATAATTGCAATTTCACGTTCCGATTGCGGTAGTTCTTCTTTTTGAACCGCATTCTCTAGCTTAGTCCAGTCTCTAATTGTTTTATCAGTATCCGTTATCAGTACCTTTTTACAGATTTTCTCAGATTCAATGAACAGAAAGGTTAGGTGGGTTAAAATATCATAGATATCTGAACGACCCCTTGTTATCTCAATATTCATTTGCTCATCGTCGATACGATAACAGTTTCTTCTTCTTTTTGGAGGAATTATTGGATTGATATGTGAAATACCATATCCTTCATCTGAAGTTAAATTGATGAATGAACACTGTTCTATACCTTCTGGCAATCTTTCCAAAACGTAAATAAGTCCGTTGAGTTCTGCCTTTTCCTCGCCTACAGATCCATATATTTCGGGCCTTAGTTGTAAAAGCGCATTTTTTAAAGCTTCCCCAGAAACGCCGTTAGGCTTATAAAACCCTCTATTAAACAAATGGCGCATAGTAATATACATGCGTTCAATAGCATTTGTAGATTCTTGAGCTCTAGTTGTTGTAATTGCTTTTCCCATTGAAAATTTCGATCGAAATTACGATTTATAATTTGTTATTAAAAGTTAGCTATTACTAAGCTTAAATTTTGACAAGCCATCGGCTACTTTCCTATCATTTGACAATCGTTGCACCTTATTTTGTCCGCCAAGTTTACCAATAGACTTCATATACTCTAAAAAGGCCCCGCTTTGTACCGGAGTTATTTTTAAGGTTTGTAACACCTTACCCACTATTAAATCGTAATAATAACTGTTTTGTTGCTGTAAAGCCAAATCAAGTTCTTTGATGAACAATTCCATATCACTTGGTAACTTTTCAAATTCAATGAACCATTCATGATATGGCAATTCATTTTCAGCCGGCACAATTTGGGGAGCTACCGTAAATTCACTTACACTTGCATCTGTAGCTTTTGTAGCAACCAACATTGCTTCTTCAACTTCTTTAGCGATTACATGTTCTCCAAAGGCTGAAATAAAATGTTTAATACGCCCCGATACAACAATTTTAAAAGGATTTTTTGAAATAAACCGAATGGTATCACCTAAATTATATCCCCATAAACCTGCATTGGTAGAGATTATCATTACATAGTCTACACCTAGTTCCACATCTTTTATAGTGATGCGTTTGGGGTGTTCATCGTAAAATTCATCTGAGCGGATAAACTCATAAAATATACCCGCATCCAAAAGCAAAAGCATGCCATTTTCTTTTTGCGAATTTTGATAGGCAAAAAATCCTTCGCTTGCAGGAAAAAGTTCAATACTTGCCACTTTTCTACCTATTAATGCTTCAAACTTCTTTCTATAAGGCTCAAAATTTACTCCGCCATAAATAAAAAGCTCAAAATTTTTAAAAAGGTCACCCACATACTCATTGGTATTTTCTTTGAGTTTTTCAAAATACATTTGCACCCATGAAGGTATACCGGCAATAACGGTCATATCTTCATTTTTTGTTTCCTCTACAATTGCATTGACTTTGGTTTCCCAATCTTCGATACAATTTGTTTCCCAACTAGGCATTCTGTTTTTTTGCAGATAATTGGGAACATAATGAGCAGATATTCCAGAAAGTCTCCCCAGTTTAACTCCGTTCTTTTCTTGTAATACAGGACTTCCTTGTAAAAAAATCATTTTACCGGTTACAAATTCTGCATTACCGGTTTCATGTATATAATTTAGTATTGCGTTTCTAGAGGCCTTTACCTGTTCTTTAATGCTACCCTCTGTAATAGGAATATATTTCGCCCCTGAAGTAGTACCTGATGTTTTGGCAAAATAGAGTGGTTTGCCAGGCCAAAGAATATCCTCTTTTCCTTCTACAGCTAAATTTACATATAATTTTAGCTCCTCATAATCCCTAACGGGTACTTGAGCAATAAAATCGCTATGCTTTTTAATGGTTTTAAAACCATGGTCCTTACCAAACTTAGTGTCGCTTGCCTTTGCAATTAGGCTTTTGAAAACCTTGTCTTGCGTTTCAATAGGGTTATTTACCCATTTAGCCGTTCTTTTGGCAATGCGATGAGCAAATATTTTAGCAGCAATAGTCTTTAAAGACATTTATGAATTTAATTAAAGTCAATATAATTTGTAGGGTCAATTGGAGTACCGTTGTCCCAAATTTCAAAGTGCAGGTGCGGACCGGTAGTGAGTTCTCCCGTATTACCAACAGCAGCGATTACCTCTCCACCTCTTACAATATTACCTTGAAATTTAGATAAGGAACCATTGTGCTTATAAACACTCAAAAGTCCTCCTTCATGCTCTATGATAATTACATAACCCGTATCTGCTGTCCATTCGGAAAATATTACGGTTCCATTTGCAACGGCTTTAACAGGGCTACCGGTAACGGCGGTAACATCAACCGCATAATGTTTTTCATTTGGTTCAAAACCCATTGATATAGGTCCTGATACTGGTGTAAATAAAACTAAATTTTTCTTATCGATCGTACGTTCAAATAAATTGTATTTATCTTCAAGTGCAACCTCGGCCCGTAATAACGAATCCTCCTTAATCGGACTTAAGTCTACAGATGCAGGGTCTAGTTTATATTGCTGAAATAGAGAGTCTCTATTTACCACGGTATTTTCTATGTCACCCTTTAATACCATTCGAATATTGTCTAAATACTTATTGGTATAATTTAAGGTCCTTATTAAAGAATCTGTTTTGTACGTAAGTTCGGTAGCTTCCTTTTTAAGTCTGGTTGATGAATAACCAGGTATATACTCCCGCAAAGGAGTAAAGGCAATTAACAAGGTGGTAAGACCTATTAAACCTATCATAAAAAGAGAACCCGTTACAAATACGTTAAGCCTACTTAATTTAAAAGAAATCTTTTCTTCAAAAGTACTTTCGTTTAGAATAACCAAACGGTACTTATGCAGTAGTTTACGTTTTATCTCTTTTCTTTTTTTGACTTTCTTTTTGGCCATCTTAACAAAGATAAACTTAGAATTTAATTTTAAACCTATTCACCTAAGAAATATAACGGCAATAACGATAGCTTTTTGCCCGTTTATACCCAAATAATAGTTAAAATATACAAACCTGAAAAACGTATTTAGATATACTGAAGAATTCTACAGTAGTTTTTAGTATCTTTGAAATCCATATTTTAAATTATAGTCTTATGACATTCTTATCTACATTTTTGGCCATAGGCGCTCCACAAATAATATTAGTGGTAGTCGTGATTCTACTATTATTCGGTGGAAAAAAGATTCCTGAACTTATGAGAGGTTTAGGTAGTGGAATCAAAGAGTTTAAAGACGCCTCTAAAGAGGATGAACAAATAGAAGAAAAGAACAAGGAGCAATAAATAAGATTGCTTCCTTTCACAATTATAAAGCCCTGTTTTACAGGGCATTTTGTTTGCTTAAAATTTTAAAAACACATTCAATTTCATAACAACAGTATCTCCAATCTAATGCTTTATTCAGTGCTTACACTTACGTATAGCTACTACATAATATTCGTACACGACAAAAAAAGCCTCTTTCACAACAATTAGTATTTAGAATACCCATATAAATCTAATTTCGTTAGACGTACGGCACTAAAAACCTATAGCAAACCGTTCGTACAATACTTAACCCCCTGTTGAATTTATCATTCGGCTAAGATTTATATTTATGAGAAGTGTTTTAAATTTTATTTTTCTAGTCTTTGTTTTATCCGCCCATGCTCAAAATTTTGGTGATGGCATAGAAACAGAATTTCCTCAAGAAAAAGGTTATGACGCTAATACTTTAGCGTTTAATGAAGAGGAAGACAAAAAAGAATTTCAAAAAGCTGCTGAAGCCATACCCGTTCCATATAGAGCATTCAATAAGATTGAAAATATAGAAAATGGTTATTACGTTATTTCAGGCACGTTCTCAAAAGATAAAAACTTAAAATCTCAAGTAAGAAAGCTCAATAAAAAAGGTTTTAATGCTGGCTATTTTCAAAATCCCGAGACACAACTTTATTATGTCTATTTAAACCATTACGATTCTTGGCGTGATGCTTTGAACGATTGCTCATCAAAATTTGATGGTAAATATGACGATCAAGTATGGGTGTTAAAAATTCTAGATGGTGATACGGAATCTATGGACGATATGGAAACTATTGCTGTAGAAGATGTTACATATGATATGCTTGATGCATCTAAAACAGAAAACCCAGAATCAAAAACCAAACTTGTTAAAAGAGCAGATGAGTATTTTGATAAAATGTGGTATGCTGAAGCAGCAAGGTTGTATGAACAAGCATTGTCAAAAGGTGAAAAATCATATTCTTATGATGTATTAAAGAAAGCAGGAGATGCGCATTATTTTAATACAGATATGGAGAACGCATATAAATGGTACAATATACTTTATACAAAGTATGAATCTAATATGGGTTCAGATTACTTATTTAAATATGCACATTCATTAAAAGGAATTGGTAATTACAAGAGATCAAAGCGTTTATTAAAATTATACAATAGAAAATTAGTTGGAGAAGAAGTTGCAAAACAAACCAAACAAAATGAAATTGTATTGGACGGACTTCTAAGAATGGAAGGAAAGTTTGATATCGCCAACCTTAGTATTAACTCAAAGTACTCTGAATTCTCACCTATGTACTATGGTGGTGATCAAATGGTTTTTGCCTCGGCAAAAGATTCTTCAATATTTAATACCAGAAAATATAAATGGAACAATCAACCCTATTTAGATCTATTTGTAGCAAAAGTAAATGAAGAAACACAAGACTTTAAAGACGCTTTAAAATTTTCTAAAAAAATAAATACCAAATATCACGAAGCCTCAGTTGCATTTTCACCAGATAATGAAACCATGTACTTTACCAGAAACAATTATGGTAAAAAACTCAAGCGTGACAAAAACGGAATCAACCATTTAAAAATATACCGTTCCAGAAAGGTTAATGATGAGTGGTTAGAAGCAGAAGAAGTTTCATTTAACAGCGATGCATATTCAACTGGTCACCCAGCTTTAAGCCCAGATGGTAAACAATTATACTTTGTATCGGATATGCCAGGTAGCATAGGTGAAACAGATATTTTTGTGGTTGATGTCTTAGAAAATGGTTCCTTTTCTTCGCCAAGAAATCTTGGTCCAGAAATCAATACCGAACATAAAGAAATGTTCCCGTTTATAAACGACAAGAAATTATACTTCTCATCTGACGGTCATGTAGGTTTAGGAGGTTTAGATGTATTTGAAGTGGCTTTCGACGATGAAGCCGGATTCCTAGAAGTACGAAACGTAGGCAAACCCGTAAACAGTAAAAAAGACGACTTTTCTTTTATTGTAGATGAAGAAACACAAAAAGGATACTTCGCTTCTAATCGTAGTGGTGGTAAAGGTGACGATGATATCTACTCATTTAAAACACTACATGTTGAAGAAATACCGACCAGTATTAATGCAATTTCCGGTGTTGTAACCGAATTGATAACCGGTGATATTATGCCTAATGCCTTGGTTGAGCTTCTTGATGAAAACAATATAAAGCTTAAAGAAATGGAGACCGATGAAAATGGTAATTTCATTTTTGAGGATTTAGATGCAGATACCAGATATGTTTTAAAAACTACCAAAGGTTCTTATTTTGATGATACCCGAGAGGCCGCTACCAAAGAAAACGAAATTGTCAATGTCGATGTGTCAATGAGAAAATTGAACGATATGATCGCTGTTGAAGATGGTATTAAGAAACTCAAAACAGAGATGATCCACTTTAATTTTGATAAATCATTCATTCGTAAAGATGCCGCTTTAGAACTTGATAAATTAGTAGCTGTTATGAACGATTCACCGAACATGGTCATCAAAATTGAATCTCATACAGATTCCAGGGGTGATGCCGTATATAACAAATACCTATCTGATAAACGTGCAAAATCTACAAGAGACTATATTATAGCTCAAGGTATCGATCCAAAACGTATAGAAAGTGCTATTGGATATGGTGAAGAACGCTTAATCAATGAATGTGATGGTTCTGTTCGCTGTACCGAAGAAGAACACTACTTAAACCGTAGATCAGAATTCATTATCGTGAATATGTAATACAACTTTAACTAAAGTAATTAAACCCGCTCTATAGCGGGTTTTTTGTTTATAACTCTTTTCTAAACGCTCCAGAAAACCACTTCAACCCATTTAATATACATTCTATCGATCCAATAAAATAATGACACCGGTCGTTAATCTGATCTAATAACCGTTCATAGATTTTAGTTTTAAAAGGGTACAGTTGATAGTATTAATTATCCTTTCACCTAAACTATTCCATATAATTTTCTATTATGGTGAACTTTACACCCAGCAACAACTAATATATTGATTATGGAAAAAATTACTCTAGTGAAGGAAATATACATTGAAGCTTTTAGAAATTGGAAAAGCTACATCTTAGAGCATTACTTCAAAGTATTCTCTTGGTTGTGTTTTGTGTTGATTGCTTTTGCCATGTACGCATTGATATACAGAGTATCTACCGGTTTTACATTTAGTAATCTATAAGACCGTATAATTTTAGGTTCTGAATATTTGAACTTAATTAACATTAAAGAGGCTCAGGTGTTTCCTGAGCCTCTTTTATTATATAGTAAGTACGGGAAAATTAATTCTTTTCTTCTCCTACATTAAATTGTACAGATTTTAATATCGCTTCCAGCTCGAACATATAATCTCTTTTCTTTGTAGCTGGAGCAAACACAAAGCCTTCTAAAACCAGCTTACGGTTATTCTCTTTATCGTTGATAATATAGGTCAAAAACGGACCTGCCATTGGATATGCGGACATTTCCCAGATTCCCCTAACCTCAGCTGCTTTTTTGCCAGAAACCTCGGCAGGAAAAACATATGGAGAAAAAGCTTTCTCTGTTATCATATGATTCTTTTTACCTGGTACATCCTCTCCACCAATATAGAGTCCGCCAATAGAATCTCTCATCTTAACAATGTCTTGAACAAACGTAGAATCGTTCTTAAAACTATCCCAAGGCATCGTATAGGCTATTATGTTCATGTTCCCTTTTTGAATCTGGCGATCTATCCAGACAAAATTGTCTTCTTCTCTGCCTACTCTATAAATAGAAGGTATTTTCAGTGAAATATTAAACTTGTCCTCAAGGGCCTTTTCCTTATTCAATGATTTCTCAAAACGTTTTTGCGCCTTGTCAATTTCCAAAGCCTTATAAGCAGCTATAAATTCTTCTGCAGTTTTATGGATGTTCTCAATAAGTTCTTCTTTATTATGCCCTTTAATTACGCCCACTTTTTGTGGTTTGGCATACATATTGGATTTCATATGGGCAACGTTAAGAGTATCTTCCATAACATATAAAATAGAACTAGTGTTACGAATGGCTCCGCTAAATATTTGCTGAGGAATTTGGGTGACACTAAATAGAGCTTCGTCCCAAGTTAAGCCTTGTGCCGCTGCCGTATAATTTTCACGAATGGCATCGCCCACACTACTATTCCATAAATCATTATCTATAACAACGGTAAGTGTGTTCATGGCTCCTACAGATTCTGGTAGGTAATCTGCTTTTCCTTCTTCCTTACAAGCTATTGATAGTCCTAAAATTGCTAAAAAGCAAAGTAAAATTCTTTTCTTCATTGGTGTTTTAATTTACGATGAACAGTCGCACAATTTCAATTTTGTGCCCGGTTTTAAATTATTACCACTAATACCGTTCCATTTTCGCAAATTTTCGATAGTAACTCCCGGATATTTTCTAGAAATGGTCCATAAAGAGTCGCCACTTCTTACTTCATGTATTTTCGAATTATTGGCAACCGTAGTTCTAGAAGGGGTTTCCCTAGGTTTAACCGAAGAGCTAGGGTTCTTTCTTGGGTAAATGGTCAGTCTTTGTCCAATACGCAAATTATTGCTTCGTAAACCGTTCCATTGTTTTAATTGACTAACACGAACACCGTAACGTTCTGCAATTTTTCCAAGAAAATCACCATCGCGTACTCTATAACGTATGCTATTTTCTTCAGCTGCTTTTTCTATTTTAGCTATAAGCCCTTCTTTCTCCTTTAATTCTTTTTGAACATGGGCATAAATAGCTTCTTCATTGGCTACAAATTTTCCCATTTGATGCACCGGAAGTCTCAACGCATGCGACCGACCTTTTGCAAAGGGGATTACATCTAATTTATATTGTGGGTTAAGTATCTTTAGTTCATCTTTATTGATGCCTGTAAGTTCTGTAATCTGATCGAAGGTAATCATGTGCTTGACATGAATTGTATCCGTTTCAAAATACGCTCTTTCCGCTCTTTTAGTTTTTAATCCGTGTTCCTCGGCATATTCAAAAATATACATCGTTGCTTGAAAAGCAGGTACGTAACCAGCTGTTTCCCTAGGTAGATTCCTTCTTATGTTCCAATAATTTCTTTGACCACCACTTCTGCGAATAGCTTTGTTGACATTTCCAGGACCAGAATTATAGGCTGCCAATGCCAAATCCCAATCATTATATATTCGATACAATCTATTTAAATAATTACTTGCGGCCGCGGTAGATTTTATTGGGTCACTACGTTCATCTACATAGCTGTTAATGTTCAGTTTCATTTCTTTACCCGTACCGTACATAAATTGCCAAAGCCCGGTTGCTCCTACTCTTGAACGTGCTTTGGGGTTTAAAGCAGATTCAACAATAGACAAATACTTCATTTCTAAAGGTATGTTCTTATTGTCCAACTCTTGTTCAAATAAAGGAAAGTAAAACTGACTAATGGTAAGCATGCGCTCCATTAAATCTCTTTTTCTAGTAAGAAAAGATTTTATAACACTTTCTAAAGATGAGTTGTACTCAATATTGAAAGGCGTTCTTTCATTCATTCGTGCCAAACGCATCTTTAAGGTATCGGTAGGTAAATCAAGTACAAAAGCCGCAGTTGTATCTGGTTCGGTTAATACCTCTTGATACATTTCGTTAAAAAGTGGTGCGGCGTCTACAAGTTCTTTCATCCAAAGACTGTCGAACTTGGCGGCCAACGCATGATCTTGAAGATTATAGGTAGAAGATTCTGTTGGCTTGAACAACGCCAAACTTTCTGTATTTGAGCTTTTAACTATATTCAGTTGTTCTAACGGTACCACATTATCCAAGGAATCTTGAACAACGATTATACTACTGTTTAAAGAATCTGATACTGTTGAATTGGCATCTTTTTGTTGAGCGGCACCTACAATAGGAAACAGTGCCAATCCAAAACAAAAACTTTTATAGGTTACTTTATTCATCATGGGGCGAAATATCTTAACGGAACAAACGAAAATCGTACATTTTTTAGTGAGAATAAAATATATTCTCTTAAAATGCACAAATTTTCGTCATATACCGTTTGTCGATAATGCCCTAACTACGCTAATATTGCAGCGATCCCTGGTAAGGTTTTACCTTCTAAACTTTCTAGCATTGCCCCTCCGCCTGTTGATACATAGCTTACTTTGTCTTCAAAGCCAAATTGTTTAACGGCAGCAACTGAATCTCCACCACCTACTAATGAAAATGTACCTGCTTTAGTAGCTTCTGCAATATAGTTACCTACAGCAATGGTTCCACCTGCAAATTTTTCCATTTCAAAAACACCAATTGGTCCGTTCCAAAGAATGGTTTTAGAGTTTAGAATAACACTTTTGAATATTTCCAAGGTTTTTGGACCAGCATCCAACCCTTGCCAACCATCTGGTATTTTGTCAACATCCACCACCTGAGTATTTGCATTTGCATCAAAGGCATCAGCCGCAAGCACATCGACAGGAATATGTACGTTTACATTTTTTTGTTTTGCCTTTTCTAAAATTTCCATTGCAAGGTCCATTTTATCATCCTCACAAATAGAATCACCTACTTTACCTCCTTGGGCCTTAATAAATGTATAGGTCATTCCTCCACCAATAATTAAATCATCTACCTTATCTAGAATGTTTTCTATGATAGTGATCTTTGATGAAACCTTTGCCCCACCAAGAATAGCTAAAACAGGTTTTTCACCAGTAGCCATTACTTTTTCGATTGCATCAATTTCTTTTGCCAACAAAAAGCCAAAACATTTAGCTTCTGGAAAAAATTTGGCTACGATAGTAGTTGATGCATGTGCACGGTGTGCCGTACCAAAAGCATCGTTTACATAAATATCACCAAGTTTAGAAAGTTTTTCAGCAAAACCTTCATCACCTTTTTCCTCTTCGCTATAGTATCTTAGGTTCTCTAACAAAAGTACTTCTCCATTCTTTAAATCTGCCACAGCTTTTTCAGCTTCTTCGCCAACACAATCACCGACAAATTTAACGGCAACCCCAATGATATCAGAAACAGCGTCTACAATATGACTTAATGATAAATCTGGATTACGTTCTCCTTTTGGTCTGCCTAAATGGCTCATAAGAACAGCACTACCACCATCTTCCAACACTTTTATAATCGTAGGTTTTGCAGCCTCAATTCTATTGGTATCGGTTACTTCAAAGTTTTCGTTAAGAGGTACATTGAAATCTACTCTTATCAATGCTTTTTTATCTTCAAAATTAAAGTCATTTAATACTTTCATGTAATTATCCTTTTGTTAGTTAACAAATGTAAAGATTAAAAGGTTTGTGATAAAGTGCTAAAAGAGATTATTTACACTCAATACCCTTAAATTTGTTGTACTATAAACAACTATATTTGAATCTATGTTATTCAAAGAAATTTTAGGGCTTTCCCATATAAAAAGTCATTTATCTTCAAGTGCAGATGCCGGTAGAATACCCCATGCACAATTATTTGTAGGTCCAGAAGGCTGTGGTTTATTACCAATGGCTTTGGCTTATGCCCAATATATCATTTGTCAAAATACCAATGGAGAGAATAGTGGTGGCAATGAATCTTGTAATCTAAAATTTAAATCTTTTGCACACCCAGATGTTCATTTTGCATTTCCGGTGTCGAATTCAAATAAAGTAAAATCTCACGCCGTAAGTAACCACTACATGAAAGAGTGGCGAGAGTTTATCATGGAACAACTTTATGGCAATTTGTTCGATTGGTACAGATACATAGAAATTGAAAAAAAACAAGGGCAAATAGGTGTCGACGAAGCACAGGATATCGTAAAGAAACTTTCATTAAAATCTTATGAAGGCGGTTACAAGGTCATGATTATCTGGATGGCAGAAAAAATGAATATCGCAGCTTCCAATAAATTATTAAAACTTATTGAAGAGCCTCCAGAAAAAACTATTTTCCTATTACTTTGCGAAGACGAAGAACAGATCATACAGACCATTAAATCTAGATGTCAAGTAGTACATTTTCCTCCTTTAGCAGAAGATTCTATTGCTACTGCGTTAGTTGAAAAGGGAGCCAATAAATCAGAAGCAAAGTTATTCGCTCATGAGGCAAACGGTAATTTCAATAAAGCTTTAGATCTACTAAACAAGGATTCTGAAGATTTGGTCTTTGAAAATTGGTTTGTACAGTGGGTAAGAACCGCTTTTAAGGCAAAAGGAAACAAAGCTGCAATTCATGACCTTTTGTTATGGAGCGAAGAAGTCGCAAAAACCGGAAGGGAAACACAGAAGAACTTTTTAAGTTATTGTATTACTGTGATGAGGCAAGCACTGATGATCAATTATGGCGCAGAAGAACTGGCATATTTAAAAATACATGCCGAAGGATTTCAATTAAAGAAATTTGCTCCTTTTGTTCACGAAAATAATATTCTTGATATCACCAAAGAATTGGAAGATGCGATTTATCATGTGGAAAGAAACGGTAATTCAAAGATTATTTTTACAGATTTATCTATTAAACTTACCCGATTGCTTCACAAAAAAAAGACAGAACTTAAATAACTTACAATGAAAATATTATTGAACAATGCTACCGAAGTTTTATTGCTATTATTTTTAATCATAACCTTTTTGCAAAGCGGTTTTGATAAAATTACCGATTGGAACGGTAATATATCTTGGCTTAAAAAGCATTTTTATAAAACACCTTTTAAAAATATAGTTCCGTTACTAGTGGGTATTATATTGGTAACAGAAGTTGTTGCCGGTATATTATGTGTAATAGGAATTTACCAAATTTTAAATTCTGGTGATACCGTATTTGCAAAGTACGGTGCAATACTATCGAGTATGACGCTATTGATGTTATTATTTGGTCAAAGAATAGCCAAAGATTATGAGGGTGCTAAAACTATTGCAGTTTATTTTATTCCCACTATACTGTTGGTCTTTTTACTTCAGTCTTAATATAAAGTGCCTTTTAGAACTACAAACGGATATCTATAAAAAACAAAACCCTCCTATTTGGAGGGTTTTTTGAGGCATCGAGCGGATTCGAACCGCTGTACAAGCTTTTGCAGAGCTCTGCCTAGCCACTCGGCCACGATGCCATTTTTTAGCGAGAGCAAAAATAAACAATTCTACCAATCTAAGCTGCATTCACAACCAAGAAATTATATTATTTTTAAGGTAGAAGAATTTAGTTAACCGTTTGTCCGCGTTGTAAATTCAATGATACAGTTACCTTTTCAACATCGCCATTTATTGGCGGATTTATTTTAGAAACCGAAACCATTGCATTGGCCACGGTAGGTAATTCAGTAAATATTCTGTCTATGATTCTTTTGGCTACGTGTTCCAACAGTTTGGAAGGTATTGCCATTTCTTGCTTTACAATTCTGTTGATGTGAACATAATCTACAGTGTCCTTTAATTCATCGGAAACAGAAGCTTTTAGCAAATTCGTATCTACGGAAACATTGACCAAATAATCACTGCCGATGTTCGTTTCTTGTGGCAAGCACCCATGATGGGCGTATGCTTTAATATTCTCTAATTGTACCTTACCCATTAGTCTTTTGTCTGGAGCACAAATTTAATGATTCTCCACAAAGCATTAGTATGTACAACGACAATTACTGATACCTTGAAACAAGTCTACACCTAAAGTGATAACATGGGTACCAGAACTATAACCAAGTAGTTCGTTTAAGATTACTTGGTAAGAATATCCAAAATAAAAATTACTTTTCTTTAAACCGGCTATAGGAGCTATATATAGTGGGTTTCCTATTTGATCGTTCAAGAAACGATAGTTTACACCAGCGTAGAAATAATCCTCAAAATCATAAAATCTGAATTTTAAGTTTAAATCGGTAACAGAGCGACCATCACTTTCAAATAACTGAAACAGTACAGAAGGCTCTATCTCTACTTTACTAGTTCTCTTCTTCATGTATCTGTAACCCGTATAGACATAGTAGTTTCTTAATCTATTTGGCTCGTACAACTCGTTGAAATTACTTAAATCCTTATCTAAAATATTAGATGCATTGGCACTGAAGTAAAACTTATCATACCTATACAACACTCCAATATCAAAGTTATGGTTCGTAGTAGCTTTATCACCTACATAAGCAGGATCGGCTATTAATTCTGGATTAGAGTTGTCTATTCTAAATTGGTTGTAATTATAAGATAAACCAAACGATAAGAACTCATCATCATAACGATCTAGAGTCAGGTGGTGTGCAAAAGATAATCTTGCTCCCTGTTGTTTTGTTTCTCCGTTACTATCGTTGTAAAGCACCATACCAATACCTGATTTTTCTCCAAGTCGCATATCTGCAGCAAGAGATTGGGTATCTGGTGCATCTTTAATACCTACCCACTGAGTAAGGCCATTTAGCCTTATTTTAACATGGTCACCAATACCAGCGTAAGTTGGGGACATTACAAAGGGGTTATCGGCAAGATATTGTGATAGTTGAGGTATTGTAAGTTCTTGCCCTCTTACGGAGAGCACGCTTATAAATAATACCAGTGTCAATAGACTGTTCCGCATCATCATTTTAGGTTAAGTTTTTAACGGTATAGGGTAAAATGTCCAACAAATTCTCTTTCATCTCTTTCGCCATTCAGTTTCACTACATACCAGTAGTCTCCCGTTGGCAATTCATTGTCTAAATAAGTTCCGTCCCAACCTTCAGAATCAACAGATTGTTCAGAAACCACTCTACCATAACGATCAAATATTTTTATTAGTATTTCTGGGTATTGTTCAATGTTTCTAGGGATCCATAAATCGTTCTGTCCATCGCCGTCAGGGGTAAAGAAATTAGGCAATTCAATGTCTATGAACTCCATAAATATATTAGCAACGGTAGAACAACCGTTCTCATCTACCACACGAACTTCATAGGTATCTGTTCTTGTGATATAAAAAGTATTGCTATCGCCATTATCAATACCATCGAAATAGTAGGTATAACCTTCTCTACCACCTTCAACAACAGCCGTTATTTCATTCATGTTGTTTTGTTCCAGTTCTAAGGTCAATGGCTCAAATGCCTCAATAACAAAGTCGATGGTTACAAAACATCCGTTAGCATGGGCAATAATGATGTAATGGTTACCCGGTGCCGTATTTCTAAAGTCGGGATTCAAATGAAGATCAACAGGGTCAACAGAATCTATCGCATATAATACATCTCCAATTACGCTATCGTCTTCAAGCGTAATATTTACATAGTTATCTGGAGTATCACCGGTACATTCATAGACCGGATCAACCGTAGCATTTAGGTTAACTCCCGCTTCAATATCTACCACTACGTTAGTATCACAACCGTTGGCATCTTTAATTACTATTAGGTAATTCCCAGCGGCCATATTATAGAATTCAGTTCTATTCAACACAAAATCTTCATCGCTATTTGAATTTAGTGCCGTGCTATATGGTGCAGTACCACCTGTAATATCTAAGATTATAGTACCATCTTGACTATCTACACAAATTTCTGGTGTAGTTTCTACTTCAACTGCCAAACTAGATGGCTCAGAAATAGTATATGTCAAGTATTCGAAACAACCATTTTGGTCTTGTGCAATTATCGTATACTCACCAGGAGCTAGATCAGTAAATGTATTTTCATCATAGAACTGATTCAAGTTTGGTGAAATAGCATATTGATAACCACCGGCTCCACCAGAAAGCGTAACCGTAATTTCACCGTTATCTTCACCGGCACACGTAATATCCAAGACGGTGTCTGTGTATGACAATGGAGTTGGCTCTATAATGATCACCTCTTCAGGTGCTGTAGTACAATCTTCATTAACAACAGTTACATAATACGTACCTGCACCCAAATCTCTAAATACACCTTGAGACTGAGGACCTGCAATTCTAGAAGCTACGCTTAAAGAACTATCGGTAAACAATTCATATTGGTAGTTGCCTAATCCGCCATCTGCACTTGCATAAATTATTGCAGTACTTTCACCTGTACAGTTCAGTACCGCAGCAGAGGTGTCAACCGTTAATTCTAAAGCAGGAATCTCGCTTTCTGTAATTGCATTAGAAATCGCAGATTCACAACCATTGATTGCATCACGTACATAGAATTGGTATCTACCAGCCGGATACATTCCTGTTTCAGGCAATCCTAAAGGATTACTGGTCATAGGTAAGAAGTTGATATTATCAACACTATACTCATAAGTTCCACTACCACCTGTGGCAGTAAGTTCAAACTCAGCACCAGTAGTACAGGTCAATGCATCAGTTCTAATTAAACTCGCCTGTACTTCAGTTGGCTCTCTTACCTCAACAATATTCGTTGTAGTATCACAGTTCCACCCATCGACTACGGTTACACTATAGAAACCTGCGCCTAAATCTGTAAAACTAGGATTGGTTTGTTCACCAGTGGTCGCCGTAATCGTAGTACCTGTTTCATTATAGAAATTCAACTGATAACTATACGTACCACTACCGCCACCAGTTACATTTGCAGTAACAACAGCTCCCGTATCACCGTAACAAGCTAGGTCTGTTACAAGCGGAGTTGCATTAGCCACTATCGGTGTTGCTGGCGTTAATGTTTCAGTATAATTTACAATACATCCGGCATCATCGGTAATGCTAATTGAGAAATCACCAGCAGCCAATCCTGTGAAAATACCTTCATTAACATTATCCATGTTATATGCATCGCCTGTTGTAGTATTTGTCAATACAATATCATATGGCTTATAACCGCCTTCAACTTCAACTCTAATAACACCTTGGTCATCGGTACAAGTTGCTTCCGCCAATGGAGTTACTACTCCGCTTAACGCTATATCCGGCGAAATAATAGTAACCAAATTGGTATCTTCAGAACAGAAAGGAACATCGGTTTCTGTGATGGTTACATAATAGCTACCACCTGAAAGACCTGTTATTGTTCTAGGATTAACACTAGTATCCGTTGCCGTAGAAGCTATAATCGATGTACCTACAGCATTGAATACTTCGTATGTGTAATTACCCGTATACCCATCAATATCAATTTCTAAACTTCCGTTTGCATCACCAAAACATGTAACTTCTGAAATTGCTGTTGCAGTAGCCGTAATAAAATCGAATGGAGCAACGGTATAACTAGTTGTATTAACATAACAACCTGTATCTGTATCAGTAACTCTAAATACATATGAACCAACGGTATCTAAATCGTACGTTGCTGAAGTGGCCGTTGAACTTACCAATGTAGCCGATGTATTTCCTATTGGCAACAACTCATATACATAGTTATGAGCCAAACCATTATCAACTACTGAAATTGTTATTCTTTCATCGTTGGTACATGTAATTTCGACATCTTGAGCTATTGTAGGCGTAAATGTATTTATAGGTTGAATTGTAACGGTATCGAACGTAGTACAACCATTGGCATCTTTTACATATACATCTATATTTTGTACGCTTCCATCATCCGTAACGTTGAATATATTTGACGTTTGGAAAATAACATTATCAATACTGTATAAATATGGTGCGGTTCCTGTACCTATACCAGCTGTTGCTGTTATAGTTGCAGTATTTACACTGTTATCAGCCGCACAATTAAATTCCGTTGCCGTAGCAGATACTGTTAATTGTGTAGGTTCAGTGATTGTCTCATTTTTAACAGCATCACAACCTCTACTAGATATTACTCTTACTTGATACTCACCTTCCGCTAAACCTGTAAACAAAGCATCGTTTTGAGCAGGTACGATTGGTGTTACCAAGTCAGCAAAATCGTATAGTTCATATTGATATATAGGATTATCGTCTGTACTTGGGTCAATATTGGCTCTAATACTACCATTCGAATCTCCAAAACAACTTACGTTTACGATAGTTGCATCTAATAATACTGGTGCTACTGGCGCATCTAGAACTTGCGTTACCGTTCTTTCACAAACTGGATTCGTAGTATCTAAATCACTAACTACGAAGGAATATGTTCCTGCCTCAGTTAAGTTTGTAAATACACCTGTTGTTTGAGTTACAACGCTACCTAACGGAGTGGTCATTTCAAACTCAAGGTTTGTAGAGCCACCGGTAACATTCACGGTTATTTCTCCACCCGGAGTCACCGTACAATCAATAGACTTATCTACTGTGGTAGAAACGTCCATTTGCTCATAAAGTATTTCAGCTGGAGTAGTGAATGTACAACCCCATTGATCTGTAATAAACACATCATAGTTACCCGCTCCAAGTCCTGAGAACACTCTTGTGTTCTCAGGAGCACGGAAATCGGAACCGTTTAATCTCAATTGATAGGTATAGTTACTTCCTTGTCCGCCAGTTGGTAGGCTCACTTCAATCTCACCCTGTAAATTTGTACAATTTTCTTGGTTAACTTGTAAAGTTGCCGCAATAGGGTCTGGAACATCAAGAACAATATTATCTTGAATTAATCTCTCACAACCTTCAGAATCTAGTGCCCATGCTTGGTAAGTACCAGCAACTAAACCTGTAAACGAAGCATCAGCTACAAAATCTGTTGTTGCAGGAACACTCGTGCCTACAAAATACGTATAGCCACCCCAACCACCAACTACGTCAGTAATGGTTATGGTACCGTCATTTCCAGGCACACATGTAATATCCGTTACTACCGTAGATCCACTGATATCAGCAGTAGGACCGTTGATTGTAAATGCTTCTGTATTTGTACAGAACGGGTTATTGTCTTGTGTAATAGAAACATAGTAACTACCTGCCGCTAAATTAATATCTGCTGTTGGGCCGTTCGCAACTTCTGTGTTTGTTGCTTCTACTGTATCATCGGCAGTATTAGCCAAAGTTCCATTAGTGTTATAAATGGTCCAAGTAAATCCGCCAGGATATGTTGCATCGACTAACTCAAAGTTTACTGCACCAGTTGCCGTACCATAACATATAACATCACTTGTTTTAACTATATCGATGGTAAATGTATTTGGTTCTTCTATAGTTTCTGCAACAGAAACCACACAACCCGTATCAATATGTCTTGCTAATATCGTATACGATCCTGCAGACAAACTACCGAACACGTTAGAAGTTTGGTAGTTGGCACCATTATCAATACTATATTGGAATCTAGTTGGGTCGCTTAAAGTAGATGTCACCGCTACCGTAATTTCACCATCGCTACCAGGAGCACATGTAACCGTATTTGAAACCGAAGCGTCTATATCGGTAATTTCATCAAAAGGAAGAACAGTAGCTGTTGTGCTACCAGAACAACCCTTGTCATCATAAACATTGATGGTGTAGGTATCACCTGCTCTATTTGTAACCACCAATACATTTGATGCACCAGATTGTACCACAGACGAACTGCTATCCAAAAATTCATAGATTACATAGTTACCGCTACCACCGGTTATGGCAGTTTCGTCAACTGTTATTGTAGCATTGTTAGGGTTATTACCAGAAGTACAACCAAATTCTACAACTGTAGTGTCTATGTTCGATATTACTGCAGGTTCATCTATTACAATGTTACCCGATGCAGTACTACAACCGTTAGTACCTGTTGCCGTTACAACGTATGTATTTGGAGGTAAGCCTTCAAATGTATTATTACTTGCATTGAACGTTCCAGCTACTGGAGATATCGTAAAAGTTAACGGATTTACTCCGTTTTCAACTTGTGTCAAAGTAATTGAACCATCGTTAGCTCCAAAACAAGTAATATCTATATGCGAATCTGTAAAAACAGGTTGAATAGCAGGAGCCAACTCTTGCGTTACCGTAATTTCACAAACAGGATTTGTAGTATCTAAATCTCTTACTAAGAAACTATAAGTTCCGTCAACGGTTAAGTCAGTAAATGATGCATTATTGGTTTGCGTAACCGCAGCTCCTGTTGGAGGTGTCATTACAAACTCTAGGTTTGATGAACCACCGGTTACATTGATAGTGATAGTACCACCAGGTGTACCCGTACAATCAATAGCCTTGTCTACCGTAGTAGTTGCACTTAACTGTTCGTATAATTCTACTGGAGCAGTTGTAAATGAACATCCCCATTGATCCGATACAATTACTTCATATTCACCAGCTCCTAATCCTGAGAAAACTCTAGTGTTCTGCGGAGCTCGAAAATTAGACCCATCCATTACCAATTGGTAGGTATAATTACTTCCTTGTCCCCCAGTTGGCACACTAACTTCTATTTCTCCCTGTAAGTTTGTACAATTCTCAATGTTCACTTGTAATGTCGCCGCAATTGGATCAGGAACATCAAGAACAATGTTATCTTGTATTAATTGCTCACAACCTTCAGCATCACGAACCCAAGCTTGGTACGTACCTGCAGGTAACGAATCAAAAGTAGCGTTAGCTACGAAATCTGTAGTTGCAGGAGCACTTGTACCAACAAAATAGGTGTAGCCACCCCATCCACCGACAACGTCAGTAATCGTAATTGACCCATCATTTCCAGGAACACATGTTATGCCAGTTAACACAGTACTTCCTGATATATCAGCATCAGGACCTGCAATATTGAAAAATTCAACATTGGTACAGAATGGATTGCTGGTTTGTGAAATAGAAACATAGTACTCACCAACACCTAAATTAATTATTGGTGTAGGACCGTTCGCAGCTTCAGAACCACTAAGAACAGAAGTATTATCGGTACGGAAAATTTCCCAATCGAAACCTGTGTTATACGTAGCATCTATCAATTCAAAAGTTACTTCACCGGTATCTGTTCCAAAACATATAACATCACTTGTTTTTACAACATCGATCGTAAACGTGTTTGGCTCTTCAATTCTAGCCGAAGCAGTTACGATACAACCCGTATCGGTATGTCTTATCAAGAAGTTATGGTTTCCAGCAGACAATCCGCCAAAAACATTGGTAGAAAAGTAAGTTACACCATTATCAATGCTATACTCGAATTTAGAACTATCACTAGCTGTAGATGTTGCCGTTACGGTAATTTCACCATCACCACCCGGTGCACAAGTAACCGTATTGGTCACTGCTGCCGTTGCTCCTGTTAATTCGTCATACGGAAGCACAGTAGCTGTTGTACTGCCCGAACAACCGTTGTCATCATACACATTAATAGTGTATGTCTCGCCCGTTCTATCTGTAACCATTAAGACATTCGATGAACCAGATTGTACTACGGCAGAGCTGCTATCAATAAATTCATATGTTACATAGGTATTACTACCTCCAGTAATTGCTGCCGTATCAACGGTTATTGTAGCATTATTATCATTATTACCTACGGTACAACCAAACTCAACAACATCTGCATTTACGTTCGTAATTTGTAACGGGGTACCTACCGGACTGTCAACTTCTAATTCACAACCACGAGCAGAAGTAGCCCTAACAACATAATCATCGTTTGCGCCTAAATTGTTAAATATAGTAGATGTTTGTGGTACGCCAACCGGTGTCAATACCGAGGGAGCCGTCTCTATAAATAATTGATACACATATGGAGGATTATCCATTGAAGCATCAAGTTCTACAACTATAGATCCATCAGTATCTCCAAAACAGGTTACATCGGTAATATCCGTTGTAAATAAAACAGGGGTTGCCAATTCCAATTCAACATCTGTTTGAGCGGTACAACCTCCTAGAACTGTATCATATACATGGGCGGTATAAGTACCTGAATCCAATCCTGTGAAAATTGGTGATGGTTGAGGTCCGCCAGCTACGCTAACTCCTCCATTATCGAATAATTCATATTCATAGAAAGTAGAACCACCATATGCTGTAATTATAATCTCACCATCTCCCTCTGTACATGAAGGTTGGGTTGTAACCTCAGCTGTGATAGATGTTGGTGCAAAGATTTCAATGTTTTCTACATTTCCACATCCATTAAAGTCACGTACTTGAACAGTGTAATTACCAGAACTAAGGTCGGTAAACTGATGTGTAGTACCTGTGGTCGTTAACGTAGAAGACTGGTATGAACCGCTGTTTACACTAAGTGTATATGGTTGAGACCCTTCTCCGTCTAACGTAATTTCTATAATAAAGTCGCCCTCATCTGCAGTACATTGGTTGATTACCAATCCAGAAATAGCAGGGGTTGGATCATCTGCAATAGTAACATCTATAGGTAAAGCTGTAGAACAACCATTTCCGTCCAATACATAAATATCCCATTCTGTATTTACAGAAGGATCTAATTTTGCATAGTTACTAGTTACATAATCTGTTGCAACCGGAGTAGCTCCGTCTTGAACATATGCATACGTATAAGAACCATTACCACCACCAGCGATAACCGTTACATTGGCATCTTCTGAACAGTAGCCATTGTTTTGGTCTGCTAGAGTCAAAGTAACCGGGTTCGGTTCTAATATTCTGAACTCAAAAGTATTTGTACACTCAGGAGTAGCTGCCTCTTGGAAGAATAATACATAATCTCCTGGAGGAATATTCGAAATTGTTTCAGTCGCTGTTGGACCAGGACCGTTTGGACCTGTAACGCTACCTGAATAAGCACCACCTAATGGTGTGTTGCTAATACTTTCCCTTAATTCATAATTAATGGTAGTAACCGAAGAATCATAACCCTCAAATTGAAAAGCAATTGACCCATTTGTATCACCAAAACATGCAACATCTGTTACCGTTGGATCTGCAACTACATCAATAGCAGATACATTAGGAATATCAACTTCAACAAAACTAGAACATCCTGTTGTCGTGTCGATCACTTGAAAAACATAACTAGCACCAGGGTTTAGTCCGTTGTACGTTGCAACTTCCTCATCAGCTGTAGCACCCGCCGCCTCAGCATCTGGTGCGGTTCCTGTACCATAAATAGTAAAATCGTAGTTTCCTGAACCTCCACTTGCGGTAAGTTCAGCAGTACCACCAGTAATACAACTAACTGGCATTAAAACCGGGTCAACCGATAAATATGGACTAGACAAAACCCTAACCGGATTCTCGTAATACTCACAACCATTGGCATCCAATACACGAACATAGTAGTCTCCGAAAGCTAATCCGTCAAAAGTTACCGTAGTTGCTGTCGTATTTACAACAGGGTTTGGCCCAGTCGTAGGAACAACATTATTAAGATTATCATATAGGGTATATGTAAAATTAGGTACCCCACCACTTGTAATCGTAATTTCAATACTACCTGGTATATCACCAGTTGCACCACAACTAACATCTGTAGCAACAACATTTGCATCAAATAATACTGGGTCAACAACAGTTACACTGCCATTATAAGTACATTCTTTAGAATCTCTAACTATATAATTATAAGTACCAGCAGCTAAACCTGTGTATACACGTTGGCTTGTAAAGGCACTACTGTTAAAACTAATTTCATAAGGCGATGAACCAAAGTTAGGATCCACATTGATTTCAACGATACCATTGGTGTCTCCAAAACACGTAGGGTTGGTAACGGTTTCAGTTGCAATAGGGTTTACTGTTGGTGTAACCGTAACTATATTAGAAACGGCAGTACAACCTTGGTCATCTGTTACTCTAAATCTATAAGTACCAACTGTTGAAGTTGAATACGGGAATGTTCCTGCAAAAGCAGCATAGCCCCCACCATTAACTTCCAATTCATAGGTGTAAGGAGCATAACCGCCATTGGTTACCAAGTTCATGACTGCATCTGGTGATACTGTACAGTCTAAATCTTTATCTAATGTAAGCGTTGCCGTTAATTGAGGTTCAATATCAAAAGTTACTGTATCTGTACAACCATTGGCATCTCTAATTTCAAAAGTATAATTACCAGGAGTTAGATTTGTAAAGGTGTTTGATGTTGTAAATGTACCCATACCCATTCTATACGTATAAGGAGCAACACCGCTAGTAGCGCCGACCTCAATTGTGGCCGATCCTGATACGGAAGAATTAAAACATACATCTGAACTAGGTAAAATACTTGCAACCGGAGTAGCAGGGGCTACTAATGTAAATGTATCTGTTTCGGTACAACCATTAGCATCGGTAACCGTAATTGTATGTAAACCTAATTGATCCAAACCTGTAAATACCCCCGTGCTTTGTGAAGCCGTATTGGAGCCATCTGGAAGTTCTATTACATAAGAATATGCCGAAGTTCCACCTGTTACCGTAATATCAACAGCACCATCATCAATACATGTGGGCTGTGTTGGCGTATTAGAAACCATTAAAACTGCAGGCTCATCAATAATTTGAGTTAGCATTTCAGTACAACCAGCAATTGGGTTGTCAACATCCCTTATGAAAATAGTATAACTACCTGCAGCCAAACCTGTTATTTGATGTGTTGCTAGCGTATCGCTACCTTCAATAGTTGTAAAAGCACTATCATAGCTATACTCATAACCACCTGCTCCGAAATTTTCAACTTCAAAAGTTATAGTACCAGAATTATCACCGTTACAATCCAAATCTTCAAAAGACTGAATTGCAGCTTCAAAAGCATTACCGTCTTCAACATTTACGATAATATCGGTAGTACAGTCGCTACCATAATCAACAGTTATAGTATGTTGACCAACTGCAACGTTACTGAATTCATTACTTGTTTGAGGCGTATGACCATCTATACTGTAAGTATAAGTTGCATCATTCGGAAGTATGGTAATTATGCCTGTTCCATCACAACTGTAATCAATATTACTGCTTAAAGATGGTTCTGTTGGTAAAGGTGCTATTACGATATTTGGCAGGTCAACAACACAACCTGTATTGTTAGCATCCCTAACCTGAACTGTATACGTACCGTCGGTCAATCCTGTGAAAACCGTTCCTCCAGTTGTAGCCGTAGTCCAAGTACCACCGTTTAAACTGTATTGATATGAACCAGAACCGCCAGTTGTAGGTGTCACACCACCAACAGTGATCTCTGCTAATTGATTACAGGTATAATCTTCTGTTTGTTCGCTTTCTGCCACTATTTCAGGTAATTCATCAACAGAAACAGATAAGATAAGCTCACAATCGTTAACATCTCTTACTCTTACATCATAAGTACCTGCAGTAAGATTATTGAATAAACTTACAGACCCGAAGTTTACACCACCATCAATACTATACGTATAAGGAGCCTCACCACCACTAGCGGCTAAAGAAATACTACCATTATTACCACTAAAACAAGTAACATCTACAACTGTTGGTGTTGCTGCTACAGGGGCATCTTGATCAATATTGATGTCATACTTGGCAGGACATGCATCTGTGCCTCCATTGTTATCCAAAACATAAACATCATAATCGCCCGCACTTATAACCGTTACCGTATTCGTAGCCGAATAATCGCCCGCATTTGGTGTTGTTCCATCTGTAACCACTGCATAAACGTAGTTTCCATCGCCACCTGCAGCGGTAATATTAATTTCGCTATCAGTACCACATGCCGTTATTGTACTTGCGCTAGCGCTTACCGTAACCTCTTGTTCAATGGTTACTGTTTGCGCAGGAGCATCACAACCGAAAGCATCGGTAACCTCAATAGTGTATGTACCATTTGAAAGACCCGTGAACGTATACGTGGTCGCATCTACCGGAGTCGGAGTTACATAAGATCCTCCATTAATTCTAAACTGATAGTCTCCATTACCAGCTGTAACATTTACGACAATAGTAGCATCATTACTACCACTATAACAAATAGTTTCCTGTAAAGTGAAAGCCGGAGTTTCTGGAGCCGTAACTACAATTGGGGTATCAATTAAATCTGAACAACCATTGACATCTCTAGCACGAACATTGTAAGTTCCTGCCGATAAGCCACTAAACACTGTATTCGTTTGGTATGCGGTTATAATACCGCCAGAAGTATCTTCTAATTGATACTCATACCCTGGCGTACCACCTGTTGCACTTGCTGTAATTTCTGCACCACCATTGTTACACGTATAATCTTGTGTAAGATCTGCATCTGCAACTACTAATGTTGGTTCATTAATAGTATGGTCAAAAAATGTAGTACAACCAGGTAAAGAACTCGCTGCATCCCTAACATATACTCTATAAGTGCCTGCTGAAAGTCCTGAAATTGTTTGAGGTGATACCGTAGTACTACCCAATGTGCTGGCAAAATTATCTAAACTATATTCAAATCCGCTTGCCCCATAGTTATCTACTTCAAAAGTTATCGAACCAGAGTTATCACCGTTACAATCCAAATCTTCGGAAGAAAGTAGGTTCGCTTCAAAAGCATAACCATCTTCAATAGTAACGTCAATAGATACTGTTTGAGAGCACTGTTCCGGACTTTGAAAAGCCTGAATATTATCTATAGCAACATCGTTTCCGTTTGTTCCGGTAGCAATTGTTCTAATTACAATATCGATTGTACTGTTTGCACCAGGATTTAATGGAGGAATATTAACATTTCTCCAGTCATTAGCTCCTGTGTTTTCGTCAATTAAACCTGTTGTACCACTATCGATTACATTACCTGATGGATCAACTATCTCTACCAGAATATTTGGTCTAATCAACCCTGAACCTTGCCTTACCAAATTAATTACATCTAACTCTACTTCAACATCTCGGTTAGGTACGATCTCAATATCAGTTTTGCTATAAACTATTGTGTTTACACCTGGATCACCAACATTGACCGCTAAATATCTTCCGTTAGGGTCTCCAGAATTATCAATAGGACTTACCCACGTTCCAAAAGGAGCAACAATAGTGCTAGTTACACTATATTGCAAATCGTTTATGTTGAAATTGGTGTCTGAACAAGTCCCTAAAGAGGCATCTTGAGACTCATAACAGTAATAAGTCGTATCGATCTGAGGGATGGAAATATTTGACCCTGTTCCAAAATCTTCGCGCATTAGCACACTTCTTGCCGGTGGAGTGTTACTAATATAATCAACATCAATCGTATGGGTACCCACAGGAACATCTGTAAATACATTTGAATCTCCAGGAGTATTAACCGAACCATTCAGATAGTACGTATAATCTAAGTTAGGATTATCTGGAGTTATAGTTACAATACCCGTACCATCACAAGAGTAATCAACCTCTGGCGTAAGCTCAACATTAGGGGGTGTTGGTGCTTGTTCAATAGTCACATCCATAGGATACGTACAGTTATTTGCATCTTGTATATACACTGTGTGTGATCCAGGTAAAAGATATCCTATTGCATCTGTACCATATGAGCCTCCTCCATCAAAACTATACGTATATGGAGCAGTACCACCTTGAGCGTTTGTTATTCTAACCTCAGCACCGTCTGCCGGGTTACATTCAACTAATTGCGTAACCGCTGCCGATGCAGAAAGCGTAAAAGGTTCTGAAATTGTATACACTTGGTCAACCTCACAATTATTTACATCCCTTACTCGAATATTATATGTGCCTGCACCAAGGTTATTAAAAGTATTTGGGGTTTGATAATTTGCCCCATTATTAATACTATACGTATAAGGTCCCTCGCCACCAGAAGCAACTATAGTTAAAGTAGATTGATTTTCTCCACTACAAAGTATATCTGTATTGGAAATAGATAATGCTAATGCATCATCTTGGTCTATTGTAATCTCATATGAAGATTCACAGAAATCAGCATTACCACTATTATCTCTTACATATACATCATATACTCCTGTGCCAGTAACTGTCACAGTGGTACTTGGGTCAAAGTCGCCCGCATTTGGGGTTGCCCCATCATTTACTACCGCATACACATAATTACCATCTCCGCCAGCTGCAGAAATATTTATATCGGTATCGGTGCCGCAGGCAGTAATGTTACTTGCGCTTGCTGTTACCGTTAATGCCGGGTCTATAGTAATACTTTCTGTATCTGTACAGTTGTTACCATCTCTTACCTCAACCGTATATGTTCCTGCAGAAAGATCAGAAAATATATTGGTTGTACTAAAAGGACCTCCATTTAAACTATATTCAAAAGTACCGTCGCCACCAGATGATACACTTGCGGTCAAGGTCAATAATACAGCATCATCAAAACAATCTTGATTCGGTGTTATTACTAGAACAGGCGGTTCCGCAGCGTCCAAATCGAACGTGAAAGGAATACTACAATTGTTCGCATCTGTTACCGTACCGTTATATGTACCAGACTGGGTTAAACCTGTAAAAGAACCTGTGGAATTAGAACCAAATACAGAAGTATCTGGATTGTTCAATGTATAAACATAACTTCCCCATCCGCCATCGGCAAGAACACTTACACTACCCTGTGATGTACAACTAGGTTGTATTTCGGTTAAACTAGAAATAATCAATGCCGAAGCCGGACCTTCTAATTCATGTGTAGCAGAATAAGTACAGTTGGTATCTGTATCTACAATGTCTATGGTATAAATACCAGCAGCTAAGTTGTTGATGTTATCAATAACAGCTTCAGTACCACCTGTTCTTTCAACACCTGTAGGACCGGTGATTGTATACGTAAAGTTTTGACCCGCTTGGAAGTTTACATTAAAACGAATAATACCATCTTCAGCACCAAAACAACTGATCGGTTGTGTGGTTGCTCCACTAGCCGATATTGGGTTAATCGTATTTATCGTATAATTTTCTTCATAGAAACAGCCATCCGCATCAGTAACCCTAACCGTATAAGTATCTGGAGACAAATCTTCAAAAACAGCTTCGTTACCTGAAGTACTTGTTGGGCCAATGGCAGAAGGTGCAGTAATGGAATATACGTAAGGTGCTGTACCATTAATTGCGTTAACAGTTAAGTTAGATGTTCCAGTAGGACATGTAATTTGAGACTCTGTTATAGTTAAATCCGTTGGTGGATTTGGTCTATCAATAACAATTTGATTGGTTACAAAAGTACAGTTATTAGCATCTCTAATAGTAATGGTATAAGAACCATCGGTAAGGTTTTCAAAGCGGTTTGCGTTTGTTGTTGTATCGGGAACAAAGTTAATACCATCAATACTGTATGAATATGGTGCGGTTCCGCCAACTACATTTTGTGCTTCAATTATACCTTCTTGTAAACAGGTATAATCTTGAACCAAAATAGCATCGCCACTAATTGCAGCAGTTGGTGCATTGATAGTAAATGTCTCTTCTGATAAACAAGTAGCCGTGCCTCTTGTTTGCGTAATTTCAACTCTATAGTCTCCTGCCGCCAAGTTTGGAAAACTACCTGTACTGTTATCTGCTAATGGTTGATCGGTATCATCAAATAATGCAAAATCTAAAGTATAGCCATTAGTGTCGGTTACATTAAACTGAATTCTACCGGTAGTTTCTCCGAAACAAAGAACATCTGTAACAGTAGTTGGATCAAAATCTGCCGTTGGGTGATATTCTATAGAAACCGTATTTGATTCTACATAACAGCCTGTTCTATCTAATACCAAGAAAACATAATCCCCAGCACCAGAAACATTGAACGTAGTCTCCGTTTGGAAATTGGTTGCAGGAATATCTGCAAAATCTGAATACGATGTAACGGTATTTCCGCCCTCATCAACATAACTCCAAATTACGTAGGAGTAATCTGGATTACCGCCGTCGGCATCCATTGAAATAATACCATCTTCACAAGTAATATGTTGCGTAACACTTGCGGTTAATTCTAAATTATTTTCATCTAAAATGGTAAATGATTCACTAAATGAACAGCCATCATCTGTAGAGATGTAGGCGATATAATCACCAGCACTTACATCTGTAAAAGGGTAATTATTATCTGCATGACCATTTTGGCTATCTACAAGAGTTCCTAATCCTCCATTGCTACCGTCATCTAACCTTATCTCAAATGCATACGGTGAGTCAGCATCTGTAATCTGTAGCGTAACGGTACCTAAGTTGAAACACGTCTCTGGAGTTACACTTACGTCATATGTTACCGCTCTTTCTCTAATACCTATAACCGGAGTAGAAAAAATACATGCATCTTGAATTAGATCACCGTTTGTATCTAATTGAGTAACCTCAACTCTATAAGAACCGTTCTCACCAGAAGCAAAATCAAAACTTGGACCGTTGTTAGCACTAAATGGAACAATAACATTATTAGTGTCATTATCTACCAATTGATAACCATAACCCGCTCCAATATTTGTAATGGTAATGTTACCATCGGTATCACAAACAATATCTCTATTATTAAATTCTATATCTAAGTTGTTCTGAAAACCTTTGAAATAGAAGCTGCTAGTACATCCATTTTGATAGATTACAGAAAGTCTATATTCACCTGGTGCATTTAATAAATAATTACTACCGGTACCTACTTCTGTCCAAGAACAAGTGAGGGCTCTATTAGCACAATCTTCACCTACATCAACACCACAACTACCTTCATTTAAAATCTCCCAAGTAACACTTTGCGCATCAACAATATTAACAGCTAGTGGTTGCGTGTCATTAATACCGCACAAGAAAATTTTAGGTAAATAAGCGCTATCGTCTGAGCAGAAAACGATTTCGCCAGGAATGTCATTACTAGGGTCAGCATCACCATTTACTTCATTGAAATATTCGGTAACAGGGTTTGGTAAATTACCAGAACCAAAAGGCTCTACATTGATAATTTCTTTAAATCCTTTACATGGATCGGCAACAATTTTATCAACTATATATTGACCAACAAGTGTTACTACTTGCGTACTAGGGTCATTATCTGGATCACCATCGTTAATTTCAACATCGGTAGCATCAATTTCACCATTACTATTGGTGTCTCTATACCATACATACGAATCAAAACCGTCGCCTGCATTTAAAATGGTACTTGTGCCGCAAAGTTCTATGGTTCTTTGAAAATTACAATCGGACAAATCATCCAATAGGAAGTTGGTAGCTCCCGGAACCACAAATCCACAAGAATTAAAATCTGTAACACTTGGGTCATCTGTAACTTGGGCAGAGTTGTTTTCACCTCTATATGAGCTATAAGCCAAGTTTTCTATTAAGTCTGAACAAGCATCTATAAAATCAAAGCAGTTTTCAGCAACTTGAACTCTAAAAATAATTGAATATTCCCCATCATTTTGATCAACAAATACATCTGGAACGTTAAAAACTATTTCCCTACTTGCCGGGTCATAGGTATATGTAATTTCATGACATGTTCTAGGTGTTCCTTCACATATTGGTGCAGGAAAAGAAAAATCGGTATCATTAAAAAAGTTTCGTCCATCTGGTGGCGAAACGTTAACTGGCAATACGTCTCTAATAGTATAGTTGACTCCATCATCATTACCAATATTTTCAAAAGTCAATACATAATCCAATGTTTGACCTAAGTTTACCCCTTGCCCCGTGATATCAACGCCTCCTGGAGTTTGTACTCTTTTTTCCAAAACAATGTTTGGCGCAATTATATCGACATCAAAAGAAGTAAAGAAGATATCATACTTATCTTGTGAAGAACTTGCCCTTAAAATAGCACTTGTAGAACCATTAGGTATTACGGTATTACTGGCACCACCATTAGGTATTTCAAAAAGATCAACATCCCAACCCAACGTATTAATGCTATTCGGATTTCTAGTGGTATATTGAGCATCGAACTGAGTAATACTGGAATTAAAGAAATTATTTGCCGGATTTTGACCATTTGACAATGTGGTAAAAGAACCGTTCGCATTAATTTGCAAAGCATCTCCACCAATTCTATTATCACCTTCTAAAGCGCCAACTCCCATATTGGCATAAACGGGAAAAGGTGCTGGCAAGGTTGTAAAACCGTTTACTGGTATGTCAATACTTTCCCCGGATTTTACACCCGCATAACCATCAAAAGTGGTGATGAATTTATCACCCGGTAAGTTTGGGTTTTCATATACAATGACCATTTTCCACCCACCGGAAATTCCACCTGAAATATTATTGCCAGTACTAGCACGTACATTAGCTACAAAATAATCACCATTGGGGTTCCCTAAACCAGCCACTATAGAGGTTACATCTTTATAAGCTGCATAGGGACTGTAGTACCCGAAATCTACATCACCATTACCATCAAAAATTATTTCATCTGCAGTAATATCTTGGTAAGTTCCTCCTGGAGTTCTAAACTTAATATCATCAATAGTACTTCTATCTGGATTTACATAAACAGCTGACCAATAAAGACCTGCATAACGTACCAAAGAACAATCAACATCCGGTATTTCTAAATATGCGCTACTAGAGCTAAAAGTACTGTTATCATTGTCGATATCAATATACTGCATGTCATAGTTGTCATTGTAATTGGAGGCATTACCCGTAACGTTCAAAGGTTCGTTTGGCGTTACTTCTGGCGTGGTTACCCATTCTCGTCTCCATCTGCCATTTCTATAAACCCACTGTCTTTGTGTAGTTTCAGGAATATATCTATTTACAATGTTGTTAGCAATAAATGTAAGTTCACCTCGAATATCCGCTTCGTAACGAACATCAAAATCATTTTTAACCTGAGCAACCGCAGTTTGTAAACCAAGTGCCAAGAATAAAATGAAAAATAAAAACTTTGAGTACTGTTTTCCCATAGGAGAAATGTGTTTGGTGAAATCTAAAAATGTGGTCAGCTGTATCATGTGCTAAAATTGTTGAAGCATTCCTCTCATTCGACATTGATCTTGTATCGTTACACTGCGGAATTCTCCAATAACAAATATTAACCTTAGTAGTAACGTGAAGAATTTATTGTTGTGGTAACGATGTTTTCTGTTGTGAAACAGCAAATAAAATGGGTTTGTTTTTATGAAAAAGTGTGCATTTCAACGATAATACACACATAGGCACGACTTTAAGGATGTATTAATCCTGACAATTCAAGTAAATTTTGTGAATAATATTTAATTGAATTTAAAATATTTATATAGGGAAGCCAATGACTTTAAAAACAGTAAAATAATTTAAATTTGAGCTAACGATTGTACGTAAATTGTTAACGTATAAAACACTAGAATAATACTTTTAACTATAGCCAACAAGTCAATTTTAAGTGTAAATACCTGTTAAAACTAATATAAAAATATCCTAAACTGCTCTGATAAATTAAAGCAATTAAGAATAAACTTTAGCCTATCATTTCTGTTTAATTTGTTGCAATTTACTTCAAGTTCCCTAAATTGATTTCCCCCTATTTCCAGGTAAGTTCAGCATTGGAATACAGCTCCATTACAGAGTCCGAGAAATGATAGGTAAAATGGGGTGCGAACACATTAAGGTTGCTCGTTTGAAAAAATTTAAAACCAATCGCACCTTCGCACTAAGCTGTAACAGTACTTTTTTATAGTTAATCAGGGTCTCAGCTTTTTCCGGATTAATCTTAAAAACCACATAACCATCTATATACACAATCTGACTTATTTTACTGGCAATCTCTTATCCATATGGGGTCTAGGGCAAAAATTCAGAAAAATAATTTAAAAAAGACAACTTAATCAATTTACTTTTTCAAAGTTAATGAACCTAGCATCCGTCTATGCCAAAATCATATGGTCCATGAAACATTTAATCATGTACCAACTGAAATCTTTGGTCCCGTCCGAAAAAGCTTCTCTCCATTTTAATATTATCTCCAGGTATGTCTACAAATGAAATATACTTATCGTTTTTCGGAAAAATCTGCCACCAGCATCCCTCCCATACTCTTAAAAAGATACGTTTTATGATTCCGCTCCAATCGTTTATAAAATATTCCCTTTTTAAGACATTGGTTTACATATCTAAGGCAAACTTTTTAATGTCTTTTACGACAAGCTGACTGGTTTTGACCTCTTGTATGATGATTTTACCTTTTGGTCTGTTGGGTAAGTGCGGTCTAATTCATCACCTAAAGATGCTCTTATAACATTTGGATACTTACCAAATGGGCAAACCTATATAGTCCGAGCCATTGAAGTTTCTTTTGACCACCTCCACCTTTAAAAGATATATCTGTTGGGGGTTGTCTCGTTTTATATAGAAATCTACGTTCCTAAAATGGGAAAGCTCTTTGTGTTTTTTTGTATAACAATATCTTTTAAGTCGGTATCTGGAGATTTGTACATCAAATAATCTGATTTGCCTAATGTGGTTTTCGATTGCTGTTCGGCACTATGCAATGAAGACATATCTTGATGGTTTTCTACCGTTTGCGATACTGTAGTGCCCACTTTTTCCTTTTGGTTGCCTTCATTAACAGAAATAATTATCTCTTTAATGGTATTGTCCTAAGCTTTTTCTTGGCTTGCTGATACAGCTTTTTAAGAATCAGCACATTGACCTTGAACAACATGATAAACAATACTCCCCCATGATTATTATAAGTACCCTAATATTCCCCATTTTGATCATTGTTTAAGATTTGCAGTATTTATATCCACCTCGCCCATAATATCGGTAAGGTCCACATCTTTGTAAAATTCAAGAATCGGACTCTCCAGTTCGTATTCCCAAATTACAGAGGTCGAATTATAGGGTTTTGGATTTACCCGCACTTTGAACACTACAAAAACCGGTGACCTTGGAATTAATCTATAATTCTCGGCCTTTTGGGCATCTATAGGTAAAAATATTTTTTTGCGTTGGTGCTTTATCGCTTTCTCGTTCTCGGTGTAGGGCAAAAAATTGGAATGATCAAGTATGTAATCCCCTCCGATGGAAAATAGATTTCCTATCCAATAGCCTTTTTCTTTAAAATCATATTTTTCGGCCACCAGACCCTTTACCACATAATACGCAACCTCGCTACCATCGGCATATAAGGTCTGACTCCAATCTTTAAGAGTATTGAAATAATTCTTCACAAAACCGGTATAACTACGGTTCTGGGCAAACTCATTGTTACCAATGCCCCCCCAATAGGAAACATTTATCCGCTCTCCTGACGGATTATAGAAATTACAGGTCGATGCTAGTTCGGTATCACAAAAATAATCTTTCAATTTATCGTCGGATAGCGTTTCCCCTGCCAAGATCCTTACATGATTTTGGGCAAATTCCGAATTCTTTTTGCTCAGTCCTCCTGTTGAATTTTGATTTTTAGTAAGCTTTGAACGATCCATATCGTTGAATGTTTCCTTTAAAAACCGCATCTCCAAAAGAGCCTTATAAGCCTTATTAGTAATCAGTTTATGTGTATTTCTCTTGAAATGTAACTGTCCATATCTTGGTATCCCCTTATGGGATTGAATCACTATATCCCGGAAATCTTTGGATGGGGCCGAGAATCGCAATACTTCTTGATCCATATCAATAACATTCGTGTCCTTAGATGGTTTGTAAGAAGCGGTGGTAGCGCCTCCATCGTTGGAGGGAGATATTGCAACAGGGTAGGTCGTGGTTTTATCGTTTTGACCGTTCAAAATATCGTCCGTGGTATTGTTGGCCGCCTCCTCGGCTTTAACTTCAAGGTTCATTTTCAATTTCTTGAGAAATTGGGCGTTCGTTGAAATCGGTTTCAAGAAAACCATTGTTTCGAACATGATAAATAGGATCGACCTTATATTTTTGGATCTCATCATTTGTTATCTAGTTTTGGTCTCCATAGTATTAATATCAATTTCACCGACCTTATTGGTCAAACCGTCATCTGAATAGATTTCAATTATCGAAGAATTCAAAGTGAATGTAGTTTTTAATTGGTCAGCCCTATAACTTTCGAGTCCGTTCAACTTTCCGGTCACATCAAATACCAAGTACACCTGCTGTACTTTTTCCGAAAAGGTTTCGGCTTTCTCAGGCGACATTTTCAATAATATGGAGGCACCGTTAGGGTGCATTAATTTTCTTTCTGCCGAATTGCTCGGCTGTAATCCATACCATTTTAACAAAAATCCTTGATTGTAAAATTGATGTGTTATCAACCAAAACCCTTCGGCTTTAAAATCATATTTCCCCAAATGGGTCCGTGTTACATAGTAACCCTTAAGTATATTGTCTGGAAGCAACGTACTTCCCCATTCTACTATCTTGGACAATTCGTTCTTGACAAAACCAGTATAGGCCCTTAGTTGCTGAAACTCGGTGGCTCCTCTGCCGCCCCATGGACGTAAGTTTCTGGGCTCGTTGTAGTATCCCTCTTGTGGAAATTTCGATATACAATCCGAATCTTCTTTTTGATTACAGAAATAGCTCATTGCCTGCTTGTTGGTGGTGAGTGAGTTGGCAAGGGCCAAAGTATGTTGCTGAGCGGTATGGCTCATTAAATCTTCTTCAAACATTGAATTGGTTCGCTCGGTAAAATAATTCAAGTCCATAGCCGCAAACATCTCTTCTTTAAACCTGATCTTTAAAAGTTCTAAAAAAGCATGTCTGCTAGCATTGTTGTGACTAAATCGTTTGTCTATATTCACATACGATGCCTCACTTGGCTTTACGAAACTGCCATCCGATTTTAAATAATACTCATCTTGTATACCAAAACGCAATTTACCTTTATGCGTCTGGAGTGACAGATCTATGAAATTGGGAGAAGGAGCTCTATATAACTTTTCTTTTCCCTGCCCAAAAACGGATAGAAGTCCCGAACATACAATGAATATAAATACGATATGTTTCATAAATTAATTGTTTAGATTGGCAATAGGCAATGTTTTCAAGTGCTGTGTTTGGCCTTCGCCTTTATAAATTACCAAATTGATGTTTTCTTGCGAATATGTAAATATTATGAGATCAGAAACGGGTTTCATATAAGTTTACTAAATTGTCTTTACTTTAATTCTTCCCTTAATTTCTTCAGTTCCACGTAACTGTTCCATCCAAAGTCAAAATAGAATCATTATCAGTATTAATTACAGTGGTATTGTCAAAAATAACAGTGTTACCGTCAAAATCAATTCTAAAATTTTCACCACAATCGGTAAAAATATTTAGGTTGGGCGTTGAACAAGCATGTCTATACTCTACTCCGTTTTTTACAATGGTCATAGAAATTGTTTTTTCAACACTAGTAGAACCTCCAGCAGAAAAATCGGCAGCTACAATTACAAATCCGTTTTGGTCATCATCGTAAACAAATTCATTATCTGATACAGAAATATTATCTGACAATAATATAACAGATTTATCTGTTCCAGTTAAAGCAGTATTTGCAACCTCAATATTCCCTATACTCAAAGCTGTTCCTAATTCAGATGTTTCTACACCTGATAGTATTATAGTGCCGGTGGTCTCATTAATAGGAACTATATCTTGCATATCATTCTCAGTTCCACAACAAAAAATGAGAAGCAAACTTGAGAAGCAAAGTAAATTTTTAATAGTATCATTCATAAGTCAATTGTATTTAATGGTTTGGTTATTTCTAAACTACCCAATACATCCGATTTCTACTATAAATAATTATTCTACGTACACATTTACGATTTTACCGTATCAAATATTAAAATATTCGTAAACCTCTGATTGACCACATCTGCATTCTACAAAAAGTTTAAATTTGAGTAAACCAACCAATTAGCATGCTCAATTCCATAAGAAAATATATTTGTCTTTCAATTATTTTAATCTTTGCCTTCTATTCATATTCACAAACCAACGTTATAGATTCTTTAAAAAATGAGTTACTCAAGCACTCTAAAAAAGATACGGTTAGAGCGGAGCTTTTAATACATTTAGTTTCTGAAATGACCTATTCTAACCCCAAAGAAGCTTTTCCATTAATTGATGAATCAATTAAAATTTCTAAAAGTAAAAAATGGATAGAAGGTGAAATTTTGGGGTTACGGCAAAAAGGAAACCTTTATTATGTGTTGGCGGATAATCTTAACGCATTGGATAGTTATCAAAATGCCTTAGTGTTGAGCGAAAATATAACCGATAGGCAATTAAAATCTAGCTTATTGAGCAACATTGGCAATATATATGCAGATCTAAAGGCATATGATAAAGCTCTAGAAAATTATTATGAGTATTTAAAGACTGCTCAAACGTTTGGTAGCCGTTCAGATGAAATTAAAGCCCTCTCCAATATAGGCATTATATACAATGATTCTAAGAATTACGAAAAAGGAATTTCAAATTTGGAAAAAGCTTTAAGACTGGCCAAGCTAGAGAATAATAACCTATTCATGGCAGCTATTACCAACAACCTCGCATTGGCACAAAAAAATGTAGGTAAATATGAAATGGCATTGGACAATTACCATAAGGCAATTGACCTAGCACATCTAATTAATAACAAATATATTGAGGCATCTTCACTAAACAGTATTGGTAAAATTAATTCACTCTTAAATCAAAATTCACAAGCTAAAGAATATGCAAATCGTGCCCTTTCTATATCAAAAGAAATTGGTGCCGTAGAATGGGAAGCAGATTCATGGAGCGTGCTAAGCAATACTTATGAAAAACAGGGCGATATGAACAGAGCTCTTAGCGCCTACAAGAAATATATTTTACTTAGAGATAGTGTGCTCAGTGAAGAAAAAAAATCGGAGTTGACACGAAAAGAGATGCAGTATAAAATGGAGCACCAATTGGCAATTTCAGAAGAAGAAATTAAAAGAGAACGTTTGGTAAAAAATACTTATCTCATAGGTTCTATCTTTCTCTTATTTTTTGGTGCGTTGGGGTATTTCTTTTATAAACGTAGACGAGATGCACTAGAAAAAAAGAAAATAGCAGAATTTAATGCTCAGGTAGCAGAAACGGAATTAAAAGCGCTACGTTCACAAATGAATCCTCATTTTATTTTTAATTCCTTAAACTCAATTAGTGATTTTATCTCAAAAAAAGATATTAAACAAGCGAATGATTATTTAATAAAATTTTCCAAATTGACTAGATCAATCCTAGAAAACTCAGAAAAAAAACGGATTACCTTAAAGGAAGATTTAAAGCTTATGGAACTTTATATAGAATTGGAAACATTGAGATTAGAAAAGGAACTTAAATCTTCTATTTCTGTTCACAAGTCCATTGATATCGATAATACTTTAATTCCACCACTTATTTTACAGCCTTTCATAGAAAATAGCATTTGGCACGGTGTAGCACCCAAAAAAGGAATTGGACAAATAGACATTGACATTAAACCTGATAAAAATATACTTGTATGTTACGTAGATGATAATGGTGTAGGTAGTTCCAAAAGCTTGAACCAGACCATAAAAGAAAAATCATATGGGGTGAAAATAACAAGTAATAGAATTGATATAATAAACCATCTAAAGAATACTGAAGGATCACTTAAATTTATTGATAAAAACGAAGGGGTCCGTGTAGAAATCAGACTACCTTTTGAATCCAAATTTTAATTGACTATGCTTAAAGCTATAATCATAGATGATGAGCAACATTGTATAAATAGATTAGATAGCCTGATCCAGGAATTAGGAAAAGATATACATGTTTTGGCAAGATGTCCTACTGTTGAAATTGCAAAATTAGAAATAGAACGTGGATTTCCTGATATTATATTCTTGGATATACAGATTGGAAATGATACAGGATTCAATTTATTAAAGCAATTGTCAACTATCGATTTTGAAATAATTTTTACTACATCTTACGACAGTTATGCTTTAAAGGCTTTTAAGTTTTCAGCACTGGACTATCTATTGAAACCTATTGATAAATCAGATTTTATATCTGCTTTACAAAAACTTAGACAACAAAAAAGTTTAAAGGATACATCTAATAAAATTGACATTCTATTACAAAATATTGAAAATAGGGAATCTTTAAAAAAAATTGCTATACCAACAATAGAAGGCTTTCAGATGTTGGATACTCATGATATTGTACGGTTTCAATCTGATGTAAACTATACTCATATTTTTACTTCGACAAAGAAAAAAATTACCGCCTCAAAAAGCATAAAGTACTTTGAAGACATACTAGATGAAGATTGCTTTTTTAGAACTCATAAATCACATTTAATTAACTTGGAATATATTGATACTTACACGAAAGGAAAAGGTGGATATATAACTTTAATAGATCAAACGAAAATAGAGGTTGCGGTTAGAAGAAAGGAAGAACTTATGCGCAAGTTAAAATATTGATATTACGCTTTGTTTAAATTGTTCAATTACATCCATTTTATATAAAAAGAGACCTTGTCAACTTTGACAAGGTCTCTTTTTATACGTTTAACTCATATAGCTGTTCTAAGCCATTTGTTCTTGGTTGACCCGCATAATCCACATCTTATCATCATAAGCATCGTTTAGCTTCGAATAATAGGATATAAGCGCATTTGTCCATGAGTCGTGCTTTTTAAGATACACATATCTGTAATTGTTCTTTGGGTTAATAAAGTAACTGGCACTTAACCCAAATGAATTTAATAGGGCTACAAACTTTTTAGCATTGTTAGGGTTTGCAAATACGTTCGCTATAAGATAATAACCAGAACCGGCACCTTCTATTACGTAAGATCTTGAATCAACATCTCTGGATTCAACATTGTCTCTAACCACTTCGTTAGATGTAAGCACATTAGAATCATACTTTGAAGATTTCTCTTTTAGTTTGTTTACATTGCTGGCGTACGCCTCATTAGAATACCTATTATCAACGTTCATTATCCACATGGCACCGTCATATGCTCCATTGAATTTAGAATCATGAGCGGCAACCGCATCTTCAAAGGTTTCAAATCGTTGTAGATACACATATTTTAATCCCGTATTAGGATTATCGATGTAATCGGCTTGGATTCCCTTTTCATTAAGGTCATCAATAAAATTATTCATATAATGCCCACCTTTGTAAACATTGGCAACAACATAATATCCATCGGTTACATCTGGCAAATTCTTGAATCTTCTACTTTTAACAGCATCTTGAGCAACTTCGGTAGTAGCTGCGGGTGCAGTATTTGTCGTTCTTCTATTAGCCACAACCGCATCTTTTGGTTGAACTTGAGTCTGATAATTACGATTTGATGTTGAATTATCGGCAGTATTAGATTCGGCAACGGTTTGTCTTTCAACTACAGGATTGTTTTGTTGATTAGCCGCAACAACGACTCTATCTTGTTGACTTTCATTAACCGCTTGGTTTTGACTATCAGCAGCACCGGAATTGCTTGGATTGTAGTTAGAAGCAACCTGAGTATTGCTTTCTTCATCTAAGAAAAGCGCTTTAGCTCTTTGTTCCAAATCTGGTCTCTCTCCGTTCGTCTCATTACGCACCATACGCATTACCATGGCAAAACGTCTTTCTAGATCAGATTGGCGAATAGCTTCCAAAGAATCTTGACGGAACATTAGTTCTTCAATGATGGCATCGTTCTCTGCCAATTTCATCTTTAGTTCTTCAATTTCTTCATTGGTAGCAATATTCTCTGGTTCTTCATCATTCTGTACCAAATCATCCTCAAAATCATCTTCTAACATTACCCTGTCTTCGGTAAGGTTAGGTGTAAATGAATAAGCAACAGAAATTTCATGAGTAAGGCCAAAATTGTCAAAATTATTGGACAATCCTTTTTCCATTGTATAGCCTAATGATATTCTTTCATTAAGGTTAAAACCAACGCCTGCCGCAGCACCATAAAAACTGTCGTACCCACCTTGGATCCATCCTAATTTAGGAAGATCAAGAATTAAACTACCGCCAAGGGTAACATCTTCTTCACCGACTTTTCTAACCCTTGCCAAAGGCATTAACCTGGCTTGTTCAAAAATTCCATTTTGATTTTCAAACTGATGGGTATATTGTAAGTGTGCCGAGTATGTTTTGTCTTTAAAATCGGTAACGGATTCACTGTTCTTTAAGTTATAATCAAAAAGGTTTTCTGCGAACATACCCACATCGAACTTGCCATATGAAAGGTTGAAACCAGGTTGAAAAGACAATAGGCTTTGATCTTGTAAACCGGCCAAGAAAGGATCTTCTTCTACCGTTGAAGCTCTACCGTTATCAAATCCGCTTTGATAGTAAGATACATTTGCACCGAAAGTAAAATTGCTCTTATCGTTCAGTTTAATACCATAAGCGTAATTTGCAAGTACGCCAAAGTTACTAAGTGTACCTTCTCTTTGTGAATATAGACTTAGACCAAGCCCCGTTCTATCACTGATACGACCACTATAGCTTAAGAAATAGTTTTGATTGTTATCATCAAATTGTACCGATTGGTTTCGGTGTAACAAGTTAATGTAAGATTTATCTTCCCTAACCGTTGAAAACGTTGGGTTAATCAAAAATCGGTTATACTTCAATAAGTTCTGGGCAGGAACGTCGTATGATACAAACGGACTCTCCTCTTGCCCACTAACTTTCATGATAGCAAACACAAATAACAATAGATATAAAACACTTTTCTTTGGCATGGTGAGCTTAACGTATTACTGTGATAGTACCTTGTTTAAGTACTTCACTGGCATTTCTAATTTTATAATAGAATACCATATTCTGTTTGGTGAAAGCCGTAGTTGACTGCGGCCAATTATTTTTATAATCGAATTCGTTAACAATTTCCTGACCTTGCTCATTATAAATAATGACATTAACATCGGCCTTGTTGGAGTATGAATTTGGTATGACCCATTGATCATTGATACCATCTCCATTAACCGTAATTACGTTTGGTACTTTAAACGTATCTAAATATGATACTTCAACCTGTTTAACTATTTCGCAATTGTCAATTGAAGCAATTAAAGTATAGCTACCGGCCTCGGTAAACGTAATACTATCAGCATTACTGATTTCAACAGCATTGGTATCTAACCATCTATATGCAGTACCTCCGCTAGCCGTAACCAACTTACTAGTACCTTCTGGCATTACAATTTCATCTCCAAGATCAAGGGTAATTAGGCCTTCATCAAGAGGGGTAACAACTATTTCATTTGATATTAGGGAACAACCATCTCGGTCTACCGCCAACATATACGTACCAGGTGTAGAAACGGTTAATTCGGTATCTGTGGTGCTGACCATTGCTCCGTCCAATTGCCACTCGTAAGATGAGGCACTTAAATCGCTTGTTGTATTTAAGGTTATTGTTTCACCTCCACTACAGAACACGGTTCCAGAACTAGTTATAGCAATGGTTTCACTGGTCAATAATTGCACGGTCAACATATTGGAATCGACATTAAAGCTATCTACAGAAGCATTTAGGTCATAGTCTCCATTTTCAGAGTTCGATGCCAAGCTAATTGTATTACCAGTTGCCCCACTAACAGCGGTACCGTCTTTACTCCATTGGTAACTAAACCCATCAATTAAAGCACTGGTAACATCTGTTTTTGTTCCATCCGCAGCAACAGCGTTGATTTGTTCTACCCCCAAAATGGTACTGGTAGATTCACAAGAAGTATACGCATCGGTATAATCGATTGTCATTTCAAAAGAAGCAGGAGATACAACGGTAGTTACATCAGAGTTTTTAGACGATACTGAACAGGTACCTCCAGTTTGTGTAACTTCTGCGTGATACTCTCCGTCTTGTGAAATGCTTAGTGAACTACTAGTCTCGCCACTTATTTCTACGCCGTTTCTAAACCACTTATAACTTGGAGTATTTGCAGTGGTGCTAACCGATATAGTTTGAGTTTGCGTTGGCAATAGCACCATATTGATTTCATTCTCTACTATTACCTCGTACACATCTGCATTAGTAATTGTAATAGCTGTTGATCTTTCATTACAAATACCCGTTCCAGAGATTTCAATGGCATAATCACCTTCAAATCCTGCACTTGATGCATCAACGGTATAGCTTGTAGCCGTTGCACCTAAAATAGCAACATCATCTTTAAACCATTGATAGCTCCATGAAGCATCTGTTTGATCAATACTTAAGGTTTCGGTATCTGTACTACATAGTGCGGTTTTACTTGGGGCTGTTACAGCAATACCTGTACCCGAACCACCAATAGTAACATCTACAATATTTGAATCTGTATTACCAGAACCGGTACATCTTGGTCCGTAATCAATATAAGCATTGTACATTCCAGACTGGGTAACATTTAAAGTATGCCCAGTTTCACCGGTTAATTCGGTACCACTACGAAACCAAATATACTGGTAGGTTTCTGGGTTGGCTATATTATCAACTTGCAAGGTTATAGGACCTGTACTACAGACGGTTCCAGGTGGTACTCCATCTCCCAATTCACTAATGTTGAGGTTAGAAGTTACATCCATATAATACATGTTATAGGCAGGAGATTCGCTACCTACTTTTTCAGGGTCTGTACTACGAACTCTCATTTTGTAGCCTTCACCACGTGTATCGGTGGGTATGGCAAAACTCGTATCAAAATCCTTCACATCATTCTTGTCGGTAATCGTCTGCAACGTTTGTGCGTTGGCAAAGCTACCACTGGCATCAGATAGTTCGAGTATAAACTCGTTTCCTGCGTTGGCAGTACCTATCCAGGTAATGTTTACGAAGTATTCATTGAATCCGGAGTTTCCTGCACATACGGCAGTCCACGGCGTACTTCCTGACAGGTTTGGATTGTCTGCAGGTTCTGGGGCATTAATAACTATTGCCTGTGCCGATAGTTGAAAGGCACTGAATAACAGGCATAATGCGGTAAAAACGGTAATTTTGTTCAAGGTTTTCATAAGTATTTGTAGTTATGGGGGCCACTACGGTTGAAAAGTCGGTTAATAAATTATTTCACTAATCCGTCATTTCATAGACAAATATGTTATTTAATACGACGAAGTGAAATTTAATGTTGTCGGAAGGAAGATTTCTGTTGTGAAACTCATTTTATGTAAGGTGTACCTTTTTTAAACCTGCCAATTAAGGCAATTTTGCTACTTTTGTAGCTTGAAATATTATAACATGAGCGAGACAACAAAGTCTTTGAATTTTATTGAACAAATTGTTGAAGAGGACTTGGTAAATGGTTATGCCAAAGACGAATTACGATTTCGTTTCCCACCAGAACCAAATGGTTACCTACATATTGGGCACGCAAGTTCTATTTGCTTAAACTTTGGTTTAGGTCTTAGATATAACGCCCCTGTAAACCTGAGGTTTGACGATACCAACCCGGCGAAAGAAGAACAAGAGTTTGTAGACGCCATTAAAAAAGATGTGGAATGGCTAGGATTCAAGTGGGATACCGAACGGTATGCTTCTGATTATTTTCAGCAGTTGTACGACTGGGCCATTGAATTGATCAAAAAAGGAAAAGCCTATGTTGACGATCAATCTTCTGAAGATATGGCTGCTCAAAAAGGAACCCCCACCGAACCTGGTACCGATAGTCCGAACAGAAATAGATCCGTTGAAGAGAATTTAGATCTTTTTGAAAAGATGAAAAATGGAGAATTTGCAGAGGGTTCTCATGTACTAAGAGCTAAAATTGATATGGCATCTTCGAATATGTTGATGCGCGATCCTATAATGTACCGTGTTCTACATAAGGCACACCATAGAACAAATACCGATTGGTGTATTTACCCGATGTATGATTGGACACATGGAGAAAGTGATTATATTGAACAAGTTTCACATTCGTTCTGTACGCTAGAGTTTGCCATGCACCGTGAGTTATATAACTGGTTTTTAGATCAAGTATACGATGAATCTAAAGTAAGACCTAAACAGCGGGAGTTTGCCCGCCGTAATTTGAGCCATACGGTTGTAAGCAAAAGAAAACTGGCTCAGTTAGTGGAAAAGGGTGTTGTAAATGGTTGGGACGACCCCAGAATGCCAACCATTTCTGGTTTGAGAAGAAGAGGATATACACCAGAATCTATCCGGAATTTTACAGATACTATAGGTATAGCAAAAAGAGACAACTTAATAGATGTCTCTTTATTGGAATTTCAAATACGAAATCATTTAAACAAAGTTGCTCCAAGGGTAATGGGCGTTTTAGATCCATTAAAAGTTGTCATCACTAATTATCCAGAAGGCGAAGAGGAGTGGTTAGATGCGGAAAATAACCCTGAAGATGAAAGTGCGGGTTCTAGAAAAGTTCCTTTTTCAAGGGAGTTATATATTGAGAAGGAAGATTTTAGAGAAGAGGCCAATAAGAAGTTCTTTAGATTGAAGCTTGGTAAAGAGGTTCGTTTAAAGAATGCCTATATCATAAAAGCAGAATCTTGCACAAAAGATGCCGAAGGGAATATTATAGAAGTACAATGTACTTACGATCCGAAAAGTAAAAGTGGAAGTGGTACAGAAGAAAGCCTACGTAAAGTTAAAGGAACATTACATTGGGTCTCTATAAAACATGCCGTTGAAGCAGAAGTACGTTTATACGATCGTTTATTTACAGATGAAAGTCCGGATACACACAAAGACAAAGATTTCATGGAATTTATTAATCCTGATTCTTTAGAAGTTATTACCGGGTATGTAGAACCTCATCTTAAAGAAGCACAGGTTGGAGACCGAGTGCAGTTTCAGCGATTAGGATATTTCTGTGTAGATCCTGATACTACCTCCGATAAATTAGTATTTAATAGAACTGTTGGTTTACGTGATTCCTGGGCAAAAATCCAAGAGAAAAAGTAACATAAGTATTCCTTATACCTTATGTTTTCAAAGATCAATAAAATTGATATAAAAACGCCGTTATTCTGTATGTCTAACGGCGTTTCTTTTATTTTAGACCTATTGGTATTGTATAACTAGTAAAAGTCGTTACAACCCTATTATTTTAAGTTTTCAAAATGTTTGATCTCTTATTCTATCAATTAAAGCAACGCTATCAAACAACTAAAATTTGTTTAATGAAAAAACCCGAAAACAAATTGTTTCGGGCTTTTTCATATTATGCGTTACCAATTATTCTTTTGGCTTGGGTTTATTTGTTTTTTTCATGCTCTCCCCGATCATATTACTAGCCGTAAAGCTAGCAACCATATTATTCAACATATCACTGCCTGCCTGTGGAGAATTTGGTAGCAGTATTAAATTGGTGTTGGTTTCTTCCCCGATACTTTGAAGGGTATCATAATGTTGCGTTACTACAATTAAAGCAGAAGCTTCTTGAGAATTGATACCAACTTTATTAAGTACCTCAACAGATTCCTCTAAACCGCGAGCTATTTCCCTTCTTTGATCAGCAATACCTTGACCTTGCAGTCTTTTGCTTTCCGCTTCCGCCTTTGCCTTTTCGACTATTAAAATACGGGCTGCATCACCTTCAAACTGCGCAGCAGTTTTTTGGCGTTCAGAAGCATTAATTCTGTTCATTGCCTCCTTTACCTGTGGATCTGGATCAATATCTGTTACCAATGTCTTTATAATATCAAAACCGTAGTCAAGCATTGCCTCTTGCAATTCGGATTTTACCGCAATGGCAATATCATCTTTTTTAACAAAGACATCATCCAACTTCATTTTAGGTACCTCAGCACGTACAACATCAAATACGTAAGAAGTTATTTGCTCATGCGGATACTCCAATTTATAATACGCATCATATACCTTTTCTCTTATTACAACATATTGTACCGATACTTTTAACTTAACAAAAACATCATCGAGCGTTTTAGTTTCGATAATTACATCTAATTGCTGAATTTTTAATCCTATTCTAGCCGCAATACGTTGTACAAACGGAATTTTAAATTGAATACCCGATTGTCTTACACTAGTAAATTTTCCAAAAGTTTCTATCAAAACTGCGGTTTGCTGTTTAACAATAAACACACCCGAAAGAATGGTAACAATGACCAGAAACAAAATTGGAATCCAAATGAATGAGCCCATAATAATTTATTTTTAAGTTAATAATTGAAGATACTAAATGCCTTCATCATATCAGTAGCTTTAATTATACATTTGTTACAGAAACACCCTATAATTTATTATCATTTCATTAAAAGAGAGAAAATCAGCAGTATTGCATAATTTTTTGATTTTTATCAATACCTTTTAATTTCATTCAAAGCCATATAAATGCTGCAAGCCATTCACCCTAAACTACCTATGAGAGATAAGGAGGTCACCAAAAGCTATTATATAGACTCCTTAGGTTTTAAAGAGTGGAGCGTAACCGACTATCCTGACTATTTGATGCTAGAAAAGGATGAACTACAGCTTCATTTCTTTTTATTTAAAGATTTGAATCCGAGAGAAAACTATGGACAGGTGTATATAAGAGTAAATCAAATCGAAAAATTATACCAATCGTTACTAAAAAACAAAGTAGCAATACATCCAAATGGAAAACTTGAAACAAAACCATGGGGGCAAAAAGAATTTTCTCTTTTAGACCCAGATAGTAATCTACTCACTTTTGGGGCATCTATCATTTAAAAATGGGCATAAAAAAAGGCAGTACTTAAAATACTGCCTTTTTCAATAAATAATTAATTATCTTATTTTAAATCATAACGATCTAAATTCATAACCTTAGTCCAAGTCTTTGCAAAATCTTTTACAAATTTTTGTTTTGAATCTTCTGTACCATAAACTTCAGCTAAAGCACGTAATTCAGAATTTGAACCAAAAATTAAATCTGCTCTAGTACCTGTCCATTTTACAGTTCCTGTTTTGCGATCACTTCCTTCAAATACAGTATCATCGTTAGAAGCAGCTTTCCATGTTGTGCCCATATCTAAAAGGTTAATAAAGAAATCATTGGTAAGCACACCTGGGGTCTCGGTAAACACACCGTTGCTGGATCCATCATAATTTGCACCTAACACACGAAGTCCGCCAATAAGAACCGTCATTTCTGGAGCTGTCAGCGTTAATAGATTAGCTCTATCAACTAAAAGCTCTTCCGCCTGTACAGATAATTTTTGCTTTGTATAATTTCTAAATCCGTCCGCTATTGGCTCTAATGCCTCAAATGATTCAACATCGGTCATTTCTTGAGTTGCATCTGTACGCCCGGCATTGAATTCAACATTTGTATCAAAACCTGCCAATTTAGCTGCATTCTCAACAGCAGCAGTACCTCCTAACACTACCAAATCTGCAAAAGAAACCTTTTTATTGCCAGATTGGGCTTCATTAAATTCCTTTTGAATTCTTTCTAAGGTTGCTGTTACTTTTGCCAACTGAGTAGGGTTATTTACTGCCCAATCTTTTTGAGGGGTCAAGCGAACACGCCCTCCATTGGCACCTCCTCTTTTATCTGAACCTCTAAATGTTGATGCAGAAGCCCAAGCAGTTGAAACCAATTCTGAAGTAGAAAGTCCTGAAGACAAAATAGTTTTCTTTAATTCGGCAATATCAGCATCATTGATCAATTCAAAATCAACAGGTGGTACAGGATCTTGCCATAACAATTGCTCTTGTGGTACCTCTGGACCTAAATAACGATCTTTAGGACCCATATCGCGGTGAGTTAATTTATACCATGCACGAGCATAAGCATCTTTAAATTCATCTGGATTTTCCAAAAAGTTTCTAGAAATCTTTTCGAACTCAGGGTCTACTCTTAAAGACATATCGGTAACCAACATAAAAGGTTGGTGGGTTTTTCCTTCAATGTGCGCATCTGGCATTTCACCAGCACCGGCATCTCCAACTGGCTTATACTGCCATGCACCAGCAGGACTCTTAGTTAATTCCCACTCGAAACCAAATAGGTTTTCAAAGAAATAATGGCTCCACTTTGTTGGTGTTTGTGACCATGCACCTTCTAAACCACTAGTAATGGTATCTGCGCCAGAACCAGAACCATAGTTGCTTTTCCAACCTAAACCTTGTTCCGTGATATCTGCAGCAGCCGGTTCTGCACCTACATACTCATCTGGATTGGCGGCACCGTGTGTTTTACCAAATGTATGACCACCGGCAATTAAGGCAACGGTTTCGTAGTCGTCCATAGCCATTCTTTTAAAGGTCTGTCTTATATAATGTGCAGCTTCTAAAGGATCCGGATTCGCATTATGACCTTCTGGGTTTACATAAATAAGACCCATGTGAGCAGCACCTAACGGATTTTCCAATTCATTACCATCCTCATCATATCTTTCTTTGTTGCCTAACCATTCAGTTTCTGACCCCCAATAAACATCATCCTCAGGTTGCCAAATATCTTCACGTCCACCGGCAAAACCGTACATTGGTAATCCCATACTTTCATGAGCAACGTTACCTGCCAAAATCAATAAATCTGCCCAAGAAATCTTTTTACCGTATTTCTGTTTTATCGGCCATAATAATAAACGGGCCTTATCTAAGTTGGCGTTGTCAGGCCAGCTGTTCAATGGAGCAAAACGTTGGTTACCTGCACTTGCACCACCTCTACCGTCAGATATACGGTAAGTACCCGCACTGTGCCATGCCATACGAATGAAAAATGGACCATAATGACCATAATCCGCCGGCCACCAATCTTGACTATCGGTCATTACATCGGTTAAATCTTTTTTAATAGCTGCTAAATCTAACGACTTAAACTCTTCGGCATAATTAAAGTCAGCATCCATTGGATCTGCCATTTCTGAATGTAACCTTAGAATATTAAGGTTTAACATATTTGGCCACCAGTCTTTATTAGTGGTTCCACCACCTGCTGCTTGATGCATTTCACCATTTAAAAATGGACAATTCGCTGCTGAGGATTCATTTACATCCCAAGCTTCACCTTTTCCGTTAGTACTACTCATGATTATGTCTATTTTATGTTGTTTCTAATTCTTACAAGTGTAAAACTATCAATATTTAATTTATCAAAAATCAGATTATAATAAAAAATATCTATTGTATGATTATAAAACGTTTCACCTTTATCCAATTCGATTGATAAACTGAACTAAAAAAGTACGCAAAATTTAGAATATCATAAAGATAAACACATAAAAGGATAATGTAATATTAGATAACCCATAATTAATATTTTAGTAAAACAAACTAGCGACGTATCCATTCGACACACAAAATCCATTTATTTTAACCCAGTCAATACCATACCTAACTAAATCAATTTTTACATATTCACTTTTGTAACAGTAATTGATATCATTAAAAAGGGAGCATATCATGAATTTTAATTTAACAAATCATTGATAAATCTGCCTAGTTAATCTAGTTATATTGCGCGTTAACCAAACCAAAAAAATGCCTAAAATCACCAAAAGACAACGACAAGCAAAATGGTTGCGTATTTTTAGAAAAGTGCATAGGGCAACCGGCGCCGCGTTGTTTATCTTTTTCTTTTTTATTTCAACTACCGGACTTTTATTAGGATGGAAAAAGCACAGTGGAGGCGTAATTCTATCAAAGACTTATAAAGGAACATCTACTAATTTAAAAGAATGGTTACCGGTAGATAGTTTACACACTATTGCAAATGCCTATTTACTTGAAAATGTATCGCCAGATTTGTCTACAGAAATTGATCGAATTGATATAAGAAAAGAAAAAGGCATTGTAAAATTCGTTTATGCAGATCACATATGGGGTTTACAAATCGATGGTGCCACGGGAAAAGTTTTACATACCGAACGGAGATATTCTGACTTAATTGAACATATTCATGACGGCTCTGTTCTAGATGATTATTTAGGAACTAGCGATAATCAAATAAAGGTTTTTTACACTACCATTATGGGGCTTGCCCTGTTACTTTTTACCATTACCGGATTTTGGTTATGGTATGGACCAAAGCGTATGCGAAGAAATAATACGAGCACTTAAAAATTAGGCTTAGCTTTGGACTCTTCAACAAGTTCAAAATCATATGCCCGATAACAAGAAAAAAGCAGCTTTAGAAAAACCGAGTTTACACGTAAGGAACAAACATACCGGTCGTTACAATCTTAAAGCCCTAAAACAAATAAACCATGAGTTAAACCCGTTCGTTGCCAAGAATAAATATGGCAACCTATCTATTGACTTTTTTAATCCTGTTGCTGTAAAGGCGCTAAACAAAGCCTTACTTAAGGCACACTACAATATTCAATATTGGGATATACCAGATGGTTTTCTATGTCCGCCCATACCAGGTCGAGCCGATTATATTCACCATATAGCAGACGTTTTAGCCGAAAGCAATAACGGTCTTTTGGTGAAAGGGGAACATATTACATGTTTGGATGTTGGAGTAGGAGCAAATTGTGTTTATCCCATTATTGGCAATAGTTCTTATGGCTGGTCATTTATAGCTTCTGACATTGATCCAAAGGCTATTGAAGCTGCTGAAAAAAATGTAACTAACAATCCAAATCTTTCCGGAAAGGTTGAATTTAGAGTTCAAACCAAGGCAGATCATATTTTTTCTGGGATAATAAATTCCGATGAAAAAATAGATTTTACCATTTGCAATCCGCCCTTTCACGCGAATCAAGCAGAAGCAGAAGCGGGAACTTTGAGAAAGCTGAGCAACTTAAAAAAGAAAAGGGTTAAAAAACCCGCTTTGAACTTTGCCGGGCAAGGAGGAGAACTTTGGACAGATGGTGGAGAAAAGCGCTTCGTACTGAATATGATCAACGAAAGTGCCCAATATTCTAAAAATTGTGCTTGGTTTTCAACTTTAGTATCAAAGCAATCTAACCTACGTGCATTTTATGATAGATTAGAAAAAGTAGGGGTTGTTGAACACAAAACTACACCAATGGGACAGGGAAATAAACTAAGTAGAATAATTGCCTGGACATTTTTATCGACCGCAGAAATGAAATCTTGGGCAAATGACAGGTGGCTCAACGAATAAATTTCGCCGCTGCTCTTTTTTAATCATCAAAAGAAGTATTTTAAGGAGTATTCTTTGGTAAATTGACCCGAAGGGTCGAAATTTTTTTGAAAATTCAACAAACACGCTAAAATGGAAGGAGAAACCGATTTGAATATACTTTTAAAGAGTTTAAAACCTAGTTTGAACAAAGGGAGCTATGTTTTTATATCGGTAAATGATATTCGGCACATTTCTAGAGACATCATTTTATTTGAGTTCAAAGAAAAAGAAGGTATAACCATAATCTTAGAACAAGCTAAAGCCGATGAATTAAATTTTAAATATGACTTTGTTGCTTCTTGGATTACACTTACCGTACATTCTGCACTGAATGCTGTTGGTTTAACGGCGGCAGTTTCAACAGCATTGACCAAATATAATATTAGTTGCAATGTTATTGCAGCTTATTATCACGACCATATTTTTGTAGCAACAAAAGACACCGAACAAGCTATGGAAGTTTTAAATGGATTTTCGGGAAAGTAAAGCGTACTTCATTCTCCCGAAAATTTTATTTTATCCCAATCTATCTAGGGCTGTTTCAATTCTAGCAATACTTTCTTCTTTACCGATCATCGCCATGATATCAAAAATATGTGGTCCTTTCATATCACCCACCAAGAATAGGCGTAAAGGTGGCATTACTTTACCGAACGATAATTCTTTTTCGCCAATCCAAGCTTTTACTACAGCTTCGCTATTTTCCGATGAAAAATCTTCAATAGGTTCGAGTACAGAAACTAAATCGTTCATGATACTTGCTGTATCATCTTTCCACTGCTTTTTAGCTGCTTTTGCATTATACTCAGTAGGAGCTACAAAAAAGTAATCTGATAAGTTCCAGAAATCTGAAACAAAAACTGCCCGTTCTTTTATTAAACTGACCACTTTCGTTACATACTCTAGATTCACTTTAGATTCAATATTCGTATGCTGTTTAACCGTAGGTAAAAATTTAATAGCAAGCTTCGCATTATCAGTTTCTTGTAGATAGTGTTGATTGTACCATTTGGTCTTTTCTGGATCAAAACGTGCTCCAGATTTATTAACACGCTCTAAACTAAATGCTTTTACCAATTCTTCTAAAGAAAACAATTCTTGTTCCGTTCCAGGATTCCATCCTAACAAAGCCAAGAAATTGATTACCGTCTCAGGAAAATAACCAGCTTCCTTATAGCCTTCAGATTCATTCCATGAAAGAGGAAAAACCGGAAAGCCCATTTTTTCACCATCACGCTTGCTTAATTTCCCTTTACCTACAGGTTTCATTATCAACGGTAAATGAGCAAAATGAGGAGCGGTCCAACCCAATGCATCATACAACTGCTTATGCAGTGCTAAAGAGGGTAGCCATTCTTCTCCACGTATAACATGTGAAATCTCCATTAAATGGTCATCAACAATATTCGCTAAATGATAGGTTGGCATACCATCGCTTTTAAAAAGCACCTTATCATCTAAAACGTTAGTGTCAATTTTTATGGAACCACGTATTAAATCATCTAAATGTAATATTTCATCTGGCGGTGTTAAAAAACGAATAACATAGTCATCACCATTGGCCAACCTTTCTTTAACTTCTTCTGGCATTAACGAAAGAGAATTATCCAACTTTAACCTGTTATGCCAGTTATATATAAAAGTTTTACCTTTTTCTTCATGTTCTTTTCTATGTGCATCTAGACTTTCTGCTGTATCAAAAGCGTAATACGCCTTATCGCTAGCAATTAAATCATCGGCATATTTCTTATACATTGATTTGCGTTCGCTCTGTCTATATGGACCAAAACCACCATCTTTACCAATGCCTTCATCAAAATGAATTCCGCACCAGTTCAAAGCATCAATTATATATTGTTCAGCGCCTTCAACGTATCTATTCTGGTCGGTATCTTCTATTCTTAGAATAAAATCACCACCATGTTTTTTAGCAAATAAATAGTTAAATAGGGCAGTACGAACACCACCAATATGTAATGGTCCTGTTGGACTAGGGGCAAAACGAACACGAACTTTCTCTGACATAATTTCTAATTGAGCCACAAAGATACATAACCAAGCGTTTTTGAAATAGGATTTTGAAATAGGATTTTCATTAAAAACCACCTGTTATTGGTGTATTAAACAGCAGACCAGTGATTTGATTTAACAAATATTTCCCAACAAACAATATTTATATCCGTTATCTTGGTATAAAAAAGGGCAATTGCAAGACTATAATCACATTTTAGATCGTTTAAATCAATTTATTCAAAAATACTACTCACAGGTTCTGATAAAAGGTATTCTTCTCTTTTTCGCCTTAGGATTATTGTTTTTTCTATTTATTCTAGGAATAGAGTATTTTCTTTGGTTATCAACAATAGGCCGAATGGTATTATTCGGCATTTTTTTAGTGGTAGAACTATATCTACTCTTTACATACATAGTAACACCCATCTTTTACCTTTTCAAAATCAAAAAAGGACTAGGCCCTAAAGATGCTGCAGCAATGATTGGCACCCATTTTCCAGAAGTAGGAGATAAGCTTATTAATTTGCTGGATTTAGCAGAAAATCCTCAACAATCTGAACTTCTACTAGCAAGTATTGCCCAACGTTCTAAACAAATGGATACTATTCCATTTTCGAGTGCTATTAATTTTAAAGATTCATTTAAATATTTGAAATATGCTATAATACCCATTCTTATTATTGGCGCACTATACATTTCTGGAAATTGGAATACATTTTTTGGTTCTTATGAACGGGTGATAAATTATAAAATGGCCTATGAAAAACCTGCACCGTTTCAATTTCAACTTTTATCAGATAATCTAAGCATTCTACAAGATGAGGCTTATACAATACAAGTTTCGACTAAAGGTGAAATTAAACCCGAAAATGTTTTTATCAACATTAACGGAAAATCTATTTTATTACAACAGCAAAATGGATTGTATGAATACACATTTGCACCACCGATAACAACTACCACTTTTAATTTTAAAGCAAATGAAGTTAATTCTAAACCTTATACTTTAATTGCATTAGAAACTCCATCTATAGTTGATTTTACGATGGACTTATCTTATCCAACATATTTGAATAAACGTAATGAAACAATTAGAAGCACCGGCAATGCCGTAATACCTGAAGGTACCAAGGTATTATGGAAAATTAATGGTGAAAATACCGATAAGATTAATCTGTCATTAAAAGATACCGTTCTTTCTTTTAATAAAAAAGAAAACATATTTTCTCTGACACAAAGCGTATATAATGATTATAGTTACGAATTAACCACAACCAATAAAAATGTAGCTGACTACGAGCGATTATCTTATAATTTCAAAGTTATAAAAGATGCTTACCCAACTATAAAAGTAAATCAAGTCTTAGATTCTTTAAATCCAAATGTATCATATTATACAGGTAACGTAAGCGATGATTACGGTCTAACAAAAATTGATCTCGTTTATTTTGAAGTTGGGAGAGAAGACAATGAAAAGATTATCAACCTTAGTACATCTAAAAGTAACTACGAGCAATTTTATTACACTTTTCCATCTGGTATAGAAATTGAAGCTGGTAAAAATTATGGTTTTTATTTTCAAGTAACAGACAATGATGCCGTACACAATGGTAAAACAATTAAAAGCCAAATATTCCAACAGGTATTACTTGATGATAACCAACTAAAAAACAAAGATCTTGAATCTCAGCAATCGTTAATTCAAGATTTGGACAGATCTCTTCAACGTGCAAAACAACAGAAAGAAACTTTAGAAGAAATCAATCAAAATCAAAAAGAGAAAAGTAGTTTAAATTTTAATGATCAAAATCAGATTAAAGACTACTTAAAAAAGCAGGAGCAACAAGAGCAGTTGATGCAAAAATTCAGTAAAGAATTAAAAGAAAATTTAGACAAAGGAGATAAAGACGATAAATTAAACCAATTGTTACAAGAACGTTTAGAACGACAAGAAGAGCAAGCCAAAAAAAATCAGAAACTCCTTGAAGAACTTAACAAAGTAGCAGATAAGATCAAAAAGGAAGAACTCACTAAAAAACTTGAGGAATTAGGTAAAAAACAACAGAACAGTGAGCGTAGTTTAGAACAACTTTTAGAACTAACCAAAAGGTATTATGTAACTGAAAAAGCATCGCAACTGGCAAGGGATTTGGAAGAATTATCTAAAAAACAAAATGAACTTTCAGAAGAGGGTAAAGAAGAAAATAATGCTAAAAACCAAGAACAGTTAAACAAGGAGTTCAATGAATTATCTAAGGAATTAAAAGAACTCAAAAATGATAATGACAAACTAAAAAAACCAATTGATTTAAATTTAGATAATAATAAAGAAGAAGGCATAAAACAAGACCAACAAGAAGCTCTTGAACAACTTGAAAAAGACAAAAATTCAGACCAACAAAATCCAAGCAACGAACAAAACAATGCCTCGAAAAAACAAAAATCTGCTGCGCAGAAAATGAAAGAAATGAGTGAGCAATTAAGTGATTCTTCTTCCGGTGGAGGTGGGGGTTCTTCTGTTGCCGAAGATGCGGAAATGCTACGTCAAATTTTAGATAATCTTATCATATTTTCATTTAAACAAGAAGCCTTATTTGATAAACTATCATCTAAAGAAGACCAGGATGAAACCCAATATTCTGAAACAGTACGAGATCAAAATGAACTACGAGGTTTGTTTGAGCATGTCGATGATAGTCTTTTTGCACTATCATTACGCCAAGCAGATTTATCAGAATTTGTAAATGAACAAATAACCGAAGTCTATTACAATATTGATAAATCATTGGAGACAATGGCAGACGGACAAATGTTTCAAGGAATTTCGCATCAAAAATATGTTCTTACGGCAGCCAATAGTTTAGCGGATTTCTTAGCCAATGTTATGGATAATATGCAAGAAAGCATGCAAATGGGAAAAGGATCTGGTCAAAGCGAAGGCGGATTTCAATTACCGGATATCATAAAAGGACAACAGGAGTTGGGCGAAAAAATGGGACAACAAGGAAAATCTGGTAGCAAAGGAAAAGAAGGAGAAAGCGGAAAAGGTCAACAAGGTAGTAAAGGTGAACAAGGCGAAAATGGAGAACAGGGTGAAAATGGAAAACAAGGATCCAATGGTAAATCTGGAGAAAACGGAAGTGAAGGAGAAAACGGCAAGAATGGAAAAAATGGTGATAATGGCAAAGGAGGAGAAAATGGAAGCGGAAAAGGTAATTCCAATGGAAATGGAGGACAGGGTAATGGTCAAATGAGCGAAGCAGAACTCAAAGAGATTTATGAAATTTATCAAAGCCAACAAAAAATTCGTCAAGAGCTAGAGAAACAATTAGAAAACATGATTAACAGCGGTGACCAAAAATTGGGTCAAAAGCTGATTAAGCAGATGGAGGATTTCGAAAACGATTTACTCGAAAATGGAATTACACAACGTACAATCAACAAAGCCAACACTATACAGTACGAATTATTAAAGTTAGAAAACGCTGCATTAAAGCAGGGACAGAAATCTGAGCGAGAAAGTAACAGAAATACAAAAGACTTCACAAATCCTATTACTACTAAACCCTCATTATTAGAGAATTATCATAATGAAGTTGAAATTTTAAATAGGCAAAGCTTACCTTTGCGGCAAAATTTTCAAACAAAGGTTAAAGAGTACTTCAAAGCAAATGATTAATTACAACTACCTAACCGATTTTAAGCTAGTAGAAGAAACACATTTTGATTCATGGATAATAAATTCTTGTAAAACCGAAGGTTTTACAGTTCAAGAATTAAACTACATTTTCTGCGATGATGAATACCTACTTAAAATCAATCAAGATTATTTACAACACGATTATTTAACAGACATTATTACCTTCGACTATGTGTCAGGTAAAAATGTATCTGGCGACTTATACATTTCTATAGATCGTGTAAAAGAAAATGCAGAAGAATTTAAAGTCTCTTTTGAAAATGAATTAAAGCGTGTAATGGTTCATGGTGTTTTACACTTAATGGGCTATTCGGATAAATCGGAAACAGCTACTGCCGAAATGCGCGCTAAAGAAGAAGAAAAAATAAAGCTGTTCCACGTGGAACAATAGACGGTATGTTTGGAGAAGAATATGATGTAATTGTAGTTGGCGGAGGACACGCCGGTGCAGAAGCGGCAGCAGCAGCTGCAAACTTGGGTTCTAAAACCCTATTGGTAACAATGAATTTGCAAAATATAGGGCAGATGTCCTGTAACCCAGCAATGGGTGGTATCGCAAAAGGACAAATTGTTAGAGAAATAGATGCCCTTGGTGGATATAGTGGAATTGTATCAGACAAATCTGCTATCCAATTTAAGATGCTTAACAAATCTAAAGGACCTGCAATGTGGAGTCCTAGAACACAAAACGACCGAATGCGTTTTGCAGAAGAATGGCGTTTAATGTTAGAGCGTACACCGAATGTAGATTTCTATCAAGAAATGGTATCTGGACTATTAGTTGAGAATAATAAAATTACCGGAGTTAAAACTTCCCTAGGTATTGAGATAAAATCAAAAGCAGTTGTTTTAACTAATGGAACCTTCTTAAATGGTTTAATTCATATTGGTGAAAAACAATTTGGTGGAGGTAGGGCAGGAGAAAAAGCGGCTACCGGAATTACAGAACAACTCGTTGATTTAGGTTTTGAAAGTGGTAGAATGAAAACTGGTACTCCACCACGAGTAGATGGTAGATCCTTAGATTATTCTAAAATGATTGTTCAACCAGGAGACCTCACACCAGAAAAATTTTCTTATACTAATACGAAATCCTTAGCTAATCAACGTGATTGTTATATGACACATACTAGTGCTTTGGTTCATGATTTATTACGTGAAGGTTTTGATAGGTCACCCATGTTCAATGGAAGAATTAAAAGTTTAGGACCAAGATACTGCCCATCCATAGAAGATAAAATAAATAGATTTGCAGATAAAGACAGTCATCAAATGTTCATTGAACCAGAAGGATGGGAAACTGTTGAAGTATATGTAAACGGATTTTCCACATCATTACCAGAAGATGTACAATTTAAGGCATTACGTTCAGTGGTAGGATTTGAAAAAGTAAAATTCTTTAGACCTGGCTATGCAATAGAATACGATTACTTTCCACCAACACAACTGAAGCATACATTAGAAACCAAACTTGTAGAAAATTTATATTTTGCCGGTCAAATAAATGGAACTACCGGATATGAAGAGGCAGCATCGCAAGGTTTAATGGCAGGTATAAATGCTCATTTAAAATTAAAAGAAAAGGACGCTTTAATATTAAAAAGAGACGAAGCCTATATAGGTGTTTTAATTGATGACCTAATTACAAAAGGAACAGAAGAACCGTATAGAATGTTTACTTCTAGAGCAGAATATAGAACATTACTTAGACAAGACAATGCAGATTTACGTCTTACACCATTAAGTCATTCAATAGGATTAGCAACAGATTCTCGCATGAAACGCATGGAAGAAAAACAAGAACAATCTGAATCACTAGTACAATTTTTTAAAGAAACCAGTGTCTTACCCAAAGACATTAACCCAATATTAGAGAGTGTTAATTCATCTTTAGTAAAGCAATCTGATAAAATGTATAAAGCCTTTTCAAGACCAAATGTAACAATGGATCACATGCTACAATTAGAAAATGTTAGCGCATTTGTACAAGAAAATAACTTTGACAATGAAATTCTAGAACAAGCAGAAGTACAGATAAAATATTCTGGATACATCGCTAAAGAAAAATTAAACGCAGATAAACTTCATAGATTAGAAGCAGTAAAGATTCCAGCTAATTTTGACTACTCCAAATTAAAATCTCTATCATTCGAAGCACGTGAAAAATTAACTAAAATTCAACCCGTAACCATTTCTCAAGCATCAAGAATTAGTGGAGTTACACCAAGTGATATCAGTGTACTTTTAGTTTTCCTTGGAAGGTAGGACAAATTGTTCCACGTGGAACAACGTTAAATTATTCATCAAAATCAGGTAGATCAAAAATGACCAAAACTAAAACATATCTAAAAACTAAAGACTTTTTAGTTACAAAAGAACATTTTCTTCTTGAATATGATTCAGAAAAAGATATGCTAATAACACAACCAATACCTACAGATATTAGTAAATATTATGATTCTAATAATTATATATCACATACAGATGAATCAAAATCTCTTTTAGAAAAAGTATATCAACGCATAAAAAAAATTACATTATCTCAAAAGGTAAAATTGATTAATAATTATAGTCAAGAACGAAAAACTATTTTAGATATAGGATGTGGAACCGGTGAATTTTTATCTACTGCCAAAACCGATAATTGGAATACCATAGGAGTAGAGTTAAGTATGCAAGCAAGAGAAATAGCTATTAAGAAAAATCTTAGAATATATAAATCCTTAGAATCTATTACAAATCAAAAATTTAATATCATAACCCTATGGCATGTACTAGAACATCTACCAAATCTTGATAAACAAATAAACTTAATAGAAAATTTATTGGAAGAAAATGGTACATTAATCATAGCTGTACCCAACTATAAATCACACGATGCCCAATACTATAGACAGTATTGGGCAGCTTACGACACACCCAGACATTTATGGCATTTTTCAAAAACATCCATAACCAAAATCTTTAAGGAACATAATTTAAGTGTAAAGAAAATATTACCAATGTATTTTGATTCCTACTATGTTTCACTATTATCTGAAAAATACAAAAAAGGATATTCAAATTATTTTATGGCCTTCTATCGTGGTTTCGTATCCAATATTAAGGCAAAACAGTCCGGAGAGTATTCATCACACATATATATCCTTCAAAAAGACTAAAAACTTATTTTAAGACCATTTAAACCACTTTTCATACCATAATAATATAATCATAAGTGTTTCATAAAATCCGACGCTTAAAGTACTTTAAAATTAACCTATAAAATCAATATAAATTATATATATTAAATTTTAAATAAGAAAAATTTATATTACGGAAATTCAATATATATATCAATTTAAAAATATTTTCCTTTTAAAAGCTTTATTACTTTTGCAACTCATAAAAATGAAAAAATGAAAAACTTTATTGTAATTTTTGCTCTTGCCTTATTAGCTTCTTGCCAACAAGAAAAAATAGGATATGTAGATAACGTAAAATTGATGGATGAATATCAACAAAAAATTGATGTTGAATCTAAATTCAAAGTTAAGGCTGATGCTTTAGCAAAGAAAAGAGATAGTATTTCTCAAGCATTTCAAATAGAAGCACAGGCTTTTCAAGCCAAGGCTCAATCTATGTCTCAGACTAAAGCTCAAGAAGAATATGCAGCAATGCAACAAAAGGGTCAAATTATTGGACAACAACTTCAACAACAAGATCAACAATTACAAATAGAAGGTCAGACTGAAATGGACAGCATAGTTTCTAAAGTAAAAGAGGAAATCAAAGCTTATGGAAAATCCAACGGATATTCATACATATTAGGTGGAGGAGATGGTGGAAGCGTTCTATACGGAACAGAAGCCAATGACCTAACCGATGAAATAGTAAAATTACTTAATGACAAATACAAAAAGTAAACTACTATAAACATTAATAAAAAAAGCCGGTTAATACCGGCTTTTTTTATTCTATTAAATTAGGTTCGAATCTTTCTAATTCCTGTTCAAAATTAAACTGATCTTTTGGTAAAAAACCTTTAACCACCAAAACAATTCCACAGATTATAAGAATAACCCCAATTACTTTTTTTATCCAAACTATTCTGTCTGCAGTAAGTTTTCTCTTTAATTGTTTTGCTAATAATATTTTAAATACATCAGTAACAAAATAGGAGAGTAGTACCGTTGCAAAAAAAGTAAAAAATCTATTAGGTTGATTATCTAAACTTGGACCTACTATTATAATTATTCCTAACCAGAAAACCAGTACGCCGATATTGATAAAATTCAATAAAAAACCCTTAAGAAATAATCCAAAAAAATCTGACTTTCTTATTTTCTTAGACTCTATCGGTATCTCTTTTTTTTCGGTCTTAAAAAAAGTAAACAAACCATAAACCAACAATATAACTCCACCAAAAACATATAGTCCAGGCTGATTGCTTAAATTCTCAAGTAACTGAAAACTACTAAAATAAGCGACCAAAATAAAAATAACATCGGCTAATAAAACGCCTATATCAAAAGTAATAGCAGCCCTAAATCCTTTAATTGCACTAGTTTGAAGAAGAACAAAGAATACGGGACCAACCATAAAACTTAAAAAAAAGCCTAAAGGAATTGCTGCCTGAATATCTTCTAACATTAATGTTTACATTCTAGTTATAGTACCACCAAAAACGGTTTTCTCTTCTAATTTATCCGGATTACCAAAGACTAACACTTCACCCCCAGCTTTAACCGTCGCCTTTACATAATCTTTAGCATAAATTTCTGCCCGAGAACCTGCATTAACATTTATAGTAGAAAAATTGGTAGTAAATGATTTACCTTCATAAACACCGCCGGTATTTATTTGAACGTCTTGTAGATTAGAAGAACCTGTTGTTTTAATAATACCTCCAGAAACAGACTTAATTAACATTTGTTCTACCTTAGCATTAACCACTAACTCACCACCTTCTTGTGCTTTTAATTCTAAAACATCTTGTACAATCATTTGTTCTGTAACTATTCGAGCATCTTCATTTACATCAATAACTAAAATGTCTTGAGCATAATAAAGATCCACAAAAGTCTTATATCCACTAAAGATTTTACCAATCTGCATTCTAATTTTAAGTACCCCATCATTATTGACCACCGCAACTTTACCGGTATTTTCACCAGTAATGACTACCTTGTTCTCTGAAGATTTTATAAGATTAATCGATAATCCATCAAAACCTTTAACCTCTTTAAAAGAATCAATATTTTGAGTAATCTTATCATCTTGGCCATTAACCAAAAGACTTCCAAAGAGAAACATTATTAAAATAACTTGTTTCATTACTTTTATGTAATTTAAAATAAACGTATTAATTAATAGAAATACATTTTTTTAATTCCGTCAATCTATACCAAATTCTATTCCAATTTATTTATTGTTATCTGGAATTAAAGCAAAATCTAAATGCCTTTTAATTAAATCGGTATTCTTAACCATTACGGTAACCTCATCACCTAAGGTATATGTTTTCTTGGTACGCTCACCAATTATAGCATACTGTCTTTCATCAAAGATAAAATAATCTCCTTTTATGTCTCTGATTCTAATCATACCTTCACATTTATTAGAGATTATTTCAACGTAAATTCCCCATTCGGTAACACCACTGATGACTCCTCTAAACTCTTCATCTTTATGATCTTGCATAAACTTAATCTGCATATACTTTATAGAATCTCTTTCAGCACTTGATGCTAAGTATTCCATATCTGAAGAATGTTTACACTTCTTTTCAAATTCTTCGGCATTTGCAGATTTTCCACCATCTAAATAATGTTGTAACAATCTATGAACCATTACATCTGGATATCTACGGATAGGAGAAGTAAAATGAGTATAATAATCAAAAGCTAAACCATAATGACCAATATTGTCTATAGTATAAATCGCTTTGCTCATACTACGAATAGTAAGTGTATCTACCATATTTTGTTCTCTTTTACCTTTTACGTCTTGCAATAACTGGTTTAATGAAGAACTTATAGATTTCTTGTCCTTAAAATCTAATTTATGTCCGAATTTAGAAACTATACCATTCAAAGCCATCAACTTATCTGGATCTGGATCATCATGTATTCTATAAACAAAAGTCTTTTTTGGCTTCTGTTTTCCAATAAACTCGGCAACTTTTCTATTTGCTAAAAGCATAAACTCTTCAATAAGTTTATTAGCATCTTTAGATTCCTTAAAGTAAACACCAATAGGTTCGTTATTTTCATCAAGATTAAAACGTACTTCTACTTTATCAAAAGATAATGCACCTTTATCCATACGTTTATCTCGCATAATCTTGGCAAGTCTATCCATTTCCAAGGTTGCTTCAACAACATCTTTAGAAACCGTATAGGCCGTTTCTCTGATCGAAATGTCCTCAGGTATATCTCCACTAGCCGTTTCTATGATATGTTGCGCCTCTTCATACGCAAAACGCTCATTTGAATCTATTACCGTTCTACCAAACCACTGATTTCTTAAAATAGCATTCTCATCTAATTCAAAAATGGCAGAAAAAGTATATTTTTCTTCATTAGGTCTTAAAGAACACGCATTATTTGATAATACTTCTGGCAACATAGGCACCACACGATCAACTAAATAAACAGAAGTTGCTCGTTCATATGCCTCATCATCAAGAATTGTATCTTTTTGCAGATAATGGGAAACATCGGCAATATGAATACCTATCTCATAGTTTCCATTTTCAAGTTTTTGAAAAGATAATGCATCATCAAAATCTTTTGCATCTTTAGGATCTATAGTAAAAGTTAGTACGTTACGTAAATCTTTACGTTTTTTAATTTCCTCTTCCTTAATGCTCGTATCTAGACCATCAGCAAACTTTTGTACATCTTCAGGAAAAGAATATGGTAATCCATACTCTGCTAAAATGGAATGAATTTCAGTATCATGTTCTCCAGGAACTCCTAAAACTTGAGATATTTTACCAAACGGTGAATCTACATCATCTGGCCAATCGGTAATTTCAACCAATACTTTTTCGCCATCTTTTGCTTCTCCTAATTTATCTTTAGAAACAAAAATATCGGTATACATTCTAAAATCGGTAGGTCTAACAAATGCAAAAGTTTTCTGCATGTCTACTATACCTACAAAAGTGGTCTTATACCTATCTAGTACCTTTACAACTTCTCCTTCTAACTTTTTACTCTTTTTTCTTGGGTAAATAAATACCTCTACCTTATCCTTATGAAAAGCTTTATTCAACTTGTTCGATGGTATAAAGACATCATCATCCATACCTTCAACAATAATGTAGGCATTTCCTTTACCAGTTAAATCAACGGTACCTTCGTAATAGGTTTTTGTATCTTCTAGTACCTTATATTGACCCCGATCAACTTCTTGAATTCTTTTTTTCTCTTTTAATTGGGTTAACCTTTTTATAAGAGTATTTCTATCTTGAGCATCGGTAATATTTATCTTAGCGGCAATTTGCTTATAGTTGAAACTTTTATTCGGTTCCTTTTCAAGAACGGTAAAAATTCCTTTAGTTATTTCGTTCTTTCTATGATTCTTCGCCTTCTTATTTCTTTTCGACATTAAACTTTTAATTTGTTGGAAAATTACGAATTATAATCCACTACCTGTTACACAACCATTTAATGAAAAGTTAAGCAAACTAGTTGTTATTAACATATATATCATATTAGACATTTTTTCTTTTAAATTAAATTAAAAATTAATGGTTATTATAGCTTGTTAATATCTAGAATAACTTATTTAAATTTTACTTGACTTTATGAGATACTAATACTTGTTGACAATAACTTTTATTAAACTGTATTTGAATATCAGTATTTTGAGAAGTTATTAAACACAGTTTATAAGTGCTATTAACATGAATTTATTAATAACTAAATGTAATTTTAATGTTAACTAGGACTGAAATTTTGATGAAAATGAGCTAAAACTTTCTAATATTTAAATTCGTGTTAAGAAGATTAAAATTGTAAGCAGATGTCAACTTTAAAAAGCAAATATTTTAGCAACTTTTTCTAAACAATTTATGCAATAGGTAAACTCATTTATAACATACTAATTAACAACTATTATTATTTAGTTGGCAACAATTGTTGTGAACCCCTACTTTTTTGTTGTGAATGCCTGATTATTGTACCTTTAGCTTTGTTTAGTACCAACCCCACAGTATATAAACTATGAACAATTAACCATTAACTATTACGCATATGAAAATTGCTATAGGTAACGACCATGCGGGTACAGATTATAAATTAGCGATTATAGGTTTACTTAAATCTATACAGGTAGAAGTCATTAATTATGGTACCGATGGTACGGATAGTGTTGATTATCCAGATTTTGCACATCCTGTGGCATTAGATGTTGAACAAGGTAATGTAGATTTTGGTATTTTGATCTGTGGTAGCGGCAATGGAGCTTCTATGACAGCTAATAAACAGCAGAATGTAAGAGCTGCATTGTGTTGGAACAAAGAAATTACCAAATTAGCCAGAGAACATAACGATGCTAACATATTAAGTTTACCTGCAAGATATATAGCACTACCACAAGCACTTGAAATGGTTTCCACATTTTTAAACACTTCTTTTGATGGCGGTAGACATGAGCGTAGAATTGAAAAAATTCCATTGCAATAAATTGTTATAACAACTATGTTAATAACCTTAAATGGTTATTATAAGTATTTGAAATAGAAATACTTATTAATTTTTAGATATAAACATTGATAGTTAAATAAGTATATTTATGTTAGAAATTAAAGTAATGAACTTTACAGAATTCAATACTGAAGAACTGTATAATGTGCTTCAACTACGAAGCGATATTTTTGTAGTAGAACAAGATTGTGTTTATTTGGATATTGATGGAAAAGATGATAAAGCTGTACATGTAGTAGGATTAAAAGATAACAAGGTAGTTGCCTATACTCGTGTTTTTAAACCTTGTGATTATTTTGATGAGGCAAGTATTGGTAGGGTAGCAGTGCATAAAGAATATAGAAAATTTGGTTATGGTAAAATTATCATGCAGGCTTCAATAAAAGTGGTCGAAGAACATTTTAATAGAACCGAAATAAAAATTTCCGCTCAAAAATATCTTACTAAATTCTATTCGGATTTAGGTTTTAATACCATTGGTGAAGAATATCTTGAAGATGGTATACCACATATTGGTATGTTAAAAACATAAAAGTCCGCCAATGGCGGACTTCTAAAAATTTTAAATTAAGGTAATTATATTTTTATAGGCGTCTTATTGCTTAGATTAATATCCTCTAACATGTTATCAGTGAATTTATAATGACCTTTGGTGGTTATAATTCTAAATCTATTGGAGTTCATTCTACTCAATGTATCTAAAAACAGCCATTTTGTTTTTAAAAGTCTGGTTTTTGGTGATTTTAGGCTGATATCAAAATAATATTTTCTTCCGTTTTTTACTGCAACAATATCTGGAGTTATGTTACCATCTTTACCCTTTCTAGAGTATGATTTTGGGGTTTCATATCCTTCAATATCCGCCTTTATATTCTCAAAACCAGTGGCTTCTAAATGTTGTATCGACTTCTCTAAAAATTCCGTGTTTTCTGACTTTTCTACTTTTACCATACCTAGTAAAATAATAAAAAAAAGGACAATTCCTAATTTTAAACGTTGATTAACAATATGTTATGTTAATCAACACGTATTTTTGGCTAGATAATTTAGAGAGTGAAAGAGAAGATTATTTGGAAAATGTACTATTCAATAATCGAAATTGATTTTATTTTACTTCCATTATTTTTTCCGATAGCACTTTTCCTATCTTTCTAACCACACCTACCACTAAGGCATTACCCATAAAAAAAGCTCTTTTGGTATTAGAGATTCCTTCAAGTAATGTATGGTTATCGGGGAACATATTTAAGCGTTCCAATTCTATAGGAGTTAATCTACGTAGACCTTTTTTTGTGTTAATAACATGTTTAAACCGAGATGGGCTCTTACCTCCTTCACCAGTAATAATTGTTCTTGATGCATTATCAAGAGCATCGGGAAAAATCATGCTACCTTCATTGTAATGATAGGAAAAACCCGATTTAGAAGTTCTTGTTTCCTTTTTTGCACCTTTTAAATAATGCCATTTATCATGGTCTTCTTCGGGTATATAAAACTCCTCTGGTATGCTTTCTTTTTGTAATACATCTGCCAACACGGTTCTTTTGCCCAAATAATTAGCAGTAGTCTTGGTAGTATATACCTTACCTTTTATGAACATCCCGGTATTTAGAAAAGGAGATAATTTTTGGTCTAAGTTGAAATTTTCCGATAGTGAAACTAAGTCATCGGTAATATCAAAAGACATTATTTTTGATGCAGTACTGGTAATAGGAAAAGCAGATGCAATAGTACCTTGTTCAAAGATCCATTTATCAGCAGAAGTTTTATTTAATTGTTTATAAAGTGGTGTAGATTTATGATAGCCTAAAAAGAATATTCGTCTGCGTCTTTGTGGCATTCCATAATCTGCAGCGTTAATAACTCGCCACTCTACGGCATATCCTAAATCATTAAGACTCTTTAGCATAATAGCAAAGTCTCTTCCTCTTTGGGTTGAAGGTGACTTTAATAAACGGTCCACATTTTCTAGAAATAAATATTTTGGCGGATGTTTTTTTTCTGATAATATTCGGTGAATGCTCCACCATAAAACACCTTTTTTTCCAATAAGACCTTTAGAATTATGAAGCGTTGTAGCAACGGAATAGTCTTGGCAAGGAAATCCACCAACCAAAATATCGGCATCGGGTATTTCATTTGTTGGTACTTCAGATATATCTTGATTACGGTGATTATTTGAGCCAAATCTAGCTTCATACACTTTAGATGCATGTTGCATTTTTGTACTAGGTTCAAATTGATTGCTCCAAACTACCTCATAATTGTTAGTATCTTCTAATCCTAAGCGAAATCCACCTACACCAGCAAAAAGTTCTATGACCTTTAGTTTCTTCATTTGCGATAAAATTACATAATTTCACAAGGCTAATACTATTAGAAATTATTTAGGGATGAAGAGATTATTGTTTATAAAGGCTTTTGTATTGATTATGATTGCTTTAAATATGTCTTGTGGGGTTCGTATGGGACAAAAGAAAATTCTTGCCGATGAGATTGAACAAATTAAGAATGTATTTGCGCCAGATAAACGTACCGCGTTATTTAATATAGATGTTTTAGATGGTCCTTCGGGTTTTACATTGATTGGTGAATCAAATTTACCACATGCAATAGATTCTTTAGAAGCCGTTTTGAAGAAAAAGGGGATAGAGGCGACCAATGAGGTTAGAATATTGCCTTCAGATAGTTTAGAGGGTATGACAACGGCCGTTATTAACATTTCGGCAGCTAATCTTAGAAGTAACCCTAAACACTCAGCAGAATTGGCAACACAAGCGACTTTAGGTACAGTTGTCAATGTGTTGAAAAAGGAAGGAGATTGGTACTTAATACAAACGCCCGATAAATATTTGGCATGGGTAGATACAGGTGGTATTCAATTAATGAACGAATCTCAAATTACGGAATGGAAAGCTTCAGACAAGATTATATATACCAATACTTACGGACATGCATTTAATTCTATAGATGCTGATAATAGAATATCTGATGTTGTTGCAGGAAGCATTTTAAAATTAGTGGATAGAGATGATACTCATTTTAAAATAGAATTTCCAGATGGTAGACAAGCTTATATTTTAAAGGATGAAGCGCAAGAATATGAGACATGGTTATCTAGTTTAGATTATACCGCAGAATCACTGATTGAAACATCAAAAACATTAATGGGCGTGCCTTACTTATGGGGTGGTACTTCTACAAAAGGCGTTGATTGTAGTGGGTATACGAAAACCATTTATTTTTTAAACGGTATGGTTATTCCGCGCGATGCATCACAACAGGTGCATGCAGGTAAACTCATAGATTCTATAGCTGACTTTAGTAAATTGGAAAAGGGCGATTTATTGTTCTTTGGAAGAAAAGCAACGGAAACCAGTTCAGAAAAAGTGGTTCATGTAGGTATGTGGATCGGTGATAATCAGTTTATACATTCATCTGAAATGGTACGTATTAGCAGTGTTGACAAAGAATCTCCAAATTATGATGCGTATAACGTAGGACGTTATTTAAGAACCCAAAGATTATTGAACGAAGATGATCCCCTACTTCAAAACTTGAATATCACCAAGCCAATAAAAGATTGATCAGTTGCATATAGCACTTGGTGCTTCATCGAAATTTGGTTAAAGAATATAACATAGTTCTTATGTAGCCGTTTTATAATAGTTATCTATCAATTACGTGCTATGAAAAAAACGTCTCTTCTGGTTTTAGTCTGCTGTTTTGTAGGATTGATTGCCTTTGCCCAAAGAGATGCAGCTACCTTATATTTTAAAAATGGTAAACAACTCACAGGGTTGGCAAAACTTGTTAATGGGGATCAGGTAAAATTTAAGAAATCAAAGGGAGACAAAGCAGAGAAATATCATTTTGAAAACTTGGAGCAAGTAGTTATCAATGATAGGGAAGAGCCATCTACCTATATTTATTTAGAAACCCGAGATGGTTATTTTAATGTGGTACGTGAACTTGAAATAGGCAGTGTTAACTTATATGTTCTAGAACAAACAGGGTATTCTAGTCCAATGTTCGTTGGTGGTACGAATGGACAAATGAATATGATGCCTGGTAATTATTATGATATTAAAAACTTATATGTCACTAAGGGAGTAAATGGAGAAGTAACCCATTTAGGTTCCAATCAGCTCTTTAGTAAAAATTTCAAAAATGCAGCATCAGATTATTTTTCAGATTGCCCTGCGCTGGTAGCTAAAATTCAGAACAAAGAATACAAAAAAAAGCATGTAAAAGACATTGTAAATTTTTATAATCTTAAATGCCAACAAGAGAAAATAGTCATTTTGAATAAGGATAAGTAAGCCCAAATTATATATTACTTGCTTGTCATAAATTCTCGAATATCTTTACTTAGTTTTACAAGATCTGGTTCATGAGTATACATCATATGACCAGCTTCATAATATTTCATTTCAACACGTTCTTTTACTATTCCGTTTCTATCAAAAGTATATTCAGCATCGAAAAAAGGAGTAATTAGATCATAATAACCACTGGCAACCAGTACTTTCATTGCTGTATTTCTTCGCATGGTTTCGCCGAGATCAGGTGCGGTATTCACTGGCATAGGCTCCCAATAATTACCATCTGGTACTGTTCTCCATCTCCAATTAGAACCACCACCCGAAGTAATATAAGGTCTATCCATTTTCACCTTAAGTTCAGAAGCAAAATAATGGTATAAGCTAGCCGTATAAGCAGCACTAATTTGATAACTGGAGGCATCGCCCAAATGAGGTTTTTCTGAAACCTTATCTTCCTCATCACCCATAAATCGTCCGTCTAGTCTACCAATGGCCAAGCCTTTATCTTCGAGTAGTTTTTTCTGAAAACGACCCATTAATATTCTTAAGTTAGATTGCAGAATATATGATGTATCCAATCCGGTGAAATAAGAAAGTTTTTCAGCTATTGCTTTCTTTTCAGACACTGTTAAAAGGTTTCCTTTATAAAGTGCCGGTATATAGGTGTTATAGGTAAATGCTCTACATTCTTTTGTGAAATCTTGCAATGTTTTGCCTTGTCCCGCTTTTTTATGATACCACGCTGTAGCTGCCATACTCGGTAAATAAGTAATAAATGAGGTGATATTGTTGGGTATGGAAGTGGATCCTGCGTAGTCTAACGCTTGTGAAATAAGTATCATACCGTTCAATGCCATATTTTGGCCAGAGCCTTCCAAAGCTTTTCCTAGGGCTGCGGCACGTGTGGTTCCATAACTTTCACCAGCCAAATATTTAGGTGAGAACCAACGCTCATTTTCAGTAACCCATTTTCTAATGAATTGAGCAAAAGAATCAACATCTTCCTTTAAACCGTAAAAATCTTTTCCCTCACCTTTTCCTACCAACCTACTATAACCGGTACCAACGGGATCTATAAAAACCAAATCGGTAATATCTAATAAGCCATGTTCATTGTTCACTAAATTGTATGGTGCCGCTCCATCATCAGATTTTGCATCAGAATCGACCTTTACAACTTTGGGTCCAAAGAAACCCATATGTAACCATAAAGATGCAGAACCAGGTCCGCCATTAAAAACAAAAGTTACCGGTCTTTTGGTTACATCGCCTATGTTGGTTTTTGTATATGCTACCGACCAGAATGTGGCAATCGAATCTCCTTTTGCATTGGTCAGGAAAGTTTCTTTCGCAGTGGTAGTATAATCAATATTTTTTCCACCAAATACTCCCTTGTGCTGGGTAATAAAGGATTTTGCTTTTGGTATGGGAGTTATATTTTTCTCATTTTTTGAATCTTGTGCTTGTGTAGCGTGTATTAGAAGAAAACAAATTGAAAATACTATTAGATTTCTCATGGTAAGTTATTGTGTTGAAGGTGTTGTTTGTTCTTTTAAAAGTAGCTATAAAATTCGTATGGATCATGTTGATTTTATAATCGACTATATTTTTAAAAATGCTTTACTATTTATAATCAGAACATTGAGTATATTTAGAAGTGTATTTTTTGCATTAATACCGATCAACAATCTTTTCAACGAAGCATTTATATGAAAATTAAACAACTTAAATTCAATCTATTTCAGGGCTTATTTTTAATATTAATAGGATGCACGGTTACCTATGCTCAACAGTCTAACGATGGTTGGGAGACTATGTTCAACGGTACCGATTTAAGCGGATGGACAACCAAAGTGCACCATTATGAAGTTGGTAATAATTATGCAGATACGTTTAGGGTAGAAGACAATATGGTAAAAGTGAGGTATGATAAATACGAGGGCGAATTCAATAACAGGTATTCGCATTTATACTATGATAAACCTTTTTCAGATTTCCATTTAACGATGCAATACCGGTTTGTTGGTGAACTATATAAAGGAGCACCAGATTATACTATTCTAAATAGTGGGGTAATGTTCCATTCTCAAGATCCACGTACCATGTTGAAAGAACAAGACTGGCCCATAAGTGTTGAAATGCAATTTTTAGCGGGAGTTGAAGAAGGTGTAGAACGCCCCACCGGTAATATGTGCTCACCAGGAACAGATGTTGTTTATGAAGGTAAAATAGATCCTAGACATTGTATAAAATCTACGTCTGATACTTACTATGGTGATCAATGGGTAACGGCAGAATTAATCGTATACCATGATTCATTGGTTAAACATATCATTAACGGAAAAACAGTATTAGAATATTTAAAACCTCAAATTGGCGGAGGTGTAGCTACTGGTTATGACCCTAAAATGAAGCAAGATGGTAAACCTTTAAAAGAGGGATTTATAGCATTACAAAGTGAAGGTCAACCTATAGATTTTAAGAATATTAAAATACGCAACTTAAAGGGCTGCACAGATCCAAAGGCATTGAACTACAAAGAGTATTATCAAATTACAGATAAGGAGTCGTGTAGCTACTAAAAGGTGTTACTTTAGAATAGCGCTGTATTTTGATTTATTGCTTAATAATTCGGTTGCGGCCAATATAGCCTCATCATTGTTCAAGTAATATTGGTACAGACCATCTCTATAGAAATAACGCTTAACGATTTCATCTTCCAAATTCTTTTGAATCTCGCTTTGGTATTTATCCAAGGCATTGAGTTTGCCCTTTTCAATGTTCGCCAACAAAGTTTTATAGCTATCCTTAACCTCTGATCCCAAAAAGTCGTTCTCATCACCAGAAAGCGCTTTTTTAATGGCTTGTTCAGCTTTTGTTTCAAAAGAGAAGCTACTTTTCTTTACGTAATTTTTAAAATCATTGAAATCTGCATCTGTAAATTTAAAATCGCTTACATCTGTATAATTATGCGCATAGTGGTAATCTGTAGCATAATCAAAAATGACATTGTTCTGTAAAAGTGCCAAGGTAAGGTCATTGGTTTTAGAAGTAGCTACTTCAATATCTGGTAAGATACCGCCGCCATCTTGTACTTTTCTACCATTTCGTGTGGTAAAATCATTGAAGGTCGTATTACGAACGGCATTACCACTTTCATCTCTGTTCCAATAATCCAATGATTGTATGCAACGCCCAGAAGAGGTATAATATCTAGAAATGGTAACTTTAAGTTGTGTACCGTAAGTTAATTTAAGCGGACGTTGAACCAAACCTTTTCCAAAGCTTCTTGCACCCATAATTACCGCCCTATCTAAATCTTGTAAACTACCAGAAACGATTTCACTGGCAGAAGCACTACTACCGTTTACAAGTACTACTAACGGTATTTCTTCATCAACAGGTTGGTTGTTGGTATGGTATTCTCGGTTGAATTTTTTAACTTTTGATTTTGTAGTCACTACCAGCTCTCCTTTTGGAACGAATAAATTGGTAACATTAATAGCTTCAGATAACAAGCCGCCAGGATTGTCCCTTAAATCCAAGATGATTTTTTCGGCACCTTTTCCTTTAAGGTCCAATAATGCCGCTTTGGTCTGATCGGTAGCTTTTGCGTTGAATTTTGCAAGCACAATATAACCGGTCTTATTATCTATCATTCTATAAAACGGTACGGCATCGACTTCTATACCTTCACGAGTTATACTTGTAGTTTTTAATTTGCCCTGTCTTTTGTAGGTTACGGTAACCGTAGATCCGTTAGCCCCTTTTAAAAGCTCACTGGCATTATTTTCAAAATCGGCTACTTTGATATCCCCGATCTGTATTAACTCGTCTCCAGCCTTTAATCCTGCTTTGTCGGCTGGGTATCCTTCATGTGGTTCAATAATTAATAACCTATCATCGAATGAACGTACCATGGCACCAATACCGGAATATTCACCAGCATTGTTAATACGATAGGTTTCTACGTCTTGTTCGTTTAGAAATTTGGTATATGGATCCAATTCATTGAGCATATTCTTAATGGCGGTATCCATTAATTCTGCTGGGTTGGTTTCATCCACATAATTCATGTTCAATTCTTTGAACAGGGTAGTAAAGATTTCAATTTGCTTAGCTATTTCAAAAAAGTCACTTTTATAACTACTTCCTATAAAAAGAAAGGCAATGGCTATTATGGGTACAAGAACTTTTTTACTTACTATTTTTTTCATCAATCTGTAGCTTAAACTTGTTTAAAACGAGCTTCATTTTATGATCTAACTGCTCAAAGGTGGGCATATCCTTACCAAGGTATAAAAATAGAAACGCAAAGTTAGCATCTGTATTGTTAAAAACCTGTGCTTTGTTGCATCTGTAAGACTCTCTAAGTAAGCGCTTGATCCTATTTCTGTCAACAGCGCTTTTAAAATTTCTTTTAGATACGGTAACCGCGCTTTTAATAGGGACTTCTTTTTTTTCGATGGATAGATAAATTAATTTCAAAGGATATACAGAAATGCCCTTACCCTCTTCAAACAATTGTGTGATGAGTATTTTGCTTTTAAGTTTTTCCTTTTTTCCGAAGGATTGATCCATTAGTAAAGAAGCATTAAAAAGAATTAGCCCCCGAATTGGGGGCATAAATATCTAAAACTTTACAAGAAGATACTACTCTGCTTGCCAAACATTGTTCTCTAAATTAACATCTGCCATTAGTTGAGAAGGGTCTATAACTATAGCTTGTATTGAGGACATTGGTTTTTGTATCTCAAATTCATAGCTTGGGTAAGCCCATGGCCAATCTTTAATAACGGTTCTCTCTACACCCTCATAAGGGTTTTCTTTTTCTCCACGCATCATTTGTAAAGGTGCATAGAAAGTCTCTCTGCTTCCGTCATTGTAAACAACCAATATATCTAAAGGCATAGGCATTAAACCAATTCGCTCTAAAGTAACTTTAGTATTGGTTTCAACGGCAGACACTTCTTTAATTCCGTAGTCGATAGTATTGGTAGTTTGTGTCCAATCTGTTAAATACCAATCTAACTCAATACCAGATATTTTCTCGGCAACACGTTTTACATCATTAGGTACTGGATGTTTAAACTTAAACTCATCGTAATAAGTACGTATAGTTTCCATCAATTTATCTTGACCAATAATATAGCCTAATTGAGAAAGGAAAATAGATCCTTTACTATAGGCGGAAATTCCGTAGGCAAAATTAAGAGCGTAGCGATCAGCATGTGTAGTTTGTGGTTGTTCTTTACCTGACAAAGCCAAATTTCTGTAACCTTTATAGGTACTTTCGAACGGATTTTCTTTATCCGAATCCATAATTTCGGTCATGCAAAGTTTAGAGATAAATGAAGTAAACCCTTCATCCATCCATTCATGCTTACTTTCATTTGTTGCCAATATATGTTGAAACCATGAATGTGCCAGTTCATGTGCCATAACACCTACCAAACTACCAAATTTACGATTACCGGTTATCAATGTTGACATCGCATACTCCATACCACCATCGCCACCTTGAATAACCGAATACTGATCATATGGATATTTACCGATATTTTTACTAAAAAACTCCATTGCCTCAATAGTTTTAGGCTGAAGCTTTTTCCAATTCTCAAGAATTTTTGGGTCATCCTTGTAAAGAAAATGTAAAACCGGACCGTTAGGTACTTGTTGAATATCGTGGATATAATCTGGATCGGCAGCCCACATAAAATCATGTACCATAGGGGCTTTAAAATGCCAGGTTAAGGTTTTACCTTTTTGCTTTTTAATTTTTGTGCCAGGCGTTTCATAACCATGTCCAATTTCATCTGCATTCTGTAAATATCCGGTTCCACCAACGGTGTAATCCTTATCAATAGTCAATTTTACATCAAAATCTCCCCATACACCTTGGAATTCACGGGCAATATATGGATCGGCATGCCAGCCTTCAAAGTCATACTCCGCTAATTTTGGATACCATTGGCTCATAGAAAGCGCAACACCTTCTTCGTTATTTCTACCCGAACGTCTAATCTGTAACGGCACTTGACCTTTAAATTCCATCTTGAAGGTAGACTTAGCACCTGCAGGTATCGGTGTTGCCAGATCGACTACCAATACGGTACCCTCTTCAGAAAAAGATACTTGGTTGCCGTCTTGGGTCAATGAAGTCGCATGTAGATAGCCCATTTCACTCTCGGTAAGTGTTGCTATTCTACTTTTCTTATCGGCAGTTGTCATACGCCCATCTGGATCGGCAATATTCTGCAAGCGAATATCCATTTCGCTACCTGGTTGAAAGGCATTGAAATACAAGTGAAAATACACTCTTTTAAGTTCATCTGGTGAGTTATTGGTATAGACCAAGGTCTGTGTACCGGTATACTGGAAATTGTCAACATCCATGTCAACGGCCATGGTATAATCTACATGTTGTTGCCAGTAGTTGGTATTACCTTGAGCAAATAGCCCAATGGATAATAAAGCGGTAAAGAATGTAAAAAATGATTTAGTCATTTGAGTCATATATAATTAAAGTTCTATCTGCCCTGCAGCTACTTTACTGGCCATTACCAACGCGTTATAAGCATTTGCAATTTTGCCCGAAGTAGAAATTTCATCTAATGATGCGCTTTTGCCGGTATTCTTACCTAAAACCACTTTGGTTTTGATCGGAAGACCAGAGTTTAAAATTATTTTTTTCACCTGGGCAGCCGTTAAGCTTGGATATTGAGACATTACCAATGCGGCAACACCGGCAACACCAGGTGCGGCCATAGAAGTACCAGGAGAATATTCGTAATCGTTATTTGGGTAGGTAGAATAGATATCTGTACCAGGAGCAAAAACATCAACATTTATTTTACCATAGTTTGAATAGCTTGCAACCAATTCAGAACCATATTTTGGGTTCAATGCACCAACAGTAATTACATTATTTGCAATTTCGGGTCCGTTGTTCACTTGATCATTTGGAAAGTTAGCATTGATAGGGTTATCAAGATCTGCACCATCATTACCAGCTGCATGTACAAAAAGTACATTGTTGTCGGCTGCATATTTTATGGCATCATAAACCCACTGTGCATTTGGAGAAAAAGACTTACCAAAACTTCCGTTGATAATTCGTGCACCGTTATCAACTGCATATCTAATACCTCTGGCAATATCCTTATCATATTCATCACCATTAGGTACGGCTCTAATACTCATAATGGCAACATTGTTGGCAACCCCGTTAACCCCTATTCCATTGTTACGTTCGGCAGCAATAATACCGGCAACGTGTGTACCATGGCTTTCATCTTCTACCCTATTCATAGGGTTACCGTTACCATAATCTACATCTGTAATATCATATGGATCGTCACCAACCGGTTCACGACCATTGAACTCTTTGTTGAGATTGTAATTTACCTGCTCGGTGTAATATTTTATACCGTTGTTCAGCTCTTCAAGAACTTCTGGAATGGTATCCTTTATACCGAACATTTGATTTAAAATAGCTACATTACGCTGCATAGTTTCATCGGTTGCTGTAATACTGGCTAAGTCTTGTTTTGTGTAAGTATCTTTGTTTAAATACTTTTTTACGTCTGCATCGGCATTTTTTACTGCCTGATAAATAGATTCGTATTGTTCTTTACCTTGTAGTGCTTCGTTGTATTCGGCGTCTAGCTTTGTTTTAGCTTTTGATAAAGTTGCTGCGTCTCCAATGTTTAAACGAAGCATACGAACATATTCTAATTGTTCGTTATAAGATTCCCCTAAGAAGTTATAACCGTGTATATCATCAATGTAGCCATTACCGTCATCATCTATACCGTTACCGGCTTTTTCTTTTGTATTTGTCCATAGAACATCATCTAAATCTTCATGATTAAGATCAATACCAGAATCTAGTACCGCTACAATGGTTTTAGTTCCCTTTTTATTTTTAATGATATCTGTGTAAGCTTTATCAACGCTCATACCAGGTATGGTATCGGAAACAAGATCTAAATGGCCCCAATTGTTTTTTTCGGCTGTTGTTAAATCTGAAATCTTTAAAGGCGTGGAATCAATGTTTTCTACCGGGGTAAGAACTAATCCGCTACTTGTAGCTGTATTGGTACTACCGCACCCTGATAAAACGGCCGCAAAAGAAAGGGCGAAGATTGATTTAAGAGTATTATTTGTCATATATGGGCAACTTTTAGTTAATGTTTATAGTTTAGAAATTAAAAAGTGTAGCGTTAATTAAAGAGTTCGTCGAAGGTATATAGTTGATCTAACCTTACTCCTCTTTCTGTATGTTTTAAAGTACAAAGTTGGTTGTGAGCGTCGTGCTCAAAGAAAAGATAGTAGTTGTTTTCCACAGCTTCGTTCAAGAATATTTCTTTTTCGGTCATGGTAATAAGTGGTCTAGTGTCATAACCAATAACATAAGGCAAAGGTATATGACCCACTGTTGGTATAAGATCTGCCATGTAAGCAATAGTTTTGTTTTGATAAGTAAATTGTGGCAACATTTGTTTTTCTGTATGGCCGTCAACAAAACGTATATCAAATCCGAGCGGACTATCTTTTAAAAAGCTTTTATCTGTATGATCAATAAAGGTTAACTGACCACTTTCTTGCATTGGATACAGATTTTCTTTCAAAAACGAAGCTTTTTCCCTTGGGTTAGGCTCAGTGGCCCATTTCCAATGTTTTTCATTCGTCCAAAACTTAGCATTTTTAAATGCGGGCTCATAACCTGTTCTATCTTTGTTCCACTGTATGGCACCACCAACATGATCAAAATGTAAATGGGTTAAAAAAACATCGGTAATATCATCTCTATGAAAACCATATTTTTTTAAGGATGAATCTATATTGAAGACACCCCAACGATAGTAATATCCAAAAAATTTATCAGATTGTTTATTACCCATACCGGTATCTACTAAAATCAATCTATCACCGTCTTCAATCAAAAGACATCTGGCGGCAATATCAATTAAATTGTTGTCGTCTGCCGGGTTTGTTCTTTGCCAAATTGTTTTTGGAACCACCCCGAACATAGCACCACCGTCTAACTTAAAATTTCCAGTTTCAATGGGATAAATTTTCATAAGGGGCAAAATAATAAAAGTGTACCAAATCTTATGATTATTAAGAAGATATTATAATTTAAGCCCTATATAAAGTGTTTTTTATTGAATTTTAGAATTGATGAATAGCTTTTTTATAAAAGTTTAATCTTCAGCCAATAAATCTCCAATTTTATGATGTGCCAATGGTTTGGTCAAATGCTTTTTTACAATGGCATATTCTTTTCCTCTTTCAGAATCTATTGAATCTATTGAAGAACTTAAGATGTAAATCTTACAGTGATTTACAATAGTTTCGGGCAGTTTTAAATATTCATCTAAAAACTCAAAACCGTTCATACCCGGCATTTTGATATCCAGAAAAATAATATCTGGATATGTATCTGGGTTATCAACAATCTCATTTAAATGGTTTAAAGCGTCTTGCCCAGATGTCATAGTGGTTATTTGAGAAATATTATCCTCTTTTGAAATAACAGCTTTATTAATGAAATTATCGACATCCGAATCATCGATCAACAAAATATTAATATCCTTGCTCATATTATAATTTACCTGATTCATTTGGTATTGTTATCGTAAATGTTGAACCTTCTCCAATTTTAGATTTTAATGTGACAGTTCCTTTTAATCTAGATATAACCTCTTTTACAATGAATAGTCCAATACCGGATCCCATTACTTTAGAGGATACTCTGTAAAACATTTCAAAAATTCGTTTTATTTGGTCTTCATCGATACCAACACCATTGTCTTTTACAACTAAGATAGCTTCTTTTATAGATGTTTTTACGCTTATCCAAATAAAAGGTGACTCTTTATTAACGTCATGATACTTAATAGCATTTGAAATAAAATTATTCAATAATACCGAAACCCTTTTACTGTCAGATACAAATTGAACCTTATCATCAACGCTTATGTCAACTTTAATTTTTTTGGTGTTTTCTAAGTACCAAAAACTCTCAAGAGACTGTTCTATTAAATTACTAAAATTAATGGGTTCTAGCTCAATATTTTTATGTTTATTTCTTGAGTACTCAATAATATCTTTAATAAAGCTGTCTAACCTCTCTATTGAAATTTCCATCATATCAATATGTTGATATAATTTTGGGTCAACGCCTTCCATTTTTATCAACTGAATTAGACCCAATACAGAAGACAATGGAGCTCTAAGTTCATGAGATGCACTGTATACAAAACTATCTAGCTCTGAGTTTGTTTTTTGAAGTTCAATAAATTGAGTGGCTAATTTTTCGGCGGTTTCTTTTCTTTTGGTATCATCATTAATAGTAACCAAAACCCTTTTTTGATCTTTTATCTCTAAAAATTCTTTAGACACTAAAACGGTTTTTTCCTGTCCGTTTGTAAGGGTAATTTTAAATTCTTCATTGGTAACTCTACCTTGTTCTTCTAATTGGTTTATTGTATTATGCCTTTTTTCAGTGTAATGATCATTTAAAAAAACCACACCCGACTCCATAATCTTTTTGTTAATCAATTGTTCTTTGGAAACATTTAGTATGCTACAAACTGTAGCATTTGCTTCAATTACAATCTCACTTTCGTCTAGAATGAGCATACCAACGAATTTGTTCTCAAAGGCTTTGGCAAATTTCTCTTGACTTTCTTTAAGGGCTTCTTCTGCCAGAACGGTTTTTGTAATATCCATTGCGGTACCACGATATACAATTGGTACTTCGTTCTCATCAAAAACCAGTTCAGATGAAGCTAAAAAATATTTAAAAGTACCGTCTTTAAGTTGAGATCTATAAATGCTTGGTGTTGGGTGCTTTTCACCAGGTTTTGAAGATAATACCTTGTCCATTATAGACAGGTCTTCATGATAAATTGTTTTTCTAACCAGGTCTACTGTCATTTTAGTACTTGGGTCGATTTCATGTATAGCATACATTTCTTTAGACCACTCTACAACATCACCAGTCATGTCCCAATGCCAATATCCAATATTACCGATTCTTATTGCGGCATTCATTCTGTTCTGCAATTTTAAAATCTCAAAATCTGCCTCTTTTTGTTTAGTAATATCTATTATGGTACCACGAATGTTTACCGCACGGTTATCATCATTTCTATCTACCTCCGTTTCAACCATTAAATATTTTACAGAACCATCTTTTACTATTATTCTATAAGAAAATGCATGGGTGGTTTTTTCTTTTAAAATTAACATTACGTTTTGCCTATGCATATCTAAGTCGTCTGGGTGTATGAGACTTTCAAGAAAAGGGATGTCTATTACGGTATCTGGTTCAATATTGTAGATATGATATATTAACGGAGAACATATATAGGTTTTAGTATTCATGTCAAAATCCCAATATCCTATTTTACCTATTCTTATCGCAGCGTCCATTTTACTCTGTAGGTCAAGAATTTCTTTTTGTGTTTTTTTACGCTCCGTTAAATCGAACCCGATTGCGCCCATGGCAATAGGTTTGTTAGTTTTCTCATCTTTAATTAAGAAACCTGAAAATTCTAAAGGTGTAGGTTTGTTCGTTTTAAAGTTTTTTAGTGGAACTTCACCGGTCCATAGTCCTTTTTCCATAATGGAAGGCATATGTTCATTTGCTATTACCTCCCTGTATTCATCTTCAAAAAAGTCGAGTATAGTGGTGTTTTTTGGGTTAATAGTTTTAGGCAGGTTGACTAATTTCTTACCGGCATCATTTAAGAAAAGAGGTTTTCCATCTAGTGTAGCCATACCTATAAAACCAGGACTATTTTCTATTACTGAGATAAGTCGTTGCTTTTCTTCATCGGCTTTTTTTCGGTGTGTAATATCCCTAAAAAATACAGACAGTCCGTTTGGAGATGGATATAGGTGGTTTTCAATCCATCGATCTACCTCTTCATGGTACTGTTCAAAATGGGTGTAAACTTGCCTTTTAACTGCTCCGTTATAAATAGCGTAAGCCTCAGAATTTTTAAATGAAGGAAATTCATCCCAAACATTTTTACCTATCATCTCGTTCGAATCTATACCAACTATTCTGGCTGCTTTGGCATTAATAACAGTAAAGCACCAGTTTTTATCCAAACTTACGTAGGCGTCTGAAATTCTCTCGGTAAACTGCTTATATCTTTTTTCGCTTTTTTCTATAGCTATGCTAGCATTTTTTGATTCAGTTTGATCAATGTATGTACTTAAACAAAGTTGTTCTCCTAAATACTCATAAGGTTCATTAGATGTAATTAAATGAAGCTTTTGACCATTCTTGGTGGTTAATTCTATTTCGATTTTATCAACGCGATCAGAGTTAATAAAAGCATTCAGCTTAGGGTTTTTCTTTACGGCCTCAACCATATCTATTAACCCAAGTTCATGCATGGTTTTTCCTTTTATCTCCTCTAAGGAATAACCTATTAAATCTAGAAAATAGCAATTGGCATCTACAAATCGTTTATTCTGATCTTTGATGACCATACCAACAAAACCATTGTTATAAGCTTTACTGAACTTCACTAAATTTTCTTTGACAGATAATTCAAGTTCTTTTCTTTGGGTTACGTCTCTAACGATTCCTATAATGGTAGAATTGCTTAACTTTTTACCACTTACCTCACCATAAAAGATAGAACCATCTTTTTTAATCATTTTACGCTCAATACGCATGGACTCACCTTCTATGACTTTAGTGAAATTTTTATGCATATTTATAAGGTCCTCAGATAAGATCAACTCAGTAATGTTTTTATCTAAAAGTTCTTGTTTGCTATACTCGAACATCTGTATAGCGAATGGGTTAGCATCTAAAACATTGCCTTTAAAATCGGACAGAAAAATACCATCAGAAGCTTCTTCAATAAGCATTTTATATCGCTCTTGACTTTCTTTTAACATTGCGGTTTTTTCATCAACCAATCTGTTTAGCTTTGAAGGCTGGCGCATTAAAAACCAGGAAAGTAACCCGCAAACGATTGCGAGTAGAAGACCTAAAACGGAGAAAATTGTGGAGGTGGAATTAAATTTATTATTATTCGAATATACATATAACTTCCATTCTCCTTCACTTGTAGTTAACGGAAGTGTAGTAGTACCTTCTTTAGAAATATTTTTAGAAGCATAAAAGGTTTCTTCGGTTTCGTCTAGATTAATTTTAACCAACTCGTATGAGAATTTCGATTCGCCCAAAGTATCTAATTGTATAGCATTTAGCACTGTTGACAAACGTACCACGGCCGCTACAAATCCATTAAACTCACCATTTTTAAACATGGGCTTACGCCCAATAATTCCAGAGCCACCTTGTCTTAAATAAATAGGTCCGGCGGTGTAATAATCGCCTTTTTTAAGGGTAGTTGTTGCACCCATTTTATTATCGGGATCATCTAGTATATTTAAACCAATAACCTCATTTCCTTTTAATGGATATACATGGGTTATTACACCTTTTTTATCCACTAATTCTAATGCATCAATACTCTTATTACTGTTTAAAAGCAATTGGGCTACGCTATCGAAATTTTGTGGTATTCCATATTGGTCTACTATAAAGGCTAAGGTATGAGTCGCATTATAACTTTGACCTAATACATTTTGTAAATCAACTTTTAATTTTGATACCCTTTGTTCAATTTCTCGTTGATCAGATTTTTGATCTAACTGATATTTTTGATAGGCTATAAATTGAGTAATGATAAGAACCAGAAAAAACGATAAAAACCCATAAAATAAAGGGCTTTTTAAGATTGAATGCTTTTCTGGAACAAACATTTTTAATGGGTATGAGTTAATTGCACTTCCCTATTATTTTCAAATTAATAATAAGAGTTAATTTTTTGTGTAGTAACGAAGTTATAAAAGTCTTGTCTATTTTGGTGTTTTTTCTGATTCTTTTGTAGGATTAAACTTGGTGTAATAAATACATTTATAATTGATTTTGAAAGAATTAAAGATGAATTTTAAGAGTTTAAATTGCTAATCTTACAAGCACATTCATCAGCTACGCCTACATAAATAATCTTAAGATTTTTATAATATGTTGTAGTATTATCTTAGTATAAGTTAACCAATTTTTATATTAAAATTTAAAAGCTCTAAATATTAGAGAACCTTATGATCGCCTAGATTACATTTAACCTTATACAGTTATTTTATGAAGTGATAAAATCTCTAAAATTAAAATAGGGGTTATGGTAAGTTATTTATATCGTTTACTGGTCTAGAATTGTTATTTTTAACCAAAACAAATTAAATGCTAGAGCTTGCAGGGATTATAATTTTGGGAATACTTGCTCAATGGGTGGCATGGCGCTTAAAACTGCCTGCAATTTTACCTTTGATACTTATCGGTTTAATCGTTGGACCTTTGTCTACTTTGTATACAGAAGATGGATCTAAAATAATAGAACCTATTTGGAATGGGGATAAAGGTCTTTTTCCAGGAGAAGGACTCTATTATTTTGTGTCTTTGGCAATAAGTATTATTCTATTTGAAGGCGGACTCACCCTAAAACGTTCTGAAATAAGAAATATAGGTCCCGTAATTACAAAACTTATTACACTTGGTAGTTTAACCACTTTTTTTGGGGCTGCACTTGCTGCATATTTTCTTTTTGGGCTTTCATGGCAGCTATGCTTTCTTTTTTCAGCATTGATTATTGTTACCGGTCCTACGGTAATTACTCCTATTTTAAGGAATATACCACTTAAGAAAGATATTTCAGCTATTTTAAAATGGGAAGGCATACTCATTGATCCCATTGGTGCTTTAGCTGCGGTATTGGTGTATGAGTTTATTAGTGTTGGTGAAGGTCAAGCTTATACGGTTACCGCTTTAATCGAGTTTGGTAAAATTCTTTTATTTGGCTTTACATTCGGTTTTACGTTTGCGCATGCCCTTACCTTTTTAATTAAAAAGACCTTTATTCCTCATTATTTATTGAATGTAGTATCACTTTCTGTTGTATTGGGAGTTTTTGTAATGTCCGATGTATTTGCGCATGAATCGGGCTTATTGGCCGTAGTGGTTATGGGTATGGTTATGGGCAACACGAATTTGCCGAATATAAAAGAACTACTTTATTTTAAAGAATCGTTGAGTATTCTTTTAATATCCATACTTTTCATTTTATTGGCTGCTAACATAAATATTGCCGACTTAGAGTTGATATTTACCTGGAAAACCATAGCGTTATTCTTGGCCATTGTATTGGTGATTAGGCCTCTTGGTGTATTTTTAAGTTCAATAGGCTCTAACTTAAAATTCAACGAGAAGCTTTTTATAAGTTGGGTAGGTCCTAGAGGTATTGTTGCCGCAGGTATTGCCTCTTTATTTGGTTCTAAACTGCTATCTAAAGGAGAAGTGGGTGCAGAGTATATTACGCCTTTGGTGTTTATGATCGTTTTGGGTACGGTGTTGTTAAATGCAACTACAGCTAGAGTGTTTGCCAAATTAATAGGTGTTTTTCTAAACAAATCCGAAGGTATTTTAATATTGGGTGCTTCTAAAGTTTCCCGTTTAATTGGCGATTATTTACATAAAAATGATAGGCATGTAGTGTTGATCGACAATAACCAGTCTAATATTGACAAAGCGAACAAACTAGGCCTAGAGGCTATTTCGGCAAACATTTATTCAGATAATTTAATCGATAATATTGAATTGAACGATATTGGATATTTAATGGCGTTGACCGCGAATTCTGATATTAATAAATATGCTATTGATAAGTTTCAAGATGCCTTTGGAGAAAATGGTTCATTTAGACTTGTTGATGCAGATGAAATGTCAGACCCAGAGAATAATCCGAAAGAAGGATTGTTTTCACATACAGATGATTTTATCAAACTGACCGAAGCGGCAAGGAAGTTTCCGGCTATACATGAAATAGAATTGCATGACACAGAACATTATGAAGGTTTGATAGAAATTACCAAGGCAGATGCCGATATCGTTCCCTTGTTCCTCATTGATCCAGAAGGAGATATTCATATCATTACTGCCTTTAGTAAAGACTTTACAGACATTCAAAAAGGATATAAACTGGCATACTTAGGTAAAATGTTCCCAACCGAAGATCCGGATAAAGAGGAAGCCAAAAACAAAGAGTAACTTCAGATTTTCTTTACGATTTTTAATTATTTTGAACTACGAGGACAAACTATATCTTATTATATAGAAGCATCTTAAAGCCATTATCCTATTTAAAAATGTTTATTTAAAAAGCACAGGCAAGTTCCCCAACCAATTGAATTTAAAAAATAAGAAAGAAGTAAGATAATTTAGTCGTTCAACTTCAGTACCGCCATAAATGCTTCTTGTGGAATTTCTACATTACCCACTTGTCGCATACGTTTTTTACCTTTTTTCTGCTTTTCTAACAGCTTTCTTTTACGAGAGATATCTCCACCATAACATTTAGCGGTAACATCTTTACGTAAGGCTTTAATTGTTTCTCTAGATATGATCTTTGAACCAATAGCCGCTTGAATAGGAATATCAAACTGTTGTCTTGGTATAAGCTCCTTTAACTTCTCACACATTTTCTTACCAATAGTGGTAGCACTATCAAAATGTATTAAGGCAGAAAGCGCATCGACAGTTTGTGCGTTCAATAAAATATCTACACGAACTAATTTTGACTCTCTCATACCTATTGGGGTGTAATCAAAAGACGCATATCCTTTAGAAACCGTTTTAAGTCGATCGTAGAAATCGAATACAATTTCTGCAAGTGGCATATCAAAATTAAGTTCAACACGCTCTGTGGTCAAATAGGTTTGGTTAGTAATTTGTCCCCTTTTTTCTATACAGAGCGACATTACGTTACCAACAAAATCCGATTTAGTAATAATGGTAGCTTTAATATATGGCTCTTCTACTCGATCAATTGTAGATGGATCTGGTAGATCACTAGGGTTGTTAACAATTAACGGCACCTCCGGATCTTTTCTAGTGAATGCATAGTAGCTAACGTTTGGTACCGTTGTAATTACGGTCATATCAAACTCACGCTCTAAGCGTTCTTGAATAATTTCCATATGCAACATTCCCAAGAATCCACAACGGAAACCGAATCCAAGTGCAGCACTACTTTCAGCGGCGAATACCAAAGAAGCATCGTTTAGTTGCAACTTTTCCATAGAAGACCTTAACTCTTCAAAATCTTCGGTATCTACAGGATATATACCGGCGAATACCATTGGTTTTACATCTTCAAAACCTGCAATTGCATTTTTTGTTGGGTTTGCAGAATCTGTAATGGTATCACCAACCTTTACTTCACGGGCATCTTTAATACCTGTGATCAAGTATCCCACATCACCTGTATTTATTTCTTTTTTAGGATGCTGAGTCAATTTTAAGGTACCAACCTCATCTGCAAAGTAACTTTTATCGGTAGCAACAAATTTTATTTTTTGTCCTTTTTTAATAGAACCGTTTACAACTCTAAAATAGGTTTCAACGCCTCTGAACGGATTGTAGACAGAATCGAAAACCAAAGCTTGCAATGCTTCATCTGGGTTTCCTTTGGGAGCAGGAATACGTTCAATAATTGCACTTAAAATTTCCTCAATACCAATACCTGTTTTTGCAGATGCCGGTATAACTTCTTCCGCCTTACAACCTAATAGATCAACGATATCATCTGTAACCTCTTCTGGGTTGGCACTAGGTAAATCAACCTTGTTTAAAACCGGGATAATCTCTAAATCATTTTCTAACGCCAAGTATAAGTTAGAAATGGTTTGTGCCTGTATGCTCTGTGCAGCATCAACAACAAGTAGAGCACCTTCGCAGGCAGCAATTGATCTAGAAACCTCGTATGAGAAATCAACGTGACCAGGGGTGTCAATTAAATTCAGAACATATTCTTCTCCTTCATAGATATAATCCATCTGTATCGCGTGACTTTTAATAGTAATGCCACGTTCTCTTTCAAGATCCATACTATCTAGTAACTGTTCTTTTTTCTCACGATCGGTAACCGATCCTGTAAATTCTAACAGTCTATCTGCCAAGGTACTTTTACCGTGGTCAATATGTGCAATAATGCAGAAGTTTCTAATGTTTTTCATAGCGGAAACAGTAATAATGACGCTCTTTATTTACCAAAAATATACTCGGCATTAAAGAGCAATTGCAAATATAATCTAATTTATAGCGCTAAGCTTTAGAGTGGTTATCTATTTATTTATTGTAATTATAACTTTGGATTACATATATTGTAAAGAATTACGACAATAGCATACTAAGATTTGACAAATAGCCCCAAAATTCTGTTGAAACCTTTATTTATAATTTTTTGTTTCACCTTAGGTGTTACACAATTTGCACATGGACAATCTTTTGAGCTTAAAGGTGAAGTAAAAGACCAATACCAAGAACCTATTGCTTTTGCCTCTGTTTTTCTACTCACCGTTACAGATTCAACTTTGGTAAAAGGTACTTCTGCAGATGAAAACGGTGTTTTTGTATTTACAGGTATTGCAGAAGGTCTTTATTTTTTGAAAGCGTCTTATGTTGGTCAAGTGTCTAAGAATTTACCCTTAGAAATTATAAGTGACACGAAAATAGGTGCTTTGATTATTGCACAGGAAGCTGAACAATTAAACGAAGTTACCGTTACCAGCAATAAACCTGTTGTAAAAAGGGAGGTTGACCGTATTGTTTTCAATGTTGAAAATACAGTTGTTTCTCAGAACAATTCATGGGACATTCTTAGGCAAACACCAGGAGTGATTATGATGAATGATGAATTGAAAGTGAGAAACCAAGCAACTACCGTTTATATTAATGACCGTAAAGTTCAATTGTCTTCCGATGAGGTTAAAAATCTTTTGGAAAATTACCAAGGAGAAAATATAAAATCTGTTGAGGTAATTCACAATCCTCCAGCAAGTTATGATGCTGAAGGTGGATCGGTATTGAATATTGTTACCAGTAAAAATGTTTCTATTGGTTATAAAGGAAAAGTAAATGCTGGGTATACACAAGGGGTCTTTCCGAAGTACAATTTTGGAACCTCTCATTTTTATAAAACCAAAAAGTTAAACGTTCACGCCAGTTATAATTTTACTCCTAAGAAGGAATTTAAGAATACCTTGAACAATACTAATTTCATGGATGATACCGGTATTGTTTCCGTTTGGGATACTGATTTTGATCAAGTAATACGAAACAATACACATAGTGCTGGTTTGGCTATAGACTATAATTTTGATGATAAAAATGCATTAAGTTTTACAAGTAATGCCCTATTTCAACCAAAAAGGGATGCCGATTTTTTCCAGGAAACAACAATTACAAATGCATCGGGTCTTTTAGATTCTTTATTTACAACACAGAGTTTTCTGAGTGAAAAAAAGCGTAATATTTCCGGTGACCTTACATTCAAGCATCAATTTAAAGACCAAGGAAATTTATTGATAAACGCACATTATACGAATTTCGATTTGGATAGAAATCAAGATGTGAATTCTGACTATTTCGAGCCTGGGGGATCATTTATTCGTGATTTTAATTTTTCTACCCTGGCAGATCAGCAAATAGAAATTAAAACAGCTCAAATTGATTATAACGACTACATTGGTAGTGTTTTCTTTGAAACAGGTGCCAAAGGCTCTTTTATAGACTCTGAAAGTAAGTTAGATTATTTTCTACAGAATAATGGCACGGAATTTATACCGAATTTATCTGATGATTACACGTATGACGAAAGCGTTTATGCAGGTTACTTCAGTGTATCTAAAGATTGGGAAAAATGGAGCATAAAGACGGGTTTGCGCGCAGAACAAACAGAAAGTTCTGGCGTGTCCTTAAATGTATCTAGCATTAACGATCTTAACTATTTTGAACTATTTCCATCTTTGTATATTCTACATACTATTAATGAGAACCATAGTTTATCGTTTGATTATGCTAGAAAAGTTCAACGACCTAGATATGAAGATTTAAATCCGTTTAGAACGTACATTAATGAACGTACTTTTGAAGAGGGTAACCCAAACCTAACACCAAGTTTTAGTCATAAATTTAATTTGAACTATACCTTAAATCAAGAATATTATTTTGATTTCTATTACCGAGATAATGGCATGTATATCTCAACACTTACTTTTCAAGACAATGATAATTTTGTTTTAAGGGATATTACGCAAAATGTACTGGAAAGCACTTCATATGGGTTCGATTTTACCTATGGTAAATCTATTACCAACAGTTGGTATTTGTATAGCTATATTTCGCTATTTCATGAAGATGAAACCTTTATAGCCCTACAGAGCGATAATTATTCTTATAAGAATGATTATAACGGGGCATATATAGACCTTACTAATTACGTTACGCTGTCCAACGATGGTAGTTTTAAAGGAGAATTAGGGTTTGTATATTTATTGGGTTGGTTACAAGGTTCTTTCATTCAAGAGGAATCTACCAATCTATCAGTGGGTCTAAGAAAATCTTTTTTAGATAATAGAGCAGTTTTGAGTGTAAGCGCTAATGATTTACTGGGTAACTACAATTCGTATATGTCTTCTAAGTATTTAAATCAAGACAACAGATTTTTATCCCAACCGGAAACCCAATATGTTAAGTTTGGTTTCACCTATAACTTCGGTAATTTCCGCTTAGAAGATAACCAGCGTAACATAGATAAAATAGAGCGCGAACGGTTAGAGTAGTTATAACTACTTATTTAGCAGGTTCTTATAGTTGTAGTAGATATTTTTTATACTTTCTGTAAGATATTTCAATATTACTTTCCTACATTTAATTAGAATTCTGCATATTAAATGACCCGGAATATATATTTATCGTCTATATTTTTTCTTACGTTTTATCTAGCGATTGCTCAAGATTTTTCTATTAATGGTTTGGTTATAGACGAGAACAATGCACCTGTTGTTCTTGCCAATGTAATTTTGATGGGTGAAGACGGTGAATTTATAAAAGGAACCGTTACCAATGATCAGGGAGGATATGAAATTAAGTCTGTTTCTTCTGGCAGTTACCGTATAGTTGCTAGTTATATTGCGAATACGGTTGAAAGCGACTTGTTTACAATAACCGATACTATTGAAATAGCACCTTTGGTTCTTACAAGTTCTCAAGAGTTAGACGAGGTGGTGGTAACGCAGCACAAACCTAAACTAGAGCAACTGGCAGATCGCCATATCTTCAATATTGAAAATACTTCAATTTCCGATAGTGATATATGGGACGTACTAAAACGCACGCCAGGTGTTATGGTCATGAACAATCGTTTGTATGTAAATGGCAGCTCTAAAGTCAATATTATGATCAATGGTAAGTTGGTAAATTTGCCAGAAGAAGATGTAATTAATTTACTTAGCGGTAGTTCGGCAAGTAATGTGCAATCTATAGAGGTAATAACGAGTCCGCCTGCTAAATATAGCGCAGAGGGTGGTTTGCTTATAGATATTAAAATGAAAAAAAATCTAGTAGCCGGGTATAATGGTGCAGTGTTCAACAAATACACACAAGGGGTATTACCAAAACATACGGTTGGAACGGATCATTTTTTTAAAGGTAAAATGATAGATTTTACTACAAATTATAGTTTTAGCCATAATAGAAATTGGACTCGGTATACTGACGTTACTACATTTTTTGAAAACGGACAGGAGAATGAGTTATGGACAGCAGAACAAAAATCTATAACCAAAGAAAAGAGTCACAATCTAAACTTATTTTTAGATATACAATTGAATGATAAGAATATCATAAGCCTATCTTCTACTTCAAGCTTTTCGCCTGATCGTATCACTGAATATACCTCTACTACTGACATAGAAAACAATAATGAAGTACTAACGGCACGTTTAAAAGGTCTAAATATATTAAATGACGATACCTTCAATTCATCTAATTATTTAGATTGGGTTCATAAGTTGAACGACGATGGAGCAGAAATTTCTACAAATGCCCACTTTACCTACTATGATTCTAAAGACAATCAAGAATTAAATAATGACATTGTAGAAGGTTTTACCGAAAATACATCTGAAAATACGTTGAACTTAAAATCTGACCAAATTATAAACCTTTTTAGTGCTCAAACAGATTTAACCCTTCCATTATCTGAACAATCTACATTTGAGACAGGTCTTAGATTTGCGAACATAAACTCAGAGGCAAGTATATTACAGACTGGTTTTGATGATAACGTAGATAGTATTAACCCAACAGGGTCTGGAATTTTTAATTATGATGAGCAAATTTATGCTGGGTATATCAGTTTCAGCAACAATTGGGATAAATGGAAATTAAATGCCGGTCTTCGAGGAGAATATACAGATACTAAGGGAGATTTAGATGTATTATCCTTATCGAACAGTAATTCTTATTTTGATTTGTTTCCAAACCTGTCAATGTCTTATACGAAAGACAAAAATGCTTTTATGCTAAAATATTACCGGCGAATAACCCGGGCAAGATATAGCAGTATCAACCCGTTCCAATATTATTTATCGGCAAATTCTATTTTCGAAGGAAACCCTAATTTAAAACCAGCTTATCGATCGTACGTAGAAGTTGATTATGTATTTGACAAAGACTATAAGTTTGCACTATTTACCAGTATAAAATCTGACGAACAGGTACAACAATTTATTCAAGATAATACGACCAATACACTTAAGGCACAATATGTAAATTTAGAAACCAATTATAATTTTGGTGCAGATGTAAGTGTTTCTAAATACCTTACTTCATATTGGTATTTTTATTTTTTAGCAAGTCATTATTATAATCAGAATAGTTTTGTTGATTTAGAATCAGATGCTGTCATAGAGAATTCTATTTGGACAACATATATAAGAGCGAATAACTATTTTACATTGTTAAAAGATGAATCGTTGTATGCAGACATGGCGTTCACCTATATTTCTCCATACGTGAAAGGTAATGCTAGTTTTAGATCATATAGTAAATTAGGTATAAATTTTAGAAAGACTTTTTGGAATAAAGATGCTAGTGTTTCAGTAGGAGTAGAAGATATTTTTAATACCGGTAACACCTATTCTACAAGAAATTACCTTGACCAAAATAATTCCACAAGTACAAGACCCGAAAATCGATTATTTGTTTTGGGCTTTAGATATAAATTCGGAAATACTAAAATTCGCGATAATTCTAAAAGCAAGCATACAGATGAAAACAAACGGCTATAGTTCTGTTAAGATATCATAGACCCACAAACGCCTAAACTAATTAATAGGTAGACCCCTGCTAAAATCATAAAAACCTTACCGGCTTTTTTCTTTTGATACTAAAACAAGTATTTCAACCTACCTTAATAGCCTTTAATACTATATTATTTATCCAATAGTCATGGTAATGACCTTCCCGTATTTTTATATAACTTTGCAACCCAAAATTAGAATGCAGTGCCCAAGATAGGAGACATACAACTACCTGATTTTCCGTTGCTTTTAGCACCTATGGAAGATGTGAGCGACCCGCCGTTTCGTGCCCTTTGTAAAGAGCAAGGAGCAGATGTGGTATATACAGAATTTATTTCTTCGGAAGGATTGATTCGTGATGCGGCAAAAAGTGTCATGAAGTTGGATATTTATGAGAAGGAACGCCCTGTAGGTATTCAGATATTTGGTGCCAATTTAGACAGTATGCTGCAGTCTGTAGAGATTGTTGAAAAGTCTAAACCAGATATTATTGACATCAATTTTGGTTGCCCGGTAAAGAAAGTAGTGTCAAGAGGAGCAGGAGCCGGTATTTTAAAGGATATTGACCTTATGGTCTCTTTGACCAAGGCTATGGTAGAGCATAGTAACCTGCCCATTACGGTAAAAACTAGACTGGGTTGGGATGATAGCTCTATTAAAATTGTTGAGGTTGCAGAACGATTACAAGACGTAGGTTGCGCGGCAATTGCCATTCATGGTAGAACACGGGCACAAATGTATAAGGGAAGCGCAGATTGGAACCCTATAAGAGATGTAAAGAACAATCCTAGAATGCACATTCCCGTATTTGGTAATGGTGATGTAGATTCACCGGAAGCAGCAGTAAAAATGCGTGATGAATACGGTTTGGATGGCGCCATGATAGGTCGTGCAAGTATTGGTTATCCTTGGATATTTAGGGAAATAAAACACTATTTTGAAACAGGAACACACTTAGCGCCACCTACTATGGCAGAACGTGTTGAAGCTGCCCGACGTCATTTACAGATGTCCATCGATTGGAAAGGTGAAACTTTGGGAGTCTTTGAAACTAGAAGACATTACACCAACTATTTTAAGGGTATTCCTAATTTTAAGGAATATAGAATGAAAATGGTCACTAGTGATGATTCGACTTCTGTATTTGCAGCCTTTAATGAGGTTTTAGAGAAATTTGGAGACCATCAGTTTACCAACACTTAAAGATCCACCAACTTTTTATTAATACGGCTACTTGCAATTTTAGAAGCAATTACGCCCAATACTAAAATGGTTGCCAGTACAATACCAATGTTGATGAATTCAAACTTAACCGGATAAGCCAGCGACGGAGTAATTTTCAACCAACTAAAAGCAAGTTGAGACCAAACGATAAGCACGCCAAGCAATACACCTATTAGTCCGCCAAAACCGGTAACTAGAATTCCCTGTACAAAGTAAATTCGTCGTAGTTCTTTAATTGTAGTTCCAAGGCTATATAGTGTTTTTGAGTTCTGTTGCTTGTCCAAAATCATCATAATTATAGCACCAACAACATTAAAAAGAGCAATAATCAGTACCAAGGTAAAGATGAGGTAGGTAGCCACATTTTCGGTATTCAGCATTTTATAGAGGGTACTGTTTAACTGCTGCCTATTTTTTAATTGAACATCCGAACCTAAAATAGATTGAATTTCTGAGCGAACCGCACTAGGTTCAACGCCATCGTCCATTTTAAAATTGATACCCGAAATGGAAAGCGAATCTTTTTCCAATAAAGCCTGAGTCAATCGTAGATCGGCAAAAACATATTTATTATCCAAATCGGCCTCAACGGCATATACACCACCAATCACCATGGGTAATTGATTATAGAGCGATGAGATACTTTGCTGTGAAATAGAGCCTTTACCAGGTTTAAAAGCATAAATCTGCATGGGACTACGAAATTGATTTATGGTAACCCCTAAGATATTGGCAATACCCAAACCGGATACCACTTGAGATTCATTAATGGTCCAATTACCAATATAGAGCGTACTGTCAACACCCGTCACTTTGGTGTAATTACTATCGACCCCTTTTATGTATGCAATATGATTTTTCCCTCGATGTTCTAGAGATACCTTTTCCTCGATTTCCTTGGAGTAAAATGCGAGTCCGTCAACCGATTGCAAACGTTCTTCCTGTTCTGGAGATAATGTAAAAGTTTTTCCCGCTACGGGCATTGCCTTTAACTGTGGGTCAAAAGACTCGGTAAACGAAAGGCTAAAAGTTTTTAATCCGGCGAAAGCCGATAACACAATAAATAGTGCCGCAGAGCCAATAACTATAACTAAAAAGGTAATGAAATTAATAATATTGACCGCGTTCTGGGTACTTTTAGAACGCACATACCTTTTAGCGATATAGAGTGGAAAATTCAACCGATCAGCTCTTTTTGCGTTTAGGTAACAAATCTCTGTTCTCTATTGGGTTTTCTTCGCGCTTCAATGACTTTTCTATATTCTCTATATAATCTAAAGAATCATCTAAATAGAACAACAACTCCGGTACTCTGCGTAATTGATTACGTGTGCGTTGAGAAAGCTCGTGTTTTATTAGCGGTTGGTTAGATTTTATACCTTCCATCAACTCTCCCGATTTCTCATTAGGGAAAATGCTCAAGTATATTTTTGCGATAGATAAATCTGTAGTGACCGAAACCTTAGAAACGGAAATAAGTGTATTACGTAGACCACCATCAATAGCAGCCTTTTGTAGAATATCTACAATGTCTTTTTGAATAACTCCCGCGATCTTACGTTGTCTTTGCGTTTCCATACTGCAAAAATACATATTAAAATGTATCTTAACCCTTATATGATGTACTCTGAAGCAAATAAGGCATGAAAAAGATCGAACATTTAGGTATTGCGGTAAAGAACATGGTAGATTCCAATGCACTTTTTGAGAAATTATTGGGTGTAGCACCCTATAAACAAGAGGAAGTGGCATCGGAAGGTGTACTAACCTCTTTCTTTAAAAACGGACCAAACAAAATAGAATTGTTAGCGGCCACAGAACCAGACGGACCTATCGCCAAATTCTTAGAAAAAAAAGGGGAAGGCATACACCATGTAGCTTTTGAGGTAGAAGATATCGTAGGGGAAATGGAACGTTTAAAAAAAGAAGGTTTCACGTTATTAAATGAAAAACCTAAAAAAGGAGCAGATAACAAACTCGTAGCATTTGTTCACCCTAAGACTGCGAATGGGGTGTTGGTAGAGTTATGTCAAGAAATTGGTAAGTAGCGGTAGAATTGTTTGTGTCAGTTAAAAATAAGTAGTAATATTGCATCCGCAATTTGCGGGTTTTATAATACAACTGGTTTGAGCACCAGTCTTACTGATTTCAAATTAGAATGCGTATTATAAAATTTTAACCGGTTTTTAATTAGCTGGTTAGAGCACCTGACTCTCCCGATAGCTATCGGGACAGGTGGTGAAAAGATTAAGAATTGAAATATTGAATTTATAACCGGTCCTATAGCTCAGCTGGTTAGAGCACCTGACTCATAATCAGGTGGTCCCTGGTTCGAGTCCAGGTGGGACCACACATAAAACTCCATTAAATCATTTGATTTAATGGAGTTTTTTTATTTTTAGGTATGTCACACACGTACATTCTCCACAGTGCTATACTCAATAAATTCTATATCGGTGCATGTCATGAAGATTTAGAACAACGTATTGAAAACCATAATGCTGGTACATATGGGGCTAAGAGCTTCACTTCGATTACAAATGATTGGGTTTTGTTCTTAAAGTTTGACTGCGATAATTATGCGCATGCTATACGTTTGGAACGAAAAATTAAATCAATGAAGAGTAGTGTTTATATTCAAAATTTAACTAAGTATGCCGAATTACAAGACAAGATATTTAATGAAACAAAGAGCACCTGACTCTCCCGATAGCTATCGGGACAGGTGGTCAACTTAAGGTAGGTGAGACCACATTCAAAACTCCATTAGATCATTTGATTTAATGGAGTTTTTTTATATATGTCATGTCAGCCAAGTGCATTCTGCGGAGTTCAACCATTATTAGATCAAGATACATCTTCACAAATAGTAGTAGATTTGATCTTTGATAAACCATTTCCTTAATAACACCACCTTTAGATTATCAACTAAGAAATTAACATTTCTTTTAACATAATCTTTGTTAGATACATTTACCTAGCTCTATACTATTTCTTAATTTCCTAGTTCAAACAAACTAATTCAAAAAATGACTACAAAAAATTCTTGGTGCAAGGCGGCATTACTGTCCCTTGTACTTACCATTTTGTGCATATCCGTTTCGGTGGCACAAACCGTTCCTTCTCCCGAAGATGTTTTTGGCTTTAAAGTGGGTGCCGACTATAAGTTGGCAGACTATAGCCAAATTGAAGACTACCTTGGTCAACTAGACGCAGCTTCTAACCGTGTTAAAAAGGTTGAAATTGGTACAAGTGTACTAGGTAGAAAAATGTACATCCTTTTTATCTCTAGTGAAGAGAATCTTAAAGATTTAGACAAGTGGAAAGACATTAGTACAAAACTTGCACGTGTTCAGGTATCTGATGACGAAGCCAAAAAATTATCTGAAGAAGGTAAAGCAATTGTTTGGGTTGATGGTGGTATGCACTCTACGGAGTTGGCTCACGGTCAAATGACTTCGGAGTTTGCCTATACTTTAGCTACTTCTGAAACTTCTGAAATAAAGAAAATAAGAGAAAACGTAATCACAATTTTAATGCCGGTTATGAATCCTGATGGATTGGATATTGTTGTAGACTGGTACAAGAAGAACTTGGGTACTCCTTATGAGACATCTCGCCCGCCTATTTTATATCACTACTACATGGGGCACGATAATAACCGTGATTGGTTCATGAATACCATGCCAGAGACGTATAATGTAACCAAAATTTTGTACAACGAGTGGTATCCGCAGATTGTGTATAACCACCACCAATCTTCTCCATCTTGGACAAAAATATCTTTGCCACCATATGCGGACCCTGTGAACCCTAGAATACACCCAGCAATTACTGCCGGAGTAAGTGAAGTAGGTTCTGCAATGACCAAAAGATTTTCATTGGAAAATATGCCAGGTGCCATTGCCGATAATTTCTATACCATGTTCTGGAACGGTGGTGGGCGTACCGTGCCTTATTACCACAATATGATCGGTATTTTAACGGAAACCGGACACACCTCGCCAACTCCAAGATATTACGATCCAGAGAAATTACCGAAAACTGTAGCTGGTGGCACACCTACCGATGGTACTGATATTATGTACCCAGATCCATGGAAGGGTGGCGAATCTCACTTTCGCGATGCAGTAGATTATATGTTGACCGCTACTTGGGCAACTTTAGATTTGGCTGCCGATCGTAAGAGCAACTACCTATATAACATTTACAAAATGGGAGCTTCGGCAATTGAAAAGTCAAAAAAAGAAGGTCCGTTCGCATACGTAATAAGTAAAGAACAATGGGATGCTTTTGAGTCCGTAAACTTAGTAAATGTGCTTCTTAAGGGCGGAATTGAAATTGAGAAGGCAACCAAAAACTTTGAGATCAACGGCAAGAAGTATGAAAAAGGAGCGTATATCATTTATACGGCTCAAGCCTTTAGACCGTATTTAATGGATCTAATGGAAAAGCAAAACTACCCAACACGTTTTCAATATCCAGGCGGTCCTCCAGACACTCCGTATGATTTAGCTGGGTGGACATTACCAATGCAAATGGGTATTGCGGTAGATAAAATTGCAGAACCGTTCAAGGTAACTACAGAAAAAGTGATAGACGCTGCACCGTATTATGAAGGAGACGTAAAAGGGAATGCTTCTTTTGGGTATTTGTTGAATGCCAATAGTAATGCATCGGTCGCTGCAACCAATAAAATATTGAAAGCGGGCGGTACGGCGTACAAGACCAAGGCATCGTTTAAATCTGGTAAAACCACCTATCCGGCGGGTTCATATATTGTATCTGGCGGTAATGCATCTATAGAAGATTTAGCTGCTGAATATGGTTTAGAGGTTACTGGGTTATCCGCAGAACCAAAAGTAGAAATGACAAAGGTTCACGCTCCAAAAGTAGGCTTGTACAAATCTTGGGTTTCTAATATGGATGAAGGTTGGACACGTTTTATAATGGATGAATATGCATTTGAGACAGATACGCTTCATGATACCGACATACAAACAAAAGACCTGTCTCAGTATGATGTATTGATCATACCGTCGCAACGCGCAAAATCAATTTTACATGGTAATTCAACTTTAAAAATGCCAGAGAAGTTTACAGGGGGTATTGGTCTAGAGGGATCATTGGCCTTAAGTAACTATGTAAAAAATGGCGGAACGTTAATTGCATTTGATGCTGCCAGTAACTATGTGATTGAGCAATTTGGTTTGCCTTTAAAAGATGCTACAGAAGGCACCAATAGCAAAGAATTCTTTATACCGGGTTCATTGATAAAAGCGGGCATAGATACCACACATCCGTTGGCATTTGGTATGCAAGATACGGTGGCGGTATCATTTAATAAGAGTCGTGCTTTTGTAATAGACAAACAAAGTAAAAAAGGCGAAGGCGGTACGGAAGATATCAAAGATGCCCCGGTACCAGAGATTGAGGTTATAGCCACTTATGCAGAGAAAGACCTTTTAATGAGTGGATGGGCAATGGGAGAGAAAAAGTACATTGCTAAAAAACCGGCCATGGTCAAAGCGAAATACGGTGAAGGTTCAGTTGTATTGTTTGCATTTAGACCTCAATTTAGAGCACAACCAAGAGGAACATATAAACTTATCTTCAACACTATTTTTGAAGGAGCCGCAGAATAGTATTAAGTATATGAATTAACATAGGATAAAGTGATATAATCTTTCAATAACAGAAAGGTTAAGTACCAAAAATGCCCATCGAATTTCGGTGGGCATTTTTTATTTAATTTTTTTTTTCGAATCAAATTATTCCTACAAACACCGTGGTAGTTGCCTCGTTAAATTATTACGGATTTCCGTAATAAATACATTGCAATATTTTTAAAAGCTAATGGTTAAGTATAGACCTAACAAATAAATTAAAACCAAAAATTAAGCATGAAATCAATTAATCAAATTTTACTATTTTCATCAATTGCAATCTTAAATTTTAGCTGTGATGATTCTACCTCAGACGAGTTTGAAGAAGTAAATGGTAATGTGGAAACAAAGCTGATCAGCTCTATAAATGTGGGGTCTGCAGAAAATTCTGATGACAATACCAGCATTATATTTTCATATAATAGCGAGCAACAGTTAAACTCTATTTTTGATGGCACCGAAACAACTAATTTCATTTATGAAGATGGGGATTTAAGCAATGTTTCCGGTAACGTTGATAACGGAAATGTTGAAGAGTTATATGATTCACCTTACGATGCCTTTGAAACAGGTCAGGTTGAGGAATATGATGATAATGGAAACCCATCTGTAATCAAGTTTATTGAATATGACTATGATTACATGACGGGTGAAGAAGAAGTTGTGTATTACACTGCAGAAATCTCTTATGATGATAAGCCAAATCCTTTTTATAAAACTGCAGAAGCAGCAGGCTTGATCGATGTTATGGATCAAATTAGATTAAATTTTGCGCCAGCACCACAAGCAGAAGAAATTGTAAGGGCGAAAGCATTGTTCCCGAACAACAATCCGTCACAAGTACTATATAAAAATGAGGAAGGTGAAATTGAGTACACCATCAATATGTCTTATACGTATGATGGTGATTACCCTACAACTGCAACGGTTTCTACAGTATCTGAGTATTCAGATGAGAATGAAACTTACGTAACTACGTTTACGTACTTAGGTGAATAAAAATATAAATTGTAAACACTAAAAAGCAGCCTAATCGGCTGTTTTTTTTTGTTTTATATCATTTCTGGTAATGAAATACCATGGAATTTATATCTGATTTTTGTATTTCCTAATTAAATGTTAAATTGAGGCTGCCCTTAATATTAGTATACTAAAGTTCCCCCAGAATCTATTAGTGTTGCTCTTTATTAATGGGCTTTTTTTGTTGATGCTCTTTTGGTAATGAACTCACCTTTACAGGAATAAATACCCAGTTATGGGGATTTTATCCCCTTGTTTTTAATTTCATATTTAACCAAACCAAAAAATACATATTATGGAAACATTTGCAGGCTATATTGATTTAAAAGATAATTCAGAATGGCAAGAAATTTATTCAAGTCAATTATATGATACTTTTTTTGGCATTTTTGGCATTTTTTCCTGTGATAAAGTAAGCGAAAATGATCATTATATTCTTAGTAAAATGAAATTGAAGATTATAAATTACAAGGGTGTATGTGATTTGGGAATTACTGATGCTGAGATTTTTAAGACGAGGGATTCCTCTAAATTTGTATTGAAAATTGAAGTTCAGGCACTAAAAAGTTCTACAACATTTAACTTAGAATGTAACAATCTTAAAATACCACAAAATCAAGCTGAAATTTTAGTCGATAGAAGAGTGAAGAAAATGCATTCAGACGGTAGTGCTTTGCTAAATGGATTGTTTGATAATGAATTTTATTACAGAGAAGGCATTGCGGACGATAATGGTAACTTACCTTTTCCTAAAAGAACTCCTATTCCTTTGGTTTGGTCAGATGATTTACCTAAAGAAATTTTAGATGAATTTATAAGTCCTAGTTATGGAGTTGGAGGGTCTAAATGTCCAAGGAGACGTATAAAAGTTTTATAATGAAAAAACTTGGGTTTTTAATTTTCCTTCTAAGTATTGGTTTAACAGCTCAAACAAATATGAAATCCGAGTATGCAGGGTTATCTGAATTTTTAATTCAAATAAAAAATTTTAATTATCACGACTCAAAAATATTAGCTCAAAATTTTGATTTTGAACTTGAACGAGAGGCTATTTTATTGGCCAATGTATTATCCGAAGTGGAACTTTATCATATAGAGCTTAACTTAAATAATAATATACAAAATCCTCTTGCGCTTTGTTTAAATAAATTGGCTTTTGGTTATAATAGCTTATATACTAGACCTTATGACACCCAATCATTTAAAGTTTTTAATGACGTATATGTGTTTGCTAAAGAGAATAACTTTCAAGAACTAGAAAAATTTGCTTTAATATCAATATTAGAGGTGTATAGTTTTGAGCTTCTACAAACCAATGAGGAAATGCTCCTTTATTTGGAACGGTTGAAAAATATTAAAAAGGACAATGCAGATGAGTATCATTATAAAATGAACCTTTTACATTTTAGTTTGAGAGACATTTTTTTAGACATCAAGGTTGATGATAATTTTTTTTTGAAATTCGATAGTCTAATGACTAATTTTTCAGCTTCGCATAAATTTTGGCCAAATTACCATTCATCAAAAGCTGTTTATCAAGAGACGAAAAAACAATATGCTAAGGCCGAGGAAAATTATTTTAATGCTATAAATCTTATTAAGAATGAAAAATTCTTACGGTATATAAAGTTTCGTTCATTTATTAGAATTGCAGAAATTAAAAAGAAGTTGATTAAACCTAGGTTAGCACTTCGGTATATTGATAGCGCTTCAATCTATAAAAATCAAATGGATTCCGTCAGAAGTAATTATTATTTGAATTATTACTATTCAAGTGCTTATGCCATGTTAGGTGATTATGAATTGGGTTATAGAAAGTTTAGAAAAGCCGATAGTTTAAAAACATTTATCGATTATGAAAGAAACGCAAATGAAATTTCAGCTTTAAATATTAAATACCAAACCGCGGAAAAAGAAAAACAAATACTAGAAGAAAAGCAAAGGGCACAAACAAATAGAAATTGGCTCATAGTTGCAACACTTGCTCTAGTTTTTGGTGCAGGCATTGCCATTCTAGTTCAAAAGAATACGACCAAAAAACGCAAACTGGCAGAGCAAGAAACGTTACTGAAACAAGAACGTGTAGACAATCTATTAAAGCAACAAGAATTGGTGAGTATAGACGCCATGATAGAGGGGCAAGAGAAAGAACGCCAGCGCGTAGCTAATGAATTACACGATGACTTGGGTAGCCTTATGGCAACTATAAAATTGCATTTCGGCAATGTAAAGGGAAAAGATAAAGATCCAGCTTTAAAACAAGCGCAAACTTTATTGGAAGAAGCCTACCAAAAAGTTAGGGGAATAGCACATAGCAAAAACTCTGGGGTAATGAGTAGCCAAGGCTTGTTGCCCGCAGTTAAGAAAATGGCACAGGTCATTTCAGAAACCAATGCATTAGAGGTAAGTGTAGAAGATTTTGGTATGGGCGAGCGTATGGAAAACTCCCTAGAGCTCAGTCTTTTTAGAACCATACAAGAATTGGTGGCAAATGCTATAAAACATGCCGAAGCGACCAAACTGAATATTCAGATTTCGCAATATGATGATAACCTGAATATTATCATAGAAGATAATGGCAAGGGCTTTGATCGTTCTAATCTAGATAAAAGCAAAACCGGAATGGGACTTACCAATATTGAAAAACGAATAGAACATTTAGAGGGTAACTTTACCATAGATAGCGTACTTGGTAAAGGAACCTCTATTATAATAGATATTCCTGTATGATAACCATAGCTATAGCCGAAGATCACCAAGCTCTTATTGATGGTATCATCTCCTATTTAAAATATGAAGATGATATTGAAATAATCGGTCAAGCAAATAATGGTGAAGAACTCTTGAGGTTGGTACGGTTAAAACAGCCCAAAGTGGTATTATGTGATATTCGAATGCCCAAATTGGATGGTATAGAAGCCACCAAATGTATTTTAAAGGAATTTCCAAATACTAAAATAGTTGCTTTTACCATGTTCGATCAAGATGACGCCGTACAGCAAATGCTAGCTGCTGGTGCCCATGGTTACATTTTAAAAAATAGCAGCTTAGATGTGGTTTTAGAAGCTATACGTACCGTCTACGATAACAAAACATACTACGATAAAAAAATTCATATTCCCGATGGAGAAAATAATAGCACTAAAAGTATACTCTCTGCCCGCGAACGAGAAATTTTGCAATTAATAGGCAATGGCCATACCAGTCATCAAATTGCCGATGAACTCTTTATTGGCAAAAGCACCGTAGATACCCACCGCAAGAACATGATCCGTAAACTAGGGCTAAGTGGTGCGGGCGAACTATTGCGATATGCGGTGGAGAAGAAGTATGAGTTTTAAGGCATTAGTAAATTTAATTACCTCATTCCAGCAAAAATCCCATAGCAACATATGCTGCCGTTGTATTGAATTGATAAAGAAACACTTGGTTTTATAAATTATCAATTAACTTTAATGGGTATATAACTAGGTAAGTTATTTCTATACCCAAATTCCAAAGAATATTGCTAAATTTAGACAAACACTATAATAAATGCATTTGTAAACAATGGCAAAAATTGAAATTAAAGGTACCCCCGAAGAGCTAGAAAGAGTAGCTACTTTCTTGGCAAACAATAACGTAAAATTTGATATTGTCAATGATTACGGTAACCACTCTTTAGAAGATTTAGACAAGTACGAGAATTTAAAAGCGAGGTTCTCTGCGCCTGTGCCAGAAAATTAATGAAAATTATGAAAGGCTTACAACAAATTAAATCTGAAATAGACCTGTTTGCGATCAATAGCAACAAGACCGAACTAGAAGTGGTAGATGCCTTACACAAATATTACTTCAATAAAGCCGTAACGGCAGAGATTAAACATTATAAAAAGAAAACAAAAAAGGTGGCACAAATAACCAAAGACCTTAAAATAAGTCACCGTAGGTTTTATAAAATATTGGAAGATAAAAAAATAGCGTTCACTAAATACAACAAGTCTAGTGACAATGTAGAAGAATAGCAGAGGTACTTTACTATAGTCTTGCTCAAAACAAAAATGAAATGACCAAAGAAGCCTTAGCTGAATTAAGCACCCAAGAACTGGTTAAAAAGCATACAGCAGTCAAAACTATGGTATGGCTTTTGGCGATTGTACTAACAGGCTGTTTGTTGTTCTTTATTTACATGTCCTTGCAAGATGGGTTTACTCCGCTGTTGGCAGTTCCATTGGCATTGTCGGCAATTATTCCGTTGAATGTAAAGAACATGAATGCCTTTAAAAAGGAATTGGATTCCAGATTGTAAAACACCTCAGAGCAAGCCCATGAGGCATTCAAAGGAAACAAACTATTAAATTAGAGGCAAGCCTCGGGGTATTATACCCTTTGGCGGTGCCAATAAATAAAGTAATATGAGAAAAGCAATGTTTATTATTGGTATGGTTATAGCAATTATTGAAATAGCCTATAGCTTTGTTAGCACCAGTGAAACAGGTCAATTTTTTGGTGTAGACATGAATATCTGGATTTTCCGTTTGATTTGGGTTGCCCTATTTGGTGTGGTGTTTAACGGGTATCTTAAGGAAAGCAAGAAAGGATAACCTTTTAAGAATTTGCACAAACTTAACGCCAATATAGTTTAAGTTGTTATAAAAAGGCAATTAAGTACAATTGTTAACAATCACTAAGTTTTTCGACTTACACCTCATATGAAGAAACGCAAGATTAAATTCAGTGATATCCTTTTTGGGGTGTTTATTTTATTATTGTTGATTCCCCAGACAAGAACACCAATTCAGGTTGCGGTCAATAAACTTAAAGTAGCGGTGTGGTCGCCCAGTGTTGAAGATACCGAAGACCAAGATCAAGTGCCACCGTTTCAGTATGCCGTTGTTGATTTGCAAGGTAAAACTCAAAGCATATCGGTAGGTAAAGGCAAAGTTACTTTCATTAGTTATTGGGCAACTTGGTGCCCGCCTTGTATTGCAGAACTTCCAGGTATTCAAGATTTGTATCAAGATTATGGTGATAAGGCCAATTTTATATTATTGACTCAAGAAGCACCTGAGAAAGTAAAGGGCTTTATAAGTCGAAAGGGGTATAAATTGCCTATCTATTTTCCGCAAATGCAAGCACCGGAAATGTTACAGGGAAACAGTATACCCACAAATTATATAATCGATACAAAAGGTAAGATTATTATTAAAGAAACCGGTGCGGCAAATTGGAATAGTGCAAAGGTTCGAAATTTGTTAAATGAGTTGTCGGCTTTTAACACTAAGGGTTAAGGTTTTTATAAAATACCGGTTTGGGTATACCCGTTCCTATTACTTTACAGATTTGACAGTTACCTTTATATAAATAGTTTTAAATAAAGGAATTATGACAACTTCAAATAAAGCATTAAACATGGCAAAAGTAAAGTTTTGGACCATTGCGGTCATTGTTTTTGGTATGGCTTTCCTTTTTATGAACTTTAGGGATTGGGTACCGTACGATAGTGCCGATAAGGTGGCATATGAAATTTCAGGAAGATGGGAGCTACCTGCAGAACTTCGCGAAGTTTCCGGTATTTCTTGGATGGATGAAAATCAAATAGCCGCAATACAAGATGAAGACGGTATTATCTTTATCTATGATTTGGAGAAGAAAAAAGTAATAGAGGAGATAAAATTTGGTGGTGCCGGTGATTATGAAGGTCTGGCAACTGAAGAGGATAATGCCTATGTACTAGAAAGCGATGGTACTATTACTATAATTGAAAATTTCGAGGAAGAAGATAGAAAGGTAACGTCATATGAGACTAATTTTAATGAAAAAAATAATATGGAAAGTCTATGGTTAGATCTTCCTGAAAATCAATTATTGGTAATACCTAAAGACCGCGATATTAACTCAGATAACATGAAAGGTGTGTATGCTTTCTCTTTAGATGAATATAAATTGGCGTATAAACCTGTTATGCAATTAAATATGAATGATCAGGTATTAAAGCACTTTAGGGAAAAGAAAGTGTATAATAATTTTAGACCATCAGATATTGCCATTCATCCTAAAACAAAGGAAATTTATATGTTAGAAGGTGCTAAACCTAAACTACTGATTCTAGATAAAAACGGAGTAGCCAAAAAGGGCTATAGTTTAAACAAAAAAGTTTTTCCACAACCAGAAGGCATAACTTTTAGTCCAGATGGTGAGCTGTATATCTCTAGTGAAGGTAAAAAAGACGGTGTAGGCACCATAACCAAATTAAAGTTGTTACTTTAAAATATGCCGAACAAAGAAACCAAAACTTCTAAAAGCAAGCTGCCCTTATATATTTCCATAGGTATTTTGGCAGCTTTAGTAGTGTCTTACTTTGTAGTGCCCAGCGTACAGAGCTTTTTAGACGAAGCTTGGTCAGTGGTACTGAGTGATGATGAAGAGCGTGTTAAAAATTGGGTCTCTGGTTTTGGTTGGCTAGGACCTTTTGTGTTGGTATTGGCGATGGTGGCTCAGTTATTCTTATTGGTTGTTCCCAGTGTTTTATTGATGGTGGTTTCTGTGCTGGCTTATGGTCCTATTTGGGGCAGTGTTATTATCATTGCATCGGTATTTGCAGCTTCTTCGGTAGGTTATTTTGTAGGTAGTTATTTTGGTGATGCATTTGTAAAAAAAATTATTGGGAAGAAATCTGAAAAGAAAGTAGCATCATTTTTAGATGACTATGGGTTTTGGGCCGTAATTGTTACCAGGCTAAACCCATTTTTGTCGAATGATGCCATAAGTTTTGTGGGCGGAGTGCTGCATATGGGGTATTGGAGGTTTATGGGAGCTACACTAATTGGCATATTACCTTTAACAATTTTCATTGCCGTTTTTGGTAAAAGTATAGACGACTTAAAAATGGGATTGTTATGGGGTTCACTGGCAAGTTTGTTGTCTTTTGTTCTTTATGTTTGGTGGGATAAACGAAGAAAACAAAAAGATAAAAGCCAAACTTAAACTAGTTTACCTTGAATATAAGTTTCCATAAACTCTTTATGGTCTAAAGCTTTTTCTGCAAAATTAAAGAGGCTAAAACAACGATCTAAATTCTGATTTTTATAAGTGACTTTATAATATCTGTTATTATTCAGGTAGTCTGTTAATGCACGAAGCCCATGAATAAAAGGCATAAACACAGCACCAAGCGGAAGGCTTTCTTTTTCTGCGGAAGTTAATATTGGTCCGTTATAAGCTAATCCGTCCACGAAAGAAGTGAACAAGGTTGTGTTGAATGTAATGAGGTTGTGGTTTTGTTCATCTTCGGCAGCAGTATTGACAACTGTTCTAATGGCATCGCCAAAATCATAAAAGAAAAATCCTTTCATAATAGTATCTAGATCAATAAGGCATAATGCTTTTTCAGAATTTTTTGAGAAGAGAATGTTATTAAGCTTTGTATCGTTGTGACAAACTCTAATGGGTAAGCCACCAGTATTTAAGTGTTGTAGCTCTGTTATAAAATGCTGCGCTTTTGTTATGGCAGCTTGGGCAGTGGTAAGTTTTTCTGTATCTGCAGTTTGCAAGGCTTGTTGAAACTCTTGCTTTCTATGAGATAGTTGATGAAACTGTGGTAAGGTGTCCTTAAAAATAGCTGTGTCAATATCCTGTAAGAGTTGATGAAATTTTCCAATTATGCGTCCTGCCTCAAAAGCGGTTGCTGGCTTAGTTGTAGTGTTGTATGTGGTGCTATTGGGTATGTAGGTCATCATCCGCCAGAACTCATTGTTATGAATGAGATGGTTTTTACCGGTTCTGGTGCTTAAAAAAGTTATTTGCTCATAATCATCTGCACTAAGAATAGGCAGTGCAAATTGAATATTATCCATTAAAATAGGGGCATTCTCAAAAACATTTGTATTTATTTTTTGGAGAATATACTGCCGACCGTCATCCTCTTGAACCAAATAAGTATCATTTATTAGTCCGCTGTTTAAAGGAGTACACTGAGTTGAATTTCCGTTGAGGTTGAATTCGTTCAGTATTTCTTTGATGGATGCCGAGGTCATGTTGTATGAAAATGTTTAAGTTTTTAAAGGTATAGAAAACCGTGCTTTTCTTTTTCTGTGTTTAGATAAGTTTTATCCTCAGCATTAAAAATTAGTAGGAAATTTCTTTATTTTATGCAGTTGGCCTAATAATAATACGATTTTGAAAATAAAGAAGTTAGTATCATAACCAATTAAAATTCCCCCAAGAATGAACAAGATTACAACCTGCATAAAGGTGGCTGTATTATGTATTACCTCTACCTATGTACAAGCCCAATGTGAAGTATTTAAAAGTGAAATTAGCGATGTACAGAGTTATATGCAACAAGTGAGTCAGCTCTCAGATTCTTTGAGTACCTCTGCAGAAATAGCCGCTTTTGATGCCTCTTTTACCAAAGCAAGAACAAATACAAAAACGGTAATGCTATTAATGGGGCAGGCGGTAAATGCTGCTGACGAAGCCGTTATTTTAGCTTCTGAGGCACAATACGATTCAGAAAGTTGTGGTTTGCCAGAAGCGATTAGTTATACCATCGATGCGGAAAAACATGCCATAGATACACGTGACTTTTCTGCTGAAGCTTTTGAAAATGTCAAAAGTGCTGCAAAAGCACGAAACCTAGGAAATTTGCAGTACTATATGCGAATAGCTCAACGCCTAATGAAAGAGGCACGGGAATCTGCAGATGCATCTGTCTACGCTGCAGATAATGCACATTATAGCTGTAGCCACGATCTAGATCATGTAAGTTTAGAGAAGTAGTTTTTACTTCTCTTTTTTATTTACCAGACCTTTGGTGAATTCATTTAAGGTGTCTACTTTTTCCTCAAAATCGCCCTTAATGGTTTTTCTGAATTCGTTGAGGTTTTTAACGAGGTCGTCAATATTTTCTGGAATTACATCCTCAAAAAACTGGCGTAACCTTTTGGCGGTAGTTGGCGACTTTCCGTTTGTAGAGATCGCCACCTTTACATTTCCTTTGGTAACAATGCCTCCCATATAAAAATCGCAGTATGGTGGGTTGTCGGCTACATTTACCAAAATTTGTCTTTCTCTACAATCATGGTACACCTGCTCGTTTACGGGCACGTTATCTGTTGTTGCAATGGCTATATGTTTCCCTTTTAGAAAAGAGGCATCATATTCGGCAACATTCATTTTTATATTGAATTTATTAGCAAGTTCTACGGTTTCTTCCCTAAACATAGGTGCAACCATCTCCACTTGGGCATTGGGGCTTGACTTCAATAAAAAAGTCAGTTTCTCAAGAGCTACATTGCCTCCGCCAACAATTAAAATATGAAGGTTAGATACTTTTAAAAATATGGGATAAAGCTCATTCCGTTCCATGTAAAATATTGTTTTCTTCTGTTTTATAATTGATGGTAACCCGTGTACCTCTGCCAATTTCCGAATTTATAAAAAGGCGTCCGTTAATATAATCTATACGTTCTTTCATAAAAAACAGCCCCATACCACCCTCACTGTTATTTTTTGGTAATTGAGCCAATAAGGTATCGTCAAAACCTTTTCCATCATCATCAATGACCACACTTAAAATAGGGTACGAGTAATTTAAGGTAACCAAAATATAATTGGATTCAGCGTATTTAATAGCATTGTTCACGGCTTCTTGGGTTACACGATAAATATTGGTTTCTGCTAAGGAATCAAATCTAATATTTGCATCGGTCTTATTTTTGAACAAGACAGATTTTCCGGTAAGTTTAGATAGCTCGGCGGTCATTTTTTGTAGTGCTGGAAAAATTCCGTGATCACCAAGTTCGGGTGGGGTAAGGTTAAAAGTAGCCGTTCTCACCCCTTTGATCAAGTCTGACGTTAATGACTTTAAGTAGGCGATTTTCTCCCTCGTTTTTTCCTTGTCCTCAATATCTATTGATTCAATATTAAATTTAAGGGCGGTCAGCATTTGCCCAATGCCATCGTGAATATCTTTTGCTATACGCTTACGTTCTTCTTCTTGCCCCTCCACAATTTGGCTTGCCTGCAATTTTTTCTGCTGCATGCGTTCCTCAAAATTCTGCTTAGTCAGCTCTTGTACTTTAAGCTGATTTTCTTTGCGCTCGGTAATATCTGAACATAGAATTAAAATATCTTGCTCTAAGGAAGATTGATGCATAGGTACAATAGACATGTCTAACCAAAGGGTTGAACCATTGGTGGTTACTACCTGTAGTTCTTCATTTCTAATGATATTTTTTCTGTTGATTTTTAGAACCTCTTTTAAATACGATTGTTGACCTTCTTCTATGGTTAAAATTTCTGAAATTGGCTTGTTTACGGGAGTAGAGGTATGGCCCAAGAGATCAAGAAATTTTTTACTGATAAAAACAATGCTTCCGTCTTTGCGTATGCTTGCAAATAGTGCGGCATTATCAATTACGAAGTTAAGCTCTTGTAATTCCTTAAGTGAGCGTTCTTTTTCATCGTATAGGCTTTGTATTTTCTCCAATTGATTTTTAGACTCTGCGTCTTTACCAATTAGATGACCAATAGTATTTTTGATTTGGATGGACAATGGTCTGAAAATTACAAAGATCTCTAGTAGAAGAATCAATAATGAAAAAGCAAGTAACCAGTATTCCTTTCGTTTTAATTTCTGAAGCTGTTCGTTACTACGCGCATCATATTCGTTTACGATTTGATCCATGATGTTCAAAAATTGACGCTCATTGTTTAGCAGGGCATCAAGGTCTGCTTGGTCTACGGGTGCATTGATATCTTGTTGATGGGTCAATAGCACATGTTCTATGGCATCGACCATTGCCGAGTGGTGCGGGTCTAGTTCTTTAAATAAAGATTGTACTTTGGGATCATCTTCATAAGGTAGGTTAAAAGAAGCATCGCTCAAATGAAGCCCTTTATGAGATTCTTTCCAAATCTCTAGTGTTTTCACAATTTCCGACAGCACCAATTCTTTGTCCTTAGCATTTGTCATTTCTTTGAGAAGCAAAGTCTCTTTAGTTAGTTTTTGACTAAAGGCACGCTGTCTACCGGCAATATTTATAAGTTGTGAGTCTCCAGATTGTGCTTTGAGATGTAGTTGTATAAGAACCTGAGCAATTATAACGGTAAGCGCAATAGCGGCCAACGCCAATAAATACCATTTACGTATACGTATAAACGTAGCTGTGTCCAATGGTATGTTACGCTCGTCATGATCCATAAAAAAGAATAGTATATTTCTACTAGGCGTGTAGCGCCTTGGTAATTAAATCTAAAGAAAATTTAGAAAGCGGCAGTTTTAAAGCAGCTTCTTGACCTTTTGGCGACATTTTTCTCCACGTTTTTTGAAGAATATCAATGGTTTTGTCTTCAGGGTGTTTATGGGCAAAAGATTCAAAATAGAACTCTAAAAAAACCAAACAAATAACATCTTCCAAGGTTTGGGTTTCTTCGTTCTTCTTTAGTTGTTTTTTTTGTAACAGAAACTTGACATTGTCAATGGTTTCTTTGTCGTAACCAATATCTTCTAAAATAGAAGCCGCTTTAGTGGCATGGAATTTTTTTAATTCTTGTCGCCATCTTAGGTAGCCTTCACGGTTCATCTCGTAAGATTCCCTAGGTATTTCCCATCTACAAATATGTTGACATCTGGCAGTAAGGCGCAATGCTTCAGAGGCGTTGGGGTCAAATGCATTTAACCTTTCCGTCATTCGTATACCATAAAGTACTTCTTTAGGGTATGTGGTTCCTTCAAAAACTTCTGTATTGGGATCTTGCTTATTGGCTTCGTCAAAATATTTAAATGCAAGTAGTAATTTATCCGTGGTCGCCATAAGTCTTAAGTTTACTCAAAGCTATTCAGAAAACCCAACATACACAAAGTCCGACTCTATTTTTACGGGATAAGTGGCAATTGCATCCAACGAGCCATTTAAGTTTTCACCTGTTTTTAAAGAAAATGTATTTTTATGAAGCGGGCATGCCACTTTAGCTTCCATATTTTCTTCCCCTATCATACCTCTAGAAAGTACCATTTCCATTTTATGCGGACAAAGATTTTGGCAGGCATACCAGGTACCTTCTCTTGTAAAATTAAATACAGCAATTTGTTTGTCCTTGTATTTTATACAAGCACCACCGTTTTTGGGAAACTTAGAAATAGGTGCAGCTTTGAACCAAACCTTAACTTCATTTGCAGCTACACTTTCATATGTATTCAAAACAGGTAAAGACATAATTTCGATTTTTAATGTTTAATAAAATTCTACTTAAGAATATCAGCTAACTACCAAACAACAACTGTCAACCGACAATTGTTACGCCCACTCTTTAGGCATTTTTTGTTCTCTTAAAGACACAAATTCAATATTGTTATCCGTTTCTTCAGAATTTACAAAGTGCGTATAACGCGCTCTAATTTCTGGGGTTTCCACCGCCTCTTTCCATTCGCATACATAAGAATCTACCAAGGCTTGCATTTCTGCATCAAGTTGGTCTACAATACCTAGCGAGTCATTGATGACAACATTTTGTAAATAGGTAATACCACCTTCTAATTTCTCTAACCATGGGGCAGTTCTTTGCAAAGGTTGTGCGGTTTTTATGTAGAACATGATAAAACGGTCTACATATTTTATTGCTGTTTCCTTATCAACTTTTTCTGCTAGTAATAACGCGTGTTTAGGTGTAGCGCCACCATTGCCGCCTACATAAACATTCCATCCACCTTCAACTGCTATAAACCCGAAATCTTTACCTCTTGCTTCTGCACATTCGCGAATACAACCAGAGACACCACCTTTGAATTTATGAGGAGAACGTATCCCTTTGTAACGGTGCTCTATTTCAATGGCAAAGCTTACACTTTCATCCATACCATAGCGGCACCAGGTAGAGCCTACGCAACTTTTTACGGTACGTAAAGATTTACCATAGGCTTGACCCGTTTCAAAACCTTCCGCAATCAATTCTTCCCAAATCATGGGAAGTTCATGTAGTTTTGCTCCAAACATGTCAATACGTTGTCCACCGGTAATTTTGGTATACAGGTCATATTTTTGCGCTATTCTACCAATGGCCATTAATTGTTTTGGTGTAATTTCTCCACCGGCCACCCTTGGTACTACCGAATAAGTTCCATTACGTTGAATATTGGCTAAAAAGCGGTCGTTACTATCTTGTATGGTTTCTTGTCTATTGGCTGTTTCGTTGTATAAGCTGGCAAATATTGCAGCAACAGCCGGCTTGCAAACTTCGCAACCGTTACCAGTGCCTACTTCATCTAAAAGTGTGTCGTAATCAGTAATACCTTTTAGTTTTGCGAGATCAAAAAGTTCTTGGCGAGAATAATCGAAATGCTCGCATAAACGTTCTTTTACCGTTTTACCTAACGTTTTTAAACTTTCCTTTATTAAGTCGGTCACCATAGGTTTACAACCACCACAACCGGTAGTTGCTTTTGTAGCTTTGGCTACATCTTTTAAGGTTTCGTTGCCATTATCTAAAACAGAGCAGCAAACATCACCTTTGGTAACAGCTTCGCAAGAACAGATTACTGCTGTATCAGGTAGGTCCATGGCGCTTCCAAAAGCAGAACCCCCTTCACCTCTAGAGCCAACGATCAGTTCTTCGGCATTATCTGGCAAAGGCATATTGTTGAGGTACATTTGATGAAGAATGCTATAATCTTCGGCATCACCAACCATAATTCCGCCTAATAAGGTTTTCCCGTCATGGCTAACATTTATTCTTTTGTAGATTCCCTTTGTTTTGTTTTCATAGATAATGGAAAGTCCTTTCTCGGCTGGCATATAGGGAATACCAAAGCTGGCAACATCAACCCCTATCAATTTCAGTTTGGTAGACATATCAATTTCAGACTTCATGACCACGTCACTTTGTTCAAGAATTTGATTAACCGCAACCTCTGCCATTTCATAACCTGGGGCAACCAAACCGTAGATCATTTGGTTATACAATGCTACTTCGCCTATGGCAAAAATGGTTGGGTCAGAAGTTTGCATTTTATCATTTACCACAATACCGCCACGTACGCCCATTTCTAGATTACAGGTTTTACCTAGTTCATCCCTTGGTCGTATACCTGCTGAAATGACCAGCATATCCACATCTAATTTGTCATCTTCGCCAAAATCCATTCCTGTAATTGCGCCATTGCCCATAATACTGTTGGTAGCTTTTCCGGTATGTATCGATATACCTATAGATTCTAGGGTTAGTTGTAATACGTTGCTACTTCTAGCATCTAATTGCCGGGGCATCAATTTTGGGGCAAACTCTACTACATGTGGTTCTAGACCCATGTCCATAACCGCCTTACCTGCTTCAAGACCAAGGAGTCCGCCACCAAGTATTGCCGCTTTGCCATCTGGCTTTGATTTTTTTATTTCTTCGGCGTATGATAACATCGCCTCTAGATCTTCAATGGTTCTATAGACAAAGACGCCCTTTTTTTCTACACCTTGAATAGGAGGAACAAATGGTGCCGATCCTGTAGCCAAAACCAAGTAATCATAAATAAATTCTTTTTCACTAGCGGTAGTAATGGTCTTTTTACTTCTATGGATATCGGTAACCCTTTCATTAACTATCAATTCGATATCATTATCGGCATACCATTCCAAAGGTGCCATTTCTAATGCTTTGGCGTCTCTATTTTCAAAGAATTCGCTTAAGTGCACCCTGTCATAGGCAGCGCGTGGCTCCTCACCAAAAACAATCAGTTTAAAATGCTTACTTTCTTCACGTGCGGCAAATTTCTCACAGAATTTATAACCTACCATTCCGTTACCGACAACAATTATTGTTTTCATACCCATATTGTTTAGCTACTTAGCAATATTACGTATAAATACGTATATAAATACTGATTTTATGAAAATAATTACGTATTCTTGTTGAAGAATCCATAATTAACAATGCTTAATACTATGAAGATGGAATTGGAAAAAACAGCAAAAGTAAGTTTAGTAGGTGCGGGTCCTGGGGCTAAAGACCTAATAACAATAAGGGCTATGAAGGTTTTGAACCAAGCCGATATTGTTTTGTATGATGCGTTGATCAGTGATGAGCTATTATCTGAAATACGTACCGATATACCTAGGGTGTTTACAGGTAAAAGATGTGGAAAACATTCGCACACACAAGATGAAATCAATGAACTTATAGTAAGATATGCCTTTGAGTACGGCCATGTGGTACGCTTAAAAGGAGGTGACCCTTTTGTTTTTGGTAGAGCGAACGAGGAGATAGAATATGTAGAATCATTTGGTATACCGGTAAGTGTAGTGCCTGGCATTACTAGTGCAATAGCAGCACCATCTAGTCAAGGTATACCTATGACCAAACGAGGGGTAAGTAGTAGTTTTTGGGTTATGACGGCAACAAAAAGAGATGGTTCGTTTTCTCAAGATTTACAGTTTGCTGCCAAATCATCTACCACTATGGTTATATTAATGGGGATTAGAAAGTTGAAAGAAATAGTTGAAGAAGTTAGTAAATATAGGGGATTGATGACACCTATTGCTGTAATTCAAAACGGAACTACTACGCATGAAAAATGTTATGTAGCTACTTTAAATACGCTGAACACTATTTCAGGAGAAATTGATATTACACAGCCTGGTATTATTGTTATTGGTGATGTGGTAGCTGATCATCCATCATTTTTTGAAGAAGAAGTACAGCGTATTCTTCACCATGCCATTTAACCGCTAAATGACATTATATCACTAACTATATTCTGGTCATTGCCAAAAAGAGTATGCGGATCAATGGCAAATATTGATGTATCTTAAATATTATCTGCGTTAAATTCAGAATTAAATAACTGGAGTTGAGCTATTTCTTCGATTCTTTAAAAATACGTAGTAAAATAAAATTATATTCAAAACTACGTATTATTACGTATTTTTATAGTAGGTTTGTATTCATTCAATAACAGAATCTGCTATATAATGGAAAGTCAAACTAAAAAATCTACTACCTTAAAATTAACGAATGTAAAAAGTTTACCCATTCGTACCTTTTGGATAACCTCAATTGCATTTTTCATATGTTTCTTTGCTTGGTTTGGTATTGTGCCATTTATGCCAGATGTGGTAAAGGATTTAGGTTTGACTCCAGGTCAAAAATGGAATTCTATCATATTAGCGGTTACAGGTACTGTTTTCGCTAGACTATTAATTGGTAAGCTTTGTGATAAATATGGTCCTAGGTTATGTTATACCTATTTATTGATATTAGGTTCCATTCCTGTAATTCTTATTGGTTTTGTGCAAACGCCGTTACAGTTTTTAATATGTAGGTTGTTTATTGGTTTTATAGGTGCATCGTTTGTCATCACCCAATTTCATACTTCAATAATGTTCGCCCCAAATATTGTAGGTACGGCGAACGCTACCTCTGCCGGATGGGGAAATTTAGGTGGTGGTGCCAATCGTTTAGGTATGCCATTAATTGCTGCAGCAGTGGTAAGCTTTGGTGTTGCCGATGAAATTGCTTGGAGATATTCTATGATTATCGCTGGTATTATTGCTATGTTAATGGGTGTTGTATATTACTTTTTTACCCAAGATACTCCGGAGGGAAACTTCAAAGAATTGAAAGAAGAAGGTAAAATGCCGAAGCTTAAAAAAGATGAAGAATCATTTCTAAGTGTATTAAAAGATTATAGGGTTTGGATCCTTTTCATTGTATACGCAGCTTCTTTTGGAATGGAGCTTACAGTGTATGGTACTATGGACGATTATTTACAAAATACATTCGGATTAACAAGATCCACTGCAGGTAATCTGGTACTTTCATTTGCGCTCATGAACATTTTTGCAAGAACCTTGGGTGGTTTTTTTGGGGATCGATTCGGTAGATTGAAAGGGTTACGAGGCAGGGTGCTTTTTTTGACAGTAATACTTGCGCTAGAAGGCGTTATGCTTTCTACCTTTTCATTAGCCACAAGTTTTGCAATGGGTATCATATTTTTAATAGCCTTTAGCTTAACGGTTCAAATGGCAGAAGGGGCCACCTTCTCGGTTGTGCCATTTATCAACAAAAAAGCAATTGGTTCTATATCGGGCATTGTTGGGGCAGGTGGCAATGTTGGGGCATTTTTAGCGGCACTTTTACTGAAATCAAAATCGGCAATGGCTGAGACCAACGCGTTGGCTGCAAATGCTAATTTAGGAGAAGAAGCAATGAAAGCTGCTCAATCTGCTGCAGCGTCGGGTGCGGTTTCAAGCGGGTATTTAATAATTGGAGGCTTTGTTATTGTTACGGCACTAACCACACTTGCCATTAAATTTTCTGCGGAAGATGAAAAACAGGTGAAAGAAGAATTGCAAAAGGCAGATACCCCTGTGGTCAAATTATCACCAAGTTCCATATAAGTTCGTAAACCTATGCGAGAAGGCACAAATCAAATATCGATCTATACTGCACAGCAAGATAAGCTGCTAGATAGTGCCTGTGGTATATGTACGAATCAAAATTGCCTTATTCAAAAGAACATACACACTCCTAATATTGGTAAGCTGGTAAAAGCTAGAAAGGAAATAAAGTGTAAAAAGGGACAGCAGTTCATTATGGAGGGCGCTTCGGTTACAGGTCTATTTTTTCTATTAAGTGGCAAAGTAAAAGTTTTAAGAACCGGTCTTCATGGTAAAGAACAAATAGTGCGCTTTGCCACCCCGGGTGAAATAATAGGGCACAGAGGTTTTGGTACAGAAGAAACCTACCCTATTAGTGCCATTGCTTTGGTAGATTGCACATTGTGTTACTTCTCAAAAGAACTACTTCAAGAAACATTAAGAGAAACACCCAGTCTTACTTATGACTTTATGTTGTTTTATGCCAATGAACTTAATCGCAGTGAAATTAGAGTGAAGTCTTTATCTCAAATGACGGTTAGAGAACGTGTCATAGATACCTTATTATATATTAACCGCAAGTTTGGGCAAACCAACGGCTATTTCTCGCTCTTATTAAGCAGACGTGAATATGCAGATTATGCGGGCACTACCGAAGAACAGGTCATAAGAATGTTCTCCATCCTTAAAAAAGAGGGTTTGTTGATCACCAAAGGCAAAAGAATTGGCATTTCAAATATCACACTTCTTAAAAAAGAAATTTCAGAGCATAATTTCTACTTGGATAGTTAATAGTACGTACTATCTAATCACACATACTTACGTAGTTGTCACAATTTCTTTTATCAGCAGCAAAAGGTTAATTAACAGCGTTTTAATATTAAAACCTGCTTTTTCGCAGATTTTAATATGGTTTTAGAAGGGTTTATAATATGGTATAAAAAGAGGTTTAAACATTCCTAATCGCATTAATGAAAATTGTTGTTACGTATATATTTGTAGAAATAAGTATAAATACGTAGAAAACTAAATAATAGGATTATGAAAAACATTTTTACTTCATCTATTTTAACCTTTTCCCTAGCCTTGGTCTTTACAGCTTGTGGAGATACTAAAAGCAAGAAAGCCGAATCGGTTACTGAAGAGGCGGTAGCTTCTAAAACTAAAATGCTAGATATTGAAAAGCCACAGTTAACCTTCGGTTTTATTAAACTGACCGATATGGCACCTTTGGCGATTGCTAAAGAAAAAGGTTTTTTTGAAGAAGAAGGACTTTTTGTTTCTGTAGAGGCACAGAGTAACTGGAAAAACGTATTAGATCGTGTAATCGATGGGCAATTAGATGGTTCGCATATGTTGGCCGGTCAGCCAATCGCTGCAGGTGCAGGTTTTGGTAGACAAGCAGAATTGGTCACTCCTTTTTCAATGGATTTAAATGGTAACGGAATAACCGTATCGAATGATGTTTGGTCTAAAATGAAACCAAATGTGCCTGCAGATCCCGACGGAAAACCTATTCACCCTATTAAGGCAGATGCTTTAAAACCGGTAATTACATCCTATAAAAATGAAGGAAAGCCTTTTAAAATGGGAATGGTTTTTCCCGTATCAACACACAATTATGAATTGCGTTATTGGTTAGCTGCAGCAGGTATTCACCCAGGTATTTATACAGCTGATAATGTACAAGGGCAAATAGATGCCGAGGTGTTGTTATCGGTAACTCCTCCGCCACAAATGCCGGCAACATTAGAGTCTGGTACTATATATGGATACTGTGTAGGTGAACCTTGGAACCAACAAGCGGTTTTTAAAGGAATCGGTGTTCCTGTAACTACTAATTATGATATCTGGAAAAACAATCCTGAAAAGGTATTTGTAATGACAAAGCAATTTGTAGAGCAAAATCCTAATACGGCCATTGCGGTTACAAAAGCATTGATCAGAGCTGGTAAATGGTTAGATGAACCTTCTAATAGAGCAGAAGCGGTTGAGATATTGTCCATGTCACAATATGTGGGCGCACCAAAAGAGGTATTGGCAAATTCAATGACAGGAACCTTTGAATTTGAAAAAGGTGATAAGCGCGAAATGCCGGATTTCAATGTATTCTACAAGTACAATGCAACATATCCATTCTATTCTGACGGTATTTGGTTCTTGACACAAATGCGTAGATGGGGGCAAATTCCTGAAGCTAAAACTACAGATTGGTATGCTAGTACCATTAAAGATATCTACAGACCTGACATTTGGAAAAAAGCGGCAGATCTTTTGGTAGCTGAAGGTCAAATACCTGCAGCAGATATACCTGCAACCGATGGTTATAAAGCACCTACATCAGACTTTATTGATGGTACCAGCTTTGACGCTAAAGACCCTATTGGGTACATCAACAGTTTTTCTATCGGAAACAAGGATAAAAAGTAAGCACACATATTCATTGACTTTAAACAAATTATTATGGAGCAAGAAATGGTCTTAAAAAATGAAAAAAGTTTGTCTGCAAGCATAAAACAGCTGCTTTTAAAACTTACACCAAGTGTAAAAAAGGATGGTATTCTAAAATCTTTGAAGAATGCCGGTATAACACTTCTATCCATCTTATTGTTTATAGGTTTATGGCACATGGGGTCAAAGGCCCTTTACAATAAAGAGGCAAATTATAAGATAGAAAAAGCATTACAAGAACGAGGCGAAGAAGCTGCTGCTGCCGAGCGTGCATGTATAGAATCGGGAGATAGTAGCTGCCAGCCCAATACCTTGCCTTCTCCTTCTCAGGTTTGGGCGTCCTTAAAGTCTTTGGTTGCCGATCACCAAGTAATTAAAGCAGATAAGGCCGCTTTTGCAGAAAAATTGTCCGAAACCAATGAAAAATTGATTGCACAAGGTAAAGACCCAATAGTCTACACAGGTAGAGCTTCGTTTATAGACATTGTGCTTACAAGTATAAAAACGGTTTTTGCCGGTTTTCTCTTAGCATTGTTAATTGCCGTGCCTATAGGAATAGTGATCGGTCTTAGTCCGTCTTTACGCAGTGCGTTTAATTGGTTTATTCAAGTATTTAAACCTGTGTCGCCCGTAGTTTGGTACTTACTGGTATTTATGATCGTAAAAACGTTATATATAGGCGATAGCTCAGACAATGCCTTTGTCATCTCTTTTATCAGTGTTGGGCTTTGTGCCATGTGGGCAACTTTGGTCAACACGGCTATGGGAGTATCATCGGTTGATAAAGATTATATCAATGTTGCCAAAGTTTTGAAATTGGGTACGTTCCAAAAAGTATTCAAGGTAATTCTACCATCATCACTACCGTTAATTTTTACAGGATTACGTATTACCCTTTCGGTAGCATGGATGGTATTGATCGCTATTGAACTACTGGCACAAAGTCAAGGTTTAGGACTTTTTGTTTGGGAAGAATTCCAAAATGGTGCAAACGACTCTAACTCCAAAATCATCGTGGCCATGTTCGTCATAGGTATTATTGGTTTCTTGTTAGATAGATTGATGTTGACGGTACAGAACATGGTTTCTTTCAACAAAAATGAGATGGCATAATTTATAAAAAGAAGCACATGGCATACTTAGAACTAAATAATATTTATAAAACCTATGGTGAGGGCGATGGTAGTACAGAAGTACTGTCTAACATTAACCTTACTATGGATGAAGGAGAATTTGTAGCGATCGTAGGCTTTACCGGTAGCGGTAAAACCACCTTGGTAAACTTGATCAACGGCTTGTTGCAACCCACTAGTGGCAAGGTTCTTTTTAAAGGGAAACCGGTAACGGATACCAGTCATGAACGTGGTGTAATTTTTCAAAATTATTCCCTATTACCTTGGTTAACGGTTGGGCAGAATATTTACATGGCGGTAAAAGAAGCTTTTCCAAAAGAAAGTAAGAAAGTTCTAATGGAAAGGGTTAAAGACTACGTGTCAATGGTAAGTCTGAGTCCTGCAATAAATAAAAGACCAAAAGAGCTTTCTGGCGGAATGCGCCAAAGGGTTGCGGTTGCCCGTGCCTTGGCCATGAATCCTGAGATGATCATTATGGACGAACCCTTAGGAGCTTTAGATGCTTTGACCAGAGGTAACCTGCAAGACGAGATCTTGAATATTTGGAGCCAAGACAAGCGTACGGCATTATTGATTACCAATGATGTCGATGAAGGTATTTATATGGCAGACCGTATAATTCCATTAAAACCAGGTCCTAATGCCACCTTGGGTCCAGAGTTTAAAATAGACATTGAAAGACCAAGGGATAAAACGGCCATGAACGATAATCCTGTATATAAGAAAACCAGAAATGCCATTATAGAATACCTAATGGATATAGGTGATGAGAGAAAAACGGTATCTGATGTAGAATATAAATTGCCAGAGCTTACCCCAAAAAGTTTTGTGGCCTAAAGAATTGGAAAAAATGAATACAGTACAACAATCTAACGAAGTATATTCAGAGAATGGTATTGTTTATCCTTCAAACATAATGCTAGACCTTTCTAAATTAAAGAAAGTATATCCTACGCCAAAGGGAGATTATGTGGTTCTTGAAGATTTGAATTTACAAATCTTAAAAGAAGAATTCGTAACCATTATTGGTCACTCAGGTTGTGGCAAAACCACAATGCTTTCAATGATCGCTGGTCTTAATCCGATTTCTGGAGGTAATATTTCTGTATTGGGCAACCCGGTAAAAGGTCCCGGTCCAGATAGGGGCGTTATTTTTCAATCTCCTAGCTTAATGCCGTGGATGACTGCTTTACAAAATGTTTTGCTAGGGGTCAATCAAGTTTTTCCACAGGCGACCAAAGGGCAGCGACAAGACATAGCAAAATATTATTTGCACAAAGTAGGACTTGAAAATGCATTTCATAAAAAGGCATCAGAATTATCACAGGGTATGCAACAACGTGTGGGTATCGCAAGGGCATTTGCCATTAAACCCAAAGTATTGTTGTTAGATGAACCTTTTGGTATGCTAGATTCTTTGACCAGGGGAGAATTACAGGATATTCTCATTGAAATATGGAACAAAGAAAAAATTACAGCGGTCATGATTACCCATGATGTTGATGAAGCCATCTTTTTAGCCGATCGCGTTATTATGATGACCAGTGGGCCGAAGGCAAAAATAGGAGATATTCTCTCTATCGATTTTGAACGGCCACGAACTCGCAAATCTGTATTGGAGAGCGATGATTATTACACTTACAGAAAACATTTGATAGATTTTCTTGAACACTAACCATTAACTAACTCAGTATTTAAACAGTAACTATTATGAAAAAACAACACCTAATTATCACCCTGTTATTTTTGACCGGTAATGCAATGTGGGCACAATTTACGCTCGACGGTCAATTTAGGCCAAGAACCGAATATAGACATGGTTTTGGTAATATTATACCAGATGCGGCAGATGCTGGCTTTGCAATATCTACCCGAGCACGATTAAACGCAAAGTACTCAACGGAAGCCTACCAGTTTTATCTAAGCATACAAGATGTATTGGTTTGGGGTGAAAACAGACAAATATTGCCAGACGATCAAAACGATTCTTTTGCCGTTTTTGAAGCTTGGACCAATATAAATTTAGGAAAAGGTTGGTCCACTAAATTGGGTAGACAATCTATTGCTTATGATGACCAACGTATTTTTGGTGGGTTAGATTGGGCACAGCAAGGTAGAAACCATGATGCCGGACTTTTAAAGTACAAAAAAGACAAGTTTATGTTAGACATAGGTCTTGCTTTTAGTCAAGATTTTGATAATCCTACAGGGTTTCAGTCTGTAGGTACGGCATATAATACATCTGGTTTTTTTACCTATAAGACCATGCAATATGTATATGCAAAACAACAATGGGATAAATTCTCTGGTAGCTTTTTAACATTGAACAACGGTTTCCAAAATTTTGATACTGATGGCGCTGCCGATGGTATAAGTAGTTTGCAGACCATAGGTACACATTTAGGGTATAAGGCAGGAAGCTTTAGCGCAAATGCCAATATATTTTTACAAACGGGCGAAAGACAGAATGAAGTAAAAGTTGGTGGTGCATATTTATTGGGACTTGAATTGGGTTATAAAGCCAGCGATAAGATAGCATTGGGCATTGGTACAGAAGTAATAAGCGGTAACAAGGCCGATACCACAGATAAGACCGAAGCTTTTTTCCCACTGTATGGAACTAATCACAAGTTTAACGGATTCATGGATTATTTCTACGTAGGTAACCATGCCAATTCCGTAGGGCTGTTTGATATTCACGCAAGTGCAAAATTCAGCTTAGGAAAGCAGTCGAGCTTATTGGTAAAGGTATTGAACTTTAGTGGAGAGCAAGAATTACCAAGTGGAGAAAAATCATTGGGTACCGAAGTTGATTTGGTATTCGCTAAAAAATTCAAGGGCTACGGACTGGCAATTGGCTATTCTCAAATGTTCGCTGCAGACGGTATGTACGAGCTAAAGGGAATAACTGAAGACCTTGCGGCAAGTAGCCAAAATTGGGCATGGGTACAGTTGACCATTAAACCTCAATTTCTGAACACCAAAAAAGAATAGTATTTGTATTTAAATTAGTTTGGTTCTACGGTCTATACAGCACATTATGTATAGGCCGTATTTTTTTAAAATTATATGTAATTTAGCGTCGTACGTATAATTACCTATATTATGAGTGAAACAACAAGAATAGTATTGGCAGATGATCACGCTTTGGTAAGGGACGGTATACGTTCTTTATTGGAAACCGAGTCTGATCTAGAAGTGATAGGGGAAGCATCAAATGGCAAGGAGGCTATTGATTTGGTTGCAGAAGTTGACCCAGACATTTTGATTATCGATATTAGAATGCCTGTTATGAACGGTATTGATGCCGTGGCAGAACTCACCAAAAGTAAATCGCCGGTAAAGACCATTATACTTTCTATGCATGATTCTGAAGAGTATATCTTAAAATCTATTAGCTCTGGTGCCAATGGATATTTGCTAAAGGATACCGATAAATCAGAATTTATAAAGGCAATATACACCGTTAGGGAAGGTGGTAAATACTTTAGTGGAGATATAAGCAATGTTCTTGTAAATAACCTATTGGGTGCCAAAAAAGAGGTGGTAAAAGAAGACACACCTAAAAAGACGGGAGAAAATGTATTTGATCTTACCAATAAAGAATTAAAGGTTTTAGAATTGGTGCTATCTGGTTTAACCAATCAACAGATTTCAGAAAAACTTCAAAACAGTAAGCGAACCATAGAAACGCATCGATTTAATCTAATGCGTAAGATGGACGTAAAGAACCTAATAGACCTTTCTAAAAAGTCGCAGAAGTATAACCTTATTTAACCAAACTCGTATTCAGCTTTATGAGCTGACTAGTAATGGGATAAGCTTAATACTGAGATACATTTATCCATTTTCACTAATTAAAGCAGGCAGCTTGTTTTAACAAGTATGTGCCGTAGTTTGCTATTCTTTGATTTATTCTCAGTATTTGTCCTTATTAATTTAGAATCACTAGTTTTTAGGCAAAACATTTATCATAAAAAAGTACGTATTTATACGTACTTTTTATAATTTGCAGTGTACTTCTAACCCATTCTTTATCATTGATAAAATGAATAGCAACAAAACTCATAAAACCATATGTTCTTATTGCGGTGTAGGCTGTGGTATATTGGTAGATGTAGATGCAAAAGGAACTATTACCGTAGATGGTAATCCAGATTATCCATCCAACAAGGGCATGCTATGTTCAAAAGGACGAAATTTAAATTACGTAGCTCAAGATACTTCAGATAGAATTTTATACCCAGAAATGAAATGGAGCCGTAACCATCCCTTACAACGGGTTTCATGGGATACCGCTTTTGAACGCGCCGCTGCAGTGTTTAAAAGTATCATAGCAAAACATGGTCCCGATAGCGTAGGTTTTTATGTGTCTGGTCAGTGCTTAACGGAAGAGTACTACCTCATCAATAAATTGACAAAAGGATTTATTGGTACAAATAATATAGATACCAACTCTAGATTATGCATGAGTTCTGCCGTAGTGGGTTATAAAAAAACATTGGGTGAAGATTCTGTACCCATTTCATACGACGATATAGAACTGGCAGATTGTTTTTTAATTGCAGGGGCCAACCCGGCATGGTGCCATCCTATCTTGTATAGAAGGTTGGAAAAACATAAAGAAGAGAATCCTAATGTAAAGATAATTGTAGTAGACCCTCGTAAAACACAGACTTGTGCCGGAGCAGATTTACATTTGCAGATCCTACCGGGTACAGATGTTATTCTCTTTAATGCCATAGCAAGAAGGTTAATAGAAAAAAGAAAAATAGATACCGCCTTTATAAAAAAGCACACTGCCAATTTTGAAGCTTGTAAAGAAATGGCTTATAGCTTATCTCTTAAAGAAGCTGCTAAAAAATGCGGTATTCCCGTTGCCGATATTCGCAAAGCAGCAGAGTATATTGGTAATGCCAAAAAGTTCATAAGTATGTGGACCATGGGGCTCAACCAAAGTGTTATTGGTGTTGCTAAAAATGTATCGTTATTGAATCTTTCCCTATTAACCGGTCAAATAGGAAAACCTGGTTCAGGTCCTTTTTCATTGACCGGGCAGCCAAATGCCATGGGTGGTAGAGAAGTAGGTGGCATGGCAAGTTTATTGGCAGCCCATAAAAACTTAGGCAATCCCAAGCATAGAAAAGAAGTATCAGATTTTTGGGGAGGCGGAGAAATACAGGCAGAACCAGGGTACACGGCAACAGAAATGTTCGATGCCCTTGATGAAGGAAAATTAAAGGCAATTTGGATAATCTGTACCAATCCGGCAGTTAGTATGCCTAATGTAAATAAGGTTGAAAGAGCCTTAAAAAAGGCAAAATTTGTAGTGGTACAAGATATTTCCCATAATTCGGAGACCACAAAATTTGCAGATTTACTATTACCTGCAGCGGGTTGGCTAGAGAAAGAAGGTACAATGACCAATTCTGAAAGAAGAATTAGTTATTTACCAAAAGTTATAGACGCCCCCGGCGAGGCATTGCCAGATGCAGAAATTATTTGGCGCTTTGCCCAGGCAATGGGCTATACAGGTTTTGATTATGCAAATAGTAGCGAGGTCTATGATGAACATTGCCTTTTGACTAAAGGCACTGAAATAGATATTTCGGGTTTGTCGTATGATCGATTGAAGAATGAAGGTAGTTTTCAATGGCCCGTACCACATAAAACTCATAAAGGTACGCCTAGGCTATTTACAGACCGTAAATTTTTCACCAATGATAAAAAGGCACACTTTAACGCCCCTGCTACACTTTATAACAAATCGGAGGAAACAGATAACGAATATCCATTAATATTAAATTCTGGTAGGGTTCGTGATCAGTGGCATACCCGCACCAAGACCGGTAAAGTAAAAAGATTGTTGACCCATATTCCACAGCCTTATTTAGAAATGAATGCTGTAGATGCCTATTTAAGGAAAATAAAAGATGGCGATATCGCGGTGGTCAAAAGTAGACGTGGTCAAGTACAAGTGAAAGTACAGCTCAATTATGATATTAGGGAGTCGGTCGTATTCTTGCCAATGCATTGGGGCAAAGTATTGAACAATGATTTTGGTAGGGCAAATAACCTCACCAATGATTTGGTTGACCCCGTGTCTAAAGAACCAGATTTTAAGTACTGTGCCGTTGAGGTCACCAAGTACGTTAAAGAGAAACAGAAGGTTGTTGTCGTTGGGGCAGGTGCCGCGGCGTATCGCTTTATACAATCATACAGGGAAAAGAATACCGTAGATGAACTTCATGTGTTTTCAAAGGAAAAAGATCCGTTTTATAATAGGGTTTTGCTTCCTGAATATGTTAGTGATGAACTTTCGTGGGAAGCTTTGGAGAAATTGAAAGAAGGAGAGTTGCAAAAGTTAGATGTAACCTTACACTCGGGTATTTGTATCGACAATATTAATGCCGATGATAAAACGGTTGTAGATGCTAAAGGAATTAGGCATAGTTACGATCTGCTAATTATGGCAACGGGTAGTAGGGCATTTATACCTAGCGATGTACAAATAAAATTACCTGGCAGGTTTACCATGCGTGAAAGGGGAGATGCCGATAAACTCAGAAAATATTTAGCGGAAACCGGACTCAAGGCAAAAGACCAGAACGTAGTCATTGTAGGTGGCGGACTTTTAGGGTTGGAGCTTGCCGCGGCATTGAAAAAGATTAACATCAACATTAGTATTATACAGCGGGCACCACGTTTAATGGAGCGTCAGTTAGATAGCGTTGCCAGTAGGCTGTTGGCAGAAGATGTTATGGAACGTGGCATAAACTTATATTTTGATAATGAGGTAAGTACCGTTTTTGAAGACAAGGAACAGAAGCATAGTCTTTTGGTAAATCTAAAAACGGGCAGAACCATTCAGTGTAATGCCATAGTGTACGCCATAGGTACCAGACCTAATATAGAATTGGCAAAACAGACCGGGGTGCATACCCGTAGAGGTGTCGTTGTCAATTCATACTTACAAAGTAGCGACCCATCAATCTTTGCACTTGGCGAAATAGCCGAGTATAAAAATTCGCTTTTCGGAATCACATCGGCAGCTGAACAACAAGCTGATATTGCCGCTAACTTTATTCTAGGTGACTTTAGTAGCATCTACAATGGTTCGGTATTAATGAATATTCTAAAGTTCGAGAACTTGGATCTGTGCAGTATAGGTATGGTCAACTCGCCATTAGGAGATTCGTCTTATGAAGAAATCATTTTAATGGATGTTAGTAAACGATTCTATAAAAAATGTATTGTAAAGGACGACACCCTTAAAGGGGCTATTTTATTGGGCGATAAAAATGAATTTGCAGAGTTTAAAAAGTTGATTGAAGAAGAAATAGAACTCTCTGAAAAGCGTAATGAATTACTAAGGGGAGCTACCACTTCTGTACCTATGAAAGGGAAATTGGTATGTTCCTGCAGTCAAGTAGGGAAAGGTAATGTGATTGATGCCATTAAAGCAGGATGTTCAGATTTCAACAAACTATGCTCAGAAACGGGTGCAGGTTTAGGCTGTGGTAGTTGTAAGCCAGAAATTAAGGAGTTATTAAAGAACCAGCTGGTATTGGCAAATTAAAAATAATAGATATGAACGATGATCTTCATAGAATATTGATAAAAGGCGGCGTAACCTCGCCTGGGGAATTGAAAGATATAATTGCCATGTTGGAGTCTGCCGGACTTAAAAGTGTAAATTTTGGTTCAAGGCAAGATATTTTGTTTCCGCTGAAAGATGCTAAAGAAGAACAACTGGAAAGCATATCAAAATTCAATACCGATATTATTGCCAATAGATCTTATCAGAATATAGTTAGCTCATATGTATCGGCAGATATTTTTGACATGACACATTGGTTAAAAGGTTCTACGTATTTATATATTTTAGAAGGCTTTGATTTTTTACCAAAACTAAAAATCAATGTTACCGATCCAAAACAGCGATTAGTGCCCATTTTTAGTGGCAATCTTAACTTTATAGCCTCAGATCAAGAAGATTATTGGTATTTAAATATAAAACTACCACACTGGAAATCATCTGCATTTTATCCGGTTCTTATTTATAGTTGGGATATAAATTCCATATCAAAACAGATAGAGGAAATACATGAAGACATTTCAGATATTGATGAATTGTTCTTTATCATGAACAAAAATTTAGAAACGAACAATAAGACCATGGAGAAGGAATTAAAGGTTCCTTTTCAAACTTTCCCCTACTACGAAGGCATGAACCGTTTAGGGTCAGACCTGTATTGGTTGGGGCTTTATTGGAGAAATAATAAATATGACCTGTCATTTCTTAAGGAGTTCTGTGGTTTTTGCCTGGATAACAGTATTGGTAAAATCTGTATTACACCTTGGAAATCATTTGTGGTAAAAGGCATAAAAAAATCTAGTAGGCCAGAGCTGGAAAGATTTTTGGGCAAAAGAGGAATTAATGTTAGGCACTCGCAGTTAGAGATGAACTGGCATGTACCCATTGATGATGGAGAAGCCCTGGAGCTAAAAAAATATTTGGTGCGTAGTTTCGATCAAAATGATATAAGCACCTATGGTCTTACTTTTGGTATTAGCAATGAAGTGGGTAAACGTTCTCACTTTGCCTCGGTGATTATTGAAAAAAATAGTTTGCCCACCATTGTGAAAGAATTTGAAGTTCGCCCTACCTACAACGTTCTACATTTTGAACATTTTGACCCCAATAGCCAAAAGTATATTACCTACGCTCAAGATATTGATAAAATAGAGCTGCCAGGACTGTTGATGGAGTTGAGTAAAATGTATTTTGATCAATTAGGTCGCGTAGAGGATATTGAAAAAGCAAATAATATTGAAGTAGTGGAGACGAAACAACGACTATTTCAATGTCAAGATTGTTTTACGGTTTACGATGAGTCTTATGGTGATGAAGATTTACACATTGCTGCCGGAACAAAATTTCAAGATATAGATGAACAATATGAGTGCCCGGTCTGTTCTGCCCCTAAATCTAAATTTAAAGAAACGATGATACAATTGGGATAGTAATGTTAACCTTGTATTTACCCTACTGTCAATTAGTTAGTGTATATTAATGGAGGCAATAAAATGGTTTTTGGAGTTAAAACTTAAAAATGTCTTTCCATAATTTTGTGGCAGTACTAAATAAACCAACACTCATGACCAGGGTAAACGTAAATGAAAACCGAAAAGAACCAGTATTGGCCAAAGCACTAAAGTTCACTATTGTCGTTGCCGTTATAGGTATATTACTTTGTGTACTTTTTATGGCATTTGATATATAGTTTTATATTGAGTAAATACCTTATTCAACCTTGCCAACTTCTGCTATGGTTGCATTACGGGAAGCTCAAGCACCCTTTCCGGTCCGTAGAATTTTAATGCAATACCAAATACGATTACCGATATAATCATACCTGTCATAAAAATGGTATAGGTCCATCTTAGAATTCTATACTTTCTTTCTAAAACTACTCCTAGAAAATATAAGTCTTTGGTTAAAGAACTATAAATGTAATCCTTGTCTTTTATAAGTTCTTTCATTGCCCAGTTATACTGTTCTAGCTTCATTTTATGAAAATTACCAAAGAACAATAAATTGACTTTTTTAGTGGTAACTTCTTCTTCTGTAAACTGCCCGGTAGTTACATTGGGCTTTGTGGCAATAATTGACATTACCATAGAAACTACACTGAATATGATGAACAAAAATGTCGGGTAAAATAAATAATCGTTGGTTGGGTTGTCCAATTTAGGAACTAGATTAGCAAGAGCCATAGATATGATTATGGCATTTACAGAAAGTAGAATATTGGCTTTGGTATCGGCAATATCACTTAATTTTAAATGATTTTGAAGGGTTACCCTGTACAATGTTTGTATACCTCTGTCTGGTAATTCTCCTTTAAATTTAGCTTTTAAACTTTCTTTTTTAACCAGCTCTTTATACTTCTTTCTTGCCTTTATGAGCCTCTTAATATTTTTGTCTTTTCCCTTTTGCCAGTTTTGAATGGCGTAATCTGTATAAAAGCGATGTTTGGTGCGTAATAATTGAATATTTTCTTCACGCCAATCTGCAGAGGGGTTACTTTGCTTATCGATAAGCGAGAGCTCTTCTCGCAATAGCTCTGTGGTGGCTATGAAGTTTTTAATATGAAAATGCGATGAATCTGCATCGCGTATAATTTTCTCCAATTCATTCTCTGGCTCATAGTTTCTTTTGGTGGCCATTATGAGTTGGCATACATTCTCTGAAAAAGAACTAGGCAGGTGCTGTTCTTTTAAAAAGTCTTTTGCTAAATGGCAGCTATGCTCTTCATGATCATTGTATGATTTTGTATAGCCCAGGTCATGAAACCAAGCGGCAACTATAAGTAATTCGCTTTCTTTATCTGAAATGTTTTCACCTTCGATCAACTCTTTCGTACTTTCTACAACACGCTGGGTATGCCTAAGATTATGATATAAAAATCTTGGGTCAATATTGCCGGTTAATAGATCAGTGGCAAATACTTCGGCTTTGTTGACTATGGTAGACATCAGTTTATTGAATAGGTAATAGGTTTGAAAAGTACAAAAATTATCCGCTTATGTTAAATAGATAGTCCGAAACCCACTTGAATAAGGTTACTTTCCTTAGAATTGAAATATCCAATATTAAATGATAGCGCTTTTAAACTGCTGATCCAGAAACCACCACCTTGGGAAGTGTGCCAAACGTTAGAATTTTCACTGGGCATCCATACCCTACCATAATCGAACCCACCGTACATACCAATGGTTACGGGAGACACAGCGGTTACGTAACGTTTAAGCTTAAGTTTTAGATCAGAAGATTGGTAGAAATAGGACTTTCCGGTAAAACGTTCATCCCTAAACCCCCTTAAGCCATTACCGCCACCAATTGAAGGTGTATGATAAAAATAGACATCGTTGTAGTCAAACAGCCCTTTGTATTCTGCCGTTGTACTATACACAAGGCTTCCCGTGTGTTCTAATTTATGGTCAAATCCGACTTTTAAAGAAGCATATCCAAATTTATTCGCATTATTATTTATGTTCATTTTATAGCCTGCCGAAAATCCGAAGTAAATAGCCTTAGAAGGAAAATCTCCGGCATCATCACGATCATATTCCCCGGTCAACTCTACTCCCCCATAATTTTGGGTCTCAAAAATTTCTTCATCCAAATTACTGCTATTGAATAAACGATCAAGGTTATCGTCAACTTTAAACGACTCGAACAGACCTTTTATACGCAGGCTATAGTACGCTAAACCGGCACTAGCCTTAAACATTCTTATTCTGCCCCTGTAATAATCTCGATCCAGGGCATCTTCATTGTTTATAGTTTCATTACCAAAGCCAAAGAAGTTTTTTACGTACCGATCATTGGCGAAGTACGCATCGGTTTCAAAATTCCACCCAGGAAAAACACTACCGTAAATACCGGAGTAAGAAAGCTCGGCTGCCTTGAATTTAAAATAAAAATTGGCACTGATTTTATGTTGCTGTCTAAAGGAATTGCCATCAATGCCTTTTTGAGTATATGTGTTAGAAGCTCCTAAGAAAAAACCATCATCTGTTCTAAACCCTACCGATGGCACGAGAACATTCGTATTGGGCTCAAAATATCTAAAATGAAAGGTATTGGTCTTATAATTATCCGTTAATAGGGTTTTTGGTTTAAGGTCATCGATAACGATCTTCTCATGCTCCCAGTCATAAAGCTTTACTTTTTTCTTATTGTTTATAGTATAGGCATCATCACCATATCCGCCAATAATCCTTAATTTGGTTTTGGGGCTTTCTTCACCATCAACTACAAATTTATCATCATCTCCCAAACCATATATCCATACCTCTTTTGTTAGGCTGTCATTGAATGTTCTTGAATAAATGAGTTCGTTCTTTTTATCTGTAAAAATACGTTTTACCTCCACTTTTGTATCTCCGTTCTTTAAACGGGTCATAGTGAAAATATCATCTTTTTCTGTGCCAATGACCGCAACAATTTTATTGAGGTAGGTTGCATAATCTTTAGCGGTTTCCGGTAATGATACCAAACGTTGTTTTAAACTCTCTTTAATGTATTCAGCGGTTTCGTCTTGTACTGCAAGGGGTAATCGTTTGAAGGCATTTTCTATGACTTCTGCGGTCATCCCTTTTTGAATTGCCTTGGCTTCCTCTACCCATACATCTGGCCCGTAGGCAGTGGTCAAAGTTCTATCTAAACCTCTACCCGATAGGTTGAACCATTTAACATTGTCAACATCTTCATCATATGATTCCCAATTTCTTGTTCCCGGAACAAACCATTGTACAAACGGAATAACTTTGCCGTCAAATCTAGGGAAGGCATTATCCCGATCTCTTGGTACGGGCATAAATTCTTTTTCACCATCGGGACTCTCATACTCAATCCATCTCCACTGATCTTGGTGACGGTCCCAATCGCCGATCAACATATCAAAAATACGGGCTCTTATAAAGCTTCTTTCATCTACCCAATAAGATTCATCACTCTTTATTTTCTCAAGCATATCGGTAGTACTCTCATAATCTGTAACCTCGCCCGATGTTTGGTTGATAGTTCTTCGATATCCTTTATAATGCGCTTGTTCTTCAGACGGTCTTCGTTCTATATAATATAATTCATCACCATAATTTTCATTGTATTGCTTTAAACTGTCTTGCTTAGGAACATAAAACAAATCGGTGTCAGAATGGTTTATATTTACCGATCTAGCCAAGGGATTAATGACCAATTGCATGTAAGGATGAGCGGTAGTAAAGAAATCTGAAATTGCTTTTTCTGCCCAAGTATCTTGATAATCTTGCGTGTTGTATGAAATACCCGGCAGTTTAAATTTCAAGAATTTTAGCGCGCTTTTCTTTAACGATCGCATGGCGTATTGCTTACCATTTTCATCTTCTAGTCGCAAAGAGAAAGATTGATGCCCACCACCTTCTTTTACTACCGAAAGACCACCGTATAGGGTATCTAATTGTACTATGGGAGCATCGACGGGTTGACCGAAGTATTTGCGGTAGCGCTCACCCCACAAAAATTTATAAAATCCGCTTTTATTGTAATCTTTTGGATCTTCTAAAATGTTGGTTTGTTCAATTTCCTTACTGTTCACCGTAAATTGATCAAACTCTTTTTTAGCTTCTTTTTTCTCAAGTACTTCAAAGGTTTTACTAGAGGAAAGGTCGTTCTCGGAAACAAAAGTCACTTTAGAGCTGCCGTCCTTAAAATAGTCTAACCTCGCGAAGCCACGCTCTCCGAATACATACTCCCCATGATAATCAATGGAGCCACCAATTGCGGTAATTCTACCTGAAGTTAATTTTGCTGCCGTTTTTTTTCCAAGGGAACCACTTACTATTTGATGAATACCACCACCCTCTAATAATTGAAGACTTTCTTCATGACCGGAAATCAATGTAATTCTGTCATTAGCCTGTGCCAAAGCACTAACCGCAATACGCAGGTAGTTATATCTTCTTGAATTTACATGCTCAGGATTAAAAGCACCCAGGTCCATCACGGCATTTTTAATGGTGCCTACCAACGGCAGTACAGTGTGGTCTTTAATGGTAGTTTTACCGGCATAAGTACCATTGGTAAAAACCGGATGATGCATGGCAATAACAATGTTCTTTCCTTGACCGTCACCAATGTAGCCTTCTAGCTCTTCCATAAACCGTCTACGAGTAATAATATCAGAGCATTTTCTATTGATATCTTCGACTCTAGACCAGTTGGATACAAACCATTTCGAGTCAATTAGAATAAGATCAAGATCGTCGTTGATTACTCTGTGTTCAATGGGGCAACCATTATTAGGAAGCACTGCACTATTTGGTCTTTCAACCTTTTTAAGGGAATTCTCTACTTTTTCGATTTTATCTAACTGATAACTTTTCCACTCATTATTACCGGGCAAAAAAATAGTTTCCCCTTTAAAATTCGAAGAAAGAACTAGGTGTTGCTGTATAAAGAGGCTGTCAACCAACCAATTTTCGGTATCGGGAGATATATTGTCACCTGTAAAAACTAATGTGCTGTTATCTGTAGCATAATCAAGTTCTTTTTTAAAGCGCTGTAAAAGCGCATTGTTTGGAACTGATGATGCATTGCCCAAACCACCGGCTATGTAGAAGGTATGGGTTATCTCATCGTTAGCGATATTATTATCACTATTTACGATACTTTGTTCCTTATGTGTGGCACAAGAGGAAATGAACAACAAAGTAATTAGAACGCTAAGGGACCTTGCTGAAAAGAAGTTTGCCCATTGTTGGCAGAGTGGGTTGGTCATATAAATGTTTAAGTTAATACTTGGCGAGTAACGCGCTTATTAATTGGTAAAGAACACGTTTGATACTATGATACCGATAATCAGAATTACCAAAAATGCAATAAGGATAGTGATACCTAATTTTGTTTTTTTGTTTTTCTGAATAATGAATTCCCTTGTTTCTTCTTCGGGTTCCTTAACAAATTTTGTTTCCTGTGTATTCTGTTTCATGTTATTTATTTTTTAATGTATACTGTTTTTTTATTAACGAATTCCAATATGCCCTCTCTAGAAAGTTCTCTACCATAGCCTGATGCTTTGGTTCCCCCAAACGGTAATCTTGGGTCAGATTTCACCATGTCGTTGATAAAGAATGCTCCATCTGGTATATCCGATATCATGTTCATGGCATTATCTACATCTTGGGTAAAAAGCATACTACCGAGTCCGAATCTAGAATTGGTGGCTACTTTTATAGCTTCTTCTCTATTTTCGACTTTTATTATTGCTGCTACAGGACCAAATGTCTCCTCTTTAAAAACAGGCATGTCTTCGGTAACATTCGTTAGAATGGTAGGGGAATAATAGGCGCCATTTCTCTCATTGCCCAGAATAACTTTTGCACCTAGGTCTATGGAATCTTGTACTTGTTTTTGTAGTTCTTCCGCTAAATCTTCTTGTGCCATGACACCTATAAAAGTGTCTTCTTTAATAGGGTCACCTACTTTAAAGGAGGTTACTTGATTGGTAAATTTTTCTAAAAATGCATCATATATATCGGCGCAAACAATAAATCTCTTTGCAGCAATACAGCTTTGACCTGTATTTTGCATACGGGCAGTAGCTATGGTGGAGATATACTGATCTAAATCGGCATCTTCCCACACAATACATGCATTGTTGCCGCCAAGTTCCAAAACCGACTTTTTAAGGTTCGACCCCGCGGTAGCTGCAATTGATTTTCCTGCTTTTTCACTTCCGGTTAGGGTTACCGCTTTAATACCGTCATCGGCAATTAGCTTTTCAATTTCTTCGTGACCTGCTTTTATGTGTTGAAAACATCCTTCAGGATATCCTGCATCTAAAAACAATTGTTCAATAGCCATCGAACAACCGGTTACATTTTTTGCATGTTTTAATATTGCGGTATTACCGGCAGTTAAGGTAGGTGCTGCAAACCTAAGTACTTGCCAAAAAGGGTAGTTCCAAGGCATAACCGCCAAAACACATCCTAAGGGGTCGTGGCTAATAAAACTTTCATCGGCATCTGTATCAATAATTTCATCTGCCAATAAATCTTCAGCGTTCAATGCGTAAAAATCGCATACCCAGGCACATTTTTCAATTTCGGCAATACCTTGTGATATAGGTTTTCCCATTTCTTTTGTCATCAGTGTTGCATATTCTTCCTTACGGTCAATAAGCAACTCTGCTACCTTGGTCAATAGCTGGCACCTAACTTCAATTTCCAGAGTGGACCATGAAGCCTCAATTTTTAATGCCTTTTGTAATTTGTTATGTATAGCGGATGAAGAGTCTAATGTATAGTTCTCTAGAATTTCACCGTTGTACGGATTCATTGATTGATAATCTTTCATAATTGCAAATTTAGGTCTAACCCAATGGGCATGTTAATTCGTATCACATTATTCTTAACCCTTTAAGTTAGCTATTGTTAAGGTCAATATTATAAGGTTTTGAGTTAAGTAATTGTTTAGTTATTAGTGAACTTTGTAGAAGATGATGGTAAAACTATTATCGTCTAATAATAAAAACGTTTAATCTAAAATTTGAAATATGAACAATAGTGGAAATACATTATTAGCAATTATTGCGGGTTCTGCCATTGGTGCAGCCTTAGGGATTCTTTATGCACCGGATAAAGGTGAGAATACAAGAAAATTAATTGCAGATCAAGCAGCATCGACCAGAGATAATTTTACTGAAAGTGCGGTAGATCTAAAAAACAGAGTAGTATCTAAAATGTCTGACGAAAGAGAAACATTGGATACAAGAGTAGAATCGTTGGTTTCTGATATTAGCTACAAAACCGAAGATGTAATTTCAACCTTGGAGAAAAAATTAGCAGAGTTGAAAACAAAAAATAAGAAACTGCAGAAAACAGTATAAATGGGAGTAATTGATTCACTTAACGAAACGTCTAACAAGGCTATTGATGTAGGAGAGGTTTATTATAAAAAAACCCAAGAGTACTACAGGCTAAAAGTGTTTCAGCAGTTAACGATGACCACTGGTATGCTGTTAAAAACAGCGGTATTCGGTGGTCTTGGTTTTATGGCACTTGTATTTATTACGGTTGCCGGTGTTGTTTACATAGCTAAAATAATCGATAGCATGGTGGGCGCTTGTCTAATTGCCGGTGCTTTCTTTGTTGTATTATTGATTTTAGCATATTTATTTAGAAGCAAAATCGATAATCTATTGGTTAAAAAGCTTTCGGTAAAATTCTTTAATTAAATAGAGATATGTATAAAAATTTTGAGGAAGTAGAGTTTCATTTAAAACGCTTAAAATTAGAGCGTGAAATTGCTTTAGAAGAGCTAAAAGGCATAAAGAATGATGTAAAGCAAGATTTGAGTCCGTATAATTGGGTCTCTACAGCAATCTCTGCTGCCAAAAAATTCGGAATGCTCTATTTAGTACGTAAAGTGGTCAAATAGCATTTAACTTTTAAGCAGTTGAATAAAATAAAAAAGCACCTCATGGAAATGAGGTGCTTTTTTATATCTGTGAGTTAGATAAGTGTTATTCCTTTGTCCAGGCATCCAACATCCAACTTACTTTTTCGATTTCGCCAATATAGCCACCGATCATATCAATGGTTCCTTCATCTCCACCAGCTTCTGCTACCTTAACGACCTTGCTCATTTGTTTAAGTAACGTTTCGTGTTGATCCAGAATGTTTTTCACCATTTTGGTGTCGGAAATTAGAGAAGGAGTTTCTTTAATGGAAGACATTTCAAAATATTTAGAAAACTCGCTAGTTGGGTTGTGTCTTAAAGTTAAGATACGCTCAGCGATTTCATCTATTTTGATTCTAGCATCTGTATATAGTTCTTCAAATTTAATGTGAAGGTCAAAAAAGTTCTTACCGGAAACATTCCAGTGATACCCTCTTAAATTTTGATAGTATAAATTATAATCTGCCAATAGCGTGTTCAATTCATCAACAATTGGCTCAATATCTTTTGACTTAATATCTAAGTAGCTCATAAAATTTTGTTTAATTGTTTATACTGCAAATTTAACATTATTCGCTAGGTAAACTTAACTCAGAAAACTTATTGATGAACACTTTAACGAACTTTAACGTTGGCTGTAACCTATTCTTTTACAAGTGGTTTAAGGTTGATGTACGAGTAATTTATTTTGCCAACATGGTCATATTCAGTGGCGTTTTGTTTTAGCGAACCCCAGTCAAACTGATCGTCTAAATTATTTTCTTTGTAATAGTTGGTTAACCCTTCGGTAAAAAGCAAATACTCGTTCATTCTTACTTTATTTTTCAAAAGCTTATGGGCAATAATAAGGTCTTCACCAAAGAGTTTTATGCTATTGCCAACCTTTGTAAGGGCTATTTCTTTACCGTAATGTAGAATTATTTTGAGTCCCAATATTTCGGGTATAGACGCGGCATCTTTATTCTTTTTATATTTTTCTCTAAGCGCGTCGAGTTCTTTATAGAATTCTGTGTAGAATGTTCTGCATTGCTCAATGAGCTCTTGTAATGATGGCATATTGCCGGTTTTAAAAAAGAGCACGGCATCACCTTCAATTTCAGAAACTTTTAATCCTATTTTATTGGTGTAAATAATCTGATTTAATAGGGCAGGAATAATTTTAGAACTTAACTCAAAATCTGTTTCGCTCATAAATTCTGTAAAGCCACTAATATCTGGTATACAAATTAACATGGGAGATCCTTTCATAAGCGACAGTCTAAAAATATTTTGGAAAGGTAGATCACTTATAGGTTCAAAAAGACCTCGTTTCGCTAAAATGCTATCACAATCGAGCGAAGCACAACAAATGGATGTTGCCCAGTACAAAATGGTTTAGGCTACAAAACAGTTTTATTGGGCTCGTTATTAATTAGTGCTATGTTTATTTTTGTTTCACAATATATTAAAAAGAATGAACATAAAATTGATTGTCATTACTTCACTATTCTAAAAAATGAATTATTCAGACTTATTGGCTAGCGAGCCACACGATGTAGCGGCACACATGCATTTAAAGTATGTAGACAGAGAGGCATTGACCATTCAAAGAATTAAGGAAAAGGATAAATTCTTGTACTTGCTTAAGAATAAACCGCTTCGTAAAAAATCTGAATTAAGTAGAATTAAACAATTGGTGATTCCACCAGCCTGGCAAGAAGTAAAAATTGCATCCATAGCCAATGCACATTTACAGGCTGTGGGTTATGATCTAAAGCACAGACTTCAATATAGGTATCATGATTTATGGTTGAAGGTTAGAAACCGTACCAAGTTCTTAAGAATGCATCATTTTGGGCAGGCATTACCCAATATTCGCAAGCAGGTCGATAAGGATTTAGAGTTAAACGGATGGCAAAAAAATAAAGTTCTGGCTCTTATTGTGCGATTAATGGAAGAAACACATATTCGTATTGGAAATCAACAGTACGCTAAGAAAAACAAAACATATGGTTTGTCTACCCTTAGAAACAAGCATTTAAAAGTAAGTAAGAATAAATTGAAATTTGAGTTTACGGGTAAACGGGGCAAGAAACATAACATCACCCTAAATAATAGACGATTACGCAGGTTAGTACTACAGTGCGAAGAAATACCCGGCTGGAATCTTTTTCAGTTTTACGATGAAGATGGGGTTAAAACAAATATCGATAGTGGTATGGTCAATGAATATTTACAAGAGATCAGCGGAGACCTGTATACGGCAAAAGATTTTAGAACCTGGTCTGGCACAATTATATTCTTTGAATCATTAATGGAGAATGAGCCGACCAAAGACGAAAACCAACTAAAAAAGAATATTATAAAAGCCTATGATGCTACTGCCAAAGCACTCGGTAATACTAGAAATGTTTGCAAAAAGTATTATGTACACCCATTTGTGGTCAGTTCGTATGAAAAAGGTGAATTAGATGAGGTTTTTAAAGGTTTGGAGAATAAGTCATCATCAGAATACCAAACAGCGGCAGAGAAGGCATTAATCAAATTGATATCCGATTTTAATCCTTTACTAGACTTGTCAAAAAAGAAATAGCGTATAATTTATTAATGGTTTTCAATTAATCTGCACGTTCAACCTCACTTTCACTTTTTAGAACAAAATCACCGTCTTCTTGTTTAATATATAGCGCTTTGTCGTCATCACTACCATTTCTGGTTACTTCGTTGCCTTTTATGGTTTTAGTGGTTTTTGAGGTATACGTTTCTTCAACAGTACCTTCTGCCGTACCGTTTCCCCAAGACCATTTTACTGTAGTACCTTTTCTTATCATGACCATTAATTATTGTTTGTGCATTTCCATCACTTCAAAAGTATAGGAGAACAAGTGATGGAAATTACCTTTTCAGGGGCACAAACACGAGAACTAAAATTTGATACTGCAATTTCTGTATTATTTGATATTATTGTGTGAAATAGCACTTTTATTTTTAACTCTAAACACCTGATTGTTAACGCAATCGAAAGGAGTCAATGCTACTTTTTTTAAGGACAAAAAGAACCAATGATCACGTATATATTTAATAAGAAAACAACACTATGATAGATTTAGTTTTAGCTATTGCCATTATGGTAGGTCTGGGTTATTTAGGTTTTGTGGCAAACGAATATTTAAATGAAAGAGCTGCTGATGATATGGACAAAAATCAAATAGATGAGTTTTGCGATATAGACATAGATCATATGTTGATGTATTCTAATCGAGACCAAGCTAAAGATTTGAACGAGTTGAAAAGAAAGTTGCAAGATTTTAAGAACAGAAATAAATTTTATAAGATGTAATTGTAATCAACATCTCTAAATAATGGATTGCATAATTTAAAACTATAGAAAATGAGTACATATACTGAAGAAGTAGGAAATAAATTAAATGAGTTATTGGAAAAAACGTATGACGCTGAAAAAGGCTTTAAAAAGGCTGCAGACAATACGGATAATCCTCAATTAAAGTCATATTTTGAGTCTAAGTCGAAACAACGTTACGATTTTGGACATGAGTTAAAGACCGAGATCATGTCTTTTGGACAAGAAGTGGATAAAGGTGATAGTTTCACCGGAAAAGCACATAGAGCCTGGATGGATGTTAAGGCACTATTCTCATTAGACAATGCAGAATCAATGTTAGAAGAGGCTATAAGAGGAGAAAAAGCTGCTATTGATGATTACGAAGATGTATTATCAGATACTTCTTTACCATCTACTACGGCCACAATTTTAAGAAGCCAAAAAGATGCGATACAAAACGGTCTAGCCAATATTAAAATATTAGAAGACGTACGATAATATACACTATCTATACTTGTTAAAAGAGGCTTTTAAAGCCTCTTTTTTTATGTCGTGGCCTTAAGTATTTATGTGCTGTACCATCTTGTTTTTTAATGCGTTATCTTTTTTTGTTTCTGCAATAAGAGAAGCCTAATAATTAAGGGAACTTTACAACTAAAGCAAAAGATTGATATGTATTTTAAAATTTCGAATACAGCAAAAATGAAGGAGATAGAGCTGCATGTAAATGCTATGTTCAAATACCCCAACCTATATACCCCACAAGTCGTTATCAGTGGATTAACCGAGGTTTCCATACCTATTGTTACCATGGATGAACCAAATGCGGTGTCTTTGGCTATTTGGGGCCTATTGCCCAGTAGTTTTAATGATGATTGGGAGCTGTTTCAGAAACTGACGAATACCCTTACCATACCTACTCATAAAATGGATACGGATATTTGGTATCATGATTCTTTCTTAAACAGACGATGTATAGTGCCGATAACGGGTTTCTTTACATCGGTACTTAGAAATGGTGAAATTTACCCTTACCATGTTAGTAGAACAAACGGCGATTTAATTTACCTGGCAGGTATCTACACTATTTTAGAAGATGGCTTTATAACGTGCTCATTATTGACAGGACCATTGGAAAATGAAGTGATAAACTATCAAAATTTGGTTGACTATATGCCAAGCATTATAGATTATGAGGACAAAGATGAATGGTTATCTGGCAATACCCCGGTAGAACGTGCAAAAGCACTATTACAGCCACCTCATAAAACAGATTTAACTGTAAGACCAATAGCTAAGAGCCTTTTTAACCAAGACATATCGTACGATAGTATGCTTAATTCATGTGAGTATCCTGAAAATTAACGTATAGAAGAGTTTTTGTTTTTAATATGCTTTCTATACTCGGTTGGCAGTATGTCGTAGGCTTCAAAAAATATTTTGGAGTAATAACTTCTACTTTTTATACCAATGGCATAGACTATTTCTGAAACTGAAAGGTCTGAATTTTTCAAATAATTCTTCGAAATTTCAAGTTTTAAGGATCTTACATATTCATTTACAGTTTTAGAGTATAAAATTTTAAAACCTAATTGTAATTTTTTGGGGCTTAAACCAGATTCTTCGCTTAAGGCTGAAACAGATATATTCTCAGAGATGTTTTCAATGATATATGTGGTCAGCTTATGAATTTTAAGAATATCCTCTTTAGAAATAGCTTCGGGTAAGTTCATGTTTTCTTCGAATTTTTTGTGTTCTAATAGTTGTAGAGATAGAATAAGGTACACCCTGCCTTCTAAATACATGGTCCTTAACATCTCATTATCTATATCAACTTTATTAAGCAATTTTATTTCCTCTGCAATTCTTAAACTGTAGCTGCCGCCATGTTGAAAAGCAATTTTACCTTCGTTATCATTGAATAATGAAACCAGTAATTGGTTTAACTGAGAAATATTATTGTTCTTTTTATGTAGGTACTCTTTTCGCTCAATTCGTATAAAATTGATTTTTAAATGCTCGTTCTTTGGAAAAAGAAATGTCTTTTTGGTATTTCTTTTATGCGAGATAATGGTATTTTGAAATTGCACAAACTTGTTATAAGCATTGTTGGCATTTTCACTGTATTCAAAATATCCTTTAGATATAAAAATGAATTCGATGGGTGATAGCTCATCGGTATCGAATACCATTTTTACGTCCTCATTTAAATAAATATCACAATCAATTAGAGAAATTCCCCAATTTAAATCTAAGGTTCTTAAAGAACCTTTACCAATATCGTTATTGAAAGTTATGATCTTTTCTTCCCGGCCACCTTTAAATTCACCCTGTAAACAGGTTTGTATCTGATCAAAGATATTTTGTGACTTAGTACTATTTATAATCAATGCTTTCATTGTTCTATAGGTATACAAGGGTTATTGTATACTGCAAAAGAACTGTAAAAAAGAGAATTACATTAACACTTTTAAAATGTTAATTAACACAAATGAGCACCTTTTAATTCACTTAAAATGTTAAATAATCAATTAATTCATATAACCAGAAGAGAAAATTTATGCTTGCTTAAACTGTAGTACTATCATTTACAGTTTTAGCGGCATCTAACTTTTGCATATACTGTTTTGGAGACATGGAATAGCGTTCTTTGAACAATTTAGAAAAGTAACTTCTAGAATTAATGCCTATTCTGTAGGTAATTTCAGTAATGTTCAAATCGGTGTTTTCCATTAAATGCCTGGCTTTTTCCATGCGTTTGTTTTTCGAATATTCATTGACCGAGAGTCCAAATAAACTTTGAAATCCGGTTTGTAATGTCTTTTGATTTAGGCCTACCTTTTTAGAAAGGGTTGAAACATCTGGCGCTTGGTCTAGAGTCTCCTCTATGATATTTGCCGCATCTTCTATTTTGACTACGGTAGACTGTCTTAATATGGTTCTGCTTTCACTTGGTGATGCATCATCTACATATTGTCTTAGGTGATGTGCCAATATTTCATAGCATTTTCCTTCTATGAACACACTTTTAGTAAAACCTTCGTCTTCGGTTGCGTTAATTTCATCAATACATTTCGCAATATCCAAGCTATAATGTGCTTTATGAAAAAAGAGGTTGATACCGTTAACGTCTCTAAATAGACTTTCTATGTCTTCGTTCATTTCTGGTAAGAACGACTCTATTTTTTCTTCGAACAGTTTTCTATTTATTTCAAGACTGAAAAAACAAATTGGTTGATTGGCTTTTAGTGTAAGAACATTTCCATATTTACTATTACATGAGAAAATAGCACTTTCTAAATGCTTTATTTCTGTTTTTTTTTCTTGTCCTTCAAATTCATGCCAAATACTTTTTTCTCTATTGAATACAATTTCTAAAGGTTGTACCAATGATTGGTTAAGTACGAATCTTACTTCTTTATTAAGGGTTATATCCACATCTAAAATACCTACGCCATGAGAAAAACTAATGGCTTTTATATGACCTGAACCTGCTTCTTTAGGGATATCCACACAAATTTCATTGTTTTCTTCCCTATAATCCACTTCTAGTCTGTGGGCAATATCTTTTACAACATCAACCAGGTTCAATTCCTTAAATTCTTTTTTCTCGCCCATAACTATATTGGATTATAAGTACAAGATAAGGCAATATACAGTAGAAATTAAGGCTTGAAAAATTTTTAGATTAACACGAAAATTTGAGTAATGTATTAAATAATAGATAATTACCATGCATTGGTGAGATGAGTTAAGATTAAATTTTTTACAACCAAGCGGTATGAGTTTATAGTGTCATTTTTGTGTCGACGGTAATGAGATGCTACATTGTTAACAAGCTAATTTCAATACCTAACAATAAAAATATTAACCTAATTATTAAAATCTATATTATGAAGAAGTCACTATTAATGTTATTATTTGCTATCATGACAGTTGGTGTAGCAATGAGTTGCAGGGAGGAAAAAACTGCAGGAGAGAAAATGGAAGAAGGAATTGATGAAGTTGGTGATGATATCGAAGAAGGAGCTGACGAAGTTGAAGACGCGGTAGAAGATGCTACTGACGACAACTAGAATAAAATATTGCTATGAAAAGGAAAGCCAGATAGTTTAACTATCTGGCTTTTTTGTTTAAGCCTAGTCTTTTTTACCGTTACCAGTAAGTACACTTAAAAGTCCGTCCTGAAGGTTGATCCACAAATAATTGAAAAAAGATTTATGTTTAACCCTTTCAACGGACATGTCTCCGTACCTAAATCCTTCAATATCTGCTTTAGACCCATCATTTACAAACAAATTACCTATAAATGAAAGTACTTTTTTAACGCCATTTCTTTCTTTATTTAGTACTTCAAATTTAAAATCTTCGTAGCTCATTTTAATGTCACCTGTTGAGGTGTATTCATCTCCAGATATGGTAAAATAAAGCTGGTCTATGGTACCAGTAGTTTGTGTTCTAAGGTTGGGCACTAAAAACTCATTTAAACTCTCGGTTTCAAAGTTTGATAATTGACCAGAAATTAAAAATGTATTTTTTGGATCATGTGCATCAAATTTCCAATCTAAATGAAATTTACCCGTACCCATTAAATAAGCGTCTATTTTTATATCAACAGGGTCTTTTATGGTGACCATATTTGATAAATTACTGATAGAAGCATCCATATTATTAAAATGTAGGGCACCTGCTCTGCTATTATTGGGCATATCTTCTTCGTAGACAATTATTCCATTTTCGATTAAAACGGAGTCTATTGCAATTTTAAAAGGTAATTTTTGCAGTAATTCGCCATAAAGTGGCTTCTTTCTAAAATCTTCTAATTGAGATTTGTCTCGGTACATTTCTAATTTAGGCTCAGAAAGTTTAAGATTTTTGAAATGAATTTGAAGGGAGTCATTACTGGCTAAATAGGTATGGTTTTCAACCGTAATTGCTGGAACATTTAGATCAACATGATCTCTTTCGTACGTAATTTTTTCACTCAATTCAGATTTGGAATATATAGTAGCTAGAGAGATGTCGGTAATATCAATGGTTGAATTGTTCATCACCATAGATTTCAAATGAAGTTTTTCATACTTTCCCAACGGGGCTATGAAATTGTGAAATTCAATGTTGTATTTTGAAAAGGTAAATGGAACGTATTTGGTAATGATCTCGGGGTCGGTTGCCACATCGTTTAAATGCAGCCCTATAGATTCTACAGAAATTAACTCAACCTCTTCTTCAGCATCCCAAATTTCAACAATGCCAGATTCAAATATGAGTTCTTCTACAAATATCTCTTTCAATAATTTTATGGGGTTGCTTTTATTGGCAACTACGTTGTCAGAGTCTTTTGGACAAGTTTTAAAATGAAGATGAGGTTTGGAGAGTGTAAGTGTTTTAATGAAAATAGAGGTTTCAAAAAGCACTTGCCAATAACTGAATCCTTTAATAGATAGTTGATCGGCATTTACCTTAATTTCACAAGAAGATGTTTGCCTGCCCAAACTGACTACGGAAACATCATAAAATGCGATATTTCCTTTGATCAGGTTAATGGTAAGTTTATCGAACGAGAAGTCGATATGATTAGGCACTTTACGCTCCAAAAAACTGATGACCTCTTTCTTCATTTTCCATTCGGCAAGCATGTAGCCGCCAACACAGAAAATAAGGACAACAATAAACCATTTAAAGATTTTGGACATAAGGTGTAAATTAATGGGATATAATTATAAGCGTGTAAAAACCCTATGTCTAGAAGTAGACACTATCTGTTAGTATAGCGATTTATTTATAAGGTTTTTCAATACCCGCACTATCTGGATCTATGTATTGCTTATAATCGGAAGCGCTTGTAAGTTCAATATATTTATCCCCTTTTATAACAATGGCATTTTTAAGGAATCTTGGGTTTTTATCCAGAATTTTCAACCAACCGTCATTATCTAAATCAACATAATTTTCACCGTAAGTTTCCATAAAATCGGGCAAATCTGTATTTACTAAATCCGAAACGTCTTTACCAAGTCCTTCGGCCAATTCTGCCCATTGGGTACCGGTAACGTTTGTTTTTGAAATATCAATAGTCAAATGATCTTTCCCAGAAGACTCTACATAAGCATTCAATTGTTTACCTATTGAGTTTTCCGAACTGTAATAAAGGGTTATCTGTTTTTTATCCATAGCAATTACTCCCATCACTTTTTTTTAAAAGTACTCACAACCAGGGCTAGTAATTAACTCGTTTAAAACTAAAAGTGTCTTAAAAGAAATTTTGGGGGTATGGTCGGATCAAATTATAGTATATTGTTGATAAACAATTAACAAGGTGGTAAATACTATTTTTTGGCTTGCTTATGTAGCGGTAACGCTGTGGAGTATCGTCAATATTATTTTCAATGGATCAAAGGCGACTAAGATGATTAGTTGGTCATTGTCGGTCATTATATTTCCATTTTTGGGTCCGTTATTATACTATTTATTTGGTATCAATAGAAGAAAGTTTAAACTTTTTAAATTAAAGCAAAACGAAAAGAGAAAACTGTTCTCTGAAACTTATAAAGAGCTCGAAGGCGGTGAGCAAAGCGTTCATGAATTTGAAGATTACAAGCAAGACAAATTAGCATCTCTAATAAGAAAGAACAGCTATTTTGCCCCTTATAAAGGTAATGGTGTAGCCCTATTGAATAGTGGAGAAGAAACTTTTAACGCCATATTCAAGGCCATTGAAGGTGCCAAAAAATTTATACATCTCCAGTATTATATTTTGGAAGATGGTATGCTGTTAGATAGGTTTTATGAGCTATTTCAAAAAAAGGTAAAAGAAGGTGTAGAAATTAGAATGTTGTATGATTCTTTTGGAAGCAATTCTATGCGTGGAAAAAGAGTTCAGCGTTTTAAAGATCTCGGCGTAAAGGCATATTCTACTATGCCCATACGCTTTGGAAATCTTTTGTTTACCCTTAATTATAGAAATCACAGAAAAATAGTCGTTGTTGACGGTAATATTGGTTTTACCGGCGGATTCAATGTATCGGATAAATACATGAAGCCCGATTCAGATTTAGGCATTTGGCAAGATTTACACTTACAGATTACAGGACCTGCCGTTAATAGCTTACAGCGTGTATTCGTAAAAGACTATCACTTTGCCGGAAAGGAAGAATTATTACTCCAGGATAAATATTTCCCCAAAATAGAATCTGCCGGGGAAACGGTTGCACAGATAATTTCAAGCGGTCCAGATTCAAGATACCCCGCAATTATGCAGCAGTATCTTGCCATGATCAATATCGCAACAAAAAGCATTTGCATTGCCAACCCATATTTTATACCTGGCGAACCGGTTTTGGAAGCTATTAGAATTGCGGCCTTAAGTGGTGTAGAGGTTACCTTGTTAACCCCTAAAATTTCAGATTCGTTACTTGCTCAATACAGTATGTTCTCTACTTTCGAAGCGTTGTTAGAAGTAGGAGCCAAAATTTATTTAAGACCAGATTTCTCGCATAGTAAGGTAATTATCATTGATAGTGAAATTGTATCTGTAGGGTCTGGCAATTTTGATTATAGAAGCTTTGAGCACAACTTTGAAACAAATGCCATTCTGTATGATAAAGACAAGGCGTCGCACATAGAAGAACTGTTTACAAAACACTGTACCGAAGATGCAAAAGTAGACTTGGAAGACTTTAAGAAAAGGTCGCCATTTAGTAAGTTTTTAGAAGGACTTGCAAAATTCTTTAGTCCGTTATTATGATAACATTCAATTTCAGTAAAAATTTAAATCTTTTAATCTTATTTATATTCAGTTTCCCTATGGTTGCACCTACACAGCATACAATACCACCAGAAATTACCAATGAAGCAAAAATTGCCTTGTCGCATTACCCAGAGCTTACAGATGTTGTTATAGAATTCAAGTTCAAGAAGAATATAAAGAAGTCGACCATGCAGGCACAACCTTCTTTTTGGAGTGTCTTTAAGTCGAAGAAAAATCGATCTTATAAAATATTGATCAGTGAAAGAATAATAATTGCCGATTCGGTTTATTTTACCAAAGATATTCCATCGGAAATTATGATCGGGTGGTTGGGGCATGAGCTAGGTCATGTTATGGATTATCAACAACGAAGTGGATTTAATTTAATAGGCTTTGGTTTTAAATATATAACCTCCAAAAATTATATACGTGAGGCAGAGCGCCGAGCAGATTCTTATGCGGTAAACCACGGTATGGAAACGTATATTCTTGCCACCAAAGAGTTTATTTTAAAGAAAGCGGGCTTGACCCAAAAGTATGTAGATAGAATAAAGAACTATTATCTGTCTCCAGAAGAAATTATGCTTTTAGTAGAAGAGCGAGATGCAGCCCTTAATAAATAGAGGGGAATATTATTGGTGTTTTTCAACGAAAGCTTCCCACTCAGCAAATTTATCTTCTTTCATAACCCGTTCCATTTTCACTTGTCCGCCTTTCTTTTTATTACTGTCGTTCCAGCTATAAAAAACATCGGGGTTAATAGTAAATACCTTTACTCCTTTTAATGCTTTTGATCGTGCTACCTTATAATTTTTGTTGGCGGCTTTCAACGAAGCATCTAATTTTTCAGCGATTTCATTTGGGTCTTGTGTAGCAGAAGTGCCTAAATACCAAGTATGGTAAAAACCGTCTTCATATTTTTTTGCACAAAGGGTATATTCGGGTATTTCGATATCAAAAGTTTCCATGATGTCTTGTAACGCATCATCCAATTTGTTGACAGATAATTGTGAACCTACCGTATTTAAGAAGAATTTGGTACGCCCAGTAATTTTTATTTCGGCACGTTCCACATCGGTAAATTCTATGGTGTCGCCTATTAAGTAGCGCCAAGCACCACTAACGGTACTAATAATTAGTACGTAATTTTGACCGGTTTCAACTTCTGAAAGTGTTAATGAAGGTGCGTCTTGTGAAAGAGAACCATCTTCAAGAATATAATCTGGATCAAAAGGAACGAACTCAAAGTAGATTCCGTTATCCGTAACCAATTTCATGGCATCGGTTTCTGGTCGTGCTTGAAAGGCAATAAATCCTTCGGATGCTAAATAGGTGTCAATTACCGTTACCGGTTTACCCATTAAGGCATTAAAACTTTTTTCGTATGGTCCAAATGCTACTCCGCCAGAAGTATATACCTGCAAGTTGGGCCAAATCTCGTGAATGTTGTTGAGGTTATGTTTTTTGATGACTTCTTTTAGCATTAATTCTATCCAGGAAGGAATTCCGCTTAAAGCTCCTATATCCCAATCTGGCGCTTTTTCGGCAATTTTTGCGACACGTTCGTCCCAATCATCAATTTGTGCAATTTCTTTTCCAGGTTTATAATATCCGCTAAACCAAGATGGAATATTGCTGGCGCTAATACCACTGATTTCACCCTCTAGGTGATCGTCATTTTCTATTAAATCGGTAGAACTTCCTAACATTAAAATTCCCGTTTCAAAGAAATCTGCCGGAAGATCAAAGTTTGATATCGCTAACACTTGCTTTATTCCTGCTTGTCTTATAGCATCGATCATAGCACCGGTTACGGGAATACGTTTACTTGTTTTTCCTGTGGTACCAGAACTCAGTGCAAAATAATCTGGACTGCCAGGCCATGTTACATCGGTTTGCCCTTCATGTAATTTATGCCACCAAGCTTCATTGATCTGGTTATAATCAAAATAGGGAACAGTATTACGAAATGCTTGATGTTGATCATCACTATTTAGAATATTTTCAAATTCATAGGCTTTACCAAAAGAAGTGTCTTTTGCTGTTTCCAACAGATTTTGAAGAACTGTTTTTTGGTCGGCTATTGGGTCGTCATCACCAGTAATTTTATCGGTAACGTTGATGACCCCTTTTATAAAATTCCCTATGATATTCATGTGCCAAAAGTGTTTCAAGATTAATGGCTATAAAGGTAGTTCTAGGTCGAAGTAAAGATTAACCCTAATCTGAAATATGTGGACTTTATTAAGCTCACCCTGAAAGAAATGCGAATTAACTGAACATAATAAGCACAGCACCGACAGCGGTAAGTACTAAAATCATTTTTCTGAAAAATGCTTCTTTAATGTATTTGATAAACTTTACCCCCACAAAGAACCCTAAAAGAATACCAGGTAAGAGCATTAAGTTTAATTGTAACGATTCTAACGAAATGGTTTTCCAAACGAAAAAGTGAAAAGGCAGTTTAATAATGTTTATGATCAAGAACAACCAGGCGGCGGTACCAATAAAATGATTTTTAGGTAGGCGCATGGCCAGGAAATATATGTTAGAAAATGCACCCGCCAAATTACCCACCATAGTGGTAATACCTGCAATGGTACCTATGGAGCCCGCAAAAGACCAATGCGAGGGTACATTTTTATCTTTCTTACGATCCCAATAGAACATCATACCTACGGTAATAATAATGATGATGGCCATACCTATCTTAAAAAACTTTTCAGGCAGTTCATTGCCTATGAACACACCGATTAAAAGCCCGACCAACATCCATGGTAATACCTTAAACACATATTTCCATTGCGTGTATCGATTGTAGTATATTACTGCAAAAATGTCGGCGAGAACCAGTAACGGTACTACCATACCCGTAGACTGTCTTGCGCCAAAGGCTAACGCCATAATCGTAACGTTTAAAACGGCAATACCTTTAATACCGGCTTTTGACAAACCTATGATAAAAGTAGCTATAGAAGCAAGAATCCAAGCTGTTGGGGTAATTTCAGAAGTTATTGATAGTAGCACGTAGTACGTTTAGCGTATTAGATTTAAAAATGTCCTAAAATAATATATCTTTAACAATCAACCTAAAACCAACTTATGGAACTCAGTACATTAGACTATGCATTTATTATAGTTTTCTTCTCTCTTGTCTTAGGAATAGGAGTATATGTGTCAAAGAAATCAGGCAAAAACTCTTCAGAATTTTTTCTATCGGGCCGTACTATGCCGTGGTGGCTATTAGGTCTTTCAATGGTAGCAACGACATTTTCAACTGATACCCCCAATTTGGTGACAGATATTGTTCGTACTAACGGAGTTTCGGGGAACTGGGTGTGGTGGTGTTTTTTGATCACCGGTATGTTGACCGTTTTCGTTTATGCCAAACTTTGGCGTAAATCTAACGTAAATACAGATTTAGAGTTTTATGAAATGCGCTATGGTGGTAAGCCGGCAAGTTTTCTGAGAAAATTCAGGGCGGTTTATTTGGGGGTTATTTTTAATGTAATAACCATGTCTGCAGTAACCTTGGCAGCAATAAAAATAGGTAGTATAATGTTGGGCCTAGAGCCTTGGCAAACGGTTGTAAGTGCTGGTCTTATAACGGTAACGTTTAGCGCACTTGGCGGATTCAAGGGAGTGGTCTATACAGATTTTCTATTGTTTTTTGTGGCAATGGCAGGTGCCATAGGTGCGGCATATTATTTAGTGAATATTCCTGAGGTTGGTGGAATTGAAGCTTTAATGGCTAATGAAAATGTTACGGAGAAACTGAACATATTGCCAGATTTTAGTAACAAGAAAGCATTGATTACCTTATTTATAATTCCCCTTGCAGTACAATGGTGGAGTTCTTGGTACCCGGGTGCAGAGCCAGGTGGTGGTGGTTATATTGCCCAGCGTATGTTAGCGGCAAAAGATGAAAATCATGCAATTGGGGCAACATTTTTCTTTAATATTATGCACTATGCTTTAAGACCATGGCCGTGGATTTTGGTCGCACTGGCTTCTATAGTGGTATACCCAGATTTAGCAAGTATACAAGAAGCTTTCCCAAATGTAACTGCGGATAAATTGGGGCACGATCTAGCGTATTCCGCAATGTTGACCAAACTGCCTAGTGGATTATTAGGTGTGGTATTGGCTTCTTTGGTAGCGGCATATATGAGTACCATTAGTACCCAATTAAACTGGGGGTCTTCATATATAGTGTACGATTTTTACAAACAACAGATCAATCCAGATGCCTCGGAAAAAAGATTGGTTGCGGTAGGTAGAATTTCTACGGTAGTTTTAATGATATTCAGTGCTGCATTGGCATTATTGCTTCAAAATGCACTACAGTTGTTCGATGTACTATTGGCTTTTGGGGCAGGTACAGGATTGATTTTTATTCTAAGATGGTTCTGGTGGAGAATTAATGCATGGAGTGAGATTACGGCGATGTTCGCATCGGGTATAATTTCCATTATTCTAAAACTTACTCCGGTAGGTGCCTATCTGTTTGCTTCGGAAACAGGACTGTTGCCAGATTGGTCAGAATACATATTTATTGTTGTGGTAACTACAATCATATGGTTAGTGGCAACTTTTATGACACAACCGGAATCTAATGAGACATTAAGAAGCTTTTACACAAAAATTCAACCTGGTGGTCCAGGATGGTCAAAAGTGGTTAACGAAGCAAAAACCGATGCAGTTGAAATTATAAAGGATAAAGAAAAGTGGAGCGTTCCGGCAGGCATTACAGCCATGTTGTTGGGTGTATTGTTGATTTATTCTATCATGTTCGCTACCGGATATTGGATTTATGGTAGAACTACACAAGCTATTGTTTTATCTGTAGTTTCTATAATCGCGGGCGTATTGCTGATAAAAGCTTGGAATCGACTCAAGGGCAATATCTTATAATATCGGCATGAAAAAGGACAGAATCATTTCGGTTGATATTTTTAGGGGAGCAACTATTTTACTCATGGTATTGGTAAATACACCAGGTACTTGGTCTAATGTATATGCTCCGTTTCTACATGCTGATTGGCATGGGTATACACCAACGGATCTTGTTTTTCCGTTCTTTTTATTCATAGTAGGTACTTCAATAGCTTTTTCGTACCAAAACAGAGCCATAGATGCCAAAACGTATAAGAAAATTGCAATTAGGGCATTAAAGTTAATAGCTCTAGGGCTTTTCTTGGGGGCATTTCTAATTCACTATCCATTCTTTAAAAGTTTTAGTGATATTCGTTTTCCTGGTGTGTTGCAGCGAATAGGTGTCGTATTCTTTTTTACAGCTATATTATTTATTAACCTAAGTTGGAATAAATTGATCTGGGTTACGGCAGTATTGCTAATTGGATATTGGTTGTTGATGACATTTATTCCCGTGGAAGGTGTGGCGTCTACATTAGAAAGAGCACCTAATAATTTGGCCAATTGGATAGATGTAAAAGTTTTCGGTTCTCATAATTATAAAGAAGATTATGATCCAGAAGGCTTGTTAAGTACTGTTCCTGCTATTGCTAGTGCTCTATTGGGTGTCTTTACGGGTTTGATATTAACTGCTAAGCAAGAAAAGAAAGCCACCATCTTAATGGGTATTGGTGGTAGTTTTCTAATTATAGGTCATTTGTGGGACATCGTATTTCCAATCAACAAAGCACTTTGGACCAGCAGTTTTGTATTGGTAACAGCAGGATGGGCAAATCTTATTTTAGCATTGATTTATTACTTGACAGATGTAAAGAAAATCGAGTTCGGTTCTATTTTTAGATATGCAGGCGCAAATGCTATTGTAATATATTTCTTGTCCAGTTTTATAAGCAAGGTAATGGGTCAAATAAAAATAGGTGATACCTCATTACATGGTTGGTTGTTTCAGAAAATATATGTGCATGATTTTTTGGCACTCGAAACCTCGTCTTTATTGTACGGGCTAAGTGTAGTGCTTTTCTATAGCCTAGTTGGCTACATGCTATATCAGAAAAACATATTTATAAAGGTATAAGGCTATGTAAGCATCAATTTTGCTACATACTTTCCTATTACATCAAACTCTAGGTTTACAATCGTACCCGGCTTGTACGTATTAAATCTGGTATGCTCGTAGGTGTAAGGTATAATGGCGACCTCAAAAGTGTTCTTACCAGAATTTACGACGGTTAAACTTGTGCCATCTATAGTTATTGAGCCTTTTTCAATAGTTGGGTTTCCGGTTTTGGCATCATATGAGAAAGAGAAAATCCAACTACCATTATCTTCACGAACACCGGTACACTCCCCTGTTTGGTCAACATGGCCCTGTACAATATGTCCGTCTAACCTAGACCCTAAGATCATAGCGCGCTCAAGGTTAACGGTATCATTCACTTTTAGGGTGTCAAGATTGGTTTTGCTCAACGTTTCGGCAATTGCGGTCACGGTATAAGTTGTGTCCGTTAGGCTCACAACGGTTAAGCAAACCCCGTTATGTGCAACACTTTGGTCAATTTTAAGTTCAGGTGTTAAGCTAGATTCTATGGTAATGTCCAAGTTGCCACTTTTAGGTTCAAGAGCGGTAACCTTACCTAATGTTTCAATAATTCCCGTAAACATGTGTCGTTTAATTTAAGTAATTTTGAAAATTCAAAATTGAGTACAAAGGTACAGATTATCATGGACGAAAACAGGAAAATAAGGTTAGGTATCTCTATAGGAGACTTAAATGGAATAGGATGTGAGGTAGCGTTGAAAACATTTGAAGATAGTAGAATGTTAGATTTTTGCACCCCGGTTATTTTTGCCTCTAACAAGACTGTTTCCTTTCAAATGAGACAATTAAAACTGAATGTTACCTTTAATGGTATTCCAGATGCCTCAAAAGCAATAGATAACAAAGTTAATATCGTCAACGTTTGGAAAGAAGTACCTAGGGTTGACTTTGGTCAAGCCACCAAGACGGGTGGCGAATATGCCATTAAATCATTAAAAGCTGCAGTAGAAGCTTTAAAGAAAGGTGATATAGATGTATTGGTAACAGCACCTATCAATAAGAACAACATACAATCTGAAGATTTTAATTTTCCTGGGCATACAGATTTTTTAGCGCAGGAACTAGAAGGGGAAAGTTTAATGTTTATGGTCACAGAGACCTTAAAGGTTGGCTTATTGACCGATCATGTGGCTGTTAAAGATGTGTCTGCCGCCATCATACCTCGGTTAATAAGAGATAAGATCAATACCATTGAGAAATCTTTGAAAATGGATTTCGGTATTCGTAAGCCAAAAATTGCTTTGTTGGGCATTAATCCGCATAGTGGAGATAATGGTGTAATAGGCAAAGAAGATGATGAGGTATTAAAACCGGTTATTAAAGAAATGGCAGACATGGGGCATTTGGTTTTTGGACCCTATTCGGCAGATAGTTTTTTTGGGTCTGATGGCTATAAAAAGTTCGATGCCATATTAGCGGCATATCATGATCAGGGCTTAATACCGTTTAAAACAATATCATTTGGGCAGGGAGTTAATTATACAGCAGGCTTAAGTAAGGTAAGAACATCGCCCGATCACGGCACGGCATATGAGATAGCGGGTAAAGGTGTTGCAGATGAAAGTTCTTTTAAAGAAGCTGTGTTCATGGCACTGAATATTTTTAAGCATAGAACAGAGTATCAAGAGCTGACTCAAGATGTATTAAAAAAGCAGCGTTTAAAGAGAGAACGTTAAAATTAGGTCCAATTAAAAAGTTATAAAGATAAATAGTTGATAACTATTGTCTTTTATTAAAATAATAGTATCTTTGCACCCGCCTTTTATGGGCGATTAGTGTTAATTTAAGTGTGTACGTGATGAAGCAAAAGGAGTTCAATATTCCTTTCTCAGGTTTGAAGCAAGGAAAACACAACTTTAATTACCAGATTGACAATACGTTCTTTGATTCTTTTGGATACGATGAATTCAACGCTGCCAGCATCAATTTAGATGTTGTACTTCATAAAACAAGTACAATGATGGAGGTTGATATGGAAGCATCGGGAACAGTTAATGTTGCTTGTGATATTACCAGTGAACCATATGATCAGCCTATAAGTGGAGATTTACATTTGGTGGTAAAATTCGGTGAGGAATATAATGATGAAGATGATGAAATATTAATTCTTCCTCATGGCGAACATCAATTGAACATTGCACAGTATGTGTACGAAATGTTGGTATTGGCGGTTCCGCAAAAAAGAATTCACCCTGGTATTGAAGATGGCACTTTACAATCTGAAGTGTTAGACAAGTTAAACGAGCTTCAACCAAAAGAGAAAAGATCAAACAAAGAAGAAAACGATCCCCGTTGGGACGAATTAAAGAAACTATTAACGGATAAATAAGGTTTAAATGGCACATCCTAAAAGAAAAATTTCCAAAGCAAGGAGAGACAAGAGAAGAACTCATTATAAAGCAGTAGCACCTACTTTAGCTAAAGATTCTACTACTGGTGAAACACACCTTTACCATAGAGCACACTGGCACGAAGGTAAATTACATTATAGAGGTCAAGTTTTGGTTGATAAAACCGAAGAAGCAGAAGCTTAAGACTTTTTAAAAATATACTAAGCTCCCACTTCGTTTGAAGTAGGGAGTTTTTTTTAGTCCAATTTGTATTTTACCACCTTGTAACTCAGATAATTTAAAAGGTTATAGCCTTTGTGCTATCAATTGCAATTTTTCAAAAACCCGATAACTTTAGGCGAAAAGTCGTTGAAAATGACTAATTTTCATGACTTTTGACTCGTTTTTTAAGTTTTTTACAAGAAAGCAAATAAAGTATGACCAAAATTACAGCAGCTATTACCGCAGTAGGAGGCTATGTTCCCCAGTTTGTAATGACGAACAAAATGCTCGAGGAAATGGTTGACACCAATGATGAATGGATTACTACCAGAACAGGTATTAAGGAAAGAAGGGTGTTAAAAAAGGAAGAAGGGGAAGGTACTTCGTATTTGGCCATTAAAGCGGCCCAAGACCTAATGGAAAAGAAAGGACTTGATGCTGCTGAAATAGATTTGGTAATCGTAGCTACTGCTACCCCAGATAGTATGGTGGCTTCAACAGCTGCTTTCGTTGCATCTGAAATAGGTGCGGTAAATGCTTTTGCATATGATTTATTGGCGGCATGTTCTAGTTTTCTATTTGGAATGTCAACGGTTGCGGGCCATATTGAGACCGGCAGATATAAAAAAGTATTATTAATAGGTGCCGATAAAATGTCATCTATAATTGACTATACAGATAGAACTACCTGTATTATTTTTGGTGATGGTGCCGGTGCAGTACTTTTTGAACCAAATACAGAAGGATTTGGTTTGCAAGATGAGTACCTTAGAGCAGACGGTTCTGGACGACAATACCTTGGTATGGAAGGTGGCGGTTCTTTAATGCCGGCCACTATAGAAAGTGTTACCAATAAAAAGCATTTCATTTTTCAAGAAGGTAAAACAGTATTTAAGTTCGCTGTTTCCAATATGGCCAATGTAGCGGCAAAGATTATGGAAAGAAATGAACTTACCGAAAAAGATGTTAATTGGTTAGTGCCGCATCAAGCGAACAAACGAATCATTGATGCCACTGCCAAAAGAATGGGTGTAGATGATTCTAAAGTATTAATGAACATACAACGTTATGGTAATACTACATCTGCTACATTACCACTTTTATTATTCGATTACGAAAAACAGCTTAAAAAAGGAGATAATCTAGTTTTTGCTGCCTTTGGTGGTGGTTTTACTTGGGGTTCTATCTACCTTAAATGGGCATATTAACTAACAACAACTACCAATTATAACTTAGAGAAATATGGATATTAAAGAGATTCAAAGCCTTATCAAGTTTGTAGCTAAGTCTGGTGCTAGCGAGGTAAAACTCGAGACTGATGATATCAAGATCACCATTCGTACAGGAAGCTTATCGGGCAATTCTGAGCCAACGTATGTACATACAATGCCAATGGCACAGCCAGCAATGCCAGCACCTGTAGCACCTGCAGCTGCAGAGCCACAACAAGCGGCAGCCCCTGCAAGTGAAGCAGAGCAGAAAAAAGCTGATGATGATAAGTATATTACCATCAAGTCTCCTATCATAGGTACTTTTTATAGAAAACCATCTCCAGACAAACCTGTGTTTGTAGAAGTAGGAGATACTATCGGAACCGGAGATGTACTTTGTGTTATTGAAGCAATGAAATTGTTCAACGATATAGAGTCTGAAGTTTCTGGTAAGATTGTCAAGATTTTGGTAGATGACTCTTCTCCAGTTGAGTTCGATCAGCCATTATTTTTGGTAGACCCTTCTTAACTAAATTTTGAGTAGAAATTGTTAGATACCGTTAATTAACGGTGTGTAAGAATCATGTAGAACCAAGAACTTAAAATTTAAAAGATGTTTAAAAAAATACTGATTGCCAATAGGGGAGAAATCGCTTTGCGTGTTATCCGTACCTGTAAAGAAATGGGTATTAAAACGGTAGCCGTATATAGTAAGGCAGATGAAGAAAGTTTGCATGTACGTTTTGCAGATGAGGCCGTATGTATTGGTCCTGCCGCTAGTAGCGAATCTTATTTAAAGATCCCTAACATAATTGCAGCTGCAGAGATTACAAATGCAGATGCTATTCACCCAGGGTATGGTTTTCTTTCTGAAAACTCAAAATTCTCACGTATCTGTGCAGAACACGATATAAAATTCATTGGTGCATCTGGAGATCAAATTGACCGTATGGGCGATAAGGCCACAGCCAAGCAAACCATGAAAGAAGCCGGTGTACCTTGTGTACCTGGTTCAGAAGGTCTTTTAAAAGATGTTGCCGATGCTAAGAAGGTGGCCAAAAAAATGGGCTATCCTGTAATGATCAAAGCTACTGCCGGTGGTGGTGGTAAAGGTATGCGTGCCGTGATGTCTGAGGACAAAATGGAAGAGCTTTTTGATAGCGCCGTAAATGAAGCAACCGCTGCCTTTGGTAATGGTGGTATGTATATGGAAAAGCTGATCGAGGAGCCAAGGCATATTGAAATTCAAATTGTAGGTGATCAATTCGGTAAAGCATGTCACCTGTCTGAAAGAGATTGTTCCGTACAGCGTCGTCACCAGAAGTTGACAGAAGAAACTCCGTCACCATTTATGACAGATAAATTAAGGGAAGCAATGGGTGAAGCTGCGGTTAAAGCTGCAGAATACATAAAATATGAAGGTGCGGGTACCATAGAATTTTTGGTAGATAAACACCGTAAATTCTACTTTATGGAGATGAATACCCGTATTCAAGTAGAGCACCCTATTACCGAGCAGGTTATTGATTATGATTTAATTCGTGAGCAAATATTGGTAGCTGCAGGTGTGCCAATTTCAGGTAAAAACTACCTTCCAAAATTACATTCTATAGAGTGTAGAATTAATGCGGAAGATCCTTATAACAATTTTAGACCATCGCCAGGTAAGATTACTACCTTACATACACCAGGTGGTCATGGGGTACGAATGGATACGCACGTATATAGTGGGTACAGTATTCCTCCAAATTATGATTCTATGATCGCTAAGTTGATTACCACTGCCCAAACTAGGGAAGAGGCAATCAATAAAATGAAACGCGCCTTAGATGAATTCGTAATTGAGGGAATAAAGACTACGATACCTTTTCACAGGCAGTTAATGGACCATCCAGATTATTTGGCGGGTAATTATACCACAGCCTTTATGGATGATTTTAAAATGGATCCTGAGACAGAACATTAAAAGCAAAACTCCAACAGCAATGTTGGAGTTTTTTTTGTCTTTTTTTAAGATTGATTTTCTATCTTATAGTACATTCAAAATACTACTATGCAGCTAAGCTACTGGGAACGTAAATCATGGTTTTCAAATATCGATTTTACCATTATCGGTAGTGGTATTGTGGGTTTAAATTGTGCTTTGGAATTAAGAAGAAAGCATCCTAAGTCGCGCATATTAATTTTAGAAAAGGGTAAGCTTCCCCAAGGTGCTAGTACTAAAAATGCGGGGTTCGCCTGTTTTGGCAGTATTTCAGAAATCTTATCCGACCTTAAAACACATTCAGAACAAGAAGTAGTGCAATTGGTGCAAGATAGGTTTAACGGTATACAAACACTTCGTACACTGTTAGGCGATGGTACCATAGGTTTCGAGAATAATGGAGGGCATGAATTATTTCTGGAAAAAGACAAAGCTTTATACGGGCAATGTCTAGAGAAGATCAAAACTATTAATGAGTTATTGCATTCGGTTTTTAAGAATGATGCGTTCAAAATTATGCCAAATGATTTTGGTTTTAAAGGAATCAATGAAAACTACATTTCCCAAGTTTTTGAAGGGCAGATCGACACCGGAAAAATGATGATTTCTTTAATGCAATTGGCACAACGAAAAGGCATTATGATTTTGAATGCTACTGAAGTAAACGCTTATGACGAATTATTGGAGAAAGTTGTTATTAGAACAGATGAATTGGACTTCGCCACAAAGAAGTTGTTGATCGCCACTAATGGCTTCGCTTCTCAATTCGTATCGGAAAATGTGAAACCTGCTAGAGCTCAGGTTTTGATTACAAAACCAATTAAAAACCTTCACATAAAGGGAACGTTTCACCTAGAAGAAGGCTATTATTATTTCCGTAATATCGATAATCGAATATTATTGGGTGGTGGTAGAAATTTAGATTTTAAAACAGAGGAAACTACCAAATTGGGGACAACCGATCTTGTGGAAAATAAACTTAGAGAATTATTAAAGTCCGTCATTTTACCCAATACCGATTTTGAAATAGATTATAGCTGGAGCGGTATTATGGGTGTTGGGCAACAAAAGAAACCGATATTAAAACAGATCTCTGGTAATGTATTTTGCGGAGTACGTTTAGGCGGTATGGGTATTGCCATTGGCAGTACGATCGGTAAAAAATTAGCAAATTTAATTGATTGAATTTCACCCCGTTTATCCTGTTTTTTTAAATCTTATCCAAAAGAGGGTTGTTCTCTTAATTTTATTTATAAATTGTATGCCCCCTCAGCTTATCTATTACCCTATATGCACTTTCGGTTTGCCTTAGAACAGTAAACTGTTAAGATGGTTTGTAATAGCATGTAAACTATATGAGAATAATATTTAAAAGAATAGCTACAGCTGTGCTAACAGTTGTACTAAGCATGGCTTGCCTAACCAGTTGCGGATTGACCAAAAATCGTTATCAACGAGAATACGCAAGAGTATGGAAAGAACATATTAAAAGCGAGGCTTGGAAACAATCGCTAATAGCAGATAATTCGTATACCAAAGATGATCTTTACGCTAGTACAGATGCTGAAATGACCTTGGCTGAAGAGGAAGCAAACGTTTCTGGATTTTATGCCACATACGAAGCTTTGGTTTCTAAAGCATATTTTAAGATCATTACCGAAGCTGAAAAAGCAGATGCAAAAATTACGGCTGATTATAAAATGCTACGCAATAATGAATCAGATGTTAAAATAGACAAGAAAAGAGCACAAGCAATTACAAAACGCTACGAAGCTCATAAAGCCATGCTAAGCGGATTAAAATCATGGAATATTTTTAGCGAAGACCGCTCTGGTGATTTGGAGTATTTTAAGGCTGAAAATGAAATAGAGATTCAAAAAATGCTAAGTGCTGGTGAAAGTGACAATCAAATTGTAAATTACTTGATCTATAAACTGGCAGATTTGTACCACATTGAAGGAAATTGATTCACTAGACATTCTAAAAAAAGACGCTTACCATTTTTGTGTTCAATTCGTTAACGATAGGTTGGCAAGAATACAGGGTCAAATTAAAGAACTGGAGTCTGCCTTAACCTCAGAGACAAAAAGCAGTGCTGGCGATAAACATGAAACCGGTCGTGCCATGATCCAGTTAGAGCGCGAAAAAATGGGTCGGCAATTGGCAGAACTGGAAAAAACGCAACAACTACTTTCAAAAGTACCTAAAGACAGAAACGCCCCAACGGTAGGGTTGGGTAGTTTGGTTATTACTGATTCATTTATTTATTTCATAGCGATATCGGCAGGTGAGTTTAAGAGTAATACCAAGTCGGTCTATTGTATTTCTGCGGCTACGCCTATTGGTAAACTTGTCTTTGGCAAAAAAGTGGGGGAAAGCGTAAGTTTTAATGGTAAGAAGTTAACGATAGTTGGTATTCAATAATTAGCTAACTTATACTGCCTTTGTATACAGCATATTTGGTGAAGGATAAATTTCGTAACCAATTAATCTTAGGTGAAAATTTATGTAAAACTGATTATGGAAATACTTTACTTACTTATTGCGGTCATTGCCATAATAATATTGACGACTAGGCTTAAGGTACATGCTTTTTTGGCGTTGTTCATCATTTCAATTCTATACGGTATTTTTGCCGGTATGCCCTATGGCGATATCATAGTTTCTATTAATGACGGATTTGGCGGTACGCTTGGTAAAATAGGATTGATCATTGTTCTCGGAGTTATTATCGGAGCATTTTTAGAACATACAGGCGGTGCATTTGCAATTGCTGAAAAAGTTCTAGGGGTCATTGGTAGAAAACGAGTACCTACGGCAATGGGCATTATTGGTTACATTGTTTCTATTCCTGTATTTGCAGATAGTGGTTTCATGCTACTACATCCTTTGAATAAAAGTCTCTCAAAAAAAGCTAAAATCTCCATTGCGGGTCCTGCAATAGCATTAGGTTTGGGCTTAATGGCATCGCACACCATGGTGCCACCAACTCCGGGTCCTATAGCTGCGGCAGGTATTCTTGGGGCAGATTTAGGTTTGGTCATCGCCTTCGGTTTTCCAACAAGTATTGTTGCTTTGGTAGTTGGTATCATTTTCGCAAAAAAGTATGCCTCTAAAACAATAATAGCGCCAGATGTTGAGGTAGCGCTAGAAGCGGAAAAGGTAATTAAAGATTCACCTAGTGCCTTAAAATCATCTATTCCTATTTTGGTTCCTATTTTTCTTATTGTGCTAAAATCGGTATTAAATTCTATGGAAATAGCACAAGAAAACAGATGGTTAGATATAATCAATTTTTTAGGTGAGCCAGTTATATCATTATTGATAGGAGTCTTTTTATGCCTGCTTTTACCAAAAAAGTTAGACTATGATATGCTTTCTTCAGCTGGCTGGGTAGGTAAGGCAATAAAAGATGCCGCGTCTATTCTATTAATAACAGGGGCAGGAGGAATTTTTGGTAAAATATTACAGAACTCGGGCATTGCAGAAATTTTAGGACAAACTTTAACGGATTATAATATGGGTATTTTTCTGCCTTTTGTTTTGGCTGCCGCATTAAAAACCGCACAAGGCTCATCTACCGTGGCCTTGGTAACAACAGCCTCTATAATAATGCCTATGATGTCATCGTTAGGGTTTGATACAGAAATACAGAAAGCTCTTGTTGTAGTGGTTATAGGCGCAGGTTCTGCTGTAATTTCCCATGCAAATGACAGCTTCTTTTGGGTAGTGACACAAATGAGTGGCATGAACGTAAAAACAGGGTATAGACTCTTTGGTCTGGGTACGGGAATTTTGGGGCTTACCGGCGCAATTACGGTTTTTGTATTCTATTCTATTTTTGCTTAAAACAAACGGGTTAATAGTCCGGTTTACTTCTATTGATTTTTTTTAGAGAAGCAATTTTCTTGCTCTTCAGTCTTTTTTCAATAGACGATCTGGTGGGTTTACTTTTCTTTCGTGCTTTAGGTACGACCAATGATTTTTCTATAAGTTTCAAGAACCTTTTGATAACCAATTCTTTGTTTTTGTGTTGACTACGAGATTCATCGCACTGTAAAATTAATAGACCTTCTTTACTGAGTTTGTTGTCTAATTTAAGGATAAGCCGCTTTTTTTCTCTATCTGTTAATCCTGCAGAAGCTTCTATGTGAAATGCTAATTCAACTTTTGAAGACACCTTATTTGCATGCTGACCACCCGGGCCACTACTTCTAATGGCCTTAAATTGTAACTCGGTAAGTATTTGTTCTTGGTTCACAACAGGTTTTTATCAAATGTAAGCAAAAGCAAGTCTTACTTTTTAAAGCAAAATAGAGATTTAAAAAAGTGAAGTAAAAGTAATCTATTAAATAGATGCAGCTTCTTGTATACGTTGGTTTATGGTTTCTATGGCAACATTTAAAAAGACCTCTTTCCCTTTAGGGTACAACTTGTCTGCATTGAAATATATGGTTTCATTATCATCACTTTTACTCTCAGTTAGATAATGACTGCCCATTGGGTATGCTTTTTCTACCGTAACATGAAATCCTTGTGAAGGTGAAACACGAAACTCATGGGCATACACTATAATCTTTCTTTTGGTATTCGCATATGTTTTAAGAACATCGATAGAAATCATACTTGCCTCACCAAATAATGACGCAACATATAAACTTTTTGGGTTTTTATATAATTCCATAGGTCTTGCCCGTGCTATAATTTCGTTATCTCGCAGTACAACAGCTCTATCGGCAAAAGGTAGCACATCGTTGACATCATGTGTGGCAACTATGGTCGTTATTCTATGCTCTTTTAAATAGTTGAACATATTGCGTCGTAAACTATTCTTTAGAAAATTGTCAATATGGCTAAATGGTTCATCTAACAGTAATACCTCGGGTTTTTGTGCTAAAACCCTGGCTAAGGCAACTCGTTGTTGTTGGCCACCGCTTAATGTTTTTACCTTTTTGTCGGCGTACTCTGTCAGCTCTATCATTTCTAAAAGCTCTTGAGTTCTTTCCTTTAATTCATCAGGATAAAAAACAGAAAGATATTGGCTTATATTTTCGGCCACTGAGATAAACGGCATGAGGTCAAAATCTTGAGAAAGATATTTCATGAATGGCATACCAGGCACTAAGTTGTAAGCCGGACCTAAAATTTGTTCATCTTCCCAAAAGATTTCACCTTGTTCCAAGTCCATCAATCCATATAAAATCTTAAGTAAGGTACTTTTTCCGCACCCACTTTCTCCAATAATAGCGACATGTTCTCCACGTTGAATACGGAGGTTAATAGACTCTAGTACTGGAAGTTTGTCATAAGAAAATGATAGGTTCTCTACTCGTAACATGCTTTTGTGCTTAGAACTGTAAAAATGAAAAATCCGTTCCAATTTGAAACGGATTTTTCGATAATTTATTGATTTAAAAAAATAATTACTCTTTAAATTCTTTTAATACGCTTTGGTTAGGAAGCTCGGTATACCCCATATTAAAAAGAGTAAAACCAAAAATATCGGCATATTGTTCAATGGTTTTACTAACGGGTGTACCCGCTCCATGCCCGGCATTGGTTTCAATACGAATTAATGTTGGGTTGGTACCTTCTTGCTTTTCTTGAAGTTCTGCCGCAAATTTAAAACTGTGGGCAGGTACAACCCTGTCATCATGGTCGCCCGTAGTAACCAAGGTTGCTGGGTATGTAGTGCCCGCTTTAACGTTATGCACGGGAGAATAACCTTTTAGGTACTTAAACATTTCATCACTGTCTTCTGCCGTTCCATAATCATAGGCCCAGCCCGCACCAGCCGTAAAGGTATGGTAGCGTAACATGTCCATAACACCTACTGCAGGTAAAGCTACTTGCATTAAGTCGGGTCTTTGCGTCATTGTGGCACCAACTAACAAACCGCCATTAGAACCTCCACGAATAGCTAAGTACTCTTTTGAAGTGTATTTATTTTCAACAAGGTATTCTGCAGCGGCAATAAAGTCATCGAATACATTTTGCTTTTTGGTCTTAATGCCCGCATCATGCCATTTTTTGCCATATTCACCACCACCACGAAGATTTGGTACCGCATAAATTCCGCCTTGTTCCATCCAAACAGCGTTTCCGATACTGAACGACGGAGTTAAGCTTACATTGAATCCGCCATAGGCATAAAGAATGGTAGGGTTTTTACCATTTAGTTCAGTATCCTTTTTATAGGTAATGATCATGGGAACTTTAGTACCGTCCTTAGAATTATAGAATACTTGTTCAGAGGTATAGTTTTCGGGATTGAAATCTATATCTGGTTTCCAGTACAGTTCATATTCACCGTTTTCAACATTGTATTTGTAGGTAGAGCCAGGTGTGTTGTAGTTGGTGAAAGAAAAATACAGTTCTCTATCTTCTTTTTCACCACCAAATCCGCCGACCGAACCAATACCTGGCAATGCAACTTCACGAATTAGTTTACCGTCATAATCATATTGATTTACCTTAGAAATAGCATCTACCATGTACTCGGTAAAGAAGTAGCCTCCTCCAGTGCTAGGGCTGAGTACATTTTCGGTCTCCGGTATAAAATCTACCCAATTTTTAGCTTCAGGGTTACTGGCATCTACGGTTACAATTTTCTTATTAGGAGCATTTCTATTCGTAACTATGTAGAGTTTAGAACCAACATTGTCAATTACATAGTTGTCAGAATCTGTATCTTCTACTATTGGGATAAGCAATCCGTTAGGGTCTTCTAAATTTCTGATGAATAATTTATTGCCAGAGGTAGAAACAGATGCACTGATCAATAGGTATTTATTGTCTTCGGTAACATTTGCACCTATATAACGATGTTTTTCTGTGGGTGTACCACCAAATATAAGTTCATCGTCTTTTTGAGAAGTACCTAGTTTATGATAGTATACTTTGTGTTGATCTGTTTTAGCCGATAGCTCGCTCCCTTTTGGTTTATCATAACTGGAATAGTAAAAACCATCGTTCCCTTTCCATGAAAGTCCGCTGAATTTAATATCAATTAATGTATCTTCCACTATTTCTTTGGTCTCAGCATTTAAAATTATTGCTTTACGCCAATCGCTGCCTCCTTCAGAAATAAGATAGGCAGCCAATGAGCCATCTTTAGTAAAGCTTAAACCAGCCAATGACGTAGTACCGTCTTCTGAGAAGGTATTTGGATCTAAAAATATTTCGGGATCCTCATCACCTTTGGCTCTATACACTACATATTGGTTTTGTAATCCGTCATTTTTATAGAAATAGGTATAGTCGCCTTTTTTAAACGGAGAACCTAGTTTTTCGTAGTTCCATAGTTTTTCCAATCTATTTTTCAGGTCGTTTCTAAATGGAATTTTTTCTAAATAACCGAAAGTAGTTTTGTTTTGATCTTTTACCCATGCTTCCGTTTCTGGACTTCTATCATCTTCTAGCCAGCGATATGGGTCTTTAACTTCGGTGCCAAAGTAATTGTCTACGGTATCAACTTTTGCGGTAACAGGATAATTCACGGTTATAGGTTCAGGTTTAGATTCGTTTTTACAGGAAGAGATTAGCGCAATGACAAGTAGCGCAGGTATTACTTTTTTCATGTGTAGTTGAGTTTGCACTAAAATACCATAAAAAAACCTTCAAAACAGTGAAGTTTTGAAGGTTTTAACGTTGTAAAGGATATAAATTAAACTAAGCCTTTTTCTACTAGGTATTCTGAGATTTGAACAGCGTTAGTTGCAGCCCCTTTTCTAAGGTTATCTGCAACGATCCACATATTCAATGTATTTCTTTGCGTTTCATCTCTACGTATACGACCAACAAAAACCTCATCTTTATCATGAGCATAGATTGGCATTGGGTAGGTATTTGTATCAGGATTATCTTGAACGGTAACACCAGGCATTTCGTTTAACAACTTGCGTACCTCATTCAGTTCAAAGTCATTTTCAAATTCAACGTTAACGGATTCGGAGTGACCACCAGCGGTAGGAATACGTACGGCAGTTGCACTAACCGAAAATGTACGATCATCTAATATTTTCTGTGGCTCACGAGCCAGTTTCATTTCTTCTTTAGTATAACCGTTCTCTAAGAAAACATCGCAATGAGGTAAAGCATTTCTACCGATAGGGTAAGGATAAGCCATTTCGCCTTGTACACCCGCAATTTCATTTTCCAGTTGTTTTACCGCTTTAACCCCTGTACCGGATACAGATTGGTAGGTAGAAACAACTACCCGTTTCATTTTATACTTTTTGTGTAATGGGTGTAGGGCCATAACCAACTGTATGGTAGAACAGTTAGGGTTGGCTATAATTTTATCTTCAGCGGTAAGCTCATGAGCATTGATTTCTGGAACCACTAATTTTTTGGTAGGGTCCATTCTCCAAGCAGAAGAATTATCCACTACGGTTGTACCTACTTCGGCAAATTTTGGAGCCCATTTTAAAGATGTATCTCCACCTGCAGAAAATATGGCAATATTAGGTCTTGCGGCAACGGCATCTGCTAAACCAATAACCGTATATTCATTTCCTTTAAAGGTCATTTTTTTACCTACAGAACGTTCAGAGGCTACCAATAATAACTCCGTTAAAGGGAAATTACGCTCAGCCAATACTTTCAACATTACATCGCCAACCATGCCTGTGGCACCAATTACAGCTACTTTCATTTGTAAAACAATTATATTAAGCGGCAAAAATACGTATTACTGATACTTGCACAAGCAAAAAAGAAAAGAATAATCAAAATATAACAAAATGTTTATTTTGTAACAATTGTTTGTTTTGCTTCTATCGAATGGATAATCAAAAAAAGAACCGTCAACGTTGTTAGCGAAACAGCGTTGACGGTTTAAGTTAAAATATGTTGCAGTGCAACGGCTCCCTTATAAAAAGGGCGTATTTTAAATTACTTTTTTAAAGCATCCCTAATCTCTATCAATAGTTCTTCAGCAGTAGGTCCTTTTGGAGCTTCTTCTACTGGAGCTGGTGGAGTTTTTGTTTTGTTGTAAGCTTTAACAATCATAAACAATACAAAACCAACGATAATTAAGTTGATAATAGCATTGATCCACTTACCGTAAAGAATAGCATTTTCTGGTTTTGTTACTGACCCGTCTGCAGCAACAACTGCTTCGTCCAATACAACTTTCATATCAGCAAAATCTACACCTCCGCTAAAGTGACCAACGATTGGCATCATGATATCGCCAACGAATCCGCTAACAACTAATCCCATAGCACCTGCAAGTAATACGGCTACGGCTAAATCTATGACATTACCTGTCATAATAAACTCCTTAAATTCTTTTAACATGTTTCTAATGTTTTTTATTAATGGTTAATATAATAAGTGTAGCAATTTACTAAAAAAAACGATTCCTTAAATAAATGTTAACAAATCAATGAACGATTGTTCTTTTAATTCGCTGAGAAAGACCCGTTAACAGTTCATATGAAATGGTTTGTGCCGTTTCGGCAAATTCGCTTGCTGGTAAAGATTTACCAAAAATAATTACTTCATCTCCTTCTTCACATGCTATGTTGGTAACATCGATCATAATCATATCCATACACACATTTCCGATAATTGGTGCTAGTTGACCATGAACGCTAACATAGGTTTTTCCATGACCATATTCTCTACCGATACCATCGGCGTGGCCCAGAGGTAAGGTAGCGGTTACCGTATCTTTCTCAGAGGTGTATTTTCGATTATATCCTACAGATTCTCCTGAACGAATAATATGCTTTTGAGCAATGATGGTTTTTAAGGTCATCACCGGTTGTAATTGCTCATCAATATAAGGTTCATTGCCATAGCCATACAGTCCTATACCACTTCGTACCATATCACATTGCGCATGAGTGTAATTAATGATACCCGATGTGTTGAGAACATGCTTAAGAATGCTATGTTCAAATAGCGAATCTACCTGTTTACAGATATCACTGAAACGGGTCAATTGCAGGTTGGTGAATTCTTTTTCTTCGTGGTCTTCTGTTGCTGCTAAATGTGATAAAACGGCAATGACTTTAATTGTTTTTTGTTGATGAATCAAGTTTAAAATATCTGGCAGTTCATCCGCAGAAAAACCTAATCTATTAAGTCCGGTATTAAATTTCAAATGAACCGGATACTCATGTATATTCAAGGTACTTGCCGTTGCTATAAAATCCGATAAAATAGATAACGAATAAATACTTGGTTCAAGCTGATGTTCGATCAACGTTGCAAAATGTATTTTTTGTGGGTGCAAGACCAAAATAGGTGCTGTTATACCACCTTCTCTAAGGGCTATGCCCTCGTTGACATATGCGACGGCAAAATAGTCGGCTCCCAAACCTTGCAAATGGTTGGCTATGGCAACCGACTCGCTACCGTAGGCGTATGCTTTTACAACCGCCATAAATTTGGTGTCAGGCTTAATTTTGGATCGTAAAAAGTTGTAATTATGACCAAGTGCATTTAGGTCAATTTCTAAAACGGTCTCTTCTGCCTTAGCCATTTTTACTTTTTTTGGTGGTATTGACCACTTCAGAATTTACATCTATGGTTTTTACTTTCTCTTTGAGCATCGCCTTATAAAATGCACCTCTGCTTAAAGGTTCATATTCATTTACCTCACCTAGCATTACCAGTTTGTCGTTGCTGGATTTTCTAAAACTATAATTGGCTAAATTTCCGGTACGGGTACAAATGGCGTGTACTTTGGTGACATATTCTGCAGTGGCCATAAGTGCTGGCATGGGACCGAATGGTTTTCCTTTAAAATCCATGTCCAGACCTGCAACGATTACTCTAACACCTTTATTGGCCAAGTCGTTGCAAACGGTAACTATTTCATCATCAAAGAATTGAGCTTCGTCAATGCCAATAACATCACAAGTATCTGCCAATATGCGAATGTTGGCAGCTGCAGGTACAGGTGTAGACCTAATTTCATTGGCATCGTGCGATACTACCATTTCATCATCATAACGGGTATCTACCATTGGCTTAAAGATTTCAACCTTTAATTTGGCAAATTGGGCACGCTTAAGTCTACGGATCAATTCTTCTGTCTTTCCAGAAAACATAGAGCCGGCAATGACTTCTATCCAGCCGAATTGTTCTTTATGATTAACTGTGTTTTCAAGAAACATTTTGTAATTTTAGACGAAAATAACTGGATTTTCGTTTATTCTTTAAAGATGATAAAGGTATTTAAAAATCCTGCTATTTAGGTCTTGACCCTAAAAATTGTACTATGAAAAATAAGTTGAAACTGGAATTGAGAAAGTTATCTACAGAAATTTTGACTGCAGAGAACTTAGATGATGTTACAAGTTTGTATGAGATTTCTAAAAACTTGTATGAAAAATTAGCGGTATTAAAGTTTATTGAGGTAGAGCTCAATGATATGGAAGTTGATGTTTCTAAGAATGCGATAGCTGCTAAATTTGAAGAGATGGCCAACGCCGTATTGGATTCAAATAAATCGGTACCGGAAAGTAACCCGCATGAAGAAGATATCATCCAGTACCCAGGTATGGATACTATTAAAGGATTTGTTTCTGAAATGCCTAGCAGCGATGAATTAGAGGATGTTTTGACGGAGTTTATGTCAAAGCCAGATTTAATGAAGAATGACAAAGAATTATTTACCCCTACCAAAGCAGATTTAAAACAGGCGGAAGCATTGCCAAAGTCTCTTAATGATCGTTTGGCAAAGAGTAACGTAAAAATTGACTTAAACGATCGCTTGGCATTTGTTAAGCATTTGTTTAATGATAGTATGGAAGATTATAACCGTGTACTATCTCAATTAAATACGATAGACACCGAAGAACGATCAATAGCTTTTATAAAGAATATGGTTAAGCCCGATTATAATAATTGGGTAGGTAAAGAAGCTTTTGAAGAACGCTTTGTTGAACTGGTTTCGCGTAGATTCTCTTAATAATTACAATATTTGTAACGTAGACCCAGCACTTGTGTTGGGTTTTTTAATAGATAATGGAAATTTAAATAGTTCTTACGTTACGTAAAATTCTAATTTAAATTTGCAATTCAATGCTTTAAGGTCGTGCCTTAAGGTTGTTCACGATAGAATATATGGGAAAGCTGTATTTGGTGCCAACACCAATTGGTAATTTAGAGGATATGACCTTTAGGGCCATTCGGGTATTAAAGGAGGTAGATTTAATTTTGGCGGAAGATACCCGTACCAGTGGGAAGCTTTTGCACCATTTTGAAATTGGTACGCAAATGAAAAGTCACCACATGCATAATGAGCATAAAATGGTCGATTTTTTAGTGGGAAAGCTAAAGGGAGGTGAGAACATCGCATTGATTTCAGATGCAGGCACACCTGCAATTTCCGATCCAGGATTTTTGTTAACACGTGCATGTGTAGAAGCGGGCATTGAAGTTGAATGTTTACCAGGGGCAACAGCGTTTGTTCCAGCATTGGTCAATAGTGGCTTACCCAATGATAAGTTTGTTTTCGAAGGATTTTTACCCGTAAAAAAAGGAAGACAAACACGTTTAAAATTATTGGCTGAAGAACCACGCACTATTATCTTTTATGAATCTCCACATAAACTTTTAAAGACCTTGGACAATTTTGTAGAATATTTTGGAGCAGAAAGACCTATTTCTGTTTCTAGAGAGTTGACCAAACTCTACGAAGAAACCGTTCGAGGTACTGCCGAAGAAGTTTTAAAACATTTTACCGAAAAACCGCCAAAAGGGGAAATTGTTATTATTGTTGGGGGGAATAAATAATAGTTTTACACTTAAATTAAAGTGAATTTAAATCTACATATTCTACAACAATTTTAGAATTTGAAATATTTTCTACAGCAATATATAAAGTATCGTTAACAATAGTTAAGCCTTCAATATCCACTAAACTCGGATCTATACTTTCAAAATTGATAGAGGTTTCTACAAAAGAATTTGTTTCTACATTTAAGACACCAAAAAAGAAGTTTGGCTCATTCTCCACAAAAGGTAATTTACCAGAAACAAAGATTAGATTCTCATATCTGCAAGCTGTAGTTTCAAATATTCCTTTAGGTAAATCAAAATAATCTAAAGAGCCATTATCCAAGTTGTATTTAAAACCGGTTTTAATTAATTCATATGGATTTGAGTTCTCAACTAATCCGCCAAAAACATATAAATCAGAATCAACTATTTCTCCTTCTGCAATAGTCCTTGATTCCTCTATGGTAAAAACATCTTGTAAATCATAAGTGCTATTGTTTAAACTTCGGATTTTGAAAGGAACTTTTGGATTGTCTAGAACAGTTAAATCTCCTCCAAGTAAATACACTTGAGAATCAACGGCTGCAGAACCAGCTCTTGATAAATTAGAAGCATATGGGTAGGTACTAATTTCAGAATCCAATGTATTTTTCATTGTTGATACTCGTCCTGAACCCACAACCACTAATTGATCATCAATTAAATGTAATCTGCTTGAAGTAAATTCGGAACCAGTATACGTTATTTCGGTAGAATCCAGAACCTGCGAATTAATATCATATTTGTAGACCCTTCTAACTCTTGGGGAACTGCTATCATCACGGTAAGATAGATATAAACTGTTGGTGTTATTGCTCCCTACAAATCCAGTAGTTTTACCATAGCTGGTAATATTGTTGAAATTTGCAAATGATTTAAAGTTAATGTTAGTGGGAGCTATTTTATAATCGTCACTAGTTTTTTGGACCAATGAAACCATTAACTTGGAATTAGTGGCTTCATCAACTATAATTTCACCGGTAATTGTATTTTCAGTGTCCTTGATCAGTGTAAACTCTGGATGTACTATTTCTATATTATCATTAATTATAAAGTCAAGCTCCACAGGCGACGAATAATTATCATTCGCGACTGATGAATTTGCATCAGCAATATGGTTTATACCTTTTCTCTTTTTCCAGGTTAAAATACCTGATACTTCATCGGAAGAATTAGAAGACGTAAAAATAAACTCATCATCCAAAATGTTGCTATTAGCGGTAACATCTAATGTCCCCGTAGCATTAACTAATGAAGCGCTTGAAATGTGCCAAGTCTTTTTTACTCCATTATTTAATGTATTCTCAATTAAAAGCTGAAGTAAATCATTCTTTGATTGCAATATTTCTTGCTCTGATGGTCCTTCTGGTAAAGGTTCTACAATTTCTTCTTCCGGTTCTTCGACCTCCTCGGTTATTTGATCATCATCATTATCAATAACGATGTCCTCATTTGAAGAGCAGGCTATAATAAAGATAAACAAGAATGAAAATGTGAATTTAATCGAAGATAACCTTAGGAGTCTATTGCTCATATTATAAATGCAAAAGGGTTTGTATATTGAAATATAACGTTTCTTTTCTGACTTTCTGATACTCATAAAACGCTGTTTACCTAAATCATTTAAAATCAATAGCCCTAAGTGTTAATTTGGAGAAATAAATAAGAAATTTTCAAAATGAGAATTACCTTTACTCCAGTTTAGCATGAAAAAAATTCTCACATATACCTTTATTCTTCTTTACCTCACTGCAATGGTAAAGCCAGTATTGCCTGTGTTAGAATATGTGATAAATCAAGATTATATTGCTGAAGTACTGTGTATCAATAAAGACAAGCCCATGCTTAATTGTGATGGTAAATGTTACTTGGCACAAATGATCAAAGAGCAACAAGAAAAAGATCATCAAGATATACCTTCTGCCGATCTTCGCGAATATCCTATTGGCTTTGTAAATATTCTTGATGTTGATTTTGAAAGTGTATTGATTAAAACAGCTTTGGTTTCAATGCATCCTAACTTGAACGAACAACAGTTTATATCTACTGTTTTTCGTCCACCAAATTTCATCTCCTAAATAGCATTGTAGATTAGGCAAGCTTATTTAAAGTGATGCCCAGCTATGTGTTATTACCACGGCTCAAATCCTGAAGTCGGGGGTAACTGATCAATTTTTTTATTTAAAAATATCTTATGCCTGTGCATAAGGTGAAACCATTACAATGACAAGAATGCAATAAGCCAATTTTACATGGCTTCTGCATTCAAAATAATATATCAACAGATGAAATTTATGTATAAAATTTTAGCAATAACGTTAGTATTAACCCTAGTTGTTAGTTGTAGCAGCGATGATGATACTGCTACGGAATTAACTGGCGAGAACAGTGTAACACTTGAATTTGATAACAGTTTTGGTTCAGACGATTTGTTGTTGGCTACATCTAGTTATACCAATTCGCAAAATGAAACATTGATAATTACAAGGCTCAATTATATCGTCAGTAATTTTCGTTTAACCAATGATCAAGGTGAAACTTTTACTTATGAAAAAGATGACAGCTACTTTGTTACCAGTGAAGAAACCGGTGATACAGAGGTAGTGTTAGAGAATATACCTGCAGGAACCTATGTGTCTATCACTTTTGGTGTGGGTGTAGATCAAGAAAAGTACCTACAAGGTGCCGAAGGCCAGGGCGATTTTTTAACTGTAGCAGAAGAGACCAACATGATGTGGTCATGGCAAGCAGGGTATAAATTCTTGAACTACGAGGGTTCATTCACTTCAGAGACCGTTACCGAAGCAACCGACTTTAAAGTACATATGGGTAGCCATGGTTCTAGTTTGGATAACTACAAAGAGGTAACCTTAAGCTTGGATACAGATGCTTTAGTAAGTGATGAGATGTCGCCCATTATTCATTTAGTGGCAGATGCAAATGCCATATTAGATGGTGAAAACAAACTGTCGTTGACCGAGCAATCTGTAATTATGGTGAGCGAAGAAAAGTCGCCACAAGTCGCTACAAATACCGCAAGCATGTTTTCTGTAGACCACGTTCATAACGGCACAGGAGATTCACACTAAATACATTAGGGTCGCTCAACGGGCGGCCCTAATTTTAAAATAATAACAGATGAAATATCTAATATGGGTATTACTGTCAGTGTTTTTGGTGTCTTGCAGTGATGATGATTATGTAGCTATCGAGAACACGCTTTTAACGATAGAAGTTCCGGATAATTTCCCCGATTTGGCGTATGATATTGAGGCGAATCCGCCAACACAATTAGGGTTTGAATTGGGTAAGAAATTGTTTTATGATGGTAAACTCTCTTCTAACGGGTTTATCTCTTGCGGTTTTTGCCATGAGCAGAGTTCTGCGTTCACCCACCACGGTCATCAATTTAGCCATGGTGTAGATGATATGGAAGGCACAAGAAATACCCCTACCATAGCTAACATGGCATTTTTTAATGAATTTGCATGGGACGGTGCTACATCGCATTTAGACCTTTTTCCAATAATTCCGATCACAAATGAGGTGGAAATGGGAGAAACCATAACGGGAGTTATCAATAAACTGATAGCCGATAACGAGTACCAGCAACAATTTGAAAATGCTTTTGAAGAAGGTAGTGTCAATGCAGAGAATTTTTTAAAAGCACTATCCCAATTTATGGTCATGATGATTTCTTCAAATTCTAAGTACGATAAGTATGTACGTAATGAAGAAGGTGGAGAGTTGACGGAAACCGAATTGTATGGATTACAGGTTTTTCAACAAAAATGTTCCACTTGCCATGCAACCGATTTATTTGCCGACGGTAGTTTTAGAAATAATGGACTTCCACCTAATGTTCAATTAAACGATGTTGGTAGAGCAGAAGTCAGTGGTAGTGACAATGATAACTACAAGTTTAAAGTTCCCAGTTTGCGTAATGTAGCGTTAACGGCTCCGTACATGCACGATGGCAGGTTTGGTAGCCTTGAGTCTGTGTTGGATTTTTACACCAACGGCATGGTAGATTCAGAAACATTGGATGATTCCCTTAGAACGGAAGAAGGAATAGGAATCGCTTTAAACGACGAAGAAAAAGAAGGATTGTTGGCCTTTTTTGAAATTTTGACAGATGAAACTTTTATAAATGACGAACGATTTTCAGAATATTAAAATGATGAATAAGATTATAATGTATTTAGTGATGCTTGGGGGGTTGTTTACGACCCAAGCAAGTAATTTGCCTAAGGAAGGGGACAAGTGTATTTGGAAAAATACGGCATACGAGTATTTCTGTGATACCTGCGGTTGCGGAGGCAATGGTGGAAGCATGGGTTTTGGTACAGGATTGAATAATAACTTCGTGGGTCTTAGATATATTGGTCAGAAATACCGTTCTCGCGACGGTATTTTTGATAATTCCCCATGGATAAACGAAAATTTCAACACCGTACAGGCGTGGGGTAAGTTTCCTGTGGGAAAAAGAGTTTTGATCAATGCATTGCTTCCTTATCACTCGCACAATAGAACCTTTGCAGATGCTACGGAACAAACCATAAATGGTATTGGAGACGCTACTGTTTTGGCATATTACAATGTGTTGAGGCAAACTCCAGATAGTATTATTTCCATAAAACCAGAACATGCCTTGCAAATAGGTGGGGGTGTAAAATTACCTACCGGTAGTTTTGATGCTGAAAATATAGAAGGAAGTGTTAACCCAAGTTTTCAATTGGGAACTGGGAGTTGGGATTATATTTTGGCTGCTAATTATGGTGTTACCCATAGAAATTGGGGACTGTCCGCATTATTAAATTATACCATAAAAACCGAAAACAGTAAGAATTACCTATTTGGTAATCAGTGGAATGTAGCGTTGAATACTTATAAAACCTATTATGTTTCTTCGTCTGTAGCTATTACTCCGCAAATAGGTTTGGGAGGGGAGTTTTTTGCAGAGAACGAAGAGTTTGGTTTTTCGGTTCCCGATACGGGTGGCGAAGTATATTTTGCCCGTGTTGGGGTAGAGGCAAATTACAATAGGTATGCATTGGGTGTTTCAAGCATGCTCCCAATATCACAAAATTTGAATGAAGGTAAAGTGGAGGTAAAAAACAGGGTTTCATTATATTTGAACATTAATATCTGATTCATAAACCATTAAATACCTAAACAACTAACCATGACTTTAGAAGAGTTTAAGAAAAAACTAGCGGCTGCACCCAAAGATATTTTGTTTTCAGACACGATGGTGGTTATAGATTCCAAGTACAGTTTTACTCCTACGGCATATACTAATGGAGAAGTAAGCAATGAAGTGGGGCAAAATTCCGGTTCGTGTAAGTTGTTTTCATTTGCCATTAAAGAGGGGTTTTCTAAAGAGGAAACCTTAGCTTGTTTTGGTCAATATTATTTTGATGAGGTCTTATTGGATTTAAAGGGAAGCTCTCATCAGAATATTAGAAATTTCATGAAAACCGGCTTCGAAGGTCTCAGTTTTGATGGGGAACCACTAAATTTATTGTAGCATAATTTTGCCATTACATCTTTCGGTAATTATCGAATAATTTATAATCTATAGTATTGAACCATGCAAGAGTTATTAGTTGAGATAAGAAATTGCAAGGTTTGTAAAGCGTATTTGCCATTAGAGCCTAGGCCCATAGTAGCGGGTAATAAGAATTCTAAAATTATATTGGTGAGTCAGGCACCGGGAAGAAAGGCACATGTAGAAAACAAAGCGTGGGACGATCCCAGTGGCAAAAAATTACGGGAATGGCTAGGTGTCAATGAAGAAGTATTTTATGATCCCGATAATTTTGCCGTATTGCCCATGGGGTTTTGCTATCCTGGTAAAGGAAAAACAGGAGACTTACCACCCAGAAAAGAATGTGCTCCTTTGTGGCACCCTAAGGTGTGGGAGGAATTTGAGAATGTAAAACTCATTTTACTTATAGGGAAATATGCCCAAGACCAGTACTTGGGCGAACAAGCTAAAAAGAACCTGACTGAAAATGTATTGCACTACAAAGAGTTTTTGCCAAAGTTTTTCTTGCTGCCACACCCCTCACCGGTGAATCATTTTTGGCGAAGAAAGAATCCTTGGTTTGAAGAAGAGGTTGTTGGGGAATTGCAGAAATTGGTGGGGAAGATTTTGGGGTAATATTTATGTGCTTTATAAGATTTATTCTTCTTCTATAATGAATAACTCTTCAACTGTTAGACTGAATAATTTTGCCATTTTAAGTGCTAAAATTACTGAAGGGTTAAATTTGTTTTTTTCAATAGCATGAATAGTTTGTCTTGAAACCCCTAGTTTTTCTGCTAAATCTGCTTGAGTAAGATCTAATCGAGCTCGTTCTACTTTTACCAGATTTTTCATTAGTGTATTTGTCTTTTTTTAAAATAAAATATGATAAGATAAATAGTAATGAAGATATATAAGGGATAAGATAGATTAAACATCATTTCAGAATTGATTAAATGTAAAATGAAGGTTATTGCTAAACATAGTATAGTAGCTAGTTGATATGATTCTAATCTTAATTTGGTAATGTAATCATCCTCTACTTTTTCTTTTGATAACATATAAACCAACATTCCTAGAATCGTAAAAATATTTGCATATTTCATTATAGTGGGATTCAATAATTCATGAAGAAATGGTGAATTTTCATTGCTTTCAAAAGGTTGGGTAAATCCCATGAAAAAAGAAATAATTGAAGGTATTCCACAGAAAATAAAGAATGTAAATAGTCCAACTATTTTAAACCTATTGGGTAGTATTTGTAAACTCATAATCTATTATTATATCCTAAAAGTAAACAAAACTTTACATAATGACAATTATAATAGTTATTTTGGTTAATAACGAAGAATTTCAGGGTTGTAAGTAAATTGTGTAATATGGTAAAAAGCGCTAAGAAATTCAGATGAACCCCGCATTATTCTTAATGAAGTTTAAAGCAAGACTTATATCAATATTACAAGTGTTTAATTGTCACTTCGAGTGAATTTTTAAGGTACGAGAAAATTAGTATCGAGAAGCTTTCGTGTACCAAAAGGTTCTCGATACACTTTTTAATTCAATGAAAATATTGAATTAAAAACCACTCGAACTGACATTTTTTTTAATTTTAGCCAACAGCCAACAGCCAACAGCCAACAGCCAACAGCCAACAGCCAACAGCCAACAGCTATTTCTTAATACACAGAGCCATCATGTTTGCCTTTTTCCCACCCATGTTTTCCTAGGTATTGATCGGCACTTTCAACGGCACCCGTTTCTATGGATGTTCCCATAGAGTCGTTCCAACGGTTAAGATATCCAAAGAGCGAAATAACGCCTAGCATTTCAACAATTTCACCTTCGTTCCAGTGTTGGTATAAACGTTCTTTAATTTCTGCATCTACTCCGTTGGGTACTTGTGACGCTTGTAGTGAAAAGTCTAAAGCGGCACGCTCGGCATCCGAAAAAGCAGGGTGTGTTCTATATTCCCAAATATTATCCAATTGCTCTTGCTCTGCACCATAACGTTCTGCCGCTCTAATGGCATGAGCTTGGCAATATCTACAGCCAGTAGCATTGCTGCTTACCCAAGCAATCATTCTTTTTAAGGCAGAGGTTACGCGGCCTTCATTTGCCATTACGGCTTTGTTCAAATTAATAAAGGCTTTTGAGATGGCAGGTCTATGCTGCATGGTCAAAACCGAATTTGGGCAAAACCCAAGTGTTTCATTAAAAAATGCCGCTAATTCTTTGGTCTCCGGATCATGATTAGGGTCAAGTGGTGTAACTAATGCCATACGTTTTGTTTAAGTATTTATTTAAGTTGTGTTAACTGATTATTGGCTGTTAGGTTCACTATGGATGGTATTAAAGCAGCCTTTATTGTTGTATTTTTGTGTTCTACAAGAAACAAAAAATTATGAGCACAACAAATCATATTAGTACCAAATGGTTGGGTAACATGTCCTTTGAAAGTAACAATCCATCCGGACATTCATTAAAAATTGATATTGCCAAAGAAGATGGCGGTGACAGTAGCGGTTTAAGACCAAAAGCCTTAATGCTTTCTTCACTAGCAGGTTGTTCTGGATTGGATGTCGCTGCAATGTTCAAAAAGATGAAATTAGAGGTAGATGAATTTCATATTGAAACCATTGCCAATCTAACCGATGAGCACCCAAGGTTTTATGATAAAGTGGTAATCGAATACCATTTTCATGGTGCAAACTTGGCGGAGAAAAAATTACAAAGAGCGGTTGATTTATCCATTGAAAAGTATTGCGGCGTAATGGAAATGTTCAGACAATTTGCAGAACTGGAGATTAAGACAGTTTTTCATAAAAAATAAATGAGCAAGTACAAATGCAAGAATCAAATTCAAGTACAAATAAAATATTATGCCGGATAATAAGTTTGACCTTGAAGATAGACTATTTGATTTTGCAGGTAATGTGGTTCTTTTTTGCAAGGAATTACCGTCTGATATGACTGGTCAATATTATGGAAATCAATTGTTAAGATCTGCAGGTAGCTCTGCTTTAAATTTTGGTGAAGCTCAGGGATCTAATTCGAATAGGGATTATATAAATAAAGCTTCTATATCTTTAAAGGAATTGAAAGAGTCTAGAGTCAATCTTAAAATCTTATCTAAAGTTGATTATGGTAAGCAAGTAATAAGAGCTGAATTGTTAGATGAATTAGAACAATTAATAAGAATTATAGCAACAATAATTAAAAACAAAAAGCAAAATTGAGTTGATATTTTTTGAACTTGAACTTGAACTTGAACTTGAATTTGAACTTGAATTTGAGCTTGAATTTGAACTTGTATTTAAAGAACTGCTAACTGCCACTGAAAACTGATTACTAAAACCATGCGCTGGACAATTAAACCAAAACCGAAACAAGAAGATATTGACACTTTAGCCAATGCGCTTAATGTTGATAGTTTGGTGGCGCAATTATTATTACAAAGGGGTATCTCGACCTTTGAGAAGGCAAAGCATTTCTTTCGCCCGCAGTTGAGTGATTTACATGATCCTTTTTTAATGAAAGACATGGATATTGCCGTCAATAGAATTGAAGAGGCAATTGCCAACGGAGAGAATATTCTGGTGTATGGTGATTATGATGTTGATGGTACAACTGCCGTAGCTTTAATGTCGTCTTACCTATTAAGTTATTACCCCAATGTGGCAACCTATATTCCTGATCGGTATGATGAAGGATACGGAGTCTCTTTTAAGGGAATCGATTTTGCCGAGGATAATGATTTTACATTGATCGTGGCGTTAGATTGCGGTGTAAAGGCAATTGATAAAGTAGCCTACGCAAAAGAAAAAGGAATTGATTTTATCATCTGTGACCACCATAGACCTGGTACAATATTACCAAGTGCCGTGGCAGTTTTAGACCCAAAAAGAGAAGATTGTTCATATCCTTATGATGAATTATGTGGATGCGGAGTAGGTTTTAAACTAATTCAAGCATTAGGCTCCCGTAGAGGTGAAACTATTGATGATGTTATCTATTACCTTGATTTAGTGGCAACTGCAATTGGAGCAGATATTGTGCCGATAACTGGAGAGAATCGAATTCTGGCTTTTTATGGCTTACAGGTTATCAATCAGCAGCCTAGAACCGGTTTTAAAGCCATAATTGACCAAATCAATAAAAAAGAACTGACCATTACCGATGTGGTGTTCATCATTGCACCAAGAATAAATGCAGCGGGTAGAATGAAACATGGTCAGCATGCCGTAAATCTTTTGACCGAAACCAATATGGACGAAGCCTTAAAATTTGCTTCTGAAATAGAAAAATTCAATACCGATAGAAGAGGGCTGGATCAAGAAATTACGATAGAGGCACTTGGTCAAATTCAGGAAAATCAAGAACAAGAAGGATTCACTTCTGTTGTATATAAAGATACTTGGCATAAGGGCGTAATAGGAATTGTAGCATCGAGACTCACGGAAACCTATTATAGACCAACCTTGGTTTTTACCAAAAGCGGAGACAAATTGGCGGCATCGGCACGATCGGTTAAAGGTTTTGATGTGTACAATGCCTTGGAAGGATGCGCAGATTATATAGAACAGTTTGGGGGTCATAAATATGCGGCAGGCTTAACCTTATTGGAAGAGCAATACAATAATTTTAAACATCAATTTGAAAAAGTGGTCAAAGAAACTATTGATCCACAAATGTTGATACCTGAGATTACCATAGATGCCGTAATTGAATTAAAGGATATTAACCCAAAGTTGATGCGGATATTAAAACAGTTCGCTCCTTTTGGTCCGGGTAACATGTCGCCCGTGTTCATGGCAGAGAACCTACAAGATACCGGCTATGCAAAAGGTGTAGGTAAAGATGAGGCGCATTTAAAATTGGCTGTTGTACAACAGGGCAGTCATAAAATTGATGGTATTGGGTTTAATATGGGTAATAAACTATCAAAGGTTACTGGTAGAAAACCATTTAATGCGGTCTTTTCTATTGATGAAAATGAATGGCAGGGCAATGTTAGCCTTCAATTAAAATTAAAGGATATTCAATGAGAATAGAACATATTGCTATTTGGGTTACGAACTTGGAGGAAATGCGTAAGTTTTATGTAACCTATTTCAATGCAGTTGCCGGAGAAAAGTATCATAATCCTACTAAAAAATTTACCTCCTATTTTTTAAGTTTTACAGATGGAGCCCGTTTAGAAATCATGCATACTCCTTCCATTAATAAATCAAACTATACAGAAGAGCATACTGGATTGATTCATTTTGCTATGTCCATCGGGTCAAAAGCACAAGTAGATCTACTAACAGAAAAGTTGAGAGAAGACGGATTCACAATTGCTGGCGAACCAAGAACTACGGGAGACGGTTATTATGAAAGTGTGGTCTTAGACCCAGAAGGAAATCAGATAGAAATCACCATTTAACATTGTTATTTATAATTGTTCTAAATAAGATTCATATATTTATATAAATATTTACATCTTATGAACGATATTCATCCTATTTATCAGAACGATTTTGGCATAGCGTTTCAGTGGAAACGTGATAAACCCAGCGAATCAAATAAAGTTCAGGTGATTTTCAGGGATATTGGTTTGCTGCTTACAAGTAGCGAACTACGTTATTTTTCAAAATGCATTGCCAATACAGTAGAAAACGGAAAAGGTCACCTATGTAGTGATTGCAAATCAAAAGAAACGTGCCGTTCATTGCTTTTAAATTCTCCTGCACATCAAATATCGTTTGCAGTTAGTTATCAAGAAGCTATTGAAATTAGAGACTTAATTAACGGAACCATGTTTAGGCTCGAGCTAGATTCGTTTTTTGGTGAATTGGGTATTGAATAACAGTCAATAAGAATTCCGCATTTAAGAAAATAGGATTTTTGTTATCAAATCTTGTTTTGCCCTATCCATTATTAAATATCTTTGAAGTCAATTTACCGATTTCTCTATGAGCGTGAATGATCCCTATGCGGCCCTAAGATTTAAGGAGTTCAATATTTTTCTTTTAGTTCGCTTTGCCATGGTTTTTGCCTGGTCTATGCAGTTCATAGTTATAGAATGGCAGGTATATACCATGACCAAAGATCCGTTGTCATTGGGTATCATTGGTTTAATGGAAGTAATACCTGCGGTAAGTATGGCACTTTTTGCCGGTCATATCGTGGATCAGAAAGAGAAGCGCAATTTATTGGTGAAGTGCATATTCGGTTTCTCGGTTATTAGCTTCGGACTGTTCATGTTAAGCCTTCCCTCAGTATTGGAAAGCTACGAAACCAAAACCATACTTTACGGAATTTATGCACTGGTCTTTTGTGGCGGTTTGGTACGTGCGTTTTTAGGTCCCACCATATTTTCGTTAATAGCGTTGATCGTTCCAAAAAAAATATACCCGAATGCCGCTACTTGGAGTAGTACTACATGGCAAATGGCATCTGTATTGGGTCCGGCATTAGCGGGCTTTTCCATTAGTTTAATTGGCGTGCACTGGTCTATGTGCGTCATTTTCGGCTTTTCATTATTGGCGTTAACCGCCCTATCTAATATTTCAAAAAAGCCTATTCTTAACCCTAAGATCGGTGAACCCGTTTTTCAAAGTTTAAGAGAAGGACTAACATTTGTTTTTAAGACCAGAGCGGTTTTAGGTGCTTTGACCTTAGATATGATTGCTGTTCTATTTGGTGGTGCTGTGGCATTGTTGCCCATTTTTGCACAAGATATTCTACATGTGGGATCAGAAGGTTTTGGAGTCTTAAGAGCAGCTCCCGCTGTAGGTGCGGCAATTACAATGTTAGGTTCTACAAGATTTCCGTTGCATAAGAACGCAGGAAAAAAGCTTTTACTGGCAGTATTTGGCTTTGGTGTATGTATGATCGTATTTGGCTTATCTACCTATTTCTGGTTATCTGTAATTGCCCTATTTTTAAGTGGCGCGGTAGATGGTGTTTCCATGATCATAAGACAGACCATTTTACAATTGAAAACCCCGGACAATATGCGAGGGCGTGTGGCTTCTGTGAACTCCATGTTCGTGGGTTCTTCTAATGAGCTCGGTGCTTTTGAAAGTGGTGTTACGGCAAAGTTAATGGGAACGGTAACTGCAGTTGTATTCGGCGGTACCATGACCTTGCTTACCGTTGGTCTTACGGCTATTGTCTCTCCAAAGTTTAGAAGGCTTGATTTACAGAAGGATGTGGAAGATCATGAAAATTAATAAACAGAATATATCTGATAAAAAAAGCCCTAATCAAAGGGCTTTTTATATTGTAAGTGGTACTTAAGACTTTCGTCGTAAAGTGGAAGCACTATTGTAGGTCAGTTATAGTATTGGGAATAAACACTTTATCTAAACTTGTGCGTAAAGATAAAACCAAATTCTATTTTTTACCAATTTTTATAGGTACTTGATCGATGTTATCTTCTTTTAAAAAGTAAAATTCTGTTATTCCTCAATACAAGATATAACAATAAAAAAAGCCCCTCATTGAGGGGCTATTCTTTAAAGTAACACTTAAGAGTTTTAAATCTTCAAGTGGGGAAACTTGTAGGTAATGTGAAGATTTGGGTTACAACACTTAAACTAACTAACTAACTAACACTGTAAAGGTATGGTCAAGAGCTAGTTTTATAAAACTATTGTTGTGAACTGCTTGATTTATGTTGTAAGAAAAGGATTACAAAATAAAATATGTATTTCATCGATGTTTTTTGATGAAATTAGTTGAATTCTTTTAATGAAAGTGCTGAGCCATTAAACTCGGCATAGGTGTAGTAATTAATCCAATCGCCTAGGTTTGTGTATGTTGAATTCTCATTTAATGGTATTTCCAAAGGCAAATGTCTGTGTCCAAAAATGAAATGGTCATAGTGCTGTGTCTCCAATTTTCTTTTGCAGTATTGTACAAGCCATTCTTTATCGTTGCCTAAAAATTTGGCATCGTCATCACCACTAATCAATTTATTGCTAACCGATAGATGTTTGGCCAAGCGAACACCAAGATCGGGGTGTAGCCATTTAAAGAACCATTTGGCAACCGGGTTGGTAAATACCTTTTTCATTCTTTTAAAGCCCTTATCATCTGGACCTAAACCATCCCCATGGCCTAAAAAGAAAGAGGTACCATTAATATTGTATTGTTGAGGTTTATGATACACAGGTATATTCAGTTCTTCTTCAAAGTAACCGTTCATCCAAAGATCATGGTTGCCCACAAAATAGTGTATTTGTATGCCTGCATCAGACAGTTCTGCAAGCTTTCCTAACGTTCTGGTAAATCCTTTAGGGATAACGGTCTTGTATTCGAACCAAAAATCGAACAGGTCGCCCATCAAAAAAATGACTCCCGCATCCGACTTAATCGTATCCAACCAACGAACAAACTTCAATTCTCTCACCCTACTTTCTTTCATGGTAGGCGCGCCAAGGTGGTTGTCACTGGCAAAATATACTTTTTTCCCTGCTGGAAGTTCAATGTTCGTCATCAGAATGTAAATATAATAACTGTTTTGCGTACCTAGGGAATACGTGGGTCAAAATAAGTACATAGGTGCTTTTATAAACTTTGTTTATGCAGGTGCGTCTTTTTCGTTCAACACAATTTTTATGGGCAGATGGTCGCTATAACCGTTTAAGTTAAATGTACTGGAGTTAGGTCTACCAAATCTTACTGGTTTTTGATATGAGCCAGATGTAAGCTCTGGATATGCAATAATTTCTACGGTACTTAATTTAAAGGGAAGATCAGACTTCTCTGATAAAATACTTTTAGAGATCATAAATTGGTCTAACATATTATAGGTGTTCCCAAATACGAATGTGCCGATCTGTGCATCTAAAAAACGGTGCATTACGTTGTAGAAATATTTTAAACGTACTCTATTACTTTTAACCAACGCCTTATTATTGATGGCCATTAAATAATCTGTAATACTCTTGTTATAAGGGTTATCATTAAAATCGCCCATTAATAGTATATTGGCATCTTTACCCTGCTCCTCATAAATTCTTTCGATCCAATACGATAGGTTTTCGGCAACCATAATTCTAAAAGGCTCGCTGGTCAATTCGCCCCCGGATCTCGATGGCCAATGATTGAGAATACAAATAAGTTTGTTGCCGTTGGCGGTATTTATGTGTACTTGAAATAAATCTCTAGTGGTGTTTCTTTTAATAATACGTAGACTAAATGTTTGTTGTTCAGGTCCGTATTTTGTTTTATCATAAATAAGTGCGGTATCTATACCACGTTTATCATCTCCTTCAGAAATAACAAAACCATAATTTTTATTGAGGGCATTACCCATTGCCGCTATCAGCAATTCAATAACATGCTCATTTTCTACCTCACAAACCCCTAAAATATCCGGCCCTTCACCGTTATTGAATTTAGAGATTACTGCGGTAAGGTTCGCTATTTTTTGTTCAAGAATAGAAGCGTTCCACCCGTTGAGTTCATTACCCAAATGGTTGTTGAGAAACTCACTTCTACGTGGTGAATTTTCTATATCGAAAAGGTTTTCAAGATTCCACCAATAGATATGATGCTTGGTCATGTTGTTATATATTAAGGAGTTGCCTTAAAAATAAAACAATTTAAAAGCTTGTAAAGAAAGTATATCGTTAAGTTATGTTGAACTTAATTGTCACTGGCATACCATTCTGCGAAAGAGGTATCGGTTTCCTGTAATTTTAAGGAGAACAATGAAATATTTTCGGGCAATCTCGCTTTAATTTTGGCGGCAAAGTCTATCACCATATTTTCGCTGGTAGGTTGGTAGTCCGCTAAAATTACGTTATGTCCCCTGTCCATTAATTCTTTGGCCAATTCTACGTGTGGTGTATTTTTATTGAACACGGTAGCATGATCAAAAATATCAACAATGTCTTCTTTCACTATTTTTTTAAGGTCTCCAAAATCTATCACCATACCCAGCTTAACATGGTTGGTATCGGTAATAGGGCTTCCAATTACGGTTACGGATAATTTATAGCTATGGCCATGTACGTTTCTACATTTACCATCATAACCATACAGTGCATGGCCGGTTTCAAAGTTGAATTGTTTAGTAATACGAATATTGCTCATAACCTATAATTATTTGGCAAAGGTAGGGAAAGTATACACGTATTAATAGCGAATAAATCAATCTAGAACAATTGTTCTGTTTCCTGCTATTAAGCTTACGTGGCAACAATCTGCACCAATCTCAAATTCTTCACTTACAACTTTCTCATCACCTATAAAACCGTTAAACAGAAGGGTTGCTGTTTTATTTTGATATTTTTTGCGGTATGCATCGCTAATAATAGGGTAAATGCCTTGATCATTATGGTATTCTTCCGCAGTTGTACTTTCTGCCAAATTCTCGCCGGTTGCAGTGTCTATTACCTCAAAATTATCTAAAGATACGGCATCACCTGTTGCATCTTCGACGCTAACCGTAATGGTTACAAAATTAAGTGTGCATATGGCTGTAGAACAATTTATTGGCTCTGGTTCTGGTTCAGCTTTATCAGAACAGGTCATAAGAAAGAAGGATAGAAATGCCAATGTAATTTTTGCGAACATAAAACTGATTTATTAGAAGATGAATAAATACCGATTAGTTGCGTAGTAAGGGGTAGAATTACCTTTTGTATTTTCTCTTTGCGCGAACTTTATTTACAAAATAAATGACCAACACAAAAAGGGCCAAAATAGGAAATACAAGGTTACCGTTTAAAAATTGAAAGAATTCCATACATAATATTTAGAAACAGAACGATGTGCTGTTTCGGTTATTGTTTATTTTTTAAATTTTGACAGTGCATTTCTGGTAAAGTCAGATAGTGCCAGTTTACCGGTGATCGATGCACGGTCTGTCAATAAGGTATCCCAATGGTCGGTGCCTTCCCATAAAACTTTCTTCCACTCGGTTAAAGCATCTGGGTTATAGCTTGCCAATTTGTGAATGTAGAAATCAAGTTCTTTATCCATTTCTTGGGCAGAGTCGTACACCTTGTTGAACAATCCTTTTTCTTGTGCCCAATATGCACTTTTCCATTCGGTAGGCGCCAGAGACATTTCTCCCATAGCGGCATTACCTATTTTTCTTGCTACGGCAGGTGCAATAACCAAAGGAGCAATACCGATGCTAAGTTCAGAAAGTTTAATAGATGCATTTACGTTAGAGTACACATAATCACAGGCAGCGGCAAGACCTACGCCACCACCAACGGTTTTACCATGAACACGACCTACAATAACCTTTTTACATTTGCGCATAGCATTGATGACATGGGCAAAACCACTAAAGAACGCTTTACCTTCTTCTAAATTAGATACTTCTAACAGCTCATCAAAAGAAGCACCGGCACAAAAAGCCTTTTCCCCTTCAGATTTTAAAAGAATAACAGAAATACCATCGTTTTCTGAAAGTTCATTGATAGTATCGGTTAAACGTTCTAAAAGTTCAGAAACGAAAGAATTACTAGCAGGGTGTCCAAATTCTACATGGGCAACTTTACCATCGATTCTTGTATATAAACTACCATTTTTTCTTGTGGTGACCATAGCATTTTGTTTCCTTCAAAATTACGGATTTTGCAATAAAGGTTTGAATTTGTTTCTAAACTTCCACACTAATGCGGCACCTCTAATAAACATCCAGACCGTAAAGGCCAGCCATATTCCCGTTAAGCCCCAGTTGAGGTATTTACCTAAGAAGAGCATGGGCACAAATCCTAAAAAGGTAGCCACGAGCAATGTATTTCGTAAATATTTCATTTCTCCCAGACCTTTAAATACTCCGTCTAGCACAAAGGCAATGGTATTAATGGGCAGCCCAAGAATTATAATATAGAAAATGGCGTAGAAAGTAGAAAGCACTAAACTTTCATTAGAAAATAGACTGCCTAAAGGTCTATAAAATATACCGGCAAATGCCATGATCACCAAACTGACTATGAGTCCGTATTTCGTTATTTTTTTTGCCAGTAGCCACAGGTCGTCGTAATTTTTTTCTCCCAGCAATCTACCGCCCATAATATTTCCTGCTGCACCAAACCCATCAATAAAAAAAGCGGAGAATAGCCAAAGGTTAATGGCAATGGTATGTGCGCCAATGTATTTATCGCCAAGTGCCGTTGCTTCTCTAACAGCCAGTATAAGAGCTGTGTTCAATGCAATGGCACGCACAAAAAGATTCAAGCTCATGACTACCAATCGACCTAATTCTGGGTGAATGGGTAGCCTTAGCTTTAGACTGATATCGGTCTTTGTCCAAAGAAGGTAAAATGCCATGATTGCCATAATGCTTTGTGCCAATAGACTGGCATAAGCTGCACCGTCTAAATACATGGCGGGTATAAATCCGTCAATTCCGTATACGAAGGCAAAATCGAAAACTACGTTTAATACAGCCCCGGTAATCGCAATGACCATGGGCCAATAGGTATTTTGTAATCCGCGAAAAATACCCATAACGGCAAAAACGAATAAGGTTAGCGGAAACCCCCATACGCGAATGGAGTAATAACTAATACAATACTGCAGTATTTTTCCCGAGGCATTTAACAACTCAAAAATTTCTTGAATAACGAATATGGTAGAGAGCAGTATTAAAATACTAAGGGTAATGTTGAGGTAAATGGCCTGTGCGGGCAGGGTTTTAACCTCTTCTAATCTACCAGCGCCCAAATATTGTGAAATTATGGCAGAAATTGCACTACGGGTCTGCCCCAAAATCCAAATAAGCATAGAAAGAAAAGAACCCACAATACCAGCTGCAGCGAGCGATTCTAAACCATCAACCGGTATGTTGCCCACAATGGCCGTATCGGTTATGGATAATAGAGGTTCTGCTATACCGGCAATTGTTGCAGGTATTGCCAGAGCATTTATAGATTTAAAATTAACAGTAGTCTTCAAAAAATATAGGTTCTAGAGTACAAGTTCATAGCAATGAAAAGGGTGTTTGCTTTGGTTGGGAAAAAAGATATCTCCCAGTTTAGCGTAACCACGTTGCTCATAAAATTTCTGATTTCTTTTGTTTTGGCTAAAGGTATCCAACCTAACCGATAGGGCATTGTTTTCACGGGCAAAATTTTCCCCAAAATCCATTAAGCGCCGTGCACAACCTTTACCTTGGTATTTAGGGTGAACCGCTAGCCTATGTATGTAATAGTTGATGCCGTTTGGCGTTAACCAAGCTACATTTTTATATTCATCATCCATCAATAACGATACTACAATGCAGCCAATAATGGCATTATCCTCTAAGAGAACATACAGCTCATTGCGATCAATATCTTTCTCAAAAGCTTTTTGAGAAGGATATTCCGTTGTCCATTGATAAATGCCGTTTGCTTCCATGGCAATTCTACAGGCATTGGTCATCGTTAAAATTTCGGGTATTTGAGATATCTTTGCAGGTGCTATCATTAAAGCCATTTAATTAAATTGTAAATTTAGAGTTATAATCAATACTTTTTATCATGATGAACATTCTTGTTCCGATAGGGACCTCAATAAATGCGAACGAAACTTTACAATATGCCGTTAATTTTGCACAAGATTTTGGTGCCGATATTTATGTAATGGAGGTATTTAACGTTAGCGGAAAAACGGGTACACTTACTAACCTTACCCAAAAAGTTGCGGAAAATTCTAAAGAACGATTAAAAGAGATAATCGCAACCGTAGATACCAAAGATGTATCTATAAAAATTGCAAGTTTTAATGGTGAGCTAAAAGATGGTCTACGTGAAATAGATAAAGGAATTGGTATAGACCTTATAATTTTGGCACCTAGAAGTAATGATATACAAGAAGAGTTTTATTTAGGGCATACTTCTGGAGCCATTATCAAGAGAACCAATATACCTACCTTGATCGTACCAAAAGGAACCACGTATAAATCATTTGAAAATATATTGGTAGCGTTTAAATCGGGTATTTTAAAGCGAAAAAGAATACTTGATCCACTAATCGAAATAAAGGTAAAGCACAATGCAAATGTGAATCTTTTAATGGTAAAGACCCCTGGGTATTCAGATGATGATTTAAAGATCAACACGGCGTTAATGGATATTTGTTCGCAACTAACGTTTACAGATAACTCTACCACATATCATGGAGTTTTAGAGCATTTTCAGGCAAAACACCCCGATTTGTTATGTGTTTTTAGAAGAAAAAGAGGTTTCTTTAAAAAATTATGGGAGAAAAGTACCATTTCAAAATCAGAGTTTTACGCACCGGTACCAGTATTGGTGCTTAGTGTAAAGAAAGATTAAATAGTACTTTGATAGGTTATTAAAATAGGTTTTCTTTGACGCTGTCGAAAAATTAGGGGGATTAGCTCGCCCGACTTTTTAGGCGGGCTCAGTTGGCTAGAGCGTCCCGAAAGCCTTCGGGAAGGTCGCTTCGATATTGAATTGAGATTAAGAAAATAAGGGGGATTAGCTCAGTTGGCTAGAGCGCTTGCCTGGCAGGCAAGAGGTCACCGGTTCGAATCCGGTATTCTCCACAAATTAGTTAAGCCTTCACGAAAGTAAAGGCTTTTTTTATGGTTCAGAGTAAGTTGCGTTATCATAGGAATAGCGTCCCGAAGGCTTTCGGGAAGGTCACCGGTTCGAATCCGGTATTCTCCACGCAAAAAGGCTACCATTTTGGAAGCCTTTTTAATTTGATTATTTTTAAAAAATGCCATTCAGTACTTATATAATTTATAGTCAGACACTTGATCGCTACTACATTGGTAGTACAGAAAATATTGAAAGACGACTTGAACGACATATTAAAGGAAATGGATCTACTTATACCAAAAAGGCAAATGATTGGGTTTTAAAATGCCAACGTAATTTTGAAACACGATCAGAAGCAGTCTCATTTGAACTTCTGATTAAAAAGAAGAAAAGTAGAAAATATATTGAGTATTTAATCTCACTAGAAATTAGAGAATAGAGCGTCCCGAAGGCTTTCGGGAAGGTCACCGGTTCGAATCCGGTATTCTCCACTAAGTTTTATTGGGCTTCAAGAGTTTTTGACTTTTGAAGCTTTTTTCATTTGCACACAATTTGCACGCAGAACTGGTTTTAAATTAAGCTTGGTAATATTTGATTCATATTGGTTTACTTTGATAGTTCTTCACTAATTACAGAATGCTTTTCCGTAAAAACATCACACCCCTTAGACGCTTTAATATTCAACATTTAGGAAATTTAAGTCCTATAAAAGGTTAATTAACGAAAATATTAAAAAAGACACTCTTAAGTATAGTTATTACATTTAGATAAAAGCGTTTTAAAAACGGCCGTTTTAGGGAGTGATAACCTTTTTTCTCTTTTTTGTTCATCTAGTATTCGAATTAGGTATTTTTTTCAGCAATAATCAGCCGATATTGTGCATGATAATGATTAAATTTAAGATTACTAATGACACGAGATTTTATCCATATCAACGATTTTGTAATTCTTGTTGAAGAAGCTGATTCACTCACCAAGGAGGTAGATTCTTGCTATTTTGATGAGCCCATTGTTGCCATTGCCTTCTACGGGTCGGGCAATGTAGATTTATCGGTGAAATACGGTAGTAGTCATAAAGATTTTACCTACACCAAAGGTTTGGCACTTTCTTTTTATGCAGATGAAAAAGTGGAATTTGAGCATACCGTGAGCCCAAGAAAAAGCCTTAAGTGTCTAGTGGTTGCAACTGCTCTTCGAAATTTAGAACATTTACCAAATCAAGAGGGCGAAATATTTTCTGAACTCTTGGGAGCCTTGGTAAAACCTAAAGATCATTATGTAGAAGGTCCTAGTTTTTTTATGACGCCGCAAATGGAACGTATTGTCGATGCTTTCTTTTCGAATAGCTACATTGGGAAGACCAAAATGATGTTCTACAGAAGTCAGATAACGGCTTTATTATCCCACTTTTTCGGTCAGCTCGCACTATTACCGGAAAAGGACTCAAGTGCCAATTATAGGGATCAGTTGAACAAGGTACGGGATATTTTATTGGACAATATTGAGGACCCGCCTTCGCTTTCGGAACTTTCTAAGGAAATAGGACTTAATACAACAAAGCTCAAAAAAGAGTTTAAAGCCATTTTTGGCGTACCAGTTTTTAAATACCTTCAAAATGAAAGACTTACTTCTGCCCATACACTTATAAGTGAAGGTCAAGCTACTGTTCAAGAAGCGGCTTGGCAAGTAGGCTATGATAGCTTGAGTTCTTTCTCCAATGCTTTCGCGAAAAAATTTGGTTACCGTCCTAGTCAAATCAAGTAAATTAGTTTCTATAGTAACTGGATTAGTTTTGTTGCATCTATATTAATTATATTTTTTATTTCTCATCATTTTTTTCACTCCAGTTCCAAGAGCTGCTCCAAGGACTAAACCTACACCAGCTCCTAGAACTAGTCCAATTGCAATAGCATTGGTTAAGATACCGGTGATAAGGCCAATTCCTGCTCCAAATAGCAATCCCAATGTCAATTTCTTTTTCATAATACTTATTTAGTTAAACATCTAATTTATATAAAACCAAGCGTTTTCTCGATTTTAAATTCAATATGAAATAATCTTCATAAAGTAATTCATTTTATACTTACCTTTTCATATCATTCGAATAGAATAGGTTTCAGTTTTATCCGGTTTGTCCCAATTTCATTTTCTTTAAAAAAAGCCAAAACCGTTTCACTTACCAATGGTGATTGCATATACAAATCGTGACCGGCATTTTCAATGATAATGTGTCGTCCATTTTTAAACTTTTTTGCAAGCTCTATGGCACTGGAGACATAGGTGCGCCCGTCCATTGTTCCGCTTAAAAGAAGCGCATCTACCTTATTAGGTTTCATTTTTCTAAACTGTTTCGGCAGTTGACGGAAATTTGTAGTTTGCATCCATTCAAATTGTAAAAAGTTTATAGTGCTGCCCAGAATAGCATCGTCTATTTGCCTTTTCATGATTCGTTTACGGTCTTGCGATATACCACTTTGCATATCCATTGAAAATGCCATTGGCCGTATGCGAGAGTAGATATACTTTTTTAATATCATCACATTCGGTGCGATTTCCGTAAAGTTGCCGTGGTACATTTGGTCATAAAGCCTCGGTACTATTTTAGAGTCTTCGGGGTTCTTTAAATAGAACGTGGCAATGGCCGATTGCAATTCAAAATTTGAAATCCCAACAGTATCAATTCTACCTTGTCTATTCACATAGGTGGAGATTACGGGACTTTTTTCCAATCGCCCGTGAACGGCAAGCATCTTTTCTTTCAGGTTTGGGTAGGTAATATCGGCGCCATAATTAGCTGTAGCCTTTTCGGCGATTTGAAATATAAAATTGGCTGTGTTTTCGGGAAGTTTGATAGTTTCATTAGGACCCTCAAGGCTTGCCAATACAACTTTATCTATGTTATCCTCAAAAAGTCTGATATACTCAAAAGCTAGATGAGAGCCGTAACTAATACCCCAAAGCGAAATTTTCTCCACCTTGAGAACGTTTCTTAACGCCTCAATATCTTTTGCGTTTTCTGTAGTATTGTATGCGCCTAGATTAACGTTTTTTTCTTGCCAGAACGCTAAACATTTAGTGATGTTCTCGGTGCTTTTATCCACATACTCTTGTTTATCAATGGCTTTGGAGAGTTCAAAACTTGCGGTATATGGGCATTCTAGCAATCTCGTTGACATACCAGTACCGCGTTGGTCAAAAGCAATTACATCGGCAACCTCTCGAAGGTTCATAAATAATGAAAAGCGCTTGCCTTTTGCCGTACCGATACCTGAACCACCGGGGCCGCCCGATAGATATACTATCGGGCTTCCAGGATTCGGATTCGTGCTTTTAAAGCGTACAAACGAGAGTTGTATGGAGTCTAGACTTTCATTGTTTCGGTCCTCCAAAACTTTGAAAGAACCTAACTCAGCTTGGACAGTATCTTTGGACCTTGAAATAAATTCATAGGGTTCAACCTTTAGACTTTGCCCGGTAAGAAGCATTATCGGTAGTAAAAGGAAAAAATGAACAATTGCCTTTAATTTCATTTTCATAGTTTTAAACCTTCGCTATCTTTTTGTTCCAAATACCTGTTTCAGCAGTTGCTGCAGCATACTCACTAAAATCAATAGGTTTTCTCCCTAATATTTTTTCAATATCGTGGGATACTTCAGCCAGTTCAGGATTGCCCAGCACTTCAGTAAACAGATATTCAATAAGCCAGATAAAGTCTTCGTGAAGACCAGTCTTTCGCATTCCATCACCATATTCCTTTACTGAAATAGGCACAAATGCAATATCACGATTACTCGCTTTAGCAATTTCCGCTACAGCGTCTTTAAACGTTAAGGTTCTTTGTCCTGTGAGTTCATAAATCTGTCCATTGTGAATATCCTCGGTCAAGGCCTTGGTGGCCACTTCGGCAATATCATCAGTATCTACCCAAGGGATTTGAGCTTCTGCCTGAGGTAGTGCAACCAAACCATCAAAAATGGGTTCCAACAAAAAGTTTTCGCTAAAATTCTGGTTGAACCAGCTTGCACGTACTATGGTATAATCCAAACCGGAATGAATCACGACTTGCTCACATAATTGGGCTTCGCGCTCGCCTTTTCCGGAAAGTAAAACCAATTTTTTGACATTGGCGCGTTTTGAGACCTTTACCAATTGTTCAATAGATTCCAATGCTCCGGGTACTGCCAAATCGGGTTGATAGGTGATATAAACTTTGTCCATTCCCGCTAAAGTGGCGTCCCAATTCTCAGGTTTATGCCAGTCGAATATGGGAGTCGCACTACGGGATCCTATGCGTATATTATGGCCCAACGCTTCAAGTCGTGCTACAATTCTTCTCCCTGTTTTACCAGTTCCTCCGATTACTAAGATGTTTTCTTTTTCCATTTTTACTTGTTTTTAGGACCCACTTTACAGCCGGACAGATTATAGTAGTTCTGCTTCGAATAGTTTAAATTTTTGTTGTTACTTTTTATTAATGGGTTGCATGAATTCTTTTGCGATGTACTTTGAGATACCAATACACCATTGTCGTTATAATAAACTCTAGCCCAATGAACCAAAACCCAAAATCGACGAAGAAATCATAGTAGCTTCCTCCATAGGGTAGAATTGTAAATGGTACGGTAATAAGCGCATCTAAAATTGCCGATATCGTAAAGAAAACTAGTCCTGTTATAAGTCCGTGGGTATAAACCCCATTTTTATAATATAGTTTTGCTCCAAGCCAAACTATGGGCACTACGACTATTGAGAGCCATATATTGGCCTGTTGCTCTGCATTTTCTAACATTGGCACGTAATAGGAGAATGCAAATAAGCTCACACCGATGATCCAAATTAATATTCCAAAAGTAATTGCTCTAGTTAATTTCATAACTGTTCGTTTTTTGATGATTATTTGTAATAAATGATTCCGATGAGCAGTAAAGCAAAAGCCATGAAAGAGGCTATGGTGCGCTGTATGTGCCATCTATTCCATGGCTTCTCAAACTTAGTTCTTAGCTCTTTGAGTTCTAAGGATGAAAGATTTTCCAATACTGTCTTGTCCAATAGTTCGTTGAGGGGTACATTTTTGAATATGGTTACAAACCCTATCCCTACAAAAAAGAGTACTGCTGCTATCAGAAAGGACCAAAACGTCGCAGGATGCGCATTTCTATGTAAAAAAGCATTTACTGATAGCAATACGACAGGTGAAAAGAATACGATTAAAAAGCTTGGGTTAATAATCGCTCTATTCATTGCCTGAAAGGATTGTAAAAAGGATAGGTCGTTCAATCTCCCAATACCCGGAGTAATTGAGTTGGACCACGTGAAACACAATCCTGCGGTAAGCCCTGTAAATAAAATGCCCAGGCACAATACGATAATTTTGATTTTATATTCCATTATTTTGAGTTTTTGTGTAGCTAACCCACGTTAATAAATCTTGATATTCTTGACTGGTGAGTTTGGTTTTCTTGCCTTTAGGCATTCGTTTTTCTATGAATACTTGTTGGTAAATATCATTTGTCCAGCTGTTCATATTATCCTCGGTAAAGACACGTCCGCGATTACGCTGAGCGTGGCAGACATTGCATTTATCCGCAAGAATACCAAAGGCTCTTTGTTGGGTTGAGTCTTTTAGTATCATATACATTGGTTCGGAAGGCACGTAGTTTTGTACTAAGTCTCTTTTTGGGTTCTGTACTGACCAGAAAGAGAGTGTAATTCCGAGTATAATTTTTACTAGTGTTATCATCATAAGGTTTATTGATTATGATGACACAAAATTGCACATATATGCCACCAATTATTTATTCGAGCGGAAGTATGATTTGTTCGAAAAGTCCATTCGCATTAATCGAATTAAGAGTAGGCATCAAAAACTACTTCCCAATGCGTTTCTAAAGGTTCTCCCAATAGTTTTGATTAGAGTTCTTCAGAAAACTTAACCGTCTTATCTTCTAATTCCTTTCTATAGTCTTCCTCAATTATTTCGCCTTCTTTAAAGTTGTCATAAAAAGACGGTAGCGAATAGGTTTCTATAATTTTTGCTCCCAAAAATGGAAAATATGTTCTTGCTGATTGTAGTGCGTTTGCACCACCTCTCCCCCCAGGTGAAGTTGCCATTAAAAGCATTGGCTTTTCTCTCCAAATTTTCATATTTACACGTGATAGCCAGTCTATAGTATTTTTAAATACCGCTGCATAAGAACCATTATGTTCTGCTAAAGAGATAATAAACCCATCAGCATCATCTAACAATTCATTAAGTCTTTTTATAGCGGTTGGCACCCCATTTTCAGCTTCAAAATCGACACCGTAAATGGGCATAACATAATCGTTCAAGTCGATTGAATTTATTTCTACATTTTCTAATAAACTAGACGTAAAGGATAGTAAATGTTTGTTAATAGATTTCTGGCTATTACTTCCTGCTATTGTGATTACTTTTTTCATGATTATTGTTTTTGAGAGATTATAGTATCGATTGAATATTTTCCGCTTCCATTCATTAGTATTGACAGTGCTATACCAATAACAAGCAAAGAATATTCATAACCTTCACCTGCTTGGTTGCCGAACCAGTTCATAAAAAAAACCGTGCTGTAGTTGTGTGGTGAAAATTATACCTAAAAACATTCCGATAAGTGATAATGCCCAAAATCTGCTGAAGAGACCAAGAACCAATGAAATCGAACCAAAAAACTCAATCATTATTACTGAAAAAGCTATAATACTGGGCAAACCCATTTGTGTTGTGAACATTTCTATAGTGGCTGAATATCCATAGCCCCCGAAAAGCCCTAATAGTTTTTGTGCACCGTGCGGAAATATGACCAAGCCAAGTGTCATGCGCGCGATACTGAATCCCAAATTAGGATTTGTTTTTACTAATGTTCTGAATAAATTTTTCATAATAATTAAGATTTATAATGTTTTACGGTAATACAATCCGAAAGAGGATTTATGAATAGGTTTGGGTCCGTATTGGTCAAAATCTGACCCAAAGCCAAATTGATGTCCTTTGTAGGATAGACCCAAACGTAATTGTTGGAAGCTTCGAGAGTGTGTTTCAAATTTGTCCCAAACTGTTAGAAACTGTGCGTTGAACCACAAAGAAATCTTTCCACTAAGTGGTCTGTGCAGTTGAAATTGAGTGAATATTTCGGCGAGGCTGGCATCTTTCTTTTCTGAGTAAGCCACTGTCGGAATGACCACCAATAAAGCTCTTGAATTTTTAACTGAGAATTTGACCGAAAGCCTTTCTGAGAATCCTCCAAAGCTATTATAATAGAGGGAAGGTCCAATAGCGATAGTTTTGCTAACCTTATAGAATAATGTAGGTTGTACACCCACTTCATCAAATATTTGATTTTCTTTCTCTCTAAATTTTTGAAAGAAAGCGAGGGCAGTAACACTTAAAGTTTTACCATCATTGATTGAATAATTTGATAGCAAAGTGAAGTCCGTTTTCTCGAATCCTGAAAATAGTTCTAACTGAGTGAACTGCGCTTGTAAACTGCTTACAAAGGCAATTGTTACTATTACTGATATGAGTCTTACTTTTTTCACACTTCAAAATTCCGATTGGGAAGCGTGAAAAAAAATGAACTAGTTTAAGACTTTTACTAGATAATTGAGATTTGATAAGTTTCGAAACTCAAATAGATTCAATGTAATTTCTTTCTTTAATGTCTTTGTTGGCTTAGCCTGAGACTTTTTATTTTCGATTAACTTTTGTGATGATTTTGCTCATAAATTCAGGTGTAATACCGATATACGCGGCTAAATCTTTTTGAGTAATTCTCTTGACTATTTGTGGATATTTCTTTTTAAAATTGATATAGCGTTCTTCGGCAGTAAAAGATATTCCGTGGTTTGAACGTCTTATATAACTTATCAATGACCTTTGATATAAAATGCGATAAAATTTTTCGAATTTTGGAATCTCTTGAAATAAAACATCATAGTTAGCTCTAGAAATTCCTAGTAGTTCAGAGTTTTCAGTTGCCTTAATGTAGTATCTTGACGGTTCTTTCGTCATAAAACTTGAAATATCACCCGTCCAATAATCTTCAATGGCAAACATTGAAATATGTGGTGCACCATCCTCATCTAAGGTATATACTTTTAAACATCCTTTGGAAATAAAATATTCATACTGCGTAACTTCACCCGACTGCATCAAGAAACCCTTCTTTTTCACCTTTATTTCCGATAATAAAGAAATATATTTTTGCTTTTCTAGTTCGGTCAAATCAATAAACCTAGATACATTATTAAGTATAAGAGTATGTGATTCTTTATAACTCAACATTTAAGGTATTTGCGTGAATTTAATTTAAACAATTAATCCCATATGTAAAAGTCGGATTATGATTTATTTGTTTAACTGAAATGTAAAAACAAATAATATGAATGGCTCTTGAACCGTATTTTGATTCGCATTTTTTAATATAATTTACTATATATAAATTATTTATAATCAGCTATTTAACAGTTTTCAGGGTTACCTAGCTGGTTAATTATTAACAACAGCCGACACCAAGTTGTTGAATCACAACTTAAGGTGCCGACTGAAAATCAAATTTATTTTTTTCTTATAATAATAAACTGTGCTGTAATTCCCTTTTTAAAATTTAAATACGTAGTATCTGGAACGTTGAGTTTTAAACTATCCAGAACAACAGGGTTTATTCCTCCGGCATTACCCAAACTTTCATTACCAAAAATACCATTATAATCATATAATTCTCCTGAACATTCTACATAATCAGTGGCCATATTTGGTCTGTAGGGCCTAAAGGTGTATGATTCATTAATTGTATGTGTTTTATTGTTTTGTACATCAACAAAATTATCAGTATCAACACTCCAAGTTTTACCATCATCTATGCCGTTCTCATTAATGTCAAGGCGTTCCCCTCCTACCCACATTTTCACCCTTAGCTTACCATTAACCTCTGTATCGGTAGATTGTGTGCCCGTAATGTTAACAATGGTCGCCAGATATTCTGGATAGGCAACATCACAATTTCGTGATTGATATTCCGTTGCAAGAACTACATTTGCTGCAGGAAAACCTTCTTTTACATAACTTAATTTATAGGATAAAGGGGAACCGGGAGATTCTTCTGGGGAATAGTTGCCGCCAGCTGCAATATATTCATAAATTTTTTCAAGACTATTTCCGCCAATAGTTTGGGCAGCACTTGCCCCATCCCCTCCAATAATTAATGCTTTAATGTTAGATTCTTCTAGAATATTTTTAGAGTCAACATCAAGCTCAAAAGTTCCTCCTTTTTTACCCGCTTCTATAGCCGCATTAAAGGCTGTTTCTACTTCCGTTATACTATATTCAGACTCCACGGTATACAATACCATACGACCGTATGTTACAGTTGAAACATAGACAGGGCTTATGGAGCCCAAACTCTCAATACTAGGTAGATCAGTAAAAAGATCGCTTGGAACTTCACCTGGGGAGTCCAAGTCTATAGTAAAATATTTCTGAATGAATTTCAGTACATATTTTTTCTTAACTGTAGTGGTATTAAAATCAAAACTACCGGAAATATCTTTTGTTTTATCCCGATAGTTCGCTCCCAGTGCTATAGATAATTGCTGTTCAGAATAAACTTGAGACTTATCAAACTGCAGTTGCGCAGGAGTTGCTCCGGTAACTTCGAGGCTGAGCAATTTATTAACACCTGCTCTAACTTCACTAATGTTTTTTGGATTATTAACAGTTACGCTAGTCTTTCCTTTTACATTGTTTAACGAAATTGACATGGTAATTGGCGCACGATCTTTATCAATTCGCGCATATTCGCCAGTAGTTATGCTTTCCCCTTTTAACATTGCCCCTGGATATATAACATCGGTAGTAGGATCCAATGTGAATAATTCACTAAAGCCCGGAGCCCCTTTGAAAGTTTGGGTAAAACATTCAAATTCCGTTGTTCCTTCCCGTTCTGGGTTGGTGGAGGTGGTCTCTACGATATTCTCAGGTTGGTTAAAAGAACCCAAAGCTGCGACGGCTGCATTAAAGTCATCGGCATCATTGTTGGAAAATTGTTGTGCATTAGAATCATCAGGGCTTACTTCATCTTTACTACAAGCGCAAATAAAAAATAAGAGAACTAGTGGTGCTAACTTTAAAATACTTTTTAATGGTGATTGATTTGTTTTCATAATTGTTTGATTTTTAAGATTCAACATTCCAAACCTAGAGCAGAAATGGTCCCATCCCTAATTTTGTCCATGGACAAAGTATGGACAAGCAACTTGGATTTCGATGAACTACACCATGGACAGCACAAAAAACATAAAAGATGAAAACATTCAAAAACCCTTTATATTCAACGCTTTATATATTTTATTTATAGCTATGATCTCCAAGAAAGTATGGACTTTTTATGGATAAAGGGTTTTTCTAGCAAAGATACACATGCTTTACGAAGAGAATTATGATTTATCTTAGTGGAAACCAAACCATTGTAATTATGAAAATGAAAATCATTTTTTTAATAATTCTTGCAACGCCAATTTCAATTCTAGCCCAACTCCAAGGTCAAGAGAGAATAGACAGTCTTAGTCTGGTTTATGAAAAGCAATTGGGGCACAAAGAAAAAGTTGCAACACTGAGAGAATTATTTAATATGCAATTATACAATAATCAGTCAGTCGCAAAAAAAAATGCTCATATGATTTTGGAGCTGTCAAACAATACAGGTTATTCAAAGGGAATTGCCATTGGAAATTATTGCATGGGCAACTATTTTTATATAACTAATGCCAATGATTCAGCTCGCATCTATTATAGAAAAGCCATAGATTTTGCTGAAAAACTAACAGATAAATTACTCCTAACCAATTCCCTTTCCAACCTAGCACAAATTGAGGATGCCATAGGTAATTATGATTTTTCCATAAAGCTGAAGGATTCAGTTTCAAATATGTACTTACAAAGCAAGAGTTATCTCCAGTATGGGATATCCATAGGGGATGTAGCAAATACCTATATAAATAAAGGGGATTACGAAAAAGCAATAACAGGTACAATCAAGGCATTAAAGGTTCTGGATACAATCGATAGAGAACCTTTCCGAAAAGCGGACCTATATCGACAATTAGGAAGGGTTAATTATTTTCAAGGAAATTACACCAAGTCTATCGAAAACTTTAATCGGGCCTTAGGGGTGTATGAGGATACTGCCGATAATCTCTACAGAGCTTATACAATGGTGGATATTGGCAATTCTTATTTAGAAATGAAAGAACATGAAAAAGCTCTAGAATATTATCAACAAAGTAAAGCGATTAGCGAGAAATTTGGGTTTGATGATAATACTGCCAATGCCCTTGCCAATATAGGTATGGTCCTTGCAAAACAAGGTAAATATGATTTGGCAATTAAAAATTTACTGAAGTGTGTCGAAATGAATAAAACCAGCAACTCATACTTCAACATTATCAGTGCAATGGGGGAAATAGGGAATGCATATGCGATGAAAGGTGATTTTAATAAATCTATTACCTACTTGAACAAAACAATACACCTTGCTGATTCGATTAAATCCATGGATCAGTTAAAGATGGCTTTGCGATATCGCTCAAAAGCTAACGAAATAGGAGGGTTATTTAAAGAGGCGCTGGATGATCAGCGGCAATTTCAAATACTTAGTGACAGCCTTTTCACATCGGAAAAGACGAAACAAATTGAGCAGCTTCAAATATCCTACGAGACCGAAAAAAAAGAAGCAGAAATTGCACTGCAACAAGAGGAGATAAAAACACTTAACGAAAAAGCCAAAGTAGATAAACTTACCAAAGGCCTTTATGCCGGTGGAGCCATATCTGGACTGGCTCTATCAGGATTACTTTTCTTTGGGTTTCGGCAACGCATGAAAAAGAATAAGGCCGAAAGGGAAAAACAAGAAGAAATTTACAAGAAGGAAATTGAGTATAAGCAAAAAGAACTCACTAGCCAGACCTTGCATCTAGTTCAAAAGAACACGTTTATTCAAGAATTGAAAGAGAATTTGGAGAACATAAAAAACTCCCCAGATAAATTTAAAACAGAATTTAGGCGCATTGTCATGCTATTAAAGAAAGAAAATGCATCGGACAAAGATTGGGAAGTATTCAAGACTTATTTTTCTGAAGTTCATAATGACTTTGACCAGAAATTGAAGACTTTGTCTCCTGAGGTTTCAGAAAAAGAAATTCGATTAGCAGCTTTTCTTAGAATGAACCTAACCACAAAAGAAATTGCAGCCACTTTGAACGTACTACCAGATAGTATTTTAAAATCTAAATACCGCCTAAAAAAGAAACTGGGGTTAGATAAAGAAACTGATCTAAACCAATTTTTGAATGTACTTTGATTACCTACAAACGCTTACTAATACACATTAAAGTATCATCAATATTAACGGGCGGGGTAGAAATTTTGTACAATATAATACCCGATGTATGTGCTTTGTACTCCTTAAGTTTTTCACCAAATTCATTGGTGATGTAACCTACAACATCCCCTTCTTTAACGGTATCTCCTGCGTTAAGGTCGCTGTAAAAAAGTCCCGCTTCGGTAGCGCTTAAATAGGTTTGGTTGTTGAGCTGAACAAGGTTGGCATTGGGTCCGGTTCCGTTATCATACATATCCATAAGATCAAGCATATTATAGACCCCATTTTTTATTAACCTTACCGCATCTTCCTGTACATTGCCCAATTTGCCACTTTCAAAGCTCAAGGCTATTTTACCATCTTGCGAGGCTTGTTTAAAGACATACTTTGCTGGTTCATCGTCCCTTAAAGAGAACGGATAAGACACTATATATTCAAATCCGCTGTTCTCGGTCAGTTCGCGGGCCTTTTTTGTTTGTTCTGGGTAATTAGGGTTATCGTAGAAAAGTGCAAACGGAATCAAATCTTCATTGACCCCACCACCATGTATATCGATAAAAACATCGCTCACAGGTATTATGGTCGTTGTCATAAAATCTGCTATTTTTTGGGTAACGCTACCTGTAGATTTTCCGGGGAAGGCTCCATTTAAATTTACTTGGTCATGCGGATTTACAATAGAGGTTCTCGAAAAAAACGAACTGGTATTTGCAATAGGTATAATGATCACGGTACCGTTCAATTTATCCACATCAATTTCGTTTAACAGCTCTTGCACACCAACAATTGGCGGATATTCAAACCCGTGCACACCGGCAACAATGGTAAAAACAGGTCCTTCGTTCTTTCCTTTTAATACAGAAATAGGCAAAAAGGTTTTATTGTTTCGAGCATCTTGAAATGTAATACGTATGTTTTCTTTTAATGGTCTTGTAGTATTAGAAAATACGTCTTGAAAACTGTTTTGGGCAATCGCAGAAGAAAGCGAGAAAAATATAAAAAGGGTAAATAGAGTCCTGCACATGATAAGATATTTTTGGAAAGACCAAGGTATTAAAAACCTAGTTGCTAGTAAAGCTATTCATAGAGGATAAAATTACGAACAGAAAAACATAATTGCCATAACACGATACTTAATACCTGGTACTTATTACCACTAAATACCTAACTTGCAACTAATTATTCATCAATCAATTACAATCATGATAGTAAAAAAAATCTGTCAACTTATTCTGTTTACATTGTTTGTGGGCATAACACATGCGCAAACCAACGATTCTATTTCCAAAAAACTCACCAGTGAATTACAGCAAATTTCAGCTAACGGAAACTTAGTTGGTTTTTCGGTGGCCATAGTCAATGATAATGGCACGCTGTATGAAAACGGATTTGGCTTTGCCGACAAAAAAGCAAATAAAAAGTATACAGAAAACACCCTACAGAATATAGGGTCGATATCTAAAACCTTCATTGGTGTGGCTTTGTTAAAAGCGCAAGAGTTGGGTAAGTTAACCTTAGATGATCCTATAAATGACTATCTGCCTTTTAAAGTGGTGCATCCTAAATTTAAGAATACGCCTATAACCATTCGTCAGTTGGCAAGTCATACTTCGGGTATTAAGGATCCTGCAGAATATGAGGGTAAGGGTTATATATTGAAAGATGCTGAAAACGGAGCGGCTAAGGTCAACGCCAATTTTCTTGACCCTAGTAAAATGATGCCCCATGGCGATTATTTAAAAGCTATTTTAAGTACCGATGGGCAATGGTACAAAAAGAAAACCTTTTCTAAATACCCACCTGGCGGTATGTTCAATTATTCTAATATAGGTGCTGGTTTGGCGGCTTATGTGTTAGAGCAAGCAACGGGAGAATCATTTCCGGAGTTTACCAAGAAACATGTTTTTGATCTTTTGGATATGAATGGTTCCGGATGGTCTTTTGATACCATAGACTTTTCAAAACATTCAAAATTATACGCCGATGCCGATACCGAACTTGCCTTTTATACATTGATCAATTATCCCGATGGTGGCTTGATCACCTCTGCGCACGATTTGGCAAAATACCTATCTGAAATTATAAAAGGTTATGCAGGTAACGGAACAATTTTATCCGCAGAAAGCTATAAAGAACTATTTACACCACAGTTAACAGACGAGAACCATAAAGACCGCAGCGATAGGGAGTATAATGACGAATACAATATGGGGGTATTTATGGGCATGTCATCAAAAGGGCAAATTGGGCATACAGGTGGAGACCCTAGTGTAGTCACCCATATGTTCTTCAATGAAAACACAAAGACCGGTAAGCTGTTATTGGTCAATACAGATTTAGACAAAAAAAGCGTTCAAGACTTTATTGCTATTTGGAGGGCGCTGATGGCGTATGAAGATCAATTTTAGATAAATAGTACAGCATGAAAAATGAAATCAATACCATTTGGCTAGACCTTAATGAAGAATTGTATCATTTCATTTTGGGCAAGATCAAAGATGAACAAGTGTCAAAAGACATTCATCAAGAAGTATTCTTGAAAATACAGACGAGGATCCATCAATTGCAACACACCTCTAAATTGACTTCTTGGGTGTATCAAATTACTAGAAATACGATTATAGATCATTTTAGAAAACAGGGTAAAACTACTTCGAGTATTGAAGGTATAGAGCTAGCAGAAGAACAGTCAAATGATTTTGATTATGCCAAGCTCACCAATTGCATCAATCAGAAAATTGGCGAGTTATCGGCGCAACATAAAGAAGCCATTGTATTGACCACCTTTCAAGAATACTCGCAAAAAGAGCTGGCCAAGCATTTGAACATCTCGTATTCGGGCACAAAATCTAGGGTACAAAAAGCTAGGGAAATATTAAAAGTACAGCTGCTTTCTTGCCCCAATGTAATAGCTGACCGAACAGGAAAATTGCTCGATTTTGAAAATAACGAAGAATAGCTACGTCTTTTTTTAAAGTTTACCGTCTATCTGATATAATCTTAAAAAAATTACGATGGACGAATTAAAAAAAGTGACCGTACAAATACTAAATGCCTTTACAGAAAATGATAAGGGCGGTAACCCGGCAGGTGTAGTTTTAGATGCAGATGCACTCTCACATGAGGACAAGTTGCAGATTGCCAAAAAAGTAGGACTCTCAGAAACCGCTTTTATTTCTAGGTCCAATACGGCAGATTTCAAGCTCGATTTCTATACACCTACCAAGCAGATAGCCCATTGTGGGCACGCTACCATAGCCGCATTCTCGTACTTAAAACAGTTGGGAAAATTAAAGGGCAACATATCATCAAAAGAAACTAATGACGGAAACAGAAAAATAGAAATACAGGGCGCTTTGGCATTTATGGAGCAAATGGCACCCACGTATAAAGAGGTCACCGAAAAAGAGACCGATATTCTAGCGTCTTTAGGGTTAACAAAAGCAGATTTACTACCCAACGCACCGTTGCAAGTGGTCAATACGGGGAATTCTTTTCTGATGATCCCCGTCAAAAGTAGCAAGATTTTAGCAGGATTGTCACCAAATTTTGATGCCATAGGACAGCTAAGCGATCATTTCAATTTAATAGGCTACTATGTATTTACTACGGATTCTACTGTAGATATTGATGCCACGGCTAGAATGTTCGCCCCGCGCTATGGTATTTTAGAAGAAGCAGGAACAGGAATGGCTGCAGGACCGCTAGCAAGCTATTTGTATGATGTCTTACAGCTCAAGAAAACCACCTTTCAAGTACAGCAAGGCAAATACATGTTACCGCGATCACCAAGTGCCATCACGGTGCAATTGCAAGTGAAAAATGAAAAAATTGCCGGACTCATGGCAGGCGGAAAAGGAGTAGTGGAAAAGCATCTAGAAATAATATTAGATGATGCAGCGAATGAAGGAACTAAGTAAGTGTCAAATTTTAAAATATATTGATTTTCAATAATTTACATGTAAACAAGCCAATATATAGATGAAATGAAGTAATAACTCACTGTTCAAATACCGAAATTGCCAATGGTCATAGCACCTGAATAATTCCAAAAAAAACAAGGTATGAAAAAGAAAGATTTCAGTGATTTAAAAGTGATGTATATTAATTGTACGCTAAAGAAATCTCCCCAAGAAAGTCACACCCAAAAGTTAATGGATGTGTCAAAAGCCATAATGACCAAAGAGCAGGTAAAAATTGATGAGGTTCGCTTTATAGACCATCAAGTGGCCAGTGGTGTTTATCCAGATATGACAGAACATGGTTGGGATGTTGATGAGTGGCCAAAAATTGCCGAACGTATTTTAGATGCCGATATTACCATTATCGGTACACCAATCTGGTTGGGCGAAAAATCATCTGAAGCCCAAAAACTTATAGAACGCCTGTATGCCATGAGCAGCCAGACCAATGATAAGGGGCAGTATATTTTTTATGGAAAAGTAGGTGGGTGTATAATAACAGGTAATGAAGATGGTGTAAAGCACTGCGCTATGGGTATTTTATACTCCATGCAACATGTTGGGTATTCTATACCTCCACAAGCAGATAGTGGATGGATCGGTAAAGTAGGACCCGGACCAAGCTATGGCGATACCAAATGGAAAGGCGAAGACCTTAAAGAACCTGTAGGTTTTGATAGCGATTTCACCAATAGAAACACCACTTTTATGACTTATAATCTGTTACATTTAGCCAGAATGATGAAAGATAATAACGGCTATCCCAATTACGGAAACTCTCGCACCGAATGGGATGATGGTAAACGCTGGGAATTTGAAAATCCGGAATATAGATAGTGGTTTAGTTTATAGTAGTAAGTAATAAGTATCAAGTATGAAGTACGAAGTACTTAGATGTTATATCTAAAAATAACTTACCTAATACTTTGTACTCAGTACTTAATACTATTTTTTCTCCTAACTCCTAACTCCTAACTCCTAACTCCTAACTCCTAACTCCTAACTCCTAACTCCTAACTCCTAAACACGTTATACTAAATACTTGGTACTTAAATCTTCGTACCTCGTACCATTTTCTCTTATGCATTCCCTTTTTACATTAAAGGAAAATACTATCTAGTGAATTGATTACAATATGCATTAATCCCAACCGGAAAGCCCAATAATTTCTCCATTGGGTCCTACAAAAAAGGTGTATTTGTCACGAGCGTAGTTTTCGTTTTCCAGTTCGTAACCTTCTTCTTTCAGCATATCACCAATAGGAGCTATATCATTTACCTTTAGCATAAAGTGGTTATGGTTGGTGTTTCCTATAGGTCCAATGGTGTCTATAAATTCTGGAGCCGTTAAAGATAGTCCAATAGTTAGATCATCTGCCTTAAGTTTCATTACCAACATACCTTCAAGTCCAGGTCCGTGAAGTACTTCGGCATCAGCCATTTTAAAACCTAATATTTCTCGATATAATTTTAGGGTTTTCTCAAGTTCCAATACATGTACACTAATGTACTTTAAACCGGTAACCCTTGCTTTTTCAGAACCTATCATTTCAATTTCGCTAGGTGAAGAATCAGATGTTTGTGCAAAGCCGTAATAGGTACTTGTTAAAACAAAAGCTATAAAGAAGCAAGTTTTACAAATTAGACGTTGTAGTTCATGGTTTTTTGTACTGTGGTTATAATCAAATTTCATAATAAATATCGTTTTGTTAAAACTATGATATTATGGATGAACCTTAAGCTCAAAATGGCTTAACAAAAACTGAACATTTACAATGTTTGTAATGAGCAAACTTAAACATAATCAAGAGAGCTTCAATAAAAACTGAACAATGAAGCTTTACATGTTCAATCTTATCTTTTGGTGAATATTTCTTTGTAAAATTACCTTACTCACATGCTTTGGGATGTTCAATAAAATTCAATTATTTGAATGTAATTGGGTCTCTATATTGATCGGCAATCTACAAGGCATATAACTTAATCAACAACAAGTAATATGAAACATTGTACACTTTATTTACCACTTTTTTTCCTTGTGATTTCCTGTTCAGAGGTAAAAAATGAAGAACAAAAAAATCTAGAAGAAACATATGAGTGGGAAGAATTAATAGATGAGGATCTAACTCAGTGGGATACTTATTTAAGTTACCAACATCAACCAGGTTATGATGGTTCTGTACCCTTAGATGAAAATGGTGAAGAAATTGCCCCAATTGGGTTGAACAATAAAGACTATACGGTTTTTTCAACCTTACAAGAGGGCGAAGAAACCATTATCAAGAATACGGGAGAATATTATGGTTGCCTGATAACTAAAAAGGAGTATAAGAATTATCACTTTCAATTAAAGTATAAGTGGGGAGATAAAAAATGGGCCTACCGAAAGGACCTGTTGAAAGACTCCGGAATATTATATCACTCCGTAGGGCCTATGGCTGTTGAGTACTGGCGTTCATGGATGCTTTCTCAAGAATTTCAGATAATGGAAGGGCATACAGGAGATTTTTGGAGTCAAGCTAATTCCGCAATGGACATTAGGGCATACAAACCAGAATCTGTTTTAGATCCATTGGCACATGAATCACAAGAGTATTTGCCAATTGGTATGGGTAGTCAATACAACAATTATTGTTTACGAAGCGGTAATTATGAAAAACCCCATGACGAGTGGAACACGCTAGATTTAATATGTTACGAAGGCAAAAGCCTGCATATTGTAAACGGAGAGGTGGTCATGATTTTAAAAGATTCAAGATACATAGGTGAAAACGGTGAAGAAATACCACTGATCCAAGGAAAAATTCAATTACAGAGTGAAGCTGCAGAGTTATTTTTTAAGGACATCAAAATAAGGCAGATAGATTCGCTAACACAGCAGCAAAAGGCACTTTTTTAAAACAGATCAAACAATTAATATAGCATCATATGAAATTTAACGTATTTCTAATTTTAAGTATTATTAGTGCATTTATTGCATGTTCATCAAGTTCTAGTGATGAAGAGGAAATGGTAAAAGATCCGGAAAACCCAGAACAAGTAGAGGAAAATGATGAAGACCAGGCAGATGAAATTGAACCATTTCAACTTTCTGATCTAGACCCTGATCTACCTTCTTTCGTGTCTGTTGTAGATGAAACTCCAGAAGGTATGGAGTGGGTGAAAGTAGAAGCCATGTCAGATGAGTTTGATACGTGGAACGAGGACAAGTGGTTTAATTCATTTTGGAATTACGGTAACACCCCAGTTTCTATGCGTAGTGAAAACTCTAGCGTAGTAGATGGCAAATTAAACATACAGGCCACTTTAGATGAGAACAGTTCTCAATGGTTTCAAACGGCTAGGGTACATTCTAAAACCAAAATAAGTTATCCTATGTATACAGAGTGTAGTATGAAAACTTCCAGCATTTCGGCTTTCAATACATTTTGGTTGAACAATGGCGATATCAATGATAGGGATGAGATAGATATTGTGGAAAGCAACGCAAACCCTACTCCTGAGTGTAGTGATCAATCTACCAAACCAAGTAACTATCCATGGACTCCATGGGATTTTCCTACCCAAATGAACTCACAGTATTTTATAGCTAAAAGTGGGGTTACAGAAAGGCATGAAGATAATTTTGATACTAGAATGTTATCGGATGCCAATCCTAATAAAGGAAAAACTTGGGATGAAACCTACCATATTGTTGGTGCTTGGTGGAAAGATGCCAGAACGGTTCAGTTTTATTTAAATGGAGAGCCAGCTGGTGTTGTCACTACTAACCAAGATTTCACAAGAGAATTAGAGTTGATATTTGATCTATGGACATCTGAAGAGTGTTATTTAGGAGGTTTACCTCAAAAGGAAGAGTTAAATGACAATTCTAAAAACACTATGCGTGTAGATTGGGTACGTACTTGGAAACTTGAATCAAAGTAGTAATACATCAATTATTCACGTAGTGTGAAACAATGAAATAAAGAAGCAGTTTGTTAGTTTAAAATGGATTTGGGGCATGGTTAAAACCGTGCCTCTTTCTATTTAAATACATTTAAGTTTTATAGATTCTTTAGATTGATGGTGAAATGGAGAAGTAGGTTTATCTTATCTTTTTCACAAGAGTTGCTTGCGTGTTTAAACAACAGGAAATACATTAAGTAAAACGAATGTTATGTTGACCCCATCTTTCTTAAAAATCGTATTACACTAAGGTAGTAGTTGTTTAATCGATATTTAATTTTGAATTATAATCATAAGAGTCGTTATTCATGTACTCTTTGATCATTTTGTATTCTTTACGAACCCTATTGCCTTTTTCTAAAGATAAATCACATTCAAAACGTACAAAATGGTAATTAGGGTATAATTGGTGGCTAATTCCCCAAGTTATCCCTTTTCCTGGGCTTGTATTTACATCGGTAAAAGTCCCAGGTCGGTAAGCACCGCCACCCTTAGGAATGGTTAAACCTTGAATTTTTGGGTAAAAATTTATTCCGTCTTCAGAAAATAGAATGCTGTTTCTTTCAGGTCCTTCTGGTAATATTGCACATACACCGTTACGATAGGGCCATACCATACTGCCATGCCCGCCCATTAATACAGGGTTGTATTTAGATTTAGTATACGGCCCTTTTGGGTCATTTGCAATTGCAACACCCGTAGCTAAAGGTATATCGGCATAATCTTTATTAAATTTACCCGGAGATATATTGGGGGTCCATGGTAATCGGCCATGACTTTTATAGTATAGAAAAAATTGCCCTCCTTTAACAAAAAAGGTTGGTTCATGTATTACTTCTGCATCCCAACTTTCTTCAGAACCGGGTTTTAAAATTGGTTCGTCCAAAGCTTTCCATGGCCCTGCTGCCGAGTTGCCCACAGACATACCAATTACGTTGGGCGTAAAATCTCCAGATGTTCTAAATTGTTTTGACCAGCGTGCATTTTCTATACTTTTTGCTGCTTGATAAACTAAATAGTACTTACCATCTGTAAATAAAATATCTGGATTAAAAACACTGCGGTGGTCATAGCGCCCGGCTGTGCCACGGGAAACTGCAAGTCCCTGTTCTTCCCACTTTAACCCATCGGTAGAAGTTGCATACCAAATATCGCACAGATCCCAATGAAAAGCCCTTAGTGTATCGTTGGCATCAATAGGACCTACAACCTCACTGTTGAATTGGGGCTTAGAATACCACATATAATATTGATTGTCTGCCTTTATTATGCTAGACGGGTAATAGCGTTCAGCTCCATCTTCGAATCCTTCTATTTTTTGAAACTTAAATTGAGTATTGAACTCGTTGTACTTTTCATAAGAAATGTGGTTTTCACGAAAACGTTTATAGGAAGCACTCTCGTAAGTTTTAGGTTCCTGGTTCTGGCATGAAGTCAAATTTATTACTAATATGGCGTAAAATATCATGGTTACTACTGTGATGAAGGCTCTTCTTGTCATAAAAAAAGTAGATTTTGGTTTTATATTTGATAGGCTTTTTATGGTTATGCGCCGCACATGAAAATTCATTATATTGAAAAGGACAGTAGCTTCTTACGGCGTACTGTCCTTATCTTAACAAACTCAACAATTATTTTACTCGCCTTTTGCCCTATGTTGGGTCTTTCTTTCTGAAGTAAAGCTCATAATGCTCTGGTAATCCCAGCTATTGTACATATGAGAAAGTCCCCATCGTAATATTTCGGTAGGTTCTTTTTCAGTGTCAGCAGACCTGTTTAAGCCAATGGCATGTGCGCTAACTCCGGGAATAACGGACATTATTTCAAAATTAATACCGTCTGGCGCCCATTGAATAGTGTTTTTCTCTGGTCCATCTGTCGTAATTAAAGCTGCTACACCGCCATTGTACGGCCAAACACATATTTCGTGTCCGCTATTACTAATTGGATTGTAAGGAGATTTTATATATGGCCCTTCAGGTTTGTCCGCTATGGCAAGACCGTGGCGTATTTGTCTACCGCCAAATGTAATTTCCTCACCCATCTGTTCACCTTTGTAGTACAGATAAAACTTACCATTAAGAGGAATAATACAAGGGTCGTGAACTTTATGGCTATCAAAGTCACCTTTTCGTTCAACCGCAAATCTATCTTGTTCTTCACCTTTCCAAATACCATTATCGGCAGGACTCAAAATAGGTTCTTTGCTCTTTGTCCAAGGGCCGTCTGGAGAATTGGACCAAGCCAGGCCAATTTGGTTTTTTACACGAACGGTGTAAGGAGATTTTACGGTCTGGTAGCTTAAATAATATTTGTCTTCATGTTTCATGATCTCTACAGTAAAAACAGATCGGTCATCATATGCTCCAGCTTTACCTCTAGGAACGGCTAAACCTTCTTCTTTCCAAGTTTCACCGTCTTCTGAAGTTGCATACCAAATGTCACAACGGTCCCACGGAAATACCTTGTCGTTTTCAACGTCGCCGCCAAACCCTTGTGTTGGTCCAGTACTTTTTGAATACCATACATAGTATTTTCCATTTTCCTTTATGACGGCACTGGGATCTCTACGCACAACACCTTCTTCATAGGCTAAGTCTCCTTTTAAGGGCTTTAGATTGGAAAACTCGATAAACCATTCATTGCCTAGGTCTACGGGCCATTTTAGAGCTCTTTTAGAAGCTGAGCTCAAGTGGTTTATATCTGTAATGCCCAAGTGGTCTATTTGTTCTTGTGTTACCCCCAAAGAGTCTAAAATATTTTGGTCATATGTTGTATCCTGGGCTGTACTTTGAAGGATAAACATTGCGAAAAATAGAAAGGAATATAAGGTTGTTTTGGTTTTACTGATCATTGTATTTGTGGTTTAATTTATACGAATTTTATAAGAGTTTGCATGGATCTTTTGGTTAAGCCGAATGGTTAAATCCAAATTTTCGCTTAGTACATAGTATGGATAATTGCATTTTGCAAAATGTTGATTTGTTAGGTTGTACTGCATAGATTCATGTTCAATGTTTTAAATATTTCTAATCTGTCTATTTGATCTTTTTGGCTTTATCACATTGGTTTTTACTTTCCCCGTTTTAATTTTTTGCTTTTCAATGTGATGATGGTGATTTATGAAAAGCAACGATTACATATTGGATTAATAATTATGTTGCCATTATATTGACAAATATTAACTATATGCGGGTAAAATCTTCGATTTTTTAATGAATAAAAACTGAACATTATTAAAAACAGCCCTTATTTACATGAATTTAAGCTGAGCAAATATTATATTGATTTTCACAACTGCACTTTGCTATATGTTCAGTGCAATTTTTGACAGTGTTTAGATTTTTAAAATTGTTCAGTTAATATTTTTCACGATATGAAGACACGTAAAGCATTTCAAAAAACGGCCAGTATAGTGGTACTTCTTTTTTGTTTGTGCGTAACCGCCCAACAACCTTATGGTACTAATGAGTACATAGAAAAGGCAAACCAGCTTACAGCTAAAAATTTGGATAGCGCCATCTATTATCTTAAAAAGGGTATTGTTCATTATTCAATAGAAAAGGATACCATTAATTTAATTAATAGTATTTGCCAATTGTCTGGTTTGTATGACAATGTATTGGATTATGGTAAGTCTTATGATGGGTATTGGGAGGCATTGATATTTGCCGATGAATCTAATGATGATATTTCTAAATCACGAATATATCAAGAACTGGGTTGGCTATATACCGCATATAGAAAGGAAGAAGAATCTTTACGATACTTCAATATGTCGCTGGAGCTTAAGAAGAAACTAGTCGAGGAGAAAAAGATAAGTAGGGATTATCTGGTAAGTAACTACTTTGCCATAGTAAACTGCTATAGGGTAAATCGTAATTATGTTATGGCAAAAACATATTTGGATAGTTGTGAACTGTCATTAAAAAAGATCAGTCCAGATAAAAGATCATATTACGTAGAGACAGAAAAGGGATATTTTGATGCGGTAGCGGGTAATTATGAAAAAGCCTTGAGCAAACTGAACGAGACCAAGCTATTTTTTGAAGATAAAAACCCTTCATATTTAACGGTGGTTCATTTCTTAATGGGAGAGGTATATAAGTTTAGGGGAGAATATGATAAAGCAATAAAAAATTACAAAGAATCGTTGAGGTTTTCAGAAATGTATAATAAACATTTAGGTTACAAACTATTCAATTATGAAGAGCTATCTAAGTTATATTATGATCAGAATAACTTTAAAGAAGCCTTTTTCTATAAAGACAAAGCACAAGCGTTAAATGAAAGCATATTTGGGAGAAAAAGTAAAAACCACAAACATTTATTTGAAATAAAAGATAGATATAGACTTCAAAAAGAGAAAGAAAAGGCACTACTAAAAGAGGTAAGAATAGAGAAGCTAGAAGACCAGAAAAGAATAGGTTTTTTACAAAATATCTTAATGGGCGTTGTAGTGGTTTTTATGTTTTTGTACGGTGTTCTGTTTTTTAGAAATCTTAGGAGAAAACATAAACTTGAAAAACAAAAGACCAATGAGGTAATGATGCTTAAAAATAGAGAGCTAACGGCATCTGCCCTTCAGTTGATTGAAAAAGAAGAATTCATTTCTAAATTAAAACAGAATATCTCTAAGAGTGACGCTGTAGATACAAAGGCCATTCATAATATGCTGAAAGGTTTTCAAAACACCCCAGGTGGTAACTGGAAAGAATTTGAAGCCAGGTTTACTTCTATTAACGAAAGTTTTTATGAAAAGATTAGGGCTAAATATCCAAATTTGGGCCAAACGGATCTAAAATTGTGTGCTTTGGTCAAGTTGGGGTTTTCCAGTAAAGAAATGTCATCTCTGTTGGGTATTACCATTGAAAGTGTACATACCTCAAGATATAGACTTCGTAAGAAATTAAATTTGGAAAAAGGTGAAAACCTAATAGATTTTATGTCTACTATTTAATTACTGTACAAATCTCCTTTTTAAGTAATTACTGTGTAAAGTTTAAGGCTTATAACATGAACAAATTGGTGTCAACAACCAAGCTTTAGTCTTATTTAAGCAGGTTTATATCCTTGTAGTTCATTTTGGTAGTTGAATTTGGTACTTACATGCCTGATCATAGGGTAATATGGTAAGTTAAAAGTATTGTTCACAAAGATTTAATTGTTTTTGCCATCTCGCCGTAAATAATAATAGGGCAGAAAAGGTCTTTTATGTACAGACACGTATTGCCGTTGGTTTTTCAGAAACTGTACCTATTATGATGAGACTAAACACTGGTAAATAAAAAGGGCAACCTATTTTAGGCTGCCCTTTGTTATATTGAATACACCTATTACGGCGTAGGCTGTAATTATGGTCTAACGGGAACTTCTGCTAAGAAAAAGTCATCTAAATAGAATACAAGATTATTGTCATGAAATTCGTTAAACCCTCTAATAAACCAAGAGATATCTCTACCGGCACCTGCTTTGAATATTTGCTTTTGGTAGATCCACTTTCCTGTAGGCATGTCAGAAGTAAATGTAGTTGGTATCAAACCTGGTCCACCCCAGTCATCTGCATAAAGCTGAATATCTGCAGATTGGGTTCCGGTCGGTAAATTGGATAAATCACTTTCAATGTATAGCCAATAGCCAAATTCGTATGTTTTACCAGTTTCTATTGGAAATGTAATAGGATTTCCTCCAGACTCGGGTCTAATGATCATACCACCATTAGGTCTCAAATTAACCTTAAGGCTTTGCGATCCTGAATGGGTATTCAATAAGTCCATACTTATATCAAATCCATCCCATGGTGCACCCCATCCTTGGTAAACATAATTACTAACATTTGTTGTTTCAAAACCGTAATCATAAGAAGTAGTTGTATAAAAGTTATCTAGAGGATCAAATTCTGTTAATAGCGCATCGGTAATAGCTTCAGACTCTACTTCGTCTACCGTTCTTAAGGCTCCGGGAGTGTAACTTACAAAAACTTGGTCGTCATTATAAAGCTGTTCTCCATCTAGTTCTAGGATAACAATAGTAGCTTCATCTTTATCCACGGTTGCCGATACAACTGTAGGAGTAAGTATTTTAGGATTCATTTCATCCGTATTGTTTTCTATTCTAACTGTAAAATCACCAGCATTAACAGAAGTACCATCTATTTCTCTACTAAACTCTAGGGTAACTTTGTCATTTCTTTCCGCTACTCTATCCAAAGTAACAGGCGCAGTAGAAGGAATAACCTTTATTACCTTTTCAAAAGAAAGGGTATCTGCATCTGTTGGTCTAAACCTAGAAGCTATGTATTCAATATCCCAAGACCCTAATCTATTGAATCTCATGTCTACTTCAGAATCGTCGCTAATGGTTACGGCATTTGGCTTACCACCTACAGACTTCCAAGATACACTTTGTGGCTCTCCTATAGCTGTATAAGATAGACGAATAGAGTTGCTGGCTTCCAATTCATTTTCAGCACCGTCTGCCAAGTTGATTTCAGCACCGGTAGAGCCATCAGGGTTTATTCTAAATGCTTTAAGTACCGATTGTATAGAATCAATAACCGTTACTACAATAGTGGTATCCAACTCTCTAGAGTCAATAGGTGATGTACTATCATCATTTGGGTATACATTACCCTTAAATGTTTGGTTCAACACCACATCATAAACTCCTGCTTTATTAAATATTGCTTTTACGACTTTTTCAGATGACGTTGTTCCACTTTCCCCAACAATACGGGCATTGCTAGGTAAGATCCAAGTTCTGGATTCTACACCACGTGAAATGTCTCCAAAGTCTATGTCCCCACCAACAATTACTTTGTTTTCAAAGTCCATTTCAGAGGTAACAATAATTCTGTGGTTAGGGTCATTTAAATTTAGCTCTTCTTGCTTTTCACAACTTACTAGAAGTAAGGTGAAAACAAAAAGTATACTTAAAAACTTACATTTTTTCATGTCTAGTAATTTTAGTTGTTAAAGTTTGGGTTGTTTAATACTTCTCCTGAAGGAATAGGGAAATAGTTATGTTCTTCAGGTTTGTAGTTTTGAGATGATTGACTAAAATCTGGTCTTACCCTTCCTGAAATAAATAAAGGTGCTACACCTTGCCCGGTAATATCTAGATTTGTTTCTCTCCAAATTTCATCGGCACGTAAATCATCAAAAACTTCTTTTACGATACCCCAACGCACTAAATCCTTATAACGATGTCCTTCAAAACATAACTCAATGGCTCTTTCCACACGTTGAATATGTGTTAAAACAGTTTGCGCGTTAGCGGTAACCATTGGTTGATCGCCATGAACCTGTTTACTAACATGAAGCTGTGGAAACATACCACCGTTCATATCCATATATTGCTGTAAAGTGACAACACCAGCTCTACTTCTCACCATATCAACATAGCTAATAGCTGTGGCAAAGTCACCGTTGGCATTAATTACAGCTTCTGCATACATTAGTAAAACATCGGCATAACGAATATGTCTAAAGTTGATACCGCTACGTCCACGTACAGGCTCACCGTCCATATGATACCAGTTAGAGTGCTTTTTTACGTAAGCACTTTGTCCACCGCCCCAAGTTGCCTTTGCTTCTGAAAAAGGTGCTAGGTACCAATCTCCTTCACCGTTTCTAGGAGCAATGGTATAATTCATTCTACGAGACTCTAGGTTGCCGTCATTAATTGAATTATTAGGGTCAACCTCATCGTTCACCAACATTTCATGAAGGTTATATGAAGCCAATACGGTATTAAAAGCACCGTACTGTATATGACCAACTTCTGTACTTAGTGTGGTAGATTCTGCACCTGCTCCACCGATAGAGGTATCATCTTCTGCAAAACCACTATTTCCAGGATTTAAATCAAAAGAGTAGTTGACCTCAAAAATAGATTCTTCGTTAAACTCATTGAAATGCGTAAAGTTGTCTTCAATGTTTCTGGTTAAACTATATATACCAGAATCTATGACTTCTTTGAATAAACTAGCTGCTTGCGGCCATTGTTCATCATAAAGATATACTTTACCTAAAAGTGAAGTGGCAGCGCCCCAAGTAGCTCTACCTGCCGCGGTACTTTCCCAGGTTTCAGGTAAATTGCTCATTGCAAATTCCAAATCTGGAATAATAATTTGTGCGTTCACATCTGCCGTAGAAGATAGCTCTTTACTTAACTCTTCTAGAGATTGTGCCACCTCATCATGAATCATTGCACCACCATAGGTGTGTACAAGCTGAAAGTAAAAGAATGCTCTTAAAAAGCGGGCTTGAGCTTCTATTTCAGTTTTAGTTGTCTCATCTAAAATATCTTCGTCAACTGTTTGTAGCTGAGTAAGAATTGTATTTGCCCTAAAAATACCAACATATAGCTCTTGCCACTTTTCCGATAAGTGATTTTGACCGTTGGTATAGGTTAAATTTCTAAACGGAAACGGTCTATACCAAGCTTCTGTACCAGCTAAATCTGACATTACAAACTCCTGTACCAATTCAGAGCCACTAACAGAACGGTATTGCAACGCACCATATACTGATGTAAGTGCAGAGTTAAAATGGCTCTCTGTTTTCCAAAAGCTAGCTTCTGTAAGCGCATTTGGATTTGGTTCGTCTAAAAATGTGTTTTCGTTACAACTAACACCAACCAGCGTAAGAAGAACAAAACCTTTTACAATTATTTTTTTTATTGATTTCATAGTCTTTTTTTTAGAAACTTAATTGAACTCCCATTATAAACTGGCGCGTAATAGGGTAATTACCATTATCTACACCTCTTTGAAATAGGTTATCGCCACCCACTTCTGGATCATATCCTGTATAATTTGTAAACGTAAAAGGGTTTACGGAATTTAAATACAGTCTTATTTTATCTACGCCGAAATCCTGTGTGTTTGGAATAGTGTATCCTATAGATATGTTACGTATACGTAGGTAGGTTCCATCTTCTAGGAAATAATCTGAAAATGCCCTAACATTAGAGTGGGTACCACTTTGTCTATAGGTAGGAATATCAGAATCAGGGTTTTGAGGTGTCCATTGAAATACTTGCTCTTGATGGCGTCCACCGGCAAAAGCTATTTGCCTACCACCGTTATAAATTTCTGCACCGTATGCCAAATAACTTTGCACACCAAAATCCCAGCCTTTATAACCTAAATCAAAATTTAGACCGGCCTCCCATTGTGGAATACCAGAACCTGAGAATACACGGTCACTATCATTAATAGCGCCATCACCGTTGGCATCAATATATTTTATATCCCCTAGTTGTGGGCTACTAACTGCGCTTAGATCTAATTGTTGGTACTCTTCCAACTCTTCTTGAGTTTTAATTACACCGTCATTTTGGATCAAGTAGAATGATCCCGCTGGGTCTCCAACGCTTAAAAAAGTAGTTGGGTCATTACCTGTACTACCATCTGCATTGGTAAGCGTACCGCCAGAAGCACCAAGTGTTTTACCATTTAAATTGGTGATCTTGTTATCGTTAAGTGTCCAAGTACCTGAAAATCCAAAGGTTAAATCATCACCAATGCTACCCTTATAGTTTGCGGCTACCTCAACACCCTTATTCTGCATGTTACCGGCATTGACCGCCACGGCACCATAAACGCTTTGCGCTCGTGGTTGCCATAAACCGGCTGAAGGAGGGGATAACTCATTAATTAACATATCCTTCTTATCATTTCTATAGACATCTGCCGTAAGGTTTAACTTGTTGTTGAACATGCCTAACTCAAAACCAATGTTAGATGAAATTTGGGTTTCCCATTGTACATTAACATTAGGAAATCTACGTTGTACTAGACCGTTTTGTAAATCTTCATCAGCGCCAAATGGATAATTTACACCAGGTTCTATTACGGGTATGTAAGAGTAATCTGGAATACCGTTAAAACCTACTTGGGCCCAACTACCGCGAATTTTAAAATTGTTTACAGTACCTGAGTTAAACCAATTTTCATCGCTTACGTTCCAACCTGCTGAAAAACCATAGAAGTTATTGTTTCTGTTTTCAGGAGCAAATTTAGAAGAACCATCACGTCTAATACTTGCACTTAAAAGATACTTACTATCATAATTGTACTGTATTCTTCCTAGTTTACCAGCTAACGTATTAACATTTCTGAATTCACTTGGAGTTGTAGGATTAGCTCCTGCATTTAGTACTTGCACGTCATTTGAAGCATCGTCGGCAAAAACCGTACCCGTGTTCAAGGTTCTATATTTGTACTTTTCGTAAGAAGCAACCGCTAAGAAATCTAAATTGTGCTTTCCAAAAGATTTTTTATAGTTTAAAATGTGCTCAATGGTTTCTCTTGTAGAAAACCATTGGTTGTATTGTAGAATAGCATTGGGTGTAGAAGCGGATAAACTTAACTCCCCGTTACGATCTAAAGCTAAATACTGAGGCTGAAAGAACTTTCTAAAATACTGACTCTCATTACGACCGATATTAACTTTGTAGGTTAACCCATCTAAAATTTCGTATTCCAAATTCAAGGCAATACTATTGCTCTTGTTTTCCCTTTCATCAATATTATCTAACTGGCGCGCTAAAAAGCCATAAAATATTTCGTTTTGTACACTTAACTGAACGGTATTTTGCCCATTAGGTTGAAATACGCTAAAAGGCGCACTGTGGGGTGCATTACCAATAGCAAAACCGAATATATTCCAAGGTTCTTGCTCACGATTTTCTGTAGTTAAACTAGCGGAAGCAAAAGCTTTAAATTTTCCTTTGGTGAACTGCCCTGTAAGTCGGTTGGTTAAACGATCAAAACCAGAATTGATCAAAACCCCTTCTTGTTCGTAAAAAGTAGTATTGTAGTTATACGTTAAATTTTCAGCACCACCAGATAAGTTTACATTGAAATTTCGCACTACGGCGTTATCGTTTTGTACTTCATCAACAAAGTTTGTATCCCAATCCAACACGTTGCTATCTATTAAAAAAGTTAGTGGCTCATCACCACCAGCTTCTGCACTGGTCTCCGTAACGTAAAGAAAATCGGTTGTGTTAGATAATGGTGTACCAGAGGTAATGTTTTGGATACCTGTAAACATATTTACGTCTACCTTCATTTTACCTTTTTTACCACGTTTCGTTGTAATCAAGATTACACCACCGGCACCACGCACACCGTATACCGATGCAGAGGCACCATCCTTTAAGATGTCTATAGACTCAATTTGTTCAGGAGCAAGATTTGGATTTCCTTCTTGGGGTATGTTATCTACCACGTATAGCGGTTCTCCACCGTTCAAGGAAACTAATCCACGAATTTGTACGTTTGCGGCTTCCCCTGGACGACCACTTGCCGCTTGTATGTTTACCCCGGCAACTTTACCTTGAATGGCAGCTCCAATGTCAGATACAGGTATTTTAACCAGTTCGTCAGAATCTACTTTAGCAACGGCACCGGTAACTTCTTTCTTCTTCTGTGTACCGTAACCCACAACAACGACCTCTTCTAATTGTTGGGAATCTTCTTCCAAGGCTAAGTTCATTGTACTGGTATTAGCGGAAACTACTTGTTTTATACTTTTAAAACCTAAGTAAGAGAACACTAAAGTTTCGCCTACGTTGGCATTAATGGTATAATTACCATCAAAATCGGTTACGGCTCCCTTGCCTGATCCTTCAACAACTATGGAGACGCCCGGCAATGGGGTGTTTTGTTGGTCCGTTACCACACCTGAAACGGTTTTCTGTGCGTAAGCCCAGCCTATTCCTAAAAATAGGTAGAGCACAAAGGCACTCATTTTCATAAATTTTGGTTTTTGTCCTTTCATAATGATGAGTTAGGTAGTTGGTATTTTAATGACACTATTAATATGTCATTGAAATAGATTAATAATTTAATTATTGAAAAAAATTCAGGTATGAAATTATCATATTATGAAAAGGAGTAATAAAAAACGCCCTCAATAAAAACTAGACACTGTTTTACTATTTTTAATCTTGGGCTATTTTTAAACAAAGAATTCAGAATATTTGGCGGGTTCTTTTTTGTGTATTCTTAAAATTTTTGAATTTCAGTATTTGTTGATTTTTTTGCCAAGTAAAAATTGCGGAAAACAAAGCTATTTCTGCATTTTACTGTAGGTTTAGCGGTATTTGGAAATAGGATAAAGAGTGCTGGTCTAGGTAGTATGTTCAGGTTTTGTTCAGATGTTCAATGTTATTTTAAGCTTAGGTTTTTGTCAAATTATGAAGGATCTTATTTATATGGCAAAACCTGCTAATGTTTATCAATTTGATGGCTGTATAACCGTATTTAATGCCCAAATGGTGTAAAAAATTCAACGACACCTGAACAGATGCTTGCAGTTTGTTTAGAATAGAGTGGTGAAAAATAGGGTGTTATCACTTAAAAGGTTGCTATTTTGATGAATACGAAAAGTGTAGCACTTATGTTGAACTTTTAACTTCTTACCTCATACTTTTTTTTCCTCTCTTTTACGGTAACCCGTAATGCTACATTGAAGAAAAATACTACCTTTCTAGTCGGTTCTAAAACATTACTTCCCCCTGCCGTATTAGAATGTGATTATTTAATATCAGAGTATAAACTCATTTGTAAATTATATTATTGACTTTAACCAAATTAAAATTTAGTGCTAAAAGGAATAAAATTAAATGAATCGTTACAAAAAGATTTCACCGGACCTGGATATTTTGGTATTCTAGCAAATTTCAAGCAGTTGAATACTTTTGTTGGTGCTAATAACTCCGGGAAAAGCCGTTTTTTAAGAACTCTTTTTTCATATTCAAATGAAGTAAAATTTATTTTTGAAATAGATGATAATAAACTAAAACAAATAGCCGCGATTGGAAAAGATATCTTAAACTTAATGAATAGTCTTGAAAGATTTGAAATAACTTACAAATATAAACTTAAATATGAGTCTTTAGTAAATTCCATCAATCAAGATAATAATATTCTACTTGCATCAATTCTTGACTTATACTGGTACACCAGTACATTAGAGAAACATGAATTTGTCACTAATAATAATACACTAGAGTTTCGTTTAATACAATTCTTGAATAATGCAAAAGTTCTTTCTAATGACTTGAAAAGTTATATTGACAAAATAGGTAGAGAAAACAATAATTTTAAGAAAATATATATACCAATTTTGCGAGGACTTAGGCCAATAGCCGAGAAAGGAGAAACTTTTTCTAATGACAACATTTATTTAAATCGTACTAAACATGATTATTTTAAACAAAATATTTCTAACGGTGATATTTTTACAGGGCTTTCAATTTATGAGAACGTAAAAAAATTACTTCTTGGAGATGAAAATGAAAGAAATGAAATAAAGGAATTTGAAACGTTTTTGGCACAAAATGTTTTTAAAAAGAAAATTAATCTTATTCCAAAATATGATGATGATGTACTTCATATAAAAATTGAAGGAGAAAAACAATTTCCTATTTATGAGCTGGGAGATGGATTACAAACACTTATCATTATACTATTCCCAATATTTATTAATAGAAAGAAGCAACATCTGATATTTATAGAAGAACCCGAAACGCATTTACATCCTAAATGGCAAAGGCTTTTATACAGAGCAATGTGTCTTTTTGACAATCATTCTTATTTCATTTCTACACATTCTTCAGTATTCATAAACTCTTCAAATAATTCTATATTCATAGTTTCAAAAGTTGATGGAAAAACAAATTTGCACCATTCAGATATAAAGACTGAAAAAATCGCAATACTAAAGGACTTAGGTTATAAGCCAAATGATTTATATCAAACGAACTATCTTCTTTGGGTCGAAGGGCAAAGTGATAAAATTTACTTAAACCATTTCATTAAATCAATAGATGACTCATTAATTGAGGGAGAAGATTACAGTATAATGTTTTATGGTGGTAGTTCCTATAGACATTTTTTAGAAAATAAAGGAGAGTTAAATCTTGAATTCATCGAATCTCTAAATCAAAACTATGCACTAATTATGGATAGTGATCGGACAAAGGCAACAGAACGATACAGCAAAAAAAAGAAAAACATTGTTGAACTATTTAAAAAAAACAAGGCATATTGTTGGTTGACTAGATTAAGAGAGATAGAGAATTATATACCTATTAGAGATTTTAAAAACGCAATAAAATCTGTTCATAAAATTAAGAATATTGAAATTGATGATTCAGCTTTTGCTGATAGATGCAAATTTGTAAACTTAGATGCTAAGCCCTCATTCAAACCTAAGGTACAACTTAGTAATAAATTATTTAGTCAAATTCAGAAAAATAAAGATGGAAGTCTAAAAGGAATATCGGCTACGGAGATTAGAAGAGAACTGGAAATCTCCATTAGTAATACGAAAAAAACATGGAATACAATTGATAAAATAAAAGTAGCAGAAAGACTGGTTAAAGATGGTTTTGAAATGCAAAATGAAGAGCTATTAAAAAGAGTTAATGAATTGGTTGCGGATATAAAAAAAGCAAATAGCTAATATCAAGAATTTACAACATTTATAGGTTATAGTTTTTAATGATGGAGTAGGGAATTCTGGCTAATTTCCGAACTCTTAGTCTCTATTTCTTGACTTAATTCTTCAACTCTACAAACTATAGAAATACAAGTAATTAAAATATAACCAAGCAATGAAGATTCTCACCTTAATAGCAATACTGATCTTTATCTTCTCTTACGAGTCAAACCACCTCTTTAAAGAATTAGAAAATCGAGAACAGGTCTTTATTGAGCTGTCTAAATATGGGTTAGAAGATATACCTAAAGAGGTTGGGCAATAAAAGAAAGTAAAAACTCCGCATTTCTTCTCCAAATGTTGGACAGCAATTTTTCAGAGGTATTGTAGAAACCATTTATATTACAAAACAAAAAAAATCACTATGTTCATGGTGGAAAGCAAACACCAGTTTGATTTTCTGCTTTTTACAGACAAACCCTAGCGGTAATATATCGCTTCAATCAACTAAAATATATTAATGGGAAAAAATTATTTAAAGTTAATAAACAGCTTAATTCTATTATTATTAGTAGCTTTTATCAGCTGTAATAATAATGACTCAAATGACTCAACAGAGATTATAGTTAAAGACTTCTACACTGAAATTGAGGAAAATCCGACTAATAATGAATTACTGGGCGTAATCTCAGCAAATAGCTCACAAGGTAATCTTTTATTTGAATTAAAAACGGAGGCACCAGCTGGCGCACTTAGTTTAAGTTCTCAAAGTGGCGAGTTATTTGTTAAAAACTCATTGTTATTCGATTTCGAAGTTAATTCTATAATTACAGCATCAGTTACAATCTTAAATAATCAAACTGACATTGAAAAAACAGTAAACATTGAAATTTCTGTTGTTGATGTTCAAGAAATAACCGATAGCATCCCTTTCGTAACAGCTTGGTCTGTACCCGAAAATGATTTAACAATCGAAATACCCGTTAATTCAAACTACGATTATAATTATTACGTTGATTGGGGAGATGATTCATTCACAACAAACATTACAGCAGAAGTTTCGCATACCTATTCAATTCCTGGTACATATACCGTTTCAATATTCGGCAAATTTCCGGCAATTTACTTCGGAAGTAGTCATGAAGATAGCAGTAAAATAATATCCATCAATCAATGGGGAGATATAGAATGGAAATCTATGAAAGAGGCTTTCAGAAATTGCGATGAATTAACCTATAACGCTGTGGACATACCAAATTTGAAAGAAGTAACTGATATGTCTAGTATGTTTCAAAGGGCTATAAAATTCAATGGCATGATTGGAGATTGGGACGTTAGTTCTGTTGTTGATATGAGCGGTATGTTTGCTTCGGCTCTTGTTTTTAATCAACCAATCAATACCTGGGATGTTGGTTCTGTCACCTCTATGGTTGGGATGTTTTCAGATACTCGTTCATTTAATCAAAATATTAATGATTGGGATGTTAGTGAGGTATCAACTATGGTTGGTATGTTCAATGGTGCTTCTAATTTCAACCAACCTCTTAATGATTGGAATGTAAGTAATGTATGGAATATGAGCGGAATGTTCCTACATGCTTCTAATTTTAATCAACCGCTTGACAATTGGGATGTAAGTCTTGTACAAAATATGTCTTTAATGTTTTCTGGGGCTTTGGAATTTAATCAGAGTTTAGGTAATTGGCAGCTTTCAAGTCTATTTTACAATACTAGTGCAAATGGAATGATTAGCATGCTTGATGGCAGTGGTCTATCAATTGATTCATATGAATCTACCTTAAAAGGTTGGTCAGAATCTGCAAATACCCCTTGTTGTATTCAATTAGGTGCACAAAGTATGGTTTATTGCTCGAGTGGAGAAAATTATAGGAACCTATTAATCGCAAAGAACTGGAGCTTTGCATTCGATAAAAAAGGTTCTAATGAAGAATGTTTGTAATTATGTATTTGACAATACTGATTTGCTATTAGCTTCGCTAAACTTTTTGTCTTAAGCTTATTAAATAAAATCAAAAGTTCTGGATATTGCTACAGACAGAAACGAAATTATTTGTTCGCCTTTCTTGTATCAACCAAGGCATTTAAGGCAGTTGTCTAAGATTTAAACAATGAAGAATCCAGTCTTAATAACATTTCTGATTTTCGTTTGTTCTTGCGAGCCTAACCACCTCTTTAAAGATTTAGAAAATCAAGAGCAGGTCTTTATTGAACTGTCTAAATATGGGTTAGAAGATATACCCAAAGAGGTTGGGCAATTAAAGAATGCAAAGAAATTAGAAATCTACGTTGATAGTGTAGAAGGCTGGACTATTTATCCTCCACTGAGCGCAATGGACCAATATATAGACGAACCACCGTTTAGAACAATTCCGTCCGAATTATTAGAACTTGAAGGTCTAGAACAACTTACTTTATATGACCTAGATATAAAAACTTTACCTGAAGATTTGTACAGACTCCAAAATCTAGAATATCTAGATTTATCAATGAATAAACTGACCGTCTCGAAAGAAATAGCCAAACTGAATAAGCTAAGGAAACTGAAATGTGTAGAGCTGTTTGGCAACAGAATAAATAAGCTCGAATTAGAAAAATGGAGAAAAGAAAACCCAAATCTTCAAATACGGTATGGTGATGAATAACCTTCTAAAGTTGAATTAATTCTACTATCCAACTAATCCCCACCAAAAAGTACACAACATTCGAAAATGTGTGTAAGGCAAAACGCCATGTCTCATTTTACCTTTGTCCTATTCTTTTAGACATTTAAAAAATAAGATATAATGAGTACAACACAATTTGGTAAAAAAGGGTGGACACCCGCTAGAATAAAAAGCCTTAAAGGCAAAACATTCTTAATTACGGGCACTACCAGTGGTACCGGTTTTGAGGCGGCAAGAATACTGCTGTCTAAAGGCGCAAAAGTGGTGATGTTGAACCGTAATTCAAAAAAGGCTGCAGATACCATAACAACCCTACAAGAAGAATTGGGTAGTGCCATACCGGTAAGCAATATAGAAATGGACTTGGCATCTTTGGCTTCCGTAAAAAAAGCCGCAGATGAGGTGCTAAGAACCGTACCACAAATAGATGCATTGTTATGTAATGCCGCCATTGCTCAAGTGCCCAAGCAAACCTTTACCGAAGACGGTTTTGAAAGTCAGTTAGGGGTAAACCACTACGGTAATTTCTTATTGCAGGCATTGTTATATCCGCGTATAGAGGAATCTAAGGGGCGTATTGTTACCGTGGGCAGTATGGGGTATAATTTAGGAATCAAGACCATACAGTTCGATGATATGAACTGGGACAAGAACTATAGTCCAAACGGAGTTTATAGCCAAAGTAAATTGGCGCAGATCATGACGGTTTACGAATTACAGGATAGATTGAAAAAGGCGGGTAAAACAAGTGTAAAAGCATATGCCTGTCACCCAGGTGCTTCATCTACATCGCTCATTAAAACCAGTGGAAGTTTGTTGACCAGGTTCATTTGGCAGATCATGAAACTGACACCCATGGTACAATCTGCAGAAAAGGGGGCGTACCCAGAAATTATGTGTGCTACAGAACCAGATTTGGATCAAGAGGCTTTTTACGGACCAACAGGTAAAAATTATTGGACAGGTCCGGTTGGGGAATGCAAATTAGAACCTCACGCCAAGGACAAACCCGTCATGGAAAAACTGTGGGAAGTTTCAGAAGAAGCCGTTGGTTATGAATGGGAGGTGTAGTATTTAACTAATAATGAAATAGGAATAAAATGAAGAGGATAAAAATTATAGGTATAGTTGCACTGTGGTTAACATCGATCAATGTTTTTACACAAAGCCGAAACTGGAAAACAGAAACCGCTAAAGACGGAAAAACGACGGTAAAATATGAATTGGTAAAAGAGGATGAAGGCACCCACTTTTATTACATTGCCCAAACCACGGCCAACGTTACCCTAGATGAACTGGACAGCTATTTTTCTAATACGAACAATCACAAAAATTTCTTGGAGAGAACACCGATTACTCAGGAAATTGAGAAAATATCGGAACAAGCGTGGTTGGCATATTATTATTTTGATGCCCCATGGCCAATGGCCGACAGCGATATTGTGATAAAGATTGATCGAGTAAAAAAAGAGGACAAACTAGTGTTTACGGCAACGGCAGCATCAAGTGACTATAAACAAGATGATGTAAAAAGAATGTCTAACTACAAGGTGGTTTATGAATTTGAGAAGGTGGATCAAAACACCACAAAGATCACCTACAATGCAGATTACATTCCGGTAGGGTCCGTACCCAATTTTTTGGCAAAAACGTGGTTTCCAGAAGGACCTGCAACTATTGTAAAGAATATAGGATCAACGAAATAAGTGTATTGATCAGGTATTAATTTTAATTTAGTAGAATAGATTAGTTAAAACATAAAGCTATGGATATATTAAAAGCAGCAACAGACTGGGCAAAGGCCGAACTTTTTTCAACGCCGTTTTTCATGCTCTTCGGTATGGCATTTTTAGTAGCAAGCGTTGGCTTTTGGCAATTGGGAAAAACAGATATGGCAAGAGCCTACATTATACCAACATTGGTTGCGGGCAGTTTACTTTTAATCATTGGTCTGGGATTGTTTTTCACAAACAAAGCAAGGATCACCCAATTTGAAAATGCATATCATGCAGATGCCGTTGCATTTGTAGACAGTGAATTAGAGCGTGCCGAGGCTACCTTAAAGGAATATGATACTATTGTTTTTAAAGTAATTCCTTTACTTATCATAGCATGTGCATTGGTGATCCTATTTGTGAGCGCCCCAATTTGGAGGGCAAGTACCATAACCGCAATTGCCATGTTGATAGTAATTTTGTTGGTAGACGGTACGGCATATGCAAGAATAGACGGGTATAATAAACAGTTATTGGCAGCGGAAAAAGAATTGAAGAAGTAGTTATGCAGCATTTTAAAACCTTATCGGAATACTTGGCTTATTTAGAGCTCCCAAGACCCGAGCACCCTATGTTGAGTGTATTTTCAGCCACGGGTGACGGATTCTTACCTTGCCCAAAAGAAAGTTCGCCACCAATTACCAACGATTGCTATACCATTAGCTTCAAAAAGATAGTAGATGGCAATTTAAACTATGGTCGTACCAATTACGATTTTAATAACGGAGCCTTATTTTTTATAGCGCCTAGGCAGGTATTGCAATGGACTAAGGCGGTGGTATTTGAACAAAAAGGTTTTTCGATCAATTTTCATGAGGACTTTTTAAAGGGAACGGATTTGGCGCATCAGATCAAGAAGTATGGATTCTTTTCGTATTCGGTCAATGAAGCCTTGCACCTATCGCCCAAAGAGGAAAAGCAGATAGAATCCATTGTAGAGAATATAGAAATAGAATATCAAAACAATCAAGATGAATTCAGCAAAGACATTATCATCTCGCAGTTAAGTACCTTGTTGAAATATGCGAATCGTTTTTATGAAAGGCAGTTCATTAACAGAAAGGAGCTTTCTACGAGTTTATTGGAGCGGTTTAATGAGCAATTGTCGCAGTATGTTGCATCTGGTGAATTACAGGAAAACGGTATTCCCAGTATTGAGAAAATAGCAAATAATATGTCCGTTTCTCAACGCTACCTTAGTGACACCTTAAAAAAGGAAACAGGTAAGACCACAACCGAGCATTTGCAGTTGTTGTTAATAGACGAAGCCAAGAATATGTTGCTGCAACCTCATAAAAGTATTGCTGAGGTAGCTTATGAATTGGGTTTTGAATATCCGCACTATTTCTCAAGGTTGTTCAAGAAGAAAGAAGGTGTTAGCCCAACGGAGTACAGAGAAAAATATAAAATGAACTAAACAGGTTTTAGTATTTATTTAGGTTGTAAACAGCCCTTATTACGCAGGTAATAAGGGCTGTTATATTTTAACCTGATGAGCTTATTCCTTCACCAGTTCCTTACTCAATTCCTCTAAAGAAACCCCTTTGGTTTCCGGCATTTTGGTAAGTGCCCAAATAAGCTGCAATACCATCATAGCACAGAAGAAGTAGTAGATATACCATACTTGGTCTTTTAATACTCCCTCGGTTGCATCCAAGAAAAACGGAGTGATCAATGTAATCATCGCTGCAAAAACCCAGTGCACGCTTACTCCCCAAGATTGCCCATATGCACGAACACTGTTCGGGAATATCTCTGAGATAAACACCCAGATTACGGCACCTTGCCCAATGGCATGAGAAGCAACAAAAGTACAGATAAAGGTTAGTGTTAGGGTAGACCCTAAATCCATCTGAAAACAGAGTCCCACCATTACCAAACTTATAATATAGCCAATAGACCCTATAATGATCAGTTGTCGTCTTCCTAACTTATCCAATAAACGAATACCAATAAATGTAAAGACAAGATTGACAATACCAATGGCGATGGAATTGAATAGTGATTCTTTGCCACCCAGTCCTGCTTGTTCTAAAATTTCGGGTGCGTAGTACAGAACAAAATTTATACCCGATAGCTGATTGAAAAAAGCGATAAAGAAAGCCAGCCACAACACTTTAGAATATTTCTTTTGAAAAAGGCTTTCACTTTGTGTGTTGTGCTTTAAGTCGGTTTTTATCTCTAGAAGTTGTTGTTCCGCTTTTTCTTTGGAGTGAATGATCTCCAATATTTTCAATGCACCTACATCGTCCTTTTTGTGCAAAGCCAACCATCTGGGGCTTTTAGGAACGGTAAATACCATGGCGGTATAAATAAAGGCGGGTATAGCTTCTATACCAAGCATCCAACGCCAGTCGTTCGCTCCGTCAAATCCTTTTAATAACCAATTGGAAACAAAAGCGATCAGAATACCGAATACCAACCAGAATTGGTAGAGTCCGCCAAGCTTTCCACGATTTTCTTTTGAGGTAATTTCGGAGATATAAATAGGAGCGGCAACAGAAGAGATACCCACACCAACGCCACCAATAAATCGAAATAATGAGAACGAGTAGGGGTCTTGTGCCAAGGCAGAGCCAAGGGCAGAAACCAAAAACAAGATACCTACCCATAACAACGTTGTTTTACGCCCTAAATTTTTAGTGGGAATGCCACCAAAGAGAGAGCCGATTACGGTTCCCCAGAGTGCCATACTCATGATAAAGGTACCATGAAATAAAGGTGATGTGTTCCAAATTTGTTTAATAGGTTCATTGGCACCGCTGATGACCACGGTATCAAAACCAAATAAAAATCCTGCTAGGGCCACGGTAATGGACCATACGATAATTCTGTTCATTGTTGAGTATTAAGTTGTAGTTAAATATAATCAATGAAAACCGTTAAATCTTAATCTTTACGAACAAGAAAAAAATGAAAGAATTGGTAACTTGTGATAATTTAAAAATTGAACGATGAAAGATTTGAAAAATAAAGTAGCCTACATTACAGGAGGCACCAAGGGTATTGGATTTGCCGTAGCACAAACACTATTGGATCAAGGTATGAAAGTTGCCGTTAGCGGTAGGTCTCAAGAAAGTGTGGATAAGGCTTTAAAGGATTTTGACAACGATGCAGTTTTAGGAGTTGTTTCTAACGTAGCTAAAATTGCTGATGAAAAGGATGCGGTAGCCAAGATTATTGATAAGTGGGGACAGCTAGATGTTGTTTTGGCAAATGCCGGTGTAGGTAATTTTGCACCCGTAGACGAGATGACAGATGAGCAATGGCATCAAATGATAGATACCAACTTAAGCGGAGCGTTTCACTCTCTAAAAGCATCTGTAGAAGCCTTGAAAAAGTCGAAAGGATATTATATCACCTTGGCGAGTTTGGCGGGTACTAATTTCTTTGCAAAAGGAGCTGGGTACAATGCCTCTAAATTTGGTGTAGTTGGATTTACACAAGCGGCAATGTTAGATTTAAGACAGTATGATATTAAGGTGTCGACCATAATGCCAGGATCGGTATCTACCCAATTTAATAACAACGAACCGGGAGATAAAGATGCATGGAAAATACAACCGGAAGATATTGGCGAATTGGTATTAGATCTATTAAAAATGAACGAAAGAACCTTACCTAGTAAAATAGAGGTAAGGCCAACAAGACCGGATAAGAAGTAGTATTACACTTCTTTCTCTGTAAATGGAAGGTCGGCATTACAGATTTCTGTAATCAACTGACCAAGTATCTGCTCGAAATCTAAAATTACCTCGTTGTTTATGATGTGATTTTTAGGTCCTCGGGCAGATTCTTTTTGTGCGAAAAGCAAGGTGCCATCTGCAAAATTCTTCAATGAGATAATACCGGCTTGTATAGATAGGTTTTCTGCGGGATGGGTTTTGAAAAACATCAATGCGTAGCACAGTAATTGAAAAGCCTTACTAAACTGATATTCTTCGGTGAGCACGTCCCAATCCATTAGTTCAACATTACGGCGCTCTACTTTTCCTGTTTTATAATCTATGATACGGGTAATGCCATCAAATTCATCAACACGATCTAGTTTACCTTTTAAGATTATAGGAAAATCTAAGCCAGGAACTTCCAAGGGCACGGATAGCGATTGTTCAAGCGCAATAATTTTAATCCTATGGTCTTTTAATGCCGTTACTTCAGCATCAATAAAGGTTTGTATGTATTTTAAGATTACATGAAAAGAAATATAGTTTTTGCCTGAACTTATGTTTCCTTCCTTATATGTTTTCTCAAAATTTCGGGCAACCGAAGAAGTTACATTTTTACGAATATCGTTTAACAAATCTTCGGTAAGGGTTTTGCCGACCAGTGGAGTGTATAGTTCTTCTAAACTATCATGAACAATGGTGCCAAAGGTATTAGGGGCCAAGGTTTCTTCCACCTGCATAACCTCGTTGATGTTCAATAGGTTCTGCTTGTAAAAATCAATAGGGTTTCTAATGTAATTACTCAATGAACTTGGTGAGAACCCTTTTCTAGCTTTCTCCTGGATAAGAGCTACTAAGCTTTTTGTCTTTTCAACCTGTTCTATTTCTTTGGAAATGGGTTGTATTGTCGGTGTGGCTATCACCGATTTTATGTCGGTTCTATTGTCATCGGTAAGTAGTTGGGTTATTAACCTACTACGTTCACCACCTTCTAGAGCATCGGGTTCTGTATTGTAAAGTATATATACGTTTTTTGCACGTTGTAAAAGACGATAGAAGTGGTAGGTATACACGGCGTCTTTCTCTTTGTAAGTTGGTAATCCGTTTTTTGTTTTTAAGTCGAACGGAATAAAGGAGTTATTGGATTTCCCCGATGGTAAAACACCTTCGTTTACAGAGGTGATAATAATCGTTTCAAAATCTAACAGCCTGCTTTCCAACATACCCATAATCTGTATTCCTTCAATTGGGTTCCCTTGAAAATCTAAGGTTTCTGAGCTCAGTAATTGTTTAAAAAGGTGCTTGAGACTTTTTAGATTATTGATATAGGTAAAGTTGTTACAAAGGTCTTTTAACTGATTGAACAATGTAAAGAATTTATATAGCTGTTCTAGTAATAATGGATTTTGTTTAACCGCTTCAATGCTTCTCATGGAAGATATTAGGGCTAGAAAATTCTCAATCAATCTATTTGGATCGTTCTTAATGTCTTCAAACAATAGAGAGACCGTGGCATTTTTAGGTAATAGCGTACTGATTTGATCATTGTTGATATAGCTCCAATTATTCAGCTTTATTTTTGATATCAATTGGTTGGTAGAGACATCATTGGCTTCGAACAACAATACTGCATAAGAATGGGTCAACAGATTCAACAGGTGTTTGTAAAACCAACCCTTATCGGTTTTTTGTTCATGAAATTCAATGAGGTTGATAAAAAAACTGGCTAATGTGGTCGATTCCAGTTTTTGCCCCATGGTTATATTCGTCGCCGGAATACTTTCAGGAATAGAGTTTAGCAGTGGATTCAATAATTCTTCATTACCCAAAACTATAGCGGCATTACGTAATGTTTCTGGTGCGTTGTTCTGTATGTTATTTAGAATATCGCCAACGTAATTTACTTGAGATACGTTTTTTGGAACCCCAATAATTTCAATGTGCTTTTCTGTATTGTAGTAATTGGTGAGTCCGGCAAGGGGTTTGTCTTTTAAAACTTTCCATGTTTTTTGATACTGACGTATAAAGTAACCCGCATCGTGAATATTGTCTTTTAGAAAGTAAGGATCAATATCCCAATATATAGCTGCATTGGTCTGTTCAAGTATGGTTTGTATAAGAATACTTTCAGCAGTATTCAGGGCATTAAAACCTAAAAAAATATGTTGTTTGTTAGCGGAAGCTATATAGTTGTTAAGCTCAGAAACCGAAGTTTTGTAAATAAGACCTTGATGCCCTAGTCCCTGCTTTAGTAAGTTATCGCTGAATTTGTTATAGATAGCTTCAAGGTGTCGCCAAAAATGAAGATAGTTTTCTATCATTTCAGAGTTATCACTATTTACAGACCAGTGATTTACTTCTTGTATGGCAGCTACGTTTTGGTATAGACTATTGGCATCTACCAAATAACGGTCTACTTCGTTAAAATCCTGCAAAAGGATCTGTCCCCATTTTAAAAAAGAATCGAACGATTCTTTATCATAATCACCAACGTTGAGGTAGGCATTATAAAGCTCAAACAGTTGCGTTGTGGTATTGGCGGTAACAAGATTGGATACTTTCTCGATAAAATCTTCAATACTGTAGATTTCAGGGGCAAGTATTGTTTTGGTCAAAGAACTGGAGAGTGCTTTCTTAAGAAAGACACCAGCTCTTTTACTGGGTAAGATAAAAATTGTTTTTCCTAGGTCGGAGTTATTTTTTAAAACATCCTGTACTACATCTTGTATAAAGCTCTGCATTGTGTAAAAATAAAAAAGCTCCGCAATATTGCGGAGCTTTTATTTTATTAAAACACTTAGGTTTATTTATACTTATTTTACTAAGTTAATTTCTACCCTTCTGTTTTGAGTTCTACCAGCTCTTGTGTTGTTAGTAGCGATAGGCTTAGACTCACCGTATCCAACAGCAGATAATCTAAACTCTTCGATTCCTTTGTCAACTAAGAATTCTTTTACAGAAAGAGCTCTTGACTCAGAAAGACTTTGGTTTAATTTTTCGCTACCTACGCTATCAGTGTGACCTTCAACAGTAAACTTAGCGTTAGGGTATTCTTTAAGGATAGTGATAATGTCAACCATTACTGAAGTAGACTCAGCTTTGATAGAAGATTTACCAGTATCGAATAAGATAGTTCTAGCGTAATCGTTTAATTGCTTCTGAACTTCTTCAGTTACTTCAGGACAACCAGCGTTAGCTACTGTACCAGCAACCTCAGGACATTGATCATCTTTGTCTAATACACCGTCACCGTCAGTATCAGGCCATGGGCAACCTTTGTTTTCAGCAGGACCTGCTTCAGAAGGACAAGCGTCATCTTTATCAGCAACACCGTCACCGTCAGCATCTGGACAACCAGCTAAAGCGGCAACACCAGCTTCGTTAGGACAAGCGTCATCTTTATCGGCTACACCGTCACCATCAGCATCTGGGCAACCGTTCATTTCTTTAGAACCAGCTTCGTTAGGACAAGCATCTTTGCTATCTTCGATACCATCACCGTCAGAATCAGGACAACCGTTGAATGCTTCAAGACCAGCAACTTCTGGACAAGCATCATCTTTATCGTAGATACCGTCACCGTCAGTGTCAGTACCACCAAACTTAACTGAAATACCAGCTAAATGTTGGAAATGAGGAGCTAAGTAATCTTCGAAAGCATGCTTGTAAGAAGATTGTAAAGTAAGACCTAAGTTCTCAGAGAACCAGATGTTAAGACCAATACCACCGTTTGCAGTACCAGCACCGATTTCATCGATCCAAGTATAACCACCACCTATTTCGATGAATGGATCAAGAACAGTTTGTCTTTTTATGATATCATATTTAATTGTACCATCTATAGCGTAGTGAGAAAGATCGTCAACACTAACGTCACCTAATTTGCTAATTTTGTTAAGAGAACCTCTTGCTCCAACAGAGAAACCGTCTCCTATTGACTTAGATACTCCTACATAAGAAATAGAAGGTAAGATATTCCAGTGATCGTTTGCATTGAAGAATTCATTACCGAAAGAACTTACATCCGAAGTTGGATATACGTCAATGGCATTAACCCCAAATTGCACTTGCCAAGGGTTATTCTCGTCTTGCGCTTGTATGTTGTTGATACCTACTACAAGTAGTACAACAACCAATAATTTGCTAAGATGTTTCATGTTCAAATTTTTAAGTTTAAGTGTTTATTAGCTGCAAATGTAACTTGTTAAATATTATTAACAAAATCAATTTCCTATTTTTTTTAATGCGTTTAATAGATTAAATAGTGCATTTAAACGATTTTTAGTTCTTTCCCTACCTCTGTAAAAGCGGCGATGGCAGCGTCTAAATGTTCTTGAGAATGCGCGGCAGAAAGTTGTACTCTAATTCTCGCCTTACCTTTTGGAACTACAGGGTAGAAAAACCCGATAACATAAATGCCTTTTTCAAGTAACTTATTTGCCATGTCTTGTGATAATTTTGCATCGTACAACATTACAGGTACAATTGCCGAATCGCCATCAACTATGTCGAAACCTGCCGCTATCATGCCTTTTTTAAAGTATGCAGTATTTTCCTGCAACTTATCTCGTAGCGTTGTGTCGTTTTCAAGCATATCAAAAACCTTTATAGATGCCCCAACGATGGCCGGTGCCAAAGAATTGGAGAACAAATATGGTCTTGAGCGTTGTCTTAATAGGGTTATGATTTCTTTTTTACCCGTAGTATAACCACCCATGGCACCGCCCAAGGCTTTACCTAGGGTACCGGTAATTATGTCAATACGTCCCATTACCCCTTTTTCTTCAAGGGTTCCTCTTCCTTTTTCGCCTATGAAACCTGTTGCGTGACATTCGTCTATCATAACTAAGGCATCATATTTATCCGCTAGGTCACAGATTTTATCCAACGGTGCAACGATACCGTCCATAGAGAATACGCCATCAGTAACTATGATCTTGAAACGTGCACCATCTTCGTTCGCTTTAATCAATTGCGCTTCTAGATCGGCCATGTCGCTATTTGCATATCTATAGCGTTTAGCTTTGCACAAACGTACTCCGTCAATAATAGAAGCATGGTTTAACGAATCTGATATAATGGCATCTTCTGCAGTAAGCAAAGGCTCAAACACTCCGCCATTGGCATCAAATGCAGCAGCATACAGAATAGTGTCTTCGGTACCGTAGAAGTGAGCTATTTTTTGCTCAAGTTCTTTATGGATGTCTTGTGTACCGCAAATGAACCGTACTGACGACATACCAAACCCGTGGGTGTCCATGGCATCTTTTGCCGCTTGAATAACATCTGGGTGAGATGATAGTCCTAAATAGTTATTGGCACAGAAGTTGATCACCTCTTGCCCGGTATTTATTTTGATGACCGCATCTTGTGGAGAAACAATTATTCTTTCCTCTTTAAAGAGTCCGTCATTCTTAATATTCTCAATTTCTTGCTGTAAATGTTCTTTGATTTTTCCGTACATATTACTTCTATATATAATCTAGTTCTATTTCGGTATTAATATACACAATGATCTTGTGATCGATCGTGTAGCCCATATTTGAAAAACATTGGGCATAAGTATTCACCTGGTGGTGATATTTTTTATTGCGTTCACCGGTCTTGTAATCTAAAATGGTGGCATGGTTGTCTATGAGTACAACCCTATCCGGTCTTTGGGTAGATCCATCAGGCATCAATAGATCACGTTCGTTCAAAACTTCTATTCCCTGGGTGTAAAATTGAGACAAATCTTTATGATAGATGACCTTTTTTACAACTTCCTTTATCTCATTAACCTCTTGTTCTTTGATCAAACCCTTTTGTAAAGCAAGTTGCATTGCCCTTTCAAGATCGCTATCCAAATAAATGGCACTAAGTATAAAGTGAATTACATTACCTTGGTTAATGGCAACATCAAGACCTTCGTCCCAAAGTGTTCCTGCCAAAGCGAGTATTTTAAAATCTGCCCTATCTTTATTGGTATATATATAAGGTATGGTCAATTGATCCTGCTCTATTTCCTTTTTGGCACTGTTTAGGCTGAACGTACCGAAATCATAAGACAACTTATTTTGTTCGTAAGCACCAATACTTTTGAGGAAATGAATAAAGAGACCGGAGTAATAGTTGGTATTATGTTCTCCTTTTTTGTCTAGCTTGTTTTCGCTGATAATGAATAGTGCTTTTACCGCTCTGGTTAAAACAACATACAATAGGTTGTAAGCATCTAGCTGTAATTTTTGGTGATCAAGGGAATATAATAAAGCTTCTGTTTCTCCATATTCTTGTACTTCTTGTTTTTTATTGATGAGTACTTCGGAAAAACCAAGGAATTCTTCTTTATCAACCGGAAGCCACAGTTTGGGATCGATTTCTTCAAATATGTTTGAATTTGCATAAGGGAAGATTACCACCGGAAACTCCAATCCTTTAGATTTATGGATGGTCATTATCTGTACCGATTCAATGTTTTCGGGTGTACTGATGCTTGCCGAATTGCCCTTTTTGTCCCAATAGTCCAAAAACGACTGCATATCTGAACCATACTTTTGCTCTACATCAAAAACCAAATCCATAAAGGCGGTTAAATGGGCATCGGAGACAGGTATAAGATCAAAACTTTTAATGGCATACGACAGTCCGTCGTACACAGAGGTTTGCCTTAACCTTATGGGCTCAAAACGGTATTCGTTAAAAAAATGCTCTTGGAGGTTACCTAAATTTTCATAGATATAGGCATGCTTGTCGGCTTTGTCTTGCGATAGAAAATTAAGTAGTTCGTATTGAATTTCCAATTCTGTGGGCTGCACCAAATGCCTAATAAGCTGTACTAAAAAATTGACCTTGTTGCTTTCGCTTAACAATAAGGAATCTGAAGATACAACGGGTATTTGATGCTTCATGAGGTGATCGGCAAGCAATAGTCCGTGTTTCTTTTTTCGAATGATAATACAAATATCATTATAGGTGTAACCTTGTGCTATACATTTTTGAATGGTTGCCAAAGTGTTTTCGGCATAAAGCTCATCGTCGCCCTCTTCTAATAGTGATATATGAACATAACCACCTTCTTTATGGTTGATTTCCTGTTGATTACCGATTCTAAAAAAATCTTGATAAACCTCATTCTCTAAAAACGGACTTATACTTTGAAAGAAGTTGTTGTTGAAATTAATGACTTCGGCATAACTTCTATAGTTTTTTGGCAAGGTAACCAAGTCTGAGGGTACGGTAAATGGGTGTGTTTTATGTGTTGCCAATTCTAAAAATTGCTCGGCCTTACCACCACGCCATCTGTAAATAGCTTGTTTGGGATCACCAACAAGAAAAAGGGAACCGGTATTGCCCAACTCATCTTCACCCTCCATCGCATTCCCAATAAGCGGTATTAAATTTTCCCACTGCATTTGGGAGGTGTCTTGAAATTCATCAATAAAATAATGACGGTATTTTTCTCCAAGGCGCTCATAAATAAAGGGAGCGGGTTGGTCTTTGACCTCTTTTGCGATAAGGGTATTAAATTCTGATATGGATAATTGGTCTTTCTCCTCTTGAATAATTTTCAATTCTTTTTGAATAGCGTTCAAAAGGGCAAAAGGCACAATGTTTCTGTTGATGTTGGCGAACAAGCCCCTTTTGTAAATATGCCTTTTAATGTTCTGGTAATATGTTAACAATTGTGGCGCTAAATCTATTGGAGCATCTTTTACCGATGCCTTTAAGATTTTGCCTTCGAGTAAATTGTCTTCTAACTTATTGTTGTATAACTGGGTCGGTGTAAAATTACCGGCGGCAATTTTTTTAAAATGATTGGGTAAAGTCTCCCTTGGAAAATCTTTAAAATCCAATCCAGAATTCGTAATAACCTCTAGGGATGTCGTTGCAAGTTCTACAATTCTTTTTTCTATGCTTTTGGTTTGTTTTTTAAGGTGATTTTGCAATTTTAGAAAATCGCCTAGAATAATATGCTGTAGGCTCTTTAAATGCTCGGCATTGTTTTCATCAAAAATAAGTTTACCAATTTTTAGTAGATCAAAACCAATATCCCAACTTCTATCATCTTCAATTTTTTCAAGAGCAAAAACTAAAAGTACTTTAGTAAATTCAGGGTCTTCACCGGCTTTACCGATTACGCGTTCTACAGCCTCTTGTAAAAGCAAATCAACATCTAAAACCACTTCAAAATTTTGAGGAATTTTTAGATCCTTTGCAAATGTTCTAATAAGTCGGTGGGTAAACTTATCTATGGTAGAAATATCAAAAAAGGCGTAATTATGTAAAATTTGCTTTAATCGTAATTTGCTTAAAGCGGGCAATTCTTCAAAAGTATAATCGGTTTCATTGAGTATATCTATGAACAATGGTGCTGCATTGTCAATAGATGTAGTTTTAGAAAATTCGAAAAGGCTGTTGAGAATACGGTGTTTCATTTCATTTACCGCTTTGTTGGTAAATGTGATAGCCAATATTTTTCTAAAATTTTGTGGAGAAGCCAGTATGATTTTTAAGTATACCTTGGCAAGAGCATACGTTTTGCCAGATCCGGCAGAAGCATTATATATGGTAAAAGGATTATTGGACACTGATTTTTACTGCAAATTAAGGATTACTGTGTAGTTCTTAACAAATTATTACGTGAATATAAATGTTAAAATCCGTAACTTTGAAATACAATTAATATAAATCTAAAAACACATAAATTATGGCTTTTGAATTACCAAAATTGCCTTACGCGTATGATGCTCTTGAGCCTCATATAGATGCAAGGACGATGGAAATACATCATACAAAACATCATAACGGATATACAACGAAGTTAAATGCTGCTATTGAAGGTACCGATCTTGAAGGAAAATCAATAGAGGATATTTTAGGAGGTTTGGATATGAGTAATGGTGCGGTTAGAAATAACGGTGGTGGTTTTTACAATCACTCATTATTCTGGACAATCTTATCACCTAACGGTGGCGGAAAACCAACTGGAGAATTAGCGGAAGCTATTGATGCTGCTTTTGGTTCTTTTGAAGAGTTTAAAAGTAAATTTACTTCAGCTGCAGGAACTAGATTTGGTTCTGGTTGGGCATGGTTATGTGTTCATAAAGGTGGTAAAGTAGAAGTATGTTCTACACCAAATCAAGACAACCCTTTAATGCCAGGAGTAGAATGTGGAGGGCAACCAATCTTAGGATTAGATGTTTGGGAACATGCATATTACCTAAATTATCAAAACAAGAGACCAGATTATATAGAGGCATTTTTCAATATAATCAATTGGGATGAAGTTTCTAAGCTTTACGCTGATAACAAATAAGAAAGAGTAGAAATATTCTTAACTAACTTGTAGGAAACCACTTATGAAATATTCATGGGTGGTTTTTTTGGTTTTAAAATAGAAAAGGGCGGAGAAGTCTCCACCCTTTTCGTCCCAAATCTTACCATAAACTTAACCTACTTATGCTATGGCGATACTAAATTACTGGTATTGAGTAAATAAAAAAAGGATTTTTAATAAAAAAATTCACTTTTATTTAAGGTAAGTAAGAATTCTACTAGTGAATTATATGGTATAACAGTCTGAAAGTAAACCTGGTTGACCTAAAATAAAAAGACGGAGCATAGCCCCGTCTTTTCCCCAAATCTTACCATGAACTTAACCTACTTATGCTATGGTTCTGTAAATATATAGGTGAGTGGTATTCTATAAAAAGCTATTCGTTGTACGTCACAAACTTAGGTTGTACTACTAGAATTAAAAAATTAGAAAGCTTTTGTGGTATCGAGAGTTTAGAAATAGACGTAAAATAAAAAGACGGAGCAATGCTCCGCCTTTTTCCCCAAATCTTACCATGAACTTAACCTACTTATGCTATGGTTCTGTAAATGTAATGGTGTAATGTATAATTGAAAATTGTAATGGTTAAACGTACCGTTAAAACGTTAAAGGGGGCTTTGTGCAGAATTGTATTACAAAATATACTATCGTGAAATCTATAAAATAAAAAAGGTGGAGAAGTCTCCACCTTTTTTGCCCCAAATCTTACCATGAACTTAACCTACTTATGCTATGGTAGCTTTAAAAGTAAACAGGGTTAAGTCAAAACGACCATCCAGTCGTTAAAATGCTATATTCGTCGATGAACTACACAAAAAGTGTGCATTTCATCGAATTATTATTTAATAAGCACGTTCATTATTTCCTTCGTAGAAGTTAATGAATGCTCTGTTAACCACTCTGTTTCCGCCTGGTGTTGGGTAGTTACCGGTAAAATACCAATCGCCCAAATTCTTTGGACAGGCCTCATGAAGGCTTGAAATAGTTTGGTATATAATCGAAACTTCAGCATTGATCCCTTCTGGACTTAAAAGTTCCCCTGTTTTTTTAGAAATTTCTTTAGCGGTAAACGGAGCATAGAATTCTTTTACATAGTTAATGACATCTTTATCTCGGCTCTCCACTTGTGTTAAACACTTTTTATAGATTTCTTCTACCACATGCATTGTATTATTATCCTGGTGTAAGGCCAATGCAGCTCTAAAGGCTATAAAATCTTCTAGCTTGGCCATGTCAATACCATAACAATCGGGATACCTAATTTGCGGTGCAGATGATACCACTATTATTTTCTTGGGAGACAAACGGTCTAATATTCTAAGAATACTCTTTTTTAAGGTTGTACCTCTTACAATACTATCATCTATAATTACAAGGTTGTCACCTTTTTTTACAGATCCATACGATATATCATAAACGTGTGCCACTAGATCATCTCTACTACTATCTTGAGTAATAAAAGTTCTAAGCTTAGCATCTTTAATGGCAACTTTTTCAATTCTTGGACGTACCTCTAGTATTTCATGAAGTTGTTCTCCGGTTATTCCTGTGCCTAAAGCCAATATTTGCTCCTCCTTTTTCTTGTTTAGGTAATTTTGTGCCTCTTTTACCATACCGTAAAAAGAAGTTTCTGCCGTATTTGGAATATAAGAGAAAACGGTGTTTTTGATATCCTCGTTTATAGATTCCAATATCTGCGGGAATACTAATTTACCCAAGGCTTTACGTTCTTGGTAAATTTCTTTATCGCTGCCTCTGGAAAAATAGATGCGTTCAAAAGAACAGGCTTTACGTTCTTTTGGTTCTTGAATTTGGTGTATGGCGCTAGAACCGTTCTTTTTAATGATGATCGCTGCACCAGGGTCTAATTCTTTTACCTCATCGTATGGTACATTGAATACCGTTTGTATGGCAGGCCTTTCAGAGGCTACAACAACAACTTCATCATCCCTGTAATAATATGCAGGTCTTATACCGCTTGGATCTCTTAGAACAAAGGCATCACCATGACCTAATAAACCGGCCATAGCATAACCGCCGTCAAAATTCTTTGCTGCTCTTTTTAATATTTTGTACACCTTTAAGCGTTCTGCAATAAGAGGCGAAGCTTGCTGTTTGGTGTATCCTTCTTTTTTGATCTGCTTATAAAGCTTGGCAACTGCATCATCAAGAAAATGACCAATTTTCTCCATCACCGTTACGGTGTCGGCCATTTCTTTTGGATGTTGACCTAACTGAACCAAATTGTCAAAAAGCTCATGAACATTGGTCATGTTAAAATTACCGGCAACAATTAAGTTACGGTGCATCCAGTTATTCTGTCTTAAAAACGGATGAACGCTCTCAATACTATTTTTACCAAAGGTACCATAGCGAACATGCCCTAAAAGCAGTTCTCCTATATATGGTATATGTTTCTTTTGTAATGCAACATCATGCTCATATTCCGGATGTTCTTTCATCTCGGTATTGATACGATCATTTATCTGTGCAAAAATGTCTTGTATTGGCTGTTGTTGGCAAGAACGAACACGGCTCATGTAGCGTTCCCCCGCCTTTACATCTAATTTAATACTGGCAAAACCTGCACCATCTTGACCACGGTTGTGCTGCTTTTCCATCATTAGGTACATTTTATTTACACCATAAAATGCTGTTCCATACTTTTCCTTGTAATACTCTAAAGGTTTTAACAACCGTATTACAGAAATACCACACTCATGCTTAATTGCGTCACTCATTGTTTTTGGTATTAAAAAAACCCCAAAATATTTTGGGGCTAGGGGATTATTGTAATTCTATGTCAAACTGCGTCAATTTTTTAAACTGATGCAGTCTTTCTCTAATTTCTTTTCGATCTAATTGCAGCATTCTTTCGGCTCCAAATTTCTCTACACTAAAGGATGCCAAGTTAGAACCGTGTATGATCGCTTTTTTCATATTCTCAAAAGAGCTATCTGCGCTTGCTGCCAAATAACCTGCAAAACCACCGGCAAAAGTGTCTCCTGCACCCGTTGGGTCAAATACTTCTTCCAGCGGTAGGGCCGGTGCAAAAAAGATTTGATCTTCATTGAACAATAGGGCGCCGTGCTCTCCTTTTTTGATCACTACATACTTCGGGCCCATGGTGAAAATCTTTTGTGCCGCTTTTACCAAAGAATACTCGCCGGTCAATTGTCTGGCTTCCTCATCATTAATTGTTATGACATCTATATGTCGAATAACATTCGTTAAATCTTCTAAAGCATTGTCCATCCAAAAATTCATGGTATCCAAAATGATAAGTTTTGGTCGCTTTTTCATCTGGTTAATTACACCCATTTGTACAATAGGGTGAAGATTACCAAGCATAACCACATCTGCATCATTATAGTTTTCTGGAACAACAGGGTTAAAATCCTCTAACGTATTCAACTCGGTAACTAAAGTGTCTCTTGTATTTAAATCGTTATGGTATTTACCTTTCCAAAAGAAGGTTTTGCCACCTTTAACTATTTCCAAGGCAGAAATATCAATGCCACGATCGGTCAATAAGTCTAAATATTCTTTAGGCATGTCGTCGCCTACGATAGAAATGATAGCAGAATCAACATCAAATTGAGATGCTGCTAAGCCAATATAGGTAGCTGCGCCGCCCAATATTTTATCCGTTTTACCAAAAGGAGTTTCTATTGCATCAAAAGCGACAGTTCCTACTATTAAAAGCTTGCCCATAAAAGTGAAAAAATTTAAGCTGCAAATATACGATTTTGAAAAGCTAATTAAAATGGTTTATCGAATACAAATTGCAATAGTTATTAAAGGCGAATTGTTGATATAAAAAGCCGTTTATTTCCTACCGAAATCTGCAGGAATTTCTCCCCATGCTTTTGTTTCCCATTTAACGATAATGGTGTTATATTCATTTTTGTTCAACCAATCTACAGCTCTATCAATAAATTCGAAAAGTGTTTTGTTCTTTGCATTTGGGGCAAGTTTGGTATTGCACTTTTTTTTACGCACCCAACTCATGGCAGTTCTAGAATCTGTATAAATAATACGATCGCTATTATGTTTTTTGAGAAAAGCTAAACCATGAACAATGGCTAAAAATTCACCAATATTATTAGTTCCATTTGGAAAAGGACCTTGTTTAAATAATTTCTTGCCTGTTTTTGTATCTACTCCTTGGTATTCCATAATACCAGGATTGCCACTAGATGCGGCATCAACAGAAATGGAATGATAATTAGGTTGTCCTATTTTTAATAGCTCTTGTTTAGATAAGGTAGGAGCCGATTTTTTCTTTCCTTTAAAATCTGCGTAAGAGCCGTCATAAGCTTTTTTGGCAACATCAAAAGATTCAAAAGACTTGTACTCAGCGCCGGCATAACCGTCTATAGATTTTTTACAATCTTTCCATGACTCGTATATACCTGGTTTTTTTCCTTTCCAAACAACATAGAATTTTTTCTTTTTAGCCATTACTGTTTTGATAATAGTTCGTCTATGACCTTTGGAAAAAATTCATATTCCAACACGTGTACTTTTGAGGCGATGTCCTCAGCGGAATCTTTTGGGTTGACAACGGTTTTTACCTGTTGTATTATAGCGCCCTCATCATAATGCGCATTTACATAGTGTATAGTAATACCGGTTTCGGTCTCTTTAGCCTCTTTGATCGCTTTATGAACATTCATGCCGTACATGCCTTTGCCTCCGTATTTTGGTAGCAGGGCCGGGTGTATGTTTATAATTTGATTTGGAAATGCATTGGTGATGGCTTCAGGAATTTTCCATAGAAATCCTGCCAACACTATAAGGTCTGGTTCTAAAGAACGTAACAGGTTTAAGATAAAATCGCTCTTTGCAAATGCTTGTCGGTTAAAAAATAAGGCGTTGATTTCAAGTCTATTGCACCGATCAATGACTTTGGCATCGCTTTTGTTAGTTAATACACAGCATATAGTAACATCTTTGCGAAGCTTAAAATAGTTGGCGATGTTTTCTACATTAGATCCTGAACCTGAGGCAAAAAGAATAATTTTCTTGGTTTTCAATAGAAATGGTCTTTATAAGAGAGCGAACAATGAAATTAAGTTTGGCAAATAAAGCAAATTTAAAGCTTGTCAGTACTTAGAAAAAAACGATTACACATTATAGTTCTAAAATCTCACTACTTTTCAATACCTTTTATCAACGTTACCGAAACAAAATATTAATACGGTAAAATTACAGCACGTGTCTTTAATTTTATTAAATTACAATACATTTTAACGACAATTAGTGTATTTAAACCAAAGTTTTTTATTTTTGCCTTCAATTTAAATTTTTAAAACAAATATTATTATGTCAGACATTGCATCAAGAGTTAAAGCTATCATCGTTGATAAATTAGGAGTTGATGAGAACGAAGTGGTAACCGAGGCTAGCTTTACTAACGATTTAGGCGCAGATTCATTAGACACAGTAGAGTTGATAATGGAGTTCGAAAAAGAATTTGATATCCAAATTCCAGACGATCAAGCTGAGAATATCGCAACTGTTGGTCAAGCCATCAGCTATATAGAAGAAGCTAAGTAAAACATGTTTTCTTAAATAGAATTCAAATTATCCATGTGGTAAATGCTCCGCATGGATAATTTTTTTTAATTTACGCTTGGTTTAGATTTAAACAAATACAAAGTTAAATGCAGTTAAAGCGAGTTGTAGTTACAGGTTTGGGGGCACTTACCCCAATTGGTAATAATATTGAAGAGTATTGGGATGCATTGGTCAACGGTAAAAGTGGATCAGCGCCCATCACCTATTATGATACGGAAAAATTCAAGGTTAAATTCGCTTGTGAGCTTAAGAATTACAAGACCGAAGACCACTTTGATAGAAAGGAAGGCCGTAAGCTAGATAGATTTGCACAGTACGCACTTGTATCTTCAGATGAGGCTATTCGTGATTCTAAATTAGATTTAGAGAAAATAGATAAATTTCGTGTAGGCGTTATTTGGGGTGCAGGAATTGGAGGTTTGGAAACTTTTCAAAACGAGGTAATGAATTTTGCCAATGGTGATGGTACACCAAGGTTCAATCCGTTCTTTATTCCAAAAATGATTGCCGATATAGCACCGGGTAACATATCTATAAAACATGGTTTTATGGGGCCTAACTATACCACGGTATCAGCTTGTGCATCATCTGCGAATGCAATGATAGATGCCTTGAACTATATACGATTAGGTCATTGCGATGTAATTGTAACAGGTGGTAGTGAAGCAGCGGTAACCATTGCAGGTATGGGTGGTTTTGGAGCAATGCACGCATTATCCACAAGAAATGATAGTCCTGAAACGGCTTCAAGGCCTTTTGATGCTACCAGAGATGGTTTCGTATTAGGAGAGGGAGCAGGGGCATTGGTTCTTGAAGAATATGAACATGCAGTTGCACGTGGAGCAAAAATATATGCAGAAGTTGCCGGTGGCGGTATGTCTAGTGATGCTTACCATATGACCGCACCACACCCAGAAGGTATTGGGGTGGTACGAGTTATGGAAAACTGTCTAAGAGATGCAGGTTTGTCTATTGAAGATGTAGATGCTATAAATACGCACGGTACTTCGACACCATTAGGAGATGTTGCCGAGCTAAAGGCGATTACCCAAGTATTTGGGGAGCATGCCAAAGACATCAACATTAATTCAACAAAATCTATGACCGGGCACTTATTGGGTGCAGCAGGTGCCATTGAAGCAATTGCATCTATTCTGGCGATGGAAAATGGTATGGTTCCACCAACAATAAACCATACTACGGTAGATGAAAATATTGATCCTAGTTTAAACCTTACATTGAACAAAGCGCAAAAACGAGATGTAAAAGTTGCTATGAGCAACACATTTGGTTTTGGCGGGCACAATGCATGTGTGGTTTTTAAGAAAATCGATTAATTAATTTTATGTCATTTCCCACAAACTTATTTAATTCCCATCCTAAAGAGGATGGGGATTTTTTTTGGGGAATCACTAAAATTTTAGGTTTCAAGCCTAAGACCTTATCGATATACAAGAAAGCCTTTCTTCATAGATCAATGAACAAAAAGGACGATAAGGGAAATGCAATGAATTATGAGCGCCTAGAATTTTTGGGAGACTCCATGCTTGGTACCATTATATCTAAACATTTGTATAGTGAGGTGCCTGCAGGTGATGAAGGTTACCTTACCAAAATGCGATCTAAAATAGTAAGTAGAGAGCATTTAAATGAACTGGGTAAAGATTTAGGTCTAATTAATTTTGTTGAAAGTAGAATACCTAAATCCCATTTCGGCCAGAACATTCACGGCAATGTCTTTGAGGCATTGGTTGGGGCTATTTATTTAGATCGTGGCTATAAATATTGTGAAAAATTCATTCAGAAAAGGGTTGTAGAGCCTTATGTGGATATTGAACAATTAGAGGGTAGGGTCATTAGCTATAAGAGTTTGGTGATAGAGTGGTGTCAAAAACAAAAAAAATCGTTTGATTTTGATGTTTATGAAGATACCGGTAATGATCCTCTAAAGCATTTTGCCGTAAAGCTTTCAATTGGGGGCGATGTTATTGCAAAGGCTAGGGCTACATCAAAAAAGAAAGCAGAAGAAAGGGCTGCAAAAAGAGCTTTTTTTGCCCTTCAGGATAAAATGGATAACTGATCATTTCGCCAAATGGTAAAATGCTAACATTTTAATAACTTTTAAAGTGTTTTTATCAATTTATGTAACTAGGCATTATAGCTTAGAAGTTCTATATTTACCCTTTTGTTGAGGAATGGCTGCAACTTATAAAATAAATGATGATTTTTACGATGAATCCTTTTGCCTTATAGCTTTACACACTACCTTAGAAGATTTTGCTTTGGCCTATGGTTTAAACCAAAGTATGAAGGCAAAATTTGTAAGGGCAAAAAAGAATTTCAATCTTGCTGAAAATAAATCGTTTCCAATCTTTGAATGGGAAGACGAGTACAATGATATGTACTGGGTGTTGATCGCCAATCATAGCAGTGAAAAAGAACTCATTGTACATGACGATTTATTTAAGAACGAAACAACATTTAAAACGCCAAGGTTACTTCCTGAGTATAAAGATGTTGACTATCTTTTAAAGATTGAAACAGAAAAGGATTTTGATATAAATTCTATAATTAAGAAAATACAAACGTTGCCCAGAATTATGGCGGCGTACGAAATAAGTACAGAAAAACTAAAATCAAAGAACAATCTAATTTTTTAAATATGCCAACTGTAAAAAAGACGAAAATTGTAGCGACCCTTGGGCCTGCAACTAGCAAGAAAGAGGTACTCAGGAGCATGATAGATGCAGGAGTAGACGTATTCAGAATAAACTTCTCACATGCTGATTATGAAGATGTAAAAGAACGTGTGAACATGATCCGCGAGTTAAATGCCGAAATGGAAACAAACACTTCTATTTTAGCGGATTTACAAGGTCCTAAATTACGTGTAGGCGTAATGGCGGGTGATGTTGTTGTTAGTCCTGGTGATGAGATAACCTTTGTAACCGGAGAACCTTTTGAAGGTAGTGCAGAACGTGTTTATATGAATTATAAAGAGTTTCCTAGAGATGTAAAAGCTGGGGAACGTATTCTATTGGACGATGGTAAACTAATGTTCGAAGTAGTAAAAACTAATGGCGAAGATGAAGTTTTGGCCAAGGTTATACAAGGCGGACCGTTAAAGTCCAAGAAAGGGGTAAATTTACCGAATACCAATATCTCTTTACCTGCACTTACAACAAAGGATATTAAAGATGCTGAATTCGCAATCTCGTTAGAGGTGGATTGGATCGCACTTTCTTTTGTAAGATTTAGCCAAGACCTTATTGACTTACAGAATATAATCAATAAACATTCTGACCATAAAATTCCGATTATTGCAAAAATTGAGAAGCCGGAAGCTGTTGAGAATATTGACAAGATCGTCGCCTATTGTGACGGTTTAATGGTGGCTCGTGGAGATTTAGGTGTAGAGGTTCCTGCACAGGAAGTTCCATTAATTCAAAAGCAATTGGTATTACGTGCTAAAAAAGCAAGAATACCGGTAATTATTGCTACACAAATGATGGAGACTATGATAACTAGTCTTACACCAACTAGAGCAGAGGTAAATGATGTTGCCAACTCTGTTATGGATGGTGCTGATGCAGTAATGCTATCTGGCGAAACTTCTGTAGGTAACTACCCTGTTCAGGTAATTGAAAAAATGTCAAGTATTTTAGAGAGTGTTGAAGGATCAGATTTGATTCAGGTTCCACAAAACCCTCCACACATACGTACAAAAAGATTTATCACAAAGTCTATATGTTACCATGCTGCCTTAATGGCAAATGATATCAAGGCCAAAGCAATTTCAACCTTAACAAATAGTGGGTATACTGCATTTCAGATTTCTGCATGGAGACCTAGTGCGTACATTTTAGTCTTTACCTCTAACAAGCGTATATTGACACAGTTGAACTTATTGTGGGGAGTTAAAGCATTCTATTACGATAAATTTGTATCTACAGATGACACTATAGAAGATGTTAACCACATTGCTTTTAATAAAGGACATTTACAAGTAGGCGATATGGTGATCAGTCTTGCGGCAATGCCTATAAAAGAAAAAGGAATGGTAAATACCTTAAGGGTAACTGAAATAGAATCTAAGGATATTTAGTAGATCTAGTATTTTAATTTAAAAAGGACCGCTTGTAATCGGTCCTTTTTTTATGTATTGTAATCGGAGAGTTTATGCTACTTCTTTTTCATAGGCTATAAAATTGACAACATTGCCATTACGGTCAAAAATAGGTTCGCCTTGTATACAACAATTATATGTAGAACCATCTTTTCTGTAATTGACGACAGTAACTTCAAATGAATTCTTTTCCTTAATTGCATTTGAAACTATTTTTAATGTAGATTTTGAGGTTAATTCACCTTGAAACATTTTTGGACTTTTACCTAAAATTTCCTCTGGTCTGTATTGACTCATATTCCACATATTCTTTGTGGCAAAAACAATATTTAATTGAGTATCGGTTACTACAATAATATTTTTGTCAGTCCTTAATTTCTTATCTATAATACTTGGGTCAATATTCCATGAATTTGAAGAAACCAATGATAAGAGGGAATTATAATCCTCTTCTAAATGCTTAATATCCTCATAGTTTGGAGCATAAAAATCCCAAGAAAGTACAGGTAGCATTGTAAATTTTAAACTTTTTCTAAACTTGATATTTGCATTATCATAATCTCTTAGCTCATTCATTTTGTGAAGTTTAGATTGAAAAATATTTTTGTTTTCATTACGCTTGGCGTTAAAGCTAAGAAAATTACCTACTATGATAATAACTTTAATAATGGATTAATATAAATGTTTAAGTAATCATATAAGTTTAGGTATTACAGGCATTAAAACGTTGAACAATTAAAAGAGTAATAATCCTTAAATATGGGCAATTCATTAAAAATCCCCAATAATGTTTTACCACTATTGAGGATTTTCTTTAATTGAAATTAACTACGGTGTAGTTAGTTCCATCCACCACCTAAGGCTTGATAAACATTTATATTTGCCAATAGTTGATCTTTTTTGGTTTCAACCAACTCCATTTTAGACTCCAGTGCTTCACGCTGTGTTAAAAGTACCTCAATGTATTCTATTCTTGCCGATTGAAATAGCCTTGTAGACAAATCAATAGATGCCGTTAAAGCTTCCACTTGTTCCTCTTTTAGAACGTAGCTTTTTTTAAGGTTTTCTATTTTAGATAGCATGTTCACTACTTCTATATATCCACTTAAAATTGCTTTTTCATACTCATAAACTGCCTGAATCTGCTTAGAATTTGCAGTGTTATAATCAGCTTTAATAGCATTTCTATTGATTAATGGACCTACAATATCCCCAACGGCACTATAGAGTAAAGATTCTGGAGTTTGTGTTAGGTACTTAGGTTTAAACGCTTGTAAACCTACACCTGCCTTAAGCCCAATAGAAGGGTAAAAGTTAGCTCTTGCAACCTTAATATTCAGTTTTGCGGCTTCCAGTTCAAATTCCGCTTGTCTAATATCGGGTCTATTTAAAAGTATCTGCGAAGGAATACCGGCATTTATTGCATTGATTTTGGTTTCAATGAAATCTTCAGCATTTCTATTAATGGGTTGTGGCTGTCTACCGACCAAAAAATTCAACTTGTTTTCCATTTCAACAATTTCTTGTTGAACTTCAAATTTGTGACTTTTGTTCTTGGCTACCTCCGCCTCAAACCTTTTAACTGCCAATTCTGTGGCTCTGGCAGCTTCTTTTTGTAATCGAACCATTTTTAAAGCGTTGCCCTGTAGTTCTAGATTTTGTTCAATAATTGCCAATTGATTATCTAATGCGATCAATTCATAATATGACTGGGCAATTTCTGCTATTAACCTTGTCACCATAAAGTTTTTTCCCTCAATGGTAGACAAGTACTCTAATGCCGCCGCCTTTTTAGAATTGCGAAGTTTTTTCCAAACATCAAGTTCCCATGTAGCAAATAATCCTGCGGAATAATCGGTTAACGGTTCTGGAAATTCTTCTCCCTCTTTTACATCCAGGTTTTTTTCAACAGCACCGTTACGCGTGTATTCGCCAACCTTTTCTACCTCTGCGCTAACACCGTAATCAATAAAAGGAAGGTATTCTCCTTTTCTGGCTTTTACTTCATTTTGTGCTACATCAATCTGCTGCATCATAATGCGTAACTCTTGGTTGTTGGCCAATGCCGTATCTATTAAGGCCACCAGGTATTCGTCTTCAAAGAAATCTTTCCATTTTAATTGTGCACTATTAACGCTATCCGTTAATTGTTGTGCATAATTCTCTGGAAGATCTTTATTGGCTACTATCAATTCTTTAGTGGGTACACAAGAATAGAAAAAGCCTATTTGAATTAGAAGCACGAAAAGCAATTTTCCATGCTTCAAGGGTTTAATAACTTTAATCATTATCTTCTCTTTTGGTTAGTTTTTTAATCATTTGTTTTAACTCACGAAGCTTTTGACGGGTTTTGCTTTCGCCCTCACTGATTCGTACAAATTCTTCTGAAATTGGCTCGTCAGATTCTCCTTTTATGAGTCCGCGACCATCTGCCATTCTTGCAAAAATGTAGTACAGACCAGGAATTATAAGTACTCCTATTAGGGTACCCATAAGCATACCTCCCATGGCAGATCCACCTATGGTTCTATTTCCGATTGCACCTGCGCCATGTGCAATTACCAACGGAATCAATCCTGCTATAAAAGCAAAAGAAGTCATTAAAATTGGTCTAAAACGTACTTTTGCACCCTCAATGGCGGCTTCTAGAATGGTGCTGCCCTGTCTTCTTTTCTGTACCGCAAATTCTACGATAAGCACAGCATTTTTACCTAAGAGACCAACAAGCATTATGAGTCCGATTTGTGCATAAACATCGTTTGCCAGCCCCATAGCCTTTAGCATAAAGAAAGACCCTAAAACACCTACCGGTAATGACAAGATGATGGTCAACGGAAGTAAGAAACTTTCATACTGAGCGGCAAGAACAAAGTAAACGAAGATTAAAACTACCATGAAAATGTAAATGGATTCATTACCTCTTTGTGCCTCATCATACGATAATCCTTCCCAAGCTACATCAAAACCCCTGGGCAGTGTTTGTTCTGCAACTTCGTTTATGGCCTCAATAGCATCTCCACTAGTAAATCCAATTGCCGGAAGCCCTCTTATGGAAGCTGAATTGTACAGATTGTAACGGGTAATTTCATTCGGACCCAGTTTCTTTTCCATGGACATAAATGCAGAATATGGCACCATTTCGCCTTCTTCGTTCTTTACGAACAATTTCTCCAGGTCAGAAGGCAAGGCCCTATATTCTGGAGCTGCCTGGGTATACACTTTAAAGAATCTACCAAAACGTATAAAACCTTGCTCGTAAGTACTACCAATAAGAATATTTAGGTTTTCCATGGCTTTATCTATGGAAACCCCTTTTTGCATGGCTATTTTATTATTGATTTTCAATTCGTACTGCGGATAGTTGGCCGAGTAAAAAGTAAATAGCCCAGTTAGTTCTCCACGCTCGGACAATGCAGCCATAAAATCATTGTTGATTTTTTCAAATTCGTGATAATCGGTTCCATCGGTTTTGTCAAGAAGACGCATGGAAAATCCCCCGGAAGAACCAAAACCAGGTACCGCAGGTGGCTCAAAATATTCAATTACGGCTCCAAGATCTTTGGTTTCCTCTTCCAGTTCTTCCATAATTTCATGAACAGAATGGTGGCGGTCTCCCCAAGGTTTAAGGTTAATTAAAACCGTACCGGCATTAGATCCACGACCTTCTGTCATAATTTCGTAACCAGCTAATGAAGAAGCAGATTCAACACCCTCGGTTTCCTCACAGATCAATTGCAGTTTTCTTGCTACATCATTGGTACGTTCTAGCGTAGAACCCGGTGGAGTCTGAATAATGGCATAAATCATACCTTGGTCTTCATTTGGTATAAACCCTGCAGGTAAAGATTCATTTGTAAAGAAAATACCAACGCAAAATGCCGCTAGAATACCAAAGGTAAGTACTCGTCTAGCCACAATTTTATTCAGCACCTTAACATAGCTACCGGTTAGTTTCTCAAAACCTTTATTGAACCAATCAACGAATTTATCAATAGGTGATTTTTTACGTTTTTTACCGTTATCCTTCTTAAGGATCATGGCACAAAGCACCGGTGTCAATGTCAATGCAACAATGGCAGATAAAATAATGGATCCCGCCATGGTTATGGAAAACTGTCTGTAGAAAACACCAACGGGCCCCGTCATAAAAGCAATGGGAATAAATACGGAAACCATTACCAATGTAATGGCAATAATTGCCCCTCCAATTTCATTTACCACTAGTTTTACCGCTTCATAGGGGCTCAAGTGTTTTTCTTCCATTTTGGCATGCACTGCTTCTACCACCACAATGGCATCATCGACCACTATACCAATAGCGAGTACCAAAGCAAATAGCGTAATTAAGTTTATGGAGAGACCGAACAATTGCATTATAAAAAATGCCCCGATCAAAGAAACAGGTACGGCTATAATGGGTATTAAGGTAGAACGCCAATCGCCCAAAAAGAGGAAAACTACAATGGCAACCAATATAAATGCATCTCTTAATGTATGTATAACTTGATCTATGGATGCGTTTAAAAAGTTAGATACATCATAGCTAATTTTATAATCTAAACCTGTGGGCAATTCTGTTTTTAACTCTGCCAGTTTCTCTTTGACTTCGGCAATTACATCGCTGGCATTACTACCAAAAGTTTGTTTTAATACAATAGAGGCAGAGGGCTTACCATCTAGATTAGAGTAGATATCAAAGAACTCACTGCCTAATTCAACATCGGCAACATCGCCCAAGGTTAGTATTTCTCCTTCTGGGTTCGCCTTAAGAATTATGTCTTTGTACTGTTGTGGCTCATCATACCTATCTTGGTATAAGAGCACATATTCTAGTGACTGCGATGTTTTACCTGAACTTTGCCCAATTCTACCTGGTCGAGCCAAAATACTCTGCTCCTCCATAGCTTGAAGAATCTCTTCTGCAGAAATATTATAGGCACGCATACGGTCTGGTTTCAACCATACGCGCATAGCAAACTTTCGGCTACCTAAAATTTGAGCACTTGCAATACCGTCTATTCGCTGAATTTCAGGAATCATTTTAGTATAGGCATAGTTATAAAGAAACAACTCATGGTCGTCACTATTGTCGCTATATAGATTTACGTACATTAACATACTTGGCTGTACGGGAGTTATGATAACCCCTTCTCGTTGCACCAGTTCTGGTAATAAGGGCATAACTTGATCTACCCTTGTTTTTACCCTAACCACGGCTTGATTTGGATCTGTGCCGGGTTCAAAAATAATACGGAGCGTACCTTCACCTGCACTAGTTGCATCAGAGGCAATATAGCGCATACCTTGAACACCGTTTATAGCGGTTTCTAAAGGGATAAGCGTGGATTTCACCAATACATCTGCGCTAGAACCAGGGTAGGCAATAAAGATATTGACCGTCGTAGGTGCAATATCAGGGAATTGTGAAATAGGCAATTGCTTAATGGAAAGCAACCCTACGAATACTATGATTACCGATATGACGATGGCCAATACCGGTCTTTTTATAAACTTACTGAACATGTTCTTTGTTTTTTAGTTACTCGGCGTAAACTGCCAATTTTGACATTACTTCGGCAGGTTCGGCAAATACGGTTTCTATCTTTTCGTTGTTTTTAACCATTCTAATACCGTCTACTAAAATTCTGTCCGTTGGCTGTAATCCCTTGCTTATCACAAAAAGGTGAGGAAGTTCTGCGGAAACGGAAATTTCGGTTTGGTGAACAACATCGTCTTGATCCAAAACAAAAACGTAGCGTTTGTCCAATATTTCAAAAGTTGCTTTTTGAGGTATGATCAATGCAGATTTAAAAGGAATGGTCATAAGAACACTACCGGTTTCACCATGCCTTAGAATTTGATCTGGATTTGGGAAGGTGGCCCTAAAGGCAATATTACCGGTTTCATTGTTGAATTCACCTTCAATAGTTTCAACAATACCCTTTTGGTTGAACTTTTTGTTGTTCGCCATTAAGAGTTGTACCTCTTTTTTGGCATCTTTATCAGTACTCATTATGTAGTCTAGATACTCTGCTTCGGGCACATTGAAATACACCCACATTTTAGAATTATCCGATAATGTGGTCAATAGTTCACCCTCATCTAAAAGGCTTCCTTCCCTAACGTGTAAATGGTCCATAATACCATCAAAAGGTGCACGAATATTGGTGAAACCTAAATGGGTCTGTGCTAACGATACTTCGGCATTGGCTTTGTCATAATTGGCTTTTGCCATGGCAAGTTCGTTTTTAGAAACGACATTACCATCGGTTAAAAGTTGGGTGTTTTGTAATTCTATTTCGGCAACTTTTGCCTCTGCTTTTGCTTTTTGTAGATCGGCTTCATAGATGTTCGGCATAATGTTGAACATTTTTTGCCCTTTTTTCACAATCTGACCTTCGTCAACGTGAATTTCCTTCAAATACCCTTTCTCTAAGGCTCTTAGTTCAATATGTTTAAAGGAGTTAATTTGACACACATAGTCTTTTGTAATTGAAGTATCTTTTTTAATGGGACTAGTGACTAAAAATTTGGTGTGCTCTTCTTTTTTTTCTTTTTTAGAATTACAGCTTGCCGCAATAAACAATGTGCATGCGGTAGCGATCAGGAGTACGCTCTTGGTCATAAAAATGAATATTTAATTGATTGGAAAATGTAATTTGAAAATGTGGAGACATACAACATTAAAGCACAAGATGATACATCTTAAATTGGCTGTTGCTTAATAATGTTGTGATGTTCGGGTCAAGTTGAGTACTTGACCTAGGGAAATTTTAAATGCGAAATACCTGGTATAGGACAAAGCGCCTATTTGCTACAGGTAGAAAAGTAAATAGCTTGTGTAGTGTGCTGTTATTTGTAAAATAGCTGAATAAGAATAAAACAGCTAATAAATAAAAAGAAGCAGAGGCTTGTTGGTACTCCACCACTTTTTTAACATGAGATTGCTCATTCTCTTCTTCTTCAATTTCAATAGCTTCAATCTCAAGAAGCTTGTTGAGGTTGCCAAATGAGTTTTTAAGAACTGCTTTATGAAAAGAAGCCGCCTCTGGGGTATTTGAAATTGAATTTGAGAGTTTTTGAACCGAATGAAAAGAAGTACCCTCTATATTGTAGTTAGCAAATAGGGGGCTGTATATACCCGTAAGTAGTATACAGAGGGAAAGAAGAAATTTTAATAAACTCTTTTTCATTTAAAGCAACCAAAATTATCTTAGCAATTATTGCTGTACAACTATAAGCCGTTAATTTTTGTTAACTTTTTTAATTATTGGACAAAAGGTTAAAAAAAGGGTGCAATATTTAAAAATCAAACTTTAATTGCACTAAAATTGATTTATCGTCAGTTTTTTTGGCTTTTTTATCCTCTGTATTTAGGTTAGATAAAGAAATACCTAATAGCCTAACGGAATTTTGCAGCTCTTCTTGGTATAAAAGATCTTTTGCAGTCTCTAAAATGAGGTCTTTATCAGCTATAAAATAAGGCATTGTTTTACTTCTGGTATTTAAAGTAAAATCGCTGTATTTTATCTTCAGGGTGATTGTTTTACCGGCAACTTTTGATTTCGTTAGTCTTCTTTCTAATTCTTGGGCAATGTGCTCTAATCGCTCTAGCATAAAAACCTCACTGCTAAGATTTTCATTGAAAGTACGCTCTGCACCAACTGATTTTGGAATGCGGTGTGGTTTAACTTCGCTGTTGTGTATACCACGTACCACGTGGTAATAGTAGGGACCGCTCTTGCCAAAATTATCAGCTAGAAATTCGATTGATTTTCCTTTTAAGTCCTTGCCGGTAAAAATGCCCAGCTTATACATTTTTTCAGCGGTGACTTTACCCACTCCATAAAACTTACGTATGTCTAAATTTTCCAAAAAAGGAATCACTTCTTCTGGGTTTACGGTTTTTTGTCCGTTAGGTTTATTTATATCACTAGCAACTTTGGCTATGAATTTGTTGATGGAGATGCCTGCAGAAGCATTTAAGCCTGTTTTTTCTAGAATGCGTTGACGAATTTCAGTGGCAAGCATGGTAGCAGAAGGATTCCCTTTTTTGTTGACGGTAACATCAAGATAAGCTTCGTCAAGAGACAGCGGTTCTACAAGATCAGTGTATTCAAAGAAAATTGCCCGTATTTGCTTTGAGATTTCTTTGTAACGGTCAAACCGCGGTTTTACAAAAGTTAGGTGTGGACAGTTTTTTTTGGCTTGAAATCCGCTCATTGCACTGCGTACCCCAAATTTACGGGCTTCATAATTGGCGGCAGAAACAACACCTCTTTTTTCACTTCCGCCTACTGCCAGAGGTTTCCCTTTTAAATCAGGGTTATCCAATTCTTCTACAGAGGCATAAAATGCATCCATATCAACATGAATAATTTTTCGCAAGGGCATTTCATTGGGCATAAGCAAATTTAAGACTTATCTTAGTTTTTGGATAGTAGTTTTAACCATTCATATGATAGAAATAGAGCGTAAATTTTTGGTGAAATCTGACGATTATAAATCGGTAGCAAGTTCTAAAACCAGAATTGTTCAAGGTTTTTTAAACACCGATCCCAATAGAACGGTAAGGGTAAGGATTAAGGGAGAGCTAGGCTTTATTACCGTAAAGGGGAAATCCAATACTTCCGGCACATCTAGATTTGAATGGGAAAAAGAAATTTCTGTAGAAGATGCAGAAAATCTATTGAAGTTGTGTGAAAAAGGAATTCTAGATAAATACAGGTATGAAGTACCGATAGGAAACCATGTTTATGAGGTTGATGAATTTTATGATGAAAATGAAGGACTAACAGTGGCTGAAATCGAATTGAACCATGAAAATGAATCTTTTGATAAACCCGCTTGGCTTGGAATTGAAGTAACAGGAGAAGTAAAATACTATAACTCTCAATTAAGCAAAACACCCTTTAATTTATGGTAAGTAATAGAAACATTTGTTGGGTATTAATAGCGTTAATCTTTATACAGGCCTGTAAAGAAAATACAACGGAAGTCGCCAACGTTGAACCTAAAGCGCAAAAGAAATCGGCGGCAAAGTTGAAGACAGAGCTTACTGACAAAGGTTTTCAAATTTTTGAATATGTAGATGAAAAAACCAAGGACACCGTACTTATGCAAGAGTACTATATTGCTTTTTTAAAAAGTGGACCAAACCGTAAGCAAACCAAATCTGAGGCAGATAGCCTACAACGTCTGCACATGGCGCATTTGAGTAAGATGTATGAATTAGGGTATGCCGATATTTCGGGTCCTTTTGGAGATGATGGAGATATTAAGGGAATCACAATTTACAATACACCAAATATTGAAATGGCCGATAGTTTGGCAAATGCAGATCCTATGGTAAAGGCAGGAAGGTTACAAATAGAAATTCACCCATGGTGGGCTGCAAAAGGTTTTGGACTACGTTAACACGTTTTTATTTTTTAATGCCATGTAACGGCACTATAATTAAATGTTCCAAAAGTTCATCTGTAGTATAGCTATCAAAAAAATCTCTATTTGGTACTATTACCTCATTTATTCTAAGAAGAAATAGCTCGCATATGAGCTTAATGTTTATGTTATCTCTTAAGAGTCCTTTAGTCTTTGCTTCTTCCAATAAATCCAAAACGTAGGTCCAGACTACCGCTTTGGTAAAATTGTCATAAAGTCTATAGGATTGAAGGTAATATTTCTTTAAGCTATATAAAAAAGTAGGACTTAGGTTTCTTAGCTCCTTAAGTCCTACTCTATAAATATGAATAATATTATTAAATGGATTTGGCGTTTGATCAGAAGTTTGAAAAAACCTACTCATTTTATCATGCGTTCTATTCAGTAAAAGTGTAACACTTTCGTGTACAAGATCACTCTTGTTTTCAAAAACTTCATATAATGTTTTTTTAGAGATGCCAAGGGTCTCAGCCACATCATCCATTCCGACCCTTTTGCATCCATATTTAGAGAAAAGCACTAATGCCTGTTCAATATATTCAGTTTTTTTCTGCATTTTTTTAAAGCATAGATCTATTGCCATCCGCCACCAAGTGAGCGATATAACTCTACGGTAGCCGATAGTTGAGAAAATTTGTTGTCCACTAAATTGAGTTCGGCGTTCAATGAATTTTCTCTTGCCGTTAATAGATCTAAATACGTTAGGTAACCACTGTTCAATAGTTCTTCAGAATTGGTTTCAGCTCTTTTTAGGGCAACCACTTGTTTACTCACGAATACTTCTTTTTCAACAGCAATATTGTAATCGTATAAAGCTTCTGACACTTCTTTGCCAGCTGTTAAAAGTGCTTGTTTAAAGCTTAGCAACGACTGCTCTTGCTCTATTTTTGCAACTTCATAAGCAGTTCTAATTTTTCGCCCATTAAAAATAGGTTGTGTAAGTCCGCCAACTAGGTTTGCAAAGATGGAGCTAGAATCTATCCAGTTATCAATTTCTAAACTTTGCAGTCCACCTTGGGCAGATAGCGTAATAGAAGGGTAAAAGTTACTTCTAGCAACATTTGTTAGCTCAAAGCTGTTCACCAATCCATATTCTGCCTGCATAATATCTGGTCTGTTGCGTAATAAAAGGGCAGGTACACCAAGTTTTAAATCACTAGGTAGTGTTTGCTCATCTAGTGTACTACGCGCATAATCCTGTGGTGGTTCACTTAGCAAAATACTCAAGGTATTTTCAGCTTGATATTGTAGGTTCTTAAGGTCTAATAATTGACTTTGAGCACTATATAGTTGTGCCGCGGTCTGATCTACACCTACTTGGTTTTCTTGACCAGCTTCTTTTAACGCTTCAATGGTCTCCAAACTTTTAGAACGTGTTTCTATGGTTTTCTCGGTAACCGCAATCTGTTTGTCCAAAGCCAATAATTGGTAATACGTAGTCGCAATTTGTGCAACTAAACTTGTTTTTACCGCTTTGTGGGCAGCTACGGTTTGTAGGTAGCTGGCATCACTGGCACGTTTAGTACTTCTAATTTTGCCCCATATATCGGCTTCCCAAGAAACGGTACCAGACATTTCAAATTGATTGTATGGTTGGGTAAAAAGTGTACCAAACTGTCCGTTTTCACTGTTCTTTGCCGTTCTTGTAGCGCTTGCGGCACCGTTCAAGGTAGGCAAATAACCTGCCTTACCTTGTTTAACATATGCCTCTGCAGCAGCAATATTCTGCAATGCAATTCTAATATCAAGATTGTTTTGCAATCCCCTTTCTATATATGTCTTTAAATAAGAATCTGTAAAAAGGTCTTTATATGAAACCGTTGCAAAAGAGATACTGTCTTGTGGCAGATTATCTGTTCTATAAAGGTTTTCTGTTTCTACACTGGGGCGTTCATACGTTTTTGCTGTAAAACAAGACTGCAACAAAAGCGGTAATAATGCAACCAGTATTAGTTTATTAGTGACTAATTTATTCATGATTTCTATAGTTCTTTATTTTCAATAACTTCTTGTGGTGCGCCCGAAATACGCTCTTGCATGGTTTGGAAAATGACATATAATGCCGGTATAACAAACAAACCGAATATGGTACCTATTAACATACCACCAACGGCACTCATACCAATAGATCTATTACCTACTGCACCAATACCGCTAGACAGAGCCAATGGCATTAATCCAAGAATAAAGGCGAACGAAGTCATTAAAATAGGTCTAAGTCTCGCTTTTGCACCATCTATGGCAGAATCGATTATTGACATGCCATGTTTTCTACGTTGCAAAGCAAACTCTACAATAAGAATGGCATTCTTAGAAAGAAGACCAATAAGCATGATCAAAGCTATCTGAAAATAGATGTTGTTTTCAAGTCCGGCCATACTTACAAATCCAATAGCACCGGCAATACCTATTGGTAATGATAGTATTATCGATAATGGTAAGATGTACGACTCGTACTGTGCACTTAATAAGAAGTATACGAATACCAAACTCAGCATAAATATGATGATGGTTTGGCTGCCCGCACTATTTTCTTCTTTGGTAAGGCCAGAATACTCATAGGTGTAGTTATTAGGTAAAACCTGTGCTGTTACCTCTTCAATAGCCGCAATAGCATCACCCGTTGAGTACCCAGGGTTCATTGCACCGTTAATTTTTACCGAACTTAAAAGGTTAAATCTACTAACCACTTCCGGACCGTATATTTTCTTCAATGAAACAAATTGTGATACCGCAACAGATTCTCCGTTGGCATTCGTTACAAAAATGTGGTTCAATGAATTTTCATCTGCTCTATCCTCAGGTTTAGCCTGTATCATTACACGGTATTGCTTACCGAATTTGTTGAAATCTGTTGTGTAAAGACCACCATAGTAACCCTGCATTGCACTAAAAACATCTGTTACTGCCAAGCCGGCCATTTTGGTTTTTTCCACATCTACCTGTAACTCGTATTGAGGGAAGTTAGAGTTAAAGTTCGTAATGGCATATTGTACCTCTGGCCTAGCGTTCAGTGCCGCTAAGAATTCATTGGTAACATCATTTACAGAAGACCAATCATCGGCATCTTTACTCTGTAAGTTCATTTCAAAACCTGTAGAGTTACCAAAACCTCTAACACTTGGCGGAGTAAAGAAGAATATTTTAGCATCTTTTAAACCAGCTGTTTTAGCGAATAGACTACCTAGAACCGCTTTAACAGATTCGCCTTCACCTTCTCTTTCTGCCCAGTTTTTAAGTCGTAGTACAGAGAATCCGTAAGAACCACCATTAACACTGTTCAAAATACTGAAACCCGTAATGTTCATTCTCGCTTCAATGATATCCATAGATTGATAAATGGAATCAAGTTTTTTCACTGTCTTTTGCGTTTGTTCCAAAGTAGTGCCCGGTGGCATGGTAACATCGGCAAAAATTAGTCCTTGATCCTCATTGGGTATAAATCCTGTTGGGGTAGACCTAAATAGCATAACCGCAATTAGGGAGAATATTATAAGCGATCCCCACGTCAACCATTTTCTTTTGGCAAAGAGTTTAACAGAACCAACATATTTATCTGTCATGGCATCAAACCCAGTGTTGAAAGCAGAGAAGAAACGTTTGGTAAATCCTTTTTTATGTTCTTCGGATGGGTTATGAGGCTTCAATAAAAGTGCAGCCAATGCCGGACTCAAGGTTAATGCATTCACCGCAGAAATAAGAATGGCGATGGCCAAGGTAATACCAAATTGTTGGTAGAACACACCCGATGATCCACTAATGAAAGACACCGGAATAAATACTGCTGACATCACCAAGGTAATCGAGATAATTGCTCCTGAAATTTCGGACATGGCAGATTTTGTAGCCACTTTAGCATTCGTTGCCCCTTCTTCCATTTTCGCATGCACCGCTTCGACTACCACAATGGCATCATCCACTACAATACCAATGGCGAGAATCATCGCGAACAAAGTCAGCATGTTAATGGAATATCCAAATAGGGATAAGAAGAAGAACGTACCTACAATGGCCACTGGAACGGCAATAGCGGGTATTAATGTAGATCTAAAATCTTGTAAGAAGATGAATACTACCAAGAAAACCAATAAGAAGGCTTCAATTAATGTTTGTATTACATGGTCAATAGAAGCACTTAAGAAATCTTTTGAGTTAAATGGAATTACATAATCCAATCCTTTTGGAAAATCTTTTTGGCTCTCTTGTAAAATGCTTTCAATTTCGTCAATAATGGCATTTGCATTAGATCCAGAGGTTTGAAAGACCCCAACGGCAGTACCGGGTTTACCCATACCTTCGTTCTTTGTACCGTAGTTGAAAGCTCCTAATTCAATCTCGGCTACATCCTTTAATCTTAAAAACTGTCCGTTTTCCTGTGCTCTAATAATAATGTCTTCATATTCCGCTTCTTCAGAAAGACGACCTTTATATTTTAATACATACTCATAAACACCATCAGCATTTTCACCGATCTTACCGGTTGCCGCTTCAAGGTTTTGCTCGTTTAACGCTGCTTGAATATCAGATGGCATTAAATTATATGCTGCCATTTTTTCTGGATTTAACCAGATACGCATTGAGTAATCTTTAGAACCAAATACGGTTACATTACCTACACCTTCAATACGTTGTAACTTGGGTACGATATTAATTCTTGCATAGTTTTCAACGAATGTAGCGTCATACTCATCACTATCTGAGAATAATGAGAAGAACAGCAATGCACTGGTTTGTGATTTCTGTGTAATTACACCGGTTTGAACCACGGTCTGTGGTAATACACTATTTGCTCTCGCAACCCTGTTCTGTACGTTAACCGCTGCAATATCTGGGTCAGTACCAAGTTTAAAAAATACATTGATGGTAGATGCACCGTCGTTACTCGCGTTAGAGGTCATGTACAGCATGTCTTCAACACCATTAATCTGTTCCTCTAACGGAATAACAACACTGTTCAATACGGTTTCAGCATTTGCCCCGGTATAGGTACTTGTTACCTGAACTGTTGGTGGGGCAATTTCTGGATATTGTTCTACTGGCAAGGTTGATAAACCCAAAATACCAAGTATGACGATGATGATCGATATCACCGTAGAAAGTACGGGACGATCTATAAATCTTTGAAACATTGTTCTTTATTTATATGTTATAATGAATTTCGGATTGTTATTTGACCGGGTTTATGGTCATTCCGTCTTTTAATTTTGACACACCTTCAAGCACAATGGTTGTACCTTTTTCCAAACCATTCTGAACTATGAATCCTTTTTGGGTAGTTGTAATAATATTTAAAGGCTTTGTGGTTACCGTATTGTCATCTTTTACAACATAAACCAGTTTTTTACCTTGTAAATCGATAGTGGCAGATTGTGGAACTTCAAAGGCATCTTGGTATATAGCAGGAAGTTTAATTTTACCTGTACTACCACTGCTTAACAAATTGTTTTCGTTTTCAAAATCTGCTCTAGCCGTAACGCTACCTGTAGTACTGTTAATAATGTTGTTTATCATGGCTATTTTACCGGGTTGTGGATATTCTTCACCATTGACCATTATAAGGGTTACCTTTGGAGCTTTCTCTAGATCCATTTGGTTATTATCGTTTTTAGGCATAGACTCTTTTAGCTCTAAAAGTTCTTTTTCGTTTAAAGAAAAATAGGCACGTACCTCACTAATATCTGAAACAGTAGTTAAAGGTCGTGTCATACTAGAGCTAACCAATGTTCCAACTTTAAATGGAATTTCTCCAATATAGCCGTCAACCGGGCTAGTAATTCTAGAATAGTTAATGTTAGAGGTAACACTCTCGTAATTAGCTTTTGCTTGTTCTAATTGAGCTTTTGCGGTCTCTAATTGCACTTCACTGATAATATTCTTTTCTACCAGGGGCTTTAGCTTATTGACTTCTACCTGAGCAACATTGACGGAAGCTTTGGCAGCATTCGCATCTTGGTTCAAGGTTTGGGTCTCTAGTTTAAAAAGTAATTGACCCTTTTTAATTTTCTGACCTTCTTCAACATAAATCTCTTGAACAAAGCCCGATACTTTTGGCCATATTTCAACATTTTGCTTTCCTTGCAAGGTGGTTGAAAATTCGTTGTAAATGGTAATAGTTTCTGGATTAAGAGTACCTACTTCCAAACTTGGTGGAGGTGGTGCTGCAGCACCTTGTGCCGGTTTTTCAGATGAACCAAAGCATGAGCTTAAAAGTAAAGCTGAACTTAATATTCCTATAATTGATAACTTTTTCATTTTAGATGGGTCTTGTTTTTATGATTGTTGTTTCCTTGTTAAGGTTTTGTTAATTCTGATAGTTCGGTAAAAAACGAACTAAATGTGTAAAAAAATTATTCTTGAAAGTTTTTTAGATCATTGATTGTTTGCTTAAAAATTCTCTTGGTTTCTTCTAAACAATTAAGATAGATTTCTTTCTTTTCCTTGTTTTCCTCATATTTTGATGCATTGTATTTTTGATTGTATGTAGCTACTTTATCAATCATTTTACATTCTGTTTCCAACTTTTTTAATGATTGCTTAAGCTTATTGCTAAAAATTGCATCTTTTCGAGATACTTTAAAATAACGCTTACGATCTCCAGATTTAGTGAAATAGTTGATAAAACCAATTTGTTGTAATAGGTTTAAAGATGTGGAAATAGAACTTTTACTAGCACCTCTTTTTTCAAGGCAATCTTCAAAAGTTAATCCGTCCTCATCGGTAACAACTAAATTTGCAAAGATTCTGGCAGCAAGCGGAGGTAGGTCATACTCTGTCTCAAAGTATACTCCTAACTCTTCTATTAATACTTGTTTGCTCTCTTCTTTACTCATTTTTTTAATTTGAAAGCACAAAGGTATGATTAGTTCGGTAGCAAACAAACCAAAAGAACTTAAAAAATGTTAAAGTATTGAAATTTAGAAGAATCGAAGATGCTGTTGAGTCTCGTTACAGCTATTTAGCCCAATATAACTACTATTTATAGGAGTTTAGAAATGGAATAATTTAATTACTTGACTACAGTAATTTTAAAAAAATCATCATTCTCGTTAGCCAGTATCTCATGATCGGTACCATTATAAGTAGCACTTTGAACTGCATAATAGGGGCCGCAGCAAACAGAAGTTTGGTTCAATTCAACCAAATTGAGATTTAACGTATCAATTTCAGATTCTGAAAATCGTATGGTATAAATGCTTTCACCACTTTTATTTTCAACTATAAAATTTAGAAAATCGTTAGAATTAAAGGGTATTAAATCTATTTCAGATTCATTAGTGGTTATTGATATTTCTGAAATGGCATAGGTGCCGTTGGTAATCAAATTATTACCGTCATTATCGATCAACTCAACAGAAAATAATTGTCCAACTGCACAATCAACTAAAGCACAATCTGTTCCTTCCTGAGAAACGTCACAGGCATTGTTTAAAATAATGATGAATAATAAGATTGCAATTTTAAGCTTCATGTTTTATTTATTAGATAGCCGCATGATGCATTGGTTGCTTTTAAAATCTTACTTAGCCAAAATGCCCTCTTTATCGATCAATTGAATATTAACCAAGTTATTTTCTGTCACGGTATTCTTTTCGAACACAAAGCGTTTTTCGTACAACTTATTATCCGCATAGAATGTGACAAAAAACTCATTGTTCAACCCCAAAACATCTTCTTGTACTACCTCTATTTTTCTAAAAGACTTAGGTTCCATGTCGCCGATACCGTGCCTCATCGTAGAAGATTTACGATCTTGATCATACCCTTTAGAGACTACCATAGTCATTTCAATAGGTGTTTTACGATCGTTAATGATATAGGCATTCCAATCTTTGTCCAAAAATTCTTCGTTCCATTCACGAATCATGGCTACATAAACATCTTTGGCAACTGGTATTTCAATATCTTTTTTCACTGTACTACTTTAAAGTGCGCTCTTAAACTGCTCTAAAAACCGTAAATCATTTTCGCTTAATAAACGAATATCAGAAATTTGGTGTAGTAATAAAGCAATACGATCTATACCCATACCGAAGGCAAAGCCAGAATAGACTTCTGGGTCTATACCACAATTTTTTAAAACGTTGGGATCTACCATACCACAACCCATTATTTCTAACCAACCGGTACCTTTGGTCATCTTATAATCTGTTTCGGTTTCCAATCCCCAATACACGTCTACCTCTGCACTTGGCTCAGTAAATGGAAAATAAGAAGGTCTAAGCCTAATTTTAGATTTTCCAAAAAGCTCGGTAGTAAAATACTGCAGGGTTTGTTTTAGATCTGCAAAGGAAACATCTTTGTCAATGTATAAACCTTCTACTTGATGAAAGAAGCAGTGTGATCTAGCGGAAATTGCTTCGTTTCTATAAACTCTACCAGGAGAAATAGTTCTAATTGGCGGTTTGTTGTTTTCCATATAGCGTACTTGTACCGATGAGGTATGTGTACGTAAAAGAATATCTGGATCTGTTTGAACAAAGAAAGTGTCTTGCATATCTCTTGCCGGATGGTATTCTGGTAAGTTCAATGCGGTAAAGTTGTGCCAATCATCTTCAATCTCTGGACCTTCGGAAACATTGAAACCTATTCTTGAGAAAATATCGATGATCCTATTTTTTACGATAGAGATTGGATGACGGGTTCCTAGCTCAATAGGATTTCCAGGTCTGGTTAAATCGCCATATACCTGTTCTTCGGTTTGTGTATTCTCTAAAGCTTCTTTTAGAGACTCAACCTTTGCGGTAGCAGCTTGCTTAAGCTCATTAATAGTTTGCCCAAATTCCTTTTTTTGTTCATTGGGTACATTTTTAAATTCAGCAAAAAAGTCATTAAGAATTCCTTTCTTACCTAGATACTTAATTCTAAACGTTTCAACGGCCTCAATGTTATCGGCTGTAAACGAAGCTACTGTTGCAATTTCTTTCTTTATATTATCAATCATGAATGTTGATTAAAGCCGCAAATTTAAAACTTTTAAAAGAGGTTTAATATGTTTTTGGCGGTTTATATAGACGCTAGAATACTTAAAAAGCGAAAATGCTCTTTTAATATCGATGTAAAAGTGAGATGAGAAATAAAAAAACCGATGTAAGCACATCGGTTTTTTTTAAGTATTTCTATACAAATCTATGTTTACTCATAGAATGATACTGCTCCAGAAGCAATATCGTACATAGCGCCAACAATTTTAATTTCTCCATTTTCTTCCATTTCTGCAAGAACCGGACTTTGCTTTCTAATGTTCGCAATGGTCAATTCTACGTTTTTAGAAGCCACTTCATCTACGAATTTTAAATTCTTGGAATTTCTAAGACTTTCATCCGTAGGTTCTTTTACAGCGTCTACTGCTGGTTCAATTTTATTTATCAATGCGGTTAAGTTCCCTAACCTTGCGTGATCACATGCACCTTTAATGGCACCACAACTAGTATGGCCCAAAACAACAATTAGTTTTGTTCCGGCTAATTTGCAACCGAACTCCATACTACCAAGTATATCTTCGTTAACAAAATTTCCTGCTATTCTAACACTGAAGATGTCACCAAGACCTTGATCAAAAACTAGCTCTGCAGATACTCTAGAATCAATACAACTTAAAATTGTAGCAAATGGAAATTGCCCTTCGCTAGTATCATTAACTTGCTCTAAGAGATTACGGTTTGCTTTTAGGTTATTTTGAAATCTTTCATTGCCCTCCTTTAAAAAAGTCAACGACTTTTCTGGAGTCATTGTGGCTTGTGTTTCTTTAGTATGTGCTTTCATAATGTTTTATAATATATTTTTAATATGTTCTTTATCTGTTTTCCCTATAAACTTACACGTTTATATAGATTAGGTGAGCACAAAAGAACATTATTTTAATTGCGTATTAAATAATCTGTTAGCTAAGGCTTAATTTAGATTTTGGTCTTTTCTCAAAGAACTCAATATAACTTGGAGGATTTTCTACCACTCCACGTTTTGATATCAGCTTAATATCAATATTTCTTTCTTTGGCCTTTAAACTGAAATCTTCTAAGATCTCTACAATATCATGATCCAAATATCTAGTCTTTAATATGTCAATTTCTAGATAGGTGTTTTTAGGTAGATTGTCCAATTCTTTCAAAATTGCTCCTTTGTTGAAAAAAGTAACTTCTTCTGCCAAGGTCATTTTTATTTTGTGCTTTCCATCACTATTATCCTCAATATGTAGAAAATGTGAATTCTGGTAACTTTTAAGCAGTATTACAACAATACCAACGGCTAGCCCTAAGCTGATACCGATAAGTAAATCTGTAAATACAATACCTAAAACGGTAACAAAAAACGGAATCGATTGTTTCCAACCTAACTTATACATTTTCATGAATAGCGAAGGTTTGGCTAGTTTAAACCCAACAATGAATAAAATTGCCGCTAAAACCGATAGTGGAATCATATTCAACAACGTTGGAATTAGAATCACCGAAATCAACAGTAAAAAACCGTGAATGATAGCCGATAATTTCGTTCTACCACCAGATTGAATGTTTGCAGAACTACGAACAATTACCTGTGTAATAGGAAGACCACCGATCATACCAGAGATGATGTTACCAGTACCTTGGGCAAGTAATTCTCTGTTTGTAGGAGTTACATTTTTATGCGGATCCAACTTATCTGTTGCTTCAACACAAAGTAAGGTTTCTAAACTAGCGACTAGAGCAATGGTAAAACCTGTTATCCATACCTGTGGATTAGAGATAGCACTAAAGTTCGGAAAACTAAACTGCCCTAAAAATGATGCAGCATCCTCCGGTACTGGTACGCTCACTAAATGCTCATTTGAAATGGCAAGTGTTTCACTGTTCTGCGTTAGAATATAAAAAATAATACCCACGGCTACAGCTACCAACGGTCCTTGTACTATCTGAAATATTTTTCCTTTTTTAGATAAAACTTTGTCCCACAGTAACAATATAGATAATCCAATAATAGCTACTAAGGTAGCACCGGGACTGATATTGTTGATAGTGTTGAGTATCTCTGAAAAGGTATTCTCTCCATCAACTTGAAAAAAGGCCCAGTCACCTTCAGGATCTGGGTCATAACCAAAAAAGTGAGGAATCTGTTTCAGTATAATAATAATACCAATACCGGTAAGCATTCCTTTAATTACTGAAGAGGGAAAATAATAGCCGATAACACCAGCCTTTAAAACACCAAATACTATTTGGATAATACCACCTAAAACTACGGCGACCAAAAAGTTTTGATACCCGCCTAAGGTACCGATTGCAGTAAGAACAATCGCTGCCAAACCTGCAGCAGGTCCACTAACTCCGATTTTGGAGCCACTAAGTCCGCCAACAACGACACCACCAATAATACCGGCAATTAAACCTGAAAATAGTGGGGCTCCACTAGCTAATGCAATACCTAAACATAAAGGCAGCGCAACAAAAAATACAACGATACTCGCTGGAATATCACTTTTAATATGTTTGAACATGAAGTAAAATAATTAAGTCCTAAATTAAGGACTGATTAGTTAATATAAAAAATACGGAATATTAACTAATGTAATCTGGCGGAGGAGAAAAGACTTCTAAATATAGGTCTAGATAACCTATGGTATTCATGTTTCCGATTATAGAGTTTTCATGAATGGATATAAATGAAAAATGGATAGAATTATCTTTTACAAATTTTTCTTCACCCATTGATTTCTTACCGCTTTCTTGCTCTTCCTCGTTTAAATTGGTAATAACAATTGGGTTATCAACATCGCACAGGGTAATAATGCTAGGTGCAGTTATTGCAAATAGCCAAAAAAATAAGAGTGTAAAACGTGCGATAAATTGCATATACAAAAATAAGAAGCGTAAAGATAGTACGCAAACTGTCAAAAACTGTTAACAATTTTCTAAAAATCCTTTAACATTTTTATATCATCATTTGGTAACCATCCTGTTTTACCGTCGGCAAGTTTTATTTTCTTCCAATCGTCTAATTGATCAAGAACGTTCACTTTAGTGCCAGCGTGTAAAATAAATACTTCGGCACTACTGTTATTAGGTTCAGCTTTTACCAGACTTTCTTCAGAAAAAACAATAGCAGGTTGGTCTTTGTCAAAATCACTTCGTTGAACATAAGCGAATATTACAGAGATAATGCAGAAAAACATTGCAAGTAGACTACCAATAAAGGTTAATCTTTTTCTTGTGGAATAATTAGAGTAATAGAAAAGAATGTATAACACTACAAAAAGCATCATAAACCCTATAGCCAAATATGCCCACTGATCAAAAGTTAACTTACCCGTTATATTCTTGTAAAGTCTAGATAAACCGGTTTCGGGCATTGTATCAATAGCATCTATAGTCATGTTTTGAGCATAGCTGAGATTGGTTTTTATTTCTTCGTCATTTGGGGATAATAACAGGGCTTTTTCGTAGAAATATATGCTTTCTGCAATTTTATTCTGTTTGTAATAGGCATTGCCCAAATTATAATATACAGCAGCTGAATGTTTGCCATTTTCAAGGATGCTATTATAAAAATCTGCCGCTTTTGCGTAATCTCCTGCATTATATGCTTCTGTAGCCTGCTCAAACAATTGATTGTTCTGAGCGGTGCACAGTAAAACCATAAATAGGCCAATAAGAGTAACTAGCTTTTTGAACATGTTTATAATTGTTTATCCATTATAGAAATAACTTCGCTCGCCTTATCATAATCTGCCTGCATCTGAACATTAGAAAATGGGCTGTATCTCGCAGCCTCGCAGTTTTCAAGAAGGGAAATAAAGCTATTTACAGAAGCGTCGTCTATATTTTTTTCGGTCAGTAAGTGGGTGATTTTATCTTTACTGAACTCCGAGGTTTCTATCTTCAACTTGGCCTTTAAATAATTGTGTAATGCGCGCTCTAAGGCCACGTAAAAAGAATCTTTATTACCCAATTCTTTTCTAGCGGCAGATAAATATTTACGAGCCAATTTATTTGCCTTTCTAATTTTATTACCCACAATATCTCCCGCCATTTCATCTCTTTTCTTTCTAAGTATAATTGCTATGGGTATCAATAATAATGGGAATAACAACCATAGATAGAATGATGTAGATCCAAAGAAATAAGAGAAGCCTTTTCCTGTTAAATTTGGATTTAGTTTAATAAAATTAAATTGGTTTCCGCTAGCAATAACCGATTGCTTTTGGTTATTTGGGCTAACAGTAGAATTAGAAGATGCGCTCAACGGACCTTCTAATACATTGATCACTATTTCATCTGAAGTTAAAGTTGCATATTTTCCTGTGGATGGATTAAAGTAACTAAAGCTTAATGGTGATATAGGATATTTTCCCCTAAAGGATGGCACAATGGTGTACTGGTTACTTACCTTACCTTGCATGCCCGCCAAAGTGGTTCTAACCCCTTCGGTAAATTCGGGCTCATAAACTTCTAAAGCACTCGGTAATTCAAGTTCCGGAAGTTTGAATAATTTTAGATTTCCTTTTCCGCTGACCTCTACCGTTGCTTGTAAAGATTCTGATGCATTTAAGCTCGTCTTACTTGTAGTCACTGAAAAATCAAAATCACCAACTGCACCATTAAAATCGGCTGGCTGATTATCTAATGGTAAAGGTTTTACATTAATGGTTCTATTTCCGGCAGATACGGTTTTGTTGGTTTGGGCATACATTCGTTGTCCAAAGAAATCTCTTCTGCCTGTTGGTACATCTACGGTAACATCTAGTGATAATGGTTCTATGTCTAGCTTGCCCGATTTTTGAGGGTACAGAACTACACGCTTCAATATTACGTAGCGATAAGGTTTTCCTTTGTACGTGCCATTTTGAGCGCTTAGGGCATTTACTTTAATATCTTGACTCCAAAAATTATTATATGTTGGGTTGTCTAATGGTTGATAGTTAGAAACACTGATGTTTCTACTAACGTATAGTTTATAGATTACTGTAATTGCCTCGTTTAAATACGGGTTTGATTTTGAGACTTCAGCAACCAAATGCAAATTTTCATCGGCAATATCATCGGCCGTCATTTGATCGCTAGGTTTGTCTACTGCAGCGGTAACTTCTACATCTTGCGCCAATGATTTATAGGTTTCGCCTCCAATGACGATTGATGCTTGTTTTATGGTGAACTTACCTCTGGCAGTTGGGGCCAAGGTATATGAGTATGATTTTGAATAACTTCTAACACCGTTGATCCAAGAAGAGCTAATAGATTGTGACGGACCCATAATGACTTTAAAACCGGTAAAATCTGGCGGATTGAAATTATCACCATCCCGATTCATTACAAAGTCTACCCTTAGTCGTTCATTGATACCAAGCTTAGGTTTACTTAACTTCATTTCAAAAGTAACCTCATCATTGCCCTGGGCCATCATCAAGACAGATGATAGAAATACGGTTATTACCAACCCTAGCTTAGTTATGGACTTAAAGTCTACCAATCTTTTTCGTTTTTAATTTTAGCACCTTTTACCTTCTTGGCATCAATTTTATCTTGAACCTTTTTCTCGGCATTTTGCATTGCTCTTAATAGATTTTCAACTTGCTGTTTTGAAAGCTGATTAGGTCTGGGTTGTTGTTGCTCTTGTTCGTTATTTCCGTCACCTTGTTCAGGTTTCTTCTTTTGATCAGATTCATTTTCCCCTTCACCCTCTTTGTTATCGTCTTTTTTCTCTTCGTCTTTATCTCCTTCATCACCCTTATCGCCGTCTTCACCTTGATCTTTTTTGTCCTCGTTTTCTCCTTCGTCTTTTTTATCTTGATCTTTGTTTTCGTCTTGATCTTTTTTGTCCTCGTCCTTATCGTCTTGGTCTTGCTTATTTTCGTCCTGTTCTTTTTTAAGAAGCTCCTTTGCTAAGGCAAGATTATAACGGGTTTCTTCATCTTTTGGGTTGTTTCGCAAAGCCTCTTTGTAAGCTTCAACAGCCTTGGCGTAGTCTTTATTTTTCATAAATACATTACCCATGTTGTGGTATGCTTTATGCTTATCTTCTTTTGATGTTGATGCCTCACCAGCTTCTTTAAATCGGCTAAAGGCTTCATTATAAGTTTCGTTATTGTAATACGCGTTTCCTAAGTTGTAGGGAGCGGCGCTATTCTCTGAACTTTTGGCAATTGCTTTTCTATAATCTACCTCTGCGGCTATAAAATTATCTTCCGATAGGGCCTTGTTTCCGTCCCAAGTAAGATTAGTAGATGATCTTAACGCCTTTTCTTTTTCCTTCTCGTCTACTTCTTGAGCAAAAGATGAAAAGCAAACAAAAAGTAATACTAAAATTGTGCTTATGTTATTCATTTCTTTTCTCATTGAACAAATTGAGTTTCATTAACCAGCTTGTCTTGCGGTCCAAGATAAAAATATCTAAAAAGAGAAGCAATAGTGCCCCGCCAATAAACCATTGAAACTGATCTTTATATTCTGCAAATTGCTTGGCTTCAAATTCTTTTTTATCCATTTTCAGCAATTCTTCCTTAATGAATTCTACGGCCGTTTCGGTATTAGACCCATCAATATATTGTCCGTCGCCTTCATTTGCAATATCCACGAGAACACTCTCGTTTAACTTTGTAATTACGGTTTCACCTTGACTATCTTTCTTCAGGCTTTCTAGTATTCCGTTTCTTTTTATAGGTATTGGAGCTCCTTTTTCCTTACCGACCCCTATGGTGTAGATAATAATGCCTTCATCTGCAGCATCTTCAACAGCATCTATAGTTGAGCCTTCTGAGTGATCTTCACCATCGGAAATAATAAATAGAACCCTATTGGTTTGCTCTGCATCGTCATAATAGGTAGTAGCTAATTCAATAGCTTGGTCAATGGCCGTACCTTGCGATGTTAGCATATCGGTATTCATACTTTGCAAAAACATTTTTGCTGCACCATAGTCGGTTGTTATCGGTAATTGTGGATATGCTTGGCCGGCGTAGGCGATAATACCTATTCTATCGCTTGCCAATTGGTTTATGATTTCAGAAACCAATCGTTTTGCCTTTTCTAATCTGTTTGGTGCTATGTCTTCTGCGAGCATACTCTTACTAACATCGACCGCAAATACTATGTCTACACCTTCTCGTTTAACGGTTTCAAGTTTTGTGCCAATTTTTGGGTTGACCAACCCGATGACCAATAGGGCTACAGCTAAAACGAATACAACCAATTTAATCCCTCCTTTATTATAGGAGCGGTTAGGGGTAAGCCTTTTTAAAAGTTCAGTGTCAGCAAATTTTTTCTGAGTTCTTTTTTTCCACACCAATAATAAAAGGAACAGCACCACTACCACCGGAATGATAAATAGCAAATAGAAATATATTTTTTCGTCGTACTGTATCATATTATACAAAGCTTCTAAATAGTGTATTTCTTAATATCCATTCTAACAAAAGCAATCCTAGTGCCAACAGTGCCCAAAATCTAAATTTTTCCTCGTAGCGATAGTATTTGAATTCTTCTACTTCGGTTTTTTCCAGTTTGTTAATCTCATCGTAGATTTCCTCTAAAGATTCGTTGTCCGTTGCCCTAAAGTATCTACCGCCTGTAGCACCAGCGATATCTTTTAGTAGATTTTCATCGATTTCTACCTGTCGCATGCCATACCTAAAAGAGCCATCAGCATTATAGGCGATAGGAGAAAGGGCATTTCCATTGGTACCTAAACCAATAGTGTATGTTTTTATGTCGAATTCAATAGCCAAGTCCGCCGCGGTTTGCGGTTCAATAAAGCCGGAATTGTTTACACCATCTGTCAATAATATGATAATTTTACTTTTTGCCGTACTCTCTTTTAGGCGGTTTACCGATGTTGCCAGCCCCATACCAATGGCAGTACCATCATCTAGTTGTCCGTATGTAATTTCAGATAATGCGTTTAGCACAATAGACTTATCTGTGGTTATAGGAGTTTTTGTATATCCTTCACCGGCATATACGACAAGGCCTATGCGGTCATTTGGTCTTTCTTTGATAAAATCTGCAGCGACTTTCTTCAAAGCCGATAATCTATTTGGTTTTAGATCACGTGCCAACATACTTGAAGATACATCTATTGCCATAACAATATCAATACCCTTGGTCGTTTTGGTTCGGGTAGATATATCTTCGGTTTGTGGTCTTGCTATTGCTACAATTATGGCACTCAATGCTAAAAGACGTAATACGAACAGTATTGGTTTTAATTTTGGTAAAATACTGTTGTAGCTAAATCCTTTGGCGCTAGAAATTCGCAAAGATGCAGTTTGTTCTTTTTGTTTAAAGATATACCACACAATTGCCAATGGCAGTAATAGGAACAGCCAAAAGAAATCAGGATTTGCAAATGATATATTTTCGAACATTTATGCTTCTGTTTTTACTTCTACCGATGCTAAAATACGGTCTACTATTTCTTTTGCGTATGTATCATCTTCTAACCAGGTTAGAATAACATATTGTTGAAAGCCTTTGCCTCCAAAAAGTAACACGGCATATTCGCCATCAATTAATTCTTCCGATCCGGGTAATGGAAACTGGCCACTGCCAAAAACCTTTACTCCTTTAACACCACTAATGGTACTAAACTCCTCTTGTTTAGTAATGATGTTCTTTGCGCCTTGACCTTCAAAATTTGAAAGAATTTGTTCAATTGTCTTGTCAAATTCCGGTTCCACATCTTGTTGTGCTAGAGTAATACTAGTAGTGCCTATATTAAATAATGAAATAGGGCTCCTGTACTCAAAAGCTTGTATATCTGCAATGGCGGCCTTGGCTTCGGCCGGTAATTTTATCTTTTGACGCACCAATACTTGGGGGGTCTCTAATTGTATAGGAGGAAAACCATAGCTGCTGCGCACCCATTCACCTTCTAAAAGTTCTTTGGTTGGATGACCTAAAACGGTATCTTTTAAGTAACCAAAACCTAATTTTACTCCGGCAATGGTAATACCAACCAAAACTACGGCGACAGCGGATATTACTGCAATTCTTATCTTTTTCTTTTTTGCCCTACGCTCCAATTCTTCTTGATACTCGGCTTGTTCCAGCAACTCTTCTTCTGTAGGTTCTGGTATGGCTTCATGTGTTTTTTCAACTATTTGCTCAACCAGTTTTCTGTCTTGCTCGGCTACGGATGTAGAAGGTTTGTTCTTTGCGAACTTTACTAAATCTGCCGTTTGTAATATTTGTTGAAACTGCTTAATGGTATCGTCGTCTAACTTTAACTCACCCGCATCTTTTAGCAGTTCTAATTTCTCTATAAGTTGACCCGTGGTGCTTTCCAAAGCTGTTATATGGGCATCTTCTTCTAGATAGGAGCGAACAATAGTGGTCAACTCAGAATAATATTGTTTGTACTCGTCTTGTATCAAGTACTTAGAGTTTTCTAACTGTTTAAGTTCTAGTAAAGCTCTATCATATGGAGGAAGTAAGGCTACTTTTTCTTCTTCGGTAAGTGGTTTTTTACGAAACACGAACCAGTATAATAATCCGCCTAAAATCAATAGAATAAGCAAACCGATCAGCAAGTATTTCCAGAATGCGTAATTGCTTTTTTCAACATTGATAAGTGGCTTTATATCGTACATTTTCTGATTCAAAGTATCTACAGGAACAGTAGCTACATTGATCATAGAAGAATCGGTCATATAACCGGTGCCATTGATATCAATACGTTGAGACGGTAATTTGTACGCACCCGAATCAAACTGGGTAAGTGCATATATTTTTTGTAGCGTTAGCCTATCTTTATTTCTAGTGGTGTCCGTTGCAAATGCTTCAACGGTTTCTAAAGGAGAGAACGTTTGCCCCTCAGGAAAAATAACAAAATCGGTAGAGTCAATATTCACGGTAACCTTCCATTGAACCTGCTCTCCAATTTTTATAAAAGTAGTGTCTACCTCTGTAGTTATCTTCGGATTTTCTTGAGCGCTCAATGTAATGGAGCATAGTAAAAATACGAATACAGGCAAAACTCGTACTAGGTACGGTAAACCTGTTGTAATTGCTTTTTTAATATAACTCATTCGTATCAACCTCTTCTTTTAAAATAGCCTAATAATTTTTTTACATAGCTTTCATCGACCCTACAGTCCAATACACCGCATCCCGATTTTGTAAAAGACTCTTTAAAGTAGGTAACACGCTCTTGGTGAAATTGGGCATATGCGTTACGTACTTTTTTAGATTTGGTATTTACCAACTGCAGTTTGCCTGTTTCTGCATCTTCTACTTGCACCATTCCCAAGTTTGGTATAGACTCTTCGCGCTCGTCATAAATACGAATACCTGTTACGTCATGCTTGCTACCGGTAATCTTAAGGGTTTTTTCATATCCTTCATCAATAAAATCAGAAAGCACAAAAACAATGGCTTTCTTTTTCATGACACTGCTCAAGAATTTTAAAGCTTGGGCTATGTCGGTTTTATTGCTTTTTGGTTTAAACTCCAATAGTTCCCTTATGATTCGAAGAACATGTGTTTTTCCTTTTTTTGGTGGGATAAAAAGTTCTATTTGATCAGAGAACAATATAATACCTACTTTGTCATTATTTTGTAATGCGCTAAAAGCTAAAGTGGCAGATATTTCTGTGACTATTTCATTTTTGAATTGATTAGTGGTTCCAAATAATTCGGAGCCACTAATATCTACCATTAACATCATGGTCAATTCTCGCTCTTCTTCAAAGACCTTTATGTAAGGTTCGTTGTAACGGGCGGTAACGTTCCAGTCAATGTTTCTAACATCATCTCCAAATTGATACTGTCGTACTTCACTAAATGTCATACCACGACCCTTAAAGGTAGAGTGGTATTCCCCACCAAATATATGGTCGGAAAGACGTCTCGTCTTTATTTCAATTTTACGTACTTTTTTGAGTAGCTCTTTGGTATCCATTCTTTAGTAAACAGTTTACAGTATCCGTTTTAGTAAAATTACTTCAGCATAAAATTAAAATCGGTATAAAGAATTTAAATGCTGAATATGGTGTACTGTATTTAAGGAACCTCTATCTCGTTTACAATTTTGTTGATGATATCAACAGAAGTTATGTTTTCGGCTTCCGCCTCATACGTTATACCAATTCTATGTCTTAGTACATCGTGTACAACGGCACGTACATCTTCTGGTACAACATATCCTCTTCTTTTAATGAAGGCATAACATTTTGCCGCTGTCCCTAAATTGATACTACCCCTTGGAGATGCTCCAAAACTGATCAAAGGTTTTAAGCTTTCTAGGTTGTATTTTTCTGGATATCTAGTTGCGAAAACAAGATCAAGAATATATTTCTCTATTTTTTCGTCCATATATACTTCACGAACAGCTTTCTGTGCGCTAAGTATTTGCTCTATGGACACAACTGGATTTACCGTTTCATAATTACCCTTTAAATTTTGGCGCATGATCAACTGTTCCTCATTGATTTTTGGATAGTCGATAACCGTTTTCAACATAAATCTATCCACTTGTGCTTCTGGTAGTGGATAAGTACCTTCTTGCTCTACAGGGTTTTGCGTTGCCATTACCAAAAATGGTTTGTCAAGAACAAAGGTTTCATCACCAATGGTTACCTGTTTCTCTTGCATAGCCTCTAAAAGAGCTGATTGTACTTTCGCCGGTGCACGGTTAATTTCATCTGCAAGCACAAAATTTGCAAAAATAGGACCCTTCTTAATAGAAAAATCGTTCAGTTTCATGTTGTAGATCAATGTACCTACAACATCTGCAGGTAAAAGATCTGGTGTAAATTGAATTCTGCTAAAACTACCTTTAACAGCTTTTGAAAGCGTGTTGATCGCCAAGGTTTTTGCCAACCCCGGTACACCTTCCAATAATATATGGCCTTGTCCTAAAAGTCCGATTAGCAATCGTTCTACCATGTATTTCTGGCCAACGATCACTTTATTCATTTCAAGCATCAATAAATCGATAAAAGCGCTTTCTTGAGCAATTTTCTCATTTACCGCACTAATGTCAATTGAGGTATTTTCTTCCATTTAAAATATTATATTATTGATTGTTAAGGCTTCTAATTTTAACAGTTATGCAAATTGAAAATTTATTCAGTCAGTCGCTGTTAATGATAGGTTAAAAAATTGGAAAAGCCCTTATTTTTATGAACGTTTTAAGGTATTTCTTTTTAATTTCATTAAACAAAATACAATATATTGAAATATTCAAGAATAATTGCAGGAACTATGACCTGGGGCAAATGGGGAAAACAACTTTCCACTGCTGAAATGATAGAGTTAATGAACCATTGCGTAGAAAATAACATAACTACTTTTGACCATGCAGATATATACGGCGATTATACGAACGAAGAGGATTTTGGTAAAGCATTTGCTAAAAGTGGTATAGATCGAGATAATATTCAATTGATCAGCAAATGCGGAATTCAGTTCAACGTAAAAGAACGTAGCAATAGGGTTAAGCATTATGATTACAATAGAGATTATATTATTAAATCGGTAGAACGGTCTCTAAAAATGCTGCAAACCGATTATTTGGATTTGCTGCTGTTACATAGACCCAGCCCATTAATGGATCCTTCAGAAATAGCCGAAGCTATCGACCAACTTAAAAGTGAAGGAAAGATCAAGCAATTTGGGGTGTCTAATTTCTCACCATCACAAATACAATTAATTGAAAAAAATAATAAGGTAGAAGCTAATCAAGTAGAATTTTCACTTACTTCTAACGGTGTAATGAACGATGGTTCTTTAGACGATTGCATTGCAAATGATAGGCTTGCTATGAGTTGGAGTCCATTAGGCAGCTATTTTAGGGAAGAATCCAAGGCGAATTTTAGAGTTAAGGAAGTATTGACCAAGCTAACTAAGAAATACGATGCAACAGAGGATCAATTACTGTTGGCGTGGATTTTAAAGCACCCGTCTAAAATTCATCCTGTCGTAGGTACTGCTACTCCCCAACGTTTAAAATTGGCTATGGATGCCGTTGCTATAGCTATGGATTTACAAGATTGGTTTATTTTACTTGAGGCCAATGAGGGTCATGAGGTTGCATAATTAAAATTGAACATGAAAAAAACAGCATTTATTACAGGCGCTACAAGTGGAATAGGTAAATCTACCGCCATACATTTTGCTCTAAAAGGAATTAGGTTGGTATTGTGTGGTAGAAGACAAGATAGGTTAGATGCCTTGAAGGAAGAATTAGGAAAGGAAGTAGACGTGCATACCTTAAATTTTGATATAAGGAATAAAGAAGCCGTTACAGTGGCAATAGATACATTGCCAAAAGATTTCTCTCAAATAGATATTTTGGTGAATAATGCGGGTAATGCCCATGGTTTAGATACCATACAAGATGGTAGCGTAGACGATTGGGACGCCATGCTAGATATCAATGTAAAGGGATTGCTTTATGTTACAAAGGCATTGATTCCGCAGATGGTGGCTCGTAAATCTGGTCACATCATCAATATTGGTTCAACTGCAGGTAAAGAAGTATACCCCAAGGGAAATGTGTACTGTGCCAGTAAGCATGCGGTAGATGCTATCAACCAAGGTATGCGTATTGATCTGAACGGTACAGGTGTTCGTGTTGGTGCGGTAAATCCTGGTTTGGTGGAAACCGAATTCAGTAATGTACGTTTTAAGGGAGATGAAGAAAGGGCAGATAATGTATATAAAGGTTTTCAGCCCTTGAAACCAGAGGATATAGCAGATATTATTTACTTTGTAGTTACAAGGTCATACCACGTAAATATTGCCGATTTAGTAGTTATGCCCACAGCACAGGCATCTTCAACAATCGTAGATAAATCATAAGCCTCTCATATAGAAAAATAGCTCAACATGATCAATAAACGGCTTTTGGTAAAAAACCTGCTCGCACATAATGATGAGAACAGTTTTTACGATAAAAAGCGATTTATTGCGATAGGAGAAAAAGAAGGAAAAGGGAAGTTTCTAAAGCATGTATGTGCTTTGGCCAACAGTAACCCGTCTAACAATTCATTTATTGTTGTTGGTGTAGAAGATGAGGATAATCGAATAGTTGGTGTGGACTTTTTTGATGACAGTAAGATTCAAAATTTAGTGAATGCCTATTTAGATAACCCACCGTTGATTTCTTATGAAAATATTCCTTTCCCACATTTGCCAGAAGGAAAAGTGGTAGGATTGGTTACCATAAAATCAATTGGAAAAATTTGCTCTCTCAGAAAAAACATCTGGAAATATTATGGTGGGTCTGTATTTTTTAGGGAAGGCAGTATTAGCTTGCCAAAAGTGTTCGATATAGAATTAAAGGATACTAATTCTGAGGCAGTAGCAACCATTGAACAGCATGCCACTAATAATATTGAACTTACTTTAGATGGTGTAATCGATTTTTTAAATCACCGTCATAAGGATTTGGATAGTGATTACAAAGTATTTAAAGAGCAATTTGTAGTTTGTTGGGCTGGGAACAAAAAGGTGGTCAATGGTGTTACGTATTATTATCGGGTAGATATTGAGTTGATCAATGAGCAAGTAAAATTGTTTTATTCAAATTTAGATGAGGTCACCATAACCTATGATAACGATTCCTTTTCGACCATAGAATTTGTTCAACTAGGTTTAGGTGCTAAACAAAGATATTATCCATTGGAAAAAGTGGTAATTAATTTTAGTGAAAATGGCACCTATCAAATTAAGAGCGATTTACTGTTCGAACCCCCGGTTCATGATAAAAATGAATTGAAGAAGATATATGAAAACAACAATGCTTTGGTAGCCAAGGCAAAGAAGAATATAGAGTTGACGATTGCCGAAGTGAAGCAATTAAGATACTTGGCAGATTCTTATTTAATATGCTTTTTAAACGGATTTGAAGAGGCAAAGGAGCGTATGGAAAAAGCCAGACAAATATTGAAACCGAAATACCCTAAGGTGAATGCCTCGCTAAAAGAAGCGCTTCGTGTATTAAGGAAGGTTAAATATTCTTAATCCAAAGTTGCTCGTAAGGCTTCAATGCCAATTCGTTTTGTATAAATTCAATAGATTTCCCTGTAAGTAAATCAATAGAGTTTTTACCAGTTAAAATACCTATAGAAAGTAACCATCCTATATTGATAGTCTCGGTAACTTCATTGAAATTAGAAAACACCCAAACACTTTCGTCTTCATGTGATCTTTGAAAAACGAATATATGTTCGTTGGGGCAACCGTGTATTTTAATGTTGTTTGTATCTGCGAATACGGTATGCTCTTTTCGTAAGCGGATCATTTTTTTTAATCCGTTGTATACAATTGTAGAAGGGTTGTCTTTTTCTGTTTTTATTTTCGCCACAACATTCCAATTCTGCATTGGTCTGTTAACCCAGCGGTTATCATTTATATGATCTTCGTTCTGTTCGTAAGAATAATCGTTTAAGGTGGCAATTTCATCACCGGCATAGATCATGGGTATGCCGCCATACGTTAAAATAATACCGTGCATCATTAAAATTTTAGTGATGGCATAGTCAACAATTTTATCATTCTTTTGTTCAAGAGCAGTTTCTAAACCTAATAGTGACGCAGCACTTCCGGTAATTCTGCCATCACCATTTTTTGGGTTGTACATGAACATTAGCCCTTTTGCCGGTGACCATTCTAATTTTCCGCAGTAATAGTTTAAAATGAACTTTTTATGTGCTGTGGGATCATAACCCATGGCCCTAACAAAATCGTCATCGTAGCCAAGACCAATGTCGTCATGACATCGTATGTAGTTGACCCATGTGGCATCTTGAGGTTTTGTTGGTATTTCTGAAACACTTTTTACCAGTAAAGATGCTTTTTTAGTGGCTATTGAATTCCACAAAAGTGCCATTAAAGAAGCGTTGTAGGCAACTTCGCATTCATTGCCCGTTAAAGTACCTTCCCCAAAATATTTTATGATGTTTCTTGGGGCTACAATTGCTTCCGCTAAAAGAATAACACCAGGAGCTACTACTTGAAGGCACAATCTAAAAAGTGAGATTAAGGTATGCGCTTCCGGTAAGTTTTGTGAAAGTGTACCAAGTTTTTTCCAAAGAAAAGCCAGCGCGTCAAAACGGATAACGTCTACCCCTAAATTGGCAAGCCCAACTAAATTACTTAGCATTTCAATGAATACTTCCGGGTTTCTATAATTTAAATCCCACTGATATGTATTAAAACAGGTCATTACCCATTTCTCCATTTCGTCATTGTAAGTAAAGTTGCCGGGTGCCGATTGCGGAAATATTTCCGGCAATGTCTTTTCGAACTCATCGGGTATATGGCGGTCAGAATAAGTGTAGTAATAATTTTGATAATGTAGATTGCCTTCTTTTGCTTTTTGTGCCCACTCAAATTCATCTGAAGTGTGGTTTACAACAAAATCAAGCATTATAAACATATTGTTTTTACGTGCTTTTTTGGTAAAATCTAAAAAATCTGTCTTAGTACCGTATTTACTATCGATTTCATGATAGCTGTTTACCGCATACCCGCCATCATTTTCACCTGATGGTCTTGTGGTAATGGGCATTAGGTGAAGAAAGTTAATACCAAGGTCTTCAAAATAAGGAAGTTTTTCTTTAAGTCCGTTAATGTCTTTATTAAATCTATCAACGTACATCTGCATGCCTACCATTTGCTCGCTTTGATACCAGTTTCCTTCATTTAAACGGTCTATATCTTGGTTTTGAAGCTCTTTTGGTCGGGTTTTAAAAAGCGTTTCCAAGGTTTCTAAAAGAGTAAGAAAGTAGGTCTTATGCTCTTTTTCTTGGTATAACGAAAAAAACTGGATCTTAATAAGGGAAAGGTTGGTAGCCAACCTTTGTTCAAATAAAGATTGCGTACTTTTTTTCTTTTGGTCTCTAGAGGCCAATATTCTTAATAATTCCGCTTGGTTCATGCTAAGAATCTAATAGTTGTACTGTAGGTAATGATTCTATGGCTCCAAAATTCTCTGTAGTAATGGCGCCGGCTTTGTTAGCTCTGGCCACCATGTTAGAAAGTAGATATTCATTCTCTAGAACATCTTCGATTTTAGAATTTTCGGCAAGCTGTTGCAAAAGGCAACCAATAAAGGCATCGCCAGCACCAGTAGTGTCCTTAGGCGTCACCTTAATACTTGGTATTGTTTTATAGAAATTAGATGTGCTAAGTAATGTACCTTCACTGCCTAGGGTGACTACGATAATTTGCGTTCCCATTTCATGGAAAAATTTGCAGGCATCTTCAAGATTTTCCTTACCAGAAAGAAGTTGAGCTTCCTCTAGACTAAATTTGCATAAATGAGATTTTTCAATGAAAGAATGGCATTTGCGTATAAAAACGTCCTCTTTGTTTTTCCAAAGATCCACTCGGTAATTAGGGTCGAAACTAATAAAGGCATTCTTTGTAAGTCCGTCGAACAAATACCTACTGTAGGTTTCTTCTAAAGTACCACCTAATAGCGCAGTTGCTGCACCAAAGTGCAAAATGCTATTTTCGAATTTAGACTTTAGCGATGAGTCGTATGTAAGTTCTTTATCTGCACCACGGCTAAATACAAAATCGCGCTCACCATCTTCATCAATAGAAACGAATGCCAAAGTGGTAAACGTATCACATTTTTGTGCTAAAGAAATATCTACCTTTTCGTTTTCAAGAATACGAAGAAGAAAAGTACCAAAAGGATCATCACCAACAGCACCAACAAAAAAACTGTCTCCACCAAGCTTACTTATTGCACAAGCAACGTTTGCCGGTGCTCCACCTGCCTTTTTAGAAAACTCTTTTGCTTTTGATAGATCTTTACCTTGGTTTTCGGCAACAAAATCAATCAGCAATTCTCCGATACAAAATACCTTTTTCATAATTCAAATAGAAAATTAGGAGGTCTAAGTTAATTAGAAAAGACCGCTACATCCTAAATAATCTTAAATAAATATTAAATTACGGTAGTGTGAAGATTATTTTTATGATTTAATACCCACCGTATTTTGGGTCTGTTACTGAATTGCATATCTTGAATTACACTTTATAAAACACATACTGACCATGAGCATATTTGATGAAATTAAGAAAAAACTAAGTCACGAATTTATTGACATTGTAGAGTGGATAGACTCTAGCAACGATACCATTGTACATAGGTTTGAGCGCTACCAGAACGAAATTAAAAACAACGCCAAGTTAATTGTAAGGGAAGGGCAAACAGCGGTTTTTATCAACGAAGGGCAATTGGCAGATGTCTTTACCCCTGGCACATACACTTTAAATACTCAAAATTTACCCATTCTTACCACATTAAAAGGGTGGAAATATGGATTCGATAGTCCGTTCAAAGCTGAGGTGTATTTTGTTAATACCCGCTTGTTTACAGATGAAAAATGGGGAACTAAAAATCCGTTCATGCTTAGCGATGACAGGTTTGGTTTGGTAGAAATACGAGCTTTTGGAACTTATAGTTTTAGGATCAACGACCCAGGCAAGTTTGTAGTCGACGTGGTAGGTACTGATGGTAATTTTACCAATTATGAAGTAAACGAACATTTAAAAAGTTTAATAGTAACACGTTTTACCGATACCGTTGGTGAAGCCAATTTACCAATTGAGCTGTATGCGGCCAATACAAGCGAACTTTCGGAAACGTGCCAAGAGGTTATGCAACCAGAATTCAATAGAGTAGGTATTGAATTAGAGAGATTCTATATTGAAAATGTATCTATGCCCGAAGAGCTTAAAAAAGAAATTTTTGAGTATAGCCGTTTAGATAAATTGGACATGGGCAAATTGGCACAGTTCAAAGCTGCCAAGGCAATGGAGTTGGCGGCTAAGAATGAAGGCGGCACAGCAGGTGCAGGTATGGGCATGGGCATGGGCTTTGTACTGGCACAACAAATGGGCGGTCTAATGGGGCAACCTGCTGCACAACCACTTGGCGGCCAGGTGGCACAACAACCACAGGCACCACCGCCAATACCTGTACAGGTAAGTTATTTTTATGCAGTAAACGGTCAGCAATTGGGTCCTGTAAGCTTTGAAAAGTTAAAAGAACTTTTTGCAAGTAGAACAATTAATAGAGATTCCCTTATATGGAAACAGGGAATGGAAAGTTGGTCGGCACTTAAAGAAATTGAGGAGTTAAAGTCATTCCTGGGCGGTAATACACCACCACCTTTACCAACAGCATAATAGAACTTATCAACTACATTACAATTCAACCTTTTTAGATAAGGGATACTTTCTATGAACGATATTCAACAATCGGAATATAAAAAAGCATGCGCCAATTGTGGGGCAGAACTTAAATTTAAGCCAGGTTCTCACCAACTTACATGTGAATATTGTGGTTATGAAGAATTTATAGAGCAATCTAAAAGTAGTTTTGAAGAGCTTGAGCTAGAACACTATTTAAAGATTGTAGGCGAAAATGCTTATACCGATACCATTGAATTGCTGCATTGTAAAAATTGTGGCGCTAACCAGCATGTAGAAGAAAACTATAAATCTCTGAATTGTGTTTATTGTAGTGAACCTTTAATTCGAGAAGATATTGAAAAAGAAGGTTGGATCCTGCCTGGAGCGTTGGTACCTTTTCAGTTAGATGCTAAAAAGGCTCGGTCTATATTCAAATCTTGGGTTGGTAAAATATGGTTTGCACCTAATAATTTAAAAAAAGCTGCGCTAGACCCAGAAGGTTTGCATGGTCTCTATATACCATATTGGACTTTTGACGCCAATCTTTTTGCCTCCTATCAAGGGCAAAGAGGAGATTATTATTATGAAAATCAAACCTATAATAGCGATAAAGGCAAAAGAACTAGAAGGGTTCGTAAAACCAGATGGACTTATGCTTCTGGTAAGGTAGATGGCTTCGTAGACGATATCTTAATTAGTGCATCAGAGAAAAAAAGAAAAGAAATACCATCAAAGGTTGCCTTCTGGAACCTTAAAGATTTGGTGGTGTTTAACTCTAAATACCTATCGGGCTTTGTAACTGAAAAATATACCATTTCGTTAAAAGAAGGGCATCACAAATCTTTTCAAGAAGCGAAGAATATAGCCTATAATTGGATCAGAAGAGATATTGGTGGCGATACGCAACGTATTGCAAATGCCGATATTAAATTATCAGATGAGAAATTCAAACATATTTTGCTTCCTATTTATATAAGTTCTTATAGCTATGAGGGTAAAGAATACAATTTTTACATTAATGGACAAACTGGAGAGTTGAGCGGAAATAGACCATATTCCTTTTGGAAAATCTTTTTTTTAGTACTTTTTATACTTGTCATAATAACCATAATTGCGATTTTTGCTAAATGAATAAAAATAGAACACTGGTTGTAGGTGACATTCATTCGGGCTTACAGGCATTAAAACAAGTGCTTGACAAAGCGGCTATAACAGAACATGATACTTTAATTTTTTTGGGGGATTATATTGATGGATGGAGCGAAGCGGTAGAAACTATTGATTACCTCTTAGAATTAAAGAAAAAATACAATTGTATTTACCTTAGGGGAAACCATGATGAACTTTGTTATGAATGGTTAACGGGAAACGCCGACAACCCAACTTGGTTTATGCATGGTGGCGAGGCTACTTCAAATTCTTATGCGAAAGTATCTGAAAAAACGAAGGAAATTCATGTTGGGTTTTATGAAAGCCTAGTGAATTACCATTTAGATTCGGAAAACCGGTTGTATTTGCATGCAGGATTTACTAACTTAAAGGGAATTGAACATGAATATTTTCAAAAAACCTTTTATTGGGACCGTACCCTTTGGGAATTAGCTCTTTCATTGAACAAAGATTTAGAAGAAGAGCACATACATTACCCAAAACGTTTAAAGAATTATTCTGAAATCTATATTGGTCATACACCGGTAACAAGAATAGGTGAAACCACACCACAGAAGGCAGCCAATGTTTGGAATATTGATACCGGTGCGGCATTTAAAGGTCCTTTGACCATTTTTAATGTAGAAACTAAAGAATATTGGCAGAGCGAACCTGTTTATACGTTTTATCCTAATGAAAAGGGCAGAAACTAAGAAAACCGTTAACTTTACTAAAAATGGATTGTTTAAATGACGATCTTTGATAAAAAATATACTATGTCTACTAAAAATATAAGATTAGAAGTGATGCAGGCTTTAGAGCCTCAGGTAGAAGGATTTATGGATTCTTTCCTTATTAAACCAGAGGATATATGGCAACCTACCGATTTTTTACCAAATTCTGAAAAGGATACGTTTTTGCAGGAGGTAAAAGATATTCGTGAAGAATCTAAAGAGCTTGGATATGATTTTTGGGTAACCATGGTTGCAGATACTATTACAGAAGAGGCATTGCCTACTTATGAGTCTTGGTTGATGGATGTTGTAGGTATAGACCAGCACGGTGACCATAAAACAAATGGTTGGGCAAAATGGGTAAGAGCTTGGACAGCAGAAGAGAATAGACACGGAGATGTGTTGAACAAGTATCTTTATTTATCTGGAAGGGTAAATATGAGAGAAATAGAGTTAACCACCCAACATTTAATATCTGATGGATTTGATATCGGTACAGACCGTGATCCATATAAGAATTTTGTATATACTTCATTTCAAGAATTAGCTACCAATATTTCGCATAAACGTGTTGGACAAATGGCAAAGAAAAAAGGTAATGCTTTATTAGGTAAAATGTGTACCATAATCGCGGGAGATGAAATGAGACACCATTTGGCGTATAGAGAATTCGTTAAAACTATTTTTGGCGAAGACCCATCTGGTATGATGATCGCCTTTGCAGATATGATGAAGAAAAAGATTGTGATGCCTGCTCATTTCTTACGTGAATCTGGCGGAACAATTGGATCGGCATTTGAAAACTTTTCTAATTGTGCACAACGTTTAGGGGTGTATACAGCACAAGATTATGTTGATATTCTTAGAAAGTTAAATGCTTATTGGCAGTTAGATACCGTGCGCTCTTTAAACGAGGAAGCAGAAAAAGCACGTGATTATTTAATTAAATTACCGGCAAGATTAGAGCGTATATCTGAAAGAATGAAATTTCCCGAAGATCAGTATCACTTTAAGTGGGTTGAAGCAAACGGAGCATTATAAAATAAAAAAATCCCGATCGGTAACGATCGGGATTTTTTTGTATTCAACGGTTTGTAACGTTATAGTTTACCGTGTTTGTGTTCATCTTGCCATTTCATGAGTTCTGTCCATTTACCTTCATAACACATTTTGGCTTGCATTGGCCAAGATGCAGGGTCATGAATTTTATATCGGGTACCACCGGTATCCAATATTTTCTGACAATCTTCAAGGCTAGCTTCAGAAAGGGCTTTCCATGTTTTAATACCGTGGTCTTTAAACATACCTTCAATTTTTGGTCCAATACCTTCAACAAGTTTTAAGTCGTCTTGCTTAACGGTTTTTCCAAAAGCGGCTTTTGCGGCAGCACCATCAAAAGCTAAGGCACTACTTGTAGCGGCACCTGCGGCAAATGATGCGGCAGTAGCAGAAGTGCCAACATTGGTACTTGATGCAGGAGGAACAGCTTTGCTGGCAGCAATTACTTTTTGGTTACAGGCATCTAAATCGGCTTTTAATTTTGTATTGCTCGCTTTAAGATTGTTTAATTCTGCCAAGTCGGTCTTTAGCTTAGTATTACTAGCTTTAAGACTATTGATTTCAGCAGAATTGTCAATTACTTTGGCAGAACTTTTGCCAAGCAAGTAACCAAGTATTCCACATATGATACCAACTAAAGCTGGAATTAGCCAGCACCAAATACTCATATTTTCAAAATTCATGATTTTACTTATTTATAGGATTAGTGTATGTTTATTTTAAGGTAATTACTGTTCTTCTGTTTTTTTCTCTACCTTCTTCTGTGGCGTTTGAAGCAATTGGTTGGGTTTGTCCTTTAGAGGTAGCAATGATTTTGCTTTCGGTAATACCGTTTTGCATTAGGTAGTTTTTGGCAAATTCTGCTCTGTCTTGCCCAAGTGCCATATTGGTACTTGCTTGTCCGGTAGCATCGGTATGACCAACAACGCTGACTGTAGCATCTGCAACCTTATCGATATATTTAGAGATATCGGCAACTTTTTGTCTTTGAGTCGCATCTAAATATATAGAGGCTTCAGCTGTATTGAAGTATAAAATTAAAGGGTCGGCTTTAATTTTCTCGTATAAAGCGTTTAAATCATCTTTTTCGCTTGCTGATCGTTCTTCGATACCAAATGATGCAGCGCCCCAATAGGTGCTATCCTTAGGTACCATTTCGTCCATTAATTTGCCCATGGTATTGATCTGGGCGGTAGAAATTCCTTTAGAAGCTAAATCATTTTTAATTGAGTTTGCTCTAGCAAGACCTAAATTAGGGAAGGCTGTAGTGTTCTCTTCTTCACTGGTGTAATAACCCGTTACATTAACAACATTGTTTTCATTTGTTTCTAAATGACTTTGTAGCCCATTAATACCTTTAGTGAGATCAGCACTTAAAGGCATTAGAATAGCATTGGATGAAATGTTGAAATTATAATTGTCATTGGTATTATAGGCAAATCCGTTTGCATCAATTGCAAAAGGATAAGATGTTGCCGAGGGTTCTTCTACGATTACTTTTTCTGTAGTGGGTTCTTCATGAATTGCCGATGCACCGCATTCGCTGCAACAGGTTATAAAGAAATAAGTACCTACTACAATGGTAATCAACATACCTAATAAATACGTTGTGGTTTTTGTCATTGTAAATAATGTTTAGTGTTTAGCCCACAATTTATTAAAAAAATCTTAAAAATGTTAAATCATTGTGGTCTAATTGCCTTACAATCAATCATTATCCTAATAACAGCTATGTATTATATTATACCAAGTATACGATCAATGGTGGAGATTGTAAAAAAAGTTGAGGATCGAACAACTATTAGTTGCAATTTTACGTAAGTATTTTAAATGGTATTTATCTCCCCACAAAGTTTGGGCATTGATCATACAATTTAAAGTTTTGAGTTAGTTGGTTAAAAAATCCTGTCTTCATAAGTCGACAGGATTTTTTTATGTATTTAATTTAAAATGAAAGTTTCCATCCATACAATTTTCACATGTATTTGTACAGATTTTATGCAATTTAAACACACAAATTGCTAGCTTGATACAGCTGAATTTGTATTGAAAATGAAGAAAAAAATAAAAAAGTGCTTTAATTTTCTTTGCATGTTTATTGTTCTTGGTGCTCAGACATTGCTACATGGAAGCTGGTCTCATGAGTCATCTAACGGAAAAGCCGCTTAGCCAATAAGCATGCAAAAGAAATTATAAATTGATTAGAGGTCAAATTTAATACCCTGTGCCAATGGTAGTTCAGTGGTAAAATTAATTGTATTGGTCTGTCTTCTCATATATACTTTCCAAGCATCAGACCCACTCTCTCTACCGCCACCGGTTTCTTTTTCTCCACCAAAAGCACCACCAATTTCTGCTCCCGAAGTACCAATGTTAACGTTGGCGATACCACAATCACTACCCCAAGCAGATAGAAAACGTTCTGCCTCTCTTAAGTTATTGGTCATAATTGCAGATGACAGCCCTTGTACTACCCCGTTTTGAATAGCAATGGCATTTCCAACATCTCCGGTATATTTTAATAAATAAAGAACAGGAGCAAAAGTTTCATGCTGAACAATTTCAAAATCATTTTCTGCTTCTGCAATAGCTGGTTTTACATAACAGCCACTTTCATAGCCTTCACCCTCTAGAACACCACCTTCAACAATTAGTTTGCCACCTTCTTTTACAACTTTTTCCAAGGCATTTTTATAATGAGCAACAGCATCGGTATCAATTAACGGACCAACGTGATTGTTCTCATCTAATGGGTTGCCAATTCGTAACTGTTGGTATGCGTCTACAACGGCATCTTTGACCTTGTCATACATAGATTCATGTATGATCAGTCTTCTAGTTGAAGTGCAACGTTGCCCAGCAGTACCAACGGCGCCGAAAACAGCACCGATCACGGTCATTTTTAAATCAGCATCCGGGGTAACTATAATTGCATTGTTACCACCCAATTCCAATAAAGATTTTCCTAATCTAGCAGCAACTGCCTGTGCAACTATTTTTCCCATTCTTATAGATCCCGTAGCAGATACCAATGGTATTCTATTATCGTGGGTCATTAGTTCCCCTATTTTGTAGTCACCATTTATTAAGCAAGAAATTCCTTCAGGAAGATTATTTGCCTTAAAAACTTCAGCTGCGATGTTTTGACAAGCTACCCCGCATAAAGGAGTTTTTTCTGATGGTTTCCAAACGCAAACATCACCACAGATCCATGCCAGGGCGGTATTCCATGCCCATACCGCAACTGGAAAGTTAAAAGCTGAAATAATACCTACAACACCGAGTGAGTGGTATTGCTCGTACATTCTATGTCCCGGTCTTTCTGAATGCATGGTTAAACCGTGCAATTGGCGCGAAAGTCCAACTGCAAAATCGCAGATGTCTATCATTTCTTGAACTTCACCTAAACCTTCTTGGTAGCTTTTTCCCATTTCATAAGAAACCAGTTTACCTAGTGGTTCTTTAAGTTCTCTAAGCTTATCGCCAAACTGTCTAACGATTTCTCCACGTTGAGGTGCAGGTTTTGTTCTCCAATCCTTGAATGCCGTGGTAGCAGTTGACATCACTTTTTCATAATCTTCTTTTGTAGTGGTTTTAACCTTTGCAATTAAAGAACCGTCTACCGGAGAATATGATGAAATAATTTCTCCTGATGAAAAACGATTTGATCCGGTGGAAGTACCTTCATTTATCTCTTTGATCCCAAGAGCTTTTAGGGCATCCTGTATTCCGAAATCTGCTGCTATTTTTGACATTTTATAACTTTTTACTCAATTAATGTTAGATATATTACAAAAATACAAAGAATTTTATCTCTAGAAAGAACTAATTACAACTAAGAAAATTTAAAGAATCGACCATAAAAGTATTCCTATAAGTGCAGGTATACTTTGAACTATTAATATCTTTTTACTGACCGAAATAGCGCCATAAATACCCGCAACGGTAACACAACCCAAAAAGAAAAGGGCAACATTACGTGACCAGTCCACATCAGAAATTAGTAATGACCAAATTAAACCTGCAGCAAGAAAACCATTGTATAGACCTTGGTTTGCTGCCATTTGTTTAGTGGGGATAAATAAATCTTTTGGAAAATTTCTAAAGACTTTTCTTCCAGTAGTAGTCCATGCAAACATTTCTATCCATAGAATATATACATGTATTAGGGCTACAAGTGCGGTTATTGTTTTTGCTGCTATTATCATTCTTCTTTAGCTATAAAACGTTCATCAACAGGCATTACCGTACCGCAATTGTCACAAGTTCTTAACTCTTTTGAACTATAAAAATGTTTAAAGTGTGATAGAAAATCCTTTTCGATATCATGAAGGGTAAAATAAGCTTCATAGAGTTTATGGTTACAATTATCGCAGAACCATAGCAAACCATCATCAACGTTCATACTGGCTCGTTTTCTTTCAATGACCAAACCAATAGATCCTTCTTTCCGCACCGGTGAGTGCGGTACTTTTGCAGGGTGTAGGTACATGTCTCCAGGTCCTAACTGCATAGTTCTTTTTTTACCGTCTTCTTGAATATGAACCTCAATATGGCCTTCTAGTTGATAAAACAACTCTTCGGTTTCATTATAATGGTAATCTTTTCGTGCGTTTGGTCCGGCAACGATCATAACAATATAATCGCCAGCGTCTTTATATAAGTTTTTATTACCAACAGGTGGCTTTAGTGAAGCTCTGTTTTCTTCTATCCATTTGTTGAGATTAAATGGTGCTTGTATACTCATTTCAGTGAAATTAATTGAAAGTTAAATAAACGATTATTTCTCACCCAAAAGTTAAGCATAAAAAAAGCCTTTGTATTACAAAGGCATCTTAAAAATAGATTCTGCGTTTTTTTATCTAAAAAATAGTTGTGTAAAATAGAGGTCGCCATTATTGTTTTCATTGATGCTTATGGCAGAGTAATTATAGTCTCCTTCAATATTTACCCTATGCCCTGGGCTATCTAACCAAGCTTCAAAAGCTTCATTAATAGTATCGTAGTTACGTGCTACATTTTCTGCAACAAATACTGCCCCGGTTCTTTTTGCGATATTCTCAGCTCTTTGGGTAAAGTTGTCATGGCTTGTTTTTCCTTGAGATATCATATAATCGGTATGAAGCGTTGCGTAATAGTACGTAGCACTTTCAAATTCCATTGCATTTAAACCAATACTGGCTCTATAGGAATTTATCATCTGAAAAAGCTCTGCTTCTAAGGTGCTGTGACTATTTGAAGTGGCTAAAGTATATTGCTCTAGGGAGTCTTCAGAAGTGCTCTCGTAACCTGCGAAATTCTCATAATTTGAACAAGATGATAATGTGATGACTAATACTATTAAGAAAGGAAATTTAATTTTCATAGGGGGAATAGTTGTTGTCTTATTGAGTGCCAAAAGTAGTTTAGTGAGTAAGCTTAAAAAGAAGAACATCTATAGATAGGGTAAAATATTCGATAAGCTGCATCTAATTGAAATAGAAGTGCTCATCGGTAAAATACATTTATAATTATATCGTAAAAAAGTGCGTTTAATATGATTTTTCCCACTTTATCTACAAAACCGAACATGTCATCCCGAAGCAGTCATGATCGAGCGTTGGATATTCCTGAATAAGGAGTTGAAAAAAATATTATTACTGTTTATAGAAGAGTTGAGTAAAGTAATAATTACCCAATTCATCTTTTTTTACACTAATTGCTGTATGGCTAAAATCGCCCTCCATAGTTTTTTTATGACTGCTGCTATTATACCAACCTTCAAAAGCTTCTAGGGCGGTATTATAATCTTTGGCAACATTCTCCGCTACCATTTCTACAGATATTTCAGAATCTATCTGTGCAGCACGTGAACTAAAGTTATCGTGGCTAATGCTACCTTTTGAAATCATGTAATCGGTATGTAGGTTCGCATATTTATAAGCCACATCGCTAAATTGTAGTGTATTGGCATTTAGGCTTAAACGATGGTCGTTAACAATATCAAGAAGGTCCTGTTCTATAATTAAAACATTTTCAGCTTCCAATACAGGCGTTTCGTCAATAGATTCGCTGGTACAAGAACCAAGAAATAGTAATAAAAAGACAGGGACCGCATAAAGCAATCTCATTTTCATATAGGTGTCTTTTAATTAAATAGCCTCTCGGCGTAGCGAAGTAGGTAAGATAATACGAGAATGTTCTAAGTTCTCTTTTTTCTCGATTTGGGTTATCGATATAGTAATATTAAATAAAAATTAATTGCAGGGCATCAACCAAATCGCTTATTCGATAAAGTGTGCAATATGTAAGATTATTGAACGATGAAAATTATATAGTCATCGATTCGTCAGATGACTCTTCTGGTAGTACTTCGGTCTTTAGAACTGTATCGAAAATTAAAGCCCCAATATCTTTTATTGGTTGGTAAAGAATAGATTCTTCTTTAGTTTCTACGGATAGAATGCTAAAGGTAGCATCCATTCGATCAAAAAATATAAATGCTGCCCCTAAAAGAATAGCCACTTTCAAGGTGCCAAAAATTCCACCTGCAATTTTGTTCAACCATCCTAGCATGGCAAAATTGGCAACTTTGGTCAATAATTTACCGGCTAAGTTCACCACTATAATTATAAGGACCAAAGTGATAATAAAAGCAATGATACTCATATTTCGCTCATTCCAATTTAAGTGCTCAGACAAATAATTACCAGTGATATATGAAAAATGAATAGCTCCGAAAATACCCGCTATTAAAGCAACAATAGAGGCGATTTCCATAAAAAGACCATTTTTATACCCTTTCCACAGACCCCATATTAAAGGTAATCCCAGTAAAATATCTAAAAGTCCCATTCACAAAGTGTTTTAACAAATATAGAACTTTGATTTGTACCTTTGCAAAGTCTAAATTATAGTAGATTGTAGGATGTTATGGCAAGGGATACACAATTAAAAGAACGTTGGGATTATTTGGTTGAAAAACTATCTGAAAAATTTTCTGATGGCGACCCTTTAGAGCTAGATGCTATTATTTATTTAGTAGGCGTTCAAGAGTTAGGTCAATATCATAGAAAGTATAAGAAAGACGATAAGTTAGACCTTATGCATATTGCCATTTGCCGTTTGTTAGAACCTTACGGTTTTTATGAATTTAGCTTTTTTGATGAAGATGGCTGGCCGCATTATAATGTGTTAGAGGAACTACCTTCTCTAAAAGCTGGTGAGCAAACTGTACTCATGAAAGAAGCCATTGTCTCTTACTTCTTGGAAAAAGAATTTATAAAGTAATTACAACGCAATTCTATTAGGTAGAAGAGCTTCCTAAGGTGTACAGCTAGAGAAATTATCTTGAATAGAAATATACTTGGTCCATTAGATTTTTGATGTTTGAATTGGGTTTTAAATCTGCTATATTTAAAGAAAACTCAAGCACATGTCAAGGCAATTTATAATATCGTTAGATCAAGGTACTACAAGCTCTAGGGCTTTATTGGTAGACCATGATGGAACCATTAATGGAATGGTTCAGAAAGAATTTAAACAAATTTTTCCAAAATCGGGGTGGGTAGAACATGATCCAAAAGAGATTTTGTCGACTCAAATGGAAGTTTTGGAAGAGCTTCTTAAAAAAGAGAAGGTAAAGCCTTCGGAAATTGTTGGTATTGGAATCACCAACCAAAGGGAAACCACTGTGGTTTGGGACAAAAATACTGGCGAACCCGTTTATAATGCCATTGTCTGGCAAGATAAACGTACAGCGGATATTTGCCAACATCTTAAAAAGAGCGGACTTTCAGAGCATGTAAAGAAAACTACAGGGTTGGTTATAGATTCCTATTTTTCTGGGACTAAGGTAAAATGGATATTGGACAATGTAGAAGGTGCAAAACAGAAGGCAGAGGCAGGCGATCTCTTAATGGGAACCATAGATACCTGGTTGGTTTGGAATATGACCAATGACCATAAGCACGTAACGGATTATACCAATGCATCGCGTACCATGATCTATGACATCGTAAACCTTGTATGGGACGATAAAATGTTAAAGGTGTTGGGCATACCTAAAACTATGCTACCAGAAGTAAAGCCGTCATCGGCACATTTTGGGGATTTTGAAATAGAGGGAGTAAAAATACCCATAGCTGGTATTGCAGGTGATCAACAAGCGGCGTTGTTCGGTCAGGCATGCTTCAAAAAAGGGTCTGCGAAAAACACATATGGTACCGGTTGTTTCATGCTGATGAATACGGGCGAGAACCCTCAATTTTCAAAAAATGGTCTTTTAACCACAATAGCCTATGGATTGGACGGTAAAGTGTATTACGCACTTGAAGGCAGTATATTTATTGCCGGTGCCGCTATACAGTGGCTACGCGATGGTTTAGAACTTATTGAAGAAGCAAAGGAGACCGAAGAATTGGCAAATTCTATCGAAGGTGAAAACCCGGTGTATGTAGTACCCGCATTTGCAGGACTTGGAGCACCATATTGGGATATGTATGCCAGGGGAGCCGTATTTGGCTTAACAAGGGATACCGGTAAAGCACATTTGGCAAAGGCAACTTTAGAGGCACTCGCATACCAAACAAAAGATATCTTAAAGGCAATGGAAGATGATTCTGGTATTCAACTCAAAAATTTAAGAGTAGATGGTGGTGCTTGTGCAAATGATCATTTAATGCAATTTCAAGCCGATATTCTAGATTCTGAAGTACACCGTCCAGAAATAATCGAATCTACCGCAATGGGTGCGGCATTCTTAGCCGGAATACATGTTGGGTTCTGGAAACAATCCGATATTGATGAAACCCGACCCATGAATAAAATTTTTAAGCCAACGTTTGATCGCGTAAAAAGAAAGCGCTTGTACAAAAAGTGGCAAAAAGCTGTAGAACGTACAAAGGGCTGGGAAGACGAAGAGTAAATACACATTGATTTTACAATTAATTAATTCTTTAGAGCATAAAATAGGATTCCCGTCATACTATCTTTGATTTTTTGTCATGGCTTTTTAAAGTAAGTCCGGTCTACTAATTCAAATACATACTACCTATGGAAAATATAAAATTCACAAATTTAGAACGTCAAAAGACAATAGGTAATCTAGCATCTGAAGAATTTGATCTAGTAGTGATCGGTGGTGGTATTACAGGCGGTGGTATAGCATTAGATGCCGCATCGCGTGGTTTAAAGGTGGTACTTTTAGAAAAAGGAGATTTTGCTTCGGGCACCAGTAGTAAATCTACTAAATTGATACATGGCGGACTCCGATATTTGAAACAGTTCGATTTTTGGTTGGTAAAAGAAGTGGGCTCTGAGCGTGCCATAGTACATAAATTGGCTCCTCATTTGGTCTTGCCCGAGAAAATGTTATTGCCTTTAATTGAAAATGGTTCTTACGGTAAATGGTTAACATCTATAGGGCTTAAGGTTTATGATATTCTAGCACAAGTATCTGGCGATGATAAGCGAAAAATGTTGGAGAAAAAGGAAGCCATGAAATTGGAGCCTTTACTGCCAAAAAAAATATTGAACGGAGCAGGTTATTATGCTGAATATAGAACGGATGATGCCCGTTTAACCATTGAAAATATCAAAACGAGTTTATTGTTCGGCGCACAGGCACTCAATTATGCAAAGGTTAAAGACTTTGTGTACGATAATGAAAAAGTTGCCGGGGTAAAAGCTATTGACGCACTTACCGGAAATGAATTTACAATTAAATCTAAATACGTCATTAGTGCTGCCGGACCTTGGGTAGATGAGCTTAGAAGTTTAAATAATTCTAAAAAGGGAAAACAACTTCATTTAACAAAAGGAGTGCATTTGGTATTTCCATTTGAAAAACTACCAGTAAAACAATCAGTCTATTTTGATATACCGGATGGTAGAATGATGTTCGCCATTCCTAGAGGAAAAATTACGTATGTAGGTACTACCGATACCAATTATAATGATAATAAGGACCATGTAAGAACAGATCTTGCAGATGCAATTTATTTGATTTCTGCGGTAAATAATATGTTTCCTGATATTCATTTAGAATTAGATGATATTGTTTCATCATGGGCCGGTTTACGACCACTGATTCATGAGGAAGGTAAGTCGGCATCAGAACTATCTAGAAAAGACGAAATCTTTGTTTCGGATACGGGTTTAATAAGCATTGCAGGCGGTAAGTTAACAGGTTACCGAAAAATGGCGGAAAGAGTCGTAGATCGTATTTCCAAAAGAATGGAAGAAGACTATAATACGCAATTAAAAGAATGCTTTACCGAGAAAATTTTTCTATGCGGAAATGTTGATTTTAAAAAATTCAAGCACGTAAAAAAATATATCAACGAGATATATGATCGAATAAAAATAGACGGTTTCACAAAACATGATGCCTGGTTTTTGGTTACCAATTATGGGAAACAGACAGAAAAGATCTTAGAAACATACGCTACTATCGTTGAAGCGGATAAATACATTCGTTTGGCAAAGGCAGAATTGTCATTTGCTATTGATTATGAAATGGTACAGACCCCAATGGATTTCTTTATAAGAAGAACCGGTAGGTTATATTTTGATATCGATAGTGTAAAAATACTAATGGAACCTTTGCTAAAAGAGTTCAAAAACAAGTTTGGCACCTCAGACCTAATAGTAGAAGAATGGCGGGCTACATTACTAGCGGAAATCAAAGAACACTCAGATTTCTCTTTAGAAAGAGGTTAATCGAGCTTTTCGGTTAGGTCTAGAAAAACCTTTTTTGGATTCTTGTTTTCGTAAAGCACCTTGTAAACGGCATCAATTATAGGGGTTTTTACCTTTTTGGTAAAGTTCTCCTTTATGTTATAGGCACTTTTGGCGGCGTAATATCCTTCGGCTATCATACTCATTTCCATTTGTGCACTTTTTACTGTGTACCCTTTTCCTATCATATTACCGAACATTCTATTACGGCTAAAAATGGAATATCCCGTTACTAATAAATCGCCTAAATAGGCAGATTTGTTAATGTTTCGGTCTAGGTTATGAATACGCTTGGTGTAGCGCTTCATTTCACGAATGGCATTACTCATTAGAACACTCTGAAAGTTGTCGCCATATCCCAACCCATGGGCAATACCAGCTGCAATGGCATAAATATTTTTAAGCATGGCAGCATATTCAGTTCCTATTATGTCTTTACTGATGCTCGTTTTAATGTATGCGCATGCCAAATTTTGGGCAACCAATTCTGCTTTTTCGGTATCTGCACAGGCAATGGTCAAATAAGAAAGTCGTTCCATAGCAACTTCTTCAGCATGGCAAGGACCGGTTATTACTCCAATATTTTCAAAAGGTATTGCATGTAATTCATTAAAATGTTCACCAACGATTAGTCCAGATTCCGGTACAATACCTTTAATCGCAGAGAAAATGGTTTTCTCCTGTAAAGACGCTGTAAGGTGCTTCAATTCAGTTACTAAAAAAGCGGAAGGGATCGCAAAAATTAAAACATCGGCATAGTTAACAGCTTCATTTATATCATTGGTCAAAACCAATTGTTCTGGTTTAAATTCTACCGAGGTAAGATAATTAGGGTTGTGTTTTTGAGATTTTATATGTTCGATTGCATCGGCATTTCTCATATACCAGCCTACCTGTTCTTGGTTGTTGGTCAGCATTTTAACAATCGCCGTCGCCCAACTTCCACCACCTAATACCGCAAATTTAGCATCCTTGTTCATACTGCAAATTTACCAATAATTTATATGAGGGTTAAACACTTGGTATGAGTCTTAAGTAAATTTTGGCATAGAGATTGTTTCTAGGTAAATAATCAATTAAACGAAATCATATGAAAACGATAAAACTACTTACAGGATATTTTCTTTTGGCCACATTGTTGGTCTCTTGTTACGCAGAGGTAATTATTGAAGATGATTTCATAGAGGAATCTGCCTTCAATACAGATCAAGTATTACAAAGCTATGATCTATGGTATGTAGATATTAATGCAACCCGTGGTAATGGTGAAGTACCTTTTTTACAAAGGGCGTTTACTGTTTCTTTTGATAGAGGAGTTTTGTATGCGAACAATAATATAGTTGGCATTGGTAAAACTGGAGGTGGTTATGGTATAGATGTAGGAACATATGGTACCCTAAGGGGTACGGTAGATATTGATCATGATATTGATGGGTCTTGGTTTTTAGAGGTGTATGCCGTAAATAATAATACCATTGAGTTGTACGATGCCAGTACCGATACTTCTTATTATTTAAAAGGATACAGAATCAATAACTTTGATTATGATATGGTTTTCTATGACAATATCAATTACTTCTTACAGGAATATGACGCTTGGGAGAAAATATATACAAGTAATGCCGGAGCTATAAACGATTTTGATAATGAGAATTATTTGCAGTTTTTGCCCAATTACTTTAGGTCATCACTAGATGCACCTAATACCAATGTCTCCAATTTACGTTGGGACTTTGAAGGAGATTACCAAGTGTATAATGTGCAGGGAGATAACTCTTTAAAAACCCTGACTTTAGATTATGACTTTTTTGGTAATGATTACTTTGAGTTATATGTAATTAATGATAGCACAATAGAATTATATCACCCAGATAGTGGTACTACCTATGAGTTTAAAGGAAGAGGTTATATTGAATATTTAAAATCCGATAGCGGATATGATGAAAGTAAAAAAAGAAGTAAAACTTCTAACCCTACCATGAATGTAGAACGAAAGAAAGCAAAATAGTTTTTAGGTTGATTGTCTTAAGAATGCCCAATTCATATGAAGAGGGCATTTTTTATGCTTCGGTTTTAACATCTTCCATAATTACAGAATCAATAGCAATTGCTTTGTTGGTGTGTAATACAGAAATATCTCCTGTTGTTTCAAATATTACAGCCTTTACTTGAGATAACTGCAGAACGTTTGCTTCTCGTAATTTTCCCATTAAATCCGCTTGGCTTACTAGTGCTTTCTTTAAATTTTCTTTTAAGATATTTCCGTTTTCCATAAGAAGAATAGGAGTGTTGGTAACCACTTTTTGTGTAGCATCAGAGCTTGATAATAATTTGGCGAACAAGGCTTGTAGCCCAGCCAATATAGCTAAAGAAACTAATGCGGGCATTAAACTATCTACGGGTTTATTAACGGCATCTGCCAATATAGAACCCATGGCAATGGTTACTGCAAAATCAAAACTGGTCATTTTTGCAAATGTTCTCTTGCCGGTAACTCGGGTAATGAACATCATGTATAAATAAACAAAAACTGCTGCAACACAAATTTGTAATACGGTTTTAACTGAAAGTGGATCGAATATTTCCATTTAATTGGTTTTAGAGGTTAACACTATACACTTTAATTTGCGTATGTATTATGTACCACTAAAGGTAATGGGTCAATGATCCATATGTTTACTCTTTACGGTAGAATACTACTTCATTTAATTGCGCTGCAGTCTCTTTTTGAACGCCGATGGATTCTCGCCTGTAACCTTCTTAAAAGTTCTGTTGAAATAAGACAAACTTTCAAATCCGCATTCAAAACATGTTTCGCTAACATTTTTACCTGTTAATAATAAGCGTTTAGATTGGCTTATTCTATATTGATTTAAAAATTCTATAAACGTGCTTCCAGTCGCTTTTTTAAAATAACGGCAAAAAGCGGGCTTTGTTAAATTGCAAAATTTAGCGACTTCGTCAACAGATATTTTACCTTGATAACGGTCATCTATTAAAGCGTAAATATCACGAATTCTACTTTGTTCCTTTTTACTATATCTATTTTTGTATGGCTTTTTATGAAGTAATTCAAATTCATTACTTTGAGATAATCTTTTAAGAATACTCATGATCGCCATAAAATATTCAAAAGGTTTTAGTGTGTGCAGTTCTTTTAATAAAGTACCCACCACTTTTTTTGTTTCACCGTGAAAAGCAATACCGTATCTAGATAAATCCAATAATCTGTTCAGACTCTGTAATTCAGGTAAAGGGTCTACAAAAGTGTTCTTAAAACTGGGTTTTATATGTAGAACTTCTTCACGGTAATCTGTTTTTACACCATAATCAAAATTAAGATGGGGAATGTTGGAGCCTATCAATACAAGATCGGTTTCTTCGTACTCCGAAATATGATCGCCAACATGCCTAGTGCCATTTGCTCCTTCAATATAAACCAACTCATACTCTGGGTGAAAATGCCAATAAAATAAATGGCTCAACTTGGGGTCATGTAATAATCTGAACGGACTTTTAGATGCGGGGTCAATGGTTTCTAATTCAATCTTCATGGTTTAAATGTAACAAAATTGCGTAATAATTGAATGCTAAGTAGCTGTGAAATCAATATTGTTCAAATTTAGGTCAATATTACGGTAGCTCAAATTGCTTATCCTCAGTAGTTTTATCTCATACAACAACTTAAATTTAGATATCATGCAACAAGTAAATGAAAAAGTAGAACAAGGTTATACGGCTCATAAAGAAATACCGGGCAACCCATCAACTGCAACAAGTAGTAAACATAAATTGAATGATCGATCTAATGGGGAACCACTTCGTGTACTCAGCGAAGAAGATTGGAATTTTTGGGTAGAAAATGGTTATATCGTCATTAAAAATGCAGTGCCTTTAGAGCAGGCAAAAGCCACGGCCGATTTTCTTTGGGAGTTTGATGAAAAGGACCCTAAAGATAAGTCAACATGGTATGCACCCGCCCGGGCAGAAATGCAAATGAAAGAACTTACCGGCACCGGTATGGTTGAGGTGTATAATAACCAACATTTATGGAACAACAGACAAACTCAAAAAGTGTACGATGCTTTTGTTGATGTTTGGGGTACAGAAAAATTATGGGTAACCATTGATCGAGCCAACCTGAATTTTCCATTACCAGAAGGGTCTAATAAAAAAGGCTTTATCCATTGGGATTATGACCCTGAGACCAAGCCGCAAAATGTACAGGGAGTATTGGCGTTGGCAGATCAAGATGATGAGGATATGGGCGGATTTCAATGTATACCATGGTTATATAGAAATTATGATTCTTGGAAATTGACGCAACCGGATGACCGTGATCGTTTTCAGCCATCTTTAGATGGATTGGAAGATAAAATTGTAAAAGTGAAAATGAAGGCTGGCGATTTATTGATTTTCGATAGTACCGAACCTCATGGCATAAGACCCAATAAATCAAAGGATAAAGTTAGGATTGCGCAGTACATTTCAATGATGCCTGCCGAACCAGAAAATGAAGCGCTTAAAAATTGGAGAATAAACTCTTGGAAGAATAGAATTGCACCAGAAGGTTATGCATTTCCCGGAGATCCAAGAAAATGGGAGCAATCAAAATATGATACTGCTAAATTAACACCGTTAGGAGAGAAGTTATTGGGATTAAAGGGCTGGTAAACAGATAATTTGGTAATATTTAGCCGGATTTTGGTGAGGGCGGTAAATATGACTTATTTTTGCGCCCTTTAAATCACGGAGCATGCAGAAGTACCTCAATATTTTCGATTTTAAACAGAAAGTAGATTACAAGAATGAAATTTTAGCAGGGTTAACGGTTGCAATGACAATGATACCAGAATCATTGATGTTCGCAATTTTAGCAGGCTTTTCACCATTAGTTGGGTTATATGGTGCTTTTATCATGGGCTTGGTTACCTCTATTTTTGGTGGTAGACCAGGTTTAATTTCTGGTGGGGCTGGGGCAACTGTGGTTGTATTAATGGCGTTAATGAGCTCTCACGGTCTAGAATATGTTTTTGCGGCAGTTGCTTTGGCAGGTGTTATTCAAATGATAATAGGGTTTTTAAAGCTCGGTAAATTTATACGTTTGGTTCCGCAGCCTGTAATGTTCGGCTTTGTAAATGGTTTGGCCATTATTATTTTTATGGCTCAAATGGACCAGTTTAAGGTCGGAGTGGGAGATGCTGCCGTTTGGCTTACAGGTCCTGCAATGTATACCATGCTAGGCTTGGTGTTGTTTACGGTGGCAATAATCGTTTTTGTACCTAAAGTAACTAAAGCGGTACCAGCTTCTTTAATAGGCATAATCGTAGTTTTTTTAATTGTATATATTTTTAATATCGACACCAAACAAGTAGTAGATATTATTAATCAAGATACCTTACCAGGTGAAGAACTTAAATCACTTAGTGGTACTTTACCTTCTTTTCATATTCCACAAATACCCTTCACTTTTGAAGACTTTAAGGTTATTTTGCCTTATGGTTTAATTATGGCAGCTGTTGGTTTAACAGAAGGGCTGCTTACGTTGAACTTGGTAGATGAAATTACCGGTACAAAAGGAAATAGTAACAGAGAGTGTGTAGCACAAGGGGGAGCCAATATATTGAACGGTTTCTTCGGCGGTATGGGTGGTTGCCCAATGATCGCACAAACTTTAGTAAACCTATCTGCCGGTTCAAGGGCTAGGTTATCTGGTATAATCGCTTCACTGACCATATTGATGATCATACTGTTCGGTGCACCTGTAATTGAACTTGTTCCCATAGCTGCATTGGTTGGGGTTATGGTAATGGTTTCCGTAGGTACTTTTGAGTGGGCTAGTTTTAAGGCATTAAGAAGAATGCCCAAACCAGATATTTTCGTAATGATATTGGTTACGCTTATTACTGTGTTTTTACACAATTTGGCTTTAGCTGTATTAATAGGGGTTATAATTTCAGCTTTGGTATTTGCTTGGGAAAGTGCCAAAAGAATTAGAGCAAGAAAACATATAGATGAGAACGGAGTTAAGCATTATGAGATTTACGGACCTTTGTTTTTTGGTTCTACCACACTATTTAATGAGAAATTTGATGTTCAAGGCGATCCAGAAGAAGTTATTATTGATTTCAAGGAAAGCCGAGTTGCCGATATGAGTGGTATTGAAGCTTTAAACAAAATTACGGAGCGTTATGCAACAGTGGGTAAAAAAGTACATTTACGTCATTTAAGTAAAGATAGTATTAGCTTACTTGAAAATGCAGATGATATTATTGAAGTAAATGTAATGGAAGATCCAACTTACAAGGTTATGGTAGATAAATCTCGTACTAAATCAAAAGATAAGGATCCTGAAACTAAAAACCCTTTTAAATTGTGGGGCTTATAACTGGCTTCATTTTGTATTAGGTTTTACCCATAATAGTAAATGGCATAAAATGTACCCAAAACTATTGCAAAAGAAATGATGTAGATTATTATTTCTTGTATGCTATCTTTTTTTGCTTGTGCTCTAATTTTATCACGTACAATTTTACGCTCAACATCGGTGAGTTCCTTAAAATATAATTTGGTAGCTTTTGTATAGTCCAAATAATCTTTACGTAATTCTTTAAAGCTTCTACTTTTCTTAAGTAATGCCCTGTTCGCTTTAATTACCTTCATTGGTTGTCCTCCGTATCCCATCATCTTTTCTTTCTTATATGTAGTGAATATTCCGTTTTTGTTACATATAATTGAATTTATTTTAATGTTTTGTCTATTCTTTTATATTTTTGATAATTTTAAATAGGGTTTTACTCTTTGTCTTTTTAGAGGTAAGAATAGTAGTGTATGAAATATAGATTTGGGTTTTTATTAGTGATTATAGGGTTGATTTTTATGAATAGCTGTAAGATGGAAGACGTTAAAAAGAAAGAAGTGCTCTTTGTGGGTACCTATACGGATAACGGAAGTGAAGGAATATATAAGTTCGATTTTAATACCGATACCGGTGAATTGGAGGGAAGAACTGTAGCCGCTAAAATTAAAAATCCGTCATATTTAGCGTTTTCGCCAGATGGGAGGTCATTGTATGCGGTAAGTGAAATTGATAATTATAAAAATGACGATGGTTCAATTACCACTTATAGAATAAAAGATACCTCTTTAGTCAAGCTAAGTGAGCAATCTACATATGGTGCCAACCCATGTTATGTTGGTGTTAGTGATAACGGTAATTTGGTAGCCGTAGCAAATTATACAGGAGGTAATATTGCTGTTTATAATACAGAAGAAAATGGAAATCTAAATGCAAAGCCTCAAGTCATAGACCATAAAATTCTGGATTCTACCAAACAAGCACATGCCCATATGGCATCCTTTCTAAATGGGGAATTGTTAGTTTCTGATTTAGGGTTGGATAGAATTAAAAAATACAGTGAATTAGAGGAGAGTTTTACACCTAACAAGCAAAAGGAGTTGGTACTAGCTGAAGGGGCTGGGCCAAGGCACTTTGTAACTGCACAAAATGGTAATTTTCTTTATGTAATCAATGAGTTGAATTCAACCATAACTGTGTTTAATAAAGATGAAGGGCAATACGTTGAATTAGAAACCTATAAAACGGTAGATAGCGATTTTGAAGGAGAAAGTTATTGTGCAGATATTCATTTGTCACCCGATGGTAAATTTCTTTACGGCACAAATAGAGGTGAAAATACTGTAGTAATTTTTAAAGTGGACGATTCTAATGGAAAATTAGAATTGGTGGGTAGAGAATCGGTTAAAGGCGATTGGCCAAGGAACTTCACTATAGACCCTACGGGAAATTATGTACTGGTAGCAAATCAACGTAGCAACAACATTGTTGTTTTTAAAAGAGATGGGCGTAATGGTACGCTACATTTTGTAAGCCAGGTTGATTTGCCCAGTCCTGTGTGTTTAAAATTCTATTAGTGAGATTTTATAACCTGTAGTATATCATTCTTTGGTACTACTCCAGATTGCCTCCAAACTTGTTTTCCGTCTTTGAATAGAATCATGGTGGGCACACCCCTAACTTGAAATTGAGATGCTAAAGTTTGATTTTTATCCACATCGATTTTTACAACTTTGATTGCATCGCCCAAATCGCCCTTTACATCTTTTAAAATAGGGGCAAGTGTTTTACATGGACCACACCAATCGGCAAAAAAATCTACTAATACGGGAGTTTCCCCTTTTATAATATCAGAAAATGATGCTTTCATAGCTTTTAGTTTAATTTTTAAATAATAACGTATGTGTTCATTTAATTAGCAAATTCCGGTAGTAGGGTCGCAACTATCGCCATTGGCTATTATTTTTAAAGGAGCTACTTGTTTAAACGCTTCTAAAAATGCCTCTGGAGGTTGCGCGCCACTTATGCCATATTTATCATTGATGATAAAGAAAGGTACGCTATTTACACCGCGCTGTTGGTAATGTGCAATTTCTTGTTTAACTGCATAAGCAATACGGTCATCATTAATTATTTTTTGTGTTTTCTCAGCAGACCAATCGTACTCTGCCATAATGGTTTGTAATACAGTGACATCGTTTAGGTGTAGATTTTCATCAAAATAAGCCTTCATTAAACGTTCTTTTAAGGCATCTTTGAAACCCTCCTCTCCTGCAACATGTAAAAGTTGGTGTAGTGGCAAGGTGTTAACTGCCAACCACTCTTTTCCAAAGTTGAAATTAATACCTTCTTCTTTACCACTTTCTTCTAATCGCTTTGTCATTTCTAGTGGTCTGTCTACGCTTCCAAATTTATTGGTGAGATATGTATCTCTGTCCAACCCTTCCTTTGGTATATTTGGGTCTAATTGAAATGGATGCCATTCAATTTCTATTTCGATGCCGTCCCATGCACCTATGGCTTTTTCCAATCTTTTCTTACCGACATAACACCATGGACAAGCAACATCAGAAACTATATCTATTTTTATTTTATCGTTTTGCATTTATCAATCTTTAAAATTCTATAGTTATTTGGTCGTAAAAAGAACAAAAAATTTACAAATGAACCTCTATTGAAAGTATGTTCAAAAACGAAGACCCTTTCATAATTATGAAAGGGTCTTCGATATAAATAAGGTTGGCGTTTTAAGTTACAGCGTACGTAAGTATTCTGCTAAGTTACGAGCCTCTTCTTCTTTTAAATTTTGATTAAGCATAATTGCATTGTTGTATTCTTTCAATAATGCTTTGGCAATTGGGTCTTCCTTTAACATCTTATCAGGATTTAAAATCATGTTCATAACCCATTCTGGACTTCTACGTTCGTAAACCCCTTTAAGTGCAGGACCGATCATACGTTGCTCTGCCATATGGCAAGCCGTACAAATAGCCTCAAATTTTTCTTTACCTGCAGCAGCCATTTCTTCGTTTACAGTATCGTCAAAAGTAACACTGGTTATAGGGCCAACTCCTTTATTGTCTAAATCAACAGGCACGCCTTCACTTGCTGTTTCTTTTTTCGTTTCTTTTTTGGTTCTGTTCATTTCAAAACCTTCTTTTTTCTCTTCCTTCTTTTCACCACAACTCATTATCATGGAGCCAAGAACTAATAAAGTGAATAATTTGCGCATACGTTTACTAAGTTTTAAGTGTTGTCTGTAATTTGAGCGACTAATATATGAATTTTTACGTGTCTCAGTACCTTTTACGACAGATGTATGCTTGTTTTTAATCAATAAATTTAACGGGATAACAATTTAATATAGTCTTATGATATTTTGAGGTATTAGACAATGTTATCTAAGAATTCTAAAGTGCGTTTTTCTGTGTAGGTAAAATTATTCTCACCATAAAAACCAACATGTCCGCCATATTTTGGTAACTCTAGATATAGGTTTTTATGCTTCTGTGCTATATCAACAGGGTAACATTCTTTACCTAGAAAAGAATCGTTAAGGGCATTGATTATAAGCGTAGGTACTTTAATATATTCTAAAAATTGCAAGCTGCTGCTTTGTGAATAATAGTCCATAGCATCTTTGAAACCATGTGCTCGACTAGTATAGATATCATCAAAATCTTTAAGTGTATTGATATTTTCGATATCGTTATCTAAAATAAACTCGGGGTAGAGCTGTTGTTTCAATCTTAATTTTTCAATCAGATTACCTTTAAACCTTTTCGCGTATAATGCATTCTTGAACTGTAGTAATTGTTCAAGAGAATCTGCCAATTGGCATGGTACCGATATTGCTACGGCACCTTTAATTTCGCTAGGGATCTCTCTTTGTTCTCCCAGGTACTTTAGTAAAAGATTGCCACCAAGGCTAAAGCCATGAAGATAGATGTCTTCATATTTAGCCAATTGTAAAATATACGTTATAACCGAAGCTAAATCATCTGTAGCACCAGAATGGTAAGAACGATACAATTTGTTTGCTTCGCCACTACAACCTCTTAAATTAATAGCGCATACATCATAACCGGCTTCAGATAAAATTTTGGAACTACCTCTTATGTACGCTCTTTTAGAGCTGCCTTCCAAACCATGTATTATAATAACCAGTTTTTTTGAAGCGGTGGAGGCATAACTCCAGTCGAGATCTAAGAAATCAGAATCGGCTAATGTAATGCGTGTTCGTATTTGCTTTACGCCATGTACTTTTCTAATTAACCCTGCATATATTGTCGATAGGTGTCCGTTCTTAAAAAATAATGGCGGATTATATGAAGAATCTACTAAGGGCATTTTAAGCTAAGATTTTACTTAGGGTAGGTTTCCAAAACTTTTATCTGCTCTTCAATAGCTTCTCTAAATTCTGTTTTAAGATCGCTCACCAATTCAGAAACAGAAGTTGTACTATCAATAAGCGCAGAACCTTGACCTGCGGACCATATAGTTTTCCATGCCTTTGCCTCTGTATCCAATTCTTTGCCAAAATCGATTTTCACATCTTTTTTAAGGTCCTCTTCGGTAATACCTGCAGCTTTTAAACTTGCCGCTAAAAAATTGGCATGTACACCAGAGATAGAAGCAGTATACACGACATCGCTTGCACCGGCTTCAATAATCATTTTACGATATTCCGGTGTTGCTTTACTTTCGTCGGTATTAATAAAACGAGTACCCATATAGGCAAGATCTGCACCCATTTGTAAGGCAGATGCGATATCTCTACCGGTACTAATACAACCGGAAAGAAGAATGGTTTTATGGAAGAATTTCTTTATTTCGGCAACGAAAGGCATTGGGTTTAAAGTACCGGCATGTCCACCTGCACCAGCAGCTACCAGTATTAAGCCATCTACACCGGCTTGGGCTGCTTTTTGTGCGTGTCGTTTTTTAATAACATCATGAAATACCAAACCACCATAACTATGAATAGCATCTACAACTTGCGAAACAGCACCTAAGGAAGTTATGATCAATGGAACCTGATGTTTTACACATAGTTTAATATCGGCTTCTAATCTAGGGTTTGTAGGATGTACAATTAAGTTGACGCCAAAAGGAGCAGCTTTTTTTCCTGTTTCCTCTTCAAAAGATTTTAAAGCAGATTTAATTTCTATTAGCCACTCTTCAAAACCTTCACTTGTTCTTTGGTTTAATGCGGGGAAAGTACCAACTATTCCGTTTTTACAACATTCAATGACCAATTGAGGTCCAGAAATTAAAAACATTGGTGCTGCAATCGCAGGTAATGACAATTCTTTTATGAAACCGGGCTTATTAGACATATCTATATGATTTAGAACGTGATTTAAAAATAACGATAAAAAACGGTGTTCTTTATTTCTTAGGAATCAAAACTATGTTATTTTTATGAAGTATTATGCATGCATAGCAAAAAATATAGATATGTACTTTAAAGATTTTGAAATTAGGTGGAGTGATGTAGATGCAAACAGGCATTTAGCAAATTCGGCATATATTAATTTTATGAGTCATACTCGTATGGCTTTTTTAATTGAGCAAGGCTTTGATCACAAGACCATGGCAACCCACGAAATAGGACCGGTAGTATTTTATGAGCACGTGTATTATTTTAAGGAAGCTTTTCCGGGGAAGCCTATAAAAGTATCTTTAGAAATAATGGGTTTAAGCGAAGATGGCAAGTTCTTTGAATTTCATCATAATTTTTATAATCACAAAGGTGAGAATATAGCAAGGTGTGAAATGATGGGTGCATGGATAGACTTGAAAACAAGAAAACTTACTGGATTAACCGAAGAGTTGTTAAATCGATTCAGTGAGATAGAAAAAGGAGAACATTTTAAAGTACTAACAAAAGAAGATTCAAGGAGGTTCTTGAAAATTCCTAAAAATTTATAGGATTTTCAAGGTTAAATACCTTATTTTTAATTGACCAAAACAATTACAGTGAAGTCCCCCCTTATGAGCTGTAGTTTTATAAATGAACCAATAATTACCTATTTTACTTTATGGTTAGCCTACCAGAAGAAATATTTCAAGAAACATACGGGAGGGTAAAAAAGTTGATCGTTACCAAAAAGCTAATACCTGGTCAATTAATAACCGAGCATAGGCTATCTCATACTTTAAATATTAAAGACGATACTATACCGGTAGTGTTGTTACAATTACAGCAAGAGAGTTTGTTGGTGGGGAATTTAGACAACGGTCTCTCCGTTAGAGAGTTGTGTGAGCAAGAAATTGCAGAAATGTTCGATTGCCGAATAGCAATAGAAACTATGACCGTAAAACTTTTTACACAAAATGCCCCGCAATCTAAAATTGATGATTTAAGAAATTTGTTGGTTCCCTTTGAAAAAGGACCGCAAAATGCATACGTTTTTTATAAAATTGATAGGTATTTTCATGAGTTTATTGCTAAAAATTGTGGTAATAGAACCTTGTATCAGTTGTTTAAATCTGCCAAAATTCTACCTTTTATGGATTTAGTAGGGTTAAATAGACCCTTAAATTCAATCATGCAAGAGCATTTAGATATTGTATCTGCCATGCATCAAAGAGATGAGGAAAGAGCGGTAAAGAAAATAACCATTCACTTAGAAAATGCTAAGAGGTCACACCTTTAATTCTCCTGAAGTTGTTTTAGGTTTTTTACTAGAAAGGTAAACCCCAAGTAAAACAAAACAAGCAGCTACTATTTTTACAGTGGTAATGGTGTCTTGCCCAGTAAGAACTGCATAGGCAATACCTACCAATGGTTGTACGTAAACAAAAGCACTTAGGGTCGATGCTTTTAGCTGTGTTAATGCAAAAATATTGAAAAGGTAAGTGCAAAAAGTTGTACCTAAAATCACAAATCCTATACCAAAATAAGCTTCAAAAGGTAATGTGCTCCATGAAATTTCCATGAACTCTTCATATCCAAAAGGTAGGCAAATTAGTACGCCTAACGAGAACAACCATTTCATAAAAGTGAACGGATGATATTTGCCAATAAGTACTTTTACCAAAACAAGGTAAGACCCGTAAAACATCGAGTTCATAAAAATTAAAAAATTGCCTAAAGGTATATTAGGGGCATCTTGTCTAACTTCAGTAGCAAAGAGAATAAGGCCTAAGGCACCCAATAATCCTATTACGATACCAATAATTTTTCTAGCGGATATTTTTTCCTTTAAAATAACAGCCGATAAAATAAGAACTATGATAGGCGAAGTTGTAATCAATACCGAGCTATTGATCGGCGTAGAAAGTGATAGTCCCTTAAAAAAAACTAACATATTCATTGCCATGCCAAGCAGGGCACAGATCAGCATACGTACATAATCTTTAGGGTCTATTCGTTCTTTTGGACCTAAAGGGGAAATAAACCAAAATAGAATGGCGGCACCAAGAACTCTTAAGATAATAAAACCAAAAGGTTGCACATAATGGGGCATGACCCCTTTTGCAATAGTATGGTTCAATGCATAAATGGTCGTCGCGCCTATGGCTGCAAATATAGCTAGTAATCGCCTGCTCACGAATGTATTGCCTTTTTAGCGGCTTCAACCACTTTTTTACTGTTGCCAATAAAAATTTGATCATCTACAATAATCACAGGTCTTTTTAAAAAGGTGTATTGCTCAAGAATTAAATCTTTAAAATCATCTTCTGTAAGATTTTGTTCTTTGAGATTACGCTCACGGTACAAAACAGCCCTTTTGCTAAATAACGCTTCATAACTATTAGATAGGCTGTGCATTTCTTCTAATTGAGAAGTTGTAATAGGCTCGCTTTTAATATCCTGCAATTCAAAATCGGTAAGTGGTTGTAAATCTTTAATAATTCGTTGACAGGTAGAGCAAGAACTTAGGTGGTAAATTTTTTTCATCGGCATAGATACTTCAATAGGTACTGTTTCTCCATAATAGAGATAAAACACCTTTTTTAATGACGGCTTTAGTACTACAAAGAAACCTAAATAACATTAATTGTGCTATTTTTACAAGGCTTTAAATGTGAAAAGATGACAGAGAATATTTTTCAGGTAATGTTGCAGAATCGTCGAAACCTACATGCAATATTGACAAAAACATCAAAAGATAAATTATTAAAAATACCTCAGGGCTTTAATAACAATGTGTATTGGAATATAGCCCATACAATAATTACCCAACAGCTTTTAGTGTATAAATTCAGTGGGCTACAAATGCGTGTGCCAGATAATTTAGTGGATAAGTTTAAAAAAGGTACGGTGCCCGACGGTACAGCTTCTGATGAAGAAATGATGGTAATAGCCGATTTTTTGATATCTACTGCAGAATGGCTCATAGAAGATTATGAAACGAATCTTTTTCAAACATTTAACGAGTATACCACTAGCGCTAAGGTTACGCTTAAAAATGTTGATGATGCCATTGCTTTTAACCTATTTCACGAAGGTTTGCACATTGGGCAAATTGCATTGTTATTAAAACAATTAGCTTAAGGCTTCTTAGGATATTTTAGAAAAGGGTTTGCTTCTTTATATGGAATGGTCAAGGTAATAGGTCCATCTGCAAAAGAAGCAATTTCGTAGGGTTCATAAAACAATAGCAATCCGTTTTCATTATAACCAATATTACTAGGCAAATAAAATAGTTCGTTCTCGAACATAAAACCGGTACTGTTTATTGAGTGGTTTGCAGGTATGTTTTCTTGTTGACGAAATTGAGACTCCGCAAAAAGTGTAAAATCTTTTAAATTATTGAATAGGTTTTCTTGGTAGAGCTCAATCCCTTTAAGTTTATCGAAATTTAGAAATCTGTTGGTGCCATAACCATGTGCGCCACCCGTGAAAATGTAAGAAGCAAGTTTAATGGTTATTAGCTCATCGTTTTCAAAAGATATAGAGCCTTCAACAGATGCCTCCCATGGTATTGATTCTTCTAAAAATTTATTGCTGAGTACTTCATGATCATTTAAAAAAGCATCCTTTGCCTCCTCTAGATTTTTGGCGTTGCTTTCTTCATCAAAATTAAGAAGAGCTATAATTTCACCTTCCAAGGCAGAATTTATAGTTGCACTCAGTTTGGTTTTCCCCGTTGCCTTTGGAATATCTATTTGAACCGAAGTACAATTTTCGCAGGCTTCAGTTTGAACGGATAGCGGTTCAAATGATAATGAATTTTTATTGTTGCAGCCAATTAATAGAACGGTAAGGAATAAAAAGGTAAGCTTTGATTTCATGTATGGGATAGATTTAATGTAAAAATACATCATCATTGTATTCCCCAAAAGATAACAATACATTTGTATGGCAAATACTGTATTATGGCTGCCAAAGACTTAAAGTTTAACACCAAGACCATACACGGTGGTCAAAAACCAGATGAAGCTTACGGTGCTGTAATGCCTCCTATTTATCAAACCTCCACATATGCACAGACTACACCTGGTGGTCATATTGGGTATGAATATTCTAGAAGTGCAAACCCCACAAGAACAGCCTTAGAAGATTCATTGGCAAGTATTGAGTGTGGCACATACGGTTTGGCATTTGGTAGTGGTATGGCGGCAATAGACGCTGTTCTTAAATTATTGGAACCAGGTGATGAAGTCATTTCTACAAATGACCTATATGGTGGTTCATATAGAATTTTTAAACGGGTATTTGAGAAGTTTGGAATAGTTTTTCATTTTGTTGGAATGCAAGGAGCAGATGCCGTTAAGGAAAAAATCAATTCGAAAACCAAATTGATCTGGGTAGAGACACCTACCAATCCAATGATGAACATTATAGATATAAAGGCTATTTCGGCGTTAACTATAGGAAATGATATTTTATTGGCGGTAGATAACACCTTTGCGACACCTTATTTACAACAGCCATTAAATTTGGGTGTTGATATTGTAATGCATTCGGCAACAAAATATCTCGGAGGGCACAGTGATTCGGTTGTAGGAGGATTGGTTGTAAAGGATAGAGATTTGGCGAACAGATTGTACTTTATTCAAAATGCGAGCGGTGCCGTTTGTGGGCCAATGGACAGTTTTCTAGTTTTAAGAGGAATAAAAACATTACACGTTCGTATGCAGCGACATTGTGAAAATGGTAGGGTTATTGCCGAATATTTGAACAATAACCCAAAAATTGAAAAGGTGTATTGGCCAGGTTTTGAGGATCATCCTAACCACTTGGTGGCAAAAAAGCAGATGAAAGATTTTGGAGGTATGATTTCTTTTGTTCCTAAAGGAAGTACTTACGAAGAAGCTATCAAAATTGTGGAGAAGCTACGGGTATTTACTTTAGCAGAGTCATTAGGAGGTGTAGAAAGTCTAGTTGGGCACCCCGCAAGTATGTCGCATGCAAGTATTCCTAAAAAAGATCGACTTAAGAGTGGTATTGTAGACGAATTAATACGATTAAGCGTTGGTATAGAAGATATTGATGATTTGATTGCAGATTTAGATCAAGCGATAGCTTAATGGCCCAAATGTTAAATTAAATGTAGTAAGTAAGGGTGATTTGTTGTCAAAACAACAATTTTTATCAATTTTTAAAAAATTAAGCCATCAAATTACACAAATAGCATAATTTTGGCGTTATATTTTGAAATCAATAATTTAATAAGTTCAAATAGCTTTATGGAAAATAAAATTAAAGCATTTATGGATGAGGTAATTGCCAGAAATGGACATGAGCCAGAATTCATACAAGCGGTTCAAGAAGTTGCTGAAACTGTAATACCATATATTGCGAAGCACGAAATATATAATGGTAAGAACATTCTTTTAAGAATGGTAGAACCAGAGCGTTTAGTATCGTTTAGGGTGGCATGGGTAGATGATGATGGAGAGATTCATGTTAACCGTGGATATAGAATTCAGATGAATTCTGCAATTGGACCATATAAAGGTGGTTTACGTTTTCACCCAACGGTAAATGCTAGTATTCTTAAGTTCTTGGCATTTGAACAAGTATTTAAAAATAGCCTTACAACATTGCCGATGGGTGGTGGTAAAGGTGGTTCTGATTTTGACCCTAAAGGAAAATCTGATGACGAGGTAATGCGTTTTTGTCATGCCTTTATGTTAGAATTAAATAGGCACATTGGTCCAAATACCGATGTACCTGCCGGTGATATAGGTGTTGGTGCTCGTGAAATTGGTTTCCTTTTTGGCATGTACAAAAAAATACGTAACGAGTTTACCGGTGTATTAACAGGTAAAGGACTTTCTTGGGGTGGTTCTAAAATTAGACCGGAAGCTACAGGTTATGGTACCGTATATTTTGCACAAAGCATGTTAAAGACCAAAAATGAAAGTTTTGATGGTAAAACTGTTGTAATTTCTGGATCGGGTAACGTAGCTCAATATGCGGCTGAAAAAGCAATATTATTAGGCGCTAAAGTGGTAACACTTTCAGATTCTAGTGGGTACGTTTATGATAAAGATGGTTTAAACGACGAAAAACTAGCTTTTGTAATGGACCTTAAGAACAACAGAAGAGGGCGTATTTCTGAATACGTTAAGCAATACCCTTCGGCTGAATTTCACCAAGGCAAAACACCATGGGAAGTAAAATGTGACATCGCATTGCCTTGTGCTACCCAAAATGAATTGGATCAAAACGATGCAAAACTATTATTGAGAAATGGTTGTATGTGTGTTGCCGAAGGTGCAAACATGCCTTGTAACGCAGATGCCGTACATGAATTCAATAATGCAAAAATATTGTTTGCACCTGGTAAAGCTTCAAATGCTGGTGGTGTTGCAACATCTGGTTTAGAAATGTCACAGAATTCATTAAGAATAAGCTGGACACGTGAAGAGGTAGATGAGCGTTTAAAGGATATTATGGAAGACATTCATGATTCTTGTATAGAATTTGGTAAAGAAGAAGACGGTTTCTGTAACTACGTAAAGGGAGCAAATATTGCTGGTTTCGTAAAAGTAGCAGACGCCATGTTGGCTCAAGGGGTCATCTAATACTTTAGATTTTACCTAAAGCATATAGTTATATAATGCGAGGACCTATTTTTGGTTCTCGCATTTTTTTTTATCCCATAATCGCCAAAATACAATCAACTATCTTTGTTTAAATAGATTGTTCAATATGCAGGTAACCACCAAGGCAATAGTATTTTCTGCAATAAAATATGGCGATACCAGTCTTATCGTTAAAGCTTTTACTGCTTCCGACGGAATTAAATCATATTTATTAAGAGGTGTTCTTTCCTCTAAGAAGGGGAAATTAAAGACTGCTTATTTTCAACCTTTGACACAGCTTGAAATTGTTGCTAATCATAAAAATAAAGGTAGTTTAGAGACACTTAAAGAAGCTAAGGTTTTTTATCATTATCAAACGTTGTATGCAGACATGGCCAAAAATGCTATGACTTTATTTTTAGCTGAATTGTTGGGGAATAGTATACGAGAAGAAGAAAAGAACGAAGATTTGTTCGAATATTTAGAAGCCTCTTTGCAATGGTTGGATATGCACAAGAATGTGGCGAACTTTCATTTGTATTTTATGTTATCGCTTACCAGGTTTTTAGGTTTCTATCCAGATGTCTATCAAATAGATAAACCGTATTTTGATTTGTTGGAGGGTGAATTCGCCGAAAAAGAATCGCTAAACCCCAATCTTAAGGGTGAAAATATTTATTACTTAAAATGCTTCTTAGGCACAAATTTTGATGCAATTCATACCATAAAAATGAACAAAACCAATCGACAAGAACTACTAAAATCCTTAATACTTTACTTTGAATTACATTTACAGGGGTTTAGAAAACCGAAGTCGCTTGCCGTTTTAAATGAAGTATTTAATACGTATGTCTAAGTATCTAATTATTGCACTTTTATTGTTTAGTTGTTTTGGTAATGCACAAAATATAACCGTTTTAGATGGAGACAGTGCTGAAGAAGTTTCCAATGTTGCCGTATTTAATAAAGATAAGTCAAAGATTGCTTTGACCGATTTTGATGGGGTATTCAATGCTTCGGTATTTGGTTATAAAGAACGTATAACGTTAAAGCATGTTGGTTATCAAGAGTTCAACACCACAAAACAGCAGCTACAACGACAAGGGAATAAAGTGTACTTGGTTATGAAGGCCCAAGAATTAGATGAAGTGGTAATGTCCGTTTCTAAATGGGAGCAGCAAAAGAGGGATATTCCCAATAAAATTATCTCATTAGATGCAAGTTCCATTGCATTTACTACGCCGCAAACTTCTGCAGATTTACTTCAAAACAGCGGTAAGGTATTTGTACAAAAAAGTCAGTTAGGAGGTGGTAGCCCAATGATTAGGGGTTTTGCTACTAATAGATTGTTATTGTCTGTTGATGGTGTTAGAATGAACAATGCTATTTTTAGAGGAGGTAATGTGCAAAATGTAATTTCGATAGATCCCTACACCATTAAGAATACCGAAGTTATTTTTGGACCGGGTTCCGTTATTTATGGTAGTGACGCTATTGGAGGCGTAATGAATTTTTATACGAATAAGCCTATGTTGTCGCAAAACGATAGCCTTAGGGTCAACGGTAGTGCCAACTATAGATTCTCATCTGCAAATAATGAGAATACGGTTCATGCTGATGTTAATTTGGGAAAGAAAAAATGGGCATCGCTTACAAGTATGACATATAATAACTTTCAAGATCTAAGAATGGGTTCTCACGGACCGGATTCTTATTTGAGAAATAATTATGTGCAAACCGTTAACGGAGTTGATGAGGTGGTTGATAATGGCAATCCAAAAAAACAGGTGACCACAGGTTATGACCAAATAAACCTTATGCAAAAAATATTGTTCAAGCCTAATACTAAATGGGATTTGAACTTAGGAGCGTATTATAGTGAAACATCAAATTATTCTAGATATGACCGTTTAATTAGACCGTCGAGTGACGGTTTAGGGTTACGTTCTGCAGAATGGTACTATGGTCCCCAAAAGTGGTTTATGGGAAATGTACAATTGCTCAATAAGGGTAGTGGTAAGGTCTATGATGGTTTAAAATTAGGTATGGCATACCAATTTTTTGAAGAGAGTAGAATTAACAGGGATTTTCAAGATGAGATCCGAAATACCACAAAAGAAAAAGTAGACGCTTTCAATGTTAATTTGGATTTTGAGAACAAAAAAATTGGTGATTTTAAACTGTACTATGGTAGTGAATATATTTACAATAAGGTAAGGTCCAATGGTTATGATCTTAATATTAATACCAATGAAAAAACCGATGCAGCATCGAGATACCCAAATGGGTCGTCATGGCAAAGTTTGGCGGGCTATGTAAATGGTGAATATAAGGCAAAACCCAATTTCACTTTAATGTCCGGTTTACGATACAGTCATGTTTGGGTAGATGCTGTTTTTGACGATACATTTTACGATTTTCCTTTCGACAAGGCAGATTTAAGCACAGGTGCATTGACCGGTAGTATTGGTTTCAGTTGGTTTCCAAGAGCGAATCTTCAGGTAACCTTAAATGGCTCCACAGGTTTTAGGGCTCCTAATATTGATGATGTTGGTAAAATATTTGATTCTGAACCGGGTTCTGTGGTGGTGCCTAATCCAGATTTAGAACCAGAATATGCGTATAATGGGGAAATAGGTGTTCAGCGAAATATTAATGACAGGGTTATTCTGAAAGGAGCCGCCTATTATACGTATTTGGTTGATGCTTTGGTGAGAAGAGATTTTAGTTATAACGGTGTTTCAGAAATTGAATACGGTGGGGAGTTGAGTAACGTACAGGCGATTCAAAATGCGGCTAAAGCTTATGTATATGGTTTTGAGTTTGGTTTGGAGGCATACTTGACCGATCATTGGGCATTATCTTCTAATCTGACCTTAACGGAAGGTATAGAAGAGGAAGATGATGGTACTGAAACTGCTGCAAGACACGCTGCACCAACTTTTGGAGATTTTCATTTGGTATGGAAAAACCAGAAAATCAAAACGGACCTATTCGTCAATTATAACGGTGAGGTGGGCTATGATGATTTGGCAATGTCTGAACAGGAAAAGGATTATATATATGCAGTCGACGAAAATGGGAATCCGTTTTCACCATCATGGTACACGTTAAATTTTCGTTCGCAGTATGATGTTTCTAGAAGTATTAAACTCACGGGTAACGTAGAGAATCTTACAGACCAACGGTATAGAACATATTCGTCGGGTATAGTGGCACCTGGTATTAACGTTATTCTTGGTCTAGGCTATTATTTTTAAATAAAAAAAGACCCGTAGAAAACGGGTCTTTTAAAATTATATAAAAAGGATATGGTTAGTGTTTAACCGCCTTTTCTACTTCTGCAGCTTTTTGAGCAGCTTTATCTGCCGCGTCGTTTGCAGCATCTTTTACATCATTACCAGCTTTTTTAGCAGCATCTATACCGTCTTGTCCTGCTTTCTTAGCGGCATCCATACCTTCTTGACCAGCTTCTTTTACTGATTCAGCAGCATCTTCGGCAGCTTCCATTGCATTTTCGCTTGCTTCTTTAGCAGCGTCCATGGCACCTTCACCAGCTTCTTCTAAATCTTCACCTGCCTCTTTAAGTTCTTCTCCTGCAGTTTCTAAAGCTTCACCGGCTTCTTCGGTTGCAGATTTTGCTTTGTCGGCAGCATCTCTACAAGAAACAGACATACTAAGTGCTAAAATTGCTAATGATCCTAAAATTACTTTTTTCATTGTGTAAACGTTTAATGGTTAATTGTTCGCAGTAATATACGTAGAAATTTAACTTTTGGATGTTCAAGTTGTTAATAAATCTTCTAAACCACGGTTTATAAGCATTTCATTGGGTTCAATACACTCCTTTTTGCTTAAAATTTTATAATTTTGCAGCCTTTAAAACCCAGTACTAGAAGCATTTTCTATGAAGTTTGCAGAATATAAAGGATTGAATTTACCAAAGGTCGCAGAAGAAATACTTGACTACTGGTCAGAACATGCCATTTTTGAAAAAAGTATATCTACTCGAGAGGGTAAGGATAGTTACGTATTCTATGAAGGTCCGCCTTCTGCTAACGGAATGCCCGGTATACATCACGTAATGGCACGAACTATTAAAGATATCTTTCCGAGGTACAAGACCATGAAAGGTTATCAGGTAAAACGTAAAGCAGGTTGGGACACCCATGGATTGCCTATTGAGCTAGGTGTTGAGAAAGAGCTTGGTATTACCAAAGAAGATATTGGGGTTAAAATTTCAGTAGAAGAATATAACGCTGCTTGTAAAAAAGCAGTGATGAGATATACCGATGTTTGGAACTCTATGACCGAACAAGTTGGGTATTGGGTAGATATGGAAGATCCGTACATCACCTATAAATCCAAATACATGGAGACGGTATGGTGGTTATTAAAGCAGATTTATTCTAAAGGTTTAATATATAAGGGTTATACGATACAGCCCTACTCTCCAAAAGCGGGAACAGGGTTAAGCTCGCATGAATTAAATCAGCCGGGCACCTATCAAGATGTGACAGATACTACGGTAACCGCACAATTTAAAGCGGTGGAGGAGACGCTGCCTGATTTCTTACAGAATGAAGGTACGGTATACTTTTTAGCATGGACCACAACACCTTGGACATTGCCATCCAATACGGCATTAACGGTCGGTTCAAAAATTGATTATGTTTTGGTAGAAACGTATAATCAGTATACGTTTAAACCAATGAATGTTGTGCTTGCTAAGAATTTAGTAGGAAAACAATTCTCGGGAAAATATAACGAGGTATCAGAAAAATCAGAATTGTTATCCTATGCATCCGGAGATAAAAAAATTCCTTTTTATGTTGTAAAAGAGTTTAAGGGAAAAGATTTACTTGGGGTCAGGTATGAGCAATTGTTAGATTATGTTCTTCCTTATGAAAATGCAGAAAATGCGTTTAGAATAATAGCGGGTGATTTCGTTACAACAGAAGATGGTACGGGTATAGTGCATACTGCTCCAACCTTTGGTGCAGATGATGCTTTTGTGGCTAAGCAGGCAGTTCCGGAAATTCCGCCAATGCTTGTGTTAGACGAGAACAGCAATCTAGTGCCTTTGGTAGATTTACAAGGGAAATTTAGACCAGAGCTAAAAGAGTTGGGTGGTAAATACGTTAAAAACGAGTATTACGAAGATGGTAAAGCACCTGAGCGATCGGTAGATGTTGAGATAGCGATTAAATTAAAGGAGGAAAATAAAGCGTTTAAAGTAGAGAAGTATGTGCACAGTTACCCAAACTGCTGGCGTACGGATAAACCAATTTTATATTACCCATTAGATTCTTGGTTTATAAAAGTAACCGATGTAAAAGATCAAATGTTCCAATTGAACCAAACGGTCAACTGGAAACCAAAAGCAACTGGTGAAGGTAGATTTGGAAATTGGTTGGCGAACGCCAATGATTGGAACCTTTCAAGATCAAGATATTGGGGAATACCATTACCAATTTGGAGAACAGAAGATGGTAAGGAAGAAATAATTATAGGTTCGGTTGCCGAGTTAAAATCGGAAATGGCAAAAGCTGTTGAAGCCGGAGTGTTAGAGAAGGATATTTATGCAGATTTTGTTGTGGATGACATGTCTGAAGAGAACTATGATAAAATAGACCTGCATAAAAATATTGTAGATCAAATTACATTGGTTTCTGCTTCTGGTAAACCTATGAAGCGTGAAAGTGATTTAATTGATGTTTGGTTCGATAGTGGTTCAATGCCTTATGCACAGTGGCACTACCCGTTTGAAAACAAAGAACTGATTGATGAAGGAAAAACATTTCCGGCAGATTTTATAGCTGAAGGTGTAGATCAAACTCGTGGTTGGTTCTATACCTTGCATGCAATAGCTACTATGGTTTTTGATTCAGTAGCGTATAAGAATGTTGTTTCTAACGGATTGGTGTTAGATAAGGAAGGTAAAAAGATGTCCAAGCGATTGGGTAATGCCGTAGATCCTTTTGAGACTATGAACGAACATGGTGCCGATGCAACGCGTTGGTATATGATCAGCAATGCCAACCCTTGGGATAACCTAAAATTCGATACCGAAGGTATTGTAGAGGTTAAGCGTAAATTCTTTGGTACACTTTATAATACATATTCCTTTTTCGGCTTGTATGCAAACTTAGATGAGTTTACGTATTCAGAAGAAGATGTGCCAATGGAACAGCGAACAGAAATTGATCGTTGGATCCTTTCTGAATTAAATTCATTGATAAAGGTTGTGGACAGCGCTTATGCCGAGTATGAGCCAACACGTGCCGCAAGGGCAATATCTGAATTTGTTCAAGAAAACTTGAGTAACTGGTACGTTCGTTTGTGTAGAAGACGTTTTTGGAAAGGCGAATATGCAACAGATAAAATTGCAGCATATCAAACCTTATATACTTGTTTAGATGTTGTCGCTAAGCTGTCTGCACCTATTGCTCCATTTTTTATGGATCGCTTGTATTTAGATTTAAATAAGGCGACGGTGAAAGACGGATTTGAAAGTGTGCATTTGGCGGATTTTCCAAAGGCAGACGAATCGCTTATAGACGAAAGTTTAGAAGTGAAGATGCACAAGGCACAAATAATTTCTTCTTTGGTGTTGTCCATCCGTCAGAAAGAGAAGATTAAAGTACGTCAACCACTTCAAAAAATCATGATTCCGGTTCTAGATGCCAAGGATCGAGAAGAAATTGAAGCAGTTTCAGAATTAATTAAATCTGAAGTTAATGTTAAGGAAATTCAGCTCTTAGATGATGCATCTGGTATATTGGTAAAACGTATTAAGCCTAATTTCAAGACTTTAGGACCTAAATTTGGCAAGGAAATGAAACAAATTGCCCAAGTGGTCAATGCTTTTGAGCAAAATGATATCCAAAAAATTGAGCAAGATGGCGAATTAACAATCCAATTAGAAAATAAAAGTATTACTTTACAGTTACAAGATGTAGAAATTACCTCTCAAGATATTGAAGGGTGGATGGTGGCAACATCTGGTAAATTAACCGTGGCTCTAGATGTTACAATTGATGACAAGTTGAAAAATGAAGGTGTAGCTAGAGAACTTGTAAATAGAATCCAGAATATTAGAAAAGATTCAGGATTTGAGGTAACGGATAAAATTGCGGTTAAAATTTTAAAAGATGGTTTTGTTGAAGTAGCTGTAGAAGATAATATTGAGTATATTAAAACGGAAACTTTAACGGCCGAATTAATTTTTGAAGAAAAATTGGACAAAGGCGTTGAAATTGCTTTTGACGAGGTGAACACTAAATTGTTTATTGAAAAACATTAAAAGATGGCAGAAGATTTAAAAGTAAGGTATTCTGACAAAGATTTGGCAGAATTCAAAGAATTGATCGAAGAGAAAATTGAAAAGGCTAAAAGTCATTTAGAGTTACTAAAGAGTGCTTATATGAATGATGGTAATAATGGTACAGATGATACATCGCCAACCTTTAAAGCTTTTGAAGAAGGTTCTGAAACTATGAGTAAAGAGGCGAATACCCAATTGGCCATACGTCAAGAAAAATTTATTCGTGACCTTAAGAACGCTATTTTACGCATTGAAAATAAAACCTATGGCATTTGTCGTGTCACCGGAAAATTGATCAATAAAGAGCGATTGAAACTGGTGCCGCATGCTACGTTAAGCATAGAAGCTAAAAATATGCAGTCATAATGAAAACGCCTTTAGGGGCGTTTTTTAATAACTATAGTTTTGAAAGGTTCTTTAATATATTGCTTACTACTATTCTCTTTAGGGCTTAACGCTCAAAAGAAGATGTATAAAAATGTACTGGGCGATCACATTGAACTAATTCAGGTAGATGCCACCAATTCCTATATTGTTGAAGTAGAAACCAGTAATAATAATGAAATAAGTATTCTGGCAGAGATGGAAGGTGAATACAGTCAAGATCTAGGTTTAGATGTGTTGACCAATGGTAATACCCTTTTGGTAGAAACGGGTTTTACACCTAATTTTGAAAATCCGAACGATAAATTAAGCGCACATAAGGTGATTTCTATAGCTATTAGAATAAAAATGCCACGTCAAAAAAAATTGGAAGTATTTGGTACCAATGCAAGAGTAGTTGTTGAGGGTACATATAAAAACGTTGATGTTTCTTTATCCGATGGGGCGTGTTTGTTAAAAAATCTAAAAGCAGATGCGAAAGTTAAAACGCAAAGTGGTAACATTACTATTCTTGCAAAATCTGCAGAGATAAAAACCCATAACAAGTATGGTAGCGTATCTACTAACCCTATTCCACTTGGTATATCTTCTTTTATGTTAGAAACCATTACCGGAAATATAGTTCTCAGTAAAACCGAATAATATTTATATTTTTGCGCTCATTGATGATAGCCCATGAACATTAAAAAATCCGTATTGTTTATTCTCTTGATCCTAGTAATCGATCAATGGAGTAAAATTTATATTAAGACCCATTTTGTGTTGGGCGAATCTGTAGAAGTCTTCAGTTGGTTCAAAATTTTATTTATTGAAAATGAAGGTGCTGCCTGGGGAGCAAAACTTAGCGATGTACTACCTATTTCAGATAATATAGGGAAATTGGTGTTGACTATATTTAGGTTGTTCGCCATTTTTGGTATAGGTTATTGGCTGTTTGATGTTATTAAGAAAAAAGCCTCCAATACTTTGATTTGGGCGGTTTCTTTAATTTTTGCGGGAGCATTGGGTAATATACTTGACTCAGTATTTTATGGTGCCATATTCAATGAAAGTTATAATGAGGTAGCTACTTTATTTTCAGATGAGCCTTACGGTAAATTATTTTATGGTAAAGTGGTAGATATGCTGTACTTTCCAATGATAGATTCAACTTGGCCATCTTGGATGCCAATGGTTGGAGGGCAGAATTTTAGGTTCTTTGAACCGGTATTCAATATTGCCGATACGGCAATAAGTACAGGAGTTGGTATTCTTTTAGTTTTTAATAAGAGAGCCTTTAGTAAAGAAGAACCCGTTTCAAAAGATGTTGAAAGCACTACAGAAAATCAAGATTCTGTAAACGAGTAAGTTTTTTTTGGGGTAATGCAATAATCTAATGGTATATCGGTAATATCTATATCATCTATTAAGGGTTCCGCTTCAAAAAAAGATAGTCCTATTTTAATGACATCCTCTCTGCAATCGTTTAAGAATCGGTCATAGTATCCTTTTCCATACCCTATTCTATTTCCTTTTTCGTCAAAAGCTAAAAGAGGAATAAATACAACATCAAGTTTTTTAGGTTCGATGGTAATACCATCTACTGGCTCGGGAATATTGAGTTTGTTGATGATGAATTTGGTATTGTCGGTAAGTAAGTAGTGTTCAAGCTGGGTTGAAGAAATAATTTTAGGTACAATAACATTTTTATCCAATCCTAAGAGTATGGATATAATGCCTTCCGTATCTATTTCAGCTTTTTGTTGAATGGGCAAAAAAATATGGAAGTATTCTTTTTTCCATATGGGCAATTGCAAAACTGAGTTCGCAATGGCTATACTTTGAAGCGATAATTGTGAGGGTGTTAGGGAACTACGTAATTTTGAATATTTTAAGCGTAAATCTCTCTTCAGCATAGTGAAGTGATTGTAACCTCGTTAAGTTCAATTTATTCCTTTCCTGCAACCGCAAAAAATACCTTAAAAAATAACATTAAAATAAGGTATGTTCCTAATGTGATGATATAACTATCCATAATCCTAGATTTGTAAATGAGCTAATAATTGTTGTTGTTGAGTTAAAAATAGGTAAAATAATTTATATGATCTCCGTGAAGTGCACATTTTTATCGTTGAAATGCACATTTTTATATTAAAATTAACATTCTGGCGCATATTTCTAAACATTTTAATATATAATTAACTGAAAATCAAATATTTGACTTTTTAATAAATTTTTTGTGTTGTTGTTTTTTTAATTAAAGATTTAAAAAATAGTGTATTCGCAATTATAATGTATGAATTTTATTAAAGTCGCAATAGGTATTTTCAATTGTATAATCTGGATTATTGCCTAAATGTATATTATAAAGTGCGTATTAAAGATTAATTTAGTGGTGTTGAATTATGACGGAAATTCCTTTAAACATACAGTTAAGTGCATTACCTACCGGACCGGGAGTATATCAATTTTATGATAGTAATGACAGTATATTATATGTAGGTAAAGCAAAGAATCTGAAAAAACGTGTTTCTTCCTACTTTAATAAGAATCATGAATACGGTAAAACACGGGTTTTAGTTAAAAAGATCAGGGCTATAAAGCATATTGTAGTGCCCACAGAGTCAGATGCCCTTTTGTTGGAGAATAATTTAATTAAAGAGCTAAGGCCAAGGTATAATGTATTGTTGAAAGATGATAAGTCGTATCCGTGGTTATGTTTAAAAAATGAACGGTTTCCGAGGTTTTTTCCTACTAGAAGGGTAATTAAAGATGGTTCTGAATATTTTGGTCCGTATACGAGCATGAAGACAGTAAGGGTGCTTTTAGATTTAATTAAAAGTGTTTACCCTTTAAGAACATGTAATTATGATTTATCGGCAGAAAAAATTAATGCTGGTAAGTATAAGGTTTGTTTAGAATACCATTTGGGAAATTGTAAGGGTCCTTGCGAAGGGTATCAATCAATTTCTGAATATGACAGGCAAATAGAAGATATACGAGAAATAGTAAAAGGAAATTTTAAATCTTCATTAGCGTATTTCAAAGGTCAAATGAAAGCTTTGGCAGAAGAAATGAAGTTTGAGGAGGCTCAAAAGATCAAGGACAAAATTGATGTTTTAGAAAATTACCAATCCAAATCAACAATAGTAAATCCTAAGATCAGCAATGTTGATGTTTTTAGTATAGTATCTGATAATGCATATGCCTATGTAAATTTTCTACAATTGTCACATGGTTCAATAATACGATCTCATACAATGGAGATCAAGAAAAAATTAGAGGAGCAAGATGAAAATTTGTTAGAATTGGCAATTGTTGAAATAAGAGATCGATTCAAATCAGAATCTAAAGAGCTTTATGTGCCATTTAAGATTGCAGTTTCACCAGGACTTAAAGTTACCGTGCCTAAATTAGGGGATAAAAAACGTATTCTTGATCTTTCTGAACGAAATGCCAAGTTCTTTAGACAAGAAAAATTCAATCAGATTAAGATTATTGATCCAGATCGCCATACGAATAGAATTATGGCGCAAATGAAGAAAGATTTAAGGTTATCTTCCGAGCCAAGGCATATAGAATGTTTTGACAATAGTAATATACAAGGTAGCAATCCTGTAGCTGCATGTGTTGTTTTTAAAGATGGTAAGCCTTCTAAAAAAGAATATAGACATTACAATATAAAGACAGTAACCGGCCCTGATGATTTTGCGTCAATGGAAGAGGTGGTTTTTCGTAGATATAAAAGACTTCAAGAGGAGATGCAACCTTTGCCGCAATTAATTGTCATTGATGGTGGTAAAGGTCAGTTGTCTTCAGCGCTAAAAAGTCTTGACCTTTTAGGTTTAAGGGGTAAGATCGCCATTGTAGGTATTGCAAAAAGACTAGAGGAAATTTATTTTCCAGAAGACCCTATACCTTTATACTTGGACAAGAAGTCTGAGAGTTTAAAAATTATTCAGTATTTAAGGAATGAAGCGCACAGGTTTGGTATCACTTTTCACAGAAATAAAAGAAGTAAGGGGGCGATCAATTCTGAGCTTGAAGGGATAAATGGTGTGGGAGAAAAAACTGCTCAACAATTATTGAAAAAATTTAAATCGGTCAAGCGAATAAAAGAAGCATCGGTAGAAAGTTTAAGTCAAGAAGTTGGTGCATCAAAAGCAAAGAAAATATATGAGTCTTTCCGTCAAAAATAAATTGTTTTCAAGATATGTCTTGGTTGTAGCCTCATTAATGATTGCTACAACACTATTTGCGCAAAGTACAGATGTAAAGAAAGCTCCAAAAATTGGTTTGGTGTTAAGTGGCGGTGGTGCAAAAGGTATGGCGCATATTGGTGCGTTAAAGGTCATTGAAGAGGCAGGTATAGAAATAGATTATATTGGCGGATCTAGTATGGGTGCCATTGTTGGTGCCTTATACGCTTCGGGGTATACGGCCAATGAGCTTGATTCCCTTTTTACGGTTACCAATGTTGGGGCATTAATACAAGATAATCTGCCTAGAAGCGCAAAGACCTTTTATGAAAAAGAAGACTCGGAAAGGTATGCTTTAACATTGCCCTTTAAAAACTTTAAGGTTACAGTGCCCCCTGCATTTTCTGGTGGGCAGAATATTTATAATGAATTTGTTCGGCTTTTATATCACGTTAAGGATGTAGATGATTTTAATAAACTGCCTATTCCGTTTGTGTGTATTGCAACCGATATAGAAACTGGTAAACAAGTGGTTTTAGATTCGGGTTACTTACCAGAGGCAATATTGGCAAGTGGTACTCTGCCTTCGCTTTTTGAACCTACGACTATTAATGATAAGGTGTTGATCGATGGTGGTGTGGTAAATAATTATCCAATAGACGAAGTTAGGGCTATGGGGGCTGATTTGATTATTGGGGTTGATGTACAGCATGGGCTATCTGATCGTGATGCACTATTGTCCGCTACAGAAATTTTACTTCAAATCAACAACTATAGAACAGTTGCCGATATGCAAATTAAATCAGCCAAAACCGATATTTACATTAAGCCACAAATAGAGGAATTCTCGGTAATAGACTTTAATAGATTGGCTGAAATTGTTAAAAAAGGGGAAGATGCGGCTAATTTAAAGTTAGAGGAGTTGAAAAAAATCGGCTCTAAAGACGTTCCTGAAAAAAGAGCCATACCCGTGGTAGGTGCAAAAGAAGAGCTAACGGTCAATAGGTTGCTTATTGAGGGAAATACAGATCATACAAGAGGGTATGTAAAAGGGAAATTAAGGTTTAGCCTAGATGAGCCTATAGATTTTAAAAAACTACAGCAAGGCATCAGTAATCTATCGGCAACGGGCAATTTTAGAACTATAAAGTATAAATTATTAAATAATTTAAATGGAGGCGAAGATCTAATTTTGCCATTAGATGAAACCAGAAACACTTCCTTTTTAAGACTGGGTGCTCATTATGATGATCTATACAAGAGCGGGGCAATTATAAATCTTACCAAAAAAAGAATACTTTCAAAAGATGATGTAGCATCTTTTGATTTTATACTGGGCGATAATATTAGGTATAATTTCGAATATTATGTAGATAAAGGTAGTTACTGGAGCTTTGGAATAAATTCTAGATTCAATGATTTTGAACAAGAAATCGATTTTGATTTAATACAGGGTAATTTTGATGTCGGTAATGGTACCCAATTAAATTCTATAAACTTGAACGTATCAGACTTTACCAATCAACTATATGTTCAAACCGTAGTTAAAGAAGAGTTTTCCTTTACACTTGGCGGGGAGTTTAAGCATTTACAGTTTAGTACTAGAACCTTTGGTGATATTGATGATGATAGTCTGCCCGGTAATACAGATAGTAACGGACGAACCTATTTTGAAAGAAGTAACTACATCAGTGCTTTTGGCGCGCTTAAATTAGATACTTATGATGATAAATATTTTCCATCAAGAGGACTGTATTTTAATGGGGATATGCATTATTATATTTTGTCTTCCGATTATAACAACAATTTTAAGGATTTCTCCATATCCAAAGCTAGAATGGGAATGGCATTGCCATTGGTGAAGAATCTTTCCTTGAATATAGAGGCAGAAGGAGGTTTTAAATTAGGTACTTCTAATGTTACCTCTTTTGATTTTATTTTAGGGGGCTATGGTACTGACCTCATAAATAGTTTGGTGCCGTTTGTAGGTTATGATTTTATAAGTTTGGTAGGTAATAGTTTTGTAAAAGCCTATGCCAGGCTCGATTATGAATTTGCAAAAAAAAATCATGCTTTGTTTACTGCCAATTTTGCAAATGTAGATGATGACCTCTTTAGAACGGGAGAATGGTTTGATGCGCCAGCCTATTCTGGCTATGGTGTAGGGTATGGCTGGGAGTCTTTTCTTGGTCCTGTAAACCTTATGTATTCTTGGACCCCAGAAGAAGGTCGTTCTCAATTTTTTGTGAGTATCGGTTATTGGTTTTAAGTTAAGATTGTTGCTGTTAATGCCGAGCGAAAATCGATTAATTCGACCTTAAATTCTTAAGAGATTCCCAATTATTTATTAGAAGTGTGAATAACTGTTAAGTTTATCGTTAAAGTAAGTTAAACCGTACTTTGGGTAGCGTAAAGTGCCTTAAATTTACACCAGCTAAGGGGTGGTTCCCTTACAACTTTAAGTAGTGGTTTTTCATAATTTAAAGTTTGGTTGGTTATTTAGGAAAAGCCCAGTTTTAAAACTGGGCTTTTTTTATACAACAATACTTTGGAATAAATTTTGTTTAAGATATTGTAACTATAGATATAGAAAATTATCTATTGCTATTTTTACAATAAACTGCGAACTATGAAAAAATTGATTTTACTTGCTCTTATAGGAACCTGTTTTGGCGTGCAAGCTCAAAGTTCTCAATCAGCCTTTAAAACTGGAGAATGGTTAAAGTTTAGAATGCACTATGGGTTTTTAAATGCCAGCTTTGCAACATTGCAAGTAAATTCTGCAACTATAGACGACAAGCCAGTTTACCATGTGGTTGGTCATGGAGAAACAACAGGTGTCGCCAGTTGGTTTTTTAAAGTAGATGACACGTATGAAAGCTATTTTGATAAAGAAGATGGTAAACCATATAGATTTATTCGTAAAATTGATGAAGGTGGTTATACCAAAGATGTAGAAATAAACTTTGATCATAATGCGTCTAAAGCAGAACTTAATGATAAGAAAAACCAGAAAAAGCTTAATTTTACACTAGAGGACAATATACAGGATTTAATATCCGCTTTTTATTTTTTAAGGAACAACTATAAAACGGAAGACCTTGAAATAGGAAAAGCTATTACTCTTAAAATGCTTTATGATGATGATGGTATTTTTAACTTTAAGCTTAAATATTTAGGTAAAGAAGTGTTGAATACTAAATACGGTAAAGTAGAATGCTTAAAATTTAGACCACTGGTTCAATCTGGTCGAGTTTTTAAAGAGCAGGAAAGTTTGTCGTTATGGGTTTCTAATGATGATAATAGAATACCTATTAGAATAAAGGCAGATTTAGCAGTAGGCGCTATCAAAGCAGATTTAGATGGGTATAATGGTCTAAAACATCAGTTTAAAATTATAATGGATTAACCCATAGATGAAAGATAAAGAGAAGATTAAATCCCAAATCTCTAAACTAGAAGAAAAATATAAAGATTCAGGGCAAGATCTTAGCTCTTATTTAGATGGCTTATTGCATCAGCGTTATTTAACGTATTGGGATTATATACATTTAGACACTTTGTTAAGTTTGCAAGTGCCAAGAACTCATTTCCCCGATGAGGAGATTTTTATCATGTATCATCAAATTACCGAGTTGTATTTTAAATTGATTTTGCATGAGCAAAAACAATTGGTAGATGATAAAAGCGGTAATCTTGATTTCTTTGTAGAAAAAATTAGAAGAATAAATAGTTATTATAAGGTATTGATTTCATCATTTAGTGTGATGATAAAGGGTATGGAACGCGAGCAGTTTTTACAGTATCGTATGGCTCTGCTTCCTGCGAGTGGTTTTCAATCGGCTCAGTTTAGAATGATAGAGTTGTATGCAACCCCATTAGAAAATTTAGTTCATGTTTCTGATCGAGAACAGTTTACTTCAGATAATAGCATAGAAGAATTATACGAACATATCTATTGGAAAAAAGGGGCTACCGATCTTTCAACCGGAGAAAAAACCTTAACCTTAAAACAATTTGAGTATAGGTATACACCAAGGCTGATCAGAATTGCAAAACAGGTGAAGAATGCAACAATATATCATAAATACTTAAGTTTACCCAAAGAGCAAAGAGAAGACCCTTCATTGATTGAAGCATTGAAAACTTTAGATATGAACGCCAATATTAATTGGCAATTGATGCACATGGGGTCTGCTCATAGATATTTAAGAAAAGATACTGGAGATATAGATGCTACCGGTGGTACTAATTGGAAAGAATATTTACCGCCAAGTTTTCAGAAAATCGTCTTTTTTCCAGAGTTATATACAGAATTAGAATTAAACAATTGGGGTAAGCAATGGGTAGACCATATGTTGAATCCAGATAAATCAAGAGGAGAGTAATGCAGAAATTTTGGGGCGTAATTTTGGCTTTGACCACAATGATATCGTGTAAAGAAGGTGAAGTACAAAAGAAAGATATCGCACAAGATATCGGTAAAATAGAAAAGCCGGTATTAAATGAAAGGTTTGGTTTTAATTTAGATGAATTTCATGTCAAGTTAGACACCATTAAATATGGCGACAGTTTTGGCGAATTAATGCAGCAGCATAAAGTCGACTATCTTAAGGTAGCCGCTATTTCAGAAAATTTCAGGGATACTTTTGATGTTCGTAAAATTCGTGTAGGGAAACCTTATGTTATTTTACAGTCTAAAGACACCATGGCACAGGCCCAAGTATTCATTTATGAAAATGATCCTATTAATTATACGGTGGTAGATTTGCGAGATACCGTTAAAGTATACAAGGAAAAGAATAAGGTAAAATATGTACAAAGAGAAGTTTCCGGTATAATTGAATCAAGTTTGTCTGAAGCTATCTTACAGCAAGGTGTAGATTATAATGTTACCCATAATTTGGCAAATGTATATGCGTGGACAATTGATTTTTCCAGATTACAAAAAAATGACAAGTTCAAGATCATTTATAATGAGAAATATATTAATGATACGGTATATGCTGGTGCAGAACCAATAGAAGCTGCATACTTTCAGCATAACGGCAAACCCATTTATGCTTTCGCATATGAAAATGACTCGCTAAGAAGTTTGGTAGATTATTTTGATGAAAATGCGAACAACTTAAGAAGAACATTTTTAAGAATGCCCGTTGAGTATGGTAGATTATCTTCTAGATATAACCTTAAACGTAGAATTAAATATTACGGCTACAAAATACGCCCTCATAAAGGAACCGATTACGCCGCGCCAATTGGAACCCCTATTATGGCAACTGCAGATGGTACCGTGGTAGAATCTACTAGAAGAGGCGGTAATGGTAAATATGTAAAAATTAGGCATAACGGTACTTATTCTACACAGTATTTACATATGAAAGCCCAAAAAGTTAAAAAGGGGGAGTTTGTACGCCAAGGAGATGTAATTGGTTGGATCGGTATGACGGGTAATACCGGTGGGCCACATGTGTGTTATCGTTTTTGGAAAAATGGCAGGCAAGTAGATCCGTTAAAAGAAGAGCTTCCACAAGCAGAACCGTTGCACGATTCATTAAAAGAAGAATATTTCGCATACATTTCAACATATAAAGAACAATTAGATTGTATTATTTATCCTAAAGTTTTATTAGAGGACGAAGAGGACTTACTAACACTAAATCAAGAAAATGGCACCAGATAAAATAAATCCACAGCAAACAGATATTTGGAAAAAACTAAACGCACATTATGAAGAGACTAAAGGCACGCATTTAAGGTCTATGTTTTCTTCTGATGCAGATAGAGCAGAGAAATTTACATTGCAGTGGAACGATTTTTTGTTCGATTATTCAAAGAACAGAATTTCTGAAGAAACAATGCAGTTGCTACTGAAGTTGGCAGAAGAAGTTAATTTAAAAGGAGCTATTAAGGATTATTTTGATGGCGAATTAATTAACGAGACCGAAGGCAGGGCAGTATTACATACAGCCTTAAGGGCAAAGAAAGATGATGAGGTATTGGTTGACGGTGTAAATGTTATGCCCGAAGTATTTCAAGTTAAGGAGCATATAAAAGAATTTACCAATGCTGTAATAAGTGGGGAGCTAAAAGGATACACGGGCAAACCATTTACCGATGTGGTAAATATAGGTATTGGAGGTTCAGACCTAGGTCCGGCAATGGTAACCGAAGCTTTAAAGTTTTATAAGAATCATTTATCCGTTCATTTTGTAAGTAATGTAGATGGTGATCATGTTCATGAAGTTTTAAAGACATTAGATCCTGAGACAACTCTGTTCGTGGTAGTTTCTAAAACCTTTACAACTCAAGAAACATTGAGTAATGCTACAACTATTAAAAAGTGGTTTTTAAAGCATGGCACACAAGAAGATATTGCAAAACATTTTGCGGCGGTTTCTACTAACAGTGAAAAAATAGCCGAGTTCGGTATAGATGCTGCAAACGTATTCCCAATGTGGGACTGGGTTGGTGGTAGGTTTTCATTGTGGAGTGCTGTTGGTCTAACAATTGCATTGGCCGTTGGGTATGATAATTTTGATGCGCTGTTAGAAGGTGCTCATGAAACCGATGAGCATTTTAGGGAAAGTGATTTTTCTGAAAATGTACCGGTGGTGATGGCATTACTAAGTGTATGGTATAATAATTTTTATGGTGCTGAGACAGAAGCTATAATACCTTATGCACAGTATTTAAGTAGATTTTCTGCGTATTTACAACAAGGTATCATGGAAAGTAATGGTAAAAGTGTAGATAGAGCAGGAAATACAGTTGGTTATGAAACTGGTACCATTATTTGGGGAGAACCCGGCACAAATTCTCAACACGCCTTTTTTCAATTAATTCACCAAGGCACTAAAATAATACCGACCGATTTTATAGGTTTTAAGTATTCTTTACATGGAGATAAGGATCATCACGATAAATTGATGGCAAATTATTTTGCACAGACCGAGGCTTTAATGAATGGTAAAACAAAAGAAGAAGTTGTTAAAGAGTTAAAGGAAAAGGATATGTCGGAAACGGATATTGACAAGCTTGCTCCGTTTAAAGTCTTTGCTGGCAATAAGCCAACAAATACTATATTGATTGATAAGTTAACGCCGAAAAGCCTAGGTTCATTGATAGCGCTGTATGAGCATAAAATTTTTGTGCAAGGTATTATTTGGAACATCTTTAGTTATGACCAATGGGGTGTAGAGCTAGGAAAACAGTTGGCGGGCACCATTCTTAGTGATATTAAAAATTCAGATATTTCTAATCATGACAGCTCCACATTGCGACTTTTGCAATATTTTAAGAAATAATTTTCAATACGATAAAGATTCTTTTAAAAGGGTAACTATTTCATTTTCAAGTGAATCATGTTAAGTTTTTGGGTACTTTTGAAGTGCTGATTTAACGTTGTCTTAACGTTGAAGGTTTAAAAATAATTGACTTTTGCAGCAAGTTAAAAAACTAACAAATACTTGAAAAAAATGAAAAAAATGTATTTTGCATTAGCGGCATTTTTAATGACCGTAACTGCTTTTTCACAAGGACCAATTACAGGTACTGTATTAGATGGCGATACAAATACTCCATTGCCAGGTGCTACAGTAATGGTAAAAGGTACAACCAATGGAACATCAACGGATTTTGATGGAAATTTTACAATTAACGCAAGCGCCGAGTCTGGAACTTTAGTAGTTTCTTACATCGGTTTTAATTCTAAACAAGTTGCCTTTACTTCTACGGGTAGTATTGGTTCTATCGTATTGGAGCCAAATGCTGAGGAGTTAGAGGGTGTTGTAGTAGTTGGTAGGGGTCTTATTGACCTTGCTAGCGACAGACAAACGCCAATTGCAGTATCATCAATTCCTGTAAAGACGATTCAGGAAAAAATAGGTACTCAAGATATTACAATGACAATGGTTAATACGCCATCTGTTTATGTATCTGGTCAAGCTGGTGGTTACGGTGATTCTAACATTAGAGTTCGTGGTTTTGAGCAAGATAATACAGCCTTCCTTTTAAATGGGCAACCAATTAATGGTATGGAAGACGGTAAAATGTACTGGTCTAACTGGTCTGGATTAAATGATATCTCTAGTGGTGTACAAATTCAACGTGGTTTGGGTTCCTCTAAGTTAGCTATCTCTTCTGTGGGTGGTACAGTTAACTTTGTAACCAAAGCTACAGAAATGAATCAAGGTGGATTTGCATATTCTACCATAGCAAATGACAATTACATTAAGACTACAGCAGGTTATAATACTGGTATTTCTGAAAAAGGTTGGGGATTAAGTGTAATGCTTTCTCACTGGCAAGGTGATGGTTACAACGAAGGTAACTTTGGTGAAGGTCAAACATACTTTATCTCTGCAGGATATAGACCAAATGACCAACACGGTTTTAACTTTTTAATTACTGGGGCTCCACAATTTCATGATCAAAACTTTACAAAACCTATATCTGATTATTTGGAATATGGACTACGTTACAACAATAACTGGGGTACATATAATGGTGAATACAAAACTGAAAGAAGAAACTTCTATCATAAGCCAGTTGCTAACTTAAACTGGGACTGGACAATTAGCGACAAATCTAGCCTTTCTACAGTTGCGTATGCATCATGGGGTAACGGTGGTGGAACCGGTGATCGTGGTAATAGAATAAGAACTGCGGAAGGTCGTATTGATTATGATGCTATTTATGCCCAGAATGCACAAGTTACTGATGGTGCTGGTGAGTATTTTGGTCCAGAGGACAACTACATTACTAGAGCATCTATGAACTTACATAGCTGGTATGGTTTAATTTCAAATTTTGAAACTAAACTTACCGATAACTTATCTTGGAATGTTGGTTTTGATTTAAGAACATATTACGGTAAACACTTTAGAGTAGTTTCTGATTTCCACGGTTTAAATTCTTGGACAGAGCAAATTCGTCTTAGAGATCAAAATAACAACCATGAAACATATGGTGGTTTTGGAACATATAAATTTGTAACAGCAACTGAAAGTTACCGACCTTCTGGTTGGGAAGCAGCGTTTGATTCTTATGACGAAGATCAAAAAATTGCATATAGCAATGATGAGCGCATCTCTTACGGAGGTTTGTTTACGCAGTTAGAATATGCAAACGATAATTTATCAGCTTTCTTTCAAGGTTCTGTTTCTAATCAGTACCACCAAAGATTTGATCATTTCCAGTACGCAGATCAATCATTAATCGATGGTACTTCTTCTCAGGCTACAGGTGAGCCTCTACCAGCTGGAATTACAGATGGTGTTGATTCTGAAAAAGTTGATAATTTTGGTTACAATGCAAAAGCTGGTTTAAGTTACAAAGCATCTGATGCTCATAGCTTTTATGTAAACGCTGGTTACTATAACCGTCAACCATACCATGATAATATTTACTTGAACTTTACAAACCAAGTTAACCCTTTAACTGAGAACGAAAAGATATTAGGATTAGAGGCAGGTTATGGTTTTAAAACTTCAATATTCTCAGCAAATGTTAACTTATACAGAACGTCTTGGAAAGATAGAGTTGTTTCTAGTTCAGATGTTGTTGATGATGTACTTACGTTCACAACTAATTTCGGTACAGAGCAATTGCACTCAGGTGTAGAATTTGATTTCAAAGTAAGACCTGCAACTGGTCTTGCAATAAACGGTTTCCTTTCTGTAGGTGACTGGGTATATCAAGGTGAAGCTACTACACAGGTTACAGATGAAGATCGTAACTTAATTAGTCAAGAAACAGTTGACTATGACGGTGGTAAAGTTGGTGGTGCTGCACAGTTTACAGGTGGTTTAGGTTTTGCTTATAAGATTAACCAAAACTTCGCTATTGACTCTGATTGGAGATACTACGATAATCTTTATTCTGATGTTGGTGCGGTTAAGGAAAATTTAGAATTACCTTCTTATAACTTATTAGATGCAGGTCTTACATTTACAGTTCCTTTAGGAGCTGATAAATTGAAGCAGTTGAAAATTAGAGGTAACATTAATAACCTTTTCGATACTGAGTATTTGTCTACTTTAACTACTGCTAACTTTGCAGAAGCAGGAGAAGAGTTGTATGACGGTATAGCGGTTTCTAACCAAGGTTACTTTGGTTGGGGTAGAACTTGGAACCTTACATTGCGTTACGATTTCTAAGAATCCAATTACATAATTTATTAAACCCTGACTGCTAAGTCAGGGTTTTTTTTGCTCAAAATTCAGTACATTTAAAACCTAAATAACATACTATGTACGAAACTATACACATACTTCATTCTTACCTGGGCTATATAGCATTGGCCGTACTAATATTAGCGGTAGTTAATGCAATCTCGGGGCTCGTTTCAAAAAGAATCTTTGATATGGGTAAAGACTTAAGAGTAAGTCTTTTTGCATTAATTCTTTGTCATATTCAATTATTGGTAGGTTTAATATTATACTTTGTTTCTCCAAGTGGATTAAGCGCAATACAAGAATTTGGTATGGGTGGTTTAACTTCTGCGGCACGTTTGCTTGCGGTTGAGCATCCGTTTATAAATATTTTGGCGATTGCTGCAATAACCATTGGTTGGTCTAGGCACAAGAAGTTTGTAGAAGGAGACAAGAAGTTTAAAAGCATTGCTATTTTCTACGGACTAGGATTATTGCTGATATTAAGTAGAATTCCTTGGGGTCAATGGTTTAATTAAGGTTATTCAAATAATAATATAGGACCAAATTGAATTTCAATTTGGTCTTTTTTTATAGGTTCATTTTTCTAATAAGGTGTAAGTACACCGGAAAATGATCACTATATCCGCCAATATAACTTCCGCCTGCATAAGTCCGTAATGGGTAACCTTTATATTTACCTTTTGGATCCATTAAATAACTAGGGGTGAAAATTCCAGCTTTCCAATATCTGTAACCCTCATTTGGATTATTGATTAAACTAGAGGTCATATAAAGCTGATCAAATAAATTCCATTTATCTCTATAAGCCAAAGAGCCTCTACCTTTTCTAAATAGTTTTTCCATGGGTCCGTAAAGACTGGTTGAATCTAACTTTTTGGTATTCTTTTTAACCTTTAGTATTTTTTTAAAGCTTGGGTCAATGGGGTCGTCATTAAAATCTCCCATACTTATGATTTTTGAATCAACATCTTGTTTTCTCACCGAGTCGATAATGCGTTTGTTCAGCTTGGCAGCTTCTAGTCGAAAAGGTCTACTTCTTGCTTCCCCACCACTTCTAGACGGCCAATGATTGACCATAAAATAGATTTTTTCATTGTCCAATAATCCTTCAACAATGAGCTGGTCTCTTGTATAATCGCGTTTACCTTCCATATTGAACAACAGTAATCTGTGGCTATTAAAGCTAACTGGAACAAAAGCACTTTTTTTGTAGAGTAAAGCAACATCAATACCACGCTCGTCTGGGGAGTCGTAATGGACAATGCCGTAATTGAATTCAGATAAATTTTTATGATGCACCAAATCTTCAAGTACACCTAAATTTTCTACCTCACAAACGCCAATAACATCTGGGGCAGTTCGGTTGTCCTCAGAGCCAATTTCAGAAATAACTTTAGACATTTGATCAACTTTATGCAAATAGCGTTCCTTCGTCCATTGGTCTTTTCCCTCAGGCGTTCTATCGTCATCGTAAATTAATGTGTCATTTTTTGTATCGAAAAGATTCTCTAAGTTGTAAAATGCAATGGTTCTAATTTGATAAGAATTATTGTTCTGAGCAAAAGATAAAAAGGTCAGAAAAAAGAAAACTGATTGTACAAAGCGCATTTTTACAGGTATTTTGTCTTAAATATCCGTGAGTATACGGATTTTTCATGTTAATTATTTCTTAAATAGTATCTTAATGGCTTATTAGTAAGGCGTTAAGCTATAGAATGATTAAGCATACCCTGTTTTTAATATTAGTATTTAAAATATTTTCCGTTCAAGCCCAAGGTAATTTATCAATTAAGGGATTCATAAAGGATAGATTGAAAGTTGAAAGTATTGAAAATGCTCAAGTAACTCTAGAAGGTGAAAACGATGTAGTTAATACCGATGAATTTGGTGGCTTTATATTGAACTTTTCAAGTAGAGGAGAATACATACTTCGTATTTCAGCTTCAGATTTTAGTATTAAACGTGTTCCTGTTTTTCTTGAAGAAAAAAATATTGATTTGGGTGATGTTCTTTTGCAACGTGATATTACCATAGAAAAATCTATAAATCTGGTCACTATTACAGACGACGAGCTGTTAGATGATGAAGTAAACTCAAACGCATTGGCTTTGTTGCAATCCACAAAGGATATATTCTTAAATAGGGCGGCATTTGATTTTGGGCAAGCATTTTTTAGAGTAAGAGGTTATGATTCGCAGTATGGCGAAGTTCACCTAAACGGATTGCCAATGAACAAAATGTATGATGGCAGACCTCAGTGGAATAACTGGGGAGGCTTGAATGATGTTATAAGAAATCAGCAATATACAAACGGATTATCTGCATCAGATTTTACTTTTGGTGGAATTCTTGGTAATACAAATATTGATTTACGCCCAACTGGATTGCGACCCGGTACCAGATTGTCTTCCTCTATATCAAACAGAACATATAGTGGTAGACTTATGGCCACCTATAACTCTGGGCTTAACAATGAAAAATTCGCCTTTATACTTTCTGCCTCAAGAAGATGGGCGAAGCAAGGTTATATTGAAGGTACTTTATATGATTCTTACGCTATCTATGGTTCTGCAGAGTATTTGTTGAATGATAAAAGCACATTGTCTGCCACTGCAATTGTAGCATCTAATAGAAGGGGCCGTTCTTCTGCGATTACTGAGGAAGTTTTCGAAATTCAAGGAAATAGGTATAATCCGTATTGGGGGGTTCAAAATGATAAAATAAGAAACTCGAGAGAACGCCATATTCGTGAACCATTGTTTTTGCTCAACTACCAATACGAATCTAAAAAGCTACAGATTAAAGCTGGGTTGGCGTATCAAACAGGAATCTATAAAAGAAGCCGCTTAGGTTATTTTAATGCTCCCAACCCAGACCCTACATATTATCGTTATTTACCCAGTTTCTATCTGAATTCGCCTATCGGAGCCAATTTTGAAAGTGCCAATCAAGCAGAAGAAGGTTTTTTAGACCATCCGCAATTAGATTGGGAAAATATTTACAAAGCGAATACCAGTGGAGGTCAGAATGGTGAAGCTGCTTATGTCTTTTACGATGATACCACCAAAGACAATCAACTTACCGCCAGGTTAACTTCGAACATAGAAATTAATAGTCATTTGCAGTTAGATTTAGGCGCAACCTATAGAAAACTGAATTCTAAAAATTATGCTCAAATAGAAGATTTACTTGGGGCGGAATATCATAAGGATATTGATGTATTCTCAGAAACTTTAAATGACGTAACATCGGATATAAATAAAATTGAAGGTGACATATTCAATTACAATTATAATTTGAGTGGTAATGATACCGATATGTTTACGCAGCTAAGTGTAGATTATAATAAGGTGAAGTCATTTATATCTGGTAGGTATACTTTGGTCGACTACCAAAGAGAAGGTATGTTTAAGAATGAACGTTTTACAGATAATTCGTTAGGTAAAAGTCAACAAGTTAGTTTCTCTAATTGGGCGGTAAAAACCGGTGCATCATATACAATCACTGGAAGGCATTGGGTTTCGGTTAATGCGGCATATATTAATAAAGCACCTACACTTCAAAATGTATTTATTAATCCTAGAGAGAATAATAATGTGGTACCGAATATTCAAAGTGAAAAAATAACGAGTGTAGATGCAAACTATTATTTGAGGATGCCAAAACTAACGGGAAGATTGACTGGGTTTTTTACTCGTTTTCAAAATTTAACAGATGTCAATTTTTTCTTTGTTGATTCTGGTGTAGGTTCAGATTTTGTACAAGAAGTGTTGACAGATTTAGACAAGTTACATTTAGGCACTGAACTTGGTTTGGAGTATCAGTTATCTAGTGCCGTAAAATTATCGTTAGTGGCTTCTGTGGCCAAGCATATGTATGCTAGTAATCCGTTTGTGACCATAAATTTTGATACAGCTGGCGCTAATGAAGATTTAATCGATATATCTGGTGCTAAATTTTTGGGACAGTCTGCAGTTAAAGATTATAAATTGGCACAAGGTCCGCAAAAAGCAATTGCGGTAGGTATAGAATACAGGGATCCTAAATATTGGTGGGTAAGTGCTTCGGCAAATTATTTAGCAAACAATTATGCTAACATTTCTACGATAACTAGAACTCAGAGTTTTTTAATTGATCCAGAAACGCAATTACCATTTCCTGATGCTACAGATGAAAATGTGGAGAAACTATTGAAGCAAAAACCACTTGATAATTTTTATTTGCTGAATATCGTTGGCGGTAAATCATGGCTTAAAAAGGGAAAATATATAAGTGTGTTTGCAAGTGTCAACAATGTTTTCGATACGTCTTTTAGAACTGGGGGTTACGAGCAAAGTAGAAATGGAAATTATGGTCAATTAAAGCAAGATAATTTAAGTGGTAGTCCCTCTTTTGCTCCAAAATATTGGTACGGATTTGGAAGGTCCTATTTTCTGAATTTTGCATTTAGTTTTTAATACCGCATAGTAAAATGATTATTAAGAATATTATTTATAGGATATTGGGTATGGGCATTTTGCTCGTATTTATGTCATGTGTTAAAAACAGGAATTTTGATGCTCCAGAAATCATATGCTCAGAAGGGGAATTCGAAAATATAGACATTTCGGAACTTAAGAATTTCTACAAAGGGGAGACCGTTCAAATACAAGATGATTTGGTGATAAAAGGTTATGTGATTTCATCGGATAAGGAAGGTAATTTTTTTAATACTATATATTTTCAAGATGAGTCAAGTAATCCGTTAGATGGAATGCAAATCGAGTTAGAATTAAGAGATTCTCATTTGTTCTTTAATGTTGGTCAGCAAATAATTATAAAATTAAAGGGAATGTATTTGGGCGAATCTAATGGTGTTTACAAAGTTGGCGGTGTATTTACTTCTTTTGGAAATCGTAGCGTTGGTAGATTGCCTAAAAATGTTGTATTTGATCATGTTTTGCTATCGTGCAAAGCGAATGATGGTATTGTTCCCCTTAGTACTTCAATATCAGAATTAAATCAAACCATGATAGGCACTTTGGTTGAAATAGGTAATATTGAATTTAAAGAAGATGAGTTGGGTAAAACATTTGCCATAGAAGAAGAGGAAACAATACGTACTTTGATAGATTGCAATGATAATGAATTGTCTATATTGAATAGCGGTTATGCCGATTTTCAAGCAGAATTGCTTCCCGAAAAAATGGGAACGGTTACCGGAATTCTAACGTATAATGATAACGAGTATCAGCTAATTATTAGAGATGTATACGACTTGGATTTTAACGAAGAACGATGCGAAGATTTTATAGGCGAATTTACTTCTACCTCTATTTTAATATCTGAAATTGCAGACCCTAATAACAATGCAGGCGCCCGTTTTATTGAACTGTATAATGCATCAAGCGATAGTTTGTCATTAAAAGGTTGGACTTTGCAACGTTATACAAATGATAATGTAGAAGTTAGTTCATCAATAGATTTGTCTGAATTAACGATAGAGGCAAACGGATTATTGGTCATTTCACCGAATGCAGAGGAGTTTGAAATTGTCTATGGCTTTGTTCCAGACCTTGGGGTAGGTACCAATTCACCTGCAGATTCAAATGGGGACGACAATATTGTTCTTGTTGATCCTTTTGGTAAAATCATAGATATATTTGGGGTTGTTGGGGAAGATGGTAGTAATACCAACCATGAATTTGAAGATGGTAGAGCATTACGAAGACCAGAAATAGTAAACGGTAACGCCATCTTTAATGCAAATGAATGGCAAATATTTAATGATACCGGTGAGATGGGTACTGTAAACGAGCCAAAAAATGCCCCAATGGATTTTACACCCGGTGAGAGATAAGTTTAAGATTATTCCTTAGAAGCAATTATTTTTTTAATAGCATCTTCTGTTAATGGCTTAACAAGGTAATCTTTTACCAATTTATATTTTTTAGCTTTTTCCATAAAGCTTGGGCTTATGAAAGAACTGGTAATATAAATTTGAATATGACCAATTTTGTCTATGGGTAGCGCTTCAAATTCTTCTAAAAATGACCAGCCATCTCTGTTGGGCATATTTAAATCTAGAAATATTACATCTGGTAAGGTAATATTTTCCACAAGTAAACCTACTAGACCATCAATTGCTTCTTGACCCTCTGAGTAATACAAAATATTATCACAGAAATCATAGTGTTTAAGGGTGGTCTTTGTACTTACCGAGAAAAATTCATCGTCATCAATGATACAACAACTAGAAAATATGCTCATTTAAAACTGTTCAATAATAAATCTAAATTAGATTTAGGTTTTTAAATATAAAATATTGCTAATGACTAAGTTATATAAATATTTAGATTGATTTTCCTTATGGTAAATCAAAGTTCATCTAACTTATCAACAATTGTGGGTGGTTAAAATAACCAATATTATCTAACTCTCAACCGTAGCTCCTAGAATTTTAGAAAGATCATCTGGGGTAATAGGTTTTAATATGTATGTATCTACTTGCTCGTAGTCTTTAACACGTTCAAGATCTCTCGGATCTACCGATGAGCTAATAATGTAAATAACTATTTTTCTAGATTTTTTACTTTTACAGTTTTTAAACTCATCTAAAAATTCCCAGCCATTTAAAACGGGCATATTCAAGTCTAAGAATATAACATCTGGCAGAGGTTCATCTGTTAATGATATCTTCATTAAACCGTCAAGGGCATCTTGGCCATTAGAGTATACCATAACGGTATTTGCAAAATCAACTTCTTTTATAATTCTTTTGGTGCCGTAAACGAATATTGGGTCATCATCTATAATACAGCAAATGTCAACTTTCTTCATAGTTTGTAATAATTAACCTTGGTTTAGTTCAATGAAAATGGTTGTACCTTTGTCTACAACACTTTCAATATTTATAGTTCCGTTCATAGATTCAATTTGATTTTTGGTAATGAATAAACCTATTCCTTTTGCATCTTTATGCTTGTGAAAGGTTTTGTACATACCAAAAATTTTATCTCCATGTCTATTTAAATCTATTCCTTGACCGTTATCGGTAAAGGTAATAAGTACTTTGTCTTTTTTAGTTCTTGATTTAATTTCAATAACCGGTGTGCGCTCTACAGACCTATATTTAAGGGCATTTGTAAGAATGTTTAAAAATATACTTTCTAGGTAGGCAGGTACGGCATTTACAAAATGGGTCTTTGAAACATCTATTTTCAATATAGCACTATGTTCTTCAAGTATGCCGTTTATGCTTTTTGTAATTTGATTAATGGTGTTGAGAACGCTAATGCTTTGTAATTTTTCAAGCGCCCCGGTCTTAACCTGTACCACGTCGTTTAAATGTGCAATGGTTTCAGATAGGCTTTCTGTGGCACTGGTAATCATTCTATTCAAGTTTTTACGCTCGTCTTCATCTTCTTCCTCGTTTAAGAACTTGGTCAGCATGGTCATATTTGTTGAATGTGACCTTAAATTGTGTGAAACGATATGGGCAAAATTGGTAAGACTTTCGTTTTGGCTTTTGGTAACTTCAACAAGGGCTTCAAGTTTTTTTTGCGATTCAATTCTGCTTGTAATATCCAAAAATTGGACTATGGCATGACTTGGCTTATCATCATAATCAAAAACAGGTGTAACACCTATAATGGCGTGTACTATATTTCCGTTTTTGTGAAAATATCTTTTTTGTAGGTGCAGATTCTTATTGGATCCATTAAAAACTTTGGTTTTGAACAATTGGCTGTCGGTCAAATCTTCTGGATGTGTAATATCGGTGGCCTTCATTTTTAGAAGCTCACTTTCAGAGTATCCCAAGCTATACGATAAACTTTTATTTACTTTTAACCATCTAAGATCAGGGCTAACCAAAGCCATACCAATTGCAGCATGCTCAAAAGTTTCTGAAAATGACTTAGTACTTCTGGCAAGTTTTAATTCAGCACTCCTAAGCTCTGATATGTCCCAATTTGCACCGGTCATTTTAATCGGCTTTCCATTAATGTCTTTTATGGTTTTAGATAAGCCTTTAATGTATCTTACCGAGCCATCTTTAAGTTTGATTCTAAATTCTTCATCAAAGTCTTTTATGCCTTTAACTGCTTTTTGTGTGGCAAATAAAGTTCTTTCTTTATCATCTGGGTGTATAGTGTTTGACCAAGCTTCAAATGCTCCCGAAAATTCCTTTTCAGCAACATCAAAAATACTGTACATCTCTTTGTCCCACTGTAAAGTATTGTTGACTAAATCATATTCCCATATTCCTATATGGGCAGTTTCTGTCGTAATTTTAAGACGTTCAGATATTTCTCCATGCGCTATTTCCATTTGTTTGCGTTGGTCAATATCTTGAAATGTACCAACTAGTTTAGCGGCTTTCCCATTGAGCATTTCTACTTCCCCTTTTGCGCATACCCAAACTTCTTTTCCAGTGGCCGTAATAATGATGAGTTCTGTGTCAAAAGGTTTGCCTTCAGCTATGGCTGTACTTACTAAATTGGTGATATTCTCTCTATGGGCTCCTTTTTTGTAAAAGTTGATACCTTCTTCCAAGTTAGGTTCAAAATCTTCACTTACTTCGTGTATATCTTTGGTAGTTTTGGTCCAATACACTTGTCCGCTTTTAAGATCAAGTTCCCAACAGCCGATTCTGGCAACCTCTTCTGCTTTATGTAATAATTCTATTTCCTTTTTATAAACCGTAATGTCATCTAGAAAAATAATGATTCGGTCAGTTTCATTTAATTCATTCTTAATAGGTGTAATTTTCCATTTAAACCATTTAACATCGCCGTTAGGTAAAACAAATTTTTGGTCATCATTAATGTGCTCATCTCCATTTAAAGCATATTTTATTGCATCTTTAAAAGGTTCTGGAGTGTCTATAGTGACATCAAAAATATTTTTGTTGGATATATCTGTTTCATGGAAACTAAAATTACTTAGCCATTGGTTAGAGTAGCTAATATAGTTTAACTTAGTATCCACGATAGCAATTGCATTGGGGGACTCTTTTACAAGAAAGTCAACGGCTAATGTTTTCAAAGTATATGAATTTAGTTTTAAAGGTACATATTTCCACTTTAAGTAGGAAAAAATAGTTACTCAGTAAGAAAATACTTCAAAAATTAGTAAACTAACAATGTGATTAATTAATAAGATATTTAAAAATTCAATTTTATGAACGAGTTTTTTTTTAAATCCATAAGAGAAGGTAGTCTTGTCGAAGTAAAGTCAATGTTAGATAAGAACCCTGTACTTGTAAATAGTAAGGATACAAGAGGTTCTACGCCATTAATATTGGCAACTTATTACGATGAAATGGAAATTGCTGAATTACTGCTAGATAGAGGTGCAAAAATAGATGCAGTAGATGCTTCTGGCAATACAGCTTTAATGGGAGTCTGTTTTAAGGGATTTACCGACATAGCAAGATTGTTAATTGAGAGGAAAGCAGAAGTGAACGGGCGCAATGCAATGGGGGCAACATGCCTTATTTATGCCGCACAGTTCAACAGGTTGGAAATTGCTAAGCTTTTAATTGCCAATGGTGCAGATAAAACCATTAAGGACAATAGAGGTAATACTGCTCTGGATCATGCTAAAACACAAGGGTTGACCGCTTTTGTGAACTTGTTGGAATAAGGTATGGAAAGTACAGGTGATAGTTTAAAAATAGCAATGGTACAATCATTGCTTCATTGGGAAAACCCTAGTGCCAATAGGCAGATGTTCAGTAATAAATTTGAGCAGATTGCCGAAGATGTCGATATCATAGTACTGCCTGAAATGTTTTCAACGGGCTTTACCATGTCTCCAGATAATATTGAAAAGGAAGAAGGTGAAATTACTTTACGTTGGATGCAAGAAATGGCAACTTTAAAAAATAGTGCCATTGTCGGTAGCATTGTATTTAAAGAAAATGGCAGCCATTATAACCGGCTTTTCTTTGTTAAACCAGAGGGTGATTATTTAACGTATGATAAGAGACACACTTTTACATTGGCAGGTGAAAATGAAAAGTATTCGGCAGGTACAGAAAGGTTGGTGGTTGAGTATAAAGGTTTTTTAATTTGCCCTTTAATATGTTATGATCTTCGTTTTCCTGTTTGGAGCAGAAATACCGAAAATTTTGATATTTTGTTATACACGGCTAATTGGCCAGCAAAAAGAATTTCTGCTTGGGATGGTCTTTTAAAGGCAAGAGCTATTGAAAATATGGTATACTGTATTGGTGTAAACCGTATCGGTACTGATGCTGTTGGACATCACTATCCTGGTCATTCCAGTGTTTACAACCCTTTAGGTGAGCTTAAATCATTTACTGAAAAAGAGGAAATCATAATTGTAAAAGTTGATAAGTCTGAGGTGGGTCAAATAAGAAATAACCTAAGATTTTTAGACGATAGGGATCAGTTTACTCTATTAAATTAAAGGTTTCAATTTTTTCCCAATTTGCCCTTAGTTCTATTAAATTAGGATAATAGCTTATTTTTTCCGGTTGTCTTTTTTTCAATAAGCTACCAGTATCCCACTTTCCATTACCGTTCATATCATAAATAACACGCGCTTGATATTTACCGGGATTAAGGTTGTCAAAATGATATTCTTGTGGCTCTGTAGAATAAATTTCACGTTGTAACTCTCCTTTTTCATTGGTGAGCTGAACGATTATAGGGTAAACTATAGAATTGCCGTTTAAATTAAGGGTTAAGTTTCCATAATCTGCAAGCCCCTTTGTTTTAAAGGAAAATGCAACCGAGTCATTTGTGGTTTCAAAAAAATCGGTTACTGCCCCTGGTATCAATTCCATTCTATAACTTTGATCAGGGTCTATTTTAAAGTCAAAATTCAATAAGCTTTCTAAGGTGTCTAGTTTTACTTTATAGGCTATTTCTATAGAATCTTTATCCATTAATTTTATTTTGGTGCTATCAAAACTTACTAATGGTGTATTGCTTAACAGGTTAATAGGTTGATCAAATTCAATATTACCGTTTTGACTCATTGAAATTTTCAAAGAATCGAATGCTACCTTTCTGCTTTTCACCTTAAAAGTATCTTGTACTTTTAATTTTTCATTGGTAAGTGTAAACATTAACGAATCCATCTCATAAGGCGTAAACCAAAAATTTAAGGTGTCTTTCTCCCTATCCTTGGTTATTTTTGTTCTAACTGTATCCGGTATTTCTGTAAGCGTATTGATAACGATGTCAGAACCTTCTCCGTAATAACCAAAACTAATTTTATTACTGGCTTCCATACTTGGTACGGCAACACTATAATCGGGAATTTCCTTAAAGAGAGTCAATAAATAAATTGAATCTGTGGGTAAATTAATCGTGTCTCTTACAAAGGCTATTTTATCTGTTTTTTGGTCAAATACATTGTTATTTGCCACATCCTTTACCCCGAATAAGGCGTATTTTCCTTCCTTTAAATTTTTAAGATTAAAAATTACGGCACTATCAAGCGTATTGGTAATATAGTTTGGGGGTCTTTTGTAAATGGTAGAATCGGTATAACTAGTGTCAATTTTATATAGCATTACACTGATAAAATCGTCTGCTTTTTTGTTAAAAGCATCTTTTACCACCCCTTTAAGCTCTAACGAATCTATATAGTCTCCGGTGGAGAAAACATATGTAAAGAAAGATTTCGGGTTTTCTTCGTTGTTATCCACAATACCTTGTCCAAAATTCAGGGTATAGGTGGTGTTTGGTTCTAAAGTATCCTTAATGGTGATTTCTACATATTTATTGGCATTACCAATAGGGGAAAGCACTGGCGAATTTTTTAACGGAGGAGATATAATAAGTTGTTTTTGTATATCATTTAGTTTCACCAGTTCATTGAAATAAAGTCGAATTTTTTGACCTTTAAAATTGGTAGTCATATTAGGCGGTTCTGCCCTTGTTAACTCAGGTGGGGTAACATCTTTTGGTCCGCCGGTTGGGTTTCCGCGCTGTGCACATTGGTATGATACCAATATGATAATGAAAACAAATATAAAACCTAAAATTTTTCTGCTCATTAGTGTACTTATTGACCGCAAAGAAACAACATAATTTATAGAAAACTAGTTCTTAGGAACAACTGCCATACTTGAAATATAAATGTTTACTCCTTCGATGTCACTAAAAGTATTGGCGCAAATTTCCATAGTTGCACCGGTAGTAATTACATCATCAACTAATAATATATTTTTACTGATCAAAAGTTCATGATTTTTAATCTCGTATAGCGACCTATTGTCGTACCATCTATTTAATCTGTTTTTCTTTGTCTGTGTTTTAGTATTTGCTGTTTTTACGAGTATATCGTCTGCATAATCAGCGTTAATATGCGTAGCGATCTGTTTGGCAAAAAGGGCTACTTGGTTATAACCGCGTTTCTTTAATTTTTTACGGTGCAAAGGAACCGGAATTACGTAATCAATATGCAACAAGTCTCCTTGTTCTTTTAAGATTTGACCGTGCCAGTCTCCCAAAAATTTACCAATACCCTCTTGATTTTTATATTTCAAATGATGTATTAGGTTTTTGACAATTCCAATTTCGGTAAAGAATAAGAATGAATTTGCTTTTTTTATGTTAATTCGACCATAAAAAATACGGTCAACGGCATTTTCTTCGTTAAAAGTATACTCGGTAAGAGGTAATTGATGTCGGCAAGATGTGCAGAGAAGAACCTCTCCTCTATATAATCGTGCATTACATCCAAAACATGATATGGGTAACAGTATGTTGGTAACATCCTTTAGTATATTTGAAATTCTGTTTTGCATCAAACTTTACAGATTACTTAACCTACAGCCCGCTTATTAAATGGACAGTCAAGATAATAAATTCAATTATAAAATAATGCTTGCTGCATTTGCTGCAGTAATTATAGCATTATTAATTGCATTCTACTATAGCTACGCCCAGTCAAATGCTCAAATAGACTTTTTAGAGCAAGAAAAAGAGATTTTGGTAAGGGATCTTACTATTATGAAAGCAGATGTAGATCGTTTGTCTGCAAAAAGTGAAATGAACGAAATAGAATTACAAGATTCTAAATTTAAAGTTCAGGAGCTTTTGGATTCTGTGGGAAGATTAAATTTTACCGTACAAAAATTACGAGAGTTCAAAACAGAATTGCGTAGGTTAGAATCCAAGAATGATAGCTTAATCTTAAAGAATAATTTTCTTCGCTATAATAACATGCTACTTACAGATAAATACGATGAGTCTCGTAAGCAAATTGAAAAGCTTAGGGCGAACAGTAGTTCGTTGGCAGAGGCAGAGGCTTTACAAAGAAGAAAAATTTTAGAACTCAATCAAAAATTGAAAACCAAAAGCTATTTAAAACTGTCTAATGCAGAAGGTAGTGGTTTTAGATTAATAAGGGGTACAAGGCCGACCAAGACGAACAAAGCTTCTATCATTGAGAAGTTAAGGGGTTGTGTTACCGTTATGGCAGATGAGAGCGAAGCAAATAGTGAAAAGATAATTTACTTTCAGTTTCTTGATCCTAATAAACAGATAATAGAAGATAATGCCAATACCATAACGGTCAACGGTAACATATATAGTAAAAGAGTAGAGTTTGTTTTTACAGGATTGGAGACGCCTATATGTGAATCCATTACCATTCCCGAAGGCTCTTTAATTGAAGGTAACTACACTATTAATGTCTTTGAAGACGAACGATTGATCACTTCTTCAGAATTTCAATTGAAATAATTATTATTTTTTTAGGCTATTATCCTATTTTTGCCGCATGGCAAAGCAAGAAGATGATTTTAAGCGTGTAATTTCTCACGCAAAGGAATACGGTTATGTATTCCAATCTAGTGAAATTTATGATGGGTTAAGTGCTGTATATGATTACGGTCAGAACGGTGTTGAACTTAAGAAAAACATACGTGACTATTGGTGGAAAGCCATGGTTCAGCTTAACGATAATATTGTTGGGCTAGATGCTGCAATTTTTATGCATCCGTTAACTTGGAAGGCATCTGGGCATATAGATGCTTTTAACGACCCATTAATAGATAATAAAGATTCTAAAAAGAGATATAGAGCAGACGTTTTGGTTGAAGATTATGTAGCCAAAATTGATGCTAAAATTGAAAAAGAGGTCAAAAAAGCTCAAAAACGATTTGGAGAGGCTTTCAATAAAGAAAAATTCTTGCAAACCAATCAACGTGTTGTTGATTATCAAGAACAGGGCAAATCAATTTTAAGTAGATTGGGTAAATCTTTACAGAATGAAGATTTAGCCGATGTAAAAGCACTAATTGAAGAGTTGGATATAGCTTGCCCAATGTCTGGATCTAAAAATTGGACAGATGTAAAGCAATTCAATTTAATGTTCGGTACTAAGCTAGGGGCCAATGCAGAAAGTGCGATGGACTTGTTTCTTAGACCAGAAACCGCCCAAGGTATTTTTGTCAATTTCTTGAACGTACAAAAATCCGGCCGTATGAAATTACCATTTGGTATAGCTCAAACCGGTAAAGCGTTTAGAAACGAAATTGTAGCAAGACAGTTTATTTTTAGAATGCGTGAATTTGAGCAGATGGAAATGCAATTCTTTATTCAGCCGGGAACTCAAAAAGAGTGGTATGAAATTTGGAAAGAAAAAAGAATGAAATGGCACTTATCTCTTGGGTTAGGGCAAGATAATTATCGTTTTCATGATCATGAGAAACTAGCTCACTATGCAGATGCTGCTTCAGATATTGAATTCCGTTTTCCTTTCGGTTTTAAGGAGTTAGAGGGTATTCACTCACGAACAGATTTTGATTTGGGAAGTCATGAGAAATTCTCGGGTAAAAAATTACAGTATTTTGATCATGAGGTAAATAGAAATTATGTTCCTTATGTACTTGAGACATCAATTGGTCTAGACAGAATGTTCTTAGCGGTTTTCTCCAATTCACTACAAGAAGAAGAATTAGAAAATAATACCACTAGAACAGTTTTAAAGTTACCTGCAGTATTAGCGCCTGTAAAAGCTGCTATTTTACCATTGGTCAAAAAAGATGGTTTGCCAGAAGTGGCGCATAAAATAGTAGATGACCTTAAATGGGATTTTAATGTAACTTATGATGAAAAAGACGCGGTAGGTAGACGTTACAGAAGACAAGATGCTAATGGAACTCCTTTCTGTATCACTGTAGATCACCAAACATTAGAAGATCAAACGGTAACTATTAGACATAGAGATTCTATGGAGCAAGAACGTGTTGCAATTTCTTCGTTAAACGGTATTATTCACGATGCTGTAGATATGAAGACCTGGTTGAAAAAAATGGAATAGTTAAAGGGTGTAGTTTATTTTTACGCCGCCATAATAATTGATATTGTTCCCGGGGTAGAAATACCTTGGGGCATTTCCTCCAAATCCACTTGCGTTTATCAGTACCGATTGTGCATATCTAGTATCGGTAATATTATTGATCCCAAAATCGAACCCTACTCGTAGTTGTTCTGATATTTGGTTCTTGTAACCAAGCTTAAAGTTCAGTAGGTTAAAAGAATCGCTGTACAATGAATTTGCATCCGTAAGGGGTATTTCATCCACAAATTGATGGGTAATATTTAAAAAGAGTCCATTCCCGAAATTAGTTCGTATTCCTGAATTTATCTTGTTTTTTGGTACTCCCGTTAAGTCATTATCAGAATAGTCTTCGTTAGCTTCATCATCTATAAAATCAATGAATTTATGATTGCTGTAGGTGTAGCTGATGAAAGGTGAAATTTCTATCTTATCGGTAACATTGAACTTGTAACTCCAGTCAAAATCGATACCTTGGTGCTTGGTCTTTCCTGCATTTCGACCTATATACTGATTATCGCCGACACGTTTGGCCACCAATAAATTTTTAATTGGCATAACATATAGGGCAATATTGAATTTATGCCTATTATCCTTACTCTCGTGTTCAATACCTAGTTCGTAATTTGTGCCGGTTTCCTGTACAATATCCGGATTGATAATACCATCAGGCGCTAGGGTTTCCTCTAAACTAGGATTGGAAAATCCGCGACTGATATTGGCATATAATTGGTTGGTAGGAGACAGTGTATAGTTGATATCTAAACTAGGTAAAAACAAAGCTTTGAAATTCCTATTTGCACTGGTGTTAGACTCGCCCAAGTTGAACAGGTCTCTAAAATCATATTGCGTTTTATTTATATTAAGGCCTAATTGAGCGGTTAGCTGAGATGTAAATGAGTAAGATGCGGTGGCAAACCCATTGAATTGATGTCTAAATTCTTTGTTTTGAGATAATTTATCTCCTTCCAAACTACCATTGCCATCATTTTCTTCATAAAGGTTTTCAAATGTTTGCCAATTGTATTCGTCCTTATAAAGTTCACCACCAAAAGTATAAAATATAGAATTTTTCAAAATATCTAAATTTCCTGAAAATAATGTTCTTAAGCCATAACCATTGGTATATTCATCTAGAATATTAAAAGGGGCTGGTTCATAATGATCTAAATAGGTGTAGAATAAACTAGTGGTGTTTTTGAGGTTTGAACTGGCATAGTAGGTATGAGATAACCCAATAAGACTATAGTTGTTGTCCTCATAGCCTTGCGAAGCTTTCCATGTAAATGCAGCTTGGGTAGGGTCATCATTAAAGTTTTCTTCATTTATTGAACTTGCTATCTGGGCAGAATAATCTATATGATTTACCAATAGCCCTAGTTCGCTTTTTTCAGAAAGTTTAAAGATTGTATTTAAAAGATATCCGTCACGTTCAAACCTGTTGTTTTCACGATAGCCATCAATTTCCATATGTCCATATTGAAATGTCATATAGAAATTATCTTGTGCATGGGTGAAGCCTAAACTATTCTTAAACAATCCGTAAGAACCAATGGTAGTGTTATTGGTTAATTTGGTGGGTTGATTACTTAACTGTTTTGTGTTCAATATTATGGCGCCGCCTAGATTGGTGCCAAACCCTGTTCCTTTAGGTCCTTTAATGACTTCAACAGAAGTAAGGTTTTCTAGATCAAAAGCTTCAATGGTAGATGAACCTGTTCCGTTTGTGATAGGAATGTTATTGTAGTATAACCTTAATTTATCGGTACCGTATAAAGTTCGTGATCCAACCCCTCTTATGGTAATTCTATTGGTGTTTAAAGCTCCTGATAATGCATAAAGTCCGGATACTTGATTTAATGAACTTATGAAATCAACAGGACTATAGTTAGAGAATGTCGTTGTACCTATAATTTGTGAAGGAACAATGCCAATAGCATTTTTAGCAGTTAAGGTGTCTATTACTATGACTTCGTTTAAACGGGTAATGCTGTCATTTTCTGTAGTTACCTGTGTCAGGGCTATTAAGGGTGATATGAGAACGGATAGAAAGCAAAAAAGTGTCTTTTTCATAAGAGATTAAATCTCAAAAGTACCCATTAAAACCGGAAACCTAAAGATAATCCCACTCTGAACATAAAGTCATCTTGGAAATCTTCTGGATTAATATTTCTACCCAAACCTCCGTTTATTTCAATCGTGAATTTTTGACTTCTAGTAGCCCATTTATAACCACCTCCAAGTCCAAGGGCAACTGTAGAATAGTCATAGTTTCTGTTACCTAAATTGTCAGAATCATCATCATCTTCCCCAGTGTAGTAAAGTCCGAATACTTCTGCAAAAAGTCCGCTTTTGGGTTCAAAACCAAAGTAAGCCCTTAAATTGGGACCAATACCGAAGTTGCCATTGTAATCTGTAGATTTTCCATCAAAATAAATAGTACCTCCAATACTGGTATCTTCATTTAGATAATATTCATAACCCATTTCAACCGTAGTGGTCACTAAAAACTGACCAATGTTCAATTTAACCTCATGGCTGTTGTCGTCATTATAATAAGCTTGTGCAAAAGAAGAAGTTGTTGTAATTATCAAAAGAGTCGTAAAGAAGAACTTGTACATGAATAAATTTTTATTAAATAGAATTGGCTTAAGTAATTTCTTTTAAAGTTGTGAAATTATGATTTTATAAGAAAGTATGCACCTTTAATCCTTAACTCTTTTTTATTTTTAGGCTAAAATTTAGATAGATGAAAATCATATCCTATAACGTAAATGGTATTAGGGCGGCAATAAGAAAAGGGTTTTTGGATTGGTTGGTGGCTGTGTCACCAGATGTAGTGTGTCTTCAGGAAATAAAGGCTAATGAAGAGCAGCTGGACCTTACTTTGTTTGAAGAAGCTGGCTATAAATACAATTATTGGTATAGTGCGCAAAAGAAAGGGTATAGCGGGGTTGCCATTCTTTCAAAAACAAAGCCCGATGCTGTTGTATTAGGTACCGGTATAGAATATATGGATTTTGAGGGTAGAAATATAAGAGCTGATTTTGGCGATATTTCCATTATGAGCATGTATTTGCCTTCAGGAACAAACATTCAAAGATTAGAGCATAAGTTGATGTATATGGCAGATTTTAAGACATATGTTGATGACCTTCGGAAAACAAATCCAAATTTAATAGTGCTCGGGGATTATAATATATGTCATGAAGCTAGAGATATACATAACCCTGTAGGACTTAAAAATGTTTCTGGTTTTTTACCAGTTGAGAGAGAATGGATAGGGGATTTTATAGACAGTGGTTTTATAGATAGTTTTAGGGAGTTTAATTCTGAGCCAGATAATTATACATGGTGGAGTTATAGGGCAAATGCCAGAAATAATAATAAAGGTTGGCGATTAGATTATGCAATGGTAGCTTCTTCATTAAAAGACAGGTTGTTAAGGTCAGTAATATTATCAGAGGCAAAACATAGTGATCATTGCCCAATTTTAATTGAGTTAGATAGTTGAGCATATAGGTGCCATAACCCTGATTATATTTAGTAGTTTTGTAGTTGTTGAAAGCCATTAAAAGAGTTGAATGATCTATACCAAATTACCGCACACTGAAATTGAAGTAAGTAAAATTTGTTTAGGTACCATGACCTGGGGAAACCAGAATACCGAAGAAGAAGGTCATGAACAAATAAATTTTGCTTTAGATAAAGGAATTAATTTTTTAGATACTGCCGAGTTGTATCCGGTACCTGCACATAAAGATAGGTATGCCGATACCGAAAAGGTTATTGGAAATTGGTTTAAAAAGAATGGAAATAGGGAGAATATTGTTTTAGCCTCTAAAATTGCTGGAAAGGCAGAAATGACAAAGTTCATACGTTCTACAGGCTTTACAAGGGAATCAATTATAGATGCGGTTGAAGGAAGTTTGGCTAGATTGCAAACAGATTATATTGACTTGTACCAATTACATTGGCCAGACCGTAGTACCAATTATTTTGGACAAAGAGGGTATAAGCATGACATCTCAGATTATTGGGAAGATAATATTCATCAAGTTTTGGAAACCATGCGCGACTTAATTAGAGAAGGTAAAATTAAACACGTAGGGATTTCAAATGAAACTCCTTGGGGCACTATGCGTTTTTTGGAAGAAAGTAAAGTTCACGGAACTTTGCCTAGAACAATTACAGTTCAAAATCCATATAGTTTGTTGAATAGACTTTTTGAAGTTGGCATGTCTGAAATAGCCATGAGAGAGCAGGTAGGGTTGCTAGCGTATTCACCTATGGGCTTTGGTGCGTTAAGCGGCAAATATTTAGGCGATAGAATGCCAGAAGGTTCAAGGCTAAGTTTATTTCCTCAGTATAATAGATATATTGGCGATACGGCTGTTGAGGCAACCAAAAGGTATTATGAACTAGCCCAGGCAAACGATATGACTTTGGCGCAAATGGCATTGGCTTTCGTAAATACTAGACCTTTTGTAACTAGTACTATTATTGGTGCAACGAATTTGAGACAATTGGAAGAAAATATTGGAAGTATAGACGTTGAGCTGTCCAGTGATGTACTTAAAGGCATAGAAGCTATACATAATTCCATACCTAACCCTGCACCATAAATGGAAAATTTAGTTCTTCTTAAAATCGGGTTCGGACAAATTGTTCTTGTTGTTGTGGTAATCGTTATAATTATGGTTTTGGCCAGAATAATGAGAGATAAGCGCTAACCAAATAAGTTACCGGCAACTTCTTCAATTTTAGAAGCCAATAATATTCTTATTTTGGTGGCTTTAAGACCTATTTTATTATTTTTTGAAATGATAATAGTATCGTAGCCTAATTTTTCAGCTTCAAGAATACGTTGTTCAACCCTTTGTACGGGTCTGATTTCGCCGGCAAGACCAACTTCTGCAGCAAAACAAATGCCTTTATCGATTGGTATGTCTTCATTGCTTGATAAAATTGCAGCGATTACAGCCAAATCAATTGCTGGATCATCTACTGAAATTCCACCAGTAATATTCAAGAATACATCTTTAGCTCCTAATTTAAAACCCGCTCGTTTTTCTAAAACGGCCAATAGCATGTTCAAACGTTTTGCATTGTAGCCAGTTGTAGAACGTTGAGGTGTGCCATAGACCGCGGTACTTACCAAGGCTTGAATTTCTATGAGTAAGGGTCGCATTCCTTCAACGGTAGAGGCTATAGCGGTACCACTTAATCCGTTATCACTTTTGGAAATCAATACTTCAGATGGGTTATTGACTTCTCGTAAACCACTACCTTGCATTTCGTAAATGCCAAGTTCTGCGGTAGATCCAAATCTATTTTTTAATGATCGTAGAAGGCGATATACATAATTACGGTCGCCTTCAAACTGAAGTACGGTGTCTACCATATGCTCCAATATTTTTGGTCCTGCAATAGACCCATCTTTGGTGATGTGCCCAATAAGAATTACCGGAGTATTGGTCTCTTTCGCAAATTTTATAAGTTCTGCGGTACATTCCCTTATTTGAGAAATACTTCCCGCAGCAGACTCAATATAATCGGAATGAAGCGTTTGTATAGAATCGATAACAACGATATCCGGTTCGGTGGCTTCAATCTGTTTAAATATATTTTGCGTCTTTGTTTCGGTTAGAATAAAGCATGTTTCACTATTTGGGTGAATTCTATCGGCCCGCATTTTAATTTGCTTTTGACTTTCTTCACCTGAAACATATAATGTTTTATAGGGTAGTTTTAATGCAATTTGAAGTAATAGGGTACTCTTGCCTACACCTGGTTCACCACCTAGCAAAACCAAAGCTCCAGGTACCAAACCGCCACCAAGAACCCTGTTGAATTCAAGGTCAAAAGTATTTAGGCGAACTTCTTTTTCAATGCTGATCTCGTTGACCAAAAGCGGTTTTGATACTCGTTTTGCGGTCTGAGACGGAGTTTTCCAACTTGATTTTTCCTCTTTTTGAACAACCTCTTCAACTACGGTGTTCCATTGTTTGCAAGCAGAACACTGCCCGACCCATTTGGCATATTGGGTACCACAATTTTGACAAAAAAAGGCAGTTTTTGTTTTGGCCATCTTTAGCTTTTAAAAAGAGGCTAAAGGTAGCAAGAAGTTTGCGAGGAGTAAATTCTAGAATGAAATTTAGAATTAATTTTTACTCGACCTTTCTTTTTTAAAAGCGCTAAAGGCGAGAAAAAATGAAGCCCATGCCATAAAAAGGGCAATGCCGTTATAGGCTAGATTAAATTCTCCTTTTAATCCAAAATAGGTAAATAGTACTCCGGAGAACACGAAGTACATTGCGTCAATTTTAATCATAATTAAGTAGGTTAGGCTAATTTGGGAGTAGCCGTTTATTAATTCTGTTTAAAAGCCGAAATCGGCTTTTAGTGCGTCCATTTTTTCAAGGGCCATTTCTTTAGTTAAAAAATCTATTTCTTTCATTTGAAAAGACTTTTCAAATGTTCTTAATGCTTTTTTAGGTTCGCCAAGTTGTTCATAGTACTCTGCTTCAAAATAAAAACCAAGCATAGTCTCGGGGTATTCTTTTTTACAGAGGTCGGATAAAGGTTTTAACGATTCAAAATCTTCTTTTTTTCTAGAGGCAGCATAAATTGCCATAATGTCGTTCAATTCAACTGGTTTGCTAAAGCCAAACATATCAACAATACCTTGGTATTTATTCTCTAAATAATTGTAAACAGGTTCTTCACTGGTAAGAATCTGTGTTTTATATTCCTTAGGGCTTATGGGCTTAAACATGCCAAAGATATTGTCAAAGGCTTTGCCTATACCGTAAGTCGCTACAGAGATATGGTCAGCATTTGTATATTCATCAAAGAAATAATGTAAAGACTCTTTTTCTATAGATTTAATATCATTGTGCATAGTCAATATTCTCTGCTTGTCATTACTTGCTTCCCCTTCAACAATAAGTTGGTAAAAAATTTGATTGTCAAAAGCACCCAGTCGCATGGGTACTCTGCTTTCCATTTCTGGGGCAAGTGTGGGTGAAATACTTACATAGCCATCAAATATAGAATTGTCTTTAAAGAGCCAGTAGTTCATGAAGTTCGCAGTGATGTCATACCCTACGATCATCTTAAAAGGCGCTGTGCTGTAGTTAAGGTCTAGGTAAGGTATAAGTTCCATACCAATAAACTCATAAAAGCTTTTGCCTTTCTCAGAAGGTAAACCACTTTCTGGATCAAAAGCACAATCTTCATATCTAAGATCGTTTTTGCTTTGGTCAATACCTACAACTATACTTTGGGGCATACCATGAAATCTACTATAAAATTTAGAGGTAGCTACAACTTGCTCGAATAGATACTCGCCATCAAGTGCTATAATTATTGGGTATTTTTTGGTTTCGTCTAAATTCTCTGGAAAATAATAATGAACATCTCTACGTTCTTGAAGTTTAAACGATTCGAAAATTTCTTGTGTTACTTGCGCAAAGGAGGTTAAGCCAAATAAGAGTGCGAAAATAAAAGATAGATTACGCATAAGGGGTTATTGATTAGATGTAAGTAAACTACTTGCTTCTGTTCAATAACGGTAATAGCAGAAAAGATATTGCACCAAAAACAACTATCATTAAAGTCTGTGCGATCCAAATTATCCATCCAAAGGCATCACCCGATACAGAGCTAATACCAAAGATTGCCAAAGCACTGCTAACGGCAATAGGGTAAAGCCCTATACCACCGTTAGTTGTAGCCATGGCAAAAGCCCCTGCAACAAAGGCTACCAAAAGTTGGCTTAAGGAAAGTGAAATGGTTTCGGGAACGGTAAATTTTATTATCCAAAGCATACCGATATAGCATCCCCAAATGAAAAAAGTGTGTAAAATGAACAGCCATTTATTTTTCATTTTAAAAATGCTGAATACTCCGTCAAGAAGTCCTTTTACAAAGGTTTTTATTTTATTGGCAAATTCACTTTTAGATCTCTTGATGATAAAAATACAAACGAATAATAAAGCGATACCACCCAATGCCAAAAAAAGAAGTCCGGTAACATTAAAACCACGTTCTTGTAGTATGCCCATAATTACATCTGTCTGAAGTAGAAAAGCCAGGGTTACAACCAATAGAAGCATAATTACATCAATAACCCTTTCGGTTACAATGGTGCCAAAACCTTTTTCAAACGGAACGTTTTCATACGTGGATAATGCCGTTGCCCTTAGTATTTCTCCAGTTCTTGGAATACCAAGATTGGCAAAATATGAAGTTAGAATGATTAAAATGTTGTTTATGAGCTTGGGTCTGTAGCCAAGTGGTTCTAAAAGGTAGTTCCACCTTATGGCTCTAGACACGTGACCGAGTATACCTAGTAATACAGATAAGAATACATATAACGGATTTGCTTCCTTAATGTAAAAGATAATTTCCTTTCTATCTTCGGGTGTAGTGGAGTTGTAAGAATACCAAACTAAAAAAACTCCCAAGGCTATTGGGAGTATAATTTTAAGATTCTTTTTCAGTGTATTGGTCAACTTTAGGTCAATAGGTTGTTTGCTTCGTTAGGGAAAACTAAAGAAGGGTTAAATTTCTTTGCCTCTTCAATATCCATCCAAGTATAAGAAATTAATATTAAAACATCTCCTACGGCAACTTTTCTGGCCGCAGCACCATTTAAGGTTATTTCACCACTTTTTCTAGGACCCGGTATAATATATGTTTCTAGTCTTTCACCGTTATTATTGTTGACAATTTGAACTTTTTCACCACGAATAAAATTAGCGGCATCCATTAAATCTTCGTCAATAGTAATACTACCAACGTAATTAAGATCGGCACCGGTAACCTTTACACGGTGTATTTTAGATTTAACTACTTCTACTTGCATAACTTTTACTAATTTAAGGCTATGTTATCTATTAAACGTACGTTCTCTACGTAAACGGCAATAAACGCCCTGTATTTTATATTATTTATTTTATCAGTTACTGGTGTTAAGGTTTCAACATCGGTAATGTCGAAATATTCAAGCTCAAAATCGTTTGTTCTTTTAAACTCGTTAACTACCCAGTCTTTAATATTCAGTACATTATCCGTGCCAAATTTATTTTTGGCAGTCTTTAATGTCTCATAAATGAACGCAGCTTTTTGTCGTATTTCTTTACTTAACCTTTCGTTTCTAGAACTCATGGCTAAACCGTGGTCTTCTCTTACAATTTCACAACCAATTATTTCAACAGGTATTTGTCTTATTTCAGTAAGTTTCTGGATAATACGTAATTGTTGAAAGTCTTTTTCGCCAAAATATGCTTTTGTTGGGTGTACCACTATTAGTAATTCTTCAACAATTGTACCTACACCATTAAAATGGTCGTCTCTAAATTCCCCTTCCATCACCTTGTCCAGTCCTTCAAAATCATAAATTTTTGGAATAACGGTTTCAGGGTATATTTCAGAAACGTCAGGGGTGAATACTATAATGTCTTCTGAAATTTCAGAAATCAAAAGTAAATCTGCATCTAATGTTTTTGGGTATTTGTTCAAGTCCTCTAAGTTGTTGAACTGCGTAGGGTTTACAAAAATACTAACAACCACCTTGTCATTTTCAGAAACCGCTTTTTTTATCAACGATGCATGTCCTTGATGAAGGGCTCCCATAGTTGGCACAAGACCTAGGTTTAGGCTGCTACCAAGTTCGTTCAGTTTTTCTGTAAGTACTTTTTTGGTCTTAATTACCTGCATTGAAAATTGCATTAGCGAGCAAACTTACTATAATTACTGCTAATCTCTATATTTTTTGTAATTTTGCGGTTACGTTCCAGTGAAAAATAAAATATAACCTTTATGAATGGTAAAAAGATATTGTTTGTATCTTCTGAATTAGTTCCTTACTTACCCGAAAACGAAGTTTCCTTAATGTCTTATGAAGCACCTAGAATGGTCAACAGTAATGGTGGCCAGATTAGAATTTTCATGCCTAGATATGGAAACATTAATGAAAGAAGACATCAATTACATGAAGTAATTAGGCTTTCTGGAATGAATTTGGTCATTAATGATATGGATATGCCATTGATTATTAAAGTGGCTTCTATTCCAAAAGAAAGAATACAAGTTTACTTTATTGACAACGAAGAGTACTTTAAGCGTAAAGCCACTTTTACAGACAAGCAGGGAAACCTTTTTCCAGATAACGACCAACGTGCAATATTTTTTGCAAAAGGTGTTATGGAAACTGTAAAAAAATTGAATTGGTCGCCAGACATAATTCATGTTCATGGTTGGATGGCTAGCTTGCTTCCATTGTATTTGAAGAAATACTATGCTGATGAGCCGCTTTTTGGTGACAGTAAAATTGTTTTGTCGGTTTACGGTAAAACTTTTGAAGGGGCTTTGGATAAGGACATGATCAAAAGAATTTCTTTTGATGGTATACCAGAAGAAGAAATTGCTTCTTTAGGCGAGCCAACTTATAATAATTTGTTAAAGGTAGCTGTTGATTATTCCGATGCTGTAATTTTAGCTTCTGAGGATATTCCAGAAGAATTAGAGAGCCATATTACCAACCAAGAAAAACCCGTGTTGCCATATGTACCTGTTCAAGAGTTTGAAGAGGCGTATGCAAATTTTTATAACACCGAAGTTTTAAAATAATCTGCATGAATTTTATTGCTAAGTCCGCTTTCCCCAAATTTTTGGGATTGTTTTTGATGTTGGTTTTTTTAGTTTCTTGTGAGCAAGATTTAACAACCGTAGGTACTGGTGTAGTTGGTAATGAGCCTTTTGCTACTGGTAAAGAAGTCTATGATGTGTTTGCTTATAATAAAAACATAGAAGCGGTACAGACCAATAAGTTGGCTGTTTATCAATTGGGTACGTATAATGACCCAATTTATGGTAAAACCGAGGCGTCTGTAACTTCGCAATTTTTTCTTAGTACGGCAAATCCTACTTTTGGGAGTTTTTCTCAAGATAAGGAGGATAGGGCGGGTACTACAGATGAGGCTATAACAACAGTTCAGGAAAATGAGACGGTAAAAGAGGTATATCTTTATATTCCCTTTTTAACAAATTCGTTGGATACTGATGGAGATGGTGTTGCCGATGAGTACGATGCCGAGCCAGAGAATAGTGATAATGATAACGATGGCGATGGGGTTTCGAACATTATAGAAACCGCATCGAATACAGATCCTTTAGATGATACAAGTGTGGATGCTGATCGTGATGGTCTAAATGATACAGACGGCGCCACTATATTTGCTAACAATTTTGCTGAAAAGGTGGAGTTGGATAGTATTTATATTAACGGAGTTAATTATGATGATGTAGCTAAATCTCCATTGCCAAAATTTAATTTAAAGGTTGAGCGATCAACCTTCTTCTTAAGAGATTTGGATCCAAATGCCAGTTTTCAAGAAGCACAACAATATTATTCTAATCAAGTGTTTTCACCAGATTTTGTTACAGGTGATCCTTTGTTCCAGGGTGAAGTAGAAATCATTGATGAGGAAATTTTAATTCAGAATGAAGATGATGAATCTACAGAAGATGTAGATGAAGCGCAAACAAATACCAAGTTGCCACCAGGAATTAGAGTAGCATTGGACAAAGATTTTTTTCAGGAAAATATTTTGGATAAGGAAGGTAGTTCAGAATTAATCAGTCAATCTAATTTTACTGAATTTATTCGTGGTCTTCATTTCTCTATAGTAGATGGTGATGGTAACGATGTACTTTTCATGTTCGATTTAAGAAGTTCAAATATTACCATGACGTATAGTTACACAAACTATGATACCAATGGTACCATAGATGATACTAGTGACGATAACCCAAATAATATTTTAGAAAGAGATTTTACTTTTTCATTTTTAACTCAAAATACATCGACTGGTGTAATTTCTGGAAACGCTGTAAATACTTTAATTACTGAAAATTACGGACCGCAGATATTGCAGGCTTTGGATAACGATGAAAATGCAGCAAGAATATATGTTAAAGGGGGTCCTGGTACATATGCGGAAATTAATTTGTTTGAAGAAGATGGTGGTGAAAATATTCTTGAACAAATAAGAAGTGAAGATTGGGTAATTAACGAAGCAAATTTGGTGTTCTATATTGACAGAGATCAATTGGATGCTGCAGGTAGTACATTAGAGCCGCCAAGACTTTATTTGTACAACGCTGAAAACAAATTCCCTTTAATTGATACATCGACAGATGTTGCTTTGGCTGAAGCGGGTTCTCCTAATCTGTTTGCTTTTTACCCAAATTATGGTGGCGTTATAGAAAAGACTAATGGTAAAGGTGTACGTTATTCTGTAAAAATCACCGATCATATTAATGATATGGTCGTTAGGGATTCTACAAACGCTACATTAGGTTTAACTTTAGCTACAAATATCCAAAATTGGAATATATCAGATGCAAAAGTTGCAAATGGTGAAGAAGAATTGCCAATAACTTCAACGGTAACACCATTAGGGACTATTCTTTACGGTAGTAATTTAGAAGCCACTGATCCAAATTTTGATAAAAGATTAAAACTGGAAATTTTTTATACACAAGCAAATTAGTAAGTGTTTCTACATTTATTGAAATTAATTTAGCTGTCTACATACCACTTATACATAATTATCGTTGTTTAAACTAAATAATTAAATTCTAATGGTGTAATTAATTAGTTTTGCGACAATTAGAATTCAATATAAAATACTCAAATAGAAAGTAATATGTGCGGAATTGTTGGTTACATAGGACATAGGGAAGCTTTTCCTATAATAATAAAAGGACTTCAAAGATTAGAATACCGAGGTTATGATAGTGCAGGAATTGCATTGTATGATGGTAATCAGATAAATCTTTCCAAAACAAAAGGCAAGGTAGAAGACTTAAAGTATAAGGCAAAGAGTATTTCTCAGGCTGGTACTATCGGTATTGGTCATACACGTTGGGCAACACATGGTGTTCCAAATGATGTTAACTCTCACCCGCATTATTCCAATTCAGGTGATCTAGTAATAATTCATAATGGTATCATTGAAAATTATGAATCCATAAAACAAGAGTTGACCAAACGTGGTTATATCTTTCAGTCTGATACCGATACAGAAGTATTGATTAATCTAATTGAGGAGGTTAAGAAAACCGAAGATGTAAAGCTTGGTAAAGCGGTTCAAATAGCACTTAACCAAGTTGTTGGTGCATATGCAATTGCAGTATTTGATAAAAATAAGCCAGATGAGATTGTAGTGGCTAAGTTGGGTAGTCCTTTAGCTATTGGTGTTGGTGAGAAAGAATTTTTTATAGCATCGGATGCTTCTCCGTTTATTGAGTTTACTAATAACGCGGTTTACCTAGAAGATGAGGAAATGGCCATTATTAGACTTGGAAAAGAAATAAAGCTTAGAAAAATTAAGGATGATGCAGTTGCGTATCCAAGAATTCTAGAGCTTCAAATGAATCTTGAAGAAATTGAGAAAGGTGGTTATGATCACTTTATGTTAAAAGAGATTTATGAGCAACCTAGAGCTATAAAAGATACGTATAGGGGGCGTTTGTTGGCAGACCAAGGTTTAATTAGAATGGCGGGAATTGACCTTAATATGGAAAAGTTCTTAAATGCCAATAGAATTATTATTGTTGCTTGTGGTACATCTTGGCATGCAGGTTTGGTGGCAGAGTATATATTTGAAGATTTAGCAAGAATTCCTGTAGAAGTAGAGTATGCTTCAGAGTTCAGGTATCGAAATCCTGTTATTACAGATAAAGATGTATTAATTGCAATTTCACAATCTGGTGAAACTGCAGATACTTTAGCGGCAATCAAATTGGCTAAAGAAAAAGGTGCATTTGTATTTGGTGTTTGTAATGTGGTAGGTTCATCTATTGCAAGGGAAACAAATGCCGGAGCCTATACACATGCCGGCCCAGAGATTGGGGTTGCCTCAACAAAGGCGTTTACTACTCAAATTACTGTATTGACTTTAATGGCTCTAAAATTGGCTAAGGCAAAAGGCATTTTTTCAGAATCTAAGTACCATGAGTATTTAACTGAATTGGAAACTATACCAAGTAAGGTTGAAAAATCTTTGGAATCCAATACATTAATTGAAATTATATCAGATGTCTATAAAGATTCAACTAACTGTCTTTATTTAGGAAGAGGGTATAATTTTCCTGTTGCATTAGAAGGTGCGCTTAAATTAAAAGAAATCAGTTACATTCATGCTGAAGGATATCCGGCAGCGGAAATGAAGCATGGTCCAATTGCACTTATCGATGAGCATATGCCAGTTTTTGTAATTGCTACAAAAAAAGGACATTATGAAAAAGTGGTAAGCAATATCCAAGAAATTAAATCTAGAAAAGGTAAAATTATAGCAATTGTTACTGAAGGGGACGAACAGGTAAAAGAGTTGGCAGATCACGTAATTGAGGTGCCGGAGACTTTAGAAAGTTTGACGCCGTTATTGACTACAATACCTTTGCAATTGCTCTCGTACCATATTGCGGTAATGAGAGGTTGTAATGTAGACCAACCTAGAAACCTTGCAAAATCTGTAACGGTGGAATAATTAAAAATATTAATATAATTATCAAAAGGGGTATGATCTTAATCATGCCCCTTTTTTTATTCGTACTGTAACTTATTTTTTATTGACTAGATTGAGTTTTAGTCAATTGTAAACAAAAAGTTAATTATGGTTTTACCAACAAAAGAGGGGTAAAATTATTAAAATAATACTATGCATGCATAATTTTTTTCAAATTACTATTATTGGTATGAAATAATCTGTATCTTAACCCACAACTAATTTTAAACTTTAATTAAGAATGAGAGCAATACTACTTTTAGCATTGATGATTATGGGTACTGTAGGGTATTCCCAGACCAATATCAGTGGTAATGTTGTTGATCAAGACAACGTGCCTATCCCCGGGGCCAATATTGTAATTGTTGGCAAAACGATTGGAACAGTAACAGATTTTGATGGTAATTTTAATTTGGCAACGTCAGAAGTGCCTCCATTTAAAATAGAAGTGTCTAGTATTGGATATACCAGTAGCACAGAAGATATTACGAGTGCCAACCAAACTATTACTGTAATTTTAAATGAATCACAAACCTTTTTAGATGAGGTGGTAATTTCTGCATCAAGAACTCCAGAACGTATTTTTGAATCGCCGGTTACGGTAGAGCGTATTGGTATATCAGAAATTAAGAATTCTACTGCCGCAGATTTTTACGGTGGACTTGAAAACTTAAAAGGGGTTGATGTAAATACAAACAGTTTAACTTTTAAATCTGTAAATACAAGAGGTTTTGCGTCTTTTGCCAATACGCGTTTTATGCAACTTGTAGATGGTATGGATAACTCAACACCGGCATTGAATTTCCCTATTGGCAATTTGGTAGGTTTAATTGAGCCAGATGTTTTAAGTGTTGAATTGTTGCCGGGTGCATCATCTGCACTTTATGGAGCAAATGCCTTTAATGGTATTTTGTTCATGCGTAGTAAAAGTCCTTTTGATTATGAGGGTATAAGTGTCTCTATTAAGCAGGGTATTACATCTCAAAAAGCTGCAGGTGATAATTCGTATACCGATTTTGGTATTAGAGCGGCTCATAAATTCAGTGATAAATTTGCTGCAAAGGTTAATTTCGGTTACTTAAAAGGAACGGATTGGGCAGCTAATAATACCGATGATAAGATTGTTACTGGAGGTACAAGGGATAACTTGAACTATGATGGTGTCAATGTATATGGAGATGAAGTTTCTACAAATATAAAGGAAGTTGCCTTGACTCTTGAAGGTCTGGGTGTTTTACCTTCTGGTGCAAATGCATTGGTGCCTTCAGAAATTGTTAGTAGAACAGGATATAACGAAAGTGATCTTACCAATTATAATGCAGAAAGTATTAAAGCCGATTGGGGTTTGTATTATAGACCGATCGAAGATAATAGTTTAGAGATTTCTTATGTAGGTAAAGTTGGAACGGGAAATACAATATATCAAGGTACTAATAGGTATAATATTGCTGGTTTCTTTCAAGAACAACATAAATTAGAAATCAAAAATGACAACTTTTTTGTAAGAGGTTACGTGGTTGGCGATAAGGCCGGTGACTCATATGATATGGTGTTTACGGGTATTAACATCAACAGATCTTGGAAAGATGATAATACTTGGTTTGGTGAATATACTGGGGCATATGTACAGGCTACTTTGGCAGGTGCTACTGACCAACAGGCACATGCTGCAGCAAGGGCACAAGCAGAGTCTGGAAGATTGTTGCCGGGTACACCAGAATTCGAAGCAGCTTTTAATAGGGTGATAAAAGATCCAGATTTAAGTGTTGGATCACAGTTTTACGATCAGTCTAAATATTATCATGCAGATGGTAATTATAACTTCAGTCATTTAATTGATTGGGCAGAAATTCAAGTTGGGGGGTCGTTTAGAGAATATAGTTTAAATTCCTTAGGTACCATTTATACAGATTCTGAAGAAGACGGTCCTATTGATTATTCCGAATTTGGAATTTACTCTCAGGTTCAAAAGACATTGCCTATGGCCGGAGAAAAAAGTTTAAAATTAACAGGGTCTATTAGATATGATAAATCAGAATTTTTTGATGGTTTTTACTCTCCAAGATTATCTGCAGGTTATACGTTGAACAGAAATCATAACATTAGAGCGTCTGCTCAAACAGGTTTTAGAAACCCAACTACTCAAGATCTTTTTATTGGATTGGATGCTGGTAGGGCAATTTTGGTAGGGTCTGCACCCGATAATTTAGAGCAGTATTCAAGAGATTTCGATGTAAGTGCATCAGGTCAGTTGTTAGGTCAGCCTTCGTCGGTTACTCAGACAGGTGCTGCGCCTTATAATAATTCGTATTCTGCTGCTTCTGCAACGGCATTGGCTGAAACAGGGGATCCATCTGTACTTGAGGTTGCTAATCCAGATCTGGTAAAGCCAGAAAAAGTAACATCTTTTGAAATTGGGTACAGAGGTAAGGTCGATAAGTTAGTTATAGATTTTAGTACATATTATAACAGCTATGAAGATTTCATCTCACAAGAAGTGGTAGTTGCTCCTTACTATGGAGAAGTTGGTGACGGCGGACTTTCTGTAGCGGCAATAGCGAATGGAGATTTTCAGGCGTATAGTACTTATACAAATACCGATGCGAATGTTAATTCTTACGGAGCATCTTTAGGTCTTGATGTAAAGATTTTGGGCAATTTTGATTTAGGAGGTAGTTATACGTTTACGAAATTGGATTTCGATCGTGATGCCAACCCAGATGTCATGTTGAACTTCAACACTCCAGAACACAAATTCAAGGCTTCTTTTGGTAATAAAGAGCTTTTCGAAAATTTCGGATTTAATGTATCGTACAGATTTAGTGATGATTATTTCTGGGAAGCTACTTTTGGAAATGGTGTTATACCAGAGTTTCATGTAGTTGATGCGCAAATCAGCTATGAGGTTCCAAGTATTAAATCTGCATTCAAATTAGGGGGTACAAACCTTACGGGTAAAGAATATAATACTGCGTTCGGTACAGGACTTATTGGATCTATGTACTACTTATCTTGGACTATTAACAACTAATTAAAATCAAAAGTTGAAATGAAAAACTTAAAATATTTATATATTTCTTTGGGTGTCTTGGCTTTTACGGCTTGTAATGATCCTGAAGATGTAGACCTTGAGCCAGAAGTAATGGCTGAAGAACTTCCGGCGTTAACCGCTGGATCGGCAGATTTTTCTAACTATGTTTCTTTAGGGAACTCGTTAACGGCAGGTTTTACCGATGGAGCATTGTTTCAGGCAAGTCAAACATATTCTATGCCTAATTTATTATCGCAGAAATTTAGTCTTGCGGGTGGAGGTAGTTTTACGCAACCTTTGACCAACGACAATATTGGTGGCCTTGCTTTGGCTGGAACAAGAATTCAAGATCCAAGATTGGTCTTTGGGGGAGCAGGTCCGGTTTCTTTAGAGTCCTTGATTGGTGATGTAACTGTAACAACAGATATCGCCTTGAATAATCCAACAGGTCCTTTTAATAATTTAGGTGTTCCTGGTGCAAAAAGTTTTCATTTATTGGCGCCAGGCTATGGTAATATAGCTAATGTTCAATTAGGTTTGGCAAATCCATATTTTGTTAGAATGACCGGTACAACGCCAGATATTAGCGTGTTGGAAATGGCAGTAAGTCAGTCACCTAGTTTTTTCTCTTTGTGGATAGGAAATAATGATGTTTTAGGATATGCCACCACTGGTGGTGATGGTACAGATCCAATAACACCGGTGTCAGGTGCTCCGGGTCAAGGTTTTGATGGGAGTTATGGAGCTTTAATAGCTACTTTGACTGCAGGTGGAGCGCAAGGAGTTGTGGCCAACATACCTAATGTTACCGATGTACCTCATTTTACAACCGTGCCTCATAATCCTTTGGATCCTACAAATCCGGATTTTGGAGATCAGATTGCAACCTTAAATGGTATTTTTGGGCAGTTGAATCAGGTGTACGCTTTTTTAGGTGTGCCAGAAAGATCAATAGAGTTTTCTGAAACTGCAGCTAGTGAAGTGGTGATCAGAGACGAAACGTTGGTTGATTTGTCTGCTGAGATTGCGGGTGTGTTAGCAGCGAGTCCTACATTTCCAGCATTTGTTCAATCGTTTGGCTTGCCGGTTGAAGCGGCACCTTTGGTTGCAGGTTTGTTGGGTAGCACATATGGTCAAACCAGAGAAGCTACTGCAGATGATTTATTTGTATTGCCAAGTTCATCTATTATAGGTACGGTAAACACAGAATCGGTTGCTGCTCTTATGGCTGCAGGCTTACCTCAGGCATTGGCAGGTCAGTTTTCTGTTGAAGGAATTTCATTGCCGTTAGAAGACAAATGGGTATTGATACCAAGTGAGCAAGAAGAAATAGCGGTAGCTACGGCGGCATTTAATCAAATAATCGAAACAACGGCGAATCAAGCTGGTTTGGCATTGGTCGATGCCAACGGGTTATTAAATCGATTAGCTAATGGCGGAATTACAAGTGGTGATTTTACCTTAACTTCTAGTTTGGTTACAGGTAGTGCGTTTTCTTTAGATGGTATACATCCAACAGCTAGGGGTTACGCTTTGTTGGCAAATGAGTTTATGAAAGCAATAGATGCAACTTACGGTTCTAATTTTGAAGCATCGGGCAATTTGTTGAACGTGGGCGATTACCCTACGAATTACCCTGCAACGCTACAATAGTTGTATGTAAAATACTAAAATATAAAAGGTGCTTTAAGGGCACCTTTTTACTTTTGTAAAAAAGAAAAAAAACAATTTTTCTTTAAATCTGAAAACTATATCTTTGCAGCCTGAAAATGAGAGCATATTTTTCAGGTTTTATTAAACGTAATATATAAACATATAAGTAATGTCAAAAGTTACAGGTAAAGTTTCGCAAATCATTGGCCCCGTAGTTGATGTAGAATTTCAATCAGGTGCAGATCTTCCTAAAATCTATGATTCCTTGGAAATTGAAAATAAGGATAAATCAAAATTGGTTTTGGAAGTACAATCTCATGTTGGCGAGAATACGGTAAGAACTATTTCTATGGATTCTACCGATGGTCTTAGTAGAGGGGTTGAAGTTGTGGCTACAGGTAGTGCGATTCAAATGCCGGTAGGTGATGACGTATATGGTCGTTTGTTCAATGTAATTGGTGATGCTATCGATGGTTTAGGTGATTTGCCTAAAGCTGGTGAAGATGGTCTTCCTATACATAGAGAGGCGCCAAAATTCGAAGACCTTTCTACGTCTACCGAGGTTTTATTCACAGGTATTAAGGTTATCGATTTGATTGAGCCTTATGCAAAAGGTGGTAAAATTGGATTATTTGGTGGTGCAGGAGTTGGTAAAACCGTATTGATTCAAGAATTGATCAACAACATTGCGAAAGGTCATGGTGGTCTTTCTGTATTTGCTGGTGTAGGTGAAAGAACTCGTGAAGGAAATGATTTACTTCGTGAGATGTTAGAATCTGGTATTATAAAGTACGGTGATGATTTCATGCATTCTATGGAAGAAGGCGGATGGGATTTGACCAAAGTAGATAAAGAGGCAATGAAAGGTTCAAAAGCAACTTTCGTTTTCGGTCAAATGAACGAGCCACCAGGAGCACGTGCTAGAGTTGCACTTTCCGGATTGACAATTGCTGAGTATTTCCGTGATGGAGCAGGTGAAGGTCAAGGTAAAGATGTACTTTTCTTCGTAGATAACATTTTCCGTTTTACACAAGCAGGTTCTGAGGTATCGGCACTATTGGGTCGTATGCCATCTGCGGTAGGTTACCAACCAACATTGGCAACTGAAATGGGTGCTATGCAAGAGCGTATTACATCAACAAAAAGAGGTTCTATTACATCTGTACAGGCGGTTTACGTACCAGCGGATGATTTAACGGATCCAGCACCGGCAACAACGTTTGCTCACTTAGATGCAACAACGGTATTGTCACGTAAAATTGCAGAGCTTGGTATTTACCCTGCGGTAGATCCTTTAGATTCTACTTCTAGAATTCTTACAGCTGAAATTTTAGGAAAAGAGCATTATGCATGTGCACAGAGAGTAAAAGAGCTTTTACAACGATATAAAGAGCTTCAAGATATTATTGCTATTTTGGGTATGGAAGAATTATCTGAAGAAGATAAATCTGCCGTAGGTAGAGCAAGACGTGTACAACGTTTCCTATCTCAACCATTCCACGTAGCGGAGCAATTTACAGGTATACCAGGTGTTTTGGTAGATATAAAAGAGACTATCAAAGGATTTAACATGATTATGGATGGTGAATTAGATCACTTACCAGAATCTGCTTTTAACCTTAAAGGTACAATCGAAGAGGCTATTGAAGCTGGTGAAAAAATGTTGACTGAAGCGTAATTAAGTTCAGAGTTAAAGGTTCAGAGTTCAGAATTGAAACTCATAACTCATAGCTCATAACTCATAACTAAAAGAGATATGTATTTAGAAATTGTATCACCAGAAGCAACATTATTTGCAGGCGAAGTAACTTCGGTTACGGTACCAGGTATAAACGGTGAGTTTCAAATGTTGAAAGACCACGCCCCTATTGTTTCTTTGTTACAAGAAGGAAAAGTAAAGGTAGCTGGTAATATAACATTAGATAAAGATTATGCTTCTAAGTTTACTAAAGATGCTGCCGGAAATACGGTTTTAGAAATTTCTAGCGGTACTATTGAGCTTAAGAATAATAAAGTAATTGTACTAGCGGATTAAGTCACTAGTTATATTAGTTATAGAGAAAAAGCCATACGATAAGTATGGCTTTTTTCGTTATTCAATATAAGTGGTTAAGAAGAATATAATTATATCAGAAGGAAATCGTCCTCTATGGCAACTTGTCATTGCAGCTATACATTATACCGCAATAATTACATTGTTATTTTTTTATTTTATTGATTTTGAATTTTCTTTTGAAACAGAAGTACTAAAAAAAGGAATACGGACTATTGAATTAGTTATTTTTCTTCTACCTAGCGCACTGGCTTTTTCAGTAGTAAAGGATGTACTATTTGATTTGAATTATAAAAAGTACAAAATTCAGTATTGCGTAGGACCAATAAAATTTGGTAAATGGAAAAAGCTACCTGAAATTGAGTATGTTTCTGTTTTTAAACAACCTTTGGCTAATGGTAATTTTGTATTCGAAGCAAACTTATGGTATAGCACAAATAAGCATTTTAATATATTTGAAAGTGAATTAAAGAATCCGGTATTTTTATTGGGTAAAAACGTTGCAAAAGCTCTAAATGTAGATTTATTGGATGCAACTGTTCCTAATGATTATAAATGGATAGAAATTGAGAATTAATCAACCAGTCTTCAAAGAAATCAATTCCCAATCCTGCCCTAAAGAACTGTAAGTACAAATTTTCTCAAATCCTACGGCGTAATGTGCCCCAAGAGAACGGGCGTTAGTTGCGTCAACTTCGGTGATAATGGCATCATATTTTGGGTAAGAGGCAATTTTCATAGCGTTGTAAAGTCCGCGGAAAATCCCCATTTTTCTATGGGTCTTAGCAACACATATTTGACCCATGGTAATAAAATTTTGAATGTTTACGTTTTCTAATTCGGTAAACATCGGTCTTAAAACAGAGATTTCATGTTTAAAGTCATCGGTCATTGAAAGGGCATAACCAACTACCTTATCTCCATCTTTTGCAATAATATGCGGACAAGCATTATTCATTCTAGTAAGTACATCTAAAGTGTGGTGTACAGTAACGAAACCTTCTTTTTCCATTTCATCGCTAGAAACAGAAGATTTTAAATTCATCTGCTGTAAAGAAAGAATCTGTATTAATTCTTCATTTGTTGTGGCGGTGGTATATATCAAATTCATTTACTCAATTTTTAACCACTCTTTGCGGGCTTTTAATACTTTTTTTGAAGGAGCTTCTTCATTTTTCTCAATTAAACTAATAGTGTAGTTCGGGTTAGCGGTCAAGGTGACTTCGGTTTTCCTTTCCATACCATCCCGTAAAAAGGTTATTGTAAGATTGTCATTTGGCTTAAATTCATTTTCTATGAATTTGTTGAACTGAATGCCGTTGGGAAATTTATCTCCATTAATAGCGGTAATGATATCGCCTTTATCTAGCCCAGCAATATAAGCGGGACTACCAATTTTGGTGTTGCTTCGAATTTTACCATTAAAATCGTCTGTTATAGATACAGCGGCGCCAAAATAAGCAGCTTCTTTGTTTTGAGATAAACTTACCCCTACGGTTTTAAATAGTTCGGCATAGCTTGGCATTTCGCTTTTGTAGATGAAGCTATTAAAGAAGTTATTACCAAAATCTTCCCCAGCGTAGGTGTTCAAAGTTTTGTTCAAGTTTTCAATGGTATATGAATTTTCAGATTTCCCGTAGGTAGTCCACACCAGTTTCATAAAATCATCTAAATTTAAACCGCTCTCTCTTAAAGAAAGGTCTAGGGCTAAACCTAATACACTACCATAAGAATAATAAGAAATAAATGTGTTCTCTCTATTCACAGGATCTACAGAAGTTGCCGCATCTACAAATGGAGCTTGGTAGCTCATTTCTATAGGATTGAAAAATTGACGCGCAGGAGAGTTCCAAACATAATTGAATGTGCCGGTTAATCCTTCAACATACTTTTCGGGAGTAATCAATCCTGCTCTGCAAAGTATCAGATTGGTGTAGTAGCTAGTAAAACCTTCTGCAAACCAAAGCTCACCGCTCATGTTAGCTTCTTTAAAATTAAAAGGTTCTAAAGATTTTGGTCGTATACGTTCAACGTTCCAACTATGAAAAAATTCATGTGAAACTGTGCCGATATTACCATCCATGCCGCCATTTGCCAAAGTTCTAGTGCTAGTTAAAATGGTAGAATTTCTATGCTCCATACCATCACCAGAAGCATTTGGTATATAGCAGGCTAAAAATGTATACGATCCATAATCAAATGTAGGTAGTTCACCAAAAACCTCTTTTTCAGCTAGAACAACTTTTTTTACTTTCTCAAAATATTGATCAGCTTCTTCTTCGGTACCAGAGTCGTGCAAAGCTAATTTAATGGTTTGACCGTCTACAGTGAATTCGCGAACCTTATGGTTGCTCAACTCCGTTGGGCTATCCATAAAATAATATAGGTTAGGCGCGCTATACGTATTGTTGTTTACATGCGGTAGTTGCGTGGCCACCTTCCACTTAAGGTCATCTCTGGTTTTAAAATCTACTTCTATTTTTCTGTCTTTTAGAGAAGAGGCGTACATAAATGTAGCCGGTATATTTAAATGTGCATGGGTTTCGTCTATTTGCGAATAGGTGCCATCACCTCTATTTGCATATAGTGTATATGTAATTTTAACAGTACCGTCATGTCCAGAAACGTTCCATTCATATGGGGTAGTTCTGGTAATATTTAAACTATTTGCTTTACCGTCAGTTGCCTTGAAATCATATACATTTTTGGCAAATTCATGAAGTGCGTATCTACCTGGTGAGGTTCTACTCATTCTGAGCGATAAGGTGTCTTCAGCTACACCAACGAACGATGCCGTAATGTTCGCTTCATGATGAATAGCATTCTCAAATGATATGGTGTAAGCGTTGGTTTGAGCAAAAGTGCCAAAAGTGTGTAGAACAAAAAAAAGAAAAATAATTAGATAGCGCATACTTAGTTTTTTAGCTAAGATAATGAAGCTAATACACGAATTATGGCAAAGTGAATTTTAAAATGAATTTATGGTAGGTAAATGTAGGTTTTAAAGAACCTAGTGCTCCTCAAATTTTTCTACAATTATATTTTTAATGCCTTTTAAATGAAATTCAGTAATTGGTTTGGTAACAAAATCGGCAACCAGGTCCTTTTTCTTTAAGAGTTCAATATCATGTCTATAGGAAGATGAAGTTAGAACAAAAACCATGCAGTTATTTGTATTTGCTATGGTTTCTAGATTGTCCATAAATTCCCAACCGTTCATTACGGGCATATTGAGATCTAGAAAAATAATGTAGTTATAGGAGTCGGAATAATCGTTATTAAGATATTCCATAGCGGGTTTACCATTTGAAAAAATGAGCTGTTCACCTTTTATTTCAGCGTGATTAATTCCCTTTTCAAGCAAAAATGTAAAAATGGGGTCGTCCTCAACAATTATAAGTTTGTTTTTCATGTATTTTCGTCTAAATCGATCGCATTTATCGTATTGTCAACAATATCTTTAATGACATGATCAATTTCATCTGCAGATGTTAATATAAAATTGAGAATCTGTTCTCTTTCTTCTTGTTTTAATTTTTCTTTATCGTCTCGTAAAAGCTCAACTAAGCCCATTAAGCGTGCCACGGGAGCTCTAACGATATGAGATTGAGTCCAGGCAATTTTTTTCAATTGGGCATTTTGTTCTTCAATTGCTTTTAAATGTTGAACCTTGGTTGTAACATCTTTAGAATTGGCAACAATACCTTTTAACGTAGGTTCGTCAATTTTATTCGTAATAACGGTCTCTAGCCATACCCAATGACCGTCGCCATGCTTAAACCTAAACGGTTTTATATTTACCTGAGGTATTTTTAAAACCTTAATGAATTCGTTGTAAACGGTTTCATAATCATCTGGGTGAATATAATCGAAAGCATTAGTACCTATAAATTGTTCAGGTGTAATGTTCAATACTTTTATTGAGGTAGGACTAGCATAGGTGAAGTCGGCTTTTTCATCTATTAAGCAAATCATATCGCTACCTTCTTGTACTAAGGTTTTGAAACGTCGTTCACTTTGTATTAATTGCTCTTTGGCTTCTCGTTTTTCATGTATATCCCTAGATGTTACAATGACACCTTCTATTGTAGGTGAATTTAATTGGTTAGATGCATTAGCAATAAACCATCGCCATTCACCTTTTTTATTTTTAAATCTATATGGTGCTATTTGAACCGATTTTTGTTCAGCAATTAAACTAAAAGATTTTGCTACCTGTTCAATATCATCGGGGTGAACATATTCAAAAGCATTGGTGCCAATCAATTCCTCTGGACTTATTTGAATGACATTTATAGAACTTGGACTTACATATGTAAAATTGCCTTCAAGGTCTGTAATGGAAATAATATCACTACTTTCCTGTACTAATGTTTTAAATAGCCGTTCACTATGCGCTAACTGTAGTTCGGCTTTTTTCTTTTCGGTATTGTCTTTAGCAATGCAGTAATAAACACGATCTTTTTCGTCCCAGTTAGAAGACCAAAGCATAGGTACTACATGACCATTTTTATGTACATATCTGTTTTCAAAATTGACTACTTTTTCTCCAGACAATACCGATGCGGCAGATTGTTCGGTTACTAAATGGTCTTCTTGGTATACTAATTCTATATAATTTGTTCCAATAATCTCTTTGGGTGCATACCCCCATACTTCTTTGACTGCTTTGTTGATGCTTAAGAAATACCCTTCTTCATCAATTGTACATATTATATCTAAAGAAGTATCCATTATTTTTTGCATCTCCGCTTTTGCACTGATCAATACTTGTTGTGATAATATTTCTGAAGTAATGTCTTTTGAAAAACAAGCGATACCAATTGTTTCTCCCTCTTTATTATACATGAGGTCAAAAGAAGTAAGTCCGTAAGTTGTCCAAAATTTATCTGGATCCTGTATTTTTTGTTTTACCGAAAAGCTTCCCGTTTTAAGTGCTTTTTTATAGTAAGACCTCCATTTTTCGGTTACACTTTGTGGTACACTTTCAGAAAATACTGAGTTGCCTTCTTCAAAAGGCTTGCCTTGTATTTTCTTTACAAGTTCGTGAAATGCAGTGTTTGCGGTAATCAGGTTAAAATCCAAGTCAATTGACCACATGAGATCTCTTGTACTATTGATCATAGCTTCTTGGTTGTTCTTAACGCGTTGAAGCTCTGTGGTAAATGTTTTTTTCTGGGTGATATCTTGTATGGTGCCGTACATGGATAACGGTTCTTTAGCGTCGTTCCATTTAAGCACTTTTCCTTTTTCATGTACCCATTTATATTCCCCATTTTTTTGCAACAATCTATATTGCACGCTGCAATCTTTAGATGGGTATTTTAGGCACTCCAGCATTTTTTTCTGTACTAGGGGTAAATCGGCTGGGTAAATAAGCTTAAACCAATCATCGGTCTTAAAGTTGTCTAAGGTATTTTGGTCAATGCCAAAAATAGCGATGCCTTCTTCATTTAATGTGAAAGTATCTTTTACTAAGTTGCGTTCCCAAATTCCTATTCCGGTAGCAGAAACGACATTATCTAATAATCGACCTTTTTTTTCAAGTTCAATTTTTTGCTTTTGCTCAAGTACTTTGGCCTTTCGTAACTCTAACAGATGAACAACTTGTTTGGCTAGGGTTTGTAGTCCGTCTATTTGGGTGTCATTTAGTTGCCTTGATTCATAATCGATAACACATAATGTACCAAGTCGGTGTCCATCGGCTGTGGTTAATGAGGCACCGGCATAAAAACCTACATTGGGATCTTCTGTAACAAGTTTATTGTCTTGAAATCGTTTGTCTGCATGAGTGTCCTCTACTACTAGTACATTTAAATCGTCGGTAATAACATGCTTGCAAAAAGATTCTTTTAAAGGAGTACCATTACCTTCAAATCCGAAGTGCGATTTAAAAAACTGCCTTTTATCATCAACTAATGAAATTAAGCTTACAGGGGTGTTACAAATAGAAGCGGCTAAAGATGTAATTTCATCATAGATAGCTTCAGGATGAGTATCCATAACATCGAAAGAAATCAATGCTTCTAATCTATTCGTATCTAAAATATTACTCCCTTTCATTATTATCTTTGTAAGAAGATAGTTACTTATTCTAATACCTTAAAATTAAAGTAAGAAATTTCTTTAAAAAAAGACGCAAAAATAGTATTTGATTTTGTAAATCAATCATTTTCTATGACTTTTTATCTGATTTTTTTGAAAGGATAAGTAATTATTAATCAGATTGATAAAATGAAATTCGTAATCATTTTAATCAATGTTTAAAGTATATTCAATAGGTTTTGAATGTTGATATAAAATTTACCGGAAATCTTCGATTTAGTTATAATCAATTCAGAGAAAAGCTATTTTTGTGAAATGATCAAACTGCCAGGTAAATTAAAGAGTTTTTTAGAAACACGTAAGAAAGAAGATGCTTTTAGAACACTACAAGCTACAGATGGGTCAATAGACTTTTTGTCAAACGATTATTTAGGTTTTGCAACTAATGAAACCTTATTTTCAAAAACATTTCAATTGTTGCTTACAGAAAGTGTTGCAGCCAATGGTTCGGGTGGATCTAGACTTTTATCTGGAAACCATAAGTTGTATTCTAAGCTTGAATCACAATTGGCTACTTTTTATAAATCGAATGTAGCTCTAGTCTTTAATTCTGGTTATGATGCCAATATGGGGCTTTTTAGCTCTGTTCCCCAAAAAGGAGACTTGGTTTTTTACGATGAATTTATACACGCAAGTATACGGGAAGGTTTGCGTTTGAGTAATGCGAAGTCTTATAGTTTTTCACACAATAACCTATCAAGTTTAAAAGAAAAAATAGAACTAAATACGGCTCGAAATGAATATGAGGAATATACCGTGTATATTGTTACTGAAAGCGTTTTTTCTATGGATGGGGATTCGCCCGATTTAAAAGCATTTGCCAAATATTCTAAGTCAAACGGGTATTATTTAATTGTTGATGAAGCCCATGCCGTTGGAGTTTTCGGTGATTATGGAGAAGGGCTCGTACCTTCTTTAAAATTGGAAAAAGATGTTTTTGCCAGAACGGTAACTTTTGGCAAAGGATTTGGCTGTCATGGTGCGGCAATACTTGGTGCTGACGATTTAAAAGATTTTCTGGTGAATTTTGCGAAACCTTTTATATATACCACGGCACTAACACCACATACGCTAGCTACGATTATAACCGCACATGAATTTTTAGAAGAACTGGGAAAAGAACCCAAAAGAATATTAATGGAAAACATTGAATTCTTTAAAAAGCAGATTGTCACTCATAAATTAGAAGAATCATTTATACCAAGTAATTCGGCTATACAAGGTTGTATTATACCGGGGTCAAAAAGTGCAAAACAAGTAGCGAAAAAGTTATTGGATAAAGGCTTTAATATTAAAGCCGTTCTCGCCCCAACAGTGCCAAAAGGTCAAGAAAGATTAAGAATTTGCTTGCATAGTTATAATTCAAAGGAAGAAATTGGACTTTTGATAAAATTATTGGCTGGTTATATTTAAAGAATATGGAGAGTAAATTCTATCAATTGGCATCTTTTGAATATGTTGCAGATGTTCAGATTGTAAAAGGCAAATTAGAGTCAGAAGGTATACCTGTATTTCTTAGAGATGAAAATACCTTAAATTCAGACCCATTGATCAGTAATGCCATTGGTGGTGTAAAGTTACAGGTATATTCAAAAGATAAGGACAGGGCTATAGCTATATATGACAATATAAGAACTTATGCTTTGGGTAATGATGGTAAACCTATTGTATGCCCAAACTGCAAAGCTCAAAGGTCTGAACCATATTATAACAGGAAGGGCATATTTTATAAACTTTTTCCATTTTTCGAGAAAAGAAAATATAAGTGCCTAAATTGTAACATGATCACTAATTCAAAGTAAAAGTATATGCAAAAGATTTTTGTAACAGGAATTTCAACAGAAGTAGGTAAGACCATTGCATCGGCAATTTTTGTTGAAGCTTTACAAGCAGATTATTGGAAACCGGTTCAAGCAGGAGACTTAGATAATACTGATACGGATAAGGTAAAGCATTTAATTTCTAATGATAAATCTAAGTTTCACCCAAGTAGTTATAATCTTAAATCACCCATGAGTCCGCATGCGGCTGCTGAGATTGAAGGGATAACTATTGATAGGTTCCATATTACCGAACCTGAAACAGATAATAATTTGATCATAGAGGGGTCTGGAGGTATATTAGTGCCGCTTAATGATGAGGACACCATGTTTGATATCATAATGCCAGATTATAAGGTCGTTGTTGTATCTAGAAATTATTTGGGGAGTATCAATCATTCTTTATTGACCATAAAATGGTTATTACATAAAGGTTATGAGGTTTCTGTGTTGTTTAGTGGAGAACCTAACCCACACACCGAAAATATTATTTTGCATAAAACAGGTGTTTCCTTAATAGGAAGAATAGAAGAGGAAAAAGAATTTACAAAAGAGGTGATTAAAAAATACGCAGATAAATTTCAGGGTATTTTAAGTACTTTATAATCGCTGTAAGATTTCGGCATTATCAACTGTGGCGATTACCTTATAATGTTTAGCTAAATAGGTATCTATATATTCATTTTCCTCAATTTCTTTTTTGTCAAAAATTCGTCTTCCCTTTCGTATGACAACTGTTTGGGGTCGTAGTTCATGCATAATGTACTTAATTTCTTCAACGGAATTTTTTCTGGGGTTACCGTAAAAAGTAAATAATTCATTTCTGCAAATATTACTTGGGTGAGTAGATGCTGTTGTAGGTGGTAACGTGTTTAAATTCCAATACCCGATGTGGTACTCGAAAAACAGAACGTTTTCGGTTTCTAAATTATGTTCTAAAATATACTGGGGTACGGCAAAGCCTTCCCCGTTAAAAATTGTGCCTTTTTCAATTTTATTCTTTAACACGTTTACATACTCCAAATAACTTTCTGCAGGTATCAGTAAGGCGATGAAGGCTAAATAAGCAGGCAATTTTGGTTTATACTGTCTTATTAAATTGTAAACGACTATGCCTACCAAAATTAATAGCATGGGGTGTAGTTGGATCAGGTAGTGCCCATTTATCCTTCCTCCTTTTACAAAGGAAAATAAAACACCTATAATGGCAATCAACAGAAGTTGTACGTTTCTACTTTTAAATTTTAGTTTTTTGCTTTTGTATGCATAGAGCAAGAATATGCCCGTTATTACGAAAATGGGGGCAAGTTTAAAAACAGAATAACGTCTGGCTCCCGTATATTCTAAAGGGGCAAGAATTACAGATTCCCACCAAATATAGGTTTGGTTACTTAGGTAGTAAGGTATTATAGTAGCTAAAATAACGGTCAAGGCTCCAATTCCGAATAAAACCACATATAAAAAAGGAATATTCCTGTTGGTGAAAAAAGCTTCATAACATAAAAAAAGACCTATAAATAGAATAGGAAAAGCCATGTTTAGCTTTACCATAACCGTTGCACCCATCAACAATCCTGATAAGAATATAAAAAGGGCAGTTTTTTTATTCTGCAAAATATATAGTGCAGGTACAAAGAGCGCAATACAAATATGTTCGGACATTACTCCTTGTAAGCTGCCAAAGAGACTGAGTAAAAAAATACAGCATGCGCCAATAATGATCGATGCTTTTTTTGATACAAATGTCAATGCTATTTTATAAGTAAAGAATGCGGTAATAGCTACTAGAATAACGCCTGCAAACCGAATGGCTACAAAGCTTTTGCCAAATATGGATATGATAGTTGCAAAAAAGGCAAAGGTCAATGGTGGTTTTAGATCCCATAGTTGGGTATATGGTAAAAAACCATCTGCCCATGATTGTCCTAGAAGTATAAAGGTGCTTTCATCACGGTCTACATAGTCTCTAAAGAAAAAAGGAAAGCGAATGAAAAAAGTAATTAAAGAAAGTAGTAAGAATACGGTAGTATTCTTCAATTGGGAAAAATCTAAAAATGCATTTCTGTTTCTTTTTGAGGGCATCTAATTATTGCGGTTTATTTCCCGATCTTTGCAAGATAGATAAAATGGCGAATTATAAATTCTATGACTGGAGAAAATCTATCAACAAGAGATAAAAAACACTTATGGCACCCGCTAACACAACACAAGCTTGGTAAACCCCAGCTTCCCATTGTAAAGGCAAAAGGTACTTTGTTGTTTGATGAAGAGGGAAAAGAATATATTGATGCAATTGCATCATGGTATACCGTAATGTATGGTCATGCTAACGAACAAATAGTTGCAGCGATTACCAAGCAGATGCAAACGTTAGACTTTGTAATGTTCAGTGGTCTTACCCATGAGCCCGCAATTGAACTGTCTGAAAAGTTAATGGAAATTCTACCTGATAACCAGGCAAAAATATTCTTTAATGACAATGGCTCTACGGCAGTTGAAGCAGCTATTAAAATGGCGTTGCAGTTTTTCCATAATAAAGGCGAAAAGCGAGATACACTTATTGCTTTTGAAGACGGTTTTCATGGTGATACTTTTGGTGCTATGAGTGCATCGGGACTTTCGTCTTACAACGGACCGTTTGAGGATTTTTTGTTAAATGTTGAACGTATTCCTGTTCCGACCGACGATAATCTAAGCGAGGTAACAGATAAGCTCTCACAAACACTACATAAAAATAAGTGTGCTGCATTTGTTTTTGAGCCTTTAGTGCAAGGGGCTGCAGGCATGAAATTCCACTCCGCTAAAGGGCTAGACACTCTAATTGAACTATGTAGAGAACATGAAGTTTTATGCATTGCCGATGAAATAATGACCGGGTTCGGTAAAACGGGGAAAAACTTTGCCTCTGAAAATATAGCCAATGCGCCAGATATTATATGCTTAAGCAAGGCTTTGACGGCCGGGATGTTTCCATTAAGTATTACCAGTTGCTCCCAAGAGGTGTACAACGGGTTTTTAAGCGATGACGTACATAAGGGTTTTTTTCATGCTCATACATTTAGTGCCCACCCACTAGGTTGTGCAGCAGCTTTGGCAGGTATAAAGTTGCTTAATTCACCTCAAATATTAGAAAGACGGGAAGCTATTAACCTAGCGCATAATCAGTTTTTGTCACAGATAAAATCGCATAATAAAGTCAAAGATGTAAGGGTTATGGGTGTAATCTTGGCCATTGATTTAGATATTAAAACCGAGCGTTATGGTAATTTACGGGATGAGTTGTATAATTTCTTTTTGGAAAGAGGTGTTTTGTTAAGACCTTTGGGCAATACTGTTTATGTATTGCCACCATTTGTAATTACAAAAGAAGAATTACAAAAGGTGTACAAAGCAATAATTGAGGCGTTAAATACATTTTAGATTTTACATTGAAAGAAAAAATATCTATAACATCGATAGCTTCACTTTCCCCTTTGGGATCTTCTCAAGAAGAAATTTGGAAAGCTTATCAGAATAACGACCATTACTTTTCTTTGGCGGATATAAATAATGCTAAAACTTGGGTAGCTCCATTGGCAGAATCTGCAAATGCGCTGGTGAAAAAATTAAGGGAATCTGATAGTAAGTACAAAAAGTTAGATAACAGTGTGTTGTTTGCCATGGCAGCTTCTAGAATGGCCATTCAGCAATCTGGTTGGACTAATACTTCTGAATTCGGAATAAATATGGGGTCTTCAAGAGGGGCAACCAAATTGTTCGAAGAATATCATGCTGAATACTTAGAAACAGGTATTTCATCAACTCTAAGTTCTCCAACAACTACCTTGGGTAATATATCTTCATGGGTATCTCATGATTTAGGAGCTACAGGACCAGAAATATCACACTCCATTACCTGTTCAACAGGTTTGCATTCTGTTTTAAATGGCGTGGCGTGGCTAACAAGTGGTATGTCAACTAAATTTTTGGTGGGTGCCAGTGAAGCGCCGTTGACCGATTTTACCATTGCCCAAATGAAGGCATTGAAGATTTATGCAAAAGCATCCGAATTGAATGATGATTCGGATGTTAAGCGTAGCCAAAACTACCCTTGCCAGGCATTGAACATGAACAAGGAATACAATACTATGATTTTAGGAGAAGCAGCCTCGGTAGCTTGTTTGGAAAAGGGAGTTGTAGACCATGCTTTGGCAATTATTGAAGGAGTAGGATTTGCGACCGAAATTTTAAAACACAATACATCTATTTCTGCAAATGCTGTATGCTTTCAAAAATCTATGAAAATGGCTTTGGGTGGAATAAATCCTGCTGAGGTAGATGCCATTGTTATGCATGCACCCGGAACAATCAAAGGAGATTCTTCCGAATACAATGCTATCAAAGAGGTATTTGGGGAAAACATGCCGCAAATGACAACCAACAAATGGAAAATTGGTCATACGTTCGCCACTTCTGGTATGCTAAATTTAGAATTGGGGGTATTAATGATGCAAAACAATAAGATGATTTCAGTGCCATTTATAGACCATAAAAATAGAGGTGGGGATCTTAAAAAAGTTCTAGTAAATGCCGTAGGCTTTGGTGGTAATGCGGTTAGTATTTTAGTCTCTAAGAAAGAATAGAAAGTTTAAATCGTTAATTTAAAACTCTCCGATTATTTTTTCAATTTAAATTCAGTTATTTTTGAACCCTGGTAACAACCTAAGATTATATGAGCGAAGCAAGACATAATTGGTCAAAAGAAGAAATTTTAGAAATTTACAATAAGCCTTTAATGGAGCTACTTTATGAAGCTGCAACTGTGCATAGAAAAAATCACGACCCTAATACGGTACAGGTTTCTACATTACTTTCCATAAAAACCGGTGGTTGTCCAGAAGATTGTGGGTATTGTCCGCAAGCGGCACGTTATCATACCGATATTGAGGGTAATGACCTAATGGCTGTTTCACAAGTAAAAGCTCAAGCGCTAAGGGCAAAGGCATCTGGTAGTTCAAGAGTGTGTATGGGTGCTGCTTGGAGAAATGTAAAAGACGGTCCTGAATTTGAGCAAGTTTTGGAAATGGTACGTACCATCAATAAGCTTGACATGGAGGTTTGCTGTACCTTGGGTATGATTACCGAGAACCAAGCAAAACGATTGGCAGAGGCAGGTTTATACGCTTACAACCACAATTTAGATACTTCAGAAGATTATTATAAAGATGTTATTTCTACACGTGCCTTTGAGGATCGTTTAGATACTATTGAAAATGTTCGTAAAAGTAATGTAACCGTTTGTAGCGGTGGTATTATTGGTATGGGTGAGGCATTGGAAGATAGAGCAGGCATGTTGGTCGCTTTGACATCATTGAACCCGCAACCGGAATCTGTGCCTATTAATGCTCTGGTAGCCGTAGAAGGTACCCCAATGGAAGATATAGAACCTGTTTCTATTTGGGATATGATACGTATGGTAGCTACTACTAGAATAGTTATGCCAGAGACCCAAGTTCGTTTATCGGCTGGGCGTACTGAAATGAGTAGAGAAGGGCAGGCAATGTGTTTCTTTGCAGGAGCAAACTCAATTTTTGCAGGCGATAAGTTGTTGACTACTCCCAACCCAGATGTAAATGAGGATATGGAGATGTTTAAAATGCTAGGTCTTAATCCGCAAAAACCATTTACCAAAGTGTCACAACCAAAAACTGTAGAAGCAGAGGATTCACAATTAAAACCATTGGGCGAAAAACCTAAATGGACAAGACCGGGCCATTCAATTGAGCGTAACGAAAATGCCAAGCAGAAGGTCAAAATTGTTGAATAACACTACATTAATACATTTTTAAGAAAATATTTTCTTAACGTTAATTACCTTTGGCTTCCCTAAAAAAACCATGAGTAATTGAAGTTAGCAAACATTCCTAGGGTAAGTAATATTACTAAGGACAACTTTATTGAAAACTACTTTAAGCCTCAAAAGCCTGTTGTTTTGGAACAGGCTATTGCAGACTGGCCTGCATTTACCAAATGGAATTTGGATTATATGAAAGAGGTCGCAGGTGATATTACCGTGCCGCTATATGATAATAGACCGGTTCAGCATAAAGATGGTTTTAATGAGCCACACGCCAAAATGAAAATGGCGGAATATGTTGACCTTTTAAAAAAGGAACCTACCAAATACAGAATTTTTCTTTGGAATATTTTAAAGGAAGTACCGGCCTTGCAACAAGATTATCGTTTTCCAGATTTTGGATTAAAGATATTGAAAGGGCTGCCAATGTTGTTTTTTGGAGGAAGAGATTCATATACCTTTATGCATTATGATATTGATTTAGCCAATATTTTTCATTTTCATTTTGATGGAGAGAAAGAGGTAGTGTTGTTTCCGCAATCGGAAACAAAGAATCTTTACAAAGTGCCACATTCCCTCATAACTCATGAAAGTATAGATTTTTCAAATCCTGATTATGAGAAATGGCCGGCATTAAGAAACGCTAAAGGTTTTAAAACAACATTAAAGCACGGGGAAGTCTTGTATATGCCAGAAGGTTTTTGGCATTATATGAAGTATAAAACACCTGGTTTTTCTATGAGCCTACGCGCTTTGGCACGTAATCCTAAAAATTTAGGAAAGGCATTTTATAATATTTTGATCATGCGTCATTACGATGTGTTAATGCGAAAACTTAAAGGTCAAGATTGGATAGATGCTAAAAATGAGAAGGCTATTACAAACACAAATAAGAATACTAAGGTACTAGTAGAAAATTAAGACTTTTAGGGTATAAGTTCTTTTAGTTTTTCATAAACTAAATGACTTTCCCAGCCCCTGTATAAGAGGTAATCGGCTAATTTTTTTCTTCTTTTTTGAGTATTGGTTTCAGTAATTTGATCAAGTCTTTTTTTAGCTAAGTTATCTAAAGTAGTTAAGTATACTTCGGGTTCAATCTCCTTTAATGCTGTTGTTATATTGTATTTAGAAATATCTCTAAACTTAAGTTCCCTAACAATTCTATTTTTGCCCCATTTTTTAATCTTGAATTTGCCACGGGCAAAGCTTTTTGCAAAACGCTCTTCGTTTAAAAACCTATCTTCAATAAGTTGAGCTATAATGGTATCGATAGCTAATGGGATCATACCCATTTCCTTTAGTTTAGAAACCACTTCTTTATGGCAACGCTCTTGGTAAGCACAATAACTTTCTATCTTTTTAGTAGCTTCTTGAATGGTGTAGCCTTTAGTTTTTTGGTTCAATGGTGATATTTAAATAAAATTTGAAATTAGGAAGATAATGCAGCAAAGATATAACCAAAAGCTATAAGGAGTAAAAATATTAAGCCAACTGCTAGTCCTACTCCAACCAATATTAGTAAAAATAAAATCACCTTTAAAATTGATTGACCAATGGCAAGTTTATATAGTCTTCCATAAACATAAGTATAATAAAAAATCAATAGAGGATATATTAAAAGAAACAGGCTAGGATGAACCCAAATCGCTATAAAAAATATTAGAGAGGTAGTTAAAAAACTAAAACCTTGAATGTAACAATTGGCTACAATATGTTCTGCATAATTATAAGGTTTTCTGTATACTAAAAATGCTATCAATGTGTATATGGGAAGTAATAGGATAACCATTATGTTAAAATACTTAAGCATAAATTTTGAGCTTTCGGTTGATTTGGCCAACTGCTCTGCCTTAAATTCTGGATCTGCAAATGGTCCGCCCAGTGTTTCTGCATACCAATTAATTTGTGATTCATTAAAATCGTTCATTACTGATATGTACTCTTCATCAAAAGAATTAAATACAAACAAGTTGATTGCCATACATATGGTTAAGAAAGCAAAAGGATTCAAGAATTTTTTACGTGTGCCGCTATAATATTCTCTAAGTAGCACTCCAGGTCTTAAAATCAAGTATTTAATGGTAACAAAATACTTGTTGTCCCACCCAATATAATTTTGAAAGGCGTCTTCTATAATACGTTTAATGGTTATTCTTTCAGAGACTATTTTGGCACCACATTGGTTACAGTAAAATGATTGATGAACTAGAGCGGAAGAGCAATTTTTGCAGGACATTTGTAATGGTTGGTTAGGAATTTAATTGTTAAAATACGTAAAAACCCAAAACAAAAAAAGCGACTCTTTTTGGGAGTCGCTTTTTAACGTATAAAGCCATATTGACTTAATATATTGTTTTGCCGTCTTTATTTTTAAAACGGTATTCTAGATACGTATACGCATCGCGCGGTTGAATTTTAATCCATTTTTTATACTCTAAGAACCATTTTGTTCTCATTGATGGAAAACCTTTTGTAATATAGGCTGCTATAAAAGGGTGTATATTTAAAGTTATACTGCTATCCTTTTTAGGGCCTTTAAGAAGTTTTTCAAGGTCCGCTGTAATTTTATCTATTAAAACAATAGGTGCTTCCACCTGCTTCCCAGAATTATTGGGATCCTCTTCAGTTGTTTTAATATTCATTTCAGGTCGTACCCTTTGTCGGGTAATCTGAATTAAACCAAATTTACTAGGAGGTAGTATTTTATGCTTGGCACGATCATCTTTCATCTCATCTCTAAGATGCTCAAAAAGCTTTTTCCTATGTTGTGGTTTTACCATATCAATAAAATCCACTACAATAATACCGCCCATATCACGAAGACGTAATTGTCTTGCAATTTCTGATGCGGACAAGAGATTTACCTCTAAGGCAGTATCTTCTTGGTTTTTAGCTTTGTTTGATCTGTTGCCACTGTTTACGTCTATTACATGAAGTGCTTCGGTATGCTCTATAATTAAATAGGCGCCTTTGCTCATAGCGGCAGTACGGCCAAAAGACGTTTTGATCTGTCTTTCGATTCCAAATTTTTCAAAAATAGGTACATTGGTGTTATAGTGCTTAACAATGCTTTCCTTTTCAGGAGCAATTTCGGCCACGTATTCTTTTATTTCATTGAATAAGGTGGCGTCATCAACATGTATTCCTGTGAAACTATCATTAAATACATCTCTTAAAATAGAAGATGCTCTATTGAGTTCAACAAATACTTTTGCTGGTGTTTGTGCACGTTGTAATTTTTTACACATTGCTGACCATTTGTTCAGCAAGTTTTCTAGATCTTTGTCAAGTTCTGCGACTTTTTGTCCTTCTGCGACCGTTCTTATGATAACACCGAACCCCTTGGGTTTAATGCTTCTTACAAGTCTTTTTAACCTATCTTTCTCTTCTTTGCTACCTATCTTTTGAGATACTGATACGCGATCGGAGAAAGGAACCATAACCAAATAACGTCCGGCAATTGATAGCTCAGAACTAATTCTTGGTCCTTTTGTGGAAATAGGCTCTTTTACAATTTGCACCAATAAAGATTGGTTTGCTTTTATGACATCGGTGATGACACCATTTTTGTCAATATCGGTCTCGAACGGAAAATTACCTAAGGAGTAATCTTTTAGTTTTCCTGTGCTCACTTGTTTAATGAACTTCAGCATTGAAGACAATTGAGGACCAAGGTCGTGGTAATGCAAGAATGCATCTTTTTCATAACCAACGTTTACAAACGCTGCGTTAAGACCGGTCACCGGTTTTCTTATTTTAGCAAGAAAAATATCGCCAACAGAGAAATCATTACTGTTTTCCTCTTTATGCAGTTCAGTGAGTTTTCCGTCCTTCAACAAGGCAAAGTCAACAGATTGCGAACTAGATCTTACGATTAATTCTCTATTCACCTGAATATATTTTTAGTTGTTCCAACTATAGTATAGGGAACAAACTGATTAAACAATACCATAGACAAATACTAGTGTATTTGCCGAAATCCAATTACTGGATCTCTATGTCAATGAACGTTCTTTTAAAAAGAAAAAGTAGTTTTTAAAACTACTTTTTCTTGTGTCGGTTAGCTCTTCTACGCTTCTTGCGCTTGTGTGTAGCTACCTTATGTCTCTTTCTTTTTTTACCACTTGGCATAAAGTTCTTTTTTTAAGATTAATTATTTTACGTGTACGTTGCTCTTTACTCCTTCAACGAAAACCTTTGCAGGCTTAAATGCTGGAATGTTGTGAGCGGGTATTTTAATAGTTGTGTTCTTGGAAATATTTCTACCTGTTTTTTCAGCTCTTGTCTTAATGATAAAACTTCCAAAACCTCTTAGGTATACATTGTCACCACTTTCTAATGATGTTTTAACCTCTTCCATAAAGGATTCAACAGTTGCCTGTACATCTCCTTTTTCAATTCCCAGCTTATCTGAGATCTTCGATACAATTTCCGCTTTCGTCATCTTTCAATATTAGATTTTCTGTATGTTTTTTCGGGTTGCAAATATATAAATTAAATTCAATCTTTCTTTCTAATGGGTTAATTTTAAGTGTATAAACTGCTACTTTTATCACTTAGTATTACAGAGCATGTCATTTTCGGGTAAAATTTTAGATTGGTATCATAAAAATAAGCGCACTTTACCATGGCGCAAGTCCACCGATCCGTACAAAATATGGCTGTCGGAAATTATTCTTCAACAAACGCGAGTAGCCCAAGGAACCCCGTATTACCTAAGGTTTGTAGAAACTTTCCCTACCGTTGACGATCTTGCAAATGCAGAAGAAGAACAGGTTCTTAAGCTTTGGCAAGGTTTGGGTTATTACTCTAGGGCAAGAAATTTACATGCAGCAGCAAAAATGGTTGTGGATGAATATAACGGTAAGTTTCCAGATAATTATAAGAAACTTTTAACATTGAAAGGGGTTGGTGATTACACGGCCAGTGCCATTTCTTCCATTTGTTTTAATGAACCACATGCCGTTGTAGATGGTAATGTGTATAGAGTATTGTCTCGTTATTATGGTATAGATATACCTATAAATAGTACAGAGGGCATTAAGTATTTTAAAGCTTTGGCGCAAAAGGTCATGGATCCTGATCATATAAGAGATTACAATCAGGGTATAATGGAGTTTGGTGCCATACAATGTTCACCTAAAAAACCTTTGTGTTTACATTGCCCCTTAAACGATAGTTGCGTGGCACTTGAAAAAGGGTTGGTGCATCAATTGCCTGTAAAGTTGAAGAAAACAAAAGTGAGTAATAGATACTTCAATTATCTTATACCAATATATAAGGATACAAATGGAAAAAAATATACACGTCTTCAACAAAGAAAAGGGAAAGGTATTTGGCAAAACCTTTGGGAGTTTCCTTTAATAGAATCTAAGTCATCGTTGGAAAATAAAGATATCGTATTAAAGAGTAATGTGATTTTTGGCGATTTAGACATAAATGATATACATATATATAATGATACGGATATCGTGCACAAATTATCTCATCAACATTTATATACCAAATTCTGGATCGTTGATGTAAATACAGATTTTGATCATAAGATTTCCGTTGAAAAACTATCTGAATTTCCTGTTCCGGTTTTGATCGCAGATTTTATAAAAGCATTTAAATTTTAGTACTTTTGATTTTTATATCTTTAAGTTATGAGCGGTACATTAAATAAGGTAATGTTGATTGGGCATTTAGGCGACGAAGTTAAAATGCATTATTTTGAAGGTGGTGGTAGTATTGGTAGATTTCCAATAGCTACAAATGAAACGTATACCAATAAATCTACCGGCGAAAGGGTTACAAATACAGATTGGCACAATATAGTTGTTAGAAATAAAGCTGCTGAAATCTGTGAAAAATATCTTAGTAAAGGAGATAAGGTATATGTTGAGGGAAGATTAAAAAACCGTCAATGGCAAGGTGAAGATGGTAATACCAGATATTCAACTGAGGTGCACGTACAAGAATTTACGTTTTTGACGACCAAAAAAGAAGGTATGCAAAATAATGGTGGTTCAGCGCCAAGTGCACAGAAACCCGCTAGTACTGAAAACAGAACGCCATCACAAAGTCCTGCACCCTTAAGTCAAGACGATGATGATGATTTGCCATTCTAACAATATTTAAATAGCAACTATTGGATCCAGACCCCATACCGTTTTTAATGACAACGTTGGTTGTGAACGGTGTCTTTGCAATGAATATAATAGTACTGTTTGTACTTCTTCTTTGCTCTGCGCTAATTTCGGGAGCAGAGGTGGCCATGTTTGGTTTGTCTACAACTGAAATTAAAGAGTTGCAAGATGAAAAAACGGCAAAAAGCTCTATTCTTATCAAACTATTGGAACGCCCAAAAAAATTATTGGCTACCATTTTAATTGCCAATAATGCCATAAATATTGGGGTTGTACTTTTGTTTAGCGTAATTGGAGATACTTTATTTGAAAATGTAAACCAGACCTTGTTAGGTGTAGTATCGGTTCGCTTTTTGTTAGAAGTTGTTGTAGCTACTTTTTTAATATTGATGTTCGGTGAAATTCTACCTAAGGTTTATGCCAATAGAAATAGAATGAGTTTTTCGCACTTAATGGCTTTTCCGTTAAGAATATTGGACTTTGTTTTTTCTCCCTTAAGTTTACCCATGCGTTCAGGTACCTTGTTTTTGTATAATAAATTGGGCAAACAAAAATCTCATCTTAGTATAGATCACTTATCGCAGGCGCTAGATTTAACTTCGCAAGGCGATACCACTAAAGAAGAGAAGAAAATATTAGAAGGTATTGTAACTTTTGGTAATACCGATACCAAACAAGTAATGAGACCCCGAATTGATATTTTTGCCCTGAACGAACAAATGAAATTTCCTGAAGTTCTTGGGGAGATTAAAAAACACGGTTATTCTAGAATTCCTGTATTTGGCGAAAACATAGATTCGGTGAAAGGGGTTTTGTATGTAAAGGACTTGCTGCCATACTTAGATCGAAAAACATTTAATTGGATGACCTTGATCAGGGAGCCATATTTTGTGCCGGAAAATAAAAAGTTAGATGATTTACTTTCAGAATTTCAAGAGAAGAAAAATCACTTGGCAATTGTGGTCGATGAATATGGGGGCACCTCTGGTTTAGTATCCTTAGAAGATATAATTGAGGAAATAGTTGGTGATATTAGTGATGAATTTGATGATGAAGACCTAATTTATTCTAAATTGGATGACTACAATTATGTATTTGAGGGTAAAACACCTTTAAAAGATTTTTATAGGGTCATTCGCTTGGAAGATACAGACGATTTTGAGGAAAATAAAGGTGAATCAGAAACGTTGGCCGGCTTCGTTTTAGAAAAGGCAGGGAGTTTTCCAAGACGTGGTGAAAAAATTATGTTTGGCTCTTATACTTTTGTTGTAGAGGCAATGGATAAAAAAAGATTGAAACAAATAAAAGTAACCTTACCGCATGAAGAGTAAGTCATTAGTAGGATTTTTAATACTATTTCTTTTAATACTTAGCTGTAAAGACGAACAGGTGATACCTAAGCCGAAAGCTAAAATGCGCTTAGAGTATCCGCAGGGAAAATTGGCAGATTTAGAAACAGAGAATTTTAGCTTTAAGTACAATCAGTTGGCAGATGCTGAATTAAATGGTGATAATGCTTTTACCATTGCTTATCCAGAAATGAAAGGCGCTATTTTTCTTAGTTATAAAAAAATAAATGGCAATCTATCTCAGTTGATCAATGATTCTAAAAGGCTAAGTTATGAGCACGCCGCAAAAGCCGATAATATTGTTGAGCAGCCATATGTAAACCCAAATGAGAAAGTGTACGGTGCTTTGTTCGAAGTACAGGGCAATGCAGCTTCTCAATCCCAATTTTTTGTCACCGATAGTACAGAACATTTTTTAACAGGATCTGTATATTTTTATTCAAGACCTAATTATGATTCCATTCTTCCGGCGGCTTCTTATCTTCAAAATGATATTAGAAGCATTATTGAAACCTTAAGATGGAAAAAGTAACCACCAGTTATGACCAAGCAAAACCTTTTAGAATGTCATCAAAGAATAACCCCATTAGTACATAATACAGCTGTGCTAACATCTAGATTAATTGATAAAGAGATCGGTGCGCAAGTATTTTTTAAATGCGAGAATTTTCAAAGAGCGGGAGCTTATAAAATACGTGGTGCTACAAATGCCATATTGCAATTATCGGAAGAACAGAAGAAAAACGGAGTGGTAACCCACTCGTCTGGTAACTTTGCGCAGGCTTTATCTTTAGCGGCACAAAGTGTAGGTGTTACTGCGCATATTGTAATGCCCAATACTGCGCCAGAAGTAAAGAAAGTGGGTGTTAGGGAGTATGGTGGTAACATATATGAATGCGAACCAACGGTAGAAGCTAGGCAGGCAATGGCAGATGAAATCGCTACTAAAACTGGAGCTACGTTCGTGCACCCTTCTAATGATAATGATGTTATTTTAGGTCAAGGTACCGCCGCATTGGAACTTTTGCAAAAACAACCCGATTTAGATTTTATATTCTGTCCTGTAGGTGGTGGCGGACTTATTGCCGGCTCATCTTTGGCGGTAAAATACTTTGGAGAAAACTGTAAAGTGTATGGCGCCGAACCATTTGAGGCAGATGATGCCTATCGTTCGCTTTTAAGTGGAAAAATCGAAAGTAACGAGACTACAAATACAATTGCGGACGGATTAAAAACCATGTTGGGCGATAAGAATTTCCCGATTATTAAAGAATTGGTTTCTGGTATCGTCCGTATTACAGAAGATGAGATTGTTGAAGCTATGAAGCTGGTATGGGAGCGTATGAAAATTATTATTGAACCTTCTAGTGCCGTAACGGTAGCTGCCGTTATAAAACAAGCTAAAGAAAGCCCAGAAGTTTTTCAGAACAAGAAAATCGGAATCGTAATTTCTGGGGGCAATGTAGACCTTTCTAAATTGCCCTTTTAAGTTTTATTACTTGCTTAGAATTTTTTCTGCATTTGCTATGCTAGAATTGATGTTCTCTTTCACTTGCTTTACTTTTTCTTCCTCTTCTTCAAGCCATTGCTTTTTTTCGTCGGTAAGTTCTTTGCCGTTCAAAATTTCATCGGCATCAAAACGATCGCCAAATTCCTGCATCCAATCCATCATAGATCTATTGGCTTCCTGTAAATCTTTCATTGCTTTTGCCTCTACTGACCCTGATCCCAATGAATCTGCCATAGGTTTTAATTGACCTACAAGCTTTCCTATGGTTCCCATTTTGGGCATTACTTCGTCATGTATGGCCATTACTTCGGTCATTTTAGAAGTTTCTTCTTCGGCTTTCTTAGTTTCCTTGCAAGAAGTAAAGGATATAAAGATTGCTATCGTAACTATATAAAGTATATTTTTCATTCTATTTTTCTTGAAGGTTGACAGAGGTAATAGTGTAATTGTAGTCTTTAACTTTTGTATCGGTGATAATCGATTTTACTTCTTCGATAGATATTAGAGAAGGGTCAAAAACGATATTTCCATTTTTGTTGTCAAAACTGATATCGGCAGAAATAACACCGTCTTTCTCTTTTAGATTGGATGCAATTTTATCTGCACAACCTTCTTGGCATGCCATACCATCAATACCGATTTCTACAGACTTTGTTATTCTATTTTCGAGTTTAATAACTCCATTAGTATTATCCTGTGCAAATGAAACCGCAGTAGATAATGTGAAAACAGTTATAAAAAGGGCTAATAATTTTATTTTCATTACAAAGTTTTTGCGAATACTTCGTTGAAGTAAACTAGTTTGTATTGTAAAGATACCAAATATGTAAAATGCTTTGAATAATCATTTGTAAAAATAAGGACTTAACTAGATGGTTTTTTTAGAAAAAACCGCACTTTTGTTGTAAAGCAAAGCAATTGAAGAATATAGACCAAAAATGGATTTACCTGGTAATTCTGTCGTTTATTTGGGGTTCATCCTTTATTTTGATTAAACGGTCCTTAATAGGTTATACTCCTTTGCAGGTAGGTGGTTTACGCATTGTTTTTGCATCTTTGCTCTTGTTTGTGCTAGGTTATAAATCTTTGAGCACCTTATCTAAAACAGATTGGAAATGGGTCGCTATAGCAGGACTCTGCAGTTCTTTCTTTCCGCCGTTCTTTTTTGCATTGGCACAAACGGAGATCAATAGTGGTATTACTTCAATATTAAATTCGGTAGCACCTTTGTTTACAACACTGGTAGGTATAGCATTATTTGGTTTGGCATTAAAGGGAAGGCAAGTTTTAGGTGTGCTCATAGGTTTTTTTGGCACAGTTGTGTTGATAGCTGCGGGTATGGAGAATAATACGGAACAAAATTATTGGTATGCCCTTTTTATTATATTTTCTGCCTTAGGGTATGCATTCAATATCAATATTATAAAAAGATATTTGTCGCACTTAAGTCCGTTGGCAGTTACCACGGCTAGTTTTGGCGTAGCATTTTTTCCGGCTTTGATTATTCTCGTTTATACTGGAGTGTTTCAGCAGTTTGTTGGTAATGGTGCTATGCATGAAGCTGTATGGTATGTTATGGCATTGGCATTTTTAGGCACCGCTTTGGCCAATATACTGTTCAATAAATTGATAAAATTATCGAGTCCTGTTTTTGCAGCCTCGGTAACATATTTAATTCCTTTAGTGGCTGTTCTTTGGGGATTTTTAGATGGTGAGAATATAAGCCTACTTCAGTTGTTGGGTGGTCTTATAATCTTATTCGGGGTATGGTTGGTCAATCGAAAAAAAGTAGTGGTTCAACAGAAATAACCATGTGTACTGTAACAATATCTTCTTTAGGTTGTCTTTGTATAGAACTAATCAAAAAAACGGAAATCATGAAAAGAATAGTATTTGTAGCTCTGGCAATCACTTTTTTGGTAAATAATACTCAGGCACAAGAAAAACAAATCGAAGTAAAAGCATTCGATAAATTAATAGTTAGTCCGCATATAGAATTAAACCTTGTTGAGGGTGAAGAGGAAAACGTGGTTATTGAAAACGCAAAAGTTCCTTTAGAAAAAATAAATGTAGAAGTAGAAGGTAGAACTTTACGATTGTATTTAGATGGGGCAAAGGTGGTTACAAAGTCCGAGCGTATTTCAAGCGATAATTGGCGGGGTAGTAAACCTTTGTACAACGGTACTATGGCAACGATTACGGTAACCTACCGAAAATTGGAAAACTTATCGGTAAGGGGAGAAGAAATCGTTAGATGTAAAAATCTGTTTAATGCCGATGATTTTAAAATGTCATTGTACGGTGAGGCAAAAGTATACTTTAACGAAGTTTCAATAGATGAACTTACCGTTGCCATTTATGGTAGCAGTTATTTGGAAATGGGAGGTGGTAAAGTATCTCGTCAGGTATTTAGGGCATATGGTGAAAGTGAGGTAAATACTGAAAGTATGGTTGCCGATGAAACTAAAATTACGGCTTACGGAGAAAGTAATTTTAGGGTGAACGTAGTAGATAGGTTGAAAGTAACTTGTTATGGGGAAACGAATATTAATTATACCGGTAACCCAGATGTGGATAAGGGTTTAATTTTTGGTGAAGCTAGAATAAGAAAAATAGGCTAGTTAAAGCATTTATATATAAAGCAAAAAACCCGCTATTAGCGGGTTTTTTTAGTTGTAAGTTTCTTGATTATTATTCAAAATCGGATGGAGAAACGCCATCGTTTATCTTAATTTCAGAAACTATGAATTCAAATGATTGCGGACCTACGGTCTGTATGATTTTAAAAGGGAACAAAATACCCGATACCTCTTTATAATCTTCAAAATTGGTGATACTTGCAATCTGTTGTCCTTGCATTTCATTTGTGGTGATCTCTTGTAGTTTTAATCCGGTTTCTACATCGTAAAAAGCAGATTTTTTCTCGTTGATCATTACCTTATAGGCGTTTTTATCGCCAACCATTTCCATTCCTTCAAGAGAAAGAGATTTCGCCGTTAGGTACTGAAGTTCGGAAATAGGGGTAGATTCTCCTTTGAACGTGGTAACCTCCTCTTCGGTAAGGTCTTTTCTTTGTCCTTGAACGATCATATAGCCACTATCACCATTTAGAACTTGTTTACTTACGGAATTCCCCATCATTTGAACGTCTTGCATCAATTGATTGCTAGATGTTTTTTTGATATTTAAACTAAGCTTCATTCCTTGCATTTCGGCTTCGGCCATCATTGCATATGTATTCACGCTTTCAAGTTTATCTTTTCCGCCAACGGCCTCAATATTCTTTTCAATAATTGATTGTGCAGATACGCCCTCAGGAACTGAAGTTTCGTAATTAGGGGTTTCTACTCTGTCCGCCGTTTTAGAGTATGCAAGTACAGGCAATTTCTTACCCATAAACTGTACATTCTGAAGGTTGCTTAGAATTTCACTTCCTTTACCAACAACGATTACTCGGGCATTATTGACATTGAAATATTTTTTTGCCGCGGCTTCAACTTCCTCTTTGCTGATGTTTTCTAACTTTTCTAAAAAGGTTTTATAAAAATCTTTAGGTAGATTTTCCTTTTCAATGTTCAAAGCATAACGGGCAATGGTTTCCGGATCTTCAAGAGCCATAATAAAACTACCTGCATAGACAGCTTTAGTATTTTTTAATTCTTCGTCGGTAACCGGTTTGGTAATGATAAGCTCCAGCTCTTTTAGCATTTCTACTACGGCACTATCGGTAACCATGTTTCTTACTTCTGCTGTGGCTCTGAATCTGGATGGTCCGTACTTGTCGTTACCAATAGAAGAGTAGGCACCGTAAGTATAACCTTTATCCTCTCTTAAGTTAGAGTATAATCTGCTATCAGACCCTCCTCCTAAAATTTCATTTGCCAATAGAGCGGCAATGAAATCATCATCGTTCATTTTTAGGTTTACAATATTCTGAACCGTAATCTCAGATTGTACCGCATTTGGCATGTCGACAAAGTTGATCTGTGTATTGGGTACATTTTTTGGCTGAGAATAAGAGAAACTTGGTGGTACGGCCTTGGTCCATGATGTAAAATGAGTTTCTGTCAATGTTTTTACTTCATCAAAATTGACATCTCCAATAATGATTAAATATGCATTTGCCGGAACAAAGTATTCTCTGTAATATTCCTCAACATCGCTGAGTGTGACATTATTTACGGTTTCTTCGGTAACAAATTCACCATAAGGATGATTTTTACCATAAGCTAAGGCTCTTTGAACTCTACTAGAAACGGAAGACACTACTTTCTCTTCAGATTTAAGTCCCGTAATAAGTTTGTCTTTCTCCTTATCAAATTCCTCTTGAACAAATTTTGGATGTATAGCTGCATCTGCCATAAGTTCCATCATTCTTGAAAAGTATTTTGAAAGCGATTGTGCATATGCGCCTTGAGCGCTAAAATAAAGTCTAGCGCCTAAAAAATCGATTTCTTCGTTAAACGCTTCTTTGGCAATGTTTTTAGAACCTTGTCCTAAAAGGCTGCCGGTTAAACTGGCAACACCAGCTTTATTGCCCTCCAAAATTGGCGGATTGTCTATAGATAATTGCATAGATACCCTTGGTAATTTGTGGTTTTCCACTACCAATACTTTTAAGCCATTATTTAGGTTAAAGGTTTGTGGGGTGCCTAAATTTATTTCAGGGGCGGGACCTGGCACCGGCATTACCGTGCGGTCTATTTGTGCCTGTACAGCAATACAGGAGAATAATGCTAAGAGTAATATATATGTATTTTTCATGGTCGTGTTTAATTTGCGGTATTTTGTTCAGGTAAATATTCTAATACCAATCTTTGATTGGGTTTTAGATACTTATTGGCTACCTCTTTGATTTCTTCTCTGGTAATTGATCGGTATATTTCTATTTCTTTATTGATCAATGAAGTATCGTCATACTGCATATAATATTCCGCTAGCGAATTTGCGATACCCTCAATACTAGAATTGCTATTTACAAACTGATTCTCAAACTTGTTCTGTAATTTTTGATAATCGTTTTCAGAAATGAGCTCATTTCTCAACTTTGTTACTTCTTCTTCAATAGAAATATTAAGAGTGCTTAAACCTGTTTCACCAACGGGAAGGGCAAAAATGATATACATACCATAATCTTCTAAAGTAACGGGTATGGCACCAATTTGTAAAGCCTGTTTCTTGTCGTCTACCATTTTCTTATAAAGTTTAGATGATGGACCGTCACTTAGGTAGGTAGAAATCATTTTTAAAACCTGGCTATCTCTATTTTTAAGTCCGGGAGTTCTATAGGCGATCATAGAAGCCGGTATCTGAATATTAGAATCGTAGGCTTTTGCATTGATCTCAGTGGTTATTGGCTCTTCTATAGGGAAATTTCTTGTAATTTCTTTTCCTTTAGGAATATCTTCAAAGTAATCTGAAATCAATTTTTTAGCATTTTCCTTCTCAAAATCGCCTGCAATAACCAATACGGCATTATTTGGGCTATAGAATTTTTTCTGAAATGCTATGAATTCATCTAATGTTGCCGCATCCAAATCTTCCATTTTACCGATTACGGTTTCTTTATATGGGTGATTCTGGAAAAGGTTTTTCTTAATGTTTTCAATAAACTTACCGTACGGCGAATTGTCAACACGAAGTCTTTTTTCTTCTTTGACAACTTCATTTTGGGTATCCACCCCTTTTTGATTGATTACGGGATGAAGCATTCTTTCAGATTCTAACCACAGTCCTAATTCTAGGTTGTTAGAAGGAAAAACTTCATAGTAATAAGTTCTGTCCTCGTCTGTGGTTGCGTTTCCTGACCCTCCGTTAGAAGATACTATTTTGTCCCATTCGCCTTTTTCAATATTTTCGGTTCCCTCAAATAATAAATGTTCAAAAAAATGGGCGAACCCTGTTCTTTTTGGGTCTTCATCTTTAGAGCCCACATGGTACAAAACCGAAATGGAGATAATTGGGGCGGTGTTGTCTTGATGAAGAATAACATGTAGATCATTGTCGAGATCATACTCTTCAAAAGCGACTTCTTGTGCGTTTCCGGCAAATCCTTGTAGAAGCATTGCCGAAACCAGTAGTAATTTCATTTTCATTGAAACTGTATTAGGTTAGTGTTTAATTATTCTGTTCCATATGTATATGTTCATGTCATTTTGTTACAACATTTTATTTTTTTTGTAGGAACAATCCTCAATATAAGTATTCTTTAACATATAATTTTAAATTAATTGTTGTTTATTCTTTATCTTAAAAGTCTAAACAAAATTATTTTCAAATGAGCCATTACGCCCTACCTATAAGATTTGGAGTTGCCGCCAGCGGTTGTTTAATTGCGTATTTTTTAGTACTGTCATTACTTGGTCTTCATGTCAATGTTTTTTACAGCCTTTTCAATGCAGTTATAACAGGTTTTGCCATTTATGAAGCAATTAAATTCTATAAGTTAAAGAAAGGTAATGCGTTTAATTATGCCGGTGGTTTTATGGCAGGTTTAATAACCGGTGGGGTAGCGACGTTAATATTTACCTTATTCTTTGCGTTGTATTCTACAGAGTTGCAACCAGGTTTTTTAGAAGAACTATCTACAAAATGGGCAAACAATTATAAGAGTTTTGAAGCTATCGTTTTTTTGGTAGTTGCCACAATGGGGTTTACTACAAGTCTTGTATTGACACTTGCTTTTATGCAACTGTTTAAGACTTCGAATACTACAAAAATAAAGAGTGTGTAAAATTCTAAAAAAACACTTGTAAATTCACGATTAAGAACTATATTTGCACCCGCCTATGGAAAAAATCCATCAGGTTTAATAATACATTTAACAATATGTACGCAATTGTAGAGATGGCAGGGCAGCAGTTTAAAGTTGCAAAAGACCAGAAAGTGTACGTTCACCGTTTACAAGCAGAAGAAGGTAAGAAAGTTACTTTTGACAACGTTCTTCTTTTGGATGATGGATCGAACGTTACTATCGGCGCCCCGGCTATAGACGGAGCCGCAGTAGAGGCTAAAGTCGTTAAACACCTAAGAGGTGACAAAGTAATCGTTTTTCATAAGAAAAGACGTAAAGGTTACAAAAAGAAAAATGGACATCGTCAATCTCTTACTGAGATAGTGATTGAATCTATTATTTCTAAAGGAGCTAAGAAAACTGAAACTAAAAAAGCGGCAGCGCCAAAAGCTAAAAAAGCAGATGGTAAAGCGGCACCAGTTGATGTTTCTGTAGCATCTAAGCCAAAAGCTAAAAAAGCTTCGGGCAAAGGTGATGATTTAAAAAAGATAGAAGGTATCGGTCCAAAAATTGCCGAAACCTTAAATAATGCAGGTATTTCTACTTTTGCTGATTTAGCAAAAACAGACGCAGCGAAAATTTCTGAAATTATTGCTGATGTTCGTGGAAATCACGTAACCGACACTTGGCCAAAGCAAGCTGAATTAGCTGCTGATGGTAAATGGGACGAGTTACAGAAATGGCAAGACGAATTAGACGGTGGTGTAGCAAAATAAGCTAAATCACTAAAGTATAACAATATTTAAAACCTCAGACAATGGCACATAAGAAAGGTGTAGGTAGTTCTAAAAACGGTAGAGAATCAGAATCGAAACGATTAGGAGTTAAGATTTATGGTGGTCAAGCTGCTATCGCTGGTAACATTATCGTTAGACAGCGTGGAACAAGACATAATCCTGGTGAAAATGTTTATGCAGGAAAAGATCATACATTACACGCACGTGTAGATGGTCTAGTTAAGTTTGAAAAGAAAGCAGGTGGAAAATCTTACGTTTCCATTGAGCCTTTTGAAGCTTAAATAAAGTTAAGTTTACAATATTAAAGCCTTTGCATTCAGTTGCAAAGGCTTTTTGTGTTTGTTGTTTTCGACGTTAAATTATCTTTAACGATAACTTAATATCCTTTGTTATTGTTCTAAGTATATCTATAGGCATATTTACTGGTTTAAATTTTGCTGAACAAGCAATGTTCTTCATTGGTAAAGTTTAAATGCTCAGTCAATAGATATTATGTATTCTAAATTTTTGCATGTAGTACTAACAGTAGCCTTTTCATTTTCAGGTTTGTTATCTGCGCAAAACAAACAAGAGCTTCTGCTTTTTGATAGCAAAGAGCTCGATTCAACCTTTCTATCTTACAAAAATCAACTGAAAATAGCCCAAGGGCAAAATGATGATTTTAAAATAGCAACGAGCTATTGGAGATTAGGAGAGTTTTATTTTAGGGTAGGTGTATATTCTGAGGCTACAGATCAGTTCAATAAGGCTTTGCTCATATTGCAGAAAAAGCCGAACGATACTTTGCAGGTACATATAAACAATGCACAAGGTAGTATGCATCTTGCATTAAAAAATTACGATAAAGCTGAGGCGAGTTTCTCTAAAAGTTTGAAAATATCAAAGGTTATTGATTTTAAAAAAGGACTAGCAAGATCTACTGGTCTACTAGGTAGTTGCTATGAAAAGAGAAAAGAGTATAAAAAGGCATTGGCTTTTGAAAAGCAAAGTTTGACGGAATTTAAACTGCTGCAGGATTCTATTGGTTTGGCAACGGCCAATGAAAATATAGGTAGTATTTATGAAGATTTAGAAAATTTTGATCTGGCCTCGCAATTCTTCAGCAAGGCTTATGGTTATACCAAGGGAAGTAAAAATTCTTTAGAGGCTAACATACTTAACAACATTGGCGATGTGTTCAGAAAACGTGGCTCATATGATCAAGCTATTGTATATACGACCAAAGCTATGCATTTAGCGAAAGAGATTAACGACAAGAATAGATTGTCAAGTGCATACAGAGATCTATCAAAAACTTACGCACTGTTAGGTAAGTATAAAGATGCTCTTGAATACTTAGAGATGGCCGAGCAAATAACTTCCAATATTTTTAACGGGCAGAATAGCAATCAAATAAATGTACTACAAACGGTATATGAAACCAATCAAAAAGAAACGAGGATAATGCTTCTCGAAGAGGAGAATAAAGTCGCAAAGGCAAATAGAAATTTTTGGATCGTTGCCGTGATTTTAATTTCTATAATAATTTTTGTTTTGCTTCTGTTCAGGGCAAAAAAACGCAAGGAAGAATTTAGGATACAACAATTTCAAAAACAGTTATTGCAAGCTCAATTAGAAAAAAAAGCAATACTGCAAGAAAACTTGCGCAATGAGGTGCAATTAAAAGCTTCTGCTTTATCAAAGTATAGTCTACATCTTTCGCATAAGAATAAATTATTATCTGATCTAGCTTCCACACTTATAAAGCTTGCTGATAGAAAGAATATGGACAAGTCGGCTAAAATAAAGCAACTGGCCAATGATATTAATGAAAATGTGAAGCAAGACAATGAAGCAAGGCAATTTCAAAACTACTTTAGTGAAATACATCCTGAATTTGGAAAAAAGTTGATTGATGTGTGTAAAGAAAAGTTGTCTCAAACAGAAATGCGTTTGGCTATGCTGTTACGCTTAAATTTATCATCTAAGGAAATTGCTTCAATTCTACGGGTTACACCAGATAGTGTGCGTGTGGCAAGATATAGGTTACGTAAAAAACTACGTATAGATCCAAAGACAAATCTGATACATTTTTTACTTCAATTGTAATCGATTTTAGGTGTTCTTATGTGTATGGTTAAGGTCATGTTAATTTAGTGTGATTGTTGCCTTCATGTTTCCTTTAAAAATGAAAATGTTTACGCTTTGTTAGAATGGGCTTAACCTTGTAAACAGCTGGTATACATATTTTTGTCTTAGTTCTAACAAACCTAAAATGAAAATGAAAAACCAACTGAATTTATTTTTTGTAACGCTATTATGTACAGTTTTTAGCTCAATGGCGGTTGCGCAATCTGGAAATATTCAAGGTACAATTTCAGATGAAAATGGACTTTACTTACCCGGTGCAAGTGTAATGATTTCTTCATTATCTAAAGGTGCAATTTCAAATTTCGATGGCAAATTTACACTGGTAGATATACCAGAAGGCACCTATATGCTAAAGGTTTCTTATTTGGGATATGATGATACCGAAAAAGAGGTTGTTGTCAACAATGGTGAAACAACCGATGTCGCCATATTTGTAGCTCCTAAAACTACAGAGCTAGAAGGTGTGGAAGTAACGGCATATGGTTTGGGAGGAACATCTAAAGCTTTAAATACCCAGAAAAACAACATTAATATTACCAATGTGGTTTCAACAGATCAGATTGGTAAATTTCCCGATGCCAATATTGGTGATGCCGTAAAACGTATACCAGGTATTACAATGCAAGTGGATCAAGGTGAAGCTAGAAATATTATTATACGTGGACTTTCTCCTCAATTAAATTCGGTTACCCTTAACGGTAGTAGGGTTCCTTCAGCGGAAGGAGACAATAGAAATGTACAGATGGACTTAATTCCTTCTGATATGATACAAACCATAGAAGTTAGTAAGGCGGTTACTCCAGATATGGATGCCGATGCATTAGGTGGGTCGGTAAATTTAATTACCCGTACGTCCCCACAAGGTTTTAGATTGTCCACTACCCTTGGTTCTGGTATTAACCTTATTACGGATAAGGCTATACTCAATGGTTCTTTTATTATTGGAGACCGAAGTGAAAATGGAAAATTTGGATGGATGGCTTCGGCTTCATTTAATGACAATGATTTTGGGTCGGATAATATAGAAGCGGAATGGACAGATGAATTTGAATATTATACAGGTGTAGATGATGCTGAAGGAGAGCCTATATTAGAGGAAGTGGACGTTGATCCTTATGCCAATGTGTTTGAACAGAGAAAATACTTGGTGCAAAGGGTGAGAAGAAGTTTTTCGGTAAATATGGATTATAAGTTCAATGCCAACAACACTATATTTCTTAAAACGATGTACAATTGGCGAGATGATAGGGAAAATAGATTTGCACTCGGACAAGAAATTTTAGACGCTGAAGATATTGAACTTGGCGATTTTACCATAACCGATGGTGTGCCAACAAGGTTTCCGGCAGAAATTGTAAGACAATCTAAGGGAGGTATAGATAATGATCGAAATAAGAATCGAAGGTTGGAAGATCAGCGTATGCAAAATTATAGTTTGGGCGGTGATCACCTTTGGGGATCATTAAAAGTAGATTGGATGGCTTCTTATGCAAAGGCTTCTGAAGAAAGATTAAATGAGCGTTATGCAGAGTTTGAAAGTGAATATATCGTTAATAGCGATATAACCAATTCAAGATATCCGCGTTTTTACGCTGCAGATCAAACGGATGCTACAGAATTTTCAAATTTTGAATACGGAGAAATTACTGAAGAGAATCAGTATACGGAAGAAGAGGACTTTAATATGTTTGTCAATTTTGAAATTCCTGTTGACTTATTTGGGTACGAATACGGAATAATCAAGTTTGGTGCAAGGGGTAGGTTTAAAACAAAATTAAGGGATAATGACTTTTTTGAGTTTGACCTAGAAGACACTTATGAAACCTTGGCAAGTGTGCCTTTAAAAGACTATACTGATCCAGATTTTTATGCAGGCAGCCAATATGCGATAGGTTCTTTTGCTAGCGAAGAATGGTTAGGTGGTTTAGATCTGGAGGATGGCGAATCTGTGCCTGATGAATTTTTGAGAGCTAATTTTAACGTAGAAGAGAATGTTTACGCTGGTTATGCAATGACCAACCAAAAATTATCGGATAAATTGGGACTTTTGGTAGGTTTAAGATTAGAGAATACCAATGTTACCGCTACCGGAAACCAAATAGAAGACGAAGAGAATGTAATAGGTGAAATTACCCAAGAAAGTAATTATACCAATATAATGCCTGGTGTTCATTTAAAATATGACATAAACGATAGAACCATTTTACGTTTTGCTTGGACCAATACTTTGGCAAGACCAAATTATGAAGATATTGTGCCTTCATTGGACATAGTTTCTGGAGATGAAGAAATATTTGTTGGAAATCCGGAGTTGGAAGCTACCACATCTATGAACTTCGATGTTATGGGTGAGCATTATTTTGAAAGTGTAGGTTTATTGTCTGCAGGTGTATTTTATAAGGATATAGATAAGTTTATATATACTTTTCAGCAAGAGGCTGCTGATGATAGTTTTGGTGTAGGCACAGAAGGTTTTGAGGTATATCAGCCATTAAATGGAGACGGAGCCTCTGTAACTGGTTTTGAAATGGCTTTTCAACGTCAGCTGGACTTTTTGCCCGGCTTTGCCAAAAACTTTAGTCTTTACATCAATTACACCTACTTGTCTTCTAGTGCAGATGGTATAAGAAATGAAGACGGTGATGAACGTGAAGATATAGACTTGCCGAATACAGCTCCTAATATGTTCAATGCTTCTTTAGCCTATGCTGATAAACGATTCTCATCAAGGCTATCGGCAAATTTTTCAGATAGTTATATAGATGAAATTGGAGGCAATGATTTTGAGGATAGATATTATGACACGCAATTGTTTGTAGATTTTAATGCATCATATCAAATAAACACAAACCTAAGTCTGTATACTTCAATCAACAATATAACCAATCAGCCATTAAGATATTTTCAAGGTGTTAAGGATAGAACAATGCAAGCGGAGTTTTATGGTCAAAGAATAACTTTTGGCTTAAAATATGATCTATTCAATAAATAGTAACGCTTTACAATAAAAGAATATCAAGATGAAAAAAGTACCCTTTTTACTAGTGTTACTTATACTATTCGTATCATGTAACCAAAGTAAATTACCAAAAATAGCACCAGATGTTATTACAGAATTTACCTTAAACGATACAGATGATCCCGCTATTTGGGTAAATCCAAATAATCCAAAAGAGAGTATAGTTTTTGGTACTGATAAGGAAACCAACGGCGCAATTTATGCCTTCGATTTAAATGGTGAAATTATAAAGGAGAAAACGATAAAAGGTATACAGCGTCCTAACAATGTCGATATAGAGTACGGATTTCGTTTAAATGATTCTACCACCACCGATATTTTGGTGTTTACCGAGCGTGAAAAGCAACAGGTCAGAATGTTTTCGGTACCAGAAATGCAACCTTTGGATCAAGGTGGTTTTTCGGTTTTTGAAGATGAGGATAACCAAAACAATAGACTTCCTATGGGCGTAAGTTTATATAAATCTTCTAAAAATGGGGCTGTTTATGCCATTGTGGGTAGAAAAACCGGGCCGGCAGACGGTTATTTATATCAATATGAATTAAAGTCAGACAGTACGGGTGTTTCATCAAATTTTATAAGGAAATTTGGTGGCTTTAGTGGTGTTAAGGAAATAGAAGCCATTGCTGTAGATGATGAAATGGGCTACGTTTATTACTCTGATGAAGGCGTTTGTATAAAAAAATATTATGCAGAACCTAGCATGGGAAATAAAGAGATTTCTTGTTTTGGTGGCGACTATTTTGATGAAGATATAGAAGGCATTGCAATCGCCGCTTATGACGATGGGCACGGTTATTTAATTGTTTCCAATCAACAAAAAGGGGAGTTCAATATTTTTGATAGAGAAACCAACCAATTTATTAAAGCCATAAATTTATCTACCACAGAGACCGATGGCTGTGAGGCAGTAACCATACCCTTGAACGAAACCTTTAAGAGCGGACTTTTCGTAGCCATGAACGACGAAAAGAATTTTTATTTTTTCGATTTGGGTAAATTGGGGTTACAATAATTTCTCCCCAATTTCAAACCAAGTATTTACACGTTCAAAACCGGTTGTGTTTACATTATGTGGAGATGTAAATTGTAGGCTTCTACCATCAAAAGTTTCTAAGTTGAAACTTCTGTCGTCTATGAGAACATCTCCTTTAAGAATGTGCTTATGACCACATAAAATGCGATTTTGCCAAGGTATAAAAGGAAAGTGTTCGTCTAACCATTCACTTTTTTCTTCTAATGAATTTGGAAACTGCATAGCTGCAGATGCTATATATACCTCGTGTTTATCGGCTAATCTTGCAAGAATTTCTTGACTGCCGGCTATTGGTTTCAAATTTCTAAAAAATCCTCTTCTGGTGGCATGTTTTCGAACACTTTCCTGGTGTGCTTCTGGCACCATATGCCATACTTCTGATCCTTTACATGTGTCTGAAGTAAGCTCACCTTTAAATTCTGTATTGTAGATTTCTATATGGGCGCCATAGGTATCGGCTATGACCTCGTCCATATCAACAAATATTATCATTATGCTATATTTTAAGCGAAGTACGTGAAAATGCCGATAACAGAAAAGAGTTAGCTAAAAAGTATCGGTCAATGGGCATAATCTTTACCAAAATATAAGATTGATTTAAAACTTAATGAATAACTTTAAGAAAACATTTCAATTAAATATCGCTATGGAAAGTAAAAAACTACCGAATTCTGCATTCATTTATGTATTGTCCGTTCTTAGTTGTATTATCTGTTGTCTTGGTGGGTTTGGTATTGTACCCGCAGTTATTTCTTATTATTTAGCTTCAAAATCTGAAGGGATATATAAAATGAATCCTGAGGCCTACGACAATTATGCAACCGTAAAAAAAGGTAAAATAATTGCAATCATAGGTGTTGTATTAAATGTTATAATAATTGGTATTGCTATTTGGACGTTAAGTACAATTGGCTGGGATGCATGGTCTGAAGAGTTCGTAAGAAAATGGAACGAAGGTTTGGAGAGGGGCATGTAGATAGCATAAGAACAATGTGTAATTATTTTTCGATTATAGCGATAGCGTTAAAAATCTGATTTAATCAGAGAACTGTCTTAATTAAAAGTGATTAAATTGTATCTCTAATTCTAAACAATAAATATCATGAAAAAGTCAGTTATCTGTATTGCTATGGCCGGTACGTTGTTATTCTCTAGTTGCTTGGGTTCTTTCAGTGCCTTTAATAATCTTAAAGATTGGAACCAAGGTGTTTCTGATAGTAAGTTTGTAAATAACCTGGTCTTTTGGGGGTTGAACATAATTCCTGTTTACGGTTTATTCTTTTTAGGAGATGCCGTTATATTCAATGTAATCGAATTTTGGAGCGGTTCTAACCCTATTGCAATGGAAGAAGGAGAGTCGGAGACTCAAATGGTAGAAAGAGACGGTAATACTTTTGACATGACCGCAACAAAAAATAGAATGCAAGTAACCGTGGTCGATGGTCCCAAAAAAGGAAAGAAAATTGATTTGGTATATAAGCCAAGTGAAAAATCTTGGAATGCCATTAGACCTAATGGTGAAATAATAAAACTATCTTCTTTTGAAGAAGGATTTTACATCGTTTACATGCCAAATGGAAAAGAGGTAAAAATAAATCCTTTAGATTCTAAAGAACAAGGTTTGGCTCAGATTAAAGAACAAACAGATTGCTATTATCTAGAAGGTATGTTAGCTGAAAATAACTAATCTAAAGAAAGTATAAAGCATAAAAAAAGTCCTGATGAAAATCAGGACTTTTTTAGTTTCTAAAACCAATGTTTTAGTATCTGTAATAGTCTGGCTTGAAAGGTCCTTCTACGGTAACACCAATATAGTCGGCTTGATCTTTCTTTAATTCGGTAAGCTCTGCACCTAAACGAGATAGGTGAAGTTTTGCTACTTTTTCATCTAAATGCTTAGGTAGCATATACACTTCGTTCTTGTAGTTCTCACTATTTTTCCAAAGTTCAATTTGCGCCAGAGTTTGGTTGGTAAATGAATTACTCATTACAAAACTAGGGTGACCTGTAGCACAACCTAAATTCACCAATCTACCCTCTGCTAAAATAATTATGTCTTTGCCATCAATAGTATATTTATCAACTTGTGGCTTAATTTCATCTTTAGTGCTTCCGTGGTTTTTGTTCAACCAAGCCATATCGATTTCATTGTCAAAGTGACCAATATTACAAACAATGGCTTTATCCTTTAGGGCTTCAAAATGTTCAGCTCTAATAATATCTTTATTTCCGGTTGTAGTGATTACGATATCTGCGTTACCTATAACCGTTTCCAGTTTTTTAACTTCAAATCCGTCCATACATGCTTGTAATGCACAAATAGGATCTATTTCGGTAACAGTAACAATAGAACCGGCACCTTTAAAAGAAGCTGCTGTACCCTTACCTACATCTCCGTAACCTGCAACTACAACTCGCTTACCTGCAAGCATAGTATCGGTAGCTCTACGAATAGCATCTACTGCACTCTCTCTACATCCGTATTTGTTATCAAATTTAGATTTGGTTACAGAATCGTTTACGTTAATAGCGGGCATTGGTAAAGTTCCATTTTTTACACGCTCATATAATCGGTGAACACCCGTGGTGGTTTCTTCAGAAAGTCCTTTAACACCAGTGGCCAATTCTGGATACTTGTCCAAAACCATGTTGGTAAGGTCACCACCATCATCTAAAATCATATTCAATGGCTTTCTATCTTCGCCAAAGAATAAAGTTTGTTCTATACACCAGTCAAACTCCTCTTCGTTCATACCTTTCCAGGCATACACAGGTACACCCGCAGCGGCAATAGCTGCAGCAGCTTGATCTTGTGTAGAGAATATATTACATGAGCTCCAGGTAACATCGGCACCTAATGCGGTTAAAGTTTCAATTAAAACTGCAGTTTGTATGGTCATGTGAAGGCAACCGGCAATACGAGCACCTTTTAAAGGCTGCTCGTCTTTATATTCTTCACGTAGCGCCATTAGGCCTGGCATTTCTGCTTCTGCCAATTCAATTTCTTTTCTTCCCCAATCTGCAAGGGAAATATCCTTTACCTTATAAGGCACATACGGAATAGTTTTCGTGCTCATATCTTTATTATTTTATACTTTCGTTAATCTATGTACAGCAATTTTTAATTCGTGCAAAGGTACGAATAACACTAAGAATCCCATGCCGCTTTACAAAACAATAACAGTAAACAAAGAAACCTCTGTAGCCATATGGAAGGTTGAAGAGTCTGAAGAAGATCTGTGGAAAGGAATTGAACTTACCGATCATTGTCAAAATAGGTTCAATGGTATGAAATCTGATCTTCACCGAAAGGCTTTTTTGAGTATTAGGCATTTGCTGTCTTTATACAATTATGTAGATGCAGATCTGGTGTATGACGAGAATGGCAAACCACATTTAAAGGATGGTAATTTTATTTCAATTACACATTCACATAATTTTACGGCGGTAATCATTAGCGCATCGGAAGAAGTAGGTATAGATATTGAAATGCAGCGCGATAAAATACTGCGAATAGCACATAAGTTTACTCCGTTCGAAGAATATCGTACGCTGGCGAATACGGCAGCAATCATTAGAAAATTGACTATAGTTTGGGGCGCCAAAGAATCTCTATATAAAATTTACGGGCATAGGGGCGTAAGTTTTTTACATCACATCAACGTACAAGATTTTATATTTAACGCAGGGCGAACAACGGCGCAAATAATTTTTAACGGGGAATCTTCGGACTACGGAATTAAATTTCTGGAATTCGAAAATTTCACCTGTGTATATGCCACTAAAAATAAGAATTAATATTTAGGCTACATTATATGGATATATCGGTAGAGTTGACGTTTTCGCCACTACAAGACGATTTTGAGCAACACATTATAGATTTTATAAAAAAATTAAGGGCAAGTGGATTAACCATACTTGAAAACCCGTTAAGTACACAGGTTTTTGGTACTTATGATGAAGTAATGGCAGTTCTTAATACCGAAATAAAAGCTGCTTTCGAGCTCATGAATCGCGGGTTGCTGTTCATGAAAATTGTAAAATCTGATCGTAGCGAATATGAGCCCCATTTTTGATTATCTATTTGGGCAATATGCCGATTATAGTACGTTGGATATTACCCTCGAGATTATAGCCGTAATATTTGGCTTGCTATCTGTAATATGTTCTAAGCAAAACAATATTTTGGTTTATCCTACTGGCATGATAAGCACATCCATTTTTGTATACCTGCTTTTAAAATGGGGGTTGTTGGGAGACATGATGATAAACGCATACTATTTTATAATGAGTTTATATGGTTGGTATATTTGGACAAGAAAGGTTGATGAAGACCATTATACCCCTATTACCAGAATAACGAAAAAAGAGAATGGTATATCGGTGATTATATTTATAAGTACCCTGGTATTTGTATTTACCGTCTACCAGATTTTCGATAAATGGACTAGTTGGACCGCCTATGTTGATACTATAACAACAGCTATATTTTTTGTGGGTATGTGGTTGATGGCCAAGAGAAAAGTAGAAAATTGGATATATTGGATCATTGGAGATCTTATATCTGTACCATTATATTTTTACAAGGGATTTACGTTTACAAGTTTTCAATATCTCATCTTTACAATATTGGCCGTTTACGGTTATAACGCATGGAAGAAAAATACAGACAAGAACCTTCAAATGTCTTAAAAGTTGTTCTTTTTGGACCAGAATCTACGGGCAAGACTACATTGTCAGAACAATTGGCAAGACACTACCATACCGTATGGGTGCCAGAATACGCCAGGGAATATTTACAGGATAAATGGAACAACGAACGTAAAACCTGTGAACCTCATGATTTATTGCCCATTGCCGAAGGGCAAATGCGCTTAGAGAACAATTTGGCCAAAAAAGCAACTGAAATTCTTATTTGCGATACAGATTTGTTGGAAACCAAAGTATATTCGGAAGCATATTATGTTGGTGATTGTGACCCTGTTTTAGAAAAGTATGCATTGCAGAATACATATGACCTTTATTTATTGACCTATATAGATATTCCGTGGGAAGAAGATGACCTAAGGGATAAGCCCAATGAAAGGGAAGAAATGTTCAATTATTTTAAAGATACTTTAGAAAAATACGGTAAAAATTTTATTACCTTGAAGGGAAACAAAAAGCAACGTTTAAATAAAGCCATTAACCATATAGATAAGTTATTAAATCAATGATAGAACTTACAGAAAAAGACCAAAAACAGCTAGAGAAAAAAGGAATTTCAAAAGAAACGATGCTTGGTCACATCAATACATTTAAAGAGGGCATACCCTTTGTTAATTTAGAGAATGCCGCTGTTATAGGTAACGGTATTCTCAAATTTTCTAAAGAAGAAGAAAAAGAACTCATTACTTTTTACGACTCAAAATTAAAAGATCTTGATATTTTAAAGTTTGTGCCGGCTTCAGGTGCCGCATCTAGAATGTTTAAGGCACTGTTCAATTTTTTAAATGCTTATGATCCAAATAAAGAATCTCTAGAAACTTACTTGGAAAGAACCAATGATAAGGATATAAACAAGTTTTCAGATGGTTTAGAACGTTTTCCCTTTTATGAAAAGGTGATGGATAGTATAGGTACTTCTTTTGATTCTCAAGGAGAAAAGGTATACAAGTTTATTTCTGAGCTATTAGGGGAGAATGCATTGAATTATGGTTTTTACCCAAAAGGGTTACTACCATTTCATAAGTATGAAAATGCTACTGCAACTCCATTTGAAGAGCATTTAAAAGAGGGTGCACTGTATGCTGGATCTAATGGAAAGGCAAAACTCCATTTTACCATATCTGAACAACATGAGGAAATGTTCGGGGAAGAGTTTAAAGCATCTGGACCAAAAGTTTCTGCAGATACAGGAATTACGTATGATGTAGATTACTCTTTTCAAAAGGCATCTACAGATACCTTGGCGGTAGATATGGACAATAAGCCTTTTAGAAATGAAGATGGTTCTGTATTGTTTAGACCGGGCGGTCATGGTGCATTGATTCAGAATTTGAACGAACAGGACGCTGATATTATTTTTATAAAGAATATTGATAATGTCGCCGTAATGAAAGATGCCCAAGCGGTGGCAGATAGTAAAAAAGTATTGGCGGGAGTCTTACTTAAAGAACAGGAAAAAGCATTTGAATATGCGGCTTTATTGGATAAAGGTGGGGTGAATGATGAAACCATTGAAGAAATTAGAAATTACTTGTCAACGAATTTAAATGTTCGTTTTTCAGATGAATTCGATGCGGCATCAAATTCGGATAAGGTAAATATATTAAAGGATAAGATAAATAGACCAATTCGTATTTGTGGAATGGTAAAAAATGAAGGTGAACCTGGTGGTGGTCCGTTTTGGGTAACCAATAGTACCGGTGAAATTTCATTGCAGATTATAGAATCTGCCCAAATAGATATGGATAACCCCGCACAAGCCGATATTTTAAAGAACGCTACCCATTTTAACCCGGTGGATCTGGTTTGTGCCGTTCGTAATTATAAAGGTGAAAAATATGACCTTCTTAAGTTCGTTGATGAAAAGCAAGGATTTATCACCGGTAAAACAAAAGACGGTAAAGAATTAAAGGCACTTGAGCTTCCCGGATTGTGGAATGGTGCAATGGCATTTTGGAATACCATATTTGTTGAGGTTCCTTTAGTAACCTTTAACCCCGTTAAAAGTGTGGTAGATCTTTTAAAAGAGTCTCACCAGGCATAGAACTAATAAGTTTTAAACGACAAAAAAGTGTGTAGATTCTACACACTTTTTTTGTTTACGCACATTTTTACTCACCTATACAAATAAAAGAACAAATGTAAACCACTTAAAATCAATTACTTATAATTTAAATTAGAGTTGGCATCATTTTTCTAATAGACATATCAAGAATGTTTAATTAAAAAATGTAGAAAGATGAAAAAATTAGTATTTGCCACAGCTTTAGCCATAGGTAGTTTAACAATAGGTACTGCCGCTACACCGATTATATTTCACGATGGTATTATGGAAGATGTCTTTATTCAAGATTATACCGAGATAAGTACATCAGATTTACCAACGCCGATTGTAAATGCCCTAGCATCAGATTATCAAGGGGCGATGTTGAATAAGGCTTATGTAGATGATGAAAATAACTATAAATTAGAAATTACTTCTCAAGATGGTTCTTCTGTAGTGCTTTATGCAGATGCAGAGGGTAACTGGTTAGAAATGTAGTATTTATAAGTTTGAGTTAGTTGTTTGTGAAAAGCTGCCTAGGCAGCTTTTTTCAATTTAGTGCTTGTTAATTATGGGAATGGAAAATCCATATGTCAGATTCTTCCGTAAATAATTATAGAAGCAGAGTTATTAACGATTAAAAAATTAGCATGAAGAATTACGCATTATTAGTATTCTTGACTTTAGGAATAACATTGAACAGTACAGCAATGACTGGTTCTAATTTTATAGAAAATGAAGTTGCTATCATTACAGATGAATACGTAAAAATAAAATCGAGTGAGTTAACACCACCGGTTATTGAAGAAATATTAAAGCAATACCCAACTTCTAAATTAGGAGGGGCTTATAAAAATGATAGAGGTGAATTTAAATTGATCATGGTGCTAAAAAGTGGTACTAGAAGAACCGTTTATATAGATCAGTACGGTAATTGGATCAGTAAAAAATAACTTGAAATAAGTTGTAGAAATAAAAAAAACTGCAAAAAGCGGTTTTTTTTTATTTAAAATGTGACCTATCAAAAAATGTTGTGTCTAAATAAGTGAAGCAAATTATGAAACAATGGTCACATTAGTATTTATTTTGATTTTAAGCACCGTTTTTATTTTCTCATTAGGGATGATATCTAAACTATGTTTTGAAAGATAAATAAGAATAATATCACTTTCGCGTAAACACTAACCGTTAACTATGAAAGTGCCACCAAATAATTGTATTTGAAATAATCCCCCGGATTAGCATTGCCAATATTAGTTGTTGTTGTTGAATTGATTGAGGTGTTGATTAAAAATTTTAAAACAAGAGTTTGATAGGTGGTTTGAGGGGGGCTGCGATTTTGCAGCTCCTTTTTTTGTCTTCAATAAGTTCTTAGGTCATATGATTATGTGACATTTTATTGTGTAAAAATTATACAGCAGATAGCATTGGGCACAGTTTTACCCAATCATTATTGTTATATAAAAAATATAAGCACTTCACTATCAGTTACTTGATGCATTGTAGATATAGTGGCATTCTTTTTTCATAGTTAATAGTATTGAAATGTATTATTAACTAAAAATATTAGAAAGATGAAGACTTTATTTTTATTAGGAGCAATGACAATAGGTGGTTTTGCAATGAATGCACAAGATGCATTATTAGCTGAAAACGGAATTCAACATAATCAAGTAAATGAAATGTTGGTAGTAGCAGATGACTTTAAAGAGATATCTGTATCAGAAGTTCCACAAGCAGTATCAGATGCGGTAGCGAAGAATTTTCCAACCGCAAGTTTAGATAAGGCATACACGAACGAAGAAAAACAATATAAGTTGGTCTTATCTCTAGAGGATGGTACACAAGGTACTGTTTATGCAGATGAAGATGGTAACTGGATAGATATGTAATTATAGAGAAACTTGTTTGTTCAAGTTGGTTTGGTCAGGAAAGGGTAGCTAAGTGCTATTCTTTCCTTTTTTTTTGCTCTATCGAAAGGATCAAAGAAGCTTTATGATAATTTTAAAAAACAAATAGTCGGCATATGGTATTTTTACGTAGATACATAGAATACCAAACTAACTATGCCCAGAATTTTAATTTTAGAAGACGATACATCTTTTGCCCAAATGCTTAAAAAGTTTTTGGAACGAAAGAATTTTGAAGTCGTACTGTGTCAGACTGGGGTAGATGGCGAAAAGCAACTTAAAGAACAAGAATTTCAATTGGTTATAACCGATTTGCGCTTACCGGACTATGACGGAATAAAGTTGGTGTCTCAATTAAAAGGTAGTATTCCGGTAATAGTAATGACGGGCTATGCCGAAGTGTCTACAGCGGTCAAAGCAATGAAAATGGGTGCTTATGATTACTTGTCAAAACCATTTACGCCTGATCAAATGTTAGCGGTTATAGACGGGGCATTACAGGCTAAGCCAATTATCCCAAAAGAAACAGAGGTTACTAGTAAATCAAAAACTACAGTTGATAAATCTAATAGTAACTCTGGGTCAAATGAATTGATTCTAGTAAGTGAAGCTACCAAAAAATTAGATGAGCATATTTGTTTGGTGGCACCAACAGATATGTCCGTTTTAATTATTGGAGAAAGTGGTACCGGTAAAGAGGTTACCGCAAAAACCATTCATAAAAAAAGTAATAGACGAGACAAGCCTTTTATAGCTTTAGACTGTGGGGCAATACCGAAAGAATTGGCTGCAAGTGAATTTTTTGGCCATTTAAAAGGAAGTTTTACCGGGGCCATAGCAGATAAGGTTGGAAGTTTTGAAGCGGCAAACGGCGGAACCTTATTTTTAGATGAGGTAGGTAATCTATCCTATGAAAATCAAATTCAATTACTAAGAGCTTTACAAGAACGTAAGATTAAAAGAATAGGCAGCAATACCGAGATACAAGTAGATGTCAGAATTTTGTCTGCCACCAACGAAGATTTAAAAGCTGCTGTGGAAAAAGGTGCATTTCGAGAGGATCTTTATCATAGGTTAAATGAGTTTTCGCTTCAGATACCTGCATTAAAAGACAGGCATGGAGACCTTACTGTTTTGGCATCTCATTTTTTAGAAAAGTTCAACCAAAAACTGAATAAACATATTGATGACTTTTCAGATGAAGTTTGGGATGTTTTTAATGCATATCACTGGCCGGGTAATATTAGGGAATTACAAAATGTCATTCAACGTGCCGTGTTATTGACCACAACTAATGAAATAGGGGTTAATACATTGCCAGTAGAATTAATGAGCCCCAAAACAGAAACTGCTGATTTAGGGAATATATCAAAAGCGGATTTTGAAAAAGAGCAAATAGTAAATGCTCTAAAACGTACCAATTACAATAAATCAAAAGCGGCTAAATTACTACAGGTAACAAGAAAAACGCTGTACAATAGAATTAACTATTATGATTTAGACTTGTAGGTAAGTCTTTTGAGAGGGAATTGACTAAGTCTTTTGCAATAGCATCAAATTCTTGATATTTTCTTTTTAATTGAATACTAGTAAGTTCATCTTTCTTCAATACTTCAAAAGTTTCTAAAATAGGAATAGCATGCTGAACTTCTAGTTGTCGAAACATGGGCAACATTCTATGCGCTGTTTTATTTAAAAGTTCAATGTCGAATTTATCTATAGCGGTTTGAAGTTGACTAAGATTTTCTTCAGTGTCTTTTTTGAAAATCAAGAGCACTTCGTCAATAGCATTTTGATCATCGCCCAAATATTGTTTCAAGGTAGATAAGCTATATGGTTTATTGGTGTCACTGTTCTTTTCTTCTGTAGTTTGTTTAACCGTAGAATCAAAATTGATATTTATAATTTCATTCAATTTTTGAAGTAATTCGGTTTTTGAAAACGGTTTTAAAATGAGTCCAGAGAATCCTTTTTCAGTAAAATGTTCCAATGAAAGATCTCGTCTTCCGGTCATTGCCAAAATTGGTTGGTTGCTGTAGTATTCGTTCGATCCAGAATTTAAGAACTCTACTATTTCATAACCGGTAATTGTAGGCATTTCAATATCGGTCAACACTACATCGAAATCAGAATCAGCTTTAAAATTATTAAAATCTGTAAATAGCTGTACTTCAATTCCGGCAGATTTCAGCATTTTTCCAATAAGTTTAAGAAAAGAAGAATCGTCGTCAAAAACAATAATTTTTAAAGTATTGGTCTGCAAAGAAATTTTTGGTGTATCGGTAATTTCTTCACCAATTTCAACTGGTATTTCAAGGGTAAACGTACTTCCTTTATTGATATCGCTTTCGAGAATAATTGTACCTCCTAATAATTCGGTTAATTTTTTTGTGATGGTAAGCCCTAATCCGTATCCTCCATATTTTTTATCGGTATCATTTTCTGCCTGGGTGAATTCCTTAAAAATCAGTTTTTGTTTCTCTTTAGATATGCCTATTCCGGTATCGGCTATTCGTAAAATGAGATTTTTCGACTTTTTATGATCTACAATTGCTCCGGTAACGGTAATAGACCCTTTATCTGTAAATTTATAGGCGTTTCCTAATAGATTGAATATAATTTGACGTAAGCGAAAGGCATCGGAGATTATAGGTTGTTCTAAAGAATCATCTAGGTTGAGAACCAAATCAATAAGCTTGTTCTGGTTTTGTGCAGCTATGCTTTGGGCACTTTCCGTAATCAATTTATCAACTTTAAAAGTAGTATTCTTGGTAACCATTTTTCCAGCTTCCAATTGAGAAAAATCTAACAAATCGTTCACTAGATTGTTTACATAAGTAGTAGCGGATTTTATTTGGTTGATGTACTCTTTGTTTTCTTTTTTGTCGTTGCTTTCCTCAATGATATTAGTGTAGCCGCTAATGGTGTTTAGGGGGGTTCGCAGATCGTGACTAACCGTTGCGATCAATTGTTCTCTGCTTTTTAACAATGATTCTGAGTATGCCTTTTCTTTTTCCAGTTTCTCTCTGTACAAGTTTGCTTTCCAAAAATCTTTATTTAAGATAAATGTAAAAATACCAACTACCAGAAAGCCGAGTATAGCGGCAATAACGGCTAAACGTATACTTCTTTTAAGCAGGTTTTCTTTTTTTATAGAGTTGGCTATGCTATTCGTAATGATTTCTTGCTCAAATGAAGAGAGTATGGTTCGTAATTGCTGAGAAAGTTCAAGGTCGGTTTTGTTAATATTGGTTTCACTGGTAGCCAATGTATTTTCGTTTATGGCATTTTCTTGTTTAACATCTTTTAAAATATTTTTAGAGACTTGAAGTACACTATCCATAGTCTGAGCATTATTTTGAGAATTTGCATCAGATGGTACATTGGCATTAAGATAATCGGCCACCTTTTTAATAGTACTTTGTGCTTTTGGCGAAAGCTCTTCTAAATTGGGAGCTAAGCCTTCAGGTTTTATAATTCCTAAAGATTCTTCTAGTTTGTCAAATTCTTCAAGAGCAGAATTTATAGCTGTTCCTGTTTGATCTTTTAGCCTAATGGACCGCAGGGCGTTAATATTGGTTACTTTTCTGTTTAAAAGGGCGCCAAGACTATCTAATAGACCGTGTTGGTAATCACTGTCGGTAAGGTTCTTTATTTCTTCAATATTGGTACGTATAGAATCTATTTTATTTTCATAGGCGGTAAAATTGATTTTGCTTTTGGTTTGTAAAGCAAGTTTAGACAGGCTTTCGGCTTCGTAGAGTTGAGCAAGAAAAGAATTCGTTTTAAGTAATTTATTGTCTTTTTCGGTCGTGTTCTCGGTAGCTATATATTCCTGGACCTCGGTATAAATGTAGTAAGATGCAATAATGCCCAATATGACCAAAAGAAAATAGCTAATGGTAATTTTAAGAGTGAATTTATTTTTTCTAGAGTCCATGTATTGTTTCTAATTATAAAGAAAATTGTAGAGTAAGTTCTTTATCTAAATACGATAAAACCATGGAAATAAGTTCTAAAATGATGTTAATTAAACAAGTTGTTATTTTTTTAAATTAATTTATGAGAGTTTAAATTACTGCATTACATTTGCGGCATCTCAAAGGGGTGCCGAATTCTAGAACTATTTTAGAATAAAGCTGAGATTATACCCAAAGAACCTGGGCGGGTAATGCTGCCAAGGGACCGAGCGTTAAAAAAATGTCCGGTGGACATTTTTAGCGAGGGGCCAGCCTGTGTTATGGCTGACTTCATTTTGGAAAACAAAGTCTTTAAATAGGCAAAAATCAATTTTAACTTAGAATAATAGCCCCTTTTATTCGTAATTATTTTACGAATGAAACTTACTATTTTCACAATTGCGGCGCTTTTCGCGTTTAATTTGGGTGTCAGTGCCCAAGAACAAGTAACCGATTCTTTAGAGGGTCAAAAAGTAGTCTTAGACGAGGTGTTCGTCTCTGCGATTAGGGTAACCAAACAATCACCCGTTACATTTACAAACCTTACGAAAGAGGAAATTAAACCAAGAAATCTTGGTCAGGATATTCCTGTGCTCATGAATTTTTTACCATCTGTAGTTACTACTTCAGATGCAGGTGCCGGTGTAGGTTATACCGGTATAAGGGTAAGGGGTAGTGATGCTACCCGTGTAAACGTAACCATTAATGGTATACCATATAATGATGCCGAATCTCAAGGTACGTTTTGGGTGAACATGCCAGATTTTGCTTCTTCTACAGAGAGTTTACAGCTGCAGCGAGGTGTAGGTACATCTACCAATGGCGCAGGTGCATTTGGTGCTAGCTTAAATTTGTTGACAGATGGTTTTTCACAAGATGCATATGGTCAAATATCCACTTCTATTGGTAGCTACAATACGTTGAGAAATAATTTAAAGTTCAGTACGGGACTTTTAAATGATCATGTTGAAATCTCTGGTAGGTTATCACAGATAAATTCAGATGGATATATTGATAGGGCCAGAACAGATTTGGAATCCTATTTTTTACAAGCCGCTTATAAAGATGATAATACATTGGTTAAAGCATTGATTTTTGGAGGTCATGAAATTACTTACCAAGCTTGGTATGGTATAGATGGTGAAACGTTGGAATCTGATAGAACTTTTAATCCTTCAGGAATTTATACAGATATAAATGGTAATACGCAATTCTATGATAATGAAGTGGATAATTACAAGCAAGATCATGCACAACTGCTGTGGAACGAACAGATTTCGGAGTTCTGGAGTACTAATATCGCTTTACACTATACCAGAGGAAGGGGTTACTTCGAGCAGTACAAAGAAGACGATGATTTTTCTACCTATGGTTTTGAGCCGATTACTGTTGATGGTGAAGAGGTAAATACTACCGATGTCATTAGAAGACGTTGGTTAGACAATGATTTCTACGGAACGGTCTTTTCGGCAAATTATAAAAAAAACATGCTCGACCTAATTATGGGCGGAGGTTTCAATACATATGAAGGCGATCATTTTGGTGAAGTTATTTGGGCTAGATATGCAAGTAACAGTAGTTATAAAGATCGTTACTATGACGATAGTTCTTCTAAAACAGACTTTAATCTGTATACAAAGGCAAATTATCAATTAACAGATCAGTGGTCATTATATGGAGATGTACAGTATAGAACTGTTGGTTACAAAGCGAACGGAGAAGATACAGGTCTTGTTGATGATACATTCAATTTTTTCAATCCAAAGGCAGGGGTAACTTTTGATTTAAACGCCAACAATAATTTCTATTTGTCATATGCTGTTGCCCATAGAGAACCTAATAGAAATGATTATGAAGGTGGAAATCCAAAACCTGAAAAGTTAAATGATTTTGAGTTGGGATGGAGGTACGTGTCTCCTTCCGTTCAGGTAAACACCAATATATATTATATGAACTATAAAGATCAGTTAGTATTAACGGGTGGTTTAAATGATGTTGGCGCACCATTAAGAGAAAATGTTGGTGATAGTTATAGGTTTGGATTAGAGGTCGATGCAAATATTAGATTAGGAGATAAATTCAATCTGCGTCCAAACATAGCTATAAGCGATAATAAGAATAAAGACTTTTTTATTGATAGGGATGACGAGCTACAAGGTTTAGGAGATACAAATATTGCATTTTCACCAGGGTTCGTGGCAGGGAATATTCTTAGTTACATGCCATGTGAAGCATTGAATCTTTCTTTGTATTCAAAATTTGTTGGAGAGCAGTATTTAAGTAATACCGATACTGAAGCCTCTAAGTTGGATTCTTATTTTACCAATGACTTTAACGTCACCTATGAAATAAAGATGAACGCTTTTGTAAAGTCTATCGTTGTGTCTGGGTTGGTTAATAACGTCTTTAATGAGAAATATGTTTCTAACGGGTATACTTATGTTGACAGTTGGTCTACACCAGGTAACTCTTTTGAGGTACAAGGGTATTACCCGCAAGCGGGCACTAACTTTTTGTTAGGCGCAACAGTTAATTTTTAATTGTCGAAATAAGAATACAAAGTTGTCTTAAAAATTTATTGATAATGTAGGGCGTATAGATTAATAATCTAAATTAGGATACTGATTTTTAAGATTATGGAGCGCAACATTCCGGTATTCGGCAGTAGGCTTAGAAACAATATAGTAACGGTACCAGAGGTCATATCCCAATGCTCTGGTATTCGTGTATTCGGGCAATCTATAAAGTCATTTCTGTTTAGCACAGATGTGGCGATTATTAGAAATACCAACGCCAATGCTATTATAGCAGTGTATCCTTTTACACCGCAACCGGTAATCTCAAATGCGTTGATTTTAGCTGCCGATAAACCAATTTTTTGTGGGGTTGGCGGCGGACTTACAACCGGTGTGCGATCGCTAGAATTAGCAATACATGCAGAATTTCAAGGTGCTTTAGGGGTGGTTCTAAATAAGCCTACCCCTAATAGCCTTATAACAATGCTCAAAGAAAAAATTGATATACCAGTAACCATAACCGTGGTTTCTGAAAACGATGATTTTAAGGGAAGGTTAGCTGCAGGGGTTGACATTTTTAATGTTTCTGGCGCAGGTAAAACAGCGGAAATCATTAAGCGGATAAGAGATTTAGATGCCGATGTGGGTATCATTGCAACTGGAGGAAAAACGGAAGAAACCATAGTTCGGGCAATTGATGCAGGGGCAAATGCAATATCGTATACTCCACCAAGTACGGGCGAGTTATTTAAGGAAATAATGGACAAATACCGCGCTGAAGAATAGCGTTTAGTTAGAGATAATTACACTGCCTCCGCTATAGTTGGCATTGTATTCTAACATGTCATAATATCGATTTTCATCATCTGGTCTATTCAATAGTTGACCGGTAAAAAGACTGTACTGATAATCTTCACAAGAACAAGTGGCGATCTGCCCGTCTAGTTCCATTGTAGAACAATCATTAGGGGCATGATTTGGGCAACTAGCTTCAAACGCCCTAAACTGATCAAAACCTGCATTGATAACAAAAACACCTCGTGTACCTGCAAGGTCACTTTGAATATAAACGGCACTCCCTGTATTTGTAAGAGGGCTGTAAGAAGGAAGGTTTAAATTTGCCTCAAATCGAAAACCAATTTCTTGTAAATACGGATTTCTGGTGGTGCCATCATTACTGCAAGCAGTGAAAATCAATAGAATTAGGATGCTTAATCTGCTAATCATGCTATAATTTTGTTTTAGGAAACTTCAGCAAATGTGCGTAAAAATTATGTATATTTGTGTTAAATCCTCTCTTAAAAAGCCGATTTAACAGGCATTTGCAGAGGATTTGTCTATTTATAAAACGAGGAAGTTATGAGTAATATATCATACTATACTGTTGAAGGTTTACAAAAGCTTAAGGCAGAACTAGATCATTTAAGAGATGTTGAACGCCCAAAGGCGTCGCAAGCAATTGCAGAAGCAAGAGATAAAGGCGATTTGTCAGAAAATGCCGAATATGATGCCGCAAAAGAGGCGCAAGGTTTATTGGAAATGAAAATTTCCAAAATGGAAAATACGGTAGCCAATGCACGTATTATTGATGAATCTCAATTAGATACATCAAAGGTATTGGTACTTTCTACCGTGAAGTTGAAAAACCAAAATAACGGTATGGAAATGACCTATAAACTGGTAGCTGAAAGTGAAGCCGATCTTAAGACGGGCAAAATTTCTGTAAGTTCACCAATAGGCAAAGGTCTTCTTGGTAAAAAAGTAGGAGATACTGCAGAAATAACTGTTCCTAGCGGAGCAATTAAATTTGAAATTCTTGAAATAACAAGAGCTTAAAATTTATAAATAACTATATTTAATCCTATCCTTTTTTAAAGGGGTAGGATTTTTTATTTCCATTAAATTGAATAGAATTATGCCAACGATTTTTACTAAGATCATTAATGGTGAAATACCATGCTTTAAAGTAGCGGAAGATGAAAACTTCTTAGCTTTTTTGGATATTAACCCTAACGCTAAAGGTCATACTTTGTGTATACCAAAAAAAGAGGTAGACAAAATATTGGACTTAGATGAAGAAACGTACATAGGGCTAATGTCATTTTCAAGAAAAGTGGGTAAGGCTCTCGAGAAAACAGTGGATTGTAAACGTATTGGAATGTCCGTTATTGGTTTAGAGGTTCCCCATGTTCATGTACATTTAATTCCGTTGACCGAAATGAAAGATGCTACATTTCAGCACAAGGTGAAATTAAGTGATGAAGAGCTGAGCGAACTTGCCGAAGCAATTGCCGCTAAAGTTGAATAGCTCCTGTAATAAAAAGGTAAACAGCCCCTGCAACCAAAGCGATCATAACCAACATAAGACTGTAAAACAGTAAAGTTGGCTTTGATGATTTTTTAGCGGGTATCGCTGTTTTTTCATAATAAGCGAACATACGTTCTATATCATCTGTCCAGCTTACCGGGTAAATGGTAGAATGGCAGGTATTACAAACTAATTTGTTGCTAAGATCACCGGTAATTTTATGAAAAAAGCTTCCGTAGGTATGTTTTTGATAAAAAGTAAGATTTAAATCCTGATTAAAACACTCAGGACAGTTATTGGTGAGTTGAGCTTCTTTAATAACTTCAAATTTTTCCTTCGCCATAATTAGTGAGCCACTTTTAAAGAAATTTGCATTATAGTCCCTTCTTTGCCAGATGATAACACCTTTATTTTGCCATCGTGGTACTCTTCCACAATTCGTTTTACCAAAGAAAGTCCAAGACCCCAGCCTCTTTTCTTAGAGGTGAATCCGGGTGTAAAGATACTATTATAGTTGCTTTTTGAAATACCGTGCCCGGTATCAGCTATCAAAATATTCACGAATTTGTTATCTGGCACTATTTCAATGGCAATACTACCCTTGCCTCGCATAGCATCTATACCGTTTTTTACCAAATTTTCAATAGTCCAATTGTATAATGAACTATTAAGCATAACAGGCAAATAATCTACTTTAGAACTAAATGAAAAATGAATGAGCTTAGAGCTTCTTCGCTTTAAATAATCAAAAGCGTCTTGGGTTTCTTTAACAATGTCGCTTTCAACAAGTTTTGGTAAGGATCCTATTTTAGAAAAACGTTCGGTAATGGTCTGTAATCGATCAATATCTTTTTCAATTTCTTTGGTAATACTCGGGTTGATGTCTTCAGTTTTCAAAAGCTCGTTCCAGCCTAATAGAGAAGATAAAGGTGTACCGATTTGGTGTGCGGTTTCTTTTGCCATACCTGCCCATAGTTTGTTCTGTTCAGAAGCCTTGTTGGTCTTGAACAGAAAATATATCACAGCGGCAAATAGAAAAATGATTAGAAGTAACGCAATGGGGTAATATTTTAATTTGGTCAAAACATCAGAATTGCCATAATATAGCGTAGCTAAATGTTCACCTTGTTGGTCAATTGAAATAGGGGTATTCTCGCTTTTGAATCTTTTTAACTGACTTTGAATGTAAACGGAATCTTGTGCCTTATTGGGCGGAAAATTATTGACCCTAATAGATTCGTCTTTGTTGATTAAGATCATTGGGGTAGAGGTATTGTTTTGAAATACCTTTAAGTGGAGACTGCCTAGATCTACGGTTTCAGACGATTGTAAAAATTCTGACTGCGCTGTTGCCCAAATTTCCATTTTTAAACGCTCTTCTTCTTTGAATTGTCTAAAAAAACTATTGGTATTCCATAAGATAAGACTAACCACTGCAAAGGAGCCTACCAATAGAAAAATGTTGGAAATTTTGTTTTTAGGAATAAAGTTCATCCAATAGTTATCTAATACTAAAGATAACCCTAATTGTGAATAATTGTTGTGTTGATATCATTGTACCATGTTTTATTACCGCATCATTTTATGTATTTTTGAGCTCTATTGTAAAAAGAGTTCAAGATGGAAATAGAAGGTAAAGTTAAATTGATAGGAGAAACCCAAACCTTTGGGTCCAACGGGTTTAGAAAAAGAGAGTTGGTAGTTACTACAGACGAGCAATATCCACAACATATCATGATAGAATTTGTTCAAGATAAATGTGATTTGTTGAACAGTTATGCTGTAGGGCAAGATGTAAAAGTTAGTATAAATCTTAGAGGAAGAGAATGGACAAACCCTCAAGGTCAGGTAAAATATTTTAACTCCATTCAAGGATGGCGTATAGAAAATGTTTCTCAGCTGGCACCAGCACCAGGTATGCCACCTGTACCGCCAATGGAAGCATTTGAACCAGCCGATAATTTGAACGAAGAGGATCATGATGATCTACCTTTCTAACGATTATAGCGTAAAACAGTAAAGGGTTTTACCTTTTAAATATTAAACTTGTTCAACTTTAATGGTTGAACAAGTTTTTTTGTTTTCACACCTTTGGTTATTTTGAACAAGAACTAAAAAAGCAGTAAAAAAAGCCATGTATTTTTTAACGGATGATTTAGTGTTTCCCCCGGTGGAAAGTGCCAATGTTGAAGGTTTATTGGCGGTAGGCGGAGATCTTTCTCCAGAACGGTTGCTATTGGCTTATCAAAACGGAATTTTTCCGTGGTTTGACAACGATTCCATTATTTTGTGGTGGTGTCCAGATCCTAGAATGGTGCTATATCCAAATGAGATTAAAATCTCAAAAAGCATGAAAAAGGTTATTAGGAATAAGCAGTTTAGCCTTACCAAGAATACATGTTTCGAGCAAATTCTAGAATATTGTTCTACTGTACCTAGAGAAGGGCAAAATGGCACTTGGATAACGGATGAAATGAAAATTGCCTACCTTAAATTACATGAAAAAGGTATAGCCAAATCGTATGAAGTCTGGGAGAATGATAATCTTGTCGGTGGTTTGTACGGTATAGATCTTGGTCATGTTTTTTGTGGCGAGAGTATGTTCAGTTTAACATCTAACGCTTCAAAATTTGCCTTTATAAAACTTGCCGAAGAGTTAGGGCAAAAAGGGTATAAAGTAATAGACTGCCAATTACACACAAATCATTTGGCAAGTATGGGCGCAAAAGAAATACCTAGAAAGGAGTTTATGGCATTGTTAAAGTGAGAAAACAATACTGTTCAAGAAAAGAAATACGTGTTCAGTGTTTTCTGTATAGTTTTCCATTCTGAACTGTACGCCCAATTGTGCTTTTAAATGGTTTGAAATAGACCAACCTATTTGCGATGTTATGCGCTGGTCATACATTGCTTTGGCACTTTTTTCAATGCTTAATAAAGATTCTGTGGTAGCCACTAAGTATGGTTCTCCAATATCTGTTCTTAAACCTTTTAAGGGAATGTCAATGGCAAAACGATATCTAAAACGATGAATAAGTGTAGAAGGTTGTATGCGCTGCTCAATTCTAAACCGGTTACCAAAGCGGACACTATTGGTAATTTTGGTAATGTTGAATTGTTGCGTTAACCGTAGTTCATTTTCCTTGTCATTTTCAAATACTTCTCTAAATCTATATTGTACTCCTAGGCCTATGCTCTTATAGGGATCTATTGTTAAAGAGGAAAAATGGGTTATTTCTATTTTGCGTACAGTTAACTGAGATTTGTTATTGTGATAGGTATAATTTCTATTCGATAAAGAAAAATTTTGTTTAAGTAAAGGGGTTACTTTGTAGTTTAAAGCTACTTCAGGCTCCCAATATGCAACAGTGTTATTTTGAGATTGAACATAACGTACACATAAGAACAGCAATAAGGTAAAAATGAACCGAAATCTAGTACAGTACATGGTCATAGTTAGGAGGAAGAGAGGTTCTTATATCCATGAAATTTCCATCGGCATCAAATAGAATCTCATAATCTAAATAGCCTTTTTCTTTTCGTCCAACAACTACCAGTTCGTAATTGTTAGAGGGTAGTATCAAGTTTTGAAATGCGTTTTTAAAAGTGTGATCAATAGGATCGGTATTTGAAGGATATTGCTGTTGCAACCTTTTAATACGATATTTAGTGAAATTATTGTTCAAATACTCTTCTATTCTGGCATAGGTATCATTAGGTATATCGTCTGGCTTAATTAGTATTTCAATATCTTCAAGATTGCCTTTTTTATCAAATTCAATGCTGTACCAAAGCTTGTCTTTTTTCAATTTCGCCTCATAACTAACTTTAGTGCTATCCGTCTCCTTATAAAACTTAATACGCCTATAATCTGTAACATTTTCTTCTATGGTAGTGATAGCTACAGCAGGAAACTGAGATTTTAAAATACGATGTTCCCTTTCGTATTTATACTGAGCCTGCCCAAATTGACTGTAAAAAAACAGAGTGGTTATTAGTAATAGCGTTTGAATATTTTTCATGATAACGGTGTTATGTTACTTATACTTCAGTGTATCTAAAACAATCTAGTTGATGATCATTTACCATGCCAGTAGCCTGCATAAACGCATAAATAATAGTACTGCCCACAAACTTAAAACCGCGCTTTTTTAGGTCTTTACTAATGGCATCTGATATGGGTGTATTGGCAGGGGCATCTTTGTAATCTACTACTTTGTTCTTAATAGGTTCATTGTTTACAAATTCCCAAATATAACTACTGAAACTACCAAATTCTTTCTGAATTTCCATGTAGGCAATTGCATTGGTCACCGTTGCCCTAACTTTTAATTTGTTTCTGATAATGCCCTCATCTTGTAGTAAAGAGAGGATTTTGGTTTCAGGATATTTAGCAATTTTCTTATAATCGAAATGATCGAATGCAACCCTAAAATTTTCTCGTCTTTTTAAAATAGTGATCCAGCTTAAACCAGCTTGAAAGGTTTCCAACACTAAAAACTCGAACAGTAAATCATCGTCTTTAACGGGTACGCCCCATTCTTGGTCATGATATGCTTCATAAAGCGTATCGCCTTTGCACCAACCGCATCTTTCTTTATTCATGAAATAAAAGTACTATTAATTGAGTTCTGGTCAAATTTTTACCAGTTAACAATATATAAATAAAGGGGCATACCCAGGGTTATGTTGAACGGAAACGTAATAGCTAGTGCCATGGGTAAATACAAGCTAGGGTTTGCTTTTGGTGCCACTAGGCGCATAGCGGCCGGTACGGCGATATAAGATGCACTGGCCGCTAAGATGGCAAATAGAAATCGATTACCGACGCTCACGGTAATTATTGAGCTTACCATAGCAACCAAACATCCGTTTATTAGTGGTATCACTATGGCGAAAAGGAAAGCGAACCAACCTTTTTTGAGAAAATCTGCTAATTTTTTGCCACTTGTAATACCCATGTCCAAAAGGAACACCGCTAAAAAACCTTTAAAAATATCAGTTGTAAATGGAGCTATGCCCCTTGCGTGTTGGTCACTGGCCAAAAAACCAATGATCAAGCTGCCAATAATTAGAAGAACACTACCATTGGTGAGAGAATGTCTTAAAACATTAGGTAAGGATATTTTATTTTGTTTGTTTTTTTGGAAATATGACATTAGCAGTACTCCAATAATTATAGATGGAGCTTCCATAAGTGCCATTACAGCTACCATATGCCCGCCAAACTCAATTTGTTCCATTTCAAGAAAAGATACCGCAGTTACAAAAGTTACGGCACTTACAGAGCCATAAGAAGCTGCTATGGCTCCAGAGTTGGCAACACTAAATTTTCTTCTTAATATAAAATAGGTGTAGATAGGTACGAACAGTGCTAAGAATACACCGAATAATAAGGACCATAGAATCTCTATGTCCAAGTTGCTGTGTGAAAGTTCCTGGCCACCTTTAAACCCTATTGAAAACATTAAGTAAAGTGATATGAATTTTGATGAATTAGGAGGAATTTCCAGGTCACTTTTTAGTTGAACGGCTATAACTCCCAAGAAGAAAAAGAGCAGGGCCGGGTTAGTCAGATTATCTAACAATAAATTTAAATCCATAAAAGTTTATTTGTAAAAAGGTTAAAGGGAGTTACTTGATCTAAATGTCATAAACATAACTCCCTTTTTTAAAAGAAAGATTGAATATTATTACAGGGCGTTCAGTTTTCGTTCACCCTGGTCTTAATAAATAATATTAAAGTGATTATACTACAAGAAACTAAGATTTGGGTTAAAAACAGCCCATTGTTTTTATAGGAAAGTAGGATAAGGGTTCCCATAAATAGAATGGTGGCTAACAGGGGTAGACTTACTTTTTTAAACATAATGTTTTTTTTAAGAAAGAAATTAAGACTATTCGTTTATGGTTATTTCTAGTACACCGTTAATTGTAACCGTTACGTTTTTACCAAATTGATCTCTAAAAAACTCATTTGAGATTTTCTTGTCATTTTGAAGTTGACCTATTCTACTGTCAGGAAATTCTGTGTTTGATTTTAAAAAACCTTCGCAAAGAGATAGGCGTTGTAATTTGTGAAAGTTTATTTTTTCATTGATGAGGTTCTTTACGATATCATTAGCCTCAGAAACTGTAAACTCACCATCTACGAGTTGAATGTTCTGTTTTTTGATAGTTTTTTTGACTTCGTCTTTAACTTCTGCGTTCATAATATTTAGTTTATAGAATTTGATTCGGGTACAAATCTTATATTTTTTATTCATTTAATTTTATTTATATTTATTATGTCATACATAAAAATATTTTATGAATTATACATTGCATCAGTTAAAGATATTCTTGCAAATAGCTGAAAGTAAAAGTATTACAAAGGCTTCTGAAGAGTTGTATCTAACACAGCCAGCAGTGTCTATTCAGTTAAAAAATTTTCAAGATCAGTTTTCTATTCCTTTAACAGAAGTTGTAGGGCGAAAGCTTTATGTAACTGATTTTGGTAAGGAAATTGCAGTGGCCGCCAAAAGAATACTTCAAGAAGTAGATGCTATTAATTATAAGATTCTATCCTATAAAGGAGAGTTGGTAGGTAAATTGAAATTTTCTGTAGTGTCTACCGGCAAGTATGTAATGCCGTATATGATTTCAAATTTTTCACACCAGAACAAGGGTGTTGATTTAGTAATCGATGTTACCAATAAATCTCAAGTAATAGAAAGTTTAGAATTGAATACGGTAGATTTCGCCATGGTGTCCGTTTTACCTAAAAAACTTAAGGTGGAACGTATAGAGCTTATGCAAAATAAATTATATCTAATTGCCGGAAAAAATGGATTAGGGAGCAAAACCCTTTCTAGAAAGAAAATATTTGAGCAATCACAATTAATTTATAGAGAGGCTGGCTCTGCAACAAGGGCCGCAATGGAAAATTTTATAACTAAGAAAAAATTCGAGGTTCGTAAAAAAATTGAACTTACCTCTAATGAGGCCGTAAAGCAGGCGGTAATTGCAGGTTTGGGTTTTTCGATTATGCCTATAATTGGGCTAAAGAATGAACTCAAAAATAAAGACGTGCAAATTATACCGATCAAGGGTCTGCCTATTGAAACCAAATGGAATTTAATTTGGCTTAAATCAAAAAAGTTGTCGCCCACCGCTTTGGCATTTTTAGACTATTTGGAGGAAGAAAAAAATCAAGTAATTGAAGATAATTTTAGTTGGATAGATGCTTACTGAGTTTTTTATATTTTTGCTGTTTGATCTCGTAGTAATTGAATTTGTTCATCATCCATGTAAATAATGGGAACAGCATAGATTAATGGCATGTTTTCAGGGTACTTTTGCCTTAATACCTTGTTGATCGTAGTAAATAATAGCGCTTTTGTTTTTCCTTCTATGATTGTTTTCTTCTCGAAAGTGATATCTCCGTTCTCTTCATTTTTATTGAAAGCTTTATTGCTTATGATGTTGGCGCTATATATTAACTTTTGAGTTAAAAGTAGTCTCGCAATTTCTTCTGCCTGTTTTTTTGTCTTGACAATTATACGTGCTAAAATCATATGTATAAATTTTATTGATTTCGATTATTTCCAATAAACCCAATTTTTCTTTTCATGTTGCAAAGTAAATAGTAAGAGGGTAATGAGAGTTTTTAGTTCGGAAAATAAGAATGTAAGGGCTGTCAAAAAGGTGTTACTATTATAAATTAATGTTAAACTATTAATATATGATAGTATTGCTATTATATTTGCAATCGACTTAATTTAAATATTATGGATAGGCTCTTACAAGGGGTACAAATAAGAATCAATGAGAAACTTTTTCTAAAAGATCCAGAGTCTTCTAGTCTGGGTAAAAGAATAATTGAGTTTAGTATTCAATTGATAGATGAAATAGGCTTTGAAAGTTTTACTTTTAAAAAACTAGGAAAGGAAATTGGTTCTAACGAAAGTAGTATATACCGTTATTTTGAAAATAAACACAAGCTTTTATTGTATTTGACCTCATGGTATTGGGGTTGGATGGAGTATCAATTGGTATTCGCAACCCACAGTATTAAAAATCCGAAAGAGAAATTATTAAAGTCCATCATAATCATTACAAGGGAAATCAAAGAAGATTCGGCATTTTCCCATGTTAATGAAGTGCTTCTGAATCAAATTGTAATTAACGAATATTCCAAAGCGTACTTGACAAAAGAAGTTGATGCTGAGAATAAAGAAGGATATTATGCTATCTATAAGAGATTGGTGGGGCGTTTATCAGAAATGATTGCAGAAGTAGATGCAGATTATGAATACCCAACAAGTTTAGCTAGCACCATTTTGGAAAACGGATTGCACCAGCATTATTTAAGAGAGCATTTTCCATCGCTTACAGATTGCAATGAGAGAGTAACGCCAACACAATACTTGACCCACCTTGTATTCAATACATTAAAACAAAACTTAAATGAGTAATAAAACACTAACTGCTTGGCAGCGATTTTTAGGTCTATTAAAATTAGATAAAAAAGATATTTTTCAGGTGTTTTATTACGCCATATTTGCAGGGGTTGTCAACTTATCATTACCATTGGGTATACAGGCAATTATAAATTTAATGCAAGGAGCCCAAATAAGTTCTTCTTGGATAGTGCTTGTAATATTAGTGACTTTAGGTGTTGCTTTTGTGGGCGTGCTACAACTTATGCAAATAAGAATTATTGAAAATGTACAGCAAAAGATTTTCACCAGGGCATCTTTTGAGTTTGCGTATCGTTTTCCGAAAATTAAAATGAGCGAGTTGCATAACTACTATCCGCCAGAATTGGCAAACAGGTTTTTTGATACATTGACCATTCAGAAATCCTTATCAAAGGTATTGATAGATTTTCCTGCTGCCTTATTGCAGATTGTATTTGGGTTGTTGTTACTTTCTTTTTATCACCCATTTTTTATAGTGTACGGCATGCTGCTGCTGCTGCTGATTTATGTAGTGTTCAAATTTACCGCACAAAGAGGATTAGATACCAGTTTAGATGAATCTAAGAGTAAATACAAAGTTGCGCATTGGCTTCAAGAAATAGCAAGGTCTATTGTAAGTTTTAAGCTGTCGGGCAAAACGTCTCATGCCCTCGATAAGAACGATACTTTGGTGGTCAACTATTTAAATGCAAGAGAAAGTCACTTTAGGGTTTTGGTGTTGCAGTTTATTCAAATGATCGGTTTCAAGGTATTGGTTACGGCAGGTCTATTGTTGATCGGAGGGTTGTTGGTGCTAAACCAAGAGATGAACATTGGTCAGTTTGTCGCGGCTGAAATTATAATCCTTTTAGTGATCAGTTCGGTAGAAAAACTGATTTTAGGTTTGGAAACATTTTATGATCTCTTGACATCTCTAGAAAAAATGGGGCAAGTGGTAGATAAAAAATTAGAGGCACAAGAAGGTGAAAAACCCTTTATGGAAAATCAAGCTTTTACGGTTGAGTTAAGTGAAATTACATATAGTGTACCACAACCAAAAAGGCAGATCATCAATAATTTAAGTTTAACCATTTCTCCTACGTGTACCATTCTCTTACGAGGTAATAGCGGTTCTGGAAAAAATACGTTGTTGCGTTTAATAGCAGGTATCATTGAGCCAGATAGTGGCGGTGTGTATGTTAACGGAGTATCTCTAAAAGGAATGAACTTAAATTATTACCGTTCTCACCTAGGTCAGTCTTTACCAGAAGAAACTCCTTTTGAAGGTACTATTTTGAATAATATCACCTTTGGTGATAAAGACACTACCAATGAGCAAGTTTATTGGGCATTGGATAAGGTAGGACTTACCGATTTTGTCAAGAAGCAACCAGAGGGTTTAAATACGGTGCTGTATCCAGAAGGTAAACAGATACCTTATACGGTTTCCAAGAAAATAGTATTGGCTAGAAGCATTGTTCGTAAACCAAAATTATTGATTCTCAAAGATCCTTTAGATCAATTTAATATAGAGGAGGCAGACCGTATTTTGAACTTTTTAAGCGATCCATCTAACGGTTGGGCATTGCTTGTAGTTAGTGAAAATGATAAGTGGATTAAAAAATGTTCACGAATCATAACCATGGAAAAAGGACAGATTATTAACGAAATCCAAGGAACAGATGCTTAATATATCTCATAATAAACTTAACGAAAAAGTCTCTATAGCGAGATTTAAATCGGTTACCAAAGTAAACCACAAGAGGCATTACAAGCATTTTAATAGATTTCTCTTTGCATTTGCCGCTGTAGGTATTATCGTATTGTTTTTGCCTTGGACCCAAACCATTACCGCTAGGGGCAATTTAACTACGCTGACCCCGGGGCAAAGACCACAGACCATTCAATCTCAGATACCGGGTAGAATAGAAGAATGGTATGTTCAAGAAGGGGATTATGTTGAAAAGGGAGATACCATATTGTTCATTTCTGAAATAAAATCGGAATACTTTGATCCAGATTTGGTCGAGCGCACGGGGCAACAGTTAAAATCTAAAAGTTCATCGGTTAGCTCATATGGCGAAAAAGTGAAATCGTTAGATAATCAAGTTGCCGCCTTAATCAATGAAAGAAGATTGAAATTAGAGCAGGCAAAGAATAAGTTAATGCAGGCAAAGCTAAAAGCACAGAGTGATAGCATCGATTTTGAAGCCGCAAAGACCAACATTCAAATTGCGGAACGGCAGTTTGAAAGAACCGCTCAACTACAGAGCGAAGGTTTGAAAGCGGTAACCGATGTGGAAGAAAAGCGTTTAAAGTTGCAAGAAACACAGGCGAAATTACTTTCACAGGAAAACAAGTTATTGGCCGCCAAAAATGAGATTATCAATGCCGAGGTAGAAATTAACAGGGTAGAGGCTTCGTACACCGATAAAATCTCTAAGGCACAGAGCGATAAATTTACTGCAATGTCCAATCAATTCGATTCTGAGGCACAAGTAAGTAAGTTGGAGAACGATTATACCAACTACCAAATGCGAAGCGCATTGCGTTATATTAGAGCTCCACAAAATGGGTACATCAACAAAGTACTAACGGCAGGTATAGGTGAGACATTTAAAGAAGGAACGCCTTTAGTAGGTATTATGCCGGCAGAGTACGATATGGCGGTAGAAACATTTATAGAACCCATTGATTTACCTTTAATTCATTTAGGGGAAAAAGTTAGGATACAGTTCGATGGATGGCCGGCCATTGTATTCAGCGGGTGGCCTAATGCTTCATATGGTACCTATGCAGGCAAGGTAGTAGCAATAGAAACCTTTATTAATCCAAATGGAAAATATAGGGTGTTATTATCTCCTGATGAAGAAGACCAGGCATGGCCAGAAGCGTTACGAGTGGGTTCTGGGGCAAATACCATTGCATTATTGGAAGATGTGCCAATTTGGTATGAACTATGGCGACAGTTAAATGGTTTCCCACCTAACTATTATCAGCCAGAAGGCGCACAAGATAAACCCGTAAAAAAATAATGATGAGAAGCGTTTTTTTCTTTTTCTGTTTATGTGTCAGTTTTTTTGCATCGGCCCAAAATGCAGATACTATTCCGTTGGGGTTTAAGGAATATTTGGGTTATGTAAAAAAGTATCACCCAATTACCAAACAGGCCGAAATGGTTATGAGTGTTGGTCAAGCCAATCTTATGAAGGCCCGTGGTGGGTTCGATCCCAAAATATCGGTAGATTATTCAACAAAGGAATTTAAGGGAACCGAATACTATGATCTTTTAAATTCTACATTTAAGATTCCTACATGGTACGGCATAGAATTAAAGGGGGAATTTGAGCAATACTCGGGTGAATATTTAAACGCGGAGAGAAATGTGCCGGATGACGGACTCTACAGTGCTGGGGTAGCCCTTTCCTTAGGTCGCGGTTCTTGGATCAACGAGCGTATGGCCACTGTGAAAAAAGCCAAAATTTTTAGGGAGCAGTCAAAAGCGGATAGGGATTTGTTGGTCAATCAAATTTTATTCGATGCTTCTTTGGCATATTTCAATTGGCTGCAAGCCTACAGGAATAGTTTACTGTTCAATGATTTTTTAGAAAATGCTAAAGTAAGACTAGAAGGCGTCAATAAAAGTGCCGATGCAGGTGAAATTGCCGCCATTGATACTGTAGAAGCTAAGATTGCCGTGCAAAATAGAGCTTTAGAAAGAGAACAGGCGAATGTAGTTTTGCAAAACGCACAATTAGAGCTCTCCAACTTCTTATGGATGGGAGAAAATATTCCGATGGAATTACAACCAGGTGTGGTGCCAGATCTGTCGTTGGATGTAGAGATAGATCAAGCGTTGGAAATTTTAGGAAAACCGTTGGATAGTTTTCAGCTAGAGAATCATCCCAAATTAAAATCGCTAGGATATAAAATAGATGGTTTGCGGGTAGATAAGCGATTAAAGACTAATAAGCTCTTGCCTAAAATAGACGTGGAATACAAGTTTATTACAGATGAGCCAGAGTATTTAAACTCTTTTGAAACGCAAAACTATAAAGGCGGATTGAATTTTGAGTTGCCTTTATTTCTTAGAAAAGAACGAGGGGATCTTAAATTGGCAAAATTGAAATTACGGGATGCACAGTTTGAAATGGATAATGCCGAGGTGCAAATACAGAATAAGATTTTGGCTATCTATAATGAGTTGGCCTCTTTTGAAAATCAGAACATATTGATTGATGATATTGTTGCCAGTTATGAAGCGTTGTTGGCTGCCGAAGAACGAAAATTCAGTTTCGGGGAAAGTTCGCTGTTCTTGATAAATTCTAGAGAATCTAAATTGATAGATGCAGTTTTAAAGCAAAATCAGGTAGAGAACAAATATTTTAAAGCTAAAGCAAAGTTGTTCAATAGTCTAGCTGTCAATCCTGAAAATTTGTAAGTAATCTGTTTTTACTGCTACTAATGTGGTCGATCAAAATGTGAAAACATAAATATTATGGAGTTGTTACAGGAAGATAGTATTGCAGAAGGATTAAAAAATAGTTTTAGTTACATTGAATATAGGACACTGGTTTCAGAATTAGCTGAAAAAGGAGCATCTACAGGTCCTGAACAAACCGAGGCATTATCTCAATACACGCAATTGAACAATAGTCGAATGCGTAGATGGGACAAGACCTTGAAGTTTACCGATGAGGTCATTCAAAAGATTAAGGCTGTTGACCAAAAAGTTTCATGGGTTGTATTATCTGAAAGTTGGTGTGGAGATGCCTCGCCTGCACTACCTGTAATGCATAAATTCACCGAGATAAATCCTAATATTTCTTTGTCAATAATTCTTAGGGATGAAAATTTGAATATAATGGATCAATTCTTGACCAATGGAGGTAGGTCTATTCCGAAATTGATAGCCATAAATGTGAAAGAAAATAAAGTTGTGGCCACATGGGGGCCTAGGTCTAAGAAAGCTACAAAACTGGTGGAAGATTACAAGACAGCGTATGGCAAGTTAACGCCGGAATTTAAACGAGATCTTCAAATCTTTTATAATAAGGATAAAGGGCAAAGTATTATTAAAGATTTACTAGAATTACTTCCCTTGAAATAAATAGGTAATTGTGCCTTTTTGCGTGTCTTTTTCAGAACTGTTGAAACGTGCTTTTAAGGCGTATTTTATAGCGTTTTCAACCAAACATCCGTTAGATGTACCTGAGCTTTTAGCGTTAAAATCAGCTTCGGTAACATAACCTAGGGCATTTACTTCAATATTAATGACAACTTTACCTCCTTCGATACAAGTATATATTGGAGGCGGTAATTTATAGTTATTTCTGTCAACCAATGAATAGGATACAGATGTTCGTCTGGCTGCAAGATTATTGGTGAATTCTTTTTTCTGCGCTTCTTTTTCTCCTAAAAGCTGTTTTTTTTCCTCTCGCTTTTTGGCTAAGGCCTTAACCCTTTCAGAATACCCGGTGTCGTTATAAATGCTTTCGGTAGGGTCACCGTCGCTCATTTCACTACGTTCTTCCATTAACTCTTCTAAAGTCTGTAATGGCTCTGGGTTGCCGTAACTAGGTTTTGCAGTTTCGTTAAAGGCTAAATGACTTTTAATAGGGTCAGATGCTACTTGTTCTTCCAAAGGTTCTTCTTCTTTCAGAATTTCTTCCAAAACTTCTGGGTCCATCACCATTTCAACAACATAGTCTTCGTGAGTCTCTTCTTGGCCGCCAAACTGAATACCATACAATACCAACACTACAATAGACAAGCTAAAGATAGTGGCAAGTAGAGATAATTGTTTTCTGTTCAGTTCCATGAATATATAACCTTAATAATACCAAAATATTTTAGAAGATCGATAAATGACAAGCAATAGTTTGTGGCTAGTTTTCTTCTGAACCTAATAATATATCGGCAAAGACCAAAGGGTCTTGAGCATTATCTACGTTAAAATCACCTATTTTGGTTCTTCTTAATGCAGTTAAATGTGCACCAGAATGTAATGCTTTTCCAAAATCATGTGCCATAGACCGTATATAAGTACCCTTGCTACATGCAATTCTGAAATGGACATTTAATTTGTCAATACTGGTAATTTCAAAAGCGCTTACATGTACTTTACGCTTAGGTATATCAACGGTTTTGCCTTCTCGTGCCAACTCATATAAACGTTTGCCATCTTTCTTTAAGGCAGAAAAAACAGGCGGTGCTTGTTCAATGTCACCTGTAAATTGGGCGGTTGTTTGTTGGATCAGTTCCGGGGTAATATGTTCAGTGCCGAAGGTTTCGTTGATTTCTGTCTCAAGATCATAAGAGGGTGTTGTACCGCCTAAGGTGATGATACCGGTATATTCTTTTTCTTGACCTTGGTATTCGGTAATCTTCTTCGTGAACTTACCGGTACAAATGACTAAAAGTCCTGTCGCCAACGGGTCTAGAGTACCTGCGTGCCCAATTTTAAATTTCTTTAAACTGAATTTTTTTCTAATCGCCCATTTCAATTTGTTGACCGCCTGAAAAGAGGACCATTCTAGAGGTTTGTCGATCAATAATACCTGACCGTTTAAATAGTCTTCTTTGGTCAAATCTTGCATGTATAAGGGGTGTTTTTTAAGTACTACGGATTAGTAAATCCGTATATAACGGCAATCAATCCTACAATAAGGCAATAGATGGCGAAATAGGATAGCTTGCTTTTTCTTACCAATTGGATCATCCAAGTACAAGCGGCAAGTCCGGCAACAAAGGCTGCAATGAAACCAGCGCCCATGGCTACATTATTTTCTCCATCAAAAGTTAAATCGCCACTCATAAGGTCTTTTGCAATTTTTCCAAAGATCAATGGTACAACCATTAAAAAAGAAAACCTAGCCGCTTTAGATTTATCCACCCCCAAAAGAACGGAAGTAGAAATAGTAGCACCGCTACGTGAAATACCGGGTAACATGGCTATCGCTTGTGAGATGCCAACAATAAAGGCATTGCCAAAACTTACTTTTTTATCTGTATCCTTGGCTTTGTCGGCGAAATATAAAAGTACAGCGGTAATGATCAGCATAAAGCCTACAAATCTAATGTTGCCACCAAAAAAGGCTTCTAATTGTTCTTCAAAAAAAAGACCTACAAAAACAGCAGGTAACATGGAAACTATGATTTTAGCAGAGAACTGACTTTCTTCGTTCCATTTAAACTGAAACAATCCACTTATAATTTCCCAAATATCTTTTCTAAAGACAACAATGGTACTTAGTGCCGTAGCAAAGTGGAGAACCACGGTAAACAATAAGCTTTCTTCTTGCACGGAGTTGTCTCCTAAAATGGCTTTCCCCAATTCTAAATGACCACTTGATGAAACAGGTAAAAACTCGGTCAATCCTTGTATGATACCGAGTATAATAGCATCTAAAGTATCCAATTAATCTTTCTTTTTATGCGGGTTCAACAAAATGGCATATATCTCTATACCCAAGCCAATAAGTACTAGAGTAGGGGCAAGTCTAATTCTTCTAAAATTAAATATTTCAGGATTGAATACATTAGGGTCGTCACTTCCACCACCGCTCATTAAAATAAAACCTAATGCAATACAGGCAAGTCCAATGAACATGAACATGTAATTTTTCTTTTGAAAAATAAATTCCTGTTTAGGTTGCTGTTCAACTTTGTTCTTTTTACTCATGCCGCAAATTTAATAATATAATTCGTCCGTTCTAAGATTTAAGAAACGTTGGGTAGCGAAATAGGTGCTAATGAAAGAAATAAGTATGCCTAATAGAAAAACACCAACAAATAAGGTGATTAAAATATAAGGTTCTTCTAAAAGTCCTAAATCCTCAAAATTGGTATTTACATAGTATACAACACCACCTATAGCTAATAATGCAATGGTTGCGCCGATCATACCCAATTTAATATTTTGCCAAATAAAAGGTTTACGAATAAATGTTTTGGTTGCGCCGACCATTTGCATGGTTTTAATGATAAATCTTTTTGAGTAGATAGATAACCGAATAGAGCTGTTGATCAACAATACCGCAATAAAAGTAAAAATTGCACTGGCTACTAAAATCCAAAATCCGATTTGTTCTACGCTTTTTGCGACCATGCTTACCAATACCCGGTCATAGCTAACTTCATCGACGAAACTTTTTTCAGAAAGTGTTGCGGCAATCTCTTCTACTTTTTCCGCGGTTACAAAATCTGCGTTAAGCTTTACATCTATAGAGTTTTTAAGCGGGTTGTAACCTAGGTAATCCACAAAATCCTCACCAATTTCTTCGCTATGCTGTTTGGCAGCTTCTTCTTTAGAAACATAGGTTGAAGACTTGGTGTACTCTGACATTGCCAAAGTTTTTTGAAGTTGTTCCACTTCAATTTCCTTGGTGTTTTCTTTTAAAAATACAGAAATAGTAATCTGCTCTTTAGAACGATCTGCCATTTTTTTGGTATTCAAAACCAATAATCCTAATATACCTAATAGGAACAAAACCAAAGCAATACTCAGCACCACAGAAAAGTAAGAGGAGATAAGTTTGCGTCTTTGGTATTTTTCGAAAGAGTTTGCCATAGTGCTTAAAAGTGCAGTAAAAATAGCAAAGTAAAGTTAAATGGAACTTAAAAAAATAAGCCTTAACGTTTTAAACTAAAGTGACCCTTAAATTGGGAGGAATCTGCCTTAATAAGATACCAATAATCATCTTCTGGCATTTGTTCACCTTGAAAAGTACCATCCCATGAAGTCGAATCTGAATTCCCGAATTTTAAGAGCTTGCCATAACGGTCAAAAATAGATATGGCTATGTTGCTAAAGACTTCTAATCCGTCAGGTGCAAAAGTATCATTGAATGTATCGCCATTGGGTGTAAAGAATTTAGGAATGACCAAGTGATAAAAATCTTCTGAAACTACGCCACAATCAGTGTTGTCTTGTACATAAATGGTATAGAACCCACCTTCAACGGCATCGAATATGGGGCTGGGTTGAAAAGAAATTCCGTCTAATGAATATTCAAAATTACCGGTATTCATTGTAGCGACCAATATTGATGCGCCATCAGATTCAATTGTATCTATTATTGGTAGGTCTATCTGCTCTACATTAAAATTACGCATGGCAGAACACCCATTGGTATTCGTAATCAGAACATTGTATTCGCCGGCTGCGGTTGCATTGATTTGCTGGGTAGTTTCGCCGGTGTTCCATAGATAAGTAGCATCTTCCACTTCTGCATCTAAAGTTGTAAAAGAATCTTCACATAAAAATGTGCTCGTGTCATCTGGTACTATGGGTAGCGGGTTGACAGTTAAGGAAACAGCTGTTCTAGTTGTAGATGCACATTCAATTGCTGTGGAATTTGCTTCTGCGTAATAAGTACCACCAACACCAATTTCTAAGGTATTGTTTTCTGCCAATACTAAATTACCGCCGATCTCTGCATCATACCAATTAACAATATAGTTGCTTTGTGTGCTTACGGATAATGTGCCTAATTCTCCTTCGCAAATTATGATATCGCCATTGCTTGTAGGTGCATCTGGTAAAGGTAAGACGGTAATATCAAAAACATCTGAGACGACATTACAAAGGTCGTTGTTGATATTGACCGCATCTTCTGCAATTTTTGTTCTAAAATAGGTAGTGGTCGTTACGGCAGGGGTATTTAAAACCGCACTATTTTCCCCTGTAATATCTGTCCACGTTTGCTGATCTGTACTTTGTTGCCATTGGTAAGCATGGGTACTGAAAACAGACGAATCAGGTGTAGCGGTAAGGGTTCTTGAAACACCGCCTTGAGTTTCGCAGACCACTAAGCTGGCTTCATTATTTGAGGTTGAAACGGTAACATTATCTCCACAAGTTCTAAATAAAATATCATCTATGGCAAGGTCATTGCCACAACCGCCGTTACTATTGTTTCTCATTTTTAAAATGACCGATGTTTGTCCTGGTTCGGTTTTGAATACCAAAGCATACTGGTCCCACTCTGTGGTGCCGGTATTGGTAATGTTTCCGGTGTCACCTTGGGCAAGCAAGTTTGAATCCGTTTCGTCCCAAATTTGAAAACGAACATTTACCGGTATGCTATTGCCTTCGCAACTGTTTGCAGGTTGTAGGTTGATTAGCCACGAAGAAAATTCATAAGTGGTATTTTCACATAAACCGGTAACTTCACGTTGATAGAACTCCCCGGCAGTAAAACTGGCATTGACGATAAAGGCTTTACCATTGGTGTCTCCTGGGGTATGATCTTGTAGGGAAAGCCAATCAAAGTAATTTGTTGTACTAGTTATGGTGTAATCGCCATCATTAGGAGTGCCAGTAGTAAATTGATATGAAGTAGTGCCTGCCGGTAATTCCGGTCCATCAGTAGTGCCAGCCCCAAAATCTTCAGTAAAAATGGGGTCGCCAGAATTTCCTCCGCAAAAACCTAATTGTGCTTGCAATGAATTTATGCAGTAACACGTTAGTAGAATAGTGAGTATAAAAAATCTAGAGTACATCATATTTACTGGTTAAAGATATACTTTTTACTACGATGTATAAATAATCTTAAATCATGATAGAGTACCGATTTTTGGATTAGTGTTTTTACGAAAATTATAACCTAATTTTATCAGATGTTTAGTTTATTGGATTTAAAAATATCCAGACCCGGACTTTGGTTTCCTACAATTTGGATTTATTTAGTTCCTTTTGCGAATGAGGTAGATTTTTGGTTGAATGTTAATTTTTGGCTCGGACTTTTCTTTGTCACTTTCCCATTAAATTATTTGGTCTACGGTCTAAACGATTACAATGATATAGATGCTGATGCTGTTAACGCTAGAAAAGGAAATTTTCTATTTGGTGCAAAAGCTTCAAGGTCACAACTAAAAGGTGTACTTACTAAAATTACAATTCTCACATCCGTGTTTGTAGTTGCGTTCACTTTTATATCCGGATTTAAAATGTTCTTGCTTCTGCTGTTTATGGTCGTCGTAAATATCCTTTATAATTTTAAACCGTTCAGAATAAAGGAACGACCTCCTTTTGAAATACTAATTCAGGTAGGGTATGTAGTTACCGTATTCTTTTCAACAGAACTAAATAATTTAGAAACGCTGCCATGGCAAACATTGGTGTATTTGTCTTTGTTTGCATTTCAAGCACACATTGCGGGCGAAATAATGGATATGTATCCAGATTTAGCTTCGGGCAAGAGAACAACCGCTACATTGATAGGACGAAATAACTCAAAACTACTAATGCTCTTGATATTGGTATGCGAATCTGTTTTGGTTTGGTATTGGTTTGAAGATGTGGTGTTGGCATCATTTCTAGGTCTCTTTTCTGCATTTATGATATTAGATATTTTAGTGGTATTTAAGGGCAGGGCGTATACATTGCCAGAAATGAAATTGTTTGGTTATCTCATAAACATATCTGCATTGGCATCTATGCTTTGGGTACTCTATAGTGGTAAATTATTGATGGTTTAACCCAAAAGTATCAACGATGTTATTCTTTCGCTTTTAGCAGAATAAACCTATTTTTGCGGCTTACAGAAAAGAAGTAAAGATCATGCAATACAATTTCAACGAAATTGAAGCCAAATGGCAAAAATACTGGGCAGAAAATCAAACATTTAAAGCGGAGAACGATTCTGATAAAGAAAAATTCTATGTGTTGGATATGTTTCCTTACCCTTCTGGTGCAGGACTCCATGTTGGGCATCCGTTAGGGTATATTGCAAGTGATATTTATGCACGATATAAGAGGCATAAAGGTTTTAATGTATTGCATCCGCAAGGCTACGATTCTTTTGGTTTACCGGCAGAGCAATATGCCATTCAAACAGGTCAGCATCCTGCAATTACTACGGCAGCCAATATCAAAACTTATAGAAGGCAGTTAGATCAATTAGGTTTTTCTTTCGATTGGAGCAGGGAAGTAAGAACTTCTAGTCCCGAATATTACAAGTGGACACAATGGATATTCATACAGATATTCAATTCGTGGTATAATAAAGATACCGATAAGGCAGAAGATATAGAAACCTTGATTTCGAAATTTTCTTCGGATGGAAACGCCAATGTGAATGCCGTATGTGATGATGATATTGAGACATTTACAGATGATGAATGGAAAGCGTATTCTGATGTTAGAAAACAAGAAATTCTTTTAAAATATAGATTAACATATTTGGCGGATACTGAGGTAAACTGGTGTCCTGCACTAGGTACGGTATTGGCAAATGACGAAATCGTAAACGGAGTATCAGAGCGTGGTGGTCACCCAGTTATTCGTAAAAAAATGACTCAATGGAGTATGCGTATATCTGCCTATGCACAACGTTTGTTAGATGGGTTGGATAAAATAGATTGGCCACAACCTTTAAAAGATTCGCAAACCAATTGGATTGGAAGAAGTCAGGGAGCTTCAGCTATTTTCAATGTTAAGGATCATGATGAAAAAATAGAGGTATTTACAACAAGACCCGATACCATTTTCGGAGTCTCTTTTATGACTTTGGCTCCTGAGCACGAATTGGTTGGTAAGATAACTACGGCGGAGCAAAAAGCTGAGGTAGAGGCATATATAGAAGCAACTGCAAAGCGTTCTGAGCGTGATCGTATGGCAGATGTAAAAACCATATCGGGTGCATTTACAGGTGCTTATGCAGAACATCCATTTACCAAAGAACCTATTCCTATCTGGATTGGAGATTATGTATTAGCGGGTTATGGAACAGGAGCTGTGATGTCCGTTCCATGTGGTGATCAGCGCGATTATGATTTTGCAAAACATTTTAATATACCAATCCCTAATATTTTTGAGGGAGTGGATATTTCTGAAGAGGCATTTGCCGATAAGGAGAAGACTGTTATTGCTAATTCTGATTTCTTAAACGGATTACCATACAAGAAAGCAATGAAGCTGGCTATCTATGAGTTGGAAAAAATTGGACATGGCGAAGGAAAAATAAACTATCGTTTGCGCGATGCCGTTTTTAGTCGCCAAAGATATTGGGGGGAACCTTTCCCAGTGTATTATGTAGACGGAATGCCGCAGATGATTTCTCCAGAACATTTACCAATTGAGTTACCCGAAGTGGAAAAGTACTTACCTACTGAAACCGGTGAACCACCATTAGGTAATGCTGAGGTTTGGGCATGGGATACCGTTGCAAATAAAGTTGTCAATAATAGCGAGATAAATAATACCACAGTATTTCCGCTAGAGTTGAATACCATGCCAGGTTGGGCAGGTAGTTCACAATATTTCAATAGATACATGGACCCGCATAATAGCGAAGAGATATTCTCCGAGAAAGCTATTAATTACTGGCAAGATGTAGATTTATATATAGGTGGTAGTGAGCATGCAACTGGTCACTTATTGTATTCTCGTTTCTGGCAAAAGTTCATGTTCGACAAAGGTTTGGTGCCTAAAGATGAATTTGCTAAAAAGCTTATTAATCAAGGGATGATTACGGGGACTAGTGCTTTTGTGTATCGATGGGATTATTCCGTTAATAATAATAGTGAGGTTAAGAGAATTCCAATTTTTGTTTCCTCGAGCATTGCTAAAAAAATGCTAGATGAGTCATTGTTACTTGAAGATTTAATTCCTGGCTACGAATCACTTCGTGAAGTAATATTCAAAAACCATCAAGAGAATAGAGATGAAAAAGGAATACTTAAAATCTCGGATTCTTCGAAATCTATAGCTAGAATTCATGCTGATGTATCATTGGTTAATGCTTCCGATGAACTTGATATTGAAGGTTTTAAAAAGTGGAGAGATGAATATGCTGGTGCGGAATTCATTACGGAAGAGGATGGTTCTTTCAAAGTAGTTCGCGAAGTCGAGAAAATGTCCAAGTCCAAATACAACGTTGTAAATCCCGATGCTATTTGTGAGGAATATGGGGCAGATAGCTTGCGTTTGTACGAAATGTTCTTAGGTCCGTTAGAGCAATCTAAACCCTGGAACACGGCAGGTATTACGGGAGCACATGGATTCTTGAAAAAAATGTGGCGTCAATACCATACTGGTACAGATGGTGCATTTGTTGTTTCTGAGGAGGAGCCTTCTAAAGAATCATGGAAAACATTACATAAGACCATTAAAAAGGTAGAAGAAGATATTGAGAATTTTAGTTTCAACACATCCGTATCTACATTTATGATCTGTGTAAATGAACTTTCATCACAAAAATGTGTAAGCAGAAAAGTATTGGAGCCATTGGCAATTTTAGTGTCTCCTTATGCACCTCATATTGCAGAAGAATTATGGAGCAAGTTGGGTCATACAACATCTATAGCTACGGCGCCTTTTCCGAAATTCGAAGAAAAGTATATTAAGGAAAGCGATAAGGAATATCCAATTTCTTTTAATGGTAAAATGAAATTCACCATGCAATTAGCTTTAGACTTAAGTAAAGATGAAATAGAAGCAGCGGTTATGGCACATGAAAAAACACAACAGCAACTTGCGGGTAGAACACCTAAAAAGGTAATTGTTGTACCTGGCAAGATTGTGAATATCGTCGGTTAATTCTTCGGTTTTAAAAACAAGAAAAGAGGCAATGAAAATTGCCTCTTTTTTTTGTTTAATTATTCGTTAAAGATGTTTCTGGTTTTTAGTGTTATATTGAATGATTAGGTATGAAATTAAATATACCCCTTAAAAAATAGGGGTGTGTTAGCTGTAATATGATAATTATATCAAGTAACCCCTATGTTTTATCGATTTATTGTTTGATATATGTATAATTAGTTTCAATTTTGCACCTTAATATAAAATGATAACATCATGATCGTTGGTATTCCAAAAGAAATCAAAAACAATGAAAGCAGGGTAGGTATGACACCGGCCGGAGTTTTCGAATTGGTAAAGAACAACCACAAAGTATATGTACAATCAGATGCCGGTGAAGGCAGTGGATTCTTTAATCAAGATTATCAACAAGCAGGTGCTATCATTTTAGATACCATAGGTCAGGTTTACGCCATGAGTGAAATGATCGTAAAGGTTAAAGAGCCTATTGAAGAAGAATATGATCTAATCCAAAAAGGGCAAATTCTATTTACATATTTCCATTTTGCATCTAGTGAGGCATTGACCAAGGCAATGATCAGGCAAAAAGCTATTTGTATAGCCTATGAAACCGTTGAGGATGAAGAGGGTACATTGCCACTATTAACGCCTATGTCTGAGGTTGCCGGTAGAATGGCCATACAACAGGGAGCGAAGTATTTAGAGAAACCTGTTAAAGGTCGTGGAGTACTCTTGGGCGGTGTTCCCGGTGTTGCTCCCGGTAAAGTTTTGGTATTAGGTGCTGGTGTAGTGGGTATACAAGCTGCTAAAATGGCAGCAGGTTTAGGAGCTCACGTTACTATACTTGATATTAATATGAAGCGCTTACGATATGTAAACGATGTAATGCCGCCACATGTGGTTACAGAGTTTTCAAATGAGTTTAATATTAGAAGGTTAATTAAAACGCACGACTTAATTATTGGTGGAGTGTTGTTAAAAGGAGCGAAGGCTCCCAATTTAATAACTAGGGATATGTTAAAGGAAATGCGACCAGGCACCGTCATCGTAGACGTTGCTGTTGATCAAGGTGGATGTGTTGAAACTACTAAGCCTACAACGCATGAAGACCCAATTTATATAATAGATGATGTGGTACACTACTCCGTAGCTAATATGCCAGGTGCGGTACCGTATACGTCAACTATGGCATTAACCAATGTAACCTTACCATATGCATTGAAATTGGCTAATTTAGGTTGGGAGGCAGCCTGTGCTAAAGATACATCTTTAAATAAAGGATTGAATATTGTAGAAGGAAAAGTTGTATATCAAGAAATAATTGAAGCTTTTGGTTGGGAAGAGGTCGTAGCCTAATCTGTACAATTTGTCAGTAAAATATGCCCCGTCATATCCGAAAGGAATTTGGCGGGGTTTTTGCTTTTAAATATCTAGATTCTAATTTAAGAATGAATCTTTAGTATATTTAATCGATTTAAAATTTGAAAAATTATGATGGGATATTATATATTGATCGGAGCAATAGCTTTGGTCAGCTGGTTAGTTAGTAATAAATTAAAGAGCAAGTTTAAGCATTATTCAAAAGTCCATTTGCAAAATGGGATGAGCGGTGCTGAAATTGCAGAAAAGATGTTGGCGGATCATGGTATACGCGATGTAAAAGTGGTTTCCACTGCGGGTATGCTTACAGATCACTATAACCCTGCCAATAAAACCGTAAACTTAAGCGAAGGTGTTTATAATCAAAGAAACGCTGCTGCTGCTGCGGTTGCAGCCCATGAAGTTGGTCATGCCGTACAGCATGCTCAAGCATACGAATGGTTAGGTATGCGATCTAAATTAGTACCGATTGTTAGTGTAACATCTAGCATGTCTATGTGGGTCGTATTCGGTGGATTAGCGTTAGGAGCCGCCGCCGGCGTAGGGTTTGGCTATTGGGTAGCTGTTGCCGGTCTTATAATGATGGGTTTGGCAACATTGTTCAGTTTTGTGACCTTGCCTGTTGAATATGATGCAAGTAATAGGGCATTGGCATGGTTAAAGAACAAGAACGTAGTTACTCCGCAAGAGTACAAAGGTTCTGAAGATGCATTGAAATGGGCGGCACGTACCTATTTAGTGGCTGCAATTGGTTCTTTGGCAACATTGGTATACTGGGGACTTCAAGTATTCGGTGGCAGAGACTAAGATTAAAGTATAACAATAAAAAAGGGAGTCTACATTGTAGACTCCCTTTTTTATTGTCGATAAAGCTATCTATTTAATACGCTCATCAATTAATTTGAGTGCAATACCTTCTCTGCCTATAACGTCAAAAAGGTCTAGAATGTCTCTCATGGTTTTTTCTTCTTCAAGTTGTTCTTTAACAAACCACTGTAAGAAGTTCTCAACAGCAAAATCTTCTGTTTTCTTAGCCTGGGAAATTATTTTATTGATCGATTTTGTTACTGCAATTTCTTGCTCTAAAGCAGTTTCAAAAATTTCCTCTAAAGAAGAAAAGTCATGGTTGATATTTGATATTTCTGGGGAAATAGCATTACCACCACAATCGTTGATGAATTTAAAAATTTTCATCATGTGCTCACGTTCCTCATTTGCTTGACGGTAAAAAAATTCTGCACTACCCGTATATGAATGCTGATCACACCATGATGCCATTGCTAAATAAGATGAAGAGGCTTTGCCTTCCATTTGTATTTGGTCATTAAGGGCATCTAAAGAAGTGACCTTAATACTCATGTTTAATCTCGCGATATCTTTCATTTCTCTTAAAATTTAGTATAAAAGTAATGACTATATAATGAAATATAGTATCTGCGCCTCAATTTGAATTTAATTTAAGACCAATTATAAATAAGAAACACGGTGGGTTTATGAAGTAGTTGCAATATGGTCTACATCTAACGATATAAAACTATATTCGACCAAAGATTTTAAGTCTAACAGCTCAACGGTATTTAATACGAATAAATGTTCTTTGTTGCAAAGCATCAGTACTTCAAATCCGTGTTTGTTGAGGTCGGAATCAAAGTGTTCTTCAATTGAAATGTTTCGCACTTTGCTTCTCAATGCCAAAAACTGGCAAAAAGATAATTTAATGGTCTTTTGGTTCATGTCAAGATAATGACACTTCTCCTTATCCGATTGATAAAGGGTATAAAATTTAGATTGAAAAACCACTTTCATGGGATCAAAGCTAAAGCTTATTTAGATTAAATCAAAATATTAAATTGTGATTTGCCTATCAATTTGTTGTGCCAAAGAAATAAAGGTTTCTGTTCTTGAGACGCCTTCTATTGCTTGAATTTCCTTGTTCAAAACCTGCATAAGATGTTCGTTGTCACGACAAAGAACTTTAATCAGTATTGACCAGTTGCCAGTAGTATAGTGGCATTCCAATACTTCGGGTATTTTTTCTAACTGCTTAACCGCCATTGGGTTGCTCATTGCTTTGTCTAAATAGATGCCTATATAGGCCATTGTGGTGTAACCTAATGATTTTGGATTGACAATGAATTTAGAGCCCGATAATAATCCTGATGCTTCTAGCTTTCGTAAACGTTGGTGTATGGCAGCACCTGAAATACCGATACTTCTAGCAATTTCAAGCACGGGTTTACGGGCATCTTCCATTAAAAATCGTAAGATTTTTTTATCGATTCCGTCAATTTTAGCCAAAGAAGAAGATGTTTTCATGTTTTGTTAAATCAATTACCTCAACCTAGCGGTTAGAGGTATGTATTATTTTAAGGCAAGCCTTAAGTAATAGAATTCTCAATGAGGGTTTAAAACATAAAAGTACTTATTTGCTTTCAATATGTTAGTTAAAATAACCTAGGTAACTACAGAATTGGGGTTGTAACCTAAATAGGGCACTTCATATTCCTTAAAATTAACGCCGTAAGATTCCAATTCTTTCAGAATAGGTTCGTATACCTCCTTTGAGATAGGTATTTGAACCCCTGGTGTAGTTATTTCGCCGTTTAAAATTTTTAATGCTGCCATGGCAACCGGTAAACCTACGGTTTTTGCCATTGCGGTAAAGGTTTGGTTCTCTCCGGTTACCACCAGTTTAGAATCTATTTGTTTCTTTTCCCCGTTCAATTCATAACCGAACTTATGGTACATAACGATCATATCTTTTTCTTCTGCCTTAAGTGTCCAGCTGTCTTCAAGAATTTTCTGTAGTGCTTGTGCAGGTGTAGCATTTGGTATGCCTATAACTCGGGTTTGGTCAAATATGTTGAGCTCTATTAATTTGTCCCATCGAATATCATCTTGGTCCAATTTTAAATAATGTCTAAGCTTAAGTTCTACAGAATCGGTTGGGGAATACGGTAGAAAGAGGTTGATGAAATCTCTATAGCTCATGTTTTCTGAGTTTTCTATAGTATAGGTATCATCTGTAACTCCTAGTTGTATAAACATATTCCATGCCTTTGAAAATCCTACACGACGCATGGTTCCCCTGTAAATTGTTAATGCATCTTCTAATTGATAAGCTTCCCGATAGTTGAGAGAATCTCTATTGGCATAGCCTTCAAATCTTCCGTAGCCTTCAATTTCAAAAAACTCGGTTCTTCTAAATAAGCGGTGGTAAGGTATATATTTATAGGTGCCTTCTTGTATAAATTTTGCGGTTCCTCCTTGCCCTGCTAGTACCACATTTCTTGGGTTCCAGGTAAATTTATAGTTCCAAAGGTTATTGTCGTGTTCAGGCGCAACCAATCCGCCACAGAAAGATTCGAAAAGAATAATTTTGCCGCCCTTGTCACGAATACGGTCAATTACTTGCATGGCGCTCATATGGTCAACGCCCGGATCTAAACCAATTTCGTTCATAAATACCAGTCCCGCATCCTTTACTTTTGAATCTAACGCCAGTAAATCAGCACTTACATATGATGCTGTAACCAAATGTTTTTTTAATGCTATGCAGTCTTCTGCTACCATGATATGAAAACGGGCAGGTAGCATAGAAATAACTATGTCCGCTTCTGCTATAGAATTCTTTCTATCTGTTTCCTTAAAGATATCCAAACCAATAACCGTACAATGTGTATGGTTCGAGATTGATGATGGTATAGTGGTCGGGTTGATGTCGCCAATGGTAATTTGCAGGTTTTCTGATGCTGCTTTGCCCAGTAGATAATCTAATAAGTAAGAAGTAGATTTACCAGCGCCTATAACAAGAATTTTTCGCATCATACGATTTCAGTATTTTTGATTGGTTAAGATTTACTAAGGTATCAAATTGTTACATTTATAAAAAAAGTTACAGATAAAGTTATGAAAAAAACAATTTTAGTCACTGCATGCTTGTTTGGGATGCTTGCGGTTGTGTTTGGAGCATTTGGGGCACACGGGTTAAAAAAGTTGGTCGATGCACAGGCGGTAGCAGCATTTGAGACTGGGGTGAGGTACCAAATGTATCACGCCTTTTTTCTGTTTGCACTGGGGTTATTGCCTGAGGGATTTATGAAATCTAATAAAACCGCCTATATATGCACTGTTATAGGGGTCATATTGTTTTCATTTTCCATTTACCTACTGTCATTAAATGCTTTGGTGGAGTTCGATTTTGCCGTTATAGGAATAGTAACTCCTATCGGGGGGCTGTTTTTGATTGCGGCATGGGCGCTTACAGGTTACGGAATATTGAAATCTAAAATGATAAAATAGAAAGACAAATACGTCATTATAGTACTTAAATAATGTATTTTCAACCCATTAATGGCGTTGAAATGAGTAAAACTAAATTATTGGGACTAGTCTTAGGTCCCGTTTCCTTTATTCTTATACTTTTCTTTTTTCATCCTGACGGACTTTCAGAACAGGCAAATGCTGTTTTGGCTTCTACCATTTGGATAGCTATTTGGTGGATAACCGAAGCTATTCCTATTGCTGTAACCGCATTGTTGCCACTAGTATTGTTTCCGCTGTCTGGAGGGTTAGATTTGTCGTCTACCTCTGGTTCTTTCGGGCACAAATATGTGTTTCTTTATATGGGCGGTTTTATTATCGCCATTGCTATAGAAAAATGGAACTTACATAGAAGAATAGCCTTGAACATTATTCAATTAATTGGTTCAGATGTTAGAAAGATTATACTGGGTTTTATGGTAGCCACCGCTTTTTTGTCTATGTGGATATCCAATACCGCAACTTCAGTAATGATGTTACCTATTGGCTTGGCGATCATTAAACAATTACAGGATAACCCAGAAACTGTTGAAGACGAAAACCAGACCTTTGGTAAGGCGCTTATGCTGGCGATAGCCTATAGTGCATCAATTGGTGGCGTGGCAACCTTAATTGGTACTCCGCCAAATTTAGTGCTGGCCGGAGTGGTGTTAGATACGTATGGCTATGAGATTACATTTATGCAATGGTTTGCATTTGGTTTGCCTATATCGATTATACTCATTTTTATTTGTTGGAAATACTTGATAAAGTATGCGTTTACTTTTAAACAGAAATCCTTTCCCGGAGGTAAGCAAGAAATACAGCGCTTGTTATCCAATCTTGGTAAAATTACCTACGAAGAGAAAGTTGTCGCATTTGTTTTCGCTCTTACTGCATTCTGTTGGATCACCCGTTCATTTTTATTGCAAAAGATATTACCTGGCTTAGATGATACTATCATTGCTATATTTTTTGCGATAGTATTGTTCTTGATTCCTTCAAAGAAAAAAGGTGAGCAGTTGATCAATTGGGAAGAAGCGGTAAAAATGCCTTGGGGAATTATATTACTTTTTGGTGGGGGAATGGCTCTTGCCAAAGGTTTTGAATCTAGCGGACTTGCAGTGTGGATCGGTGAGCAAATGACATCATTGTCTGGTTTGCCTATACTCATATTGATTTTAGTATTGATTGCCGCGGTTAACTTTTTAACGGAAATAACTTCTAATCTAGCTACCACGGCCATGCTTTTACCGGTTTTGGCACCTATGGCCTTAACGATAGATGTACACCCGTTCGTGTTAATGGTAGGCGCGGCTGTAGCTGCTTCTTGTGCTTTTATGCTGCCAGTAGCCACACCACCAAACGCCGTGGTTTTCGGATCAGGTTATTTAAGAATACCGGATATGGTAGGAAAAGGTTTTTTTATGAATATAATTTCTATTTTTATACTGACCTTTTTTGTATATTTTATTCTCCCAGAATTATGGGATATTTCAATAAATAGTTTCCCCCAGAAATTCGAATAAATGAAACTATTATTAATTCCAGATAAGTTTGAGGGCTCGTTAACAAGTGAGGCTTTTTCTGATGCTTTTGTTTCCGGTATGAAAAAATCGGGAGTGCCCTTTAGTACGCATTATATTAAGGCTACGGATGGTGGCGAAGGCTTTTTAAATACCATCTCGAAATACAAGCCCTGTATTTCTGTGGATGTAATCAGTGAGAATCCTAAAGGAAAACCCATACGATCATATTATTTGTACAATAAGCAAAGTAATTCTGCATACATAGAATTGGCAAATGCATCTGGTTTGCAATTGCTATCATATGATGAGCGCGACCCTATGGTTACCAGTACCTATGGAACCGGACTTCAGATAAAAGATGCGGTTGAAAAAGGGGTGAAGCATATTTATGTTGGTCTTGGGGCTAGTGCTGCCAACGATGGCGGTATTGGTATTGCCAGTGCCTTAGGATATGATTTTTTAGATGAAAGGGGAGAGGTGTTGATGCCTACAGGGTCTAGTTTGCAATTGATTCAGTCAATAACGGAAACCAGGGTCTCTGATAAATTAAAAGAAGTGAATGTGCATACGGTGCATGATGTTGTAAATCCGTTATTTGGTAAAAATGGTGCTGCCTTCGTATACGCAAAATATAAAGGAGCAAGTGAAAACACCATAACTGAGCTTAATAAAGGTTTAATACGTTTGAACCGGGTGGTTTCTGAAAAATATAAGGTACAGTATAATGATTTACCTGGAGCCGGAGCTGCCGGTGGTGCTGCTTATGGATTAAAAGCATTTTTAGGAGCCGAGTTTTTAGGGGCTATGGACTTTAGTACTGAGCTTTCTGGACTAAAAGAACTATTGAACCAAGAAAAATTCGATTACATCATTACTGGCGAGGGTAAAATAGACGAGCAGAATTTACACAGTAAGTTGTTACAAGGGGTAATCATGCTAGGTAAAAATTATAATATTCCGGTTATTACTATGTGTGGTGCACTGCAAATACCAAAAGATGCTTTAAAGGAAAAAGGCGTTTTTGATGTGGTTGAGATCCAAGATAAAGACAAAGATCTTGAATATAATATGAAGAATGCTGCTATGCTTTTAGCTGCTAAAACTGCAGAATATTTCATCTAAAAATAAACAAAAAAAGACGTTTTTTTTATTTATTTCTTAAAATTTTAAGGTGGAAATAACAATAATGCAAATATTGAGCGTTATTGCTTTATAATGTGTATTAAAAAGAATAAAGTACCTGCGAATAATTTTCCTTTTTCGTCTATCTTTAATTGAATTCGTATTTCTATAGGGGCATTTGCTAATTGAGCGCTGAAAATCAGTAGTTCAGCTTTTATTTTTTTTAGTTTTACACGAACAAATTTTCTAAAGCATGAAAAGCTCAATGACAAATGCGAATACCATATCCCTAGAAAACTACGGGATTACACACGCCAATTTTCATTATCAAGAAACCCCTGAACAGCTTCAAAAAGCTACTCTAGAAATGGATATGGGAGTTGAAACAAGGAATGGAACACTTGCGGTCAAAACTGGTGAATTTACAGGTAGGTCTCCTATGGATAGATTTATCGTAAAAGATGACATTACTAAAGATAAGGTCTGGTGGGGTGATATCAATATTGCATTTGAAAAGGAAAAATTCGATGCACTGTACACTAAAGTGATAGACTATTTAAATAGTAAAGAACTTTTTGTTCGGGATAGTTACGCATGTGCAGATGAAGACTATAAGTTGAATATTAGGGTCATTAATGAGTACCCTTGGTCAAATATGTTTGCCTATAATATGTTCTTGCGTCCTACGGAAGCCGAATTGCAAGATTTTACTCCTGAGTGGACGGTGATCAATGCTCCTGGTTTTATGGCTGATCCTGCTGTTGATGGCACAAGACAGCATAATTTTGCAATTTTAAACTTTACCGATAAAATAGCATTGATCGGTGGTACAGGTTATACCGGTGAAATCAAGAAGGGTATTTTTTCTGCGTTGAATTTTATATTGCCGGTCTATAAAGAGACTTTACCGATGCATTGTTCTTCCAACGTTGGGGAAAATGGTGATACCGCTATCTTTTTTGGATTGTCAGGTACAGGAAAAACAACGCTATCAACCGATCCAAATAGAAAGCTGATAGGTGATGATGAACATGGCTGGACCAGTAGAAATACGGTCTTCAATTTTGAAGGAGGTTGTTATGCCAAGGTTATTAATTTATCTGAAGAGCAAGAACCGGAAATTTACGGAGCCATCAAGCCTGGTGCAATTTTGGAAAACGTTGTTTTGGACGATAACGGAAATGTAGATTTTGCCGATACCTCAATTACTCAAAATACAAGGGTGAGTTATCCAATTCACCATATTGATAATATTCAGCAGCCATCTATAGGTAAGAATGTTAAGAATATTTTCTTTTTGACTGCCGATGCATTTGGTGTACTGCCTCCAATATCTAAATTAACCCCTAGTCAGGCTGCATACCATTTCATTTCTGGCTATACGGCAAAAGTTGCGGGTACAGAAGCTGGTGTGGTAGAACCGGTACCTTCATTTTCAGCATGTTTTGGAGCACCGTTTATGCCTTTGCACCCAACTAAGTATGCAGAAATGTTGAGTAAGAAAATGAAAGAATCTGGTGTAGATGTTTGGTTGGTCAATACGGGGTGGACAGGTGGTCCTTACGGTGTTGGTACACGAATGAAGCTGAAATATACAAGAGCTATGATATCTGCAGCATTAAGCGGTAAGTTGGGCTTATATTCCTATGATAAATACCATATACATTCCGTATTCGGTGTTGCGCAGCCAAGAGAATGTCCTGGTGTACCAACTTCGGTTCTGAGTCCTAGAGCTACTTGGAACGATGATGAAAAATATTATACCACTGCGTTTAAGTTGACAAATGCTTTTAGGGAAAACTTTAAAAAGTTCGAAAGCTACGCCAGTGAAGAAATAAGAAGAGGCGGACCACAACGGTACGCATTTTAAGACACAAAAAAAGCCTTGCATTGCAAGGCTTTTTTAATATGTAATTCTTTGCGTTATTATTTATTAACGCTCATAATATACTTTTGTAACGCCATGGTCATAGATGGTGTTTCTGGCGTTGGAGCTTTAATATCTATTCGGAGTCCTGCATCTGTGGCAGCATCTACGGTAGAATTTCCAAATACAGCTATTCGCGTATTTTTTTGGTCAAAATCTGGAAAGTTCTGTAATAAAGATTCAATACCGGAAGGACTAAAGAACACAAGAATGTCATAATAAACATTTCTTAAGTCAGATAAGTCGCTTATAACCGTTTTGTAAAAGATAGCTCTTTTCCAGTTGATACCTAAAGATTCTAAAGTCTCGGGTACAATAGGCTTAAGTACATCTGAAGAAGGAAGTAAGAATTTTTCATCTTTATACTTCTTGATCAACGGTACTAAATCAGAAAACAATCTCTTACCAACATAAATCTTACGTTTCCTATAGACCACGTATTTTTGAAGGTAATAGGCAACCGCTTCAGATTGGCAGAAGTATTTCATTGAATCTGGCACTTTAAAGCGCATTTCATCTGCAATTCTAAAGAAATGGTCTACTGCATTTCTACTTGTTAAGATAATCGCTGTAAAATCGTTCAGATCGATCTTTTGCTGGCGCACTGTTTTGGCGTCAACTCCTTCTACATGAATGAACGGTCTAAAATCAACCTTTACTTTCTCTTTGTCAATAAGCTTGGAATAGGGGGAGTTTTCCATTTTTGGCTCAGGTTGAGAGACCAAAATCGTTTTTACTTTCATATGCTGCACTATTTTAGAAAGCTTCCCATAATAACTAAGGGTGCAATTTCGAGTGCGCAAAGGTACAAAATAAAATAGAAAAAATACGTACTTATAAATTTTTGATAGTTGTTTAGAACTGCTATCCAGCCAATTGTGTTGATTGCAAAAAATAATATCAACGCGATAATAATGGTAATTTTTGAGTCTATAAAAACATAGGCTAAAAATACATTGGCAATAAATAGAATAATACCAGAATAATTAAAGTAGGTTAATTTCTTAAATATCAGCTCGTTAAAAGTTTTGTACGAATTGAAAATGAATCCGTTGAACAGTTGTGCCATGGTTTTTGCACCGATAAATAAGAAAACCCCTGCAAGTAGTAAAGGAAAAATATACGGGTTTTTTGCTTCGGTAGGATTGAAGTATGAGCGCCAAATAAAAAAAATAAAAAGTGTAGTATTGATCACTTGAAAGACACTCATTAGAAAATGAAACCAATTAAATAGCTTTTCTTTCTTCGTATATGTGCTAATGTACTTATTGTTGAACGGGAGTATAATGAAATTTAAAAATCGAGGATAATAGATACTTTTCGCAATTATTGGGAATAAAAGACTCACCACAAGTGTTATGGTGATCCAATCGGTTTGTCCAAATGTTCTTGCAATAGGTTCCATTATTTTACAGAAATTGGTTTACCGTTTAATCCGTATAACAGATCATTTTCAGATATCACGACCCTAAAGTACCCAATGTTTTCCTTTTTTGTTTTTGGTAACTGAAATTTAAATACCGTAGTATCCTGTTTTTTTAATCTTGTAATAGTATTTTGGGTCGTTTTAGGATGTATTCTTAGTGTTTCTAATGGGTGTTTGTAGTCATCCATATAGGTAATGGCGAATTTCAGTTTTTTTAGGTCAATGTCTTCTTTGTACGGGTTATACACTTTAAGAGTTAAAGGCTCATCAGTATTTAACGTTACCTCATCGTTCTCGATAATACAGTCTAATTTTCGGTAAGATTGAAAGTTAGAAATGTATTTTCCCTTATAGAGTCCGCCACTCTCCCTTGTATAAGTAAATGTTGGGTTGTTTAAATATTTAGAAACATAGGCAACATCTTTACCACGTACTTGTTCTTCTGCATCGTTAATTGAATATTGGTTTTTACGATACATAAAGTTGTTTAACGAAAATGTTGGTGTGCCGTTAGTGTAAAAGGCATACATGGGGGCGTTTCTGTATGAGTTTTCGAAAACTACAGGTATGTCTCCAACTTCATCTTCAATGGCTTTTGCCCATTCTTTATTACCATGGCTTTCATAATAGAAATTAAATAGAAGCGGTTGATAAGCAAGTCCTATTCTCAAATAGATGATCAACACGGTATTAACGAGTCCTAATCTAAAAATCCAGGTTAGCGCCTGTTTATTGTTTAACATGTAGTTAAAGGCGATAACTATTACAGGAATACAAACAATAATGATCCATTGCGTTTGCACTCTTCTATTGAAACTAGATACAAAGAAGAAAATTAACACGCCATACGTTAGGTATATCAATGCTTTATTGAACAGATCGTTCCCTTTGGTTTTAAATAATGCTTTATAGACAAACGGAAATGTTAAACCGAAAATGGCAACCAAGTTTACAAAGAAGCCTAAGGTATATTTCTCGAAACTATATGCTCCGTTCGGTCTTTCGTATAAATGATATTTTATGGATACAAAGTCATTTTCGTATAACCAGTAAAAATGCGGCACATAGCAACATAACGCAACAATTACGGCAAGCCAAGCATATTTGCTGGTGGTTAATTTTAAATTAGATAGTAGTACAAAGAAAATAACTAAAACCGCATGGTACTTACTATACATTAGTGCAGCCATAAAAACACCCATTATTATGGCCAAGCCCCAAGTTGGGTTTTTTATAAAATGCTTGTAAGTCAGTAAAAAGCAACTTGTAAAAAATAAAAGAGGGGTGTCTGGTAATGTAAAAAATCCGTAGGCATTTAGCAGCGTCATTGAAAACACCAGTACAAAAAAATGCTTGATGTAATCATTCTTTTTTGGGTTGTCGATCATTAGCCAAAGAAGAATTATGTTCACTGCAGAGAGTATACAGCTCATAAAACGTACGCCTAGCTCGCCGTTGAAAAAGAAACTACTGATCTTTACAAGTAGCGCTACCATGGGTGGGTGATCAAAATAGCCCCATGCCATGTTTTGGCTGTAATACCAGTAATAGGCCTCATCAAAAATGAGTTGCGTAAAACTAGATTGTAAAAGGTTTAGAATGAAAATAACAGCTAAAAAATAGTAAAACTGCTTAGGTATTTTAGTCAACATTTGCATAAAGTACTAAGTGGTAAAATTACAAATTTAAGACTACCTACCTAGTTTAAATATTTCATAAAGATATTGTAGGCCATTTTAAGACGACTTTTAAAACCTTACTTTTGTCGAAACACCTAGAAATAACTTATGTCCAGTAGTATAGTAATCATACCTACTTATAATGAAATTGAAAATGTAGAGGCTATAATTAGGGCTGTATTTGTCTTGCAAAAAGAGTTTCATGTACTTATTGTAGATGATAATTCCCCAGATAAAACAGGAGATTGTGTTCGCGGGCTTAAAGAAGAGTTCAAGGGGAAACTATTTTTGGAGACCAGATTGGAGAAGTCTGGTTTAGGTACCGCCTATATACATGGTTTTAAATGGGCAATAGCAAAAGGCTACGAATATATTTTTGAGATGGATGCCGATTTTTCGCATACTCCTTCAGATTTGCTGAGACTTTTAAAGGCATGTGAAAATGGTGCGGACCTAGCAGTAGGTTCTCGTTACAAAAAAGGGGTGAATGTAGTTAATTGGCCATTGTATAGGGTATTGTTATCTTATGGAGCCTCAGTTTATGTGAAGTTGGTAACCGGTATGCGCGTAGATGATCCCACTGCAGGTTTTGTTTGCTATAAAAGAGAGGTTTTGGAAGCTATAAATTTAGACTCCGTTCGTTTTGTGGGTTATGCATTTCAAATAGAGATGAAATTTAGGGCGTACTTAAAACATTTTAAGATAGAAGAAGTTTCCATTATTTTTAGAGATCGAGTATTGGGAAAGTCAAAAATGAGCTCTTCAATTATCAGTGAAGCTATTTGGGGAGTATTTATAATGAAAATGAGAAGTTTATTTTTGAAAAATAAGTTTTAAAATATGGGTAAAATAGTATTGAAGAACGGTACAATTGTTAATGAGGGAATAGTACAGGAAAGTGATATTCTTATTGTTGATGATGTAATTTCAAAAATAGCAAAAGATATTTCAGATGCCGATGCAGAAGTCATTGATGTTTCTGGCATGCATATTTTACCTGGGGTAATAGATGACCAAGTTCATTTTAGAGAGCCTGGCCTTACCCATAAAGGAACAATAGCTACAGAAAGTAGGGCTGCACTTGCGGGTGGTATTACCACGTTTATGGAGCAACCCAATACCACGCCACAAACAACGACCATAGAAAAATTGGAAGAAAAATTCGCTACTGCCTCAAATTCGGCCTTCGCAAATTATTCCTTTCTTTTTGGTGGCACCAATGACAACCTTGAGGAGTTAAAAAGGTTGGATAAAAACGCCTGTTCGGGCATAAAATTATTCTTGGGATCCTCAACGGGTAATATGTTGGTTGATGACGAAAAAGTCATTGAAAATATTTTCAGTAATACAGAAATGGTCATTTCTGCCCACTGTGAAGATGAAACCACCATACGTGAGAATTTAGCGAAGTATAAGTCGCAGTATGGAGACGATATTCCTGTTGAATTGCATCCTATTATAAGAAGTGAAGAAGCCTGTTATCTTTCCTCTTCAAGAGCAATTGCTTTGGCTAAGAAAACGGGAGCCAGATTGCATGTGTTTCATTTATCCACAGGAAAAGAGACCGATTTGTTCCGTAATGATATTCCGTTGGAACAAAAGAAAATTACCGCCGAGGTCTGTATTCATCATTTATGGTTTACAGATGCCGATTATGCAAATAAAGGCACATTGATCAAATGGAACCCGGCAGTGAAAACAGCAACCGATAGAGAAATGTTGTGGAATGCCTTATTAGATGACAGAATAGATGTTATCGCTACAGATCACGCTCCTCATTTATTGGAAGAAAAAAACAATGTATATACCAAAGCACCTTCTGGTGGACCATTAGTGCAACATGCATTGAATGCCATGTTGGAAAAGGTGAAAGACGGAACAATAACCTTAGAGAAAATGGTGCAGAAAATGTGTCATAATCCTGCGATATTGTTTCAGATAGAAAAACGTGGATATATCCGTGAAGGGTATTATGCAGATTTAGTTGTGGCAGATTTAAATAACCCATGGACGGTTACGAAGGAGAATATTGCATACAAATGTAAATGGTCTCCTTTTGAGGATACTACATTTTCATCTAAAGTAATACATACGTTCATAAACGGTCATTTAGGGTATAGCAAGGGTCAGTTTTCTGAAAAAAGAAATGCAAAAAGACTTACATTCAATAGACCATGAGAAAAATTTTATATCTAATCGTAGCGGTATTGATGTTTTATGCGTGTGCAGAAGAACTCATAGAAAAACCGGATAATTTAATACCAGAAGATAAAATGGTGACCATCATTAAAGATATGGCCATTGTCAATGCCGGTAAAGCTACAAACTTGGGTAAATTAAGAGAGAACGGTATAGATCCAACCTCGTATATATTTAAAAAGTATGAGATCGATAGCGCTCAATTCGTAAACAGTGATCGTTACTATGCGTCAAAACCACTGGTGTACGAGAACATGTATAAACAAGTGGAAACAGAACTGGAAGATCAACGGTTAAAATTGGAGGCAGAAAAAAAGATTCGTGATAGTATTAGCCAAGCAGCGAAAGTTAAAAAAGCGGTAGAACTTAAGGAGAAAGATTCAACTTCGCTTAAGAATGTTCAGCAATAAATAACTTTGAGGAAAAGACGACTTGTTTGTCAATAGGCTCAAAATTGGTTTGTATAACCTGTTTAATTTTAGAGTTGTCGAAAGTGCTAGGATGTTTTAATCCATAGATCGTATTTTTTGTAATGGTTCTGGTGCCAGAGGTAAAAATAGTTTTTAGTTTATCAAATATTCTTCCAATATTCAATTGCCAAAACTTAAGGGCTTTTGTAGGAGGTCTTTTTTCCATGGCCAAAGAAATTTTATGTAGTATTTCTTTGTAAGTTAGATTCTCGGACACTAGAATATAACGCTCACTATGTATACCAGAATTCATAAGGGTGATCATAATAGAAACAACATCCAACACGCTAATAAAACCAGAACCGCCAGGTGGATAATAACTATAGCCTTTTGATGCGGTTTTAAAAAAAGAACCACTACCGGAATTCCAAAATCCCGGACCAAGAATTACACCGGGATTTACAATTACCACGTTCAAATTTTCTTGTGCACCACGCCACACTTCCATTTCGGCAAGGTGCTTTGTAATGGCATACGGGTTTGCGTTCTGCCTAGTCCATTCGGTCTCTTCGTTAGCCGCTTCGCCGTTGAGTGTTCTACCAATGGTGCCAATGGTACTTACATGACATAATTTTTCTACACCCGCGTCTATGCAAATGTTAACGATGTTGGCAGTGCCTTCTCTATTAATTCGTTCCAGTTTTTTAAAATCAGACGGGTCAAAAGAGATAAAGGCAGCACAGTGGTATACATGTGTAATGCTCGTCATCGCATTTTCTAAAAAAGGAATATCTAAAATATCGCCCTTGATCCATTCAATTTTATTGAAAAGGGAAGTTGCTTCATTAGAATAATAACCAAACACTTTTTTTACCTGAGAAAGTTTGTCGGCAGATCTATATAATGCCCTAACCGGTATATTGTCCGTTGTTAATTTCAGTAGCAAATGCGACCCCACCAAACCTGTGCCTCCTGTTACTAATACCATATTTCAAATTTAGGGAATACAGGTGGATAAATTCATGCTTTAATCTACTGTGTACTGGCAAGAATTCCATTTATATTTGCAATTCAATTAAAATTAAGCAAGAGATGACAAATTTTGTCAAAGAATTACAATGGCGCGGTATGTTACATGATGCTATGCCGGGCACAGAAGAACATTTATTGGAAGGTATGCAATCTGCATACGTAGGTATTGATCCTACAGCAGATTCTTTACATATAGGTCATTTGGTTGGGGTAATGATGTTGCGCCATTTTCAATTGGCAGGGCACAAACCCTACGCATTGATCGGCGGCGCTACGGGTATGATCGGTGATCCCTCTGGTAAATCTGCAGAACGTAATTTACTTGATGAGAAAACATTACGCCATAATCAAGAGGCATTAAAAGAGCAATTATCGCGTTTTTTGGATTTTTCTGGAGAAGAGGATAATGCTGCAGTGTTGGTGAATAATTATGATTGGATGAAGAACTTCTCGTTCTTGGAATTCATTAGAGACGTAGGTAAGCATATTACCGTAAATTACATGATGTCTAAAGACTCTGTAAAAAAACGTCTTTCTGCAGAATCAAAAGAAGGTATGTCATTTACAGAATTCACATATCAATTGGTACAAGGGTATGATTTTCTTCACCTGTACAAAGAGCATAACTGTAGTTTGCAAATGGGTGGTAGTGATCAATGGGGTAACATTACAACAGGTACGGAATTAATTAGAAGAATTGCAGGAGGAAAAGGGTATGCCCTAACCTGTCCGTTAATTACAAAAGCAGATGGTACCAAGTTTGGAAAAACTGAAGGCGGTAATGTATGGTTAGATGCGGAAAGAACATCACCTTACAAATTTTACCAATATTGGTTGAATACATCAGATGAAGATGCCGATAAATATATAAAGATCTTTACGTTTTTAGGTCAGCAAGAAATTGAGGAACTAATTGCACAACACAAAGAAGCTCCGCATTTAAGACTGCTTCAAAAGAGATTGGCAGATGAAATAACCGTTATGGTACATTCGCAAGAAGACCTTGACAATGCTGTTAAAGCTAGTCAAATTCTATTCGGTAAATCTACAGCATCAGATTTAAAAGGGTTGAACGAAAAAACATTTTTAGAGATATTTGATGGCGTTCCACAAGCCGAGCTTACTAAATCTGAATTAGCCGATGGTCTTGATATGATCGGGGCTTTGGCCGCTAAAACTAATTTCTTGGGATCAAACGGTGAGGCAAGAAGAGAATTGAAACAAAATTCTATTTCAGTAAACAAAGAAAAGGTAAAAGAAGACTTTTTAATAACTGCAGATGATTTGATCAATGATAAGTTTGTATTGCTACAGAGAGGTAAGAAAAATTATTTTGTGCTTGTATTCAATGACTAATATATAGTTGTTTTTATCCTTAAGAGACTATTTAAGTATCCCCTTAGTTATTAAAATAATTAAGGGGATACTTCGTTATTATGCATAAACCCCTGAATTATGATTAAGAAGTACATCTCGATTATTTGTCTGTTCGCCATTTTTTCTTCGTGTGATAAACTAGATGAATTAACAAAATTTGATATGGAATATAGCCAGCGAGCTACCATACCTTCTTCTGCAGGTATTGATTTACCTTTTGATGTTTTTACCCCCGAAATGGAGACAAATTCAGAATCTACTTTTGCGGTCAACGATACTAGGAAAGATCTTATTGAAGAAATTAAATTAACCGAGTTGGAAATGGTGATGATATCACCTGATGGTGCCGATTTTAGTTTTCTAAATGCTATTGAGGTTTATATTTCAGCAGAAGATCTCGATGAAATACGAATTGCATATCTAGAAGAAGTTCCAGAAGATGCAGGCAACGTAATAACTTTAGATACGTCTGATGCAGATTTAAAGGAATATATTAAAAAAGATGAATTTAGTTTGCGTTTAAATACGGTGACGGACGAATTGATCAGTACGGATCATGAATTAGAGGTAAATTCTACATTCTTTGTAGATGCCAAAATATTAGGGCTTTAATTTAAAGCCTCTCTTAACGCAACTAAATAAGCATTAAGGTATCTTGTAACTACTTACAAGACTTGGTGCTATGAAAAAAATTACCGCTTTACTAGTATGTATTGTTTTACTGCTTTCCTGTTCCAGTGATGATGACTATGGTTTAGAGTCAACCCAGTTTGTGTATGCTGAACAGCAATGGACATTGGTTAAAATGACCGGTAGTTTTCAAAATTCAGAAACTATTGGCAGTGAAATGGAATGGCAAGAATATTATACTTTTTCACCAGAAGGTACTTTTATAAAATCTAGAACTGTTGATGAGGTGGTGTACGAAGCAACAGGTAGTTTTGAGGTGATTGAATTTGATAATGATCCTAATCATTATTTAGAGCTTACTTACCAAACCGGAAACACATTAGTAGGTAATTGTACAGCAGATGATAAAGAACTTTTAGTGTACAGAAATTCGACTATAATTTCTAGCCTATGGATGGCTTGCGATGGACCAGGTTTGGATTATGAGCTGGTCAAATAATACTTATTGTACCGTATTTTTTATAAATGATTCTTCTGTAATTGATTCACTATGCTCATAAGTAGTAACGAAAGTACGTTTAACCCTATCGGAATACAGAAAATAAGGAATCCAAATAGCGGTAGATATTGCTGCTCTGAAAATATCAGAAACAACAGTTGGATCGGGAATGCCAAATTGATTCAATAGAAAGCTTTCCAATAAAATAATACCAAGATTACAACCGTAAAAAATCATCATCATTTTTGGTGTGCTGGTTCGTTTTTTAAACAGCAGAATAATAGTAAGGATTACAAATACCAAAAATGCAAAGTTGTAAAAAAGTTCCATGCCTAAATACAGTTTTAGAAAACCTACGTTGTCATAACCCGAATATTCAAACCCTTCCCAAATACTACGGTCAAAATATCCTGTATCAAAAATTTGAACTATAATGTAGAAAGGAGTAAGTACTAAACCGATAATGGGCAAAATTAACCATCCACCAAATTGTTGGGCAGGTAAAGTTGCTATATCATCCTTACTTGGGTTAAAGTTTTTGAAAATTTTGAGTGCAAAAAATATGCTTATGGCAATGGCTGAAATTGCTATGATTATCGAAAGCCAGCTAATATCAGATGTAGAGGCGTTATACGTGTACGTTAATTGTGTACCAATATCTTCTCTTACACTGTCAAGACCCTTTAAAAATGTCTCAGTCTCATTTGCTGGTATAACATCTGTTTTTAATTCATAACTGTAATGAATGGTAACCATGTTTCCGTTAACATCTATACTTTTTTTAAAGCTGTAAAAGTCATTGTCTAATTCAATATCTTTTAAGTTTATGAACCATGGTTCTGGCATTAAAATACGGGTTACCTGGGTAAAACTAAACGGTATGCCGGCATTGTAGGGCATATTTCTTTTTAATGAGTTGTTATAACTAATTAAGCCATCTAGTACCAAAGAATTGGTATCGAAGTATATCGTCTCCTCTTCCTCAATGGTGTTCCATAAGTTTTCAATGGAATAGTATTCGTTTGTTGTAACTATATTTTCATAAGGTCTTGAATCGTCCAGTACCGTAACCTTGCCAATAGAACTTATGTTAGGGTAAAGATTACTGTAGAACCCTAAGTATTCTTTATTGATATTTTGTTCGGTATTATTTTTAAAATAAGATCTTATTTCGTCAGCTTTACTGCCAAAGTATTCTGTTTTAACTTCAAATTTTGCATTACCACCTATAGAGTCCAATGTGATATCTTCTACAATATTAATTCTTGGTGTTGTAGAAGTAGGTATTTTTTTTAATTCGTTACTGCCCTCTTTTAAGACTAATCCAAATTTGTAGTTTGGCGTGTAAAGACGATAAAGGTCTCCGCCTTGATTGGCTATGGTGGGGTCTACGAAGTATTCTTTTTTATTGTGTTCAAAATAGACAATACAATGATCAAAAATAAAGTGGCTAGGGGCGTACTCGTCTAAATGTTCATTTGATCCACTGTCAACCAAAATAGGATAAGCATCCACTCCCTGTTGTTGCAATAATGTAGATAATAGCATGGATTTGTCTTTACAATCACCATATCTACGGTTCAAAACATCATGTGGGTTGTGGGGTTTAAATGCATCTACACCGGCCTCAAAACCTAAATATCTAACATCATCTTGCACAAACCTAATCAGTTTTACAATAACATCTTGTTTGGAATCTAAATTTTCATCTATTGTTATGGGTAGTTTTAAAGGCTTTTTTGGTTTTTGGTAATGTGGAGTTAATAAGTTGGAAACATCTTTCCAACTATCAAAGGTTGAAATGGATATTCTTTTTTGCACATTATACCAGTAAGGGGTATTACTATCATAACTTACAAATTCATTGCTATTATTTTCCCATGAATATTCTGTCCCGAAACTGGTGTTTTCTATTTTAGGCTCATTAGCACCATTGAGTAATCTATAAAATATTGGCTGGTTTCTATCGGTTAAGACCTTGCTGTATATTTTGTTGATAGGTATAGTATATTCTTCATAAACCAAATTAGCGTAATTGCCTTTATTTATAGGGTTGAAACCTTTAAGCGTGTAGGCATATTCAACGATGTCTCCAACTCTTATATCTGAAAGATTGATTACAGCGGTTAAAGAACCGTCATATAATGAACGTTCTAAATTGGTCTCTCTTTGGAAAGTGTTTATAGCAGCGTTTTGTAGTTTATTGATTATATCACCATTTCGTACAACCTGTACCTTGTGAAATGCAATAGTTTGAAATGCAGGATCAAAAATGGCATTGATGTCAGACATTTCTTGTATGCCTTCGTTGTTTAAAATCTTAACGGCATAATGTACGTATTGTTCTTTTTGAATTATATTATCTTGATAGTCTAAAACCAAATATTTGTATGCACCTTCATTATTAGGATTTTTTTCTTCTTCGTATGTGATTGGGGTCACCCAGTTTGGCAGAGATGTTTTTTTAATATTTTGTGCATTAGTAGAAATGACGAATAACAGTTGGATGAAGAGAAAAGTATAAAAGCGCATTAACATTTATTTACTGTAAATATGTTAATAGACAACGTCTTGGTTTTACAAAACGTATAATTTATATAAATAGAGTTATTAAAGCACCATGAGGTTGCACCCCCGTATGTCACTGTTATCAAATCTACCGATAATTTCAAAAGTACCGTTATGATTTATTTTGCCAAGATCCTGTGTGGCAATAAAAGAGCAAGAATTAATATTCGCCAGGTCAATGACATTGATACCGCCAGATTTACCATTTTGTAGATAGGTAAGTGGGTCTTCGGTATCGCGTACTAAAATCTTCATCCAGGCTGGGCAATCAAAAACACCATTGCCTTTGGAGTATGCTTGAGAAAGTAACTCGGTCATTCCGTATTCAGAATGTATGTGCTCTACGCCAAAGCCTTTTGAAAGTAACTCATGTAATTCTTGACGCACAATTTCTTTTCGGCGCCCTTTCATACCTCCGGTTTCCATGATTACGGCATTCTTTAAGTTTAACTGATAATTCTCGGTAAATTCAAGCAATGCAAAAGAAACTCCTATAATCAATATTTTGGTATCTGTTTTTTGTAACTCTAACAGTAATCGGTACAGCTCTTCATATTCATTTAGAAAGAAACCACTTTTGGGGTGATTAGATTTTTTGATCAAATCATCTGCCATGTAGATCAAAGAAGACCCTGTACGTTCTAAATAAGAAGGTAAAAGGGCAAGCACGCAATAATCTTCGATGTCACCATAGAAATGGCTAAAAGCCTTTAGATAACTTTTCTCGTATAAACTTAAATCGGTAACATGGTGTTTGCTCGTTTCGCTACCCGTGGTTCCGCTACTTGTAAAGGTAATTTCAGTAGCATCGGTACTGCTGAGAACATTTTTAGATTTAAAAAACTCAATGGGTAAAAAAGGTATCTGTTCTAAGGTATGAACAGTGTTTGGGTTTACATTTAAAAAAGAGCAGAAAGCTTTGTATGCTGTATTGTTCGCATATTGAAACTTAAAAATACGCAGTGCTTGGATTAAAAAATCATCTGCTGTGCGTATATCAAAAATAGCATTATTGTTCATGGTTCTGACCGATTATGACAAAGGTACTGAACCAAATTATTTTAATGGATTTGAGTTGAAATTATGTCGGCAAATTATTTGACTACAAGTTTACGTGTAATCGATTTATCATTTTCCGTTACCTGCACTACATAAACACCTGGAGATAGGCTTGAGATATTCATGGCTTTGGCAGATAATTTTTCTCTCAAAACTAATTCGCCGAATACATCGTATATCCTTACATCTTTTAAAGAATTCTGTTGTGTAGTTACGTAAACAACATCTGCAATTGCTGGGTTTGGGTATAATTTAAAACCAGTAATTTCATCATTATGTAGGTTGTTGATATCTATGGTGTCTTGGGCATACAAACCAACGGAGACTGCCATAAATAGCATAAAGTAGATTTTCTTCATTTTTTATTGATTTGGGATCAACACTGTAAAGGTAGATAGAAGTGTAACTAGAACACTGAAAATGTTGTGAAAGCTAAATTTATGTAGGTCAATGAAATAGCCTTTGCATTTCGTCGTAAATATGTGCAGTTAACCGAAAGAGGTTTCTTTGAAAACTTGTGGGTAGTAGGGGCTAAGTTTATTTAACGATCAACTTACGTGTGCACATTTTGTCTTTTTCAAGAACGCGTAACACATAAACGCCGGCATCTAAATCAGATAAATTTAATTCTTTACCTAAAATGGTTGTCTTTAGTAATAATGTGCCAAAAACATCGTAAATGAATATTTCTTTTGGTGCATTTATGTTTGTGGAAATATAAACTTTACCTGTTGTAACCGGATTTGGGTACATACTAAAACCACCAATATCACCATTGCTTTGGGTGCTTTGCCCATAGCAGAAGGAAGTGAAAATAAAAAAGATGATTAGGTAAAGGTGCTTCATACGCTACTACAATACAAATGGTATACCACAAATATATAAATATTGATGACTGAATGTCAATGTGGTAGACCCTTTCTTCTAAATTTTTCGATGAAATGCAAAAAAGCCCGCAATTTGCGGGCTTTTTCTAAATGAATGCATTTTCTTTTTAGAAAGAAAGGCTATATCCTAAAGAGAATGATAATCCTGGATCTCTAAAAGAAGAACGGTTTGTGATTCCACCGAAAGACTCATATAAACTTTCTCGTTCATCGCCAAGTAAGTTATTCGCCTTAAAGCTAACTTTAGAACGTTGCTCTTCTCCAAATTCTTTAGAGATATTAAAGTTTAAGCTATTAAATGGCTGAATGAAAACATCGGCATTTTGACCGAAACCGATAATTTCCAAGGTTTTACCTTGAACATTATAAAAGAGACCGGTTTCAAATCCGTTCTCTCTATTATTATAGTTTAGGCCAACGTTTATCAAGTAAGGAGACTGACCTTGTAATTGTCTGGTGTCATCAATAGTTTCACCATCTCTAGCGAAAATTAATCTAGTTTCATATTCTTGATCTTCCCCTTTGGCCATTTCAATTTTAGAGTCTATAACAGATATGTTTAAGTTAAGACTTAAATCACTTAGGCTTTCGGAAATAAAATTAAAGTTTTTACGTGCTTCAAGTTCAACTCCAAATACATCTGCAGACGGTGCATTACGAGGTGTAATTTGATTAGGAGCAACATTACTATAGGCAACAATTTCGATTGGGTCTTCGAATTTTTTGTAAAAACTACTAAAAGCTACCATTTGGGCTCTATCTCCAAAAACTTCGAATCTAAAATCAAAATTATCAATATAGGTAGGGGTTAAATCTGGATTACCGATAAATAATCTACCCGTTAATAAATCTGTGATTTGAACAACAGAAAGCTCTTTAAAACTTGGTCTTGCCGTAGTTTTTGAATAAGAAAATCTAAAGTTTACATTTTCTTTTAAACCGTAAATTAAATTAGCGGATGGAAAGAAATCTAGTTCATCTATGGTCTTTTCATCATCATATACTTCTGTACCTGTATTATTTTGACCTGTAAAGTGAGTTATAAACTGCTCTGCTCTTACACCTAATATTGCTCTGAATTTTTCAGAAAATTTAAATTCGTTAGATAGGTATGCTGCGGTAGTTTGTTGATCGGAATCATAGCTGTTAGCAGGCTGAAAATTACCTCTAATATAAGATCCAGAACCACCTTCTACTGTCCATATATTTTCATCTGCTAATATTGCATCTGGATCTCCATTTAGATCTGCAGTAGCAAAATTACGGAAAGCTATATTGTAGTTTTGAATATCATACTCTCTTTGTTTGTAGCTATAAAGACCACCAAACTTAAGCATAGACTTATTACCGAACATTTCATAGCTTTTAGAAAAGTCAACTTTTCCAACAGCATTTACTTCTTTAAGATCTCTCCAAAGGCGTTGTGGAAAACCTGCATCAGAACTAATAGAGAAACCATCTGGATCAATAATGAATGTAGTTAATCTTACATCTTTATCATTAACATTTACCAAGGTTGGCGATAAACTCCACTCGGTTATAAATGAAGCATCATCAGATGTATGTTTTCCAGAAAGTAAAAGGTTAGATACTGCGCGTTCGTAATATTCTAAGTTATCTTTAACTACATCAATATCATTAGAAAGCTGTGTTTCTTGATTGAAAAATGCTGCTTTGGTTTCTCCATTTTGTATGTGCAGTAAATTCAATTTGTATTTTGACCTTCCGGTTTTATAAGACAAGCCTGTTAAAAAGGAAGTCAAAACATTATTAGAGCCTAAATCTCCTTGTTGTATTCTGTCGAATCGTAATTCATTAACATCAGAATCTGGACTTTTTTGGTAGATACCATTTTCAAATCCTTCATAAAAGGTAGTGGTGTTCTTGTGATCTATAGAAGCGATAAAGCCAAGTTTATTATCACCAACATCAAACTGATTTCCATAGCTGAATCCTAAGCTGAAATCTGGTTTCGAATTTTCTCTTTGGGTAGCAAGTGTTTTATCAAAAGAACGTGTAATACCTTCTAAAGTTCCGTTTTCTGCTGAATTGGAAGGATTAGGAATATCAGTTTCTTTAGATATCGGTAAGTCCCTAGTTCCATCGTCAAATCCTAAAAAGTCTGTTCCGCCACCTTCATAGGTAACATAGTTGTCCTTAAAATGCATGTCAGGATTAAAACCAACCGAAGCTGAAATAGACATTTGTTTTTGAGTTGGGAAATCTTTTGTAACGATATTTACAACACCACCGGTAAAATCGGCAGGTAATTCTGCAGCTGCAGATTTAAGAACTATTACATTTTCTAGAATATTAGTAGGGAAAATGTCCATTTGCACCGTATTCTTATCCGGATTTAAACCAGGTATATCCATACCGTTTAAGATAGATTTGGTATAACGATCTCCTAAACCTCTAACAAATACATATTTTCCTTCTTGTACAGATACCCCTGGTACACTTTTAATAGCGGAAGCAATATTACTTGCACCTGTAGTTTTTATCGCTTCAAGTGATAATCCGTCCATTAACGTAACCGAATTTTTCTGAAGATTTAAAACGGATGCTTCTGTGTTCTTGCTTACCGTAGTAGTAACGACTACTTCGTCTAATTGTGAAGATGCCGGCTCTAATGTTACATTGACTTCGACCGTTTTATCGGCTTCAACTACAATATCTGAAATTTGTTTTGTAGTATAACCAAGATAAGAGAATGTTAATGTATAGGTGCCTGGTTCGGCCTCAAGGGTATAAATACCGTCAAAGTCAGATGAGGAACCTATCGTTGTACCTTGTATTAATACATTGGCAAATGGGAGTACATCATTAAATTCGCCATCCATCATTTTCCCTGAAATGGTACCGGTTTGAGCAAAGGACCACTGTGCTAGTACAAGGGATGTTACAAAAAGAAATTTTTTCAACATTTTATTTAAATTTATAAGGCTCAGTTATTTAATAAAATAGTCCAAAGGCTTATTTAAAGCCTTTGGACATATTGTTTTTATTTTATGTTTTTTAGAATTATAAGCCTAATTCTGTTGCAGCCGAAGCCCATGCAAAGGCTGATAAATCAGCACCTACAGTTGCTGTTTCCACTGCAGTAGCGTTGTCTGTAAATTTAGTTTCGTCTCCTGCATTGAAGTCACCGGCAAAAACCTCACCGATTGTTGTCAATCCTTCAGGAAGAACTATTTCCCAGTTTGTGAAAGCGATACGATCTGCAGAAAGTTCAGTTGCAGAATCTTCTCCACTGATGCTTACTGTAGCTTCAGCATTGAATCCAGAAGCGAAAACATTGTTAAGGTTGGCGATAAGACCATCTCTTAAGTCAGCATATTTACTAGAAGTACCTGCACCTATAAGAGTAATGTTCTCCATTGTAAAACCACCTTCAGTAGCTGCACTACCTTCAGGACCGTCAAGCTCAAGACCAGAACCAGATTCAGTTCCCATAACAACAACACCATTGGTAAGTGTACCGCTCCAAGCTTGATCAGTATCAAAACCGTCATCACCTTGAGACCATACGATAGCGTTGGTTACGTTAACAGAACCACCGAACCACTCGATACCATCATCTTGGTTGGCAACAACTTCAATATTTTCTATAACTGTACCAGAACCAACACCACCAAGTGTTAACCCGTTGATTTCATTATCCTGTCCAATAGTGATACCACCGTGACGGATAGAGATGTACTTAAGGCTACCTGAGTTATCTTCAGAATCTGTACCACCGTACTGTCCATAAGACTCATCAGCAGGTAAACCTTCAATCTGAGCAGTTTCAAGATCACCGTTTACAGAGATAGGAGCGTAACCTAATACAATAATACCACCCCAAAGACCAGTATCTGCAACGTCTAAAGTACCTGTGGTTTCACCTTGAGAGATACCATCCAATACAGAAGTAAAGATAATTGGCTCGGTAGCTGTACCTTCAGCTATTAATGTAGCGCCTTGATCAATAACAAGAGCAGAAGCAAGAGTTTCTAAACCTTCTTCACCTTTAATGATAGTACCTGCCTCGATAGTAAGGGTTACACCTTCGTTTACGATAACTCTACCATCTAATATGTATATGTTTTCAGCTGTCCAAGTTTCGTCTGAGTTGATTATACCTGTTTTAGTGATCGTCACGCCTTCTGGTGAAACAGCAATAGCACCTTCGCTAGCAGCAAATGTCCAAGAAAAAGCATCAACATCAGCACCAACAGTTCCTGACCCTACTGCAGTAGCGTTGTCTGTAAATTTAGTTTCGTCTCCTTCATTGAAATCACCTGCGAAGATATCACCGATAACCAATCCTTCAGGAAGTACAAACTCCCAGTTAGAGAAAGCGATACGATCTGCAGAAAGTTCAGTTGCAGAATCTTCACCACTAATACTTACTGTAGCTTCTTCATTGAATCCGTAAGCGAAAACATTGTTAAGGTTGGCGATAAGACCATCTCTTAAGTCAGCATATTTACTAGAAGTGTTTGCACCTATAAGAGTAATGTTCTCCATTGTGAAACCACCTTCAGTAGCTGCACTACCTTCAGGACCGTCAAGCTCAAGACCAGAACCAGACTCGCTACCCATAACAACTAAACCGTTAGTAAGTGTACCGCTCCAAGCTTGATCAGTATCAAAACCGTCATCACCTTGAGACCAAACGATAGCGTTTGAAACGTTAACAGTACCACCAAACCACTCGATACCATCATCTTGGTTGGCAACAACTTCAATATTTTCTATAACCGTACCAGACCCAACACCACCAAGTGTTAACCCGTTGATTTCATTATCCTGTCCAATAGTGATACCACCGTGACGAATAGAGATGTACTTAAGGCTACCTGAATTATCCGCTGGATCTGTACCACCGTACTGTCCGTAAGACTCATCAGCAGGTAAACCTTCAATCTGAGCAGTTTCAAGATCACCGTTTACAGAGATAGGAGCATTACCTAATACGATAATACCACCCCAAAGACCTGTATCTGAAACGTCTAAAGTACCTGTAGTCTCACCTTGAGCGATATCGTCTAATACAGAAGTAAAGATAATTGGCTCGCTAGCAGTACCTTCAGCTATTAATGTAGCTCCTTGATCTACAACAAGAGCAGAAGCAAGAGTTTCCAATCCTTCTTCACCTTTAATGATAGTACCAGCCTCGATAGTAAGGGTTACGCCTTCATCAACAATAACTCTACCATCTAATATGTATATGTTTTCTGATTCCCATGTTTGATCTTCAGTTAAAACACCGGTTAAAGTAATTACTTCACCTGTTGGCTCTTCAACTATTGGATCGTCATCGGTAGTAGTTGGAGTGTCATCGTCGCTGCTACATGAGGTAAGAGCAAATGACGTAATTGTCAATAGAGAGAAAATTAATTTTTTCATTTTGTCTTTTTGTTTTATTAGTGTTGTAAGCATATTGAATATGCTGTTTATTAAACACGGCAAAGAAAGAGATGGGGTGTAATGTTCGGGTTAGATCAATGTTAAACATTTATTTTGTTAATGTTATCTAAACGTTACTACATTAAATCAATGTTAACTGAGGTATCAGTAATAGTATTATCTTTACTTTTGAGCGAATCAATCCATTTTAAAAACCATGAAAAAGAAGGATATTAGGATACTTTTAGTTGACGATGAACCAGACATCCTAGAGATTATAGGTTATAATCTATCCGCAGAAGGATACGACGTTTATACTGCTAAGAACGGTACAGACGGTGTTGCGAAGGCTAAGAAAAAACTTCCACACCTTATTATGTTAGATGTAATGATGCCAGAGATGGACGGTATAGAGGCCTGTGAAATTTTAAGAAGAACACCGGGTATGGAAAGTACCATAATCACCTTTTTGACCGCTAGAGGTGAAGATTATTCACAAGTAGCCGGTTTTGATGCCGGGGCAGATGATTACATTACCAAGCCTATTAAGCCCAAAGTTTTGGTAAGTAAGGTAAACGCACTTCTTCGAAGAATTAAAAATGAGGAAAACGCTCAAGAAGATATTACCAAGGTGGGCGATATTGTCATTAATAGGGAAGAATACAAGATCATTAAAAAAGGTAAAGAGATAATTTTACCTAGAAAAGAATTTGAATTGTTGGCCTTGTTAACTTCTAAACCAAGTAAAGTGTTTAAAAGAGAAGTTATTTTAGACAAAGTTTGGGGTAACGAAGTGGTTGTTGGTGGTAGAACTATCGACGTACATATTAGAAAACTTCGTGAGAAAATAGGTGAAGACCATTTTAAAACCGTAAAGGGAGTAGGATATAAGTTTGTACTCTAAATGGCTGCGCCCCTACGTTCTAAAAAATCATACCGCTTTGCATTTCGTTCTTCGCTATATATTGTAATAATTGGAATAGCCGCGCTTGCCGCATTACAATGGAAATTTAGTACCATAAATTGGGTTATTTTACTTTCTGCGGCATTGTTTTTCTTTATTATTTCATTTATTACCCTACAGTTAAGAATAGAGAAATTTATTTATAGACGAATTAAAAAAATCTATGACGATGTAGAGTTGTTAGAGTCAAGTACTATACCCTCGTATCCTGTAACTACGGATATGAGAACCTTAACGCAAGAAATTGAGAAGTTTGCGAAGGATAAGAAAATTGAAATCGATACCCTTAAAATTCGCGAAGAATATCGAAAAGACTTTCTGGGCAATGTATCTCATGAACTTAAAACACCATTGTTTACCGTACAAGGTTACATTGAAACCTTGTTGGATGGTGCGATCGATGATAAGAATGTACGTAAGAAGTATTTGATAAGGGCGAATAAAGCAGTAGATCGATTGATTTATATCGTAAAAGATTTGGACCTGATTACAAAGTTGGAAGTCGGGGATCTTAATTTGGATAAGCGCTCTTTTGATATTATAGATTTAATACAAAGCGTATTTGACCTTTTAGAAATGAAGGCGGCCAAGAAAAACATTACGCTGACATTTGATATGGAGTATGTTGATCCAATTTTTGTTTTTGCAGACAAGGAAAAAATTCAACAGGTACTTACAAACCTTTTGGTCAATTCCATTAAATACGGTAACAATAATGGTACAACCGAAGTAAGTGTGGAGAATTTGGTTAAAAACAAGGTCATTGTAAGGGTCACCGATAATGGAGAGGGTATACCGGCAGTACATATTCCTAGACTTTTTGAGCGATTTTATCGCGTAGATCAAAGTGGTAGCCGTCGCGAAGGTGGCTCTGGTTTGGGGCTTGCCATAGTAAAACATGTTATAGAGGCACACGGCGAAAAAATTTATGTGGAAAGTGCCGTTGAGGTAGGATCTGAGTTTTCTTTTACCTTAGAGAAAAGTATCGTTCAAATAGAGGAAGTACTATAATCGCTAACCCTTGCTTTTTTCTTAGATTTGTCGCAGTTTATATGTAAAGATTGTGGGAAGTAAGAATAAGTTAAAACGATTTCAAGAAAACGAGACCTTTTCAAATGTAATTCAACCAACCAGAGATGAGGTGGTAAATGGTTTTCCGTTAAAAGGAAAATGGAATACCCATTTCAAAAATGACAATCCTATTGTATTGGAATTGGGCTGTGGTAAGGGAGAGTATACCGTTGGCCTGGCAAAGAAATTTCCAAATAAGAATTTTATTGGTATCGATATTAAGGGCGCTCGTTTTTGGAAAGGAGCCAAAGAAGCTATTGAAGGTAATCTACCCAATGTTTGTTTTATACGTACACAAATAGAATTGATCGATCATATATTTGGTGAGGCCGAAGTTTCTGAAATCTGGATTACCTTCCCAGATCCACAAATTAAATATAAACGCACAAAGCACCGCATGACCAATTCGGTATTTTTAGAACGTTACAGACAGGTGTTAAAAGCAGATGGAACCGTTAATTTAAAAACCGATAGTGAGTTTATGCACGGTTATACACTAGGTCTGCTGCATGGTCTTGGTCTAGAGGTACTTTACGCCAACCATGATGTGTATAAAAATGAGGGTAGCCCTAAAGAAGTCTTGGAAATACAGACTTTCTATGAAAATCAGTATCTTGAAAAGGGAAAGCCAATAACCTTTGTTAGGTTCAGGGTAAACTAAACCAATGCAACAACTACCAACCTTATTTGTTTTTACTTTTGGTGCAGCCTTTTTTGCATCGTTACCACCGGGTCTACTTAATTTGAACGCTGCTAAAACCAGTGTCGAAAAAGGGAAGGCCAATGGTATTATTTTTGGGCTAGGGGTAGCATTGGCCGTAATGGTTCAAACCTATATTGCCGTTCGCATAGCTAAACTAATATCAAGAAACCAGCATGTTATAGTAGTTCTGCTTCAGTTGGCATTAGTGATTTTTTTAATTTTGGCGATTGTATTTTTGATAAAAGGGAAGAAGCAAAAAAGTAAACCTTTAATGCTCGTGGAGACCAAAAAACGCAATAGCTTTTCCAAAGGGGTATTCTTGGCGATGATCAATTTGTTGGCCATACCGTATTATAGCGGTCTTAATACCGTATTCCATTCCCAGGGTATAATGACCTATGAAATTATAGATGAAGTATTGTTTATACTTGCTACGGGTAGTGGTACTTTTTTAGCCATGTATCTGTATGTCATTTATTTTAATAGATGGGAACATAGAACAGCATCGTTCTCTAAAAACAGTAATTATATATTAAGCGGTCTAATGGTCCTGTTGTTTATATTTACTGCATTTAGATTATTCAAAAATTAGCATAGATATGAAACCTGAAAATGAGAATTTCTTTGAAAGGGTCTATCAGGTGGCTAGGTTAATTCCTGAAGGTAGGGTAACCTCATATGGTGCCATCGCTAAATATTTAGGTGCCGCACGTAGTGCCAGAATGGTAGGTTGGGCAATGAACGCATCGCATACTATGGAAGATATTCCCGCGCATAGAGTGGTAAACAAAGCAGGCATATTAACCGGTAAGCATCATTTCGACGGTACCAACCTTATGCAACAGTTGTTAGAGGCAGAAGGTGTTCAAATAAAAGATTTACAGATCGTTAATTTAGACAAACATTTCTGGGACCCGTTTACAGAGCTTAAAGCAGAATTATAGTATTATTGAAAGGTTAGTGTAAACGTTGTTGTTTCATTAGAAGTTACACGAATAGATCCCCCGTGCAAACGCATAATCTGTTTACTTAAACTAAGTCCGATTCCGGTACCAGTACTTTTGGTCGTAAAAAAGGGAACAAATACTTCATCTAACATTTCTGGAGAAATACCGGGGCCATTATCCGTAACCGTAATGTATTTTTTACCTTGAGGCGATATGCCGGCTATGATTACTATTTTGCCATCCTCTTGTCCTTCTAACGCTTGTTGTGCATTTTTTCCTAAATTAAGGAGTATTTGGGTCAGCTGTTTTTCATCAATATACAGCTCTAGATTGTCAGGTTCTATGGTTATTTCAAGAATTATATCATGTGCATTGGTATACTCTTGTAGCAAAAGGCGAACTTTCTCTAAAATTTTAGAGGCAGGTATTAATTCTCTATCAGGTTCGGGTACACTTAAAAATGTGCGGTAAGACTGTACAAAACTCATTAGGTCATTACCTTGTTCCTTTATCACTTCAAGACCTTTGGCAGAATTTTTTATTTGTAGTTCACCAAATTCATCGGGCGTAGAAAGTTCGTTTCCTTTTTTGAAATATTTTAAAATAGATTCAGAGATAGAGGTAATTGGGGTAATGGTATTCATGATTTCATGGGTAAGTACCCTGATCAATTTTACCCACGAATCCGTTTCCTTATCATCTAGTTCTTTTTGAATGTCATGTACAATGACCAATAACAGTTGTTTTCCTTCAATGGAAATGGGCGTACATTTTAGGGTCAATTCTTTTTTTCCTCGTTCATTGCCTAAAGAGTGTATGGTACTCTCAAAAGGTTGCAATGCTTCAAACAGTTCATAGAGTTCTGGGTCTATTTGCTTTAACTGTTTTACATGGTTCAGAGGTCTATAATTAAGAAGGTCTTGTACTGTAGGGTTGGCGTATAGAATATGCCCTTTATCGTTTACCGTGAAAATACCAATATCTGCCTGTCGTAAAATTTCTTGATAATATTGTTCTTGTGCCTGCTTTTTTAGGTGAATATCTTGAATCATATTGTTCAGCATATTCAGGCTATGGTTTAATTCTTCTATAGATTTTACACTTAATTTTTCAGGAAAACGCAGGGTAAAATCTTCATTTTTTATGGCATCAAAAAAATAGGCTATTTTTCTGTTGGTCTGGTTTACGTAATGTATAAGTGCGTATGTCTGTCCTATAAAAACGATACTTAAAATACCGCCAAGGAGATAATGTTCTTTGGCAAATAAAAATGCGGTTAACAACGCGCAAACGGCAATTAGAATAATCCTGAAAACCAGTTGGTAGTATATACTTTTGCTGACCATTATTTACCCGATTTTTTAAGTTTGTTATATAGGGTTTGTCTTGAAATACCTAATTGGTCTGCTGCAGCACTGTAATTACCATCATTATCGTTCAGTGCTTTGGTAATCATTAATAATTCCATTTCTTCAAGGGTTTTTGGTCCGGTTTCCATGGTAACGGTTGGTTTTGCGTCCAGTAGAAAATCGGTTGGTTTCAGCACATTTCCTTCCGATAAAATTACGGCACGCTCCATAGTATGTAAAAGCTCCCGTACGTTTCCTGGCCAGGGGTAGCCCATTAGTTTTTCTTGTGCCGTTTGGTTTATTTTTAAACTTGGTTTACCATATTTATGGGCATATTTTTTAAGGAAATAGTCTGCCAATACCAATACATCACCATCTCTGTCCCTAAGTGCTGGTACTTGTACTTGTATGGTATTTATTCTGTATAATAGATCCTCACGAAACAAGCCATCTGCCACCATTTGCTCTAGATTACAGTTGGTAGCACATACCAATCTAATATCTACGGGAATAGGTTTGTTAGATCCCACGCGAACGACTACCCTGTTCTGAATTACAGATAATAGTTTGGCTTGCATCTGTAGCGAGAGGTTTCCTATTTCATCTAAAAAAAGCGTTCCGCCATTAGCGGCTTCAAACTTACCGGCGCGATCGTCCTTCGCATCCGTAAAAGAACCTTTTACATGCCCGAAGAGTTCACTTTCAAATAAATTCTCTGAAATGGACCCCATATCCACAGAAATAAAAACCTCGTTATTTCTTGCAGATGATTTATGGAGTTCTCTGGCAATAAGTTCTTTACCCGTTCCATTTTCACCGGTAACCAAAATATTGACATCGGTTTTGGCAACTTTCTGTACAAGGCTCAATACACTATTAAGTGCTTTTGAATTGCCAATGATGTAATTGGTATTTTGGTTAATAACCTGCTTAAGGTTACTTTCTTTCTGCTTTAAGTGTTGCACTTCTTTTTGCGACTTTCTAAGTTCGTAGGCAGATTTTACCGTAGTTAAAAGTCGCTCATTGTTCCATGGTTTCAGTACAAAATCGGTTGCTCCCTCTTTAATGGCTTCAACAGCAAGCTCCACGGCACCATAGGCGGTCATCATAATAACCGATATATGAGGCGCCTTCTTTTTTATTTCCCTAAGCCAATACAATCCTTCATTTCCTGTATTTACTCCCGCAGAAAAATTCATGTCCAATAATATGATGTCTATTTCCTTAAGGTTGGGAAATGATGAAAGTAAATTAGGGTTAGATATGGTTTGCACACTTTTATACTCAAACTGTAGTAATATCTCAAGAGCACTAAGTACACTTTTGGTATCATCTATTACAAGGATATTCGCGTCGATCATGGGTATATGCTATTAACTCATTTAAATCTACATATAGAAGTTTGTATTTTCATACAAGTGTAAAAATATTTGACAATATCTGTACAACATTTTTACACTGGTAAATTATGGTTGATTTTTATTTAGTTGTAATAAACTGTAAATCAATTATTTAAAATTATGGCACGCATATAGTATAGAGAATGGCATACCAATTAAGAAATGAACAAAAAAATTATAATAACGACACTTTTACTTTGCTCCATTTGGGCATCTGTTTTTGCACAAGAGCGTTGGACGTTAGATGAATGCGTTGCCTATGCGTTGGAACACAATTTACAGCTGAACGATTTTAAATACACCAACCAATCTAATAAGGAAACCTACAGACAATCGGTTCGTAATTTGTTGCCTTCGGTAAATGCATCATCTAGCTATCTTGTGAATTATGGTAGAGCGGAAGATCCAAATACGGGTACATTTGTGAATCAAGATTTCTATTCCAATAATTATTCTTTAGAATCTTCTATCGATTTATTTCAGGGATTTCAGAAAATCAATGCTATTAAGGCTTCAAAATTATTGTTCAAGGCAACGGAAGAAGAAGTGCTTCAGCAAAAATACTTATTGGCATTTAGGGTCATGCAGGCTTTTTATGATATACAGTTTTTTGAGGGCTTGGTAGAAATTTCAAAAGAACAACTAACGGTATCACAAACAAATTACAACTTGGTAGAAAAGCAAGTGGAATTAGGTTTAAAAGCAGGTGCCGATCTTTATGAAGCAGAGTCTTTATTGTTGACCGATAAATTGAACGTAACACAAAGTGCCAACCAATTGGCATCGGCAAAACTGACCTTGATCCAACAAATGAATTTAGAAAATACTTCTGAAATTGAAATAGCGAAAGAATTGCCGGAAGTTGGCGTTGCGGAAATGGAAATGAAATCTGATTCAGTATACACCGAAGCCCGAGAATTTTTACCATTGATAAAAGCACAGGAGTTTAGAGCTAAAGCGGCAAAAAAGCAGGTAGCGGTTTCTAGAGGTAGACTGTACCCGTCGCTTTCATTTTTTGCTGGTATTGGTACCGGTTATTTCGAGACCACAAGAGATACCTTGGGCAAAACCTTACCTTTTAGACAACAGTTTAGAGATAATACTTCGCAGTATATTGGGGTAAATTTAAGCGTGCCAATTAGTAACGGTTGGTCGGCAAGATCGCAGGTGAAGCAGTCTAAAATAGAAAAGTTACGTGCCGAGAATAATTTAAAAACACAAGAACAAGAATTGTTTCAAACTATTCAGCAATTAGTACAAGATTATAATTCTTTACTGGTTGAGTTGGTACAGAGCAATCAAAAAATGGAGGCGCAAAATTTAGCCTTCACCATAGCGCAAAAAAGATATGAAAAAGGCTTGATAAATGCCTTGGAACTGTTTACCGCCAAAAATTTATACGCCAGTGCACAAAACGAAAATTTACAAGTGAAATTGCGATCGGAAATCAATAAAAGCACATTGGATTTTTACAGGGGATTACCAGTATTCAATATAGATTAGTATTAAGTAAATAGTATTAAGTAAATAGTATTAAGAGGGAGATTTAATACGAACAACGAACAAACGATTACCATGGATATAAAACTAGAAAAGAAAAAAGGATTAAAACCAAAACACTACGGCTATATTGCCTTAGGCGTATTGCTATTATTTGTTGGCTACCAACTGTTATTTGCCAGTTCGGTATCGACCTTTAGAACAGAAAAAGATAAACTGTCAATTGCCGCGGTTTCTGATGGTAAGTTTGATGATTACATTACTATAAATGGTAATGTAGCGCCAATAGCCACTATTTATATGGATGCCTATGAAGGCGGGCGCGTAAGTGAGAAACTGATTGAAGAAGGTGCCATGGTGAAGAAAGGCGATATCATCTTGAAGCTTGAAAACATGAATTTGTACGAGCAGATTTTGGCAAGCGAAAGTAATTTGGCATTAAAGCAAAATGATTTGCGTTCCACAAAATTGAATTTCGATTCTAGACAGGTAGAAGGAAGAAAATCTTTGGCAACGGCAAGTACAGATTTGCAACGCTTAAAAAGAAATTATGAACAGAACAAAGCATTGTTCGAAGAGGAATTGATTTCAAGAGAAGCTTTTCAGTTATCCAAAGAAAATTATGAGCTGTCTCAAAAACAGTATGAGATCGTAAAATTGCAAACCGAGCAAGATGATGAATTACGTGAAACATCATTAAGAGGCTTGGATACCGATTTGGCGCGTATGCAGAAAACTTTAGGTATGGTGTACCAAAGGTTAGATCACTTAAATGTACGAGCTCCAGCTGACGGTCAATTGGGATTTTTAGATGCAGAAATCGGTCAGAGCATTTCACAAGGGCAACGAATAGGTCAAATCAACGTGTTGACAGATTATAAAATTGAAGCGGATATTGACGAACATTATATTGATCGTGTAAAGAGAGATTTAGTGGCGGTTTTAGAGCGTAACGGTACCGAATTTCCATTACGATTGCGAAAAGTATATCCAGAGGTAAGAAACGGAAGATTTAAGGTTGATTTGGTTTTTACCGATAACAAACCAGAGACCATTCGTTCGGGTCAGAGCTATAATATTAAATTACAATTAGGCGAATCTAACGATGCATTATTATTGCCAAAAGGAAGCTTTTTTCAAAGTACGGGCGGACAATGGATTTTTGTTGTAAACCCTGATGGTGGAGAAGCCATCAAAAGAAATATTAGAATAGGGAAACAGAATTCTAGATACTATGAAGTATTGGAAGGCTTGGAACCCGGAGAAAAAGTAATCACCAGTAACTATGATAATTTCGGGGAAGCTGAGAGAATAGTTTTGAAATAGAGAACCAACTGTCACATCAGAGTAATCTGAGCGTCATTATAACAAACAAAAAACGCAGGAATATGATAACCATTACAAACCTAAAAAAGAGTTTTAGAACAGAAGAAGTAGAAACCTTGGCATTGAACAGTGTCAACCTAAAAGTAGAAGATGGCGAATTTGTTGCCATTATGGGGCCGTCCGGTTGCGGTAAGTCTACCTTGTTGAACATTATTGGAATGCTGGACAACCCTACGGAAGGCAGTTACAATTTTGCGGGCAATGAAGTAGGCGGACTAAAAGAGAGCGAACGTACGCAACTGCGTAAGGGAAATTTAGGTTTTGTATTCCAAAGCTTTAACCTTATAGATGAGTTAACCGTTTTTGAGAATGTGGAACTACCCTTGATCTATTTGAAAATGGGTAAAGCAGAACGTAAGGAGAAAGTAATGAAAGTATTGGAGCGTATGAAAATAGCACATAGAGAAAAGCATTTTCCGCAGCAATTATCTGGTGGTCAACAGCAGCGTGTGGCAATATCAAGAGCGGTAGTAACCAACCCAAAATTGATTCTTGCAGATGAGCCAACAGGTAATCTAGATTCCAAGAACGGTATTGAAGTAATGAATTTGTTAACGGAACTAAACCAAGAGGGAACCACCATAGTTATGGTAACGCATTCAGATAGAGATTCGCACTACGCGCACAGAGTAGTCAATCTATTCGACGGTCAAATAGTAACCGAAAGTCAGAACAGGGCAATCGGTGCTATGATGTAGAGAGTTTATTCATCAATCAATCATTTTGTTGGTACTGTTCACTGATCAGAACCGAAGTGAAAAAACAAGCGCCAGCAAACCAAGCCAACCAAACTTATCCCCTCATCACGGATAATTCATTTGTAATCAATCAATCAAAACGAGAGCCATGTTCAGAAACCATCTTAAAATTGCTTGGAGAAGTATTAAAAAGGATACGCTATTTGCCACCATTAAAATTGGTGGCTTTGCTGTTGGTATAGCGGCTTGTCTTTTAATTGCATTGTTCATTAACAATGAAGTAGGTTATGATCGGCATTATGCAAAAAAGGACCAATTATATAGGGTAGTGTTAGAGGGCATGTATAAAGGTGAGGTGATGAAAAGCACCCACTTTCAATTACCTTTTGCCGAAGTCCTACAGAACGATTTTCCAGAAATAGTAAAGGCTGGGAAAATTAATACCATTGGCATTTTTGGTGCAGGCAATCGTGGTTTTCGTTTGGCAGGGGAATCTCAAAATAATCTGGAAACAGGTTTTATACTTGCAGACCAAGAAGCGTTTGAGCTTTTGGAAGTGGAGTTACAACAAGGTAATCCTAAAACGGCATTGGCAAACCCTAAAAGTATTGTCATATCAGAATCCAAAGCGGCTAAGTATTTTAATGGTGGTAAAGTAGTGGGCGAGACCATTATTTTAGATAATGACCAGACCAAACCTTATACGGTAACCGGGGTGATGAAAGATGCTCCAAAAAACTCACATCTAGCCTATGATTTTCTGTTGTCCATAGAGGATACCAATGCAAACTGGACCAACCAGAACTACTTTACCTATGTATTGGTAGATGACCATACAAACGTGCGGGAGTTAGAGCTAAAAATGGTTTCCATTGTTGAAGATTATATAATTCCCGCTCAGCGAGAACGTGGGCGTGCACCAGATTTTATAGAAGTATTGAGAACCATGAAGTATAAACTTCAGCCCATAACCGATATTCATTTGTATTCCGATATTAAAATGGCAGATGGTCTTAAGCATGGCGATATTCGTTTTGTATGGCTTTTTGCTGCCGTTGCCGGTTTTGTACTATTGTTAGCAGTCATCAATTTTATAAATCTATCTACTGCAAAATCTGCCAATAGGGCAAAAGAAGTAGGGTTAAGAAAAACCATAGGTGCCTATAAAAGCAATTTGGTAACACAATTCATGACCGAATCTGTGTTGTACAGTTTTGTATCCTTTTTACTCGGTGTAGTATTGGCTTGGGCGTTATTGCCAACGTTCAATAACATGGCATCAAAAACAATAGAAATGCCATGGTCGGCATGGTGGTTTGCTCCGGTAATAGTACTATCTGCTCTTTTGGTAGGGGCTTTGGCAGGATTATATCCCGCATTTTATTTATCTGCTTTTAATCCGGTAAATGTTTTAAAGGGAAGTCTTAGTATTGGCAGTAAGAGTGGCAAATTAAGAAGCGGACTCGTTATTTTTCAGTTTACAACTTCGGTGATTTTGATTATAGCTACGTTGATTATATACCAACAAATGGATTTTATACTTCAAAAAGAATTGGGCTATGATAAAGAACACGTGGTAATACTTGAGGGCACTGGTATATTGGGTGATAGCGCTGAAAATTTTAAAGAACAGTTACTACAATTACCACAGGTAAAGTCGGCAACAATATCTAACTATTTACCGGTTGATGGCGGTAATAGAAATGGAAATACCTTTAGAAGGGAGGATGAAGGAAATGAAGGCAGGGGCATACCCGCCCAAATTTGGAGGGTAGATTACGATTACATTAAAACATTGGGAATTACCGTAAAAACCGGAAGAGATTTTTCCAAACAATTTGCGTCAGATGCTTTGAATTCCATCATCATAAATGCCAACATGCAAAGAGAGTTGGGCTTGGAAGATGCCATTGGTAAAGAAATCAATAACAACGGACAGATGTTCAAAGTAATAGGTGTAATAGATGATTTTCATTTTAAATCTTTAAAAGAGGATATCTCTTCCTTGTCTTTGGTAATCGGTAAAGATTTAGGGGCTATTTCGCTAAAGTTGGAAAAAGGCAATGTGAATGAGGCATTGGCATCTATAGCAACGGTCTGGGATAAAAATGTCCCCAGTCAAGCAATAAACTACAGCTTTCTTGATCAAGAATTCAGTCGCATGCATGATGATGTGGAGCGTATGGGCAAAATATTCAACAGCTTTGCACTATTTGCCATTTTAGTAGCCTGTTTAGGTTTGTTTGCACTATCTGCCTTTATGGTAGAACAACGAAAAAAAGAGATCAGCATCCGTTTAGTTTTAGGGGCACCATTCAAGAGTATTTATAAGCTGCTTACCCTAGATTTTATGAAACTGATAGTTATTTCAATTGCTATTGCCATACCTGTTGGCTGGTATTTAATGAGCCGTTGGTTAGAAGATTTCGCCTATCACATCACTATTGGTTGGGGAATATTCTTTACCGCAGGATTCATAGCACTGACCATAGCTATTTTAACTATAAGCTATCAATCTATTGGAGCCGCATTGATTCAGCCGTTAAAAAGCTTAAGGAAAGAATAATTCATCATCAAAAAACGAGAATCATGTTTAAGAACTATATAAAAATCGCTTTTAGAAATGCATTTAGATATAAGGGTAATAGTATAATTAATATTTCTGGACTTGCGATAGGTTTAACCAGTGTTATTTTGATAGCCCTTTTTATAAGCGATGAATTAAGCTATGATCGTTTTTTTAATGATGCCGACCAAGTGTATAGGGTCAATTTAAATGGTAAAATGGGCGATGATGAGTTTTATGCCGGTTATACACCTCCGCCAGCAGGTGAGACTTTGGTTGACAATTTTCCTGAAATTGAAAGTTTTACACGTATATACAGACCAGGAGTTGATGTTCTTGAATTTTCTGATGGTTCTGAAAAACAAGTTTTTAACGAAGAAAATGTATTTGCGGTAGATGCCAATTTTTTAGAGGTTTTAAGTTATCCTATGTTAAAGGGTGATCCAGAAAAAAGTTTACTAGAAGGGAATAGTATAGTTGTCACTAACAGTATTGCGAAGAAATATTTTGGAGATGTGGACCCGCTTGGTAAAATCCTTTTTTATGGAAAGGAAAGAAAACCGTTGAAAGTTACGGGTGTTTTAGAAGACATGAGCAATTTACATGCCTCTGTAAATTTCGATATATTAGTTCCTGTTTCAAATTTTTCAAATGTAAAACGATTTAACTGGAGTTGGGTATGGTTACAAATGGCTACTTATGTAAAATTGACTGAAAAAGCAGCGGCAAATCCTGAAGTAATTGATCATTTAGAATCACAGTTTCCTGAATTGATTAGGTTACATGCGGCAAATGCTTTTGATAGAATAGGTCAGCCTTACGAAGAGTTTTTAGAAAATGGTAATAAATGGGATTTGCACTTGCAGCCACTAACCGATATTCATTTACATTCTGGTGAGATAGAATCGGTAATTTCAGAACAGAACAGTATTAAAAACTTATACATTTTTGCCATAATTGCTTTTTTTATAATAGTACTGGCTTCGGTTAATTTTGTCAATTTGGCAACAGCACAGGCATCTAAAAGAAGTAAGGAAATTGGTATTAGAAAAGTGCTGGGTTCTCCTAGAATTCAACTTATAAAACAGTTTTTGGCAGAAGCCATTTTTTACACCGTAGTATCCACGTTTTTAGCACTAATGTTGGTTTGGGTATTTTTGCCTTTTTTTAATCAGCTAGCTGGTAAAACCATCACTTTCAATACGATATTTGAAAATGGTATTTGGTTATTTATTATCTGTCTTAGTTTACTAACCGCTCTTTTGGCGGGCATTTATCCTGCATTTTATTTAACTTCTTTTAAAGCAGCGAATGTTTTAAAAGGAGTTTCCAAAGTATCGAACAGTAAAGACGGTTTTATTAGAAACGGATTAGTGGTTTTTCAATTTACTGTTGCTATAATCATGATTATAGCAACTAGTATTGTCTATCTGCAATTGAATTATACCCAAAATCGTGATTTAGGATATGATAAAGAAAACTTGCTTGTAATTCGTAATGCAGAAAAACTTGAGGGTAGCGAAGAAACTTTCAGATCAGAACTTGAAGAGTTTTCAGAGGTAAAAAATGCCGCCATTTCTTCAGGTATGCTTACCAGAGGCAGTTTTGGTGATTTTTACTTTCCAGAAGCAACTAATTCAGACGAAAAGGTCGCTACGGATATTATATTACAATCTTACTTGGTTGATCAACATTTTATGTCGACCCTAGATCTGAAGTTAATAGAAGGTAGAGCGTTTGATAATAACTTCAATGATTCGTTGTCAGTTGTAATCAATGAAGCAGCAGCAAAGCAAATAGGATGGCAAAACCCTATTGGTAGAATGATTCAATATCCTGGCGGTAAAATGGAATCATACAAAGTGGTGGGAGTTTTAAAAGATTTTAATTTAGAATCGTTGCATAGCCATATTACACCATTTGCCTTGTTTTCGAATACTTCAAAGAGTTATGAAACAGGCGTATCATACATCACTTTAAAGGTAAATTCAGAAAATATCGGAAAATTGATGTCTTCTATTGAAAATAAATGGAATGCTTATCAGCCTACTGTGCCTTTTGAATATTCTTTTCTTGATGATGATATAAACACTGCTTATATATCAGACCAAAGACAGGCAAATTTATTTGGTGTATTCTCTTTCTTAACCATATTCATAGCCTGTATGGGTTTATTGGGATTAATAGCATTTATAGCCCAACAGAAAACAAAAGAAATAGGAATAAGGAAAGTCTTGGGTGCAAGTATTGGTGAAATTGTACAGATGCTTGCCCGCGATTTTGTAAGGTTAATTGTAATTGCCATGTTGATTGCGACCCCTGTTGCATGGTACTTTATGAATAAATGGCTACAAGACTTTGCATACAAAATAGAAATACCTTGGTGGGTATTTCTATTATCCGGTGGTATGGCTTTAGTTATTGCAATGATAACAATGGGGTTTCAAGCGATAAAAGCTGCTATAGTAAACCCGGTAAAAAGCTTGCGTACAGAGTAAATAATAATCACCAATCCGCTTACACTCCTTTGGAGAGAGATAGGGAGAGGAAAAAACGAGAACCATGTTTAAGAACTATCTAAAAATCGCTTGGCGTAACCTAACTAAGAATAAAGGCTATTCAATTATTAATATTGGCGGACTAGCAATTGGCATGGCTTGTTTTTTAATGATCTTAATGTTCATTAACAATGAGCTTTCCTATGATAAGTATCATACAAATGGCGATCAAATTTATAGAGTGGTACACCATATGGGATCGAGTGATGTAAAAGACAAGTGGATTTGGGGAAATGCACCTATAGGACCGGCTCTAAAAGAAGATTTTTCTGAGGTAATTGAAAAAGTACAGTTTTCGGGTAGGTCGGATGTTTTGTTGGAATACAACTCTAATTCTTTTCAAGAGAGTGATTGCTTCTATGTGGATGCTTCGGTCTTTAATGTTTTTACTTGGCCATTACTTTCGGGGAATCCTAAAACAGCTCTAGAAGCACCATATTCTGTGGTGTTGACAGAAAGTACGGCCAAGAAGTATTTTGGGGATGAAGATCCAATGGGTAAGGTTATGGAAGGAGTTGGCGGTAGAGCCAATGATGGGCAATATACCGTAACCGGTGTCATGAAAGATGTGCCCAAAAACTCGCATTTTAATTTTGATGTTTTACTCTCTATGAGTTCGTTTTACCAAACAAGACCAAATATTTTTGAGTCTTGGGGATATGTGGATTTTTATACGTATTTCTTGGTAAACAATAATTTTAATGTTGAAGATTTTCAATCAAAAATGCCTGTGTTTTTAGATAAACACAGGTCAGAGGAAGAAAAGGAATATTACTATGATGTAGCATTTGAACCGTTAAAGGATGCCTATTTGAATTCAGATGCTGTTCGCCAACCTGGTATAGTTGGCAGCCTACCCAACATCTATATTTTTGGTGTAATAGGCTTATTTATACTTGTCATTGCCAGCATAAATTTTATGAATTTGGCGACTGCAAGGTCTATGGAACGCGCCAAAGAAGTAGGAGTTAGAAAAGTTATTGGTGCCGATAAGAAAGGATTGGTCTATCAATTTTTGGGTGAATCCTTAGTAATGGTTTTAATATCTGCTTCCATAGGGTTATTACTTGTTTTTGTGTGCATGCCTTGGTTATCGAATATTACAGGTAAGCAGTTTATAATAGATGATATCTTTAGCTCTTATATGTTGCCATTATATTTTGGTACGGCTATAATTACCGGTTTATTTGCGGGAAGCTACCCTGCTTTAGTTTTGTCGGGATTCAAACCCGCCAGTGTTTTAAAAGGACTGATAAGTTCCTCTCCGCAAGGGGTGAACTTACGTAAAGGTCTAGTAATTTTTCAATTCAGTTTATCTATTGCATTGATAGCAAGTACGGTTATCGTTTATTTTCAACTAAGTTTTATGTTGAACAAAAATCTTGGGTTTGACAATGAGCAACAATTGGTCATCGATTATAATTGGGACGGTGAAGTTTTGGATAAGATAGAAACCGTAAAAAATGAACTTAAAAGTTTGCCAGAAGTAACATCTGTAGCTAGTTCGCGCACAGTGCCAGGAGGTCATTTTCCGGCTGCCGGAACAGAGATAGAAACATTTGAAGGCAGTATGGAACATTTTGAGCCATTTTTGTATGAAATAGATTTTGATTTTATACCACATTATAATATTGAAGTAGTGGCAGGCAGAGCGTACTCAAGGGAATTTGTTTCAGATTCGCTAAGTGCTATGGTCGTAAATGAAGCTGCAGTAAAATCATTTGGTTATGCAGACCCTTCTGAAATTATTGGTAAAAAATTTCAGCAATGGGGTCGTGAAGGAACCATTGTGGGGGTCGTTAAGGATTTTAATTACATATCCCTACATCAAGAAGTAGCTCCGCTATCCATGCGTTACTCTCAATATGGAAGGTATATTTCCTTAAAGGTAAAGACAGATGATATGCAGCGGTCAATAGCCAATATTGAGGAAAAATGGGCAACTTTAGCACCACACAGACCATTCTTGTACAGCTTTTTAGATGATAGTTTTAATGAACAGTACCAAGCGGATTTTAGATTTAAAAAGCTGTTTACCCTATTTTCTTTTTTAGCCATATTCATAGCATGTTTGGGCTTATTTGGCTTGGCAACGTATAGTGCCATGTTGCGAACCAAAGAAATAGGGATACGAAAAGTATTGGGAGCAGAAGTTTCTAGTATTGTCACATTATTGTCAAAAGACTTTATAAAGTTGGTCATCATTGCAATTGTAATTGCAACGCCATTTGCATGGTACGCTATGGATAATTGGTTGAATGTTTATGCTTACAAGGTAGAAATCAACTGGTGGGTGTTTGCCTTGGCAGGTATTATGGCGGTTGCCGTTGCTATTATAACAGTAAGCTATCATGCCATTAAATCTGCACGGGCGAATCCTATCAAAAGTTTACGTACGGAATAAAACTTTATTGTAAATAATTTAGACACATTTTGTCCAAATATTTGACACTCAGTATTTTATCTTTACATATAAATACCTGACAATCAATAATTTGTATTAATGGCATGAAATTAGAATTTGATGAGTCGTAATCAAGCACCAAAAAACGAGAACCATGTTTAAGAACTATCTAAAAATCGCCTGGAGGAGTTTAAAGAAGCAAGCCTTTTTCACTTTTCTAAATACATTCGGACTAGCCATTGGTATGGCTGGGGCATTAATTATATCGCTGTATATCTACGACGAACTTAGTTATGATAAAATGTTTGCCGATGCAGATAGAATTTATCGCATAGATTCTGATATAAAATTTGGTGGAGCGGAAATCAAAGCTGGTGAAGCCGCCGCACCAATGGCAGAAACCTTAAGAAGAGATTATCCGCAAGTAGAATCTACTGTTCGATTCAGAACCGTAGGTAGTGCGTATGTAAAAAAAGAAGGTGGAAACAGAAGTGCCAAAGAAAACCATATCACTTATGCCGATTCTACCATGTTTGAATTCTTTGGGATAGAGTTGCTCGCAGGTAATGCAAAAACAGCATTAACGGGTACCAACTCCTTAGTGTTGACCAAAACTGCAGCCGAAAAGCATTTTGGTGCTACAGATGTCATTGGTCAGAATCTACTGTTGGATAATACAGATACGTATACGGTAACCGGGGTAATAGAAGATATGCCGAAAAACTCCTATTTCAATGATTATAGTGTGTTTTTGGCAATGGCGGGCAACGTAGCATCTAGAGAAGATAATTGGGGTGGAAATAATTATTTTACGTTTATAAAACTAATACCGGGAGCATCGGTAGAAGATTTTCAAGGACCCTTGCAAGACATGTTAGAGCGTTACATGTTACCATGGGCACAGAAATATTTTCCGGGGATGACGGCGGAGTCGTTTGCGGCATCGGGTAATTACATTCGGTACCACACCATGCCCTTGACCGATATTCATTTGCATTCAGATAAAAGTTCGGAAATGAGTGCTACAAGCAGTATTCAGAATATCTACATTCTTTCTTTTATTGGGCTGTTCTTGATTATATTGGCAAGTGTTAATTTTATGAATTTGTCTACGGCTCATTCGTTAAAGAGAGCCAAAGAAGTTGGAGTTAGGAAGACTTTGGGGTCGAATAAATTGAATCTTGTTTTTCAGTTTTTAACCGAATCAGGTTTAATAGCATTTGTGTCTTTGTTAGCGGCGTTATTAATATCAATGATAGCATTGCCTTTTTTCAATAGCTTCACGGGTAAATCAATTGTAATACCGTTTACTCAGCCCTTGTTCTGGTTGGCGTTATTAGGGGCAACATTTTTACTAGGATTATTTTCGGGCAGTTACCCTGCATTTTTCATGTCAAGATTTACTCCCGTTAAAACCTTAAAAGGTAATAGTGCAGAAAGTGTAGGTAATGGCAGGGTACGTAATGCCTTGGTAATCTTCCAATTTTCAATTTCGGTATTTCTGATCATAAGTACCTTGGTAGTATTTCAGCAATTAAATTATATACAGAACAAAGATTTGGGATTTACCAAAGATCAAGTGTTGTTAATTAATGAAATGGGTGCATTGGGGTCCAAAACGAAGGCGTTTAAAGAACAGATTGCGAATATGGGTTATGTAGAGAGCGCAACATTAAGCAATTTCTACCCAACACCTTCTTGGCGATCAGATACATCGTTCTTTGAAGAAGGAGCCAGAGATCAAGAAAGTGCCATTCAAATGCAAGATTGGACCGTAGATTCCGATTACCTCAAAACTATGGAAATGGAAATAGTTGCCGGGCGCGATTTTAATCCAGCCTATGCATCGGATTCCACAGCCATTATAATCAATGAAGCTACGTTACCTATTTTAAATGTAACGGCAGAAGAAGCTTTAGGTATTCGGATATCTGAGGAAATAGATCAAGAAAACCCTACCTACTATACCATAATTGGGGTGGTTAAAGACTTTCATTATAGAACGCTTCGTACCAATATTAGTGCACTGGGAATGCACCTAAACTCAGATGCAGAAAATATGGCGGTAAGAATGAGCGGTGGTAATTATGCAAACAATATTGCAGCTATTGAGAGTACATGGAATGCTATGGCACCAGGGCAACCATTCGATTATCGTTTTATGGATGAAGCCTTCAACACCACCTATGAAGCGGAACAAAAACTGAGTCAGATATTTTTCATTTTTACTATGCTGTCCATTTTTATTGCTTGTTTGGGATTATTTGGATTAGCTGCCTTTAATGCCGAAAAACGAACAAAAGAAATCGGTGTTAGAAAAGTGTTGGGAGCTACTGTAAGTCAAATTTCTTACCGGCTTACGGTAGACTTCCTAAAATTGGTTGGGGTGGCTATTTTAATCTCCCTACCCATAGGCTGGTTTGCCATGAATAAATGGCTTGAAGATTTCTCGTACCGTATAGATATGGGTATTGGCGTATTCTTGCTGGCAGCTATTCTTGCCATTATCGTAGCAATTGTAACGGTAAGCTACCAAAGTATAAAGGCGGCAATTGTAAACCCGGTAAAGAGTTTACGATCGGAGTAAAAAAGAACATCAATCTTCATCAATCAAAAAGAACATCATGTTAAAGAATTATATCAAAATAGCTTGGCGTAATTTAATAAAGAACAAGCAGCAAACTATCATAAACTTATTGGGTCTTACGCTGGGTACCGTAAGCTGTTTAGTAATATTGTTATATGTATTTGCGCAGTTGGGTTATGATCAGCACCATAACGAGGCGTCATCAATTTATAGGGTGGAGACAATTATAGATCGTGATGGTCAAGAATCTTTTGATTCCGCCACCTCATCGCCACCTATAGCATTTGCATTAAAAGAAGATTTTGCCGAGGTAGAAGAAGCAACCAGAGTTGTGTTGACCGATGCATTTTACAGTCCGCTAATAAGAGCGACAAATAGCAAAGATGCTTATTATGAACCAAGGGTCTATTTGGCAGACTCAACTTTTTTCAAAGTATTCAATTTTAAAATATTTGAAGGTGATGTGAAAACAGCTTTAGATGAACCCAATACCGTAATGCTGTCATCATACTTGTCCGATAAGTTATTCGGCAAAACCAGTCCTTTGGACAAAACTGTGGTTTGGGGCAGTGGAGAAAGTGCGCTAACCCTTACCGTAAAAGGAGTTTATGATGAAAAGGCTTTTAAAACGCATTTTAATCCTAGTTACATTGTAAGCATGAGTACTCCGGGAATGGGAACTTTTGTACAGAATTTTCAGAGCTTTGCAACCAATAATTTTGTGTACAGTTATGTAAAATTGACCTCAAATGGTAGTGGTTTAGGTTTACAACGAAAATTGCCTCAATTTATGGAAGATAGAGGAGCGCAAGATTTAAAAGATGCCGGTATGAGCAGTAAGACGCTAGAGCTTACAAAGGTTACTGATATTCACTTATCCTCCAATGGCAGAAAAAATCAGCTGGATCACGTATCTAATAGTACCTACCTTTATTTTTTACTGAGTTTGGCATTTTTTATACAATTGGTGGCATGTATTAATTTTATAAATCTAAGTACGGCTAGGGCTAGTAAAAGGGCGCGTGAAATTGGGGTTAGAAAAGTAGTTGGCGCAGGTAAAAATGCATTAATGCGGCAGTTTTTGGGAGAGTCTTTGTTACTGTCCATATTCGCCATGTTGATTAGTATTCCTATAGTTATATTGCTTTTGCCATTTGTAAATGAAGTAACACAAGAATCATTGACCTATACAAGCTTATATCAATGGCAGATTGTGGTATTATTATTGGCTATAGGGGTAGTTACAGGGTTGGCTTCCGGTGTTTATCCGGCTATTGTTCTATCTTCTATAAAGCCGGTAAGAGCACTAAAAAGCTCTGCTATTTTGCAATCTGGAAGTGGTACGTTTAGAAAAGCTTTGGTAGTATTTCAATTTGTAATTTCTATATGTTTAATAAGCACGGTAATTATTATAGGTCAACAGTTTAAATATGCCCAAACTAAAGACCTAGGTTATAAAAAAGATAACCTTTTAGCATTGCGGGTAGGGACCGAAGAATCATCTAATAAGATAGAATCTTTAAAAGCATCATTTTTAAAAGTACCGGGCGTATTGCAAGTGTCAAGTGGAAATTATTCGCCATCGGAAATTATATTGGCAGATAACGGATTTTACTTACCTGGCGGAAATAAGGAAAATAAAACAGTGGTAAAACGTAATGGTGTTAGCGATGGCTATTTTAACACCATGGGTATAGAATTGTTGAAAGGTAGGGATTTTAATGCTGCCGATACCGTAGACCAGATCATAGTGAACGAGGCTACGTTAAAAGCTTTTAATATTGATATTGAAAACGCGTTAAGTGCCACCTTGATGCAAAGTTATGGCGATGAAATTGACGAATTACGAATTATAGGTGTGGTAAAAAATTATCATTTTGCTTCGTTAAAAGAAGAGATACAACCTCTGTTCTTGCATAAGGAAACCGAACCTAATTGGCTGTTTATTAAGGCAAACACAGAAAATTATGGTCAGTTGCTACAAGGTTTGGAACAACAATGGAAATCTGCCTTAAGTAACATTCCTTTTGATTATAGATTTGTAGATAAAGAAGTAGAAAAGTTATACGAAGAAGAAAAGCGTTTAGGGTTTATCTCTGTAGGATTTACCATTTTGGCAATATTCATAAGCTGTTTGGGCTTATTTGGGCTTATCTCATATGTAGCGGAGCAAAAGAAAAAAGAAATAGGTGTACGCAAAGTGTTGGGCGCAAGTGTACAGTCTGTAGTTAAATTACTAACGAAAGACTTTATTAAACTGGTACTCATTGCTTTTGTACTGGCATCACCAATAGCCTATTATTTTATCTCTAGATGGTTAGAGGGTTTTACGTATCGTATTGAACTTAAGTGGTGGGTGTTTTTAGCAAGTGGTGTACTTGTTATGGTGATTACATTTTTGACCGTGGGACTGCAATCATTAAAATCAGCAGCTGCAAATCCAGTAAAAAGCTTGCGCTCAGAGTAATTTTTGAAATGAATGTTCAAAACTTGTTTTTGCATTGATAGTAATGGTGTAACATTCTCATTTTTAAGCAGTCTTTGTAAATATATTGTACAACTGTTGTCAAATTATTTTACATATTAATTTATGTGTTTTATTGTAAGCAATTGATAAACAATATATTAGTAGTGTGGCACGAATTTAGGTTTAAATTTATGGTCATCAATCAACAATCACTGTTTAGTACCAACTAAACATCAATCAAAAAACGAACGATCATGTTTAAAAACTATCTGAAAATAGCTTGGCGAAATCTTCTAAAGAACAAAGGGTATACCATTATCAATGTTGGAGGTCTAGCCTTGGGAATGGCAGTTACCTTAATTATAGGGCTGTGGATCCAAGACGAACTTACATATAATAGCTATTTTAAGAACAAGGATAGTATAGCACAAGTGTTTCAATCGCAAACCTTTAATGGCGAAACAGGTACGGGTCCTGCAATACCTAGACCTTTGGAAAAAGCGCTAAGAGATGGTTATAGCGATAATTTTAAGCACTTGATCATGTGCTCTTGGACCAACGACCATTATTTAAAATATGGTGATAAAAGCATATCCAGACCTGGTAATTATATGCAACAAGCGGGTCCTGAGTTATTTGGTTTAAATATCATAAAAGGAGAAAAAGACGGACTAAGGGAAATTAATTCTATAATGTTGTCCCAGTCTACTGCAGATGCTTTATTTGGTAGTGAAGACCCAATAGGTAAAACGGTAACCGTTAGCAACGAACATAAGCTGAATGTAAGCGCGGTTTATAGTGATATACCGGTAAATAATTCCTTTAACGATACAGAATTTATTATTCCTTGGGAGAAGTATTTGGCAGTTAATGAGTGGATTAAGAACGCAGAGGATTCGTGGGGAAACAACTCCTTTCAAATGTTCGTGGAGTTGGCAGATAATACTACTATTGAACAAGTAACGGATAGAATAAAAAACGTAAAAAAAGATTTAAACGAAGATACGGCTCAGTTTAATCCGCAGATATTTCTGTTTCCTATGAAAGACTGGTATTTGCGCAGCAGTTTTGAAAACGGAAAGCAAGAAGGTGGGCGTATAAAGTATGTTTGGCTCTTTGGTATTATTGGTGCATTTGTGTTGTTATTGGCATGTATTAATTTCATGAACTTAAGTACTGCACGGTCAGAGAAACGTGGTAAAGAAGTAGGTATTCGCAAATCGATCGGATCGCAGAGAGGTCAGTTGATCTATCAGTTTTTAAGTGAATCCTTCATCGTGGTGTTATTCGCATTTGTTGTGGCAATTTTATTGGTACTCTTATCATTAAACGGCTTTAACGACCTTTCTAGAAAAGAAATTGTATTTCCTTGGGGCAACGGATTGTTTTGGGGCGCTTCACTGATTTTCATTTTGTTTACGGCATTGTTGGCAGGTAGTTATCCTGCATTATACCTTTCTTCCTTTAAACCTGTTGATGTGCTAAAAGGCACCTTTAAAACTGGTAAACATGCCGGCTTGCCCAGAAAAATATTGGTGGTATTGCAGTTTACGGTATCCGTAGCCTTTATAATTGGCACGGTCATCGTCATGCAGCAGATAAATTATGCCAAAAATAGACCGGTAGGGTATGACAAAGAAGGTTTGATTCAAGTACCTACTTTCAGTCAAGATTTTGTGGGTAAGTATGATTTAATGAGAGCTGAATTTATAGGTTCGGGAGCGGTGGTTGAAATGTCGACTTCAAGTAGCCCAACCACCCGAATATGGTCTAACCGAGGCGGATTTGTTTGGGACGGGAAACCGGAAGGATTTCAGGAGGATTTGGCGTGGACAGAAGTATCTCCGGAATATGCAAAATCGTTAAATCTAAAAATAGTTGAAGGGCGCGATTTTTCAAGAGATTTTGCTTCGGATTCCTTAGGGATACTCATCAATGAAACTGCAAAGAAGTATTTAGGGATGGAAAACCTTATAGGGCAGTTTTTACGAGATGATGATGAAGAAGATCCCAATCCACCATTAAAAATTATAGGCGTTGTTCAAGATATGATTACCCAATCGCCTTATGAACCGGTAAAGCAAGGAGTGTATGTGTATGATAGGCATGATAATGCCAGTTATTACAACATGCGATTAAATCCAAACCAAAGCGCAACTCAAAATATAACAACCATAGAAAATGTGTTCAAGGAACATTTTCCAGATATCCCATTTGAGTATGATTTTATAGATGGGGAGTATGGGGAAAAATTTGCATCGGAAGAACGCATAGGAACTCTTTCTGGGGTATTTACAGCACTCGCCATTTTAATTAGTTGTTTGGGATTGTTTGGGTTGACATCTTTTGTAGCTGAGCAAAGAAAGAAAGAAATTGGAGTTAGAAAAGTATTGGGAGCTACCATATTTAATGTGTGGAACATGCTTTCAAAAGACTTTTTAAAACTGGTGGTTATCTCATGTTTTATAGCAGTACCAATCGCTTATTTCGTCATGAACGGATGGTTGCAAGAATACCCGTATAGAGTAATATTGAAATGGTGGATTTTTGCCATAGCCATGCTTGGCGCCATGTTGGTGACCATTTTAACCGTAAGCTTCCAAGCCATAAAAGCAGCAAAAGCAAATCCGGTGAAGAGCTTACGAACAGAGTAAGTTGTTACCTTTAAATAATTTTTCTACTAGAAACTAGGCTAGTCACATGGTGTCTATATATAGCTATCCATTGTAAATATATTGTACATCTTTTGTCAAAATATTTTACACGTTGATAATTGGAATAATATTCAAAACACTAATATTCAGATAGTTGAGGTTGTGGCACGAATTTGGTTTTAAAATGAAGCGTCATCAATCAAAAAACGAGCAATCATGTTTAAAAACCATTTGAAACTCTCTTTTAGGAATCTTTGGAAGAACAGATTGCTTTCTTCTTTAAATCTTTTAGGGTTAAGCATTGGTATTGGTGGTGTGCTAACGCTTATGTTTTCGGTATATGCTTATTATATAGCAGATGATATGATACCGGACCAAGACCAGATTTTTTATCTAAAGACACATTTGGCAGACGGTAATGATTACAATGAAGCGGTATATCCATTACTTGATAAGATAAAAAGCACTTCGCCAGAAGTAATTGCGGGTACACATTTACATGGTTGGGGTAATATTTGGTTAGAGGTAGGAGATAATGAATTTCAGAAAACAACTACATATGCAGATCCTGAATTTTTCGATGTTTTCGCACTGCCTTTAAAATATGGCTACCAAAGTACTGCGCTAAATGAAAAGTATTCAGTTGTTCTGACCGACAAGGTAAGTAAGCAATTGTTTGGGGAAGAAAATCCCGTGGGGAAGAGTTTAATTGCGGCAGACACTTTAAACTTGACAATTACAGGGGTGTTAGAACCAATAAGTCCTTATTCTTCTTTTCGGTTAGATGTTTTAATGCCCAACACGATATTGAAGGATAACGTAGCGTTTAAAAATCAGGTCAATTGGGACAGTAGTTTTTCTCCTGTATTTATGAAACTTCGTCCAGATGCTAACCTTCAACAATTTGAGAACCGTGTAGGTCAATTAGTCAATGAAAATTACGAAGACCCTACTGTCATTTCAAGAATGGAGGTGATACCACATGCTGAGGTCCGTATTGATTCTATACCTGTGGTAGAAATTATTATTGCAGGAAATATAGCTACATCTTTTTTTGTACTTCTTCTTGTCCTTGTAAACTTACTGAACTTGAATACCTCAACCATGTACCGTAGAACTAAGGATATTGCAGTACGTAAAATTTTAGGTGGTGGTAAAAAAGGAGTGATTACTCAGTTTTGTCTGGAAAACGGAATTTTGGTGTTACTCTCTATATTGATTTCTGGCGGATTGTTCTTTGGCTTTTTATTGCCAAAATTGAATGATATTTTCGGGGCTGATTTTGGACAGATTAATTTCAGTATCGCCAATGATTATCCAGTAGTATTAGGTGCTATTTTATTAGGTGTTTTAGTGACGCTAATAGTTGGTATTTTGCCAACCTTACGATTTGTTTCATTACCAATTTCACAAGGCATTAAAGGAAAAATAGATAGTGCAAAGGGGAGTTTTATATTACGAAATACATTTATCATTTTTCAGTTTTCCATAGCCATTCTCTTTATCTGTGTTGCCGTTATTCTAAACAGTCAAATCAGTTTTATGAAAAAGGCTGATTTAGGATTTGAAAGAGAACATGTGATAGTGGGTAATATTGATCTTGATTTTAAAGATATGGATGCTGCCAAGTCTAGCTTCAAAGCGCTTTTAAATGACTTAGAGGCAAATCCGTATGTAACCAATGTAGCTACAAGTCAAGCCATACCGTCAGATTACTACTTTAACTACACCCGATTTTATGATTCAAATACGGATACCGATGTGCGTCTTCGTCGTTCTCTTGCCGATGCGGGTTATTTAAGTACACTTAAGATTCCGCTAGTAACAGGTAGGAATTTTAATAGGGAAATGGATAATGGAGATGAAAGACCTGTAATCATAAATCGTAGTGCCATGGCCGCTTTTGGTTGGACGACTATAGAAGGGAAGCGGTTAAAATATAAAAATGACGATTTTATTGGTAATCCTGTGGTCGGTGTTATGGAGGATTTTCATTATCAAGACTTGCAAAATGCTGTTGAACCCTTGGTTCATTATTATCGAAGCGAGGACGAATTAGAGAAACATCGTTACCTGTCAGTTAAAGTAGTTGACGGTAAAGAAAAAGAGGTTAGGGATATGATTGCTTTAGCATTCTCTAAAATTGATTCTAGAAAAAATTATGTGCAAAGTAACCTTGGTGAAAAAGTAAGTGGACAATATCGTTTAATGGACGGTATGCTTAAAACCGTAAATGTGGTAGCGCTACTTACCATATTTATTTCATGTTTAGGTATGTTCGGTCTAATCTCTTTTATGGCAAAAAGAAGAATAAAAGAGATAGGCATTCGTAAAGTTTTAGGGGCAAGTGTATTGAAAATAGTGGTCTTACTTTCAAAGGATTATATGATTTTAGTAGGTATTGCAACTATTGTAGCGTTTCCCGTTGCGTGGTATATGATGAATGCTTGGTTGGGCGGTTTTGCATACAGTATATCAATTCAATGGTGGATGTTTGCTCTGTCGGGCTGTATTGCATTATGCATAACCGCATTTACTTTAGGTATGCAAGCCGTAAAAGCAGCTAGGGCAAACCCGGTAAAAAGTTTACGAACAGAGTAATGTAAAAATCATCAATCAATCAAAAACAAGAATCATGATAAAGAATTATCTCAAAATCGCTTGGCGAAACTTGCTTAAGGATAAGGTGAATACCGGTTTAAATATCACTGGGTTATCGGTAGCCTGTGCCGTCGCTATTTTATTGGGAATGGCAGCCATGTTTCAACTGTCGTATGATGGTTTTCATGAACAGGGAGAATCAATTTATAAAATGGTAAGAACTGAGCAAACACCTAAAGGACCCAAAGCAGGTACCGTTCATGCTGCACCTTTAGCGCCAACTTTAGAAGCTGAGGTGGCTGGTGTTAAGCATATTTCCAGATTTGTTCAAGATGGTACACTTGCCTTGTATAACGAGAAAGAAATAAATATGGATATTGTTTGGGTGGACCAAGACTTTTTTTCCATGTTTAGTTTTCCTGTACTTCATGGCAATGAAAAAGAACCGCTGGCAGATTTAAACGATGTAGTGCTTACAGAAGAAGGAGCACAGAAACTTTTTGGATCAACCGATGTCGTTGGAAAAACATTCAATCTTATGGTAAATGGAGAAGAAAAACCGTTTACCGTTAGTGCCATAGCTAAAGATATAGTGCCGCAAAGTAATTTAGACTTTCAAATTGCTGCCCGCTTTGAAAGTCATAGAGAGTACAATGAAGCCAAAGAACAGTGGGATAGGCAATATCACGAATTGTTCGTAGAGCTGAAACAAGGGGTTTTGGCGTCTTCATTTGAACAAAGCAGTAGATCGTTTGTAGATCTTTATTATGGTGAAGGTATTGAACGATTGAAAAGGGATGGCGCTACTGCAGACGAAAATGGTCGTTTTATAAATCTCGAGCTAGTTCCTTTACAAGATGTACATTTTGCAAGTTTTAAAAATGGAACTGTTGAGGTAAGTAGAAGTAGACCTTATTTAATTTTTGGTGTAGCCCTGTTGATTTTGTTCATTGCATGTATTAACTATATAAATATGAGTATAGCCAAGACCGCAAAACGTCTAAAGGAGATAGGTATGCGTAAAACTTTGGGTGCGCAAAAAAAACAACTATTTTTTCAGTTTTGGAGCGAGAGCCTGTTCGTGTTCATTATATCTATTAGCATAGGTGTAGTATTAAGTCTTGTGTTTTTGAATGATTTTAAATCTATGTTTAACACGCAGATTTCATCGAGTATGTTTTGGTCGCCCATGTTTTTAGCCGGGCTATTATTGTCCATTCTTGCAATTACTGTAGTAGTTGGTGGATATCCTGCACTCTTAATGAGTCGTTTAGGTACAATTCAGTCGCTAAAAGGAAAGCTCGAATCTTCGGGGAATAATCAAGTAAGAAATGTGCTGATGGTATTTCAGTTTAGTATTGCTATCATCATGATTGTGGGTACTTTGGTGTTATGGAGCCAAATTGATTACATGCGTAATAAAGATTTAGGGTTTGATAAAGAGCAGGTTGTATCTTTTCCCTTAAACGGAAAACGCAATAGTCATGACATGGTAGATTTGTTACGCGATGATTTGAGTGGTAATGCGGAGATTGTTTCCGTAAGTGGATCGGATAGTAACTTAGGACTTGGAAAAGATGGCAGTAGATCTTCTAGCGGTATCGGTTTTGAGTATAAAGGTCGTATCGTTATGACCAATTTTCTTATTGTTGATCATGAATATGTGCAAACCCTTGGTTTGGATATGGTTGCGGGAAGAAATTTTGAAAGTGCCGCAGATAGTTTAGGTGTGGTTATCAATGAGTCTATGGCAAAAGAATTAGGCGAGCAAGACCCGTTAACTTCACAATTGGAAATTGAGGATGGAATTTTTTATCCTGTGTTGGGGGTGGTAAAGGATTATAATTTTAAAGACTTGGATAGGGCAATAGCGCCAATGACCTTTTTTATGAGTAGGCAACAAGATCTTACCTATGGATTTGTAAAAGTAGCCCCAACCAATATGGCAAATTCATTTGTTGCCTTAGAAAATGCTTGGAAAAAATTAGAGCCCAATGCAGAATTTTTAGGTTCTTTTTTAGATGAGAATATTGATAGAACTTTTAGGCAAGAAAAAACCACGGCAAAAATGATTTCAAGCGGTTCTTTACTTGCTATTGTTTTAAGCTGTATGGGCTTGTTTGCGATGTCTTTATTAATTGTGCAACAACGTACCAAAGAAATAGGTGTAAGGAAAGTTATAGGTGCCAGTGTGGGTTCCATCACCTATATTTTAACCAAGGATTTTTTAAAATTGGTGCTAATAGCTTTTATCATAGCATCACCATTATCATGGTATATTTTAAAGGAATGGTTGCAAAATTATACTTATAGAATTGACCTAAGTGTTTGGTTTTTTATTGGGGCAGGTGCTATTGCCGTATTAATAGCCATGCTCACCATTGGTACAAGAACCATCAGGGCAGCAAGAGCAAATCCAGTAAAAAGCCTAAGAACTGAATAATAGATAATAACAACTATGTTACGTAATTACTTTAAAATAGCATTTCGGAATATATGGAAGAATAAAGCATTTTCCGTTATCAATATATTGGGTCTTTCCATTGGATTAAGTGCTTCATTCGTAATTGGTGCTATGGTTTTTTATGACCTTACGTTCGATAATTTTCATCAAGACGGTGATAGAATTTACAGGGTCACTACTTCGTTCGAAGGTGCTTCTGGTGTGTTTCATAATGCAGGCGTGACCGTTCCTTTGGCACAAGAACTCAAAGATTTAAAAATGGAGGAGATTGAAACTGTCGCACCATTTTTTACCATCTATCCTTTACACGTAGAAAATTCAGAAACTGGTAATAGGTTCAAAGAGCCCGATTTTGTAGTATATACCGAACCTTCATATTTCAAAACATTTGAATATGATTGGTTGGCGGGCGATTCAAATACTGCCCTAGCCGAACCAAATATGGTAGTGCTATCGCAAGAGCGTGCAAGAAAATATTTTCCAAATCAAGAAATAGGTAATGTTTTAGGTAAGTCATTAGTTTATAATGACAGTATACAAGCCACAGTTTCTGGGGTTGTTGCAGGGTTTAATGGTCGTACTGATATTGTTTTTGAAGAATTTATTTCATTAAAAACTGCAGCTACACAAGATATGACCAATGCAATAAATGAAGCAGGTTGGGACAATACAAATTCTGCTTCACAACTATTTATAAAACTTGCTGAAAATACAAGTGTAGACAATGTTCAAAAAACACTAACTCAAATTGCAGATGATCATAATGAACCAGAAAATTCTCATTTCGGTGGTAGTAAGAGTAAGTTCAATTTACAACCATTAAATGATTTACACTTAAATTCTTACTACGGTACTTTTGATTTCAATGATAGCCGAACAACAATGGGGGCATTAAAAAGCCTAATGTGGTTAGCTTTAATTTTGTTGATGTTAGGGTGTATAAATTTTATTAATTTAAATACGGCACAAGCAATAAAAAGAGCGAAAGAAATAGGTATAAGAAAAACCTTAGGAAGCACAAGGTTTCAATTAATTTATCAGTATTTGGGAGAAACATTTCTTTTGACCTTATCTGCAGCCGTAGTTTCATTCTTTCTTTCAAAATGGTTGTTACTTTTATTTTCAGATTTTATTCCAGCAGGATTAAGCTTTGATATTTTTTTAAACCCTTGGTTAGTATTGGGTGTTTTCCTTTTACTATGTGTAGTGACTATTTTATCTGGATTTTATCCTGCCCTCGTGTTATCAAAATATAAACCGGTTTCGGTTTTGAAACAACAAATTACGCCTAGTTCAGATAAGGGATTGTTAAGAAAGTATTTAACCGTATTTCAATTTGTAATTGCACAGATATTTATCATAGCTACATTAATGGTAGGTAAACAGTTAAACTATATAATGAAAAAAGATATGGGTTTTAATACAGATGCAATTGCATATTTTAAAACTCCATGGCAAGATACATCAGCAGTAAAAAGAACAAGGTTTGTTAATAGAGTGCAAGATTTACCCGGTATAACCAGTGCAGTACTTGCAGGTAACCCACCAGCTTCATTTACAACCATGAGTATGGGCGTAAAATTTATAGATGGCAGTAAGGAAGTTAGTTCAGATTTGCAACTTATGTACGGTACTTCTAACTATTTTGATTTATATAATTTAAAGTTATTGGCCGGTAGAATGCCTTTGAATGATTCTATTAATGAGTTCGTGGTGAATAAATCATATTTAAAAGCTGTAGGTGTAGAAAATGCGGTAGATATCGTAGGGAAAAATTTAATAGTAGATGGCGATAACTTACCTGTAGTTGGCGTCATGGAAGATTTTAATCAACATTCTTTAAAATATGGAATATCTCCGATGGCATTTACTGGGAGTTCATATACTGGTAAGTGGACACAGTTTAAAACAATTCATTTTAAATTGAATCCTAGTGAAGTTTCTAATTGGTCAGAAACGATATCATCAATAGAAAGCATATGGAAAGAAACCTATCCTGAGTCCGATTTTGAATATGCTTTTATGGACGATACCGTAAAACGGTTTTATGAAAGTGAGCAAAAAACGGCGACACTTTTAAAGTGGGCAACTGGTTTGGCTATTTTAATTAGTTGTTTAGGGTTGTTTGGGTTGGTCATACATACAACCGAACGTAGAACTAAGGAGGTCGGAATTCGAAAAATTCTTGGAGCCAACATATTTCAGCTTAATATGCTATTATCAAAAGATTTTTTAAAATTGGTCTTGATAGCCTTTGTAATCGCAGCACCAGTTGCATGGTACGGCTTGCATAATTGGTTGGAAGAATTTGCTAATAAAACGGAATTAAGTTGGTGGATTTTTGCTTTAAGCGGAGTTTCTATGGTAATAATTTCATTATTGATTATGACAATTAAGACTTTGAGTTCAGCGAACACCAATCCCGTAAAAAGTCTAAGAACTGAATAATAAATAAGATTTTAACCATTAACCACTAACTGACTATTTCACTAATCAACTAATTCACTACATAAAGATGTTATTACAATTAAGAAATATTTTCAAATGGGTTCAGCAGGGCGGTCAACGTATTTTCTTGTTGAAGGATATTAATCTAGAAGTACAAGAAGGCGAATTCATATCGATCATGGGTCCGTCGGGATCTGGGAAATCTACATTGCTTAATGTGATTGGTATGCTAGATACGTTTGATGAAGGGGAGTATGATTTTTTGAACGAATCGGTTCATACTTTAAAAGAGAAATATCGTTCTAGCTTGTATAAAGAGTATATCGGTTTTGTTTTTCAATCATACCATTTATTAGATGACCTTACGGTAGAAGAAAATCTAGAAATGCCTCTCTTATATAAGAAGGTGAAAGGTTCAGAACGTAAAGCATTGGTAGCCGATATGTTGGATAGATTCAATATTGTAGGTAAAAAAGATTTGTTTCCCACACAGTTGAGTGGAGGGCAGCAGCAATTGGTTGGTGTGGCACGTGCACTCATTGCAAACCCAAAACTGATTCTGGCAGATGAACCAACGGGGAATCTTAACTCGCAACAAAGCGAAGAGATTATGCAGCTTTTTAAGAAATTGAACGAAGAAGAAGGGGTGACCATCATACAAGTAACACACTCCGAGAAGAATGCAGCATACGGTTCAAGGATCATCAACCTTCTGGACGGAAGAAAGATTTAGTCTTGAAATGATGATTTATCTTAACTTTTTAAATATCAGGATAAATCATCAAATAATAATCTATATCTAAAATGTCACTTCGAGCGCAGTCGAGAACTTACTTGTTAGAATATAATTTACGAATGTCAGTTCGAGTGCCCCTTATTCAATTTTTTCATTGAATAAGGGGTGTATCGAGAACCTTTTGAAAACAAATAGTTTCCGTCTCAATTGACATTGCTTTATTCCAACAACCAACAACCAACAACCAACAACCAACAACCAACAACTAATCGGTATACCCGTCAGGGTGCATTTCGTCAAATTCGGTTTGGTCTTGAAATGCTTTTGCTAATAAAAGAATACTATCCTCATCGTATAAGTTACTAACTAAGGTGATGCTGGTAGGGTGCTTTTTTTCATCCAATCCAGTAGGTATAGAAATTGCCGGGTGACCGGTAAGGTTTGTTATTATTGAAAGTCGATTACCAGAGCTTGGTGAAATAAGAACATCATAATCTTTCATGAGATCTTGCATTTTTTCAATGAGCACTTGTCTTTGCCTATTGGCCTGTATGTATTCTACTGCAGGAATAAAACGTGCTTGTCGCAATGAATTTGCTCTAGAACGTTGCGTTTGCTCTACCATTTTATCTACCTCTTCGGCACGAACCATATCGTCGAAAAAAGCGCCTGCTTCTGCTCTAAGTATAATATCAAAACCATTGTAAGGTACATCTTTAGGTAAATCTACAGAATGTAAGGAAATGCCCATATCCTTAAATTTCTTCACAGCCTTATCCAGATTTGCTTTGCTATCCGAAGAGTCTTTTTCTATATCGTTTTTTAAATAGGCTACTTTGAGCGACTTGTAATCTTTGTTAGGGTTGAATCCGTCAGGATAATCTGTAGTCATTCCGTCTTTAGGGTCTTTTCCTGCAATAACACTATATACAATTGCGCAGTCTTCTGCACTTCTTGCCATAGGTCCTACTTTGTCCATAGACCAACTTAAGCTCATCACTCCGTGTCTACTAACCCTACCATATGTAGGTCGTAAACCTGTAATTCCGTTTCTTGTGCTTGGCGATAAAATAGAACCTAATGTTTCGGTACCTAATGCATAAGGAACCAAACCTGCAGAAGTTGCCGATCCAGACCCTGCTGAAGATCCTGAAGCACCTTGCGTAGTATCCCACGGGTTTTTAGTTTTTCCATCGAACCAAACATCACCGCGAGCCAATGAACCAGAAACCAATTTGGCTACTAGAATTCCACCTGCATCTTGTAATTTTTGAACCACGCTAGCCGTCATATCAATTTCTTGATCACGGTAAGGTTCAGCTCCCCACGTAGTTTTGTAGCCTTCCACTGCCATTAGGTCTTTTACACCGTAAGGAATACCATGTAGAATTCCGCGATACTTACCTGCAGCAAGTTCGGCATCCATCTTTTTCGCTTGTTCCAAAGCCATTTCTTCAGTTACGGTTATGGTACACTGTAAGATGTCATTATACTTTTTTAATCGTGCTATAAAAAACTCGGTCAATTCTAGAGAACTTATTTTTTTGTTTTTAATGAGAGATGCTAGCTGAGGTATGGAATAAAAAGCAAGGTCCGCCTTTTTTGAAGGAAGCGCTACATTCTCTGGTATTTCCCATTCCGGGAATCCGTTTTGTGGTTTTGGCTCAAAATTCATAGGTAGCGGGTCAAACCGAACCGCGGGCACTACATCGTAGTCTAGAGTATATTTTCGTAGCGAATCATATCCTTTTTTATTTCGCTGTAAATAGGGATATAAGGTGTCAATATATTTCTTGTCAAAATTTAAACCTATTAGTTTTTGAGAGCGCTTAACGTCTTTTTTGGAGAAATCGTTCTTTGAGCTGGAACAAGATGTAATTAATAAAGAGGTAAGTAGACTAAAAAATAAGAGTTGGGATAATCTTTTGATAGGTTGGTACATGTATGTTGGTTTTTTAAAAAGATTCTAATGTACGTTTTTTGAAAAGTAATAGTGAAATGCCAAATCATAAAAAAATGTGAATTGAAGATCTATTAATAAGAGGATCTGTTTATAATGGCATCTTCATTTTCAATACGCTAGCTTCATAATCTGATAACTAAGGATTATCTTTGTAACCTACTTGCCAATAGGCAGGTTTTGAATGAATTTATACAATGAAGATAGATAAGAAGGATGTTTTAAAAGCCTTGGAGCATATTACGGTTCCTGGAGAAGGCAAAAACATGGTAGAAAGTGGTGCGGTAACCAATATTCAAATTTTCGGTGATGAGGTAGAGGTTGATATTACCATAGCCAACCCTAGTTTACAAGCACGTAAAAAGACCGAAGTGGAGATTTTAAAAGTCATCCATAGAGAGGTTTATGAAAAGGCTAAAATTAAGATCAATATTAAGGTTGATGCTCCTGCGGCAAAACCAAAGGTGAACGAAATAAAAGGCAAGCCAATACCAGGTATTAATAATATTATCGCTGTAGCCTCTGGTAAAGGTGGGGTAGGTAAGTCTACGGTAACGGCCAACCTTGCGGTTACTTTGGCTAAAATGGGCTTTAAGGTTGGTTTGTTAGATGCCGATATATACGGACCTTCAATGCCAATTATGTTCGATGTTGCCAATGAGAAACCATTGGCGGTAAATGTAGAGGGCAAGTCTAAAATGAAACCTGTAGAGAGTTATGGGGTAAAATTATTGTCCATTGGGTTTTTTACCCAACGTGATCAGGCGGTTATATGGAGAGGACCTATGGCGTCAAAAGCATTGAACCAAATGATTTTTGATGCACATTGGGGCGAGTTGGATTTTATGCTGATCGATCTACCACCGGGTACAGGTGATATTCATTTGAGTATTATGCAATCGCTACCGGTAACCGGTGCTGTTGTAGTAAGTACGCCACAAGAGGTTGCACTTGCCGATGCAAGAAAAGGGGTGGCTATGTTTCAGCAAGACTCCATAAACGTACCTGTATTGGGTATCGTGGAGAATATGGCATACTTTACACCGGCAGAACTACCAGAGAACAAATACTATATTTTTGGTAAGGAAGGGGCGAAAAACCTATCGGAAGATTTAAACGTACCTTTTCTTGGAGAAATGCCATTGGTGCAAAGTATACGTGAAGCCGGCGATGTTGGTAGACCAGCGGCTTTACAGACGGCAACGTCTGTAGAAAAAGCGTTCGAAGAATTAACAAAACAGGTTGTTAGCGAGGTTGTTGCTAGAAACAAAACTATGCCACCGACCGAAGCAATAAAAATTACGACAATGGCGGGTTGCTCGCCAGTTAACAAAAAATAGATATGACTGCAACAGAGCTAAAAGTGAATGTGGAAAAAGCATTGGAAGAAATTAGACCTTTCTTACAGAGCGATGGTGGAGATATTAGTCTTATTTCTATTGAAGAAGAAACGGTTACAGTGCGTTTAGAAGGTGCTTGTGTTGGTTGCAGTGTCAATCAAATGACCTTAAAGAGCGGTGTAGAAATGACCATTAAGAAATACGCTCCGCAAATTCAGAATGTAATTAATATAGAAGGTTAAATCTTGATAATTGTCATGATATTTAAAACAATAGATTGATAATTTTGAGATGTATTACAAACAATTCCAGTAATGATTAAAACCGATATATTGATAATAGGCGCAGGACCTACGGGTCTTTTTGCCGTTTTTGAAGCCGGACTCCTAAAACTTAAGTGCCATTTGATCGATGCCTTGCCACAAGCTGGTGGGCAGTGTGCAGAAATTTACCCTAAAAAACCCATTTATGATATTCCTGGTTTTCCAGAAGTATTGGCGGGCGATTTGGTAGATAATTTAATGGAGCAAATTAAGTCCTTTCAACCAGGGTTTACGGTAGGCGAGCGTGCAGAAACCATTGAAAAATTAGAGGACGGTAGCTTTGTGGTAACTACAAATAAAGGAACTAAACACAATGCCCCTGTTATTGCTATTGCTGGCGGATTGGGAAGTTTTGAACCAAGAAAACCTTTGTTGGATAATTTATCAAAATTTGAGGATAGAGGGGTTGCTTACATGATTAAAGACCCTGAAGTATACCGTGATAAGAAAGTGGTAATTGCAGGTGGCGGAGATTCTGCTTTAGACTGGAGTATTTTCTTGGCAGATGTTGCTTCGCAAGTAACTTTGGTGCATAGAAGAAACGAATTTAGAGGAGCTTTGGATTCTGTAGAAAAGGTACAGGAGTTAAAGAATCAAGGAAAGCTTAATCTGATTACTCCCGCAGAAATTATTGCTTTAAATGGTGATGATAAACTAGAATCAGTATTGATCAGAAAAATATCTGATGCCAAGGAAGAGATGGTTTTGGAGGTTGATGATTTTATCCCATTATTCGGACTCTCACCAAAACTGGGTCCTATAGGTGATTGGGGATTGGAAATCGAGAAAAACGCCATTAAAGTAGATACGTTCGATTATCAAACTAACATACCGGGCATATATGCTATTGGTGATGTAAATACGTATCCTGGTAAATTGAAACTGATACTTTGTGGTTTTCACGAAGCAACACTAATGTGCCAAAGTGCCTTTCAAAAAATTCATCCCGATAAAAAATACGTCATGAAATATACCACAGTAGGTGGTGTAAACGGTTTCGACGGAACAAAAAAAGAAGCGCCCAAAGCGGTGGTGAAGAAGATTGAATAAAGTAAGTAAATTAGTTTGTTAGTGAAATAGCGATTTTGTGAAACGACGATACATCGTTTTGAAGACTTAAAGGTGTGGTAAAAATCACAAGATTTAGCAGTTTTAGTTTCCAAAAAATCTTTAAACTTGAAGCGTCAAATATTTATAAGAAAAAGAGTTGAGTTAATTGAAGAGTCAAATGAAATTTCGAGAATATTTTACGCACTAATTTGATAGTTAAACTAAACTAGTTCATTAAAGCCTAACTACTAAATCCTATTAATGACCGATATAAAAATTACAATTATAGACCGTGACGGAGTATCTCACGAAATAGATGCCCCTACAGATATGAACATGAACCTTATGGAAGTTGTGCGTTCTTATGAACTTGCTCCAGAAGGAACCATTGGTATTTGCGGAGGTATGGCAATGTGTGCATCTTGTCAGTGTTATGTGGAATCTGACCACGATTTACCAGAAATGAGCGATGATGAAGAAGCTATGCTATCAGAAGCTTTTAATGTTAAGGATAACTCACGTTTAGGTTGTCAATTACATATTTCTGAAGACATGGACGGACTCAAAGTAGAGCTGGCTCCAGAGGATCTATAAATGTCATTGCGAGGAAACGAGATGTAATCGAGATTGAAGAAGCAATCTGCTAAATGCTTGTTTTGAAAGTTATCGGTAGCGTTCAAACCTCACAAATGTGTTTAATTAGTAGCTGAGTGACATTATAGAATTGAATCAAAAATAGCTTAGGTACTAGTGAAGGTTCTCGATACAAATTTTCTCATACTTCAAAAATTCACTCGAACTGACATCTTTTTTAATTTCCAATAGCCATTATCGGAAACGTAATTCAAAGAAACGGATATCCGCGTTATACTCGCTATGACGAAGGGATTACTATTGCTGTCATTGCGAGAAGCATTTCGCGCCGAAGCAATCTGTTAAATTCGTGTTCCTAAGTTTTCGATTACCCTAATAACAACAGTTATTTTAATTTTCCAACAACGAACAACGAACAACCAACTTATATTCTAGCTTGGTATGTAAACAGATTATGGTATCTACCTTCTTTGGCGATCAGCTCTTCATGGGTTCCTTGCTCGGCAATTCGCCCGTTTTCAATAACTAAAATCTGATTCGCTTTTCTAATAGTACTTAAACGGTGGGCAATGACAAAAGTGGTTCTCCCTTTTGTTAGTTCAGCCAAACTCTTTTGAATTAAAGCTTCGCTTTCGGTATCAAGGTTAGAGGTAGCCTCATCTAAAATCAATATTCTTGGGTTTGCCAAAACAGCTCTTGCAATGGCAATACGTTGGCGTTGACCGCCAGATAATTTGACTCCACGCTCACCAATAACGGTATGTAATCCGTCTTCAAATCTATCGGTAAACTCATCAACATACGCTGCTTTGATTGCCGCTTGTAACTCTTCTTCAGTAGCATCTGGTCTTGGGAAAAGGATGTTCTCTCTAATGGTTCCTTCAAATAGAAAATCATCTTGTAATACCACGCCTAAAAATTGCCTAAAACTGGTAAGGTCCACTTTTGATAGGTCGGTGCCATCTATGGTAATTTCTCCTGAATCCGGATTTAAAAAGCTTGCCGCCAAACCTGCAATAGTAGATTTACCGGAACCGGAACTACCAACAAGAGCAATAACATCACCAGATTTTGCATTAAAGCTAATGTTGTGCAATACATCTTTATCTTCCTCATATGCGAAGCTAACATCTTTAAACGCCATATCTCCTTTTATTTGAGATAGTACAATGGTTCGGTCTTTTTCGTCAGATTCGGCTACTTTGTTCATTAATTCTTCGGTACGGTCCAAGCCTGCCAATGCTTCGGTAAGTTGGCTTCCAATATTGCTCATTTGTACAATGGGCGCTACCATTAGGGCAAGAAGAAAAGTAAACTCAAAATACTCGCCCGTAGTCAATTCGCCTTGCATCATTTTGTAACCGCCAAAGCCCATCATAATTCCCGTAGTAGCCAAACCTAATAAAAAGGTGGATGAGCTGGTCATAAAAGCGGTGGCCGTTAAACTCTTTTTTACATTTTGGTACAATCGGTCTACACCTTCTTCAAAAACTTTACTTTCCTGCTCCTCGGCATTAAATCCTTTTATAACTCGAATACCGCCTAAAGTTTCTGTCAGCCTTCCTTTTACTTCAGCGTTAATTTTTCCGCGCTCCCTAAATACAGGTCTTATGATTTTAAAAGCTTTTAAAGCTATAAGGGCAAATAGAATCAAGGGAACAAATGTTAGCAAGGTCATGGTGGGGCTAATACGCAATAATAAAATTAATGATACCACTGCGGTAATTGTACCGCCAACTAGCTGTACCAGCCCGGTACCGATTAAGTTTCTTACCCCTTCAACATCGCTCATTATTCTAGAGACCAATGAACCCGATTTTGTATTGTCAAAAAAGCGAATAGGTAGCGAAAGCACTTGTTTTTGTACCTGTGCTCGTAGTTCAGAGATCATAAATTGTGCTTGTATACTTAGCACTTTTGTCAAAAGAAATGACATGACTGCCTGTACTAAGAAGGCAAAAATTACAACGGCAACCAATATTTTTAACTGATCATAATTTTTATTGGGCACAATGTCATCTAAAAAATAGCGTAAAGACACGGGTGCTACAAAACTTGCGGCCTTACTGATGACGATTAGTAATAAGCCTAATAGAACCAATTTTCTACGGGGCCATATAATGGTTTTAAAAGCTGTTAATATGCTTACTTTTTTTTCTGCCATTGGGGTTTACTCTTTCTAATTCTTGTTTAATTGTTCTGTATTTCGGTCGAGCACAGTCAAGACCGACAGACATCGATCTGCAAGTTACTTCAATTCTAAAGTTTAACCGAATCTAGAATAGGTTTTGATAGTATGGTTAGGTCTCAATAAAGGTTTTTATATTTGATTACACAGACCACCAACGATGTTTAAAAAAACTATTCTTTTATTTCTTTTAGTAACTTTTTATGGTAATGCGCAAGAGCAATATTATGAATTGCGTGATTTTGTAACCGATAGTGCCAACATTTTTACTTCAGCTCAGGAGGCTGCTTTAAATCAGCGTTTGGTTGCTTTTGAAGACGCCACTACTAAACAGTTGGTAGTGGTAACCATAGAAGAGTTGGGTTTTGATACTATAGAATCTTACGCCAACGGTCTCTTTGTGCAGAACGGTATTGGTCAAGAAGGAAAGGACAACGGACTATTGATTTTATTTTCAGAGTTGGACAGGGAAGTTAGAATTGAGGTGGGTTACGGATTGGAACCATATATAACCGATGCCGTAGCTTCAAGAATTATTAGAAATACGATGATACCTAATTTTAAGGAAGAGGAGTATTTTACTGGTATTAATGAATCTGTAGATCAGCTTATTGAATTTTTAAATAACCCTGAGGCGTTAGATGAATTTAAACAAGAAATTGACGATGAAAATGACAGGGAAAAGCTTTACTTGAATATATTCCTTGGAGTTTTTCTATCAATATTTATTGGGGTAGGTGGTTTTTTCTTTCTTAGAAGTTATAGAAATATTATAGAGGTTTTTAGAGGAATATTTATGGGTAAATTAGGCGTGTTACCCGGTGTTTTTATGCTATTAGGCGGTTCTATTTCTACCATTTTTGGTATGGTATTTATGGTGGTGCCTCTTTTTGTGGGGTATAGTATTTATACGTCCGACCAAGAAATTGCCATGCGAATATTTGATCATCCTAAAATTTTACTATGGCTGTTACTGCCGTTTTTTGGTATAGCTGCTATCATTGCTTTTATTAAGCTAAAACTATCGGGCGAAGAAGATTTGAATATATCCTGGGTCAAAAATGATAAAACGTATTACAGAAAAACTTTCTCATCATCAGGCACACACTCTTTTGGTTCGGGCAGTAGCTCATCAAGTGGTGGTAGTTCTTTTTCTGGAGGAGGCGGTAGTTCTGGCGGCGGTGGCGCAAGCGGAAGTTGGTAAAAAATCAAGTACATTTATATACCCTAAAAATTCACTTAAATATTCCATATGAATAAACTAATCTATTTGTTGATTTTTGTTTTGGTTGCATCCTGTAAAGCTGAAAAATCAAACAATCCCGACATTGAAAAATGGGAAGCACAAGCGGCTAATGTAGAAATCATTAGGGATGATTTTGGAGTGCCCCATATTTATGGTAAAACCGATGCCGATGCGGTATTCGGATTATTATACGCACAGTGCGAAGATGATTTTAACCGTGTTGAGCAAAACTATATTTGGGCAACCGGTAGATTGGCAGAAGTTGAGGGCGAAGAAGCATTGTATAGCGATTTACGTGCTAAGCTATTCATGACCGAGGAGGAGGCAAAGGCCAATTATGAAAAGAGTCCTGCTTGGTTAAAAGAATTATGTGATGCTTTTGCTAATGGTATAAACTATTACCTATACACCCACCCAGAGGTAAAACCAAGATTGTTGACACATTTTGAACCTTGGATGCCCATGTATTTTAGTGAAGGTTCAATAGGCGGGGATATAGAGCGAATTTCAACAAAGAAAATCGCTGCTTTTTATGAAAGTGATATGGAACTGCCAGAAATGGAATTGATGCAATTAGAAAAAGAAAAAGAAGCCGAAGAACCTCAGGGATCTAACGGAATAGCTATTTCAGGTACATTGACCCAATCTGGTAATCCGTTATTATTGATCAATCCGCATACCTCGTTTTATTTTAGGGGAGAAGTTCATGTAGTTTCTGAAGAAGGATTAAATGCCTATGGTGCGGTAACTTGGGGTCAGTTTTTCGTTTATCAAGGATTCAATGAAAAAACCGGATGGATGCATACATCAACCTACACCGATGTTATGGATGAATTTAAGGAAACTTTTATTAAGAATAATGACCAGTTGGTCTATCAATACGGAGAAGAATTACGACCCGTAGCATCATCGGAAATTGTGTTGAAATATATAGACGGACAAGAATTGAAAGAGAAGAGATTTCCAGCCTACAGAACCCATCATGGTCCAATAACCCATGTTGCCGATGGGCAATGGACGGCTTCTGCCATGATGTGGGAACCGGTAAAAGCCTTGGAACAATCATTTATACGTACAAAACAAAACGGTTATAAAGGTTTTAGGGAAATGATGGATATTCGTACTAATTCTAGTAATAATACCGTGTATGCAGATGCAGAAGGGAATATCGCTTATTTTCATGGCAATTACGTTCCAAAACGCGATGTGCAATTTAATTATTCTGAGCCAGTTGATGGTAGTAATCCTAAAACAGATTGGCAAGGGCTGCATACGGTCGACGAAAATATTCTAGTGCTAAATCCTGATAATGGGTGGATTCAAAATTGTAACTCTACTCCTTATACTTCTGCATTGGAATTTAGTCCAAAGAAAGAAGACTATCCCTATTACATGTCTAGAGATCAAGAAAATTTTAGAGGAGTGCATGCCATAACGTTATTGAAAGATCGAAAAGGGTATACCATAGATAGCTTAATTCAATTAGCCCATGATCCATATTTACCGGCGTTTAAGGCATTGATTCCTGGATTGGTAAAGGCTTATAATTCACATGGCGATAAGAATCCGAAATTAAGCGAACCAATAAAAATTCTTGAAGAATGGGATTTTACTACTGGAGAAGATCAAGTAGCCATGACCTTGGCGCATTTTTATGGAACCGCAATGGGAAGTAGGGCAAAGCATCCAAATGGAATGAGTGATATGGAACGCATGACCTATTTTGGGACCCATACGGATGAATCTTTAAGAATATTCGAAGAAGTTATAGATGAACTTTCATCTGACTTTGGTACATGGAAAATGCCATGGGGAGAAGTGAATAGATATCAAAGAACTACGGGCGATATTGTTCAACATTTCGATGATGATAAGCCAAGTATACCAATAGGGTTCGCTTCTGGTAGATGGGGGGCTTTAGCGGCTTATGGAGCTCGCTATACAACAGAAGGTGCAAAAAAAATATATGGAACAAGGGGCAATAGCTTTGCTGCAGTAGTGGAATTTGGCGAAACCGTTAAAGCGAAAAGTATATTGGCAGGCGGGCAAAGCGGCGACCCAACTTCAGCACATTTTAATGATCAAATAGAAAGGTATAGGAACATCGATTGGAAAGAAGTACCGTACTATAGGAAAGATGTTTTAAAAAGAGCGGAAGAAACTTACAGGCCAGGTGAAAGAAATTAGTATATTTAGGTAATAATCAGTGTGTTAATCCAATTTGCACTAAATACCTAACTGTACATGGAGCTAAAAATTGAAAACTTAAGTAAAACGTATTCCAACGGAGTACACGCTTTAAAGAATATTACATTAACTATACCACAAGGTATGTTTGGTCTGTTGGGACCGAATGGTGCCGGTAAATCCTCTCTAATGCGAACCATGGCTACACTACAACAGCCAGATTCAGGAAGTATTACTATGGGGGATATAGATATATTAAAAGATACTGATAGGGTAAGGGAGGTTTTGGGATATTTACCGCAAGAATTTGGTGTTTATCCAAAGGTAACATCTTATAAAATGTTGGATCACATTGCTTCTTTAAAAGGTGTTTCGAATAGAGGTGAACGAAAAGATTTGGTTGAGGCGCTATTGAATAAAACTAATCTTTGGCACGTTCGCAAAAAAAGTTTAGGAACTTATTCTGGTGGAATGAAACAAAGGTTTGGAATTGCACAGGCACTGATCGGTTCTCCCAAATTAATAATTGTGGATGAGCCTACAGCTGGTCTTGATCCTGCAGAGCGAGTTCGCTTTCATAATTTGTTAAGTGAAATAGGGGAAAACACCATCATTATTCTTTCTACACATATTGTTGAAGATGTGGCTAATCTGTGCAAGAACATGGCTATTATTTGCCTTGGAGAGGTTGTAGCACAAGGTAATCCTACCGAAATAATATCTGGAATACAGGGTAAGATCTGGAAAAAAATGATCGACAAAAAGGATCTTGATGCGTATAAGGCAGAACATCAAGTTATTTCAACTCATTTAAAAGCGGGTAGAACAATTATTCATGTATATAGTGAAATGAGACCAGATGAAACTTTTGAAACAAGTCCTGCCAATTTAGAAGATGTTTACTTCACAGAAATTACAGCTAGATCAAACGCTGTTACCGCATAGATTTTTCTTTCCATCCACCTAAAACCGACCATCATGTTTACTGAAATATTCTTATTTGAAATAAAATATCGTATAAAACGTCCTGCAACTTGGGCTTATTTTGGAATCCTTTTTTTATATGGAATGATTATTTCCATTGGAGGATTTGAAGCAGGTTCTGAAAAAGTGTTCTTAAATGCACCTTCCAATATAGCATCAACGTTAAATGTGGTCAGTATTTTTGGAATTATGTTGGCAAGTGCCATAATGGGAGTTCCTATATATAGGGATATTGAACATGGTACCCAAAATTATTTATTCAGTTATCCAATTAGTGAAAAGGGATATGTACTGGGTAGGTTTACAGGGTCAATGTTTACATTGTTTTTAGTGAGTTTAGGTTTGATTCTTGGTTTTATGATCGGTTATGCTATTGGTCCTTATGCAGGTTTCGAACCGGCAGAGCGCTATGCAGATTTTAATTTATGGCACTATTTACAGCCCTCATTGGTTTTTTATTGGTCTAATTTTTTCTTTACGGGGTGTATTTTCTTTGCCTTGGTTGCATTGACAAAGCGTATTATGTTGGCTTATGCCGGCGGGGCAATTTTATTTATTATTTACTTGGTGACTTTAACGCTTACTCAAGATATTGAAAATAAAGAACTGGTTAGTTTACTTGATCCTTTTGGTTTTGGAGCATTAAATAATACAATTCAATATTGGACTCCAGAGGAGCAAAATACCTTAACAGTACCTTTTAAAGATACTGTAATGTGGAATAGAATATTATGGGTTGGTGTTGGTTTTTTAATATGTTTATTTACAGTTTTTAGATTTGACTTTCAGCGCTTCTTGAATAAGAAGCTAGGTTCTAAAAAGAAAGCTGCTAAAGAGTTAGATGGTTCATCTGCCGCAGTATTAACAAAAATACCGGTAGTGTCTCAGGTTTTTAGTAGTTCACATAATGTAAAGATGCTAGGGAATTTGGCATGGATGGAATTTAGAAATATAACCAAGGATCTTTTTTTTAAAGCTATTTTAATTGCAGCTGTTGGATTTTTGTTTTTTGATGGTTGGTTTGGTAATCCAACCTATGGTACACCAATGATGCCCATGACCTATTACATGTTAGAGATTAAGGATTATAATTATGTAGTGCTCATATTTATACTCATTGTTTTTATGACGGGTGAGGTTTTACATAGAGAGCGTAGTGTAAAATACGACCAAATTTATGGTGCGTTGCCTTTGCCGAATTGGGTAGTTTACGGTTCTAAGTTTCTTGCTCTGGTTTTTGTATGTTTCATATTGGTAAACATGATTTTAGTAAGTGGATTGTTAAATCAAATACTACAGGGCTATTATAACTTTCAATTAGGTATGTATTTTACCGATCTCTATTTAATAGAATTTCCAAAATATATTTCTTACGTAATGTTGGCATTTTTTGTCCATGCTTTAATCACAAAAAAGTTTTTAGGACATGTAGTAACCATAGCGATTTGGGCAGCGTTGTTTGCCATCAGCAGCCTTGCGGATATTGACTATAATATGTATCTATATAGTTATGCACCAAGGTACACGATTTCAGATATGAACGGGTTTGGACATTTTCTTTCCGGTCAAAATTGGTTCCGCTTATATTGGTTAGGTTTTGGTTGCGTACTGGCTATAATTGGGTTGTTATTTTGGAAAAGAGGAACTGATTCAGGAGTAAAGGCTAGATGGAAAGAGGCAAGACATCGTTTCGGCTTAAAGGAGAAAGTGGCAATGGTGGTAGCTATTTTGGTCTGTATTGGTGCCGGGTGGTATGTTCATTATAATGTAAGCGAATTAAATTCTTATAGAACAATAAAACAAGGCAGGGAATTAGCAGCTAATTATGAAAAAGAAATTAGTAAGTACAACTATATAAATCAACCAAAATTTACAGATGTAAAGGTAGATGTGGATTTAGTTCCAGAAGAAAGATATGCAACAATGTCCGGTACGTTTACCATGGTAAATAAAGGAGAGACCCCCATTGATTCTTTACACTTAAATTGGGGGGATAATCAATTACTGCACACAGAGTTGTTAAGGTTGGCAGTAAGTGATGTTGATTTAAAAGAAGGTAAAGTATATAGCAAGTCTAATTATAAACTTTATAAACTACCAAATAGAATGATGCCTGGTGATACTTTGGTCATGAATCTTGCGATAAAAAGGGGCTATAAGGGTTTCCCCAATGAGGGTTCTGGGTCTGATATTGTGTATAACGGTACTTTTTTGAACAATGATTTTTTTCCAACTTTTGGGTATAATTTACAATATGAACTAACAAGTGATAAATACAGAAAAGAATATGGTTTGCCGGAAAAGGAATATTCGGCACCTCCTCAAAATGATAAATGGGGATTAAGGAATTTATTGTTTAATGATGATGCAGATTATATAACTTTTGAAGGTACAGTTAGTACAGCTCCTGACCAGATTGCTATAATGCCTGGTTATTTACAAAAAGAGTGGAAAGAAAATGGCAGAAAATATTACCATTATAAAATGGAAGGTGAAATGGATTACTTTTTTAATGTTTCCTCTGCACGCTATGATGTTTACAAAGAAGATTGGACGGGAAATAATGGGGAAAAGGTTGCTATTGAGATTTTTCATCACCCAGATCATCCCTATAATGTAAAACGATTTGCTAGAGCTGTTCGACATTCCTTAGACTATTTTTCTGAAAATTTTGGGTCATATCAATATCGTCAAATGCGAATAATTGAATTTCCAAGATACCAGTCTTTTGCCCAATCTTTCCCAAATACAGTACCCTATGCAGAAAGTTTTGGATGGACCGGCGATTTTAGCGACCCTGAAGATCTGGATTATGCTTACATGGTTACATCCCATGAAGTAGCACATCAATGGTGGGGACATCAAATTACACCTTCTGCAACACGTGGAGCTAATCAAATTTCAGAATCTATGGCAGAATATTCGTCGCTTATGGTTATGAAAAAAGAATACGGTGTAGATGCCATGCAAGACTTTTTGAAAAGAGAATTGGATAGTTATTTACGAGGCAGAGCTGGTGAGAATAAATTTGAAAAAACTTTATTGGATAATGATACCCAAGCCTATGTTTGGTATAGAAAAGGAGGATTGATTCTGTATGCTTTACAAGATTATATTGGTGAAGATAGACTGAATGTTGGGTTTAAAAAATTTATTGATAGTGCTGCATTTAGACCACATGCACCTTTCGCTACTTCAAATGAATGGTATGGGTATATAAAAGAAACCACTCCAGATTCTTTGCAATATTATTTAAAGGATAGTTTTGAGAAAATAACTTTATATACGAATAAGGCAAAAGAGGCAACTTATAAAAAATTAGATGATAATACCTATGAAGTAAAAGTTACGGTTGAAAGTGAAAAAAATTATTTTGATGGAAATGGTAAAGAGTTAGAAGCACCTGATCAACCAAATTTATTAGATATTGCCATATTTCAAAATGATACTATTATATATGGAAAAACAAAAAAGGTGCCACTTATATTAGAGAAAAAATGGATTAAGCCGGGCACAAGTACCTTTACGTTTACTACTAATAAAAAACCGTTGAAAGCAGGAATAGATCCCTACAATAAAATGATAGATAGAATACCGGATGATAATTTGATTAGTCTAGAAGAATTGGAATAGTAAAAAATATCAAGTATATCGGTGATATGAATTAAGTTTAATAGCTTTCTACATAGACTCTTTAGTAACGATCAAAGTTGCTTTAGAGCCAGAAGACAGTAGCCATTTGTTAGAGTAGATTAATTCTCCTTTATCGTTATAGACATCAACTTGTGCGGTATTTGGTGCTGAAGAACCATGGTTAAGCGCCTCAAAATCCAAACGGTTGAAACCATCTTGAAGATCAACATTTATGCCTTTGAAGGCTCCGGTCAATAGCAGGTTGTGTTCTACGACCATATCGTTCATGTATATTTTTACACGATCGCCATCAACGTATTCGTGATCTCTACAAACAATACCAATATATTTTCCGCTGCTTTTTACGTCACCCAGATATTGGTCGGGAAAATACTGTCCCGATCCATTTAAGCGTTCTCCAGGACCAACTTTGGGATCTATTTTCATGCCAGTGCCTGCCTGTACCAATTCTTCATCGGGTAACATTTTTACAGGATTTTTTGAATTCATATCTTGACTAGGCTGCTCCTTTATTAAATTGGGCATGTTAAGAACTGATCCCGAACTAGGTGTGCCGCTTGAATTTACCGGATTAACTTTGTCAATTTTAAGCGGTTTTGAGGTAGGTAAATCTGTTTGGGCAGAGACCTGAGCCGCAAAAAAGGAAAACAAAACAATAAAAAGAAAACTAACTTTTCTCATTGTATCTTAAATATTGATGAAATAAAGATAACAAATACCCTGCCATGCGTACTTAAGGCTTAGTTAAAAATTAACGTATTGTCCCATAATTCGTTGAAATGTAGATGTTAATAGTGTTAGTCGGAGTCTTGTTCGGCTTTTTGTTCGGTATTTATGAAATCTCCATGAATCATTTTCTCCTCTTCATAAATTACATTTGATATTCCTATCATAATCGCTGCAATATAGAGTACAACCTTTCTTTTGAGCCAAAGAATGGCTTTGCTGATATTTTTGAAAAACATAATTGTGATGATAAATTAGCAAATACTGGTTTTATCATATGTACATTGAGTACATAGAAAGTAGTCTTAACGACTATTTCTATTATGCAGTTCTTGTATATTTTGAAGAGAAGATTTTAGTAAGAAATATAGTTTGACGTAAGGAGTTTACGTATGATAGAAAATGAAAGTGTTGACCTTTTAATTTGTGATGTAATTGTTGCTTGCAAATTTTTGATAGATAACAGTAAACATCAAAGGATGTGTCGATTACAGATGTTGCAGTGTCGTTATTATACTTAGAATCAACAGTATGGAGATCAAAGGAAGTATTTTTTAGCGTTGAGGAAAATAAAGAAACTTCAAAACGTACAACCGAAATAGTATCGGTGTTTAAACTAACAAAATTTGTTGAAAGTCCTAGGAACAGAAAAAATGATGCTATGTACGTATAAAAATTTCTCAATAGCTTATTTTAAATTTTTCTTCAGGAATGAAATAAAATTACCGTGCATTACTTTCTTTATATCCTGTTCATTATAACCTCTTTGCTCTAATAAATGTACGGCTTTTTGCAAATCTGCGATGGTGTCAACATCTGCAGGTCCTTGTTCTTTTCCAAATCCGCCATCAAGGTCAGAGCCTATACCCACATGTTCTGCATTACCGGCTAGTTGGCAAATATGATCAATGTTGTCAACCATTTGCTGAAGACTTACTCCTGCAGATTGCGGTTTGGAAACCCCTCTTTTCCAATTGGGTACCATCATCCAAGCATCAAGAACAACACCAATTATGCCTTTGCGAGCTATGATTTCTTTGATCTGTTCATCGGTAAATTGTCTGTGATGGTTTACTAATGCCCTACAATTATTGTGGCTAGCCCAAAGAGGGCCATCATAATTCACCATTGTCTCCCAAAAACTGATATCGCTTAAATGGGTGACATCAAGTATAATTCCCAACCTTTCAATTTCTTTAAGAAGTGCTCTTCCCTTAGTTCCAATGCCACCTACGGAATTGGTACCGTGAGCATATGTTCCAGGTCCGTAATGAGCAGGACCAATAGCTCTTAAACCTTGATGATATGATTTTTCCAGATAAGAGATGTCAATTATGGAGTCAGCACCTTCAAGACTTAGTAAATAGCCAATGGGTTTGTTTTCCTCGTTGGTTTTCCATAGTTCTAAATGGGTTTCAAGCTCTTTTTTATTGATAATCTGAACCATTTCTCCGGCAGCTTCCATGCTTTTGTACCACGCCAGTTGTCCCTGTGTTTGCGCCCATGCTTGTTGAGGTGATTTCCATCCAGGAAGGGTATTGTCCATATGAACATATCTTGCAATTTGTGTTGCCATGCAAAGACCAATATTTCCTTTTCGCATGGCATCAAGAGATACTGTATTATTGCCACGGTCAGGTTTATCTGTCATGCCCTGTTCAGCTTTTCTAATAGCTTCAACAGACCAAGTAAGGTCGCGGTTCCATTCCATCGCATTCATGGACAAGTCTAAATGGGCGTCAAATATAAACATGCTTAAATAGTAGATTTTTGTGTTCTTGCGCTTACCGGCCAAAAATCAATAACCTGATTGTCTTTTACAACGGTTAGGGTATCATATTTTGCTACGGTTGGGCAAATGTGTTTAGGTATGGCATAATGAACATCACCCACTTCTGGTATGGTAAGGTCATCATATTCGACCACCAAATGTTCTTCTGACTGACTTATTTGTTTGCTGTGCTTTAAGTCTAAAAATTCAATTCTAGGAAAAGGCATTTCTGGTGCAACTGACTTATGACCGAGGTCAAAACATAGAATACCTGTAGTTGGTTTGCTGAGTATGCGAGTCATTAATACTGCGGCAGGCAGAAATTTCATTTCTGGGAATGCATTACCGTATCCAGAATCCCAAAGCAATGTAGTACCAGGACTAGCATCTACATCTTTTCTTTTGCTGTGATAAGGAAAAGTGGGCGAACCACCGGCTACTATTTTAGGACTAGGTATTTGAAGTTTCTCAATGTTATTCTTTAAAGATAGTACTGGTTCAAAAGCGGCATTACAATCCGATTCTCTGGTAGCTGGATCCGTATTTCTTAAATGCCCGTCATAAACATGTAAACCTTCGGCAATTAAATGTTCGTTTTCATACAATTCGCGATACAAAGTAAGTGCCTTGTCATCAGGACTAATTCCTGTTCGGTTCATGCCATTATTGATGTCGATCCAAAGTGAAATTTTAATAGCGTTTAGGTGGGCTAATTTGCTTAGAACATGAAGGCTTTTGGTATTGTCAATAATCGTTGAAAATAGGGTGTTCGGATATTTTTTTATGAGCTCAACAAAGCGTTCTGCATTTGGACCTATGGGTTGCATAGCCAGCAATACGTCTTTCGCTTTGCAATCTCCAAGTAATTCCGCCTCGGCAATCGTAGCACATTTAAATTTTTGAATGCCAGCATCCATTTGCATTTTTATGATATTGGCATTTTTGTATGTTTTTACATGCGGACGCAAGCGATTAACATTACCCGTCATGGCAATCATTAGATCAATATTATGTTGAATTCTATTGGGATAGACCAATAATGAAGGAGAAATTGTATGCTCGGGATGTTGAATGGAATACCAGTTTTCTTTTGCCATAATTGTTAGTGATGTAATTCAAAATGAGCTTCAATTTCAACAGGAATTCCTCCAGGTAAAATCATACCAACGGCACTACGTACACCAACACCGTTATCCGGACCAAAAATATCTGCCATAAGTTCACTGAAACCATTTATGACCAAAGGCTGTTGACCAAAATCGGGAGTAGAATTCACCATTCCCAAAGTTTTTACGATTCTTTTTATTTTATCGATATCGCCAAAATGGGTCTGTATGGTAGACAGCATGGTTAACGCTACTTGTCTTGCAGCTACTTTTGCTTCTTCGGTGGTCATATCAAAACCTGCTCTACCTACAATTAAAGAGCCGTCATTTTTCATGGGTCCTTGCCCAGAAATATATAAAAAATGGTCAACGACCAATACTGGTTTATATAACCCTGCTGGGGGTGGTGCCGGCGGTAAAACCAGACCTAATTCCTTAATTCTTTCAGAAGGTTTCTTTTGCATAATTTTTATTTTAAATGAACATGTTAATCACTAGAACACCTACTAGCCCCATTACACCTACGGTAGTTTCCATAACTGTCCAGCTTCTTAACGTATCGTTTACAGATAGGTTAAAATATTCTTTGAACAACCAAAAACCGCTATCGTTAACGTGAGATAACATTAAACTACCTGATCCAATGGCTAGAACCATTAATTCTGGACTAACACCAGTACCTTGTACTAGTGGCAATACTATGCCTGCAGCGGTTAAACCGGCAACTGTTGCCGAGCCAACACAAACACGAATAACCGTTGCGATAAGCCATGCTAAAATTAATGGGGAAATAGAAGATTGTTCTAAAATACCACCAATATATTCACTAACACCACTATCGATCAATACTTGTTTTAACGCACCGGATCCCGCAATGATCAAAAGTACCATGGTAATACCGGTAATGGCACTACCAACGGAATCCATCACATCTTTCATGCTTTTACCACGTCCTAATCCTAAGGTGTAAATAGCAACCAAAACTGCAATTAACATAGCAATTGCTGGGTTACCCATAAATACCAAGATCTTTGTAAGAAAGAAATCTGCAGGTAATAGAAGTTGTGCTAGGGCGGCAACGGCAATTAGAATAACCGGTAATAATGCACTAATGATGCTATTTGCCATACTTGGCATTTCTTCTTCTTTAAGCACCACGGGGTTTAAAAATTCTTTTAAGGGTGTAGCGTTAATGTTCTTTAAGGTCCTTGAAAAGATAGGACCGGCAACAATGATAGCGGGAATGGCTACAATGATTCCGTATAGCAGTGTTTTGCCGATATCGGCATTGAACATTGATGCCAATGCTGTGGGTGCAGGGTGTGGAGGTAAATATCCATGGGTTACCGAGAGTGATGCAAGCATGGGCAACCCTACATAAAGAAGTGGTAAACCTGTAGCTGCGGCAATGGTGAATACCAAGGGTACTAAAATTACAAACCCGACGGAGTAAAACATAGGGATACCAACAATGAAACCGGTTAAAACAACCGCCCACTGAATGTTCTTTTTACCGAATTTTTCTACCAAATGGGTAGTGATTCTTTGTGCGGCACCGCTATCGGCAACCAACTTGCCCAGCATGGCTCCTAAACCTAAAATAATAACGAGGAAACCTAAAATGTTACCGATCCCTTTTTGAATGGAATCGACGACGCTAACAGGTTCCATACCTTCTGCAATACCCACGAACAAGGATACTATGATGAAGGTTATAAAGGCATTTAGCTTGAATTTGGCAATGAGAAGAAATAGGAGTAGAATTCCTAAAATAACAATGAATAATGGCATATTAAAATTGAGTTAGATAAGTTGATCATCTAAATATACCATAAAAAAAAAGCTCATCATATTTTATCTTTTTATGATGAGCTTAAACAATGTAATTCTATAATTTATCTGTTATCTCAGGCGAGATAGCTTTGTACACTAAACCTGCAATAGCAGCTCCTACGATAGGGGCTAGCCAAAATAACCAAAGTTGGTCTAAAGCCCAGTCTCCAACAAAAAGAGCCTGACTGGTACTACGAGCAGGGTTTACCGAGGTGTTGGTTACAGGAATACTGATAAGGTGAATAAGGGTAAGGCAAAGTCCGATTGCCAAACCTGCAAAACCTCTAGGAGCTTTGGTGTAGGTAGATCCTAAAATAACAAAAAGGAAAATAAAGGTTAATACCAGTTCGGTAATCAGTGCCGAAGTCATATCGAATCCTCCAGGGGAGTGTTCTGCATATCCGTTAGCGGCAAAACCTCCAAGTACAAAATCTGATTTTCCAGAAGCAATAAGGTAGAGTATGGCAGCACCTGCAATACCGCCCATTACTTGAGCGACTATGTATGGGAATACGTCTTTACCTTCAAAACGGCCACCTATCCAAACACCTATGGTTACTGCTGGGTTTAAATGGCAGCCAGATATATGACCTATGGCATAGGCCATTGTAACTACGGTTAAACCGAAGGCTAATGAAACACCGACAAAGCCAATGCCCATTTCAGGAAATCCTGCGGCAAGCACGGCACTACCGCAACCGCCTAATACCAGCCATAAAGTACCAATAAATTCTGCAATAAATTTTTTCATTTCAATAAGGTTTAATTGATTGTATTAGTTTAGAAACCAAAATTTTAATGAAGTCACAATTTATTGTGAGTTTTATTATGTATTTGTTGGATGTTGACGTGATAAGATCGGAATAAATTAAATATTGACTAATTATAATGTATGTAAAATCAATAATCTTTAAATGTTTAGTGATATCGTAGATTAAAGAGTTATCATGAATTACCTAAATTTTTCTTCACATTTATAATTCTTGTTGCCATAAAACAATAATAGGATAAATTCATTGAATTGAAGTGTACTGCATTGGTATTCATTGGTTTAGTTTTAATATTTTTAGAAGAGAGATTAAAAAATTAAAAACCTAGTTATTAAAAAATAATGTTATGATGAATAAAAGACAGTTTTTGACCAACATGGGTAAAGCGGCTTTTACTCTACCATTTTTACCTTACAGTTCTGTGGTAAAAGGAGGGGTGCCTATAAAATCATATGAATCGAAATCTGAAGATGGTTTTTGGTCAAGAATACGGGAGGATTATCTTTTAAAGCCAGATTATATTAACCTCGAAAATGGGTATTATAATTTTATTCCGACCCCGATTATGATGAAGTATATAGAACATTTAAAAATGGTTAACTATGAGGCTTCATACTACATGCGTACCGTACAATGGGAAAATAAAGCAAGTGTGCGTGATCGGTTGGCAAAATTTGTTGGCAGCACTCCAGAAGAATTGGTGATAACTAGGAATGCAACCGAATCATTAGACTTAATTATTGGTGGTTATCCATGGAAAAAAGGCGACGAGGCCATATATGCTTTACAAGATTATGGTTCAATGAAAGACCATTTTGAATTGATGGTTAAAAAATACAGTATTAAAACTACGGTGGTCGATGTTCCAAACAACCCAGAATCTGATGAAGAATTAGTGGCTATATATGAAAAAGCGATTACACCTAAAACCAAGTTAATGATGGTGAGCCATATGATTAATATTACAGGGCAAATATTACCAATTCGTAAAATTTGTGATATGGCGCATAAATATGGAGTGGAAGTTTTGGTAGATGGGGCGCATTGTATTGGTCATTTTAAAGTAGATATTGAAACATTACATTGCGATTATTATGGATCTAGTTTGCACAAATGGTTGAGTGTTCCTCTTGGGTCGGGCATGTTGCACGTCGCAAAAAATAAAATCACGAAAATATGGCCACTTTTTACAGATTGGGAAAATGATTCAGATCTTATTCAACGATTAAATCATACCGGAACATTGCCAGTGCATACAGATTTAGCTGTTAATGATGCTTTAGATTATATTGAGATGATCGGTATAGAACGCAAACAAAAAAGGCTTCAATTTCTACAGAAATATTGGAGCGATAAATTAAGGAACGTACCTAATATTACGGTAAACACACCAGTAGAGATACAGCGTAGTTGTGGTATTGCAAATGTGGGAATACCATCTATGGATGCAAAGGAACTAGCAGCTCAGTTATTAAGTGAGTTTAGAATATTTACGGTAGGTGTCGATTATGCAAATGTAAAAGGATGTAGAATTACACCCAATGTATATACTACCACAGATGAGTTGGATAGTTTTGTTGTCGCCATGAAAACAATAGCGAAAAGAAGCTGATTTAACTATCCATATAATCCGATAATTTCTGTGGTCCTTCCAATAAAATGCGAACCACACGAAGAGTACCGTCATCTGTGGTGTTTATCTGCCATTTGATTAAAGAGATATTGCCCTTTTCAATTTCAATACCGGTTATGCTTCTTGGGTGAACACAACTACCATCGTTAAAAAGAGGAATGTCGCCAGGTTCGGGAAAACGGGGTCTGTGCGTGTGCCCTACTACAGTTACTTTTAAATTGTTCTTGAGTATCCACTTTTTTATGCGTCGCTCGACCTTTATGAGTTCGGTATAGTTTCTAGCCGGTGATGTTGGATCTGCAATGCCCCAAACTTGAAGAGGTTTCCAAAGTATTCTCACTAAGAATCTACCAACTCGCCAAAATCGGTAGTTCCACCAATCTGCCTGGTGACCGTGGGTAAGAAAAACTTCTTGTTGGGTTTCTGTATGTTTTAGTATGATAGCTTCGTGGTACTTAATACCTTCAAAAAGAGATTTGTCCTTGTCGTCAATGGGCTCAAAATAGCTCGACAGGTGTTTTTTTACATAAGCTTCATCTTTATAGACCATATCATGATTTCCCCAGATCATGTGAAGTCTTTGCTCTAAATGAAATTGTTTTAAAAGCTTAAAAACGTTCTTATGCGCTTCAAAAATAGATTCAAAATAAATGTTTTCCCAAAGCTCGTCGCCATCACCTAGTTCACAATAGCTGAACCCTTCGGAATAATAGAATTTTAAGGCGTGGTAATAAATATTTCTATTGTTGGCAAATTCATCGGCAAAGCTATTGTCGCCCCTATGGCAGTCGCTAAAAAGAATGAATTTTGAGGCATCGTCAAACGGAATAGTTTTAGCGTTTTTATAAGCTCTATTAAGTCTGTTTTCCGATGACATGCAGTAGTTTTCGCTAAATATCCGAAAATCCCGTTAACCACAAGGCTATAGTTGACTAAAAAATAGGGTAGGTTTTGTAACTTTACAGCAAAATTGTAGACTAACCAAAGCATGGGAAAGCACGATAGAAAGAAAATGCCGTTTAAGCACCTCATAAGTTTTGAAAAACTTCTGTCGAAGTATGATGAACATTTGAGGGGCGATGATCCATTTTTGGCTGCTACGGCAGAACGAATACTTGCTGTTGAAAAAGGATTTCCTGAATTGCGAAATGGTTTTTCAGATTTTACTTTGTTGGAGAAACATAAAGACTTGATCGAGCGTATTTTGCAAGATACGTTTACCGAGGCTTTAAGTGGTAACGAAATTAAAGTGGCAACACTGCCATATCAAGATATAATTATAAAATCATCTAAACGGTTTCAAAATATAATCAATGAAGCTGGTGAAGGTTATGAGCCTGAAATACGAAATGTAGGCGATGATCTAGATTATATAATGAGCTGTGTGGTAGTGTTAAATTACTATTACGGCTATCAGTTAGATTTTAGTAGGCCTTATTTCTATGACATACCAGATGCCAATGGAGTAATGCGCCATTATCGTATTTTGTACAATGCAGATTTTATCGACATTATACCTACCGATAAGGCTAAGGAAATTACGCAAGAAGATGTCGATGAACTTTTGGCTAACCCTAATGATGCGGCACTTTGGATGGAAAAGATTCCGCCAGAAAGTTTTATCTCAAAAGGTTTTGTAATTGCAAACTTGTTCGATGTAACGATGGAACAAGCAATTTCAAACATTAAATCGAAGTTGATCTCTAAAGATACTTTACAGCCTGTAAAGTTTATGAACGACTTACAGGAGACGTTCAAGTCTTTTTTTCGTCTGCCTAATATTAAGGTGGGTTTTGCTTCTTTTGATGCCAAAAAAGAGCAATTTGAAGAAGTCGCCGGCATTGGTTTTGAGAGCTTTCTTTTAAGAGGCAAACATGCTGTTGATTGTAAACAGGCATTGTGTGTAGATTCTTATACCAAGCTAATTGATTATAATTCTTATTTCACCATTGCCGATATGGACCGTATGGTACAACAATCTGGCGATGTGCAACCATATAAAGGACTACAAGATCAGGGTGTGCAAAGTGCCATATTTGCACCAATAGCATATGAAGGAAATCTATTAGGGGTTTTAGAAATAGTTTCCCAAAAGAAAGGTGTGCTTAATGGTGTTAATGCACAGAAATTAGATGATGTATTGCCTTTTATTGTTTCGGCTGTTGTTCGTGCCAAAAATGAAGATAACAATAGAATAGACGCTATTATTCAAAATGAGTGTACATCGGTGCATTCTTCTGTGTATTGGAGATTTCAAGAAGAGGCCAAAAGATTCATGCTCGATGAAACAGAAGGTAGGTCACCTTCATTTAAAGAAATCGTTTTTAAGGATGTTTATCCATTGTTTGGTCAGATAGATATAAAAGATTCTTCTCATGCAAGAAATTTAGCCATTCAAAGAGATTTAATGATTCAGCTTTCTGAAATAGATGCTGTATTGAATATTGCCTTGAAAAAATGGAATTTACCAATTTACGAAGAGCTGATTTTTAGAGTGAACAATCACTTGGATAGTATAAAAGAAATGCTATATACCAATAGTGAACAGGCTATTTTTGATTTTGTTCAAGATGAAATTTCACCAGTTTTTGAACATCTTAAAAAATCCGATAAGGAAATTAAAAGCCATATACTAGCCTATGAGGCTAAAATAGATATGGGCACAGGTTCTTATTACGATCATAGAAAAAATTATGATGAAAGTGTAACACAGATCAATAAAACATTATCTGCGGTTATTGATAAGAGACAAGAAAGTGCACAGGCAATGTTTCCTCATTATTATGAGCGTTATAAAACCGATGGTGTAGAGCACAACATGTATATTGGCTCTTCAATATCAGAAAGTAAAGAGTACAATCCTTTATATCTTAATAATCTTAGGCTTTGGCAGTTACAGGTAATGTGTGAAATGGAAAATGCCCATTACTCATTAAAACCTAAATTACCGGTACCGTTAGATGCGGCTTCTTTGATTTTGGTCTATAATACATCATTATCCATTCGTTTTAGAATGGATGAAAAGCAGTTTGATGTTGATGGAACTTATAATGCACGTTACGAGGTAATAAAGAAAAGAATAGACAAATCTTACATAAAGGGTACAGAGCAAAGGCTAACTCAAAAAGGAGTGTTGTCCATAGTTTATTCGCAGAAAAAAGATGAGCTTGAGTATTTAAGGTATATCAAATTCTTGAAATCTAAAGGCTATTTTACAGACAAGATAGAAATTGTTGAGCTTGAAGGACTTCAAGGGGTATCTGGTTTAAAAGCGATACGTGCTCAAATTTTATACAAAAGAGAGCAAGAGCCGGAAAAGACCTATACCTACCAAGATTTGATGGATGCCCTAAAAGACTAGTACTTGGCTCAATAGTTCTAGTTTACGATCCGGACCAAAGAATTTAAAGGATACGGCAAATGCTATGACAGATAGGATCATACCTATCATAAAAATAGTGTAGGTCCATCGTAAAAGCGAGTATTTTCTATTTAAGACTATACCAAGAAAATAAAGGTCTTTGGTTAAAGAAGTATATATATAATCTTTATCCTTTAGCATTTCTTGTATGGCCCATTCGTACTCGCTCAATGCCATTTTATGAAAATTACCAAAGAACAATAAGTTCACATTTTTGTTTTTCACATCGTCTTTGGTAAACTCGCCACTGGTTACATTTGGTCTTGTGGCCAGTACGGCTAAAATCATGGATACAACACTAAAGAATACAAATATAACTGTAGGGTAAATAAGGTAATCGTTAGATGGGTTATCTAATTTCGGTATCAAATTGGACAATGCCAATGATATAATAATGGCATTTACAGATAGTAAGATATTCGCCTTGGTGTCAGCGATATCACTAAGGGTAATATGATTTTTTAATGTTACCCTGTACAAGGTTTGTATACCTCGATCTGGGCTTTCACTCTTAAACTGGGCTTTTAGCTTTTCTTTTTTGGCAAGTTTTTTTTCAGACTTTTTGTCTTTAATGAGCTTTCTTAAATTTTTGTCCTTTTTCTCTAACCAATTCTCTTTGGCGTAATCTGTATAATATTGGTGGTCAGTTCTAAATACTTGTATGTTAAGCTCTAACCATTCTTTTTGACTGTAATTTTTTAAGCCGAGTAATTTAAGTTCTTCACGTAGAAGATCAGAAGTTTCGAGGTAGCTACTTTGTGCAAAATGAGAAGAATCTGCATCACGAATAATCATTTCCATTTCATTGCTTGGCGTAGCATTCCATTTTGTAGATAGAATACACGATTTTACCTTCTCTATTTCTTCAACATTATAACCTTCTTTGGTCAAGAAATCTTCGGCAATTTCGCAACTGCTTTCTTCATGGTTTTTAGTGCCTTTAGTATAACCAGTATCATGTAGCCATGCCACAAGAAGCAAAACTTCCTTATCCTTATCAGATAGAGAGCAAGATTCAAGTAATTCTTTAGTACTTTTAACGACTCTTTGTGTATGTCTTAGATTATGGTATAAAAACTTATTGTCCAATTGATTGGTAAGTAAGTCCGTTACAAATTGTTGGGTACTATCTAAGATATTTGACATAGAAAATTGATAATAAATACCCAAATTACGAAATTTTAAAGAGGGCAAGGCTACTATGAAAAAGATTTATGCATATCTATCGGTTTTTATATTTATTACAAGTTGTGCAACCTATAGTACTAAATATGTAGATGAAAAATATGCCGTTGATGTTGACGATACCAAAGAAGTTTCACATACTTTTTACTTAATTGGCGATGCAGGTTTGTCTCCAATTGGTGGTATGAACCCTGCACTCAAAATTTTTAAAAATAGATTGAACAAGGCCGATAAGCATAGTACTGCCATTTTTTTGGGAGATAACATTTACCCGGCAGGGCTCCCTGATCCAAAGGATTCTACACAAGCTTATAGAGAGGCGAAAAACCATTTAGATGCCCAAATTAAAACATTGGAAGATTTTAAGGGAAGATCATTGTTTATACCGGGTAATCATGATTGGTATACAGAAGGATTGATCGGTCTAGAAAGAGAAGAAGATTATATTAAGCAAGCATTAAAGGAAAAGGAGAAAGATCCTTTTTTACCTGAAAATGGTTGCCCTATTGATGTTGTTGAAATTGGTAATGATGTCGCGATAATTACAATTGATACAGAATGGTATCTGACCAATTGGGATAAACGCCCGGATATTAATGATAAATGCGAGATAAAGAGCAGAGACAAGTTTTTTCTAGAATTGGAAGATGTCATTAAAGACTATCGTGATAGAACTACCTTAATTGCCATGCACCACCCATCAAACAGTTATGGGGAACATGGAGGGCAATATTCGCTAAGAAAGCAATTTTATCCAAAAAAGATGGCTGTACCCCTGCCAGTTTTGGGAACTTTTATTAATGTGTTGCGTAGTACTTCTGGAGCATCAATTGAAGATGTTAACAATAAACGCTATAGGGAATTGATGAAAAGAGTAACGACTTTGGCACAATATTCCGATCGAGTAATATTTGCATCGGGTCACGAGCATACGTTACAGTATATACTTGAAAATAACACACCACAAATTGTAAGTGGCTCAGGGGCAAAAGAAGGCTTTACAAAGTTGTTGAACGGTTCTCAGTTTAGTACCGGTAAAATGGGGTATGCAACATTAGAGGTATATAAAGATGGATCATCTAGGGTTCGTTTTTATGGTGTGGATGAAAACGAAAATGAAGAGTTTTTATTTACAAATGAAGTGCTACCGCCAACAAAAGTAGCCTATGAAGCTGAACTTACCGCTAATTTTCCAGATACGGTAGAAGCATCTGTGTATACGAAAGAGGAAATCGAAAAAAGTGGATTTTATAAGGGAATATGGGGAGAACGTTATCGTAAATATTACGGAACAAAAGTAAAGGTGCCCACGGTAAATTTAGATTCGTTAATGGGTGGTCTGGTACCAGTGAAAAAGGGAGGAGGGCATCAATCTAAATCGCTTCGTCTTCGTGCAAAAGATGGTAGGGAGTATGTTATGAGGGCGTTGAAAAAAAGTGCTGAGCTTTATTTACAATCCATGGCATTTCAAGATCAGTATGTACTTGATGACCTTAAGGAAACCTATACGCAAGAATTGTTACAGGATTTTTACACCGGTTCTCACCCTTACGGTCCTTTTACAACTGCAAGATTATCTGATGCAATAGGTATATATCATACAAATCCCGTTTTATATTATGTGCCAAAACAACCTGCATTAAATGAGTACAATGATACTTTTGGCGATGAATTGTATATGATAGAGGAACACACGGGAGATGGGCATGGTGATTTGGCAAGTTTCGGATTTTCCAACGATTTAAAAAGTACGGATAGCATGCTTGAAGATCTTCGTGATGATGAGAAATATGAGGTAGATAAGGATCTGTATCTAAGGGCGCGTCTTTTTGATATGGTTTTAGGTGATTGGGACAGGCATGTAGATCAGTGGCGTTGGGCAGAGTTTAAAGATGAGAAAAAGAACAAAGTGGTCTATAGACCTGTACCGAGAGATCGAGATCAGGTATACTCAAAAATGGGTGATGGTGCTTTAATGAATATTGCCACTCGTATAATACCGGGCTTAAGGTTAATGGAAGGTTTTAATGAGGAAATAAGAAGTGTAAAGGGCTTTAACTCTTCTCCTATGACCTATGTTTTAGATCTTACCCTATTAGGGGAAACAGAAAAAAGCCAATGGTTGGCGCAAGCTAGATATTTACAGGAAAACTTAAAGGAAAGCGATATCGATGAAGCGTTCAAATCTTTTCCAGAAGAAGTAAGGGACGAAACGGTAGAAGAAATTAAGAGAATACTTTTGGCGCGCCTAAAAAATATAGATGAAACTGCCAACGAGTACTACAAAGTTTTAAATAAGTATGCCGTGGTTGCGGGTACCGATAAAGATGATTGGTTCGAGATCAATAGGCTCAACGATAAAGAAACAGAGGTAAAAGTTTTTAGAAATATAAAAGACGAGAAGAAACGACTGTTTTACTACAAGGTATTTACCAAAGAAGATACCAAAGAGCTATGGGTTTTTGGTTTAGATGATGATGATATTTTTGAGGTAAAGAATCCGGCTAATTACTCGGGAGTAAAGGTGAGGATAATCGGTGGTCACAATAATGATATCTATAGGGTAGAAGATGGTAAAAAGGTTGCTTTATATGATTTTAAAAGTAAGAAGAACACCTTTGAAGAAACAGGAGGTGCAAAGGTTAAATTGTCGGATGAGTATAATTTGAATACCTACCAACCACTAAAACTAAGAAATAGCTTTAATCAGATTATACCAACAATTGGTTATAATCCAGATGACGGGGTGCGTATTGGTTTTGTAAATACCTATACTTACAATGGTTTTAGGCAAAATCCTTTTACCCAGCAGCACACTTTTGCAGCATCGTATTATTTCGCAACAAGCGGATTTGATTTTAAGTATCGAGGTGAATTTGCCCATGTGTTCGAGAATTGGAATGCTGAGTTGAAAGCACGATTTACGAGTCCGAATTTTGCTATCAATTTCTTTGGTTTTGGAAACAATACTGAAAATTTAGACGATGATTTAAGTTTGGATTACAACAGGGTAAAACTTAGGCAAATAGATTTTTCGCCATCATTGGTGTGGAGAGGGCAATTGGGAGCAAAAGTAAAATTGGGTCTATCATATGAGAATATAAGTGTTGAAGAAACCAATGATAGATTTATAAATACCTTTTATCAGCAAAATGGAGAAGAGACCAATAGCGATTTTGTAGGGGCTCATGCCTCTTACGCATATGAAAACAAGGATAATGAAGCTTTTCCAACCCTTGGGATGTCCACTTCGTTAGAGGCAGGTTTTAAAGAAAACCTTTCTAAAGACGGAGGTAATTTTGGCTATATAGTACCAAGTTTAAGTTTTGATTATAAATTGATACCAAGTGGCAGGTTAGTACTGGCTACAAAATGGAAGGCACATTTTAACATAGGTGATGAATATGAATTTTATCAAGCTGCGAGTATTGGCGGTATAGATGGTCTACGTGGGTTTAGAAATCAGCGTTTTACCGGTAAAACATCATACTACCAGAATACGGATATTAGATTTAGCCTTAGAAAAAAACGAACAAGGTTGTTACCCACTGCAATGGGACTCTTTGGAGGGTTTGATTATGGTAGGGTATGGTTTCCTGGTATAGATTCTGGAAGATGGCATACCTCTTACGGTGGAGGGTTTTTCTTAAATGCTTCAGATATTATATCTGTAAATACAGCAATATTTGCTAGCGAAGACGGAGCTAGGTTTACTTTTGGTTTAGGGTTCGGGTTTTAAAAATGTTATTTTTTTAAGGTGTAGGTATAAAGGTTACCACCTTCCCCGTGAGCTCGCTCATCTGATATCAATAAGGTAGTGTCGTTTAAAAAGCATACCGATTCTAATTGAGATCGGGCTCCTAAATCAATTTCTTGCATATTGCCCTTGGTGAAATCATCCCAGGTAAAATCCGTAAAAACAAAAAGCTTCCCATAACTAAGGGCTATGATTTTATCTCCTTTTGGAGATATATCAATTGAAGTTATTCGGCACGTATTCCAATCTGTACAAGGTATAAAAGTACCTACAAGTGTAGCTTCATAAGAACCTTTGGTATCTGGTACGGAGTAGATACGGGCTTCGCCCGTAAAGGAATGAGACCTGTTTTTGGTAACTATAAATATTTTGCCATTATGATGAAAAATAGCTTCTGAATCATAAAAAAGAGCGTCTTTTTTTGGAGGAAAACCTTTTTGGTCAGGGTAGTGCAACTTTATTTTTTCGGCATCTATTTTATCACCGGGCTCAATAGTAGGATTTGGCAATTTGTAAATGACCAAATCTTTTCGTTTGTTGGTGTTATTGCCAATATCACCTATATAAATATTACCGGCACTATCTGTAGTAAGGTCTTCCCAGTCTTGATTGTCTCCATTTTTTACCTTAAGGCTTTTTATTATATCACCTTTAAAGTCCACTTGGTACAGTTCATCTTTATTACCTCCGTCCTCAATTACCCAAACAGTAGAATCACCATAAGTGGCCAAACCAGAGTTTTCATTTAAACTACCAGGTAAATCTGCAATGACTCTCAATTGCCCATAATTTGAGCAAGAAGTAAGTATAGAGAATAAAAGTAAAAAGCTTAGTACTATTTTATTCATCTTGATCTGCTAAGGGCATAAATATTTCGGCTTTCCAGCGTAAAGCATCACCACCCATGTTAGGGTTGTTGAAAAAGAATTCAATGGGTTTTTTCTCTATGTCAATATTCTTTTCTTCGGCATAATCCAGTAAGGTATACCATGCTCTGTCAGAGGTCATATAGTTACCGTTATAAACCGCTTTGAGAGATTTCTTGCCAATAAATTCTTTGTATACCAAGTCCTTAATTATTGGTAAGGTATCGCTTTTAATGATAGGGTAACAAAAATTAAAACTAATGCTGTCATTTTGCATATCCCAATCTGTTGTTTCAATAAAAGGAACTCCATTAACCTTAATACCGTTACTGGCAATGACAGAGTTAATGAACGGATAACTTTCCATCATACCAAAAGCCTTTGTGCTTTGAGTAGTTTTGTGTTCGACGCAGGCGCAGTAAGTGGAAGGTAAATACTCTTCGCCCATAAAGGTAACTTTAAATTCCTTTCTGTGGGCATTGAGATTTTCTATAAAATCCGTCACCGTTTTTCTTGATTGTTTCTCAAAATCGGTATCATAAAACGGAACTTTAAGTTTGTTAGAGAAACTATGTTCAGCATCTTTTATATCAACGACCAATCGAGATGTAGAATCAGTAATAGGGATAATGTTCCAGTTGTAGATGTGGGTAGAATCTCCAGATACAATCTGTTGTTCCAAATGATCCAAGTTATTAAGTTGGCGCACAGAAGCCTCTGGTAATGTATTGTTCCATGCTTTTAAAGCTTGGTTGATCGTACCTGTATTTGATTTTGCTACAACTCTAATCTGATAATCTTGTGGTTTAATTAGAAAATACCAAAGTAATGCAATGGAAACCACTGCTATAATTATGGTTATGCCTTTTTTCATGCGATCTAATTATGTGCTAAACTTGAGTTTTTCTTCATTTCAATTTTGGAGTTCAATAGTGCTCCAATTTTTCTTCCTTGACCTACACCAACTTCAACGGCAGCTCGGTAGTGAATTCCGCCATACATTCTACTTATAGCAGCTTCATCTGCAGCTTCGTTAAAAGAATTGAATTTTCTTATAGGTAAACCATACGGCGTTTCCGTATCGTCTTCAAAGCTAAAGTCCTCTCCGAAAATACTGGTCAACGCTGTTGCTGCTGCACCTGAAACTACACTATGCCCGCTGGTATATTCTGGGAAAGGTGGTGTTTGTAGAATAGGTTTCCAGTTTTCATCAATATGCTGATTGATAAGGGTTTCTGGTCTAATTAGATTACTTCGGTATTTTTCGTCCCAACAGCTAATGAATCCATCGGCTATTGCCATTGATGTTTTGGTATAGGCGAAAACGGTATCATCAAAATTACTATTTGTCTTTTTAGCGGCTATTTTGGTAATACCGATCCAGTGTGCTCCAGGCGTAATTTTTTTGGTGGCGAACATGAGGTGACCTCTTGTAACGGAAACATAAGGGTTGCAATCCCAAAACTTGGCAATAGCAACTTCTTCAGACTCATCTCCGTTCTTGGTAATTTCGTTACTGATGTTATATACCTCAATAAGTTCTTTGTAGAAGTCAGAATCTTTTTCAAGAGAGAATGCTGGCGGTGGAATAGGTTTAAATTGAGAAGCCGAATCTATGATGAACGGGCGTATTTTGTTCCAATGGGGTTCTATACCATCCATGTAAGCCGGTGGTGTAGGTTGCCATCTTGCTTGGTCGTCAGTATCTACGGTAAACTTGGGCATAGTACGGGTTTGGCTGTAATTGTCCTTGCTCATCCAATCTTTTATGTGCTCTGCAACTTTTAATCCGTATGCTTTAGAAGCTTCAAATTCAGGCTCGTTCATTGTCTTCCATTTTGTGAACAAACTGTCTTGTAGAACATCAAACTTGTCTTCAGAGAAGATGAGCTGCCTGCTAATGTGCATATGGGCAATTAGCGCAGATAATTGCGGATTTATACCAGAAACAGTATCAATGGCCGGTATTGGTCTTAAATCTTTTAATTGCCCGGCTAAAGATTTATAATCTGGGTTGGTTTGTGCAACGATTTCATATGCAGCTATGTTTGGGTATGCAAATATTCTACTGGCCACAGGTGGTGAGAAAATATCATGGATCATGATATCTATAACGTGGTCAATAGAATTATGTAAATCGTCTGGAGATATTTTAATGGGTTCTTGTTTTTTCTCTGTACAGTTTACAAATAAGAAAACTGCTAATAGTATACATGCATACTTTTTCATTGTACTAAGGTTTGAGTATTTGGTACACCTCTGCTGCTTCGTCATTAAAGGTGAGCAAAATATAATTGTTGTTGTTGAATTTAATGATGTTCATATTTCGAATCGATTTTCCAGTTAAATCGAGTCCAATTTTATTCGCTAAGGTAATATTGTTGTTGTTACTTATCAATGCTCCGGGGAAAGAATCAAAACGGCCATGATACGGTTTAACACCAAAATAATTTCCCGCTGCCAAAACTTCGGTTTTATTATCGCCGTTAAAGTCAAATTCCAAGAACGACATTATCGGTGCCAATTGCAATTTATAACTAAATGGAACAAAGGTGAATTTGCCATTTTCATTTTTGAGGAAGCCAGAATTTAAAGTATGTACTTCTAGAATTTCTGCGTTTTGCAGCATATTTTCACCTAATATATCTTCCATGGATTTACCCGCGAAAGAACTATATGAGTTGAATTTTTTACGAAGTGATACCAATTGGCTAGATAATTCTTTCAAACCGTCTACCGGATAATCTTTACCGTCTTTAAAGGTGCTGACAATGGTTTCGGTAGCTCCGTTTTTATCAAGGTCTCCGTAGTACATTTTCATAGGATGTTCTTCTGACGTGGAGAATTTGGTATTTAATCCCCAATTGCCTAAAAGATAATCTTGATCACCATCACCATCAATATCAAAATTGATTACAGATTGCCATAAACCATTTAATTTTTCATTTTCTAACGGATGAATTTCTGTAAACTTACCTTCATTATTTTGAAAGAATTTAGGTGACATCCATTCGCCAACAAACAAAAGATCTTCCCAACCGTCATTGTTAAAATCGGTAACAATAGCATCGGTTATCATGCCTAATTGGTTAAAAGGATTTTCCGTGATGTCAAAATTACCGTCGGTGTTTTTTAGAAGATAACTATTTGGTCGGTTACCGTAGTCTGCACTAATAGATTGGTTGCAAACTATTATGTCAAGATCATTGTCATGGTCATAATCTAATTTAAGTAGCACCGAGGTGTTTTCAAACATTTCCGGGAATGCTTTTTTTGTAAAAACACTATCACGAGATATATAATAAGAATCTGTAAGTGGTTTCATTTCATTAAAGAAATCTGCACCACCAGTGCCTATGATTAAATCATTTATACCATCATTATTAAAATCGGCTATAATTGAAGTGATATCTTCTTTTATACTATCCATTTTTATTTCTGGATAGGTGATTTGCTGAAAAGTAGAGTCCCCTTGTACATAAACTTGAGAAGCAATATACTTTGAGCCACCAAAGAAAACATCATCTTTGCCATCAGCATTTAGGTCGCCTACGCTCAATGCCGGACCTCTATCAGACATTTGGTAGGGAATCAACTTTTGACGTAAATAATCGCTGTAAGAGTCCTCAACATGTATAAAGTCTATACCCAGGTTATTTAACGCCTTTTTGAACAACAATTGTTTTTGAGTATGCAGATTACTGTAATGAAAAGCTTTGTTCTGATTTGGACTAATGTATAACGTTTGGTTTGTGGCAATATTCGTTATGGTCTGGTAACTCTTGTCTGGCCATACGATTTTTACAGAATCTATATTGGAAATTTCACCGTAACCAAAATGAATTAAAGGTTCGGAAGAAGCCTGAAATCCACGTACGGTATACATTTCCTTAAACTGTTGAATACCGTTGGCGTACGAGAATACTTTGGTACCAATTCCGAATTTATTTTTTTCTCTGTAGTTCAGTTTAATTTTTAGCCAATTTGCCTTGTTGTTGGTAGTGTTCTCCTGTATTTCTGCAGGGCTGTAGAGATTATTGGTAACCAAATCTAAATCTCCATCATTATCTAGATCGCTATATGCCGTTGCTCCAGATATTATCGTGTCCTGTGAAATCCAAGTTTTGGACTCATCGATAAACTGAAGGTTGTTGGAGCCTTTAAAAATCATATTGCCAATAAAACCGGAAGGCATCATTTTAAGTGCTTTTTGATCTACAAGGTTGGTATTGTTGATTTTTGACCGAATATTTTCATTTGAAATGTAATTGATATAATCAAGGTCATTTGGTCGTTTTGGTATACCATTACTTATGTAAAGATCTTGCTCACCATCTTGATTGTAGTCGCCAAATAAGGCGCTCCAGCTCCAATCGGTAGCGGCAACTCCACTTTGCAAGGCAGTTTCTAAGAATTTGCCGTTTGGTTGATTCACAGAAAGCATGTTTCTGGTATATTGATTATGATAACCAAAGGTTTCGGTCTTCAATTTTTGAATTTGGATATCATCATCACCTTCCGAGGACTTTAATACAATTTCATCTTTACCCAACATGTCTAGAGAAATTAAATCTGGTAGTCCATCATGATTTATATCTGCGACATCGCTTCCCATAGAAAAACGGGTGGTATGCCCAAAAGCCTCTTTAATACTTTCCTTAAACGTTCCATCACCATTATTTAGGTAATAATAATCATCTTCGTGAAAATCATTACCTATGTAAAGATCAGGGTATCCATCTTGGTTAAAATCAGAAACGGCAATACCTAGGCCGTAACCATTGACACCACCATAAATTCCAGCTTCTTCACTAACGTCAGTGAATGTACCATTGTCGTTTCGTAGAAGTTTATCGCCCGTTTCATAAATTCTCTTGTGCCTAATTTGTGCATTGCCATAAGAATCTTGGGTATGTATGGCGTGGTTAAGAAGATAAATATCCAAATCTCCGTCTAGGTCATAATCTAAAAAGGCAGCAGAAGAACTGTAAGATTCAAAATCAAGTCCGTAATCAGCAGCACTTTCCTTGAAGGTAGCATCCCCTTGGTTTATAAAAAGCTCATTGTAGCCATTAAATCCGTTTAGACCAACAACGGCACAAACATAAATATCTAGTAATCCATCACCATTTACATCGCCCATAATGGCACCGGTATTCCAAGAACTGTTGCCTGCCACCCCTGCGTTTTCGGTAATATCCTCAAATTGTAAATTGCCTTTGTTGAGGTATAGCTTGTTCTTTACCTGGTTTCCGGAAAAATAAATATCGGGCAAGCTATCGTTGTTGATATCGCCAATGGCAACGCCACCTCCATTATAAAAATAGAGGTAGTCTAAAATGCTTAGGTCTTTGGTCTCGGTAAGGGTATTTTCAAAAGTTATACCTGTATCGTTCGCAGAGCGTTTTACAAATAATTCACCTTTATTTTGCTTGCAACCTAAGGCACATACCAAAACCAATATGTATAATAACTTATTATTCATTTAATTTATACAGTTTTGGAGTGTCATCATTAATAGCGGCAATAATAAATTTATTGCCTTTTTTATCCTTAATTGTTTTCAATTGCTTTACTTCATTTCGAATAAAGAAGCCACTTTCAGAATAGTTTTGCCATTCAAAATTTAGATTACCATCTCCTAAAAGTACATTTCCATAATTGGCATCTAGCCTAGAATATTGAGGTTTAAACTCAAAGTTGTTACCGGCCATAACCAAATCTAGGTTTCCATCTTTGTTTACATCTAAACATTGAATTCCACAAATACAAGAGAATTGAACCTGTGGAGGTAATAATTTAATGGTGAAATTGCCATTACCTTCATTAATGGCGATTACTGATTCAGAAATATTTACTTGTTTTTGAATCGTGTTGTCTAAAATGTTCTTTGGAAAAAGTTCTTGAATAGTTTTTGATGCATATTCAGAAGCTTTAATATTCTTTTTCTTTAGAGCCAATATTTGTGTGGTCAATTCTTTTTTCTGATGTAACGGATAATCGCCATTGTCATAGTTTTGCGTTGTAATTTGCTCAATGGTACCATCGTTGTCAAAATCGTTCACCCACATTTTCATAGGCTTGCCAGGTGCAGGTTTATAATGAATATTACTGCCCATATTACCAAGAATTAAATCTTGGTCGCCGTCATTGTCCAAATCGTATGCTTCAACAGCTCCCCACCAACCATTTAAGCTGTCTAACGAAGTTTTGGAGTCACTAAGTCTTCTGCCTGAATTTTTATAAATTTTGGGGCTTCCCCAATCAGAAACGGTTACCAGATCATCTTTACCATCTCCATCAATATCTACCCATATGGCATCGGTGATCATACCGGCATCTTTTAGGTCATAAGCAGAACGTTCTGTTACGTCGGTAAAAGTTCCATCCCCATTATTGGATAAGAACAAATGATCAGGATTTACGCCATATGTGCCGACGATACTTCTAGAACCAACAAAAACATCAACATCTCCATCACCATCAAAATCTGAAGGAGCAATAACCGCAATATTTTTATTGATACTAGGAAGTTTGTTGGCACTCAAAGTGAAATTACCCTTGCCATCGTTTATATAAAGTCTAATGCCGTATGTGCCTTGCATACCTATTTCGTTGCCACCTGTGCCAACCATAAGATCAAGGTCGCCATCTTGGTCGGCATCAAAAAAGGATGCTGTAATATCTTCTAGCGGTGCTTCTTCTTCAAAAAATCGTGTTATAGGTTTAGAAAGCGACCCGTTGCCTTTATGAAAGTACAGAGCGGCAGATTGGTTTTTTGCACCACCTATAAAAACGTCATCATTTCCGTCGCCATTAACATCTCCCACAGCCATCGCTGGGCCTTCTTCTGCTAAAGATTTTGATATTAACCCTTCGTTGTCAAAATCCATATAGTTATTTTCTTTATGGGTCAAGAATGTATTATTATCTATAGATTCTAGAAGCGTAGAGTTTTCGGTTTTGTTTACTTTATACCTTTCAGTAGCCTCCTCTTGATCAAAGGTTATCGTTTGGTTGGCTTTTACATCGCTAAGTTTTACAGTTGCATCGTTAGGCCAGATAATTCGAATGGAATCTATGGCTTTTGTAGAGCCTAAACCAATGGTCATAGGGTAGTCTACTGAAGACTGAAAACCTCTTGATGGCATTAAGGTCTGTTCAATAATATTGTCTGGGTAGTATAAACGCGCCACTGTGCCTATTCCGAATTTATTACCATCTATACCTTTAAACTTTAAGGTAATATAGTTGTTGTTAGATTGTGTTTCTGAATTATTCCGGTAAACAAAGGCTTCCATATTTACATTGTTGACCACCAAATCTAAATCGCCATCATTGTCTAGGTCGCCGTAAGCAGAACCATTTGATCTACTGGGTATTTCAAAACCCCATTGTTTGTTGTAATTGCTGAAAGTAATATCACCATTGTTTCTATAAGCATAATTTGGTAATGGTGTAACCGGCATTTTGTTTATGATGGAATCTATAGATTCTTTTCTTCCGGTCAATGCCATCTTTTGAATGATTTCGTTTGCAAAGAAATCAACGAAATCAAGGTCTGTAAGATCATGGTTAATACCATTGGTGACATAGATATCTTTTAATCCGTCATTATCCATGTCAAACATAAGTCCAGACCAGCTCCAATCTGTGGCTTCAACACCGCTGTAATATGCAATTTCAGAAAAAGAACCGTTTCCATTATTTAGCTGTAGCGTATTCTGTATGTATTGCTGATGAAAGTCTTTGCTCTGTTTTAGTTTAAAAATATTGTAACCTTCAAATTCCATGACCGACTTTACACGTTGATCCGGTTCGGGTAGCATGTCTGTTATGAAGATATCTGTTAGTCCGTCATTATTGATGTCGGCCATATCAACCCCCATAGCGGATAAGCTTAAGTGATTTGTCCATTTTTGAACCTCTTCTCTAAAAGTTCCATCTTGGTTATTGATGTATAAGTAATCCCTCTCATAAAAATCATTTGAAACATAAATATCAGGATATAGGTCGTTGTTGATATCTACGACCATTACTCCTAATCCAAAACCAATAAGACTACCATAAATACCGGCATCTTCACTAACATCCACAAATTTGCCATTGTCATTTCTTAATAGCATATCACCTACACCTCTAAAAATTTTAGGGACACCTTCCCAATCTTGGGCTCTTACTTCTCTTTGTTCCGCATACCCTAAGCTGCTGACTGGTATATTGCTATTGTTTAAAATATAGGCATCTAAATCTCCATCCTTATCATAATCAAAGAAAGAAGCATGGGTAGAAAATCCAGTTTCCGCTAAATTGTATTCATGGGCTTTTTCAGAGAAAGTTCCATCGCCATTATTAATATAGAGGTCATTGTCGTGATTGTTGCCTTCCATATTTCCGGCGTTACTGACATAAATATCTAAAAATCCATCATTGTTGATGTCTGCCATTACGACCCCGGTAGACCAAGGTTTATTACCTTTTATTCCGGCAGATTCAGATATATCTTCAAATTTAAGGTCCCCTTTGTTTAAAAAGAGTCTATTAGGTTCCATATTCCCGGTAAGGAAAACATCAGATAATCCGTCGTTATTAATATCACCTATAGCAACCCCGCCACCATTGTAAAAATTACGGTATTTAAAGATGTTGAATTCTTTAGAGTTGGCAACTTTATTTATAAAAGATATACCGGTTTCTTCCGGCTCTAACAGAGTAAATAGTGTGGGTTCGGTATTTTCTTTAGTAGTACCAGCATCTTCTTTAGAACCACATGATTGTAAGAGTGAAATAAATAAGCCAAGGCAATATAGCTTAAGAAAATTGGAGTTCATTCTTTTTGAGTTTGAAATAGAATTTTGAGTTAAAATGTAAACTGTAAAAATTGAGTTAGAAACCTGGGTAATAGATTGTTCAAAATTAATTTGCAATATAGCCAAATACCTATTATTTGTTAGGTTTATTTGCTAAAAGTAGACGTTAAAATTTAAAGAAATCGTTATAGTGTCCTTTGTAAAATACGAATAATGAGATTTTGCCGCATCTTTTTAGAAGTAATGGAAATAATCCAATATATTTAACCTTGACTTAGAAACAAACAACTCAACAAATGATAGGCATATTTTCTTTCTTAGGGTTCACCATATTGGTGGCCATTATTTCATATTTAGCAACGAGAACCACCAATGAACAGACCTCTGATGGTTATTTTCTTGGAGGACGAAGTTTAACGGCGGGTGTAATAGCGGGTTCATTGTTATTGACCAATCTTTCTACCGAACAAATTGTTGGGCTGAACGGAAGCGCATATACAGATGGCTTATCTGTAATGGCTTGGGAAACTTTAGCGGCAATAGCAATTGTGGTAACAGCAATTTTTTTATTGCCAAGGTATTTAAAAGGAGGGTTGACAACAATACCTCAATTTTTGGCCAAAAGGTTTGATGTGACAACGAAAACTATAACCTCTGGTTTGTTTTTGACAGGCTATGTAGTGGTATTGTTACCTGTTATTTTGTATTCTGGATCGGTTGCCATAAGCGGTATGTTCGATGTGCCCACATTATTAGGGGTTTCAGATAGTACGGCTTTAGTAATATGTATTTGGGGAATAGGTTTGATAGGATCTGTTTATGCTGTTTTTGGAGGGTTGAAAGCAGTAGCGGTTTCTGATTCGATTAATGCAGTTGGGTTGTTGATCGGTGGGTTGTTGATACCTATTTTTGGGTTAATGGCAATAGGTGATGGAAGTGTTTTTGGAGGTCTGGATATTCTGATAGATGCAAATCCAGAACGTTTTGATTCTACCGGTAATCCAGGGCAAGAAGTTCCTTTCGCAACAATTTTTACGGGAATGATGCTGGTTCAACTGTTTTATTGGGGTACCAATCAGCAAATTATTCAAAGAGCCTTGGGGGCTAAGACCCTTGCAGAGGGGCAGAAGGGTTTATTGTTGGCTTCATTTTTAAAGATATTGGGTCCGTTAATATTAGTATTGCCAGGAATGATAGCCTATCATTATTTTGATGGAGGATTAGATTCAAGTGACTTGGCTTATCCAGAATTAGTACGCGCTGTATTGCCTAAACCGTTGGTCGGCTTTTTTGCAGCTGTACTTTTCGGTGCTATTTTAAGTTCTTTCAACAGTGTATTAAACAGTTCTGTTACCTTGTTCGGTATTGATATTTACAAACAACATATTAATCCAGATGCACCAGAAACTACCGTAGTGAAATATGGTAAGATTTTTGGGATCTGTTTGGCCTTGGCTGCAATGTTTATTGCGCCACTTATTGCCAATGCAGGTAGTTTGTTTAATTACCTACAAGAAATCAATGGAATTTATAGTATTCCAATATTCACTATAATCGTTGTGGGGTACTTAACGAAGAGGGTGCCGGCAATTGCTGCCAAAGTGGGTATACTTTCAGGTTCGGCATTGTATATTATAAGTCAGTTCTGGTTAAAGAATAAGTTTGTGGATGCTGCTTTAGCAGATGCAAATGCTAAGGGCATCACTGATCCAATGCAATTAAAGTTGATTGAGGCAGAAGCCTATCCTCACTTTTTACATATCATGGCAATATTATTTGTCACCAATATTGTAATAATGCTTATAATAGGAGCTATTAAACCTAGAAAAGAACCTTTTGTTTTGGAATATACCGATCAAGTATCCATTACGCCTTACAAATATGTAAATCAAATGGGTATTATTATATGTTGTATTGTAATAGGTATTTACGTGTTTTTCGCGAAATAGTAAATTTTAATTTATTTATTAAAGCCACATCTAAATTTAGATGTGGCTTTTTAATTTTAAATAAGATTATTGTGTAATGGAGTACTTTATAAGTATAGGGTAAATACGATTGTGTAAGCACCATATTCTAGTTAATACGATGAAATGATTTTAGGAATTAGCGGTATATAGTGTGTGTCGCTAAATAGCTTCATGGTTAGGTGAAGATTAAAAAGGTTTGTTGATATATGGGTTTTGCTTTTACGATATGTTCTTTGGTCTAGTATTAGTTGTATAGTGAAATTTGCGGGTATAACATAAAAAAGCCCCCAATACAATTGGAGGCCTTTTCAACTTAAACTTAAATTTATCTATACTTAGTAACCTGGATTTTGAACCAAATTAGGGTTAGCAAGTAGTTGAGCTTGTGGAATAGGGAAGACATTGTAATCATCATTATTGATAGTTCCCTCCGCTTTAAATAACCAATCTCTACCAAATTGACCAAAACGAATTAAATCGTTACGTCTCCAGGCTTCTTGGTAAAGTTCTCTACCTCTTTCATCCAAAATATCTTGTTCGGTAACTGTACCTAACAATTCTTGCGTGTTACGAATTGTTCTTAATTCGTTGATCATCGCTGTAGGATCTCCGCCACTTCTAAAAATAGCTTCTGCTTTCATTAAATGAGCATCTGCATATCTAAACACAATTTGATGACTGATAGAAGCTTCACCATTTCTCGCAGCGTATTTTTGAATTCTAATACCTGTAGTTTCATCATTGTTGATGAAGTTAACATTACCGGCTCCGTCTTTGAAATCTCTTTTAAAGGTTAAAGGGGCACCTTGTCTGTCTTGTAAAGGAGTTCCATCTAAATCATATTGTTGATTGATTAAGAATCCGTACCCTACGTTTGATCCATTTACATATCCATCTAATTCAGAAGCATAAGGCTGATCAGCAAATTCAACACCAATAGTAGGTACACCACCTCTACGTTCTTCTTGTCCGTCAACTGGGTTTTGGTTAGCATCTAATTCGTTAGATTCGGCATCACCTTCGAACAGGTCGTAAAACTCTGCAAGTGTACTAAATCCGTTCCAACCACCACCTTGAATGCTGGTACTGTTGTAGTGAAGGCCCATAACTACTTTGTTAATAGTGTTTGCTTCAAGTGCCCAAATGGTTTCCGTGTCCGCATCTGGCAAGAAAAGGTCAAAATACCCTTCTTGCAAAGCGTAGCCATCAGCTGTAATTTCGTCAACCAATGAAATTACCTCAGCCATATCTGATGCTTCTGGAGAACCTCCTAGATAAATATGCTTATTCAATAAAACTTTTGCTTTCAAATAACGGGCAGCAGCTTTACTTGCTCTTAAATTAGCGTCACCACTTGCGGCTGCAGTAGCAGGTGCATTTGCAATTGCGGTGTCTATATCTGCTAAAATAAAATCTAACGCCGCCTGACCTGTCAATACTTCTGGTACAGAAGATGAGGGTAGAGATGTATCTCTATATGGAACCTGACCATAGTTGTCAAGAATTACCCACATACTGTAAGCTCTAATAAAGCTGGCATCACCAATATTTGTTGTTGAAGGGTTACTTCTAGAATCTAAAACCTGAGAGGCTTGTAGTTGGTTACCGTTCCATAATTGAAATACGTTTACGATAAAAGAATGTTGACCATTCCAATCGTGAGTATGTAATACTCTCCATAGACCATTATCTCCCCAGTCACCACCACGTGTAGGAATCAAATGCTCATCTGACGTTACTTCTTGAAGTGCAAAATAGTTGTCTTGACCGGCATATTGTCCGGCAAGTGAACCATATAGATTCGTTACAGTAGAAGAAGGGTCAGCTAACCCTTGAAACCCTTCTGATATGATCGAATCTGTTTCTTCTATTTCTAGGTCGGTACAGGAAGAAACCCCTACCAACGATAGAATAGATAGTGTTAAGATTTTAAAATTATTTTTCATGATATACAATTTTTTTTAATTAGAATGATGCGTTAATACCAAAAGTGAATGTTCTTGGTCTTGGATAAGAACCATAGTCAATACCTCTTGATGGTACACCAGAACCTAAATCACCAGTATTGGCAGTAACCTCTGGATCTAAACCGCTATAATCAGTGATTAAGAAAAGATTTTGTCCAGTTATAGAAAAACGTAAAGAATTCAAAGCTCCTTCACCAGATAATGGTACATTATAACCAATACTAGCATTTTGGAAACGTACAAAATCTCCTTTTTCTAAGAAACGAGTCGAGGCGTCAGCAGAAGCTCCTGGGTCTTCTCCGCTAGATAGTACGTTTTGTGTTACGTTTCTAGAGTTAGAAAGTGCACCAGCTGTAAAGTATGCGTTTTCAGTATTGTTGTAAACTGAGAATCCAAACTGACCTTGGAAGAATACAGAAGCATCAAAATCCTTAACTTTTAAGTTTAAGCTTAAACCTGTAGTAATATCTGGTAAAGCATCTTCACCAACAAAGGTCTTATCTTGGAAAGGATCACCAACACCATTGCCATCTATGTCTTGGTATGTTGGAGTACCTGCACTATCAAAACCAGTGAAGATTGGTAAAAAGTAAGAATACAATGATTGTCCTGAAGCAAAACGCTGTGCAAATGCACCTGTTAAACCAGGACCGTTAATTTCACCCGTGTCAATAAGTCCGTCAAAATTTTGAACCTCATTATCGTTATAGGCAATATTAAAATCTGCGGAAAAAGTAGCGTCATCAGTTCTTACGAAATCGTAAGCCAATGCAAATTCAATACCTTGGTTAATGATACTGGCATCAACATTCTGGAACTGGAACGGGTCAACTGCAGGTGCAGCTGGTGGAGTCTGTAAAAGAACATCTGTAGTTTCTGTTCTATAGATATCAATACTACCACTTAAACGATCGTTATTGAATCCGAAATCAAAACCTGCATTTAAGTTAAAAGATGATTCCCATTTTAAGTCTGGTCTATCTGTAGCAACGATTGCTGTACCATTTGCGTTAATTTCAAGATTTTGTTGAACTGTTAATTCTGAAAAACGTTGTCTTGCTACGAAGTTACCGTAACCTAAACCATCTTGGTTACCGGTGATACCCGCACTTAAACGTAATTTAAGGGTAGAAACGTTTTCGCCAACAAAATCTTCTTCGTTCATTTTCCAAGCAAATGCACCGGAAGGGAAATATCCGTATTGATTTTCAGGTCCGAATCTGGAAGAACCATCAGCTCTCATTGTTGCTGTAAATAAATATTTGTCGTTCAATGTATAATTCAATCTTGCAAAGAAAGACTGTAGCTCATCTGTATTGTCAAAAGAATCTGTAAAAACAGAAGTTACAGCGCTGTTAAGGCTTCTTCCTAATTCTTCTTGAGCTACAACCGTTGGTAATAATCTATTGATTAAAACTCCATTAGTGTTGGGAGCATAATACGCTTGTTGGTAAGATCCGGTTACTGCATTCTGTAAGTCGTTAACCGCACTTCTTAAATCTCTTCCCATAGCATTTAAATCACTAGTAGAATAACCTCTACCGCCAGAATTGAAACCAAAAGTTTGGAAATCTTGGTAACCAAAACCAACTAATGCCTCTAAACTAGAATTTTCAAATTCTTTGTTGTAGTTCACAGTTGCCTCTAAAGTTTTATTGTCTCTTTCTAAAACACCATAATTTCCACGACCTATATCTGAAACACCATTAATGTTGTTGATGTCTCTTGAGATAACAGATGTGTTAGAAGCTTCGGAAATGTCTATACCTGCATTTAATTTGGCAGAAATTTCAGGGGTAAAGTTGTATTGAACAGAACCGTTTAAAAGGTATCTGTTTGTATTGGTGATGTTCTGTGTATTGTCAAGTGCATTTTGCGGGTTAACATTTAAACCACCAGCGTTAAATCCTGAACTAGCTGGCCATGTTGGGTTAGCGGCATAAGCTCCACCTAAGACATCACCTGAAGCACCTGCCTGTGCACTAATTGGTGCTTGAGAATCATTAATACGTGCAATGGACATTTGTAATCCTAAAACTAACTTGTCTTCTAAGAATCTTTGGTTAAGATTTAATCTACCTGTAATTCTTTCTAAATCGGAATTTTCAACGATACCAAATTGTTTACCGTATCCAAAAGTAGCTCTTACGTTACCGCTTCCGTAGTTTTTAGAATAAGAAAGGTTTTGGTTTTGAGAAGCTGTTGATCTCAATACTACTTGTTGCCAATCTGTATCTGCACCGAAATTTACCGCACTTGCATCACCTCCTACCGAAGTGACTCCAGATAAAAATTCAGATGCATCTAAAAGGTCAAAAGTATTGGCAGCTTTAGATATACTTAAAGAGCTAGAGAAGTCCCACACGCCTTGGCTACTTCCTTTACCACTCTTAGTAGTAATAATAACAACACCGTTAGCTCCACGCGAACCATAGATTGCTGTTGCCGATGCATCTTTTAATATACTGATACTCTCAATATCATTAGGGTTAATGAAATTTAATGGGTTTTTAACGGCACTTTGACCAAAACCTGTTTCACCTTGTGGAGATGTATCTCCACCGCCTAATGGAACACCATCTACCACGAACAACGGATTGTTGTTTGCTCGTACAGAGTTAGATCCTCTAATATTAATTTGGATTCCTGCACCAGGCTCACCACTAGTCTCTTGAATGTTAACACCAGCAGTTTTACCTTGAATCAATTGTTCAGGTGAAGCGATGTTACCACCATTAAAGTCTTCTGCAGTCACTGCTGTTACGGATCCTGTTGCATCTTTTACGGTAGTTGTACCATAACCGATAATTACAACTTCTTCCAACGCCTCAGCATCTTCTTCTAAAGTAAAATTAATAGATGTTCTACCGTTAACGGCTACCTCTTGGGTTTTGTAGCCAATATAACTTACAATAAGTACGGCACCTTCTTCTGCGGTCAATGTATAATTACCGTCAAAATCGGTCTGCGTACCATTCGTTGTTCCTTTTACAAGAACACTAGCTCCTGGTAAAGGTCCACTTGCATCTGAAACAGTTCCAGATACTTCTTGTGCCTGTATAAATCCAAAGCACAAAAATGCGCCTAGAACCAACAGACTTTTTAGGAATGTAATCTTCATAAATTGTTAATTTAAGTTGAGTTAATTTAATTTCAATTGTTAAAAATATGCAAAATGACGTGTTGATGACAGAAAGCATTACTTAAAAAAGTTACGAAAACGGTTTCGTGTTGATAACTTTTATTTTTTGCGAGTATAATGAATGTTAAAGGGGGTTTTTATGATATTCTTAATTAAATGTTCGCTTTAATATGAAAATATGATTATTGTACAAATATATAAAAAATACATTTTTGAATATATTTACCATTTTTAGTCCATTGTTGAACTTTAACTTTTAGAAGAGATTAAGTTCTTATCTTAAATTTTTAAACATTCGTTTTGAAACCAAAAATCACATTAAAAGATATTGCAAAAGAGCTTGATGTATCAATTTCTACCGTTTCCAAAGCTTTAAAAAACAGCAAGGAAATTAGTAAGGAAACAAAGGATAAAATAAAGGCATTTGCAAAATTCTATAACTATCGTCCAAATAATATCGCTCTAAGCTTAAAAAATAAGAGAACAAAAAATATAGGCGTTGTTATTCCAGATATCGTTCATCATTTTTTTACGACCGTATTTAGGGGTATTGAAAAATATGCCAATGAAATGGGGTATAATGTAATTGTCTGTATTTCTGACGAATCTTTTGATAAAGAGGTCATAAACATGGAAATGTTGGCCAATGGAAGCATTGATGGGTTTATACTTTCATTAAGTGCGGAAACGCAAAAAAAGAATGATTTTACCCATTTAAAAGAATTGCTCGACCAAGGTATACCAATAGTTCTCTTTGACCGTATATCTGCTGAAATTGAATGTGATAAAGTTGTATTGAACGATTTTGAAATAGCGAGAGAAGCGGTAAGTCATTTTATAGCGACAGGGTCTAAAAAAATAGCATTGATTACTACCGAAAGATACTTTAATGTAAGTGAGAGTAGAAAAGAAGGGTATGTAGCAGCTTTAAAAACAAATGAAATTGAAGTGGATAACCGGTTAATTTTAACCTTACCGCATGATAGGGATAATACAAATTTGATTACTGAGTTTTTTCAGCATAATGAAATTGAAGCTATTTTATGTGTTAATGAGATGTTTGCCGTTCAATGCATGAGTATTATACAGCAATTGGGTTATGCCGTTCCAGAGGATATTTCCATAATTGGTTTTACCGATGGAATTCTTTCAAGGTATTCTTCTCCTAAATTAAGTACAATAGCACAACACGGCGAGAAAATGGGTGAATTGGCTGCCAAACTTTTAATAAATAGAATGGAGTCTGTTCAAATGGTTGAAGAGCCCTTTAAAACAGAAGTGATAAACGCTACCTTGATCAAAAGGGGTTCCACAATCAATTAATAATATTAATAATGGAAAAAGTAGGTTTTATATTCGATTTGGACGGTGTTATTGTAGATACCGCAAAATATCATTATTTGGCATGGCGTAAGCTAGCCAATGAGTTAGGCTTTGAATTTACCCATGAGCAAAATGAACTTTTTAAAGGGGTGAGTAGAAAAAGATGCTTGGAAATACTTTTGGATATTGGTGGTATAGAGGCAACACAAGCACAGTTCGATACTTGGATGGTAGAGAAAAACGTAGATTATCTTGCCTATATAGAAAAGATGGATGCCAGCGAAATTCTACCGGATGTGCTTAGGGTATTGGAATATTTAAAGAATAAAAATGTACCCATAGCACTTGGGTCCGCCAGTAAAAATGCCAAGCCAATATTGGAAAAAGTAGGTCTTTTACACTATTTCGATAGTATTGTAGATGGCAACAACGTAATGAAGGCAAAACCAGACCCAGAAGTTTTTTTGATTGCTGCAGATAACCTAGGTGTAGGGCCACAATCATGCGTCGTATTTGAAGATGCTGTAGCTGGTATTCAAGCAGCAAATGCTGCAGGTATGGTAAGTATTGGAATTGGAGATTCAGATATCCTTAATGAAGCAAAGCATAATTTTAAGGATTTCACAGAAATGGATAATCAGTTTTTAGAATTATTATTAAATAAAAATAAATAAAGATAGCTTTATATAGTTGCTTTATTTTTGATTGTAACACAACAAGAAACTCATGAATCAAGATTATATAAAACCAGATAATTGGTGCATTATCGAAGAAGGGTTCGACAAGGAAAATGTCAAATCTTCTGAAAGTATTTTTAGCATCGGTAACGGCGCAATGGGGCAACGGGCCAATTTTGAGGAGACCTATACGGGAGATACTTTTCAAGGAAGTTATATTGCCGGTGTCTATTATCCAGATAAGACCAGAGTAGGTTGGTGGAAAAACGGCTATCCAGAATATTTTGCCAAAGTGTTGAATGCACCAAATTGGATCGGTATCAAAATATTGATAAGTGGTGAGGAGTTGGATTTAGCCACCTGTAAGAAAGTTTCAAACTTTAAACGGGAGTTGAACATGAAAGAAGGCGTTTATACCCGAAGCTTTCAAGCGGTAACGGTAAATAATGTAGAAATTGATGTAGTGGTTAAGCGATTTTTGAGCCTAGATATTGATGAGGTAGGTGCCATTTCATATCAGCTAAAAGTGTTGAATACTGCTGCCTTAGTAGTATTTGAACCTTATCTAGACAGTGGTATTACCAATGAGGATAGTAATTGGGACGATAAATTCTGGAACACTACAAATATAAGCTCAAGCGATAATAGTGCTTTTATAGAGGCACATACCATGAAAACAGAGTTTAAGACCTGTACATTTATGGGGGCTTCTTTAACATTTGAAGGTGCTGAAGTAGCAGGGGTTGCATCAGAGAAGACAGATAATTTTGTTTCATTGAAATTTGAACAGAATATGGACCCCAATACTACAGTGACCTTAACGAAATTTGGCGGATTTACGGTGGCGAGAAATCACCCGAATGAGGAGTTGGTTCAAGTTGCCAAAAACAAGCTTAGTGAAGTTAGTGCTATCGGATTTGAGGGGCTTTTGCAGAAACAGAAGGAGGCTTGGGCGGCAATCTGGGAAATGAGCGATATTGTTATTAAAGGCGATATAAAAGCACAGCAAGGTATCCGATTTAATATATTTCAGCTCAATCAAACTTACTTGGGTACAGATTCTACATTGAATATTGGACCTAAAGGTTTCACAGGTGAAAAATATGGTGGCAGTACTTATTGGGATACAGAGGCGTACTGCATTCCATTCTATATGGCAACAAAAGATGATAAAGTTGCTAGAAAATTGTTGAAGTATAGATACAATCATTTAGAGAAGGCTATTGAGAATGCTAAAAAATTAGGATTTTCAAATGGTGCGGCATTATATCCAATGGTAACTATGAACGGTGAAGAATGCCATAATGAATGGGAAATCACGTTTGAAGAGATACATAGAAATGGAGCTATTGCCTTTGCAATTCATAACTATTTTAGATATACCGGCGATTATAGCTACATACCAGAAATGGGTCTTGAAGTCTTAATAGGTATTTCCAGATTTTGGCATCAACGTGTTAATTTATCTAAGGATAAGAATAAGTACGTTATGCTTGGCGTTACGGGACCTAATGAATATGAGAATAATGTCAATAATAACTGGTATACCAACTATTTGGCAAAATGGTGTATAAACTATACGTTAACCCAGCTTGACAAGGTGAAGAATGGCTACCCAGATGATTATGGTAGGGTTGTGGGCAAAACAAAACTTACCGATAGGGAATGCGAAAAATGGAAGAAGGTTGCCAATAAAATGTATTTTCCGTTCTCGAAGGAATATGGTGTGTTCTTACAGCAAGATGGTTTCTTGGACAAAGAATTGGTTAAAGTTGATGATTTGCCAAAATCCGAAAGACCAATTAACCAAAAATGGAGCTGGGATCGTATTTTGAGGTCGCCCTACATAAAACAAGCCGATGTTTTACAAGGATTTTACTTTTTTGAAGAAGACTTCTCTATTGAAGACCTCGAAAGACATTTTGATTTCTATGAGCCTTTTACCGTTCACGAGTCTTCTTTATCTCCATGCGTACACAGTATACAGGCTGCTAAATTAGGTAGAATGGAGCAAGCGTATAATTTTTATTTAAGAACATCTAGGTTAGATCTAGATGATTATAATAAAGAAGTTGAAGAAGGTTTGCATATAACTTCAATGGCAGGTACGTGGATGAGTATTGTAGAAGGTTTTGGTGGTATGCGGGTAATTAATGATAAATTATCGTTTAAACCGCAGATACCTGATCAATGGCAAGCATATTCCTTTAAGGTTAATTTTAGGGACAGAATCATTAAAGTCAATGTAACTTCGGAAAATACAACGTTTCAATTAATCGGCGCAGAAGAAGTTTCAATACGCGTCAATGGTAAAAAAGTAGTTCTTTTACCAAATGAATTGATTACCGTTTAACGTATAGTTGTCTAAAAAATAAAAATATATAGTGCCCCATGAACAATAAAATTGTTATTTACCATGTGTTTACCAGACTGTTTGGTAATACAAATACCAATAATAAGCCTTGGGGCACAATTGAAGAAAATGGAGTAGGTAAGTTTGTCGATTTTAATGAAAAGGCACTGTCGGAAATTAGAAATTTGGGTATTACGCATATTTGGTACACAGGTGTTCCACATCATGCGGTGATAAATGATTATACTGAAATTGGTATCTCAAATGATGATCCCAATGTGGTTAAAGGCAGGGCAGGTTCACCATATGCCGTTAAAGATTATTACAATGTTAACCCCGATTTAGCTATAAATCCTTCAGAAAGGTTAAAAGAATTCAAATTACTTATTAAACGTACTCATAAAGCGGGTATGAAGGTTATAATAGATATTGTACCTAATCATGTAGCTAGAAAATACGAAGGAAAGACTAACCCAAAGGGTATTTCCGATTTTGGTTTTGGTGATGATACTTCTGTAGAGTATCAAAAAGATAATAACTTTTACTATATACCGGGCACAGAGTTTCAACATCCAGATTGGCGAGATGGTTATATACCGTTAGGAGGTGATACACCTAAATTTTCATACCCTAAGTTGGTGGAGAAGCCGGCCAAGTGGACCGGTAATGGTTCTAGAAGTGCAAAACCAGATATGAACGATTGGTATGAGACCGTTCGTATAAATTATGGAGTAAGACCCGATGGTGGACTTGATTTTGACATGCTTCCTAATGATTTTGGAGAAAAAGATTATCAAGAACATTTTAATTACTGGAAGAAAAAGGTTGTGCCTAGTTCTTGGAGGAAATTTAGGGATATCGCCCTTTATTGGTTAGATATGGGTGTCGATGGATTTAGATATGACATGGCAGAAATGGTTCCTGTTGAATTTTGGAGTTTTATGAATTCATCCATCAAAATAAAAAACCCAGATGCCTTTTTAATGGCAGAAGTCTATAATCCAGATTTATACAGAACTTATATCCATAAAGGAAAAATGGATTATCTGTATGATAAAGTAGATTTTTACGATGGTCTAAAACATATAATGAAAGGCTATGGTTGGTCTGATCACTTGCCTGTGGTGCAAAATGGTTTACGGGATATAGAACATCATATGCTTCATTTTTTAGAGAATCATGATGAACAGCGTATTGCTAGTCCAGAGTTTGTGGGTAATGCAGAAATTGGTAGACCGGCAATGGTCGTTTCTGCTACGATAAGTACGTCGCCCACAATGATCTATTTCGGACAGGAAGTAGGTGAGCCAGCAGCAGAAAATGCCGGTTTTGGGAGTCCGTCAAGAACTTCGATATTTGATTATATAGGCGTGCCACATCACCAAAGATGGGTGAACGATAAGAAGTTTGATGGTGGTCAATCTACCCCCCAAGAAGCTTCTTTACGTGATTTTTATAAGCGTTTGTTGAATTTTACTATAAGTAGTGAAGCTTTAATGGGAGCTTATAGAGAAATACATTTCTATAATAAAGAAATTACTGAAAACTACAATCATCGCGTACTGTCGTATGTACGTTGGTCTGAAAATCAAAAATTGATTATTGTTTCAAACTTCGATGTTAATGATCATTTTTCTTTCGATTTAAAAATACCGGTAGACTTGGTGGATTTGTGGAAACTTAAAGAAGGAATTTATCCTTTACATGATGCCTTATATGGTCATAAAAATTCATTACGAATAGAAAATGGAGAAGGTCATGTTTTCATTGAGCTTAATCCTCTAGAATCCTTTATTTTTGAAGTAAAACTATAACCCATGCTCAAAAGAATTACCCTAGCTTTTATTTGTTTCACGTTAGCATCTTGTCATATGAAAGAAGAACCCTTAGTAATTGGTCATAGAGGTGCTATGGGGCACGAAACCGAAAACACGATACCTTCAATACAAAAGGCAATGGATCTTGGTGTTGATATGATAGAGATAGACGTTTTTAAAATTAAGAGCGGCGAAATTGTTGTATTTCACGATGATAAGCTAGATCGTTTAACCAATGCTCCTGGAGATATAGAAGACTATTATATTGTAGATTTAATGCAGGTAATTGTTGATGGAGGTCATAAAATACCGATGCTTCAAGATGTGTTAAAGACTATTGATAATAAGGTGGCGCTCAATATAGAGTTAAAAGGAGCCGGTACTGCAGATAGGGTTAATCATATTATGAACTATTACATTGAGAACAAAAATTGGTCACCTGATAATTTTATAATATCTAGCTTTAATTGGGATGAGTTAAAGGAAATGCGCAAACATAATCCTAATGTTGCCATTGCTGTTTTAACCGAAGAAGACCCGGTAGAAGCCATACCGGAGGCAAAAGAATTAAATGCCGTAGCCATTAATCCATACTTCAAAAAATTGGATGAGCAGAAGGCTGATGAAATACATGATGCCGGATTTAAAATTTATACGTGGACAGTTAATGAGCCTGCAGATATAGAGGCTATGAAAAACATTGGGGTAGATGGCATAATTACCAACTTTCCTGAACGAGTAAATTAATGTACGATGTTCTTGTAATTGGTGGCGGTGCGGCAGGTTTTTTTGCGGCAATTCATATTGCCGAAAGTAGACCGCATACCAAAATTGCAATACTGGAACGTGGTAAAGAAGTACTAACCAAAGTAAAAGTGTCTGGTGGTGGGCGTTGTAATGTAACCCATGCAGAATTTAACCCGAGTGATTTAAGTAAAAATTATCCTAGAGGAGAAAAGGAACTTCTGGGTCCTTTTCATACCTATGCCAGTGGTGATACTGTAGGGTTTTTTGAGGAACGAGGGGTTGCTTTAAAAATTGAGGAAGATGGTAGAATGTTTCCTGTTAGTAATTCTTCCCAAACAATTATTGACTGTTTTCTCTCTGAGGCGGATAGATTAGGAATTCAAGTGAAAACACATTGCTCCGTCACTGGTATAGAGCATACGGAAGAGGAAGGAACAAAAAAATGGAAGGTTGCTGTTGGTGATAGTTTCATGTTCTGTAATAAGCTCGTTCTAGCTACCGGAAGCAATCCTAAAATGTGGAATTATATTGAATCATTGGGGCATACCATTGTACCGCCGGTACCTTCATTATTTACTTTCAATATTAAAGATGAGCGTATAATTGATATTCCCGGTGTTGCAACACACGCAGAAGTTAAGGTTATTCCGAAAAAGAATGTTGGGAAAAAATCATCGCGATTAAAATTGGATGCTTCAAATTTAACTTCAGAAGGACCATTGTTGGTTACCCACTGGGGAATGAGCGGACCAGCTATTTTAAAATTATCGGCTTGGGGAGCACGAATTTTAGAGCAGTATAATTATCAGTTTAAAATTCAGGTAAATTGGGTGCCTGAGTATCATCAAGACGGATTATTGGCATTGCTTCTTAAGGTAAAGCAGGTAGAAAAGAAAACAGTTTTAAGAACCAAAGTACTTGATATACCGAAGCGATTATGGGCAAATTTGGTCAACGCCTCGGGAATTGAAGATACAGTGACATGGCCAGCAGTATCAAAACAGCAATTGACAATTTTAGCGGAACAATTAACGGCAGGCATATTTCAGGTAAACGGAAAAAGTACTTTTAAAGAAGAATTTGTAACCGCAGGTGGGGTAAATCTGAAAGAAATAAACTTCAAGACCTATGAAAGCAAAATACTCACAGGTCTATATTTTGCGGGCGAGATTATCAATGTCGATGCCATTACCGGCGGATTCAATTTTCAAAATGCATGGACAGGTGCCTTCATTGCTGCAAAAGGTGTTGTTAACGATCTAAACACAAATAGTGAATAACATGAAAACCTATATCGCATTTCTTCGGGGAATCAATGTTAGTGGAAAGAATAAAGTTTCAATGGCTGAGCTAAAAGAGTTGCTCGTTGACCAAGAATTAAAAGAGGTGAAAACTTATATTCAAAGTGGGAATGTGGTTTTTAAAAGTGAATTGAACAATGATAAACAATTGGAAAAGCAGATAAAAGCTGCGATTTTGAGGCATTTTGAATTTAATGTTCCTGTAATAGTGAAGACGGTAGATCAGATGAAAGAAATTTTAAATGAAAATCCCTTTAAAACTAATGATGAAAACTTGCGAAAGCAAAATTACTATGTTCTTCTCAATGAACAACCAAAACAGGAAGCGGTAGAAAAGTTCAAATTAGAGAACTTTGTAAATGAGGAGTTTTATATTACAGCTAATTGTGTTTATCTAAAATGTAATGCAGGATATGGTAAAGCAAAATTGAATAATAATCTTGTAGAGCGTAAGTTGAAAGTTGAGGCAACTACTAGAAATTACAGGACAATGAGTAAGCTGTTAGAACTCTCCGATTAGTTCAATTCCCATATTTTAAAATTTAAGGCCGTGGCAAAACAGACCCACAGGAAATAAGGAGTTAAAAGATACGCTGCAAATTTACTCACTACTTTAAACCATTTTATGGTTAGGGCTAGTACAATTAGAAGTGCTATAATTATCAATAAAGCCAATAAGGGCTGTTTTAACCCAAAGAACATGATACTCCATAGACCATTTAAGAGAAGTTGAAATCCGAAATGATAGAGTCCGGTCTTAACCCATTTGTGATGAAATCCTTTGGCCCAAACCCATCCTGCCGAAATACCCATCATAACATATAACACGCTCCAAACGGGGGCGAAAACCCAATTGGGAGGGTTAAAACTTGGTTTGTTCAATGTCATGTACCAACCGTTTACCGAGCTTTGTGTTACAACACTGCTCAAAAACCCTATGGTTGAACAAATTACAATGCCAATTAATATATACGTAAGCTTTCTTTTCAATTGGTTGGTGTTTAGCTCTAAAATAAGGATTTATTTTTATTGATAGACCTAAAAACTATATTTGCACAAATTCAAAATTCAATGTCAGAAAAAGATTTTATTCCAGTATCATATATAACATTGAAAGAAAAGGGTGTGGTTGGTTATTCATCGCCCAGTAATATTGCATTGATCAAGTATTGGGGTAAAAGGGAAAATCAAATTCCTGCCAATCCGTCTATAAGTTTTACCCTTGCCGCTTGTATGACAAAAACCAGTGTTGAGTACCAAAAGAAAGCCCAAAAAAATGATGAGTTTTCTTTTGAACTTTTTTTTGAGGGAGAGGCAAAAGAAGAATTTAAGCCAAAAATTAAAACCTTTTTAAAAAGGATAGAGGTATATCTACCTTTTTTAAAAGACTATCATTTGGTGATACGAACATCAAATACTTTTCCTCATAGTAGTGGTATTGCTTCATCTGCCAGTGGTATGTCTGCTTTGGCACTATGTTTTATGGAAATGGAAAGGTCATTTTCTGCACCTATTACTGATGAGTTTTTTAATAGAAAAGTATCGTTTCTGGCCCGACTAGGTTCGGGTAGCGCATGTCGTAGCATTGAAGGTCCTTTGGTTCAGTGGGGAGAAACAGCTTCGGTTAAGGGTAGTTCAAACCTATTTGGCATTAAATATCCTTATAAAGTTCATAAAGTATTCAATAATTTTCATGATACCATTTTATTGGTAGATAAAGGCGAGAAGCAAGTAAGCAGTACCGTAGGTCATGAGCTTATGCATGGGCATCCATTTGCATCACAACGATTTGATCAAGCTCATGATCATTTAGAAAAGCTCGGCCTTGTTTTGGCAGATGGTAATTTAAAAGATTTTATAAGTATCGTTGAAAGTGAGGCACTTACTTTACATGCAATGATGATGACCAGTAATCCTTATTTTATATTGATGAAGCCTAATACCCTTTCTATCATTAATGAGATTTGGAAATTTAGGGAAGAAAGTAAAACCCATGTTTGTTTCACATTAGATGCAGGGGCAAATGTACATGTGTTATATCCTGAAAATGAAAAAGATATCGTTTTTCCGTTTATAAAAGAGAAGTTAATTTCTTTTTGTCAAAATGGGCAGTATATTTGTGATCGAATTGGTCTAGGGGCTAAGAAGTTGTAGTTGGGTTGCACACTATATATTTGTAAAATGCGTTTATTAATGAACGGTTTTGTGATTTTGTTTAACCTTTTCGGGTAAAACGTTCAACTTTATATGTTTCTTTGACTATATTTATATAAGTATAATGTTCGCTTAGTTTTTAAAAATGAAAGGACCTTTATTTTATTCAAAAATTCTTCTCTTTGGGGAATACGGCATCATTAAAGATTCCAAAGGATTATCCATTCCTTATAACTTTTATAAAGGAGCCTTAAAATCCGATGCGAGTGTATCTAAAGAAGTATCGGCATCTAACAAAAGCTTAGAAGCGTTCGCTATTTATTTGGAAAAATTAACCACAGATGAGCCTCAATTGGTTTCGTTTGACTTAGAAGTATTAAAAGCAGATGTGGCTGCAGGTATGTATTTTGATAGTTCAATACCACAAGGCTACGGGGTAGGTAGTAGTGGTGCATTAGTAGCTGCTATTTACGATAAGTATGCGCAGAACAAAATAACGGTACTTGAAAATTTAACAAGAGAAAAATTACTGAAGCTTAAAACGATATTTGGTAAAATGGAATCGTTTTTTCATGGTAAGTCTTCAGGACTTGATCCTTTGAACAGTTATTTAAGTTTGCCTATCCTTATCAATTCAAAAGACAATATAGAGTCAACAAGTATTCCATCACAGAACGCAGAAGGTAAGGGAGCCGTGTTTTTATTGGATAGCGGTATTATTGGCGAAACCGCACCAATGGTTCAAATTTTCATGGAACAAATGAAAAATGATGGTTTCAGAAGTATGCTAAAGAATCAGTTTATTAAGCATACCGATGCTTGTGTTGAAGATTTTGTTAGTGGTAATATAAAATCATTGTTCGGTAATTTAAAGCAGCTATCGCATGTTGTTTTAGATAACTTTAAGCCAATGATACCGGCAAAGTTCCATGACTTATGGAAAAAAGGTATAGATACAAATGAGTATTACCTAAAGCTTTGTGGTTCAGGTGGTGGCGGATACATTCTTGGTTTCACCGAAGATTTTGAAAAAGCTAAAACTGCGTTAAAAGATTATAAACTTGAAGTAGTTTATAATTTTTAGGTAATTTCCAAAATGCTTAATAGAAAAAATAAACTCTTACTTTTAAAGGTATTGAGTCTGTTTTCAGTGGTTAGGGGGTATAATATTCTTGTTATTGCCCTAGCTCAGTATTTGGCGTCCATTTATATTCTTGCCCCAGAGCTACCTGTTCGTAGTGTAGTTCTAGATTTTAATCTATTTGTTATTGTTTTGGCATCTGCATTGGTAATTGCGGGTGGTTATATTATCAATAACTTTTATGATGCTGAAAAAGACCTTATAAATAAGCCAAGAAAAAGTATGTTAGACCGTTTGGTAAGCCAACGATTTAAGCTGACCACATATTTTGTGCTAAATTTTATTGCGGTATTTGCCGCTAGCTATGTGTCTTTTAAAGCTGTGTTCTTTTTCTCTTCTTATATTTTCGGTATTTGGATCTATTCCCATAAACTTAAGAGAATTCCTTTTTTAGGAAATTTTATTTCGGCCACTTTAGCAATTACACCTTTTTTTGTGGTATTCGTATATTATAAGAATATACAAGCGGTAATATTTGTGCATGCAGTATTTCTGTTTCTACTGATTCTCGCCCGCGAAATAGTTAAAGATTTGGAAAATATTTCTGGAGATTTGGCACAGAATTATAGAACTATTCCTATCATTTATGGGGCTCGTACGGCAAAACTTTTGATTTCGTTTTTAATTTTTTTGACATTGGTACCCTCATTACTGTTGATTTTTAGGTTCGATGTGGGTCATATGAATTTCTATTTCGTTTTTTGTGTGCTACTGTTACTTTTATTTATAGTAATGTTATTTAAGGCAAAGGCACGTAAAGACTATGTTTGGCTTCATAATATTATCAAATTGATTATTGTAATGGGCGTATTCAGCATTCTTCTAATAGACATAGACCTTGTTTTAAATAGAATAGTGTAGTTGTTGGTAATATGTTTCATATAACTATTTGAACCGCAATGCAATTTGCTACCTTTGTGCAAAATTGGTACAATTATGAGTAGGGATGATTCTAGTAGAGGTAAGAAACCGTCAGGCAGGCAAGGAGGTAATTTTAAAAAGAAGAGCTACGCCCGAGGTAATTCGCCCATTAAGAAAAATACAACGGCAAGTAAGCCGCAAGATCCAAATTCAATTCGATTAAATAAATACGTGGCCAACTCTGGGGTTTGCTCTAGAAGAGATGCCGATATCTATATAGCGGCAGGTAGCGTTACGGTGAACGGAAAACCTATTACAGAAATGGGTTATAAGGTCAAATTGAGCGATGAGGTAAAATTTGATGGTCAACTTTTGAATCCTGTTAAAAGGGAGTACGTTCTTTTAAATAAGCCGAAAGACTTTGTAACCACTATTCGTGATGATAGAGGTAAAAGACACGTTTCTGGGTTAATATCAAGTGCTTCTAAGTCAAAATTACTACCTGTAGATAAATTGGAAAAGGAACATACCGGTTTACTTTTGTTTACCAATGATGGTAATATGACCAAGACTCTAAAAAGTCCTATAAATGGTTTACGAAAGATATATCATTTAGTTCTTGAGCAAGAATTGCGTAGTGCCGATTTGAAGAAAATACAAGAAGGTGTTGTCGTAGATGAGAAAGTTGTACGTGTACAAGATATTAGTTTCATTGCCGATGCTCCAAAAAGAGAAGTTGGTATTGAAATTTACAGCTCTAGAAATAAAATTGTAGAGCGTTTGTTCGAAACCTTAGGATATAAAATCCAAAAATTGGATAGAGTAGTATATGGTGGTCTTACCAAAAAAGATTTGCCAAGGGGACACTGGAGGTATTTGACCGATCAAGAAGTTATTAATTTTAAGATGATCAAATAATACATGCTCCTTGTCTATGTAAAGGCTAGAGGATATGAAATTATTTCAGTGTACCAATTGTAAGAATACGGTTGTTTTTGAAAACAATAAATGTTTAAACTGTGGTTTTAAACTAGGGTATTCATCGTATTATAATAAAATTGTTTCATTAGATCCTAGTGCCAGCTCATGGCAGGTAGAGGAGTTAGATGGCAAGACTTACGAATATTGCGAGAATTACAATCACAAGGTCTGTAATTGGTTGGTTGATGTTTCGAGAGGGCGAAAATTCTGCCTGGCTTGTACTTTAAACCGAACCATACCACATCTTTTAAATGATGACAACTTAGAGAAGTGGAAACATATCGAAATTGCCAAACATCGATTGGTATATCAGCTACTACGTTTTCGGCTTCCTGTAGTTAGAAAAACAAAAGATGCCATAGATGGTTTTTGTTTTGATTTTTTAGCAAAAGATGATTTGCCAGAAGAATCTAAAGATTTAAAAACCGGACATGCCAATGGCGTAATTACGCTCTTAATATCTGAAGCAGATCCTGTTGTTCGAGAACAGATCAAGCAGCAAATGGCTGAACGTTATAGAACTTTATTAGGGCATTTTAGGCATGAAGTGGGGCATTATTTTTGGGATTTGCTCATTAGGGACAACCCCGATGTTTTGGTGGAATTCAGGAATATTTTTGGCGATGAATCTCAATCTTATGCAGATGCATTGGCCAATCATTATAATAATGGTCCAAAAGCGCATTGGCAGCAAAGTTATATTAGTAAATACGCATCATCTCACCCATGGGAAGATTGGGCAGAAACATGGTCTCATTACTTACACCTTACCGATGTTTTGGAGACGGCCTATAATTTCGGACTCAGCTCTGATCCCAAGATAACAGCAAAGAAAAACCTAAAAATGAACGCAGGTTTTGACCCATATAAAGTAAAGGATTTTAAAAAAATAATGGATACCGGTATTCCGCTGTTATTTGCCTTGAACAGTATGAATCGTTCAATGGGGGAAGATGATCCCTATCCGTTTGTGATTTCAAAATCTGTAGAGAACAAATTAGAATTTATTCATAATTTATTGAAAGGTATTTAAGCTCTAATAAACCTTTCCCCAAAAAAATAAGTTGTAGTAATAACATGGTTGTTTCCCTATTGGTGGTGAAACTGTAACCGTAGGTTGCGTTATAACTTTTAAAATTATAGTAGTAGTCTTAAGAGATAGTATTTTTTTGGATTGGATCACAGCAAAAAAAGTTTCCAAAGTATTTTTAGGAATAGTGTAAACCGATTGATGCATGTCTGCTGAACCTAAGAATAACATATCTAAATTTAAATTATCTCACCTACCTAAGTTATTGGTAAAAACCTTTAAAGGGTGGATGGAAAAAGAGCCTTTTCAAATTAGTGCCATTATCGCCTATTATGCCATTTTATCGTTACCTGGTTTACTTATTTTAATTTTAGAATTGGTAGGAGGCATTTGGGGTAAGGAAATAGTACAGGGTGAGTTATTCGCAGAGATTTCATCGGCAATGGGTCCGGATACAGCGCAATCTATTCAAGATATAATAAAGAATCAAGGCAACCAGCAGACCTCTCTGGTAGCAACGCTATTAGGTGTCGGAGTACTTATTTATGGTGCAACCGGGGTGTTTTATCAATTGCAAAATGCACTAAATGATATTTGGGAAACAAAACCTAAATACTCCAATGAGTTTTTATCTACGCTGTTTATGCGCTTAAAAGGCTTTGGGTTCATTTTGATTATCGGGTTTTTATTATTGGTCAGTTTTGTATTGACCTCATTGTTGTCGGCATTTTCTACTCAACTTTCTAGATTATTACCAGAAGGTATGCTAGAACTTGGTTTTGTTATAGATTTAATTTTATCCTTAGGGTTTATCTACTTGTTGTTTGGGGCTATGTTCAAATATTTGCCGAGTACCCGTGTGCGATGGAAAGCGGTAAAAGTAGGAGCGGCGTTAACGGCAATATTGTTTTTAATAGGTAAATATGCGCTGGCATTTTACTTTGGTAAAGCAGAACCCGGCTCTACCTATGGCGCGGCCGGGAGTATTATTTTGGTAATGTTATGGGTTTCTTATTCCAGTCTCATTGTTACATTTGGAGCACAGTTCACCAAAATTTATTCAGATAAGTATGTAAAGGTTAACTAAGCTTTTTCATTTTATCATGAATTTCTTTCAAGCATAAATTACCTAAGCTACCCTCGTGAGTGTGGTGAATATCTCTCTTAGGAGTAAATGTACCTTCATTGATTTCCATTCCCATTTTTTTGTAGGCATCCCTAAATGGCATTCCACTTTGTACCAACTCGTTTAAGGTATCTACACTAAATAAGTAATCATATTTAGGATCGTCTAGAATACTGTCGTTCACCTTAATTTCTTTTAGACTAAAGGTTAAAATTTCTAGACATGCTTTCATATCCTGTATTGCAGGAACAATGATTTCTTTCACCAGTTGTAAATCTCTATGGTAACCACTTGGTAAGTTGTTGATGACCAAGGTTAATTGATTAGGAATGGATTGTAGTTTGTTGCACTTACCTCTTACCAATTCAAAAACATCGGGGTTTTTCTTATGTGGCATAATGCTGGAACCTGTGGTCAACTCATCTGGAAATGAGATAAAATCAAAATTCTGACTCATATACAAACAGATATCCATAGCCATTTTAGATAAAGTCGCGGCAATATTGGCAATACCAAAGGCTGCTGCTTTTTCTGCTTTTCCTCTACTCATTTGTGCGGCAACTACATTGTACTTCATAGTTTCAAAACCCATTTCTTCGGTAGTGAAGCTACGGTCTATGGCAAAAGAACTACCGTAACCGGCGGCACTACCTAACGGATTTTGGTCGGCAACTTTATAGGCGGCTTCAATAAAATAAAGGTCATCTATTAAACTCTCTGCATAGGCAGAAAACCATAGTCCGAATGAGGAAGGCATCGCAATCTGTAAATGCGTGTACCCAGGTAACATTACATCTTTATGCTCTTGTGCCTTAACCAGTAACAGGTTGAAAAGCGATTTGGTCATCGACTTAATTTCGGTCAATTCATCCTTTAGGTATAAATGCATTGCCACAAGAACCTGGTCGTTTCTTGAACGTGCCGTGTGTATTTTTTTACCGGTATCACCTAAGCTTAGGGTAAGCATGTATTCAATTTTAGAATGCATGTCTTCAAAAGAATTTTCTATAGAAAAAGTACCTTTTTCTATTCGCGCCGCAATATTGTCCAACTCATTTACAAGCTCAACAGTTTCTTTAGGAGAAATCAATCCTATTTTACCAAGCATTTTAGCGTGTGCCTTAGATGCTATAACATCATACTTTGCCAGAAGCAAGTCTAGTTCCCTATCATTGCCAACAGTAAAATGATCAATCTTTTTATCAGTGCTAAATCCTTTATCCCAGAGTTTCATATGTAGTCAGTTATCAATTATCAATTAGCAATAAACAATGCTATTGGTAATTGTTCAATGTTAATTGTTATTTGAAATAAATCCTTTTAATATTTTAATATACAAATCTATGCCTTCTTCTATTTCATTCACATAGATAAATTCATTGGCAGAGTGGGAGCGTGTACTGTCACCAGGTCCCAATTTTAACGATTGGCAACTTAACGCCGCTTGATCGGATAATGTAGGCGAGCCATATGTAGTTCTACCCAATGCAATGCCAGATTGTACCAACGGGTGGTCTTTATCTATTTTAGATGAATTTAAACGTAAAGATCGTTCCTTTAATTCGCATGGCGCATCCTTCTTTAGTAAATCTGCTATTTCTTTATTACTATAAGAATCGTTTACACGAACATCTACCACTAAATCTACTTGTGCTGGTACTACATTGTGTTGTTTACCTGCGTTAATTTGTGTAACCGTCATTTTTACATCGCCCAATGCTTCAGAGGTCTTTTCAAATGTATAGTTCTTGAACCATTCCAGTACTTTAATGGTATTGTAAATGGAATTATCGTTGTTAGGATGCGCTGCATGGGAAGGAGTCCCCTTAACTACAGCATCAAAAACCACCAATCCTTTTTCTGCGATTGCAAGTTGCATTAATGTAGGCTCACCAACTATAGCCACATCAATGTGTGGAAGTTTAGGCAATAAGCCACGTAGGCTATTTTCACCGGCGTTCTCCTCTTCGGCAGAGGCTACCATTAAAATGTTATGGTTGAGGTCTTCAGATTCGTAATAGGTAACGAAAGTTGCCAAAAGCGAAACCAACGGTCCGCCGGCATCATTGCTTCCCAATCCAAATAGCTTGCCATCTTCTATATGCGGATGAAATGGATCTTTGGTATAGGCAGAATTTGGTTTTACCGTGTCGTGGTGCGAGTTCAATAGCAAGGTCGGTTTTGAGTCGTCCCAGTATTTATTTTTCGCAATAATATTGTTGAGGTCACGCTCGGCAGGTATGTTAAATGTTGCCAACCAAGCTTGTATGGCATCGGCTGTTTTATCTTCTTCTTTTGAAAATGATTCTATTGAAATAAGTTCTTTCAATAACGTGATAGCACTTTCCGTAAGTTCTTTTTGGTTCATCTTATAATTTTATGGTCGTGAACAGTTCTGTTTCTTTATCGAGCATGGTAACATCGCCTAAACATACTTTTGACACGCTATTGTTCAGCGCATGAAAGCAATTGTGCAGTTTTGGCAGCATTCCGTTCGCAATGATACCGTCAGATAAAAGCTCTTGGTAGGTGTCGGAATCAATGTGTTTAACTACACTGTTCTCATCTGCGATATCCATTAAAACCCCTTTTTTTTCAAAGCAATAATACAATGTTGTTTCATAACTAGATGCCATACCAATTGCAATTTCAGAAGCAATGGTATCTGCATTCGTATTTAATAATTGTCCGGCTCCATCATGAGATAAGGCGCAGAAAATAGGCGTTAAATCGGCGGATAATAGCTTGGTCAGTAAACCTGAGTTTACACTATCAATATCACCAACAAATCCGTAATCAATTTCTTTTACAGGGCGTTTATGCGCTTGTATACTATCACCGTCCGCACCACTTAAGCCAATAGCGTTTGTGTTTTTTGCCTGTAGTTGAGCAACTATTTTCTTATTTGCCAAACCGCCATAGACCATGGTAATGATATCTACGGTTTCGGCATCGGTAATGCGTCTACCATCTATCATTTTAGACTCAATACCAAGTTTAGTAGCCAATTGTGTAGCTAATTTACCACCACCGTGAACCAATATTTTTAATCCTTCAAGTTTAGAAAAAGCAGTAAGAAAAACGTCTAAAGCTTTTTCATCTTCTATGACATTGCCACCAATTTTTACAACACTTAATTTATTTTTCATAATCGGAAAATTTAAACATGAGTACCATGGCAATTATGAGAATAATATTACTGACGGGACCCATATAGGTTTTCCAGTGCGCAGTACTATGGTCTATATTAACCATATTCCCTACAAATAGAATGAACGCAAATAAAGCGATGCCAATGTAAATCCACTTATTAATTTTCATTGCTTTCTAATATTTTCTTTAATACTAATTGGGCAGCGTACGTTCTGTTATTCGCTTGTTCTATAACCAAAGACTGGTCGCTGTCTAAAACCTCATCAGCCACAACTACGTTTCTACGAACAGGAAGGCAATGCATAAATTTAGCTTTCCCTAGTTTCTTAAGGGTCATTTGCCAATTAGTATCTTGAGATTTTATTTGACCATAATTAGTATAACTGCTCCAGTTTTTTACGTACACAAAATCTGCATTTTCTAAAGCTTTTTCTTGATCGTGCTCAATGGTGCAATCTTTTGTGATGCTTGGGTCTAACTCATAACCCTTTGGGTGCGTAATTACAAATTCAGCATTTTGCTTTTGCATCATCTGTACGAATGAATTGGCAACGGCATGTGGTAATGCCTTAGGGTGTGGTGCCCAAGATAAGACCACTTTTGGGTTGTTCTTGAAATTATGTTCTTCTAGCGTAATAGCATCTGTAAGTGCCTGTAACGGATGCCCAACGGAGCTTTCCATATTCACGATTGGAACGGAAGCATATTCTTTAAATCCGCTCAAAACTTGTTCTGCTTCATCCAGCTCCTTATCTACCAATCCTGCAAACGCACGAATGGCAATAATATCACAGTATTGAGAAATTACGTGTGCAGCTTCTTTAATATGCTCAGAAGTACCTTGGTCCATAACAGTACCATCAGCATATTCAAGCGCCCAACCTTCACTGCCAAAATTCATAACAATAACTTCCATGCCCAAGTTCATAGCAGCTTTTTGAGTGCTTAAACGGGTACGTAGCGAGTTGTTAAAAAATAAAAGACCTATAGTTTTGTCTTTACCTAATTCTTTAAATTTTTTTGGCTGCTTTTTAAGTGATATGGCTTCTTTTACCCAGTTGGATAGAACGTCTATATCGTTTATTGAAAGGTAATTCATGATGCTTTAATTTTTGTAAATGTGCTTTTATTTTTAATGGCATCAACAATAAAGTTATCGTTCAGGCCATTGGTGATCCAGGTTTCAATACCTGCTTTTTGTGCAATGGTGGCTGCATCTATTTTTGATTGCATTCCGCCAGTACCGTGGGTAGATTTAGATTCCCCTATTTCTTTGACTAATTCGGTTAGGTCTGAAACCGCTTCTATTGTTTTTGGCGAAGAAGTCGTTAAGGACGATTTTGTATAAATTCCGTCAGTATTCGTTGCGATGATAAGAATATCTGCGGATAAAAGAGATGCGGTCAATCCGGCTAACTTATCATTATCTCCAAATTTGATTTCATCGGTTGCCACCGTATCGTTTTCATTGATGATAGGAATGAAATTGTTGGCCACAAGAACATTGATGGTATTTTTAATATTTATTCTTGTTCGCTCTTTTTCAAAGTCGGAATACGATAATAAACATTGGGAGGTGAACAGACCCAATTCCCTAAAATTTTCTTGAAATATACGCATGAGGTGAGGCTGACCTATTGATGCCAATGCTTGTTTTACATTGATATCCTCTCCATTATGTTCAATTTTAACGAATTGCTTTGCCGCAGCAATAGCCCCAGAACTTACGATAATGAATTCGTATTGATCTTTTAATGCTGCTATTTGCCTGCCAATATCCTCAATTTTACCGCGAGAGATATGATCGGTATCTTTCGTTAAGGTATTGGAACCTAATTTCAATAAAATTCTTTTTTTCAACATGCTAATTCTGATTTTGTCAGGCTAATTTTTATTCTTTCCTAACTCCTAACTCCTAACTCCTAACTCCTAACTCCTAACTCCTAACTCCTAACTCCTAACTCCTAACTCCTAACCCCTAACTTTCAGGTCTCGAATGCACTCGACCGGACATAAATTATTTATTTTACGAACAACGAACAACGAACAACGAACAACGAACAACGAATCACTTATCTAACCTGTCCATTCCCTTTTACATACCATTTATTGGTTACTAAATGCTGTAATCCAATTGGTCCGCGTTGGTGTAATTTATCTGTACTGATCGCAAGTTCACCGCCTAGTCCAAATTGCCCACCATCGGTAAAGCGTGTAGATGCATTATGGTATACTGCAGCCGTGTCAACTGATTGCATAAAAATATCAGCCTCCTCTTCATTTTTGGTAATAATGGAAGCGGAGTGACCACCGCCGTACGTATTGATTAGCTGTATGGCCTCGTCCACATTTGGCACTTGTCCCAGTACTATTTTATAATCTAAAAATTCTTCGTACCAAACGGATTCATCTTCCATTTGTGAAGTGCCTTCCAAACCTGCCAGTTTGGCATCGGTCAAAATTTCGACCTTGTGCTTTTTTAAAGTTTGTATCAAGTGATTTAAAAATTCCACCTTGCGAGGTAAATCTCTAGATATAATTACTTTGTCCACAGCGTTGCAAGCAGATATTTTGGTGGTCTTGGCATTGATGATTACATCTAGAGCCATTTGCAAGTCCGCATCTTGAGAAACATATACAAAGTTGTTTCCTCTTCCGCTAACAATTACGGGGCATTTAGCGTGTTGCTTTACAAAAGCGATTAGTTTTTCACCACCACGAGGAACGATTAAATCGAGTTTTTGCGTTGGGTTTTCTAAAAATTGTTGTGTTTCTGTTCTAGAATAGTTGAGATAGCTAACCCAATCTGTAGCACAGTCACAAGATTCTAAAGCCTTGTGCCAAAGATTGACCAAAACTAAATTAGAATTTAATGATTCCTTACCGCCTTTTAATAATATTTTATTCCCCGATTTAAAAGCAATTCCTGCAGCCTCAATAGTAACATCAGGTCTAGATTCGTAGATGATCATAATGGTGCCAAACGGAGCTGTTTTGTTGCTGATTTCCATACCGTTATCATGGGTAAATTGAAATCGTTCTACATGCAAGGGGTCTGGTAGCGCAGATAATTTTTTCAAGGATGATACCATTTCAGCCACCTTTGATTTATTTACTTTTAAGCGATCTACCATGGCAATGTCTCCAGATTCAAAGGAGTTCAAATCTTTTTCATTGGCAGAGATTAAAATGGATTCCTCTTGTTGAACCAATTCTGCCATACGCTTTAATACGGCATTTCTTTTTGTGATACTAAGTGTTGTTTTCATGATAAGGCAGTCTTAAGAGCGGTGAAAAACACATCTAAATCTTGTTTGGTAATGTTCAATGCCGGTAATATTCTAAGTACCGTTTTATCTTTAGCACCACCGGTAAATAAAAAGTGTTCATGAATCAATTTTTTTCGTAGATCGGCAACTTGAAAATCAAATTCAAGTCCTAACATTAAGCCTTTACCCTTTACCCGTTTTACCTGCGGAATTTCTTTTGCTTTTTCGTTGAAATATTCGCCTAGTTCTTTAGCATTGCTAATTAGGTTTTCTTTTTCAATTACTTCTAAAACCGCCATAGTGGCTGCACAAGCCAAATGATTGCCACCGAAAGTGGTGCCCAACATGCCGTATTTTGCCTTGATACTTTCGTGAATTAGAATGCCACCAACAGGAAAACCGTTGCCCATACCTTTTGCAATACTTATGATGTCCGGTTGAATATTATGGTGTTGAAATGCAAAGAATTTACCACTTCTACCAAATCCCGATTGAACTTCATCAGCAATTAATAACGCATCATTTTCTTTGCATAACGATGCTACTTCCTGTAAAAATTCAGTTGTAGGTTCATCTAAACCACCAACACCTTGGATAGATTCAATAATTACGGCGCAAACATTTTTTGATATTTCCCTTTCAAAACCTTTACTGTCGTTCAGGTCAAGAAAAACGACTTCATGCTGTAAATTGATTTCTGCGTTTATAGAAGGGTTATCCGTTGTTGCTACTGCAGCAGATGTTCTACCGTGAAAACCATTGTTAAAGGCGATGATTTTAGATTTTCCTGTTACAAAAGAAGCCATTTTCAGGGCATTTTCATTAGCTTCAGCACCAGAGTTGCACATAAAAAGATTGTAATCTTCACAGTTTGATGCTTCCCCCAGTTTTGCAGCCAATTCTACTTGTAACGGATTCTGTACCGCATTGCTATAAAAGCCAATATTGTCCAATTGATCTTTTAAACGTTTCACATAATGTGGGTGTGTATGGCCAATGGAGATAACGGCATGTCCGCCATAGAAATCTAAATAATCCTGTCCTTGGTCATCTGTAACTACAATACCTTTCGCGGAAACGGGAGTTACATTATATAATGGATAAACGTCAAATAATTTCATAGTTGAAAAGTTTCAAGTTCAAATTGAACGGGTTTGGTCGCGTGCTTACTTGTTTTTAAATTCGGTAATCTTGTCGTATGATGATATAATACCACGTATTAATGATGAGCTAAGTCCTTGGTGCTCCATTTCGTTTAATCCTGTAATGGTACAGCCCATGGGCGTGGTAACACGGTCAATTTCTTCTTCAGGATGATTGCCCGATTCAATCAATAAGCTTGCGGCACCGTTACAGGTATGCATGGCCAGCTCTTGTGCTTCTTTAGCATCAAAGCCTAGTTGAATGGCACCTTGTGTAGTGGCACGTATTAAACGCATCCAAAAAGCAACACCACTTGCACATATTACGGTAGCGGCCTGCATTTGTCCTTCAGGGATTTCCATAGAATGTCCCATCCTGTTGAAAATAGCTTTTGCCAGCTCTACCCTTTTTTTGCCTTTTTCATTACTACAGATACAGGTCATTGATTTGCCTACGGAAATGGCGGTATTTGGCATGCTTCTAATAATAAAGTTGTCCTTACCGATTACAGCCTCAATTTTCTCGATACTAAATCCGGTTATGGTAGAAATAATAACATGTTTCTCGGTCAATAGGTCTTTTATACTCTCTAGAATTTCAGCAAAATGAATAGGTTGTACCGCAAAAATCAAGATATCCGAATTTTCAACGGCTAGTCTATTGTCAGTAGTAACAGTTACCTTATCATACTTTTCATAGTCCGCAATAGATTTGGTGTCCCTTTTGGTAAGGTACATGCTGGTTGCACCATTACTGTTTAGGATACCTTTTGCTATGGAAAGTCCTAAATTACCTGCACCTATAATAGCTGTTTTCATTTTTTTTGTATTAAGTAATGAGTACAAAGTATATTCTAATTAATTGGTAATTAGTATACTCTGCTTATAATTAAACTATATTATTTTATGCTTTATCTCTTTAAATAGATTTTTTAAATTTCCATCAACCATCAACTAAAATTTTAGCTTTGCTCAATATTATTTATGGGTAATTGAGCGTAGCCGAAGTTAAAAAACCCCTGCTTTCAAATTCAAGCCTAAATTTTCTTCTAACCCAAAAATTAAATTCATATTCTGTACTGCTTGTCCCGATGCACCTTTTAATAAATTGTCAATCGCAGCCGTAATCAATAATACATCTTCATGTTTATGTAGGTGTATGTGGCACTGATTGGTATTTACTACCTGTTTTAGATTGATGGGTTCTTCGGATATTTGTGTGAATACAGCATCCTTATAAAATTCGTGATATATTTTTTTGGCATATTCTAAACTACCTTCAAATTTGGTATAGGAAGTAGCTAGAATTCCACGCGTGAAATTCCCTCTATTGGGCATAAAAAATAAGTTACCCGTGTTCTCTTGTAGGGAGTGCAAACTCTCATTGATTTCACCCAAATGTTGATGCGTAAAAGGCTTGTACCAGCTTACGTTATTATTTCTCCATGAAAAATGAGAAGTCGCTGACGGACTAACACCTGCCCCGGTACTGCCGGTTACTGCATTAATGTGCACTTCGTTTTCCAATAACTCAGCCTTTGCCAATGGAAGTAATGCCAATTGAATAGCGGTGGCAAAACAACCTGGGTTGGCAATATATTTTGCGTTTTCAATAGCTGTTTTGAACAATTCGGGCAAACCGTAAACAAATTGTTTGTCATTAAAATTGGCATCGGCATGCAACCTAAAATCATTACTTAAATCGATGATTACAGTATCTGAAGAAAAATCATGTACCTTTAAAAATGCAGTAGAGTTGCCATGACCTAAACATAGAAAAACAACATTGACATTTAAGTTGACATCACCGGTAAACTCAAGGTCGGTAGTCCCCAATAAATCCGGATGCGCAGTAGTTACTTTTTTTCCAGCCCTAGTGGTACTGAATACAAAATCTATTTCCGTTGCCGGGTGATTCAATAGAATACGAATAAGTTCACCACCCGTATAACCAGAACCGCCAATAATACCTGCTTTAATCATAATTTTGTTTTTAAGTAAGTAGTATTAAGTATTAAGTACGAAGTACCTGATTTCTAAAAGTTCTTTAACTTAATACTTTGTACTCTTTACTTTATACTATTCACTTCCATTTACATGGTTATATATCTTTCCTGAATTTGATAAAATTTTAATAAATCCTTTGGCGTCATCTGCAGTCCATCCTTTATTGACTTCACCATATTTACCAAAAGCATCGGTCATTAAATCGTATTCAGACGAGATACCGTGCAACCTGAACTGAAATGGATATAGACCAACGAATACATCGCCGGAAACCGTTTTTTGTGTATCTGTCAAGAAAGTTTCTATGTTACGCATTACGGCATCTAGGTAATTACCCTCGTGCAATAACATGCCATAAAAATTACCTTGTTGCTCTTTTTGATATTGTTGCCATTTGGTAAGCGTGTGCTTCTCTAATAAGTGGTGTGCCTTAATGATGATCAATGATGCAGGAGCTTCAAAACCAACTCTACCCTTGGTGCCAATAATAGTATCGCCAACGTGAATATCTCTACCAATGGCGTATTTAGATGCCAAAGCCTCAAGTTTTTCAATATTGGCAACGGGAGTGTCTTTTTCTCCATCAATAGCAACTAGCTCTCCTTTTTCGAATGTAAGTTTTACCTCGGTTGGGTTCTTTTCTTGCAGTTGACTAGGGTAGGCGCTGTCTGGCAACGGTTTTTCAGAAGTTAGTGTTTCTTCACCGCCCACAGATGTTCCCCACAGTCCTCTGTTGATAGAATATTTAGCTTTCTCCCAAGGATAGTCTACTCCGTTTTCCTTTAGGTATGCAATTTCTTCTTCTCTAGCTAATTTGTTATCTCTAATAGGAGTAATGATTTCAATTTCGGGAGCAATGATTTGGAAAATCATATCGAAACGAACTTGGTCGTTACCGGCACCGGTACTACCGTGGGCAATATAACCTGCACCAATTTTTTTCGCATAGTTTACAATTTCTATGGCTTGCACAATACGTTCTGCACTTACAGATAGTGGGTAGGTATTGTTTTTTAGTACGTTACCAAAAATAAGGTACTTAACTACTTTGTCATAAAAGGTTTGTACGGCATCAATTGACGTGTAAGAAGTTGCGCCTAGTTCAATAGATTTCTTCTCTATTTCCTTTATTTCATCCGAAGAAAATCCGCCAGTATTTACACTAACTGCATGTACTTCAAAACCTTTGTCTTTTGATAAATGTTTGGCGCAATAAGAAGTGTCCAATCCGCCGCTGTATGCTAGTACTAATTTTTTCATGATATGATGTTCGTTTCCGGCAAGCCGGGTAATTATTATTTTGGTTTGATATGGATTAAAATAGAGAGGTTAGAAAAAGAGAAAAGAAAAGAGATTTTATTAAATTCAGCTATTTCATTAATCCCAATATTTATTTTTAAACTTCTATACTCTATACTCTATACTCTATACTCTATACTCTATTGTTTACTTTTTTCTTCTTTCTTCCTTAAAAACAAACTTTGTTTTATACTTTTTAATCTTGTAAATGCCTTACCGTTCACTTCTTTTGTTTCTTCTGCTTTTTTCTTGGAAACCGGGTCATATAACATACCTGTACAAAGACACATCTTTTGCTCTGTTCTAGTAAGAATATCGAAGTTTTTGCAAGTTTGACACCCTTTCCAGAATTCTGGGTCATCAGTCAGTTCAGAAAAGGTAACTGGTTTGTAGCCAAGTTCGTAGTTAATTTTCATAACTGCTAAACCAGTAGTAATGCCGAATATTTTAGCATCTGGAAATTTTTCCCTGCTCAGTTCGAAAATTTTTGCCTTGATTTTTTTTGCAAGTCCTTGACCCCTGTAATCTGGGTGTACGATGAGTCCGGAGTTTGCCACAAATTTCTCATGCCCCCATACCTCTATGTAGCAAAAACCAGCAAACTTGTCTCCGTCCAAAGCAAGAATAGCATTGCCGTTAGATAGTTTTCTCTGAATATATTCTGGTGTACGTTTTGCTATACCGGTACCGCGTACTTTAGCAGATTCTGCAATGGTATCACAGATATCCTGAGCGTATTTAAAATGTGATTCGTTAGCAACAATTAAGTTCATTGCCAGTTAGATTTAAAAGTGTAAAAAAATGTTTGATTTGTTGTGCGGAAATGGACTCACCTAATTCCATAAATATATCTTACCCTTACGGGCGACGACGGCGAGACGTGAACGGGCGCGCTAGAGCCAATGGGCTCACGGTGCTATATAAAAAGTAGTTTATTTCGTTCATTACGGCGTAAATGTACAAATTATATTTATTGAACATTGCGCATAACATATTTTTTACAAAAAGTTCACTTTTTGTTACGATGTGCAACAATTTCATAAACCAAATAGCCTAATACTGAAATATATTCAAGACCTAAAAGCCATAAACTCTCTTTAAAATCTGTCTGTGAATAGGCGTAATAGCTAAGAACAATTGCTGCCGACCATATAATGGCGTATCTGTAAGAAGTGAAAATGGACAGTAATACTAAAAATATAATATACCATGGGTGCACCGTGGTAGATATAAAATAATAAATGGTCAATACCCACATCATGGACCAAAGGACCCTGTTTAAGTCGTATTTCTTAGGGATAAACGTAAATAGCCCTACAATGAAAATAGTGAACAAGGGAGTGATTTTACCGTATTCCTTTATGAATTCCCACGGTTTGGCATCAAAATGTACAGCAGTTTTTTTGGCAATATTATAGAGACTTGAATTGAATTCGAAATTAGAAAACCATAGTTTAATGGTTCTGCCATAATTGTCAATAAACTCGGGGGTGTTGAAAGGTAAAAATAGTATCAAAGAGGTTATGCCTATAATAGTATAGAAAACGATGCTTTTTTTCCATCCTAAGTATTTAAAGAAAAGTGGTAAGAATAGAAGTGGTACCAGTTTTATTGATATGGAACATGCTAAAACTATACCGGCAATTTTCCACTTATCTATTGATAATAAAAACATGGCCAGAATAAAGAAAAATAACATGAGTCCTTCGAAATGAAGGTTACCTGTTAGTTCCACAATTATTAACGGGTTTAAAAAATACCAGAATATTAAATGTGGAGATTTATTAAGGTTTTTTAATAGCCTTCTACCAAAATAAAACACACCGATATCTGCAAGAATTATAATTGCGCGCATCGCAAATAGAGAGCCAAAAATACTTTTACCGCCTAATAGTGCGACCAATGCAAAAATAAGTTGGTTTAATGGTGGGTAATTACTATAATGCCTTGCGCTTAAGCTACCCATACCTTCGTACAACTCATCGGCATTTGGTATGATCGCTGCCATGTTCTGTATGAATTCATCTGGGGTGTGCAAGTAGGGGTTGATTCCGTTGGAAACCAAATGTCCGTCCCAAATGAATCTATAGAAATCTTGAGAAAGATTGGGTTCCGCAAATAAAAAAGCCAATCTAAAAAGGATTCCTATGCCCAATAAAAACCGAAAGTTGTGCTTTTCAAACTGTATCAGTTTAAAACAGATGAAGAAAAGAGCAACAAACAGGGTGAGCAGTTTAACAAAATCTGTTCTTGGTAAATGATATGCGAACGTATAGTAGAATACAAAACTTAGTACCGCTAAGGACAAGGAAACTCGGTGGAGTTTCAAAAAGTTTTTAAAGCTAATTGGCATTAGGGGTTTTGATTTAGTAACAGGTCAATTTAATGGTTTTTTATTGAATAATGATTTCAACTGCCCATCAATTTGCCTAAAAGTTCCTTCATCATTTTTGCGGCCAGGTAAGCCGTCATATCTTGAAAATCTCGATCTGGGTTATATTCCACAATATCGGCACCTACAACTTCGGTATCTATACCATGAATAAGGTCTAACACTTGGCGAGAAGTGAGTCCGCCCGGTTCATGGTGAGAAACGCCAGGGGCATAGGCAGGGTCAAAACCGTCCATATCTAATGAAATGTAAAGCGGATTTGTAAATTTAGGAATTGTGTTAAGGTCCAAGTTGCGCATTTCATGTATTTCAACATTGAATTTTTCCGCTTGTGATGCCTGGTGCGGATTTAAAGTTCTTACACCTACCTGAACTAATTTTACAGCAAAACCGTTCTCCATAATACGAGCAAAAGGGCATGCATGAGAATATGGGTCACCTTCATAATCATGGTAAAGATCGGCATGCGCATCAATATGTAAAATATCTAGCTTAGGGTAGTGTTCGTTAAAAGCTTTTATGATGGGAAAAGTAACAGAATGATCTCCTCCCAGCGTTAGCAGTTTAGAGCCAGATTCAATATTCTTTCTGGTAATGGTTTCAATATCAAAATACTCATTAATGATAAAATCACCTTTGTCGGTTATGTTGTCATGTTCTATGGATGTTCCAAACTCGGTACATAGGTTCATAGAATCGCTATAAAGTGCTTTTCGTATTAAATTTGGAGCTTTTGCAGTGCCTTTTTGAAAAGAAGACTTTGCATCCCAATTAATTCCTTGAATATTTATTTTACTCATAATGGTCTGTATCTTATCCTATACATAAAATTTGGGTTCTTGGTTATTTGCTGAACGGTACCCCAGTTTTTACATATAATTTAATCGTCATTGAACCTTTAGACTAATGACGTTTTGTGCTTAATTTTTTTGACTTCGGATTTAATGAAAATACAATTTTCTAAATTCATTTGGGGTAGTACCTGTTTTTGCTTTAAAGTATTTTGAGAAATAGGCGTAATCTGAGAATTCAAGAGTATGGGCAATTTCGGCTAAATTGTCATTGGTGTGCACAATTAATCTCTTCGCCTCTAAAACAATGCGTTCAGAAATTAATTCGCTCGTAGTCTTATTGATGGTGTCTCTTACCACCCTATTTAAATGCTTGGTGGTAATATTAAGTTTGTTCGCGTAAAATTTTGGCAGTTTCTCTGTATAAAAATGAGAGTTTATAAGCTTTTCTAATTCTTCAAGTATTTTTGAATAATTGCTAGAGCTAACGTGTTCAATAGTGTTATCTGCGGTATAGGCACGTGTAAATTCTATGTAGATGTAATGGATAAGACCAGAGATTTTTGCCTCCCGCAATAAATTTTCTTCCCGGTACTCTGTGTAAAGTTCTTCGAAAATCACAGATAGGCTTTTCATTTTTTCCGCTGGCAATTGCAACAATGGCGGATTCTGATTTGAGTAATAAAAAGGAAATGAACTTAAGCCGTGGTCTAAAAATTTTAGCTCATAAAATTCTTGGGAATGAAAAAAAATATAACCTTCTGGTTTAGAAGTAAATTTCCAAAAATGGGTTTGCCCGGGTTTTAAAAAGAACACTTTTCCGGGTGCTATAGTGTAGCTGTCGAAATCAATTTCATGAATACCGCTTCCTTTTAAAAACATCACACATAAATAGAAATTATGGCTATGTGGCTTACTAATAAGTGTCTTATTAATTTGTATGTGATCGGCAAACGAATTTACGTATAAGCTATGAAGCGTCTTTGATTTTAAAAATTGATCAATATGTAGAATGGGTATTTTCATAGTAAATGTCCTAAAAATACAATTAATTGAGCTAAAAATACCATAATTTAAATACTAGTGTGTCTTAATTTTGCAGTATTAAGAATTAAGGTTATGAGTAAAGTTTTAGATGTTGTTCAATGTAAATGCCCAAACTGTGGAAAAGGAAAGGTATTTAGTGGTCAAGGGAATATATTTTTGTTCAAAATGCCCAAAATGAATGAAAGATGCTCTGAGTGCAACTTTAAATTTGAAAAAGAAACAGGATTCTTTTTTGGTGCAATGTTCGTAAGTTATGCGCTTGCAGTAGCACAGATGATAGCATGTTTTGTGTTGTTTTGGTACTTTGTTGATCTTTCGCCTATGCGCGTATTTTCAATTATAGCCATAATAACCATTCTGTTGAGTACTTTTAATTTTAGGGTGTCAAGATCTATTTGGATACACCTATTCTATAAAGTTTAACGTCTTACGTATAAGGGTTGTTCATTTCTTTTGCAATCTTAATAACCCTTTGGGTAATTTTATTTGGGTCGTTTTTTCTCCAGTTCATGTATAGACTAATCGTTTCGTTCAGTTCGATAAACCTAACACCTTTTGCATTGGAATATTTATACGATAATGGTAGTATTGATATGCCTAGGCCTTGTGCTACCAGGTTGATGATCATACCACCAAAATCAGATTCGATTATTGTTTTCGGTTCAAATCCGTTTTTTTGAAATAGGCTTCTTAAAAGGGAAGGAAAATAAGAGGTTCTGTGCAGGCCGGAAATAATAAATTTCTCATCATGTAAACTTTTAAAATCTTGCATGCTTTTAGCGGTTAGCCAATGCTTTTCAGAAACTACTAGGCAAATAGGTTCTGTGTATAGTTTGTAATTGGCTAAGTGAATGTTTTCTATAGCATCTCTGTTAAAAGCAATGTCCGTGTCGTAATTGAGAAGTAATTTTTCGTGGTTTTCATCAATGGGTTCAGTTAATTCAAGCTTTAAATCTGGTAAACTAGCGTTTATTTTATTCAAGAATAACGGTAAGAAACTGAAGGCGATTGAGCCAGGGTACGAAAGTGATATAAGACCGGTGGTACCTTGATCTATCTTTTTGGCCTGTTTATGAATATGATCAAGTTCATTGATGGTGACTGTCCATTTTTCTTTTAAAAACTTACCGGCGTCGGTAAGTTTTACGTTTCTCTTATCTCGCTTAAAAAGCTGTATGCCCATTTCATCTTCTAGAGATTGAATTTGCCTACTGAGGGTAGATTGAGAGATGAATACCTTTTCTGCTGCTCTCCAGAAATGTAGTTCGGTGGCAAGAGTCAAAAAATATTTTATTTGTTGGGTAGTCATTATTAATGCAATTTATGCATTAAAATGAAAGGAATTTGTATTTTTTTTAGTGCTTTAGATTAATTTCTTTGCCTTGTAGGTTTGAAAAAAGATATGGATGGGCGTAGAAAATTTTATCACTTTTATGATATCGGCGTTGTTATTCATAATGACACCTGGTTTAGATACTTTTTTTGTTTTAAACAAGTCTATTGCGCAGGGTAAAAGATCTGGTATACATGCCGCTTTAGGTGTAAATATGGGTGTTTTAACGCATACATTGTTTGCTGCGTTAGGCATATCGGTATTGTTGGCGAAATCGGCTTTTGCCTTTGCTGCTGTAAAGTATTTAGGTGCGGCCTATATCATATATTTAGGGGTTACCACCTACAGAAAGAAAAGTGACCTAGCGAAATTAGAAGCGAGAACAGAAGACGAAAAGAATGTGAAAAGTGACTTTTGGTCTGGGTTCTTGACTAATTCATTAAATCCTAAAGTTGCATTATTCTTTATTGCTTTCTTTCCACAGTTCATTGCTGTCAATGAAATGCAGAACCCAGTACCATATGTGTTATTAGGAATTACTTATGCAATTATAGGTGTAGTTTGGTATATTATTTTAACCTTGTGCGCCAGTATTTTTTCTAGTAAGATTAAAGACAACCCCAACGCTGGTAAATTACTGAACAAAATTGGTGGTTTGGCTTTTATAGCAATGGGCATTAAAATGGCATTTTCTAAATAGAAAATAAAATATACATATCATCACCACTGGTATCTTGGTGTAATAATCAAGAGAAAACCATGAATAGGGAAATTTGTACGCAAACATAATTTTATGTTCTCAGGTTACAGTGGTGATCTTTTATTTAGAAAATCTTATTTTGACGACATGATTATGTGTGGTTGCCAATGAAGTCCGATAATAAAAACGCAAAAAATAAGAAACCATGGCCAACAAAGAAGGCTATGCAACAAGTTTATCAAGAAAGATTATGGGGTAGTGGTGCTTCGGAGTTTTATTCTGGTGAAGGTTCTCATTTGCCGGAAATTGTTGAACCGTATGTTAAAACGGTAATTGATTTTTTATCGCAGTTTAATAAAAACATAAGCGTTTGCGATCTTGGATGTGGTGACTTTAATATAGGTAAGGAGTTGGTGAGTTATACCAAAAAATATATTGCAGTGGATATTGTTCCAGAACTTATATTGCGAAATCAAAACCTATTTCAAATACCCAATTTAGAGTTTCAATGTTTGGATATTGCCAAAGATGATTTACCAATTGCAGATTGCGCCATAATTAGGCAAGTGCTTCAGCATTTATCTAACGCAGAAGTGCTTCAAATTACCCGTAAATTAAAGCAGTACAAGTATATTATAGTTACAGAACATCTACCTAGCGATGAGTTTATTGCCAACGTAGATATTATTTCCGGACAAGGAACTCGACTTAAAAAGAAAAGTGGAATACAGTTGCTACAACCACCGTTTAATTTAAAAATAGTGGAAGAAAAAGAGCTTTTAAAAGTTACGGATCAGCATGGTGTCATAGTCACCAACCTTTACAGGCTTAGTTGATCAAATACATTACTTTATTTGTTTATGGTGCATAACGTTTGAAAGGTATTTTGGCTGTTGATTTTTTAATGCCTTCAAAAATGGTTTCGTAATGTTCAACAGTGGGGAAAGGTTCATAGTAATGATGTAGCAGTTCTTTCCATTTTAAATAGGCGGGAGATTGACGAAAACCATTTTCGTGACTTTCAACATCTTTCCAATCTACCAGTAAAAGATATTGATTTTCATTTTCAAGACATTTGCGCAAAGTAAGCCCCATATAACCTTTTATTGAACTAATATGATCACTAGCCAACCTTAAACTCTTTTCAAATTCCTTTTGCAAGCCTGGTTTTACATTTAATACGGCGACTTCTAATATCATATTTCTTCTAAAATTGAGTTTCCTTTGGATCTGTCGCCAGAAGTCCACTCCCAAGCTTCATGAAGACGAATTTTTCCATTGTCCATAATTTCGGGTTTTGAAAAGCATATGCCAGTCATTAATTTTCCTTTGGTGTTTACTTGATGGTAACGCATTTCAATTGTTCCGTCTTTATTGACCAGTCCAATTAAATGACCTTCTTTAATTTTGCCTCCCTTGTATGTTGAGGTTAGGATAGTGCCTTTTTGCCTATATTCAAAGATTGTTTCTTCTGAGGTTTCTCCATTGTCAGTATTGGAAACAGGTTTAAATCTTTTATTGTTATAGTTCATGGCTTTGTTCTAGGATAATCAGTTTCGGATAAGGGTCGTTAATAGGATAAGTTAGTTTTAAATTTTGAAATTATTTACGCTACCAGTTCCAATTGGATTCGGACGTAGTTGAATCTGCCGTAATTGTTGTTATATCTAGGTATGAAACTTTTTTATCCAATCCATATTTTCAACTTTTCATTAGATAATTCCTTATCAAAAATGCGTAAACCATAGATTTAGCAGTAACTGGTGCTATTTTTTGTATACGTGGTTAGCAATACTACCTATTAAAGACTTATTTAGTTTCTCAATATATTCTTTTCGTTTAAGTAATTGACTCACATCAGCATCAAACGTTTTGGTTTTGTTTAATTTCGGAAATGATAATTTATTTTTAGCGATTGAATTTGAAATCAAAATATTGAAGTAATTAAAAATTAGGATTATTTTTTGTAAAACATCAGTTTCCACAATCTCAAACCCTATTTTTTCTGCCGTTCTTTTATTTATGATATAGCTTGTCCCTCGAATTTTCATTCTCTTATTCTTCTCATACTTTTCAATAAGGTGCAAAAGTCCATCTAAATACTGTTGGATTATAAAATCGGTTCTTTGTTTTCCATTCATTTTTTTGTCAATTACGAAATGGTAATCAAATAAAGTTCCACCGTGAATTTTAATTAGTCCGTTTTTAGGTTTTTCGGCTATAAATAAAGGGGAATAATAAATCATTCTTCCACTTTTTTTTAAGGAAGGCATATCGAAGAATGGTGCAATTATAGATAGGGTTATTGCAAATGTCAAAATTCCAATGAGATATATTTCTGAATAGATTGATATAATGACTGAAAAAAATATAATAATAAGAGAACAAATCGCTAATACAATTAAGATATTATTTTGCTCTTTTTTGTTCTTATTATAAAATCTGTGGTTCAATTTTTATGAATGTGTTTTTTGTGTAATTGCTAACGGTTAGGCTATGATTTCGTTGTGGAATCATCCGCAGGATTATTCCGCCGAAATCCAGCCGTTTGATTTATACTTTTACTTTGGTGTGGCACAAAACCACAATGAATTATAGCCATTGTTACCACACGTTTTTATATTTTTTCTCCTTCAAAAATTTTGTTCGAATTACTTTTCTGTCCTCATTTTGATATTCGACTTTTCCGCCTCCAATTCCATTTAATGAAGTCAAATATTCAATCTTATATGCGTAAAGTTCATTCGTCTTTTTTGAATTTCGATAGTGCTTAATTGTTTTTTCGCTGTCAATGTGATTTCTAGAAGCAAAAAAGTCTTCTAAACTTTTTGCTCTCGAGTCAATTTTCGTGATTATCCATTCCTTTGTTAAAACTCCCTTGCGGTTATAGTATTTAGACCATAGCCAATGTCCAAATCGGTCCTGCATATCATTCCGTGCAATTATTCCGTTTGCATAATAAATTTTGGATTCTCCAGAATAGGTCTCAACTATAATATCATTAGAGGTGTAGAATGATTTTTCTCCAATAAATTCAATGATGCCATTCTTAAAGAATATGGTATCCTTTACTACACTATCCCTTTCAACAGTTTTAACCAATTCTTGGAATCTCTCGGTATGCTGCGAAAAGCAGTTAAATGAAATTAGTAAAATGGGTAAAAAAAACTTCATTCAAATGTGTGGTAACAATAGTATATAGTTACAAGTAACTATACACCCTATTTTAGATGAATAAGATTACTATTAATCATATTCCATATTTTAAATGTAAGTTAAGCAAAATAGAGGGATAGAAATAAAAAAAGGGATAGTCCATGACTATCCCTTTTTTAAAATATCGTTTAGCTTAGTTTTAAGCTCTAGAAGTCAAAGATTTAAAGAATACAAAGCCAAACCCTAGAAATAACATAAAATGAAATGGGAACAGTCCAAAATCATTTAAAGGTATAGCGCTATACATGCCAAACATGAAATAGACCATTAAAGCAAATTCTAATATCATGTTAGGTGATAATTTTTTAGCTAAGTATTTATTGCCTTTCCAACTTTGTTTCAATGAGCTTATATTAAACTTAGGGGTACGTACAAATTCACTTCTTTTTCCCATGTGCCCCTCTAGAACTGCAATGGTATTATGTAAAGAGAACCCAAGTGCAACAGAGAAAAAGGTAAAGAAAATACGAATATAATCTACAAAATTGTCAAAGCCGCTACCTTGTATACTCTTGTAGGTAAACCAGTAACAAACAAATAATATGATGGTACTTATGGTAAATAGGCTTAATAATGAGAATACCCAGTCTAAATGCCCGTATGTATTTTTAATGTAGAGTGATGGTATGCTCAACAGGGCAACTAAAAAGACACATAAGAACATAGAGCTGTTCAATAAGTGCATTACGCCATGAAATTTGGTCTTAAAAGGAATGTTCTTTGCTGTAATAACGCTCCAAACCGTTTTTCTAAAGTTCTCTGCTCCACCTTTGTTCCAACGAAATTGTTGAGAACGTGCTGCACTGATTACTACCGGAAGTTCTGCAGGTGTTTCTACATCTTCCAAATATTTGAATTTCCAGTTCTTTAACTGTGCGCGGTAGCTTAGATCTAAATCTTCGGTAAGTGTATCTCCTTCCCAGTTACCGGCATCAAGAATACATTCTTTACGCCATATACCTGCCGTACCGTTAAAGTTTATAAAGTGGCCTTTGCTATTGCGCCCTACTTGCTCTAGGGTAAAGTGTGCATCTAATGCAAATGCCTGTATTTTAGTCAATGTAGAATAGTCGCGGTTTAAATGCCCCCAACGGGTCTGTACTACACCAATTTCTTCGTCCTTAAAATAGATAACGGTTTTCTTCAACCAATCTGCTGCAGGTAAAAAATCGGCATCGAAAATGGCGATGAATTCTCCTTTGGCAATTTTAAGTCCTTCCTTTAAGGCTCCTGCCTTAAAACCTGATCTGTCTGTTCTGGTAATATGTTGTATGTCGAGACCGGTCTCCTGTAATTTTGCAATACTGGCAGCGGTTGCTATAACGGTATCATCTGTAGAATCGTCTAAGACCTGAATTTCAAGTTTACTTTTAGGGTATTCTATTTTGGCAATGTTCTCTAAAAGCCTGTCCATTACATACTCTTCGTTAAATACGGGAAGTTGTATGGTTACGAAAGGAATTTCCTTTGGGTCTAATAAATTAAATTTAGGGGCTGTTTGGTTCTGTCTTTTTTGAGATAGATAGTTGATTAACAGGTTTAGTTGCGCCAAGCTGTAAAAGAAAATCAACAGTAACGAAATACTGTAGATGACAAGAATAAAATATGCAAGAGCTAGTGCCATATTATTTAATACTGTATTTGAAGATCCACCCCAATATTTTTATGCCAGCAAATATACTACCTTTTACGGTTCCTGACACTTTTGATATCCCAATTCTTCTTTTGTAACGCACTGGTACTTCGGTATATGTCATTTTTTTCTTCAGAACTTTTAGTTGCATTTCAACCGTCCACCCATAAGTTTTGTCCTCCATGTTCAATTCTTTGAGTTTTTCGTATTTTATTGCTCTAAAAGGACCCAGATCCGTAAATTTTGCGCCAAAAAACAAGCGCATTAAAAATGTGGCCAACCAGTTGCCAAAAACCTGTTGCGGGGTCATAGAACCTTCTTCTCGTAAATTTTTTTCTCTGGCTCCGACAACAAAATCTATATCATTTTCCAAAATTGGGGCAACTACCTTGTCCAATTCTTCTGGATAATCGGAATAATCTCCGTCAATAAATACGATAATATCCGGTTGTTTGGATTTTTTGGACACATAATCCAATCCTTTTAAACATGCATACCCATATCCTTTTCTGGTTTCTGTTAGCACTGTTGCTCCGGCAGCTTTTGCGTTTGCTTCAGTGTTGTCTGTAGAGTCATTGTTAACAACGATTATCTCAGATACCGTTTTGGGTATTTCGTTGATGACATGTGCAATGGAATGTGCTTCGTTAAAAGCTGGTATAATTACCTTAATGTCTGTCATTATTTTAAATCTGATAAGCTATTTTCATGTGTGAATGCACTAAATGAGGTCCATTCCTTAATTTTTTCTCCTTTACTATATTTTTCGGCAGATATGAGTTTGGCATTCTTGTACTTCAAGCAATATCCATCTTTTATACCGTTGGTCAATTGACATTTGTGGTTAATGCGACCTTGCTTGTCGTAAAAAAGCCACCAGCCTATTTCACTATTTTCCTTAAATCGCCCTTCTTTTGTTCTAATTCTGTTTTCATCAAAGAAAAACCAATACTTTTCTTTCTTTCCATAAGAATAGAAACCTTGTTGAGATTTCTTTCCGTTCGGGTGATAAAATGTCCAATAATCAGTTCTTGTATTATAACGCATCCATCCTTCACTTTCTAAGGTACCGTCTTCATAATAGGTACGTTCATAACGTTTGTCTTCAGGATTGGTAAAAGCTAACAATCCTAAACAAATAAGAGCGGGTAAAAAAAGTTTAAATAGCTTCATTTTTTTAAAATATTAGATTAAAAAATAGGTGCTTACCATACCGAAGATTACACTTTTACTTTTTACTTTTTATGGTATAGGTATTTTTTCCTTTTTTAAGAGGAATTACAGTTCCTTGCCAATTTAAGTTGCCTTTCATGGTATCGGGAATTGTTATTTCGGCGGATAATTTATGCTTGTTTCTTTTTAGTTCAAATGCAATAGTTCCTTTTGATGTAGGCAGCATACCTGTTATTTCATTTAGTTTCCCAAATGCAGGGGCAATTTCCATTTCTTCAAAATCATTTTGTACCGATCGGATGCCTGCCAAATAATTAAAATAAAAATATGCGGGCGACGCACTCCACGGATGCACTTCTGATCTTGTTGGTTTCTCAACACTTTCAAATCGTTCTAATGTTGTGGTCATATGGTTGTCGATCATTTGCTCCCAAGGTTTTTGGGCAACATCGAACAATTCTGGGGCATCTACTTTTTTAATCGCTTCAAAAAGATAAAAGCGGTAGTAGTATGTGGCTTGTAACAAATCTTCTTCGTTTAGAATTTTGTCTAAAAGTGCTCTTTGTTCAGTTAGAGGAATAGCATCTGTCAATATTGCCATGATATTGGTATGCTGATCATAAATAGTTTTGTCAGGGCGCTCCGCAAAAAGATTTCTTTCTTGATCGTAACAAAGCTCATAAACAGATCTAATGATTTCTTGAGCTCTGTTCTTGTATTTCATTGATGTTTGTTCGTCTCCGATCTCAGTGAATAGGCGAGAGGCATTTTGTAGCGCATGTACATAATGTAAACTGACCACTGCCGAATTGAGTCCGTCATTTTTGGTAGCGGTACCACTACCATTATTAGGTCCGGTATACCAATCTACAAAATAGCGATATGGCGTTTTGTTGACCAAGTTAAGGTCGTTCATGTTTTTTTCGAATCCGGCAAGGGTATTTACTATACCATCTTTATAGGTCTCAATAAATGCTTTGTCGTTAAAGGTGTTATAGTAATCTGCAATCATATCTACCCAAACCAAGGAGTAAGTAGGGTAAATAAAGGTAGAGCGAAGCGGGTAGGCACCTAAAATATTACCGTCAGAATCTCTGCTGTGATCAAATTGGCGAATTGCATTTTTGGTATGTTCTGCATTGCCGCTTAAAGCTTGCCAGATTAAACCTTGTATTTTAGTATCGCCCACATACTGCATGGTTTCATAATAGGCATCACTTAAAAAATAATCTTGGGTACAGATATCAATGGTACGCTTACAGATATCAAAAATATTATTGTACATGTCATTGTCTGTAGTAAACTTGGCAATAGATGGTATAGTGGTTCTTGATCTATGGTTTACAAACTTTTCAAGAACAAGCTCCTGATCTTTAGTTTCAATTTCAAACTCAATAAAACGGAAGGTGCGCATCCAATTTGGTATAAATTTTTGGGCATCTTCTCCGTTGGAAATTATTTCGTCATAATAACCTAAAAGTTTTTTGTTCTCCAGGTCGTTACGGTCCCCTTTTTCATTGTTGGCACCAAAAAGATTCTCGGCATATTTAATGGCGATAACTGCAGATTTTCCTTTGTTGAATATCAGTTCTGGAAAACCGTTAGTAACGTATTGTTGATCTAGGAGAAAAGTTGTGGTGGTATTAGGTGCTAGCCTTAAAGTACCCAATACCGGAAACTCTGTTTCAAGTGGTTTTGAAGAACGGACAATACTTGCAATTCTTTCCTCGTCCCAAGAAAGCAAAGGTAAATTACGAGGTTCTAGTAAATAAGCAATAGAGCCGCCCATACTACTAGCATTTTCAAAGAACTCTACTTTTTTCCAATCGGTATCATCAAAATTTATGTTTTTCCAATGTGTTGGGTAGTTGTTCATGTCAACCATATCTGTAGGATTGTTGGCATAGAATCCGCCAACGATAGCCTTTTCTCCATCACCTCTCCAAACGACTTCGTTAGCTTTGTAAGATTGGTCAATGGTGCTTAGCCATGTATCATTAAAACCGGTAGTATTAATAATTTTGGCATTATCTGTAACACCGTTTACCATTACACTAGTGAATATAGACTGCATGCCCAAAAACCTTCTTTTTCCAAAATTGATGACCTTAACGGCGATAACGTTCTCACCCGGATTCAGGTAATCTTTTAAGTTTAAGGTTTCATATTTATAATGCTGAATATCGCTCAATTGTGGTCCGTGGGTAATAAACTTACCGTTTACATAAAGAAAGTAGTGGTTGTCTGCAGAAATATTGATGATAAAATCTGCCTTTGCATCAGCAACATTAAATGTATTACGAAACAAAACCGCTGTGTCTTCACCACCTTTTATATCTGGGTGACTAACCCAACTGGCACTGATATTTTCTTTGCCATAAACAACCTCAGGGTAATTAAGTTCTGTCTGAGATTGTGTAGATAGTGATAGTAAAAAAAGTAAGTAAAAAAAGCGAGTCATGTACTGTCTAAGTTGTTGTTAATAGGTTGTAAAGGTCATGAAAGATTAGCTAAAACCAATCTTTCATGAGTTTTTTCCTTGCACTACGAGTAATAGGCATGTTTTAAAATGCCTTTCTGATAAGCACTATTTGTTATTTACAAGATCCATTAAATCAACATCATTACCTAATAAGACATCTTTAGAATTGATACGCCCTTTTTCTGGTCCGTTCTCTAATTTTAATACACCCCTTGGGCAAACAGCGGAACAAATACCGCAACCAACACAGCTAGACCTTACAATATTTGCTCCTTTTTGAGCATAGGCACGTACATCTATACCCATTTCACAGTACGTAGAACAATTACCGCAAGAAATACATTGACCTCCGTTAGTGGTAATTCTAAATTTAGAGAATAGCCTTTGCTGAAATCCTAAAACTGCTGCCATTGGGCATCCAAATCTACACCATACACGGTTTCCTAAAATAGGATAAAACCCCGTACCGATAACTCCAGAAAATATACTACCAATCAAAAAGCTATAGGTAGATCGTAATGTTTCAGCCTTAAAAATGAAAATATTACCAGAATCACTAAAAAAGTGCATTCCAATAAGTACGGCTATTATGGTGAAATAACCAATTGCGCCATACTTGGCATCTTTTTCCAATTCTTCTCTCTTGTAGATCATTACCCATGCGAATACAGCGGTTAATATAACGGCTACGCTAGAAAGAAAAGTTGTTTTTGTAAGCCAGTATTTGCTGGTATCATTACCTAAATAAGAATAAATTACCGCTGTTGTCATTAAGGTTACAAATACCACTACACTATGTACTACCCAACGTTCAACCTTCCAGGCGAATTTAGATTTATCGCTCAACTGTCGAAAAGAATCCCCTGCGGTTTCAGCAAGACCTCCACAACCACATACCCAAGAGCAGTACCAACGTTTTCCGTACTTATAAGTTAAAAAAGGAGAAATAACGAAAATGGAAATGATACCAAATAACAACATGGTCATACCCACGCTACCAGAATCAATAAACCCGTTTACACGGTAGCGCTCAAAATTGTAATAATTTAGAGGCCACATATTCTTAAGGTCATAATAGGGGAGGTCTCCATTTAACCTCGCCATAATTTCTGGAATAAAGAATGCAAATGCCGTTTGAAAGAACATAACACTAACCGTTCTTAATTGTTCATATTTATTATGACGGTATTTCCAAATAAATTTAGCGCCAAAGGCCAATATGGCAACGGTATATAAGGTACCATATACAAACCATTGGCTGGCAGGGTTGCCACTTAAAGCTTTACTAAGTGGGTCGAATAGGGCTATAAGTCCTGTATTGTCCCCGTCTTTGACCAGACCAAGGTATTCTGGATAAAAATAGAGTACTATATAGAACCCGGTTAAGGCAACTCCTGCCATCCAGGCGAGAACTCCTCTACTAGACATAGATTTGAACCAAACCCCGTCGTTTTTTATTCCTTTGTGTTTATGGGCATATGCAGCTTGCGAGAACCAGATAATACCGGCAAAAATGGCTAGTATGGCCACGGAGAGCCACAAAGCACTATTGCCCAAGTTTAAGTTGAACAACTGTAGTATAAGAATGCCCATACCGGTCATTCCTGTTAATACGGCCAGTTTTTGGACCGTATTTAAAGCTTTAGGTGGTTCACCCGCAAGTGACATACTCCTTTCAAAATTACCCATAGTAGGTGTTTTTTATTTTAATTATTGAGTTAGGCGATGCTGAAAATTCGTTTCCAGCTTTTCTTCTTCGGATTAATATTCTTGTTGAAGTCCGCATTATACTTGGCGACAATTTCATCTTCGTGAAGTCTGTAGAACTCTGGATCGAAATTGGCATCTTTTAAATATGTCATTACATGGTCAACATCTCTGTTTTCGGTAAGCCATTGGTCAAAGATTTCGTGTCTCATGCGAATACCGAAAGTATTTATGCCCAAAAATTGATGGCTATCTTTGTTGAACGCTACGGTTATACAGATTTTTTCTACAGGGTGTCTCCAATGAAAGTGTTGCTCGGTATCTTTTTTGCTTCGTTCACTGAACACCCACCCATAGGTTTGGTATTCCACATCTAAAAACTTGGCAGAATTAAACCAGTGACCCGGGTTGTATTTCATAGGGTTTCCACAAAGGGTCTGTGCTAATGCTTCACCCATCATTCTACCAGTATACCAAACGGCTTCTATAGGTCTTCTACTGCCTATGCCTTCATGTTGTTCTGCGCAATCGCCTATAGCGTACACATCTTTAATATTGGTTTCTAAAAACCTGTTTACCTTAACGCCCCTGCCCAATTCTATGTCAGAATCCTTGAGGAAATCTATGTTGGGTGTTACGCCGGCAGTTAAGCCAACTACATTACATTCTATGGTTTCACCTTTGTCGGTCACTACCGCTTTGGCATAGCCATTATCGTCTGCAATTATTTTTTCAAGATTGGTATCTAACCTTAAATCTATATGATGTTCTAAAATATGTTCGTTGATCATGGCAGATTCACCTGCAGGTAAAACACCGTTCCAAAAACTTTTTTCCCTAACCAAAAAAGTGACAGGTATTTCACGTGATCGCAGCATTTCGGCCATTTCTATACCAATGAGTCCTCCACCAACAATAACCGCCCTATTACAGACCTTATTATTAGGTGCGTTTTTTTCCAGCATTTCTAAATCTTGTTTAGAATATAGCCCTTGTACTCCTTTTAAATCTTGCCCTGGCCAACCAAACTTGTTGGGTTTAGAGCCTGTAGCAACGATCAGTTTGTCATATGATAATGAGGCACCATCTTTTAGAAGTAATTTTTTGGTATCGGATTCTACTTTTTCAACAAAGCCGTTTACAAGTTCTATTCTGTTTTTTTTCCAGAACCAATTTTCATAGGGCTGTATGTGTTCAAATTTCATATGCCCCATGTAGACATACATTAAAGCTGTACGTGAAAAAAAATACTCACTTTCAGCAGAAATAATGGTAATTCGCTTTTCTGATAACTTGCGAATATGTCTTGCTAAAGTAACGCCAGAAATACCATTACCAATAATTACAATATGTTCCATAAAATGCTTTTGTTGGAGGTTGTGTCGGTATTAAAGGTAAGAACTTAACAGCTCCCTTTTTATTTAGAAAGATTATAAACTTGTTATAACTCTGTGATACTTTTAAACGTAGTTTGCGTTTTAATTCAATTAAAACGCTTTTGTAACATTCAGATAATCAATGGTTAATTAAGGTGTAAGTATTGAAAAAATCGATGAAAATAATATTCTTGTTTGTATGGTTTTTGAAAAATGATCGACCTAAACAAACTCAAAAGAACTTTAAATTAAGATTGCCATGAAAAAAACGATAATACCTTTTTTATTTATATTTTTTGCTTTGAACAGTATATCGGCACAAGATTTAGACACTTTTTTTAAACAGAGCGATAATTTTTTTAAAGCTAATGTTGTTAACGGCAAGGTAAAGTATGCCGCTATTAAAGATGACACAAAAAGTTTAGATGATATTTTAGCGATGGCGAAAGGGGTATCTGTTTCTAAATCTGATGCTGCACAGTACCAAGCTTTCTGGATCAATGCTTATAATTTATTGGTCATTGACGGCATTGTAAAGAACTACCCCTTAAAATCACCGCTAGATGTACCTGGTTTTTTTGACAAAGCAAAGCATAAAATAGGTGGTAAGTCTATAACTTTAAATGGTATTGAGAACGATTTACTTAGAGCGGAGTTTCCTGCCGAGGCTAGATTTCATTTTGTTTTGGTATGTGCAGGTTTGGGTTGCCCACCAATTATAAACATGGCATATCAACCAGCTACTTTGAACGATCAATTGCAAAAACAAACGGTTTTGGCTTTGAACAACCCCAATTTTATAAAAGTGAATAAGGATAAGGTGCAAATTTCGCAGTTGTTCGAGTGGTATAAAGGAGATTTTGAACAAAAGGGAAGTACTGTAGATTTTATCAATACCTATAGAAAAGAGCAATTACCGGAGAAAGCAAAGGTGTCTTATTATCCTTATGACTGGTCTTTAAATGAAACCAAATAATCAACTAAGAATTTAAATAGCCAAAAATGAAAATTTTAACTAGAAATGTATTTCTTGCAGTAGCTTTATGTGCCTTTTTTAAGGGGTATTCGCAAGATAGTTTACAACAAAAAAGTAATATTCAACAGTATACACCTTCAAAATTAGTAGGCAAAGGTCAGTACGATGTAAAATGGTTCAATAATTTATATACCCAGACCAAAAGTACTTTTACCGATGGTACAGAGCCTCGGCAAACATTTTTTACTTCAACATTAGAAGGGTACACGGGTGTAGGAGCTAATAAAAGATGGAACGTAGGTGCCATTTTAGAATTTAGGTCAAACGTTATCGGTGATAGAAGTGCTACCGATGTTTTTAAGTTTGATGGAGAAAACAACACTGCCAGATCCGGACTCACATCAATTGCGCCATCGGTGAAATTTGTGCCAATAGCATCGGTCAGTAATTTTTCCATTCAAAGTTCATTTTTTATTCCATTGGTAGATAACGAGACAGAAAATGGAGTTTTCTTAGATCAGAAAGGATACATCTGGCAAAATAGATTCTTTTACGACTATACTTTTCCAGGTGATAAATGGCAACTTTTTAGTGAAGTAAACTCAGAGTTGAGTTTTGGGGATAAAGAGGAAAGTTTTGCCAATAATAGTCTAAACCTAACACCTGGTTTGTTCTTGAGCTACTTTCCATCAAGCAAGTTTACCATATTGGCATTGGCTCAACATTCACAACGATTGGATTTAGGTAACAATTTTACACAAGACTTTACCGCAGTAGGTGGTGGGGCAAAATATCAGTTGACCAGTGCCTTGAACCTCGAACTGCTTTATACCAATTTTGTACGTGGTAACAATACCGGTTTGGGGCAAACATTTAACTTAGGCTTGAGAGGTATTTTTTAACTTTTTTTGAGTGTTTTTTAAAAGAGTCTGTTGTGTGAACAATTAGACTCTTTTTTGGTTTAAAATATGTTGTTTTTAACTTAAATTGATTCCGCACCTAATTTGTTCTATCTTGAAAGTCAATATTTAAGATTCATATGAACTGTGATTTAATTGCCTCAAATAAGAGCAATAAGATACTATTTATAGTAATGTTGTTTGTTGGTCTTTCTGTACAAGGGCAAAATATTGAGGTGGCAGAATTGCAGATTACAGGTACAAAACGTACCAAAATATCGTTTGTTGAAAAACTGGTAACCGTACGCCAAGGTATGTTGTTAGATTCTGTGGTGATGAACAAAGATATACTTCGTTTAAAAAAACTTCCGTCAATATCCCATGCTTATTATAATGTTAAAGCTATGCCCAATGAGCAGTGTGTAGTTCAATATGTTATAGAAGAGAATTTTACTTTAATTCCTTTTGCAAATCTCTTTAGTTCATCCAACGATAATTTTGCCTTTCGGGTAGGGTTACAAGAATTTAATTCCTTCGGACGAAATATAACCTTAGGTGCATTTTACCAATATGATAATTATAGTTCGTTTGGGGTTGGGATAAGGGCTCCTTATTTGTTTACCGATAAATTGGGGCTAGCACTAAATTATAATGATTTTACCACACTAGAGCCCGTGTTTTTTGAAGATGATACCGCAAACTATAAATATAGCAATACCGGTTTTGAACTGCTGGCTCTTTACGAGTTCAATTTATTTAATAGAATGGAATTTGGATTCAGTTTTTTTACCGAAGATTATACCTATGTTGAAGGCGCTACAAGTGAAGGCGTTCCATTAAACTTAAACGTTGATAAGCATTTATTCAAATTCATATACGACTACAATGGTTTGGATTATTACTATCATTATCTTGACGGATTTAGAAGTCAGCTGAACTTGCAGTATGTGGGCAGTACAAATGATAATTTGCCAGAATTTTTAATAGGCTTCAACGATTTTACGTTTTTTAAAAGAATTGGCGATCGAGGCAACTGGGCAAATAGGTTGCGTTTAGGTTTGGCAAGTAATGTTGATAGTCCTTTTGCTCCTTTTACCGTTGACAACAATTTAAATATTAGGGGAGTGGGTAATACGATAGATAGGGGTACCGGTATGATAGTTCTGAATACGGAATACAGGCATACCATGGTAGAGAAAAACAAATTTGTATTACAAGGAAACTTCTTTGTCGATGGGGGTACGTGGCGAAACCCAGCGGGTGGTTTTGATGATTTATGGGAAAGTGAAAATCTTAGAATATACCCTGGTGTCGGACTCCGATTTATGCACAAGCGTATCTTCAATGCCATTTTTAGAATTGACTACGGCTTCGGAATCACAAAAGACGGAGACAACGGTATAGTCTTTGGTATTGGTCAATATTTTTAGCAATCTTTGTGTTGAATTTGAGCGTCATAACCTTTTTATGGCATAGACCTTGTATTTGCAGATAGAATGAGATACAGCAATTTTACCTTTAGCTTATGTTTATTTTTCAGTGTTTTTTGCGTAGGGCAAGATTCTTTGAAGACCGTTGTTGCCGAACCTGGTGACGGAATATTATCACTATTAAGAAAGCAAGGGGTAGACCCTTATGATGTGTTCGATGAATTTGTGAAATTGAACAATGATAGCTTAAGGGATAGCGTGCACTTGATTGCGGGTAAAACTTATGTTATGCCTCATGTGAAACTAGATACTGTGGCAATTGTAGATTCGTTACAGCAACAATCTACAGAGATTAAGGAACTGGAAAGTGTCTCCTACGATATCTTTGGGGAAAAGCATAAGAACGTAATTAAAAAAAGCGACCGGTTAGAAGGTAATGTTTATTATTTGGTGAGCGGTCACGGTGGTCCTGATCCTGGGGCAATGGGCGTGTATGCGGGTAAAAATATTGCAGAAGACGAATATGCTTATGACATAACCCTGCGCTTGGCTAAAGAATTAATGGCGCATGGAGCAAAAGTCTATATTATTATTCAAGATCCAGATGATGGTATTAGGGATGATTTTATACTGGAGATCGATCATGATGAAGAGGCTTATTTAGATAAGAGAATTCCCTTAAATCAAGTCGCAAGGTTAAAGCAGCGGGTAGAAATAGTAAATGATCTATATAAATCGAACAAAGGAAAATATCAAAGGTTAATAGTAACGCATGTGGACAGTAGAAGTGTAGGACAGAATATAGATGTTTTCTTTTACCACCATGAGCATAGTAAAAATGGTAAAAAATTAGCAGAAAGTATTCACAAGACCTTTCAGGCCAAGTATAAAAAATATCAACCTAACAGAACCTATTCCGGTACGTTTGAAGATAGAACTTCTCTTTTTTTAGTGAAAAAGACACACCCGGCAATGACCTTTATAGAAATTGGTAATATTAGAAATGCGAAAGATCAAGTTAGAATTGTTGATCCAGATAACCGCCAAGCATTGGCTAAGTGGATCGGTGAAGGGGTGTTGCTAGATTTTGAAGGGGAGTAGCTTCGGGATTAAATTTCTAAAAAAAACCTTTACCGTTTTGAATATCGGTAAAGGTTAGAACAAAAATTGTGTAGGTATTGCCTAATTTAAATCTGCTACCAATACATCCCAATTTTGAAATTCTCCTTCAGCCACTTCTTCTTGTTGGCCATAAAGAATGTATATTTTTCCATTGATTACGGCCATAGAATGAATAGTCTCATTTTCAGGGCTGGTTAAATTGGTAGTTAATTCAGTAAACTCATTATTTAAAGTGTTATATACGCCTATATAGGGGTCATTGCCATTTTGCGTTAAAAAATCATCAGGGTTACCGTCGCCATCGGCATCATCTGTAAATGATTTTATTTGACCGCTTACTATAATTAGGTTTTCATATTTTCCGGTATAAGTAAAGTGTAATGCTGAAGGCATGGTTTCAGTGCTCATTACACGAGATTCAAAATCATAAATATAAATGGAGTTTTTGGCATTTTGACCAAAGGCCTCTTCTGTACCACCAAAAACATATAGTTTGTTTTGTACTATTTCTGCACGGGCTCCACTTCTAGCTTCTGGCATTATGGTTTCAATTGTAAGTGATGAATTTAAATCATCCCATTTATAAATTTCATCACCAATATTTTGTGTGTCGCCAAGAGATCCACCAACAATAAAAATTTCATCGTCAATTACGGCAGAGCCATGTCTAGATAATATAATTTGTCCATCATACGAAGCACTGGTAGGGTCTGTCTGTAGATCTAGGTCATAGGTGTTTATATATTGACCACCGACTACCTTTAGTTTATTGTCTATAATATGAAGTTGTTTTGATACGAAATCTGATTGAAAAAATAATTTATCCGTTAGTTCGCCAGTTTCGTTATCAAATCGGGTTATACGCTCTGGATTAGCAAATTCCGTACCTGTCATTTGACCTTCTCTAGTCACTATAAAAATACTGTTACTACTATTAGAGCCTATCATCCCCGGGGAGAAGCCACTAACGGCATTAGAAGGGTATGAAAAAGCAGTGGAAAATGAAAGTGCTTCTGTAGGTACTTGTACATAATCACTAGCCATTTTAGGGGTAAGTGTAATTGCAACAGTTGATGATCCTTCGCCTAAAACAGTCCCCGTTATGGTACTTTCATCTATATAGGTAAATGTAAAACCTGGGCTTTCTAGATCTGAACTGCTTTCTCCAACAAAATCAAAAGCGGATTTAAAAGGAGATTCATAATAATCGACCATGGTTTCCTCTATTGTTGTAGCCTCGGTTTCAATGAAATTTCCCGGTCTCCATTCTAAGGTGCCGTTAGAGTCTGTTTTTGAGCTGACAAAAACTTCGTTGGTGAAAATAAGTTCATCATCGGTGACGTTAAAATTGTTTGAAATGTCAAAAGTGCCGGAATCATTGGTTAGAACAGCTTCGCTGATTTTCCATACTTTTTGATCATTATTTGTCAAGGAACTTAAAACAGCCTGTTGCTCTTGTGCAAGAATTTCAGAAGGATCTTCTGTTGTATCCTCTTCAGGTTCTACTATTTCTTCTTGTTCTTGCTCTTGTTGTTCTGTTTCAATTACTTCGGTTTCATCATTATCACAGCCAATGATAAATAATGTAAATGTCATTAATGCTAAGAGATGTAATACTTTGGTTTTCATTTTAGATTGGATTTAAAATTAACATGTCTAAATGTATGTTGGTAAGTGCCTAGTGGCAATACCCGTTGATGGGTAATTTTAAATCCGTTTTAATTAAGCTTGCTTAAATTGAAAACATGTAAAATTATCTATTATAGAAAGTGTAAAGAGTTGTCTTTGGCAATTAATTATACGGCTATATACCTTAAATAATATTTATACAACTGATCTGGTTTGGCACCTAAATGATATTTTAAATGTATCATACCAAAATGCCATTGTAACCTAATCATACCGCGTTCTTCATATCTTCTCGCTGAGGTAGTTACCGCTGCAGAAATAACCTTAAAAGGTTTTAGTTTGTATACACGTTGTATAAATTCATTGTCTTCGTAAATAACAAAATTTTCATTGAAACCATTAAGCTGGTGAAATAGTTTATGGGTTATAAAAAGTGACTGATCTCCGCCGCGACAAATATGGTGGTTGATACGGGTACACCAAGAAAAGAACTTTAAAAATGGACTATTGCTATTAAAGCGCATTTGAAAACACCCCACTTCAACCCCTTTTTTAAATTCTGTAATAATGGCCTTGTCAAAACCCTTAGGAGGTAAAGTGTCTACGTGTAAAAAATAAAGAATATCACCTGTTGCTTTTGTTGCACCGAAGTTCATTTGGGCTGCGCGCCCTTTTTTACTTTTTAAGACAATGGCGCCGTATTTTTTAGCATTGACCACGGTATGATCAGTGCTGCCGCCATCAACTACTAAAATTTCTTTTATGCAAGTGGTACATGCATTGTTTGAAATGGAGAAAAGCACATCTTTAATGTACTTTTCTTCATTTAATACCGGAATAATAATACTTATGGTTGGCTGTGGGGTACGCATAAAACAATACTTGCTAACTTATGGTAGTCAAATACTGTTATACCTTACAGTTGCTTGATCAATTCTTTAAACAACTTTACCATTTTAGGCTCGGTTTTCTCTGCAATCGATATTATTTCATTAATATCTACAGGCTTAAGGTTGTCTGGGTCGCACTCATCGGTTAAAACTGAAACGGCAACAATGGGTAGTGATAAATGATTGGCAACTATAACTTCGGGTACGGTACTCATACCAACTGCATCGGCACCAATTAGTTTAATCATTCTGTATTCGGCCCTGGTTTCTAATTGAGGCCCTACTACAGAAGCATAAACCCCTTGTTTTAAAGAAATGTCATTTTCTTTGGCGATATCGATTAGTTTTTTGCGCATGTCAACATCATAGGGCTCAGACATGTCTGCAAAACGTTCTCCAAATTCGCTTACGCCCTTAAAAGCCAATGGAGATCCTCCTTGAAGGTTTATATGGTCTTCGATCAACATCATATCCCCTTTTTTAAAGTCAAGGTTTACCGCGCCGGCGGCATTTGATATAAATAATTTGGTAATACCTAGCATATGCATTACACGTATAGGGTAGGTAATATCTAAAAAATCATATCCTTCATACAGATGAAAACGACCCTGCATAACCACTACTTTTTTTCCTGAAATGGTTCCATAGACCAATTTACCGGTATGGAATTCTACCGTTGCTAAAGGAAAAAACGGAATATGATTGTAATGCGCATCAATAGGATCTTCAATACTATCTACTAGTTTTCCTAATCCCGTACCAAGTACAATACCAATTTCTGGATTGTCAAAACCTTTGTTTTTAAGGTAAGCTACAGATTCTAAAAGTTCTTCTTTCATCATAATGTCATATGTTTTAAAAAAGGAGCAAAGGCATCAATATCCTTTATGTCCTCGTAATAATCAACGTCGTTTTTTGTTTCTAATAGGGTGGTAGTTTCATTTTCAAGGTCAGCTAATGTGTCTTTTAAAACGGTTTCTGTACCCCAAGATTTATTTTTAAAAAGTTCGGGCATAAATTTCTTCATACCCAATAGGTAATAGCCACCATCTTCTGCTGGTCCAATTACAAAATCATTTTTTTTCAGGGCTTTAAATGCAGCTTCTAAATCTTCTTGAGATAAGTCAAGCATATCACTGCCGATGATAATAATTTTTTGATATTCGTTTTGAAACCCTTCTTGAAAGGCATTGGCCATACGTGCGCCAAGATCATCGCCTGATTGTAGTTTTTTTGCAAATTTCTTGTTGTCCCAAATATCATCTTCCCAAATTTCTTCCGAATAATACACTTGCTTTTCAGCATATAGATTTTTGGTAATAGTTACGGTATGGTCTAGTAAAAATTTATAAATATTAAAAGCGGCTTGATCGCCAATAGTGGCTGCTAAGCGCCTTTTACCTTTCCCTAATTCCGGATTTCTTGTAAAAATTAGTAAAAGGTTTTTTGAATTTGCGAGGGTAAAATCTATAATCTTCTCGTCTCGCTCCGCTTTATTGTTCAGTAGTATTCCCAATGTAATTTTTTAATTTTTCCTAACTCCTAACTCCTAACTCCTAACTCCTAACTCCTAACTCCTAACTCCTAACTCCTAACTAGTATACCTTTATCCCTTCATGTAAAAGCTTGCCCCAGTGCTTACTAAAAGCATGAACGCTATCGGTTTGTATTTCTTTGTCGTTAAAAACTTGCCCTCCTTTATTTTTCCAATCAAAAATTCCTCCGTAAAGGTTTAGAATTTTGGTGTATCCCAGGTCTTTTAATTTTTCGCCGATATCCTCAGAACGCACCCCTATCGAGCAGTACACAATAATCGGTTGGGTTTTATCGGGTAATGTTTCAAGAACCAATTGCTCATCAAATTTCTTATATCCTACCCAAATGGCATTTCTTAAGTGGCTTACCTCAAATTCTTCTTTTTCCCTGGTGTCTAAAAAAGCGATAGAATCGTTGGTAGGTAGGTTGTCAAAATACACATAAGGTATGGTTCCCTGGTTCCAAGAGCTAAGCGCTTTTGATATTTTGTCTTGTCCCGTGCCTTTTTGAGAAAAAGATAGCAAGCCAAACACGCAGAGTAATAACTTATAATTTAGTATTTTCATTACTACAAAGGTACTATAATTACAATTTAAGAAGTGCCGGTATAAAAGTGAATTTATGGTTAAAACTTTACGAAATAAAGGCTTAGAGGTGTTTATTGTAATATGTATTCTGTTTAATTTCAGTTGTAAAGAAAATGTAAAACAAGAAGTGTTCGTAGAAGATGAAGAGCCAACAGGGTATTATATTGAGCCGTATAGGCCACAGTATCATTTTACGCCAGAAGAAAAATGGATGAACGATCCCAATGGTCTTGTTTATAAAGATAGTTTGTATCATTTGTTCTATCAATACTATCCGGATAGTACCGTTTGGGGACCTATGCATTGGGGGCATGCCGTAAGTAAAGATATGATGAAATGGGAACATAAGCCCATTGCACTTTTTCCTGATGAACACGGCTATATATTCTCGGGTAGTGCCGTAGTGGATCATAACAATACCTCTGGTTTTGGAACTGAAGATAAAACGGCTATGGTAGCAATTTTTACATATCATGATATGGAAGGGGAGCGATCTGGAGCGACAAATTATCAGACCCAAGGCATTGCCTATAGCTTGGATAATGGGGATAGTTGGACAAAATATGAGGGTAACCCGATTATTGGCAACCCTGGTTTTAAAGATTTTAGGGATCCAAAGGTATTTTGGAACAATGAGGCGGAAAGTTGGACAATGTTATTGGTAGCAGGTGACCATTTACAAATATGGAATTCCACTAACTTAAAAGAATGGGAGAAAGTAAGCGAATTTGGTAAGGATCAAGGAGCTCATGGCGGAGTTTGGGAATGTCCAGATTTATTTCCACTAAAGGTCGAAGGTACAGATGAGGTTAAATGGGTTTTGTTAATTAGTATAAACCGCGGTGCTCCAAATGGCGGTAGTGGCACACAGTATTTTATTGGTGATTTTGACGGTACCACATTTACGACCGATCAGGTAGAACATAAATGGATAGATCTAGGTCGAGATAATTATGCCGGTGTAACTTATAACGATGCCCCTAATAATGAACGGGTTTTTATTGGGTGGATGAGCAATTGGAACTATGCGCTTGATACGCCCACGGAAAAATGGCGTAGTGCCATGACCGTACCAAGAGAGTTGACCTTGCGTAAAATTGATGATGAGGTAATGTTGTTCAATTATCCTCTACAAAGTTTTGAGAGACATGTAGCCATGGCGTACCCAGAAAGTGTTTTAGAGATTTTACCTTCTAGAAAAAGAATAATGCCACTTAAATACGGTAATCAAAGTAAAATACAGTTTACATTGTCCGTTCCAAATGCTCAAATGTATTTTAAAAATACAAACGGTGATAGCGTAAGTATTGATATCGATAGGGAAAAGAAACTGGTAACTTTTGATCGAAGAAAATCGGGCAAGGTATCGTTTAGTGATGAATTTTCTCCAGGAGTTCAGCAAATGAAAATTAAGAATATACCGCAGGGACCCATAGAAATAACCTTGCTTCTAGATCATTCTTCGTTGGAGCTTTTCATAAATGAAGGTCAGTATGTAATGACCAATCAGATATTTCCGAATGATTTTTTTAGGGCATTGACCATTGTGAACAACTCAGAAAGTGAATTAATAATAGAGGATTTCACTGAACATAAAGTTGAACGTATGTGGGATTAGTTTTATGTAGATCGGTCTCTTAAACAAGGTAAATTTAAGTTGTTCCACTTATCCTGATTAGGGTGGATTCCTTTTCTAAGATGGGTGTGGTTAAGATTTACTTAAGCTATACTGAATTTCAGCGTACTGCTTTGATTTGATGAAATCATAAGCGGAAAGATTCCTATCCATTTAATTTTTGCCCTAAAGACAAAATATACTGCGGTATTCATTTATAGATAAACTAAGCTTTATATTTTCGTGGTATGAAAGGTAGGTGTAAAAACAAAAAAATCCTTACCGTTAAGTAAGGATTTATTGTGGTGCCTCCAGGAATCGAACCAGGGACACATGGATTTTCAGTCCATTGCTCTACCAACTGAGCTAAGGCACCATGCTTGCTGTAAGCGGGTGCAAATATAATTTCAATTTTATGATTTACAAACTAAATCGTAAAAAAAGAGAAATGTTTTTTTAATTTATAATCTTTGCAACATGAATTTAATTGTTGATGCAGGTAATACAAATGTTAAGTTAGCGATATTTAAAAAGTCGGAAATAATTCATTTAGAGACTGTTGTTGTAGATTTGTTCGTTGAGGCTGTCAAAAAAATATTCAAGGAATTTCCGAAAATAGAATTTTCAATAATTTCTAGTGTAGGGTCTCTTTCTAAGGAACAAATTAAGGTTTTAGCTCTTTTTAGCAATCTCCACGAGCTCTCTTATAGGTCAAAAGTGCCTTTTAAGAATTCATATGCCTCTCCACAGACTTTGGGTGTAGATCGTTTGGCTTTGGCCACAGCTGCATATTATCATAATCCCCATCAAAATAATTTAATAATAGATACGGGCACCTGCATCACCTATGATATGCTCAATGATTTTGATGAGTATTTGGGCGGTGCCATTTCTCCAGGCCTGCAAATGCGGTATAATGCTATGCATTATCAAACATCTAAATTACCGTTACTCGAAAAAAAAGAGCTTTTAGACTACATTGGCAATACAACAGAAAACTGTATGCATAGTGGAGCCGTAAATGGAATTACGCTTGAAATAGACGGTGTCATTGATCTCTACAAAGCAAGATTTAAAAATTTAACAGTTATTTTAACCGGTGGAGACACACAATTTTTGTCTAAACGATTAAAAAATACCATATTTGCGGATTCCAAATTTCTCCTGAAAGGGCTTAATTATTTGCTGGAATACAACAAGCACTAAATGATCAGAAAAATTGTAATTGCAATTGTATACATAACCACCATTGGTTTGTACGCTCAAGATGGTACTGTTTCTCCTTATTCTTTCTACGGAATAGGAGATTTAAAAAATAACAGTACGGTAGAAAATCAAATGATGGGGGGTATTGGTGTGTATGCCGATAGTATTCATATCAACTTAAAAAATCCCGCTGCTTTTGGCAAGTTAGGTCTGGAGGTTATGGATAGGGAAGGACTGGTAACCTATACTGCAGGGGTCTCCAATAAACAATATACGCTTAAAAGTTTTACGGCGGAAGAGCAAAGCTCGGTTACTAGCTTAGATTACTTGGCACTTGGTTTTAGTGTAGGTAAAGGTTTAGGTATGGGGTTTGGTATTATGCCTTATTCTTCTGTAGGATATAATTTAGTCGATGATCGTACCGAAACTGGTGGGTCATTGGTAAATATTTACACAGGAGAAGGTGGGTTAACACGTGCGTTTTATTCCATTGGCTATGAAATTGTAGATAATTTAAGTATTGGGGCTACGGTTAACTTTAACTTTGGTACACTCGATAGTGAAAGGCTACAACAAATAGAAGATATTCAGTTTGGTACTTTTGACAGACGTTCATCAAGGGTCAATGGTTTTGATTTTAATTATGCGCTTAATTATACTCCTTTGATCAAGGGTAGGCAAAGGCTACATACTTCTATTCGGGTAAATACGCAAGGGAATCTAGTTTCTAAGAATGATAGGCAATTGGGTTCTTTTTCTGTATCCAGCGGTGTTACTATAGAAGAGTTGGAGGTTGATTTGGCTTCCCAAAATTTAGAGAATACAGAATTAAAGATACCCACCACCACTACATTGGGTATTGGTTACGGTGAAGATTATAAATGGTTTGTGGGAGCAGAATATAGTTTTCAAGAGATGAGTTCTTTTGAAAATGTATTTTTAGGCTCTGATAATATAGTATATGAAGATGCAAGTTCATTTGCTTTTGGTGCCTTTTTAACCCCAGATCACGATTCATTTACAAGTTATTTTAAAAGGGTTACCTACCGTGCAGGTCTACGTTTAGATAAGACCGGCATGTTGGTGAACGATGTGGATATAAATAACTTTGGCATAACTTTTGGATTAGGCTTACCTCTGGGCAGAAGTTTCTCTAATCTTAACTTAGGTTTTGAGTTTGGTAGAAGGGGAACAACTAGGGCGGATCTTATTGAAGAAAGCTACTTTAAATTTAATGTAGGTCTCTCATTGAACGATCGTTGGTTCCAGAAAAGAAAAATCAATTAATAAAAATTTAGTACATTAACCATTTTAAAAAGAGAAAAAATGAAATCGAAACTTTACTTCACGGCAATTATGTTCCTTGGGATGATGGGGGTGAGCAATGCGCAGGCGCAAAACCCTGAATGTATGACGAACCTGTCAATATTTTCCGAGCATGCAAAAGTTAAAAATTATGACGCGGCCTATGAGCCATGGAAAATGGTTTATGAAACTTGTCCACAGTTAAATAATGCTATATATGTATATGGTGAGCGTATCTTAAAGGATAAGATGAAAAAAGCTACAGGTGCTGACAAAGAAAAATTCGCAAATGACCTAATGGGTCTTTATGATAATAAGCTAACACATTTCTCGTCTAAAACTAGCCCAGGTGAGACTATGGTAGATAAGGCTCTGGTGATGTACGATAACAAAATGGCCGATGATGCTAAAATGTACAGCATGTTAAGTGAAGCTTTTACTCAAGATAAAGAAAACTTTACAAGTCCTAAAGCTTTGTACATCTATTTCTCTAGTTTGGTTGATGAGCATAAAGCAGGTAGAAAAGATTTGCAAGAAGTTTTTGATGTATATGATGCGGTGACCGAGAAAATTGAAACTGAAAACGAAAAGCTTACAGGTAAAATTGCTAAACTTTTACCTAAAGAAGAGGCTGGTACGTTAACTTCAAAGGAAAAATCTCGTTTAAAAGCGTATAACTCTTATTCTGAAGCTTATGGTAAAATTGCAGGAAGTATCGATTCTAAATTAGGTCCTTTAGCAGATTGTAGTAACCTTATTCCTTTATACGAAAAGAGTTTTGAGGAGAAAAAAGGTGATATCGTTTGGGTAAAAAGAGCGGTAGGTTTGATGTTCAACAAAGAATGTACCGATGATCCAATGTTCCAAAAGTTATTTGAAGCTCAATTATCTTTGGATCCATCTGCTGATGCTTATGTATATGGTGGTACGTTGAAAATGAAAAACGGAGACAGTTCTGGTGCACTTGCTGATTTTGATAAGGCATTGTCTTTAGAGACTGATAACGATAAAAAATCTAAGATCGCTTATAAAGTAGCTGTGATCAATAAAAGAAAAGGTAGCAAGTCTACTGCACGTAAATACGCTCAAAAGGCTATTGATGCAAACCCTTCAAACGGTCGTGCTTATCTTTTAATTGCTAACTTATATGCAACTAGTGCCAATAACTGTGGTACCTCTGCATTTGAGAAAAGAGCAATTTACTGGAAAGCTGCTGATATGGCTAGAAAAGCGGGCAGAGTAGATCCATCTTTAAGTGGTTCTGCTAGTCAAGCTGCAAACAGCTATAGTGCAAAGGCGCCAACTAAAGAGATGATTTTTAGTTCAGGAATGGCCGGTAAGACTGTTACATTCAACTGTTGGGTTGGTGGTAGCGTGAAAGTACCTTCTTTATAGAAAAAATGAAACAGATTTATAATTTTAGAGGCATTGCCGTGGTATGTACCATGGCAATGCTTTTTTTATCTTGTCAAGATAATTACAAGAGGGTTGGTGAAGAGGCAGTGAAAAAGATCTACCCAAGAGGTGTAGTTGAAGATTTTGTGCTTACATATACAGAAACCCCAGAAAAATTAGGATCTGAAGATACTGGTTCGTCAAAGATATTGTCCGTATTGTCCGGACCCCTTAGAAATGATTTTGAACAACTTTCATTTCCCTATCAGACTTTTCCAGAAGGTCTATTGATAGAAATTTTCAACGAAAAAAATGAAAAAACAACCATAGAGGCAGATTTTGGAGTGTTGTACTCTAAAACTTCTATTGTAGATTTGCGTGGTAATGTGTTGATCAAAGGTGATGACGGTAAAAAATTGGCGACCTCACAGATGTATTATGATCGGGGTAACGAATGGGCTTTTACCCAAGAAAAATTTACATTTACAAATCCTGAAGACGGCACGGTAATGGACGGTGAAGGTATGGACGTGCAAAAAGACCTTAAGTTTTTGAATGCACAAAAAACCTATGGTCTAATGTTGATCAAAGAAGAAGATAAAGAAGAAGATAAAGAGGAAAAAAATGATTAATATTTTAAGATATACAGAGTATTTATATGTTATAGTCGCGGGCTTTTCGATCTACAGAATTATAACAGATTGGAATACCGATAGAAGTATGGCGTATTTCTTTATATTTTTCGCCGTAATTTCTATAGGAATGTTCTTGTTTAGAAGAAACTATAGGAAGAAATTCGAACAGCGTAAGCGAGATAATCAAAACAAATAGTGGGTACAGCCGGTATTATCATTATAATTTCCTTGATTTTTTCAGCGTTTTTCTCAGGAATGGAAATTGCCTTTATTTCTGCGAACAAAATTCATATAGAAATAGAGAAAAAACAAGAGGGATTTTTAGCTACTGTACTAACGCGATTAACTAAAAAGCCGTCAAAATTTATAGCTACTATGCTAATTGGAAACAATATAGCATTAGTAATTTACGGACTCTTCATGGGTGAATTGCTCATGAACTGGTTTACCGAGATAGTGCCCGATAACGCTATTTTACAGTTATTGATTACGGATTTTAGTTTGTTGACCCAAACGGTGATTTCTACGTTTGTTATTTTAATAACTGCAGAATTTTTGCCGAAGGTACTTTTTCAAATTTATGCCAATACTCTTTTAAAGTTACTGGCCATACCTGCATTTTTATTCTATATACTTTTCTCGTTTATATCGGACTTTATTATTTGGATATCAGATTTTATATTAAAATACGTGTTCGGCACTTCTGGTGATGAGGTTCAATTGGCGTTCAGTAAGCTTGAATTAGGCGATTATATTACAGAACAAATGGAAACGGTAGAAGAAGAGGATGAGGTCGATACCGAAATTCAGATTTTTCAGAATGCCTTAGAGTTCGCGGCCGTAAAAGCTCGCGAGGTTATGGTGCCAAGAACTGAAATAGTGGCTGTAGAAATGCATGAGACGCCTAAGAATTTGGCAAAATTGTTTACCGAAACAGGCTATTCTAAAATATTGGTTTTTAATGATACTGTAGATAATGTTATTGGTTATGTGCACTCTTATGAGCTCTTTAAAAAACCAAAGACCATAAAAAGTATTTTATTGCCGGTTGAATTTGTGCCAGAAACAATGCTTATTCAAGATATATTGAATGTGTTGATCAAAAAACGAAAAAGTATTGCCGTTGTATTAGATGAATATGGCGGTACAAGCGGTATTGTAACCGTTGAAGATATTGTAGAGGAGCTTTTTGGGGAAATAGAAGATGAGCATGATACCACAGATTTAAGGGAAGAAAGGGTAGATGAGCGACACTATTTTTTTTCTGCAAGATTAGAAGTTGATGATATTAATGAAAATCATAAGTTGAGCCTGCCTGTATCGGATGAATATGAGACACTTGGAGGGCTTTTAGTACATACCCTAGGTGAAATTCCAGAGAAAGAAGTAGAGCTTACCATAGACCAATATAAGTTTACTGTACTGGAAGTTTCCAACACAAAAATAGATTTGATTTCCATAGAAGTTTTGGAAGAGGAATAACAGTGCATCAATCAATAAATTAGGTGGCTTTTTAGTTTTTATTATTTCAATTAAAAATGGTAGTTTTGCCACCCAATAACCACAAACGATTATTTTAAACGTTAATAAGAATGGCAGTATTAGAAAATATTAGGAAACGTACAACAGTGTTGATCTTGATCATAGGTTTGGCACTTTTTGCATTTGTTATTTCTGGGGTATTTACCAGTAGCAATTTTGGAGGGGAAAAAGTAGGTTCGTCCGTGGCCGAAATTAATGGAGAAGATATTTCTATTGATGAATTCAGACAAGAGGTTGAAGTAGCTACAAACAGAGTTGGTCCTACGGCATCTTCAATGCAAGTGGTAAACCAAGTTTGGGAGAATAAAGTAAGAAAGACCATTTTAGGTGAGCAGTTTGAAGATTTGGGTATTGGTATTGAGCAAGATCAAATCGTAGATTTCTTAAGAACTACAGGATATGCTCAAAATCCTCAGTTTCAAGATGAAAATGGGCAGTTCGATGCTAATATGTTCAAGCAAACAGTTGCTGATTGGAAAGTGAACAATCCTGCTCAATATGAAGCTTGGTTGCAAACGGAAGCTGAGATCGTTCAATTGGCAAAAGAACAGACCTATTTTAATTTGGTTAAAGCAGGTGTTGGTGCTACGTTAAAAGAAGGTGAGCTAGATTATAAATTGGCTAACGAAAAAATGGATATTAAGTATGTAAGAGTACCTTACACTTCTATTCCAGATAGTACAATTACAGTAACTAAAAGTGAAATTGCAGATTACGTTAGCAAACATAAAGAAGAATACAAACAAGATCCAGCTAGAGATTTACAGTATGTATTTTTTCAAGAGAAACCTTCTGAAGCTGATGAAGCGGCTATTAAAGAAGAAATTACAAAACTGTTAGACGATACGATCGAGTATAATTCGCAAACAGATCGTAACGATACAATTAGAGGATTTAGAAATACTAAAGATGTAGCGGCATTTTTAGACAGATATTCAGATACCAAGTTTGATACGATTTACAAAGCAAAGAAAAATTTACCTTCTAGTGTTGCAGATACATTGATGAACTTGAACATTGGTCAAATCTATGGTCCATATAAGGATGGTGATTCTTACAAGATTTCAAAAATGATTGCTAGAAAGCCAAACGGTTCGGTAAAGGCAAGTCATATTCTTTTGGCATATGAAGGTGCTACTAGAGCCAATCCTGAAGTTACAAGAACTAAAGAAGAAGCCGAAGCTAAAGCGAAAGAATTATTGAGAGAAGCAAAAAAATCTGGTGTTGTTTTTTCTACATTGGCTAGAGATAACTCAGACGGTCCATCTGCACCAAACGGTGGTGATTTAGGTTACTTCCAAAGAGGGGTTATGGTGCCTGCGTTTAACGATTTCGCTTTTGGAAATTCAGAAGGGTCGATTGGCATGGTTGAAACCGATTTTGGATTTCACGTAATTAAAATTGATGATAAGGAAGATGTTGTGCAAATAGCAACTGTGTCAAGAGAGATTGTAGCATCGGATGAAACAATAAATACATTGTTTACCAATGCAACTAAATTTGAAATGGAAACTACCGATGACGAAAGTGCTTTTTCAACATTGGCAAAAGAAAATAATTATGTGGTACGTCCTGTGAATAAAATAAAAGCTTTGGATGAAAACCTTCCTGGTTTACCGAATCAAAGAAATATAGTTCAATGGGCTTTTAATAGTGATACTGAAGTTGGTGATATTAAAAGATTCAACATTAATAACGGTTATGCCGTTGTTCAGTTAACTGGTTCTTATGCTGAGGGTGTAATGAGTGCTGAGGATGCTTCTGTACTTGTATTGCCTAAAATCAGAAAAGAGCGCAAGGCAGCTAAAATAATTGCCGCTAATAAAGGTAAGGATATGAGTGCTATTGCTTCTGATAACGGAGTAAGCATTTCTAATGCATCTGCACTTACTGTGAAGTCTCCAACAATTCCGGGAGCGGGTAGCGAGCCGGTAGTGGTTGGTACGGCATACGGTATGGCCGAAGGGGCAACTTCTGGTTTAATTGAAGGTAATACAGGGGTTTTCAAAATTGAGATAGTGAAGAAAACTGAAGCTCCAAAGCTAGATAACTATAGCGTATATGCAAATGCATTAAAAACAGGAGCTGCAGCTCGTGTGAATTCAGCAGTATATAACGCATTGAAAGAAGGTGCGGAAATTGAAGATAAGAGAGCTACGTTCTACTAAACGTAACTTGTTTAAACATAAAAAAAAGAGCATCTAATTTAGATGCTCTTTTTTTGTAGTATCATTTTTTTATAGGGTAGTATAGTGGAATAGCCTTTATTTTTAAAATATTCCATATCCTCCATTGTTCCGGTAACAAGTACAAAATCTCCGCCCCATGCTCCTAAGCTTTTAATAGTATTAGGATAGTCTGCGAAACGAATGTTTTTAATAGTTTCAATTTGAAGTGTTTGGGACAAGATGGTTTCGTGAAGGTTTAATAAGTTCTCAAATTCAGCCAATGTTGAGCATTTTAGAACCTTCTCCGTAATATTGTTAATTTGATTGATCAATTTTTCTTTATCAAAATCTAAATTTCGGTAACTGGTTATGGCGTCCCTACTGTTTTTCTTTTCATTCAGATAAACAAAGAATAGCCTATCTGAATAATTCGGATTAAAGATGACTTCCTCTACATTAGGGCTAAAACCGTTTCTTTTATAAATAATAGGTGTATTATGTTTGGCACATGCTATATCGTAGCCACTACCACCAAAAGTGGCTTCTAACAATTTATAAGGATTTACGCCAGCCCATTCAGCAATATTGTTGATTAAGGTAGAAGAAGTGCCAAGGCCCCAATCTCTAGGGAAAGTAACTTTAGCATCTACTGTATTTACCTCTTTGGTGCTAGGTTCAAATAATGGGTTAAGTTTTTTAGCTTCAGAAAGTATATGAGATAGCCTGTAGGCTACCTCTTGGTCGGAAGTATATATAGCTTTTAAATCTTTTTTTGAAAGCTCGGCACTAAACCATACCGTATAATTTTCATCTAAACTGTTCCAAACAAAATTCTCAGAATCTGTGTAAGATAAACTCAATGATTGTCCAAACTTGGTAGGTAGAGCTAAACCCTTTGCCCCATCAAGAATGGCGTATTCCCCTGTGAGCAATAATTTACCGTTACTATAAAAAGTTTTGGGCATACGGTTAAGGCTTATTTTCTTATTTCGTTAAGTTGTAGTTCTACACCATGGTGGGTTACCGGGTTGGTTTTAAAGTAGTCTACTAATGTTGCCTTTTCATTCTCATTGGCACCAAGTTGGTTAAGAATATTCAATAGATGCATTTTCATATGCCCTTTTTGAATACCCGTAGTTACCAATGAGCTTATAGCTGCAAAATTTTGTGCCAGGCCTGCAACAGCTATAATTTGCATAAGCTCTTCTGCAGACGGTCGCTGAAGCATTTCAAGATTTAGTTTCACTAACGGGTGCAAGTTTGTAAGCCCGCCAACGGTACCTAGTGCCAAAGGTAATTCTATCCAGAAGGTAAAAATTCCGTTTTCAATGGCAGCGTGGGTCAAGCTACTATATTGACCATTTCTACAGGCATACGCATGAACCCCAGCTTCGATGGCTCTAAAGTCATTACCTGTTGCTAATACCACGGCATCAATTCCGTTCATGATACCTTTGTTGTGCGTTACCGCTCTGTAAGGTTCTACATGTGCAATCTTTATGGCTTGTACTATTTTTTCGGCAGTATGTTGTGGGGTCAATTCGGTAGTAAGTTTTAATTCTTCTACTGGGCAACTAACTTCTGCGCGAACGGTACAATTGGGTACATAATTAGATAGAATGCTCATTACGATCTCAATATCTTTTTCCTGAGCAGAAAACCCTTCAAAACTAGCGGCTTCTTTTTTTAATGTTGCGGCAAATTGCTCCAAACAGCTATTAATGAAATTGGCGCCCATGGCATCTTTGGTTTCAAAGGTGGCATGTAATTGAAAATAATGAGCCAGCTCATTCGTTTTGTTCTTTAAGATAATATCGGTAATGCCGCCGCCTCTTTTTTCCATACTAGATGTCAAAGAAGCACTATCGGCAAGTAGTATAGGTTTTAAGTAGGTGAAAAAAGAGTTTAGTTTATTGGGGGCTCCTTTATATATAAAATGAACTTGACCAACTTTTTCAGTACCTAATATTTTAGTTTTAAATCCGCCTTTTTTCAGCCAAAATTTTGCGGCCTTACTTGCTGCTGCAATTACCGAACTCTCTTCTATTGCCATAGGAATAGCGTAAAGAGAATCGTTTATTAAAAAGTTGGGAGCAATGCCCTGGGGTACATAAAGGTTGGTAATGGTGTTTTCTATAAACTCATCGTGCAACTGTTGTATACTGTCATTTTGATTCCAATACGTTTGTAAAATCTTTTTTGACTGTGCTGCGTTCTGGGTGTAATTTGTGGTGATCCAATCTATTTTCTCTTCTTTCGAGAGTTTAGAGAAACCACTTATTGGCTGGGTCATTTAGGTATAACTTTCTTCTAATGGTTCATGTTTTGTAAAGATTGGAATACATGTAAATAAATTCCATTTTTACGCTGGTAAAGATAAGCATATTGACCTGAATCTATTTTATAAGGACAAAGCGTTAAAAGCAGCTTCTTTTTTCGGCTAAAGCGTGTTTTTTTAAGGAAATAGTGGTAAACTTGAGAGATTTAACAAAATTCAATTATTTATGCGAAAAATACACTTATTTACGTTGATTTTACTTTCCTTCAACGTAATTATTTGGGCACAGGACAAACCTATTTCGGTTTCTGAAATTTATCAAGGTGCATTTAGAACGGAAGGGTTAGAAGCTCTGCGTTCCATGAACAACGGTACTCAATACACTGTATTGCATACCAACAGGATCAGCCAAGAGACGACGGTAGATAAATATGATTACAAGACTTTGGAAAAAGTAGGAACGGTGGTGTCATCATCAGATATCGCTGAAATACCTTCCTTTTCTGCGTATACTTTTAGTGATGATGAGAAAAAATTGTTGCTTTCAACAGAAATAGAACCCATTTTTAGAAGGTCTAGATTGGGTATTTATTATGTATATGATATTGCAACAAAAAATGTCGTTAAGGTTAGTGAGTCAAAAATTCAAGAACCTTTATTCTCTCCAGATGGTAATCGGGTAGCATATGTAAAAGATAACAATCTATATATTTTTACGATAGACACAAAGAAGACCGAACAGGTTACTACCGATGGGGTAAAGAATCAAATTATTAACGGTGTTACCGACTGGGTTTATGAAGAGGAATTTGCCTTTGTTCGTGCCTATGAGTGGAATGCAGACGGAAGTAAAATAGCTTTTTTGCGTTTTGACGAGACAAATGTACCGGAGTTTTCAATGGATGTTTACGGTACCGGATTATATCAACAACCTTATGTCTTCAAATATCCAAAAGCAGGTGAGAACAATTCGCTTGTTACCTTACATCTTTTAGATGTTGCTAGCGGAGATATTGCTGCGGTAGATGTAAACAATGCATACTACATACCACGAATTAAGTGGATGAACCATAAGGACATGTTGAGTGTTCAAACTTTGAACAGGCACCAGAACCATTTAACAATGTATGCGGTAAACGCGAAAAAGAATGAAGTTTCTGTTTTGTTGGAAGAGAAAGATGATGCATATGTGGATGTTACCGATAATTTGACCTTTTTAGAAGACGATAGTTTTATATGGACTAGTGAAAAAGATGGTTGGAACCATATCTACTTATACGGTGAAGACGGTAGCTTAATGAACCAGATTACAAAAGGAGATTGGGAAGTAACCAAATACTATGGGTATGACCAAAATGAGGATAAGATCTATTACCAATCTACAGAGAACGGTTCAATTAACCGTGGTGTTTATAATATTAGTAGCGCTGGTGATGATAAGAAAGCATTAGCTGTTGTGGAAGGAACAAACAATGCTTCTTTTAGTACAGATTTTACCTATTTCATCAATACATTCTCAAGTGCCGAAATGCCGCCGGTATATACATTGCACAAAGCTGTTAATGGCAAGAAGGTAAAAGATATAAAAGATAATGATCAATTGTTGCAAAGGTTAAAAAGCTATGCTGTTAGCCCCAAAGAATTTTCTACGATTTCTATTAATGGCAATGATTTGAATATGTACATGATCAAGCCAAAAGATTTTGATGCATCAAAGAAATATCCATTATTTATGTATCAATATAGTGGTCCTGGTTCACAAAATGTGAGCAACAGCTGGATGGGCGCTAATGATTACTGGCATCAAGGTTTAGTAGCCGAAGGTTACATAGTTGCTTGTGTAGATGGTCGTGGAACCGGATTTAAAGGAAGAGATTTCAAGAAAGTTACCCAAAAAGAGTTGGGTAAATACGAGGTGGAAGATCAAATAGCTGCTGCAAAAAAGCTGAGTGAATTACCATATATAGATGAAGAAAGAACTGGTATATGGGGCTGGAGCTATGGAGGCTTTATGTCTACTAACTGTATTTTAAAGGGTAATGATACTTTTGAAATGGCTATAGCGGTTGCACCTGTTACTTCATGGGCTTTTTATGATACTATTTATACGGAGCGTTACATGCAAACACCGCAAGAAAACCAAAGTGGTTATGATGACAACTCCCCGTTCAACTATCCTCATTTGTTGGAAGGTGATTATTTGTTAATTCATGGTACAGGAGACGATAATGTGCATGTGCAGAATTCAATGCGAATGATCGAAGCTTTGATACAGGCGAACAAACAATTTGATTGGGGAATCTATCCTGATAAAAATCACGGCATTTATGGAGGAAATACAAGAATTCACCTCTATAACAAAATGGCCAATTTTATAAAAGAAAAACTATAACCAAACTAACATCAATATGACTGAAAGTACTGAGTTCTCAGACCAAAAACAGGTTTTTGGGCACCCACAGGGTTTATTTTATTTATTTTTTGCAGAATTATGGGAGCGTTTTAGCTTTTACGGAATGCGTGCACTGCTCACGCTCTACATGATCGACGTAATTTTTCAAGCGTTGGCAGAAAGAGATTATGCAACTGCCGCAGTTTACTCATCATATGGCTCTTTAGTATATGCCTCTACCGTAATTGGAGGTAAATTATCCGACAAGATTTTAGGAATGCGTAACTCTATTTTTTTAGGAGGTATTCTTATGTCCATAGGTCACTTTGTTTTGGCAATAGAAGATAATATGGCCTTCTTCTTGGCCTTATCTCTTATAATTGTGGGTAATGGATTTTTTAAGCCTAACATTTCAACCTTCGTTGGTACTTTGTACGAGAAAGGCGATCCTAAAAAAGATTCAGGGTTCACCATATTTTATATGGGTATTAATATTGGTGGATGGGTTGCTCCGTTACTATGTGGGTGGCTAGCTGCAACATATGGCTGGCACTATGGTTTTGGCTTGGCAGGTATTGGTATGTTAACAGGTTTGATCGTATTTTGGCGAGGTATTCAAAACAATGTGTTCGGGAATAGAGGTCTGCCTCCAAATGAGCATGTTTTGGAAAGAAAAGTACTTGGTGTAAAGCAAGGAATTCTTGTACCGGTTTTAGCAGTATTGTCAGCGCCGTTAATAGCTTTATTATTGTCTTCCTATAAGGCTATAGCAACAGAAGGTATGTTTGCTGATCAGAATATTGTTAATGTTATTTTTACCGGAATAGGTATTGCAGTTCTAGCATACTTGGCGTACGAAATGTTCAAGGCAAATAATAAAGAAAGAAAAGAGTTGTTCGTAGCTGTTTTGCTGACATTTTTCATGACTATCTTTTGGGGTTTCCATGAACTATCGGGTAGTGTAATTACATTGTTTGCTGCTAGAAATATTGATTTAGACGGTATTATGTCCGCTGCACAGACCAATTCACTGAATTCGATGTTCATTATAATATTGGCGATTCCTATTTCAATGATGTGGACATGGTTGAGCAAGAAAAACTGGAACCCTAGAACACCGTATAAATTCGGATTAGGATTGCTTTTTGCAGGTATAAGTTTCTACGTTTTGGCCATAAGTGGAGGAAGTGCCAATGACAATGGTTTTGTACCGTTCACATACTTATTGTTAATGTATTTCTTACTGTCAGTGGGCGAGTTGTTTATGTCTCCTGTTGGGTTGTCCAAAATGACCGATTTAGCTCCTGCTAGATTAATTGCCTTTATTATGGGGGTATGGTTCTTATCCTCAGCCTTTGCGTTCCAAATTGTTGGTTTCATAGGAAAACAATTGGCAATAGAAAGCACCGATAAAAATGTAGGTGGATTTGAAACCTTAACAGTATATACAGATGGTTTTTTACTAATTGCCAAGTACGCTATTGGTGCTGGGTTAATTGTACTTGTGGCATCACCGCTCATTAAAAAATTAATGGGTAAGGTGCATTAAGATATTTTATTCTAAATAATAAGCTCCCTTTTCACCTGTATAGTGGAAAGGGATTTTATTTTTTATACAGGTTGCTTTCCATCGGTCAACATAACTATTGTAGTTGCTACCATCTACGATGATTTCGCTGGGTTTAATACTATCTATTAACCGGTCTAAATTTATTTTGGGAGATTGTGTAAGAAGTATTTTATGGGAAGGAGATGGCGGGTAAATACCAGTGCTATCAATTATTATCAGAGGTTCATCTTTAAAAAGATAGCTGTTCTTTAAAGTATCAAAACGAATTGTACGTATACGTTCTGCCGTAGTATATCCTGTAATGAGATAATTCGTTTGATTGTTACCATCATTCAAGATAGATAGGTTTTTTCCGTTTCTATTTATAATAATTCGTTCTTTGGTTTTATGTAGTACAATAGCTTCTATTTTTTCATTGGCTTCATATTCTTGATATATGGTATATCCTTGAAAACAAATAATACCGGTAAAGAACAGTACCAAACATTTATAATTAAATTTAGCCCAAAGTTCAAGTCCCAATACTATTACGGTAAATGAGAGAATCAATTGAATAAAATCGAAAAGGATAGCTTTAAAAATAAAACTTTCTTGTTGTGCCACCCATGCAATAAGAGAATTCATTAACCAGATAATATCATTATATATCAATGCTATTTGTGATGGTAGCCAGTTTATGAGGGAGAGAAAAATTACCAAAATACCCATTCCAAGAATCAGGCCTAAAGCGGGTACGATAACCAAATTAGAGATAAAGAAAAGACCGGGAAATTGATGAAAATAGAATAAACTTATTGGCAAAACCCCAAGTTGAGCGGCAATGCTTACACACAGTAATTGCCAAAAATATCGAACTATTTTATTCTTCGGATACCATATGTTTTTTAATAAAGGGAAAATCCAAAGTATGGCGAAAACCGCAGCATAGCTCATTTGAAAACCAACCTGAAATAATAAATTGGGATCAATAAATAATAGGATGAAAAGAATCGATAATGCCAGTATATTAAAAGTGTTGCTAGGTCTATTTAAGTACAGTGCATAGGCAACAAATGAAAACATGGTGGTGGCGCGTATAATACTGGCAGAGAGCCCTGCCAAAAATGCAAACCCCCATAATAGTATCACTGATAACAATAAAATAATTGTTCTGCCTTTGGGTAACTGTTTTATAGGGCTTAATAAAATTTGTATTAATAATAGTAGAATACCAATGTGCAACCCAGAAACGGCTAAAATATGTATAGCTCCGGCTTTTTGGTAATTGGTATAGGTCTCTTGCGATATTTCTGATCGTTGCCCTAACAATAAGGCTTGAATTACACCTAGTTCATCCTTCCCAAAATTTTCATTTTTAAGTTTGGCGATGATATGGTTTCGCGCCTTGGCGGCAATTCCTTTTAAAGAGGTTTCAGCGGTTGGGGTAATTGTAAATTGCCTAGGTTTTATTCTCATTTGATGATAAATGCCTAAACTTTTTAAATAATTTTTATAATCGAATTGATGTGGATTTAAAGGTGACGCTATAATCTCTATTTTGGAATAAGTCATTAGTTCGTCATCTATTTTTAAACTGGCAATAGATGAGTCATTCGGTATGCTAATTAAAATTGTACCGTTTGTTGGGTGCGTACCAATACTTTTAACGGTGGCGTAGTACCGCAAAGAATACTGGGTTGGTTTTAAAACTTCTTTGATTTTTAAGTTCCAAATGTCATGGTCTGTGAAAGTACGTTTGGTATAATGATCTTTATGATTGATAGGTTGGGCATTAGTATAGCAGTAAGTGCCTATGGATACAAACAATATGGCGGAAACTATTGCGAATAAAATTGATTTCGTATTCTTTTCAAACAAAAAGATTGCCGCGAGGACAAGAAAAAGAACGATGATGAATATCTGTAGATACTGTAAGTTGAACGTAAAAAAATAACCTATTAAAATTCCAAGAATGAGTAAAAGCGTTAATCTAATGGGGATAAACGCTAAGAGCTTCATGTTATAAAATTCTTGTAGCCTTTACAAATGCTTGGTTCCAGAAACCGTCTCTTAACGAAGAAACGGTAACACCACGTGATGTTGATGCGTGAATAAAAGTTATTTCATCATTATCTGTACCCACCACCATACCAACATGATTAATACGTTTAGATCCTCTGGTAGTCTTAAAAAATAACAGATCTCCCTTCTCAATATGTTTAACCGCTACTCTATGGCCTTCTTCCGCCATATGAAAAGAGGTACGTGGTAATTGAACATCATGCTCCCCAAAAGAAACGTATAAAAGCCCAGAACAGTCCATCCCTTTTCTAGTGGTACCTCCAAATTTATATCGAGTACCCGCAAATGAAAGTGCGGTATTGATAATTTCGTCAGCTTTGGTATTGGCAGTCGTAGTTGTTGCAACTCTGCGTGTATCTGTATTAGAAGGTTGCGTTGTGTTACCTGTTCGTTCATTATTTGCGGCAGCCACAGATATTGTTCTTTCTTTATCAGAACTAGTACTCTTTTTAGCCCCACAACTGGCTAAAAAGCAAATAATAAGAAAGAATGGCAGTTTACGCATATAAAAAGGTGTACACTATAATACGAGTAACTTCAAAATTATAGAATTATTTTCTAAAATATATAAACCTAAGCATTTTTGGCATTTTCAATGATCAACGTGGCAGCATTCGAACTAGCTCCAGAACCCCCTAATTTTGCAATAAGCTCATTATAAGATGATAGTTGTTCAGTTCTTTCTTTGCCATTCAAGATAGAGGCAAGTTCCTTTTTTAAATTTTGTTTGGTAAAATCGTCTTGTATCAATTCTTTAACGACTTCTTTTTGCATAATTAGGTTGACCAAAGAAATATATTCTAGTGTAATAATACGTTTTGCAATTTGATAAGAAATCCAATTAGCTTTATAACAAACTACCTGTGGCACTTTGAACAGTGCTGTTTCTAGTGTGGCCGTACCACTAGTAACAAGGGCGGCTTTAGAAATAGAAAGCAAATCATAAGTTTTGTTTTGAATGAATTTTACATTGGCATCATTTAAAAACGTATCATAAAAATCCTTTTCAAGACTAGGCGCACCTGCAATAACAAATTCATGGTCCGCAAAATCATTAGTAAGCGAAAGCATTAAGCTAAGCATTTTTTGAACCTCTTGCTTTCTGCTTCCGGGTAGTAAGGCGATAATAGGTTTTTTCGGGTCGAGATTATTTTGAGATCTAAAATCACTTTCGTTTAATACCGGTCTATTGGCAATTGCATCTAGTAAGGGATGGCCCACAAAGTGTACTGGGTAATTATGTTTCTTTTCGTAAAATTCTTTCTCAAAAGGCAGAATAACGTACATGTGGTCAACAGTAGCTTTGATTTTTTCGATTCTACCTTCTCTTGATGCCCATATTTGCGGAGATATATAATAATTGGTTAAGAAATTATGCTCTTTTGCCCATTTGGCGATGCGTAAATTAAATCCCGAATAGTCAATAAAAATAATGGCATCGGGTTTAAATGCTGCAATATCTTGTTTACAGAACTTTATGTTTTTAAAAATGGCGTTCAGGTTCATGATCACCTCTAGGAACCCCATAAAAGCTAACTCTTTATAGTGCTTTACCAATGTTCCGCCAGCTTGCTGCATTAGGTCACCGCCCCAACATCTTATCTCGGCATCATTGTCTTGTTCAATGATCGCTTTAATTAGGTTGGATCCATGTAGGTCACCCGAGGCTTCACCGGCAATAATGTAGTATTTCATTCTAGAAGATTTTATAATATAAGATTATAAAAGCGGTTAAAATGGTGGCGATCAATACACCTTTTGCCCTATGGTCTCTTTTGATTTTTAAAAACCCGAAAAAGGCAATTAAGTTGAGAATGGCACCTAAAGCTAATAGACTACCAATGTGTTCTTGTGCAACGGCTGCTTCAAAAGTTTCGGTTATACTTAAATCGGAAAATAAAAGAATGTATAATAATGTGCCAATGGTGTTGGCAATTAGACCTACTATAAAACCGATTATTATTTCTTTTTTGGTATTCATTTAAAGTGTTTCTTCTAAATAATTTTATACGTTAAAGACTCCAAGTATTCAATTCTTGAATAACATGGTGCGCTGTTAAATCAAATTGAGTGGGTACTACAGAGATATAGCCGTTTGCCAAAGCCCATTCATCTGTATCTTCTCCTTTGTCCAAAAGCTCAAACTCTCCCGTAAGCCAATAATAATCTTTGCCCATTGGGTTGGTGCGCTTATCAAATTTTTCTTTCCAATTAGCTTTTGCCTGTCTACAGATTTTAATTCCTTTGATATCCTTCTTTTCAAGCTTCGGAATATTGACATTTAAAACCGTTCTTTTAGGAATTCCATTTTCCAAGGCTTGGGTAACTATGGTGGCAATAAAATCTTGCGCATGAGTAAAATCGGCATCCCAATTATAATCGCAAAGAGAGAAACCGATTGCTGGAATACCTTCAATTCCGGCTTCTATAGCAGCACTCATAGTACCAGAATAAATAACGTTTATAGAAGAGTTGGCCCCGTGGTTGATACCGCTAACACAGATATCGGGTTTTTTTGGTAGTAGTTCTTGTAATGCCAACTTCACACAATCAGCGGGTGTGCCACTACAGCTATATTCATCAATATCGTCATTGTCAAGGTCTATTCTCATTTTCTTGGAAAATAGGGCGGTATCTAAGGTGATGGCATGGCCCATACCAGATTGCGGACTATCTGGTGCAACCACCACAACATCTCCAATTTTTTTCATGATGGTGATCAACATGCGTAACCCTGGTGCGGTTATACCATCATCGTTGGTAACTAAAATCAATGGTTTTTCCATAGCGTATACTTTCTGTAGTAAAAATACGTTTTTAAATATGATATGTTCCGTTGGCCGTTTAACAAAAAATTAATTCCAACCCCATTAAATGGCATGGTTTTTTCTTTACCTTAGAGGTTTAAGTGGCTTTTACTGCTACTGTAAACCCTCAAATTCGGAGATATTGAAAAGGAAAGTAAAAGATAATTTTATGAAAAGAAATTTAGCCTACGTACTGTTATTGATGTTAGCGGCAGTGGCATCGTGCAGTTTTACCAATAAGAATTTTGAAAATGATGACAAGGATAAATTGTTGTTAGATTTAATAACCTATGTACTTGAAAAAGGGCATTATGAGCCTAAATCTCTAAATGATGATTTTTCGGTACATGTATTTGAAGACTTCATAGATGTTATTGATCCCACCAAAAGATATTTTTTAGCTTCGGATATTGCGGAGTTTGAAAAGTATAAATATCAAATTGATGATGAGATTAAGAATACCGATATCACTTTCTTTAATGTAGTGCATGAAAGATTGATACAGCGTATGAACGATGCGAAGGAAATTTATAAAGAGGTTTTAGAAACACCTTTTGATTATTCTGAAAATGAAAGCATCAGTATAAAATATGATGAAGAACCTTTTGCCGCTAATAGAGAAGAGCTTAAAGAACGTTGGAGAAAGCAATTGAAGTATGCAACCTTGGGTACTTACGACTCTAAGATTTCTAAAATAGAGAATGGTGAAGTAGATGGTGCAGAAGGGGATGATAGTAAAGTGGCAAAGACTCCAAAAGAAGCCGAAGAGGCGTCAAGAAAGTCAACAGAAGCAACGTTAGATGAGTTTTTTGATTTTGTTGGTGATTTAGAACGTAAGGATTGGTTTGTACAATATATTAATACAATTGTAGACGAGTTTGATCCACATACATTTTACTTTGCTCCAGAAGAAAAAGAAAAATTCGATACCAGCATGTCCGGTAAGTTTGAAGGTATTGGGGCAAGACTTCAGAAAAAACCTGAAGGTGCAAAAATCGTTGAGATCATTTCTGGCGGACCAGTTTGGAGAGATCAACGATTAGAAGTAGGTGACGAAATTATAAAAGTTGGTCAAAATGGAGAAGAGCCTATCAATATTGTTGGTATGCGTTTAGACGATGCCATTAAATTGATAAAAGGAGCGCAAGGTACTGTTGTAGACCTTACGGTAAGAAAAGTAGATGGTTCTCTAGATGTGGTTTCATTGACAAGAGATGTAGTTGAATTGGAAGAGTCTTATGCAAAATCTGCAAATATTATTAAAGGTCAAGAAAAATTCGGAATCATTAATTTGCCGAAATTCTATGTCGATTTTAATGATTATAGTGAAAGAAATGCAGCTACCGATGTTGCAAAAGAAGTTGAACGTTTAAAGGATGAAGGCATGGAAGGCCTAATTCTTGATTTACGTGATAATGGAGGTGGATCATTAAAAACGGTTGTTGAAATGGCAGGTCTTTTCATAAAAGATGGTCCTATTGTTCAAGTTCGTTCTAAGGATAAGGGTAAAGACGTATATGATGATAAGGATGAAAGAATACAGTGGGATGGTCCATTGGTAATTCTTGTAAACGAATTATCGGCTTCTGCTAGTGAGATTTTGGCAGCTGCTATGCAAGATTACAAAAGAGCTGTTGTAATTGGTAGCAAACAAACTTTTGGTAAAGGTACTGTACAGAACGTTATACCATTGAACAATATGTTGCGTAGTAATGAGCATGGCGATTTGGGTGCAATTAAAATCACTACTCAGAAGTTCTATAGAATCAACGGTGGATCTACCCAGTTAGAAGGTGTAAAGAGTGACATTATTGTTCCAGATAGATATAGTTATATTGATTTAGGAGAAAGAGATCAATCCAATCCTTTAGGTTGGGACAAAATTACCCCAGCGGATTATAAGCCTTGGGATGGTTATATCGACTATGAGAAAACGATTGCCGATAGTAAAAAACGTATGGCAAACAGTCCTCAAATTAAGTTGATCGAAGAAAATGCCAAATGGTTAAAGGCCGAGCAGGACGAAACAGAAATTTCTTTGAACTATGATACGTATAAAGAAGAGAAAATCAAGGATAAAGAACAATCTGATTATTTCAAAAAGTTAACCGATTATGATTCTAAACTTACCTTTCAATCTTTAGGTTATGAGGAGGAATTGTTTACCAAAGATTCTGTCTTACGTGAAAAACGTAATAGATGGCATAAGAATTTGGCAAAGGATGTTTATGTAGAGGAAGCGGTAAATGTTTTAGAAGATTTAAAGATGAACAACATTAAGCAAGGTAAACTAGCTAGTGTAAAAAATTAATAAAGTATTGTAAATACAAAAAGCCGCTACATGAAATTGTAGCGGCTTTTTTGTTGATTTGAGTTAGATATATTTAACGAATTCTGGCTTGCCAAATGCTTCTAGTTCATTATTCGTGTTTCGTATTTTTCTACTTTGAATATAGGTTACGAACAATAGTACAATACATACTACGGCAGAAGCACCATTACCATCTTTTATAGCTAAATGAGCCAAAGCGCCAAGTGTATAGTTCATGAAAAAGCCGGCATATACCCACTCTAGTACCCAGTGAGATTTGTTTATTAAAATCATGGCTAAGCCTATAAATTGGCAAACGCCTAAAACGTATATAAGATATGTTGGATAACCAAGTTTTGAGAATGTATCTGCAACTGTCTCAAAATTTATGATGGAGTTGATTATGGATCCGATTACGGCTATGCTAAAAAGACCTAAAGCAATATAATAGAATGTTTTTTGAGATTTCATAATAAGTAGGTTTTAAGATTATTATGACCCAAAAATAAATTCACCTATGAAATCTTTAAATATTTCATAGGTGAATGGAAAATTGCTATAGATGAATTGAATTTCGTTAAAGGTAGACCGAAATGCAATTTATGATAATAGTTTATCGGCGTGTAACTGTCTAAGTTTGGTCAATTTCGGATTTATGACCACTTGGCAATACCCTTGTTCAGAATTGTTCTTGTAATAATCTTGGTGATAATCTTCTGCGTCATAGAATATACCTAATGGACTTAATTCTGTTACAATAGGCTTGTCGTAAACCACTAGCATTTCATCAAGTACTATTTTTGCTTTCTTCTGTTGTTCGTCATCGTGGTAGTAAATAACGGATCTATACTGAGTGCCGGCATCAGCACCCTGTCTATTGAGTGAAGTTGGGTCGTGTGTGGTCATAAAGATGATAAGAATATCTTCATAAGTAATGATGGATGGGTCAAAAGTAACCTGAACCACCTCTGCATGACCGGTTAGACCTGAACAGATTTCTCTATAGGTGGGTCTTCCAGGAGCTTTTCCGCCAGTATATCCAGATACCACGTTGTGAATACCTTTTACCTCTTGAAATACCGCTTCTGTACACCAAAAGCAGCCACCACCAACAGTTGCAATTTCTAGATTTGTGTTATCCATGAGTTTCCTCCTTTTCTAATTGCATAGATTCAGAATTTATACAGTAGCGTAATCCGCTTGGTTCCGGTCCGTCGGGGAAAACATGACCCAAATGGGCATCGCAAGTATTACACATTACCTCTACTCGTATCATACCATAAGAAGTATCTTTATGATACTTTATGGCGTTTTCTTTTATGGGTTGCGTAAAACTTGGCCACCCCGTGCCAGATTCAAACTTTATAGTAGAATCGAATAAAGAGGTGCCACAACAAATACATTCATATTTACCGGCATCGTGTACTGTGCATAATGCTCCGGAATGTGGTGCCTCCGTACCTTTTTTACGGGTAACTCTAAATTGCTCAGATGTTAGAATTTCTTTCCATTCCTGTTCTGTTTTTTCAACCCGTCTGTCGGGCTTAGGGTTACCATTCACTGAAAAATGAATAACATCTTTCCAAGTTAACATCATAATTATCCTTTCGTTTAGACTTTATAATACTGGTTTTATTGGTCGGTAAAATGCCTTAGTTCTTACAAAATTACGGTAATTTTGGCGCATGGCATACCGTAAAAAAAATAGTACTATTTATAGTATTCTAATTCTTGTGTGTATTGTAGGCTTTTGGTTGTTTGAAAATTTTTATACTCCGGCTACCTATTCAAATAACAATAATGAAGTTGGTTCTAATAATTTTCCAAAAGAACTACTGCCCGAGTCTACGACCGGTGAAATTGTAAATCATTCTTTTTTTACCTTATCGTATAATGAACCTTTTGAACAAGCGGAGTGGGTAGCCTACGTTCTCGATAAAAGCCACTTAACCTATGATGACAGAAAGCGACCTTATTTTATAGAAGATCCGTACGTGACATCCAAGTCTGCAGATTGGCGTAATTATAAAGGGTCTGGGTATGATCGTGGTCATTTAGTGCCGGCGGGTGATCGCAGATTTTCATTACAAGCGTATAATGAAACCTTTTATACAAGTAATATAAGTCCGCAAGATAGAGAGTTCAATTCCGGTATTTGGAACGACTTAGAGCAACAGACAAGGCGTTGGGCAAAGCAATACGGTACTTTGTATATATTTACTGGTGGAGTGCTCGAAAGTGGCTTAGAAGAAATAGGAGATGAAGATGTTGATGTTCCCAATACATTCTATAAAATAATAGTTAGAAAGAAGGGTGATAAGATTTATAGCCTTTCCTTTTTGATACCGAATAAGCCTCAATTTACAACGCTTAGAAATTTTGTCGTTTCGGTAGACGATATTGAACAGGCTACAGGAATCGATTTTTTTAATCAATTGCCAAAAGAGAAGCAAAAGGTTTTTGAAGGAAGTAAAAATACTGTGGGTTGGAAGTTTTAATAACCTTCTTTTAGTCTGTTGGTATCTAGTCTCAAGAAAATAAACAATAGAATTGTAAAGAATAGCAGCCCAGATCCACCATAACTAAAGAAAGGTAGCGGAATACCAATGGTTGGTAGAATACCTATTACCATGCCAATATTTATAAAATAGTGAATAAGTAAGATTGATATTACGCCGTAACCGTACATTCTGGCAAAGGCATTCTTCTGCCGTTCGGCCAATGAAATCAATCTTAAAAATAAAACCGAGAATAAAATGATCACGGTTGAGGTACCTAAAAATCCCCATTCTTCACCAACGGTACTAAATATATAATCGGTGTCTTGTTCAGGTACAAAATCACCCTTGGTACGTGTACCTTCAAGAAATCCTTTTCCCCATCGTCCACCAGATTCAATAGCTTTTTCAGATTGATAGGTGTTGTATCCAATAGACTTTCTAATTTGCTCTAGCTTTTTAGGGTCTTTTTCAAGTCTTAGCCAAAGACTAAAACGGTCTCTATGGCGTTGTTCGAAAACATTGTTGAATACAAAATTCACCGACAGTGAAAATAGTATTACAGCGGCAAAGGTAAGCCCAAGTGGTATAACCGGAATTTTAAAGGTTTTTCTTTTAAGGGCGAACAATATAATGGTTAGTAATACAAGCCCAATAATAAGCCAAACCGTACCGAACATTAGTGTTGTAACAAATACGAGTATTAGACTTAATACTACAACCAAATAATAGAGGGGTAAACCTTCCCTGAAAATTACAAATATCAAGGCAAAGAATACCAGGGCACTACCGGGATCTGGTTGAGGTATGATCAATAGAGCGGGTACAATGATAATCATTAGGGCGTAGAATTGATCTTTTCTCCTTTTAATATCGGTTTGTATATCGCTTAAATATTTTGCAAGAGCCAGAGCTGTAGTTACTTTGGCCAACTCTGAAGGTTGTAGATTAAAAAAGCCAAGGTCGTACCAAGAAGTTGCGCCTGCAATGGTCTTACCGAATACGAATAAGCCAAGTAAGGAAACCATTGAAATGAGGTAGAACAAGCTAGAAAACCTTTCGTAAAAGTTAACCTCCAAGGCGAGGATTACGACAATAGTAACTAAGCTTACGCCAATGAAAAAAAGTTGCTTGCCATATCTGGTACTAATATCGAAAATGGAGCTGCTATCATCGGTAAATGTGCTGGAGTAGATATTGACCCATCCTATGAGTACCAGTGCTAAATAGATAAAAACACTTAGCCAATCTATTCTTTTAAGTATACTTCTACCAGACACGCTCATTTATTTTGAACTCTTCCCCACTGTAGGGTTTCGCGTATTCAGCTTCTAATGTTTTCTCAAGCATTCTCTTTTCAAGGGTCTTCAATGTGATTTCACCTTTAAGGTATTTTTCAATCATTAAAGTAGCTATGTGGCCAGCATATCTAGATCCAAAATATCCGTTTTCAATATAAACGGCGATGGCGATTTTAGGGTCATCTACAGGTGCAAATGCTACAAAAACTGAGTGATCTGTCAATTGTGTACGTACCCCGTTAATTTTAGTAAAATTTTCTGCGGTACCGGTTTTACCAGCAACTTCAATTCCGGGTATTTGTAACCATCTTGCAGTTCCACTTTTGTATACATCGGCCATACCCTGTACCACTGGTTCAAAATGTTTTTTATCAATTGTAGTATGTTTGGCCTCTGTAAATTTAGGCTCTGTAATATCTTTCCCTTCAATTTTCTTTAAGATGTGAGGGGTAAAGTAATGCCCTCTGTTAGCAATAGCTGCGGTCATATTCGCCAATTGAACAGGTGTTGCCAATATTTCGCCTTGTCCGATAGAGTTGGAAATAATATAAGAAGAGCTCCATCTATTATCGCCATACCACTTATCATAGTATTCTTTACTGGGAATACGGCCTTTTTGACCAAAAGGTAAATCGTATCCTAAATAATCGCCCAGACCAAAGCTACGCATGTGCTTTTCCCAAACGTCCATGCCTTCATCGGTAGTTTCGAATTTTTCGAATATTTTTCTGAATGCACCAGCGAAATAAGCATTACATGATTGTGAAATTCCACTGTTCAGGTTTCGTAAGCCACCGCCACAGTGACAGCCTCTTTTTTTTCTGCCCACATAAAATCCGTGATAACACTGTATAGTAGTGTTTTCATCTAAAACACCTTCTTGTAATGCAATAAGGGCATTTAGTGTTTTAAAAGGAGAACCCGGTGGTTGTTGTGCGTGAATAGATCTGTCCCAAGTTGGGTTTGCTATTGTATCATTATAAAGTTTGGTATAATTTTTTGAACGTTCTCTTCCGACCAATAATGCTGGATCATAAGTTGGTCCGGAAATCATGGAGAGAATTTCACCGGTAGCGGGTTCAATAGCTACAATACCTCCTCTTTTACCGTGCATTAATGTTTCGCCATACTCCTGAAGTGTTTTATCAATAGTAATGCTGATTTGCTTTCCTTGTTCAGGTAAAGTATCTAAAGCACCGTTTTTGTACGGACCAATATCTCTATTAAACCTATCTTTCTGAATATACTGTACACCTTTTCTGCCTCTCAACAGATCTTCATAATAACGCTCTACACCAGTTCTGCCCTTGAGCTCACCTTGAACGTAGTATTTGTTAACGGCAAGGTCACCTTCGTTAACCTCACTAATATAGCCAAGTACATTAGCTGCACTTGGAGTGTCATAATAGCGTAAAGATCTTTTTTGAATATAGAAGCCTTTATACTTTCGCATTTTCTCCTGTAGCTTGGCATAATCTTCTTTGGAGAGTTGTGGTACTAAAACTGAAGGAAGACGAGGGGAATAAACCCTAGCTTTTTTTAGTTTTTGAATGAATTTCTCTTTGTCGATGCCCAATAATCCACAGAATTCTAAAGTGTCTAAAGGTTTTACTTCCCTTGGGATAACCATAACGTCATAGGCAGGATCATTACCTACCAATAACTCACCATTACGGTCATAGATATAACCACGTTCAGGATAATCATAAATTGCCTTAATAGCAGGGTCATCTAAAACCTGATCTGCAGAAAAACTGAATATTTGCAAATAGGATAGCCTTCCCAAAAAGGTAATTGCTATGACAATGATTATAGTTGATAAAAGAATTTTTCTCATTCTTTTTTAGAGCTGAATAACGTACTGAACAAAATGGCTAATATCAATGTGGAAATACCCACTACTACTGTTTTCTGCAAAATTAACAAGCTGTTCGAAAAGCTGAAAATTTCTAAAGTGAAGTATACCAAGTGATGTATTATAATCAATAACGCTAAAAACGTAAATTGTTGTGCCTTTGTGCTATTGTTTAACTTAAAACTTTGAAATTCATAATTGACACCAAAAACAAAACGCATAATGGTTGGTCTAAGATAAGCTATGGTTACTGTAGCTGCGGCGTTTATGGCAAGTGTATCAGAAAATGTGTCTACGCAAAGTCCTAAGAAAAAGCATAGTATTATAAAGGTAGTTCTATTTTGTTTAATAGGATACCAGTAAAGGAAAAGAATATAAACGAGGGGGTTTATATAGCCAAAGAAATTCAGTTTATTGAACACCAGTACTTGTACCAGCACCAATAAAATAAATCGGAGCACAATTAAAAAAGACGTACTATTGATCATTGGCTTCTGTTTCTGCTTCTAATTCTAAAACTTCCTTACGGTGTAAATTTCTAATAATATATACATTGCCAATATTGGTCATATCATTGAACAGTTCTACGTTAATAAAATAGAAACTTTTAGAATTGTCCAAGTCAAAACTCTTAATGGTTCCAATAGGTATGTTCTCTGGGAAAATACTGCTCATTGCCCCCGTAACTATGGTGTCGCCTATGGTTAATGGAACCAATCTTGGTATATCTATAAGCTGAACTACATTGTAGTCGGTGGTGTTTTCCCAGACCAAAGAGCCAAAGTGATTGGAATTTTTGATTTTGGCATTTATGGTAGACTTATCACTTAAAATACTTTGAACGGTCGCAAAATTGTTCGATGTATTTTCTACAATGCCAAGAATACCTTTATCGGTAATAACCCCCATATCTTGGGCGATACTGTCATTTTTACCTTTGTTGATAGTTATATAATTACGCTGATCGGCATAGCTGTTATTGATGACACGCCCCCTTGTTACCTCATAATCTACCGAAGTGGAATCTATTGTTGACGAGGGTAGCAAAACGTTGTTGAATAACCTATCTCTAAGTCGCTTATTTTCTTCAACAAGTCTATTGTTTTCTTCCCTTAGACCAAAATAGGAAGTTATATTATCTGAAAATGTATAAATACTTCCGGTGATGTAGTTAGAAGAGTTTAAAAATTTAGATTGGTGGTACGAGTGCGACTGAAAGGTAAAAATGAAAGAAATAAAGAGCAAAAAAAGGTATAGCAAGAAAATCTTATACCTAATTAAAAAATTTATGATCTGCTGCATTCACCTCTAAATTTTTACTCTATAATCGAGATTTAAAATTAACTGTTATAAGCTAAGTTCTTTCAAGATTTAACTTGAAAATTCATCATTTAATGACTTATAAATGGATCTTGAACTTTGCTAAAGGATGTTTACCATGAAGTTAAAAAGTTATTCTTTAAAAAAGAACTTCTTACTTGATCAATATACTTTTATAACGTTCTAGATTTTTTAAGGCAATACCTGTACCGCGAACAACTGCACGTAACGGATCTTCTGCGATATACACAGGTAAATCGGTTTTCTGAGACAATCTTCTATCAAGTCCGCGTAGCATAGAACCACCACCTGCAAGATATATACCTGTATTGTAAATATCGGCAGCCAATTCTGGTGGCGTCTGAGATAAGGTTTCCATTACCGCATCTTCTACACGTAATATAGATTTATCCAAGGCTTTAGCTATCTCTCTATAAGAAATCTGAACCTGTTTTGGTTTTCCGGTTAAAAGATCACGACCCTGTACAGATTTTTCATCTGGTGGAGATTGAAGATCTTCTGTTGCAGAACCAATTTCTATCTTAATTGCTTCAGCCGTACTTTCACCAACGTAAAGGTTGTGCTGTGTACGCATGTAATAAATAATATCATTTGTGAAAACATCACCTGCAATCTTTACAGATTTGTCACAAACAATACCTCCAAGGGCAATTACGGCAATTTCAGTGGTACCACCACCTATATCAACGATCATGTTACCTTTTGGTTGCATAATATCTAGGCCGATACCAATAGCTGCCGCCATAGGTTCGTGGATCAAATACACCTCTTTACCATTAACACGTTCTGCAGATTCTTTTACCGCACGCATTTCCACTTCTGTAATTCCACTTGGTATACAAATTACCAAGCGCAATGCTGGAGGAAACCATTTCTTCTTTAATGCAGGAATGTTCTTAATGAACATCATCAACATTTTTTCGGAAGCATCAAAATCTGCAATTACACCATCTTTCAATGGTCTAATGGTCTTTATATTTTCATGGGTCTTTCCTTGCATCATATTGGCTTCTTTACCAACTGCAATAATTTTGCCGCTAATTCTATCTCTGGCAACAATTGACGGACTGTCAACAACCACCTTGTCGTTGTGAATTATAAGGGTGTTCGCTGTACCTAAATCTATAGCTATTTCCTCGGTCAAGAAATCAAAAAATCCCATATGTGATGTTTAAATTTTAGATAAAAGGGTGTATTTCATCGACAAAAGTAATGAAATTAATGCTTGAAATGACGTGTGCCTGTCATCACCATTGAAATTTTGTGTTCGTTGCAATAATCTATACTTAATTGGTCTTTGATTGATCCGCCAGGTTGTATTACACTGGTGATCCCGGCTTTGTCCGCAATTTCCACACAGTCAGGGAAAGGGAAGAAAGCATCACTTGCCATAACCGCACCTTTAAGGTCGAAATTAAATGATTGCGCTTTGTGTATTGCCTGGTTTAATGCATCGACTCTACTGGTTTGTCCGGTACCGCTTGCACAAAGTTGTTTGTTTTTGGCTAAAACAATGGTGTTCGATTTTGTATGCTTGCAAAGTTTAGAAGCAAAAATTAAATCTTCTAACTCTTGATCTGTTGGCTTTGTATCTGTTGCATTGGTCAAATCTGCAACCGTATCTGTTTTATGGTCTTTTTCTTGAAGCAACATACCGTTTAAACAAGTTCTTACTTGCATTTCTGGCATTTCAACTTCATTTTGTATAAGGATTATTCTGTTTTTCTTGCCTTTTAAGATTTCCAATGCTTCTGTATTGTAGCTTGGGGCTATAACAACTTCACAGAACAATTTGTGAATTTCCTCTGCGGTAGCCTTATCAATTTCTTTGTTGCTGATAAGAACACCGCCAAATGCAGATACGGGATCACCGGCCAAAGCGTCAACATAAGCTTGGTGTAATGTGTCTCTTTGTGCTAATCCACAAGCATTGTTATGCTTTAGAATTGCAAAAGTGGGAGCGTCGTTCTTAAATTCTAGCATTAGGTTTACCGCTGCATCAACATCTAATAGATTGTTGTATGATAGTTCTTTACCGTGCAGTTTAGAGAACATAGCATCAAAATCGCCAAAGAAGAATCCTTTTTGATGAGGATTTTCTCCATAGCGTAATACCTTACCGGAAGTTTCGCTGATTTTTAAAGAAGCTAAATCGTGATTCTGGTTGAAGTAGTTGAATATAGCAGTATCGTAGTGAGAGGAAACATTGAATGATTTAGCGGCAAAACGCTTTCTGTCCTCTAAGCTGATGTTTCCGTTATCTGCAGATATAACCTCAAGAAAATCTGCATAATCTTCCATTGAAGAAACACAGGTTACATCTTTAAAGTTTTTGGCTGCTGCACGTATTAGGGAAATACCGCCTATGTCGATTTTTTCAATGATATCTTGTTCTGGTGCACCACTAGCTACTGTTTTTTCAAACGGATATAGATCAACAATAACGATGTCTATCTGTGGAATTTCAAACTCGGCCAATTGGGCAACATCACTTTCGTTGTCTTGTCTGTTTAAAATACCACCAAATACTTTTGGGTGTAAGGTTTTTACTCTTCCTCCCAAAATAGAAGGGTAGCTAGTTACGTCTTCTACGGGAACAACGTCAATTCCTAAATCAGTTATGAATTTTTCGGTTCCTCCAGTGGAGTAAATAGTGATTCCTAATTCTTGAAATTTTCTTACTATTGGCTCTAATCCGTCTTTATGAAAAACTGAAATTAAGGCTGAAGACGCTTTTTTTACACTGCTCATTGTATGATGCTTAAATGTTTTTAATAAGCAAGCAAAAGTAATTTTTTTGCAGTTATAAAATGAGCTAGTTTATCAACAAAAAGGCTAAAGTTTTAAAGAATTTTGGCTACTTCAAAATTTACGAATTCTAAAAAGGTCTCATCTGCCTTGGTAAAAGGGTCGGGAGTATTAGAATCAATGTCTATTTGACCAATATTTTCACCGTTTAAAAATAGAGGTACAACTATTTCTGATTTCACGGTAATACTACAGGCAATGTAGTTGTCTTGCGCCTGTACATCTGGTACCACAAAATTTTCATTACTTTCGGCTACTTGTCCGCAAATGCCTTTTCCGAAAGGAATTATGGTATGGTCAGTTGGGGTACCTGCATATTGCCCAAGTTTTAGTTCTCTTTTGTCTCCATTTTTAAAATAAAAGCCTACCCAGTCATAGTGAGGTATTTCAGCTTTTAGAAGTTCACAAATGGCTAGCATTTTGGCATCTGGAGTTTTGTTTGAATCTATTATGGAACTTACTTGAGGGCGAAGTGCTTCGAACATTACTTTTTTTTACAAAAATACATATTGTTGTCATGTGACGGTGTGTGCTAAAACAAAAAAAGAGAATGTTTTTAAACATCCTCTTTTTAAAACTAAAAATTATGATTTGCCATTATGGTTGGATCTTAACATCGAATTCAATGAAATCGTTATTGTTAAAACCTGGTTCAATGGCGGTAATTTTAATTAAGCCTTTTTTGCCGTAGTTATCAACGAACTCTACAATATCACCTACACTTAGGTTGGTTATGTTTTGCGAGCTTGAGCTTGCAATGAAGTCTAATTCACTATTTAGGGTAATAGCATCAAAAGCGGCAACATCTATAGTAGTTGAACTTGCAAAGAACATTTGGTTCAATGTTTCTGTTTCTGCATTTTCTTCGTCTGCGCCAGGTTGAAGTCCTTCTACTGCAAATCCAAAAGAATTATCATATTGTTCCGTAGAAGCAAAAGAAGCGTTATCACCAGCAGAATTACCAGAAGCTCCGTAGTAGTATCCAAAATCCCAAAATGCTCTAAACTCAGGGCCTACATTAATTCTATAAACGGTTTCGTTCAATAGCGAAAAGAAAGATTCTGTTGTTCCATCTTGTGCCGGTGCAAATAGTTTTATATCTGTAAATTCCCTAACGGCAGCAACAGGATTGGTGCCCGTACCTACGGTAACCGTAATTTGACCTACACCTAAAGCCAATCTTTTTGAGCTATCTCTAAAGTCACCTTTTCCGGTAGTTGTCCAGAAGGAATATACAATCTCTCCATTTTCAATATCTGGCACTGGAAGAGGAAAAGAAAAATCGATTTCTTTCTTAGTGGCGCCATCTAAGTCAATAGAACCATCGGCTTTTAAAGCTTTGGTTAAATCATCACTTACCAAATCAAAAGAACTAAAAGGCATTTCTCCTTGTCCTAAATAATTTTGGGTAATGTACATTCTACGTTGTGTGGTAGCGTCTGAAGTAAAAATAACTCTACCGGTAACATTTGTGCCGGCTTCTCCGCTAGCAGAGGCTGTTGTAATATTTGAAGAAGGAACAGCTTCGTTAAAAACTATTGTTGCCACTTCTGGCTCATCAGTGTCATCGGTGCCATCATCTCCTGTAGTGTCATCTGGCAATGGGGTATCAAAAATTGATCCGTCGTCAGAACTACAACTCCCTATAAAAAGAGCGATAGAGCATATTAAAAATGCGTGTCTTACATGTTTTTTCATGATTTTAAATTTAGTTAATGGTTATAATGTTAATGTGTTTAACATTTTTAACTTAAAAAGCGATGTAATCGTATAATTGGTGTTCGGTTTTTTCGATTTTAGCGCGGTTTGCATAGAGAACATTACGTGATATCGTTAAAAAAGTGGATTTTAAACATTGGAAATTTATAATTGTTAACTTTGCAGCAATGAAAAATTTGCTACATAGTTTTTTTTCAATTACAATGGCTTTGCTATTGTTGCTGTCTACGGTTTCGTGGACTGTTGAAAAACATTTGTGCATGGGGCGGGTAATGGATGTCGCCTTATTTACCCATGCAGAAGATTGTGGTATGAAAGCCGGTTTGTCTTTATTGGGTGATGATGCAGCAGAAGTAAAGAAAACATGCTGTGACGATGAAGCTTTTACTTTGCAAGGGCAAGACGATTTATCTAATCATAAATCGGATTTAGATTATTCTCAACAACTATTTTTATACTCCTTTACAACTGCTTACTTAGGCTTGTTTGTTGATAGTGCAGAAAAGGAAATTCTTCATAATTTTTATCCTCCACCAATACTGATAAAGGATTTAAATATTCTTAATCAAGTATTTCTAATTTGATTTAAAGTGATTGTGTCATTGGGTTGTACAATACGATAAATCATAGCTGTCCTTTTAAACTTAAATAGGAATTTATTTTACAAGCACATACATGTGCTGTAATATCTAATCAGTTCATTTTCAGGGTTTGGATTTTTTTCGATTGTAAATCATTGGCAAACAGTTAAAAGTACTTACGTGCTTTCTTGATTTTTAAAATTATTTACTTAGATCGAATAAAAAATAATGAATAAATATATAATTATACTTATAATGGCAATGCTGCCCCTTTTTGGCTTTTCACAGGAAAAAGTAGAGGGTGTGGTTTTAGATTCTGAAGGTGCAAATGCTTTAGGATTATCTGGTGCCAGCGTTTACTGGCAAGACTCCCAAACGGGTGTGGTCACTAATTTTGACGGTGAATTTTCTATTCCGTATACAAAGGAATTCAATACATTAATAATTAGTTATGTAGGGTTTCAATCGGATACCTTAACGATTAATGAGCCTAAAACTATCCGAATTGCTTTGAAATCATCGAATGAATTAGATGAGGTAGTTGTTCAGCAAGAACGTGATGCTATACAGAAGACGTATTTTAGTCCGCAAAACGTAATTACGGTAAATAGTGCGGAGTTGTTAAAAGCCGCTTGTTGTAATTTGGCAGAGAGCTTTGAAACAAATCCTGCAATTGATGTAAATCTTTCAGACGGATTAACAGGTACAAAACAAATCGAAATGCTGGGTTTAACCAGTCCATATTTATTGATAACCCAAGAGAATATCCCTATGGTTCGCGGGGCATCTCAGGCATACGGACTAACTTTTACACCCGGTACGTGGATAGAAAGTATTCAAATTACAAAAGGAGCGGGTAGTGTGGTTAATGGCTATGAAAGTATCTCTGGTCAAATCAATACCGAGCTGGTAAAACCTTTAACCGATAAAGCTGTTTTTGTAAATGGTTATGCCAATCAAAATGGCCGTTATGAATTAAATACACATTTCAATAGAAAGTTAACCGACAAGTGGAGTACAGGTTTGTATATTCATGGAAATAAGCGGACACAAAAAGAAGATAATAACAACGACGGATTTTTAGATGCCCCTTTGGCAGATCAATTAAATGTGATGAACCGTTGGCAATATCAAGACGCTGAAAAAGGATGGGTAAGTTTTTTCAATGTTCGATTTCTAAACGATGAAAAACAAGTGGGGCAAGTGGATTTTAATCCCGATACAGATAAGTTTACCACTAACGCCTGGGGTAGTGAGATAGACACTCGTCGTTTTGATACTTCTTTAAAACTGGGCTATGTTTTTCCAGAATTACCCTTTCAAAGCTTAGGGTTTCAGACATCGTATAGTTTGCATAAACAAGATTCTTATTTTGGTTTTCGAACCTATGATATCAACCATGAAAGTTTGTACAGCAACTTAATTTTTAATTCCATTATTGGAGATACCAGAAATAAATTTAAAACCGGAATTACTTTTGCCTATGACGGTTATGATGAAATGGTATCTTCAACGGATTATTCTAGGGTAGATAGGTCTGTGGGTGCCTTTATGGAGTATAGTTATGAGAATTTAGAGAAAGTGAGCCTTACTGCGGGTTTGCGAGTAGATAATCATAATAGATTGGGAACTTTTGTTACGCCTAGATTTCATATTAGGTATACCCCTTGGGAAAAAGGGAGTTTGCGAGGCTCTTTCGGTAGAGGTAAAAGAGCTGCTAATATTTTTGCCGAGAATCAGCAATTATTTGGCTCTACCAGAACAATCAATATTGCAAGTTCAGATGGCGAGGTTTATGGTTTGGAGCCAGAAGATGCCTGGAACTATGGAGTTAGCTTTTTACAAGGATTTAATTTTTTGAATAAAAAAGGAGATATTACCTTAGATTACTACATCACCGATTTTAAAAATCAAGTAATCGTAGATTGGGAAAATCCTCAAGAAGTTTCTTTTTATAATTTGGATGGTGACAGTAGTGCAAAAAGTTTTCAGGTTGAGGTAAATTATGAGCTGTTAAGTAGGTTGAATTTAAGAACGTCATATAAATTCTATGATGTTTCAACAGATTATAATAGCGGAAACCTTCAAAAACCCTTACTGGCACAACATAGATTTTTTGTTAATTTAGGATATGAAACAGAGGCTAAGGAGAATGGGTCGCAATGGAAGTTCGATTATACCTTACATAGAGTAGGAGAGAAACGATTGCCAGATACAAATAGTAATCCCGAGCAATATCAGTTAAGGGAATATTCGTCACCTTACAGCCTTATGAATGCTCAAATAACCAAAGTATTTTCAAAAAATGTAGAGGTATATTTAGGTGGTGAAAACCTATCTGAAGTACAGCAAGACAACCCTGTTTTAGGAGCTAATGATCCTTTTGGTCCAAATTTTGATACCACAATAGTGTTCGCTCCCATTATGGGGAGAATGTTTTATGCGGGCTTTAGATTTAAAATTTAATATATGATAATAAATACAGATATAATGAAAACAACGATTTTATCAATTGCAATGATGTTGATTGCCGTAGTTACCTATGCGCAAGACAAGAACAAGAAAATGACTTTTGATGTAAATGGTAGATGCGCCATGTGCAAAGAGCGAATTGAAGAAGCTGCCTTAAACGTAAAAGGAGTGAAGTACGCAAATTGGAGTATACCTACACATCAATTGGATATTATAATGGATGAGCGTAAGACCGATGCCATGAAGATCAAAACGGCTATAGTTGCGGTCGGTCATGATACCAAAGAACTAAAGGCAACAGAGAAAGCTTATAATAGTGTTCATCCATGTTGCAGGTATAGAGAAGACAATTCCGATGATGGTATGCATCATGGTAATGAGTAGTAAAACTCTGTGCTTCAGTGCGATTATGGATTAATATGAATTGGAGAAATATTATAGTTAATATTTTGCCAATGAAATAATCACGGATCAAAATCTGAAATACATTAGCTATAGATTTATCTTAAATTCTATAGCAATGGCACAAGCAAAATCAGCGGGGAAACCAGCTGCGAAGCCTACACCGGCAAAAGCTGGTAAAAAGGCTGCTCCAAAAGCTGCTCCTAGAAAGAAGTAGTTAAGTTATTGCCTTTAGAAGGCGATACCGTTTGGACAATAAAACCACCTTCTGTAAATAAAGAAGGTGGTTTTTTTGTTGCTCATATTTGAAATAAAAAACCGCTCTTGATATTTCAAGAGCGGTTTTAAATAATATAAACTGTAAGAACAAGCTAATAATTGCCTGTCGACGCTGTCGACCTACATCATGCCTGGCATTCCGCCACCGCCACCCATAGGAGGCATTGCCGGAGCATCTTCTTTAATGTCGGTTAAAGCACATTCGGTAGTTAAGATCATACCAGAAACAGAAGCTGCATTTTCTAATGCTACTCTAGTTACTTTCTTAGGATCAATAATACCTGCTTTCATCATTTCAACATACTTTTCAGATTTGGCATCGTATCCATAATCGCCTTTTCCTTCTAGAATTTTAGCGATTACAACAGAACCTTCACCACCTGCGTTAGAAACTATCGTTCTTAAAGGAGCTTCAATGGCACGAGCTACGATTTGTAGACCTGTAGCCTCATCTTCATTATCTGTAGATACTTTTGAAAGAACAGATTTAGCTCTTACCAAAGCAACGCCACCACCAGCAACAATACCTTCTTCAACGGCAGCTCTTGTAGCGTGTAACGCATCATCAACTCTATCTTTCTTCTCCTTCATTTCAACTTCAGAAGCAGCACCTACGTAAAGTACGGCAACACCACCGGCTAATTTAGCCAAACGCTCTTGAAGTTTTTCCTTATCGTAATCAGATGTAGTTGTCTCTATTTGAGATTTGATCTGGTTAACTCTAGTTTTGATATCTTTTGCAACACCACCACCGTTAACGATAGTTGTATTGTCCTTATCTATCTGTACTTTTTCGCAAGTACCTAACATGTCTAAAGTAGTGTTATCCAAAGAGAAACCTCTTTCTTCAGAAATAACGGTACCACCAGTTAAAATTGCGATATCTTCTAACATTGCTTTTCTACGGTCACCAAAACCTGGAGCCTTAACAGCGGCAATTTTTAAAGAACCTCTTAATTTGTTCACAACCAAAGTAGCTAAGGCTTCACCATCTACATCTTCGGCAATGATCAATAAAGGTTTACCAGATTGAGCAACAGGCTCCAATACCGGTAATAAATCTTTCATTGAAGATATTTTCTTATCGAATAATAAGATGTATGGATTTTCTAGGTCAGAAACCATTTTTTCTGAATCTGTAACGAAGTATGGAGAAAGGTAACCTCTGTCAAATTGCATACCTTCAACAACGTCAACATAAGTATCGGTACCTTTAGCTTCTTCAACGGTAATAACACCTTCTTTACCAACTTTTCCGAATGCTTGAGCGATCAAATCGCCAATAGTTTCGTCGTTGTTTGCAGAGATAGAAGCAACTTGTTTAATTTTTTCAGAAGAATCACCAACTTTTTTAGCTTGTTTTGCTAAATCGGCAACAATAGCTTCAACAGCTTTGTCTATTCCTCTTTTAAGATCCATTGGGTTTGCACCTGCAGCAACGTTCTTTAAGCCTTCTTTTACGATTGCCTGTGCAAGAACGGTAGCGGTAGTAGTACCGTCACCTGCTAAATCATTGGTTTTAGAAGCAACTTCTTTTACCATTTGCGCACCCATATTTTCTAATGGGTTCTCCAATTCAATTTCTTTTGCTACGGTAACACCATCTTTAGTTACTTGTGGTGCACCAAATGATTTGCTGATAATAACATTTCTACCTTTTGGGCCTAATGTTACTTTTACCGCGTTTGCCAATGCATCAACACCTCTTTTAAGACCGTCTCTAGCATCTATATCAAACTTAATATCTTTTGCCATTTTTATTTGTTGTTTAAATTTTGACCTGGTGATGTTCTCCTTGGGTCATTAAAATTATTAATTATCTATTCTGTGAAAATTAAAAAGCTATTTTAGATAATAGCTAGAATATCACTCTCTCTCATCATCAAGTAATCAGTACCTTCTAATTTTAGCTCGGTGCCTGCATACTTTCCATAAAGAACCGTATCTCCAACTTTAACGGTAACACTGTCATCTTTTGTACCAGGACCCACGGCAACTACTTTGCCTTTCTGTGGTTTCTCTTTTGCGGTATCAGGAATGTAAAGTCCAGACGCAGTCTTAGTTTCAGCTGCCATTGGCTCAATAAGAACTCGGTCTGCCAATGGTTTGATATTAACTTTAGCCATAATTATTAATTTTTAAATTGATTTTTAGTTTCGTGCGTTCATAAAGGCAGAAATTATGCCATAGCCTTTTTACTGACAAATTGTAAACAAAAAATGCCAGCTTGTCATAAGCTGGCATTTTAAAATATATTGTAGTGTATCTTCTATAAACTATCTGAAGGCGTAGCTTCATTTGTTGCTGGTGGTGTTACCTCTTCTGGCAACGTTTCAGGAACAACTGTTTCAATATCGTCACCTTGTAATAATTTAGAATCTGCATCTCCAAAATTACCTTTAAGGGCAATGTTAGATGCTAATATTAAAACTATTAATAAACCAGCTAGTGTCCATGTGCTCTTATCTAAGAAGTCACCTGTTTTTTTAACTCCACCAACTACTTGGTTTCCACCTCCGCCAAAGGAAGAAGAAAGTCCGCCACCTTTTGGGTTCTGTACCATGATCACCAATACTAACAATAAGCAAACGACAATGATAAGTATCAGGAATATTGAAAATGTACTCATTCTAAATTATTTATTATCTTTTCGTAATTTTTCTACCGCCTTAATTCGGTCTGCAAAGAAACTACTTTTTTCTGGATATTTCAAACTTAAAATTTTGAATGCCTGAATAGCCTTTTTATACTTTTTTTGCTCAAGATAAACCCTTGCCAAAGTCTCTGTCATAAGCTCGTTTTGGTCAATAGTCGAAGACTTTGAAATATCTATTATAGCACTTTGTTCTGTAGGTACTATTTTAGGATTAGTGGCTATGAACTTGTCAATACGATCATATTTCTTTTTAATGGCCTCGTTTTTAGGTCTTACTTTCTTTATAGGCTTGCTCTTAGCTTCCGGTGTATTGGCAATTTCTGATTCTTGCCTTTTTGTATCAGCGCTTTTTTCGATAGAAGCGGTTGGCGCCTGGTTGATTTCTTCCTCCAGCTCTTCTTTTGGAGCTACAGGAGATTCATCGCTAGATTTTTCCAATGGTTTTTTAGACGCAAGGCTTAACCATTCTGAAAAAGAATATTTTTCCTTGGCATCAAAAGTTAATGGTTTACCTATATCAAGGGCATCTTCTTCTTCGGTCGTTTCTGGATTTTTAGACTGAAATAACTCAGGATCTAAAATCTGTTCGGCATCTTTTTCATCTTGAGGTAAAGGACTGTCTTCTGAAGGAGTAATTAAACTTACGGTTGAAGCTTCATCAATTTCATTGGATTTTTCTTCAAGTTTTATGACCTTAGGTTCGGAGATGGACTCTTTAAGACTGTTGGTGTCTTCAGGTGTATTGGTATCTTCGGTTATATTGGATGTATCTTCTTTTTCTGCAGATACAATTTTGTTTATTTCGGAAACTTCTTTAGTCTCTTCGGTAACTTCAATAGCATTGTTGACCTCTATTTTTGCAATTTTTTCAATAGGGGCATCGTACTGCAAGAAGTCTTTTGATGTAATGAATTCAAAAAGTACATCTCTATCTGTGGTAAAAGCAGCTGTTGTTTTTAGCGCTTTGTTGTATTTGTAGCTATTTAAATTTTTAAGGCCTTTTAAGTGAAGGGCACGTGCAGCTTGAAAATATGGATATTCGGCAATAATATCTTCTAAATGTTTTGTGTGAATAGGTTCTACCACTTTGGTAGGATTTTCTAGAAAATATGTAAAGTCCTTAACGTTCATAGTTTTACCAATCTGCGAGAGAAGCGTTAAAAATATCTTGTGTTAACCTTTCAAAAATGGTTTCGTGTGCTTCACTTTTAATTGTTGCCAATTGTGTATCTGCAGGGTAGTCATAAAAGAATGAAAAACTTTGGTCGAAACCGGCGTCTTCTTTCAATTGATTATAAAATCTAACTTTAACCCGCATGGTTAATCTGTTTTGGGCAGCGGTTTGATCTGCAGTTGCAGACATAGGTGAAATTTTATATTCTGTTATTTCACCTTCATAAAGTAAATCTGGGTTGCCGGTATTGATCAATTCTAAACTGGTTTGGTTTTGAATTCGGTCCTGTAAGGCCAATGTGAAGTCTCTATCTACACCAGGTTCAAAAGTAGATCCTGGACTCTGGGTAGCATAATTTTGGAAATAGGTTACTTTAAATGTTTTGGCCTCGCCAACGTTACCTCCTGTGAAATTATATACACCACAACCTAAAAACAAGGTAATCGGTAAAATGTACAGTAGTACTTTTCTAAAATATTTCATTGAAATGTTGTTCATGTATTTAAAGGTCGTATTGCTTTATTTTGCGATAAAGGGTGCGCTCAGAAATACCAAGTTCTGTTGCCGCGGCCTTTCTTTTACCTCGGTTTCTTTCTAATGATTTTTTTATCAACTCTATCTCTTTCTCTTGTAAAGATAGGGTTTCTTCCTCTTGAATTTCTTCGGCAAAATGATATTTGTCTTCGTATGAATCTTGTATTATGGCAGCTTCTTCTTTCATTGGTTCAGGTAAGTGTAGAACGTTTAAAGGGCTGTCATCTTGAGTGTCATGGTCGATATCGACATCTTCGTCATCTTCATTGCCGTAGATTTTTCGAATAAGGTTTTCGTTCTCCTCTTGCACCTTTTGAGAATCATTGTTCTTAAGCAGTTCCATGGTCAACTTTTTAAGATCGTTGAGGTCTCCTTTCATATCGAACAAAACCTTGTATAGGATTTCTCTTTCGTTACTAAAATCACTTTCAGATTTTGAATTTGAAACTACCGCAGGTAAATTACTTGTGGTATTGTTAGGTAAATAACCGTGTAGGGTAGATGCGGTTATAGATCTATTTTCTTCAAGAACAGATACTTGTTCTGCAATATTTCTTAACTGGCGTATGTTTCCCGGCCATCTGTATTTGGTAAGTAATGAAACGGCATGGTCATCTAGTCTAATAGTAGGCATTTTGTATTTCTGACTAAAATCTGATGCAAATTTTCTAAAGAGTAAATGAATGTCATCTTGGCGATCCCGCAAAGGTGGAATGTTAATTTCAACGGTACTTAATCTATAATATAAATCTTCTCTAAAACGTTCTTTTTTAATCGCCTCGAACATATTCACGTTGGTCGCCGCAACAATGCGCACATCGGTTTTCTGTACTTGCGAAGAACCAACCTTTAAAAACTCGCCATTTTCCAGAACACGTAATAAACGAACCTGTGTGGTTAAAGGCAGCTCACCAACTTCGTCTAAAAATATGGTTCCACCATCGGCAACTTCAAAATATCCGCTTCTTGTTTGCGTAGCACCTGTAAATGCTCCCTTTTCGTGACCAAAAAGTTCACTGTCAATAGTGCCCTCGGGTATGGCTCCGCAGTTTACGGCAATGTATTTTGCATGTTTTCTATGAGACAACGAATGAATAATTTTAGGAATAGATTCCTTACCTACACCACTTTCTCCCGTAACCAATACAGAAATATCGGTTGCCGCAACTTGCATCGCTTTTTCTAATGCACGGTTTAGTTTGGGGTCTTGCCCTATAATTTCAAAACGTTGTTTTATACTTTGTATGCTTTCCATATAAAATGGCTACTAAAAGTTAATTATTGTCAGAATACCCAACTGCAATACCTTTTAAGGTAGCAGAAGTGCAATCATTTATTTGAACGTTTACAAAATCACCAACTTTGTAGTCCTCCTTTGGGAAAACGACAACGGTACTTTGAGAGTTTCTGCCCATCCACTCATCTTTGGATTTTTTGGAAGTACCTTCGATCAATACTTCTTGTATTTTGCCAACGTGCTTCTCTGTTCTAAACTGACAGTGGCTTCTTTGTGAAGCGATAATTTCAGAAAGACGCCTCTTTTTTGTTGGCTCAGGTACGTCGTCTTCCATTTTTCTGCCAGCTAAAGTGCCCGGTCTTTCTGAATATGCATACATGTAACCAAAATCATATTTTACATATTCCAATGCTTTTAAGGTATCGGCATGGTCTTCTTCTGTTTCGGTAGGAAAACCACTGATAATATCTTGTGAAATGGCACAGTCGGGTATTATTTTTCTGATATTGTCTATAAGTTCAAAATACTCTTCAATAGTGTGCAGGCGGTTCATTTCCTTTAAAATACGATTGCTACCACTTTGCACCGGTAAGTGAATGTGGTTGCATATGTTTTTATGCGCTGCCATGGTTCTAATTACATCTAAGGTCATATCTTGAGGGTTAGATGTTGAAAAACGAATTCTCATTTTTGGATAGGCAGTGGCAACCGTATCTAAAAGTTTAGAGAAATTAGTTGCGGTCGCTTTCTGCATTTCAGAAGCATTTTCAAAATTTTTCTTGAGTCCGCCACCATACCATAAATAACTATCTACGTTCTGTCCTAAAAGAGTAATTTCTTTAAAACCTTTTTCAGAAAGTTCTTTGATTTCAGCTAAAATCGATTGAGGGTCTCTACTACGTTCACGCCCTCTTGTAAATGGCACAACACAAAATGTGCACATATTGTCACATCCTCTGGTGATGGAAACAAAAGCCGTAACTCCGTTTGTATTTAATCTTACAGGTGCAATATCGCCGTAGGTTTCATCCTTTGAGAGAATTACATTTACGGCATCTCTTCCAGAATCCACTTCTTTGATCAGGTTTGGCAGATCCTTATAGGCATCTGGGCCAACCACCATGTCAACTATTTTTTCCTCATCTAAAAGTTTGTCTTTAAGGCGTTCAGCCATGCAGCCGAGTACACCTACTTTTAAATGCGGTCTAGATTTTTTTACCTTGTTATATTCGGTTAATCTTTTACGAATGGTCTGTTCTGCTTTGTCTCTAATAGAACATGTATTTACAAGTACTAAATCGGCTTCCTCTAATGTTTGGGTGGTATTAAAACCTTCGGTCGCTAAAATAGATGCTACAATTTCACTGTCTGAAAAATTCATGGCGCAACCGTAACTCTCAATGTAAAGATTACGTTTGTTCGTTTCTTTTCCTTCAACTACCAAAGTTGTGCCCTGCACATTTTCGTCTATGGTTTTCTCCATTTTTGTAATACGTTGCGTATAAAATAATTTGGATGGCAAAGATACTATTATAATCAAAAATATGACAAGATGACATGATTATTTAGCGATAGTTTAAGCTTTCTTATAATAAATTATTTAGTTTTATCCTTAATTATAACCACCTATACCAATGAATTTAAAAAACCTAACTCAATACATTAAAAATAAGCCAGATTTAGAATTTGGTACCATCTTTAGTAGATCTATAGAACTTTTTAAAAAGGTATGGCTTCAGGGCGTTATCATTTTGCTTTTGACATTTGTTGTCATTTTGCCATTCTATATCATAATGTATATCCCCATGATCGCAATGGGAATAACCGACCCCGAAGCACTTCGGCAAAACGAGTTACCGCCTATGGTGGCAATTGCCATGGCTATTCTTGTTCCGGTTTTTGCAGTAGGTATAACCACATTTGCGTTAGCGTTGAATGCGGCGTTTTTGAAAATATGTAAGCAAAAAGACCTAGAGGAAGTTGCTAACGACGATTATTTTTACTTTTTCAAGGAAGGTCGTTTAGGTAAGGTTTTTATTCTGTCACTCTACTTGCTAGGTCTCTCTTTACTTGGTGCACTTGCTTGCGGGGTAGGGGCTTTTTATGTTATGGTGCCTCTATCGATACTGCCGGCTTTTTTGGCTTTTTCAAGCCATTTGTCCCCATTAGAAATGGTTAAGGCAAGCTTTACGTTAGGAAACAAGAACTGGCTGGTTATTTTCGGGTTGGTGTTTATAATGTCGTTCGTTGCACAATTAGGAATTATTTTATGTTGTGTGGGTGTGTTTTTTACCGCAATGCTAAGTAAAGTGCCAACTTATTATATGTATAAGGACGGAGTAGGGTTTAATGAGTTAATTTAAATTTAACCTCTTGATAACGCAACTATTAGCAGTTGCATTAATCTATAGGGTACAACCGTTTAAATTTAAAGACCATGAGAAATTTCTTTTTTGTTTTGTGTGTAATTGCCACATCAGCATTGGTGTCATGCGATGATGACGGACCGTATGAAGATTATCTTGTAGCAAGGCCTATTTTGCAAGATGCCGTTTCTTTTAAGGCTGAAGCAGTAGCGGTTACTGAGCCAGTGCCTATAGTTTCTTCGGGTAAAATTTATGCTTATGGAGATTATATTTTTGTAAATGATGTAAATCAGGGTTTTCATGTTATAGATAATCATGATCCTGTAAATCCAGAAAGTATTGCTTTTATCAAATTAGAAGGAAACAATGATATTTCTATAAAAGATGATAAAATTTACGCAGATAGCTACGGTGATCTGGTTATTATTGATATATCGGACATTAATAATATTACTATTTCTAGTCGAATTGTAAATGCTATTTATAATAATGATGTTTGGTTGTATGATATCGATTATCCTGAAGCAGATTTTTATGAATACGGCGATATTGATTACGATAGGGATATTGTTATAGGTTGGGATGTTGTAGCTGAAAGAAGGTCGGTAGAAGAGTATGAGTCCAGGTTTAATTGTGATGGTTGTGTTGTAGATTCTCTTGAAAGTTTTAATGATAGTCCACAACCAAGTACTGGTCAAGGCGGATCATTAGCGCGATTTAAGATTATTGATGATTACCTTTATGTTGTCGATTATAGTGACATTAATATTTTTGATATTGCCGATGTAGAAAATGTAAAGGTTTTGGATGATGTGCAAGTAGCTTGGGATATTGAAACAATTTACAGTCAAGGAGATATTCTTTTTATTGGAGGTGCTCAAGGCATGTATATTTACGGAATAGAAAATCCTGAAAAGCCAGAGTTTATTTCAGAATTTAGACATGGAACCGCTTGCGACCCCGTAGTCGTTGATGGTGATTATGCTTATGTAACGCTAAAAGGCGGTAATTTTTGTGGCACTGCGGAAAGTGGTCTTTATATTGTTGATGTATCCAACCTGGAAAATCCGGAATTAAAAGTAATTTATCCTATGTCGGGTCCTAATGGTTTGGGAATAAAAGGAGAAACCTTATTTGTATGTGATGGTAGTGCTGGTTTAAAAGTCTATGACAAAAGCGATGCTCCTAACATATCTTTAATCAACACTTTTGAAGATATTGTTGCATACGATGTTATACCATTGTCATCATCTCTTTTAATGATTGGTGAAGGTACCTTGTATCAATACGAATATGTAAATAACGATATTAGGTTATTGAGCACTTTACAGTTGTAAAATTACCAAATGGTTAAAAAAAGGGGAGGCAGATTCAGTCTCCCCTTTTTTATAGTAGCCACTCAAGGTTTATAGATGGAGAAATGATTCGTTTATATCTATGAATTTCACGAAATTATGAATGAAACACTGTTGAAATATGGGAAAAAATAAATTCCTGAAATTTCAAAGTATAATTTTTAGTATACATTTGTAAGTATAAACAAGGTTGATGGCGAAAAATTTAGTAATTGTTGAGTCTCCTGCAAAGGCCAAAACTATAGAGAAGTTTTTGGGTAAGGATTTTAAGGTAGAATCGAGCTTTGGTCACATTGCAGATTTACCTTCTAAGGAGTTGGGAGTAGATGTTGAGAATGATTTCACCCCTAAATATATAGTAGATAAAGAAAAGAAAGCTTTGGTAAAGAAGCTCAAAGGTCTTGCCGATAAAGCAGAAACTATATGGCTTGCGAGTGATGAGGATCGTGAGGGAGAGGCTATTTCTTGGCACTTGGCAGAAGAGCTAGGTTTAGACAAGAAGAAGACAAAACGTATTGTTTTTAACTCAGTTACAAAAGCAGCTATTCAAAAAGCGATTGAGAACCCAAGGGAAATCAATTTCAATCTTGTAAATGCACAACAGGCTAGACGAGTATTAGACCGTTTGGTAGGTTATCAACTATCACCTGTACTTTGGAAAAAAATTAAACCGGGTCTTTCAGCTGGTCGTGTTCAGTCGGTAGCCGTAAGGTTGATTGTAGAAAGAGAAAGAGATATTGAGGCTTTTGAGCCACAAGCATCTTTTAAGATAGCAGCAGAATTTAAAACAGAGGCAGGAAGTGTTTTTTCCGCAAAACTTAATAAAACCTTTTCTACCGAAGAAGATGCAAAGGCATTTTTAGAGAAAAACAAAGCAGCTGATTTTTCAGTAAGTAAATTAGATAAAAAACCGGCTAAGAAATCGCCATCTGCGCCGTTTACCACTTCTACATTACAACAAGAAGCATCAAGAAAATTATATTTTTCTGTAGGTAGAACCATGCAGGTAGCCCAACGTTTGTATGAAGCGGGTTTAATAACCTACATGAGAACGGATAGTGTTAATCTTTCTAACGAAGCATTAGCATCTGCCAAGGAAGCTATAGAAAAAAACTACGGTAAAGAGTATAGCGAGACAAGAAACTTTAAAGGGAAGTCTAAAGGAGCTCAAGAAGCACACGAAGCCATTAGACCTACGGATATGGGGAATCAATCTCCTTCGTTGGAGCGTGATCAATCTAAATTATATGATTTAATATGGAAACGTACCGTTGCATCTCAAATGAGCGATGCGCAATTGGAACGTACCAATGTTAGAATAAAGGCCAACAAACATACAGAAGAGTTCACAGCTAATGGTGAAGTAATAAAGTTTGATGGTTTCTTGAAAGTTTACATGGAAGGTGTAGATGATGAAGATGTTGCAGAAGAACAAGAAGGTATGCTGCCGGCAATGAAGCAAGGTGAGCGTTTGTTGAACAACTTTATTTCAGCGACAGAACGTTTTACAAGAGCACCATATAGATTTACGGAAGCATCTTTGGTTAAGAAGTTAGAAGAGTTGGGTATTGGTAGACCGTCTACATATGCGCCAACAATATCTACTATTCTTAATAGAGGTTATGTTGAAAAAGGTACTATTGAAGGTAGTGAGCGTAAGTATCAACAATTGATATTGGCTTCAGATAAAATAGAAACAAAGAATCTAACCGAAAATGTTGGTTCTGATAAAGGTAAAATGGTGCCTACGGATATTGGTATGATCGTAACTGATTTCTTGGTTAGCAATTTTGCGAATATTCTTGACTATAACTTTACGGCACAAGTAGAGGAAGATTTTGATGAAATAGCTTCCGGTGATGAGGATTGGAAGAAAATGATGAAAGAGTTCTACAAAGACTTTCATCCTAATGTAGTAGATGTAGAAGAAAATGCAGACCGTGCCAGCGGAGAAAGAATATTGGGTAAAGACCCAAAAAGTGGAAAACAAGTATCTGTACGTTTAGGTAGATTTGGACCAATGGTGCAAATAGGTACCGTTGATGATGAAGAAAAGCCAACATTTGCAAGTTTATTACCAGAGCAATCTTTAAACACCATTTCTTATGAAGAGGCAATGGATCTTTTTAAACTGCCTAGAAAATTAGGGGTTTACGAGGGTGAAGAGGTATTGGCCAACGTGGGTAGATTTGGACCGTACGTAAAGTTTGGTGATAAATTTATTTCTATGGATAAAGGCGAGAGTGCTTTTGAAATAGAGATGGATAGAGCTATAGAACTTATTGTTGCTAAGCAGAAGGCCGATGCGCCAATTGCTATGTACGAAGATTTAGAAGTTACAAAAGGTACAGGTAGATTTGGGCCGTTCATTAAATGGAACGGTATGTTTATTAACGTAAACAAAAAGTACGATTTTGATAATTTATCTAATGATGACATTATAGAGCTAATCGAAATCAAAAAACAAAAAGAGATCGATAAGGTTATTCATAACTGGGAAGAAGAAGGCATTCGTATAGAGAAGGCTAGATGGGGGCGCCATAATGTAATTAAAGGTAAAATCAAGGTAGAATTGGCCAAAACGGTCGATGTAACTAAAATGACCTTGGCAGAAGCTCAAAAATTAATTGAACAAAAAACACCAAAGAAAAAGACAAAAGCTAAGGCTAAGAAAAAAAAGTAATCTATTTTTAGGTCTCAATACGAGTGTAGTATTTTTATGATTTCTAAACATATTCTATAATGGCCTTTGATTTTCTAGTTCCTGTATCGGACAAAGTTTTAGCCCATAATGAGTTATTGCCAAGTCAGTCTATTGGTAAAAACACCTATATACATACTGAGAAAGATGGTTTGCCTGTATTGGCAAACGCTACAGTAGCGCTTTTAGGGGTAAGGGAATCTAGAAATGCCTATGAGAAGAAACACGAAAAGCTCGATGTCTCCGCAATAAGACTACAGTTCTATAAACTCTTAATAGGTAATTGGAACGCTACAATTGTCGATTTAGGTGATATTGAAGAAGGAGCTACCGTTGAGGATACCTATTTTGTGGTAAAGGAAGTAGTTGCCGGTTTACTTGAAGAAGATATAATTCCTATTATTTTAGGGGCTACACAAGATATTACCTACCCTGCGTATAGGGCTTTTGATGGTATCAGGGAAATGATCAACCTGGTAGCTATAGACAGTAGGTTTGATTTCGGAATAGAAGACGAGCTTATCTCTTCTCATTCTTATATGAGTAAGATCATCACCGATAAGCCAAACAATCTGTTTAATTTTTCAAACATTGGTTATCAAAGTTATTTTAATGCCCAAGAAGAAATTGATCTTATGGAGCGTTTATTTTTTGATGCTTATAGGCTTGGTGAGGTCGCAAACGATATTTCTTTGGCAGAACCTGTGCTAAGAAATGCCCATATGGTAAGTTTAGACTTACGATCGGTAAAAGCAAGTGAAATTTCTATGTCGGCAAATTTCTCTCCTAACGGATTCAATGGAAGAGAAATCTGTGCAATATCTAGATATGCCGGTATAAGCGATAAAGTATCTGTATTTGGATTGTATGAAATGGAGAATACCGTACAATCACAACAGCTTATAGCGCAGATAATATGGTACTTCATAGAAGGAATCAATTTTAGAATAAAAGAATCTCCGTACACCAAAACAGATGACTTTGTTAAGTATAATGTGCCTAGCGAAGACGAAGAATTGGTATTCTACAAAAGTTTATTAACAGAAAGATGGTGGACAGAAGTGCCATCAATTTTTACTTCACATACTAAAGCCAATACACCTGCGTTATTACCTTGCACCGAGAAGGATTATGTAGACGCATGTAATCAACAGATTCCTGAAAGGTGGTTCAAGGCCTACAAGAAAGGCTTTAATTAACATAATTTTTTTTAAAGCATTAAAAGACTTTAATACAATATTTTATATAAAACCTAGTTTTAGTTGTTAGAATAAATTATTGTATTCTGAGTTTAAACCATAATCGAAATTTAACCTAAAGTATGAAGAAGCTATTGTTATCCTCTATAGCGTTTGTTTTTTTACTCACAAGTTGTGGGTCTAAACAGAAAGGTGAGCTAACCGGAGTCCAGGGAAAAAAGTGGTATCCAGAAAAACCATATGGTATGGAACTTATCCCTAGGGGTTCTTTTATCATGGGTAAGAGTGAAGAAGACCAAGGAAAATTATTGAATGCACCTACTAAGACAGTTACGGTACGTTCTTTTTACATGGATGATACTGAAATCACTAATAGTGAGTATCGTCAATTTGTTGAATGGGTAAAAGATTCTATTGTTAGAACCAAGTTGGCCATTTTAGCAGATGAGTTGGGTATTGGCCCAGAAGAAGGTGGTATCGGTGATTATGCATTTAAAGATGCAGATACTACAAGAGCATCTGTTTATGACAAGTATATGTTAGATAATTATTCCGGTATGGGCGAAACAGGATACGAAGGTAGAGCGTTGAGCAAAGACGAAGAACTGATTTGGGATACGTCAGATTATCCAGATGAGTATTATACCGAAATCATGGATTCTATCTATTTATCTGAAGAAGAGTCTTATAACGGTCAACGTACAATCGATGTTAAGCAATTAAAATATAAATATAGCTGGATGGATATTGAAGCTGCGGCAAGAGCTTCTGTAAAAGGAAACACAAGCCGTAAAGACTTTATCAAGACAGAAGAGGTAGAAATTTATCCAGATACAACGGTATGGATCAGAGATTTCTCTTACTCTTACAACGAACCTATGCATAATGATTACTTCTGGCATGATGCCTATAGCGAATACCCTGTAGTTGGTATTACTTGGCAGCAAGCTAAAGCATTCTGTAACTGGAGAACAAAGTATAAAAACGATGATAACAAGAGTCGTGGTAAGCAATTTGTAAACCAGTTTAGACTTCCAACAGAAGCAGAATGGGAATATGCAGCAAGAGGTGGTATCGAAGGTGGTACGTACCCTTGGGGTGGACCATACGTAATTAGCGATACAGGTTGTTTCATGGCAAACTTTAAGCCACAACGTGGAGATTACGCGGCAGATGCAGCATTATATACCGTAGAAGCTAAGTCTTACGAACCAAACGATTTCAATATGTACAATATGGCCGGTAATGTTTCTGAGTGGACAAACTCAAGTTACGATCCAAGTGCTTACGATTATGTTTCAACCATGAACCCTAACGGAGGTGACCAATCTAATACGAGAAAAGTTATTAGAGGAGGATCTTGGAAAGATGTAGCATACTTTTTGCAGGTAAGTACAAGAGACTTTGAGTACGCAGATTCAGCTCGTAGTTACATAGGTTTCAGAACAGTACAAGATTATATGGGTGAGGAAGACTCAACACAATAAATAATAATATTAACAGTTTTATAATAAATTCAAATTCATTTTTTAACCAAATCTTTTTTATTAAACCTTAAATTAAATTAAAATCATGGCACAGTCAAAATCCACAAAAAAATTATTTAACATGGCCTACGGCCTAGGGGCATCAGTTGTAATTATTGGTGCATTATTTAAAATTCTTCACTGGGAGTTAGGTCCATTAAACGGTGGTATTCTTCTAGCGATAGGTCTTATTACAGAGGCACTTATTTTTGCGATCAGTGCATTTGAACCAGTAGATGACGATTTAGATTGGTCATTAGTATACCCAGAATTAGCTGGTGGTGAGGGCAAAGCTCCTAAAAAAGCACAAGCTGCTACAGAAATAAAAGAAGCAGAAGCGTCTTTATCTAAGAAATTAGATGATTTATTGAAAGAAGCAGGTGTTGATGCAAATCTTATGGAAAGCTTAGGTTCTAGCATTAAGAATTTTGAAGGTGCCGCTAAAGGTATCGCTCCGACAGTAGATGCTATGGAATCTACTAAGAAATATTCTAGTGAAATGGTTCAGGCTGCCGCTCAAATGGAGTCTTTGAACAGTCTTTATAAAGTACAATTAGAAAGTGCTAGCAAGCAAGCTTCAGTTAATGAAGAAGTTGTTCAAAATGCAAGTGCACTTAAAGAGCAAATGGCTTCTTTATCTACAAACCTTTCTTCATTGAATGGTGTTTATGGTGGTATGTTATCTGCAATGAGCAAAAACTAATTTGGATTTTTACCGACCCGAATCAATTATTAATTAAAAATCTAAATTAAAAATCCATGGCAGGAGGAAAACAATCACCACGTCAGAAGATGGTCAACTTAATGTATTTGATCTTCATCGCAATGTTGGCGTTAAACATGAGTAAAGAGGTGCTAGCAGCATTCGGTATTATGAATGAAAAGCTAGAGACTTCTAACGAAAAGACTACAGCAAGTAACAATGCGTTCTTGGAAAGTCTTGGAACTAAAGCATCTGAAGATGCTGCGAAGTACGAAAAGTTATATCAAGATGCTCAGAAGATCAAAGCAATGTCTCAAGAGTATTATGATTACCTAGAAGGACTTAAAACAGGTATGACTGAAGGTATAGAAGATCCTAAGGATTATGCTCGTATGGATATGTCTGATTATTTAGATCAGAAATTATTTCAAGGTGAAACTTTATCAGAAGATGGTAAAAAGTTCATGAGCAACCTAACTGGTTATAGAGACCAAGTAGCTGCAATTGTACCAGAAGCTTTAAAGCAATCTGTTATCGATCGTTTCCAAACAGGTGACGAGAATGGTAAAGTTGAGAAAAGAGACGGTACTAAGCAAGATTGGATCAACTACCACTACGAAGGATATCCTTTGGTAGCATCTTTGGCAAAATTAACTCAGTTACAAGCTGACGTTAAAATAACTGAAGAAGCAGCATTAAAATCAATGTTGGCAGGTGAGTTGTCTAACCAGGTTTCTTTAAAGAACTTTGCAACTTCACTTTCAGCTACAAAATCTGCATACTACGCAGGTGAAAAGTATGATGGTAAAATCATTATTAGTAAAACTGATAATTCTTCTACTCCGGTAAGAGCAGAATTGACTTTAGACGGAAGAAAATTATCTGAAGGTACTGATTACAAATTAGAAGCAGGTGGTGTTAAAATGTTGATTGGTTCTGGTTCTGCCGGTGACCATGAAGTAAAAGGTACTATCTACTTTAAGCAAGACGGTGAAGAAATTCCTGTTGAGGTTAACAACTCGTTCGCAACTATATCTAAGCCAAACGCTGCTTTGATCGCTGCAGATAAAATGAATGTTGTTTATAGAGGTGTTGCTAACCCAATGTCTATCTCAATACCAGGTATACCTAACAATAAGGTAAGAGCTTCTGCTCCAGGCCTTAAGAGTGTAAGTGGTAGTAAATATGTAATGACACCAGGTACTGGTAGAAATGTTACTATTACAGCATCAGGTACTTTACCAGATGGTCAAACAGTATCTTCTAAGTCTGAATTCAGAATTAAGGATATTCCAAGACCTTCAGGTAGCATAAGCAAGCAAACAGGTAGTCTTAAACTTCCAAAGAGAAACGTTGAGATCGCTACTATAGGTGCTGGTTTAGAAGACTTCGATTTTGATTTGAACTTAGCGGTAAGCGGTTTCAAATTCAAAGTACCAGGTCAACCAACAGTTTCTGTAAGAGGAAACAAAATGAATGCTAAGGCTAAACAAGCTTTAGGTCGTGCTAAAAGAGGAGATGTTGTTCAAATATTTGACATCGAAGCTTATATCACAAATAATAAAACGTACAAGTTGAAGAAAGTATCTCCAGTAGTTGTGGAGATTACAAACTAAATAAATAGAATGATACCGGGTAAGCCCATTGGTCTTGCCCGGTTAATTTTAAAGTGTAGCAAACATGAATTGGAAAAATGTTTTAGTAATGGGAGTGGTAACAATGTTACCGTTATCAATGATGGCCCAAGCAAATGTATTGAATGCTAAAAAACCAGAAGAGGTTGGTATTCGTACAGAAGCACAGAAAGCTGTAGATAATGATGCTCCGTTAGAATATGGTTATGTAGATGATAGGGATATACTTTGGTCTAAGACTTTATGGGAGACCATAGATTTAGATGAGAGAGTAAACTTCCCATTATACTACCCAACAGATACAATGGATATAGGTCCTGATAGAAGATCGTTATACCATGTACTGGTTAAAAATTTAAAAAGTGGAAAATTAGATACCTATACAGATTCTTATTTTACACAAAAAAGAACTTATGCAGATTTAAAAGATGCATTGCAGATGGTCGATACTCTAGATTATGGGTATGAACAAATGAATGCAGGTGAAGCTGTTTCTGAAGAGTATATTACCCGTAGAACTATATCTGCAGCAGATATTGAAGAGTATCATATTAAAGGAATATGGTATTTTGATAAGAGACAAGGAGAATTAAAATACCGTCTTTTAGGTATTGCTCCAGTTGCTCCAGATGTTAACTTTATGGATGATGAGAATCCTGATATGGTTGAGCTTTTTTGGGTATGGTACCCAGATGCTCGTGAAATGTTACACGAGGCAAAGCTGTTTAACTCTCAGAATTCTGCACAGCCAATCTCATTTGATATGTTACTGAATGCACGTAGATTCAATGCCGTTATTTATAAAGAGGATAACGTACAAGGAGATAGAAACATCGATGATTATATTTCTGATAATGCTTTGTTCCAGTTATTGGAAGCGAAGAGAATTAAAGAAACTATTAGAGATAAAGAACAAGACATGTGGGCTTATTAAGCTTGCTGAAAATCCAATTCACATAAAAAAGACCCGATCGACAGATCGGGTCTTTTGTTTTATATGGTTTCATACATTGTAAGTACATTTGTGCTATGGTAGATTATATAGTCGTAGGGCTTGGTTTGGCAGGTACTGCTTTTTGCGAGAATTTGCGTAGAAATAATAAAACGTTCGTAGTGTTTAACGACCGTTCGCAAACATCGTCTCGTGTTGCTGGCGGGTTATATAACCCTGTAATTTTAAAAAGGTTTACCCTTTCTTGGCGTGCAGATGAGCAACTTCCTATAGCTACTCGGTTTTATTCCGACTTAGAAGAATTACTAGATGTAAGGTTTGATGAAAAATTAAGTGTTTTTCGAAAATTCGCCAGTATAGAAGAACAAAATTTATGGTTTGAGGCAGCCGATAAAGTCAAGTTAAAACCTTATATGGATACTTCCTTGACTGCTAATGAGAATGCCGCATTAAAAGCTCCGTTTAAATTCGGTAAAGTATTGCAAACAGGTAAATTGAATACTAATCTATTATTTGATAGTTATGAGAATTGGCTGCGTGACAATGATAAGCTGATGCTGGATACTTTTGATTATGGTGAAATACAGTTTGAAAAAGATTGTATTACTTATCAAAACATAAAAGCAAAACATATAGTATTCACCGAAGGTTTCGGGTTAATGCGTAATCCGTATTTCAATTACTTGCCCATGCAGGGCTCTAAAGGAGAGTATATAGTAATTGAGGCAAAAGAACTAGATGAATCGAATATTATTAAGTCATCAATATTTTTAATTCCACTAGGTAATGATCTGTACAAGGTTGGTGCAACATATAATAGGAATCAAAAAGACAATATAACTACAGAAGAGGCTAAAAATGAGCTTGTAGATAAATTAAAAAATCTTTTAGATTGTTCCTTTACCGTTGTAGACCACGTAGCCGGTATGCGACCTACGGTTAAAGATAGAAGACCTTTGGTGGGGCAACATCCAAAGCATAAGAATTTATGGGTGTTGAACGGTTTTGGTTCCCATGGTATAACCATTGCCCCTTGGGCGGCACGATCACTTTATGACTATATAGAATCTAAAATACCGCTTTTGCCAGAAATGGATATTACTCGTTTTGGTGAATATTAGTCTTTTTTTGACTAGCCTTTGGGTCATATTTTACGAACATATTGATCCAAATGTTTCTTGAAATCCTCATAATTACAGGCATAAATACAATGAGTGTTCCAATAATGGCAATGAACGTTGTAATAAGGTCGGCACCAAGAAAAAGATTTGCGATTACAAATGCGGCAACGGCGAAAGCAATTCCCACGGCATAGCTTACATACATAGCTCCGTAAAAGAAAGAAGGTTCAATCTTATATTTTAGGCCACAATGGCTACAACGTTCGTGCATTTCAAAGATTTTACCCATATGATATGGGTTTTTATCTAAATACATACTTTCTTTATGGCATCTGGGGCAACTTCCTGTTAAAATACTGTAGAGTTTGTTTCCTTTTTTTAACATTTGCAAAACTTTATACTAAGGTACGATTTTAAGGCATTTTTCTTGTCTTATATCTATAGCAAGAAAAGATAAATAAGCACAAAAGGTATGGGTATATGTTATCCACACCTTGGGTCAACAAGAAGAATAAGAATTTATGTTAAACGTTCACAACCTATCTGTCTCTTTTGGAGGAGAATATCTATTTGAAGAAATTTCATTTCGTTTAAATGCGGGTAATCGAGTAGGACTAGTAGGTAAAAACGGAGCTGGTAAGTCAACCTTATTAAAACTGCTCAATAAAGATATGGCTTTGGATACCGGTGTCATTGCGGTTGAAAAAGACATTAAAATTGGCTTTTTAAGGCAGGATATAGATTTTGTTCAAGGTAGGTCGGTTTTAGAAGAGGCTTATCAGGCTTTTGAAGAGATCAAGGCTTTAGAATTAAAGTTAGATGAAATCAATCATCAACTTGCAGAACGAACGGACTACGAATCTGAATCATATAATCAGTTAATAGTAGATTTAAGTGATATCACCCAACATTATGAAATTTTGGGCGGTTATAATTACCAAGGTGAAACAGAGAAAATACTTCAAGGTTTAGGTTTTAAGAGAGAAGATTTCGATAAAAAGACCGAAACATTCTCAGGTGGCTGGCGAATGCGAATAGAACTGGCAAAACTTTTACTACAAAGTAATGATGTACTGCTTCTCGATGAGCCTACTAACCACTTGGATATTGAATCCATTATTTGGTTTGAACAGTTTTTGAACAATTATACCGGTGCAGTGGTAATTGTTTCTCACGATAAAATGTTCTTAGATAATGTTACCAATAGAACCATAGAAATTTCTTTAGGTCGTATATACGATTATAATAAGCCATATACCGAGTACTTGGTTTTAAGAAACGAGATCAAGCAACAACAAATTAACGCTCAAAAAAATCAAGAGAAAGAAATTCAACAGGCAGAACGATTAATAGAAAAGTTTAGAGCTAAATCTACCAAAGCTTCAATGGCACAATCATTGATAAAAAAGCTCGATAAAATTGAGCGCATTGAGGTAGATGAAGATGACAATAGTGTTATGAGCTTACGTTTTCCTATTTCCGTTACGCCAGGTAAAGTTGTTGTAGAAATAGAGGAGCTTTCCAAATCTTACGGTAGTAAATTGGTGTTGAACGATATTAACCTACTTATAGAGCGTGATAGTAAAACCGCATTTGTAGGTCAGAACGGACAAGGTAAATCTACTTTGGCAAAGATTATAGTTGGCGAACTAGAACATGAAGGTCACCTAAAGCTAGGGCACAACGTTCAAATAGGATATTTTGCACAGAACCAAGCAGAATATTTAGATGGTAACAAGACCATACTAGATACTATGATCGATGCTGCAAATGAAAAGAACAGAAGCAAGGTAAGAGATATTTTAGGATCGTTTTTATTTAGGGGCGATGAAGTGGATAAATACGTAAAAGTACTATCCGGTGGTGAACGTAACCGTTTGGCTTTAGCTAAAATGCTTTTACAGCCCTTCAATGTACTTGTAATGGATGAGCCTACCAACCACTTGGATATTAAATCTAAGAATGTATTAAAGCAAGCTTGTTTAAATTTTGAAGGAACCCTAATATTGGTTTCTCATGATAGAGATTTTTTACAAGGACTTACCAATAAGGTCTATGAATTTAAAGATCAAAAAATTAGAGAATACTTGGGCGATGTTGATTTCTATTTAGAGCAAAGAAAAGTAGAAGATTTTAGGTCGATTGAAAAAAAACAAACAGTAATTACAGAGAAGGAAAAACCAAAAGCATCCACATCTTTTCAGGATCAGAAAAAGATTAAGAGTCTTAAAAATCAATTGAGTTCGGTAGAAAGTAAGATCGGTACTTTAGAAAAAGAAATTAAGGAAATTGATCATAACCTGCTTGTAGATTATGATGCCACTATTGCGGAACCTAATTTCTTTGATGGTTACCAAGCCAAAAAGAAGAAATTAGAGACGTTAATGCAAAAGTGGGAAACCTTAACCATTGATATTGAGGAGTTAACGTAACTCGTAATTTTCTTACCACAGATTTCAGGGGTTTCACAACATATTTTGGTAGTTTCACAACAAAGCAGGGTAAATCAACGATAAAATTTCAGTTTTCAACGTTATTAGTTCAAATTTGTAGGATAATTCTTAGTTGAATACGAATACCAAACCACCATCATATGAAAAAACTATACTATTTAAGTTTCAGCTTGTTGTTTCTAACAACCGTTTGTTTTGCAGAAGTTTCTAAAAAAGAGAAAAAAGCATTAATTGACCTTTACGAAACTACCAATGGTATGCATTGGGTAAAGAAGTGGGATTTAAAAGCTCCGGTTTCTTCATGGCATGGCGTTAAGGTTGAAGATGATAAAGTAGTTGAAATCAACTTGTTCCATAATAATTTAATGGGGTCGCTATCCTCAGAGATTGGTGATTTGGAGAATTTAAGAGTTTTAAATCTTGCTTTTAATTCATTGACAGGTAAGTTACCGGTAGAAATAGAAAATCTTTCCAATTTAAAAGTATTGAAATTAGAAATGAACAGGCTAAATGGTGAGCTGCCAGAAGGTATTGGTAGTTTGTTACAATTAGAGGAGCTTTCTGCATTCAATAATTTTTTCACAGGTGAAATTCCTGCTTCGGTAGGTAATTTAAAAGGTTTAAAGGTGTTGAACCTTTCTAGTAATGAGTTGCACGGCGATATTCCTAGTTCATTAGGTGCGTTGTCTCAATTAGAGACCCTTGGTCTTTTTGAAAATAGACTAGAAGGTACTATTCCACGAGATATGGGTAACCTTAGTAAGTTGAAAGAATTGGTATTGGCAAATAATAGGCTTATTGGTGATATTCCGAATGAATTTTCACAATTGGCGAGTTTAGAGGTTTTTCAAATACAGAATAACAATTTCAGTTCATTTAAAGCTTTAGAACTTTTGGAAACTAAAGAGTACTTGGTTTTTGATTATGATAAGGAAGATGAGAAAATTGAATTTAAGGATATTAACTTCAGTAGAACCAGAATGGCAGATACGAAGTTTGAAGATATAGAAGAGTAAGAGTAGTTTACACTTTTAGTTAGTTTGGTGAAAAAAAGAGATGTTGAACAGCATCTCTTTTTTATTTTTCTACAATTTAAAATACCAAACTATCATAAATGTAATTTTCGCACGTTATAATAAAAGTACTTTTTACACCAAAGTGTTCTAAATGATGTTTTTAGGTGTTAATTGTATGAATTGAAATCCCCCAAAATCTAATTTTTTCAGTATGAAAAATAATATCAAACAAACCTGCTTATTTATTCTTCTGGCCTGTAGTGTTTTGGTGCAAGCCCAAATACCGGCAAGTGAGAAACAGTATTTAATAGAATTCAACCAAAGTACCGTTGGTGAGCAATGGCAACAAAAATGGGATCTTACAGCAGATCCATCTAGTTGGCATGGTGTTGAGGTAGCAGATGGTCATGTGGTTGGTTTAAAATTGTATCGTAATAATCTAACGGGAGCAATCCCAGACGGTATATCTGCCCTTACTCATTTAAAATCGTTGAACCTTGCTTTCAATGTTCTAGAAGGTAATTTGCCTAAGGACCTTTTCAGCTTAGAAAATTTGATATCATTACGTTTAGAAATGAATAAGATCTCGGGTACATTACCACAAGAGTATTCAAAAATGAAACAATTGGAAGAGCTTTCTATGTTCAACAACTTGTTTCAAGGTGAAATTCCAGAAGGCATTGGTGAAATTCCTAATCTTAAAACGTTGAACCTATCCAGTAATTACCTAGAGGGTAATCTACCTAGGTCTCTAGAAAATCTTCAAAAATTGGAGCGTTTAGAGTTGTTTGGCAATAAGCTTGCAGGAGAAATAGAGGTTGATTTAGGTCGCTTGGTGAACTTGAGAGAATTAATTCTTTCATATAATCAGTTTGAAGGAGATATGCCTAGTGGTATGGCAACCTTAAGTAATCTAGAATTTGTTCAATTACAGGGAAATGATTTTAGGTCGCTTAATTCGTTGTTACGAATGCAAAGCACTAAACTAGCAGTTTTTGATAGTGATGACGAATTTTTAAATATGAAATTTGGTACAGGAGAAGCAAATAGAACACGTATTGTGGATACCAAATACGAAGATGTAAAACGAAATTAAATCAATGTAGAATATATTGTAAAAGGGATGCGAAAGCATCCCTTTTTTATTTTATAGCGAACGTAAAAGTCATATTTTTTTATGATTACTTTAACCATAGGGGCTTTCAATGCCAGATGTGTTTTTTTGTAGTTTCGCCAAAGATTAACTGATTTCCAAAAATATCTAGTTAAAGTCTGTTTAAAAATGCAGCTTGTTTTAACAATATTTTGATTGTTGTCTTAGACGGTAATTGTTTTTTAAACGTTGATGTTAAATGCTCTTTTGGGAAATGGTGATGAAAATGATAATAATGCTTAAAGCTGAGATTGTTTCAAAGTCGTTTCACATTTGAATTTGGTCGTTTCATTTAATCGTCATAATCCTAAAGGATATTAAAAAGTACTTTTGATCCTGTGTTTTTTGAAATACGCTTATAAATTATAATAAAATGCGAAAAATTATTTTTACCGTACTAGGTATTTTACTAATTGTAGTATCCTTTTTTCTTGCGGGTTATATTATTGATAGTAAAAAAACATTCAAGCCTAAATCAGAGAAGGTTGTAAAAACTGTTTTTACCGAGGTCGTTGAAAACGGTACGGTGCCCATTGTAGTGTCTGCCAATGGTAATTTAACTGCCAAACAACGTGTAGAGCTTTATGCTGAAGTTCAAGGTGTATTCAAAAAAGGCAGTAAGCTATTTAAAGAAGGTCAGGCATTTCGCCAAGGTGAGACCATTATAAGTATAGATGCAAATGAATATGCAGCAAGTGTTCAATCTGCAAAAAGTGATCTTTTTAATCAATTAACGGCAGTAATGCCAGATTTACGTTTAGACTACCCGGATATCTATTCTAAATGGCAAGATTACCTCGCTAATTTCGATATGTCGAAAAGTACACCTGCACTACCTGAAATGGGTACGGAGAAAGAAAAGTTTTTTATATCTGGTAGAGGTATTCTTACCAGTTATTATAATGTCAAGAATTTAGAGCAAAGATTATCTAAATACCGCATTACAGCGCCATTCTCTGGTGTTCTTACCGAAACGTTGGTTACGGAAGGTACGCTGGTAAGGTCAGGTCAAAAATTAGGAGAGTTCATTAATACGGAAGTTTATGAACTTGAAGTGGCTATCAGTAAGCGGTATACAGATTTATTGAAGGTAGGCGAATCGGTAGAGCTAACAAATCTAGATGATAACAGCACATATAAAGGTAAGGTGACGAGAATCAATGGTAGTATTGATCAAGCAACGCAAACCGTTAATGCCTACATAGAGGTTGAGGACAAAAACCTACGTGAAGGAATGTATTTAGAGGCAGATTTAGATGCTAAGAAGGAAGAAAATGCAATTGAGGTAGATAGAGGGCTTTTATTGGAAGACAACAAAATTTTTGTTGTTAGAGATTCTATTCTAGATGTTATCGATGTAGAGCCTGTTTATTTTTCCGATAAACGCGTAGTGCTTAAAAATGTTCCCGATGGCGTAACTATCGTGTCTAAACCTATAAGCGGTGCATATACCGGTATGGCGGTGAAAATTTATGCTGAACAACCAGAAAACACAAAAGGATAATGCGTAAACTTATTGAATATTTTATTCGGTATCACGTTGCCGTTAATGTCGTAGTAATATCCTTTGCCCTTTTTGGTATTGTTGGTGCAAAGGCATTGAAATCATCTTATTTTCCACTTACCGATTCTAAGAATATTTCCATCACTATTACCTATCCAGGAGCTTCGCCACAAGAGGTAGAAGAGGGTATCGTCTTAAAGATAGAAGACAACCTAAAAGGCTTGGAGGGCGTGGATCGTGTAACTTCCACTTCAAGGGAGAATAGTGGTACGATCAATGTAGAAATCGAGAAGGGAGAGAACATTGATTTCATGCTTTTAGAGGTCAAGAATGCGGTAGATAGGGTGCCAACTTTCCCAACAGGTATGGAGCCTTTGATCGTTTCTAAGTTAGAGACCGTTCGCCAAACCATATCATTTGCCATAAGTGGAGAAAATATTCCGTTGGCAACATTAAAAAGTGTAGGTAGGGAAATTGAGAATGATCTACGTGCCATGGACGGTATATCTCAAATAGAACTTTCTGGTTTTCCAGATGAAGAAATTGAAATAGCCGTGAACGAGAATGATCTTTTGGCCTACGGACTTTCATTTACAGAAGTTGCAAGTGCAGTTGGTAATGCCAATATACTAGTTACCGGTGGTAATATTAAGACTGATGCCGAAGAGTACTTAATACGTGCCAATAACCGTTCGTATTATGGTAGTGAGTTAAATAACCTTGTGGTTAGGGCAGATCAATCTGGTAACGTAATTCGTTTAAAAGACGTTGCAGAGGTAAGAGATCGTTTTGCAGAAACGCCAAATGCAAGTTATTTCAATGGTAATTTATCTGTTAGTGTCTCTATTACAAGTACCAATAATGAAGATCTTATTTTAGCTGCGGATCAGGTGAATGAATATGTTGATGATTTTAATGAAAAGTACAACAATATAAAGCTAGATGTTGTTTCCGACCAATCTATCACGCTAAATCAAAGAACACAGTTGTTAACTGAAAATGCCATAATGGGTATGGTATTGGTATTAATATTCCTATCTCTTTTCTTGAATACAAGATTGGCGTTCTGGGTGGCCTTCGGGTTGCCAGTAGCATTTTTAGGAATGTTTGTTTTTGCCGGTTTCTTCGATGTGACCATTAATGTGCTTTCTTTATTCGGTATGATTATAGTTATCGGTATTCTGGTAGATGATGGTATTGTAATTGCAGAGAATATCTATCAGCATTATGAAAAGGGTAAATCTCCTGTTCAGGCAGCTGTAGACGGTACTATGGAGGTATTGCCTCCAATTATTTCAGCTATTATAACCACTATTTTGGCATTCTCTATTTTCTTGTTTTTAGATAGTAGAATTGGGGAATTCTTTGGTGAAGTATCCGTAATCGTTATTTTAACATTGGTGGTGTCATTGGTAGAGGCATTGGTCATATTACCTGCTCACTTGGCACATTCAAAAGCATTACAGCCTATTGATACCAAGCCAAAAAGCGGATTCGCAAATGCATTTGCCAAACTTAGGGTAATCAATGAGTTTGGAGATAGATTAATGGTATGGATGCGTGATAATCTTTATACTCCCGTATTGAGATTTTCAATGAATCATAAAATATTTATGTTCGCCGTTTTCGCTTCGGCATTCATATTAACGTTAGGTTCTGTTGGTGGTGGTATTATTAGAACGGCTTTCTTTCCAAGAATTGCCAGTGACCGTGTGGGTATAGAGCTAGAAATGCCAAACGGAACCAATGAGAAAATAACAGATTCTATTATTTCATTTATAGAGGAGAAAGCAATCATAGTAAATCAAGAACTGTCCGATAAATATTTTCCTGAAGGCGATAAAATGGTTTTTGAAAATATGATCAGAAGATTGGGGCCAGGTTCTTCATCTGCGGTATTGACCATTAACCTATTACCAGGCGAAGAAAGACCTAATGATATTTCTGCGGATATGGTTACCCGTAGATTAGAAGAGTTAGTGGGACCGGTTTTAGGCGTAGAAAGTTTGATCTATGGTTCTGGTGGTAATTTTGGAGGATCGCCTGTTTCGGTTTCTTTGTTGGGTAATAATATAGAAGAGTTAAAAGCTGCAAAAAAGGAGCTTAAGGATATACTTACTAAAAACCCAAGATTAAAGGATATCGCAGATAATGATCCTGCCGGTATTAAAGAAATCAGATTGACCTTAAAGGAAAATGCCTATTTACTTGGCTTGGATCTTCAAGCTTTAATGACCCAGGTTCGTGCCGGTTTCTTTGGTGTACAGGCACAACGTTTTCAAAGGTCACAAGATGAGATTAGGGTTTGGGTGCGCTATGATAGAGAAGAGCGTTCTTCAATTTCCAATTTAGATGATATGAGAATTGTAACTCCATCTGGTGAGCGTGTGCCATTAAGCGAGGTTGCAGATTATACTATTGTTCGTGGAGATGTAGCCATCAACCGTTTAGAAGGAAGGCGAGAAATTCAGGTATCCGCAGATATGAAAGATGTAAAGGATAGTCCTACGGAAATCATGACAGAGATTCAGAACGTACACATGCCGGAAATACAATCTAAATATCCAACGGTAAGTGCTTCTTATGAAGGGCAAAATAGAGAATTGGAGAAATTAACGGGTTCTTTAAAGCTTGTAGGTTTCACCGTAATTCTGTTAATATATATTACCATAGCATTTACGTTTAGAAGTTTCAGTCAGCCGTTAATGTTATTGTTATTGGTGCCATTTAGCTTTACCGCAGTTGCTTGGGGTCACTGGATTCATGATTTTCCAATAAACGTACTTTCCATATTGGGTATCATTGCATTGATCGGTATTATGGTTAATGATGGTTTGGTACTCATAGGTAAGTTCAATACTAATTTAAGAGAAGGTATGTCTTTTGACAACGCCATTTTTGAAGCGGGAAAATCAAGATTTAGAGCAATTTTCTTAACATCGGTAACCACAATCGCCGGTTTAGCTCCATTAATGTTAGAGACCAGTAGACAGGCGCAATTCTTAAAGCCAATGGCAATTTCCATTGCTTATGGTATTGGTATTGCTACGGTGCTTACCTTATTGATGTTGCCATTGTTTTTATCGTTCAGTAACAACTTAAAAGCACAGAATCTATCTTTCGCTTCTGGTCATAAGATTACGAAAGAAGAGGTAGAAAGAGCGATCAAAGAAAGAAAGGAAGCTGCGCATTTAGAAGGTCATACGCAACATGCAATAGAAGATGGTGCACAAACACATAAGAATCTAGATAAGTTATAATGAGTAAAGTAAGATTCATCACATTATTGATATTTCTCCCTGTTTGTTCAATTTTTGCACAAGAGAAAACACTCTCAAAAGAAGAGGCTGTAGCTAAGGCATTGGAGAATAATTTTGGAATTGAGATTGCAAAAGGTCAGGTTGATATTGCCGAGAATAATGCCAGTGTGCTCAACTCCGGCTATTTGCCAACTTTAACGGGTACTGCCGCCGCTACATATAATAACAATAATACCACTACGGAATTCCCAGGGCAGTTCAATGATGATGGTAGTGCTAGAGATGATATTTCCATTGATGGTGCAGAGAGCCAAAGATACAGTGGGGCTTTAAACCTTAATTACACTTTGTTTGATGGTTTGGGTAGGTACTATAACTATAAAAGACTAAAAGAGCAGTATCAGCTAAGTACCTTACAGGCACGTGAGACTATTGAGAACACCATGATCCAAATGTTTACGGTCTATTTTGAAATTGCCCGTTTAACTGAAAATAGAAATGTACAAAAGCAAGCTTTGGAGATTTCTAGGGATAGGATTACCAGGTCTGAATATTCATTTGAATACGGACAAAACACCAAATTGGATATTTTGAACGCACAGGTAGATATGACCAATGATAGTATTGCATTATTGAACACTGAGCAGCAATTGGCCAATGCAAAGCGCGATCTAAACGTAGTGTTGAATCAAGATTTAAGTTCACAGTATATGGTAGATACCACAGTGGTCTTTATACCTAAGTTTCAAATAGTGGAGTTTATGGATCAAGCCATAGCCAATAACGTGGCCGTACTACAGACAGAGACCAATTTGAACATTAATGCCTATGACATTAAAGTAAATAAGTCTGGGTATTTGCCTACTATTGGGCTAACGGGTTCTTACGGTTGGAATAGAAACCAGAATGCTCCTTCTGCATTTTTAACGGGAGCGGTTTTTCCAGGTACAAATTCTAACGTTGGTAATTATGCATTGGGTGCCAGTTTAACATGGAATCTTTTTGATGGCGGTAGTACAACGGTAAGCGTAAAGAATGCAAAAATTGCCTATGCCAATCAAGAATTGTTAAGAAAGCAGGTAGAGCTAGAGGTAAATCGTGATATGCAGAACGCCATGGCGTTATATGAGAATCTGCTGAAAATATATCAAATACAAGAACAGAACGTATTTACCAACCAGAACAATTTTGAACGCTCAAGAGAGCAGTTTCAATTGGGTAGTATTACATCAATAGAGTTTAGACAGGCACAGATCAATTTACTGAACGCGCAGACCAATAAGAATTTGGCAAAGTACGATGCTAAGTTGGCAGAACTACAGTTATTGCAGCTTACTGGGCAATTATTGAATGTAGAATTATAAGCGGTAGACCTTTAAGTTTTTAATCTCGATTACCGAGTAAATTAATTACAAAAGAACATGTATAGCGATAGAACAAATAGCGAGCTCATAGAGATAATGAACCAACATTCATTGCTCACGTTTGAAGCACAATTAAGTTTACAAGATGAGTTGCAAAAACGTGCTGTTGTTGTAGATATGAGCGATTTAAATACGACCATAGCCAATAAAAGGGTACAAATTAAGAATTTGGATTACTTAAAGGATTTTGGTTTTCAAGCCAATAGAACCGCAGATGAACTTATCGTAACCAGAACTCAAAAGGCTTTGTTTACCGATATTTTAGCGGTCATAGTAGGTCTATTGGTATTCTTGTTGGGTATTTACGGTTGCATTAATTTGGTTTATACGTTTATAAACGGTGATGAGTTAGATGTGTTTACCTTGGCATATAAATTTGCCATGGCCGGTTTACTTTTTATAGGCTTTAGCTTTTTTAGTGGATTACAACGCCTATTCGACTTTTATGGCTTTGAGTTGAGAAAATCGAATAGCTCAGTTACTTTAAAAAAGCGATTTGATGTAAAATTGGAAGAGATCAACATTGATCCGGCAGATGTACATTTAGAGGAAGACGAAGATATCTTGGCTTTAAAGCTGGGGCGTGAGACCATTTTCACTTCCAATAGCGGAAACTTGATACAAACACTTACATTACAAGATTTGGCAAAAGAACTGAAAGCTTAATGTATAGCTATGTTCGAGCATTACTTTCAATGTCCGTATTGTTGGGAAGAAGTATCCATGCTTCTTGATCCATCTATTTCTCAACAAACATATGTAGAAGACTGCGAGGTGTGTTGCAACCCTATTGAAATTACACCACAATTTCAAGATAATGAGCTTATTGCTTTTGATGTTCAGAGTATAGAACAGTAGTCATTCCACTATGGCAATTTTACCACCAAAAGTATCGTCTTTATCCACAGATGTGGGGTTTCCGTAAATTGTAATGGCTCCACCGGCTTTTACCTTGGCAATGACCGCTTCACTGGCATAAACTTCGGCACTGCCACCAGAAAGTACAATTACGGTGCTGCTTTTTGTTTTTAATCCTTGGTTCAAAAGTTTTCCACCGGTATTGATCATAACCTCTTGGTGACTACTGGTACCGGACAGTTTTATTTCACTTCCACTAGTGCTTTTGGCGGACACGTTATTATAGGCAATATTTAAGGTGATGGTACTGGCATCTTGTGCTTCAATGGCTAAATCGGTACCGATCACCAGTCCCGTAGAAATAATCCTCGAATTTTTGTTGGCATCAATTATGGATAACGCCTCGGTATAGAACAACTTTAAACTTAGAATGGTATTTAATACAGATTCCCCTGAACACATTTTTAATCGTAATCGCCCGTCGTTTTCGGTAATGCTAAGGTCCTTTTTATCGCTAGCAGGTATTTCGATCTTATTCTCATCACCTTTTACAAGGGTAACACTAATTCTATCATATACCTGTAATTCGGTAAAGTCTTCTAAAGGTATGGTTGCATTGTTTTGGGCGGCCAATAGGTAAGTGCAAAAAACAAAGGTTGAGAATAGTACTGATTTCATGAAGCGTTGGCTATTTAGTAGTACAAAGTTAAGGTAGAAATAGCTTATTACCACAACAGCTATGTTTTGCAACTCTATTTGCGTAAATATCAGGTTGGGCTTCATAGTATTGATAGTACGGTCAATTACAGGTTTGGGTATACCAATGTCCTTTTTTTAAGTTAAATAATGCCTTGTTCGGCATTAGGTTTTGCAGTTTTGCTATCTTATACTGTCGTTTAATTCTCATTAGGTCCATGAACAGGAAATATCTATTGGTAGTCTTATTTGTTATTGTCGGTATCGTCGGCTTTGCCGGAGTGCAATATTTACCAACAGCTGAAAATGAGGGTATTTCGATAGGTCTGGATTCCGTTTCCTCCAGAAGGGATTTACGCAGAACTTTTTTTGATAAAAGAGAGATTTTGGTGGTTTATGGAGCAAAAGACCCAACATTACAGCAGCAGTATAAAGATTTACTTCACGAACTTTCTAAAAAAGAGATCACACGTTCACGGCGCAGTGTTAAAGTAAGCTATAAGGCTGTTGATGAGGTTGATGATAGTAGTTTTAAAAATTCAATTGTCTTTTTGGTAGGTACGGTAAATGAGAATCCGTTCATTAAAAAATATATGGGCAGTACACCGTTTCAGGTGTCGGAAACGAATATTAACATTGGTGCTAAAGAAGTACCTAATAACAATTCCATTCTTGGCGTGTGTTTTTATCCGAGTCCCGTAGATCCAAAAATTCCCTTTGCCTTTTTAACGGGTACCAATGCCAATGAAGTTTTTGAGTTATTTGCAGAAAAGGTGGCAGAAAAAGGACAGTCGTTCTACCGTCAGAATTTGGAATATGAGGTGTATGAGCAAAAGGAAAGATTGGTCATGGGCGATTTTAATGCCCAATGGGGTATCGAGGGTTCCACATTCTTCAATTTCGCCACAGGTACAGAAATAGTATTGGATACCGATGAGTTTAAGTTTATTAACCACCAACAAGCTCTAGATCCTGCAATGGTGGACAAAAAGGTAGCGGAGGTAAAGGCAGCCAAGGCTAAGGTTGTCGGTTTTGTCGGTAGAAATAATGTGCCGAAAATCACCTATAATTTCTACACCTGTACAGAAGAAAAAGGTCTAATGACGGGCAATACCGACCACTCTACTTTTGATGTGGCAACCAACTCGGTTCACACCATTATTAATAATATATATGCCAACAATTATATTGGTAGAGACAATGCTTTAATGCTGTACAACCTTATAGGGGAAAGTAATAAAACCATTTTTAATGTGGGGCTACCTATTTATTTTACCGATACTTGGCAGATGAAGGGCTATAAATATTGGGCGGCAAGATTGGTGGAGTCTGAAAACACGTATACGGTGGCAGAGTTGCTGAACAACACATTTTTGGAGATGGAATCGTCATTGATCAGGGATTGTATGGCGGGTGCGTTCGCAGATTTTCTAATTAAGACGTGGGGCAAAAACAGGTACTTGCAACAGTATAAGAATGTATCGCTTTCTAGCGGAGAGATAAAAAGCCTTGATCTTAAATGGCAACAGTATTTAAAATCCTTACCAAAAGCACATCCGAAGGAAAAAAAGGAGACCAAGAAACTACCTTACCTAAAAGGCTTCAATTTTGCCCATGAAGGTTATAGTATTTACAATGGTTATGGTTCGCAAAAAGCTACCGAAGCATTATTGAAGCAAAAGAATATGGGTAGTAATGCCATGGCCATAGTACCGTATACGGGCATCAATGACATCAACACCCCTACGCCCTTACATTTTAGTGATAATGCGGGTAGTGAAAATGATGACGCCGTGGTACATGCTGTTTCAATGGCAAGTGATATGGGTATGTATACCTTATTGAAACCTCAAATTTATGTTGGTGGTAGTTGGCCTGGCGGTATAGATATGCCTACGGATGCACAATGGGATAAATTCCACGATTATTATTATCGGTGGATTCGACACTACGCATTTTTGGCAGAAATTCATGAGATGGATGCGCTCTGTATTGGTGTGGAGTTCACAAAAGCAACATTGGCCCAGCCAGAAGCTTGGCGTGAGATGATTAAAAAAACAAGGGCGCTGTATTCGGGGCAACTAACGTATGCAGCCAATTGGGGTGCCGAATTTGAAAATATTACGTTTTGGGACGATTTGGATTTTATAGGACTTAACTCTTATTATCCTTTGAGTAAAAAGGATAACCCTACCAATGAGGAGATGAGTTTACGGTTCGATACGGTAAGAACCAAAATTAAAAAAGTATACGACTATTTTAAGAAACCGATAGTTTTTACTGAAATAGGGTTTAGAAGTATAGATGCCCCTTGGAAGAACCCGCACGCTGAGGCAGATGATACCATAAACGAAGAAGCACAGCAAAGGGCGTACGAAGTTATTTTTAAAGGTATTGAGAACGAACCATGGTGCCAAGGCATTCTATGGTGGAAATTTCCCAGCTACATAGAATACCGTGGTGAACATAATAATGCCTTCACGCCCAATAACAAATTAGCCGAAGAAACGGTGCGAGATTGGTTCACTAAGTAGAGATGTATCCGTAAAAACGAATGTTATTTAATTGTTTGGTAGCATCAAATGAATAGTGCTCAAGTACTATTATATTCAAAATTATTCCCGCTACATATCCACCGATAATAATTCATAACTGTCTAAAGCTGTTTTAGATGGCAAATTCGACAGTTGGGTCACTAATATTATCCGAGAGCAGTATTGCTCAATATCTTTGGGGTATAGAAAAACAATTCTAAAAACTTAAAAATTATAAAATCATGAAAAACATTAAAATTTTATCAGCCGTGGTCGTAGTGGCCGTCACCTTTATATCATTTAAAGGAGTACAGAAACAAAAAGAAGCAGAGAAGGCAGAAATCACTGCTATTTTCGAAGATTGTAGTATTGATTTTGAAGCACAATTAAAAGCTTCTTTAGAAATGGGCAATTTAGACGCCAGTGAAATAGAAGTGGTAGAGATTGAAGAAGAAGTAAACCTAGGTTTTGACACCTTTGAATATTTACCCCTTGATTTTGATCCCTACGCAGGTGCCAATTTATCCGATATAGATTTTGAAATTTTTGAAGAGGAAGAAATAGTGGAATTAGGTTTTGATACAGCGGCATATTTACCTGCCGATTTTGATGCCTATGCACTTTAAGAAGTTAGTGTAGTTTAAATTTAAGTTGGTCTTTACTTAGTAAAGGCCGGCTTTTTTGCGTATTGCAAATTCAAAGTTATTATTACGGTATATTTGAGAAGTACCATTTAGAAAAGAGGTTATATGGCATTGACAAAGGTTAAACAGGGCGAAGTAGTTAAAACGGCCCTGCTTATAGGTATTTTGGTATCACTGCCAAAAACAATCTATTTATATAATGGTATTATGGAGGGGAATTTAAACTTCTCTATGTCTTGGGTTACCGATTTTTTATATAGGTACCTATTCTTCTTTTGTTTTTCATGGTCGGTAATTCAGTTGAATGCCAATATAGATTATGATGCATTAAAATGGCCGCCAATAGTAAAGTGGCTATTGATATTGCTCATCAATGCTTTATCACTTTTTGCCGTGGTGAAAATCATAATAGCGGTTTATCCTTTGGTAAATGGTAGAACGTTGGATTCCCATGAAGAAGGCTGGGTCAATTTTACCTTTATAAATTTGTCCATAGTGCTATTTTTTATTGCCCGTTTATTGCGGGTAAGTACAGATAAGCAAGAAAGTAGAATAGAGAACGAGCAGCTAAAACAACAAAATTTAGAGAATGAACTTGCGGCCCTTAAAAACCAGATAGACCCACATTTCTTGTTCAATTCCTTAAACTCGTTGTCCTCTTTAATACGAGAAAACGAAAAGGCGACACAATTTGTAAATAAGCTTTCGTACATGTACCGCTATATTCTGCAGAGTAGCGAAATCAATTTGGTACCTGTAAAAGACGAAGTAAAATTTTTACGCAGTTATATCTATTTGATGGAAACCCGCTATCGTGATCGCCTACGCATAGAGGTGCATATAGCTGAAGAACTGTTAGACCGTAAAGTGCCACCATTGGCATTGCAGTCATTGGTAGAAAATTCGGTAAAACATAACGAAATATCATCTACCAACCCGTTGACCGTAAAAGTATATTCAGTAGAAAATTCATTATTCGTAGAAAACCCTATTCGTGCACGTACAACCATGGCAGAAGGTATGGGCACGGGGTTGTATAATTTAAAGAAGCGGTATTTACTTTTGCTAAAGAATGAAGTTAAGGTAAGTACCCAAAATGATATATTTAAAGTAGAATTGCCCTTAAACCGCCCGGCATGAAAGTAATTATTGTTGAAGATGAACTTGCTGCAAGTGATAACTTGGCATATTTGCTCACTAAGATCGATCCGAATATTGAGATCGTTAAGGTGTTAGATACCGTTAAGGCCGCCGTAGATTTTTTCAGTAACCCGTACGAAGGTATTTTGGTGTTTATGGATATTCATTTGGCAGACGGTATATCTTTCGAAATTTTTGATCAGGTGACCATCAATATTCCTATTATATTCACTACCGCTTATGATCAATATGCGTTAAAGGCTTTTAAAGTGAATAGTATTGATTATCTGTTGAAGCCTATTGATCAAGAAGAACTGTCTGATGCGTTGCAGCGTTTTAAGACCCAAAACCAAAAGCAAGGTATAGATGAGATGCAAATGCAAAGTCTTTTGCATTTAATACAGACCAAGCCCAATAATTATAAACAGACATTTTTGGTTGGTATGGGTGAACAGTTGATTCCTGTAAAAACTGCCGATATTGCCTATTTCTTTATAGATACAGGGGTTGTAAAAGCAGTTACGGTGCAAGAGCGTTCATATGTATTAGATGCCAAATTAGAGGAAGTGGAAGAGGCGCTGGATCCATCACTTTTTTATAGGGCCAACCGTCAATTTATTTTGCGTAGGGAAGCCATTGTTACCATAAAACTTCATTTCAACAGCAAATTATTGGTAGAGGTGCATCCCCCGTGTAGTGAGCGTATTATAGTGAGCAAGGCAAAGGCGTCGGACTTTAAAAGTTGGGTAGGTAGGTAATAAGGTTTATTAGGGGATGGTGCCGATCTCGTTTAATTTCCATACATCATCTTCATTTTTCACAAAAGAAAAAATATGTTGGGCGCCTTCAAAAAATGCAGTAGGTAGGTTAGTGGTTACCAGTATATGGGCGTATGTAACCCCATTGGTTTCTTCACTGGAAATTATGGTTTCATTTTCCTGAAGGATTTTTATAAAGTTAGGGTTGAACAAGATGTCATAATCATTTGCGATAAAACTATCTATGGGAATATAAATAAGGTCCTCATAAATTTTAGAGTACCAGAGCGAATCATTTTCTCGTAACAAGTTCATGTGTTGCACTTCGGATGGCGTATTCTCCAAACAATCATAACAACGAATGGTCTCAGCAGATGCCTTCTTAAAAGCTTCTTTATCCTCAGTCGTTAAATCAGATAAAAAGGATGCCCATATAACAGATACGTCATCACCTGATGCTCTCTTTTCTTGCTGGCATGATACGGAAGTGATAGTGAGTAGTAAGAAAAATGATAGACTTTTTTTCATAGTATTATTCTGAAAAATCTTCTATTGCTATTTTACCGTAATATTTAGGAATGATTTCTACTGTAAGCTGATTGTTTTCAATAGAGATAACTTTAAATTTTAGTATTTTAAACTTTTCAGGTGATCCCCAACTGGCATATTCTTCAGGGTCAAGTTTCTTAAACTTTTTTAACCATTCATGACCAGAATATAAACTAACTATTCTTGTGTTTTCGTCATATTCCCAAGTACCTTTTTCCATAAATGTAGTGAAGCAAACATTGGGGGCAGTGCTTTGATATTCACTCTCATTAAATGCGAGGAGAGAAATTTTTGAACCAAATTTTACATTTTCATGGGCTACATCTTCACAAGATTTATATACGATGATGCTGTTAGAAGGTCTTGTATTCTTTTCCAGTACCCAACATCCATATAAATCAAATTCAGAAATTGATGATTCTTGGGCATGGCTACTTATCACCGTAAGGATTAAAATTATACTAAGAAATAAAGATTTCTTCATACTTGTTAAGGCATCAAAAATTACACCACAAAGCGATATGTTGTTTGTTGCCTAAAATTTAATTTTTTTCTACTTTTTCATCAAAACATGTAACAATTTGCATAAAAATGCTACATATAGGTGTAATTAGTTATCAAAACTGTTCAAAAGATGCAAAAACACATTCAGCCCGTTACAATGAAAATTTTAAAATATTTTATTCTTACCGTTGGTGTTTTAGGTTTAGTAGCAACACTTTTAAATGTGTTTTATTTTAAAGATACATCAAGTAGCAATTTCGGTAGTTTTATTAGCTGTGTATATTTAATATTTATCTCCTTTAGATTTGAAAAGATGATTACATGGCTAAATTCCAAACTAAAAAAAGCTTAGCGCCCAACGCTAAACGCAATGCGTGGCACGCTTGGCGCATAATTTATTAAGGGCTTTGTGCAAAGCGCAAAGTGAAATTCATTATTTTACCAACAACCAACAACCAACAACCAACAACCAACAACCAACATTAATCATCAATCTCCGCATCCGGTAAATCTAGGATGGTAGAGGTAGATAGGGAGTTTCCGGCAATACCTTTAATGGAGCCGAAAAGTACGTTGATATTCTCCTGTACGCCCCATATTTGCTTTTCGCGAACCGCAAAATTCTTGTATGCTGCTTTCTTTTCGTAGTTCAGTTGCTTGATCATAGAATCATAGTTTTCAATAATTCTATTAATGTTCTGCACAAACTCGTTACTGGTTAAATAAGAGTACAGCAGTTCCATTTTTTCGCCCTTATTTTCATCAGAAGATTTAATGGATTGTGTTTTTAAGAGTAGCTCACGTAATACGAGCGATACACTTTTTACTTCATTGAATCCGCAGATCCAAACACCGTTTTTCTCTCCAAAACGGTCCATATCGGGCGGAAAGGTTTCCGTAACAATTACCGCAATATCTGCCTTGCAATTGATCTGGTCTTGCTTTAACTTATTGATCCAGTCGTTACTAAAATTTTTGGTACGCTTACTCTCGTATACGATAGAACCGCAGGTCTGCTGAAGCGAGTTCACCACCGTTTGTATACAGTCCGCCCCACGAATACCCTTGCCCACTTCCTCAATAGTATCGAAGGGGTAGGTGCTGCGCAACAATTCTTCTAATGCCAGTTCTTGAATTTCACCCTGCATTTGCATAGAACCTTGCTCTGCCTTGCGCTTCATTTCATCAATAAGCTTCTTTTGGTCGTCTAGCTGCTTTTGGTATTCCTTTTCTTTAAGTGCCATGGCTTCGCGCTCTTTCGCCTTGGCTTTTTCTTCAATGACAGATTGTTTCTCCAACAATTCTTTCTGCACGTTCATTTTAAGCTCTTCGGCTTTTTCCTTTAATTCGTTCTCACGCTTTAAAAGGTCGATCTCTTGTGCACGCAGCGCCCTGTTCTCCTCTTTCTTTTTTTCGTTCTCTTGTTGCAGTGCACGTAACTGTTGCTCAAAAGATTCGTTGGTCTGCTTCTGTATTTTCTCCGACTCTTTAGCAAGGCGTTGTGCCAGTTTCTCTTTAAAAAGCTCGTTCTCTTTTTCTTTCTTCTTCTCGAACTCTTCTACCTCAAGCTCAAGCTTTCTACGTTCTTTATTGAATTTCTCTGCCTGCTCTGCTACTTTACGTTCGTATTCTGCCTTAAAATGAGCCTGCATTTTGCCAGAAAGTGCCTCTTCAACATCAAACTCATGCGCACAATTCGGACATTTAATTTTATCTACCATTTTCAAATATCATTTGTAACTATAAAAATACAGAACCCAAATAAGGCATACAATCTTTAGGCGATAATCAAGGTACAAATACATCGTCTATTTTGGTGAGCTGACAATTGTCATAGAATAAACAGCCGTTAGAAATTACATTTACGGCAATTAAAATGACCAAACTATGATAACAACGAATCTTCCCTTGGTAAACTGGAGCAATGGTGTTGTAATGATCGCTGTATTTGCCGGTGTTTGTATTGCCCTGGTAGGTATAGTACTTTCTATTATGAATACCGATAAAAAGAAGCAAGAATAGTTGCTAGCTTGGCTCTATTGATAAAGCACATATCTTGGTGGCGTTAACCCGTTAAGGCGCATGGCAACCAGCATTTGCCCTCTGTGGTGCGTAATATGGTCTGCCAATAGCATGCAAATTTGCCTTTTGGAACGGTCTAGACCAAAATAATCTAAATGATCATCTAAGGCTTTAGGGTCAAATTCTTGTAAAAGGATAATGGCTTCTGCAAAGGTTTGGTCTATACGTGTCATCATTTCCGTTTTGGTTTTATTGGCGGGTTTAAAAACGGTATCGGTTTGGTACACGCGAGCTTCACGACCCCCTAAGAGCGACTGGCTATGCCAATCTAGCGCAAAGCCAATATGCATTAAATTCTCGGAAAAACTTAAGGATTCGGGCGTTACTTTATAATCGTATTTTTCTTCGGGCATCATATCGGCCACGAGCAGTATATACTTGCGGGAGTTCTCTAAGCGTTCAATGGAATCTTCCAAAAATGCATTTTGCTGAGCCAGTAGTGGAGTTGTAGTAAATAGAATAAACGAGATAAGAATAATTGTTGTTTTCATGATGATTGATGATGAGGTGAACAACTAATTTACTCCATTTGGGATAAAGCACAGCCATTTTTACGCTCTTCTTGGGAGAGAATCCAAACATTGATGACTTTTTGGTCTAAGTCATTTTCTTCATTTGGCATTACAAGGTCTATGGTCGCAATACTTTCTGTTGCAATGGTATAGGTATCATGTTCCAATAAATAACCGTTTACATATACAGGGTTATTTTCATCCAAATCTAGAAAGGTGTTCAGTTCAGCTTGTGTTTTATAGGGTATTTCCTTTTTTAGTTTGGCAAACAGAATACCGTTTGCCGTAAGATTATAAAAATACGTTTCGTGACTAGGTTTATCTTTTATTACTCCTATTTCTTCAATATCTTCCTTTGAAGTGATTATATTTTTATTGGCGATGATATGCTCGTCAATCAATAGCATTGGGCAGTTGATTTTTGCTGCTATTGGGAGTTTATTGAAATCATCTTGGGCGTAGCTGTATACATGAAGAAGGATGAAAATGATGGTGGAGAAGATGGTTTTCATAGGGATGGATAGCTTACGATAGTTTTACTCGTTTTTTTGCCTTTTGGAACTACGCACTATTTTATAAATTAAAAAAAGAGGAATCGACATAGGTATCATACCCAAGGCATTTTTCTTATAAATGGATGCCACCGTGCCAATGACAAATATAGAAGCGAGAAATCCAACTAATGCCGCATTGATCAGTTGTCTTTTTCTTAATTTCTTTTCTTGGTTTTCCAGGTTAATGTTGTTCAATCTGGTGATTGGTTTTACGGTCTTGTGTATGAAACGTAGCGTGCAAAAAGACACTAACTTTTCGGGTTAACACAGAGCCGAATTTTTATATTCTAAAAGCCAAATTTAAACATTTGGCGGTCTACGCACATAAGCACAAACCTCTCGATTTAGCAATTACTAGCTATGTTTTATACACGTCTTAAGTTTGATTCTCAGTATTATTTTTCAATTCTATTAAATTTATAATTCCCAAGTTTTAAAAAGGCACAAGTTAATAACCACATCACAGCAGCTGAATAATTTTTAGGTTTGTAAAAACAATGAGCAATATTATTTCTCAAATTCATGCCTTCTGAAGTGAATATAAATTTAAAAAAAGCAATATCATCCTCTGGTATTATATCTTTAATTTTGTCATTTTCAAGAAGCTTCTCAAATGAAATTCTTTCTTGAGTACCATTTTCTTTAATATCAATTGTTTGCGCTCCAATATTTCTGGAAAATGACCTTAGAACACCTTCAAATTTTAAAACTAACGAGTCAATTGATAAAATGTAACCAGTTACACTATTTTTATTTTCTTTTAAATCAATTTCTGATTGCGTAAAATAACTTGCAAATGAAGGCATTAAAAGGTCAAGCCAATTGAATGTTTCTTTTATCCCATCAGCATTAGTACTGATAATATCTTCTCCATACCAAGTATGACTTTTAAAGTAGTCTTTCAACGATTCAAAACCAATCTTTTGATTTTTTAAACCTTTAGTGAATATTAACCATAAATGACGCAAGGAAAAATTTTGAATATGAATGTTGTATTCATTTATTCCACTACTTTCAGAACCACTAACATTTCGATTAATATCAAAGTTCATTGTACTAACTAAATCCATCATAACAGATTTGACTTTTTTGTCAAGCACATCTGCTTTTGGGAATATATTAGCTAATATTAGATATTCATAAATTTCTTTGCTTTCTCCCTTGTCTGCAAGTTCTGTTGTATATGCTTTTAGATTATCCCACCATTTTTGTAATTCAGGACTTGAATGTTCAGACTTAATAGATTTAAAATTGAGGTTGTCCTTAGCTTTTTCAATTAATAAAGTTACTTCCTCTATTTTTTCTTTATTACCTGCCTTTTGATATTGTTTTAATGCTTTAAGATAGTAATCGTGTACAGCAAAACTCTCTTCGTGTTTTTCAGAATCTATAATATGAAAGTCACCAAGTTTATTCTGATATTCCTTAGCGGAAACACCTTGTTTTGAGCAAATTAGAATTAACAAGTTTAAATACTCTTTTGAAAAGTCCGGATATAAAGTATTATCAATTACAGATTTTGAATAGTTAAAGAAATCTTCTACATATTTTTTAATCACTTTTTTTCCTTTTGAAAGGATAAAGTCCATAATAGAATATTTTTGATATCCGTTTAATTCATCTTTGTTCAAATGACTTATAAAAAATTCAATTATCTCTTTCTTCTTATAGTTTATAGTTTCACTTAAAATGAATAAGTTTTCATAGTTTAATGTGAAACCTCGATTAGTTAAATTATCATCTTTGGGTAAACTAATATTTTTTAGAAATGTAAAATAATTATCAATAGCCCTTTTTGCATAGTCAATATGTTTCTCAGGGCTTTCCCAAATAATGTGATTGTATTTAGCTTTGTTTCGAGGATTTGCAATGTCCTTCGAAGTTGCTCGAGATTTTATGTACTCAAAGTTGTCGTCAAATAATGACAATTCTGGATATGATTTTTCTCCTATCGAATATTTTGGAATTAATTTGCCTTTTTCAAAATTCAAATCATTGAAAAACATCTCGTATGACAGTATTTTTTTTTCAGTCACATCCTGAGTTTTTTCTATAATGGAATTTAACTTATTAGATATACCATAACTCCTAATCAGACTGTTGTCCTCTTCTAAAAAATCATAATATTCTTCTAAGTTTTCAAACATTGGATATAAGTTTCTGGATATTGGGCACAACAATTGTATATATAAACAATTACACATATACGTAAATATTAAGATGTGTAGTTATTTATTAAAATTGTTTTACTAAAGTAGTAGGGGAGTGTACTTTGCTTGGTACTGCAATATAAAGAAGTTATGGTATATTTTCTTACGGGTTTCCGTAAAACTGTCAGAAAAATAATGGGTTGGTAACCATGGTGTGGGGTCGTTTTGTAGTTGAGAATTAGTGCACCGTAGCACCCACCCCTTTGGTCCCCTCCCAAGAGGGGAGGTTTTGGTTATTGTTTGCGGGTTTGTTGCTGGTTGGGGAGTTGCGTTTTTAAAAGAGTTACTTCGTCTGTTTTGCCTAAAAGGTCTAATAATAGTCACAAACTGTTCCCCTCCTCGGAGGAGCTAGGGGTGGGTCCTTTTGAGTTAGAATGTTCAATGTAATCTTAATCACCCGTAGTACCCACCCCTTTGGTCCCCTCCCGAGAGGGGAGGTTTTCGTTTTGTTTGTGGGTTTGTTGGTTGCTTTGGGAGTTGTGTTTTTATAAGAGCTACTTCGTCTGTTTTATCTAAAAGGTCTAATAATAGTCACAAACTATTCCCCTCCTTGGAGGGGCTAGGGGTGGGTCCTTTTGAGTTAGAATTTTGAATAAAACCTTCCTCACCCGATTCTTGAACAAATTACTTTACCGAAAAATTGGCTTTTTCTACCATCTGCAATGTTTTCTTAACGATACATAAAATTTTGATTTAAAAATTTTACTATGAATCGTAAATTAATAGTTCAACCATCACATTATGAGAACATTATATCGGGTGCTTCTGACTTGTATAGCACTAACAACCTTGTTTGGTTTTATGACCGTTACTATCGATATTCCAAAACCGTACATTAAAAAATATCTTGAAGGAGTGTATGTGCCGTTGGCAGATAGTACAATCAGAATAAACTACGTGCCAGAAGATCAGTATGAAAAACTGGCAACCCAAGAAATATATAAATCTTACCCTGTATATCTACCAGGAAGAGAACCTGAGGGATATTATGAGAGCTTATCACAATTAGAGCCAGAAGTAGTATTCAATGAAGATGAATTGACCTCTAATGAAGATTGGGTAAAAGCGGGAGAATTGGTTTTTGATTATAGCTTATCGCTACGCCCTTTAGACTCCGCTTTTCTAACAAGGTTGACTTTATTGCACGATAAAGAAAAGTTACCAGTTGGTAAAGACGGTATTATTCCATTTTATAAATTGGTAGTTCCGGAAAAAGGGGTGTTACTAATAACAGGGCGTTCTTGCGTTATGTGCCATACTAAAGTAATGCCCGATAGTTCTATAATTAAAGGCGCACAAGGCAATTTTCCTTTCGATCCCGATTATGCGGAAGATTTAAGAGGTTTATTAGATAATGCTCGAAGTCATAATGTTCCGCAAGAACAAATTATGCAGGGACTCTTAGGAGATAAAATGTTTCTATTTGGAGCACCGTGGATCAAATCTGTGGCACAGCAAAGATTAATGGATATGTCTCCCGAAGATTTTATAGAGAATATTGATAGAGCCTCTAGCGGTGTAGTACATAGGCATGGTACAAATATTGGAACACCGGCCAGTATACCAGATCTATATAATTTACAGGATAGGAAGTACTTGGATCATACGGGGCTCATGCGCCATAGATCGATCGAAGATCTAATGTTGTATGCCACATTTAACGAAGAAACCGATTTTATGAGCAAGTACAATAAATACAACATGCTGCGCCCTTGGCCCAATGAGCAAGAAAATCCGATGCAGGCGGGTAGGCGATATTCCGACGCACAGTTGTATGCCCTTGCCAAGTATATTTATAGTTTGAACGCACCTAAAAGTCCTATTTCGCAACCCGAAGAACTGGTGAACAAAGGGCAGCGTATTTTTGCTGAAGAAGGTTGTGTTACTTGCCACGCTCCGCCATATTTTTCCAATAATATGTTATTGCCGGTAGATGGTTTTACGTTTCCTAAATCATATAAAAGCAAGCTTGATATTTTTGATATATCTGTAGGTACCGATCCGCAATTGGCAATGAGTACCAGGCGAGGTACAGGGTTTTACAAGGTGCCATCTTTAATTGGTGTTTGGAATAGGCAGGCCTTGCTACATGATGGTAGTATTACCAGTTTAGAAGAACTGCTGAGCAAAGAGCGTTTACAGGATGATTTTGAACGTACAGGGTATAACGCAACTTATAATACAAGTCAAAAAGTTGAAGGCCATCCATTTGGGTTAGAACTTTCTACCGAAAATAAACAAGCATTAATTGCCTACGTCAACAGTCTATGAAAAGCTGCTATTTTACATTGATATTTATTGTTCTATGTAGTGGTACCGTTATTGCACAAAAACTGGTGCTAGAACAAGCCACTGTAAATTTTAAGGTTAAGAATGCAGGATTTTGGGTAAACGGATATTTTGATGAGGTAAAGGCAGAAATGGAATTACAACAATCGAAATGTAGAATCAAAAAACTGAACGGAAAGTTAAAAGTAGCTTCTATACACACAGGGATTTCCCTTAGGGATGAACACCTTATAAATGATGATTATTTCGATATAGAACAGTATCCAGAAATCTCGTTGGAATTGCTTTACTGTGAAGCCCAAAAAGGAAAGTCTTTAGATACGGTGTTTAAATTGATTATAAAAAATGTAGAACGGGAAATACATATTCCATTAACTATGGAGCGTGACTTAAATAGAATACTTATATCAGCGGATTTTGAAATTAATAGACAAGATTTTGGTATTGGCGGAGACAGTTTAACACTAGCGAACGAAGTTTTGGTAAATATTGCTGCATCTTTTAAGTGAGCTATTTGATTTTGAGAAGTATTTTTAGAATATGTGAGAACGGCGTTAGTATTCACCCACCCCTTTTGTCCCCTCCCAAGAGGGGAGGTTTTCGTTTTGTTTGCGGGTTTGTTGGTTGCTTTTGGGTTGCGTTTTTATAAGAGTTACTTCGTCCGTTTTATCTTAAAAAGTTTGTTTCAAGTCACAAACTATTCCCCTCCTCGGAGGGGCTAGGGGTGGGTTCTTCCTTGTTCTAATTCTTCAATATATCCTTTAATTTCTTCTAATACACTAGATAGATTATTCTTAACATCAGTATCTGAAAACCTGAGCATATGTACACCTAAAGATTCTAAACGTTCTTGCCTTATTCTATCTTTTTCTTGATGCCCTTCTTTAAAGTGAATACTTCCATCTACTTCAATGGCGAGTTGAAGATCTTTGCAATAAAAGTCTACTATATATTGGTCAATAGGAATTTGTCTGCTAAATTTCCGACCTAACTTTTTGCCTTTAATCTCCCGCCACAGAGCAATTTCACCTAAGGTCATATTATTCCTTAGCTTTTTAGCCAGTTCTACTAAATATGGGTGGTATGGTATTATTTTTCTCATCGTAGCACCCACCCCTCAATCCCCTCCCGAGAGGGGAGGTTTACGTTATTGATTGCGAATATATTAAGTACTGAGTGTTCTGTTTTCAAAATAATGATTTCGTCTAATATAATTAAAATGTTCTTACGTGTATTATAAGTTGTTTGTCCAGGGGAAGCATTTTAAATGTGATTTTCATCACCGTAGCACCCACCCCTTTGATCCCCTCCCAAGAGGGGAGGTTTTTGTTGGTTGGTCTTTCTTTTTGCGCTATTCATGATTGGTATAAAGTTCCATAAAAAAGAAAGCCCCAAAGAAAATTATTTCTTTGGGGCAATCTCCGTTGTTTGGTATTTAAACTTATTATTTGAACCCTATTTCTTTGAGTCCGTTGTGACTTATTTTGATAGCTTCTAACGGTTTTAGTCCGTCGAAAGTCATGTCTTGTTCTACCATATAGTATTTCATGCCAGAAAGTTCTTTGTTATCGAGGATGTTTTCGAAACCGATAGAACCTTGCCCTACAGGTGCAAATCTTCCTTGTTCATCCATATCCTTAACATGCCATATTTTAAAACGACCTGGGTATTTGTTGAAGTAGGCAATTGGGTTGGCACCTGCTTTCGTTACCCAGTAAAGATCCATTTGAAAGTTTAACAATTTGGGGTCAACATTTTCTAATAAGTAGTCGATCGGTACTATACCTTCTGCATTCTTTTTGAATTCAAAATCGTGATTGTGGTACAATAATTTCAATCCTGCTTTATTAGCTTTCTCACCTAGGGTAGTTAAAATATCAGCTAAGTCTTCTACGGTACCTGTCATGCCCATGGTCATATTCTCTTGGTTAAAAGTAAACATGCCCATTGGTGGTATAGGAACTACAAAATATTTGAAGCCTGCCGCCTTGGCATCTGCCATCATTTTGTCAGCATTATCTAGGGTAACGGCACTTTGATGCGTGCTAATTGGCTTTAGTTTTAAGGATTTTAATAAACCCTTGAAATCAGCCGGAGTCATACCATAATACTTGCCAACTTCATAACCTGCCGCTTCAATATTCTTGTAGCCGGCATCAGATACAGCTTGTAAGGTTGCCTTGGCATTGGAACCCATATCGTCTCTAACGGTGTATAGTGCCAATCCGCCAAATTTCTTTTGGGCGTAGGTAGTAACCGTCCCCAGCATAAAAAGGGCAATTACGGAACATTTAAAAAAGTTGTTAGTTGAAATTTTCATTGTTGTTGTATTAATTGAAATGTTAGTTGTTATTGTTTAAAGCTATAGAGGTATGGAGCTTTGTGAGCCTTACCTTCAAAAAGCTTTTCATGTCGCTCTAGAATGTCCATGGACAGCATTTTTCGTTGAAAGCTTGTGCGTCTTAACTTTTGGTCTAATATGGCTTCAAAGACCTGTTGTAATTGTTTCATTGTAAATTTTGGAGGCAACAAATTCATTCCTATTAGTTTCTCGCTAATGTTGTTACGAAGTACTTCTAGTGCTTTTTCCACAATTTCATTATGATCCATCATTAATTGAGGTACATTATCAATGTCGTACCAGCCAATGCTGTCTGAAAGATGGTCTGGTTTTGGATCTACCTCTTCATAATTGATCAGTGCGTAATGGCCAACGGTCAAAAAGCGCTCCATCATCCATTCATTTTTCTCTAGATCTTCATTATTCCCTTCTAAAATACGACGCGTAGCAGCAGGGTCGGACCTATCTAGTTTTCCGAAGATTTGAAATTGATCCATGAAAACATTCGTTAATCCTGTGCGGTCTTCTACACCTTTGTTGACTGCGTCTTTTAGGCTTTGATTTTTTTTGATAAATCCGCCTGGGAGGGCAAACAAACCAGTGTTGTGGTATTCAAGAATTAGAATTTTAAGTGTCTTGCCATTGAAACCAAAAATTACACAATCATATGAAAGGTTGGGAATGTAATTCGTATTTTTTGAGCCTTTCATAAGTGAAATTGATAAAAATCTATATGGTTTTTCAAATAAAGCACAAAATTGAATACAAACAAAGGATTATTGTCATAAAGTGAGACAATACATAAAAAGTGTTGATTTTGTACAATGATGAGTACAAAACCAACACTTTTAAATATGAAGTATGTTATAGTAATCTAAAGTGCCAATACACTAAGAAAATAGTTGTTATCGGTCATTTTTAAAGTACCAAACATTCATGCTTTCCATGGCATCTCTAACTATACAGTTATTGATTAGGGTTCCTGCCAATATAAAACCATGTTTACTGAATGTAATATTGAGCCCGTATGAAGTAGACCTCACCATTGTATAAATGGTTTTACAGCCCAATTTATCCATTTTGTTTTTAATGTCCTGCACCAAAAAATAAGACAGGTTCTGTCCTCTATAATTCGGATGTGTAACAAAATCAACAATTTCAACATTAGATTCGCTGGAATTTACCGCTAGAATTGCCGATACCAATAATTCTCCATTCTGAAAAAGCCCATAAAACCGATGGTTCAAATTTTTCAATTTAGAAAAATATGCAGCATCTTTAATTTGATGTGGGTGATATTTATAAGCCTTTTGGTGTAACTCTTCAAGCAAAGGAAAATCTGCAGAAGAAAGCTCTTTAATATCTAAATTTTCGGGCATCAGAAAATGTGAATCGGTATTGGGTTTATTGGCAGCTTCTGCAATCGTCTTTACCGTTGCAATGGTTTTCATGATTTTTTCATCATTAGCATAACGTTTTTCATTCGTATAATCTGCGAGAAAATACCCATCTACGCTACCATTGTAAAGACCAGGAATTTTGGCTTCCACTATAAAACCTTGTGACTTTAAAACGTTCAGGCCTTTTTCAGATGCCTTGCCAAGAATTTTCTCATAACGCTTTTTTTTGGCTAGGTCTTTCATTTTTTGAAGCAGATTATCTAAGTTAACATTTTTTGCTTCAGAGAAATAGATGCGGTTGTGCATATTGCCATGGTAGACCAATGCACCGTCTATATTTTCAATTGTTTCGAACATTATTTCACTTTTTGGGGGAGCTTAATTTGTTATTCTCGAATTTGTCCGTTACCAAATATATAATATTTATTGGTTACCAATTGTTTAAGACCTAATGGTCCGCGGTGATGAAGCTTATCTGTGCTAATTGCAAGTTCTGCACCAACCCCCATTTGACCACCATCGGTAAATCGCGTAGATGCATTTTGATATACTGCGGCACAGTCCACCTCTTCCATAAATTGTATGGCGGTATCTTTATTAGACGTCATTATGGTAGCTGAATGCCCTCCAGAATTATCGTTTATTTTTTCGACTGCTTCATCGAGAGATTCAACCGAGCCTAAGCAACATTTCATGGCAAGGAACTCTTCTTTCCAAATAGCGTCATCTTTTATTTGCTGGGCGTCTTTTAGAATATTATTTACATCGGCATCTACCAAAGTTTCTACCCCTTTCGCATTTAAAAGCTGATAAATATCTGTCAATTTCTGTTCGTAGTTTTCAATATTGGAATTGATCAATATTTTATCCAATGCATTACATGCCGATATTTTTTCGGTTTTTGCATTCATGATGACCTTTACGCTTTTCTCCCAATCTGCTTCCTTGTCTACGAACAAGAAGTTGTTACCTCTACCACTAACGAGAACGGCACATTTAGCATGTTCCTTTACAAAATTGATCAGTCGTTCACCACCTCTAGGTACAATTAAATCGAGTTTTTCGGTAGGATTTCTTAAGAAGTCCTGCGTTTCTTCTCTATTCATGGTCAATTGCTGAATGTACTCTTTTGATAGTCCATTTTCTTCAAGAGCTTTGTGCCAAAGATCAACAAGAACGGTATTGCTATGCAATGCCTCTTTACCGCCTTTTAAAAGAATTTTATTGTTCGCTTTAAAAGCAAGAACCGCAGCCTCAATTGTTACATCGGGTCTTGATTCATAAATGATCATAATTGTACCAAAAGGAGCTGTTTTATTGGTGATATCCAATCCGTTTTCCAAATTTTGGGTAGAAATGGTCTTACCTACAGGGTCTTCTTGAGACATTACTTCTTTTATGGAACCGATCATACCATCAATTTTGGCATTGGTGACGATAAGTCTATCGTACATGGCTTGATCATCCTTTTTAAAGAGGTCTAGATCTTTTTTGTTCGCATCGAGAATGCTACTTCGGTTTTCATCCAAAAGTCGCATCATGCTATTTAAAACCTTATTTTTTATTTCCGTTGAAATTATCTTCATTATGCTTCTGCTTTATCTTCTAGGGTTACTTTTGTACCCACATTTTTTCCTTCTATAATATCAATTATCGTACGGTCTTTTTTACCGTTGGCGATGAATGTTGGTATGTTTTTGGCTGCTGCCTGTTGGGCGTAATCTAATTTAGATCCCATACCACCACGACCTTCACCGGCTTTTTTATTATTATCTTGAATGAACTTATCTAAATTCTCTTCAGGATTTACATGTGCTATAAGATCACTACTCTCTGCGTTAGGGTTACCCGTATATAATCCGTCAATATCGGTTAGAATAATAAGTTTATCAGCATCAATAAGTTGCGCTATTAAACTAGCGAGCTCATCGTTGTCTGAGAACATACTCATGGTAACCGACACGGCATCATCTTCATTTGCAATGGGTATAACCCCTTCAGACAATAAACCTTCTACGCAATTGATCATATTCTGTCTGTGTACGCCGGGTGTAAAATCTCTTTTTGTAGGTAGCACCTGGGCACATTTCATACCATAATCATGAAAAATGTTATAGTATAAGCGCATCATTCTGGGTTGCCCAATGGCGGAATAGACCTGCCTACGCTGTGTGTCATTTTCAATAGTTGATGCACCTAAGACTTCGCGCCCCGCAATAACGGAACCCGATGAAACAAGCACGGTCAAAATATCCTGTTCGTATAATTCTGCTATTTGCTGTACCAAATTTCGTAATACCGGCCTCACGATACGATTGTCCTTATTGGTCATTACGTTGGTGCCTACCTTTATTACTATTTTCTGTTTATACATTTACTTTTTCTTTTCCAAGTTCAACTGCACGTTCAAATGCTGCGAACGCGGCTTCTTTAATTAATTCTCCTACATTATTATTTTCCATAGAATCTAATGCTGCACGTGTGGTGCCACCTTTGCTAGCTACTTTGTCCATCCAAGAATTTGGCGAAAGCTCGTTCTGGTTAAAAAGCTCTATTGCTCCTGTAAATGTCTGTGCTACCAAAACTTTCGATACACTTGGGGTAAAGCCCATTTTTAACGCAGCTTCCATCATACTTTGCATAAAGTAAAATACATAAGCCGGTCCACTACCTGAAATACCTGTAGAGGCATCGATAAAATTCTCATCACTTACCAGAATGGATTTTCCTGTAGTATCCAATAAACTTTCAATTGTCAATAGTTCAATTCTTGTTACATCATTAGAAGCAACAAAAGATGTTAGCCCTTTACCGATCTGTGCCGGTAAATTTGGCATGGCACGTACTATTTTCGTTAGGCCAGTTAGGTTTTGAATCGTTTCCATAGTAACCCCTGCCATTATTGAAATAACGATCTGGCCAGGTTTAACCAACGGATTCAGTTTTAAGAACACACTTTCTGCATGATATGGTTTAACGGCTATAAAAATGATATCGGCCTGTGGAGCACAATTTTTAAGGTCATCAAAAGCATCGAACTGAGGGTTCTCACGTAACTCTTCCAATTTATCTTCGGAAGTGTCGAGCACCATTATGTTTCTTTTCTTAAGTAATTTTGATTTGGACATGCCTTCAGCATAAGTCAATCCCATGTTGCCGGCTCCTATTACTAATATCTTCATGAATTCAGTTTAAAAAATGGATAATATTTATTTGTTATTGAAATTATATAAATAGCATTTTCTCAATAGCGTTATTCTTACGCCCTTGATAAATTTGTTTGTATGTATGTATTGTTTTTACTGGTATTCCCATAAAGTACTTGGTGATCGATGTGACTTTCGATTTCATTAGTCCCGTACGGGTTCGGTATAATTCTTTGATATTGCTTTCTCTTTTAATGTAGATTAATTTCATGTAGTAATTTTTTTATATAGTAACATAGCATATGCATCGCCAATTACAAATTAGCGATGTTAAGCTTGTGTTATACTATTTTTAACGGGTGTTAATAATAGGTTGTATATGAGTTTATTAGCTGTTTTTTTAGCTGTAGATTATAGATAGGCTCGTAATACCTCGGTATTGGATGCCCGGCGTAAAGATTTAATGCCTTTATCCTTAATTTGGCGTACTCGCTCTCTAGTGACATCAAAAACTTCACCTATTTCAACCAAACTCATTGGAGGTTGATTACCAAGACCAAAAAATAAGCGCAAAACATCGCCCTGTCTTTCAGGAATTTTATTCAATACTTGGTTGATATCGGTTTCTAAAGATTCGGCCATAACTTCCTTATCCGGTTTGTCTAATGTGTTAGACGCTATAACATTATATAGGTTAGAAGATTCACCTTCTTTAAAAGGGGCATCCAATGAAATTGATTTGCCCGAGTTTTTCATGGAATTTTTCACCTTTGAAACACTCATGTCCAATTCTTTTGCAATTTCTGCGGCACTTGGTGATCTTTCGTTTTCCTGCTCTAAAGTTGAATATACCTGATAGATTTTTGAATTGACCGCAATTTTGTTCTGAGGAATGCGAATCATACGCGATTTTTTAGAAAGCGCTTGTAAAATAGATTGGCGGATCCACCAAACGGCGTAAGAGATGAACTTAAAACCTCTGGTTTCGTCAAAACGTTTTGCTGCTTTAACCAGACCTAGATTTCCTTCGTTAATAAGGTCGGTAAGGCGTAGTCCTCTATTTTGGTATTGTTTGGCCGCAGAAACTACGAATCTAAGGTTCGCACTTACCAATTTATCCAATGCCTTTTGATCACCCTCACGAATTTTACGTGCCAATTCTACTTCCTCGTCAGCAGTGATCAAATCGATCTTGCTGATTTCCTGAAAATATTTTTCTAACGATTTGGCATCTCGGTTCGTAATTTGTTTTGTGATCTTTAATTGTCGCATAGAATACTTTTGGGTTAAATAGTAACATAGTAAAATTCAGTTAAAATGCAAGAATTTAACGCGTTTTATGATTTATTTGACTATTTTAAAGGGTTTTTGCTTGTTTTTGAGTAAAAATTGGCATTTTTTAAATCATTCAGTTTTATGTTTATAAACAAGAATTGAATGATTCCTTTCCTTTTCTAAATACTACTGCGATTTTTTTAAAGAGCAATTCTATTTTATTGAGTTAAAACTATTCTCTAATAATTATTTAATTTGTAGATACGGGTTTTAATAAACTATTGTAATTAGTTTTTTTAAAATAAAGTTTAGAAATAGCTTGTGAACCCTTAATTTAGAATCTTCAACTTTACGATCCTTATGAACAAAAAATTCCATTTTCTTGATGATGGTGGCGAGATGGGCAGGTTAATGCGAGAAAAAGATTGGTCTTTGACACCATTAGGTGAGCCAGATGGTTGGCCTCAAAGTTTAAGGACTACCGTTAATATTATATTGAATTCTCCATTCCCAATGTTTCTATTTTGGGGAAAGACATTAAAAAGTTTTTATAATGATGCTTATCGACCAATTCTAGGTAATGATGGCAAGCACCCAAAAATACTTGGACTAAACGGTAAACAGGCTTGGGCTGAAATTTGGGAAGAAATAGAGCCAATGCTCAAGGTGGTGACCGAAAAAGGCGAGTCTATTTGGCGAGAGAACTTATTGATTCCCATATATAGAAATGGTAGGATTGAAGATGTCTATTGGACGTTTAGTTACAGTCCCGTTAAAAATGAAGATGGTGGTGTTTCTGGGGTTTTGGTTGTTGTAACCGATACTACAGAGGCAGTATTGTCTGAAAGGAGATTGAAGGAAAGTGAGAGAAGATTCAGGGAACTTGCAAATTTATCACCGGTATGGATCTGGATAACCGATAAGGATATCAATGTTGAATATGCCAATCGTGCACTATTAGATTATATAGGTTTTCAAAAAGAGGAAGATTTTACAGGTCAAGTTTGGAAACAGGTTGTACATGCAGATGATATTGATGTCGTTAGTGCGGGATTTGCAAATGCAGCAGAAAAGCAATCTGAATTTGCATTGGAGTATCGTGTTAAAAATGCCGCTACTGGAAAATTTGAATGGTTTAAAGTTCTTGGGGTTCCAAAATTTGAAGAGGGCGAAATGGTTGGTTTTATTGGAACCGGCACAAACATTGATAAGCAGAAATCGTTTGCCGATCATATGAAAAAGGAGGTAAATCTTCGAACCAAAGAGTTGGCGAACAGTAATACGAAGCTAGAGGCCATGAATAAAGAGCTGCAATCTTTTGCCTATATATCTAGTCATGATCTGCAAGAACCGCTACGTAAAATTCAAATGTTTTCCGAAATTCTGTTAGATAAGGAATATGATAAGCTATCAGATTCTGGTAAGGTAAAGTTTGAGAAAATACAATCGGCGGCCAATAGAATGCAGTCGCTTATTAATGATTTGTTGTCATATTCCAGAACAGATACCGAAGAGAGGGTTTTTGAGGTCATCGATTTACAAAATTTGGTTGACGACGTTAAAGGTGATTTAAGTGAAGAGCTTAAGAAGAAAGACGGTAAAATTACATTGCAACAATCACGTGAACTAGAAGTGGTGCCTTTTCAATTCCGTCAACTGATGTATAATCTCTTATCTAATGCCGTAAAGTATTCCAGAAGCGATGTTCCGCCAGTAGTGACTATTGAAACGGAAATAATTACCAATGCAAAAACTTTTGATAGTAGCTTGATCAATAAAAAAGAATATGTGAAAATTACCATTACCGATAACGGTATTGGATTTGAAGAGCATTTTTCAAAAAAAATATTTGAGGTTTTCCAGCGATTACACACAAAGCAGGAATATGTTGGTACCGGTATAGGTTTGGCAATCGTAAAGAAGATCGTAAAAAATCACTCTGGGTTTATAAGTGCTACTGGAGAGCTGAACAAAGGCTCGGTATTTACCGTAATTATTCCTAAGGAAAAATAAAAGGCTTACTTTTTAAAAGTTTAATATCGATTGATTTTTCGATAAACTTTAGAATACCAGTACGTTAGAGGTGTTCGTGTAAAATTCTAAATAAATTTTATTGGGTTAAAGCATATCCTTTTCAGGTTAGCACTAGTGGGTATTGCCATCTATTTTTGGCATATGAATACTACTATAACAAAATCGGCAGGTATGGGTGCTATTGTAAGTGATGGCACCGTAACCTTTAGAGTATGGGCGCCTAATGCAGAAAAGGTCTTTGTGGCAGGGAGCTTTAACAACTGGTCAGAAAGTGAAATTCCTCTTGAGTTAGAAGAAAATGGTTATTGGTCTGTGGTAACCGATATGGCATCACCAGGTGATGAATACAAATATTTTATTGAATATGAAGGCAGTCTTTTGCCTAGAAATGATCCTTACGCTTTTGAGGTAACCAATAGTAATGGGAATTCCGTTATTCGAACATTAGATTTTGATTGGGATGATGATGATTTTAAAATGCCCAGTTGGAATGAATTGGTAATATATGAGTTGCATGTAGGTACTTTTAATAGGTCTTCGCCAGAGGCCGTTGGTACTTTCGATGATGTAATTGAAAAGCTAGATTACTTAAAAAATTTAGGTATTAATTGTATTGAATTATTGCCGGTTGCTGAATTCGCTGGTGGTATATCGTGGGGGTACAATCCTGCTCATCCATTTGCAATTGAACAAGATTATGGTGGTCCCGAAGCATTTGCCAAACTGGTGAACCTGGCTCATAAAAAAGGTATAGCGGTAATAATGGATGTGGTGTATAATCACTTCGGTCCGTCAGATGTTGATTTGTGGCAGTTTGATGGTTGGAGCGAAAATGGTAAAGGCGGTATTTATTTTTACAATGACCATAGAAGTGATACCCCTTGGGGCGATACCAGACCCGATTATGGTAGGGAAGAAGTACGACAGTATTTGCGTGATAATGCGCTTATGTGGATAGAAAAATATCATTGTGACGGATTGCGGATGGATGCCACTTCTTACATTCGCTTTGAAGGTGGCGGTATGGGGTATGATACTGAAATTGAAGAAGGGAATATTCTAATGAGAGACATCAATATGGAGCTTAGGGAGAAGTACCCACATGTGTTAACCATCGCGGAAGATCTTAAGGGAGATAGCCGGGTTACCGATGCTGCTGAACATAATGGTTTATTGTACGGTTCTCAATGGGATATGAATTTTGTGCATCCAGTAAGGGAGGTTATTGAAGATACGCATGATGACGGTAGGGATTTAGAAAAAATTGTAGGTGCTCTAAGTTATATGTACAGTAACGATGCCTTTAGCCGCGTAGTGTACACAGAATCTCATGATGAAGTGGCAAATGGAAAAGCAAGAGTGCCGGAAGAAATACAACCCGGAGATGCAGAGAGCGATTTTGCTAAAAAAAGAGCCATTTTAGGGATGGTTTTAACATTAACTGCGCCAGGTATACCAATGCTTTTTCAAGGTCAGGAGTTTATTGAAGATGAATATTTTAAAGATACCGAAGGCTTAGACTGGAATAAAGAAAAAAAACATAGTGGTATTGAAACGCTAATAAGTGATATCATTAAATTAAGAACAGGTGAAATTTTGGGCGGTAAAGGTTTAAGAAGCCAGCAAATAGAATTTCTGCACGTTAATAATAATACCAAGATATTAGCATACAAACGTTTTGATGTCAACGATCCTACAGAGCCGGTATTGGTCATTCTTAATTTTAGTAATCAAGCATATGAAGATTATGGAATTGGTTTAAACGAGAAAGAACCTTTTACCTTAAAAATTAATGCAGCCAGCGATATCTATGATGATGCATTTTCAAATATGGAGGTGACCGATATGGAAATTAAAGATAAAACGACAGATGCAAAGCAGTTAACAGGCAAAATGAGCATACCTGCATATGCCGCATTAATTTATACAAAAGCTTAACGGCAGGGCTGTTATTCATTACTAATGCACCGAAAAAATGAAATCTTTACCTTACAATTATAATTAAATGACAAAATGGCTCAATAGTGGTCAATATTTATTGTATTTTGTTATGTTAAATTTTATTTAAGTAATATTTTTACATCTTAAAATGTTGCAAATTAATTGTAGTCTTTAAATGGAATATAGTTTCATAGTCGACCCTGAAAAAATGGTTAGTGAAGTATTTCGAAGAACAATGGTTGCAGCGGGAGTTGATTTTGAAATTTTGAAAGATGGTACTATTAAGCTTCCTGAAGATTTAAGCAATGAAAAGCTTGAGTCTATATCAAAAGAGCTTAAAGACTTTGGAGTAAAAATCCAAACAAACGACAATAAGGATCTCGTTGAGGAAATAAAGATCTATATAAAGAAGATGGTGTATGATGGTAATATTAGAAATGTAAAAATATCAGAATTACTTTCTAATAAATTGGGTTTTAGTTATCCATATCTATCAAATCTGTTTTCTAGTAAAACATTTACCTCAATTGAGAATTTTTATATCTTAGTGCGCATTGAAAAAGTGAAGGAGTTAGTACTTTTAGAAAATGCAAGTTTAAGCGAAATTGCTCATGACTTGAATTTTAGCAGTGTACCTCATTTATCGAATCAGTTTAAAAAAGTAACGGGCTTGACGATAACCCAATACTTGAAGTTTAGAAAAAAGTAAGAAGAACGGTTCTTCTCTAGAAACATGAAAAGTGAAATGGATAAATTAAAGATACTCCTAGTAGACGACGACGAAGACGACAGACAGTTTTTTGCAGATGCGTTAGAAGGGATAGAGCTTAATACAGATTTACATCAATTGGAAAATGGTAAAAGCTGTATGGAGTTTTTGCTAAGTGATGAAAAAAACACTCCAGACTTGGTGTTTTTAGATTTGAACATGCCTATTATGAATGGGTTTGAGTGTTTAGAGGCCATTAGAAACACACCACATCTAAAAGATTTGTTGGTTGCAATTTACTCCACTTCTTCCGCAGAAAGAGATATTGAAGAAACTTTTGAAAAAGGGGCGAATATTTATATTAAAAAACCTTCAAGTTTTAGTGAACTTAAAAAGTCATTGAAACAGGTAGTTAAAATGAATTGGGCATATCACCTAAACGATTTTAAAAAGGAAAATTTCTTATTGAAAATATAGGTTTTCAATGTACTTTATATAAAAAAGTTGCTTCGTTAGGAGCAACTTTTTTTGTTTTAGCACTATTCAAATCATAATATAAACGCTTACTTCGCAATGCCTTAACCCTAGGGTGGTAAAAGTATAAAATAATGATAGACAGCGCAGCAGGTAGTTTTTTCGAGAAAATTGTTGATAATTGCAACGTTGCTATGCTGTTTGTGGTTCAAGAAATTGATCCTTCTTCAAAAAATAAAGAATACATAGTTAAATATGCCAATAAGAAAGCGCATGCCTTTTTTTCTGGTTCTATAAAAAATATTAAGAATATAACCTTAGGTCAACTAGCTAATTGTGATCAATTGCTGGTTGTGGCGAACAAGGTTTTTGCTACGCATGAAAAGGAGAGTTTTATAATTCTTGGAAAGGAGAATGAAAACTTAGACCATCAAGTTGAGGTAAGCTCGTTAAATGCAGGTTTATTGGTCACGGTAACAGAAATAAAGCAGGAGTATATAAAGGATCAAGAATCTAAGTTACCACTTGGTGATGCAAAATCTAGATTGCGCGAACTGGAGATTTCGAGTCTTTTTGGTATTAGGGTGTTAGATAGTAATGACAGTATTATTTGCTATTTAAAACCAATATTTAATGACCAAGAGGAAATTATTGATTTTCATATAGACTATATGAATAATCGAATGGATGAAATTACCAATGAAGAAGCTAGCAAAATAGTTGGAATGACCGTTTTGGAATACTACCCAAAGAACGCAGATAACGGAGTACTGGAAATATTGGTAGAATGCTATAATACTGGCGAAAATAAAGAGTATACCAAAGAATTCGTTTTTAATGATGAGCCGTATTGGTTAAGTACACGTGCCGTAAAAATGAATGAGGGCGTAATCTTGTTCTCGAAAGATGTTACCCAAGAGAAAAGATATGAGAACGAATTGTTCATTCAAAATAGATTACTTTCTGAAGCAGAACATGTAGCCCATATCGGAAGTTTTAGATGGAATTTAGCAAAAGAACAAATAAAGTATTCTGATAATGTTTATAGACTGTTCGGTTATGAGCCTCATGAGTTCGATGGCAAGTATGATCGTTTGCTGTCTTTTCTTCATCCAAATGATATAGAAAAGGTAAAATTTAGCTTTAAAGAAGCCAAGAGGTTGAAGACAAAATCTGATCTTGTGTTTAGGGTGTATACCAAGTCTAACGAGCTTAGGTATATGAATACCATTGGTGAGTGTTATCAAAAAGAAGGTAATTGGTACATGGTTGGCGTTATTAGGGATGTTACCAATCAAATAGAATCAGAATCGATACTTCAAATTAAAAATGCCGAATTAAAGCGAACCAATGCCGACTTAGAAGCCTTTAACAGAGTTGCAAGTCACGATTTACAAGAACCCTTACGTAAGATTCAAATGTTCGTTAGTCGTTTAGATGAAGAAGAAGCGGGTCGATTAAATAAACGTTCGCAAGGGTATTTGGATAAGATTAAATACTCATCCGATAGAATGCGCAATTTAATAAGTAATCTGTTGTCGTACTCTAAAATTGATGAGGTCAATGAGCAACCCAAACGTGTAGATCTTAATGATGTTTTAAATAATATTTTAGATGACCTTGGTGAACGCATAAGTGAATTGGACGCTAAAATAGATGCAGAAAACTTACCAGTGGTTAACGGTATCCAATTTCAATTGGAACAACTATTCTCTAACCTTATCGGCAATTCCTTAAAGTACGTGCATGAAGGTGTGCAACCACATATAAAAATCATCAGCAGTATAATTAGTGGTAAAAATGCCAATGTAAAAAGTCTGCTACCAAGCATAAATTATGTGAAATTACAGTTTATAGATAATGGTATCGGATTTGATAAAAAGTATCAAGAGAAAATTTTCGAGATTTTTCAACGCCTACATGGTAAAACCGAATTTACCGGTACGGGTTTAGGACTGTCCATTTGTAAAAAAATAGTGCAATCTCATAATGGAGTCATACACGCTGAGGGTGAAATCAATAAAGGGGCAGAGTTTACCGTTTATCTTCCTACATTGCTCTAAATGTCTTCCATTAGTTACATAAAACCCCTCTTTCTTAAAATTGTGTAACAGCTTCTAAAAATCATGTAACAGATTTACCCTTCATTGGCTGCATCTTTGTAACAACAAGAAATGCAAGTCCCTATGAATAATTTTCAATATGCTAGAGTAGGTAACGTAAGACGAAAAAGTTCTTATGACCAAACGTCAAATGTAAAAGGTAGCACTCCTGGTTCATCAGATGCTTTTGAGGCACAAGAGGCTGCATTAAATAATAACCTTCAAAATAATATATCATGCAAATAGTTCATAATCAATTAAGTTATTTCAATAATGTTTTAGGCGGAAGTATTTCTAGCTTTCAAGGCGATCGTATACTTCAGTATGATAATGATAAAGGAACCGGTAGAATACAAACTGTTTCTTTAGGATCTGGAATATCTTACAGCGAATATGATATGGACTTGAATCAAGATTTCAATTTCGATTTAAAACTGGATCAAAATCGTAGCTTATATTTTATTTACTGTTTAGAAGGTAACTTTAGATTCACAAAAGGTAAGGAGTCTCAGAAAGTAGAGGCATTACAAACTGTTGTAGTAGGTGGGTCTAATGAAACGATCAATATAAAATTAAGGGAGGCTACCAAGTCTAACTTATCTATAATTAAGGTAACTCAAGATGGTGATGCACCAAACAATAACAATCAAAAGTTATACGAGCAATTGTTCGCTACGTTCCTTAATGAAGATGGAAATGCACACATAGGTACATTTAACTTAAAGATTAAAGAACAACTTTTGCAGATTAGAGCTATTACCCAAGTAGGTTTGGTGAGAAAGCTTCTTATTGAGGGTATCGTAAACTTTACCCTGGCTTTAGAGATTTTACATTGCAAGGAAGATATGGAGAACGAAGGTCAAGTTTCGACCATGTTGACCAAAAAAGAACTTCTGAGAATAGAAGAGGCGGTAAATGCAATAAAGAGAAAACCTGAATACCCCTATACGGTAACCGATTTAAGTAAGGAATATGGTCTATCTCCAACGAAGCTTCAAGAAGGTTTTAAAGTAATGGAGGGTACTACGGTAACAAACTTTATTAGAAATGAACGTTTAATTCTAGCTGAAGAACTAATTAAGACTTCTGATATGAATATTTCTGAAATAGTATATTCTATAGGCTTTACCAGTAGAAGCTATTTTTCTAAAATATTTAGAAATAAGTACAACTGTACACCAAAAACATACCTAATGAACATTAGAAATATGTCTATTTCAGCATAAGAAAAAATATATGAAAAAGATGAAGCCAGCTCAATTGAGCTGGCTTTTTTAGTTTTATTGATGGCGATTTAGTAATTTTTAATGTTGCTCACTATGAGGTAATATACCCATATTATAAAAGGAATAAAGACCTAATTAGGGTCTTTTTAAAATGTATCGATTTTTTGTAGCTACTATATTAGTCTAAATGGATATTGAGGATGCGCAGTAGAAGATGAGGTTAAAAAGCAGTAGTAGGGTACTTTTAAATGGAGATCACAAATTCTTTGTCTATAATATTTCCATCAGCATTATTTACATAACGAAGACATTTGTGTAAAAGCGTTTTTAATTGATTGTACGAAGACGGTTTTTGTAAATATAACGATGCACCCATTTCATTTAGTCTGTCTATTTCTTTTGGGTGATAAGAAGTAGAGTATATAATTACAGGTGTATTTATATACTGTTCCAGGTCTCTTATGTCTGCTAAACACTCAAAACCATCCATCATTGGCATTTTTAAATCCAAGAATATAACATCTGGTTGCTCTGCCGTATTAGAAAGTAACTCGGCCATTAAATCTACACCATTGTTAAACTCCGATATTTTGGTCTGTATCGGTATCTCGCGCAAAGCGTCGGAGAAGAAAGTTCTGTCGTCGCTGTCATCATCTGCGAGAAAGACATTTAAAATTGGTTTGCTCATGTTCAAATATTAATTTGTACGCTAATATTATCTGGTTTGTAGTCTAATAATAATAGGTGAAACTTCAACAGCAAGGTAGTTATTGCCATACCCATGCAATAATGCGATTGATTTTAAAAATAGCTCAATACCTAAATATTGAATTAACCTTTAGAGCACAAAACGCAATTGAATAACTGTTATTCTACGTAGTTTATTATTGCAGTACCGCCCAAAGTGTTGTTTTTAATAGATTCAATTGTTCTTTTTAATGCATAAGTCAATGTTTTAAAAGAATTGGGCTTATGAAGATATCTATTGGCGCCATTTTCAAATAAATTTGAAATACGGTCAATATTATATTCATTGGAGAATATAACTACGGGAATATCATCAAAAGCTTCAATGCTTCTAATTTTAGCCAATGTCTGCTCTCCATTTAATTTAGGCATAAAGAGATCTAGAATAATAACATTGGGGCTATCGCTACTGGTATGCAATGCTTCCATTAAATCGATACCATTAGAGAACATGGTCACCTTTAAATTACCACCAATATTTGCTATTGCCTCTCTAAATATTTGTTGATCTTCTAGATCATCTTCAGCCATAAATAAATGAAACTCATCGTCTTCCTTCATCGTCAAAAAATTAATTAACCACCAATGACTTCACCACCGTTTACATGAAGTACTTGACCGGTCATGTAACTACTGTCTTCACTTGCTAAATAAACGTAAGCGGGTGCAACCTCTGCAGGTTGGCCTGCTCTTCCTAACGGTACGTCCTTTCCAAAATTCTCCAATTTTTCACCATCGAAAGTAGCGGGAATTAAAGGGGTCCATATTGGTCCGGGTGCTACGGCATTTACACGAATACCCTTCTCTGCAAGTGATTTTGATAAGCTTCTGGTAAATGAAACAATGGCACCTTTAGTACTGGCATAGTCAATAAGGTGTTCTGAACCTCTATATGCAGTAACAGACGTAGTATTGATAATAGTGTCTCCAGCTTTTAAATGCTTCATGGCAGCCTTTACAATGTAGAAATAAGGGTATATGTTGGTTTCAAAAGTAGTATGAAGATTTTCTATTTTAATATCTTCAATATGTTCCGTTGGAAACTGCATAGCTGCGTTATTGATAACACAGTTTAAAGAACCAAAATTAGAGATGGTTTTATCTATGGCCTCTTTACAAAACTGTTCATTTTTTACATCTCCTTGTAGTAAAAGACACTGGCCCCCTTCATTCTCAATTTCATTTTTCGTCTGTAATGCATCTTTCTCTTCGTTCAAATAGATGATGGCTACTAGCGCGCCCTCTCTGGCAAAATGCACGGCAATACTTTTGCCGATGCCACTATCGCCACCGGTTAGCAAAACAACTTTGTTTTTAAGTTTATCACTGCCTTTATAGCTGTCACGTATGGTAACCGGTTCCGGATTCATGTTAAACTCCTTTCCTGGTTGTGTTTTTTGCTCTTGATTTTTATCTATAGTTATATTTTCCATGTTCTTCGTTTTAATAATTACTGATTACGCTGCAAGCTTTCTGCATTCTTCGGCACATGCCAAACAAGATTCTGCACATTTTTTGCAGTGTTCATGTTCGTGTTGTTGGCATTGTTCTGCACACCATTCACAAATTTCAGCGCAAAGTGCTGCCTGTTTTGAGATAAAGGGACTATCTGCTATCAATAATTTTATAGTATTTAAACAAGCGTCAACACATTGAATGCAACAATTTGGGCAATCGTTCATACTCTCTAACTGAGCCATATTGACAACGCAGTTTTGACAATCGACAAAACATTTTTGACAGGCTTCTAAACAACTTTGATATTTTGAATTCATAATTTTAAATTTTTAGGGTGAAAAATTTCCTTATCCTGAAATTAAAGTTTGAACTCAGAATTGTTTTGCTCTTTTCATTAGAAGTTGTGCGTTATAACTATGAGAGAAATAATGGTATTAAAACAGCACAAAAAAGGTGAATTGATGGGTAATAAAGAGTAAGTTAATTATGATCGTTTTACATCTTTCAAAATCCATAAATCCAAAGGAGAATCATTTTTTTTGTGTAGAACAGATATATTACCGGTAGTTTCAAAAACAACTGCTTTAATTTGGCTCAGTTCCGTAACATTTGCTTCTCTCAATTTTGATCTAAGGTCGCCCTCGGTTACTCTTGCCTTTCTTAAGTTAGATGAGATAATTTCCTCCCCATCCATTAACAGTAATGGTGAGTTGTCTACAATTTTTTGCACCGATTTATTTCTTCGCGCTAATGCAACGCTTATCTGTAAAAGATATACTATGCCTAAACCAACGATGCCTTCAATCATTTTTACCGTAGATGATAGAATGGTACTAGCAACGATAGACCCTACGGCTACGGTCATGGCAAAATCAAAACTCGACATTTTTGAAAAACTTCGTTTGCCCACAATGCGGGTAAATAGGATTACTGCTATGTAAATTCCAAACGCGCTGACCGAGATCAGCATTACGGTTTCCCATGAAGTTTTGAATAGTTCTTGCATATCACTTTTTTCTAAATTTAATAATAAGTATGAGCATGGTTATGTTTAAGATGGTAGAAATACCGTTGGTAATAATAATGGGAATATCTTGTTTCATTGCACCGTAAACAGTCCATAGCGAAACGCCTATGGTAAGTACCAAAAACATTTTTGGGGAAACGTCATCTACTTTTTTTGTTTTCCATGCTCTAAAAATTTGTGGCACAGCGGCAATGGTCGTAAAAATTCCTGCTAAAATTCCAATAATTTCTTCCATCAGTCTGATCGGATTTTTTAGACGATAGATTTTTTATATCATTGGTATTTCTACATGTCGTCTTTCACACCAATGAAATTAAGGGGGTTCGGTTTTAAAAAGTAATCCATTAAAAACTATTCTTTGTTCAATACATTTTAGATAGATTTCGAAGCCAAAAATTTATTTAATTTTCTATATCCTAACGATTTAAATAATATTCAGATATGGAGATTTTGGCGATATTTTTCTCTGGCATTTTGGGTACCGCCATAATGACCGGGTTCAGCCATGTTGTAGAATCAGTTACCGGTCATAAGTTTAATGAAGCTCATTTGTTAAACGGACTCATATCAAATTTGAAGTCCGTTAATTCAAGTATCGGGGATAACCATTACCTCGGGTGGATTATTCATTTTGTTATAGGCATTTGTATGGCGGCTATACTGTATTGCTACTATGTGTATATAGCTGGTGATATTTTGGTTTGGACAGGTTTGTTCTTAGGATTCATTTTGGGAATAATAGGTGTTGCAGGCTGGTCAATGATGATCAGTTTTCATAAGGATCCGCCAAAAATAAATTGGACATATTTCTTTTTGCAATTGATCATTGCACATATGATTTTTGGTATTACCGTGACCTGGGTGTTTGTACGGTTTGTAATGCCATTTTAGAATTTTACGATTAATTAATTTGTTTTAAATAGATGAACATTAAAGTATCGGGGTATACAAAACGAGCAATTATTGGGGGCTTAATTTCATTGGCCTTTATTGGTTTAGGTACCTTAATGCTCGGTAATTTAAGTGGCTATGAAGCTAAGGTCTTAATAAAATCTAGCTTAACAGGGTTGAACACGCTGTGTAATACCATAGTGTTGGCATCAGCAACAATTTTGGCATTGATGTTGACTTTGCTGGGTGTTAGTTCGGGTACAAATTCAAAGTTGAAGAACGATCATTATATGCACATAATGCAAATAGCAAAGCTAGATACTGCAATTTTTATAGCTTCCTTACTGTTCTTTTTGGTTTTTAATTTACCGGTTACTGAGAGTGAAAATATACCTTCAAGCTATTTTGATGCCATTTATTACATTACGATCGCAGTAAGTGCCATATTAAGCTCGGCATTAATAGTGGTGGTATTAATGTTATATAACACCATTATCAATATTATTAAGATAATCGGTTTAGGTAGAACAGATCATCCGTTAATTAAGGACAGTGATGATGATAAGAGTGATAACGAAAATGAAAATTCAGAGGACTAAATAAATTATTTAGGTGGCTCGGCTATCATTGTTTTTGTCTTTATCCAAAAATGTTTGGCCGTTAAATTGGTGGGCTCAATAAGATCGGAAAGTAGTATTAGGTTTCTTTTAAACTGTTCAAGTTCATATTTATTTGGGTGTTCATCATCCATCGGGTAGTAGGCCATACCCCAATTAGGGAAAGTTCTGTTTGCAATCTCATCCTCAGAAAATAAAGTAACTTTTTTATGGCGTGGATCTTCGACTATTCTATCGTAAAGCTCTTGTACTTTCTTTTTATCACCTTCCAATAGTTGTACAAATTTTCCTTTATAATAAATAAGGCAGCCGGTAATGTTTTCACTTTTGTTATGTGTTCGTGCTTTTTCAAGCAAAGACTCCATTTCTGCACTGGTTAAGGTTTTAACGGCTGTAGATTCGTAAGTGAGTGTATACATAGAGGTTTGATGATGGTCTTGGTATCTCAAAAGTAGTAAAAAGCTTAAGATTAATAGACTAACATAATATTAGAATTATTTGAATAAATAAAAGGTACAAAAAAGCCCCTTAAAAGGGGCTTCAGAGTGATCGCAGGAGGATTCGAACCTCCGACCGTCTGCTTAGAAGGCAGATGCTCTATCCAGCTGAGCTATGCGACCGACACCATTTTTTCAAATGTGGGTGCAAACTTAGTGATTTTTATAGACTGGTAAAACCAAAATCAATAAAATTTTAATTATTTCTTTTATATGCTAAAATACAGCTATGAACGACCTTCATATTGGTCAAAGTTTTCCCATAATTGATCAAGAACTTTATAGAAGATTTCAAACTCTTCTTCGGTGATTCCTAGGGTACTAACTTTCCTTAAGTCAAGAATAAATGGCATTACCTGCTTAATAAGAGTAGAACCTTCTTCTGTAATCACCAGTTTATATCTTTTCTGATCATCCCTAAATCTAGACTTTCTTAGTAACCCTTTTTTGCATAATCCGCTAATGACCCTAGATGTTGTAGCCCTATTTCTAAAATTAGATTTGGCAATATCTGCCTGTGAGGCATCTTTACCTTGTAGATGTACACGTTGTAAAATTACCCACTGCTCAATAGTTAGGTCAATGTTATTTTCTGCAAAAACCTGTAAAAATGTACTCTGTACTTTTTTTAAAGTACGATCAATATATACACCAAAGCCCTCCGTCCTGTCCATAATCTCAAAGTTATTCTTCCAAAAATACAGGAGTTTATCGTTAAAATTGTTGTTAATGCAACAATATACAAAATATTTTGTATTTTTACTTTGTCCAAACAAGGTATAAAGTAGAAGAATATGCAACTAGGTTTCAAGAAATATATATTAGAAGACAGCACCTATAAAGGTGGTGGTAAGAAAATTGTAATGCCAGATGGTATTACGGTGCACAAACTTTCATCTAATGAGAATCCGTTAGGATATTCACCAAAGGTAAAAGAGGCATTGTCAAATGCACTTGAAGATTTAAGCCTATATCCAGATAATACAGATATTAGGTTGCGAGAAGCTTTGGTAAAAGATTTTGACGGAGCTTTAGTTGCAGATAACTTTATAACTGCAAATAGTGGTTCTGAGATTATTGATATGATTTCAAAGGTATTTTTAAGCGAAAATGATGAGGTAATCGTTAGTCAGCCATGTTTTCTTCCCTATACCGCTTTTACCCGTTGGATGGGCGCTAAGGCTATCAATGTGCCAATGACCGAGAATTATGACTATAATTTAGATGGAATTCTAGCAGCTATAACAAATAGAACAAAGTTGGTATTTCTTGCCTCACCTAATAATCCGTCAGGGAATTATATTCCAATGGCGGATTTAAGAAGCTTTATTGAAAAATTACCGGCACATGTAGTATTGGTATTAGATGAGGTGTACAGACATTTTGCAGAAGCAGAAGATTACACATCAGGATTACCCTTTGTGGTAGAAGGTAAAAATGTTGTAGCTATCAATAGTTTTTCAAAGACTTATGGTTTGGCAGGTTTACGAGTAGGGTATTGCTATGCTCCTTTAGAAATTAGTAATTACATGCGTAAAATCTGTAAGCCCTTTTTACTGTCCACTCCCGCTTTGGAAGGTGCTATTGCCGCATTGGAAGATGTAGGTTTTGTAAACAAGACCGTAGCATTGGTAAAGGAGGAAAGAAGGTTTGTTTTGAACGGACTTGATGCTTTACAAATCAAATACTGGCCTACCCAGGGTAATTTTGTACTAATAGATCCGCCTATTAATGATATGGAGTTTACTACATTCTTAGAGCAGCGTGGTATTATGGTGCGCCCGGTAGGCAATTTTGGAGCTCCGGGAAAAGTTAGAATTTCATTTGGAGTAAGAGAAGCGAACAAAGCACTTTTAGCAGCGTTGGAAGTAATGATGAAATCGCAAACGACCACAGCTTAAAAAATTTTAACACATATGTTGCAGAAGCAACAATAAACGAAATAAAAATATAAAACCCAGAACTATGTCAACAGCAACAGTAAAACAAAACAATCACAAAGAGGCACAAGATTTTATGCCTATTAACGGTACCGATTATTTAGAACTTTATGTAAGTAATTCTAAACAAGCGGCACATTATTATAAAACGGCATTTGGTTTTAAGTCATTGGCATATAAAGGTCTTGAAACCGGTAGTAGAGATTTTGAATCTTATGTGGTAGAACAAGATAAGATCAGGTTAGTATTGACCTCTCCGCTTAAAAGTGGTACAGATGTGGGTAGGCACATAGACAAGCATGGCGATGGTGTTAAGGTAACTGCCCTTTGGGTAGATGACGCTACATATGCCTATGAAGAGGCTATGAAAAGAGGTGCTAAAAGTTATATGGAACCTAAAACAGAAGAAGACGAACACGGTAAAGTAGTAAGTTCGGGTATTTATTCTTACGGTGAGGTAGTTCACATTTTTGTGGAGCGTAAAGATTACAGTGGTACATTTTTACCAGGATACCAAAAATGGGAAAGCGATTATCAACCAACATCTACAGGATTAAAATTCGTAGATCACATGGTAGGTAACGTCAACGAAGGTAAAATGAACTATTGGGTAGATTTCTACGCAAATGTTATGGGCTTCAAGCAAATAATGTCTTTTGACGATAAGGATATTTCTACGGATTATACCGCGCTAATGAGTAAGGTGATGAGTAACGGTAATGGTCGAATCAAGTTTCCGATAAACGAGCCGGCACCTGGTATGAAAAAATCTCAAGTTGATGAATATTTGGAGTTTTACGAAGGAGAAGGAGTTCAACATATTGCTGTGGCAACAGATGATATCGTAAAAACGGTTTCTGATTTAAAAAGTAGAGGGGTCGAGTTCTTGACCATACCTACAACGTATTATGATGTATTGACCGAAAGAGTGGGAGAGATAGACGAAGATATTGAGTCATTGAGAAAACTGGGTATTTTAGTAGATCGAGATGATGAAGGATATTTATTGCAGATTTTCACCAAAACGGTACAGGCAAGACCAACGATGTTCTTTGAAATCATTCAACGAAAAGGAGCTACTTCTTTTGGAAAAGGAAATTTCAAAGCATTGTTTGAAGCTATTGAGCGTGAGCAAGAATTAAGAGGTACCTTATAAGTTCAAAAGATTTCTTGACAAGCACAGAATAGCTTAATTTTAATAAAATAGTAGTAACTAGCAAAACGAACGTATATGCCTATTTATCATAAGCAGGGAGCGTTGCCACCTAAACGGCATACGCAGTTTAGAAAGCCAAACGGAGAATTGTATTCAGAGCAATTGTTCGGTACCATTGGCTTTGATGGTATGTCTTCTTTACTATATCATCATAACCGACCAACTATGGTCAAAGAGATTGTGAAGAGTACAGACGTTTCTCCTAAAATTGCTTTGGAGAAGAATATACGTTCGTTGAAACTAGTGAGTTTTAATGCGCCTGCAGAAGATGATTTTTTAGCTGCGCGCGAGCCACTTTTGGTCAATAGCGATATCATTATTGGAGTAGCGGCTCCACGAAAGTCATTGCGTGAGTATTTCTATAAGAATACCGATGCCGACGAAATGTTGTTCATTCACAAAGGTTCAGGTACCTTAAGAACTATTTTTGGACAGATTCCTTTTGAGTATGGAGATTATCTGATAATTCCCAGGGGTACAATTTATCAAATAGATTTTGATAGTGAGGACAATCGCATTTTGTATGCGGAATCGTACTCGCCTATCTATACGCCAAAAAGATATCGTAATTGGTTTGGTCAGCTATTGGAGCATTCCCCATTCTGTGAGCGCGACTATAAATTGCCGCAGAATTTAGAAACCTTTACAGATACCAATGAGCACTTGATAATGGTGAAAAAGCAAGGGGTCATGCATGAAATGGTGTATGTTGGGCATCCTTTCGATGTTGTTGGTTGGGATGGTTATAATTTCCCGTACGGATTCTCCATTCACAATTTTGAACCAATAACCGGTAGAATTCACCAGCCGCCACCAGTGCATCAAACTTTTGAGACAAATGCCTTTGTAATCTGTTCTTTTGTACCAAGATTGTACGATTATCATCCGCAGTCCATACCGGCACCATACAATCATTCTAACATAGATTCTGACGAAATGCTGTATTATGTTGATGGCGATTTTATGAGTAGAAACGGAGTGCAGCCAGGTAATATATCTTTGCATCCTGCAGGTATACCTCACGGTCCGCACCCAGGTGCTGCAGAACGAAGCATAGGTCAAAAAGGTTCGGAAGAACTTGCTGTTATGATTGATACTTTCAAGCCTTTAATGGTTACTGAAAATGCCCTAAAATTAGACGATGGCGATTATTATAAATCGTGGTTGGATAAGTAAAGCGATAGATAGTGGTAGTAGAAAATCATTTTGAGCTTGTCTGACTATTGGAAGGTGTTGTTTAATTGAATTGATATTGTCACCCTGAGCGCAGTCGAAGGCTAGATTGGTTAGAATATTTAAATAAAAAAGCTTGGCAAAATTAAATACATGGGTCTCAGTACCCAATAACTCAGATTTTTCTATCTATAACCTTCCTTTTGGAATCTTCTCTTTAAATTCAGATGAACCAAGAGCAGGTATTGCTATTGGTGAACAGATTATTGATTTGGCAGCAGTGTCAGAATTGGGTTTGTTAGATGTAGAGGCTACTTTTTTTAGGCAGAAAACCTTAAATGAGTTTATCGCGTTAGGAAAGAAAACCACCAACAAAGTTCGGTTAGATATTCAGAAGCTATTGGTAATAGAGAATTCTCCGCTAAAGAATCACCCAGAAGTTTTTGTGTTGCAGAAAGATGCTACAATGCATTTGCCTGTCCAGGTGGGAGACTACACGGATTTTTATTCCAGTATAGAACACGCTACTAATGTGGGTAAAATGTTCCGTGATCCAGAAAATGCTTTGTTGCCCAATTGGCGACATATTCCTGTTGGTTATCACGGTCGCGCATCCTCAATTGTGGTGAGTGGCACGGATATTCACAGACCTATGGGGCAGGTTAAGACCAATGAAATGGAAGCACCTGTTTTTCAGGCATCCAATCGTTTAGATTTTGAATTGGAAATGGGGTTCGTAGTAGGCAAATCTACACAGCTTGGTGAGCGAATATCAGTTGAGAATGCAGCGGAACATATTTTTGGTCTTGTATTGTTCAACGACTGGTCTGCCCGCGATATTCAGAAATGGGAATACGTGCCTTTAGGTCCGTTTTTAGGAAAAAGCTTTGCATCTTCCATGTCACCATGGATCGTTACTTTAGAAGCATTAGAACCGTTTAAGGTAGAGGGTCCGGAGCAAGAACCGACAGTACTTTCTTATTTAGAAGTTGAAGGAGAGCATAATTATGATATTCAGTTAGAAGTAGGCATGGCTTCGCAAGCATCGGAAGAAACCATAATTAGTCGCTCAAACTTTAAATACATGTATTGGAATATGATGCAGCAATTAGCACATCATACCGTAAATGGGTGTAATGTAAATGTTGGCGATGTCATGGCATCGGGTACCATATCCGGAAAAGATGAAAGCTCATATGGATCATTGCTAGAGATTTCTTGGGGCGGTAAAAAGCCTTTCGAATTAAAAGACGGAAGCATGCGCACCTTTATTGAAGATAATGATACCATAACCTTAAAGGGCTTTGCAGAAAAAGAAGGCGTAAGGGTTGGTTTTGGTGAAGTAACCGGCACTATATTGCCTAGTAAATAATTAAGAATAATAGAGCACAATGTCACAACACGAAGAAATAAATACCATAGATCCCGCAAATATTTCACAACAAGAATTACACGGTTATTTACTGTCTGCCGTTGCGCCAAGACCTATTTGCTTTGCCAGTACGGTAGATAAAGAGGGTAATGTAAATTTGAGTCCGTTTAGTTATTTTAATCTATTTAGCGTTAATCCGCCGATCATGATTTTTTCACCGTCCAGAAGAGGGCGTGATAATACCACCAAGCATACCTTGGAGAATGTATTGGAGGTAAAAGAAACGGTAATCAATATCGTGAATTATGACATGGTAGAGCAAATGTCATTGTCTAGTACCGAATATGGTGATGGGGTAAATGAATTTGTAAAAGCAGGTTTAACGCAAGTACCAAGTGATAAAGTAAACCCGCCAAGAGTGGGAGAGGCACCCGTGGCATTTGAGTGTGTGGTTGATCAGGTAATAGCATTGGGCGACGGACCGGGGGCAGGTAATTTAGTCCTAGCCAAAGTGGTACAGATTCATGTAAAAAAAGCGTTTCTAGATGCCGAAGGGAAACTGGATACTCCAAAATTAGATTTAGTTGCCCGTATGGGTGGTAATTGGTACTGCAGGGCTAATGGCGATGCTTTGTTTGAAATTCCTAAACCTATACGTACCAAAGGTATTGGTGTAGATATGTTACCGGAAGCCGTGCGTAATAGTACCGTTTTAACAGGTAATAATTTAGGGCGATTAGGAAATTTAGAACAATTACCTACCAAAGAAGCAATAGCCATTATTGCTGAAAATGCAGAGGTAAAATCCATATTGAATAGCGGTGAAAATAGTACTGCATTGCATAAATTAGCACAGCAGTGGTTGGCAGAAGATAAAACCGAAGATGCTTTGGCGTTGTTGCATTTGTAGTTTTTGCTACAAATCATCGGGTTCAATATGAATTAATATATGACCTAAGTTCGGAATTTCGTTATGTAAATGGTCTTTTAGTAAATGTGCAATATCATGACCTTTTGTAACCGATATAGTACCATCTACCATAGCGTGTAAGTCAATATGAAATTTCATTCCCGCTTTTCTTATAAAACATTTTTCGGTACCGGTAATCCCTGAGACCTCTAGTGATTTTTGACGTATTTCTTCTAGTAGTTCGTCATAGCGTTGCTCGTCCATTATTTCACCTAAGGCAGGGCGTAAAATTAAATAGCTATTGTAAAGAATAAAACCAGAGGCAATTAGAGCGGCCCAATCATCTGCCGTTTCGTAGCCCTTGCCAAAAATTAGGGCAATTGATATACCTATAAAAGCCATGATCGAAGTAACAGCATCACTTCTATGGTGCCAAGCGTCTGCTTTTAAAGAGGAGCTTTGTGTCTCATTACTCTTCTTAATAACAACGCGATATGAGATTTCTTTCCATACAATTATCAAACCTAGAACAATTAATGTCCATGCTTTTGGAACTTTATGGGGAGTCTGAATATTTTCAATGCTTTCATAGGCAATAACCGTTGCCGATATCACTAGAAAAGCAACAATTAGGAAAGTGATGATGGGTTCTATTTTGCCATGACCGTAAGGGTGATTTTCATCTGCTGGTTTCTCTGCATACTTAAACCCTAACAATACTAAAATAGAGGAGAAAATATCGGTTGTTGATTCTATGGCATCGGCTATAAGAGCGTATGAGTTACCGAAGAATCCAGCTAATCCTTTAATAAGAGCTAAAAGGATATTTCCAATAATACTAAAATATGTGGTTTTTATAGCAGTCTGTTCAATACTCATTGGGCAAAGGTACAGTGCCATGAAAAAGTATGATAGCTTAAAGTAATATAATTAATATGTGTTTGGTTAACTAACCTTTTCATAAGCTTCCTTTAACCAATCAATTAATTCAGAGTCCACTTGAGAAACTTCGGTGAGCTGAACCCTATGTGTACACATAGTGCCAAACGGACCAGAATTTTGTAAGCGATCTGTTGTTGGCTTATCCTTTATTTTTATGCCCAGGTCAATTCTAGTTTTAGTTGCCGGTTTAATCAAGGCAAATTGTTTTTTACGAATAAGACTTACCGTAGTTTTCTTAGGCGTTATTACAACATCATTTCCAAAGGTTTTTACAGCATTAAGAATAGCTTCATAAATTGGAAAAAGGTTTTCTTTTCCTTTATACTGCTGATCGACCAAGTCGGTAGGGGAGTTGTTTTCTTCTTTTGATAAGGTGACGATAGTGTTGGCAAACCCATGTGTTACTCCGTGTTCCTTCTTTAAAAAGTTTACTCCTTCAGAATGTTTGGCAAATGATTTTTCTTTGAGAATGGTTTTCCATTCATTTAAAGATTTTCCCGTTTTTTCGGGCATATTATCAATCATGGTCTGTAGTGCCTTTTCCATATGTTAAGAGCTTTGTGCAAGTTTCAATTTACGAAAAAATAGATGAGTCTATAATGGATAAGGTCAATATCATTATGGTTCTTCTTTTGTTCTATCCAAAAAAAGTCAACAATTATACCCTCGCATTAAGAATCTATCAATAAAAAACGTTCCAACTCTAATTTGTATAAAAATTTTGTGATTAAGGTGTAGTTGTATTCATTTGCTGATTTTAGTGCTTATATTAGGTATTACCGAAATCCCACAACCGTATGGCACTAAAAGTAGCAATCAAACACAAAACCAAATACATCTATGACAGAAGTATAAATTTGTCACCACATATTTTTAGGTTACGCCCGGCACCACATAGCAGAACTCCTATAGAGGCATATTCAATAAAAATAAAGCCAGAGAATCATTTCTTTAATTGGCAGCAGGATCCTTTTGGTAATTATTTGGCACGAATTGTTTTCCCTGAAAAGACTACAGAGCTTTCTGTTGATGTAGAAATCATAGCGGACTTAAAAACAATAAATCCGTTTGATTTTTTTGTTGAAGAATCAGTGGAGGAATTTCCTTTTGAATATTCTGAAGAGGCTAAAAAAGAATTATTGCCTTATTTGGAAAAAGTGGAGAGCGGTCCACTTTTAAAGGAATGGTTATCAACGATAGACCTAACCCCAAAACGAAGTATTGATTTTCTAATCGAGTTGAACGGCAAGCTTTATGACCATTTGAATTATACCTTGCGAATGGAGCCCGGTGTGCAAACCTGTGAGGAAACCTTAGAAGCGAAATTAGGTTCTTGTAGAGATTTTGCTTGGCTGCTAGTTCAAACACTTCGCCATTTGGGCTTGGCGGCACGTTTTGTTTCTGGGTATTTGGTACAATTAAAATCCGATGAAAAATCATTGGATGGTCCGTCAGGTCCTGAAGAAGATTTTACGGATCTTCATGCATGGGCAGAAGTATATTTGCCCGGAGCCGGATGGATCGGTTTAGATGCCACATCTGGACTTTTTACCGGTGAAGGTCATATTCCACTAGCGTGCACGCCATCGTATGAAAGTGCGGCACCGGTAAGCGGATTCAGTGATTTTGCGGAAACCACTTTTGAGTTTGAAAATTCGGTAACTAGAATATTCGAATCGCCACGAGTAACAAAACCATACACGGAAGAGCAATGGAATGCCATTTATAATCTTGGTTTTAAAGTTGAAGAAGAGCTACAGGCGAATGATGTTCGTTTAACAATGGGCGGCGAACCTACATTTGTTTCCATAGATGATATGGAATCTGAAGAGTGGAATACTGCAGCAGATGGGGAACATAAAAGAGAACTGGCGAGCAAACTATCCACAAGATTATTAGAGGTGTTCGGTAAGGGAGGTGTTCTACACCATGCGCAAGGAAAATGGTACCCTGGTGAAGCATTACCTCGTTGGTTGATCGGTATTCATTGGCGAAAAGATGGAAAACCAATTTGGAACGACCCTAGCCTACTCGCATCTTTTTCTGAGGAATACAAAATGCCCAGAAATATCACCAAGCGATTTTTAAAGACTTTAGGCGGGTTTTTGGGATGTAAGACCAATAGCGTAATGCCTGCTTATGAAGATGCATTTTACTTTTTGTGGGAAGAAGGCAAACTACCGGTAGATGTAAATCCTAAAAAATATAATAAAGATGATAGCCACCTTCGCAGAAAGCTAGGTGAGATATTGGAAAATGGTATTGGAGAAGTTGTGGGGCACGTGTATCCTCTAACTAAAAAGAACAGCAAGTGGCTCACGAATAAATGGAAATTTAGAAACAAGCATTTGTTTTTAACACCCGGTAACTCGGCTATCGGACTCCGTTTGCCCTTGGGCGCATTGCCTCAAGACCCGCCTATACCTTCTGAACCAACGGCAGAGGTTGAGTTATTTGAACCTTCACCAGACTTGCCCATACCGGGCGAAGCATTGCAGAAGCGCTTGAAAATGAAGTCAAATGGTCACCCAAGAAAGCACCCTTATGTACGTACGGCTATTTGTGCTGAGGTAAGGGAAAATAAATTTTTCCTTTACCTGCCACCATTAGATAGTGCCGAAGACTTTTTGGATCTGGTAGCGAGTATAGAAGCAACCGCAAAAGAGCTGAACGTTCCTGTAATTTTAGAAGGTTATGAGCCACCTAGGGATAATAGGCTAGAAGTACTGAAAGTAACTCCTGATCCTGGGGTTATTGAAGTAAATGTGCATCCGGCAAAAAACTGGCAAGAACTAACGGATAATACATTGACACTTTACGAAGAGGCAAAACAAGCCCGTTTAGGTACCGAAAAATTTATGTTAGATGGTAAGCACACCGGTACGGGTGGTGGCAACCATGTAACTTTGGGTGGAGTAACTCCGGCTGATAGTCCGCTGTTACGGAATCCACAGTTATTACGAAGCTTATTGACCTTTTGGCAACATCACCCAGGTTTATCCTATTTATTTTCCGGGGCATTTATAGGGCCAACGAGTCAGGCACCACGTGTAGATGAAGCTCGGTTGGAGAATTTATATGAGCTAGAAATCGCTTTTTCTCAAATACCCGATGATGAAGAAGTACCTTTCTGGATCACGGATCGTTTGTTCAGGCATTTGTTGACAGATATTACGGGTAATACCCATAGGGCAGAGTTTTGTATAGATAAATTATACTCGCCCGATTCCTCATCTGGGCGTTTGGGCATCTTAGAGCTACGTGCCTTTGATATGCCCCCACATGCACAAATGAGTTTAATGCAAATGTTATTGGTGCGTACGTTGGTATCATGGTTCTGGAAAAAACCTTACAAGCATAAATTGGTGCGTTGGGGAACAGAATTGCATGATAAGTTTTTATTGGAACATTACGTAAAAGAAGATATTAAAGACATAGTAGAGCAGTTGAACGAAGCGGGTTATCCGTTCAAGTTAGACTGGTTTGATCCTTTCTTTGAATTCCGTTTTCCATTATATGGTATGGTCGATGTCAATACCATACAAATGGAACTACGTATGGCCATAGAACCTTGGAATGTGCTTGGGGAGGAAATGACCGGTGGAGGTACATCGCGTTATGTAGATTCTTCGTTGGAAAGGGTACAGGTAAAAGTCAATAATTTTAATGAGAAACGTTATTCGTTGACATGTAATGGCGTAAAAATTGAATTGAGCTCAACGGGAACAAAGGGAGAATATGTAGCGGGCGTTCGCTTTAAGGCCTGGGAGCCGTGGTCTGCATTGCATCCCACCATTGGTGTAGATACGCCGTTGGTATTCGATATAGTCGATGATTGGAACGGGCAGTCAATTGGTGGCTGCACCTATTTTGTGGCACACCCAGGTGGTCGTTCTTATGATACTTACCCGGTTAATAGTCTTGAAGCAGAATCGCGAAGAATTAATAGATTTTGGGATATTGGCATGACGCAAGATGAAGTGACACCTACAGAATTGGTCGCTTCAACAAATTTTACGGGCAGAATGGTAGAACCTAAGAAAGGTTCAAATACATTTGTATACAAAGAGATGCCGGTCAATCCGGAATATCCACATGTAACGGATTTACGTAAGAAGTAATTGAAGAGGTAATGCCAACAACAAAAACTACCTGGTTTAATAATTATGATACCCAACGTGGCAATGATGAAATGTATTCATTGAACAATGGTATGAAACCCTATTGGAGTAAGTTATTTTCCAGTTTTGATACATTAGGAATTACAGGTTTATCAGCACGTCAAAAAGATATTGACTGGTTGTTATCTGAAAATGGGGTCACATATAACGTCTATAACGATCCTAAAGGAATGCATAGACCTTGGAACCTAAATGTAGTTCCATTTATGTTACACCAAAATGAGTGGGCAGAGGTTGAAGCAGGATTAAAGCAAAGGGCAGAACTGCTCAATTTGGTATTGAAAGATGTTTATGGTGAGCGAAAACTAATAAAGAACGGCATAGTACCGTTTGAGGTCATTTATGGTCACAGAGGTTTTCTTAGGCAATGTTCTGGTATGGAACTTCAGTTAGAGCGGTATTTATCTATTTATGCTGCAGACCTATGTAGAGGTACAGATGGTCGTTTATGGGTGGTAAATGATAGAACGGAAGCACCTTCGGGCATGGGCTACGCTTTAGAGAATAGATCCACGACCAGTAGAATTCTATCAGATCTATATGCCGAAATGAAAGTAAAGCGTTTGTCGGGTTTCTTTCAAGAATTCAATCAAATGCTAATCGATGCCGCACCGGGTAAAAAAGAAAATCCCAATATTGTAATTCTTACCCCCGGATCACATAATGAAACCTATTTTGAACATGCCTATATGGCTTCTTTCTTGGGTTATCCATTGGTACAAGGTAATGATTTGGTGGTACGTGATGGGTATCTTTGGATGAAATCCTTACAAGGATTAAAACAGATCGATGTAGTATTGCGCAGGGTCGATGATGCCTTTACAGATCCTTTAGAACTTCGTGAAGATTCACATTTGGGCGTTGCCGGATTATTAGATGTGGTACGTAGAAAAAATGTAGCTGTCATTAACCCTATAGGGAGCGGAGTAATCGAAAATCCTGGTTTAATTCCTTTTATGCCCGCCATTGCCAAGTTCTTTAAAAACGAAGAATTAAAATTACCCCAAATAGCGTCTTGGTGGTGCGGTCAAGAAAAAGAAAGAAACTACGTTCTTGAGAACATATCAAAATTGGTCATAAAAAGGATTGATCGCACCAATAGGGAAAGTATCTATTTTGGTGAGCAAATGAGCACTGAAGAGCTAGAAGAATTAAAAAAAGTAATTAAAGAACGGCCGTATCGTTTTGTTGCACAAGAACGTATCAATTTTTCTACCGCACCAAATTTTACCAAAGAACAATTGGAGCCAAGAAATGTGGTAGCACGAGCTTTTTGTATCGCTTCAAAACAAGAGTATTCGGTTATGCCGGGTGGTTTGGTAAGGGTAGCGCCAGATGGGGAAACGGTACGTGTTTCAAACCAGAGAGGAGGTACCAGCAAAGATTTTTGGATACTGGACGATGAACCTATTAAAGAAGATAAAAGCAGACATTGGCAACGCAAATCATCTGTAGCCATATCAGGCCTAAATGACCTACCGAGTTTAACGGCTGAAAACTTATACTGGGCAGGGCGCTATGTGGGTCGTACATTGGTAAATGCACGTTTTTTACGCACCGTAATGCGGCAAATGGCGATTGTTCAACATAGAGATGAACAGCCAGATTCAGAGAAATTGAAGGTGTTGTTTAAAGCAGTAACCCAGTTGACAGGTACTTATCCTGGGTTTGTAGATAAGGATAAAGATGGCAAGTTGGCCATGGATAATCCATATGAAGAAATGCTTTCGGTTATTTTAGATAAGAATAGAGTAGGCAGCTTGGCACATACCATAAGTATGTTCGGTAATTCATACTATTCCATTCGTAATTTGTGGTCCTCAGATATGTGGCGGGTTTTTGAGAATATCCAGAAAATTTGGAATTCGTTGGTTGAAGGTGAGGATCACTCCATTAATAAAATTCTGAAAGTATTAAACCAGTTGATTACTCGCTTAATTGCTTTTATGGGGCTTATTGAGGAAAGTATAATGGTACAACAAGGTTTGTTGTTATATTTTATAGGCTTGCAATTAGAGCAAAGTACCTTGAATATTACCAAATGTAGGGCCCTCTTAACCATAAAATATGATGAGCAGGTAGAGTATGATCTGTTAGAATATTTGTTGACCAGTCATGAAAGCCTTAATATATACAGATACAGTTACCGTTCTCATATAGAATTAGCGCATGTGTTGGATTTAGTAGTGTTGGACTTGGACTATGCCCGTTCTTTGACCTTTATGATCAATAGATTGCAAAAAGATATCGCAAGACTGCCGCACTCCAAACATGATCATCAATTAAGCAACTATCAGAAATTTGTTTTTGAAGCATTCTCAAAGTTAAGGTTGGCGGAATCTATTGAATTAGCAAAAACCAAATCAGAAACAGATTTTAAGCGAGACCGGTTAGATACCCTTTTAAAGGAGCTGTCAGATTTGTTGTATAAAACATCGCAATCAATATCTAATACTTATTTTAATCATACAGACAAGCAAACTCAATTGTTTATTCAGTCTTTTCCTATTTAACAATGATATTCAACGTTACACATATCACCCAATATGATTATAACGCTCCGGTAAGTTATTGTCATAATATTGCTACGTTACGCCCAAGAGCTTCTAAAGGGCAAGAGCTGTTAGATTATGTTATAGAAATTTCTCCCGAGCCTGCAGAAATTACCGAGCGTAGAGATTTCTTTGGTAATTATATTACCCGTTTTTCTATACAAACAGAACATAGAAACCTAAAGGTTACTACAAGAAGTAAAATTAAAAGGGAGTATGCAAAGTATCATGAATCCTTCAACAGCGAAGCATGCAAAAATATTACGATGAACGATGCCCTTGCTGCTTTACAGAGTGTGGATGCGGAAATTCTTGATGCCAAACAGTATGTTCTAGAATCGATTTTCATTAGACGAACAGATAAGGCGATACGTGATTATGCAGAATTATCATTTAAAGGAGATAGGTCTGTTTTTGAAGCGGCATACGAATTGATGCAGCGCATATATACCGATTTTGATTTCGACTCAGAATTCTCTACCATTTCTACACCAATTGAAGAAGTGATGAAGGAGAAAAAAGGTGTTTGTCAAGATTTTGCCCAAATAGCTATTGCCTGTATACGATCTGTTGGTTTACCGGCAAGGTACATAAGTGGTTATATAGAAACCTTGCCAGCTCCAGGTAAAGAAAAGTTAATAGGTGCCGATGCTTCACATGCCTGGTTTGCCATTTACATACCGGGTTTTGGTTGGGTAGATTTTGATCCAACAAACAATCAGATTCCAAAGGATCAACATATAGTAGTGGGTTGGGGTAGAGATTACTACGATGTGCCGCCTTTAAAAGGGGTTGTTTATGGAAGCGGGCAAAGTAAACTAAAGGTTGCAGTTGATATTGCCGCGGCTGTTTAACTTATTTATTCTTCAAAAAAGAATTCATGCAATTCAATTAGACTACTTCTTTTAATTTGCACGAGGTCTCTTGTATCTTTCAAGAAAATACCTAAGGATCGTTCGTTATAAATAAATTTCATCTCATCGGAATAGTCGGTAACAACATACATGTCACCGGAAAGTTGATAGAATGGTATGGTCATTTTATTTTTGATTTTGACACCTTTGTTGACAATACGTCCCTCTTGTAAAGTTGATGTTACATTGAAATCACTAGAGACACCAGATGCAACCTTAACATAAGATACCATCATGTTGGTCCATTCCGCTTCATCAATTAGAAACCATTTTATTTTATTGAAATCAATACCATATTCATTTATCCAACCGTGACTTGTAAAACCCAGCAATACTTGTTTCTTACCATTTAACTCAGGTTTATCGGCAGGTATAAATTCTTGTATTTTAAAGGTGATGACAGAGGCAGAAGACATGTCTTTTAATTTTTTACCTTCAAAATCAATTGTCTTTAATGAAAAGCTAGTGATGTTCGGGTTGTTCGCCAATAACCATTCGGTTGCGGTCAATTCGGCACGTTCTTTCATTTGTTCTACTGCAGCTACACCTGCTCCGATCGCGGCTAGTGCACCAACTGCACCGGCAACTACGGCACCATTATCTTGAGCATTGTTTGTATTGGGAATTAGAATTGAAAAAAGAAATAATAAGGTAATTAGTTTACGCATAATTTTTTGTTGAATGGTTTAATTTATTAAATAGGCCATACCCGCCAAATCGGTCAGTTCCCCCGAAATACCTTTTCAGCAGGATGGCCATGGTAATAGTTGTTTAAATTTATGGTCAGTGTGCCTATTGCTAAGCTACAACAAACCTAATATCATTATAGGTAAGAGTATTACGGTTTTCCGTAAGGTTTCAATATATTATTAAATTAGACCTAAATCTTTTACAATAGCCACAAGGTGAATGGCATTTTTGGCATTGAATTGAATTCGTAATTTGTTCAGTCTTTTTTCGATAGAACTTAAACTTGCAGGTGAAATATTCTCCTTTCTGTATAATGCACTGATTTCATCTTGAGATAAGCCCTTACTGAGATGATCTAAAAGTAAAATGTCATAGTCATCAATTTCAAGCTCGTTTTCGGTACTAAATGCATTTGAAACCTCCGGAGATAAAAATTTGTTGCCTTGGGCAATTTCACTAATAGCCTGTGTTAAATTTTTTAGTCCTGATCTGCTCTTACAAACATAGGCATCGATATGATGTTGGTTAAACAGTGTACGAACGGCCTGTAGGCGGTCTTCTACCGAGTATACGATTACTTTTAGGTTTGGGAAATCAGTTTTGAGTTTAGCGACTAAATCTTGCCCAGATGGGTATGTTTGCGATCTGTGGTCTACTTTAAAAGAAAGATCAGATATGACTAAATCAAAAGGAACTGAATCCAAATCAGCTCTTTTTATCTTTAAATAGGCATCATCACAATATTGTACCTGATCTATTTGTGTTACACCCAATTCGGTCAGTAATGAAAACACACCTTTGTTGATGTCTTCCATATCCTCCGCAATTAAAACTTTTTTGAACATGCATTAAATTATTACTGATGCCTTAAAGCCATCACCTTGCTTAGTTTCAAAATTAATAGTTCCATTTAAAGAAGCGATACGGGATTCCGTATGTTGAAGGCCATTTTTTTTAAAAAGATCACATCCTACTCCGTTATCTCGATAATTTATGTGAATTTTTGAACCTTCTTTTTGAAAAACCAAAGTGACGAATGTGGCTTGACTATGTTTGCGCATGTTCGTCATCAGTTCTTGTAAAACCCTATATATAGCGGTCTTTTTAAGTTCAGGAATATTCTCCCAAGGCATTTTAGAAAGATTTCTGGTAATTACTTTTACTTTATCATTCTTATACCCAAGTAACAAATCGTTTAATTGAAGTCCGAAATCTTGTCTTAGGTCAATTGCACTATTTTCTCTGGAAATATCTCGCGTTTTGGTATAAATTTTTTCCATTTCGTCTAAAACCTTACTATCTATGCCCGAATTATTCTCAAGAGAGGTCATTACTTTATACATATCATTTGCAACTTCATCATGTACCTTTTTGGCAATTCTAGTCTCTGTTTTATAGACTTCTTCAATTTTTGCTTTTCGGTATCTATTTCTATAAATGAAATAAGACCCAATGAAGATTAAAAAAATAATTAAAGCAAGTGCTTGGTAGGCTAAACGTTTACGTGATTCTATTTCTTGCAGTAGTATGCTGGCTTGGGTTTTCTTTTGCTCTTCTGCGACATTGTATTTAAGGTAAGCATTTTTATTTTCTGCCATTTGTTTGGCATTCGAAATACTATCGGTCAATTTCTTATACTCATGAATTAATGGGTTTTTGTTCAAGTTCATCAATTGTGAAATAGATTCTAACTTAAAAGAACTGCTATTGAGTTTATCTGATAGGGCAAGGGCTTTTTTAGCATATAACAGAGCTTTTGTAGTATCCTTTCTGTCTAGATAATACTCAGACAAGTGAGTGTTGCTAGCATGTTGGCCAATTATATCGTTATTTTTTTGCCTTAGTTTTAAAGCATTCCTTAGGTTTTGTAAACCCTCTGGTATATTAAGTTTTGATTGTACAAGTCCTAAATTATCTGTTACTAATGTGGTTTGATAGTCATTTGAAAAATGAGAACGTTTTTCAAATAAGAACGAATAAATACGTAATGCATTTTTATAGTCTAGTAGGTCTTTGTAGATGTTGGCCTTGTTATTTAAGATAATGACACTGTCATTTAATTTATTGGCAATGAGCAATGCTTTGTCAAAGGTTTTAATGGCTTCGGCTGAATTGTGAGAAGCTCTATAGATACGCCCTAATTGGTTGTAGAGACCAACTCTTGAATTGATCAATGTATCTTTTGCCTGCATAGATTCAATAAGATTCAATGCTTCAACAATGTGATTTTCACTACTAAAATTATTACCTATTTTAAATTCGGCGATAGAAAGAAGCCTTAGGTCATATATTGCGTTTAAGGTGTCTCTTAACGCTAAATCTTGATTTTTTTTCTTGGAGAAATAATGTACTCCCGAAGCAAGGTCTTGAGGTTGAGAAGGGTTTATGATAGCTTTTCTGTAATGCAGGGAGCTGTCAATTGAAGTTTGCGATTTTGAGCTAATAGGCAAAAAAAACACAAAAATAGCCAGTATTAATTGTAGCCTGTACATGGTGCTTAAATTGCATTTCATGCTTCTAAAATATAAACTAATTGGGTAATAACTTTGTTAGAGGTCGTATTAATTAAGTTATCATTATGTATTGTAATAGTAATATTAACCTATTAGGTTGATAGCCAATAATCTATTCATTGAGCGTAGACTTTCTTTCGGTTTAAAATAAAAAGGGCACAAAATCTGGCGTATTGCCATGATTTTAATGCCCTTTTCCAACTAACAACTTAAATATGCACTTTTAAAAGACAGTTCTAAATATAGTTGTGATACTTAGTGTACTGCCTCTATACTTTATGATCTTAATTTTTTGATCGTTGCCAAGGTCTCTTTAACCAAAGCTTCTAACCCTGCGTAATCTCTATTAGCTAAAATATCTTTGCTGATTAATTTTGATCCCATACCAACGCAAGTTACACCGGCATCGAACCAACCTTTTAAGTTATCCTCATCTGTACTTACACCACCTGTTGGCATAATGCTTGTCCAAGGTTGAGGTCCTTTAATTCCTTTTACAAATCCAGGTCCGTAAAGAGAACCAGGAAATAATTTTACAATCTCACAGCCCATTTCTTCGGCTTTGTTGATTTCGGTCAATGAACCACAACCAGGAGACCATAATACTTTTCTACGGTTACAAACAATTGCAATATCTTCTCTTAAAGATGGTGTCACAATAAAATTTGCACCTATTGACATGTAGTAAGAAGCTGCCGCAGCATCGGTGATAGATCCTACACCCATAATCATACCAGGTAAGTTCTTAATAGCGTACTTGTTCAATTCAGAAAACACTTCGAAAGCGAAATCGCCACGAGCGGTAAATTCCATTAAACGTGCACCACCATCATAACAAGCTTGTAAAATCTTTTTACCTAACTCAATGTCTGGGTGGTAGAACAAAGGTACCATACCCGATTCCTTCATTACATTTGCTACTTCTATTCTTGAATATTGTGCCATTTGTTTTTTATTTCTCGGTTAAAATTTTGTTGAAATCGTAGTCTGAAGGGTTGTCAACATATTTTTTTGCATCATCATAATCACCTTCGCCTACATAAAATAAATTTTGAAAGCATAATTCTGCCAATTCTGAATTAATTTTCACCAATCTAGGCGCAATTTTACCATTTTCATCTTGTATTTCAGACAAGAACAAAGGCGTTATTTCACCTCTAGAATTTGCTGTGACCATACAGCTACTTTTGCCTTCATCGAATAATTTTTTTACGCCTAGACCTAAAACCGTACAAAGTGTAAGGTCAAAACCAATAGGTCTGCAACAGCGTAATTCGTAACCCAGTTCAACTGGTCTACTTTTAATATGAATACCTAATTCTTTTAATTTTTTTTGAACGAGCATATTAAAAATATGCGCTTTGCTTACATTGCCTAATTCTGGATGCCCGTGGTCATCATATGTGAAATTAATATCGCACTTTTTCAATTCTGAATCGGGCATATTGTGAAATACACCTTCACTTATTAGAGCAACACCATAATGGATATTTTCAATTTTACGTTTGATCATTGAAGAAATGACCATTCGTACCACTTTATCAAAGGTGATAGAAGTACGATCGAACATTTCTGGTATGATCATCATTGGAAAGTGGCAACTTGCCGCTATACCAAAAGCCAAGTGCCCTGCAGACCTACCCATGGTAGACATAACAAACCAGTTTTGACTTGTACGTGCATCTTCATAAGTAGTGTTCCCTATACGTACACCTTCATCTTTTGCAGAATGAAAACCAAATGTTGGGTTTCTATCCGGTAACGGTAAATCGTTGTCAATGGTTTTAGGTACGTGAATATTAGCAATAGAAATACCTTCTTTCTCTAAATAACCAGTAATTCTGTTGGCGGTAGAGGCGGTGTCATCACCACCTATACTTACCAACAGCTTTACATTGTTATCAATAAACAGGTTAGTGTTTAGTTTTTCATTTTTAGGTTTAAAACGACTCATTATTAATGTAGAGCCGCCTCTACTGAAAATCCTATCTGCATGGAAAAAGTCAAATTCCTTTATTTGCGGATTTTCATTAAAAATTCCCTTAAAACCTTCATGCAAACCTAAAACGCGATAATCATCTTTTAAAAATGCCTTCGCAACAGTACTGATAACGGTATTGATACCGGGAGCAGGACCACCGCCACAAAGGATTAAAACAGATTTTTTCGACATTTTTTTGGTTTTAGAAGTATAGGTTATGTTCTATTTATCTTGCAACTCTACCAGAGGCATCACCACCCATAAGTTTTTCAACTTCAGAAACGGTAACTAGGTTGGCATCACCTTTAATAGTATGCTTTAAACAAGATGCTGCAACTGCAAAGTCAAGTGCGTTTTGATCATCTTCTGGGTATTTTAATAATCCGTAGATCAAACCTCCCATAAAAGAATCACCACCACCAACACGGTCAACGATATCGGTAATTTGGTATTGGCGGGTTTCGTACATTTTATTTCCGTCCCAAAGAACACCTGCCCATGTATTATGAGAAGCAGATATAGAACCTCTTAAAGTAGTAATCACTTTTTTCGCTTTAGGGAATTTTTTCATCATCTGCTTACATACAGATAAAAAAGCTTCCGCTTTAACATCGGCACCATCTTTATGTACGTCAAGTCCTTCTGGGTGAATTCCAAAGTGTTTTTCAGCATCTTCTTCATTACCTAAAATAATATCACAATACTCGGTTAAACCGGCCATTATTTTTTCTCTATGTGCATCATCACAGTATGTCCAAAGTTTAGCTCTATAGTTTAAATCCGTTGAAATCGTAATACCTTTTGCACTTGCAGCTTTAACAGCTTCTAAACAAACATCTGCGGCACCTTGTGAAATGGCCGGTGTAATACCCGTCCAATGAAACCACTCTACATTTTCAAAAACAGCATCCCAATCGATCATTCCAGACTCTATCTCTGCAATGGCAGAATGAGCTCTGTCGTAAACAACTTTACTACCTCTAGATACCGCTCCCGTTTCTAGGAAATAAATACCTAAACGATCACCACCATATACAATTTTATCTACACCAACACCTCTTTTGCGCATTTCCATCATGGCACATTCACCAATGTCATTCTTAGGTAAACGTGTTACGAAATCTACAGGAACACCATAATTAGCTAATGAAACAGCAACGTTAGATTCTCCTCCACCATATACTACATCAAAATTATTGGCTTGTGAAAACCTTAAAAATCCTTGTGGTGCTAAACGAAGCATTATTTCACCGAATGTTACTACTTTTTTCATGTTGTTTATTAAGTTTTATATGTACTAAATTATCGTTTGTTTAATCGATTAACCACTTTAGGTAAAAAATAACCAAAATAGACCTTTTTTGTTTACTTCAATTAAAGTCTTACTTTTGGTTAATCGATTAAACAAATATATATAAAGTAATTGAATAAAAAAAGAACAACTTTAAAAGACATTGCTAATGTTTTGCATATTTCTACCGCAGCGGTTTCCAAAGCTTTAAATGACGATGCGCGAATAAGTATAAAGACGAAAAAAGCCGTTAAGCAAGTCGCTGAAGAATTAAATTACCAACCTAATCATTTGGCAAGTGCCTTACGAAAAGGAAAAAGTAATTTGGTAGGGGTAATCGTGCCTAGAACGAATAGTAATTTCTTTTCATCGGTAGTCGAAAATATGGAGGAAGTTCTTAATAAGGCCGGGTATAATATTATTATCACCCAGTCTAACGAGTCATTTGAAAAAGAGTGTAAGAATATTGATGCACTTTTATATACTCAAGTTGATGGCATCATTGCTTCTATGGCCAATGAAACCGTTGATCTTTCTTATTATGAGAAAATAAAATCCAAGGGTATTCCTTTGATCTTGTTCGATAGGGGTGAGAATGACCTAAATGTGGATTATGTTGGTATTGATGATTATCAAAGTAGTCATATGATCGTGGATCATTTAGTTGCCCAAGGGTGTAAACGCATTGCACATATAGGCGGATTTAGAAGAACAAGAATTTTCAATAACAGAATACGCGGCTATGTCGATGCAATTAAGAAGCATAAGTTACCTACCGAAGACGAATTACTTATCGAAAGCGGTTTAACTTTGGATGATGGAAGATTGCAAATTGAAAAGTTATTAGCTCTAAAAAACAGACCGGATGCCGTATATGTTGCCAGTGATTATGCTGCTTTGGGAGCTTTGCAGGTTTTAAAGGAAAAAAATATAAAGGTTCCTCAAGATATAAAACTTGTAGGTTTTGGTAATGAACCGTTTACATCTTTGGTGACCCCTTCCATAACCAGTGTTAGTCAACATAGTGCACAAATAGGAAGGTTGGCTGCCGAAACATTTTTAGGCTATATAGAAAAAGAAGTCGTAAAGCAGACGTTGAATAAAATTATTTTAGAATCTCAATTGATCGTTAGGGATTCATCTAAATAAAAAAGCGTCATCGTAAATAACGATAACGCTTTTGATATATAAAAAAATAGTTTTCCTATTAAATTCCTAATGCTTGACCGCCACCAATTTGAATAGTTTCTGCGGTGATAAAAGAAGCATCTTTGCTGGCCAAGAAAGAAACAACACCAGCAACATCTTCTGGTTGTCCTAATCTACCTAACATGATATTGTTTGCCCATGAAGCAAATACTTCTGGTTTAGTAGCTTTGATCTGTGCATGGAAAGGAGTGTCTATAGTACCAGGAGATACTGCATTTGCTCTAATACCATATTCTGCCAAATCTTTTGCCAAGGCTCTAGTTATTGCGTGAACTCCTGCTTTAGACGTACCGTAGATACCAGCTCCAGGTCCACCAGCAGTCCACCCTGCATTAGATGTATAGTTGATAATTGATGGGTGCTCACCTTTTTTAAGGTAAGGGATTGCAGCTCTTGAAGCAAAGAAAGTAGAATCAAGGTTCAACGCCATAACAGATCTGTAAAATTCTGTAGTCATTTCTTCAAAACGAGATCTACCACCTAATCCACCAGCATTGTTAACCAATGTGTCTATTTTACCATACTTTTCACCAATTGCTTTAATGTTTTTGGTTACAGCTTCTTCGTTAGTAACATCGAAACCTAAGTATTCTGCGGAAATTCCTTCTGCAGTAAGTTCTTTAATTCTTTGAGCACCGGCTTCGTCATCTATTCCGTTTAAGATAACCGTATACCCATCTTGTCCTAATCTTTTAGCAACTTCAAATCCGATACCTCCAGTTGCTCCTGTTACTACTGCTATTTTTCCGTTTGACTCACTCATTACTTTTGTTATTTACTTTAATTAAAATTATATGCTTAGTTATTTTTGTTTTAAGGGTTCTATTTTACCACATAAAATCCAGATACTTGCTAGGGCAATTATTGCCATTGTTGCTCCAATGACGAAAGCTGGTGTGTAATTTCCACCTGACGTTAACCATGGTACAAGGTAAATTAGCGCTGCAGCTGTTAATTTTGCTGCCATACCGGCAATACCAGATAGTGTTCCTATTGTTTTACCTCCAAAGAAATCACTTGGTAAAGTTTGAACATTTCCGATAGCAGTTTGAAAACCAAATAATATTAGCGCCATTATGATAACAGCTGTGGTAGGTCCGCCTGGATTTGCCATTGCCAATAAGCTTGGTAACATAATAAGACAACCAATCGTAATAATAATTTTTCTTGTTTTATCTACGCTCCAACCCGCTTTTAATCGATTCTGTGCAAACAAGCCGCCGAACCATGCGCCTAGCATTGCTCCAGCATAAGGTACCCATCCGTAGATACCAATTGTCTTAACATCCATACCGTATACTTCGTTAAGGTATATTGGAATCCATACTACGAACAACCACCAAATTGGGTCAATTGCTGCAGAGGCTATAATTACACCCCAGCTTTGTTTATGAGATAGCAATTTTCCTGTATCTGGGTTATATCCTTCATCATGAGTACCATCATTATCGATATCTTGGTTTTGTTGACCTGTTAAAATATAATTACGTTCTTCCTCAGAAATCCAAGGATGTTTTTTTGGAGGAGCTTTTACTAAAATCAACCAAGGTATTAACCATAACAATCCTAGGAGTCCAACGATTACAAATATCATTTCCCAGCTAAAGTAAACCGTCATAAAAGCTATGGCAGGTATTGCAATTATACCACCTACAGCAGCACCAGAATTAAATAAACCTTGTGCAAATGCTCTTTCTTCGGTAGGAAACCATTCTGCGTTGGCTTTTGCAGCTCCTGGCCAGTTACCGGCTTCAGCGATTCCTAGAATGGTTCTAAAGAAACCAAAACTTAAAACTCCTCTTGCTAAAGCATGTAGGGCAGTTGCAATTGACCAAACTCCAATGGATAATGCAAAGCCAATACGAGTACCTACCCAATCTAATATTTTACCGAAAATAGCTTGACCGAATGCGTATGCGAACATAAACACTACCGATATGGTTGCGAAAATTTCTTTACGTTCGTCGTTAGTACTTTCAGGAAAAAGGTCTTCGGCTATATCCGGCCAAAGTACACCTATAGATTGTCTGTCTATATAATTTATTATAGTCGCTAATGCAATTAAAGCGATAACCCACCATCGTAAACCCCTAATTTTCATAATTCTTTATTTTAATTGGTTATTGCTTGTCGATGATAATATTTAGCCTTTTGAGGGTGTTGCTCAAATGCCCTTGTATTTTCATTCAGTTGGTTAATTGGATAAATTGTATCCTTTAAATATTGTAACAATACTTATATAGCTCGTTGAAATGATCTTTCATCATTTGTTTTGCTAGTTGAGTATCTTGTTCTTTGATAGCATTAAAAATATTTTGATGCTCTTTTATTCTTTTTGGACCTTGATCCTTATCACATACATGATATTTTTCAAAGTTGTTGATGATCTCTGGTGTAATAATCAACATCATTCTATTGATGGTACTATTTCTACATGCTTGTGCAATAGCTAAATGAAAAAGCAAATCTTCTTGTACGGCATCTTCGTTATTCAGTACTTTTTCTTTGTATGATTCTAAAGCTTCTTCCATTTTTGCCAAATCATCATCAGTTCTTCTTTTAGCGGCTAATCTTACTGTTTTAAGTTCTAAGAGTATTCTTGTTTCTACCAGCGATTTAAAATCTGGGTCTTCTAAAGCAAGAATATCGTTCATCATACCCTTCATGGCCACTGGACCGATGTCTGCCACAAACGTTCCACTTTGTGGTTTTGATTTCAGTATGCCATAGAATTCAAGTTTTTGTATAGCCTCACGAACATTGTTTCTACTTACTTCAAATTTTTCCGAAAGCATTCTTTCAGAAGGCAACTTGTCGCCCGGTTCAAGATTTTTAACAATTATTAAATCTCTTATTTTGGCAATAATTGTATTGTGAAGTTCCTTATGCTCATTTCTTGTTAAGATTTCTATCTTCATAGTTCACATTATTAATTACGAAAAAATTGGTTAACCAGATTGGTTTATCAAATTTATAAAAATAACTGTATAAACAAATTTTTCGTCGGTCTAATGTTCAGAACTTCTTTAGTTTTAAAGGAAAAGATGGGCTGGCTATCTCAAAAGCCAGCCATCTTTAAAAAAACCAACTCAAACAACTTCGTTATTAATACCCAGGATTCTGTGTTAAATTTGGGTTTCTTTCTAGTTCATCTTCAGGTAATGGAAGCAGATAATCATCTTCAGAAAAGAATGGTTTTTCTCCTTCAAGACCAGATGCGTTAAATACCTCGTTACCTATTTTTCTTCTTACAATGTCGTACCATCTTTTTCCTTCAAAGGCAAATTCTAGTCTACGTTCTTCTAAAATATCGTCTACAGTGACAGTGCCCGATAAGTCTGCGGGAACAGTGCTTGGAGCATATGTTACTGGAACACTAGCACCTGTTTGGGTTTCGCCACCCATTCTAGCTCTTGCTCTAACTTGGTTAACATAATTAAGTGCTGTTGCATTGTCGCCTAATTCTACTGCTGCTTCAGCAGCAATTAATAACACTTCTGCATAACGCATCATTGAATAGTTGTGGCTGGTCGCCCTTGCATTTGCACGGGCAAAAGGACCGGGAAAACGAGTGTACTTTGCTATGTATGGGTTGTTTTTTGCAAATTCATGGCCACTGATATCAAATTCAGTATAATCTACAACAGTACCATCAATAGATGCTTCGTCATCTAAACTAACCGCTCTTCTGTAATCTGCGGCATCCCATGTCGTGTACACTTCTAACGTTGGAACTGCGACAGACCAACCTCCTCCTAAGTTTCTATCGTCTCCTCTAATTCCTGTCATTGGAGCTATTTGATCGTAAGCATTGTCATCGGCTTCGAAATTATTATAGTCCAAGGCAAAAATCGGTTCAAGAGATGCGTCTATGGCATCGGCATTGAAAAGGTTTTGAAAATTAGGTTCTAATGCTAAATTATAAGTACCCGCATTATCTATAACTTCTTGTGCTTCGTCATATGCATTTTGCCATTCTCCCAAAGTCAAGTATACTAATGATAAATATGAACTAGCTGCTGCTTTTGAAGGAATTGCTCTAGAGGTAACCGTTGATGGTAACCAAGTTTTTGCATACTCTAAATCTGAAATAATATTTTGATATACTTCAGCCGCAGGAGTTCTAGTGATTGCCGTAGCAGCGTCAAAATCGGTAACAGGTTCATCGATATAGGGAACATCTCCAAATAACCTAACCAAGTGGAAATAGTAAAATGCCCTTGCAAAATAAGCTTGAGCCGTAATCGGATTTTTAATGGCGTCATCTACATCTACATCTTCTGCACCTGCAATAGCAGCATTTGCTGCAGCAATACCTTGATACGTTTTTGGCCAGAATTCACTGATCATACCGTTACTGGCAAGAGTTGTGAATTCATTCATTTCAACCCTTCTTGTTTCGTTAGAGGCAAGACTCACCATGTCTGAACGTAACATTAATGCAATCGATAATTTTCTACCCCAAAACTTCTCATTAATAGCATGGGTCAAAGAACCATCTACTGCCGTTTGAATATTCGTAGTAGTTTCAAAGAAACCTTCTGCTGACAATATACCTACAGGTTCTTCCTCTAAATCTGAACAACCCATTATTGATAAACCTACCAATAACAGTAATAATTTATATATTTTCATTTTTCTAAATTTTTAAATTAATTCTTTATTAAAACTTTAAGTTAAGACTCATGGTTACGGTTCTCACCGTTGGGTAGTTACCAAAATCAAAACCTTGTGCGGTATTTGCCGAGGTATTGTTGTTACCACCAGAACCATAATAACTAACTTCAGGATCTAAACCAGAATAATCTGTAATTGTTAATAGGTTTTGTGCACTTAAAGATAATCTTAGGTTATCAAGACCTAATTTTTCTGTAATGTTAGCAGGTACTGTATAACCTAAGGATATATTCTTAAGTCTTATATAGCTGCCGTCTTCTACAAATCTAGAAGAGATTTCCCTGTTACTGTTATTACCAACGCGTGGAGCGTTTGTGTCAGTATTTGTTGGTGTCCAAGCACTATTGTAGTAAGCACTAGTAGTATTGGCATCTCCATTAGTTAACTGTACGTTGGTCAAGTTAAAGATGTCTCCACCTTGAGAACCTTGAAAGAATATACTTAAATCTAAGTTTTTATAATTGAAGTTATTAGTGAAACCCCAAGTAAAATCTGGGTTGGGGTTACCAATAGTAGTTCTATCCGCTTCGGTAATGTCGCCACTACCATCGATATCAGCGAACAATGGATCACCTGCTACACCGCCTGATAAGGTTTGTGTTCCTGCAGGTACTGTTCCACCTTGGTAAACACCAGCATACTCATAGCCCCAAAACAGACCAACTTCCTCGCCAACTCTTAATACATAACTTCTGTCATGACTAAAATAACTTGGCGTTGCATCGAAAAACAAATCTGCATCGTTTACCAAGCTAACCACTTCATTTTTATTAAAAGCGATATTGAAATCAGTTGTCCATCTAAAATCCTCCTTAAGAATATTTTTTGTGCTCAAAGCAATTTCAAGACCTCTATTGTTTATTTCACCAACATTAGCTAAGATGTCATCACCAGAGAATCCTAAGTATTCGGTTATACTGTTATCCGTTAAAATTAAGTCTTTGGTGTCTATATTGTAGTAATCCAATGATACGGATACTCTATTATTGATTAAACCTAAATCTATACCAAAGTTTGTTTGATAAGAAGACTCCCACTTCAGATTTGGATTTTCAGCTTGTTCTGGAGTAACGGCACTTACAGTCTGTCCGTTGCTAGAAGCGTAAAGAGTCTCAAGTCTTGATAAAGATTGGTATGCACCAATTGATGGGTTACCGGTAACACCGTAACTAGCTCTAAATTTTAAGTTGGAAATTGCCTTGCTGTCTTTAAGAAAGTTTTCATTTGAGACTTTCCATCCTAAAGCTGCGGAAGGGAATAGGGCATACTTTTCATTTGCTGCAAAGTTTGATGCACCATCTCTTCTTAAAGTTGCCGTTAATAAATATTTATCATCATAATCGTAATTAAAACGACCAAATTGAGATTGAATTTCCACTTCTGATTTTGAAGAATCTGGTTGTAAGATGTTCGTTGCAGAACCTAAACCATAATAAGAAAACCCATCTGATATGAAACCGGTTGCTTCAGAGAAAAAGTTTTCTGAAACTGTTTTTTGATAAGAGTAACCTCCTAATAATGTTAAATTGCTTTTACCGAATTCTTTGGTATAGGTCAAATAGTTCTCACTTAAAACACTTGTTTCTCTATCAGTATCTACAATTGCTCTTCCACTTTCCCCACCTGCTGTCTGTGTTAGTATTGAAGGAAAGAAAATACCTCTAGTCTGATTTTCTGTACTTAAACCAAAAGTCGTTTTAAAACTTAAACCTTCTAATATTTCATAATTAGCATATAAATTAGCTCTAAAATTATCAGTTTTTGTTTCATCAATTCTTTCTGTTGCTACAGCGAAAGGGTTGTCAACTGGATCACCAACGGTATTACCAAATGTATACGTTCCATCAGCATTATAAACTGGTTGATCTGGTGCATATCTCAAAGCTAATGTGATAACATCATCTCCACCGGCAGAAACTGAACCGTCAGATTGTGTTGCAGAACCATTTTTAATACCTCTACTTCCGAAAAGGTTCATTCCTAACTTTAATTTGTCTGTTACTTGCGCGTCAATGTTAGATAAGAACGTTAATCTTTCAAAATCAGAACCTATTATAATACCATCTTGTTTGAAGTAGTTGGCAGAAGCATAAAAATTAATTTTTTCGCTACCCCCTGAAAATGACACTTGGTTATTAGATGTGCTACCTGATCTATAAATTAAATCTTGCCAATCGGTATTGGCAGGTCCTTGAGTGTATGGAGTGGTAACACCGTTGTTAGTTCGAATTTGATTTTGATAATCGGCAAACTCGCTTGCGTTCAATAAATCTAATCTGTTTGATATATTTTGAATCGCATATGTAGTATTTGCTTCAATGGATAATTTTCCGCTTCTACCTTTTTTCGTAGTAACCAAAATTACACCATTAGATCCTCTTGAACCGTAGATAGCTGTAGCTGATGCATCTTTTAAAACTTCCATTGATTCAATGTCGTTTGCCTGTGGCATTGAAGCACCAACGAAACCATCCACTACAACTAGGGGAGAACTACTAGCGTTAATAGAAGTATTACCTCTAATTTTAATGCTGATAGGAGCACCTGGCTCACCTCCGTTATTAGATTGTACAACAACACCGGCAGCACGTCCTTGCAATGCCTGTTCTGCATTTAATACCGGATAAGCATTTAGTTCTTCAGACTTAACCGAAGAAACAGACCCTGTAATATCACTCTTTTTTTGGGAGCCGTAACCTACAACAACAACCTCTTCAAGTTGGCTGGCATCTTCTGCAAGAACAACGTCTAAAGTTTGCTGTCCGTTAATAGTAACTTCTTGTTTGGCATAACCAATTGAAGAAAATTCCAATACATCTCCATTAGAAACTGTAATGGAGTAATTACCGTCAAAATCTGTAGAAGTACCTGTCGTCGTATTTTGGATAACAACGTTAGCACCAGGTACTGGCATACTTGTTTCATCGGTAACCGTACCGGTCAAAGTATACCCTTCTTGTGCGAATAAGGAGATGTTTAGGAGCAACATCATCACTAATGCTAATTTCGTTTTTAAATTCATTTGTAGTCTTGTTATGTTAATTTAAGTTCGACTTATTGAAGTCAGATTAAAGCATTTAAAAAATGAAAATCGAGTTAACTTCCATTTCTACTTATTTTACGGGCCCACGTTGCTTCCAGTTATGTATAACTCTTGCTGTGGAAGAAAGTTAAGCGGTAAAATAATTCGTTGTAAAAAACTTTTTTTGCTTGATTGTTGAAAGTGATATTGGTGATTTGTTTTTAAATTTTGATCATAGAGTTTAGATTAATTTTAAAGTTCGATACTAATTTGAGTCTAAATAAATTTTGGTTTTCCAAACTGGTTATCCAATTTGGTTTACCAAATATATGTTATTTAATCGTTAAAAAAAGAGATTTTTATATTTTAACAACTTTTACTGTGTTGAAATCTTGTAATTCTGCTTTTAAGCCCTATGAATATTGAGGATATGGTATTTTGTTAACAAATACATCAATTTCTTAAAAAGGATTCTTTTAAGCTCAATAAGATGTATTTTTCGCTTAAAATTCATTGATAATTCGTTAAATTTGAGCGGTTTTCCTCTCTGAAATTTCAATTAATATTAGGTTTTAAAAAATTCTCGATGAATTCAATACGTTGATTTTCATTGTATTTTGATATTTCTAAACATTCAATAATTACATACCTATGAATACTAATTTTCAGCAATACGCATATATACCTCTAAAACAATTTTCAAACCGGGTTTGGAGAACTTATGAAGGTGGTGCTTTAATAGATAAATGGAAAAAAGCCGCACCCGAAGTTGATGGTAGTATGCCCGAAGAATGGATTATGTCTACTGTAACGGCTAGAGGAAATGGAAGACCGGAGAATGAAGGTTTGTCTATGGTAGAAACTCCTTCAGGTACTTTTTCCTTAAAAGAATTAGTGTCATCTAACAAAGAACTTTATTTGGGCAAGGCATTGGCAGATAAGTTCGGTACTACAGGTGTATTGATCAAAATGCTTGATTCAAAAGAACGATTAACGATACAGGTACACCCCGATAAAGCGTATGCTAAAACTATGTTGAACTCCACTTTTGGAAAAACCGAATCTTGGTATGTATTGAACAAACGTGAAATAAATGGCGAAAAGAGTGTCATTTACATGGGGTTTAAAGAGGGAGTGACCCGAGAACAATGGGAAATCTTATTTAAAAATCAAGACATAGAAGGTATGCTGAATTGCTTACATAAAATAGAGGTGCATCCTGGTGATGCCTATATGATTTATGGAGGCGTGCCGCACGCCATAGGTAGCGGGTGCTTTTTGATGGAGGTACAAGAGCCTACCGATTATACCATGCGCGTAGAAAAAGTGACTCCTGCCGGATTAAAAATTTCAGATGAACTTATACATCAAGGTGTTGGTGAGCAAAATATGCTTGACTGTTTTCATTATGATGGCTGTTCTTACGAAGAGGCGTTGCGTAGGTGGAAAGTTACCCCTCATGCTGTTGATTCGTCTGAAACACACACTTTGAATAGCATATTTAATGAAACGCATACAGACTGTTTTGGGTTAAGTGAATTAGAACTAAGCACAAATGCAGAGCATACGTTGAAAGCTAATGGTAGTTTTTTTGTAGCCGTTATTTATTATGGGGAAGGAACTATAATTTGTGGGGGTAAGGAGTATAGCTTTTCGCAAGGAGATGAAATATTCTTTTCCGCAGCTATTGAAGAGGTGAATTTCAAATCAAATATAGAAACGAAAATACTTTTGTGTTATCCTCCAACTTAAAAATGACATGTAAGAGTTAAGTTAAGATTGTACAAATTGTGAAAAAGGAGAACAAAATCTAATATCTTGTTCGCTTTTTTTATGAATTACTTTGTCTTAAAAAAATAGTAACTACGATATAAAATCGATAAAACCGTTTAGTGCAACATATAGCATATAGCAATTGAAAATGAATGTTGCGCCTAATGCCAAATTCATCCAAAGTCCTATTTTATGTGATTTCATGACGCTTTCTTTGTTCAATAGTATAAGCAGAAAAAGAGTGATCAGTGGCATTACAAACGGACTCAAGGCCTGTGAAGCAATTAAAATCCAAACCGGTTTTCCTCCTAAAAGAGGAACTATTAAACCCGATAGGGCAACTAATACCACTATGAGTTTATAAAGAGGCTTTTTCATATCGCGTTCTGTACCGGTATAGTCGGAAACCAACCAAGGAAAAAGTAGTAAGTTGGGAAAGATCGATGAGAGTCCCGCTCCTATAATTCCCAGAGTAAATAAGGTAAGTGCGAAATCTCCTGCCCATGGTCCTAAAGCGTGCATCATATCGGTGGCGTCATCAACTTTACCTCCTTTAAAATATAATGTTCCAGTAGCACTGATCATAATGGCGAGGCTAATAAAGAAAGTCATGATCATAGATGACATGGCATCTTTATTTTCTGTTTTTAGATCTTTTAACCCCCAATTTTGTTCTTGAACCAAAACACTTCTAGAGGCTAAACATACACCAGCCATTGTGGTGCCCACAATACCGGCAATAACCAATCCATTATTATCGCCTGAAGGTAATTCAGGAAAAAATGAGGCGATAGAAGTACCTGCTTCTTTGACCACCATAAAACTGGTTACAATAAAAGCCAAGGCCATAAACCCGACCATTATACTCATGGCTTTTATAAAATTTTCGTGCTTTCCAGTCCAAAAAAGTGCAATTAGTAATGCTATGAAAAAGACGGCTACAATAGGGCCGTTAAGAAAAGAAATATTTGTCTTCACCGAAATCCATTCCATGGTTACCTCTGCGACAACGCCCATAACCCCTATACAAGATGAGACTATGGAGACCAATAGGGCGGTAATTATAAATATTGTTAATGGCTTACCAAATGTCTTTTTGAAATTGAACATTAGGGTATCACCAGAAACTATGGTCAATTTGCTAATGGCGACCAAAAGAAAGTAGGTAAAAAAACAAGACAACAGTAGTGCCCATGAAAGGCTAAGTCCATACTTTGCCCCAGATACTACCATTGAGGTAACACTGCCAGTACCTACAACATAGCCTATGATAAAAAATGCTGGGCCAAAATTTTTAAGGCTTCTTTTAAATTTTCCTATAGCGGATGTATTTTTTGTTGCCATATGTATTGGTCCAGCATTTAAAGTGTTATTGAAATATGTTTACATCAAGTAATTTTATGTGTTGATATAATACATTTGTTGATCCGTACAGTCTAAAACAAGACTCGGTTTACTTTGTTAAGATTTGTCGCCAAAGTACGATACTTCGCCACCGCTTAAGAAATCTTCTCTAACAGGGCTAAAAGTGTCTATAAGCATACCTTCTTCTAAACAAACGGCACTATGTAACAAGTTAGGTTCAATGTAAACACCATCACCAGCTTCTACTATTTGCTTTACACCATCAATTTCAAATTCGAATTTACCCGATACACAATATGTGGCTTGCGTATGAAAATGTTGGTGAGGTGCACCTAAAGCCCCTTTTTCAAACTTTACCTTAACCATCATAATTTGATTGTCATATCCTAAGAATTTTCTTGATACTCCGCCACCAAGTTCTTCCCATTCCATGTCTTTTGCTATGACATATTTTTCACTGAATCTTTTCATAATCTATTTCTGTTATTGTTTATTAAAGTAATAAGAACCAGACCATTCATAGTCCTTATCGTTTATTTTTAATTTATGATTAGCGTCTTTAGATGCGTTTGTATTTGCTAAAATAAAAATGCTTGTTCCATCTTTTACATCTTTAATTTCAATTGCCGTATATGCAGCACTATCAAAAATAACCTTTAGCTCTTTTATGTTGCTATTGGAATTTAAGGCTAACTCAGAAACCGGACTATAACTACCATGAGATTCTACTGTGGATACAAAAAGTGTATTTTGGGTATCTTTTCTGCGTAAAATTAAACCGGCTTCCCTTCTTAAATTAAACTCGGGATCATTTGCACCTATTCTTACGAATTTAAATTCATCATTGTTATTGGTTGCAGATGTTAAAGTGTAGAACCTACCATTTTCTAACCAACTAAATTTGGTGTTTTCATCTTCAGTTGTACCTGAACCCTCTAGCCATAAATGCTGGTATCCATAGCCGTTTCCTAGTGCCTCTAGTGTTTTAGGAGCTTCATAATCAATATTGGTACTTACAACTTGTCCCATAAAATAGAAGGGGAGGTCGTATTGATTCGTGCTGTCTGATGATATTTTTAAAATATCTAGCATAAAGGGCTTTTCAAAACCGTCTTGCTTTATTATAGCCATGGTCCTGTGCATTTCGGTGCCTGGGTAGGCATTTGTTTCTTTAGCGCTTACAATTTGAATATTTTCTTTAGCGCTATCAAAGACATATAAACTAGGGTGGTACTTGCTGCCAATATCATATTTGCCTTGGTAATGAGATTGTTCATTTAGTACTACGGTATTATGAGCTATGGTCTGCTTTGCCCAAGTTTTATTTTCTTTCAAATAATTTCCACCGCCTTTTTGTTCAATGTTTACAAAACGGGCCAATCCGTAATCTTGTAGCACTTCATCGCCGTTTTCGTAGAATGAATAAGATAACTTATCGTAATGGCCGTGGCTAGATCCTTGCGAGGCATATTTAAAAACAAGTTCTAAACCTTCGCTTCTTAAAATACCTACACCACCTTGTTTGCCATTTGGACCGTCAGATAGGTTGATCGATTTTTTTTCAAATGGTAGTGCTTTCCCATTTTTAACCCCTAATGCGACTGCCAGACCAGAGTCATCTAACAAGACTTTATTTTGCTTAGCGGCTATGCTAAGTAGACCAGGGTCTTGGTTGCCAAAATAATAGGAAATATCTACGGCTGTAACCAATGCGTTATTATAAAATGACATTCCTTTTTGCCCATCGTTAAGAGGAAAAAAGTCGCCATCGGCATCAGATAAGTTTAAAAGTGCATCTATGGATTTTAATAGCACGCCATCTTTGTATTCAAAAATTTTAAGTTCAGGTTTTACATTGTGCAATCCTTCAGCGAAAATTAGAAATGGATACATGGCATAACGTTGGTAGTAAGGACCTTCGTTGTAATAACCATCTGGAGAAAAGGGCTCTTCGATATTAGCTAAAAATCCTGCCTTACCATCTTTATTTAAAAATCCACCATCATCATCTTTGGCGGTTTTGTCTAAATTAACTCCTTTTATACCGTATAATGCCCGATCAATCAATTCTTGATCGTTCATCACCAAACCAATCATGCCTACAGCGGCATTTCCCCAAGTACTGTGATTGTGAACCCTTTGGTAAAATTGCGGACTGTCTACCGATATGTGGTCTGCAAAAGGTCTAAATAGATTTTTTTCAAGCTTTTTTCTTTCCGCTTTATCCAAATAATCATAAATACAATCATAAGCTTGGCTAACGTAAACCAACCAATTAGAGTCATTTAAACATTGCCAAAATAATTTACCCCTAGCATACGATCTTGTTTTTGGATGCAGCGGTAATGTCTTATACATAGCTTCATATTGCATAAGCATATCCTTTACATATTCGGCATACTTTTCATCTTCCAGTATTTGATAGAGAACACCTGCTTGTTGCATCACCACCATATTACGTTTATGGCGTTCATGTGTATAGCCGCCAGAATAATCTTTGGGTACGGGTGTATCTATACCTAAGTTTATTTCTGCATCTATTTCTTCTTTTAGCTGTTGTAGGGTAGCATCGAATAAAGGCACATTACCTAATTCTGCCCGAATTTTTTGCACACCTTTCTTTGTAAGAATCAAACTAGGGTGTTCTTGAGCCATAGTATTTAGGCAAAGAAAAATACAGCAAATAAGTATCTGCAATGTTGTTATGTTTTTGGTCATTCTTGTTGTTAATTTTTAATTAGACCTAAGTCTTTGCCATCGGTACCTTTACCCTTTAGAGGAGAGTCTGTACTCAATAAATAATTACTGCTTTCGTCAAATTCGGGAGCAAGTTCCCATTGATTGTCCACTTCATATTTTTGGTCGCCGGTAACAATTAGTTTTTCAGAATTGCTTAAAGCATTGTTGAGAACCTTTACAATAGGTTCACCAACAACCAAATGCATATTTATAGCTTTGCTGTCTTTAAAAATATTGTTCTTGATGTCAATTTCCTGCACACCGTATAAAGAAAGGGCGGCGTCATATTTATTTTTTTTGCCATAACCTACATGGTCGAATACATTATGCTCTACTTCTAAAAACGGACCAAATGTACTCTCATCTTTACCACCTCTGTATAGCCTTAATGCCGCACCTTGCAAATCATTGATGGCATTGTTCTTCATTATAAAATATTCTACATTATAAGCGCCTATATCGTCCGTTTCTTTATCCAATGCAGCAATACTTCCAGAAATATTTTTAAAACTGGAGTTCTTAATGCTTATGGTATCGGCAAATGTTCCTTTAGAAACCCTAAGAACATCAAAGGAGTGGTTTACTACCATGTCCTTAAATTCGCAATTTTCAATAAACAGTTTATAATTGTCTATCATACTGGTTTTACTGGTGCTTATAACAGAATTGCCGGCGTAATCAGGAGATTTGGTACCGTTAAAACTAATGTTCTCTAAAGACAAACTACCTCCGTTCTGTATTTCGAAAGCCATCATTCTTTCAAAAAGGATGGTCGCTTTTTCTTCGCCGTTAGTTTTAAAAGTTAGTGGATGGTCAATCTTTACCGCTTTGGTCAATAAATAGGTGCCTCCCTCTTCTAAAATAATAATATCTCCAGGTTTAGACACTTTTACGACCTCATATAAGGTATTGATGCCAGCATTCGCCTTTATAGTGTTGCCAGAGTTTAAAGCTATATAGTTGTCGGCTTTTGAATACCAGCTTGTACCTGTATTTTCTTTGGTCGCAATTTTAGGGCTGATAGATACTTTTGATTTAATTTTACTAGAAGTAGGAATCAATAATCCGTTTTCGTCTTTCAACAGTTTAATTTTGGCATTTTTAAACCCTTCTTCTATTGTGGTTTCAGAATTTTCACCCAGAATGTTATTCTTAAATGTAATACCGCTAATATCATCATCAATGGTGAATACATCTTTTTTGGTTTCGTTATAAATAATGTTTCCTGAAAACTCTGAAGTTTTGGGTGCCTGACTTCTTTCGTCATCGCTGCCTGCCCCAAAAAGAATGTTGTCGCAGTTTACAAATGTGTTGTTGTTCACCTTAGAGTCTATAACAGGTACATATCTATTAGGAGGTGAGTTGGGTACACCGTTCATCATAACAAAAGCACCTCTAAAACGGTAACCGGTTAAACCAATATGGTAGTTGTTTATTACTGTTTGACTTTCATTGATTACACGAATACCACCGGTACTTGGTTTGTTGTTTCCAATGAATACATTGCCATCCACTAACGTTTCATTGCCGTGTCTCATGGTCAATGTACCTGTACATTCAAAAAAAGTGTTGTACTTAAAAGTATTGTTACAGGCTTTGTTCGATATAATCTCATGCTCGCCATTGGTTCTGTCAAAATAATTGGACTCGACAAAAGTGTTCGATTTTTCCAAAGCATGATGGCTAGTGCCAATTCTTAAGGTTTCTCCACCATTATTACCGTAGGTAGGTCTTGGCCCAAAATAATTATGGTCGATTTTGTGATTGTTATCTCTACTTTCTTCAGTGTCCAAACCAACGATCATTGTAACGCCCAAATTCTTTTTGCCAGCTATATGGTTGTGGTCAATTCGATTGTTTTTTCCGTAAATAGTAATCCAGTAATCTTGTACTTGGCGTTCTGGATTATTATAATTGTCAATGACACATTCTGTTAAACGAGAATTATTGGCCATTTTTTCTCTACTTTTTCTAAAGGATATTACCGCGTTGGTAGGCGTATAGCCATTTTTAAAAACAAGCCCCTTAACTATTAAATGGTCTCCGGCAATCCTTAAATTCGACTCTCCAGATAAAATTACTTTGCCCATTTCTTCAACCGTAAGGGTTATCGGTTTTTCTGAAGTACCATTGGCTTCAAAAAGTAATTCAGCGTCCGTCCAAACTCCATTCGCTAAAACAATGCTATCACCGGGCTGAACTTGTTTTAGTTTGGTCTCAAACTCTTCTACTGTATGAACTAGGTTGGGTGTTGTTGTGTTTGGTGCAAAAGAAAATACCAAACAAAGACACAACAATGAAAATAATAGGTGATGAGGTTTCATAAATCAAAACTGGTTAACCAAATTGGTTTACCAAAAATAAGGATATTTGTAAGACTTACAAATATTTAACATAATATCGGTCGTTTTAATTATATAATCATAATTAAACCCCTGAGTGGTTACTAATTTCGTAAAATGTATAATGTCGTTATTCTTATATAAAATCCCTTAGATTATACTAAATTTTGGGTTTGCTAAGTACTTTATAATAAATTAATTAACGACTAAGAGCCTAGTGATTTAATGAGTAGAATTCCCAAGTTTCACCAGGTGAGAGGGTTTTGCTAATTTTCTTAGATTTCGGTTTTGAAATTGTTAAAGTGATTTGATCGGTACCAATTGCCGTTATTCTAAAATTGTGTTCTTCATATTGTATTAGAAAATCTGCTTTTTTAGAAGAGGTTATCTCAACTTCTTTAAATGTTATGTTAGATGCATCAAAAAAGTAAGCCGTGTTTTCTTTTTTAATACTGGTAAAATTTTCACCTTGGGAAGAAGATGTACTTATGTTCCAACCGTTCAAGATGGGTGCTTCACTTGTTTCATCTATTCTATTATCATATCCTTTATAGGGATATATAATCGTCAAAAAACTAAAGTCTTTTTCGTTAAGTTTAGAAACTTGGCTCCAATTCTTACCTCGGCTTCCTGAAGTGGTTACGCTATCTGTAGCGTTTAGTTGTAAAATATCATGTCCACTAGCATCGGGAGCAGTAGCTCTTATTAGATTAGAGCCATTTTCGGTGGTATAATGGCCTTGCCATATTTGGGTATACTCGTGTTGCTGATCAGATGAAAAATTATCTTTCACGATCCAGAAGTCATTTTTAATAAAAATAACCTGTCTTGAGTAACTTACACCTACGTTGTTAAAACCATCGTGTTTTCCAATAAATAGGTCATAGTCTTTGTTCGTGGTCCAATTAATAACTGTTGGGGTAGGTAGTTTGCCAAATTTACCAAAACCACTTCCACCTTTGTTAGAGGTCCATTGTTTACCTTGCAGTTCATTATCAACCAAAGCAACGTTTTTAACCAGTGAGTTTTTAAACAGTTCAAAATCTTCAAGAGAGTATCTAACCTGGTAATTTGGTAGAATTGCATGACCGTTTGCCATAGCCTGAATACCTAACATATCTCCATGTTGGTGATCTGGTTTGTCCTTGTCAAGTCCGGCACTAATGATCATCATTTTGTCATTTGCATTCCATCCTTCACGCATTACGTAATAGTTAGTGCTGGGCAGGGAGAGGGACTCGTAAGAAGGTTTTTTACGTTCAATATTTTGAAGTAGATCGAGTTGTTTTTTATTTAAAAACCAATACATTCTTTCTTTAACATTATCTGAAGCAAAGTATCCGAACTCGGGATCTTCAAATAACAAATACCCTAGGGTCATTATTTTTGAAATGTCATTGGTTTCTGCCCAAGGTATTTCAGTATCGTCTTGCAGTACGGGAGCACTTTTATCTGGATAAGCTATTTTTGCCAAGGTGGTAAATAATCCCTCCAGCTTATCTTTCCAGGCCTTATCAATGCTAATATCATTGATCTTTGCCAATTGGTAGACGTAATAGTAGTTATTGATATCGCTCATATGATAATGAACAGAGCGTTCAAATTGAAATCCGTCATCGTTGATTTCCTTATCTAAATGCTCCCCAAGGCGTTGCATGGCTCTATCGTACCAAAGGTCGGTTCCTTCAAAATCACGGAATAAAATGGACAACATTGCCAAAGCCGACATACCTCTGGTTTGATGGTTGCCGGGTTGAAATTCTTGATTTCGTTCGTAAAGATGTTGCCCATGTTGAAGTAGGGTGGCTATGGTAGTAAGCTGATCTTTATCTGAATATTCCTCTTCGTTTAAAATTAAATTATGGATCCATAACCAATTGAGTATTCTATACCCAGATCTAAATACTTCGTAAACCCCATTTCCGTCTTCAATTTTCTCATAAGCTCCGCTTTCAAGTGCAGTATTCAAAGAACGCATTTGAGTTTCAAAGTACTTGATGTATTCAGGATTTCTGTCTTCATTAAAATAGGTTAGAATAATATCCGCCATTTTATGTTGTCTTGCCAAGTGACGTAAAGCATAGGCATTCACCGGCTCGCCGCTTAAGTGGTTAAAGGGCAGAATCCATTGGGTAGAATCTTTAAATTTTGAAATATGGTCTTGAGCTCTATTTTTATGCTCCTCAGAATTCTTATATTTTTCGTTATAGAACTTTAGTCGTTGCGCTACAGTTCGGTAATCATAGAAAAAGCGTTTTGAGAACCTCTCTCTGAAATAGGCGGCCAATTGCTTTTCGGTGATGTTATTTCCCTCATTTAATTTTGCTTTTGTATCAGGTTTAAGAACAGATACAAGCTCGTTAAATTCTAAAACGGTATTGGAGGGTATGTGTTGTGCGCAAAGAACTGTTGAAAAACCTAATAAAAATAAGATTAGCGTATTTTTCATGTCTAATTGAGTTAGTACATTAATTTCATGGGTAAGTTTTCTTGTACGATCAATTCCCCAGAATTTTTTATGACATTATCTTTTGCGCTATTGTTTTTGGCACCCCATAGGCGAGCTACAAGTTTTACGGGGTTATCAATGAATTCATTGTTTGTTAGATTAACATTGATAATACCATAGGTGTTTAAAAGCAAACCGCTATCAGCTGTTGGGCCACAATGGGTAAAGGTGCTATTGGTAACAACAAGGTTACCCCCAACGGTAGATTCGTCATAACCACCCCTATAATAATCGATCACATTACGTGCCACACTATCAAAAGTACAGTTGTTGATAACGATGTTTTCTGCATTGTATTCACCTTTGTCCTCCACTTCTTCAGAAAGTTCCAAGCCATTCGTACAATTTAAAACCGAGGAAGATTCAAAAGTGATGTATTCAGAGAAAGAATATTTGTAGGCTTTTAAGACGTAATCGAAGTCGGATATAATACAATCCACTACGTTTAAATTATATAAGCTAGACATGTTTTCTTTTAAACTGGCAAAGGCATATTGCTCTTTTTGCCCATTTAGATGTACATTTTGCAGGCTGAGTTCACCTTTAGGGTGCATTTCAAAAGCAGGCGTTTCCTTTGGACCATTATACACTATAGTTTTTTTTGAGTTCGTTGAGGCACCCAATATCGAAAGCTTTTTATTGATTTTTAAAGGGTTGTTTATTTCATAGCGTTCGGCTGATAAAATAATGGTATCTCCATTTATGGCCGATTCTAGTGCAGTGGTAAGTTCTTTAGTCGTAGCAGCGGTATGGGATTTAGATGTGGTATTTTTTGAGGAATCTTTATTGAACCAGTCTGGTCCGTACAACGAAGTATTCATCATATCGGTTTTACCGGTTGGTTTATCAACTACGGCACCTACCATATTTTTATCGGCTCTTGAGTTACCAAATAAATCCGTTTTGATCTGGTCAAACTCAAAACCATGATACAGTTCAAAGTCCGATAAAGGTTGTTCTGGCATTAAAATATTGCCTTTAGCTACGGTCATGGAGACATCTTCTTGTATAAGTCCGTCAACAGCATTGAAAATACCGCCTTGGTTATTGATGATATTACTTTTAAATAGAATACCATCTATAGAATCGTGTCTAACTATTGGCTGTTTGTCATTTGTTTCGTTATAGATAAGGTTATTGGCAACAATTGTTCTTATTGGTGTAGCCGACCTTATTTCAGATTTTGGTAGAATATCTTTTTGGTCAATATTTGAGCCCACTCCAAACTGCCACGGAGATACACAATTGACCCACGAATTGTTTGCAACAACCACATCGGTAACCTGTAAATACCTGTTCAAAGGAGATTTTGGAATTCCGTTCATAACGGCTAGGGGACTCCTAAATGTTTGTCCGTTTAAATTATAGAAGTAATTATTGGTGACCCAATGCCCTGTCCCTATCAACCTAATTCCACCAATTTGATCAGAGTTGTCATCACCTATAAACACGTTGCCGTCTACAATACAGTAATTGCCATGTCTTGTAACTAGAGATCCCTCACTTTTATAAAACACATTGTTTCTAAATTCATTAAAGTTGGTTTTACTCGAAATTATTTCTACTTCACCGTTACAATGATCAAAAAAGTTATTGGCTACCAGAGTGTGGCTAGGCGCCATTGAGGTAAAACTGTTGCCCAATTGAATGGTCTCTGCACTGGGACCACCCTTTGGAGGTCTTGGACCAAAATAATTGTTGGTGATTTTATGGTAGTTTTTAATACTATTCTTTCCGGCAAGGTCTATTCTTACGGTAGGGCCTCTATTTGATTTTCCGGCGATGTAACAATGATCAAGTTCATTATGGCGGCCTCTAAAGCGTACCCATAAATCGGTCATATTTCTTTGGGCTTTATTAAAATCGGTTATAACACTGTTAATTACTTTAGTATGATTGGCTACAGTATCTTGAGAAATGCCGAAATCTATAACTGCCTGCGATGGCGATGCACCGTTTGTAAAATGTAGCCCGTTAACTATAAGGTGTTCTCCACCTAATTTTAAATCAGATGAGCCTGTTATTTTTACTTCACCGGCCGTTTCGGCACGTAAGGTAATTGGGCTTTCTTCATTTCCATAGCCTACAAACTTAATGTTGACATCCTTCCATTCGCCATTGGTCATGACTATTTCATCACCGGGACCGGCATTTGATATGGCCGAATTCAATTCGTTTATATCCTTTACCGTAATGGTATTGGTATTTGAAGTTTCTCCGCAGGAAACGAATAAAAAAACAGAAGCTAATAGAAAAATATACTTATTCATTGTAATCGAGTTAAACTGATTTGAACTTTTTTTGATGGATTAGTTAACGTCATCAACTACATTTCGCCTATACATAGGGAAGCAAAAGGATTTTAGTGAATTTCAAACACTAAACTGGTTAACCAATTTGGTTGACCAAAATTACATATATTTGTAAGACCTCCAAATTTTTAACATTTAAACTGGTATAAAAATAATTTTAAGCAAGTGAAAATGAGAAATGATGATAAAATGATGTCAAGGCGACAATTCACAAAACAAACGACTACCGTGCTGGCTGGTATACCGTTACTACATATTAATGGTGCTTTTGCGTCATCATTTTCTACTGCTAATAATAAATTGGAGATTAACCTGTTCTCCAAACATTTGCAGTTTTTAGATTATAATGAAATGTCTGCTCAGGCTGCGGAAATAGGTTTTGATGGATTGGATGTAACCGTAAGACCAAAGGGTCATGTATTGCCAGAAAGAGTTGTTGATGATTTGCCCCTTGCGGTAGAAGCCATGAAGAAATACGGATTGAAACCTCATATGATGACGACCAACGTATGGGACATAACCAAACCAGAGGAAAAGCAAGTGCTAGAAGCTGCCAGCAATGCCGGATTCAGTCATTATCGTACCGGTTGGTTATCGTATCCAGAAGATGTCTCAATAGATGCGAGTCAGGCACAATTTGCAGCACAAGCTGTTAAGTTGTCAGAAGTTAATAAAGATTTAGGGTTGGTTGGCTGTTATCAAAACCATGCAGGAAATCATGTTGGAGCACCAATATGGGACCTGCCACCAATTTTTGCCAATGCCAATAGGAACTACTTAGGATGTCAGTATGATATAAGACATGCAGTTGTGGAAGGTGGAAAAAGTTGGGAGCTAGATTTAAGGCGTATTCAACCGTTCATAAAATCGTTGGTCATCAAAGATTTTAAATGGGGAATAAAAGATGGGGTGTGGCAACCAATCAATACACCGTTAGGTGAGGGCATGGTAGATTTTACACATTATTTTTCCTTACTTAAAAAGTATAAAATAAACGTGCCAATATCATTGCATTTAGAATATGACCTTGGTGGGGCTGAGCATGGTGCAACTAAAATTACCATGGATAAAAAAGAAGTATTCGCTAAAATGAAAAAGGATTTAACCTTTATCAAAGAAACCTGGAAAAAAGCTTAACAATACAATTTTCAAGAGAAATTATGACCAAAGTATCTATTTCTACTAAAGAGAAACTTAAAAAAGTAAGTACGGCAACAGTGGCCACTTGCTTGTTTAAAAAAGGACTCAAAAATCAATTTATACAAAGTGTAAAGCCATTAAAGTCAGGTAGACCAACAATGGTGGGTGAGGCATATACGCTTCGCTACATTCCTGCTAGGGAAGATTTAAATCCTATTTCTGTTTTTAGAGATCCAAAACATTTGCAAAGGGTTGCGGTAGAGGAGTGCCCAGAAGGTGCTGTTTTGGTGATCGATAGCCGACAGAATGGTAGGGCAGCTTCGGCAGGGTCAATTTTAGTAACCAGACTTATGGTACGCGGTGCAGCTGGTATTGTAACCGATGGAGGGTTTAGGGATTCTGCCGAAATAGCAGCGTTGAATTTTTCATCTTATCATAACAGACCAACAGCTCCTACCAATCTTACTTTACATCAAGCTATTGCCATAAACGATCCAATTGGTTGTGGTGATGTTGCTGTATTTCCTGGAGATATTATTCTTGGAGATGATGATGGTGTAATGGTCATTCCGGCACATCTAGCAGATGAGGTAGCCGATGAATGTATCGATATGACATTGTACGAAGAATTTGTCATGGAAAAGGTAGAGGGCGGTACACCAATTATTGGTTTATACCCAATGGTAAGCGAAGAAGCAAAAGCATTGTTTCAACAATGGAAAGAAGGCAAGGTTTAAAAGAGGAGTACAATAGTATAGCGCATAAAAAAATAGTGATTTGTTTCGTTCGGAAACAAATCACTATTTAATATTTCAGACTACCTGAAAAGTTGGTCTTATTCACCACCTCTAGCGGGGTAATCATTTTTGGTAACATAATCTATTGCATTTAAGATATCGTCCCAATTAGGTCTTGCAAATGGCATAGTTTGTATGGCACTTGCGTACAAAGTATTGTCTGGGCGAATTAAAAATAAACCAGGTTCAGAAAATTCGTCCGGCTCCTTGTCAGATGTTTTTTTAGAAACATATAAACCCCATTCCCGAGCTGTTTCTATAGGTAAATCATATCCAACGGGTAGCTCTGGTATATTCCATTCTTCACCAGCTTTTTTTGCTCTCTCTTCACTGTCACTGCTTATCGCAATTAAATGAACCCCTTTGTCGCTAAAATCCTTTAACTTTTTAGTTAAAGCTTCAAGATAATTTTTACAAACCGGGCAATGTAACCCTCTATAAAAAACAAGCATTGTAAAAGTTTTACTGTCTTGGTCATATAGACTCCACTGCGTATCGTTTATCAATGGCAGTTTTAATTCAGGTACTTTTGATGTAGGTTTTATCATTGTAATATTATTTTATAATTAGTAAAGTATAAAGGTACAAGGGGCTGCTGCCATAGGTTTGTTGAATACCTTTTAGAATTGATGCAATACATTATTAAACAAAACGGTTAATTATTGGTTATTAGCTAACCACTCTTCATATTTGGCATATTGACCACTAGAAAGAATTTCTTCTAATTGGCGGGTACGTTCATTTTCAATACTACCCAACATTTCACCGCTTGGCATATTGGCTTGTTTAGTTTTGAACCTGTTCATAGCAGAAGTAAACGTGCTAATTTGTTCATCGCTCATTTCTAACTTCGAGAACATTTCAGCATACTCGCTAGCTATAGTTTTTGAAGAACCTTGTGCCATTAAGTTATTCATGGCTCCTGTTGATCCATTTGCCTGTGCTGCCATATTTTGTTGCGAAATAGCAGACGAATCTTCAGCGTCCATCTCAGAAGAAGAAGAAGAAGTGGATGTGTTTTGAACAGTACTTACTTGTTCTGTTGTAGTTTCAGTATTATTTGTTGATGTTTTTTTTGTGCTTGAACATGATGCTAATATCAAGGTCAAAGCTGCCGTTAGAACTATTTTATTTTTCATAATATTCATGTTTTAAGTGTGTTAATGAAATTTATGAGTTATATGTAAATTCTGTAGTCGTTATCAAATATAAAATTGACCCTACAGGTTCGTAGCTGGTATTTGGATTGGATTGGGAATTGTATTATTTGTAAGAAAAATATGTCTTTTTGTTCGATTGAATTGTTAAAAGATGCTATATTGAATTCTAAATAATTTCCAAGTAGTTTTCAATGTATAATTTGGTCTACAAATCTATAGCCAAGACACTTAGTACTTCGCAGATAAATGAAATACTGGTAAAATCAAGGGATTTTAATTCTAAACATGATATTACGGGTTGTCTCATATATCATGAAGGAGTATTTATTCAATATCTCGAAGGAGGGTCAAAAGATGTATTATATCTGTTTGAAAGAATTAAGGTTGATGATAGACATTATGAAGTAAAATTACTTTCTAACGGAAATATATATTCTAGAGAGTTTGACACTTGGAGTATGGCATTTTTATCTGAGGAAATACCAAATGAGGCCTTTGAGTATATTAAACTAATGGTAAGTTCTAATGATGGAGAAGATGAGGATATGTCGGTAATTCCGAACCCCACTACCAAAAAATTTTGGTTAGCTGTAAAGAATTTGGTGATCCGGTTAAAGCACAAAACCTAGTTAAAAGTAGCCGGTGTTCCTCTAAGTCTTTTAAATTGGTCGTACGATCGATCTACTTTTTCTTTCGGTGCTGATTTAAACTCAGACTGCGTAACACCGTAATGTCTTTTAACACTATCTAACTTAATATGCATTTCATTTAAAATATTGGCATATTCAGAATCCATGATCAAATTTGTTTTTTCCTTTGGGTCCTTTTCCAGATCATATAATTCCCAAGTATCTATATCATCATAAAAATGAATTAGTTTATAGCGTTTGGTACGTATTCCATAATGTTTTTTCACCATGTGAAAGGCGGGGTAGTCATAATAATGATAATACACCACATCTCTAAAATCTTCTTCTTTTATAGTGCCATTCAATAACCCTACGAAAGATTCTCCTTGCATATCGGTACTTAAATTAGAAAACCCGGTGAGGTCTAAAAACGTTGGTGCAAAATCTAGGTTTTGAACCATGGCGTCAATTTTGGTTCCCGATTTTATTGTACCTGGTAATTGCATTAATAGGGGAGTTTTAAAAGATTCCTCGTACATAAATCGCTTGTCGAACCAACCGTTTTCACCCATCCAGAAACCTTGGTCAGAAGTATAGACCACCAACGTATTTTCATCGAGACCGCTTTCTTCCAAATAATCCAGAATTTTGCCTACACCTTCGTCTACAGCTGCAATGGTCGCCATATAATCTTGTATGTAGCGTTGTCCTTTCCAAATAGCAAGTTCTTTATCTGATAATTTAGCTTTATGAAAAGCATTGTTTTTTTTCAAGTATGCCGCATCCCAAATTTCACGTTGATTTGGGGTCATTCTGTCATAATCTGTTGTCCATGGGTTGTTCAATAATTCGGTACTACCATATGCTGTTGTCATTTTAAGATCATGACCTTCGTACATGTCTTTGTAAATGGTCTGTAGTTGTTCTTTAGCGGCCCATTGCTTGTTAAATTCAGGAAAATAACTATCCGGAAGCGGAAACTGCACCGAATCGTAAAGGTTTGTATGTCGTAGTGCGGGCATCCAATTTCTATGAGGTGCCTTATGCTGTACCATTAAAAAGAACGGTAGGGAGTCTGTTCGGTCTTGTTTTAACCAGTGTAAAGCATCTTCGGTAATAATATCGGTAGCGTAACCTTCAATACGGGTAGTGTCGCCATTGTCGATAAAATCTGGGTTATAATAGTTCCCCTGGTCAACAATAATTTTCCAGTGATCAAACCCTTCAGGATAACCATGTAAATGCCATTTGCCGAATACGGCGGTTTCGTAACCAAATTGCTGCAGCATTTTTGGCAATGTAGGCTGACTGCCATTAAAATGATCGCCGTTTTGCCTAAATCCGTTTATATGACTATGCTTTCCTGTTAAGATAACGGCTCTACTGGGCCCGCAAATAGAATTGGTGACGAAACTATTTTGAAAAATGGCTCCGTTTTCGGCAATTCTATCAATATTCGGAGTTTTTGCTAATTTACTAATAGGATGTCCATAGGCACTGATCGCTTGAATAGCATGGTCATCTGCCATGATAAATACAATATTTGGCTTCTGGTCAGTATTCTTGCCCGATTGTGAATTAGTATTACAAGAAATAGAGATCAACCCAATTAGTATTAAAATACCTATGCGCATAGTCAATTTGAATTTTGTTCTAATTGTTGGTTTAAAAGATTATTCGAGCTCAAATTCGGCTGAAAGTTCAGCATTGGAATTTCCACCCACGAACACCATAAATTTTCCTGGTTCTGAGACAAATTCTAATTCGCTATTGTAGAATTTTAAATCATCTGCAGAAAGGGTTATGGTCACTGTTTTCGTCTCGCCTTTTTTAAGGAATACTTTTTTAAAACCCTTTAGTTGTCTTTTGGGTGGTGTTATACTACGCACCTCATCTTTTAAATACAGTTGTACCACTTCTTCACCATCGTAGTTGCCAGTATTTTTTACGGAAAAAGACACATTTACTCCTTCGTTTTGTGTTATTTTTTTCTTGTCGACAGCTATTGAACTATACTCAAAAGTGGTGTAGCTCAGTCCATATCCAAAAGGAAAAAGGGGAGATATTTCACTATCGAGATAGTTAGATTTAAATTTTTCGAATTGATGGGTTGGTGCTGGTCTACCTGTATTTTTCATGCTGTGGTAAATAGGAATCTGACCTACATTTCTTGGCCAACTTGCGGTAAGTTTCCCAGACGGATTATAATCTCCGAAAAGTACATCGGCAATGGCATTACCGGCTTCAATACCGGGGTTCCAGACTTGTAGAATGCTTACTGGCAGGTTAAACTCATGGGAAATGGTCAATGGTCTACCGCTAAATAAAACCAATACTACCGGTTTTCCGGTTTCTGCTAAGGCATTAATTAATTTTTTCTGACTCTGTGGTATCGATATTTCAGTTCTGCTTGCAGCTTCCCCGGCAAATTCTGAAGCCTCCCCAACAACGGCTACGATTACATCTGCATTTTCACTGTTTTTCAAAGCTTCCGCTAACATAGTCTCAGGCGTTCGTTTATCAATATCTACCCGTAGTCCAAATACATTGGCACGTTTGGCAAGCTCAGTGTCATTAGTAATATTGGCGCCTTTTGCATATGTAATTTTAGCTTTAGGGGCTACATTTTTTAACCCTTCTAAAACAGGAATTGAAAGTTGCGGGTCTCCCGTAGGAGCCCATGTACCCAACATATTGTTTTTGTCGTTCGCTAATGGTCCCACCAATGCAATTTTGGCATCCTTTTTTAGTGGAAGCACATTGTTCTCGTTCTTCAGCAGTACAAAAGATTGTGTGGCAATTTTTCTTGCAGCCGTTCTGTTTTCTACAGTTAAGATGTCTTTTTTAGGTCTAGAAGTATCCGAATATTTATAGGGATCATCAAACAGTCCTAATTGATGTTTTGCGGTCAAAATTCTTCTACATGCAATAGTAATTGCCTCTTCGGTTACTTTACCTTCTTCAACAGATTTTTTTAACGTGGTCAAAAATCCTTCGCCTACCATATCCATATCCAATCCTGCATTGAGCGCTTGTGCCGATACGGCTTGTAAATCTCCCAAGCCATGAGCGGTCATTTCATTTACGGAGGTGTAGTCGGAAACTACAAATCCTTTAAATCCCCATTGCTTTCTCAATAAATCTGTAATCAGCCATTTGTTTCCTGTAGCCGGTATACCGTCAATATCATTAAAAGAGGTCATGGCACTACCAACACCGGCATCAACTGCTGCTTGGTAAGGTGGTAAATACTGGTTGTACATTTTTACCTTGCTCATGTCAACCGAATTATAATCGCGCCCAGCTTCCACGGCACCATAAAGCGCCAAATGTTTTACCGTAGCCATCATGGTATAGGCATCACTTAAATCTTTTCCTTGATACCCTCGCACCATCGCTTTGGCAATAGCCGAACCTAAGAAAGCATCTTCCCCAGAACCTTCTGAAATTCTACCCCATCTGGCATCACGAGAGATATCGACCATAGGTGAAAAATTCCAATTGATACCATCTGCGGTAGCTTCTTTAGCCGCCATTTTTGCCGCATTTTCAATGAGCTCCATATTCCAACTAGAAGCCACACCAAGCGGAATGGGGTAGGTGGTCTTATAACCGTGAATAATATCGGAACCTATTAATAACGGAATTTTTAGCCTAGAATTCTTAATGGCGATTTCTTGAGCCTGTCTTACTTTTTCAGGACCTGATACACCAAATAGTCCGCCTACTTGACCAGCTTTAATTTTTGCCTCTACATTTTCGCTAACAACGGAGCCAGTAGCTATACCACCACCGGGAGTCAATAAGTTTAACTGCCCTATTTTCTCCTCTAAGGTCATTTTGCTCAATAGTGCTTCAACCTCAGGAATTTTTTCTTGTGCAACACTATTAAGGCCTGTTAAAGTCAATAAAAGTAAGGGGAGTATTTTATATATTTTAATCATAGATGTCAGTTTTAGCGGCTTTTACTCTTTGTTCAAAATATTCGAGAAAAGCCATGGTAATAATTCTGGTTCTGCAAATGCAGGATCCCAACTATTATGGTTGGCAAAATCGTATAAGGTAAGCCGGGGGAAAGCTCCCTCGTTCAATAGTGCGGTAACCATTTCCATAGAATGTATTGGTGCAACAACATTATCATGAGCACCATGAAATGCCCATAAAGGAATTTTTTTTGCGTAATTGGATACGAAAGCTGGATCGCCCGCACCGCATATTGCTATGGCAGCGGCAAAACGATCTGGTTGTCTTGCCAAAAGTTCATACGTTCCCATACCGCCCATGGAGAGACCCATGGCATAAGTTTGGTTTTTATTTACAAAGCTTTCTTTTTGATAGTTTTTCAGTAATTGCAAGACCATTTCCATTGCTTTGGTGGGGCCTTTTTCAAATTGAAAAACTAACTGTACGGGGTAATTTTTGCGATCTACGTCTACCTGTGCCCAATAATCATTTGTAGGACATTGGGGCATAATTACAATTGCAGGAAATTTGGTTCTATTGTTTTTATTTAAAAACAAAGAACTACCATGGGTCAGTTGCTTTTCGTTATCATTTCCTCTTTCACCTGCACCATGTAAAAATAGTACTAACGGATATGTTTTTTCGGTATCAAAATTTTCTGGATAGAGAATTCTGTACCGCAACGTATCTTTTGCAATGATCAATTCTTTTTTTTCAAATAGATTGACATCTTGCGCTGTACTTATAAAGTTGCCAATGACCAGTAAAGCAAGAAAAAGGAAGTGTTTATTTTTCATAGGTAAATCCGAGTTTGTCAAGTCCGTTTTGAACGTCTTCATTTTGCATAAAAAGATTCCAGAGTAGCCCCGTTCTGTAGTTTTCTATCATAACGATTTCAGGACCTTGGTCTATAGCCAAATATGCTTCTGCCACCCAAAAATTGTTCTGCGGACTAAAAGCATCATAAAACCCTGCAGGCCCTAATAATTCATCTTTGTTCTGATAGAAATAGCGTAACGCTTTTAGCGATTCTTCGGGAGTATACGGTATAGAACTTATGGCTGCCGTTGGCGAAACCACCCCTATATCATTGCTTGGGCTATGCGCATTGTAACCTAAAGTACCATCGGTATTTCTAGAGTAGCTTGCCGTTAATCCCCAGCAATTTTCACCATAATCGATGTAGTTTTTAGGATTCTCAACGCAGTACAGGTAGTTAATTTTTGAATGGTTTACCGCTGCGTCCCAATAATTGACGAATCCGTCACTTAAATTGTTTGGGTTAAGACCTAAAAAAGAATAGTGCGAAAAAAATAAAGGTCCGCCCTTTGGGGAGTTTCCTGCATGATCCACCACCAACGGAATATTATATGCACTGGTTGCATCTGTAATAGACCCGTTTGATGCCCAACCATTGGTATAAACCTCTTTATCAATTGAAAAATCTGGTGAAGCGGCAGCCATTACATAAGTAATCATTACCTCATTATACCCCTTTAGCTCTAGGTTGATGTCAAAACCATAATTGGGGCTCCAGTGCCAGTAAAGGCTATTTTTTTCCTGGGTATACCAGTTCCATTCAACACCTTTCCATAGGGCATCTGCCTTATCTGCCAGTGATTTTTCTGCATCGTTGCCATTCTTAAAATATTCTTTTATACAGATTAAGCCTTGTGCCAAAAATGCGGTTTCAACTAGGTCGCCTCCATTATCCATTTCGCTAAAAGGTCTAACCGTACCGTTTGCACCATCTAACCAATGTGGCCACGCACCGTGAAAACGGTCTGCAGATTCCAAGAAATTTAAAATCTGTTCAATACGTTCTACGGATTCACTACGTGTGATAAAGCCTCTTTCTACACCAACCAACAGCGCCATTAAACCAAAACCTGTGCCTCCTATACTTACCGTATTTGGATCGTTAGAAGGTTCGTTAGGATGAAAACGTTCTCGAGCCGCACCAGAATTTGCTTCAGCATAATCCCAAAAATATTTGAAGGTTTCTTGCTGGGTTAAATCCAAAAGTTCTTCATCTGAAATTTCTGGTACTTGAGGATCTGTTTCTGGTTCGGTAGGAGTTTCCGGAAGTTCAGATTCACCCGTTGGGGCATCAGGTTCCGATGATGAACATGCCATCACGGTTACCGTTAAAATTCCCAAGAGTACTACGTACGCCTTTTGGAGTATTTTCTTTTGATGCCTTTGTTGGTTTCTGCCCTTCATTGTGGTGATGCTACTGAAAATCCTAATTTATCCAAGCCTTTAACTATATCTTTATTGGTCATAAACAGCATCCAGAATAGTCCGCTTCTGTGGTTTTCGATCATTACAGGAATAGGACCTTGATCTATAGCCAAATATCTGGGCAATACCCAATTTTCCTCTAAGCTGAAAGCATCATATGGACCATATTTACCAACAAGCGTATCATGATTAGTATATAGGTTTCTTAAAAATGCCATACTCTCTTTAGGTGCATACGGCATGGACGAAAGAGCTGCAGTTGGCGAAATAACACTGATATCCCTATCTGGTCTATGCCCTGCATATCCTTTCATGGAGTAACTAGAAGTAAGTCCCCATAAATTTTCGCCATAGCCTTTAAAATTCTTCGGATTATCAACGGCATACTTGTATTGGATCATCGTATGGTTTTTGTTCAATTCCCAATAATCTGCATATTGGTCTTTTAATCCTTTAGGATTTAATCCCGTAAAGGAATAGTGTGCCCAGAACATTGGACCAACGGGTGAAGAATCACTTTCATAATGGTCTAAAACAGTTGGTAGCCCGTAAAAAGTAGTGTCTTTTGAGATTGCTCCGTCCCTAGCCCAACCTTGGTCGTAAACCTCTTTAGAAATCGGATGCGTTGGAGAAGCTGCTGCCAAAATATACATGATCAATGCTTCGTTGTAACCACCAACAGGGAAATTCATGTCCCACTCATATTCAGGTGACCAGTGCCAATACAGTACATTTTCACCTTTCGTGTACCAATCCCATTCTACTTCTTCCCATAATTGTTGTATGTGTTGGGCAAGTTCTTGTTCACGTTGGTTACCATCTTTAAAATATTCTTTAACGGTCAATAAACCTTCAATAAGAAATGCGGTTTCTACTAAATCACCGCCATTATCTTTTTTACTGAACGGCGTCATCTTTCCGTCGGGAGTTAGCCAATGTGGCCAAGCACCATGAAAACGATCAGCATTGTCTAGAAAATCTACTGCTTTTTCAAGTCGCTCAAGACCCATTTCGCGAGTAATAAAACCCCTTTCAATACCTACTAAAATTGCCATAACACCAAAACCAGAACCACCAATTGTAATGATATCTTTATGATGAGTTGGGTAAATATCGTCTAAATGAATTCTCTCCCTTGCGAGTCCCGAAGTGGGCTCTGCACCTTCCCAGAAATAATTGAACGTCTGCTTTTGAACGGAATCCAACAATTGTTCATCCGTAATTTTAATCTGTTCTACATTCTGGCTCTGTTCTCTAAGTTTGGACTTAGAGGATTGACCATTGCACCCCACTAACAAAGCTGCAATGGTCATTGAAATTAAGAATAACCTCATAAAAATCTACTGCATTAACTAATTTAAACTAAACTATTATCGTATTTAAAGACCTGCTTGTCTTATATCTTGAATTTCTTGTTGTGTCAAAGCCTTGTTGTATAATCTAAGTTCATCAATAAAACTAAGATCAAAGCCATGGCCCCATTCGGTAAATCGCGGAGCTCCCGAACCGATGGATAAAATATCGCACCCTGTCCAATCTACTCCTGTGAAATCACCTTGTGATACAATTTCACCATCAAAATACACTACACACTCGGTGCCAGAGATGGTAAATGCCAAGTGTACCCAATCTGTAGCGGTAGGGTCTAACGCAGCTGCATCGCCACCGTCAAACCAAGATTCACCTTCACCATTACCAACATTCAATTTGAAAACCTGTCGTGTGGCATCGCCCTCTCTAAAGAATCGGAACCCGTTGGTACGTTTGTTCTGTACATCGGGGTATCCTGCATTATCCACATCTTCAGGACCCATTACCAGAATGGAACCTCTTGTTGGATCGGCATTCAATTTGTACCATAGCGTGGCACTGAATTCTTCTGTAGTTAAAGCTCCGGATTCATTCGTTGGAAAAGTCAAATAAGAATCTGTTGCCCCGGCATAAGCATTATCACCTTCTACACTTTCACCGGCAAAACCTGGTGTACCTACAACGGTAGCGTCAATGTTTCTAAAACGTTCATTGTAACTACCATCAAATGGCATATAGAACATTTCACCGTCAAAAGTAGGAGGGTAGGTAGAAACAAATTCACCAGAATCGTCAGCCATTATTTGTTGAATTTCTTCTTGAGAAATGGCTCTGTTGAAAATACGAAGCTCATCTAATAAGCTTTCGTCCGATAAGTGGTTCCACGCTGTAAAGTTAGGTGCGCCCGACATAATGGAAAGTACGTTAACGTCTGTCCAGTCAATTCCGTTAAAAGCACCTTTACTTGCAATTTGACCATCTATATACACAGCTGCTTCAGAACCGGAAATAGTAAAGGCAAGGTTTATCCATTCTCCGGTCGTTGGGTCTACATCTGCAGCTTCGCCACCGTCAAACCAAGTTCCAGCATCACCAGAACCGGCATTCAGTTTAAAGCGCTGCTTACCATTGGCATTTTCACGGAAAAATCTAAATCCTTTCGTAAGGTCATTATCGGTACCATCGATCAACGGGGCACTTAAGGTTAAAATACCTGCGCGATCAGGAGTACTGTTTACCTTCATCCAAAAAATAGCACTGAATTCGGCATTTTTAAAACGTTCTGAATCTAATGTCAAATAAGTATCGGTTGCACCTTGGTATGAACCATCGCCCGCAATATTATCTTCACTTATAGATGGACTTCCAATTTCTTCAGCTTCTTCAAAACTGATCAAATCAACATATGCGCCATCAAAAGGCATGTATAGAATTTCACCTGGATATTTAGAAACATAAGCAGGTTCTTTGGTGAAGTTGACCATGCTGTTGGTTGTTTTGCCATCTAGATCGATTGCCGTAACGGTAAGCACGTGCTCACCATCTGCTAATTGATCGTATACAAGATCATCTACGACCAATCTTCTATAATCTAGAAAATCTGAATAGCTTTTAATTGTGGTGCCATCTAAGGCAACACTTACAGAAGCCAATTCGATATCGTCTTCGGCTTCAAATTTTATGGTGATCGTTGCTAGTTCTTCGTTTACTTTTACCGCCAAACCTTCGGTAGGTGAAGTAATTGTGATATTCGGTGCAGTTTCATCGGCACCTGGATCAACCTCGGTAAGAGAATCTATACCATCTTCGCAGGCAACCATAAAAAAGGCGGCCAACAAGAAAGTAAATATGTGTTTTAAATGTTTCATGGTAGTTCGTTTTTAGTTTGCTATTTCACCTAATATTGGAAACTCGTCTATTTGATCTTGGTGATAGGTTACAAAAGCCTTGTCTTCGGTAAATGTTCTTCCGTCAAAACTTAGTTCATCATATCTGCCCAATCGTACCATATCAAAAAAGCGTTTACCCCATTCCATGGAAAGCTCGGCATATTTTTCATCAACGATTTGATCAAGCGTAACACCGCTTAAAGGAGCCATGTTTGCCCTTGCACGTACTTGGTTTACTGCCTCATCTGCTGTCATAACAGAATTATTGGCACCTTGAACCAAGGCTTCTGCATACATTAATAAAGTTTCAGAGTAACGAAAAACAATATTGTTTTTGTTACTGCCATATTCGGTTCGCCCAGGTATTAATTGATTGGTCGGTAAATAGTGCTTACCACTTGAGAATATGGAACGAACGGTAGACGTATTTTCATCACCGTCTCTAGTTACTGGCGATACAAATGAAGGCAAAGTTTCTGCCGTGTAAGGTGTAGTAGCAATTAAGCTGTCAATTCCTTTTTGGCTAAAGAAAACAGAAGTTTCCAAACGGTCTGTCTCACCTCTGTCCAACATAAATTCTATAAACTTTAAACTAGGCTCAAAGAATCCCCATCCGTTACTGGAACCATCTACTGCCGGATTCCATGAATTAGGACCATAGGGAGCGTATAAGTGACTAACCCTATCGCCTTCGCCATTACCAAAATCGGAATATTGGAATTCAAATAAGTTTTCATCGCTTAATTTTCCCGGAGTTTTGAATAGCTCATAATAATCTGGGAAAAGACTGAATTTTCCAGAAGCTATGATTTCACCTGTAGCATCTGCAACAGCTTGGTAATTTTCAAGTTCTTGATTTGCTTCCGCCTTGATCATCAAAGCGGTGTATTTGGTAACTCCGCCAGGTAAATCTGTACGTTCATTAGGTCTTAGGTCAAGTAAGAACGGAATGGCTTCATCCATTTGATCAGAGATATGCTGCATTACTTCATCTTTACTTGGTACCGAAGTAACATCTGCAAAATCGTTAAGGTTCGATGAGGTTGGTATAAATACCGAACCGTACACCTGTGACAATTGAAACAAAAGGATAGCTCTCAAAACTTTAGCCTCGGCTATATACTGGTTACCTAAAGCGATACCTTCATCATCTGCAAACTCCATATATCTTTCAATCTGCTCCATACCTGTATGGGCGCCGATGATATCGCCATAGTAGGTTTCCCATAAGGTTCTTGATCCAAAGAAAGAATTATCATACACGTAACGATCTTGGTTTTTTAACCCTTGTTGGTCACCTGCGGCATTAACATCATCACCTCTTGTGGCAACCACCAAAGGTTGTTCCCAACCTCTATCGGCAACGGATTGGTAAACTCCGATTAGTGACAAAATCATATCATCTGTCTGTGAAAAATCTGTTCCTCCGGCAAAATTATTGTTCAGTTCAGGTTGGTCCAGGTCATCGGAACATCCTATTAGTACAGTACCTAGAAAGGCTAAAAGCACTGTTAGTTTATTTACTTTTATATATTTCATAGCTGTATTTTTAAATTTTAATATTTACGCCAAATGTGTATACACCAGGTATAGGATAGGTTTGTGTATCTCTACCATCTGAAACTTCTGGGGTAAAACCATTATAGCTGAAGAATGACAATGGACGTTCTGCAGTAATGTAGAATCTAATATCAGGATTAAATTTTCCATTTAGCTTTGGAAGTGTATAGCCCAAGGTTACGTTCTGTAGTCTTACATAATCTCCTTTTTCAACAAAGAAGCTGCTTAAGAACTGGTTGCTCCAAGGGTTTCTAATACCTCTGGCAGATGGGTAGCTATTTGTACTACCGGCACCGTTCCATCTATTTACTGCAAAATCCCTATCAATATTGGCATCTGGAGTCTGACGGATAGCAAAACGCTTTTGGTTTGCGATTACATTTCCACCTTGCCCAATAACATTCAGGTTAAAATCCCATGCCTTGTAATTCATTCCTAAGTTGAATCCGAACGAATAGGTTGGAAGATATGAGCCAAGATCGACTCTATCTTGAGCATCGATCACCATATCTCCGTTCTGATCTACAAATTTTAAATCTCCTGGGGCAACGGTCAGTCCGTCTGCAATGGCAGCCTGTGCAGCGGGGTCGGATTGAATTTCCTCATCGGTCTGGTATACACCGTCTACTTTTAATCCGAAGAACGGACTAATAGTACCACCAACGACAGTACGTTGGGCAGTGTCACCACCTGTAGTAAGGTTTTCTTGACCTGCTAGATCCAATACTTCATTTTTAAGAGTAGAGAAGTTACCGCCAACACTAAAACTAAAATTGTCGGATACTCTTTGGTTCCAATTTGCAACGATTTCAAAACCGGAGTTTCTAATTACGCCCACATTTTGTCTGGTCTCCCCTGGCACCAATAATCTTGATACCGGTATAACCGCATCGCGAGTTTCCCTAACGTAGTAATCAGAATCAATGGTTAATTTATTATCGAATAATCTGGTGGTTAAACCAACGTTGGTTTCTGCAGTAACCTCCCACTTTAGGGCTTCAAAATCACTACTGGTTACTAAGCCCGGATAGCGAACATCACCAAAGGCAGCATCTACGGCATCAGATGTAATTCCGCCGGTACTTGAGTCTACATTGGCATTACCCAATTCTCCCCAACTGGCTCTTAATTTTAAAAAGTCTATTACGTTGCTGTTCTCTAGGAAAGATTCTTCAGATAGTACCCAACCTACACCAACAGTAGGGAAATAGCCCCATTTTTCTTGGTATTTACTAGTACCGTCGGCTCTAAATGTTCCGTAGATAAGGTATTTGCTGTCATAGTTATATGCAACACGACCAAAGTAAGAGAAGAAATATTGTCTTACTCCGTCATCACCAACACCAGCGACATCAATAGAATTGGCAAGATCTAGATAATAAGACTCATCACCAATACCTGTACCGTTAGGGAAATTAAGACCTTTTGCCTCCAATTGCTCATAAGAACGGTCTCTGTATGAAGTACCTACCAATGCTGTTAAATTATGTTTACCATAGCTGTCATCATAGGTTAATGTATTGTCCCAAGTTTGCTCGGAGAATGTGGCATTCTTTTTTACCAGCTCAGCATTTTCCCTAAAAGCATTACCATTTCCGAAAAAATAAGGTAAGTCAACCTCTCTAGTTTCGGTGGTTTCGAAATTGTGGTAAAAAGCAGTTTTTAGTGTTAATTTATCCGGAACTAATTGGTAGTTTAAATCTACCGTAGTCAAGGTGTTTCTAATTTTATCCCTGTTTTCAGTATTTTCCATTATTGGAAATGGATTCTGCGTACCTCTATACCCTAAATCTTGAGCATTTGCATAAGGTCTTGGGTATGCCTCAGTTTTTGAAGGGTCAAGAACAGGCATTGTAGGGGTGGCATAGTATGCCAATGCAAACGCTGTCTCTTCTGGTCTGTATGTTGTTCCGTTACTGAATAGTGTTGAAATACCAATATCTAAACGATCGGTAATATCTACATTGATTTTAGATCGAATGTTGAATCGCTCGTAATCATTTTTCATATTCAAGATACCTTCTTGCTCAAAGTAGTTTAAACCTAAAGAATATGTTACGGATTCCGTTCCACCGGCAACACCAATACTGTGATTCTGTTGTAATGCATGGCGAAGAATTAAATCGTACCAATCTGTATTTACATCAGGTACATTAGGGTTGATTCTACTTCTACCATAACGTTGTATGGCATTATCTATAGACTGTGCTTCTGCAGCAGATCCAGATTCCCTTGCTAAAGTTGCAAACTGTTCTGAATTTGAAAGTGTTACCACATTTTGGGCAATCTGTACACCTTGGTAACCATTATAGGTTATTTCTGGCTTTTGGTTGATCTTACCCGATTTGGTTTCGATCAATACCACACCGTTTGCGGCTCTTACCCCATAAATTGCAGATGCAGATGCATCTTTAAGAATAGAGATGGTTTCAATATCCTCTGTATTTAAAAAATCTATATCATCGAAGAAAGTACCGTCCACTACGTATAGTGGGTTAGAGGCACCGCCCACATAAGAGCCGATACCACGAACACGAATTGTTGGTCCTGTACCCGGAGCACCGCTACTCACTACTTGGAGTCCCGCTACTTTTCCTTGTAATGATTGCATGGCGGCACTGGTAGGGGTTCTGGTGATATCCTCAGTTTTAATTGTTGTAATTGATCCCGTAAGATCCGCTTTCTTCTGTGTACCGTAACCGACTACCACAACTTCATCTAAAGCTTGAGAATCTTCAGATAATGAAATGTCTATGGTTGTTAGACCGTTAACAGCGATTTCTTGAGTAGAGTAACCGATGTAGCTAATTACAAGTGTACCATTATTGGGTACATCGTTTAATGCATATAATCCGTCAAAATCAGTTTGGGTTCCTGTTGTAGTACCTTTTACAATGATACTAGCGCCTGGTAATGGTTGTCCACTATCATCGGTTACAGTTCCCGAAACCGAAATTCCATTTTGCGCAAAAACCGTCAAATGGGTCAGTAAAATGCAGAATGTTAAAATTTTGATTCCTATTTTCATAATTGTTTAAAAATTGAGTTGTAAAATTATCAAGTTGTTAATTTCAGTAGCAAGTTATCAAAACAACTAGCCCTTACTTTTTATTAAACTACATAAAAAGTACATCAATGGAGTGTGTAGCGTGAAAACCTTTAAATATGGGCACTTGCAGTAGTAGATGTGTTAATATAAGAGTGAAAATTAACGTAATGATGTAGTAATGATGTATACAATTAACGCATTCTTAATACGGGTAGTAGTTCTGAATACGGTGAATTATTGTTTTATTTAAATTTTATGAGATAGTTTGATAGGTTTTGAGAGCTGTCTATGTTCAATTTTTTACGCAAACGATACCTATGTATTTCAACACCTCTTACCGAAATACCCATTAAAGGAGCTATCTCTTTTGTAGTATGATTCATTTTTAGATAAGCGCATAATCTGAGATCCTTTGGAGTTAGTTTTGGGTACTTCTTTAAAAGGTTTTCAAAAAAGTCTTCATGCAATTCTTTAAAACTAACCTCAAAATGTTTCCAATCTTGATCTTCGTTCATTGAGCTGTCCAGTTTTTTAGATAGAGATCTAAAACGTTGTTTGTTGGTAAATGCATCTTGATTTAGCGCAATAAGGTCTTTAAGTTCGATAATCAATTCATTCTTTTTGGCAACGCTCATTGTCGTTCTTGCCAGTTCGGTCTGTTTTCTTTTAATTTCTTTTTCCAGCTTCTCTTTCTCTATTTGTGCCAAGCGTTCATCTTGCTCTCGTTGCATTTTAATTTTTAACAGGTTATGTTTTTTGGCTAATTTCTGTTTGTTGTACCAACGTACGAGAATTATACTGGCTATAAATAACAGCAAATACCCTAGTAAACTCCAATTGGAAAAATACCATGGTCTCAATATTTTGAATTCAATGGTTTTAGGTACAGAAAGTTCGTTGCCGATACTTACCGTATGTATTTTTAAAGTGTAATCTCCAAATGGTAGGTTTTGAAGATTGATTGTGCCATTGTTTAAGTAATTAGATTGATCAATAGGCCCCTTAAGCTCATAGAAAAAAGTATACTGTTTAAAACTACCGGCAGATACGTTAACAAGTAAAGACTTAGACTTGTTAAATGGTATTTCAAATGAGTCGGTGTTTAATAAATAGTTTTCATTGTCTTCAACCTTAAAAGAGCTTAATCTTGGTGTAGGTAGTTCTACGTTCTTTAGTTCATTCTCAAATTTATTGAGGTTAAGTTTTCCAAAGCCATCTGTAAGTGTAAAGTAATAAATAGAATCATTGTAATTAACTATGGTTTCGGTTTCTATAGCCAGTCTTTTTCTAAGTAGTGCATCATCTAAAGTGAATTGATTATTCGCCAAATCTGTATGAATCAGCTTCTTCTGGTTGTCATTATCAAAAAACCAATAGCTGGTGTCATTATAGTTGACAAGATTCATGTTTACATAATCCTTGAATTCTTCAAACTCTGAAATAACATCTGTTATAGGGTCATATTTAAACCATTTACCTTCACTTGATAGAATTATCTGATTCTTAATGTTGTATAACTTAATGTTATATGTATTGGGTATTGTACCCGATTCTATTTCTGTTATCGTTAGGACCTTCGTGTGAGAATCGTTCATTTTTATTTTGAAAAGCCCTTTATATGGGTGAGCTGCCCATACTGTTGTTGCGTTTTCAAAACATAATTGCTTCACCGGAAAATCAATACCCGTAACCCGGTTGGATGTCCAATTCCCATTTTTATCTTTCTTGTAATTCGCTAAACCGGTATATGTTCCTTGAATATATGAGGATTGGGTTTCAGGTACTTTGGCTATCTGGTAGCCTCCAGAAATATCCGAGACTTTATTCAGTATTCCGTTTTTTAATATGAAAGTACCAGTATTGTGTCCGCAAAAAAGGTCACCGTCTATAATTTCTAAATCCCAAACATGGCCTTGTGAACCTGGTACAAATTGTAATTGGTCATCTTCAAAATAATAGATACCCGTATTACTGCCCAAATACAATTCATTGTTGTAATCAACAAGGTCATACACCGTACCCAAAACACCCGAATGGTCAGTATAATAAGTAATAGGGTTTTTTAATTGAATCTTGTCTATACCATTATCAAGACCTAACCATAATTGATCTTTAAACTGTAACATTGCCAAAACAGTATTGTTTTGCAGCCCTAAAGATTTGTTGAGGTTTTGAAAGGTGTTGTGTTTAAAATTATAAGTATAAATTCCGTTTTTGATAGTGCCAAAAGCAACTGTATTTTGGTCTACTGATAACACCTTGTTTAATTGATGTTCCTTTAATTCATTATTTATGGAATCGTCGAGTAATTCAACCTGACCGTCTATAAGTAAAAAACAGCCGTTGAGTTTGGTGCCAATTAATAGATGATCTCTAAAAGAGACCATATCAACTATGGTTTTACCTTCTAAGATATCTTGTGATTCTAGGGGGATAAGCTTATTGTCTTCTATCCAGTATAATCTTTTTTGCTCTCCGGCAACTATAATTTTATTTTCATGCTTTGCTATGTTGGTGACAACAAAAGGAGCATCTAAAACCGTAATTTTTTCATTCTTGTAGACATAAACGGTGGAAAATGATCTAAAAATGATCTGGTCATCAAGCGGTATAATTTGCCAGAATTCTTCGTTCGTAAATTCATGTTCGGTTATTAAGTGTGTTAAGGATGTGTACTCTAAAGAACCATACGGGTTCATTTTCCAAAACCCGAATTCTTCATAAGATCCGGTGAAAATTTTGCCCTTATCATAGGTGACAGAACGAATAATAGTTTTATTAGGTAATTTGTTGAGTGTCCAGGATTCTCCATTAAAATGTAGCAGTCCGTTGTTATTAGCTACATATAACTCTCCGTTCTCATCAATGGACAAACCCCAATTTTTACTGGCAGCGTTATACTCATAGCTGCTATAATTTCGTATTGGGGGAGACAAGTTTTGACCAATACTCCAAAATGGCAGCATACATAAGGTAATGATAAGAAGTAAAGCGGTTTTCATCTTTTGGAAAAACATTTTTTAAAAGGAGACGATAAAGGTAAGTTAAACCAACATTCCTTAAAACCAATGGTTAGAAAAACAAAATTATCACTAGTTACACTGGAAGGAAAGATTATATCATAAAGATAATTAACTCTAAAAATAAAGACAGGCTTGTGTGTAAATTAACTCAAATAGGTTTTTGCAATGAATTGGGTTAAAATAAAACATTAGCTTCTTTAGCTTATTTATCTGAAGAATTTTGGCTTAATAATAAAGGATTTAGCTGATAATTTTAAGAATACGAATCATGTTGTTTAGGGTTTATTTTTAGATGTTCGGCTAAATTAACACATATGCAATTAGGTTATATGGGTAAATTGAAAAGGATAAAAAGCCATGGGACTGGGAGTTTTAATTTAGAACTCGATCGCAAAATTAAATTAATACTGTGCAATCAATACTAATAAGGAGGTATAAAAAAAGCAGCGTTTATGGCATTTAAGATGATGGTATAACTTAAAATATGGATGAATGGAAGTTTTAGATACGTTGTATAATGAAGTAATAGGTTTTTTGGGAATATCGCAGGCGTGGGAAATTTTACAATCTGGTAATTACAGTACATTTACAACATATGATGGCGTGGTATCGTTGATCTACCCAATAATTCCTTTGTTATTGATTTTGGAGTTTATACTGGGGTTAGTTTATAAAAAGCCGGATACTAAGGTGTATAAAATCAATTTTCTGATTTATATATTCAATAGGTTTATAGGAAGGTTTATAGCGATAGCCATGATTACGATATGTATTGGGCTATTTCAAAAATATGCGCCATTTCAGACAGAGATGACATGGTATTGGTTCGTTTATGCCTACCTCATATGGGAGTTTGCACATTTTCTATATCATTATTGGGGGCATAAAGTCCGTTTGTTTTGGTGTCTACATTCTACACATCACGCACCGGAAAATATGAATTTGTCGGTAACACATGCGCACTTTTTTTTAGAAGCCCCATACGCAGATACAATAAGGACCACAGTATGTATTCTTTTGGGAGTACAACCAGAATTATTGTTTTTGATTATGTTTATCGATGGTACCTACGGTGCGTTTATTCATGTTGGGGAAAACGTAATTAAAGATGCGCGTTTTGGTCCATTGAATAAGATTATGTTGACCCCGTCTCACCATCGAGTACATCATGCAAGAAATCCTTTATACATGGATACCAATTTTTGTAACCTCCTAAATATCTGGGATCATGTATTTGGCACCTATCAAGAAGAGGAAAATGAGGTGAAAATAGAATATGGTATTACAAGAGAGATGGATTCTGGTAATTTTATGGATGTTTATTTCGGGGAGTTTGTGGCATTATTTAAAGATGTAATTAAAGCACCGGGTATTAAGAATAAAATTCTCTACATTTTTATGCCACCAGGTTGGAGTCATTTAGGAGACCATAAAACCTCTAAATTAACTCGAGCGGTATATTTTAAGGAAAACCCAACTTTTGGTTCTAAGAATAAATGGAAACTTACCAAGAACTTAAAAGGTGGGGTTTAAGGTGTTTCTTTTACGATTTTGTCTTTCTAAACATGAAAATATATTTCAAAATGAAGTTCATAAAAAAAGCCACTGAATTTTCAGTGGCTTTTTTTTCTTAGTAGCGGGGACTGGACTCGAACCAGCGACCTTCGGGTTATGAGTTCAAGAAAATTCCTATACTAAAAAATTAACTAATTGATTATCAAGAATTTATATTTTTAATTTTTCCGAAAATTGCTTCACACCGTATGCGGTAGCGTATTCGGTCTTATTTAAGGTGAAGATAATAAATACTTAAGGAGAAAGAAAAATCGGTGAATTGATTTTCTAATTTGAACTATTCTTGGTCAAAGATTCGGCAAGAACTATAGCGCTATTAATATTTAGGATGTGAGAATATTATTTTTTAATCAATAGAAAATTACTTAATTCCCTGGGTAGGTCCGTTTGTATGATATTGATATTCTTTTGCTTTAATAAGGCTTCAAAACCGGAATTTTTTTCTGTTTTTTCCATGGTATCATACTTTCCTAAAGCATTCATCCATACTCGTACGTTGGCATCCAGTATGCGGTTCATGAGTGTATCATCGTAAAAACTATCATCAACATGTATAACTTTTATGTAATTCCACTTTAAAATTTCCTCTACTTCATTCTGATTATGTGCCCTGGGCATAATTATAATAGCCGGACTTTTCTTATGAAGTTTCGGCGATAGCTTGTGGTCATATAAAAAGAAGATAATCTGGTTTTCCATTTTATGTTTTTCAATAAGAGCCAAGGCTTTGTCAATGTTTTTGGGCGCTGCTTTAAAGTCTATGTCAATAAGTATTTTTCCTGTAGCTTCTACGAGTACCTCTTCTAAAGTAGGCACCTGTTCATCGGTCAAATCATCTTTATGCTTAAGGCGAAGGCTCCGTATTTCTTCGAATGTAAGCTGATCTACCTTACCGGATCCGTTTGTCGTACGGTCTACGGTTCGGTCGTGCATCACTACCAATTTATCATCTTTTGTAACCCGGATGTCCAATTCAACAATGGCTATCCCCAGACGTATGCTTTCGCGAATTGCAGCAATGGAGTTTTCAGGATAATTCTGGTGAGCGGCCCTATGGGCCGCCACTAGAATTTTTTCCGGTCTGTGATTGAAATCGAATAATATACTATCAGCCTTGCTTGTTTGGCAGAAACAGTTATCAACACAAATTATAGCAAAAAGTATAGTACAAATGCTAATTTTTAGATTCATTCCATCAATTTTAATGTACCGTTTTCATTGTTCTTAATCCTTTGCTTTCAAGATAGAGAAGTAGTTCTTCAGGTCTATCCGTCATGATAGCGTTGGCACCTTGTTCAATTAACCAGCCCCATGCTTTATCAGGGCCTTCCAATAATGCCATTTCATCGGTTCTACCTGCACAAAGTTCGTTCCACAGGGCAATGGCCAAAAATCCATCGCCGTTCTTTTTCATATTGGATTTAGCAATTTTTAGGGGTTCGGCATTTTCGGTATCAAAAATAGTTTCATAGTAAAAGGGGTCTATGTCTTTTTCATACCCTTGATATAGCTCTTTTACTTTTGAATTCTTGTACCATAATTTGGGCATGTATATAATACTATCCATTAAGGAGCCATATTTACTACGCATTACCGCAATATCATCATTACCTTTAAAGATAGCATGGTCTATGGTTTTGGTCTTCTTCAATACTTCATAAGATTCTCTTACCCACTTGCTTTCGGTCTTGTCCAAGTTTACCATTATCTTTCCCTTTACTAAGTTCATAACCTCTTCTAGAGTGGGTACTTGCTGATTGGAATGTCTCACCCCTGCTGCATTTTTCAATCGAAATTGTTTTATTTCCCCTAAGGTCAATTCGCTTACTTTTCCAGTTCCGTTGGTTGTTCTGTCCACGGTGGTATCGTGCATAGCCACTAAGTGACCATCTTTGGTAAGTCTAAAATCCAGTTCTATAACATCAATACCCAAGTCTATGCAACGTTGTATGGCCATTAATGAATTTTCTGGAGCATAGCGCCAATCTCCTCTGTGGGAAATGGCAACGATATATTCCGATGATGGATTTTTAAGCTGGTGTAAAATTTGTTCGGCCTTGTTTTGGGATGCGTTGTGGGACTCTTGCCCCACAACTATTTGCATTCCAAATATTAAAAATAAAAAACCCTGAATTGTGCGTTTCATCTGTTTTTTCATGATCTGTTCTTAGTATCCTGGATTTTGAACCAATGCCGGATCCGCCGCAATTTGACTTGCAGGCAACGGAAGTAGTAATTTATTGGCATCTGTTATACCTAATACGGACTGTGCACGACCTTGACGCAATAAATCGAACCAACGGTGACCTTCCCATACCAATTCTAAACGTCTTTGTAAATCTATTTCAGCGAACAAAGAGGTTTTATCGGTAGAACCACTATAATCCCCAAGATTTGCTCTGTTACGAATTTCGTTCAAATAAGAGACTGCATCCGTGGAGTTGCCCAATTCGTTTTCTATCTCGGCCAGCATGAGAAGCACATCTGCATAACGCAGTACCACCCAATCGCTAGGGGAATCGCCTATTACCGTAGTTGGAACAGCAATTTTATTGTTATATGCTAAACCAGATTCCAATTGGCCTACAAATACGCCTTTTCGGCTATCGGTACCATCATATAATTCGAAAAAATCAGGTTTAAGAACACCATGTCCTTTTGTTCCTGCCATACCGCCATCTTGTCTCCCTGTCGGGTTGAACATTCTATAGGCATCTGAACCTTCCCCGTTTGAGTTTATTCCCGATGCGTACTGAACTACAAAAATGAGCTCCTCATTAAGTTCGTTATCAACGGAAAATACTTCGTCTACCGCTATTAGATTATGGGCATTGGAGTTTACGACCTTCAATAAATTTTCTCTTGCGGCTGAATAATTTAATCTGGTGAGGTAAACTTTGCCCATAAGTGCTTGAGCTGCGGTTTTTACTACCCGCCCTCGGTTACCGTCATTACGAACAGGGAGTAAACTTTCCGCCGTTTGCAAATCTGAAATGATTTGTGCATAGACATCTTCAATGGGAGTTCTAGCTTGTCCAAAATATTCTTGCGGATTTTCAACTTCATCAACAATCAAAGGAACATCACCAAAGGTTCTCACTAAATTGAAATAAAGTAGTGCTCTAATGAATAACATTTCTCCAGTGCGCGCATCTTTTAAAGCGGCATCTTCAAACTCTACTTCTTGAATTCTGCTCAGTACAATATTGGCTCTTTGAATGCCCTTGTAGGTGTCTTCCCAAACATCGGCTATAAGGCTACTTTGTGGAATAACGATAAAGTCGTCCAGCATTCCATAGTTTCCACCATCATTGGCCGGAGTTTCATCATAGGCATCTTCACCAGGTAGTTCTCCAACAGCGGGCATGGCCGTGTCATATACACCTGTAAATTGCAGAGTAGCGAATACGGCATTTACCGCTTCTTCCATTTCTGCCTCATTGGCATAAAAATTATCGGCAACCTTAGTTGTGGTTGGGTTTTGTATCAATTCTTTTTCGCAGCTTACCAATCCCAGAACAAGAACTGCAATAGTTAAGGATATATACTTTTTCATTTGAATAGCTTTTTAGTATGAAATTTTTAAACCGATTGTGTAGGTCTTGGAAATAGGGTAGTTGCCGCCGGAGTTGTAGCCGGAGGTAAGTATGTCACTAGAAGTACCATCTGGGTTCCAACCTCTCCATTTGGTAGAGGTAAACAGATTATTTCCTGAAAAATAAACTTGCAAGCCGGAAAGTTTAATGCTTTTTAACACGTGTTCCTGAAAATTATAGCCTACTCGCAAGTCTCTAAATCTGAAGTAATCACCGTTGTTTTCTTCTACAGTTACAGAACTACGCAAAATTTTTCTTGAGTTGGAGAAATTACCAAAGTTTGGTTGTCCTAAAAATCCGTCAGGGTTGTTGACTGGGTGGTACCTATTGTCAAAGTAATATTGTGTAGGAACGCCAAAACCTTCCCCGGATTCAGTTATTGAACTAAGGTCGCCATCCAATAAAGTTCTTCCTTCAACACCTACAAAATTAGCACTTAAGGTAAAACCTTTGTAATCTAAGTTAACACCGAAGCCATAAGTATAATCAGGAGCATAAGTGCCTTTGGATACTTTATCCTCATCATCTATTACACCATCGTTATTTATGTCCACAACTTTTAAATCACCCGTAAGGGTACCGTCTAGATGAGGTGTTGAGTCAATTTCTTCTTGTGTTTTGAACACGCCATCTAACGTATACCCATAGATTTCTGCAATAGGTCTACCAATTTGTGTTGTAAAAAGTTGGTCTCTACCGGTAGCAATTTTATCCTGTCCAGGTCCTAAAGCAATAACTTTGTTCTCATAAGAGGTCAGATTGGCGTTGAAACCTACGCCTAATTCTCCTACTTTAAAACCGTTTCCAGATATTTGGAATTCCCAGCCTTGGTTTTCCATTTCACCAATATTGGCCAATACATTATCATAACCTGTTTGCTGTGGAACGGGAACATCCAATAGCAGATCTTTGGTGTTGGTTTTATAATAGGCCATGTTAAAGTTCAATTTGTTATTGAACAACCCAAGGTCCAGACCAACGTTAAAGGAAGAAGCTACTTCCCAACCCAAATCTGGATTTGGTGCAGAAGTGGTAATGTACCCTGGGGCAATACCGCCATCAAAAACATAGTTGGAATCGGTCACTAAAGCTTTAGAAGCATAGGTTCCAATTTGGTTGTTACCAGTTTGACCCCAACTGGCAGATACTTTGCCAAAACTTACGAAATCATTTACCGGAAAAAAGCCTTCTCTTGTAAATACCCATCCAGCAGCTACAGAAGGGAAGTTACCCCATCTGTTATTGATTCCGAATCTCGAAGATCCATCGCGACGAATAGCTGCAGATAGCAAATACTTCGAATCAAAATCATACTGTAAACGAGCCAAGTATGATTCTAAAGTCCAAATACCTACATCCGCTGACGCGGTAAAAGCACTAGCACCCGCAATATTTTGAATGTTATCATCAGCAAACCCTGTACCGATTACCCTTGTGTAATCTGTATTTTCCTTTTGAAAGGTATAACCACCTAATATGTTAAAGTGATGTTTTCCAAAATTCTTGTTGTACGTTAAAGTGTTCTCAAGTAAATAATTGATTTTATTTTGCTTACGTTGCTCACCATTAGCATCGGCTCTTGGGGCGGGTGTACGGTAGGATCCTACGCCAATTGGGTAGTAGTAGTCACGTACATAAGAATCATAATCACCACCTAAAGAAAATTTGTAGTTTAGCCCTTCTAGAATTTCTGCATCTATAAAGGCATTTCCAAAAATTCTAAACCGTTTTTTTACGTCAGTAATTAAATTGGCAGTAGCTATTAAACTTTCAACAGGTGTACCATTAATACGCACGCCTTCAACTTCGTGCTGTTCGTTTACAAGTTGGTCACTTATATTAATACTACCATCTGGATTGTATGGGCTGTAAAATGGAAAATTTAGAACAGATAGACCTAAAACACCGTTACTTCGACTACCTTGGTCTACCGAATTCTCGATGGAGTAGTTAGGTTTCAAGTTAATACCGAATTTTACTTTTTCAGATATTTTACTTTGTAGATTTACCGATCCTGAATAACGCTTAAAATCTGTACCAATAACAACACCTTCCTGATCAAAATATCCCAAAGATGTATAGTAGGTTGTTTTTTCATTCCCCCCAGAAACGGAAAGCGCATAGTTGGATAATGCTGCATTTCTAAAACCTTCATCTATCCAGTCTGTATTTACAAGTCCGGGTTCTCCATTTAGGTAAGGTGTTAATTCTGGTAAGAAAAGTTCTCGCCCATCAATCTGTTTTCCGTCAATAAGTTTTGTAACCCTCACGGAATTTGGGTCTGTTTCACTTCTGTTAATGGGATCTTTAGAAACATAGCCCCAGTTTCTAGCTTCGGTAAGAAATTGAGCAAATTCATAACCGTCGACCAATTCTACGCCAGAACTTTGTTGTTGCACTCCCCCATAAGTTTCTAAAGTCACCGTTGTTTTTTGATTGCTGGTGCCTGATTTGGTTGTAATTAAAATAACCCCGTTTGCTGCTCTTGAACCATAAATGGATGCTGAGGCGGCATCTTTTAGTATGTTGATTTCGGCAATATCGTTAGGGTTTACAGAACTTAAAGAACTACCCTCTGTAAGAGGAAATCCGTCAACGACAATTAAAGGATTTGTACCTGCGGTTAATGTTCCTGTACCTCTAATGATAATTTGAGAATCTGTGCCCGGTTGCCCATTGGATTGGTTAATTATTACACCTGAAATTTTACCGGCTAATTGTTGGTCCACAGTTGCGGCGGTAACATTTTCGAGTTCGCTATTCTTGATTTCGGAAACGGAGCCGATAATTTTAGCCCTAGCTTGTTGACCGTATCCTATGAGCACAACCTCTTGTAGGGCAGAGGATGCCATAGATAAACTAATATCTATTTGAGTTTTGTCGCCTACAGGAATGTATTCGGTATTATAACCAATATAAGAGACTATCAATACCGCATCCGGAGCTACGTTAATACTATAATTACCATCAAAGTCTGTTGCCGTACCATTAGTAGTTCCTTTTTCTACAATAGAGGCACCAGGTAGGGGTTGACCGGTTTCGTCAAGAACCCTTCCTTCAACCAATTGATATATTATGTCGACAACTTTCTTATCGGTTTTCCTTCGTTTATCTATAGAAATATTCTTATCAATTCGTCTGAAAGCTACGCCTGCATCCTTGGCTAATAGTTCTAGAACGGATTTTAATGAAACGCCACTGTAATTTAAATTATAGCGATTTTTTAAATTGGTAATGGATCGCCCATATACAAAGTTAAATGCGGTTTGTTCCTCTATAGTAGAAATGACATCTTCTATAGAGGCATTTTCTAGTGATAGTTCTACGGAAATTTGGTCTAATCGTTGAGCCTCGACCCTCGAAGCAAAAAGAGGGTTCATTAGCGCAACAATCATAAGTAGAACGGTAATTTTCATTGTCAACGCAATAAATTGTTTAATACTAAGTGAATTCATAACTTCACAGAATGTTTAATGGTTATCTAATTAATCGTTAAATGCTATGCAGTCTGTTGATCCTCGCCAAAGTGTCACAGGCTGCTTTTTTGTTTTGAGTATGTTTTATTTACATGGTGTTAATTGGTTTTAGTGGTTACACGATCCTTTTAATAAAATTTTATTGTTTGCTAAAAATTCGTAATCCATTCCTTTGGTAGCAAATTTTATACTCTCTAAGACAACGTTAAGTTTTGCTTTCTCATAGCGTGCCGTAACATGGCAGTTTTTAAGGGATGAAGATTGAAAATCTATTTCAATACCATACCATCTAGTAAGCATGTCAGAAGCTTCCAAGAAAGTGATATCGTTGAATCTGATAATTCCATTTTTCCAATCTAGATAGTTTTCATTGGCAACGATAGAGGTAATAAGTTCATCACCTTTTTTACTGTATGCAGCCATTTGGTTGGGAACCAAGTATACCGTATTGACGTCACCAACTTTATTTTTAGATTGTACCCGTACTTTCCCGGTCTTGACCGTTACAGAAATATTCTCGCTAAATTCATAAGCGTTAACATTGAACGACGTGCCCAATACCTGAGTTGTTACGTTCTGAGTATGTATGATAAACGGTTTATTGGGATTCTTTGCTACTTCAAAAAATGCTTCACCATTTAACTTCACTTCTCTTGTTGATAGCGCAATGAAATTCTCGGGAAACTCAATACTGCTGCCCGCGTTTAAGGTGATTTTTGTTCCGTCTTGCAGTGTAAAGGTTGAGCGTTGACCCCATTCCGTAGATTTAGTTATAAAAGATTGGGATGTTAATTTCTCTTTTTCATACGGATTTATATGATAAAAAGTAACACCTATACTTATTAAAATCAATACAGTAGCGACGGCATGTAGCCATCTTTTATTGGATGATTGTTTTTTATTGGAATAAATTTCCTTTTTAAAAATGTTGGAATGAATATCGGCTTTAATTCTAGATTCTTGGTCAATCTTTTGTGAAGTAGCATCTTCATCGTTATAACTGTCTAGAGCTTTATCCAAAAGCTCCTGCTCTTGTTGGGTACAGTTACCTAAAAGGTATTTATCTATTAAATCTTGAAGTTCTTTTTCCGTCATTACTATGGTGCTCTATAAGTAAGAGAGAAAAAAGTGGGTTAACCCTAACCAAGAAAGTACTTTTTTTTAAAAAAAATAATTTCAGGAAGCAATTACCGGAGTTAATTGTTTGATTGATTGGGTGATATGGTATTCAACCGTTTTAATGGAAATATTTAATTTGTGGGCAATCTCTTTGTTAGAAAGGTCATCATACCTGCTCATTGTAAAAATTTGCCTAGTTTTTTTAGGAAGCGTATTGATACCTTTTTCAATTTCAAACTTGGTTTCTTTAAAGTCTAAGTCCCTCTCTGTATTATTTTCCAAATTGACCTGATTTACCCGAGATAGTAATTCAGTATAATTCTTGTTTTTTCGAATATATTCCAAACACTTATATTTTGTCGCTGAAAATAAATAAGAGTTTATGTTTTTTATTTCAAGTTCTTTCCTTTTGGTCCAGAGGTTACAGAAAACATCTTGAACTACATCTTTTGCTTCCGTTTCGTTCTTCAGTAATTTTAAAGAGAATAAATAAAGACTTTTCCAAAGACGATCATATAATTGATTAAAAGCTAACTCATTGTCTTTTTGGGTAAGTGTAAATAAATAATTGGAATCAGAGGTTCTCATTGGTGTGGTCTAACACCTGCAATGATACCCAGATAAGTTAATGCATATATTACCTAAACTTTAACTTTATCTTATAATAACAATATGTCACTATAATATTGCTGATTACCAGTATTGTATTTTTTTGTTTCATACAGGTTTTGGTAAAAAGCCTATGCATTATTTAATATATAGTTGATAATATATCTTTGAGGAGAGAGAAAATTGGACGAATGATGATAAAGATTTTAATTTGAACTATTCTTGGTTAATGATTCAGCTAGAACCAAAGCGTTATAAACATTTACTACACTACCTGTTTTGGAAAGTTCATTGAAGGGTATTTTAATGTTGTTATCCGATGAATCTTTCATAGAAACTTCTATGTTGTATTGGACTCCAGTTTTAAGAAGAATGTCTTTTAATTGTTCGGCTACTAGTTCAGGGTAGTATGATTTTAAAATGGCAGCTGATTTCGATACAACTGCAGCAGCCTCAGATGTACCGCTTCCATAAGCGTAATCTTCATTTTTGATGGAAGTAGCAGTGTATATTTCTTCTCCGGGAGCAAAAATATCTACTTCGGTTTTACCATAGTTTGTAGCAGGATGAACAAAGGTGCTGTCTAGAGTGTAATTTGAAGTGCCAACTCTAATAAAATTGTTAGAGATTTCTGTATGACCGGTAGGGGAGTTGTCATTAGGATATCTATATTTTGGTTCAGCATCTAGATCAATACCTACATTACCAGAAGAAACAACAATCAATACATCTTTAGATTCAGCATATTTAATGGCATCATGAACCCAATCTTCATGAAGAGAAAAGTATTTTCCAGAACTGATGTTAATGATATCGGCACCATTGTCAGCTGCATATCTAATTGCTAGCGCCATATCCTTGTCGTTCTCTCCACCCAAACCGGAAATAGGCAATGGCATTATTTTTATGTGTTTCATAATATCTTGGAGTGATTCTTCTTCAAAAGAAGAAACGATTACACCTGCCATTTTTGTACCGTGGGTGAGTATTTCGGTATTATGGCTAACATTGTTATTACCATAATCTCTATCATTTAGGTTGTTTGTATCATCACCTATGATTGCTCTATCGTCGTAGTCGAGATTTAATTGAATATCGATTCTCTTTTTAGCCTTTAGCATCATGTTGTTTACATAAGAATCATCAACGTTTTCGTCCTGGTACATTCTATGTAATTCTATGGCTTCTTGTAATTCAGGGTTAGATAATGATAGACTATCTAATTTGGAATCAATAATTATTTTATCATGAAAAAGTTTGCTCAATGTATTCTTTGTGCTGTAATAAAAGCTATCCATTTTTTTTACGCCTAATAAATTTTCTTCAGCATATGCCATCCTTTCATTATATACTTTTTGCGCTCTTGGGAGTTGACTAGCCAACTCAGGTCTTAATGGTAATCCCATCTTTTCCGCAATTAAAAATCTGGTAAATTCATAATGCATGAATATGATATTTTCATTTTTAGAATTGCCTATAAAATTCCAGCCATGTATGTCATCAATGTAGCCATTTTGATCATCGTCAATATGATTACCTGCAATCTCATTTGTATTTTTCCAAATATTATTTTTTAATGCTTTATGGTCTATTGAGATTGGCATATCTATTACTGCAACGATAACGTCAGTTCCATTCTTATCGATCAGTAGTTCCTCGGCTGCCTTTGATAAGCTAATGCCGGGTATTGTATCTTTCTGAATATCTTTAATCAGCCAATTTTCCTTTGCATCATTAATACCATTCTCGGATTTTATAGAAGCAAGAAATATCTTTTGGTTATGGATAATTATTGGCTTGTTGTTTTTGGAACAAGAAGATAAAACATTAAGGAAAATGAGGATTAAGCTAACAATTTTCATAAGCTTAAATGTAAGAAATATATTAAGTGGATTTAGTAAATAATTAGTCCCTAATAGTTCTTGTTGCTTATAAAATAAAAAAAGCCACTGAATTTTCACTGGCTTTTTTTCTTAGTAGCGGGGACTGGACTCGAACCAGCGACCTTCGGGTTATGAGCCCGACGAGCTACCTACTGCTCTACCCCGCGATATGGGTTTTTTATCTCACTTGTTTTGCAACTTCAGGTCATTAAGCTGACGAGATAAAGGGATGCTACTATTCGTAGCGGGGTGCAAATATACAACACATTTTCTCTATATTCAAAACATATTGGGGAATATTTTTTTGAAGCTATATCTTTTAAAATGCATTAAATCCATAACTTCGAACTTTTAGCGTTTTTATGGATACAATTAATGACTTTATTGCCAGCGCACTACCTTATACGGAGTGGCCAATGTTTCTTTTGTTAATAGGTGGCGGGCTATTTCTGGTTTTCTATTCTAAACTTATGCCTTACCGGTTTTTTGGTCATGCTATTGCTATTACTGCGGGCAAATATGACAATTCAAAATCAAAGGGAGAGGTTAGTTCTTTTCAAGCACTATCTGCAGCCGTGGCGGCAACAGTTGGTTTAGGGAATATTTCAGGAGTTGCCATTGCCATACATGATGGCGGGCCAGGTGTAGTTTTTTGGATATGGATGACCGCTTTGATAGGTATGTGTATAAAGTTTTATTCCTGTAGTTTGGCGATTATGTATCGCGGTACTGATTCTGACGGAAAAATGCAGGGAGGTCCTATGTACTATATCACAAAAGGTCTGGGTGAAAAGGCTAAACCTTTGGCTGTTTTTTTTGCCGTATGTGGTCTATTTGGCTTTTTAGGTGTGTTTACTGCAAATCAATTTACGGAAACCTTTATGAGTGTTGTTGAGCCGGGAGATACTATTTTGGATATGAGTGATGAAAATTGGAAATGGACCATAGGTCTTATATTGGCCGTAGTAACTTCGTTTGTAATTTTCGGCGGATTGACAAAGATTGCGAAAGTGGCTTCTGCAATTGTACCATTTATGGTGGCTGTGTATTTAATTGCCGTAATAGCTGTCATGGCAATGAATTCAGATCAAATATTACCTGCTTTAAAAATGATATTTACAGAAGCTTGGAACTTTAAATCTCTAGCAACTGGCGGATTTTGGGGCTTGGTTATTATTGGTGTTCGTAGGGCAATGTTCTCTAACGAAGCTGGTTTGGGTAGCGCACCAATGTACCATGGGCAATCTAAAAATGATGAACCTATCCGTGAAGGTTTGGTCGCAATGTTGGGTCCGTTTATTGATACTATTTTGGTTTGTACTTTTACTGCTATCGTAATTATTTTAAGTGGGGCGTATACAGAAGATTCCAGTGGAATAGTTATGACACTATTGGCATTTGAAACCACATTGTTTGGATGGGGAGATATATTGTTGATGGTAATAGTTACCGCATTTGCGTTATCGACCTTATTTACTTACTCTTATTACGGAGTAAAATCGTTGTCTTTTTTAACCAATGCTAAAGTGGGTAAGTTATATAACTGGTATTTTGTGATCATGATCGTCTTTGCCGCGGTTGCATCCTTGGAATTAGTAAAAAATTTAATCGATTTGTCTTATGCCTTAATGGTGATACCTAATATGATTGCCGTACTTTTGTTGGCTCCAAAGGTTAATGTAGAATTGAAGAAATATATAATAAAGTTGAAGGATGGCAGATCATAAAGCAGGCTTCGTAAATATTATTGGTAATCCTAATGTTGGCAAATCAACATTAATGAATGCTTTTGTGGGTGAGAAATTATCTATAATTACATCAAAAGCACAAACTACCAGACACCGTATTTTAGGTATAGTAAACGGAGATGATTTTCAGATGATTCTTTCCGATACCCCTGGAATAATTAAACCGGCATACGAGCTGCAAAGTAGTATGATGGATTTTGTAAAGTCTGCCTTCGAGGATGCCGATGTATTGCTTTACATGGTTGAAATAGGGGAGAAGGCATTAAAAGATGAAGCTTTCTTTGAAAAAATTAAGAATAGTAAAATTCCTGTTTTGTTACTTTTAAACAAAGTGGATACTGCTACGCAGGACTTGCTTGAAGAACAAGTTCAATATTGGCAAGACCTGTTGCCAACGGTAGAGCTACATCCTATATCAGCTTTATCCAATTTTAATATAAAAGGTGTTTTTGAGCGTATTGTAGAGTTACTTCCAAAGTCGCCTGCCTATTATCCTAAAGATCAATTAACAGACAAACCAGAACGGTTTTTTGTTAATGAAACTATCCGCGAAAAAATCTTATTAAACTACAAAAAAGAAATTCCCTACGCTGTAGAGATAGAAACTGAAGAGTTTTTTGAAGATGAGGATATCATTCGTATGCGTGCGGTAATAATGGTTGAACGCGATTCACAAAAAGGAATCATTATTGGGCATAAAGGTGCAGCTTTAAAACGAGTTGGGGTAGAAGCCAGAAAAGATTTGGAGAAATTTTTTGGCAAACAAGTTCACATAGAACTTTATGTAAAAGTGAATAAAAACTGGCGAAGTGATGCGCGTCAATTAAAGCGATTTGGCTATAATAAATAAAAGGATTGAACCTTCTCAGCTTAAACTATCGAATACTTTCTGTTTAAAATAAATTACTGAACCTCTGAGTATCAAGTATTTGGTTTTGTAATCAGCCTATTTGTTGACTTTTTTGAATTAATTTTTACCTCAATTTCATTTTTGATTCTTTAGTTTAAAAAGAATAGTTTATTTTTGATTCATCGACAAAGTGTCATAAAACCCCGATGAAATGCAAAATGTGATTATTTTTGGAGCCTCAGGTCATGGTAGTGTTGTTTTAGACTGTCTGGAAAGAGAGGCTAAATATAATGTAATTGGTTTTGTAGATTCGTTTAAAGAAAAAGGCACAAAAATTAACGGGTATCAAGTACTAGGTAGTGAATTTGATTTGCCATTTTTAATCAATAGATTTAATATAGTTGGGGGGATTATAGCTATTGGAGATAACTGGATCCGTAAAAAAATTGCTGATAGAATCATTAAGGTTGTTCCTAATTTTAGCTTTGTAAATGCTATTCATCCAGAGGCGGTAATTGGTAAAGATGTATTGTTAGGTTGCGGTAATGTATTTATGCCTGGTGCAATTGTCAATGCAAATTCTATTATTCATGATTTTTGTATAGTTAATACGAATTCGTCTTTAGGTCATGATGGTATAATGGATTCTTATTCGAGTTTAGCCCCGTCCGTTTGTGCTGGTGGTAATCTTAAATTGGGTAGGTTTTCGGCTATAAGTCTTGGGGTAAATATTGTTAACGGCATTGAAATTGGTCAGCATACGGTAATTGGGGCTGGTTCTTTGGTTGTAGATCATTTTGGAGACAACGTAATAGCATATGGGTCTCCGGCTAGAATTGTTAGACAAAGAATTATAGGGGAACCTTACCTATCTACTCCTAAAAAGAAACAACTTTCTAAATTAGAGTCTTTTAAAGAGATTGAATCCAATCTCTCTATTTAACTTATGGTGTAATTGACGGTATAAATATTACCTTTGCCCCAAATTTAAGCTATGGGTGCAATTGTTGCCATTGTAGGGAGACCTAATGTAGGAAAATCAACATTTTTTAATAGATTAATTCAAAGGCGTGAGGCTATTGTTGATGCCGTAAGCGGTGTTACACGTGATCGCCATTATGGTAAGAGTGATTGGAACGGTAAAGAGTTTTCAATTATTGATACCGGTGGTTATGTAGTTGGCAGTGATGATGTCTTTGAAAAAGAGATTGATAGACAGGTAGAATTAGCGATAGAAGAAGCAGATGCCATTATTTTTATGGTAGATGTGGAGACTGGTGTTACCGGTATGGACGAAGATGTGGCGAAATTACTTAGAAGAGTTAAAAAGCCGGTTTTTTTAGCGGTCAATAAAGTGGATAATGCCAAAAGAGCGGAAGATGCCGTAGAGTTCTATTCATTGGGTCTAGGCGAATATTTTACATTATCAAGTATAAACGGTGGGGGTTCAGGTGAGTTGTTAGATGCTTTAGTAGAGAAGCTACCAGATGTTGTAGAGGAAGAAAGTGAATTGCCTAGGTTTGCGGTTGTTGGTAGGCCAAACGCCGGGAAATCATCTTTTATTAATGCCTTGATTGGTGAAGACAGATATATCGTGACCGATATTGCTGGTACTACTAGAGACAGTATCGATACAAAATACAATAGATTCGGATTTGAATTTAATCTCGTCGATACAGCGGGAATTCGCCGTAAAGCTAAGGTTAAGGAAGATTTGGAGTTCTACTCGGTAATGCGCTCTGTAAGAGCGATTGAGCATTGCGATGTTTGTATTTTAATGTTGGATGCAACAAGAGGATTTGATGGTCAGGTTGAAAATATTTTTTGGCTTGCTCAGCGTAACCATAAGGGAATCGTTATTCTTGTGAATAAGTGGGATTTGGTTGAGGATAAAGAGACTAATACTATTAAGCACTATACTCAAAAAATTAAAAAAGCAATTGAGCCATTTACAGATGTGCCTATTCTTTTTGTGTCTGTGCTGACCAAACAGCGTATTTTTAAAGCTATTGAAACCGCTGTAGAAGTGTATAATAATCGTAATAAGAAAATCATTACCCGAAAGTTCAATGAAACTATGTTGCCTATCATTGAAAATTATCCGCCACCGGCGTATAAAGGTAAATTTGTTAAGATAAAATTCTGTACTCAATTACCCACTCCATATCCGCAGTTTGCATTTTTCTGTAACCTGCCACAATATGTACGAGAGCCATATAAGCGTTATTTAGAGAATAAAATTCGAGAAGAATACGATTTCTCTGGCGTGCCTATAACGGTCTTTATGAGAAAGAAATAAGAATACGACTAAAATTGTTAGTATCAAATATAAAATGATCAAATATTTTGCGAAGCAGAATTATTTGATCATTTTTTTTAGTGTTAGTCGACAAACAAGAGCCCGGCCATGACCCCTCCCAAGAGGGGAATAGTTTCTGACTTGAATTAAACATTTTTGATAAGACAACCTAAGTTACTCCTGTAGTAAAAAACCTCTCAGTTGGTATTAAATCCACAGATATAAACGTGATCCTCACCTCTTGGGAGGGGATAAAGGGGTGGGTGCTACTATGATGAAGATTGTAATAAGCTCACAAACTAGAACACGCCAGTAACTCCTTCCAAAAGAGTAACAGTTTTTCTGGCTTGAATTAAAAAAAAATGATAAAACAGACTTATAATTTTTTGGAAATAAAGTTACCATCCACCAGAAGCGCCGCCGCCGCCAAAGCCGCCGCCGCCGAAACCTCCTCCGAATCCGCCACCACCGAAGCTTCCGCCACCGCTGCCAAATCCGCCGCTAGAACCACTAGAACGACCCATATTGCTAAGAATAATCATGTCCCAAGGACTTAGTCCTCCACGTCTTCTTCCGCCACTACCATCATTGTCATTGTTTTTACGACTCCAAAGAATAAAGAGGATTACCAGAAATATGATAAAAGGTAAAAAAGATGAGAAGGGAGATCCACTGTTATCTCCAAAGGTTCTGTCTTCTTCAAACTCCCCGTTAAGTACTTGAAAAATGACATCAGAACCTTTGTTTAGTCCCGCATAGTAATTGCCGGTTCTAAATTCAGGTAGAATTACGTTTTCTATTATTCGTTTTGAAAGGGCATCTGTTAGTGAACCTTCAACGCCGTAGCCGGTACTTATAGCTACTTTTCTGTCATTTTCGGCAAGTATTATTAGTATGCCATTATCTTTGCCTTCCTGTCCTATACCCCATTTTTGTCCCCAATTGGCACCTAGATAATTAATGTTTTCGCCATTTGTGCTTGAAATTATGGTGACAACGATTTGCGTTGAAGTACTATCTGAATAACGAACCAATTTATTGCTTAATGCTACTTTTTGTTGGTCAGTCAATAAATTGACGTAATCGTAAACACTGGTCTGTAATGCGGGTTTCTCAGGAATTTCAAACTGACTCCATAGCGGTGCACACCAAAGAAAAAGAATTATTAGGCTAGCCTTTAGATATTTCATTGCTTAATTCATTGGTGTCATCAGATTGCCACGGGAAATGACTTCTTAGTTCTTCACCGGCTTTTAATACTCCGGCAACAAGTCCATCCTTGAACGCTCCTTTTTCAAAATGTGTTTGAATACTATTTCTGGTAGTTTGCCAAAAGTCTTTTGGTACAACATTGTCGATCCCTTTGTCTCCACAGATAACAAATTTTTTATCATTAACGGCAACATAGATCAGCACACCGTTTTCTTGTTTGGTGTTGTCCATTTTTAATAAATGAAAAACTTCTTTTGCTCTCTCGTAATGATCCTTGTCGGTATGCGCTTCAATGTGTACCCTAATTTCGCCAGAAGTATTTTTTTCTGCTTCAAGAATAGCGTTAACTATATCTTGCTCCTCTGATGCTGTTAAAAATTCTTCTACCTTGGACATAAAATATCAATCAAATTCAAAATTTACATCTGGTGCATTTTGAGAACCTGCATCAGCTTTGTAGTATGCCAATTCATCAAAATTAAAAATACCTGCCAAAATTGAATTTGGGAACTTTTTAATATGGAGATTATAGGGTTCTACTGTGGCGTTAAATCTATCTCTAGCTACATTAATTCTATTCTCGGTACCTTCTAATTGCGCTTGAAGTTCTAAAAAGTTCTGATTTGCCTTTAAATCAGGATAACGCTCAACAGTAACCAGTAATCTACTAAGTGCACTGCTTAACCCGCTTTGCGCCTGGTTGAACTGAGCTAATTGCTCTGGGGTAATGTTTGTTGGGTCAATGCTTACGGATGTTGCTTTAGATCTTGCCTCGATTACATCGGTTAAAGTACCTCTTTCGAAATCAGCAGCACCTTGTACCGTTTTTACTAAGTTGCCAATAAGGTCATTTCTACGTTGATAGGCACTTTCAACATTTGCCCAGGTTTTTGTTGAGGTTTCTTTCAATGCTATAGCAGTGTTGTTAAAACCTACTCCCCATTGGTACAAGCCAAATGCAATGACTACAATGACGATTAATGCAATAATTCCTTTTTTCATAATGGTTGTGTTATAATTGGTCTTTAATTTTATTCAGTTCTGCTTTTACACGTTCCAGTTTTTGGATAATGTCAAAGTTAGAAAGTGTTTTTTGTTTCTCTTCTTTAAGGTGAATTTTAGCACCGTCTAGCGTAAAACCCCTTTCTTTTACCAAATGGTAAATAAGCTGCAGATTTTTAATGTCTTGGGGTGTGAATTTTCTATTGCCCTTAGCATTTTTCTTTGGTTGAAGTACATCGAACTCTTTTTCCCAAAAACGAATTAACGAGGCGTTTACACCGAAAGCACGGGCTACTTCACCAATACCATAATATCTTTTTTCTGGGAGGTTTACCTGCATTAATCTAATGATTGATTTTCTTGATTAGCAAATTTAAGCATGTTTTCAAACTCTTCAGGTGATAAACTTCCATAATAGAAGTTAATAGGGTTTATACGGTCTTTGTCCTTCCAAACCTCATAGTGTAAATGTGGTGCTTCTGATCTACCGGTGCTGCCTACGAAGCCAATTAAATCGCCACGTTTTACTTTTTGTCCTTTTTTGACATTGTATTGGCTTAAATGCGCATAAAGGCTCAAATACCCATAGCCATGCTCAATACGAATATGCTTGCCGTATCCAGATGAATTATTATCTGCACGAACTATTTTGCCATCGCCCGCTGCGTAGACAGGGGTTCCTTTAGGTGCTGTAAAATCCATTCCATAATGCATTTTTCTTGCTTTTGTAAATGGATCTGAACGCCAACCATAACCAGAAGCCATACGGGTAAGGTCTTCATTGTTGATGGGCTGTATTGCTGGAATGGACATTAATAATTTTTCTTTTTCTTCGGCAAGTTTTGTGATTTCATCTAAAGATTTAGATTGAATGGCCATTTGTTTTTTTATAATGTCCAATCTTTTTGTGGTAGATATTATCATTTCAGAGTTGTTGAAGCCTTCTAGCGATTTATATCGGTTTATACCACCAAAACCAGCTTTTCTTTGCTCGTCTGGTATTGGGTTGGCTTCAAAATATAATCTGTAGATGTTATTATCGCGTTCTTCAATATTGCCCAGAACTTCTTCAATCTGTTCCATTTTTTTATTCAACAGCTCATATTGAAGTTCGTAGTTTTTTACTTCACGAGATAAAGATAGTTCTCTAGGGGTATTAACAAGGTTGGTGTTGAGCAATAAAATTAAACCTAGCAGTCCAAAAAGGCATGATCCCAAAATAAAGAAGGTTATATTTCTATAACGTTTAGATTTTTGGGGTTCTATTTTACGGTACGACAGCGTATCTGGGTCGTAATAGTATTTTACCTTAGACATGAATGTTATTTATCCTATTTTTGTTTTTTAATTATTAGGGAACAAACAAATATAAAAATAGTTTTATATAAACCGTTAAAATTTGTAAAAGCTTAGCATTTTAGATGAATTCCAAAGAAACAAGAACTCAATTTCTGAATTTTTTCAAAGGTAAAGGCCATAAAATAGTGCCTTCTGCACCTATGGTCATTAAAGATGATCCAACCCTGCTTTTTACAAATGCGGGAATGAATCAGTTTAAAGAATACTTTTTAGGCATAAGTCAGCCAAAAAGCTCTAGGGTAGTAGATACTCAAAAATGTTTACGTGTAAGTGGTAAGCATAATGATTTGGAGGAAGTAGGAAAAGATACCTATCACCACACCATGTTTGAAATGTTGGGTAACTGGAGTTTTGGTGATTATTTTAAAGAAGAAGCTATTTCTTGGGCTTGGGAGCTATTGACCGAAGTTTTTAAAATAGATAAAGACAATCTTTATGTGTCTGTTTTCGAAGGAAGTAACGATGCGGATAAGTTGGCGTTGGATGAGGAGGCTTTTGATCTATGGAAAAAAATTGTACCCGAAGATAGAATCATCTTGGGGAACAAGAAAGATAACTTTTGGGAAATGGGAGATCAAGGACCATGCGGACCATGTTCTGAAATTCATGTTGATATTCGATCTAAAGAAGAGAAAGCAAAAGTATCTGGGGCAAGTTTGGTAAATCAAGACCACCCACAAGTAGTGGAAATATGGAACCTTGTATTTATGCAATATAATCGTAAGGCAGATGGTACATTAGAAAATTTGCCTGCAAAGCATGTAGATACCGGTATGGGTTTTGAACGTCTTTGTATGGTTTTACAAGGAGTGCAATCTAATTATGACACAGATATTTTTACACCGCTAATTCGTGAAATAGAGACCATAACCAATTCCGATTATGGTAAGAATGAAGAGATTGATATAGCTATACGTGTTATTAGCGACCATATTCGTGCGGTAGCATTTTCTATTGCAGATGGGCAGTTGCCAAGTAACACAGGTGCGGGTTATGTAATACGTAGAATTTTAAGAAGAGCGGTACGTTATGGCTTTACATTTTTGAATACCAAAGAACCTTTTATGTTCCGTTTGGTAAATGTACTTACAGATTCGCTTGGGGCAGCATATCCAGAATTAAAAGAGCAAAAACAATTGATTGAAAATGTTATTAAAGAAGAAGAATATTCTTTTTTAAAGACTTTAGATCAAGGGTTGTTGCTGTTGGAGACGATTATTAATAATACAACGGGTAAGACCGTTGATGGCGGTAAAGCTTTTGAATTATATGATACATTTGGTTTCCCTATAGATTTAACCGCCCTTATTTTAAGTGAAAAGGGATATGAGTTGGATGAAGACGGTTTTAATGCCGCAATGCAAAAGCAAAAGAACAGGTCTAAATCTGCATCTGTAGTATCTAAGCAAGACTGGGAAGTTTTATTGGAAGACAACGAGCAAGAGTTCGTTGGTTATGATATGCTCGATGTTGAGGTAAAGATTACCAAGTACAGAAAGATAGTTTCTAAAAAGGAGGGAACTCAGTATCAATTGGTGTTTAATCTTACACCGTTTTATGCAGAAGGTGGTGGTCAAGTAGGTGATAAAGGTTATTTGGAAGATTCACGTGGAGGTGTTATCTACATAACGGATACCAAAAAAGAAAATAATGAAATCATTCATTTTACAGAAAATCTTCCAGAGCATTTAAATGAAAGTTTTAAAGCGGTTGTGGACAAAAAGCAACGAAGTAGAACAGAAGCCAACCATACGGCAACGCACTTATTGCATCAGGCATTACGAGAAATTCTTGGACCACATGTAGAACAAAAAGGTTCTTCTGTTCACTCTAAATATTTGCGATTCGATTTTTCTCATTTTTCTAAATTGACACCAGAACAATTACAAGATGTCGAGAATTTTGTGAACGCAAGAATTGATGGTCATCTTCAACTTCAAGAAGAGCGAAACGTGCCAATGAAAACCGCTTTGGAAAATGGTGCCATGGCACTGTTCGGTGAAAAATATGGCGATGCGGTACGTACCATACGTTTTGGGCAATCTATAGAGCTTTGTGGAGGTACCCATGTTAAGAATACGGGAGATATTTGGCAGTTTAAAATTAAATCTGAAGGTGCCGTAGCGTCGGGTATAAGAAGAATTGAAGCAATTACAGGCGATGCCGTCAAAGATTTACATACCGATAATGATAAGTTACTTTCAAAAATTAAACACGTTCTTGGTAATAGTCAAGATCCAGTTAAATCCGTTTCAAGTTTACAAGAAGAAAACAGTAGTCTAAAAAAACAAGTAGCGGAGTTGTTGAAAGACAAGGCAAAGAATCTTAAAGGTGATCTGTTATCTGAACTTAAGGAAATAAATGGTGTTCAGTTTCTTGCTAAGAAAGTAGATTTAGATGCTGCGGGAATAAAAGATCTTAGTTTTGAAATGGGCGGTAATAAGGATAATTTGTTTTTACTTTTTGGAACTGAGCAAAACGGCAAAGCATTGTTATCTTGCTATATATCTAAAGAACTGGTTGCTTCAAAAAAATTAAATGCGGGTACTATTGTTCGTGAACTTGGAAAATATATTCAAGGCGGAGGTGGCGGACAACCATTTTTTGCAACTGCGGGAGGTAAAAACCCTGATGGTATAGCAGAGGCGTTGGCTAAGGCAGAGGATTATTTGAAGTAGTCTTTCATTGTTTAAGAAGTTCGTAGAAGATAAGAAATCAAATAAATGAATCTCTTAACCAAAATACCATTATCAAAAGCAAACGATCAAATTGACTATTCAAGCCGATTGTTACTAATGGGCTCTTGTTTTTCAGAAAATATTGGGGCTAAGCTATCGCATTACAAATTTCAAGGATTACAGAATCCGTTTGGTATTTTGTTTCATCCTTTGGCAATTGAAAAGCTGATTCAAAAAGCTTTAACTCAAGAAACGTTCAACGAAGGGATCGTCTTCCAAGCGAATGAGCAATGGCATTGTTTTGATGCGCATTCCTGTATAAGTAACCCATCCAAAGAACAACTGGTCGTAGATTTAAATACGGGCTTAGATCAAACTGCTGAGCAATTAAAAGTGGCAAGTCATGTAATAATTACTTTAGGCACGGCTTGGGTGTATCGTAATAGAGATAGCGGTGAAATTGTTGCTAATTGCCATAAGGTACCTCAAACCAATTTTACAAAAGAGTTATTGAGTGTTGATGAGGTGAGAGAGAGTTTAAAGCGAATGATTACCTTAATACAATCTGTAAATTCATCAACTCATGTAATTTTTACGGTTTCTCCTGTTAGGCATTTAAAAGACGGCTTTGTAGAAAATCAAAGAAGTAAAGCGCATCTTATTTCGGCAATACATCAAACTATTGAAACTTCAAATTTTTCACCTCGTGTTTCGTATTTTGAAAGCTATGAAATTATGATGGATGAGCTTAGGGATTACCGCTTTTATGCCAAGGATATGATCCACCCAAACGAAACGGCAATCGCTTATATTTGGGAAAAGTTTGTAGAGGTGTGGATCAACGATAGTATTACCGATGACATGAAAAAAGTTGATGAGGTTCAGCGCGGTTTGCAACATAGACCATTTAATCCTGAAAGTGAAGCACATCAAAAATTTTTAACATCGTTAAGCAAAAAGATTGCGTATATACGGAAAGCATATCCTTTTATGGATTTCGAAATTTCAAAAGCATGAAAAAATTTGTAGCTGGCGTTCTGATTACTTTAGCGGTTGTTTTGATTATACGTTCCTGTAATGATGGAAAAGAGGATCAATCTATTCTAGAGGAAAATTCTATGCTTATTCAGCAAGAAATTACCAATGTATCCAAGCTAATAGTTACAGAGGGTCATTTTGCCGAGGTATATAATTATAAAGACTCGAAAGAACTTTTTGGTCCGTTATTGCGAGCGGAAAAAAAGGCTTTGGTTGTAGTAAATGCTGATGTAACGGTAGCTTATGATTTAAGTAAGATTGAATTTGAAGTGGATCAAGCAACCAAAACAGTGAAAATTAATAGCATACCAGAAGCGGAAATTAACCTAAATCCGGATTTTGAATACTACGACGTTACTGCAGATTACTTGAACCAGTTTGATGCTGCCGATTATAACAAGATCAAGAAAACCGTAAAAGCTTCTTTAATGAAAAAAGTAGAAGCGTCTGCACTGCGTAGTAATGCAGAGAATAGGTTGATTAGCGAATTGCAAAAATTCTATATTCTTACCAATTCTATGGGTTGGCGACTAACGTACCAAGAACAGACTATTGAATCTTTAGAGGGTTTGCAAGGGATCAAACCAGCGATTTTACCGTAGCTAATTCTAGGCCGTCATCAATTAATTGTCCTAAATTGGGTTGGTCAAGTTTAATATTTTCCAAGTGTTCTTCAATACTTTTGGTCAATGTATGTTCATTACTTTTTACGGCAAGCTCGTAAATTTCAATGGGCAATAACCAATCCGTAGGGTACTTTTCCTTTATTTCTTGAAATACTTTTGTTCTTGAAATAATAGTGTTTTTTCCCTCTCTAAAATCCCTTATCATTTTGTAATAGGATTCTAGTTCGCCCAGGTCTTCTTTACCTTCATTTGTAGTATTGGTACTTAATGAATGGTCTAAGAGGTCAAAACTCTTTAAATCTGCCGGGCCGTGGTAGGCAGAAACAATTTCTTCCCCGATCGCCATATTGTACAACTCGTTATTAGATTCAAAAAGAATGGTTCCCTTGTGGGTTACTTTGCAATTCTCAAAAGTGATCAGAATGATACGACCTTGAAGGTTACGTGTGCCGGTAACTATTTTTCCTGTGACGTTGACTCCGCCAACAAAATCTAAAGAAACAATTTCTCCCTCATATATTTTATAGGCTTTAAGATCACGCGGACTCATATCTTCTATGGGAATATTGATGCCTTTAAGTCTACCGATAGGGGATCCAAAACCAGCTCTATGTTGACTTACATCTTGACCAACCAATTCTTTTTCTCTGTAGGCAAGCGCAGATTTTCCTTTGGTCTGAAAGTAAATGGGTTTTCCGTTGTGTTCTATAAGCGACTCAAAATTACCGGAAATCTGTAACCCCGTACTAAGCTCAATAGTTCCCAATTCCTTTGAGTTGATGAGTTTTTGCAATCCAGAGAGTCCCCCAGTACGTAATGCCATGGTATTGGCAAAATCTTCCAACACCTGACTCAAAAAAGCGAAATCTGGCGTTACAAATAGTTGAGGTTGTGGTTTGGTAATATCAAAAGATGTTCTTGCCGCTTCAATAGAGTAAGGTAGTTTCTTTACGTTGTCGGTCATGCACCATTGGCTTTCTCCGATAGAAGAAAGTAGTCCCGCTCCATAAATCTTAGGATCTTCTAAAGTACCTATAAGTCCGTATTCAACCGTCCACCAATGTAGGTTTCTTATGAGTGCCATTTCGCTGGGTTTACCCATGTTTTCTTGTAAGTGCTCAATATGCTTTTCGGCCTTTTCAATTTCTATAAGCGATGTGCCTTTGGCTTCTTTTATGATGGATAAATGACGAACAGCTTCGTACAGCTCAAAATCTTTTGCACTGGAAATGGCTTTACATCCAATTTCTCCAAAACGTCTTAAGTATGCAGCATATTCTGGGTTGGCAATAATAGGAGCGTGACCGGCACCTTCATGAATAATATCTGGTGCGGGGGTATAGGCAATGTTTTCTAACTGTCGAATATCTGAAGCGATGACCAGTACATTGTAGGCTTGAAATTCCATAAACGCAGCGGGTGGGATAAAGCCATCAACGGCAACCGCAGCCCAACCCAAATCCTTAAGAATACGGTTCATACCATACATGTTGGGTATGTTGTCTATAGAAATTCCGGTTTTGCGTAATCCTTCTGTATATGATTTGTGTGCAACCCTGCTAAGGTAATCTACATTTTTTCGCATAACATAACGCCATACGGCTTGGTTAATGGGCGTGTAGTCCTCATAATTTTGGGGCTTAATATACTGCCTTAAATGCTTAGGAAGTTTGTCCAAAATTGGATTGCTTTCATACGTAGTATTGCCCTGCTTCATAATCGTTAAAGCTTAAATTAATTCTATTAAATATATAATTTATAGATCAATTTTTTGTTAATATTATTTAATTTGGTGAAAATTACTTTTTAAATGTATTAATAAAGGAAATAATACTTTTTAAGGATGAATTGAATTGGGTATTAAGGAAAAAGTTATGATGGAAAAATTAGATTATATAGATAGGGAGATTTTAAAGATTTTGCAGAAGGATGCTAAAACAGGTGCTAAATCAATAGCGGAACAGTTAGGACTAACAAAAACACCGGTTTATGAACGGGTAAGACGGCTTGAGCAAGATGGGCTTATAAAAAACTATGTAGCTATTTTGAATAAGGATAAAATTGAGGATAGCATTACCGTTTTTAGTTTTGTGTCTTTGGAAGCACAAAAAGGCGCCATGATGGATGATTTCTTTGAGCAGGTAAAAACATATCCAGAGGTTGTAGAGTGCTTTGTGGTAGGTGGGGAGTTCGATTTTCTGCTTAAAGTAGTCGTTAAGAATTTAGATGCCTATTATGATTTTGCTAAATTTAAGATAGCTTCATTACCTAGTATTGGTGGCGTAAAAAGTGCATTTGTGCTAAATGAAGTGAAAAACAGTACATATTTTCCATTGTTATAAGGGTTATGATACAAAAACGGACTTATAGAAACTATAAGTCCGTTTTTTAATATCAAGAATGTTTTATTTCATTGCCACAGCGTTAGGTGGATATTGTTCTAGTATCTGAGAAACAAATTCTTTGATGCGTTCTTCTTTTTTAGCAATATTACTGGTATTTGATAAGGTTCCTACGCCTTTACCTTGCCAAACCAGCTCATTGGTTTTGTTGTCAATCAAATCAATATATAAAGAGCCTTGTGTGCTAGCGCTTACACTAGTGCCTCCCCAGCCAAAACCAGGTCCCCAGGCCCAAGGGTTATATCCCCAGCCCCAAGCTCCGCCCCAGCCGTAATTGTTATTGTAAACATCAACGCGTTCTTGTTCTTTGGTGAAAATACTTACCAATAGATCGGGGTTTTCAGATTTTACAAATCCTCTAGTGCTCATTTCGGTTTCTATGGCACGTAGAATACGCTTTTTATCTAAATCGGAAATCTGTGCTTTATCTATACCTGTTTTATAAAATGCATATGATTTGTAGCCGTTAAAATCAGCTTTTTGGTCGTAATCGGACAGAACACTTACCGATGAGCAAGATGAAATAAAAACTAAAAGTAGCAAGGGTAAGCCAAGTAATTTGATGTTTTTCATAACGTTATATATTTTAAGTACTTATTTTTTCTATTGAAAATATTTACAAATATCATGCCGAGCTATGTTAAAAATTTATTGTGTGTTGGTTTTCGCGTCATAACCATATGGGCAATGCCTACAGCCACTTTCGCAACAATAACCTCTCTTTAGGTGGTATTGTTGGGTGAAAACTCTATATCCGTTCTCAGACCAGTAAAAATCTCCCTCCTCGATCGGAATTATTTTTTTCATGCTCTTTGTTCCTGTTTTGGAATATAAAGTTACTCCTTTCTGTTGATAACGTTGCTCTTGATATTGCTGAAGTTAGTGTTAAAAGTGCTTAAGCCAAGGTTGAACCTTTAATCGGTTTTGTTGGCAATAAAAACCAGTATTCTTTAGTTGAACTATTTTTGGCTTTATCTTTGTATTTCTATTGTCAAAGTATTTCTATGATTCTGGTATTTAGACATTTCTTCTATAAAAACTATGTGGGTCTTTCACTATGGCCGTTCATATTTCTAAAAAATGGAAGTTTAAAAAATGACGATGTACTAATAAATCACGAGAAAATTCATTTGCGTCAGCAGCAAGAATTATTGATTCTTCCTTTTTATGTCCTTTATCTAACAGAATGGGCAATTAGAACCATTTGTTATTTGGATACTTATAAAGCATATCAAAACCTAAGCTTCGAGAGAGAGGCATATATGCATGAAAATGATATGGATTATTTGTCTAATAGAAGAACGTTTAGCTTTATTAAATATCTTTGGCGCTAAAATTCGCCCTTTTTGCAAAGCATAAATCAATTTGTTGAACTACCGTTATTCGCAGAAAAAAATATTACAGTAGTAATAAAGCGCGAAGATCTACTTCATCCGTTTATATCAGGTAATAAATTTAGAAAACTCAAATACAATATTCTTGCAGCCCAAGCGCAGGGTAAAAGCACTATTTTGACCTTTGGTGGAGCATATTCCAATCATATTGCGGCAACAGCTTATGCTGCTAAAGAAAATGGATTGAAAGCTATAGGGGTAATACGTGGCGAAGAACTGCAGAATTCATGGCAACGGAATACTACATTACAAAAAGCCCATGAAGATGGTATGCGGTTTAAATTCATTAGCAGGGAAGCGTACCGGCAAAAAGAAGAAGAGAATTTCATTGAACGGTTAAAAAATGAGTTTGGAGAATTCTATTTGGTTCCAGAAGGGGGAACAAACAGTTCGGCAATTAAAGGCTGTGAAGAAATTATTACCCAAAATGACGAACAATTTAATATTATCTGTTGCAGTGTAGGTACTGGTGGTACCGTTTCTGGGGTAATTAATGCTTCGGTTCTTCAACAACGCATCATCGGGTTTTCGGCTTTAAAAGGTGATTTCTTAAATGCTGAGATACAAAAGATGGTAAAGAAAGAGAATTGGGAAGTAAACAATGATTTCCATTTTGGAGGATATGCCAAAGTAACGGAGGAATTGGTACGGTTTATTAATGACTTCAAGCAAAAAACACAAATACCCCTAGATCCTATTTACACGGGAAAAATGATGTTTGGTTTGTATCAAATGATCAAGCTTGATACTTTTGCCCCGGGAACCAAAATTTTGGCAATACATACTGGAGGACTACAAGGTATTACTGGTATGAATAGTATACTGAAAAAGAAAAATTTACCTTTGTTACATATATGAAAAAGATAATTTTATTGGTTTTGTTGGCGGGTGTTGCACTAACCTCTTGTAAATCTAAAAAAAGATATTCGGATCAATTACGAACTAAGAATGTTCAAAATGAACGAAGAAATCCTAATAAAGATATTTCAAAAAACTCCGACAATGCAGAATTACCAGCGGAGCCTTCTAAGTTTATAAGGTTTAAGATAGATTCACCTGCAGAATATATAGAAACATTTGCCGAAACTGCTCAGCTAGAAATGATGGGTTATGGTATTCCTGCCAGCATAACTTTAGCTCAAGGACTCTTGGAAAGTGGTAATGGAAAGGGCGAGTTGGCTATGAAGACCAACAACCATTTTGGTATAAAATGTCATAAAGGTTGGGAAGGCGATTATGATTTTCATGATGATGATGAAAAGGGAGAGTGCTTTAGAAAATACAATCACCCCATGTATTCTTTTAGGGATCACAGCATATTTTTGACCACTAGGTCCAGGTATGCTTTTCTTTTCGAATTAAAACATACAGATTACAAAGGCTGGGCTAGAGGTTTGCGCAAAGCGGGTTATGCCACAGACCCAAGGTACCCGCAGAAGTTAATTTATTTAATTGAAAAGTATGACCTGCATAAATATGACAAACAAATAAAAAAGGCGGGCTATACAGATAATACGGTTGTAGTTACCGATGCGGATAATATACATACGGTACAAAAAGGAGACACGTTGTACTCTTTATCAAAAAAATATTATTTAAGTGTTGATGAACTCATGCAAATGAACAATTTACGTAGTTCTGATCTATCTATAGGTCAACCGCTTAAAGTAAAAAAGTAGTAAAAATCAATAGAACATATGATTTATCAAAGAAGTAGTGCCTTATTTGCTGAGGCAAAGAAATATATACCCGGTGGTGTTAATTCTCCGGTGCGTGCATTTAAAGCTGTTGGCGGTGATCCAATTTTCGTTAAAAAAGCAAAAGGAGCGTATTTATACGATGAAGATGGTAACAAGCTTATAGATTATATAGCATCTTGGGGACCGTTAATTTTAGGACATGCCCATGAGCCGGTAATTAATGCAGTGGTAGAAAAGGCTCAAAATGGAACCTCGTTCGGTATGCCTACAGAGATTGAGACAGAGCTAGCCAAGTTGGCTATTTCTATGGTTCCCAATATGGATAAGATCAGATTTGTTAATAGTGGTACCGAGGCTTGTATGAGTGCTGTTCGTTTGGCTAGAGGGTTTACAGGAAAGGATAAGATTATAAAATTTGCTGGTTGTTACCATGGTCATTCAGATTCGTTCTTAATACAAGCGGGTAGTGGTGCCGTTACCTTTGGTAGTCCAAATAGTCCGGGTGTAACTCAAGGCACAGCAAAAGATACATTATTGGCTGTTTATAATAATCTTGACAGTGTAAAGGCATTGGTAAATGCCAACAAAGGAGAACTGGCAGCCATTATAATAGAACCTATAGCAGGTAATATGGGTTGTATTATACCTTCGGATGAATTTATAAAAGGACTTCGCGATATATGTACCGAAGAAGGAATTTTGTTGATTTTCGATGAGGTGATGACAGGCTTCCGTTTGGCAAAAGGAGGGGCACAAGAAGTATTGAATATTAAGGCGGATATCGTTACCTATGGTAAAGTTATTGGAGGTGGATTACCAGTAGGAGCTTTTGCCGCAAGAACTGAAATAATGGATTTTCTAGCGCCTGATGGTCCAGTTTATCAAGCGGGTACCTTAAGTGGAAATCCGCTGGCAATGAGCGCAGGTTTAGCGATGTTGACAGAGCTGAATAATAATCCCGAAGTGTTTGATAGTTTAGCAAAGAAAACTGAATATCTTCATAAAGGTATTGCCGAGGTATTGACGGAGAAAAAGGTAACACATCAAATTAATAGATACGGTAGTATGATCTCTGTTCATTTTACAGATAAGCCAGTTGTCGATTTTGCAACATCTGCAAAGGGAAATAACGAAACTTTTAAAAAGTATTTTCACGGCATGCTAGAGAAGGGAATTTATCTGCCTCCAAGTGCATTTGAAAGTTACTTCTTAAACGATGCCTTAAGTTATGAAGACTTAGATGCAACCATCAATGCCCTTAGAGAAATAGAGCTTTAAGGTTAATAAAATGATAAAAAAAAGAGTCCTCTATTGAGGACTCTTTTTGTTTAAACGAAGATATCTTTTATTTAAAATTATATTGAATACCTAGTTGAACTGCATTAGAGAAAAACTGATCTATGGTAAAGTAGGTATAATTTAAATTTACAGTGGTGAAATTCTTTATCCTATATGAAAGTTCGCCTTCATAACGCTGAAAGCTATCTTCATCTTGTTCCGCAAAAAGTGAGAAATCGCTTTTCCAATTAAAGTCTGTATCCTCGTTACCGATTTGAAATTGCAAACCTCCGCCAGCAAAAAGCCTATCTTCGGTCAACCAATATGGAAATCCGTCTCTTCGATCTTCAGAACCAACACCGTAAGCCCCTTCAATTAACGGTCCTAGTTTAAATTTATCAAGGTTTAATAGATTGTATTCTACACGCGTACCACCAATAGCGTAATATTGACTATCTGTATAATAATCTGCTTTTACGTAAAACTCATGGTTTAAGTTTGCTGAATATTCAAACTCTTGCGTGGCCTTTACCTGTATGTCGTAGATGTTTAAATCATAACCAGGTCCGGTTGTAACCGGGTGAGTTTTTAAAGCTAGTGATGATTTGCTGTTGTAACCTATAAAATCTATGCCCGTATTAAAGTGAAAGAATACCTTGTTAAAATTATCCAATTCTACTTTTGCTCCAACATAAAAAGGTTTTTCTTTATTGGATTCCGTTTTATATAGATAAGCTATACCCAATAAATCTCGGTCAATATCATTAGCTATCAGCGTATCTTTTAGTACGGAATATGCTGTACCTTGAACAATTGAGAATTGATGAAAATCAAGTTTTTTATTATAATACCCAAAATGAAAAGCATTATTAAATAAAGTGGGGTTGAATTCATCGGCAATGGCAGATGAAGTAAGCCCAATAGAATGACCTTTCTTTTTTCGAGCTTCAATTTCAGATTTTTTTACAATAGCATCATCCATTAAAACTTTGTATTTGCTTATATATAAAGATTGCTTCTCATTAGATTCAGACTTCACCTCATTGTTAAATGCAATTTTAAAATCTGGGTCAATTTTATTCTGCGGTATATCCATAGCTATTTTTCCCGCGCCATCAACATCACCTTTTAACAATAGCAATTTTACCATATGATTCATGGTATTATAATCTCTTGGGTTTTTTTCTATATGTTTGGCGTACACTTGTTTTAAATACCTACCGTTGGCGTATTCTAGATTCCAATCTAGAATATACTTGATGGATATAGTGTTTGTACACGTACTCCAATCCAATGCTTTTTGATATTGCGAGTATTGGGCAAATAAAAGCGCAATGTTTTTAGAAAGTCTTATTAAATCTGGTCTACAAGGTTCTATATCTTGTGCTTCTTCAAGTGCCTTGTCAGGGTCATTAACCAAAAGATATCTTAGGTAGTATTCAAAATCGGTAAATTTTTTGCTTTCGATAGTCTTTGTTTTTTCTTTCCATTCTTTAACTACCTCTGGGGAAATGTTACCGCATTTTTGCCATAACTCTGCCTTGTTAAAATTTAGTTTATCGGCATATACTTGACTAATTGAAGTAGCTAGATCTTTATTGGAGATACTGCAAGGTTCTATTTCGTCTAATTTCTTGAGTAAGTCGTCATTATCTGATGCCACTAAGAATTCATAATATTTTATTTTATTCTCTTCGGTAGGTTCAATTGTATGTAATACTTCCAACACTTGTTCAATGACTTCAAAATTATCTTCTGTATTGAAGCTTTGATAGTATTCTTTAAGAAGTTCTTTATCGTTTTGTCCCCATTCCATTTGTCTTTCCATCCACATTTTCTTTATAGCAGGTGAAGGATAATTACTTACATCACTAACATCTTTAGAGAATTCAGCATAAGAACTCGACGGATTTTTTAGGTACAAATCATTCAGTTGAGACCAAAGCTCATCGGTTTTACCCTGTGCTTCCATAACTTCTGCGTAAGTAACGATTTCTTGGCTATTAATGAATTTATTATCCTCAAATAATTTTTCCATTAAGCTAGTTGCCTCCTCGTTTTTTTCTTCCACAACTAGGCGATCAATTTTCTTTTTCAATGGCACCAAGGTCTGTTTACTCTTGTTATAAGTTTTGTAATCGTTATCGGTTTTAGTGATCAAAGTTGAGGTTGTACCTATCAATGTTCTTATTTCTGGTCTTATATCTGGCACACTCAAGTTGGGAGATTTAGTTTTAATACTGTACAAGAAACCGTTTAAAAATGGGGTGGCACTAAACTCTGCTTGGTCAAAAAACAATTTTTCATGCACTTTTACATTGTTATTTTCACTAACATACATTAACCAATATGAATCTTTGTTGGCATCTGAATTTAAGGAGCTAGAAACCTCATATTGCCCTTCATAACTCAGATGGCGAATACTTTGGTAACGCCAATCCATAACCGCCTCTGTAGATTTTTTAGCCGTTAAAAATAGCATTTGTGGATGTCTGTTCTTATAATCTACTATATGGTTTTCAAGTGAATTGATGGCACTATTTGTATCTCCTACATTTATAGCGTCTTCAGTACTTAATGCATGAGACCATATACCGGTATATAAATAAGTAGATTCTATAGCCCATAGCTCATTGTCTGAAATAGTAAAGCCACTACTTAACCGCGGGTAATCAAAAAATCTATTGTTCAAGGGGTCTGGATCGAACTCTCTATTGCCACCTTCATACAAATCGCCTAAAAATGAAGTATGTACAAAGTTTAAACTAGGAAATCCTTTTTTAAGTGATACTAGCCCTAAGCTATCTATTTGATTGTTTGGAGCTACATATGACGTGGGTAAGGTTTTAGAAATATGCTCTTCCCATTTTTTTGCTGATGCCTTTGTGTTATCGAGAATAATATCAGTGTCTTGCCATAATTTTTTAGATAGTGGACGGTTGTTGTAACCGCGAAAACCGAGTTCATGACCGCGATTTGTAAATTCATTGGTCATCCATTTATTTGTGCCATCTTCATTTTTACCGTCTAATATTCCTGTTTGATCCCAACTTTTAAAATTTGCTTTGCCGGTATTCTTGTCATCCGCATTGAACGTAACATAGGCAGAATATTTAATATCCTCTTCTTGTGCAAGCTTTTTCATTTTTGGCCACCAGTTTCCTTTCAAGTACTGGGACTTTGTTTCGCCGTTTTTTAAAGTTATGGCTTTTCCTTTTTCATCATACATAGCTGAAGGAAAGTCGTCTAAAAAAAGTGTGCCGATGTTTGCAATAGGGTAGGGTATACCTTCTAAGCCAAGTAAACTTGCGGAAAATAATAACCCTCTCATTTCTTTCTTGAGTACTTGAGATGAATTGTATAAAATAACTTTACCGTTGCCGATATGGTTTTCTATTAGCACAGGGTATTCATTGTCGCTATATGCAGATACCAATACATTAACGTTATTGGAAAAATTAGAACTTTCAAAACCTAAATGTGTGGTTTTATTATTAAAACCACGACCCTGCATACCAGGAAATAAAGGTTTATTGAAAAAAAGACCAGAGGCTTTTTTGTTCGTAGACCAATCAGCACCAGGGGTCATTCCAAAAAAGTATGACATACGCTCGTCTTTTGCAGCTTTGGTAATAAACAAGGTGCCACCTTTTGAAACGAACTTTAATAGGCTGTCAATAGCCATGGTGCTAAGACCAGCTGTTTCATGAACGGTTACAACCCTTGTGGTAGGGGCAATATTCAATTTTTCATTAAATTGGTTTACCCAAAGTGTTTTATGTGCAATTTTAGAGTAGTCAAAAGCTTTGGCCAAGTTTTCGGTTTCTAAAATGGCACTGTAGTTAGTAGGTTCTATAAGAAATTGAACCAAAGGTTCTTCGGTACTTTTTTCCGGAATATTGAATTTGTTGTTAGACTTGTAAAGTTCTTGTTGGCAACCGGTTAAAAGACTTAAGGCTATAAGTAGGGATAAATAACCTATTTTTTTTGCTATCATTGCTTGGTATCTTAAATTCTAATCTGGGACTTTTATATTTTGTCTTCAATTTGAACATTCTAAGTACAACCATAATGATAGCAGGTTAAAATTTATTGGTCAAATAAGCATTTTCATCCATGAATGCATCATTTAAACGTATTACGCTGTTTGTAAAGGTATTTGGGCTGGTGAGAGATATCGATTAAAAGTAAAAAAGACCTACTAAAAGCAGGTCTTTTTTTGTTTCAAATATTGAATATTTATTCTTTGGCAGAGCGTTTTTCTTTTCTAGTATCTCTGTTTTTGCCCTTGCCGCGCATTTTTCTTCTATGGCCCATTTTTTCCCAATTTTTAAATTGCTCATCATTAAGAATAGATTTCATTTGTTCTTTACGTGCAATTTGATGATTTAAACGCTCAATCTCCATCTGGTACTTTTCTTCGGAAGTCAAAAGTTTTTTACCTTCTTCTTTATTTGCCTTTCTTTCTTCCATTTTTGCTTTACGTGCCGTGGCATCTTCCGTTAAGATCGTTTTAATCTTTTTCTGTTGAGACTCGTTCAGATCTAAGGCCAATGTCATTTTTTTTGTCTGAATAGTAGCTACTTGTTCAGGGGTCAAATCTTTCATGTCACCTCTTTTTCCTTTTCTTTGGTGATCTTGTGCCGTTGCAGTTATGCCTGCCATTATTAATATGGCCATTACTAATTTTTTCATGTTTTATTTTTTTATGTATTTGTTACTTTGACATGAATTTTACAGATTGGTTTAAACGGCAATGAGTATTTAATAGTTTTTTAACGGAAAAACAAAAGTATTGATAATTAAAAAGCACGGCTTTTAGGCCGCGCTTTTAAGTAGGTTTTGTTCTGAAATTTTTTTAATTCGTCTGAGTCCTTCCCTCCATTGTTTTGTAAGGGTTAATAACTATATCAGCTTCTTGTTCGTAAGTATTTGTTACGATTTCTTCTTGTGCCGTTTCGTTTGTGCTTTGATAGTATACTACAGAAGCACAGATGAAACAAGCTAGGTAAATAAGACTTTTTATTTTGTTGGTCATGATTTGGGGGTTTTAAATTCTTTACTAATCTAAAAAAGATAAACGCATGAAAAAGCCCATTGTTGTGTAATGGGCTTTTTTTGATGTCTAGAATATTTAATGTGTGGTATATACATTTCATTCATCGATGATATTGGTTTTTCATCGATATGATTGAAATATTAGCGCTACCAGCAGCTAATTATTTAGGGTCTAAAATATCGTTAATACGCTCAGAAACATCGTCGTAATGATATTTTGTCATCATATCTGAAGTTCTATTACGGGCATTTCTAATATCTCGTTTTAAAATGTTCAATTCTGCCCTTGCAATGGTGCGTATATCAGATTGACTAGTGTTGACAACTGTTGATTTTCTGTAGCCACCAAAATCTGAAGCTTTACCTTGATTTTCTGCTGTCAGTAAATATGCTAAGCGATCAATATGGGCTTTTTGAAGGTTTCTTCTGTAAGTATCAATGGCTTTACCAGATCTGGCTTCAGACCAAATTCCTTTTCTTAATTCGCTCATCATTTGTACCAAAGAATAAGAATTATCTTCGTTTACGGTCTCGTTTTCAATTAAACGTGCCATTTTGCCTAAACTAAGTACATTGTTAAGCGTACGAACTTGCATAGAGCGCATTTGCTCTAAGAAGCCCGAATACTCCGTACGTTCCAAAATTTCTTTGTCTAGCATCCACGTAGGAGTTTCAAATAACTGTTCTTGAAGAAAAGTCATGGCTCTTTGTTGACGTTCTTTAGGTACTGCAGTATACACTGCCCCTTCTTGGTCGTAAGTCTTATGGTTTTCATAGACGCCACCAATATTATTGGAAACATGCCCCATATATCTATTGAACTGGGCAAAAACTTGTCCGTACAGTTTATCAAGGTCCTCGTAGTTTTTACCGTCTTCAGCGGTCCATTCTATTAATTTGGGTACAATTCTTTTTAAGTTGGCAATACCATATTCACTAGCTTTCATGGCATCGTCTCCCAAATCTTCGGTCTGCGAACTTGGATCTACAATATCGCCCACTTGTTGGTGTCCAAAACGATAAAGAGGGTCGCCGGCATGTTCTAGGATCCATTTATCCAAAATTGCTTTTTCCTCTTCAGCCGTAGTATTTAAAATAGGTTTATAGCCCCATTGAATGGCGTATTTATCATAAACTCCAATATCGGGCATAAGGGCTACACCTTCATCACCAGGTTGGGCTATGTAATTAAAACGCGCATAATCCATGATCGATGGTGCCGTTCCATATTTGTTGGTAAATGTTTTAGAACGTAGGGAGTCTACAGGATATGCAACACTACTACCCATATTATGTGGTAGACCTAAGGTGTGCCCTACTTCATGAGAAGATACAAAACGAATTAAGCGACCCATAACTTCATCATCAAAAGAAACGCCTCTAGCCGCAGGATTAATAGCAGCAGTTTGTACAAAGTACCAGTTTCTCAGTAAGGTCATTACATTATGGTACCAGTTAATATCGGACTCTAATATTTCACCACTTCTTGGGTCACTAACATGAGGTCCGTTCGCATTAGGTATTGGCGAGGCTAAATAACGTACTACGGAATAACGTACATCTTCTGGAGACCATTCTGGGTCTTCTTCTTCAGTAGGGGGTTCTTTTGCAATAATGGCATTTTTAAAACCGGCAGCTTCAAAAGCGGTTTGCCAATCTTCGATTCCCTGTTTTATGTAAGGCACCCATTTTTTAGGTGTAGCTCGGTCTACATAGTAAACAATTTGCTTTTTAGGCTCGACCAGTTCACCATTTTTAAATTTCTCAACATCTTCATCTTTCACTTCTAAACGCCATCTATCTAAGAATTTAACGGTTTTACTTTCTTGAGCGTCCAGACCATAGTCAACTTGACCTCTTGCAAACCAGCCAACTCTTTCGTCAAAATATCTGCGCTTCATAGGTTCTTCGGGAAGAAGTACCATAGAATTATTAATTTCTACAGAAATTGAACCTAGGGTAGAATTGCTTGGCGGATTACTGGCCAAGTATGTTTTTACGTGGCGTACCTCTACATTTAATGGGTAACTTTTAATAGACTCAATGTATCCTCTACCTTCGTCTAACCTAGATACTTTGTATCTTTTTCTGTACCTGTTGGGCATACCAAAGGCTTTGGTATCCTTTGTGAACATATCATTGACTTCTATTACAGTTGCAGGGTTAACTGAATCTTTCTTTATTGCTTTTATATCGAAAGAGAACAGTACCGGCTCAAAATTAGAGTTGACCACAGCCTCATGAACGGGTAATGAGTCTGCCGCTACCACATCATGAGAAACCACGCGAAGCAATACTTTTTTGTCTTTCTTTTCCCAACGTAGTACTTGGGTATTTATTTTTCCACCACCAAAACCAATGCCCGAAGCAGTTTTAGATATACGGCTTACCATCAACATTTCTTTATTGAAGAGAGAATCTGGAATTTCAAAAAAGTGATTTTCATCGACTACGTGGGTAGTAAAAAGTCCCGTATCACTTACGGCATCTTTAGTAATGACCTTATTGTAAGGTTGAATTTTGTCTTTTGATGATTTACTGGCTTCTTGCTCAGTATTTTTTTTCTTCTTTTTAAAAATTTGTGCTTCGGCATTTTGATAGCCAAAAACACAAATTAACAGTACTAATTTTACGAGTAAATTTCTTTTCATTTGTGAGTTAGTTAGGTAATCTTCCAAAGATTGAAATAATATCTGGAACAAATAGTTAATAATTTCTTAACCCTATATGTAACAATTGAGAACTATTGGCGTCTTTTAAATAGGAATAAACATTTTTTCATTCTGAATTAGTCGATTATAAAGCCTTTGCTATTCGCAAGGGCTTTATTTTTTGGTAAAATTTACATTAGAATAACAGCGGAAGCACGAATTGAAATAATAATATCAATAAGAGTACGGCTATAAGATTAAGAATAACACCGGCACGTGCCATTTCATGAACTTTTATAAAACCACTGGCAAACACAATGGCATTTGGGGGTGTAGCCATAGGAAGCATAAAGGCACAACTACTGGCAATGGTGATAGGAATTAGTAAATAAGTGATGGGTAGACCCAAACCTATGGCAATACCGGCGACAACTGGGGCTAGTACGGCTACCAGTGCAACATTGCTCATTATTTCTGTCATGAATAGCATTAAAATAATCAATAACGATGCGGTGAACAAAATACTAAGGTTGCTTTGCCCAATAAGTTCTGCTACCAAATCAACAATACCCGATACTGACATGCCATTGGCAAGGGAAAGTCCGCCGCCAAATAATATAAGAATTCCCCAAGCTAGCTTTTGGGTGTCTTTCCATTCTAAAATAAAATCACCCTTTTTTAGATTATAAGGTAATGTGAATAGTGCAATAGCCGCAAACATACTTATGAGCATATCAGAAAGCCCTAAGCTGGGAAACATGGAGTTGATCAATGTTCTAAATACCCATAGAAAAATAGTAACCGCGAATATTACCAAGACCATTTTTTCTTTGCCAGAAGTAGGACCCAGTTTATGCAATTCATCTTGGATAATGGTTTTAGAAGCTCTGAACTTTAAATTTTGAGTTGGAAAAAACACTTTTACCAATACAACATAACAAATGGAAATCATGATCAGGGAAAATGGCAATCCTATGACCATCCATTTTAAGAATGAGATTTCAATGTTATATTCGTTTTCCAACAAGCCGATTAAAACGGAATTTGGTGGGGTTCCAATAACTGTTGCTATACCTCCTGCATTAGCAGAGAAAGCAATGCCCAGCATTACGCTTAGGGCAAAATTACGGTCACGTTTGGTGAAACCATCTTCATCTTCGATCAATAAGTTGATGACAGACATGGCTATGGGTAGCATAACTACCGTACTTGCGGTGTTGCTGATCCACATGCTCAGTACCGCGGTTGCAATCATAAAGCCTAGCACCACCTTATTGGCAGTGGTTCCGGTAAGTTTAATAATGTTAAGGGCAATACGTTTGTGTAGGTTTACCTTTTCTAAAGCTAGGGCCATTACAAAACCTCCAAAGAATAAAAATACAATTGGGCTACCGTAGTTAGCGCCAACATCGCCAACGGGCATAATTTTTAAAATTGGAAATAGTAGCAGGGGTAAAAGTGCGGTTACGGAAATGGAAACCGCTTCGGTAACCCACCAAATAACCATCCAAAGTGCAACGGCGATTACTGCATCTGCATTTTCTGAAATGAATACATTAGGTAAAAGAATGATAATAAAAAATACGATAGGACCTATTATTAGACCTATTTTACTACTTAAATTCATGCTGGTTGGTTTTGCCAGCTTCTAAGCTACTATTTTTTATTATATTCTAAATTTTCTAAATGATACAATGGTTTGAAATAAGCCGTATCCAATAATTATTTTTCCAATTAGAAATGGTACGTAAAATAGCCCGTTAGAAAGTCCATTTTCAAAAGGAGATTGATATGTTGGAATCAAATACTTAAAATAACCGGTAATAAAATAGTTGATTGATTCGTGATTTATTACAAAATCTTTGCTCAAATTTTCGAATGCAAAATAAATAAGATAAAATAATAGAGCGGCTATTAAAGTAAACCTAATAGACTTGATCCAATTCGTACCGTGATTTGAAGAAATTGAGTTTAACCAAAGAATAAATTTATCTGACGAATCTTTTTTGTTTAATTCAGCCCTATGCGCCTCAAGTTCGTAGACTTTAAATTTATTATAATCAATACGATTGTCTGATTTTTGTAATTCTTGCTTAATTGTCCTTAGAGTTTCTTTACTACATAATTTCAAATCTAGTATCTCAATATTGTCGAAAAATGCTACTTTTTCAAATAAAATTTGATTCAGGGTTATTTTGTTAAGTATACAATTAGCAAATGAAACATTTCTTTCAAAACTTACATTTTTAAAAGTTAAATCATTGAATTTAGAGAAATCAAAAAATAAATTTTTTCTAAAAGTACAGCCAGAAAAATCACCAACCGTTGTTGATAAATTTGAGCAGTTATTAAAGATGACAATGTCTTTAAATATGCTACCGTTGAATAACAAAGTTTTGCCAAAATTAACATTATTAAAAAAGGCTTTGTTAAATTCAGAATTGTTGCTTAGGAAAGATCTTTGACCTCTGAAATTAGCATTGTCAAAAATTGATACGTCACCAAAATTAGAATCTGATAAGTCGCAATTATTAAGCTCTGCATTTTTAAAGCTAATTTCAGACTTACTTATAGGAGTTGATTTCAATGAGTTGCCTCCAATAGAGTTTTCTGTAAATTCAAACACTCCATCTTTATGGACTAAATTTTCAAAACTTACATGTTCAAGTATTGTATTATTTTCTATAAAGAAAGAACCACTTAAATGCTTTTTATTCTGTTCATATCTGGAAGTTAAATCTAGTCTTTTGAGATTGCAAGATTTAATTTCGAAACATCTGTCAATTATTTCTGTATCAATAAAATACAGGCTATAAAGTGTGCATTTTTCAAAAATAGTTTTACAATTTAACGAACAGTCAATGAATTTAATTTTGAGATTTGGTTTAATAATACCATATACATGAAATTCTAATCCGTTAAAACTACAGTTTTTGAAGGTTATTGTGTTTATAGTCGGAGATATTGTATCTCCATTGATAAAAGTATCGGTGACATCAATCTCCTCATTTTGTATACTTTTAGTATTATTGCCTCTTCCCTGCAGGATTTGATTTAGTTGAATTAAATCCATAATAATTAAAATTAAAGGGGGAAGTTTGTTTTTACACTAAATGGCTATTTTAAGATTTCAACAAAAAGAACATCTTCTTCCCTGTAAATTTTGGCTAATTGCTGTTTTGTAATGCCTTTAATACCTTTGTCCCAAGCCTTATTGCTTAAATCGGATTTCGTTTTAAGTACGGTAAGTTCCATTTTCTTCTCTGTCTTTAAAATATCGAAAATCACCTTTTCGTTATCAGACAATTGTAGCGGTTTTTTCTCTGGTCTCATTTGAGGGAAAAACAATACTTCTTGTATAGAAGCATTATTGGTCATCAACATTACTAAACGGTCAATACCAATGCCAATACCGGAAGTTGGGGGCATACCATATTCAAGAGCTCTAAGAAAATCTTGGTCTATGAACATCGCCTCGTCATCACCTTTTTCAGAAAGTTTCAATTGCTCTTCAAAACGTTCTCTTTGATCAATTGGGTCATTAAGCTCAGAATAGGCATTTGCCAACTCCTTACCATTTACCATAAGTTCAAAACGCTCGGTCAATGCTGGGTTGTCTCTATGTTCTTTGGTCAACGGACTCATTTCTTTTGGGTAGTCCGTTATAAATGTTGGTTGCACGTAATGGTGCTCACATTTTTCACCAAAAATTTCATCGATGAGTTTACCGATACCCATGGTTTCGTCCACTTCCAATCCTAACTTTTTAGCGGTTTCACGAAGCTCATCTTCGGGCATTCCGGCAACATCAACACCTGTATGTATTTTTATGGCTTCAAGAATCGGTACACGTGCATACGGAGCTTTAAATTCAATTTCATGATCACCAACGGTTATTTTAGTAGTTCCGTTAGCATCCATAGCTATTTTTTCCAGTAATTTTTCGGTAGTATCCATCATCCAGTTGTAGTCTTTATAGGCTACATACAGTTCCATTACCGTAAATTCTGGATTATGGGTACGATCCATACCTTCGTTTCTAAAATCCTTAGAGAATTCATAGACACCATCAAATCCGCCAACAATCAATCTTTTTAAATATAATTCGTTGGCAATTCTTAAGTATAAAGGAATATTTAGGGCATTATGGTGCGTTAAAAACGGACGAGCAGTTGCACCGCCAGGTATAGGTTGTAAAATAGGAGTCTCAACTTCTAGGTAACCTTTATCGTTATAGAACTCACGAATACTATTGGTGATTTTAGTTCTTTTAATGAAGGTTTCTTTCACCTTTGGGTTAACTACCAAATCAACATAACGTTGACGGTAACGTAATTCAGGATCATTGAATTCATCGTATACCTTACCTTCCGCATCTTTTTTAGGTAATGGTAAAGGTCTAAGCGATTTGCTCAACATGGTAAATTTTTTCACCATAATGGTTTTTTCACCAACCTGAGTAGTAAAGAGATCCCCTTCAATACCTATGATATCACCAATGTCCAATAATTTTTTATAGACATCGTTGTACAAGGTTTTATCATCTCCTGTACAGATTTCATCTCTGTTAAAATAAACTTGAATACGACCGGTACTATCTTGAAGCTCGGCAAAAGAAGCCTTACCTTGAATACGACGAGACATAAGTCTACCGGCAACAATTACCTGTTTGCCTTCTTCATAGTCAGATTTAATACTTTCTGATGTAGAATTTACAGGATATAAAGCAGCAGGATAAGGATTAATACCTAACGCTCTTAATTTTTCCAATTTTTCTCTTCTGATAAGCTCTTGCTCCGATAATTGCATGCCGTCGTTTATTTAGCTGGCAAATATAATCGATATGTATTAATCTTTCAATCTTGTAGACACTAAAGGATAGAGTCTTTCAACAAATTTTTCATAAGCTAGGGCAGAAGGGTGCAAACCGTCGCTAGCAACCAGATCAGGTTCCTCTATTCCTTTTCTGGTGAGATCAGTAATATCTAGAAAAGTAATGCCTTTCTCTTTCGCCGTAGATTTGGCAAAATCATTATATCTATCAAGTTCAACAGAAATTCGTTCACTGCCATTGCTTTGCCCATAAGGTGTGTAGTAATAATCTGGTATTGATAGCACTACTACTTTGTTGGGGTCATTGCCAGCGAAGCTGATAGCTTTGTTTAAAAGTTCGGTAAATTCAGATTCATATTGTGAAAATGGTCTAGATTGAAATTGGTTGTTAACCCCTATGAGTAGCGTAACTAAATTATAATCGCCAGATTCACGACCACCAATTGATGACACTAGTTGATCGGTTCTCCATCCTGTTTGTGCAATCACCGTTGTATTGACTTTATAGTTTTTGTTTTCTTCAATTTTAGCACTTAGTTGAGCCGGAAAACTCCCGCCATTAGCAACACTTTCGCCAACGGTATAACTATCTCCAAGAGCTAAATAAGTTATCGTTTCCAGATTGATAGTGTCTTCTGCTATTTGTTCAGATCTAATTTCTTCGTTCTGGCTACAAGACGGTATTATGGTAAAAAGAAAAACTAGTAAGGGAATGATAAAAAACTTGTTGGAGTATGTCATATTTATCTAACGTAATAGAAATCTAAATGGTTTTATTAAACTATAAAATACTCAATTATCCTCAAGTTGTTTGTTATGGAGCTCCTTAATCAAAATGTAATGATGAGGCATAATTGGGAATGTATTCTTGTTCAGAAACAATTTTCAAGATATCATCCTCTAGGGTTCTAATGGGTGTTTCAATTATTCTATTTATTTCTCGTCCGTTTTTGTAAAATATAAAGGTGGGAACTCTTCGAATGTTCAATCCCCATTCTTCGCCCTGTGGGCTTTTCTTATAATTTTCTTTCCGTTTGTCAAGAGCAACTATTTTTAAATATTCTTTTGGGTAATCTACAGATTCTAGAATTTTAAGAAATCTGGGTACTTCACGTTTACTATCGCCACACCATGTTCCCATAAAAATTATAATTCTTAAATCGTTTATCTTGTTTTTAATGCTATTAACTTTCTCATCATCAGTTTTATAATCATTAAAATTAGGTTGAAACCATGTTTTATAGGTGTTAGATGAAAGTGCATCTACAGTAATTTCTCCAATTAAAAATGGTTGTTGATTATCGATTTTTACTTCTTGAATGGTTTTTTGAGCGCGGATGTTACTAGTGTAACTTAAAAATAAGGTAATAATTAGAAATGATAATTTCATGATTTTCGGTTTAAGATTAGACCGGAAAATTCTTGAAATTATTAACGAAAGTTTGTTATATGTGGGTGGAAATGGGTACTAGACCCCAGGTGGAACTTTAAAATTTATTGATAGCGCTGCTTTATTTCTTCTCTTGAAGTTACTTCTAATTTCTTGTAAATGTTGTTAATATGTGTTTTTACGGTACTAACACTTATGAACATAGCGGTAGCTACTTCTTTGTTGGTTTTGTTGTCTAGAATTTGTTTTACAATGTTGTTTTCTTGTTCTGTTAATTTAGAAAAAGAATCATTTTGTTCTTTTTTTGCATTGCTTCTATGTCTTATAATGTAATAAACATTTAAGCCTAGAGAAAGTGTCAATAATAAAGGAAGCAACCACTTCCATAAATTGAATTGAGCTGTGTTTTGTTGGGCAATTTGAAGGTCGATGTTTAGTTCGTTGATGTATAGTTCAGTAAATGGTGCATCTGCATATGTAGCAGATAACCGTTCTGCTAGGTCATTATAATAGTTTGAATTTAAAATATCTTTAAGGTAATAGGAATATGTTTCATTTCTCTTATCTGACAAAAAGCTGAAAATGTATAATTCTGCCAGCGGTTCGTTTGTTTTTTTGGAGTAATCCTGTAACGTGGAAAACCATTTTTTAGAATTTAATCTATTGTTGGCACTACTTCTAAATTCATTAAAGTCGAAAGCCATTTGCTCTTTTAATACATCTATATCTAAAAAGACAGAAGATGTAGTATTGGTAGATGTAATTTCGCAAAGTGCTTCGTTATCAAATGAAGTAGGGAAAGTAATGGTATCGGTATTTTTGGCAATAAATAAAATTCTTTTACTGAACTCGCAACTGCCAAAAAAATGAGCAGTATTAGCGTTAGACTCAGAGCAATCATCAATATGTATTCTATAGACTCTGTTTTGATCCAATAAGTTGTCTCCACTGAAATTAAAATAGCCCAATGAGTCCGTGGAGGTTTTTTTTAATATCTGCTCCATCGATATTTTATCAAACCTTCTGTAGTCTTCTATGATGGAAAGGTAAATGGTTTTGCCCGATTGTGGTTCTGCAATTTGACCTTTAAAATTGTATTGTGCTGTACCTATGGTTAAAGAAAATAGCAGACCAATAAATATTAAGTTTCTAGGCATTGGTTGAATAATGAATGTTTTAAGATCGATTTTTGTAACAAAGTAGTTATACTTGCGACGTATAAGGTACATCAATCAATCAAAATTATAATCAAATGAGTTTAATTCGCGTATTGCTCGCCATATTTTTTCCTCCTTTAGCGGTTTTAGGTAAAGGTTGTGGGTCATTTCTAATTGTTTTACTTTTAACTTTTTGTGGCTGGGTGCCGGGTGTAATAGCTGCACTGGTCATTTTAAACAATCCTAATTAGAAAAATCTTTCATGAAATTTTTAAAAATTTTCACAGCTGTTATAATAACGGTACTTTTTGTTGCCTGTAATTTTACAGAAGAAATTTACTTCAACGAGAACGGTTCAGGTAAAATGAGTATAGCTTTTGATGGCGGTGAAATGCTACAAATGTTGCCAGAAACCGACTCTACTAAATTAGAGGAGGTAATAGATTCTACGCTGGTATTTAAAGATTTATTGATAGAAAAGAAAGATAGTATAGCTAAATTGTCACCAGAACAACAAGCAAAATTAAAAAGGTTAGAGCCTTTTAAGCTGCATATGAAAGTTGATGCGGAAAACGGAATTATGAACTTTGATATGTATACCGATTTTAAGAACGTAACGGAAGTCAACGATGCTTTTAATTCTTTTCAAAGTGCAAGTGCTATTGGTCCTATTTCCGGAGGTAAATCTATGCCTGGTGGAGCTACCGAAGAAGCAACACAAGTGAAATATAGTTTTAAGAGAAATAAATTTAAGCGAGAGACTATAATTTTAGATCAAACTTTGTTTGCTAATAGTATAGATAGTTTAGCGGGAGCAGAAATGTTCTTGTCAGGTTCGACTTATACCTTTAAATATCATTTTCCAAAGCGTGTAAAATCTACCAATATAGAAGAAGCTACATTTTCTATGGATGGTAAAACTATGATACATGAGGTAAATTTCTTGGAAATGATGAAGGATCCAGAATCTATGGTCATTGAGGTAGAGTTAGAAAAATAGCCTATTGCTTTTCGTATCTTTGCAAGATGAACAAGAAGGTGCAAGTACAAGATTTAGGTCTTAAAGATTATAAGGCAACTTGGGACTATCAAGAACAATTGTTTCAAGAGACGCTAGACCTTAAAATACGGAATAGGAGAGAGGAGTTGAATTTAGATACTCCCAATCATTTTCTTTTTGTAGAACATCCACATGTGTATACTCTAGGTAAAAGCGGAGATATTTCCAATCTTTTGGTAGATGAAAAAGTTTTGGCAGATAAAGGAGCCACTTTTTATAAGATAAATAGAGGAGGGGATATTACGTATCATGGTCCCGGACAAATAGTGGGTTATCCTATTCTTGATTTGGATAATTTCTTTACCGATATTCATAGGTACCTTCGATTTCTGGAGGAAATGGTCATTTTAACTTTAGCAGAGTACGGCATAAAATCTGAACGTTCACCAGGTGAAACAGGAGTGTGGTTAGATGTTGGCACTCCGTTTGCACGTAAAATATGTGCTATGGGCGTGAGAGCGTCACGCTGGGTGACAATGCATGGTTTTGCATTGAATGTAAATGCCGATTTAGGTTATTTTGATATGATGATTCCTTGTGGTATTAAAGGTAAAGCGGTCACTTCATTAAATGTAGAATTAGGTAAGAAAGAAGTTAATTTGGAAGAGGTTAAAGAGAAACTGTTAAAGCATTTTGAAATACTGTTTGAAGCTGAAATGAATGAAAAAACCGAGGTTTAAGCCTCGGTTTTTTATGTTTTGACATTAATCTATTTGCTGTGTGCGGTAAGCATGGTACTGCTCATTAGGTCGCCGTTCTTCTTATATGTTTCTTGTTTTACCATGCCTATACCTTCGGCAAGCCATACTCTAGATGGGTACACTTGGTTTGCCATCATCATTTTAGATCGGTTTTCACTAAAGAGTACAAAGCAATCGTATGTACCGGCAGGGGTAGTAACACTTTCTTTTTTTTCTACATTTCTGTTGGTCATATCTACGGTCATATTCATATTAATGCCACTCATACTAATTTTCATTGCAACATTGGCGTCATTAAGTTGTTGGCCAACGCTAAGCTCATTGGGTATTTCAATATCATTGCCCGATATTTCAATATCCATATCACCGTATTGCTGCATCATTTCAGACGGTAGTAGAGATTCGTAATCCAAGGTTACCATATTTCCAGAACATGATAAATTATAAGTAGTGCTATAAACGTCTTTTCCTTTCTGGTCTTTCATGTCTATAGCCATTGTTGCATTAGTTGTTCCGGCAGAATTAGTTGCCTCTACCACTTTGTACGTGCTTATGCCTTGAACCTTTCCTTTTTTGTTATAATTAGTGTATTCCATTGAAACACCTTCGTTCATAGGGTAGAAAGTGCTACAATTGTCTTGGGCTATAATAGCGATAGAACAGATTAAAAAAGCAAATACAAATAATTTAGTTTTCATTTTATTATAGTTAAGGTTCTGATTAATAACTATTTGAAAATATGAAAATCTATTGATCTATTTGAATCAAATGTATAATCGGTCAGTATTCACTTGCGGAGATATCATTTGTATGTACTATCGTATTTTGTATACATTAATACTGTTCTCTTGGTCTTTAAAAACAAATTCGGGCTTTTTGTTTCTGTTCATATCTGCCATGTCAATAACTGAACTTCCAAAAACAGGAAAATTAGGAATGGGTTCTGCCTGACTATCATACACATATATTTTCTGATTCTGAATGTCGGTGACAGCTACGTATATTTTATCATTGAGATAGAAAATAGTGGGTTTTGAGTATACACCTAACTCTAGTTCGATTTTTTTATCGCGTATTTGTAGGATATTATCGTTCATTATCGCTAAAGTTCTAGATGTAGCATCCATTCCATGTTCTTTAGCCAAGTTTAAATTGCTTGATGAGATTTTACCTTGCGAATCTATTTGGTATAAAATTCCATCAATAGTAGTAAACGAAAACTTGTTTTGATAAAGTCTTATGGCATTGTCCGAGAATGAAAATGTGTCTTTTACATTTATTCTTGTTTTGCCTATCCTGTTTAAAATTTTAAGTTTCCCGTTTTCCAGCTTAAAAACAAGGTAGTCTTTTCTTCCAATTCTAAAGTGCTGAGGAGAATCTATAATGTTAGCTTCTGCTGTATCATAAGTAAACCCTTTTACAATATCGCCTTTACTGTTATACATGTCAACTTTTTTACCTTGAGTTACAACAAATCGATAGTTTTTATTGCCTTCGTAGTCAAATACAGATAGCGGGTTAAGGTTGCCGCCTGTGTAATTATAGGTAAATGGTTTGACCTCTTTTCCGTTTCTGTCTAAAATTATGAATTCGTTGTTTGTGGTAAATGCCAACTGTAACTTGCCATTTTTAAAAAGATCAACTTGGTGTATTTTGCCTTGTATGGTTCCGTTCAATTGCTTTTTCCAAAGTATTTTGCCTGTGTTGGAGATTAGATATAGTGTATTTTCTTGGTCTTGTACCACTATTTCTTTTCTACCGTTGTTGTGGTTGGTTATAAATTGGGGCAAAGTTGTAAGATCGGTGTTGAATTGGGTTTCAAAAGCTTGCGAAACCGTATTTTGAACCTCTTCTTCTGTAACTTTTTTAATTAAATAATTAGTGTGGTAAAATCCGTCATCGGCAATAATTTGCGAAGCGAAAACATAATCTTTTAAATTACTTTTACTCACCGAATTTGCTAGGGTATTGGATACCGATTCATTTAAAAGAGATGAAACACCATTAAAGTTTGACACGGATAGTACACTAGATGTTTGAGTGAGATTGGTTTCGATGGTTTTAAACAAGGAGGTTTTGTCAAAGGTGTCACCATTTTTAATTTTAGAAATAACCGTAGTCAAACTATTTTTAGATGTTGAGAAAATAAAGGTGTTTTCAGTTATGGTAGCATAAGGGAATTCAGTCTCCCCTACTAATGGTTGAAGAGGTTCTAATATAGTATTATCTGCCTTTAATTGCCATATGTCGTTACCGTTAAACTCTTCCGAATCTACTTTTTCATTGTTAAGGAAATCTAGTAATGTAGCAGTACCGTAAGTTCTTAAAAAGAGAACTTTTTCATTTTCAATTTCGGTAAAACCTATTTCTACAACCGTGTTTAAGAGGGAGTCTATTGTTTGGGAGGGAGTGTTGTTTAAATCCTTGTTATGAATGTATTTTTTAAATTCATCAAACCCAAAAGAAGTTATATGGTTGCTGTTACTAGGAGCCAGCCTCCAAATTTTGTTCTCTATGGGTTTTGTGTTTTCAAACAATGATAAATACTGTTGATTTTTTGTATTCGCCTGTGCTATGCCGCTTAATATAAGCTCAGTGCCATGTAAAGTGGCATCGAGCGTTATCCAACTTGCAAAATCGGAAATCTTATGGTCTTTGTCTAGAAGGTGGTTAAGTAACGAATTGCCCTTGTCGATATCTAACCATATGTTTATCATTTTCTCATTATTCGCTACATCATAAAACTGTTTAAAAGAACTGTTTTTATTGGGTGTATCTATTGAGCTAATATTTTCTTGAAGTAATTGTTGAGAAGAACAGAGTACCCAATATTCTTTAAGGTGCGTGGTGTAAAAAGTACTTTCGTCAATGGTATATGCTGTAATCGTATAATTATTGTAGGTAAGATTCTCTTTGCTTTTGTTAGGTAATTGGTTCCATTTATCAATGGAAAGACTATCGTTGGTAATAAATGTATAGTCTAGGTTTACGCTATCTACAGTTAGTGCAAGTAGCCCTTGTTTTATATTAGAAAATTGATTTAAACTTTTGAGAGAGGCCTTTATTTCGGAGAAAGGTTTTTCTGAAGCTAGGTTGTTCAGAATTTCATGGGTAGAAAGCTCGTTTTTGACCGATTCAAAATCATTTATCTGTAGAATTAAACTGGCGTTTTTGGGTATCACTTCTAGCGGTGAGTTTTCGTTCTTTTTTTTAGATGTACAGCTAAAACATAGCAGAGCAATAACTACATAAACAAGTAATGGCCTCATGAAAATTAAATTTCTGTAAAGTTATACTATTTGAAAAATTATTTCACTTGTCTGGTAATAGTTTAAAAGATGTTCTGTGGTACTTTGTAATGCCGTATTTTTTAATTGCTGCTCTATGCTCTTTAGTAGGGTAGCCCTTGTTCTTTTTCCAATTGTACATGGGGTATTCATCATGTAGTTTAAGCATATAGGCGTCTCGTGCGGTTTTAGCTAAAACGGAAGCAGCGGCAATACTCATGTACTTAGAATCACCTTTGATTATGCACGTATGTGGTATTTTTTGATAAGGTTTAAATCTGTTGCCATCTACAATGATATGACTAGGCAATTGTGATAAAGATTTAATGGCAGTTTGCATAGCTAAGATAGAGGCGTTTAAGATATTGATATCATCAATAGTTTTTGGTTGAATATGAGCTATGCCATAGCATATGCAATCATTTTTCAATAATGGCTCAAGTAGCTCCCTTTTGCTTTCGGTTAAGAGTTTCGAATCTGTTAAAATTGAATTCTCAAAAGATTCTGGCAGAATTATTGCTGCGGCGGTCACAGGTCCCGCCAAACAACCTCTTCCGGCTTCATCTGTACCCGTTTCGTTAATATTTTTATAAAATTTAAGAAGCATTATGTTTTTTTTAACTTAAAATTTTGAATTTTAAATATTGATTTATTGTTAAATAATTGTTTTATTTTCAACAAATTCTTCGATTTACAGAAGAAAAAATAATAATAAGTGTTTTTTTAACATATAAGTTTTTTGGGTTAAGATAGCTTTTGGAATACTAAGCAAATTTTTGGACTTTTGGCGCAAGCTAATTCAAAAACAAATTTTATGAAACAGAAGTTGACGTGGATGTTGACACCTTTATTGGTGTTCTTCATGACATTTTCCTTTGCACAGGAAAAAACAGTGACCGGTGTTGTAACCGATCAAAGCGGTTTGCCTTTACCGGGAGTGTCTGTTGTAGTTGTAGGTACAACGAACGGATCTCAAACAGATTTTGATGGTAACTACGCCATTAATGTAAATCAAGGTGACAAACTAAGATTTTCTTATTTAGGTCAAAAAACAGTGACAATGAATGTTGGTGCATCCAACACCATTAATGTACAATTGGAAGAAGATGCTGAGGCATTGGAAGAAGTTGTTGTTGTAGGTTATGGTTCTAGGTCAAAAGAACTTTCTACATCTGCAATATCTACCGTATCTACCGAAAAGATAGAGGCATTTGTTCCTTCTACCAGTATTGATAACATTTTGCAGGGTCAAGCAGCCGGTGTACAAGTTACGGCAGCGAACGGTAGACCTGGTAACACTGCATTTGTTCAAATTAGAGGTGTAGGGTCGATCAACGCACAAACTACTCCATTATATGTAATTGATGGTGTTCCAATTCCTATCGATACGGAAAGAGATTTTAATCCTATTAGTAACTTGAACCCGAGCGATATTGAAACTTTCTCAATTTTGAAAGATGCGGCTACCGTTTCTAAGTATGGTTCTCGTGGTGCGAATGGAGTTGTATTGATTACCACTAAAAAGGGTAAAGCGGGTGATGCAAGAGTTAAATTCTCTTCTTCTTATGGTTTCGGTGAAATGATTCCTAATAATTTTGATTTGATGAATGCGTCTCAAAAACTAGAGTTGGAGCGTCAATATGCTGCTTTAGGGGTTGGTGCTGCTACTAGCATGCCTGGAGCTACTGCAACTCCTGAGGAGTTAGCTAGATTGACAGCGTTGGATACTGATTGGCAAGAAGCTTTACTTAAGAATTCTATCATTCAATCGAACAATCTATCTGTTTCTGGTGGAGATGAAAAGTTAACCTATTATATGTCATTAGGTTATGATAAGAATACAGGTATCATTGAGAATATCGATGGTTTTGAAAGAGTTTCAGCTCGATTAAATACAAATTACCAAGCTAAAGATTGGTTGAATATTGGAGCAAATGTTTCAGTATCACGTAGTACTACAGATTTGCCAAGGGATAGAAACAATGTTCAAAACCCGTTTAGAGCAATGTATGATTATAATCCTTATGATCCATTATTCTTAACGAATGATGATGGTTCAATTGTAACGGATGCTCAAGGTGATAATGTTTACAACCCTACAAGATCAGGTTTTCCAATTGCATTGGCATTGCAGACAGAGCCTGAAGATACAAGAAACTTATTGTTGATTGGTAATCTAAGCGCGGGTATGACGTTCGGAGAGAAATTTTCTAACAATTTCAGTGTTGGTTTAATTAGCAATAGATATAATAGAACGTCCCGTTCCATAGCTGGTGGTGTTTTACAAGGGTTTGTTGGGGATGCTAACTTTCCGGGTACTCAAACAGATAATTTAAATATTGATTTTGAATATAATGTAAATAACGTATTTACGTATTCAGATACCTTTAATGGGCTTCATAATCTTTCTGCTAGTTTCTTATTGGAATACAATGAAAATATAGCTACTGATATGTTTGCTTCAGGTAGAGGTTTCCCTTCTCCAAGTATTCCTTATTTAGATGTTGCTGCAGAAGCAACTTCTGTAGGGTCTACTGAATCTAGAAGAATTTTATTCTCGCAAGGTCTATTCGTTGATTATGACTACGATGGAAGATATATTGTTTCTGGTTCTGTAAGACGTGACGGTTCTTCTAGATTTGGTCCAGATAATAAGTACGGTTATTTCTATAGTGGTAGTGCCGCTTGGAACATTGCTAATGAGAGCTTCATGGAGAATTCTATTTTCAACACGTTGAAATTAAGAGCATCTTACGGTACTTCGGGTAACCAAAACATTGGTGATTTCCAATATTTAAACTTGTTAGACTTTGCAAATACGTATAATGGTCAAACAACTGCTTTGCCTGTTGGTGTGGGTAACCCTCAAATTCAATGGGAGTCTCAGGCTATTTTTGATATAGGTGTTGAATTTGGTTTATTCAACAACAGATTAAATGGTGTTGTAGATTACTTTAAGAAAAACTCTCAAGATTTATTGTTAGATCGCCCAATTTCTTATACTGTTGGTGATGAAAACAACTCTATTTTCTCAAATATTGGTGAGCTAGAGAATTCAGGTATTGAAGTTTCTTTAAGCGGAGATGTTATTAGAACTCAGAATTTTAAATGGACTCTAGGTGGTAACATTACATTTATAGATAACGAAGTTGTTGAATTGGTAGATGGTGAAGATATCATAACAGGTACATTTGGAGATAACATTTTACGTGTTGGTGAAGAGATTAATTCTTACTACGCAGTAGAATATGCAGGTGTAAACCCAGCTAATGGTGAACCTTTGTATTATGACCTAGATGGGAATGTAACTAATGAATTTAGTGATGGTTTCCAACAAATACAAGAAGGTAAGTCTCCAATAGCCGATTTTGAAGGTGGTTTCTACACTGCGTTCTCTTATAAAGGATTTGGTCTAAGAGGTGATTTCGTTTACAAGGGTGGTAATTATATCTATAACTTCCAACGTTCAGAAGGTATTGCAATAGGGAATATTGATGCTAACCAAAGAGTTGAAGCTTTTAACTATTGGAAACAGCCAGGTGATACAGATGTACTACCTAACCCAATATACCAAAGTACAGCAGATCAAACTTCAACAAGATTCTTGGAAAAAGGAGATTATTTAAGATTGCGTACAATGACTTTAGATTATAACATGCCAAGAGATATGATTGATGGTATAGGTCTAAATTCTTTAAGATTCTTTGTAGCTGGTCAAAACTTATTTACAATTACTGATTTCAACGGTGATCCAGAAGTTGGTTTAGGTTCTGCGGAGTCAGGTGAGCCTGGAGATACTGGTTTCGTGCCAGGATCATTTAACCTATTTAGCTATCCAAACACAAGGTCTTATACTTTTGGTGTTGAAGTAGGATTTTAAAAACAAAAAAAAAGTTAGAAATGAAAAATAATATAAAAATATTAGTTCTTTTATTTTCGTTCGGATTCTTTATGTCCTGCGATGATGAGTTGAATGATTTACAGCCTTTCGTTGAAGGGAATCCTGAAACATTTTTTAACAGTGTTTCGGCTTTTCAAAATGGAGTAGATGGTGCTTATAGACAATTGTGGAATTACTATTCAAGTACTGGTTCTGGTTTACAAGGTATACCAGACATCCTTTCAGATAACGTAATTATAGCGCAAACAGGTAGGCGTTCTAATCAAGATTATTACAATTATAGATATGTTCCAAGTACCGGTGGTGCAATAGATTTATATTGGAGTGAAGCTTATGAGGCTGTAAATGTTGCCAATTTGGTGATAGCACAGATTGATAATTTAGGTGATGGTCCTGATAAGGATAATATATTAGGACAAGCTTTGGCAATTAGAGCTTGGGCTCATTTTGACTTGGTTAGGGTTTACGGTAAAATTCCAACACAGTCTGCAGATGCCAACGCTTCTTTAGGTGTTGTTTATCTTAAAGTTGAAGATGGAGATACAGAAGATCCTTTTGCTGAGCCTGCAAGAGAAACTGTTGCAAGTAACTATGCTGAGATTATTGGCGACTTAGAAAGAGCTAGTCAATTAATAGGTGAAGATAATGGTCAAGGTAAATTGAATACTGATGGTGTTTATGCATTATTATCACGAGTTTATCTTTACAACGGTGAATATCAAAAAGTAATTGATGCTGCAAATGAAGTAAGTGTGCCGCTTGCTACTGCTGAAGAGTTAGAGGGTCTTTATACTGATGCTAACGAAGCCGGTATCGTAGTTAAGTTAGCTATTAATACTTCATCTGAAAGTGGTGGTAACAATGTTGGTGTACTTTATAGCCAATCAAATGCTACTTCTACGATTTCTGAGTATGTTTTCGATTTTGATTTTTTCAACAGTATTGATGAAGATGATCAAAGAAAAGATGTGATTTCTTTTGTAGGATTAAATGCTGATAACCAATATAACGCAATATCAAAATTCTTAGGTGAAACCGGTCAAGTAAATGGTCGTGTAGATGTTAAGGTAATTAGAGCGGCAGAAGTTTTATTGAATAAAGCCGAAGCTCAGTATGAGTTAGGTCAAGATGCTTTAACTACGTTAGATGAGCTTAGAGATTTAAGATATGTATCTTATGATGGTGGCGAATCAGGTCAAGATTTGGAAGATGCTATTCAATTTGAAAGAAGAGTTGAGCTATCTTTTGAAGGGCATAGATTCTTTGATTTAAAGCGTCGTGGCGAACCTGTACAGCGTTCAACTATGGGAGATATTATCGATGGTTCAGGAACACCTCCAGATTTCCCAACTTTAGCGGCAGACAATTTCAGATTCCAATTGCCGATCCCTATAGCGGAAATCAATGCTAATCAAAACATGGTTCAGAATCCTGGATATTAAAAACAATATAATTATGAAAAAATATATATTAATAATTGCGGTACTATTTGCTTTTGTTTCATGTGAAGAAGAGAATGTAGTATACGACAGTGAAAATGGTCAAACACTTGCCAATTTTTCGGTAAGTTCTGTTTTGTTGCCAACTCCTACCGAAGGGGCATCTACAACAGTGGATGTTTTTGTTTCTACAAAAACCGATAGTGAAAGAACTGTTACTGTAGAGGTTGATCCATCATCAACTGCAACATCAGATCAATATACTATCAGTGGTTTAACGATTCCTGCGGGAGCTTTTGGAACTACACTTACCATAAGTAGTAATTTCGATGCCTTGCCTGAAGAAGGTAGAGCAAATCTTGTTCTTAATTTGGTAGATGTTTCTGGATCTAATGATCTTGTAATTAAAGATTCACCATTACAATTGGAATTTTACAGAGAATGTCCTATAACAGCTGGTGATTGGGTCATTAATATGACTGATTCTTATGGCGATGGTTGGCAGACTGATTCAGCTACTGGTGGTTCTGGTTTAACTATTACCTTGGGTGACGGTACTGTATTTGAAGTAGGACTTTGTTCTCCATATGGTAGTGCAGCCGGTACTTTTTTAGGAGATGGCGAATGTACACCTAATAATGGATCAGAAGGAACCGCAACGATTACGATACCTGAGGGTACTGAGTCTGCGGAGTGGTTCTTTCCTGGAGACCAGTATGGTGAAATAGGATTTGAAATAATATCTCCTAATGGCAATGTAGCTGGAGGTTATGAAAGTGGAGATGCAGGTACACTTACAATTGATTATTGTAAGTAAAATTTAAACATTTCTGTGTAACAATAGAATTTTGTTTAAATTTTTAATGATGTAAAAACATCGTTTGAATATATCTAAAATCAGGCTGAAGTAATTTAGCCTGATTTTTTTTATTTAAATTATAAAGTTTTACAGCGATAATACGACAGAAACTATAACCAATTATAACTAGTTATGAAACATAAATTATTTTTGAAGGTCTTAAGTTGCTTTTTGTTAAGTTTTGTTTTTGCTTGTTCGTCTGATGATGATACAACAATGATCCAAGAGGAGTTGGAAGAAGAAGTTGTTGAAGAGGAAGAGGTTGAACCAGAAATCCCTACCGAAATAGTGTATCCTATCACTGGTGAAACAGGTGATATATTACGTTATGATAGTTCTTTATCAAAAGAAGGGTATGTTCTGTTTAATGAAGCTACAGAGGATCGGGTATATTTAATGGTAAAAGATTCTGCTCAAATTGTACATGAATGGCAATTGGAATTTGGATTGGGTAATGATGTGGAATTATTGTCAGACGGTAGATTGTTAGCTTCATTGGGTGTTGAAAGTCCAGATTTTAGCTTTGGAGGTTTTGGGGGCATTATTCAGCTAATAAATCCTGATAGTTCAATTGATTGGGAGTATGTTTTGGCAAATGAAGAGCATATTATTCATCATGATGTGGAAATGTTGCCTAATGGAAATGTATTGGCCTTAGTGTGGGATTTAAGACTTCCCGATGAACTTGACGCCATAGGTTACCTTGGTGAAGAGGAAAAAGTGTATACGGAATCCATAATAGAAATAAACCCAGCTACAAATGAAGTTGTTTGGAAGTGGGATTCTTGGAATCATATCATTCAGGATACAGATAATTCTAAACCGTATTTTGGTATTGTAGCAAATAACCCTGAAAAAATCAATATCAATTTTATAGATGTTTTAAGAGAAGAAACAGGACCAGATGGAGATATAATGCATGCTAACGGATTAAGTTATGATAGTAATAAAGATTTAATTTATTTAAGTGTAAACTATTTTAGTGAGGTTTGGGTTATTGATCATAGCACAACAGCAGAGGAAGCCATAGTTGATACTGGTGGTAATTATGGTAAGGGAGGCGATTTGGTTTATCGTTTTGGAAATCCTAGTGCTTATAATAATGAGAGTGGTGAACGTTTGTTTTACAATAATCATTTTCCCAATATTTTAAAAGATGGTTTACCGGGTGCTGGTAATATTTTAGTATATGCTAATGGAAATGGGGACACTAAACAATCTGTAGTTTATGAATTTAGCTTACCTGCGGAATTGAATTTAATTCCAAATGAAAACAATGAACCGGAAACGGTATGGCAATACACTAGAGATAATCTATATTCAGCTAGAGTTTCAGGAGCCATTCGTTTAGATAATGGCAATACATTGATAACTTCTGGTTCTATGGGTGTTATTGAAGTAACTAATGAAAAAGAGGTTGTTTGGGAGTTTGAAGGTACTGGTTTCTATTGGAGATCATATCATTATGACCTGGATAGTGATGCTCTTTCTTTCTTAAACAATTAAATGGCATAATTGAATAAAGCAAATAAGAGGAGTGTTATATTTCTTCGGTTTTTAAGTTTTTAATAACAGTTTTTAAACACTCCAATTCATAATAAACAATTAAATTGATCTAAAATCAATGAATCAAATGAATAAATATTTAATGGTAATTTTCGTTGCCAATTTTGCAATTAGTAATATAAATGGACAAAATGCGTATTCGCCTGTTCCAGAAGAAGGAATAGTTAATTTCGTAACTAGTAGTACTGAAATAGAACCGAGTAAGGCAAAAGGAAGTCCCTACTTGAATGAGGAATTTGTTCATGGTGAAGTAATCGTAAACGAAAAAGTTGAAGAGGTGGGTAAAATGAGATATAATGCCTATCGCAATGAAGTTGAAATTTTGGATAATCTTTCAAAGGATTCTTATTATTCGCTTTTAAAACGGGCTTATATTAAGGTAGAAATAGAAGGCAAGTTGTATCGTATTTACACATATGTTGACAATGATAAATCTATCAAAACTAGTTATTTTACAGACTTGAATGAAGGAGGTTTAAAATTGTTGTTTAAGCCAGAAGCCTTGCTTAAGCAGGCACGTAGTCCTAGTACTTCATATGAAAAGTATTCTCCTCCAACATATGTTTGGAACAGTTCTTATTATATTTTAGACAATAGAAATAAGGATAAAGAAAATCATGCAGTTAAAATACGATTAACTAAAAATAATATTTTAGATTTTACAGGTTCCAGAAAAAATGAAATGAAATTATATATAAAGGAAAATAAGTTGAATCTTAGAAAAGAGCAAGACGTTATTACTTTCCTTAATTATTATAATTCTTTATAAACTTAGTAAATGGTAAAAAAAAGCCATAGACATGTACATGTCTATGGCTTTTTTTTACTCTACCCTAAACTCGAACAATTCGGAACTGGAGGTGTTACCAAAAGAATCTGTTGTAATTACTTTCCAGTAATAAGTATTACCCGTCATAATTGTAGCTTCGATATTTGGTTCTATGGTTGTACCTAAAGATGTTGTTGGGGCATCAATATTGTCAAATAAAACTTCATAAGATACTATGTCATCATCTACATCTGAGGTAGACCATTCTAAAGTTACTGTTGTATTCGTGTTTGAAATTGTTGCTCCTCTTTGCGGATTAATTGCTACCGCGGGAAATGGAGCGTAATTTTCAATTCCTGGTCCTTGATTATAAAATGTCCAGGTATCACTTGTTGCGGTAGACGAAGCTCCGTTGGCAAGTGAAATTACATACCATTCATATGGAGTTCCTCTATTTATTAAAACATCTGTTTGATTAGTTGATGAAATGGCCGTTGTAACACTTCCAGTATCCAGGTTTTTAATTTTTATTTCGTAAGAGTCTGTATTTTCAGAGGTAGACCATTGAAAATTTACGGTGCTTTTAGACTCGTCATTTGCATTTATTATACCTTCATTGCATTCCGTGTTGTCATCAGGGAATATAAGGGTAGCAGCACTAGGGTCTAGTACAACTGGCACAACAGGATCAATAGGGGGTTCGCTGTCGGAGCCGCCCCCACAAGAAATTAAAAGTATACTTGTTAAAAGTGTACAGCTTATGTATTTTGATATTCTCATTTTCTTATTATTTTGTAATTAGATAGCGTATTGCCAGATGATATATTTAAGATATAGACACCTGTTGCTAAATTATTTACACTTAATTTAATTTCATTGTTATTAGGTATCATGGTTTTAGAAAATACGCTAATCCCATTAAGTTTATATAGGGAAATAGTAGCTTCTTGTTCTGAGTTTGAACCCAGTTGTATAGTTAAATCTCCCTCTTCGATTGGGTTGGGGTAGATATATAATTTGTCACTTAATACAATCTCTTCAGAGTAAACACCTTGGCATTCTAAATTCGTTTTAACCGAGATTAATGTTCTAACGCTATCCAATGGTAAGGTTATCTCTTTTGCTGTAGTGGAATACATTTTTTCATTTAAAAATATGGTGTACAATTCTCCACCTTCTAAACTAAGTGTAACCTCGTTGTTCAATGAATTTATTTTAGCGGATACTAATAATGAACTGGGTTCAGAAATAATTAAATTATAACACACTTCATAATCTGCTTGATCTTCTACAGTTATACATAATTGATAATTACCGGCAGATAAATTGCCAAATGTACTTTCATCTGTAAAACTATTGGTAACAGAAGTCGCTGTACTAGTTAATACCGCGTTGTATGTAAATGATGTATTTGCGGTCGTAATTATTATACTTCCATTATTACTGGCATTGCATGATCCACCTATAGTTTGAATTTGAAAGTTAGTATTAGGTAATGAAAAAACTTCGCACCCAGTTGTGTTGACTATAGTTCCATTTGGTGTGTCATTACATTGGTCAATATCATTTGGTACTCCGTCGTTATCACTATCGTTGTCGCAGAGATTTCCAATTCCATCTAGGTCATCATCTTCTTGATCTGCGTTTGCAATTAGAGGGCAGTTGTCATCGGCGTCTAAAATTCCATCGTTATCATCATCTGTATCACAAACATCACCAATTCCGTCATTATCGGTGTCCAACTGGTCAGCATTTGCAATTAATGGGCAGTTGTCGTCAATATCCAAAATTCCGTCGTCATCATCGTCTTCATCATCGGGTAAGCCATCAACAACTAAGTCATCAATTATTACCCCTTCTTGAGTAACTGAAGGGTCAGACTGAAAAACTATTCTAAATACAACATTACTTTCACCTGTTAGGTTGCGCTCACCATTGGCTGCGTTAAGATTAAAGTCATAAGCATATTCGGTCATTTCGGTATACTCCCCGGTCCATTGTGCGCCCGGACAATTTTGACAATCATCGTCTTCTTCAGATAAGGCATTGGTTCTATTGCTATTATACCAGTTGGGTTTACTTTCTATATTGCCTAAAATATCCCATTCCAAACCACCGTCAATAGAATATTCTACATAGACGATATCAAAATTAAGTTCTAGGTCATAAGCCATGTTGAATTTAAGAACGGGGGCAATTATTGTTGTCATGTCATAGCAGTTGCTGAGTAAAATAGCCTTTGTGCTATTAGGGTGTTCGCCACTTAAATTTGTTCCATATACGTTTGTACCAGAAGTGGTAGTGTTAAGTTTTGTTCCCGTGGGGGTTCCTCTTTGCCAAACAATTTCAGAACTACCGTCATTATAGTTAATTAATGATTGTTCTTCTGTCTCAAACGTATTGATTTCGCCACCAGAACCTGGTGTATTTATAAAAAATCTATTTTCAAGAGTATTGTTATCGTCATAACTGTCATTCGCAATAGTAGCTGATATTGATATATTCGAAGTGCCAAAAGGAATTGAGTTTTCAATTGGTAATTCAATTGTCTCTGTTTCATTACTCAGTAGATTACCTGTCCATGTGTAAGTTTTAGAGTTGTCGTTAATAATGTAAGTGATGTCAATTTGTGTTATTGGGTTCAAACCTTGATTTTCAACTGTTGCAGTAGGTGCAAATGCCTCGCACAGAACTTCGTTTGAATTCGGGGTTATAGAAACGAGTCTAACTTCATTATCTGGTATTTGTATAGGTATGGAAGATTCCCAAACACCCCTTCCATAAGTAGAAGCGATTATTTTTTCTCCATCTAAATTAATTTCAAGATCACTAATTGCAACATTTGGTAAATTGGCATAATATTCTTCCCATTCTGTAATGGTGTCGTCTAGTCTATAAACACCTAAACTGGTACCAACATATATTGGGTTTTCGGTGTGTCTGCCTTGGTGAGCTATTGAGAAAAATGCTTGATCGGTTGGAATATCGAAGGTGATGTTTTCTGAAATTGTTTCTGATTCACCAATAGTAACCTTAAAAACTCCTCTTTCTGAAGGTTGTTCATTCTGTGCAATGCCCACTCTGTCAGATGTGGTAAGATAAATAATATTACTATCATTTGAGTTAATAGCCATATCTGAAATTTCAGAATCCATTACCTTAATAAGGCTAAAGGTGGCACCACCATTTCTACTTCTGTAAAGTATATTACTTTCAGCCGCAAATATAGTTTCAGGATTATTGGGGTCAACTTCAAGGTCGTCAATATTTCCTGTTCCAATTGAAGAGGAAATTTTATTCCATTGGTTATTTTCTAATTTGTACAAAGCATCAAAGCCGGCATAAACAGAACCGTCTGAGCTTATGGCTAGAGGGGTAATCCAATTTCCTTGTATGGTGTTGCCATTGGCATCTGATGGTGCTGCAACAACTCCAACAGATTGTCCGGAATCTGAAGAGATAAATAAACTTCCTCCAAACTGAACAAATCCATAGACTAAACTACTATTGTTAGGGTCAATTTCATAATCCATACCATCTCCGCCGGTAAAAACATGCCATTGTTCTTGGTTTCTAATAAATCCGGCGTTGTCCTGTAGTCCACCTGTTATTTTACCAGCATCGTTCTTTGCAACGGAAATTCTGTAGAATTGGCTTATACTAATACCTGCCGTGTAATCGGTAAAAGAACTACCTCCATTTTCAGACATATAAATTCCACCATCACTACCAACATAAAGTTTATTGTTGAATATTTTAATGGTATGTATATCGGCATGGGTATATCCTTGGTCTGTAACGTTCCACCTATTAATTCGAATAAAAGTATCTCCGCCGTTGGTGCTTTTCCAAACATTTAGGCATCCTGTGTAAACCTCGTTAAAGTTTGTGGGAGAAACTTCTATGGCAAGATCAAACCAAGCTTGGTTCGATTCGAAAATATCTTGCTCGCTAGCCGTTCTAGTAAAAGACTCTCCACTGTCCAGTGATTTGTACAATCCACCAAAAGCAAAGCTATTACCTCCTGTTAGTGCTCGTAAAACATATACTCCAGATGGGTTTGCTTCACTAACCCCTATAGTAAGTCTACCTGAACTTGAAGGAATACCATTTGTTATTTCAACAAAATTTTCTCCGCCATCTGTAGATTTGAAAAAAGTATTTGAAGATACTGCATATATAGTGTTGGGGTCATTGGGTTTTAATTTGAAATCTTGAATATTACCACCTCTTTTAACTGTCCAAGTAGCTCCTGCATCTGTAGATTTTTGAAGACCAGCACTGGTGCTTACCCAAATGATATTCGAGTTGGTTGGATCTATGGTAATTTCGCTCATTAATAAGTTAACGTTGGAGTTGCTTGGGTTTAACCCAGTTTCATTCCAGCTATTTCCTCCATCAGTAGATTTAAAAACACCAACACTATATGAATCTGCTGCATCATCATCACCGGTTGCTATATAAACAATTTGTGAATTGTTTGGATCTACTGCTATACCTGAAACTCCTATCTGTGGAAAATCATCAAATAAATTTACCCAAGAAGAACCACTATCTGTTGATTTCCATATACCACCTGCAGGTGCACCCACATACCATATGTTTTCATTGTTTGGGTCTACGGTAATAGCATTAACCCTACCTTGCCCATTTAATGCTCCTGAATAAGTGTCGTGGGTAAAGGGACCTATTGAGTTCCAGTTGGCGATAGGGTTCGTTGCCTTACCTGTGCTTTCGTGTTTACGTTGCCAAGATTCCCATAATTGACTTGAAGTGGGGAGGTTACCATTCTTGTCGATATAATGCTTCCAATAGTTCTCCCATCTTTTGTAAGGTTTAAATCCACTGCCTTTTTTAGAATAATCCTTATCGCTCCAATACTCGTTAAATGCTTTGGAGATTTCATATAAAGAATTAGTAGAGGTAACGGTTTTGGATGTTTGTTGATTTGATTTTAATTCTTTCATCCACGGCGCATTTTCATTGAATTGCGCACTAACAGTTATAACTGCAAAAAGAGCAGCTATATTCAGAAATACTATTTTCATTAACATTTTTTTATAAAAATCAGAAAAATATTTCTTTTAATTATAGACAACGTAGTTAAATTTTGATATTAAATTGTTCGTCGATTATAGATAGGCTTATAAACTCCCTTAAACTTTCACATTTACTTAGCAACAAAAAAATTAACTTTGCAAGGGTAATTATACTTCATGAAATATATAATTCTAGTTTTATTGTTTTTGACTACTTCAATTGTTTTTGGGCAAGATCCTATCAAAAGGCCAGAAAAAAAGAATGATTCACTTTCTCTTGATAAAAAAACAAAGCCGTTAAGCCCAAAGGATAAAGTAGAAGTGGATTCTATAACCTTATCTATTGAAGATTATAAAATTATCTCATTTGAAAGGGATACTACATATTTAGATACCACCTTAACAATTCAGAAAGAATACAAGTATAATTATCTGCGTGAAGATGATTTTGAGCTAATGCCATTTGGTAATATTGGTCAAGCGTACAATGAATTGGGTGTGGATTTTGAAAGGGTGGCGAGTTATCCAAGCTTAGGTGCAAAGGCAAAAGATCGAAAGTATTTAGAGAAAGAACAGATCAAATATTATAATGTTGCCACACCAATGACAGAGTTGTTTTTTAAGACAACATTGGAAGAAGGGCAATTGTTAGATGCGAATTTAGCGTTTAACACATCAAGAAGGTTGAATTTTTCAATTGGGTATATTGGGTTTCGATCTCTAGGCAAATATAATGATATACAAATAGAGTCTGGTAACTTTACTACAACAACAAATTATATATCAAGGAACGGGAGATATACATTAAGGGCTCATATAGCTGCCCAAAATATCGAGTCGGAAGAAAATGGTGGTCTGTCAGATAGAGAAGAGCAGTTTGAGTCTGGTGACGAAGATTTTATCAATAGACCAAGAGTCGATGTATTGTTGGATGATGCCAACAATAAAATTTTAGGTAAAAGATATTACTTAGATCATCAATATAAATTGGTAAGAACACAACTCGATTCTACACGATTTGAAAAAACCGCTCTTTCCATAGGGCATAGTTTTGAATATGAGACCAAGTATTATCAATTTTTAGAAACCAGTAATGATACTTTGTTTGGTGACGCCATATTGAGCGAAATAGATGATAAGGCTATTTTAAAAACATTTTACAACGAGGCAACTATTCAATTTTATAATAAAACCTTGGGTAAGTTGGTTGGCGGTGTTAATATGTATAATTACGACTATTACTTTAATAGTGTATTTATTGAAGAGGATGGTACAGTTATTCCTAATAGGCTTAATGGAACTGAGATTGGTTTAGTAGGTGATTATGAAAAACGAATAGGTGGTTTTGATTTCAAAGCAGATCTACGGTATAATCTATCAGGTGAATTGGCTGGCAATGTATTCAACGCATCTGCTTCATATAGCTTGAATAAGAACAACAAAATAAAGTTCTCGCTGCATACATCAACAAGGTTGCCAAATTTTAATTACTTGTTATATCAAAGCGAATATTTAAACTATAACTGGAATAATAGTGAAGTTTTTGAAAAGGAGAGGGCAAGTAGCTTAAAAGGAGAGCTGTTTTCTAAAACATGGGGTAACTTAATGGTCAAATACAGTAATTTGGATAACTACACATATTTTGCTCCGGTCTCAGATGAAGAAATTGCTGATGGTATGGATAATGCTTTTATAAAACCATTGCAAGAAGGTAATACGGTATCTCATTTAAAAGTGAAATATCAAAAGGAATTTAAAGTCGGTATGTTTGCTTTGAACAATACGGTAATGTATCAAAACGTCACTCAAGATTCTCAAGTGCTTAATGTACCTCAATTGGTGACTAGAAATACATTGTATTTTTCTTCTGATGTTTTTAAAAAAGCAATGTATTTGCAAACAGGAGTCACTTTTAAATATTTCACTGCGTATAATATGAATGGTTATAATCCTGTTCTAGGTGAATTTTATGTGCAGAACAAAGAAGAGTTGGGTGGCTATCCTTTGTTAGACTTCTTTATTAATGCAAGAATTCAGCAAACCAGAATTTATTTAAAGGCAGAACATTTCAATTCCTCTTTTTCTGGATATGACTACTATGCCGCGCCTAATTATCCTTATCGTGACTTTGTTATACGTTTTGGGTTAGTGTGGAATTTCTTTTCTTAAAAGTCAGATATTTCCATTCAAAATTATAGGTAGTAAGAGAGGCTTTAGTCTAGTTATTGTATCCCCATCAATAATCTTATTATTTTCTTAGGCTGTAAACAACGTTGAATCAGTACGGTAGGTATCGGTTTGAAATTCCTTTCGATTTTTTATGTAAAAAGTCTTGTGTAATGGAAAATAGGTTGTAGATTTGCACCCCGCAAACGAGGAAGATAATTTGGAATCGGGCGTTGGAAATAGGTTCATATATATGTTGTTTTGGTTTGGCGAAAAAAAGAAAGATATTTTTTTCGATAAAAGTTGCCAGGTTAAAAAACAGTTGTATATTTGCAGCCGCTTAGGGAAACACCTAAGGGAAACGAAGCGAAAATGTCGTAAGATCTTTGGAGCGGAGTGGATAGAAGTTCATTGAAATATTGTGGAGATTTAAGAATCGAGTTCAGGTGAGGACCTGGACGAGAGGAACACGAATTAAGAAACATACGAATATAGTATACCGCGAGGTATATATAAGGAATGAGTGGATAGAAGTTCATTGAAATATTGTGGAGATTTAAGAATCGAGTTCAGGTGAGGACCTGGACGAGAGGAACACGAATTAAGAAACATACGAATATAGTATACCGCGAGGTATATATAAGGAATTGAATCGAGAGTCGGGGCCGGGAAAGATTTTGTTTTCGTTGGGACGAATATTTACAAAACAACGATGAAGAGTTTGATCCTGGCTCAGGATGAACGCTAGCGGCAGGCCTAACACATGCAAGTCGAGGGGTAACATTTGTGCTTGCACAAGATGACGACCGGCGCACGGGTGCGCACCGCGTATGGAACCTGCCTTGTACAGGGGAATAGCCCAGGGAAACTTGGATTAATGCCCCGTAGTACCGTGACCCGGCATCGGGATACGGTTAAAGCCTTCGGGCGGTACAAGATGGCCATGCGTCCCATTAGCTAGTTGGTAAGGTAACGGCTTACCAAGGCTACGATGGGTAGGGGCCCTGAGAGGGGGATCCCCCACACTGGTACTGAGACACGGACCAGACTCCTACGGGAGGCAGCAGTGAGGAATATTGGACAATGGAGGAGACTCTGATCCAGCCATGCCGCGTGCAGGAAGAATGCCCTATGGGTAGTAAACTGCTTTTATACGGGAAGAAAAAGAGCTACGTGTAGCTTACTGACGGTACCGTAAGAATAAGGACCGGCTAACTCCGTGCCAGCAGCCGCGGTAATACGGAGGGTCCGAGCGTTATCCGGAATTATTGGGTTTAAAGGGTCCGTAGGCGGGCCGATAAGTCAGGGGTGAAAGTCTGCCGCTCAACGGTAGAACTGCCTTTGATACTGTCGGTCTTGAGTTATAGTGAAGTTGCCGGAATATGTAGTGTAGCGGTGAAATGCATAGATATTACATAGAACACCGATTGCGAAGGCAGGTGACTAACTATATACTGACGCTGATGGACGAAAGCGTGGGGAGCGAACAGGATTAGATACCCTGGTAGTCCACGCCGTAAACGATGGATACTAGCTGTCCGGAGCCTTGAGTTCTGGGCGGCCAAGCGAAAGTGATAAGTATCCCACCTGGGGAGTACGTTCGCAAGAATGAAACTCAAAGGAATTGACGGGGGCCCGCACAAGCGGTGGAGCATGTGGTTTAATTCGATGATACGCGAGGAACCTTACCAGGGCTTAAATGCATATTGACAGGTCTAGAGATAGATTTTCCTTCGGGCAATTTGCAAGGTGCTGCATGGTTGTCGTCAGCTCGTGCCGTGAGGTGTCAGGTTAAGTCCTATAACGAGCGCAACCCCTACCGTTAGTTGCCAGCATGTCATGATGGGGACTCTAACGGGACTGCCGGTGCAAACCGTGAGGAAGGTGGGGATGACGTCAAATCATCACGGCCCTTACGTCCTGGGCCACACACGTGCTACAATGGCAGGTACAGAGAGCAGCCACGTCGCAAGGCGGAGCGAATCTATAAAACCTGTCACAGTTCGGATCGGGGTCTGCAACTCGACCCCGTGAAGCTGGAATCGCTAGTAATCGGATATCAGCCATGATCCGGTGAATACGTTCCCGGGCCTTGTACACACCGCCCGTCAAGCCATGGAAGCCGGGAGTGCCTGAAGTCCGTCACCGTAAGGAGCGGCCTAGGGCAAGATCGGTAACTAGGGCTAAGTCGTAACAAGGTAGCCGTACCGGAAGGTGCGGCTGGAACACCTCCTTTCTAGAGATTGTCCTTTTAAGGACGGTCCCTGGCGAAACGAAGAATTGGAACCACGGTCCCGGTCTTTTGATTTAATAACAAGTTTCTTTTAAATAGTGTTTCAAAAAAAATGATCTCCATAATCATGATATACAAGTAATTGCTTTTTCGATAAGGTATTTATACTGGAAGGAAGGAGTAGGGACAGTCCCATAGCTCAGCTGGTTAGAGCGCTACACTGATAATGTAGAGGTCGGCAGTTCGAGTCTGCCTGGGACTACAAAAGGAAAGGGTGCCCGTTGGGCATTACGTTCATATATTGAAATATTGAAGGAAATTTTAGAAGTTGTGCTACCTGTCAACTGTAAACTGGCAACTGCCGACTTATGGAATGGGGGATTAGCTCAGCTGGCTAGAGCGCCTGCCTTGCACGCAGGAGGTCATCGGTTCGACTC
>NZ_LR733271.1:0-890000 GCF_902506355.1 Maribacter litoralis | reverse complement strand
GGTCTTCATTTATGCCTAATACGCAAGCTTCTTCGCATGGTGCTGGACATAATCTACCCGTAAACTCTGGAAAATTGTTTGTAGAATGAAGAATTTCACTCGCTTTATCCCATTTGCCACGATATACTGCATCGTTGAAATCTGGAATTAAATTACCTAATGGGCAACCACTATGGCAAAAAGGAATACCGCAATCCATGCAGCGGGCTCCTTGGTTTTTTAATTCTTTTTCCGGCAATGGTACCGTAAATTCTTTATAATTTTTTAAACGTTCCTCAACCGGTTCGTATGCTTCAATTTTTCTGTCGAATTCCAAAAATCCTGTTATCTTTCCCATGTTCCGATCTTAAATAGTTTGTAAATTTTCTTTTTCTAATCTAATTAAAGCCTGTCTGTATTCTTCAGGTAGAACTTTAACGAATTTTGGTAGGTATGATTCCCAATTTTCAAGAATACGTTGAGCTAAAGGACTTGAGGTAGAATTATAATGACTTTCAATTAAATCTTTCAGCTGCTTTATATCTGCTGTTTCTGTAACTTCTAATAAGTTGAGACCTTCTAGGCTGCAACGCTGTTTAAATGTCTTATTATTATCCAATACGTAAGCGATACCGCCACTCATACCAGCTCCAAAATTTCTACCTACTTCACCTAATATAACGGCAACACCACCTGTCATATATTCACAGCCATGATCACCAATACCTTCAACAACTGCCTTTGCGCCTGAATTACGAACGCAGAAACGCTCCCCTGCTTTACCGTTTATGTAGGCTCTACCAGCAGTAGCACCATAAAGGGTTACGTTACCAGTTATCACATTGTCCTCTGGAACTATAGTAGATTTTTCTGGTACTTTTATAACCAATTTAGCTCCTGAAAGCCCTTTACCTAAATAGTCATTGGTATTTCCATTAACTACCATGGTCAAGCCTCTTGTTGCAAACGCACCAAAACTTTGACCAGCGGACCCTGTGAAATTTAAACGCAAGGTGTTAATTGGAAGTCCTTCTGCACCATATGTTTTAGAGATTTCATTACTAATAATGGCACCAACGGCACGATCAGTATTACAAATAGGGTAATCTAGGGTTAATTTTTCTTTTCTAAATAAAGATGGATTAGCTTTTGCAATAATGTCGAATTCTATTGATTTGTCTATATCATGCTTTTGTTTTTCGGTGTTATAGAATTTGGTTCCTTTAGGAACATCAACTTGATGAAGTATTGGGGTCAAATCTATACCGGCCGCTTTGTAATGATCAATTGCTTTTTTTCGATCTAGTTTTTGAACTTGACCAACCATTTCATTTATGGTCTTAAACCCTAATTGTGCCATAATTTCACGTAATTCTTGTGCTACAAAATACATGTAGTTTACTACGTGTTCTGGTTTACCTTTAAATTTCTTTCTTAGTTCAGGGTTTTGGGTAGCAATACCTACAGGGCAGGTATTTAAGTGACATACACGCATCATAATACAACCTGAGGCTACTAATGGAGCAGTTGCGAAACCGAATTCCTCAGCACCTAAAAGACATGCAACGGCAACATCTCTACCGGTCTTTAATTGTCCGTCACATTCCAGAACAATTCTATTTCTTAAATCATTTAATACTAAAGTTTGTTGTGCTTCGGCAATACCAAGTTCCCATGGTAAACCTGCGTGTTTTAAGGAAGTTAAAGGAGATGCTCCTGTACCGCCATCAAAACCAGAAACCAAAACGACATCTGCCTTTGCTTTTGACACACCTGCTGCAACCGTACCCACACCAACTTCAGAAACAAGTTTTACGTTTATTCTTGCCTTTCTATTGGCAGATTTTAAATCGTAAATAAGTTGTGATAAATCTTCAATGGAATAAATATCATGGTGTGGTGGTGGTGAAATTAATCCTACATAGGGAGTTGAATTTCTGGTTTTAGCAATTTCTGGATTTACTTTTGGACCAGGTAATTGACCACCTTCACCAGGCTTGGCACCTTGTGCCATTTTAATTTGTATTTCTTTTGCGTTGGTCAAGTAATTGGAAGTAACTCCAAATCTACCGGAAGCAACTTGCTTGATTGCACTGTTCTTCCAATCTCCAGTTGAATTTTTGTAAAATCTAGTTTGATCTTCTCCACCTTCACCTGAGTTACTTTTACCTCCAATACGATTCATGGCGATTGCTAAATTCTCATGTGCTTCTTTACTAATTGAGCCATATGACATTGCCCCGGTTTTAAACCTTTTAACAATTTCTGTCCAAGGTTCAACTTCTTCAATTGGAATAGGGTCATAATTAGAGAATTCAAATAGACCTCTTATGGTCATTAAGTTTTTTGACTGCTCGTTAACCATACGTGAGTACTCCTTATAAGTATCTGGCTCATTGTTTCGAACAGATTTTTGAAGTTTGGCAATAGATAATGGATTGAACATATGTTTTTCTCCATCTCTTCTCCACCTGTACTCACCACCGATTTCTAAATCTAAATTGGCATCAATATGTTTTTTGCTAAAGCTCTTGTGATGACGAAGAGCGATTTCTTTTTCAATCTGGTAAAGACCTATACCTTGAATACGAGTAGGGGTATTTGGAAAATACTTTTCAACCACTTTAGTATTTATACCTATACATTCAAATAATTGAGAACCACGGTATGAGTTTAAAGTAGAAATACCAATTTTGTTCATCACTTTTAGTATACCCTTACCTATGGCCTTGTTGTAATTTTTAATAGCCTCATCAAATGTAAATTCAGTTATGTCATGCTCTTCGATTTGCTCAGCAATGATTTCATTTACTAAGTAAGGATTAATAGCACTTGCACCAAAACCAAATAATAATGCGAAATGATGAACTTCACGTGGTTCAGCAGATTCGATTATAACACTAAGTTTAGAACGTTTGCCCAATTTTTGTAAACCACTGTTTACGAACGAACAAGCTAACAGCGCAGGTATAGGGGCCATTTCTTCATTGACATTTCTGTCTGAAAGTATGATGATGTTTGCACCCTCGTCTACTGCTTTAGACGCTTGGTTAAGAACAGATTGTAAAGCATCTTCTAAGCCGTTGTGTCCTTGTTGGATCGAGTACAGCATAGGTATTGAAATAACCTTGTAATCTGGACTTACATCATAGTTTTTGATTTTGTCCAAATCTTCCTTGGATATAACCGGATTCTGTATTTTAAGTTTTCTACAGTGTAATTCTGAAAATTCAAATATATTATGGTCGCTACCTAAGGTTAAACTGATGTCAGTAATTAATTCTTCACGTATACCATCTAACGGTGGGTTGGTGACTTGTGCAAAAAGTTGCTTGAAATAGTTGTAAATTAATTGAGGGCGTTGAGATAAAACAGCTATTGGTGTGTCAGATCCCATTGATCCGATAGGTTCCTTACCGGACTTTGCCATTGGTAGAACGATCGTATTGATATCCTCTAAGGTATAACCAAATACTGACTTCCTTTTTTCAAGCGTTTCTTCACCTAAAAATAACGGACAATCATTATAAGGTATATCCTTTAAATGTACCAAATTGTCATCTAACCATTTTTTATATGGAAATTTTTGTGCGATGTTTTCTTTAATTTCTTCATCATTCACAATTCTTCCCTCTTCCATGTTTACCAAGAACATTTTACCCGGTTGTAGTCTTCCGTGAAAATCTACATTTTCAGGAGTGATGTCTACAACACCGGTTTCAGAAGACATTACTACGTAATCATCTTTAGTTACCGTATATCTAGAAGGTCTTAGACCATTTCTATCCAAAACGGCACCAATGTAATTACCATCGGTAAAAGGAATTGAGGCAGGACCGTCCCATGGCTCCATCATACAAGAATGGTATTCGTAGAAAGCTCTTTTTGCCTCTGACATTTCAGGATTTTTTTCCCAAGCTTCAGGTACTAGAATCATCATAACTTCTGGTAAGGATCTGCCTGTCATCAATAGTAGTTCAACCACCATATCCATTGTTGCAGAATCAGACTTGCCAGGTAATATTATAGGAAGTATGTTCTTGATTTCATCACCGAACATATCACTTTGTAATAGTTCTTCTCTTGAGAACATACGAGTAACGTTACCACGTAAAGTGTTTATTTCACCATTGTGGCACATGTATCTAAATGGTTGTGCCAAATCCCAAGTTGGGAAAGTGTTTGTGGAGAAACGTTGGTGTACCAATGCTAATCTAGTAACCACTCGCGAATCCATTAAATCTGAATAATAAAGACTGATATCCAAAGGCATTAAAAGCCCCTTGAATATAATTATCTTGGTAGATAAACTAGGAACATAAAAGAATTTGTTTTCAGATAATTTTGAGTTGATTATAGTATGCTCGGTAACTTTACGGGCAATGAAGAGCTTTAAGTTAAAGTCGAAATACTCTTGTTCTTTATTTTCTTTTGCAACGAATATTTGTTTCACAAAAGGTTCTGTTTCTGCAGCAATTCTACCAGGAATAGATCTATTGACAGGAACGTCTCTCCATCCAAGTAATTTTAACCCTTGTTTTTCTATGTTTTCTTCAAAAATTGAAATACAGAAATTACGCTGGTTCTCCTTGCGGGGAAAAAATATATTACCAACAGCATATTCACCGGCTTCCGGTAAATCAAAATTACAAACAGCTTGAAAGAAGTCATGTGGAATATCAACTAATATACCTGCACCATCACCTGTTTTACCATCGGCACTTACTGCACCTCTATGTTCTAAACGTTCTAAAATCTCCAACGCTTTATGTATAATGTCGTTGGATTTTTTTCCTTTAAGGCTGCAAATAAAACCAGCCCCACAGTTGTCATGTTCAAATTCCGGTAAATATAATCCTTGCTTCTTCATTGTCATAATTTGTGGTATTTCTTCAAAAATATCAATTTAATTGAATTATATTCAACGATTAGAACAAATTCAAATATTAAATTCAACGAAACAAATAAAAGCTTAAAAAAACTATAATTATATATTTTTAAAACCTTCAATTTATCATATTGATAAATTTAAGTTAATAATATGAAAATATAGGGGTGAAGAAGGGGGTAAATGGCAGTTTATATAACTTTCTAACAATTATACCTCAGTTTATTTAGAGAGTAACAGATATAATAGTTTGTTTGTAGAACATCACCCCTGTTTTTAAGAGGGGTGGTGTTGGAAATTGATTGATTTTATTTCAAGATACTTCTAGAAATTACAATTTTTTGTATTTCTGAAGTGCCTTCGTAAATCTGTGTAATCTTGGCGTCTCTCATTAAACGTTCAACATGGTAATCTTTTACAAAACCGTTGCCTCCGTGAATTTGAACGGCTTCAACAGTAGTTTCCATAGCAACTTTAGAAGCGTATAATTTAGCCATGGCGCCAGAAAGGTCATAATCTTTACCGTTATCCTTATCTAAGGCAGATTGATAAACCAACAGTCTGGCGGCCTGTATTTCAGTATGCATGTCAGCAAGTTTAAATGCAATAGCTTGATGATTGCTAATTTCTGTTCCAAAAGCTTTACGTTCTTTGGAATATTTTAAAGCCATTTCATAAGCTCCGGCCGCTATTCCCAATGCTTGGGCAGCAATACCTATACGACCACCTGCTAAGGTTTTCATGGCAAATTTAAATCCGAAACCATCTTCACCTATTCTATTCTCTTTTGGAACCTTTACGTCGTTAAAAATTAAAGAGTGGGTGTCACTACCTCTAATGCCCAATTTATTTTCCTTAGGTCCTATTTCAAAACCAGGGGTCCCTTTTTCTATGATCAAAGCGTTTATACCCCTATGCTTTTTTTCTTTGTCGGTTTGTGCAATTACTAAATATGTACTTGCGGTGCCGCCATTTGTTATCCAATTCTTGGTGCCATTTACTATGTAGTGGTCACCCATATCGATTGCTGTAGTTTTTTGTGAAGTAGCATCACTACCTGCTTCTGGCTCTGAAAGACAGAAAGCGCCAATTTGCTCTCCAGTAGATAATTTGGTAAGGTATTTTTCTTTTTGTTCTTCAGATCCAAATTTTTCCAGTCCCCAGCAAACCAAAGAGTTGTTAACAGACATTACTACTGATGTTGATGCATCTATTTTAGAAATTTCTTCCATGGCTATGACGTAAGATAAGGTGTCAAGACCACTGCCACCATATTTGGGGTCTACCATCATTCCTAAAAATCCTAGGTCGCCTAATTTTTTAATTTCTTCTTTGGGGAATCTTTGTGCGTCGTCTCGTTCAATTACCTCTGGTAAAAGTTCATTTTGAGCAAAATCTCTTGCCGCTTGCTGTATAAGTTTTTGTTCTTCATTTAATGAAAAATCCATCTAATATGTATAAAAGTTATCTTCTCAAAGATAAAGATATAGTAGTTAAATATTAAACTTTAAATAAGGGTATTGTTTGTTTTTTAAAATAATAATGACATTGGTCTATGCTGAAAGAAATTATTTAACATTTCGTTAAGCGTTAAAATATTGACTGCAGAAACATGATATTTCGATAATAGTTCGGTTTAAGTATTTGGATGTCAGATATCTTCGGTATTATTGTGAAATCATTAGGAATTCACACACAATTTTAAATATATTTGGATGATTTAATTTTTTGTAATTAGAACCTATATTTGACACCTTATCAATAGATATTAAACAAAACCAAACAACATGGAAACTATAATTATTATTGTTTTTTTGGCAGGATATCTTGCCATTACCTTAGAGCATAATCTTAAAATTGACAAACTTATACCTGCGTTGGCTATGATGGCCATACTGTGGGCTTTGATTGCCCTTGGTATAGACGGCTATGAAAATTGGTTCGATTCTGCGAAACAAGGTTTGGTTTCCGGTTTTTCTGATTTAGGGCATTTAGATAGAATGCATATTATGGAAGAATCTCTTTTGCATCATTTAGGTAAAACTGCAGAGATACTATTTTTCTTGTTGGGGGCTATGACCATAGTTGAAATTATAGACTACTTTGATGGTTTTGCAACCATTAAAGGGTTTATTAAAACCAAAAAGAAAAGTAAACTATTATGGTTGTTTTCCATTTTAGCATTCATTTTATCCGCGATTATAGATAACCTAACTGCTACAATCGTATTGATTACTATTCTACAGAAAGTTATAAAAGACCGTGAAACAAAACTGTGGTTTGCGGGTATGATAGTTATAACTGCGAATGCAGGTGGGGCATGGTCTCCAATTGGTGATGTTACGACAACAATGTTGTGGATTGCAAATAAAGTAAGTGCCGGTCAATTGGTAATTCACGTTTTGTTGCCTTCTTTGGTTTGTATGTTGGTTCCTGTATTAATAGCGGGAAGATTTAAAGTTTTTAAAGGTTTAATTGACGGTGATTTAGATGACGAGATTTCAAAGTCTAAGTACGGAGCAACAATGTTATATTTAGGTCTTGGTGCAATTTTGTTCGTACCTATTTTTAAGACAGCTACGCATCTTCCACCATATGTTGGTATGATGTTGTCTTTAGCGGTCGTAGCAACTTTTGCGGAAATTTATAGTAATAAAAAATTCAATATTTCTAGTGTAGAGGGTGAAGATGATGATAATGCTGGTCACCATAGTCCTGTACATCATTCCTTATCAAAAATAGAGCTACCTAGTATATTGTTCTTCTTAGGTATTTTATTGGCAGTTGCAGCAATGGAATCTTTAGGTATTTTATTCAACGCTGCAGGAGCTTTAAATGAGGCTATTCCTAATACTGATATAGTGGTAATGTTATTTGGTGTTGGTTCTGCAGTAATTGATAACGTACCATTGGTTGCGGCTAGTATGGGTATGTTCAGTGAGCCAATGGATAGTCCGCTTTGGCATTTTATAGCTTACTCTGCCGGTACAGGAGGAAGTATGCTTATTATTGGTTCTGCGGCTGGTGTAGTTGCCATGGGTATGGAAAAAATAGATTTTTTCTGGTATTTGAAAAAAATAGCATGGTTGGCATTAGTTGGTTTTGTTAGTGGTGCCTTGATATTTATATTGTTGAGAGATTTTGTTCTACATGGATAATTTAATTCGCAATTCATCGTTATAAAGGCAAATTCAATACTTAAAGTATACTATGATATTATTTCAGGATTTGGCTCAAGATACGAGCGAAGAATTATTGTCTGAAGAGAAAACTCTATCGGTTATAGATTTAATATTTAATGGAGGAACGGGAAGTGTAATAATTATTACCGTTCTCTTCATTATGTTAGGAGTGGCATTATATATCTATTTTGAACGTTTACTTGCAGTAAATGCAGCTTCGAAAATAGATAAGAATTTCATGAATCAAATTCGTGATTATGTTACTTCAGGTAAGTTGGACGCAGCTAAAATTTTATGTGCACAGACAGATTCTCCTGTCGCTAGACTAACGGAAAAGGGTGTTTCTCGTATTGGTAAACCATTGGACGACATTAATACGGCAATTGAAAATGCCGGTACCTTAGAGGTCTATAAATTAGAAAAGAATGTAAGTATACTTGCAACCGTAGCCGGTGCTGCTCCCATGATTGGCTTTTTAGGAACCGTTATTGGTATGATTCTTGCTTTTCATGAAATGGCAAGTAGTGGTGGTCAGGCAGAGATGGGGTCCTTGGCCTCTGGTATTTATACCGCGATGACAACTACCGTAGCCGGATTAATTGTAGGGATTATAGCTTACGTCGGATATAACCATTTAGTAAATAGAACCGATAAAGTGGTTCATAAGATGGAGGCTAATGCTGTAGAATTTCTAGACTTATTAAACGAACCTCTTTAATTTTTTACTATGAAATTAAAAGGAAGAAATAAAGTCAGTCCAGACTTTAGCATGTCGTCAATGACAGATATTGTGTTCTTGTTGTTGGTGTTTTTCATGCTAACTGCGAATTCACCCAATGCTTTAGACCTATTGTTGCCAAAAGCAAAAGGGAAGTCTACAAACACTCAGAACGTATCGGTTAGCATTGATAAGAATCTTCAGTATTTCGTTAATGATGAAAGAATTAATGGCGAGTATATTGAGATTGAGCTGAAAAAGGCATTGGCTGGACAAGATAGCCCTACAATTATACTCAGAGCTGAAGAAAGCGTAGCAATTAAAGAAGCGGTAAATGTAATGGATATCGCTAATAGAAATAATTATAAAGTTATTTTGGCGGTTCGCCCAAATTAAATGGCATTTTTAGACACTGAACATAAAAAGAAGTCGCTGACACTTACTACGTTGTTGTTAAGTGCGCTTTTACTTGTTTTGTTTTATATAGGTCTAACATACATGGATCCACCAGAAGAGAACGGAATATCGGTCAATTTTGGAACTACTCAATTTGGAAGTGGTATTATACAGCCCAAAGAAAAAATACAATCAGAGCCTGTTGATACACCGCCAGTAGAGCCAAGGCAACAAGAAGTAGCAGAGTCGATTGAAGAGCCGGTAAATGAAGTTGAGGAACCTGTAGCTGAGAAAGAAGCTCCGGCTGAAAAACTTTTAACGCAAGACAATGAAGAGGCTGTTAAAATAGAACAGGCAAAAGAAGCTAAAAGGAAGGCAGATGAAGCTGCGGCAAATGCGAAACGAAAAGCTGAGGCTGAAGAGAATAGGAAAAAGGCGGAAGCTGCTAAAATAGCCCAGCAAAAGAAAGAAGCAGACGAAAAAGCTCGTAAAGAACAAGAAGCGAAGAAAAAAGCTTTGGATGAAATGATGGGTGGTCTTAATAAATCTGATGGAACTGCCACCGGAAGTGAAGGTGATGATAATAGAGCCGGTGATAAAGGTCAACCAGATGGCGATCCATATGCTACTAGTTACTATGGAGGTCCAGGTAGCGGTAGCGGAACTGGTGGTTATGGTCTAAATGGTAGGTCATTGGTCAACAAGGGCAAAGTTGCGCAAGAGTGCAACGAATCTGGCAGGGTAGTGGTAAAAATAGTTGTAGATCGTAACGGCAAGGTAATAAGTGCTCAACCAGGTGTAAAGGGTACTACGAATAATGATCCTTGTTTGTTAGAACCGGCTAGAAAAACCGCTTTTATGCACAAGTGGAATTTAGATAGTAATGCACCTAGTAAACAAACCGGTTTTGTAGTGGTTAATTTCAAGTTGGGAGAGTGACCTATAAAGAAACTTTAGATTGGATGTTTGCCCAACTTCCAATGTATCAGAATAAAGGTAAAATAGCTTTTAATTCTAAACTAGATGGAATTATCTCATTTGCGAACCATTTAGGAAATCCACATCAAAATTTTAAAAGTATACATGTAGCTGGCACCAATGGTAAAGGATCCAGTAGTCATTTGCTGGCATCGGTGCTTCAAGAAGCCGGTTATAAGGTAGGCTTGTATACCTCACCTCATTTAAAGGATTTTAGAGAGCGAATTCGCATCAACGGTAAAAAAATATCCAAAAATTGGGTAGTTGCTTTTGTTGAAAACAATCGTTCCTTTTTTGAAATGCATCAACTATCATTCTTTGAAATGACAGTTGGTATGGCATTTTCATATTTTGATAAAGAAAAGGTTGATATAGCGGTAATAGAAGTGGGCTTGGGCGGTCGTTTAGATTCTACTAATATTATTACGCCAGAAGTAAGCTTAATTACTAATATTGGTCTTGATCATACTGATATTTTAGGAGATACCATTCCAAAGATAGCATGGGAAAAAGCGGGTATTATAAAACCCAATACACCGGTTGTAATTAGTGAGTTTAGTGAAGAAACGGCGCCGGTATTTAATGATGTGGCGGCAGAATTGAATTCCGAGATTATTTTTGCCGATAAAAAGAGTTATAAGACCTATCAAATAGGTTTGCTAGGCTCTTATCAAAAAAGAAATATAAAAGGTGTTCTAGGTGTTTTGAACCTTCTTAAGGATTTTAAAATAGAGGAACAGCATAAAATTGACGGTTTTAAAAGGGTAGTGGAGAATACCGGATTAATGGGGCGTTGGCAAAAAATAGGGGAACAACCGTTGATCATCTGTGATACTGCTCATAATAAAGACGGATTGTCGTATGTCTTAGAACAAGTAAAAGCACAAGATTTTGAAAAGCTACATATAGTTTTGGGAGTGGTTAAGGATAAAGATATTTCTGAGATTTTACCTTTATTTCCAAAAAATGCAACTTATTATTTTTGCAAACCAAAAATATTTAGGGGGATGGATGAAAATGTTTTGGCAAAGTTGTTTTATGACTTTAATTACAAGGGAAATGTTTATCAATCTGTAAATAAGGCATTTAATGCGGCAAAAAAGCAGGCTAAAAAAAATGATCTTATTTATGTTGGAGGAAGCAATTTTGTGGTTGCTGAAATTCTTTGATTTTTTATTGATTTTTCTTTTGAGAATTGTAAAAGTATTATATATTTGCACACCCTTAACAAGGGCTCTTAGCTCAGTTGGTTCAGAGCACCTGCCTTACAAGCAGGGGGTCACTGGTTCGAATCCAGTAGGGCCCACGAAATAAAAGGCTTTCATGAAAATGAAGGCCTTTTTTCATTTTTAAATACTTCATTTATTCCTGTTGAAATTTTAAATATTACCAATATCATAATTTCAAAATTCTTGGTATAAACTCCACCATTAATTCAGTATTAAATGTTCTTGCTCAACTGCGTTAAAAAATTCGATTTCTAAACGTGTAACTGTGCTTTTTGATTTCGTTGTGTTTTATTAACGTCAATATTCTCCTCCAATAATGTTAAATTTTTAATATTTTAAATTTTTCTATTTGTAAGCTGCAATTGAAAAATTAAAAAGGTTGTTAAAAAGTGTCTGTAATGCCTATAAATACTGTAGTTATAGACTAAATATCAATTTGACAATTATCACCCTTTATTTTATTAATTATATAATTTATTAATGAAAATTACTTCTTACCGATAAAAAAATAGCCTATAAATTTTCAAAGTAATTTTTTTTAACAAGATAATAACATATATTTGGTAAACCAGTTTGACGAACCAATTTGGTAAACCAATTAAATTATTTGATGAAAACTATATTATTAATTAATAAAAAAATGAAATGACACCTTAGAAGAAAGTATAAAAAAAGGACGGGTGCTCGCCCATCCTTTTTGTAAAAAAGAATTACTTCAAATTGAAAGGGAAGTAACAAACATGTAAGTATTGCTATTTACACATTTAATACAAAAATAAGAATTATCCTTGATTCTTATGTAAAATGTGTGTTATAGTAAATTAACAATTATGATGTAGAATTTAATTCTACGTTTTAAGTAGATCAAAAAGAAGGCGGAGGCCAATTCAAAAGAACTAACTTAATATAACACAAATGAAATTTAAACTAAAATTTTTTATGGTTGCAATGTTGCTGGTCAACATTCAATTATTTGCACAAGACTCCTATGATTTATCGGGTACTGTGACAGATGCAAACAATGTGCCTATACCAGGTGCTAATATAATTATTGCGAACACTGCTAGGGGTACACAAAGTGATTTTGACGGTAATTTCTCTATAAATGTTTCAAGTGGTGATTTATTACAAATCTCTTATATAGGATATGCTACACAGACGGTAGCTATTATTGATCAAAAAACGATAAACGTTACCTTAAATGAAGACGCCAGTCAACTAGATGAAGTAGTGGTCGTTGGTTATGGTACGCAAAAGAAATCTACCATTACTGGTTCAATTTCTAAAGTAACGAACGAAACATTGGATCAGATAGCTGTATCTAGGGTTGATGATGCACTTATTGGTCAAGTATCCGGTGTAAATATTCAAGCTACAAATGCTGAAGCTGGTGGTGCTCCAACAATTACCATTAGAGGTATTGGTTCGGTTACTGCTGATTCTGGTCCGGCTTTGGTAATCGACGGAGTTGTTGTGAGTTCAGAATTCCTTGGAAATTTGGATATGAATGATGTTGAGTCTTTTGAAGTATTAAAAGATGCTGCGTCTGCTGCTATTTATGGTAGTGAGGGTTCAAATGGTGTAATCTTGATTACTACTAAAAGTGGTAAGGCAGGTAAAACAAAGTTTAGCTATCAAACTTATACTGGTATTAAAAGTGCTCATGGTAGTGATGATTATAGAAAGAGTGTTTCAGAATGGGCAAAAATTGAACAAGCCGCAACCGGTACGCTTTCTAATGAAACCCAATATGCTCAATTATTAGTTCAAGCTACGGGTGTAGATAGAGATTGGCAAGATGTATTTTTTGACGGAGGTGCAATAACTAGTCATTCATTATCGGCTAGAGGAGGGTCTGAAGATACCAAGTTCAGTACATCATTAAGATATCTACATGATGAGGGTGTTGTTATTACAGATGATTTTAAATTATTTTCAGCAAATTTAAAAGTTGATTCTAAAATTGGTGAAAGGGCAAGATTTGGTATTAGGGCTACACCTTCTTATACAAAACAAAGAAGATTACCGACTTCAATACATAATCCTACGCGTCAATCGCCTTGGTTACCTATTTATCATACTGAAGAATCACTTCAGTTTATAAATAGAGATGTTTATCCTGATGTGGGTGTGGGTGATTATTTTTATGAAAATCATCTTGTAGAGTTAGATGTTAATGGTGATGGTAATGATAGTAGACCACGTACTTCTGGTGATTCTAACCCTTACGCACAATATGTTGAAAGAGAACATTTTGAGTATAATACTAAGTTGTTCGGTTCTACTTATTTAAGTTATGAGCTTTTGGACGGTCTTACGGCCAAAACATCTTTAGGTGTCACACTAGAACAAAGAAAAAGAACAAGGTATGATGGTACTTTACATCATGCTAGTGGTAATGCAAGAGCATCATATTATTTAGCGAACAGATTTAGAACTAGAGTAATTTCGGATAACACTTTAAATTATACTAAGACATTTGGAGATGATCATGATCTAAACCTTTTGTTAGGTGCTACAATTCAGAAAAGAACATCTGAAGAAAGTATTACGACAGGTAGTGGTTTTTCAAATGATTTACTTAAGAATTTCCAAGGGGCTACTTTAGTTGATTTGCCGTCGGAGACTAATACGCAGCTTAAGAAATTGGGTTATTTTGCAAGGGTAAATTATGCGTACAAAGGGAAATACTTGGTAAATGCGTCTTTTAGACGTGATGGTAGTTCGGTATTTGGTATAGATTCTAAATGGGGTAACTTCCCAGCTGTTTCATTAGGTTGGAACGTAGCTAAAGAAAATTTCTTGTTAGACTCCGATGCTGTAAACGCTTTGAAATTTAGAGCTAGTTATGGTCTAACAGGGGCGGAGAATTTTAATGTTGGTGATGCTATTGTTAATGCGTGGCCTTATTTAGCTCTACTTCAAAATTCTAATGCTATTGATGATGGTAGTATAGCGGCAGGTGTTTCGCCACTAAACATTGCGAATACTTTATTACAATGGGAGGCTTCAAAAGAATTTACCGTTGGTTTGGATTATGGTTTCTTTAATAATAGAGTCTCTGGATCTATTGATTATTACCAAAGAACAAGTGATGAACTACTTCTGAACAATCCTGTATCTTATGTTTCTGGATTTGATAGTGGTATTGTTAATTTAGGTGAGGTTCAAAATACAGGTGTTGAAGTTGAATTGAGAACTAGAAATATTTCTAATGAAAAATTTTCTTGGAATTCTACACTAATTGCATCTACAAATAAAAACGAATTGTTAAGTTTTGGAGATTCCAACAATGCATTAATAGAAGATTCTTATGGTAGAAACTCTCAGTGGATTAACAGAATTGGCGAGCCTATTTCTTCTTTTTGGGGTTATGTTGTAGACGAAGAAGCTTTTGATGAGACTTCTTTTAGAACAACATATGTTGACAGTCCTTGGAATAGAATTAATGGTCAGTCTGACGATACCATAGTAAAAGATTTAAATGGAGATGGTTTAATAACTGAAGAAGACAAAACAATTTTAGGTAATCCTTATCCCGATTTGGTATATAGTTTCACAAATGAATTTAGAGTTGGAGATTTTGATTTCTCATTCATGGTTCAAGGTAGCTTAGGTGCTCAAGTGAATAATATTGGTGATCAGTACTTCTACAACTGGTTTGGTAACAGAACAAGAAGTGGAGGGGAGTTGGAAGCTGTTGCTAACGGTTTGGTTTCTGATGTTTCTTTTATTCAAGAAAAAGTATTGACAAGTGATGTTATTGCAAGTGCAGACTATTTCTCTTTACGTAATATAAATCTTGGATATAATTTTTCAAATGATTTGACAGAGCGTATTGGTATAAGTGGCTTAAGGGTTTATGCTACTGCTCAAAATTTACTGTACATAACTGCTGATGATTATCACGGTTTCAACCCAGAACATGTAGATGGTAGTAACCCAAGAGCTTATGGGTCACAAAGAGCTGGTACACCTATATTTAGAACTGTAACAGTTGGTCTTAACGTTGACTTTTAATCTAAAAACAAACAAACAATGAAACATATAAAATATATAATTTTAGCAGTAACAGTATCCGTTTTCGTTTCCTGTGATACTGAAGAATTTTTAAATCCATTGCCAGATACTGCGGTAGCAGTAGATGGGTTCTTTCAATCCGATGCCGATGTATTGTCTGGAATTTATGGAATTTATGATGCCCTTCAAGGGGTTAATAGTAATACGGATTCTGATATTAGTGATGTAAATAGAGGTGTGCAATTTGAGCATCTTTTAACAGAACATCGTACTGATAATACTAGAAATGCCACATTAGAGGGTTCAAAGGCTGATTTTCATAGATATGTTGTAAATGCAAACAATGTAGAATCAGAAGATTATTACGCTTCTATGTACGAAGTGATTTTTAGAGCGAACAATATTCTAGATTTTATTGATATCGCAGATGAATCAAATCAAGCGAAGTATTCTGCAGAAGCAAAGTTTTTAAGAGCATATGCATATTTTAAATTAGTTAGAATGTTCGGAGCTGTACCATTGGTAACTTCAGTTGTAGGTCCAACAGATAATGAATCGCTTTTTACTAGAATTCCTGAAGCTCAAGTTTATGATCAAATCATTTTAGATTTGGAAGAAGCGGTAAGTATTTTGGATAATTCTTCTAAGTCAAGAGCATCTAAGGCAGCGGCACAAGGTATTTTGGCTAAGGTTTATCTTTCATTAGATAGTCCGGATTATTCAGCTGCACAACAATTATGCGAGTCAATAATTAATAGTGGTGAATTTAGTTTAGAAAGTGATTTTCATGATGTTTTTTATAACGAATTGAACAACGAAATTATTTTTGCAATTCAATATGAAACAGGTAACAGTGCCGAGAGTCAAAGTTTTTCCTCTGAATTTACTTCTTCTACTCGTGCAGGTTCGGAAGATGGTCAAAATATAGTCAATGAGAATTTAGTCTTAGATTTTGCCGCATATGGTGGTAATAGAACTGCTGAATCATATATCACTTTTGGAACCTCGAACGAGGTGATCAAGTTTTTACCTGAGGGGTCCGATATTACTACAACACCACCTTCTTACGGTCCTAGTGCTCGTGATGCCGGAAACGATTATATCGCATTACGTTATGCAGATGTGCTTTTAATGCATGTAGAAGCAATTTTAGCGGGAGGGGAATCAACTACAAGCGCTGCTGCATTGTCGTCTTTTCAGGCAGTTAGAGATAGGGCTGGGTTAACTACCACAGTTTCTATAATTACTAAAGACGATCTTTTGGTTGAAAGAAGAGTAGAGTTGGCCTTTGAGAACCAACGTTGGTTTGATCTACTCAGGTTCGGTGTAGCTGAAGCTGTATTAAGTGCGCATTCAGCAGAAATGGGTTATGTGTTTGATGCAAGAAAATTATTGCTACCTATTCCTTCAAGAGAAATAAATATAAGCGGTGGACTTTTGACACAAAATCCAGGGTATTAAATTTTAAAAACTTTTTAACTATGAAAATTAAACAAAATATTTTCCGTAAAACAACTGTATTACTTTTCAGTGTGGTTGTTGCAAGTTCTTTTGTTGGTTGTGTTGGTTCAGATACATTTAGAGATGATTTGCCAGACTCAAACTCAAAAGCGGATACTATATTTCCTGAAGCTAATTTTGATTACACAGCAGATCAAGACGATTTCACAATAATAAACTTTACTGATCTTTCTACAGAGGCATCATCCTATTTGTGGGATTTTGGAGGGGGAGAAACTTCAACAGATCGTGATCCTACTTTTCAATTTTCTGGGGAAGGTACGTTTCCTGTTACTTTAGTTTCTAGTGATGGTAATGGTGTTACTTCAACCATTACACTTGATGTGGTAGTGGTAGATGAATTGGTTGCGGCTTTTCAATGTCCAGATTTCTTATGTGATCCAAGAACACCTTGGGCAGGTGTAGATAGGGGAACTACAAGTTCATATTCGGCAAGTTCTTCACCAACTCCACCAGAAGACAATGGTGCAGCAAAATTAAGTAGTAGTTCTAACTTCCTTGATCAAAGTATCCGAGTAGTTGCAGGTGCAACTTATGAAGTAACATTCTGGTATGTGAGTAAAACCACCGGTACTTCTGCAGGTACATTGTTAATTGAAGATGCTGATACTGGAGATGATTTTCTTTTGCAAGAAATTCCATTAACGGATCAAGCTTCCTCATATGTACAAATATCATTCTCGTTTACTACAGGAGAAACAACAGAGAACATGAGATTTAATATTGAATATGCAGGTACTGAATGTAGATTTTCTAAAATTAGTATCGATAGATTGAATTAATTAAAAACCTTGAAAAAGTAATTTAAAAATGTTGTTATGTTTTATAAAAGCTTCATTTTTAAATTACTCTTCAAGACTGAAAGCATATTTTTTAAACGGTAAGTTTTATTATTAAGACTGTTTAAGAGGTATCTAACAAAAAAATAAAAAATAAAATATTATGAGTTTAATTAAAAAAGGAATAAGTGCCCTTTTGATAACTGGTCTTATCATGTCGTGTGATGAAGATGGTTATGAGCCAATTGAGCCAGTTGATTCTTCTGGCGGATCTATTGGAAGTGTTTTTTCAAGTTTCGAAGTGTCATCTAGTGGCGATGGTACCATTGTTACAGTTACACCGTTAACTGTTGGTGTAGATTCATATGTAATTGATTTTGGTGACGGTAGTACTCCGTTAACAGCATTGCAAGGAGAATCTGCTACATATGATTATTCTAATGTTGAAGCATCTGCAGATTATACCATAACCGTTACGACTAAAGCTTCAGGGCAAACCGATCTGGTTAAAACTGAAGATATTACAGTAGAGCATACCGTACAATCTATTGACAGTGCTCCTGCGTCACCAGAAGTTAAAAGATATAATCTTTTAAACATTTTTACAGACGCTAGTTCTGTTGGTACAGCGGGTACAGGTGGTAAGGCTGTTATTTTGGATTCGGGAAACAATCTATTGGAATTTTCTAGACTGCATAGTGATGTAGGTGAATTTGCTTTAAGTGATGAAGTGGTTGCAGCAGATGCTTTTTATAGTGGTGTAGGTTCTAATGATATTCATTTTGATGTTTACTCTGATTTTGCCACCGGAATTGATAAACTAAAAATAACACTTGTTGATAGTACAAATGGTACAAGCCATGTAATTGATGATTTAGATTTAAACGATGGTGAGTGGACTGGTTTTGATTTGGACTTAGCCACAGATTTTTCTACACCGGTCACTCAATTTGAAACCATACTTTTTGAGAAGGGCAGTACAGGTACTGCAAATGACCACGCAACAATTACCGTAGATAATATTTATATGTCAAGAATGACCGGGTCAACTATATTGAACGGTGATTTTGAAGATGGTCAAGATTTTTGGAAATGGACAACATTTACGGATGGGGAAACTAATCCTTTTGGTTCTAGTTCAGATGGTTCGAATCAAGATTATGATGGGGTCGATACAGGTAGTAAAACGAGAGGGGCAAAATGGTCTTCTAGTCAATCTGGTGGAGACTTAAGAACTTCTAGTTCTAGATATGCATATCAAGAGCTGAATTTGGTTCCTGGTGCAGATTATATTTTAGAATATCAATATGCAATAAAGGACGATAGTGGTACAGATCCAATTGGCGGTAGAAAGGTAGTAGGTGTAATTTTAGACGGTCAGTATGATGATGGAGCTGATGCTGTAGATAATATAGGTGATAATTTAGGATTTCATGAAGGTTATGTAGCTAAGGGCAAATTTTCAGATACCACTGATGGAGCAGGTACTTTAGTGCAAATTCCTTTCACTGCAAATGATAGCGGTGAGGTTGCGATAGTATTTTATGCGGTTACCCCTAAAGACGCATATATTGATAATGTTAAGGTACTTCCATTAAACCCGTAATTGATGAATAACAACCGAAAAGGAATATTAGTATGTTTATTATTACTGTTCTTATCTGTGAACGCTACTTCTCAAAACAAGAAAAGTAGCGTTTCAGAATCGGGTTTAAAGAGCAAGAAAAGCAAGAAAAGAAAAAAAACTAAACTCCCTGATATAGATTTATCTCACTGGAAAGTAACTATTCCTGAGGGTTCTGGCAAGGGAGGTGCTATTAGTGTTGAGCCGCCAGAAATTTTGGATTATGCTAAAAATGATATCCTAAAGCCTTACATGTATAATGATTCTACAAAAGGAGCTTTAACGTTTTATGCTTTCCCAACCAGAGCTACCACAGCTAATACTAAGTATTCTAGATCAGAGCTTAGGGAACAAATTGTACCTGGTGATGACGATGAAAACTGGACATTTAAACAAGGTGGTACCTTAAAGGCAAAACTTTCGGTAGATGAAGTATCACGAGATAAAAATGGTAAGTACCATAAGGTTATCATTTTACAGATACATGGAAGATTAACCAACGAACAAAAAGAACTAATAGGTCAAAAAGATAATAACGCCCCGCCGGTATTAAAAATTTATTGGCAGAATGGTAAAATACGGGTGAAGACCAAAAAACTAAAGTTTTCTAATGTTAATGGTATAGGCATATTGCATGAGGAAGCTTGGACAGATGACGAAGGATTTAATTTTGAGCAAGAAGTAGGATTTGGGAAGTTTCAGATCGAAATAAAAGTAACGGATGGTAAGATGGTTGTTTCGTTGAACAATACCGAATTTGCCGTGTACGATGATTTTAATATGAAACGTTGGGGAGTGTTTGAGAATTATTTTAAAGCAGGTAACTACTTTCAAAGTAGGGATGAAGGTTCATTTGCTAAAGTCAGTTTTTATGACCTTGAAGTGAAGCATTAATTAGAATTATATGATTTCAGGTAATATTTTAAAATATAAAAAGATAACAATAGCAAAATACTGTTTGGCTATAGCATTGATATTTAACTTTTTAAGTTGCAGTAATGATGCAGAAACAGTTGAAGAAGAGATTGTTCAAGAAGAGGAAGTAGTTGAAGAGGAAGTAGAGGAAACTCCTGAGCCTGAAGAAGAAGTGGTTGTGGAAGAAGAACAAGTGGAAGGTGTCGATTATTTTTTACCGAATATAGATTTAAGCAATTGGAAGGTGACATTACCAATTGGTAGCCCTACTGAGGTTAATCCACCAGAAATATTGGATTACGCCACCAATGAAATGTTGTTGCCTTATATGTATAATGATTCTACTGACGGTTCTTTGGTTTTTTATACATCACCAGGTTCATCTACTACCAATTCGTCATACTCAAGGACAGAGTTAAGGGAACAAATAAATCCGGGAAGTAATAGTACAAATTGGACATTTGCACAAGGCGGTAGTATGAAAGGGACTTTGGCTGTTCCAGAAATTTCAGTAGATGCAGGAGGAGATTTTCATAGAACTATGGTGATGCAAATTCATGGTAGACTAACCAATGAGCAGAGAGATTTGATTGGGGAAGATGATAATAATGCACCCCCAATGTTGAAAATTTATTGGCAAAAAGGTAAGGTCAGAGTTCTTACAAAGAAACTTAAAGATGTAAACGCCTCTGATGAGGAGATTTTACATACTGATGCTTGGGAAGATAATGAGGGATACACATTTTCGGAAGAGATAGGTAATAATCAATTTACTGTCGAGATTATTGTTTCCGAAGGTAGAATGGAAATCATATTAAATGACAATGAATCGGTAGTTTACAATGATATACATATTGAAAAATGGGGCGTGTTTGAGAATTATTTCAAAGCTGGTAATTATTTACAAACTGTTGACAATGATGCATTCGCTTATGTTAAATATTATGATTTGGAAGTAACGCATTGATTTTGAAAGATAAAATTACCCTAGAGTAATAAAGAAAGTTGTTTGAGTTAGATTTGTTGAAATGAATTTACTGGTCTGTTTTCAGGCCAGTAAATTTTAAAATTAGAATTTAACCGGTGGTGGTTCAGTTGATATTGATAGTATCGGAATAACTGACGATTTTCTCTTAAAGTAAGTTATAAATGAAATTAGAAATCCTCACAAAGACAGAAAATAATAAAATACAGAAAGAAATTATACTGCAGCTCCGAGATTTAATGAATAATAAAAATCTTGAGCCAGGTGATAAATTGCCGTCTGAGAGAACGCTGTCCGAGAAATTTGGAGTGAGTAGAAGTAGTGTTCGTGAGGCTATACAGAAGTTGGAGTTTTACGGAATTCTAATTTCTAAACCCCAGAGCGGTACTTTCGTTGCAGAAATTGGTCAAGTTGCCATGAATGGTATGGTTAACGACATTTTAAGATTAGATGAGCCAGATTTTAAGTCATTGGTAGAGACAAGAATCTTGTTAGAACTTAAAACTGTTCGTTTAGCGGCAAGAAGAAGAACCGATGATGACTTGGAGTTGATGAAAAATGCCTTGGATGCTTATAAGGTGAAAGTTGAAAATGGGGAGGATGCAGTTCAAGAAGATTTGTTGTTTCATTTAGCTATAGCAAAGGCAAGCGGAAATAGTACGATGAATACATTTATGTTGATCATAACCCCCGAAATTCTAACCAATTTCGAGGAGTATCATGTATGTGATAAAGATATGGCATTCAAAGGCATACAGGAGCATCAAGATATATTTAATGCGATTAAGGAGCAAAATCCTCAATTAGCAAAAGAGAAAATGAAAGTACATTTCAAAAATCTTTATCAATACTGCTATAATATATAGAATTAAAATATTGTAGCTGAAAATCACTTTATTATATAAATAATCACATTTTAACTTAATACTTAAGTTTAAGTGGATTGCAAATAAACCATATGCCTAAATCATCTGTTTGGAAAAAAATATTAGCATTAGTTTTGGCATTTGGTCCTGGTATTTTTGCCATTGGATATACCATTGGTACAGGAAGTGTTACCTCAATGATTGTTGCGGGTAGTACGTATGGCATGCAATTATTATGGGTGCTACTTTTAAGTTGCCTATTCTCTGGTATGTTAATGTATGCCTATGGAAATTTTGCTTTGGTAACGGGTGAAACCGCATTGTTCGCATTCAAAAAGCATTTAAAATGGGGAAAATTGATTGCAATCTTAATTATTCTTGGTATTTCATTTGGTCAATGGAATTCGTTAATGGGTATTTTAGGTATTTCCGCTAATATAATTTATGAAATCTTCCTTATTTATTTTCCCTCGCTAGATGAAGTAAAATATGAATCTGTTTTAATCATTGCAATAGCAGTAATAGTAATATTTTACTGCTTACTACTAGTGGGTAAATATGCTTTTTTTGAAAAAATATTGGTCATTTTCGTTACCATAATGGGGCTTTCGTTTATTATTTCTCTTTTTATGGTTTATCCTTTACCGGTAGAGGTGGTAAAGGGACTGATCCCTACGATACCAAAAGTTGAAGGCGGTCAAATGATGGTTGCAGCTTTCGTTGGTACAACTATGGCTGCGGCTACATTTCTCTCTAGACCATTATTCGTAAAGGGTAAAGGATGGACAATCAAAAATAGAAGTCAACAAAAAAAGGATGCAATAATAGCGGCTTCATTGGTGTTTTTTATTAGCGCTTCAGTTATGGCTGTTGCTTGTGGAGCCTTATTTCATCAAGGTCAACCTGTAACCAAAGTTTTGGATATGGTGAATACTCTTGAGCCAGTTGCCGGTAAATTTGCATTAACATTATTTTTCTTTGGAACTTTAAGTGCAGGTCTCTCTTCAATATTTCCATGTTTATTGATTGCGCCAATACTACTTGCAGATTATCAGTCTGGCGAATTAGATACCAATTCAAAACAGTTTAGAATTATAACGGCAATTGCTTGTATTTTTGCTTTAATTGTGCCTGTGTACGGGGCAAACCCGATAGAAATGCAAATACTTTCCCAAGTGTTCAATGTTTTTGTCTTGCCATTGGTAATATTAGGAATTATTTTATTGATCAATAATAGAAAAATTATGGCGGAGTATAAAGCAGGTATTTTGCTCAACATCGGACTTTTTGCAGCCTTATTCTTTTCTTGTGTTATTTCTTATAATGGTATAGTGGCTTTGTTAGGTTACTTTTAAGCTAAAGAGGGAGGAACAATCAAATAAATTAATTTTAAACGCTTCAAATTAATTTGGTATAACCTTATCTTTGGGCTCCTGTTACTTAAATGTTCTGGGATATTAGCTCAGTTGGTTTAGAGCGCTGCCTTGACAGGGCAGAGGTCACCGGTTCGAATCCAGTATATCCCACTATTAAATGATTTCCAAAACTCTTTCAAGCGCCATGCCGCGAGAGCCTTTAATAAGTATTGTTGAGTTAGTTTTAATTGGATTGGTTTTTAGAAAAGCCTTCAATTCATTAAAGGATTTCATTTGTTGTGAATTTGCTGAAGTTTTATGAAAATTCTCGCCTACCAGGATTACTGTTTCAAAATTTAATTTTTCCGTTAGATCGACAATAGCCTGATGTTCTTCCTTCGCCGAATTTCCTAATTCAAACATATCACCTAAAATCAAAATTTTATTGGTTTTTTCTAGTGAATTGAAGTTTTCAATGGCAACTTTCATACTTGAAGGGTTGGCATTATAGGCGTCTAAAATAATATAATGGCTTTTGTTATTTATAAGTTGTGATCTGTTGTTGTCTGGCGTGTAGTTTTCAAGAGCAAGTTTTATACTTGGTACTTCAATATTAAAATATTTACCAATGATTACGGCGGCACAACAATTAGTGAAATTATAGGCGCCGATGAGGTTGGTGTTGATTTCTACTTTTTCGACCATAAGATTTACGAACGGTTGCGCATTCATTAATTCTATATGGTAGTATTTAGGGTTTATAGTGCTAAAACCGTACTTTTTGGTGTAGCTGCTTAGTTTTTCTAACTGAATAGGGTCATCCGCATTTAAGAAAATTGATTTGTTGTTATTGGTCAGGTAGTTATATAGTTCGCTTTTGCCTTTAATAACTCCCTCAACTCCTCCAAACCCCTCTAAATGTGCCTTTCCGAAATTTGTAATGTAACCAAAATCTGGCTCAGCAATCTTACATAAAAATTCAATTTCCTTTAAATGATTTGCACCCATTTCGACAATGGCGATTTCAGTATCAGGTTTAATGGTCAGTAAGGTCAATGGCACTCCAATGTGGTTGTTTAAGTTGCCTTTGGTTGCTATGGTTTTATATGAGGTGCTTAGTACAACGTTTATTAATTCTTTTGTAGTGGTTTTTCCATTGCTTCCGGTAAGGCTTATAACCCGAGCTTTAGATTGTTTTCTGTGAAAATTTGCTAATTGTTGCAATGCCGTTAAAACATCATCTACTAGTATAGTTCTCTCATCAATAAAGTATTTTTCTTCATCTATAATAACTAAGCTAGCTCCGCTGTCAAGGGCTTTTTTAGCATAGGTGTTACCATTAAAATTCTCTCCTTTTAATGCAAAGAATATGTCGTTTTCTTTAATCTTTCTTGTGTCTGTACTTATAGAAGGGTTTGCTAAGAAAGCAGAATGTAAATCTTGAATTTTCATAAAATCGAAGATAAAAAAAAGCCCTTTAAGAAAAGGGCTTTTTTTAGTTCGTATAGATAAAAATTATTTGGCTTTTTTACCTCTAACTGTTTTGTTTTTTGTTTTCGACTTAGAGCCAACTCTAGACATTGCACATCTAAACCCTATATAATCCGTAGCCATGTACTGCGGTAAATATCTTCTTTGTGCAGGATCTAACCAGTATGCTCTGTCTCTCCACGAGCCACCTTTGTAAACTCTAACTTCATCGTTGATCAAAGTGGTTCTGTTGTTAGATGAATCGTAACCTTTTATTAGATTTCCTAAAGAATCTCTTTCAACTGAGTGTTTTGGAGAGTTGTACATTTTGTCTTTAGTATCTTCTTCTTCATCGCTAAATCTATCGTAGAACCTTGAAGAGCCTGCATCACCATCTCTATAACCTCGGTTATCACTTGAAGAGAAATTAGTTCTTAAATAAGTTTCTTCTTCATCTACAGGAACCATTTTTATTTCTCCTGGCAAGTTTACGGCTACTACTTTTCCATTAGGTAAAGTATCATAGACAATTGAATCTCTTAAAATGTTGACTTTGCCATCTTCGCCTATGGCGCTCTTCATGTAAATATTTCCTCTATAATAGTTGAAATCACTTACTTCATCATCAACTATTGGACGATAAACATCAGCTACCCATTCGGCAACGTTACCTGCCATGTCGTAAAGACCTAAATCATTTGGCTTGTATGACATAACTTCGGCAGTAATATCGGCACCATCATCAGACCATCCAGCAATTCCGCCGTAATCACCTTTTCCTTGCTTAAAGTTGGCTAATTGATCTCCGCGACCTACACGTTGTCCGTTACGGGTATAATCACCTTCCCAAGGATATTTTTTTCTACCTCTGTAGTTGTTGTATTCTCTCTGTCCAACTTGAGCTTGAGCAGCATACTCCCATTCTGTTTCGGTAGGTAATCTATATTCTGGCATAATGATACCACTGCTTCTTTTTGCAAAAGTAGAAACACTATCTTTTTTCTTTTTACCCTGTAATGAATCTATTTGACCATTGTATACCGATTCAGGTCTGTTTAAGTAAGCCTCTGTACTAAAGGTACCTTGTACTTCGCCGGTAGCAGCTTGGTATTTTGCATCTTCAGACAAATAACCCTCTCTTTCTAACATAACTTCGTTTACACGATCTGTTCTCCATTCGGCAAATTGTGTAGCTTGAATCCAGTTTACTCCAACTACTGGGTATTCTGCATATGCAGGATGTCTAAGGTAGTTGTTTGTCATGGTTTCATTAAAACCTAATCTGTTTCTCCAAACCAAAGTATCTGGCAATGCACCTACGTAAATGTTGGTGTATTTAGGATTTTCAGGTGGGTATACACTTTTTAAATAGTCAAGGTATTCCAAGTACATTACATTGGTTACCTCTGTCTCGTCCATATAAAAAGACTGAACATGTTGAGAAGTAGGTGTATTGTTCCAGTCATGCATAACGTCATCTTGAACCTTACCTTTGGTAAACGTTCCTCCTTCAACAAATACTAATCCAGGAGCAGTTTCTTGCTCTTTAAAATCGGTATTATATTGAAAACCACCTTCCTTGGCATTTATTTTCCAACCTGTAGCTCTAGAGGTATTTTTAGAAGAAGATGAAGATTTTGAACAGCTGCTTACTGTAAAGCCTCCTACTATAACCGTGCATGAGAGTACAACTTTTACTAAATGTTTTTTCATAATTAGGACTTGAGTTCAATTGTCATATTAACCAGTAGTTTGGTTCCTAATTAATATGATACTGTAATTTCTTTTAATTTGTTTGTCACTTTCGCTCAATAGAACGGTGTTTTCATGAGATTATTTTATAATTAAAAATAATTTTGAAAATCTCAAAAAGAACAGCCTGCAAAATTAAGCTCGCTTTAAAGGTTAAACGCTTAATTTGGTCAAATAGTATGGTTTTAAATAAAACTTTTGGAAAGTGATGATAAGTACTGTAATTCAAATTGAATCAAATGCTAAGCTCAATAAAATATAGCATGGAAAATAAAATCTTATAAAAAACTTAACGTTCATGCAAGATAACGGGAAAATGTGCGTTTACATGTAAAATATTAGAGTAGGAAATAGGGTTATTCCTATATTTCAACTTTATAAATTAAAAGAACAATTCTAAGATGAGAAAAATTTCATTAGTTTTCTTTGTATTGATTATCGGTAAGGTGTTTGCACAAGATGACCAACGTGTAATAACTACGGCGGTACCATTTCTAACAATAGCTGCAGATGCTAGGTCTGCTGGTATGGGCGATATGGGTGTAGCAACTTCTACAGATGCTTTTTCTCAACAATGGAACCCGGCAAAGTTTGCCTTTGCTGAGCAAAAAATTGGTATTGGGGTAAGTTATACTCCTTATTTGGAGAGTATTATTACAGATATTTCCTTGCTGAATGCAAGTTTTTACAATAAAATAAACGAACAAAGTGCCTTTGCGGTCAGTTTGCGATATTTTACATTAGGTGAAATAGAATTACGACAGTTTGCAAATGATCCGGGAACTATAGCAAAGCCTAATGAACTTGCATTAGATGGTTCATATTCATTGAAATTAAGTCCTACTTTCTCTATGGCTGTTGGTGGTAGATACATAAGATCTAATTTAAAATTACCACAAAATGGGTCAGAGGATTCTCAAGCGGCAGGCTCCTTTGCTGTGGACGTAGCTGGTTTTTACAGGTCTAGAGAGATTGCTTATAATAATTTTGATGGTAGGTGGAGAGCAGGTTTTAACCTTTCTAATATTGGAGGTAAAATTCAATATGATGAAGGCGGTCAAGAAAACTTTTTACCTAGTAAATTAAGTGTTGGTGGTGGTTTTGATTTCATCTTGGATCAAGATAATGTAATAGGTATTACAACGGAGTTTACGAAATTGCTAGTGCCAACCCCACAAGATTTTGATGGTGATGGTGATGTTGATGCTGCGGATAACGACATTTATCAAAATGAAAGTGGATTTAGTGGAATATTTAATTCCTTTTCCGATGCTCCAGATGGTTTTAGCGAAGAGTTAAAAGAGTTTACTTGGGCATTAGGGGCTGAGTATGTTTACCAAGATGCGTTTATGATAAGAACCGGCTATTTCAATGAGAGTGAAGAAAAAGGTTCTAGAAAATTCTTCACACTTGGTGCGGGATTCAAATTTAAGGCGGCTCAAGTAGATCTATCTTATTTGTTTTCAACGTCTCAGGTACGTAACCCTTTAGAAAATACACTTCGTTTTTCTCTTACCTTTAATTTAGGTGAAGAGTATTATAATGATTAAGATTTAAAGAATGACTAATAAAAAAACCTGCAAATTTGCAGGTTTTTTTATGCGGTACATTTTTAAGTTGAATTAATATATGTAGATTCATAAATAAAAAAGAAATGGTAAACAAAAAGAAGATAAGCTTCGATATTACTATATATGACTCCTTTGACGATTTAAAAGAAGAAGATCAAAAGTTAATGAACGCCGCTGTAGAAGCTAGGCATAGGGCGTATGCGCCTTACTCAAGTTTTAATGTGGGAGCTTCTGTTTTGTTAGATAATGGGAAAGTCGTAGAAGGTAATAATCAAGAAAATGCTTCTTATCCTTCTGGGTTATGTGCTGAAAGGGTAGCGATTTTTTATGCCGGTGCTAATTATCCTGGGGCAAAAATAAAAGCCATAGCCATAACTGCTGCTTCTTTAAATCATGAGGTTAACGAACCCGCAGCGCCTTGTGGAAATTGTAGACAAGCGATATCGGAATATGAATTTAAGCAAGGGGCATCTATAAAAATTTTAATGATGGGTGAAACGGGTAGTATCATTGAATGTAATTCTTTGGCAGATTTACTACCATTAGGGTTCAATAGCTCGTTTCTTAATTGAAAAAACCTTAAAAAAGTATTGAAATTATACACGTTATATGCTTTATTTGTTAAGCATGTAATTTCTTAATGGAATTGCTTCTTTAATTTTTATCGATTCATTTATATGTGTATTTTTGCTTTTCTTGGATACATGTGTAGTGCTACAAATGTAATCTTTAAAGAAATTTAAACCTTTAGTTAAAATTGATGGAAAAAATCACCAAGGAAACGTATTTGAAATGGTATGAAGACATGCTGTTTTGGAGGAAATTTGAGGATAAATTGGCTGCTGTATACATACAGCAGAAGGTAAGAGGATTTTTGCATTTGTATAATGGGCAAGAGGCAGTTTTAGCTGGTGCTCTTCATGCAATGGATCTAACCAAAGACCGTATGATAACTGCATATAGAAACCATGTTCAGCCAATTGGTATGGGTGTAGACCCTAAAAAAGTTATGGCAGAACTTTATGGTAAAGTAACCGGTACTTCTAAAGGTATGGGTGGATCTATGCATATTTTCTCAAAGGAACATCGTTTTCACGGAGGTCATGGTATTGTTGGAGGTCAAATTCCATTAGGTGCAGGTATGGCTTTTGGTGATAAGTATGCCGGAAGAGATAATGTTACCTTATGTTATATGGGTGATGGTGCTGTTAGACAAGGTTCTTTGCATGAAACGTTTAACCTTGCTATGTTATGGCAATTACCGGTAGTTTTTATTTGCGAAAATAATGGGTACGCAATGGGTACTTCGGTTGCTAGAACTTCATTCTCTACCGAAATTTGGAAATTAGGTTTGGGTTATGAAATGCCTTGTGGGCCTGTTGATGGTATGAACCCAGTTACGGTTGCGCAAGAAATGAGTAAGGCTATTGAAAGAGCACGTAGTGGTGGCGGACCTACTTTTCTTGAAATGAAAACGTATAGGTATAGAGGTCACTCTATGTCAGATGCGCAACATTATAGAACTAAAGATGAGGTTGAAGAGTATAAAAAGATAGATCCGATTACTCAGGTATTGGATATTATTAAGGAAAATAAATACGCTACTGACGCAGAAATCAAAGAAATTGACAAAAAAGTAAAATCTTTGGTTAAGGAATGTGAGCAGTTTGCAGAAGAATCAGATTATCCACCAGTAAACCAATTATATGATATGGTTTACGAACAAGAGGATTTTCCATTTGTTCAACATAAAATATAATTAAATGGCAATAGTAGTAAATATGCCCCGTTTGAGCGATACCATGGAAGAGGGTACCGTTGCTAAGTGGTTAAAAAGCGTTGGAGATAAAATAGAAGAAGGAGATATATTAGCTGAAATTGAAACTGATAAGGCAACTATGGAGTTTGAATCCTTCAATGAAGGTACTCTATTACATATTGGTATTCAAGAAGGAGATACAGCTCCGGTAGATAGTCTTTTGGCAATTATTGGGGATGAAGGTGAAGATATTTCTTCTATATTAGGTGGAGATATTGCGTCAGAATCAGTTGAGGAACCAGCTAAAGAGGAAGTTTCATCTGAAGAAGAAGAAACTTCTGGAGAAACTGAAATACCTGAAGGTGTTGAAATAGTGAAAATGCCTCGTTTAAGTGACACCATGGAAGAAGGTACCGTGGCTAGTTGGTTGAAGAAGGTAGGTGATGACGTTGAGGAAGGAGATATTCTTGCTGAAATTGAAACGGATAAGGCTACAATGGAATTTGAGTCTTTCTATACCGGTAAATTGTTATATATAGGTATACAAGAAGGTGAGTCTTCTCCTGTAGATGCGGTTTTAGCTGTTATAGGTCCTGAAGGAACAGATGTTGATGCTGTTTTGAGTAACAAGTCAGGTGGAAGTAAAAAAAGTTCTAGTGCCGAGGCTAAGAAAGAAGAGTCTAAATCTTCTGAATCGACCGATAAAAAAGAAGCTGTTAAATCTGTTGCCGATGGTGAGCGTATTTTTGCTTCTCCTTTGGCTAAGAAAATTGCGGCGGATAAAGGTATAGATTTGGCCAAAGTTTCCGGTTCTGGAGATAATGGAAGAATCATCAAAAAGGATATAGAGAATTATACGCCTAGTGCAGCTGCAGCACCTGCTGCTTCGGCAAATGTACAAGCCGAGAATGCGGTAGCTTCTCAACCTGTATCTATGGCATTGCCATCTGGTGAAGAAGGTACTGAAGAGGTTAAGAATTCTAATATGCGTAAGGCGATAGCCAAAGCATTGGGCAATTCTAAATTCAACGCTCCACATTTCTATCTTACCATTGAGGTGGATATGGATAATGCAAAAGCATCAAGAGCACAGATCAATAGTTTGCCAGATACCAAGGTTTCATTCAATGATATGGTATTGAAGGCTTGTGCAATGGCACTTAAAAAGCATCCGCAGGTTAATACCTCATGGAATGGAGATACAACAAAGTATCATAAGCATATTCATATGGGTGTAGCTGTTGCTGTAGATGAAGGTTTGGTAGTACCAGTTGTAAAGCATGCAGATTTGTTAGGTTTAACTCAAATAGGTGGAGCTGTAAAAGAATTGGCTGGTAAAGCTAGAAACAAAAAGATTGCTCCATCAGAAATGGAAGGAAGTACATTTACCGTTTCTAATTTAGGGATGTTCGGGATTCTTGAATTTACTAGTATTATCAATCAACCAAATTCGGCAATTCTTTCAGTTGGTGCTATTGTTGAAAAACCAGTTGTTAAGAATGGAGAAATAGTAGTAGGTAACACTATGAAGTTGACCCTTGCCTGTGATCACAGAACGGTTGATGGTGCAGTAGGAGCACAATTCCTTCAGACATTAAGATATTATGTAGAAAATCCGGTAACTATGCTCGCGTAGTTAAACGATTTTAAAATTGTATATCAAAAGCATCCTTTCATCGGGATGCTTTTTTTTATCTTTAGATTTTAATCGAAAAATTGTTATGAAACAAATACTAATTGTATTTCTAGGTATTTTGATGCTCGCTTGCGGAGGCTCAAAAGTGGATCAATCAACAGTATTAAATCCTACCAACCCAAAAGGATTAAAAGGAGCTGTAGTGTCAGAATCTGAAGTAATAAAGGATAACGGTGGTGTAAGTGCTGTAACATCTACGGTGGTAGCGAATTCCACCCCCGAAGATATTGAACAATTGATGGTGTTTTTAACTTCAGATGATTTGCAAGGTAGAGATACCGGTAGTGAAGGTATTTCTAAAGCTGCCGACTTTATTCAAAATGTGTTCGAAAACAACAATATTAAACCATACTTTTCGACATACAAGGATACTTTAGAAAACTATAGTGGAGGTGCAGCTTATAATATAGTAGGCTTTTTGCCTGGATCAGATTCAGATTTAAAAAATGAGTTTGTTATTATAGGTGCACATTATGATCATATAGGAATGATTAGTGGAGATAATAGTGATACTATTGCCAATGGCGCAAATGATAATGCTTCAGGTACTACAGCAGTTTTGGAATTTGCAAAATATTTCGGAAAGTTAAGAAACAATAAGCGTAGTATTATTTTTGCATTATTTTCTGCCGAAGAAAAGGGCTTGCTAGGGTCAAAACATTTAGCGAGTAAATTAAAATCGAAGAATATTGATTTATATACCATGCTAAATTTTGAAATGATCGGTGTGCCCATGGTGGGTAAAGACCATAATCTATATTTAACAGGGCATGAACTGTCTAATCTTGCTGAAATCAGCAATGAATATGCGCAAAAGAATTTAGTGGGGTTCTTGCCAAAAGCCAAAGAATTTAATCTATTTAGACGTTCTGATAATGCTCCTTTTCATGATGAGTTCAATGTACCTTCTCAGACATATAGTTCGTTTGACTTTACTAATTTTGGAGAATATCATAAAGTAGGCGATGAAGTATCATTGATCAATTTTAATTTTATGTCAGAAATTATAAATGAGGTTAAGCCTGTGTTGAAAGGTATAATTAATGCTCCTTCAAAAGAAATTAAATATAACTAATGAAATTTATTGTTGTTACAGGTACAAGTAGGGGTATTGGCTTTGAATTAAGCAAATTATTGGCAGACGCTGGTTATAACGTGTTGGCACTTTCAAGAAATGAAGAGCCTATAAAAAGTATTGCACATAAAAACATTACAGCATTTCCATTTGATGTTTCCTCTTCAGAAGATAGAGAAAAGGTTTCCAAGTATTTAAAGGATAAAAATGGAAAAGTTATAGCCCTCATAAACAATGCGGGTATATTAATAAACAAGCCATTTTTGGAAATTACGGAAGATGAGTTTAAATCGGTTTATGATGTAAATGTATTTGGAGTAGCTTCAATGACGAAGTTGATTGTACCGTTTATGGATGAATACGGTCATGTACTTACTATCAGTTCTATGGGAGGTATCCAAGGAAGCGCTAAATTCCCAGGGCTTTCGGCATACAGTTCTAGTAAAGGGGCCGTGTTGACTTTAACCGAGTTGTTAGCTGAAGAATTTAAGGAGTCTGGTCCCTCATTTAATGCACTCGCCTTAGGAGCGGTTCAAACAGAAATGTTGGAAGAGGCTTTTCCGGGATACAAAGCACCGGTCAGTGCAAAAGAAATGGCGGAATATATAATGGATTTTGCTCTAAAAGGGCAAAAAATGTATAATGGTAAAATTTTGCAGGTAAGCAGTAGTACTCCTTAAAATGCAGCAAACGTTAGCTAAATATCTTCCAGAATTGGCGGTTAGTCCATGTTTTGAACTAATTAAGGATAGTCAGGTGCATTTAAAAATTGTAAACGAGCGTGTAACAAGGCATGGAGACTATAGAAGAAGAAAAGATGGTAAACATCAGATTACGGTTAATGCTTCATTAAATAAATATCGGTTCTTAATTACTTTAATACACGAGATTGCCCACTTAATTGCTTTTGAGAAGTATGGTAGAAATATAAAGCCACATGGTGTTGAATGGAAAAAAACATTTCAATATTTGATGCTTCCATTTATCCGTCCAGAGATTTTTCCTTCTCAATTATTGCCGTTGTTGGCAAATCACTTTAAGAACCCTAAAGCTAGTAGTAGTACAGACGCACGCTTATCAATAGCTTTAAAACAGTTCGACGAACAACAATCAGATAAATCTTACGTTTACGAATTACCAATAGGATGTGTTTTTCGCATTTATAATGGTAAACTTTTTAAGAAAGGTAATAAGCGAACCAAGCGTTACGAGTGTATTGAGGTATCTTCGGGAAGAGTATTTCTTTTTCAACCTAATGCAGAAGTAGAATTAATAAAAAGCTGACATGAATAAAAATTATTACGCCGTTTTAATGGCTGGAGGAGTAGGATCTAGATTTTGGCCAATTAGTACAAGTGAAAACCCAAAACAATTTCATGATATGTTGGGTACAGGTGATACGCTTATACAGAAAACCTTTCAAAGGTTGAATAAATTTGTACCTACGGAAAATATTTTGATTCTTACCAATGAGCGTTATAATGATTTAGTTTTAGAGCAGTTGCCAATGGTAAAACAAGAACAAGTTGTTCTTGAGCCTGCAATGAGAAATACGGCACCATGTATTTTATATGCGGCATTGAAAATTCTGAAAATGAATGAAGATGCGGTAATGATCGTTGCTCCAAGTGACCACTGGATCGAAGATGAAGAGGCTTTTGCCAAAGATGTAACGGCATGTTTTAAAAAATGTGAAAACGAAGATGTATTATGTACCTTGGGTATAAAACCATCTTTTCCAAACACAGGTTTTGGTTATATAGAATACAACAAGAAAGATACGGCTCCTATAAAAAAAGTAAATCAGTTTAGGGAGAAGCCAGATTATGAAACGGCAAAAGATTTTTTGGCACAAGGCAATTTTCTATGGAATGCCGGTATATTCATGTGGAGTGCCAAAACTATAGTGAACGCATTTCAAAATTTTCAACCTAAGCAATATGCATTGTTTAGAGACGGCTTAGTGTGCTATAATACTGATGACGAGAAGAAGTTTATATCTGAGAACTATCCTAAGGCAGAGAATATTTCTATTGATTATGCAATTTTAGAAAACTCTGAAGCAATTTATGTAAAAGAAGCTACATTTGATTGGAATGATTTAGGTACTTGGGGTTCTTTATATGATAAGTTGGATAAAGACGAAAACAATAATGCGGTTGTCAACTCGAAAGTACTGGTAGAAGATGCTAGCGGAAATATGATCAGGTCAAAAGCCGGAAAGGTTGTCGTTGTTGACGGACTAAATGATTATATTATAGTTGATAAAGATGAAGTTCTATTAATTTATCCTAAGACAAAAGAACAAGATATCAAACAGGTTTTAAATAAGGTAAAAGATACCTTCGGTGATGAATTCGCTTAAATATGGAGAACAATCTTAATCAAGATAATATTACCCCAACCAGTAACGAAGGTGGTGGAGGTGATGAAGTGAAAAAAGACTTTCAAGGTCTTTTAGGTAGTGTAAAAAAGTTCCTTTCTGAGTTGTTGGATATTAGAACCAACACCGATCAGCAGGCAACAAAGGAAGCTATTATTGCCGATATACCATTTAAGGGGCACACATCTTGGATTTTGATCTGTTCTATATTTATTGCATCTATAGGTTTAAATGCCAACTCTACTGCCGTTGTCATCGGTGCCATGTTAATATCACCACTTATGGGTCCTATTTTAGGAATAGGAATGTCCGTTGCAATTAATGATATCGATACCTTAAAAAGATCATTAAAGAACTTTGCCGTAATGGTGGTTCTGAGTGTTATAACAGCTTATTTATTTTATCGTTTTTTCCCTTTAAGGGATGAGTCTTCAGAACTTTTAGCGAGAACTGAACCAGATATTAGAGATGTGTTGATCGCTTTCTTTGGTGGTTTGGCACTGGTGATCGCACGTGCAAAAAAAGGTACTATTGCGAGTGTAATTTTTGGTGTGGCTATTGCCACGGCCTTAATGCCGCCATTATGTACGGTTGGTTTTGGTTTGGCTATTGGTAATTGGGGTTATGCATCTGGTGCAATGTACCTCTTTATTATCAATACAATTTTTATAGCATTGGCAACCTTTTTGGTCATAAAACTTTTACGTTTTCCCATGGTGCGCTATGTTAACTCGCAGCGAAGAAAATTAATAGCTAGGTTAGCCTCCTTATTGGCAATATTGGTGATGATACCTGCAGGTTTTACGTTTTATAATGTATTTAAAAAGTCATTGTTCAATAGGGATGCAGAAGCCTTCATCACTGAAAAAATTGAGCCTTATCAGTTTGCTGGCGAAGGTAAATTCTTAAAAGATTTTAGTGAGGTAGTCTATAATGATGAGGGTAACTCAAAAATCGAGTTATTTTTTATGGGGAATGATGGGATACCTGATAATGTAATCGCTACTTGGCGAAATCAGATGTCTGAATATAAACAACTTTCAGATGTTGAGCTTGCTGTAGTGCAAGGTTCTAGAAGTGAAGAAGCGAATGAACTTAAGTATGTAAACGAGTTGTACGAGTCTCAGAAAAGTATTTTAACCAGTAAGGATGAGAAAATACAGCTTTTAGAAAATGAACTGATGCGTTTAAATCAGATATCTTCTAATCAAATTCCTTTCAAGGAAATTAGTCTTGAGGCTAAGACAAATTACGAGAATTTAGAGCGATTGGGTTATGCTTATTTAATTTCGACAGATTTCACGAAAACGGATAGTATTCCTTTGTTCGAAGTTACTTGGAAAAAAGAAGCTAAAAGAGCAGAAACGGTTAAGGATATGTCTAAACTTCAAGAATGGTTAAGACTTAGGTTGAATAATAAGAATATTCAGATAAAGGAAATGCCCAAAGATTAGTTTTGTTCTTGAATGTACATTTGACGTACCTTTTTAAAGAGGTCAGATGAGTATACAAAATTGGTAACAGATTCATTATCAGTCTTAAAAATTTCATTTTTAGTGCCTTCCCATTCTAGAAGTCCGTCTTTTAAGAAAATAATCTTCTCGCCAATTTGCATAACCGAATTCATATCATGCGTATTGATTACGGTTGTGATATTATATTCTTCGGTAATTTCTTTAATTAAGTTATCTATAAGAATAGCAGTTTTGGGATCAAGACCAGAATTAGGTTCGTCACAAAAAAGATATTTCGGATTCATTACAATTGCACGGGCTATAGCTACACGCTTTTGCATACCACCAGATATTTCTGAGGGGAATTTGTGATGTGCATCTACCAGGTTTACTCTTTTTAAAACCGTATTTACCCTTTCTTGCATTTCAGACTTCGACTGATTCGTAAACATCTCTAAAGGAAACATTACATTACCTTCAACCGTCATACTATCAAATAGAGCACTGCCTTGAAAAACCATACCCATTTCTTGACGTAAATCGCGCTTTTCGTCATCGGTATGATCTGCATATAATTTTCCATCGTAAGCTATACCACCTTCTTCGGGCTCGAAAAGACCTAAGAGACATTTTAAAAATACCGTTTTACCAGAACCACTCTGACCAATGATCAAATTGGTTTTTCCTTTCTCAAAAGTGGTAGAAATACCTTTAAGGATATGAGCATCGCCAAAAGATTTGTGTATGTTTTGTACGTCTATCATTATCCTAATAAAAGTTGGGTTAATATGTAGTTTAAAATGATGATTACAACACTCGTCCATACGAACGATGTAGTACTTGCTTTACCTACTTCCAATGCTCCACCCTTCATATAAAAACCATGAAATGAAGGTACGGTGGCAATAACAAAAGCAAAAATTAAGGTTTTGACAAATGCATATGCTATGTGAAATGGAACAAAGTCCGATTGTAATCCCGTATTAAAATCTTCGCTAGTTAAGAATCCACCAAAAACACCTGCCATCCATCCACCGAAAATTCCAACGTACATTGAAATTGCAATGGCAAAAGGGTAAAATAACATTGCAATTATTTTTGGAAAAACTAAGTAGTTCAAAGAATTAACACCCATAACTTCTAAAGCATCTATCTGCTCTGTTACCCGCATTGTACCAATACTTGAGGTAATATATGATCCCACCTTACCGGCCATAATTATGGAAACAAAAGTTGGGGCAAATTCTAAAATAACCGATTGCCTTGTAGCGAAACCAATTAAATTTCGTGGTATTAATGGGTTGGTAAGATTAAGTGCTGTTTGTATGGCTACAACGGCACCAATAAAAAAGGAAATAAATATGATGATACCTAAAGAGCTAAAAATTAGTTCATCTATTTCCTTGAATATAAGAGACCTCATTATTCTCCATTTCGTAGGCTTTTTAAAAACCTCACGGATCATAATGGCATAGCTTCCTACAGATGCTAAATAGTTCATTTATTAAAAATAAAAATCTTACCGTAAAAATAACAATAAAGGACCTGATTTAACCTCGGTTTAATCTTTAAAGAGGTAAATTATTTACATTTGTGCTTCAATCTAACACGAATGAAAATGAAAAAATATTTTATTACTTCCTTATTTGTCGGAACCTTATTGGTAGCGAGCGGCTTAACCGCACAAAAGAAGAATAAAGACAATGTAAGTGATGATTTGTTAAGGGTGAAACCTAAATTAGTTGTAGGCGTAGTGGTGGATCAAATGCGATATGATTACCTAACACGCTTTTATGATCAATTTAGCGATGACGGATTTAAAAGATTGGTTGAAGAAGGTTTCAATTGCAAAAACAATCATTTTAATTATGCACCTACAAGTACAGGTCCTGGGCACACCTCTGTATATACCGGTACATCACCATCTGTACATGGTATAATTGGAAATAATTGGTATGATAAAGAAACCGATACAAGCGTATATTGTGCTAGTGATGATACATACTCATCTGTAGGGACAACTGCAAATGCGGGTAAAATGTCTCCACATAGAATGACGGTGACCACCATAACGGATGAATTACGATTACATACGCAAATGCAAGGGAAAACAATAGCTATTGCATTAAAAGATAGGGGTGCGGTATTACCTGGTGGACATACTGCCAACGCAGCATATTGGTTTCATGGAGCCGATGAAGGTAAATGGATAACAAGCACATTTTATATGGATCAATTGCCTAAATGGGTAAGTGATTTTAATGCATCTGGTAAGGCACAATCATATAAAAGAGAATGGAATACCTTAAGGGATATTAGTGAGTATAAGGAAAGCGGAACCGATAACAACCTATTTGAAGGTAAATTTGATGGAGAAAACGCTACTTCATTTCCTCACAAACCGGCTGAGCTGTTAGATAAGACCAAAAGTTTTGATATTATCAAAGCAACACCATTTGGAAATTCATTGACTACAGATTTTGCTATTGAGGCATTAAAACAAGAAAGATTGGGCACAGATGATATCACCGATTTTTTAGCTGTAAGTTTTTCAAGCACCGATTATGTTGGACATATGTTTGGTGTTAATTCTAAAGAAATTCAAGACACCTACTTAAGGCTAGATGAAGATATTGCTAGATTGTTCAAAGCCTTGGATAAAAATGTGGGAGAAGGGGAGTACACACTGTTCTTAACTGCGGATCATGGTGCTGTTGAGGTACCTACTTATTTAAAAAGTGAAAAAATACCATCTGGTTATGTTGATACAGCTGCGAACAAAAAGAGGTTAAACGAATTTTTGCAGTATAAATATGGCACAGTAGATATAGTTAAAAATTACTCTAATGATCAAATATTTTTAGATCATAAAATTGTAAAGAATCTAGATCTTAGCTTGGCAGAGGTGCAAGTTGAAATTGCTCAAGAGGTATTGGGTTATGATGCTATTGATAGAGTGTATACTGCGAATCAAATGTGGAGTAATAACTATACATCTGGTATACCGTATATTTTACAAAATGGTTACAATCAAAAAAGATCCGGTGACGTATTGATAGTTTTAAAGCCAGGATATATTTCTTATAGCTCAACGGGGTCTACACATGGGTCGCCTCAAATTTATGATACACATGCCCCATTATTGTTTTATGGTAAGGGGGTAAAAGCAGGTTCAACGATTAATAGAACAGAAATTCCTGATATTGCTCCTACAATATCGGCATTGTTAGGTATTTCTTTTCCAAATGGAACTACTGGAAAGCCTATAACTGAGGTATTAAAATAATATGGATGATAGGCGTATAGGTATTTTTGACTCGGGAATCGGAGGAACATCTATTTGGGGTGAAATTCAAGAACTTTTGCCACATGAAAGTTGTATTTATTTGGCAGATAGCAAGAATGCTCCATACGGCGAGAAATCTGAGGAGCGTATTTTAGAGCTTAGCATCAAAAATACAGAATACTTATTGAACAAAGATAGTAAGCTAATTGTCGTTGCCTGTAATACGGCAACGACAAATGCCATATCCTATTTAAGAACAAACTACCATGTACCATTTATTGGCATCGAACCTGCGATAAAACCAGCAGCCATTAATACCAAGTCTAATATTATTGGAATCTTGGCCACTAAAGGAACTTTGTCTAGCAGTTTATTTCATAGCACCTCAAAAAACCATGCAGCGGGCATTACCGTTATTGAACAAAGAGGCACGGGGTTAGTTGAAATGATCGAAAATGGCCATTTGGAAAGTACAGAGCTTTATCTTCTTTTAGAAAGTTATATTAAGCCAATGCTGGATCAAGGTATGGATTACCTTGTCTTGGGCTGTACGCATTACCCGTATCTAATTCCTCTTTTGAGAAAAATGTTGCCAGAACACGTTACTGTTATAGATTCTGGTGAAGCTGTTGCTAGGCAAACCAAATCTGTTTTAGAAAATAATGACTTGCGAACAACAGCTACAAAAAAAGGTTCTCATCAATTTTATACTAATGGAGATGAAGAGGTACTTTCAAAAATTTTAAAAAAATCAGACGCAGTATATTCTGTACTCTCTAGAGATTTTTAAGGGCGTCATCCTTTTTTACATAGGTTAAATATGTAAAAGAAAGGTCGTGTTTTTCGTCTACAGGGTGAAATTCCTGTGTGGTCAACATCCAGTAATCTTCATCAATTTCTGGAAAGAATGTATCTGCATCTTCAAAAACACCATGTACACGTGTTAGCTCTATTTTATCAGATTTCTTTTCGCCCTGTTTATAGATTTCTCCGCCACCAATGATAAAGGCAATTTCATTTTTTACAAGATCAATAGCCTCATCTAAGGAATGAACTACAATACATTCGTTATATTCAGTGCAGTACTCTTTGTCTCTTGTTATAATGATGTGGGTTCTATTGGGTAATGGTTTAGGGAAACTTTCATACGTTTTTCTACCCATAATTATTTTGTGGCCAGAAGTTAATTTTTTAAAACGTTTAAAGTCGTCTGGCAAATGCCAAAGTAAATCATTGTCTTTGCCCAAGGCATTGTTTTCTGCTGCTGCAGCAATCATTATAAGTGTTCTCAATGCAATTTTTTTTTAGGTTCAATTTCCAAAGCTGTAGGAAGTGGCATTTCTTCTTCAATTTCCTTTTCCATTTTAGAGATACGTTGTTTTTGTTTTTCCACTAGTTTTTCACGTTGAGAACGTTCCCAATCCTTACCCATAAATTTATTGGTGATAAATACATTGAAAACATGTAAGACAAATAAAAAGCCCCAAAAAGTAATTGCCCAAACAAACCAGTTATATTCTTGCCCGTATTTTAGTATTTTATTTATCAGTACCAAAAAGACACTACCTACCAAAAAGATTACGAAATGAGTATAAAGTCGCTTTTTTTGACGTACTCTTTTTTGAGCATGTTCTAAAAGCTCATGTTGCTCTAAATCTAATTTGGAGGTGTTTTTATTTCTAGAAAACATACTCTTCCTATCTTTGATATAAAGATACATGAATTGTATTATACCCTATAACCCATGGAAAAAATTAGAAAAGAATTTCCCGTTTTAAGAAAAGGAATTTATGCGAATACAGCAGTGTACGGACCATTATATGATTCTTTGTTAGATTGGCGACAAGAACATGATTTAGATTTTTTGCTGTATGGTAGTGATATGCGTGAGAAATCTTTAAAGGTCATTTCAGAAACACGTTCTGCGGTTGGCAGTTTTTTTAATTGTAAACGAGAAAACGTAGCCTTGGTCAGTAATTTTTCTTCGGGAATCAATGTTTTTTTAGAAGGCTTAGAAATTGAGAACAAAGTGTTGCTTATAGAAAATGATTACCCTTCCCTAAATTGGAGTTTTGAAAAAAGGGGATTTAACATAACTTATGTTCCAACGTCCGTAAAGTTAGAACAGCAAATTCTTGAAGTGGTCAAGAGTTCAAAGATTGATGTTTTGGCATTTAGTCTTGTACAGTGGCTAGATGGTTTTGCTATAGAACTTGATTTTCTAAAAGATTTAAAAAAGCAATTTCCAGAACTTGTAATTATAGCCGATGGCACTCAGTTCTGTGGTAGTACTAATTTTGATTTTGATAATTCGGGTATCGATGTATTGGGTGCTAGTGCCTATAAGTGGCTATTGGCAGGCTATGGAAATGGTTTTATGTTGTTCTCTGATGAAATTAAGGATAAAATCAGTTTGAATTCTATTGGTTTCAACGCCGCTGATGGAAATTATGAAAAAAAGGACGCAATTAGGTTCGCAAAACAATTTGAGCCTGGTCATCTGCCCTCATTGAATTTTGGTAGTTTAAAGTTTTCCATTGAATTTTTTCAGAGAATTGGTATGGATAAAATTACCGAGCATAATAAAAAGCTATCGGTAAAGGCCAAGGCTGAATTTGAAAAATTAGGTCTATTGTCCGATCAGATAGTAGGGAGAAAAAAGCATAGTACTATTTTTAATATCAAGGCAAACGAAGCTACTTTTCAAAAATTAAAAGACAATGATGTATTCTGTGCACAGCGAGGTGATGGTGTGCGTTTAAGCTTTCATTTTTATAATACAATTGCTGAAATAGATGCGATAGTAAAAATCTTAAAAGCAGAATAATATAGATTATTAATAAAGTAATTTTGTAGGATTTTTTTTCATTCTTGGTTTCTAAAAGGTGTAAATAATAAGGATTTGACAAAAATATCTTACTCATTGGAAATGAGTAGTTTATTATGCTAGTTTTGCTTTAAATATTAAATTTATTATCATGGCAATTGCAAAAAAATATTTAAAAACAAAACCAGTCTGTAAGGTTACTTTTACAGTACCTGCAGACAATGCAAAAAAGGTAGCTGTCGTAGGCGATTTCAATAATTGGAATGCTAAAAAGAGTGCGTTGAAGAAACAAAAGAATGGTTTGTTTAAGGGTACTTTTGATCTGCCAAAAGAGAGTTCATATGAATTCAAATACATTGTTGATGGAGAATATATAAACGAAAGTGAAGCTGATCGTTACCAATGGAACGATTATGCAGGTTCTGAAAATGCAGTTTTAGAATTGTAGAGAAAAAATTCTAGTAAAAAAAAACCTGTTATTTATAATAGCAGGCTTTTTATATGCTGTTTAATGATTATGTAGTTTTATGCTTTTTTGAAAACACAATTTTTGTATCCATATTCTGTAGATTGATAGTCAGTGGTCATTTTTAAACCTGATTCTTTGGCGAGCCAGTTGATAATTTGGTCGTCATATTTTTGGGATATTTCTGTGTGTATGGTTTCCCATTGCTTAAATTTAATCGTTAGGTCTAGGGCTTCAATTCTGATGTTTTGCTCAATTTTAGAAACCAAATAGCTTTTTGCCGATCCGGTTTCTGGATTATAAACTTCCCAGTGTAAAAACTGACTTAAATCAAAATTACCATCTAATTCTGTATTTATTCTAGCAAGAATATTTTTGTTGAATGCTGCGGTTACACCTTCTTGATCGTTATAAGCGTCTAGTATGGTTTTTGGATTTTTCTTTTGGTCGAAGCCTATTAGGAGCAAGTCATTCGGTTGCATGAGCTGTTGAATTTTTTTCATGAAACCTACGGCTTGATCGTGTTCAAGATTACCAATGTTTGAACCTAAGAATAAAATAACTTTTCTGTTCTTTCTATGTTTTATTTCTTTTAAAGCCTCAAAATAAGTTCCTTGAATGGGTAGAACGTTTACTTTGGGTAATTCTTTTTTACAAGAATTGTGAAGTTGATTAAGGGCGTTTTCACTGATGTCAATAGGTACGTATGTAAAATCAATATTTTTATCACTAAATTCTTTCAGCAATATTTTTGTTTTTTTACCGTCACCCGCACCTAACTCTATTAAATCGAATGTACCTGAATTAGCGAACAATTCTGTAATTTTCTCTTTGTTGTTTTTAAGAATTTCATATTCACAATCGGTTAGGTAATATGTTGGCATTGCCATAATATCTTGAAAAAGTTTATCACCCTTTTTATCGTAAAAATATTTTGATGATAAATGTTTCGGGTAGTCGGTTAAACCAGCGTGCACCTCTTTTTCAAATTCAGTTGTAACAACTGGTGCTATGTTAGTGTTTTGCATAATAAGTATGTCGTTATTATTTGGCTAACCTTATCCCGGTAAACTGCCATTTTAAATCTGTCTGAAAGAAATTGCGATATGTGTGTCTCGCATGCCTGTTTGGTGTTGCTACAGAGCTACCTCTAAGTACTTTTTGATTCACCATAAATTTGCCATTGTATTCGCCCAAGGCTCCGTCAACTTTTTTATAATTGGGGTAGGGTAAATAGGCGCTTTCTGTCCATTCCCAACGTTGTCCCCAGTTAAATGAATTCTGTGCTGCTTCCCATTCAAATTCAGTGGGTAGCCTACAATTTTTAAATTGTGCAAAAGCAAAGGCTTCAAAGTACGAAATGTGGGTTACTGGAGCATCTACATCGATTTTTGTTAACCCATTAAGGCTGTAGTAATGCCAGGTGTCATCTATTAGGTGCCAATATAAAGGCGAGTTTATGTTTTTTTGCTGCACCCAATCCCATCCAGCGGCGTGCCAAAGGTCAAATCGTTTATAGCCATCTGCTTTTATAAATTCCAAATATTCTCCATTGGTAACAAGTTTATTGGATATTTGATAGTCGTGTAAGTACACCTTGTGTCTGCCTAATTCATTGTCAAAACAAAAGTCTGTAGAATTATGGCCTATTTCATATATGCCTTCGCTCATCGATATCCACTGTTGGGCGCCTTTCTCAACGGTGAATTCTTTAAAAGTATCGGAATACTTGGGTAAAAGCGGATTATTGCCTAAAATATATTTAATGTCCGTAAGTAATAATTCTTGATGCTGTTTTTCGTGATGAATTCCTATTTCAAGAACTTCTAATAGCTTTTGATCATTATTTGATTCTAGCAATTTGTTCATTGCTTGGGTCACGTAGGTACGGTATTCGTAAACCTTTTTTACGGAAGGTCTAGAAAGGTTGCCTCGGTCAGCGCGAACAACACGTTTACCTACGGTTTCATAGTAACTGTTGAATACGAACGAGAAGTCTTCATCGAATATTTGATAAGAAGCATCATAAGATTTAAGTATGAATTCTTCAAAGAACCAAGTGGTATGGCCTAAGTGCCATTTTGGTGGAGATACATCAATTATTGGTTGTACCACATAATCTTCAATTTCTAGGGGCTCGCAAATAGCCTCGGTATGCTCTCTAGTTTCTATAAAGAAATCTAAGAGCGTATCAGTACTAACCATGGTAACAATTTTATTGTAAGTTAAATAAAATTGACCAATGCGTATTGATCTGATAAATTAAGAAATTGATACGTTTACAATTTGAAGTTTATAGGAATGGAATATGGAACCTTTACGGGAGAGCCATTTTGTAAACCTGGTTGAAGTTTAGGAAGTAAAGAAATTATTCTAATAGCTTCGTTCTCTAATATTGGAGAAGGTCCTCTAGTTCTTATATTTCCGACGTTTCCTTCCTTGTCCACATAAAATATAATGCTGACCCTTCCGCTAATATTTTGGGCAATAGCTTTCTTAGGGTAATTAAAATGTGAGCCAATATGTAGCTGAATAAGCGAATTAAAAGTTCTTCTGTCGGTTAAATTGTTTACTCTAGCTTGATTTTGAAATAGAGGGGGTTCTTCGATAATACCTCCTTTAAATGCGCAATTGCTGTCTATGGGAATTTTATTCAATTGATTGTCGCTAATCAGGTAATCGAAATTTAAAAAGTATTTTGGTCTATAAGTAGCAGGCTTTTTATTGTCAACCCTCAAAACATGTAAGTTGGCAATTCTTTTATTAAGATTTTTGTAGAATTTTTTATTGATTTTTTTATCATTTATTGAAGTATAGATCCTCTCTTCGTTGATTTGATTTAAATCATTTAATTCAAAAGTGATACCTGTTTTTAGGGTGTCAATTTCTTGATTTCTCTTTTTAAATAAATCTTTTAGTACATTAAGAACTTCATCTTCAATTTTGCGACTTAAGCAGTCATTTTTATCTAAAGCATCAGCACATTCGTCTATTATTATTTCTTCTTGTGGAAAGTAGGTAGAATCGTCTTGAGCAAAACAATTCGTAGAAATGATAGTACAAACGATAAGTAAAATAGATACTTTTATTTTCATGGTTTAAACGGCTACTATCCCTTTTATATGAGGATGCGGATTATAACCTTCTAATGTGAAGTCCTCGAATTTGAAATCGAAAATATCTTTCACATCAGGATTTATTTTCATTTTAGGCAAAGGTCTGGGCTCTCTGCTTAATTGTAATTCAACCTGCTCCATATGGTTATTATATATATGGGCGTCGCCAAAAGTATGGATAAAATCCCCAGCTTCATATCCGCAAACTTGCGCCATCATCATGGTAAACAAGGCATAAGATGCAATATTAAAAGGTACTCCTAAAAAAATATCTGCACTACGTTGGTATAACTGGCAAGATAATTTTCCGTCCGCAACATAAAATTGAAAGAATGCATGACAAGGTGGTAAAGCTGCTTTGCCGTTAGCTACATTCTCAGAGAAAGACTTAGAGGTATCTGGTAAAACACTAGGGTTCCAAGCGGAAACTAACATTCTTCTGCTATTTGGGTTTGTTTTTAAAGAATGTACAACTTCTTTGATTTGGTCAATTTCATCATCGTTCCAATTACGCCATTGGTGACCATAAACCGGACCAAGATCTCCATTTTCATCTGCCCATTCGTTCCAAATACGAACTCCGTTCTCCTGTAAATACTTAATATTTGTATCGCCTTTTAAAAACCAAAGTAGTTCATATACTATAGATTTTAAATGTAATTTTTTGGTGGTTACCATGGGGAAACCTTCGGTGAGGTCAAAACGCATTTGATAGCCAAAAACACTTTTGGTTCCTGTTCCTGTTCGGTCACCTTTTTGGTTTCCTGTAGCTAATACGTGATTGAGTAAGTCGTGGTATTGTTTCATAAGAATAGAGCTCCTTGAGTTCTGTGCATAGAACTTTTGCGGAGTAATGATTTTTGTTGTATCAAAAATAAAGAAAGAAGATATGTAAAACAGAGGAATAACTTCTCAGTTATCAATAATTATCAACGAAATAATAAGTGCTCCCCTTTTGGGGGCTAGGGGTCTTTTTATCCTAAAATCATACCAGCGATAGTGGCAGAAAGTAACGAAGCTAAAGAACCACCTAAAACAGCCTTCATTCCGAATTCGGATAACGTTTTTCTTTGTCCAGGTGCCAGTGAGCCAATACCGCCAATTTGAATTCCTATAGACGCAAAGTTGGCGAAACCACATAGCATATAAGTAGCCATTATTACAGACTTATTGTACGTTAAGTTAGCGCCTGTAGAAAGGTCTTTCAGTTCTGCTAATTGAATGTATCCAACAAATTCACTAGCGACCAATTTAATGCCCAATAATTGACCCATAAGCATAATGTCTTCGTTGGCAACTCCGATAAGCCACATCAAAGGGGCGAATATTGTACCTAATATAGCTTCTAAAGAAAATTTTGAATAAGAAGTATTATCAGCTATCCAGCCATTTAGGTGTGTTAAATCACCTGTCCATTCTAAAATACCGTTCACCATGGCTATGATGGCGACGAACACTAGCAACATTGCCCCTACGTTTACGGCAAGCTTTAATCCTTCGGTTGTACCATTGGCAATAGCATCCAATACATTGGCTCCTATTTTTTCGGAGGAAACGTGTACGTCACTGTTAACCTCTTCGGTTTGTGGATAAAGCATTTTTGAGATTACAATGGCACCGGGAGCAGCCATTACGGATGCTGCCAATAAATGTTTTGCAAATACCAATTGAAGTACCTCGTCCTCACCACCTAAAAACCCTATATACGCAGCTAATACAGCGCCTGCAACAGTAGCCATACCACCGATCATGACCAACAGAATTTCTGAACGTGTCATCTTTTCTAGGTAAGCTTTTATTAATAAAGGTGCTTCGGTTTGTCCTAAAAAGATGTTTCCGGCTACAGATAAACTTTCAGGTCCCGATATTCCTAAAGTTTTGGAAAGTGCCCAGGCCAACCATTTTACCACCTTTTGTATCAGTCCTAAGTAAAACAATAACGAAGTAAGTGCTGAGAAAAATATAATGGTAGGCAATACCTGAAAGGCGAAAATATAGCCAAAAGTACCTGTATCTACAACAAGACCTTCAAAAAGGAATTTACTTCCTGCGCGTGTAAATTCTAAAATACTAACGAATACTTTACCTATTTGCTCGAAAACCAATTGAACGAAAGGTACTTTTAATACGCCAATAGCAATTACCAATTGAAGCGCCAAACCTATACCAACTGTTTTCCAGTTTATAGCTCTTCTATTAGAGCTGAATAAGAATGCTAAAAGTAGTAGCACCGCCATACCTAAAACGCCTCTGCCCAGGCTGTTGATCGAAAACCCCTCGTTTATGGACATATTTATTTCGCCGGCATTTGCTACATCTTCAACTAAAGTAGTGTCTGTAGTGTTTTCTAATGGTACGGTTACGTCTACGTCTTGAGCAAATGTAATTGTGGTAAGAATTAGTGCAAAAAATAGCAGCCATTTGCCCTTTTTCATAAACTATAATTTAATATTTAATTGCGTTTAGAGATTTCATCTCTCAATTTTGCCGCCTTTTCGTAGTCTTCGTTGGTGACTGCCTTTTTTAATTCTGTTTCAAGCTCTTCAATGGTAAGTTCAGTGTAACCATCTGTAGCACCAGAATCTATTTCTACTGTTTCGCCTTCCTGTAAAATTTCATCGACCATTATACTATCATCGCTTTCTTTCTGATCTTTCTCTTTAGAGGAGAATTTTAAGAATATTCCAGCTTTGTCCAATATAGTCTTATATGTGAAAATGGGGGCGTTAAAGCGTAATGCCAAGGCAATGGCATCACTTGTTCTTGCATCGATAATTTCTTCTATGCCATCTCTTTCGCAAATAATGCTAGAATAAAATACGCCGTCTACCAATTTGTGAATAATAACCTGCTTAATAACGATGTCAAACCTATCTGAAAAGTTTTTGAACAGATCATGGGTAAGCGGTCTTGGTGGCTTTATTTCTTTTTCTAGGGCAATAGCGATAGATTGGGCTTCAAAAGCACCAATAACAATGGGTAACTTTCTGTCGCCCTCAACCTCGTTCAAAATAAGTGCATAGGCACCATTCTGAGTTTGGCTGTAAGAGATTCCTTTTATTTTTAATCGTACTAGACTCATAGATTTTAAACTAAAAAAGGCTGTTCGAATACTTGGGCTCCAACTATCCGAACAGCCCTTTAAGGGGCACAAAATAACAAAAATTTAGCCGTTTTGTGCTTTAAAATCCTTTAATTTTTCAATCAATTTAGGAACAACTTCAAAGGCATCGCCAACAATTCCGTAATCAGCAGCTTTGAAGAAAGGTGCTTCGGGGTCATTATTGATGACAACTTTGGTTTTAGAGGCACTTACACCTGCTAAATGTTGAATGGCTCCAGATATACCAATGGCAATGTAAAGGTTACTTGCAACTGGCTTTCCGGTTTGTCCTACGTGTTCACCGTGTGGTCTCCAGCCTAAATCTGAAACTGGTTTGGAGCAAGCGGTAGCAGCGCCTAATACATCGGCAAGCTCTTCGATCATTCCCCAGTTTTCAGGACCTTTTAATCCTCTACCTGCAGAAACGACTATATCTGCATCTGCTATAGTTGCTTTACCGACTACTTTATCAACTTCAACAGATTTTGTGTTGTTGGTAACACCATCTGTGGCAGCAGCTATTTCTTCAACAGATACATCTGTCTTATTTTCATGTGCTCCAAATGCATTGTTTGATACCCCTACAATTTTAATATCGGTATCTATTTGCGTGTGGGCAAAACCTTTATTACTGAAAGCAGATCTTTTAACCATAAAAGGCGAAGTGCTTTCAGGAGCTTGTACAACATTAGGTGCGTAACCTGCAGATAATTTGGCAGATAATAATGGTGCTAAATATTTGGTGTCTGTGCTAGAACTTAAAATAACCACTTTGGCATCTGTGCTTTTTACGGCTTCGGCAATGGTTGTAGCGTAAGCCCCTGCATTGAAAGTTGAAAGCGCATCATCTTTAACGTTAAGAACTTTTGATACACCGTAATCTCCTAGGGTATCGTTTTCGTCACTGTTAAAAGAAATTGCGGTAACTGTAGTGCCCATCATTTTGGCAACTTCCGCAGCATAAGAAGCAACTTCGAACGCGTTCTTTTTAAATTTTCCTTTTTCTGATTCTGTATATACTAAAACTGACATCTTTTTTGTTTTTAATGTTTACCTAATTAATAGGTTATTAAATGACTTTTGCTTCGTTGTGCAATAAATCTACCAACTGATCAACGCTGTCGGCTAATTTAACCGGACCTTTTGGAGCTGGTTTGTCGAATTTTTTATCCTCTGTAGCTTTAAGGGCATCAACAGGTTCAACTACCGTAAGGGTCTTTTTTCTGGCCATCATAATACCTCTCATGTTAGGTATGCGTAGGTCGCTCTCCTCAACAAGTCCTTTTTGACCACCAACAACTAAAGGTAAGCTGCTTGTCAATTTTTCTTTTCCGCCGTCAATTTCTCTTACTGCGGTAACATCGTTACCTTCAATTTCAAGACTTATACAAGAATTGATGAAATTCATATTGGTCAACGAGGCCAAAATTCCTGGTACCATACCACCATTATAGTCTATAGATTCTCTACCGCCAATAACAAGGTCATAACCACCGTTCTTAACAACTTCGGCTAATTGCTGTGCAACCGAAAAACCATCGGTAGGTTCTGTGTTTATTCTAAAAGCCTCGTCTGCGCCTATGGCTAAAGCTTTGCGCATTGTAGGTTCAACCGTTGGTCCGCCTACTGTGGCAATATGAACTGAAGCGCCTTGTTTTTCTTTGAACCACATGGCTCTTGTTAATCCAAATTCGTCGTTAGGGTTAATTACGAACTGTACACCATTGGTGTCAAATTTAGTGTCGCCATCTGTAAAATTAATTTTAGATGTCGTATCTGGAACGTTACTTATGCAAACTAATATCTTCATGTGTAAAAAACTTTATATCAATGGTGACGAAGATAGCTAATAAAATCCAAATTTACTATGCATGCATAGTAAATTTTATAACTTTTTTTAAATCTGGCATTCTATTTTTTGATATTATATTTCCTATTTTTGCTTGCTTTCTAGCATATAACTAAGAATAATTTTAACCATACATGAAAACACTACAATTTAGGCAAGCAATCGCCGAGGCCATGTCCGAAGAAATGAGGAGGGATGAATCTATCTATTTGATGGGTGAAGAAGTAGCGGAATATAATGGCGCATATAAGGCTTCCAAAGGTATGTTGGATGAGTTTGGCCCTAAAAGGGTTATTGATACTCCAATTTCCGAGCTTGGTTTTGCAGGTATAGGGGTTGGTTCTACCATGACGGGGAACAGACCTATTATAGAGTTCATGACCTTCAATTTTGCATTGGTAGGTATTGACCAGATAATCAACAATGCTGCTAAGATCAGACAAATGTCAGGTGGGCAATTTCCTTGTCCTATCGTATTTAGAGGTCCTACTGCTTCTGCAGGGCAATTGGCGGCAACGCATTCACAGGCTTTTGAGAGTTGGTATGCCAACTGTCCGGGGTTAAAGGTGGTAGTGCCATCTAACCCGGCCGATGCTAAAGGGTTGTTAAAAGCTGCAATTAGAGACGACGATCCGGTTATTTTTATGGAGTCTGAGCAAATGTACGGTGATAAGGGAGAGGTTCCGGAAGGAGAATATACCATTCCATTAGGTGTTGCTGACATTCGTAGAGAAGGAAAAGATGTGACCATAGTTTCATTTGGTAAGATCATTAAAGAAGCCGATAAAGCTGCAGATGAATTGGAAAAAGATGGTGTTAGCTGTGAAATTATAGATTTACGTACCGTTAAGCCATTGGATTATGAAGCTATCTTAAAATCTGTAAAGAAGACCAATAGATTGGTGATTTTAGAAGAGGCTTGGCCATTTGGTAATGTAGCTACAGAGGTTACTTATCATGTACAGGCACATGCATTTGATTATTTAGATGCTCCTATCGTTAAGATAAACACCGCAGATACACCTGCACCTTATTCTCCTGTATTGTTAGAGGAGTGGTTGCCAAACCATAAAGATGTAGTCAACGCTGTTAAAAAAGTTTTATACAAATAAGATACAGATATTGTAAAGTACCTTAGCTTCTCCGACCAAGTCTGGAGAAGCTTTTTTTATTGGTATGCTATTTGCTGAAAAAATAATTGAACGACCTATTTAATGAGAGGGATATTTTTTATAATCTTAAGTCTATGCTTTTTCCTAGTTCAGGGCCAGACCAAAATTGGTGGTATGGTTATAGACGAACAAGGTGAGCCTGTATCCTTTGCCAACGTATTCTTTAAAAATTCAACAGAAGGTACCATTACCAATGATGATGGTAGGTTTTACCTTGAGTCTGATAATGACTATAGTACGGTAATTGTTTCCTTTATCGGTTATATGGAATATGAACTTCAATTAGATTCTAAAGTTGTTTACGATCTAAAAATCACCATGATGGAGGCTGCTGAGCAGTTGAATGAGGTGGTACTAATTTCGGGGAAACAATCTAAAAAGAATAATCCGGCAGTAGATATCTTAAGAAAAATTTGGGCTAAAAAGCGCGAAAATGGAGTTAGACAGTTTGATCAATATGCTTTTGATAAATATGAAAAGGTAGAGTTCGACCTAAATACCATTGATAGCTCCTTAATAAAAAGCAAAGTATTTAAGGGACTAGAATTCGTTTTTCAAGACTTAGATACATCACGTATAACCGGTAAAACCTATTTGCCTATTTTCTTGAACGAAACATTTTCAAAAGTTTATGGAGATAATATAATCAATGAAGAAAAAGAAGATGTTTTAGGAAACAAGAACTCAGGTTTTGAGAACAATCAGGCAATTATTGCTTTTGTAAAAGATTTGTACCAAGAATATGATGTCTATAATAATTACTTAAAATTCTTTGATAAAAGTTTCACTAGTCCATTATCTCGAACAGGGGTAGATGTTTATAATTATGCGTTGCGCGATAGCGCATTTATAGATAATAAGTGGTGCTATAATATTGTTTATTACCCTCGTCGTAAAAATGAATTGACATTTAAGGGAGACTTTTGGGTTAATGATTCTACATGGGCGGTTAAAAATATCAACTTACAGGTTACTAAAAGTGCCAATATTAATTGGGTCAAGGAAATCTATATAGAACAAGATTTCGATGTGGTCAATGATTCTGTTTTTCTTTTGAAAAGAGATTATATGTTGAGCGATTTTAGTTTCAACAAAAAAGAAGAATCTAGAGGTCTTTATGGCAAAAGAACCACGGTTTATGATAACTATGAGTTCGATAAGCCAAGGCCTAGGGAGGTCTACAGAAAAGATAGAAATCCGTTAGATGTAACCCAAATTATCAAAGATGATGAGTTCTGGCAAAAAAATAGACTAGAGAGCTTGAACAAAGATGAGCAGGGAATTTACAAATTGCTCGATACTTTAAAGACCGTACCAAAGTTTAAGTCTTACTATAACGTGATCAGTATATTGGGTTCAGGTTATGTTGAAGTCGATAAATGGAATTTGGATCTTGGTTCGGTATACGATTTCTTTGGGTATAATAATGCCGAAGGCGCAAGAATTAGATTAGGTGCCAGAACCTATTTTGGTCAAAATGACTTATGGCGTATAGAAGGGTATACGGCATACGGATTCAAGGATAATAAGTTTAAACATGGGTTGGCGGGGAAAATGCTGTTGGATAAAAATAGCCGACTTATTGTTTCTGGTGGCAATAGGCGAGATATTGAACAATTAGGAGTGAGTTTAACGGCAACTAATGATGTTTTAGGGCGTAGCATAGCTTCGTCATCATTGTTAACGGTAGGGGCTAATAATAGGTTGACCAATATTAATCTTAGTGCATTAAGTTTTGAAATAGAACCTTTGACAAATTTAAAGTTTTCTGTAGGTGGTACATTTAGAACCCTAAGTTCTGCTTTGCCAAATGATTTTAGTTTAGATTATGTTGATCCAGGGTCACCAACTGGGGTCTCATCCGAGATTCGTCAGTTCGATTTTAATGCACTTTTGTTATATACCCCTGGCAAAAAGACCATTGGTTTTGGTGTAGAACGTAGAGATGTTAATGATACCTATAGTACTATCCTGTTAAATTACACCAAAGGATCAAAAGGTATTATGGATAGTGATTTTGACTACAGTAAACTTCAGTTTTCATACAGTCAGCCATGGCAATTGGGCGGGTTCGGTAGGTTGCTAAGTACCGTAGAGCTAGGTAAAACTTTTGGAGAAGTACCTTTAGGTCTGTTGAGCGTGGTGCCGGGTAACCAAACTTTTTTCTCAAATTACGGTACATTTCCAAATTTAGATTTCTATGAATTTGTGACCGATACCTATGCTGCAGTACATTTGCAACATAATTTTAATGGTAGGTTCTTTTCAAGGATTCCATTTCTAAGAAAATTTAATTTAAGGGAATTAATTGCGGTACGTGGAGTTTGGGGAGATTTGTCTGATGAGAATATAGCATTGAGTGCACCGGCTACGATGAATACACCGTTAAGGGCGCCTTCAGAAAAAATATATTATGAGTATTCCTTTGGAATTGGAAACATTTTCAAAGTATTTAGATTAGATTTCAATTTTAGGGGAAACTATTTAGAAAATCCAGATGCTAGAAAGTTTGGGGTAACAGGAACTTTTGGATTTGTCTTTTAATTCGATTAATTTTTACAATTATAACAACTAAGCAGCGTTTCAATACAAACAAATAAATTAAACAACTTTTAAATATGGCTACAGAAAAAGGACTAACCTTTGATGTTTTAATAGAAATTCCGAAAGGAAGTAGAAATAAATACGAATACGATTTTGATTTACATAAAATTCGTTTTGATCGTATGTTATTTTCTTCAATGATGTATCCTGGAGATTATGGTTTTATACCAGAAACCTTGGCATTAGATAAAGATCCGTTAGATGTTTTGGTGATGGGTACAGAGCCTGTTTACCCAATGACGGTTATGGAGGTAAAACCAATAGGTGTTTTCCATATGACAGATGAAAAAGGACCGGATGAAAAAATTATTTGTGTGCCGGTTTCTGATCCAATTTGGAGTAACAATAACGATATCAGTGACTTAAATCCACATAGATTAAAAGAAATAGAGCATTTCTTTCAGGTTTATAAAGATTTAGAGGAGAAAAAAGTGGACACTGGTGGATGGAGTAATGCTGAAAAAGCAATTGAAATTTACCACGAATGTGTTGAACGATATGATAAAAGCGAGCACAAGGCAAAGCGAACTTTTATGATATAAATAAAAATTCACTCCGTTTAAGCCACTTTTCTTAAAGAAAAGTGGCTTTTTTTATTCTATTCTAATTTACTACATTAGTCGGATAAATTTTCTAACAACTAACAACAGATTAAATGGAGTCAACAATGATTTACATGCCAATTCTTATGGCAGTATTAGGCCTAATTTACATGGGCATTAAAAGATCTTGGGTATTGAAACAACATGCCGGAGATGGAAAAATGAAAGAAATATCAGATTATATCTATGAAGGCGCTCTTGCTTTTTTAAGTGCAGAGTATAAGCTTTTGTCAATATTCGTAGTCGTAGTAAGTATTTTACTTGCTATCGTTTCTTTTATAGTGCCTACCACACATTGGCTAATTGTGATTTCCTTTATTTTTGGAGCAATATTTTCTGCTTATGCAGGAAATATCGGAATGAAAATAGCAACAAAAACCAATGTACGAACAACTCAAGCAGCGCGTACAAGTTTACCTAATGCCTTAAAAATATCTTTTGGCGGTGGTACGGTTATGGGTCTTGGTGTTGCAGGTTTGGCCGTATTGGGGCTCACAATTTTCTTTATCGCATTTTTTCAGTTTTTTATGGAAGGCGTCTGGACGTCAACAATGGATATGACCATTGTATTGGAGACATTGGCAGGCTTTTCATTAGGTGCGGAATCTATCGCTCTTTTTGCCCGTGTAGGCGGTGGTATTTATACCAAGGCTGCTGACGTAGGTGCAGATTTGGTAGGTAAGGTAGAAGCCGGTATACCTGAAGATGATCCTCGTAATCCTGCTACAATTGCAGATAATGTGGGTGATAATGTAGGTGATGTTGCAGGTATGGGAGCCGATTTGTTTGGGTCTTATGTTGCTACCGTTCTAGCGGCAATGGTTCTGGGTAATTATGTGATTAAAGATATGGGCGGAAGTATTTCTGATGCCTTTGGTGGTATTGGACCAATTCTGTTGCCAATGGCAATCGCTGGTGCAGGTATAATTATATCTATTATAGGTACAATGCTTGTTAAAATTAAAAATAACGAAGCAAAAGAAGCCCAAGTAATGGGGGCTTTGAATATTGGAAATTGGACATCCATTGTGCTAGTTGCCATTTCTTGTTTTGTTTTGGTTACATGGATGTTGCCCGAAACTATGAAAATGGAATTCTTTGGTGAAGGGTTAATGGAAATATCATCAATGCGCGTATTCTATGCTACCTTGGTAGGTTTGGTTGTAGGTGCGGTAATTTCATCGGTAACGGAGTATTACACAGGTTTAGGTAAATCACCGATCTTAAAAATAGTACAACAGTCAAGTACCGGTGCCGGTACGAATATTATTGCTGGTTTGGCTACCGGAATGATATCTACTTTTCCGTCTGTTCTATTGTTTGCAGGTGCCATTTGGGCATCTTATGCCTTTGCGGGATTTTACGGTGTAGCTTTGGCCGCCTCGGCTATGATGGCTACTACAGCTATGCAGTTGGCAATTGATGCTTTTGGACCAATATCCGATAATGCAGGTGGTATTGCTGAAATGAGTGAGCAGGAACCTATTGTAAGGGAAAGAACCGATATTTTAGATTCAGTGGGTAATACTACTGCGGCAACAGGTAAAGGTTTTGCTATTGCATCTGCAGCATTGACATCTTTGGCTCTTTTTGCGGCTTATGTGACCTTTACTGGAATTGATGGGATAAATATCTTTAAAGCACCGGTATTGGCAATGCTTTTTGTTGGTGGTATGGTACCAGTAGTATTCTCTGCCTTGGCTATGAATGCTGTGGGTAAAGCGGCTATGGAAATGGTTCATGAGGTTAGAAGGCAGTTTAAGGCTATTCCAGGTATTATGGAAGGTACGGGTAAACCAGAGTATGATAAATGTGTAGCGATTTCTACACAAGCCTCACTTAAAGAAATGATGTTGCCAGGTTTATTGACCATTGGTTTTCCTTTGGTTATAGCTTTCGCTCCATTATTGTTCGGTATGAATAAATTGGCTATTGCAGAAATGTTAGGTGGTTATATGGCCGGTGTAACAGTATCTGGTGTGTTATGGGCAATTTTTCAGAACAATGCCGGTGGCGCTTGGGATAATGCCAAAAAATCATTTGAAGCGGGCGTGGAAATTAATGGTGAAATGACCTATAAAGGTTCAGAGGCACACAAAGCTGCTGTAACCGGTGATACTGTTGGAGATCCATTTAAGGATACTTCAGGACCTTCGATGAATATTCTTATTAAACTGACTTGTTTGATCGGCTTGGTAATTGCACCAATTTTAGGTGGTCATGCTGAAGAAGGTGTTACATCATTGAATGATACAAAAGAAGTTACCATAGAAATGAATATGGAAAACGAAGATATGGCGGAAGCTATTGTTACCTATTCTACTATTGTCAACGGAGCGTCTGTGACGGAAGAGAAGATTTATAAAGGAACAAAGACAGAGGTTGAAGCGCAGCTGAAAGAGTTTGAAAAAGCTACCATTGAAAAGAATGGTACCGCTTCTGAAATTACGATAGAAAAAGTGGAGATTAATAAATAAATTGATAATTCTTAGAATAAAACCATCAGCCAAGCTGATGGTTTTATCGTTTAATACTTATTGTAATTTAAATGTAATAGGTATTGCGAAAGATACTTTTACCGGCGTACCTCTTTGTTTGCCAGGAGTCATTTTTGGCAGTTTAGATAAGATTCTTACTGCTTCTTTTTCTAGTACATCGTGCGGACCTCTTTTTTGAATGGTGCCGATGCTACCATCGTTGTTAATCATGAACTGAGTATTTACTCTACCTTGAATGTTCATTTCTTGAGCTAATTCTGGGTAACGAAAGTTTTTACGAATGTGCTTTTGCATCATTTCGTTAAAGCAGGTACGTTTGTCTTCTGCATTTTCACAACCAGGAAATATAGGAACCTCTTCAATGCTTATCCAATTTACTTTAACTTCTACGGGCTCTTCTATAACTTCAAAATCATCGGGATCTACTATTTCGGTTTCATAATCTACTTCACTGGTAATAACTTCTGTTTCATCTATTAGAATTTCGTCTTCAACTATTTCTATTTCTACAGGTAAAACTTGTGGTTTTGGTGGTGGGGTAGCTTCCAACTCAAAAATAGGAGCATCTTCATCAATAGAATCGTCAACCTTGTTTAAAGCTACATCTATAGTGTTGATAGGATCAAGTGTTCTCCATTCTAAGGCGGTGTATACCATGGCTAGCACTAATAAGAGTCCTATTACGAAGAATGTTCCGCTTTTTTTGTTCAGGTCTTTCTGTGGATTTTTTTTTGGTGTCATACTGTTTTAATTTAGACTTGCATACACAAGTTGGGTTATTATTTTTTTGTCTATCTAAATCTATGGTAAGAGCGACAGGTATAAAAAGAGTAATGAGTCAACCCTGGTTTTGAGTGAGTAAAGTGCACTTGAGTTTGTAATACAAACAGAGAATTGTAGTTTATAATTCGTGCATATGATAATTCTTTAAATAAATATTTTAAAGATTGTTGAAAGACCGTAATTTTAACGACATGGGTATTTTTAAGAAAGATAAACTTCAAATCATCAATTTTCAGTCGTACGGTAGTGCTACACGGTTGTATGTAAGGGGTAGGGCAATTGAAGATGAAAATATCGATTTGGACCAAAAAGGTATTTTTAATTTAATGAAGAATACCTGGAAACGTTTTGAGACCGATGAAATTAAAAATGCTCCTATAAAAATCACTTTTTCTAATGGTGAAACCGTAGAAGGTGTAACCGATAATGACGGATATTATTTAATAGACGAAAACATAGCCGGACTCCAAAATTTGGCAAACGAAGAGGGTTGGGTCAAGTTTGAGCTATCTTTTGGCAATACAAAATTAAAAAGGGAAATTCTTTTGCAGAACAGATTTCCGGGTGAAATGCTGATACCCGGTGATAATGCTAAGTTCGGAGTAATCAGTGATATAGATGATACAATTTTGCATACAGGTGTGGTTTCCTCTTTAAAGTGGAAGGTTATTATAAACACCATGTTTAAAAGGGCTACAAAGCGTTCTCAATTAGAAGGGGCATCAGATTTTTATACAAAGCTTCATATGGGTAAATCTGGTGATGAGGCCAATCCTATATTTTATGTTAGTCATAGCCCTTGGAACTTGTACAGGTATTTGGAGCTCTTTTTAAAAACCAACAATTTTCCTAAAGGTCCAGTATTGTTACGAAGCATGGCGAGTTTTAAAATGCGAAAAAAGAGTGATGAAAAACCGCAGAAACAGAAAGAGATAAGTAATTTATTAACGGCTTATCCAGAGTTGCCGTTTATTTTAATTGGCGATAGCGGTGAAAAAGACGGCGATATCTATCAAGAAATTTCGACTTTGTTTCCAGGAAGAATAAAGGCAATTTATTTACGAAGTGTAAATCACTCCAAACGTATGGCTCGTATAGAAAACCTTTTTGCCGATTTTAAGGATATACCTTTTTTAATGGTCAATAAAACAGAGGAAGCTATAGAGCACGCCAAGAAAAACGGATTTATATAACCCTAGCGATGTATATTCTTAATTGAAATCCACCTGGTATCGTCAAAATCATTTAAGGCGTTAATCAATTGAAAGCTTTCGAATTGTTGCAGGTCGGCTTCGGTTATTCTTTTTTCGGTAACCTTATTTTCATCTAATAATCTAGCTCTGCACGTACCTTCTAGTAATGGGGTGGAAGGTGTTACAATATGCTTGCCATCAGTAAGCAGTATGTTAGAATAAGTGGCGTCGGTTATAAATCCGTTCTTAACGATCAAAACATCATCGCAATGACCGCGTTGTTTAAAGAGGTTGTTTAATTTTTTGCGATTGTTTCTCTTAACCGCATACGAAATGGTATCGTCGTTAACCAATTGCAGTGAGGTCGGTATACTATTTTCGTATTCAGAAATAGAGAAACGGGTACCATGTTGTTTGTACCCAATTCGCAATTTGTATTTTAATGCCTTGTCTAGATTGGTAAGGTGTATGCCGTCAAATAAGGAATAGGTAGGATGGGTTTTATATTGTTGCATGTAAGAAGCTCTAAATCTAGCCTCGTGATATTGTTCGTTTTTAATTTGACTATTTTCTATACAAACAGATTCAAATAATGGGTACATATATTTTTTCTAAAAGTTCTTGATATTCCTCTTCCATCTCGCTGAGGTGGGTAATGCCACCGCCACTTTTGTAAAAAAGCGTATCGTTAATTTTTTCAATAAACCGAATGCTAACTGCACTGTCTATTTGTTGTCCATCAAAAACACCAAAAATACCTGTGTAAAAACCACGTGGTGCAATTTCTGCCTTTGAAATAATTTCCAAAGTTTTCTTTTTAGGAGCTCCGCTTATGGATCCTGCGGGTAATGTTTTTAATAGTAATGAGGCAAATTCGTTCTTCCAGTTTTCTGGAAGTTCTCCTTGTATTTCAGTACTGGTCTGTAGTAATTCTTGATCTCCTTTTTTAATTTTATCTACGTATCTAAATTTATTAACTCTAACCTTTTTTGCAATCATAGAAAGATCATTTCGAATAAGGTCTACAATGGTATTATGTTCATACAATTCTTTTTTATTGGAAAGTAATAACTCCTCCGCATTGGGTACATTACTATTGATCGTACCCTTCATTGGGTAAGAAAAAATGTTTCCGTCCTTTATCTTAAGATAGCATTCCGGTGAAAAAATAACAAATTTATCTTTATATAAAAGCTTGTATGGGGCATATGCTTTTTTGTAAATCTCATCTAATTTCACGGTTGTATCTAGTGCCGTAGGAAATGTAAGGTTTAACAAAAAACTATTACCTGTGTTTAGTTCATGCTTTACTGTTGAAAACGCTTGCTTGTAAATTTCTTTGGAAACCAACGTTGGTCTCAGGTCAAAATCTGAGTTTTCAAATGATGCCGAAGGTAGTTCTTTATCATTGCCATTACCCTTTATATTGAAAAAGATATTTTCTCTTGCGGCTTCATCAAATGTAAAAACCTGTTTTGTTGTGGCATCAAAATCTATAATAAACAAAAAGGGAACTCCATCTTGAAGAAAGCGTGTAACTTTATTTTCAAAATCTTCCAATGGTTTCGGGTTTTGCAAAAGTGAACCTAAAATAAACCGTTAATTTGGGCGTCAATTTTATTGAGAATAGTACCAAGGTCTTCGGGGTTGTCCACAAAATCTAAATCGTCAACATCAATAATCAACAAGTTGCCTTTATTGTAACCATGTATCCAAGCTTCATAACGTTCGTTCAATCTGCTTAAATAATCTATTGAAATTGTGTTTTCATATTCCCTACCTCTTTTATGAATTTGTTTCACTAAGTTAGGTATAGAGCTACGTAAGTAAATAAGTAGGTCTGGCGGGTCGACCAAGCTCTCCATCAAATCAAATAAACTAGTGTAGTTTTGAAAATCCCTATTCGTCATAAGACCCATGGCATGTAGGTTGGGAGCGAATATATGAGCATCTTCATAAATAGTTCTATCCTGTATAATTTCTTTCCCGCTTTCTTTTATCTGAAGAATTTGGCGGTACCTGCTATTTAAAAAGTAAATCTGAAGATTAAAACTCCAGCGTTCCATCTGATTGTAAAAGTCATCTAAATATGGGTTCTCCACTACATCTTCAAAATGCGCTTCCCAATTATAATGTTTTGCAAGTAATCTGGTTAGGGTCGTTTTTCCTGCACCGATATTTCCGGCAACTGCTATGTGCATAGAATTAAATTGATTAATGGTTGTGTTCTTGTTTCCAAGAAGAATTCGATGGTACAAGATACGAGATAACAACAGGAAGTAAAAACATATTTGTTGTATGGCGTAAAAAAAATACAAGCAATGTATTTATTAACATTTTTCAATTAAACCAAAAGCGAATAATGATGTCATACAAACATTCTAATACGTACACATGAAGATATATAAGTGGTTTTTAAGTTTTATAGTCGTTTGCACGGTCGCTAATCTGCAAGCACAAGATTTTCAAGGTAAGGCAACATACCAGAGTAAAACTCAGGTCAATTTCGATTTTGGCAATAGAAATATTCCCGAAGATCGAAAAAAGCAAATGATGGAACGTATTAAAAAAGCAAACGAAAAGACGTTCGTTCTTAATTTCAATCAAACCGCATCTTTATATAAAGAGGAAGAAAAGTTAGAACAGCCAGGTGAAAGAGGAGGTGGTCGTGGTCCAAGATTTGGAACTATGACGGGTACAGATGGCGATTTGTATAAAAATATAAAAGACCAGAGATATTTGGTGAAAACCGAGCTTTTAGGCAAAATTTTCTTGATCGATGATGCGTTGGAAACCTTAGAGTGGAAAATGGGTAGCGAGTCTAAACAAATAGGAAATTATACTGCATTTAAGGCGACGGCAACAAAGACTATTAAGAGACCGAACATGAGTGCTGTTTTCAGAAGACCTGGTAGAGGGGAAGAAAATAAAGAAGAGGAAAAAGCAGAAGAATTCACTGTTAAAGAGGTAGAGATTGTGGCATGGTACACACCTGAAATCCCTATAAATCAAGGTCCTGGTCTGTATTGGGGTTTGCCAGGTTTAATTTTGGCGGTAAACGATGATGTTACCACAATTGTGTGTTCTGAAATAACGATGAATCCTTCCGAGAAAATGGAAATTAAAGCACCAAGTAAAGGCAAGAAGGTAACACAAGCGGAGTATGATGAGATCTCTCAAGAGAAGATGAAAGAAATGAGAGAGAATTTTAGGAATAGAGGTGGCCGTGGAGGCGGTAGACCAAATTAAAAAAGTGCTTTTAATACATTACTATTTACAGCTATTACATGAGAAATAAAGTGCTTTTAACATTATTGTGTGTGGTAACTACTACAGTTGTCTTTGCACAGGAAATTACATTATCTGGTACAGTGAAGGACAGTTTAGGGGTCGGTGTAGACATGGCTAACGTAATTGCCATTAACACTACTACACAAGGTTTGGAATCTTACGGGATTACGAACCATGCCGGTCTATTTAAATTGAAGTTGAAAACAGGTGAGCAATACACGGTAAAAGTTAGCTATCTGGGCTTTAAGCCAGAGTCTTTTACTTTTACGGCGGGTGAGAATAATGCGGTGAAAGATATTGTAATGCATGAGCAGGCGGCACAATTAGATGAGGTGGATGTTACGTACGAAATGCCGGTTTCTGTAAAGGGGGATACTATAGTGTACGATACCGATGCCTTTGTGTCGGGTACCGAAAAAAAGTTAAAAGATGTGTTGGAAAATCTTCCTGGAATTGAAATTAACGATGACGGACAAATAGAGGTCGAAGGTAAAACGGTTACCAAGGTTATGGTCGAGGGAAAAGATTTTTTCGATGGCGATAGTAAGCTGGCGGTAGAAAATATACCGGCAAATGCATTAAGTAAAGTGGAGGTGTTGCGAAATTTCAATGAGGTGTCGCAAATGAAAGGACTTACCAATGATGAAGATAACGTGGCTTTGAATATTAAGCTGAAAGAAGGAAAAAAGAATTTTTGGTTTGGAGAGTTAACGGCAGGTTATGGACCTGATGATAGATATTTGGCACACCCAAAACTATTTTATTACAGTCCTAAGTACAGCATAAATATCATTACCGACCTAAATAACATAGGTGAAGTGCCCTTTACCCGTAATGATTACAGAAATTTCACAGGTGGTTTTAGAAACTTAAATTCTAGGGGAGGCAGTTCTATTTCTACGGGAGCAGATGGTTTAGGGCTATCCTCTTCGCAGAATAATAGGGCAAACGATATCGACACCAAGTTTGCCGCGGCTAATTTTAGTTATGCCCCTATGGAAGGGTTGGATCTAAGTGGCTTTGGTATTTATTCATATACCGGAACAATTTTAAAATCTGAAGGCACAACATCTTACATTGCCAGTAACGATGTAGAAAGTACTACCTCGAATACAGACCAAACAATACATTTAGGTCTCGCTAAATTAAGTGCCAAATACCAACCTAACGATAATTTTCAATTAGATTATGATGCCCTTTTAAAGCAATCTGACGATAATGAAGAAGTGAACGTACTTTCTATTTCTTCTATTACAGATGAGATAGCAGAGGTTAAAAAACAGAAACCATTATCCGTAAATCAAAACCTGAACATATATTATACGTTAAATGATAAGAATATTTTTGCGGTTGAGGCACAATACTTATATCAAGATGAAGATCCATTTTATGAAGCGATAAGAAATGAGTTTGCCTTTATCGATATTTTTCCGGTAGATGAGGATCAAGATTTGTACAATATTAACCAGGCAAAGAAAGTAGTGACCAATAAGGTAGATGCAAAAGTGGATTATTACAGGGTACTTGGTGATAAAAGTAATATAAACTTGACTTTGGGTACAACACAGAGTAACCAAAACTTCAATTCTAATATATTTCAGATTTTAGATAATGAAGATGTTTTAAATATGAGTGGAGATGAATTTGGTAACGACGTTCCCTTTCATGTTTCAGATGTTTATGCAGGGCTGCATTATAAAGTTATATCTGGAATTTTTACATTTAATCCTGGGGTAACCTTACATCAGTTCAATGTTAAGAATGAGCAATTGGGTTCGGTAGTTGAAGATAATTTAACATCGTTGTTGCCAGATGTCTATATAAATGCACAGCTTAAAAAATCTGAAAACCTTCGCTTTAACTATCAGGTAACGCGTTCTTTTACAGATGTCAGCAATTTTGCACAGGGTTATGTACTTAATAATTATAACTCGCTTTACAATGGAAACCGTGATTTAGAAAGTGCCTTGAATCATAATGTATCTTTGAATTTTTTCAGCTTTAACATGTTCAATTTCACCAATATTTTTGCGAACGTGGCGTATACAAAAAGAATAGATGCATTAAAAAGTGGTGTAAATATTGTTGGTATCAATAGGGTGAGTAGTACCATCAATTCTAATTTTGATGATGAGTCTTTAACGGCAAACGGAAAATACGAGCGTACTTTCGGTAAGATCAAGGCATCGGTACAAGGTAATTTAAGCTGGTCTACGACCAATAACCTAGTAGATGATGAGCAAAGCACATCGAATTCATTAACGCAAAATTACACGGGGGCACTTTCCACGAATTTTAAAAATGCACCTAATTTAGAATTGGGGTATAGGTATACGGTGAACAATTATGAAAATGGAGGTTTAGAAACTACATTTTACACCAGCAGACCTTACGCTCGTTTTGATGCGAGTTTTTTAAAGAACTTTATTTTTACGGTAGATTATGATTATTATAATTACACTGATAAGGAAGATACCATAACCAATACCTATAGTTTTTTGGAATCTAATTTAACCTACCAAAAGAAAGATAGTCGGTGGGAATATGGTATAAAGGGAACGAATTTATTGAATACGACGACCTTAAATAGAGATAGTACCAACGAACTCTATTTTAGTACCCAAGCCTATTTTGTGCAACCACGTTATGTGCTGTTCTCCGTAAAATATGATATCTAATTATCTGGCTATCATTCTTGGTGACTTATAATAATTTTAAATGGGTCAATAAATAACATCATATTAAGATACGGAACAGAACATTTTTTCTATTTTTGCAGCTGAATTAAAATAAAGAGGAGGGATTTGACTGATTGCAACCTCTGTTTTAACCTTTAGGTATAAAACGAAAAAAATGCTAAAGCAGTTGATGTTGGTACCATATCGCATCACACTTCTTTTCGGCATTCATTCAAATCCTTCTACAGAATAAAAAGTTTGTTATGCCATATTTATTTACATCAGAATCTGTTAGTGAAGGACATCCGGATAAAGTTGCCGATCAGATCAGTGATGCCCTTTTAGATCATTTTCTAGCCTTTGACCCAGAAAGTAAAGTTGCTTGTGAGACCTTGGTCACTACAGGTCAGGTTGTTTTAGCGGGAGAAGTAAAAAGTGATACCTATTTAGACGTACAGAACATTGCCCGTGAAGTCATCAATAAAATAGGATATACCAAAGGAGAATATCAGTTCAGTGGAGATTCTTGTGGAGTTATCTCGTTGATTCACGAGCAGTCTCAAGATATTAACCAAGGTGTAGACCGTGGTGCCAAAGAAGAGCAAGGTGCAGGTGATCAAGGTATGATGTTCGGTTATGCGACCAGCGAGACCGAGAACTACATGCCGTTGGCTTTAGATATATCGCACAAAATTTTGCATACTTTGGCAGAGCTGCGTCGCGAAGGAAAAGAAATTTCTTATTTAAGACCAGATGCCAAAGCACAGGTGACTTTAGAATATTCAGATGCCAATGAGCCACAGCGTATAGATACGATAGTAGTTTCTACACAGCATGATGCTTTTGACGAAGATGATGATAAAATGTTGGCAAAGATCAAGTCGGACATTATTTCAATTCTAATCCCTAGGGTAAAGGCACAATTGCCTGCTGAGACCCAAAAATTGTTCGATGATCAAATCAAGTACCATATCAATCCAACGGGAAAATTCGTTATTGGAGGACCTCATGGAGATACCGGATTAACGGGGCGAAAAATAATAGTTGATACTTACGGAGGTAAAGGTGCCCACGGTGGAGGTGCTTTTAGTGGTAAAGATCCAAGTAAGGTAGACCGTAGTGCTGCATATGCGGCACGTCACGCGGCAAAAAATTTAGTGGCTGCAGGTGTAGCAGATGAAATTTTGGTGCAAGTAAGTTACGCGATCGGTGTAGTGGAGCCAACTTCAATTTATGTAGATACTTACGGTACCTCTAAAGTAGGGTTGAGTGATGGCGAAATTGCCAGAAAAGTGGCTGAGCTTTTCGATATGAGACCTTTTGCAATAGAAGATAGGCTTAAGTTAAGAAACCCAATTTATTTGGAAACCGCTGCATATGGCCATATGGGTAAACAGCCTAAAACAATTACCAAAGTTTTTGAATCTCCGTACAATGGCCGTATCGAAAAAGAAGTGGAATTATTTACTTGGGAAAAGTTAGATAAAGTAGCAGAAATAAAGTCGGCCTTTAATTTATAAGGATACGCTGAGCGCATTGCGCTATAATTAATATTTAAAAATGCTCCGTGTTACGCGGAGCATTTTTTTTTAGTGAAAAATCACCTCACAAACCAATTAACACACATTCACAACAACTTATAGTGTGTTGACCACAAAAACTATTTTGTAGGAAAAGTATTACATATATTTGAAGTGTAATTATTGGTGAACCCCCAAATTTTACCAAGAAAAAAGATGAAGGTCATGCTAGTACTGTAACAAATAAATATACAATGTAAACATTGGTCGAAGTCCCAAAAGTCGGCTTATGTTCCACATTGTTTAAAGTGTCTTTGTCTTTTAAAAACCTATTTAATAATAAACTTAACCTACGAATGCCATGCTTAAAATCCCCCGATTTCTCTTAGCTATTTTATTATGCGCATTGTTTCAATCGTGTGCAAAAGATACAGACCTTATTTCTGAATTTGTAGTTTTAGATACTTCAAAATACGAATATCGTTCCGTAGAAATGAATCCGGAATTCAAAATTGAAAAATCTATAGAAAATATTGAAACAGTTGTTTTAATTCCTTTTTCTAATTAAATTTAGAACCACTAAACACTATATTGATGAAAGACCAACTACTAAAAGAGACCACTATTGAAGAATACAAAAGCGATTTTTTCTCGGGCGTAATCATGCTCATGAGAAAATTGTTTATGATCTAAATGCGATTGCTTCTCTCTTTTCACCATAGAAAGAAGTAAACGGCCAATCACCTATCAAAACTTATTTTTAATATACGTTACCACCTTTTTTAATTATTGTGGTTCATCTCTTCATGCATTGTTTCAACCTGAAATATGCCAGTTAAGGTCAACAGTTAAATTAACATATTTCGGTTCAATTTTATTCCGTACACAGGTAAACTTTCTTAGTTTTAAGACTTCAAACCTTTAAGACATGCCAAAGTTTACGATCAAACAATTATTCACGCTTATTTTATTAGCTACAGTTTTAATTTCCTGTAGAAAAACTACTCCTAAAACAGCCAATGCAGAAGTCTCTGATACTTATGTAGAAGATAACTACAACAAAAAGGAAGTAGATATCACCATGCGAGATGGTATTAAACTGCATACTACCATTTATTCGCCAAAAGATACCTCAAAAGAATATCCTATTATCATGCAAAGAACCCCGTATAGTTCTAAACCTTACGGCGAGGGTAATTACAAAACAAAGATTGGTCCTAATATCCATATGATGCAAGATGGTTATATAGTTGTCTATCAAGATGTGCGTGGTCGTTGGTTAAGCGAGGGTCACTATGAGAATATGCGTGCCTATATTCCCAATAAAAAAACCGATCAAGATATTGATGAAAGTTCAGATACTTACGATACTATAGAGTGGTTGGTAAATAATATAGAAAACAATAATGGTAATGTGGGTATTTGGGGAATTTCCTACCCTGGTTTTTACTCCACCTATGCTGTGGTCGATGCTCACCCAGCATTAAAAGCAGCCTCACCACAGGCAAGTATTGCCGATTTCTTTTTTGATGATTTTCACCATAACGGAGCGTATTTGTTGAGCTATTTTAGGGCAACATCATTATTTGGTACGCCAAGACCGGACGGAGATAAACCTATAGACACGGCATGGTATACACTGCCCGATTTACCAACTGAAGATCAGTATCAATTCTTTTTAGATGAAGGTCCGCTAAAAAATTTAGATCGTTTTTTTGAATACGAAACTGCCGATACGCCGCGTATGGCAAAAGAAGGGGTTACCGATGATTATTTCTGGAACGAGCTTAAAGAACACCCTAATTATGATGAAATGTGGCAAAGCCGTGGGTTGATTCAGCATTTAAAAGATGTAAAGCCAAGCGTAGCAACTATGGTGGTGGCTGGCGAGTTCGATGCCGAAGATTTGTACGGACCTTTAGAAACTTATAAGAACATTGAAAAATACAATGCCGAAAATTACAACACCTTGGTTTTTGGACCCTGGGATCACGGTGGATGGGCGCGAAGAAAAGGGCAGAATACCGTGGGTAATTATTACTTTGGTGACGGTATTTCCGAGTTTTTCCAAGAAAATATAGAAACCAAGTTTTTCGATCATTTTTTAAAAGGAGATGGGGATAAAAACAGCGGACTACCGGAAGCTTATGTTTTTGATACCGGTAGAAAAGATTGGAAGACCTATGACACATGGCCACCGGCGGGTTTAGTGAAAAAAGATATGTATTTGTCTCCCGATCAAGAATTGACCGCTGAACCCAAAGGAATAGAGGAAGTAAAATTTATTAGTGATATTAAAAAACCGGTACCTTATTCTGAAGATATTAAAACGGTGTTTACTCCAAGAAAATATATGACAGACGATCAGCGTTTTGCAGCACGCCGTGGTGATGTTTTGGTATTTGAGACAGAGGTTATGGAAGAAGATATGACTTTGGCGGGTGATATTTTGGCGAAGTTGAAAGTAGCGACTACAGGTTCTGCTGCAGATTGGATCGTAAAAATCATAGATGTGCACCCTGCTGATGAACCAAACTACGAAGGCATGCAAGACCATTTGAAAATGAGCAATTATCATTTAATGGTACGTAGTGAAGTGTTAAGAGGTCGTTTTAGAAACAGTTTTGCCGAGCCAGAACCGTTTGTGCCTAATGAAAAGACCGATGTTACCATAAAGTTACAAGACGTTTTCCACACCATTAAAAAAGGGCATAAGTTACAGGTACAAGTACAGAGTACGTGGTTTCCCTTAATAGATTTAAATCCGCAGACCTATGTGGACAATATCTTTGAAGCTGATGAGCAAGACTTTAAAACGCAGACGCATACCGTATTCACAGATTCGAGTATTGAGTTTTCTGTGTTGGAGTAAGGAGAAAAGAAATCAGCATTATATTAAACCATTTTTTTAAAGAATTTTAAAACTATCAATAAACGATAAACATAAGAGTCCATGAGCGAGCTGAAAATTAATGAGCAATCAATAAGAACAGAGCTGAAGTCTTTTGAAGATAAACCTTATAAATGTCTATTTGAATATGTTTGGAATTCTTTTGATGCTGGTGCTTCAATTGTTAGAATAGATTATGATATTCCATTGGAAGGTATAGGCTTCGTGGATAATTTAAGAATTTGTGATAATGGTAAAGGTTGGGATTTTACTAATCAAAATGCGGAGACATTTTTGTCGTCCTCCAAATCAAAAATTAATGCTCATTACAAAACCTTGCCTAAAGGGAAATTTGGTAGAGGAAGATATGTGTTTATTTGGGTTGCTGAAGAAATAGAAATTTTAAGTCAAAATAAGCAAATTATACTTAATCATTCAACCCATATACATAATGGTTTAACAACAAATGAAATATCTGGTACAGAAATTCATTTTAGGAATATTTATCAAAACCTTTCAGATAGTTTGCTATTTGTAGAGGCTCTATTTAAAGAATTTTTATTTGAATTTAGTTGGTTTTTGGAGTCCAATACTAATTTTGAAATTATTATAAATGGAATTAAGCTTGATTCACAAGGTAATGTGAAATATGAAAGAGTAATTACTAAGAATGATATACCAGAAGAGTTGGTAAAGGACGTTGATTCAGATATTGAGATTAGAATTATTCTTTGGGATGAGAAACCCTCGGAATTTTCTAAATTTTATTTTTTAGACAATAATCAAAGTGAAATCTTTAAACTTAATACAGGATTTAATAAAAAAAGAGATGATTTTTGGCATTCAGTTTATATAAGGTCTCCACTTTTTAATAAGATGATTATAAATGATGAAAATCATAATGGTCAATTTTCATTTGAATTTGGTAATCCAAAGATTAAAAGGCTTCAAAAGAAACTTATTGAATATATTAAAGAATTGTTAGCTTCAGTAAGAAAGCCCTATTTGGTTCAGCAATCGGAAGAGTTATTAGATGAATTAAAGGAGGATAATATTTTACCTAAATTACACGACTTTGGAATCTATGATGCAGATTCTTATGGTGATTTAATTAAAACTATATATACCATTACTCCGTCATTATTTACTGGAAAAGGGGTTTCCGAAAAAAAGTTTATTTGTGCAACTTTTGCAGGATTACTATCTACCCAAGATGATATTCTTATAAAAACAATTCTTGAGCAACTCCAAGAATTGACAGAAGATGAGAAAAGTGAATTGTTGGATATTCTTAATCGTACATCTCTCTCAAGTGTGGTAAAGACTATCAAAGAAATTGACCATAGATTGGATGTTATAAGTAAATTAAAATTTTTAATAACCGATCTCGAAAAAGAAACTCTGGAAGTAAAACATCTACAAAAAATAATTGATCAGAATTTTTGGTTGTTTGGTGAGCAATTTCGCCTTTTTAGCTCTACGGAGGGAGCGTTGAAAAAGGTATTGTTTCAATATGCCAATGAAATTTTAGGTATAGAAGAACCGGAGTTAAATACAGCGCCAAATGGCGAAGTGGATTTGTTTCTAACTAAAACGGAAATGGTAGGTGAGAATATTCAAAAGAATGTTATAGTTGAATTAAAGAGAGCTTCAAAAAAATTATCTCATAAGAATGAATATCAGCAGATAGATGATTACAGAACAAAAATTTTAGAACAGAATATATGTAATGGAGAAAATCAATATTGGGAGTTCTATTTAATTGGTAAAAATTTTGACGACAGAATTCAAGAATTGATAGAAACAAATAAGCATCACGGTGAAGCCCATAAAGGTTTAACAATGAATGTTAAAAATGGAAAAGTAAAGATGTATGTAAGAAAGTGGTCTGACATTCTTGAAGTTGAATGGGGGACGAAAATGAGATACCTAAAAGAGAAACTAGAGATTCAATCATCCGAATTTGATAAATCTTCTACTGACGATATAGTTGATGGGATTTTAAAATAAATTTTATAAGAATTTGAATTGTGATTCTTAAGATTGATGTTTAAAATTCTCCTTTAATTAAAAAGAATAAACTAACCAACAACAACCAAAATGAAAAATCTAATTCTAGTCCTCACAGGCGTACTTTTCCTGCTACCTTCTAAGTCCGAAGCCCAAAAAAGCAAAAAGAAAAAACCCAATATCATTTTCATCATGTCAGATGATCATGCCTACCAAGCCATTAGTGCGTATGATGACAAATTGCTAAAGACCCCAAATATTGACCGTTTGGCAAAAGAAGGGATGTTGTTTACCAATGCGAGCGTTACCAACTCCATTTGTGCACCATCAAGAGCTACTATTCTAACGGGTAAGCACACACATATTAATGGAAAAGTAGATAATTACTTTCCGTTCGATACTACACAGGTGACATTTCCGCAAATATTTAAAAAGAACGGATATAAGACAGCCATGTTTGGAAAGCTACATTTTGGGAACAACCCAAAAGGGGTAGATGAGTTTATGATTTTGCCGGGTCAGGGGCATTATATTAATCCTGATTTTATAGTCACTAATGGTGATACCATTACCAAACAAGGGTATGTAACCGATATTATTACAGATGTGTCGTTAGACTGGCTAAAAGAAGAAGCGTCAAATGAAGAACCGTTTATGATGATGTACTTGCATAAGGCACCTCATAGACCATGGTGGCCACGTGCGGATAAGTTCAAGGAGTTTACACAAAAAACTTTCCCTGAGCCGGAAACCTTATTTGATGATTACAGCAATAGGGGTACGGCAGCAAAAACAGCAGAAATGAATTTGTTGACACACATGATGTATAGTCATGATAGTAAAATTAGACCAGAGACCTTGGCAAAAATGGAGGGGAAGGTTTTTCCTGTAGTAGAAGAATTTCCAAATAGCTTTTATGGTCCGTATAACCGTGCCACTGCAGAACAAAAAGCATTGTACGATCCGGTGTTAGATTCCATCAATGACTTCTTCTACAACAATTGGCCAAAGATGAACGATACCGAAAAAATGAAATGGAAGTACCAAAGGTATATGCAAGACTATTTGGGTAGTATTTCTTCGGTAGATGATAATGTAGGTCGATTATTGGACTATTTGGATGAAAGCGGTTTGGCGGAAAATACCATTGTAATTTACACCTCTGACCAAGGATTTTACTTAGGGGAACACGGTTGGTTCGATAAACGATTTATATATGACGAGTCATTCAAGACTCCGTTATTGGTACGTTGGCCAAATGTGGTAGCACCTGGTTCTGTAGAAAATGAAATGGTGCAGAATTTAGACTTTGCACAAACGATGTTGGAAGCTGTAGGCATCACTCCGCCAAGTGATATGCAAGGGGAAAGTTTGATTCCGTTATTGAAAGGGGAAAAAGACAAGTGGACACGTGATGCGGTGTATTATCAATATTACGAATACCCGTCGGTTCATATGGTAAAACGTCACTACGGTATTGTGAACAAAGAATTTAAATTGGTGCATTTCTACTATGACGTAGATGAATGGGAGTTGTATGACAGGTTAAAAGACCCTAAGGAGATGAACAACGTTTATAATGACCCAGCATATGCCGATACCATTAAAAAGCTGAAGAAAGATTTGGTGGCACTTCGCAAAAAATACAAAGACTCTCCAGAGCAAGATCAACAATATATTGAGAAGTACAAGAGTGCTGGGATGATTAAGTAAGATTGGTAGCTGGTTGCTGGTTGCTGGTTTTCGGTTGTTGGGTACGCTCAGTAAGAATGTCAGTTCGAGTGCTTTCGACCTCATTTTCATGAGGTCGAAAGTGTATCGAGAACCTTTTATATTATTCAGGTTGTAAATATTGTACGTTAAAAAAATAACTTATAGCAAGCAAGCTTCTCGATACAATTTTTCCTCCCTAAGGGGTCGTAAAAACCACTCGAAGTAACATTCGTTTTAAGTTGTAAAGGGGTTGAATTAATGGAACGCTTTGTCAGTTCGAGTGTTTTTGGGCGCAGAGTATCGGAGTTCGAAAATGTATCGAGAGCAGGTTTGGAAGACATGTGCCTTTGGATATTTTTTTACCATTAAATACACAGCTAAAGTTTCAATTTAAAACTACTAGAAGTAACATTCGTTTTAAGTCGTAAAGGGCTTGAATTAATGGAGCGCTTTGTCAGTTCGAGTCTTTTTGGGCGCAGAGTATCGGAGTCCGAAAATGTATCGAGAACAGGTTTGGAACACCTTTGCCTCTTTTTTTTACTTAAAAAACTCATCTGTAGTGATATTGTAGCATATTTTGAACCACACTTGTTTTAATTTTAAAGACCTTGGAAAACTAACAACAAGACCCAGAATTATATATTTTTCATAAAATACTAGGTTTTTACATTTTTCTGCCTTTATATTTGTAGCTCAAAGTTCACACACGTATTGAATAGTTATCAAGAAAGGTGGAGGGATTAGACCCTTTGAAACCTTAGCAACCCTTTGTTCCACACAAAGAAGGTGCTACATTCTACCCTTAGGGGAAGGATAACAGTAATCGAATTTCTCGAAATACTTTCTTATAACTTTTTGATTTTACCTACTCACACTTTAAGTGTGGTTAGGATGGGCTTTTTATTTTTTGCATCCTAAGGGTAGCCTAAGGATTAATTTTTAAAAACAACAAAATCATGAGTAATCACAAATTAGCAACAAACGCTTTACACGCAGGTCACGACACAACTACCAATGGTGGTACAAGGGCAGTGCCAATCTATCAAACATCATCATACGTATTTAATGATACAGATCATGCGGCAAACTTATTTTCCCTTAAGGAACTAGGTTTTATATACACACGCTTAAACAACCCTACAAACCAAATATTACAAGATAGATTGGCTGCCGTAGAAGGTGGTATCGGTGCGGTTGTTTTTGCGTCGGGTACAGCGGCAATTTCTACAGGATTATTGACCTTGTTAAAAGCAGGTGATCACATTGTGGCGTCGAGCAGTTTGTATGGGGGTACTTTTAATTTATTGAACGTTACCTTGCCAAGATTTGGTATTACTACAACTTTTGTAGATGCTTCTGATCCTGAAAATTTTGGAAAAGCGGTTCAAGATAATACAAGGGCATTTTTCGTAGAATCCCTAGGGAATCCAAAGTTAGATGTGTTGGATCTGAAAGCGATCTCAAAAGAATCTAAAGCAGCTGGTGTTCCATTTATAGTAGATAATACCGTAGCTACTCCATCATTGTTAAACCCAATTGAACATGGGGCAAACTTGGTGATACATTCATTGACAAAATATATTGGCGGACAAGGAACCTCGTTAGGTGGCGCTATTATCGATGCCGGTACCTTTGATTGGACCAACGGGAAATTCCCTGAATTTACGGAGCCTTCTGCAGGTTACCATGGTTTGGTATATAGCGAAGCATTAGGCGCAGCAGCATTTACGTTTAAACTGATATTGGAAGGATTGCGTGATTTTGGTGGAGCTTTGAGTCCGTTCAACGCATTCCAAATCATACAAGGACTGGAGACTTTACCGGTACGTATCAAGCAACACAGTGCAAATGCATTAGAATTAGCAACATGGTTAGAAGGCAGGTCGGAAGTGGAATGGGTAAATTACCCAGGATTGAAGAGCAATAAGTACAACGATTTGGCAAAAGAATACTTGCCAAAAGGACAAAGTGGTTTGGTTACTTTTGGTGTAAAAGGCGGATTCGAAGCTGCTAAGAAAGTAACCGATGCTACACAGATTTTTTCTTTGTTGGCTAATATCGGTGATACAAAATCACTGATCATTCACCCAGCAAGTACCACGCATCAACAATTGACTGCAGAGCAGCAAGAAGGAGCAGGCGTAGGTCAAGATTTAATTCGTTTGTCAGTTGGTTTAGAAGATATAGAAGATTTAAAAGCTGATCTAGAACAGGCATTTGCCAGCCTTTAATTTAGATACGGTAAAAGCCTAAACCACCGGTCACTGAGCGGAGACTAAGTGATCGGTGGTTTAAGAAAAAATGAATATTGGTGGCGGCTGAGCCCAGCCGAAGCCCTGACACAAATTGATTTGAAATTAGATGCTACATCAACTACAGATTAAAAATTACAAGACCTTAAGCGGTATCACTCAAGATATACAACTGTCATACCAGGTATTTGGTAAAAAGCTACATACAGCACCTATTATTTTGGTGAACCATGCATTGACCGGTAACTCAAATGTAACCGGTGAAAATGGTTGGTGGTCTTCCTTGATCGGGGAGGAAAAGTGTATCGATACAAATAAGTATACCATTTTGGCATTCAATATTCCCGGTAACGGACATGATAAGTTCGTGATTGAAAACTATAAGGATTTTGTAGCTGGTGATGTGGCTAGAATGTTCTTGTTGGGCTTAGAGCAATTAAAAATAGAACGTTTATTTGCTTTGATCGGTGGGTCTTTAGGTGGAGGTATTGCGTGGGAAATGGCAGCCTTGCACCCAACCTTAACTGAGCATTTGATACCTGTAGCATCAGATTGGAAATCTACCGATTGGTTAATTGCCAATTGCCAAATTCAAGAACAGTTTTTGGTTAACTCAAAGCAGCCCGTACATGATGCACGCATGCATGCCATGTTGTGTTATAGAACTCCGGCTTCCTTTAAAGAACGCTTTAAGCGAAGTACCAATGAAGAATTGCAGGTGTTTAATGTAGAGAGTTGGTTAATGCATCATGGCGATAAACTGCAGGAACGTTTTCAGTTATCTGCCTATAAATTGATGAATCAATTATTAAAGACCATTGATGTTACTAGAGATGGTGATGAGAATTTCATTAAACTACAAAATAGCGATACCAATATCCATATTATTGGGGTAGATTCTGATATGTTCTTTACCGCCCAAGAAAACAAAGACACGTTTAAGCAGCTGGCACAGGCAAAAAGTAATGTTACCTATGGTGAAGTACAATCATTACACGGGCATGATGCATTTTTAATCGAATTTGACCAAATGGAGAAATTGCTGACGGGTATTTTTAATACCAATGGTAATATCCAGAAAATCAAGATTTTGAAGTTTGGTGGTAAGTCACTGAGCAATGGCGAAGGTTTAGAACGTGTACTTGATATAGTTACACAAAAGGTCAAGAACAATGAGAATGTTGCCATGGTAGTATCCGCTAGGGAAAAGGCAACCGATCAGTTGGAAGATATGCTGGAGAAAGCCGCCCAAGGAAAGGATTATAAAGCAGATTTTGAAGCCTTGGAAAAATATCAGAACCAAGCTTATAAAAATGTGAGTTTGTCTACTGAATTTAAAGGGTTGGCAAAGTTATATGAAGGCGTTTCCTTATTGGGCGATTATAGTTCGAAAATTAAAGATGAGGTACTTGCCTACGGTGAGTTGATTTCCGCGAAATTGGTAACGAAGTTGTTGATAGGTAAAGGCATCAATGCGAAGCTGGTAGATACACGTGAGCTCATAAAGACCGATGATACTTTTGGCGATGCCAAGGTGTTGGAGGCGGAATCGAAAGAACGTGTATTGTTGAAATTTGCTGAAATCCCTAAGGATACCGTTGCCGTGGTAACCGGTTTTATAGCATCGACCCTGGAAGGTGAAACAACGACCTTGGGAAGAAACGGAAGTAATTATTCCGCAGCATTGATAGCAAATTTCTTAGATGCCGAAGAGTTGCAGAACTATACACATGTAGATGGTATCTATACCGCAAATCCTGACTATGTGCCAGAAGCGAAAAGATTGGCAAACCTGTCTTATGAGGAAGCCAATGAGCTCGCAAATTTTGGGGCTACTATTTTACATGCCAAAACCATAATACCGCTAATTGAGAAGAATATTCCTTTACGTATTTTAAATACGTATAATGATGATAATGAAGGTACGTTGATCAGTGCAAAATCTAGTAAAGAAGGTATTAAATCGCTTTCTGTTATAGAAGATGTTGCCATGATCAATATTGAAGGTCGTGGACTGTTAGGTAAAGTAGGTGTGGATGCCAGAATATTTAAGGCATTGCAGGCTAGTAATATTAGTGTAAGTATTATTTCTCAAGGTTCTTCGGAAAGAGGTATCGGGCTGGTAGTAAAGAAAGACAAGGCAAAAAGAGCAAAACTGGCGCTAGAAAATGAGTTCAGCAACGATTTTGAGTCTAAAGATGTGAATAGGATTACGGTGATGGACGATGTTTCGATCATTTCTATTGTTGGTCAAGATTTAAGTACATTTCATAATCCGTTCAATGCATTGATCAAAAACCAAATAGTGCCGTTGTTGTTCAATAATACGGTGTCTGGTAATAACGTGAGTTTGGTGGTTAAAAAGTCCGATTTGCACAAGGCTGTGAACGTAATGCACGGTCAGGTATTCGGTATTAGTAAGAAGATAAATATTCTCATTTTTGGGCATGGAAATGTAGGAGGCACCTTAATAGACCAGATATTGGAATCTGCAGAAACCATTAAAACCCGTAAGCGCTTGGATCTTCGTGTTTTTGGTATAGCGAACTCCAAAAATATACTGCTTAATGAGAAAGGCATTGCAAAAAATTGGAAAACACAATTAAAACAAAAAGGGAAATCATATAAAATTGATGATGTCTTTGACTTTGCGAAACGTCACCATTTAGAGAATTTAATCGTTATCGATAATACGGCGAGCAAAGACTTTGTAGCCAATTACTTTGAATTTGTTGAACACGGTTTTGATATTGTTTCATCCAATAAAATTGCCAATACCTTACGTTACGATTTTTATCAATTGTTGCGTGAAGAGTTGCAAAAAAATCAGAAACAGTATTTGTACGAGACAAATGTGGGAGCGGGCTTACCGTTAATAGATACCATTAAGTTATTGCATTTGTCCGGTGAAAATATTACGCGAATTAAAGGGGTGTTCTCGGGTTCTTTAAGTTATATATTCAATACCTTCTCAGAAGTTGATGTGCCGTTTTCGTCTATTCTAAAAGATGCGATGCAGAAAGGATTTACAGAGCCCGATCCAAGAGAAGATTTATCGGGCAATGACGTAGGGCGTAAATTATTGATATTGGCGCGCGAGTTAGATTTACATAATGAGTTTGCCGATATTAACATAGAGAACTTAATACCTAAAAAATTACAAGAAGGAGATGTTGATTTCTTCTTGGAACATTTAGATGTATTGGATACGAAGTTCAATGAAATTAAAAAGAACCAAAAACCTGATCATGTACTTAGGTATGTAGGGGATTTACATGGTAACCTTCAAAAAGAAAAAGGAGTGTTAGATGTAAAACTGATTTCCGTACCAAAAGAAAGTGCTTTGGGGCAGGTAAAAGGATCAGATTCCATCATTGAAATTTATACGGAATCTTACGGAGAAAATCCGTTAGTGATTCAAGGCGCAGGTGCTGGAGCGGCAGTTACCGCAAGAGGGGTTTTTGGAGATATATTGAGGATTGCGGAGAAAGGGTAGGACAAGTACAAAGTACAAAGGCAAAAGTGCGAAGTACATGAAAGAAGAAATTCGAATAGAAAAGAATTAGTACAATGAACAAGAACAACAATAAATTTGAAACGAACGCCATACGTACGCAATTGAAACGTACAGAGAATTTGGAGCATTCAGTTCCGTTATACTTAACGTCTAGTTTTGTATTTGAAGATGCGGAAGATATGCGTGCGTCGTTTGCGGAAGAGAAAGAGCGTAATATATACTCAAGATATTCGAATCCGAATTCATCTGAGTTTATAGAAAAAATATGTCAGATGGAAGGTGCAGAAAGCGGATTCGCATTTGCATCGGGTATGGCGGCTGTGTTTTCTACTTTGGCAGCTTTGTTAGATAGTGGTGATCATGTATTGTCTGCAAGAAGTATATTTGGCTCAACACACTCGTTGTTCACAAATTTCTTCCCAAAATGGAATATTGATCATACTTATTTTAAGATTGATGAATTGGACAAATTAGAAAGTCTGATCACACCGAAAACCAAAATAATCTATGCGGAGACACCCACTAATCCTGGTGTTGATGTGTTAGATTTAGAAGAATTGGGTAAGATAGCAAAGAAGCATAATTTGATCTTGGTAATCGATAATTGTTTTGCATCACCTTATTTGCAACAGCCTATTAAGTTCGGTGCGGATTTGGTTATTCACTCAGGTACAAAGTTGATGGATGGTCAAGGCAGGGTTTTGGCGGGCATTACTGTAGGTAGTGCAGCTTTGATGGATAAAGTTTACCGCTTTTCACGAATTACGGGTCCGGCGTTATCTCCTTTCAATGCCTGGGTACTTTCTAAAAGTTTGGAAACACTTGCTATACGTGTAGACCGACACTGTGATAATGCCTTGAAATTAGCGGAATTCTTAGAGGGGAATGATAAAGTGAATTGGGTAAAATATCCATTCTTAAAATCGCATCCTAAATACGAGATTGCTAAAAAGCAAATGAAAGCTGGTGGTTGTGTAGTTGCTTTTGAGGTTAAAGGCGGTTTAGAAGCAGGCAGGGAATTTTTCGATTCCATTAAATTATTGTCCCTTTCTGCAAACTTAGGCGATTCAAGAACTATAGTAACGCATCCTGCATCAACAACACATAGTAAATTGAGCGTAGAGGAACGTGCTGCCGTGGGTATCTCAGATGGTACGGTAAGAATTTCGGTGGGTCTGGAGCATATAGATGATATTATTGCAGATATCGCTCAAGCTTTAGGATAATCCGTAAAGTATTAGAAACAAAAAAAGCCCGGTTTTTACCGGGCTTTTTTTATGTATTAGAGAGAATATTATTTACTTAATGTCATATTGTAAGTTGCGCTAACACTAGTAGTGGCGCCAAAGAAATCAACTGTTTCATCAATTTCATAGCGAAGGGACATTTTAGAATCTGTTAGTTCCGTAATGGTGAATCCTACTTCTTCTTCACCAGAACCGAAATATAATGTACTACCATCTAGTCGCCATTCATCACTTTCAAAAAAGTCTTCACCGGTTTCTTCATCTGTAGAAGTTTCTCCCATAACCGTCGTCGTTACCACTGTAGTGTAAGAACCTTCACTGGTTACTATGTTAGGGTTTTCAGAAAAGGTAACAACGGTATCAAAATCTTTGCCAACGGCTGTAAATGTGGTTGGTATAGAAGTGCCATCAAAATTGGTGTCTGATCTACCGTCCTTTGTTTCAAGAGCGGTAAGGTTCCATGTACCTACAATTTCAGCCTCACTGGCATTTGTAACGGCATCTTCATCGTTTGAACATGATATGAACGCCAAAGCAAATACACTCAATAGCGTAGAAAAGAAAATTTTTTTCATGATTTGTTTTTAAGGTTGCCCACTATTAACGTTAAAATTGTGGTCTTAAGTATTTCATACATATTTTATTATTTGGCTATCTTAGCATCATGCTCTCGAAAAAGACAAAATATGGTTTAAAAGCGCTTTCTTACCTAGCGGCGCAACCAGACAAGAAGCCTATTCAAATCTCTGAAATTGCAGAGAAGGAAAATATCTCTCAAAAATTCTTGGAAAGCATTTTGCTGAGTTTAAGAAAAACAGGTTTCTTAGGTTCAAAAAAAGGTAAAGGTGGTGGTTATTATCTACTAAGGTCTCCCGAAGATATTTCTATGACCGATGTAATGAGAGTGTTAGAAGGTCCTATTGCAATGGTGCCTTGTGTTAGCCTTAATTTTTATGAAACATGTGATGATTGTCCCGATGAAAATACATGTTCCGTTCATAAACTAATGCTTCAGGTGCGTGATAGTGCCTTAGATGTTTATAGAAATAATACATTGAAAGATATTATCTCTTAAGGCACATAAAATTATTCTATTTCTTTTTTATTGATAATCAATCTGTTGCGAAATATGAATTTTTCTCATCCATTTGTTAATAATCTACTAAATCTATAGGGTAATGGAAATTTATCTAGATTTTTGGCGACTACTTTGAAAATATATACTATTTTTGAAAACTCTATTAAATTAGTAGGGTAATAAAAATTACGTAAAAAGATGATTGCAGATCAACTTGTTTTGAATAAGAAAGAGTCTAAAACGACCTATAAGGAAGATAAAACGTCAGAGAAACCGCTACGTAGTATTGCTAAAGCATTTAGTTGGAGAGTAATAGGTACCTTGGATACTTTGGTGATTTCCTATTTGTTAACCGGTAAAATATCACTTGCAGCCTCCATTGCGTCTATAGATTTTGTAACGAAAATGGTATTGTACTTTTTTCACGAAAGAATCTGGAATTTGGTTAAGTGGGGTAAATAGAAAAGAAAAGGATTATGGCATTGACAGAAGCACAAGTTCAACAATTGAACGTTCAATTTAAAGGCATACCACCAGAAGAGATTATTTCTTGGGCAGTAAAACATGCTCAGACTCCTGTTGTAACAACAAATTTTAGACCTTATGAAGTAGCTATTTTACATGCTGTTTCCGGGGTAAGAAAAGATATTCCTGTGATTTGGTGCGATACCGGGTATAATACGCCTAAAACGTATAAGCATGCAGAGGAGTTGATCAATAGGTTGAATTTGAACGTTAAATTATATGTGCCTAAGCAAACAACTGCACATAGAGATGCCGTTATGGGTATACCTCAAATAGATGATCCTAGACATGCCGAGTTTACGGAGCAGGTTAAATTAGAACCGTTCAAAAGAGCTATGGCAGATTTTAAGCCAGATGTATGGTTCACAAATCTTAGAAAAGGGCAGACCGCACATAGGGATAGCTTGGATATTTTGAGTTTAAGTAAAGACGGCGTTTTAAAAGTGAGTCCGTTTTACCACTGGAACGATACGCAGTTAGATACCTATTTAAAAAAATACGATCTACCTAATGAACATAACTATTTTGACCCTACCAAAGTGTTGGCAAATAGGGAATGTGGATTGCACAGTTAATTAGCGGTAGTAGAAAAGAATTAAGATAATTGATCTAAAAAATTAGAATGAGTAATACAAGCACGGAATTGGAGGTAACACCTTCTTTAGACCTTTTAAAAGATACATCTCATATAAACGCCCTTGAAAATGAGGCGATTTATATCATAAGAGAGGTTGCAGCTCAGTTTGAGAAGCCTGTTCTTTTGTTTTCGGGGGGTAAAGACTCGATTACATTGGTACGTTTGGCGCAAAAGGCTTTTTGGCCTTCAAAAATTCCCTTCCCATTAATGCATATTGATACCGGTCATAACTTTCCTGAAACTATCGAGTTTAGAGATAGATTGGTAGAAGAGTTAGGTCTTGAATTGATTGTACGAAATGTACAAGATTCAATTGATCAAGGTAAGGTTAAAGAAGAATCGGGTAGGTATTCAAGTAGAAATAGCTTGCAGACAACGACCTTGTTAGATGCAATCGAAGAGTTTAAGTTCGATGCGTGTATAGGTGGTGCTCGTAGAGATGAAGAAAAGGCACGTGCTAAAGAACGTATTTTCTCTGTTCGTGATGATTTCGGACAGTGGGATGAGCGTAATCAGCGTCCGGAATTGTTCGATATGTTAAACGGACAAATAGAATTGGGTCAGAACGTTAGGGTATTCCCAATCTCTAACTGGACGGAATTAGACGTTTGGTCTTATATCAAAGAAGAGCAAATTGAAATCCCTTCTATCTATTTCGCTCACAAGCGTAAAACATTCTTAAGAGATGGCATGATCTGGTCTGCAGAAGATGGTATCGTGTTTAGGGAAGAAGATGAGGTTGTAGAAGAAAGATTGGTGCGTTTCCGTACCGTGGGTGATATGTCTTGTACGGCAGCCGTACTTTCAGATGCAGAAACTATTGATAAAGTAGTAGAGGAAATTAGGGATTCATCCATTTCCGAGCGTGGTGCACGTATTGACGACAAGCGTTCAGAAGCAGCAATGGAGAAAAGAAAACAACAAGGATACTTTTAGAATTTTCTTTTGAAAATTCAGCCTTTAGCCTTTAGCTATTGGCAGTTAGCAATAAAAATAATATTAAAAGCCAATAGCGAATAGCGAAGGGCTAATAGCTTTAAAATGGAAGTACTAAAAATAGCAACAGCAGGTAGTGTAGATGACGGTAAAAGTACCTTGATCGGTAGAATATTGTATGATACAAAGTCACTTACCAGCGATAAATTAGAGGCAATAGAAAAGACCAGTAAGCAAAAGGGATATGATTATTTAGATTTCTCTTTGGCAACAGATGGTCTGGTAGCGGAGCGTGAGCAAGGTATTACGATCGATGTTGCCCATATCTATTTCTCTACGGCAAAGAAAAGTTACATTATAGCAGATACACCTGGGCATGTAGAATATACCCGTAACATGGTTACAGGTGCATCTACTTCTCAAGCTGCGATCATTTTGATCGATGCGCGTAAAGGGGTAATCGAGCAGACCAACAGACACTTTTTTATCAATAACCTATTGCGCATAAAAGATGTGGTGGTAGCTATTAATAAAATGGATTTGGTAGATTATTCCGAGGAAACGTACAATGCAATAAAAGCCGATTTTGAGGCGTTGATGGCAAAGAGGGATTATCAAGATCAGAAAATTACTTTTATTCCTGTTAGTGCATTAAAAGGAGATAACGTAGTAAACCTATCGGATAAGACACCTTGGTATAAAGGGCAGTCTTTGTTAGAGCATTTTGAGGCGTTGGATAGAAAGGATATTTTTAATGTAGGAACACCACGTTTCCCAGTGCAATATGTTATCCGCCCAAAGACAGATGAACATCACGATTTTAGAGGATTTGCTGGTAAAGTATATGGTGGCGAATTAAGCGTTGGCGATGAGGTAGTGGCGCTACCATCACAAACACGTTCTAAAATAAAGGATATTTACTTTCATGATAAGAAGTACAGAACCGCATCTAGGCGTTCGTCGGTAACGATTACCTTAGAAGATGAAATCAATTTGAGTCGTGGAGATATGTTAGTGAAGGCTGATGATTTACCAACCGTAGATAAGCAATTTACAGCTACAATCTCTTGGATGGATTCATTGCCATTAGCTGCAGGAAACAAATATATAGTTCAACATGGTGTCAATAAAGTATTGGCGAAAGTTGAGCAGGTACATCATAAAATTGCACCGGATTATTCTGGTATAGATGAGAAAACGGAGTCTTTGGGTATGAATGATATTGCTCAGGTAAGTTTCCGTTTAAACAAACCAATTTTCTATGACCAATTTAAAGATCACAGAACAAACGGTTCATTTATATTAATCGATACAAAATCCAACAGTACTGTAGGTGCAGGATTTATAAGTTAATATCAACAGGTCAATTTTATATTGGCTGTTTTTATAAAGTCTATAAAATCTATAGGCAAAATATAGTAATAATTTACATCGGTATTTATACTGAACATTTAATACTAAGCAATGCAAAGTTTTAGAACAGAATTAGAAAATCAGGTAGTTGAAAAGGACATTCTTGAATTGGAACGTAAAATTCATGAGTTTCACGGCGGCAAACTAGATGAAGAAAAGTTTAGAAGCCTTCGTTTGGCACGTGGTGTTTACGGTCAGCGTCAAGAAGGTGTTCAAATGATTCGTATAAAGTTGCCTTACGGTAAGGTAACCTCTAAGCAATTGCTTCGTATTTGCGATGTGTCCGATGAGTATTCTACCGGTAGGTTACATATTACTACGCGTCAAGATATTCAGATTCACTATGTAGATTTGAATAGAACGCCGCAGTTGTGGGCAGAATTGGAAAAGGATGAAATTACGTTAAGGGAAGCTTGTGGTAATACCGTACGTAATGTAACGGCAAGTGAGACTGCAGGTATTGATGTAGATGAACCGTTTGATGTTTCGCCTTACGCACATGCATTGTTTCAATACTTTTTAAGAAACCCTGTGTCTCAAGAAATGGGGAGGAAATTTAAAGTTTCTTTCTCTGCAAGTGATGCCGATACCGGTTTATCTTACATGCATGATTTAGGTTTTATTGCCAAAATTCAAAATGGTGAAATTGGTTTTAAAGTGATGTTAGGTGGCGGATTGGGTTCTCAGCCAAGACATGCAGATGAATTGTACAGCTTTTTGCCTGCGGATCAGATAATTCCTTTAATGGAAACCGTAGTTCGTGTTTTTGACCGTTACGGTGAGCGTAAAAGTAGAGCTAAGGCAAGAATGAAATTCTTGTTGAAAGATTTAGGTCTTGACGGATTTAAAGAATTATTGGCTGCAGAGAAAACTGCGGTACCATTTGATAGTTTTCCTATTGACCCAGAGGCATACCCAAAGGTAGAAGTGTCCGAGTTGGAAGCACCAGCAGTTGAGATAAATAATGTAAAGGCATTTGAACAATGGAAATCTACCAACGTAATACCTCAAAAGCAACCAGGCTATGTTGCTTTGGGTATTAAGGTGTTATTGGGTGATTTTTATACGGACAAGGCACGTCTATTGGCAAATCTGGTGCAAAAATATGCTGCAGGTGAACTTAGGTTGTCATTACGTCAAAATATATTGATTCCGTATGTAAAAGAAGAAAGTCTTGCATTTTTCTATACCGAATTGGAAAAACTGGGCTTCATTGAAGCTGGGTACAATAAGGCATTGGATATTACGGCTTGCCCAGGTACGGATACCTGTAATTTAGGAATTGCAAGTAGTACGGGTATTGCCGAAGAATTGGAAAGAGTTATAAAAACGGAATATCCTGATTATATCAATAACGATGATGTTGTTATAAAGATCAGCGGTTGTATGAACGCCTGTGGGCAGCACAATATGGCAAATATTGGTTTTCAGGGGATGTCCGTTCGTACAAAAGATAAATTAGTGGCTCCCGCACTGCAGGTACTGTTGGGTGGTAGCAATGATGGAAATGGAAATGGTCGTTTTGCTGATAAGGTGGTGAAAGTACCAAGTAAAAGAGGACCGGAAGCATTGCGTTTGATCTTAAATGATTTTGATGCTAACGGAGGAGACTTGTCTTTCCCTGATTATTATGCGGAAAAAGGACAAATGTATTTCTATGATTTCCTTACTCCGCTTTCATCTACAGATGATTTAACGCCAGAAGACTTCATTGACTGGGGTAATACAGAGCGTTATGAAAAAGCTATTGGAGTAGGCGAGTGTGCAGGAGTTGTGATCGATTTAATTGCGACGCTTCTTTTTGAAAGTGAAGAGAAAATACAGAATGGGGAAGAAATGTTCCAAGCAGAAAAATGGTCTGCTAGTATCTATCACGCGTATTCTTCTATGGTGAATTCGGCAAAGGCGATGTTGACCGCAGAAAATACCAAAGTAAATACACATGCAAGTATCATTAAAGATTTTGATGAGAAGTTTGTTGCCGATGGTAGAATTGCCGTAGCTGGTGGATTTGAAAATATGGTCCTTCAACTAAATCAGAATGAACCAACAAAAGAATTTGCACAATCTTACATAAAAGATGCAAAGGAATTTTTAGAAACTGTTGAGAAATTCAGACAACAAGAATTAGCAGAGGCATAATATGCATACCAATAATTTATCCAATCAAAAAACAATCAATGCAATAGTTGATACTCCCTTAAAGAATAGAGGGAGATTGACTGTTGTTGGTGCAGGACCAGGTGATGTAGAGCTGATTACTTTAAAAGCGATCAGAACGTTAGAAAGTGCCGATGTGGTTTTGTATGATGCTTTGGTGAACGAAGAGTTGCTGGAATTTGCTAAAAATGCAGAGCTCATATTTGTGGGCAAACGCAAAGGCTGTTATGCTTATCAACAAGAGCAGATTAACGAGCTTATTGTCGGTAGGGCAAAATCTGCGGGACATGTGGTGCGCTTAAAAGGCGGAGATCCTTTTGTATTTGGTCGCGGTTCGGAAGAAATGGAATACGCCGCATCTCACGGATTGGAAGTTGCGATGGTACCCGGTATTTCCTCGAGCCTAAGTGTGCCCGCATATCAAAATATTCCGGTGACCAAAAGAGGTTCGTCAGAAAGTTTTTGGGTAATTACCGGTACCACCAAAGAACATAAATTATCTGCCGATGTTGTTCTAGCGGCAAAAAGCAGTGCTACGGTGGTCATTTTAATGGGCATGTCAAAACTCCCGCAAATAGTAGAGTTGTTTAAAGGAGAAGGTAAGGCGGATATGCCGATCGCCATTATTCAAAATGGAACACGTGACAACGAAAAGGTGGGTGTTGCAACTATCGATACTATTATAGATGTAGTGGAGAAAGAAAAACTATCGAATCCGGCGATTATTATCATTGGCGAAGTAGTTAAACATCGTGACGCACTGGCAGAGGCAACCAACCAGTATTCAAAGGAGAATGTCAGATTGAGCGAAGTGAATAAGTATTAAGTGCAAAGTACTAAGTAAAGAGTACCAGTAAAGGAAAAGTATAGAGACTAAGTGTAATTAAAAAGAAGCTAAAAAGTAGTTGAATGGTATAATGTCAAGTTAGTACTGAATATCAATTACTTTTTACTAAAATGAAGATTATGATTAAAACAGATATGCTCATTATAGGAGCGGGACCAACCGGATTATTCACGGTGTTTGAAGCAGGATTATTAAAGTTAAAGACGCATTTAATAGATGCCTTGCCACAACCAGGTGGACAGTGTTCAGAAATTTATCCTAAGAAGCCTATTTACGATATTCCTGCATTTCCAGAAATTTTGGCGGGTACTTTGGTAGATAACTTAATGGAGCAGATCAAACCTTTTGAACCAGGATTCACTTTGGGCGAAAGAGCGGAAACTCTAGATAAGTTAGAAGATGGTTCATTTGTGGTAACCACCAATAAAGGGACTAAGCACAATGCCCCTGTTGTAGTTATTGCTGGTGGATTGGGGTCTTTTGAACCAAGAAAACCGCCCATTTCAAATATTGTAAACTTTGAGGATACGGGTGTTTCTTACATGATCAAAGATCCAGAAGTATACCGTGACAAAAAAGTGGTAATTGCAGGTGGTGGAGATTCGGCGTTGGACTGGGCAATTTTTTTGACCGATGTAGCTTCTGAGGTGACATTGGTGCATAGAAGGGATGAGTTTAGAGGCGCATTGGATTCTGTTGAAAAAGCATCTGAATTGGCAAAGCTTGGTAAAATTAAATTGATAACTAAAGCTGAGGTAAAAGAGCTTCATGGAGAAAATGAGCTGAAGGCGGTAGTTATTAAGCATACCGATAAAGAAAAGGAGGATACCTATTTAGAGGTAGATAATTTCATTCCGTTATTCGGTCTGTCTCCAAAATTAGGTCCTATTGGTGATTGGGGCTTAGAGATTCAGAAAAATGCCATTAAGGTAAATAATGCAAAAGATTACCAGACTAACATACCGGGCGTATATGCCATTGGTGATGTAAATACCTATGAGGGTAAGCTGAAATTGATACTTTCAGGTTTCCATGAAGCAGCCGTAATGTGCCAGTATGCTTATCAGCAAATCAATCCTGGAAAACGTTTTGTAATGAAATATACAACCGTTGGAGGTGTAGAAGGATTCGATGGCTCCAAAAAAGTAGCGAAGAAAGAAGTAGTACAAAGTATAGCATAATTTTATTATTTGGTTAGTACCGCCTCCGGATGCTTTGGCGTACGGAGGCTTTTTTTATTACAATTTTTTAAAAATTCGTGGGCTAAAAAACCTATTGAAGTTTTGGTTAAGAACGGGTAGTACCGTTACTTTGCAATTCGTTCCTGAATAATTTGAACTGTTATCAAGAAAGGCGGAGGGACTAGACCCTGTGAAACCTTGGCAACCCTTTCCGCAATGGAAAAGAAGGTGCTACATTCTATCCTGTTTAAAAAGGACAGATAACTAAAGAAAGAACATTTTTCCTTCCTTTCCTTACTTGGTATCACATATATTTTAAAGCGAACATAAAATTTGTTACAGCGTAAAATGAAGGATATAAAAGAAATTTTAAAAGAGCGTATTTTAATATTGGATGGTGCCATGGGTACTATGCTACAACGCTATAAGTTTACTGAAGAAGATTTTAGGGGAGCGCGCTTTAAAGATTGGGAACACCCATTGCAGGGCAATAATGATTTGTTGTCATTAACCCAGCCAGAGGCAATTGCCGACGTTCACCATAAATATTTTGCAGCAGGAGCAGATATTGTTGAGACCAATACATTCTCGGGCACAACTATTGCCATGGCAGATTATTTTATGGAAGATTTGGTGTATGAGCTCAATTACGAATCGGCACGTATAGCAAAAATGGTAGCCGATGAGTTTACGAAGAAACAACCGAACAAGCCCAGGTTCGTTGCCGGAAGTATAGGTCCTACCAACAAAACGGCAAGCATGTCTCCAGATGTAAACGATCCAGGTTACAGAGCTATTTCTTTTGATGAATTGCGTATAGCGTATAAGCAGCAGGTTGAAGCATTGTTAGATGGTGGTTCGGATATTTTATTGGTAGAAACCATTTTTGATACATTAAACGCAAAGGCGGCTTTATTCGCTATTGAAGAAGTAAAGGAAGAGCGAAATATTGATGTGCCTATCATGGTAAGCGGTACCATTACCGATGCTTCTGGGAGAACATTATCTGGGCAAACGGCAGAAGCATTCTTAATTTCTATTTCCCATATTCCTATTTTATCGGTCGGCTTCAATTGTGCATTGGGAGCGAATCAATTGGTGCCACATTTAGAGGTGTTATCAACCAAAAGTGAACATGCCGTTTCGGCACACCCCAATGCAGGTTTACCAAATGCCTTTGGAGAATATGATGAGACTCCCGAGCAAATGGCGGAACAAATAAAAGAATACGCAGAAAAAGGTTTAGTAAATATAGTAGGCGGTTGTTGCGGAACCACCCCGGAACATATTACGGCGATTGCAGAAGTAGTGGCTAAATATGAACCTAGAAAGGTGACAGTTGTCGGTTGATGGTTGTCAGTAAATAATAACTGAATGGAATATACCGAATTAGAAGTATGGAAAGAATCTAGGGTTTTGGCAAATTTGATATATAAAGTTTCTCAGCAGTTTCCTAAAGTTGAAATGTATGGGTTGACAAATCAGATACGTCGTTGTGCTGTTTCAGTTTCGTCAAATATAGCTGAAGGATGTGGAAGAAGAACAGCAGCAGATACTATCCAGTTTTTACACATTTCTAGAGGTTCTCTATATGAATTAGAAACTCAGTTATTCATTGCTTTGGATCAAGAATATTTGATTAAAGAAGATTTTGAATCCATTGCGAAGCAAATTTTAAAATGTAAAAAACTCATTAATGGGTTTATCAATTACTATAAAAAGACCAAATAATGTCTGGAAGTATTTCAAAAAAACCATCAACTGACAACGGTCAACCGACAACTAAATACCTGAAATTATCAGGTCTTGAACCCCTAATCGTAACCCCTGAAACAAACTTCATAAACGTTGGAGAACGTACAAACGTAGCAGGTTCTAAAAAGTTTCTACGTCTTGTAAAAGAAGAGAAGTTTGAAGAGGCGTTGGCAGTTGCAAGGGAGCAGGTAGAAAATGGTGCGCAGGTCATTGATATTAATATGGATGACGGTTTGATCGATGGTAAAGAAGCCATGGTCAAGTTTTTGAATCTTGTTATTTCTGAACCGGATATTTCTCGTGTACCTATAATGATAGATAGCTCTAAATGGGAAATCATTGAAGCGGGTCTACAAGTTGTTCAGGGGAAATGTGTGGTAAATTCCATTAGCTTAAAAGAAGGTGAAGAGCAATTTATGCACCATGCCAAGCTGATAAAAAGATATGGTGCCGCTGTCATAGTAATGGCTTTTGATGAAGTTGGACAGGCAGATACTTACGAGCGTAGAATTGAAATTGCAAAGCGTTCGTATGACGTTTTGGTGAACAAAGTCAACTTTGCGCCAGAAGATATAATTTTCGATTTGAATATTTTTCCTGTTGCTACAGGTATGGATGAGCATAAATTAAATGCCATTGATTTTATTGAAGCAACAAGATGGGTACGTGAAAACTTACCACATGTAAGCGTAAGTGGCGGAGTGAGTAACGTGTCATTTTCATTTAGGGGGAATAACCCTGTGCGTGAAGCAATGCACTCCGTTTTTTTATACCATGCTATTAAAGCAGGTATGAACATGGGGATTGTCAACCCAAGTATGCTTGAGGTTTACGATGATATTCCCAAAGATCTATTGGAACATGTAGAAGATGTTATTCTAAATAGAAGAGATGATGCAACTGAGCGATTGCTCGATTTTGCGGAATCTGTAGTAGGGAAAACCAAAGAAAGTAAAATTGATTTGTCTTGGCGAGAAGAGCCTTTACAAGAGCGTATTACCCGAGCCTTGGTAAAAGGTATTGATCAGTATATTATTGAAGATGTAGAGGAAGCTAGAGTTGCTGCAGATAAACCGATTGAAGTCATTGAAGGGAATCTAATGACAGGTATGAACGTGGTAGGCGATTTATTCGGAAGTGGAAAAATGTTCTTGCCACAAGTGGTAAAATCCGCCCGAGTAATGAAGAAAGCAGTAGCATATTTATTACCCTATATTGAGGAAGAAAAGTTATTAAATCCGCAAATAGGAGATTCTGATAATGCGGGTAAAATATTAATGGCAACCGTAAAGGGCGATGTTCATGATATTGGTAAAAATATTGTAAGTGTAGTATTGGCCTGTAACAATTATGAGATCGTTGATTTAGGCGTAATGGTGCCACCGGAAAAAATTATTGCAGCAGCTATTGAGCACAATGTAGATATTATAGGGCTTAGCGGATTGATTACGCCCTCATTAGATGAAATGGTGCATTTGGCAAAGGAAATGGAGCGTAAAGATTTCAAGATTCCGTTGTTGATTGGTGGGGCGACAACAAGTAAGGCACATACGGCGGTAAAAATAGACCCGCAATATAAAGAGGCTGTAGTTCATGTAAATGACGCTTCTAGGGCGGTTACAGTGGTAGGCGATTTGTTACAGAAAGAAACAGCTACAGGTTATAAGAAAAGTATAAAGGATGATTATGATGTGTTTAGGGAAAAGTTCTTGAACAGGTCATCAAGTAAAACCTATAAGCCCATTTCGGCGGCACGTAGAAATAAGTTTAAAATAGATTGGAAAACTTCAGAAATAGTTAAGCCGAATAAACTGGGTATTCAGGTAATTGAAGATTTAGATTTAAATGTTCTTGTGCCTTATATAGATTGGACCCCGTTTTTTAGAAGTTGGGAACTGCATGGTAAATACCCCGCCATATTGACCGATGAGGTTGTTGGAGAACAAGCAACGGATTTATTCGCAGACGCTCAAGAGATGCTGAACAAGATAATTTCTGAGAAGAAATTAAAGGCAAAAGGTATTTTTGGACTGTTTCCTGCAAACTCTATCAACGATGACGATATTTTAGTTGACACAAGCTCAAATCTAGATGAGAATACTGGGTCGCTGAGCGGAGCCGAAGCGAAAGAGAGTTACACTTTCCGTACGTTACGTCAACAATTGGAGCGTAGAGAAGGTGTTGCAGATTATGCATTGGCAGATTTCATAGCTCCTAAGGAATCTGGAAAGCAAGATTATATAGGTTGTTTCTGTGTATCCACAGGTTTTGGTACGGCAGAATTGGCGGAACAGTACGAGAAAGATCTTGATGATTACAATTCTATTATGGTAAAGGCATTGGCAGATCGTTTGGCTGAAGCATTTGCAGAATATTTACATAAAGAGGTAAGAACCCAACATTGGGGTTATGCCTCAAATGAGGATTTGAGCAATGAAGATTTGATCAAAGAATCATATAAAGGTATTCGTCCGGCACCGGGTTATCCTGCTTGTCCTGATCATTTAGAGAAATTGACCATTTGGGAAATACTGAAGGTTAAGGAGACTATTGGGGTGGAATTAACGGATAGTTTGGCCATGTGGCCAGCGGCATCGGTAAGTGGCTATTATTTTGGAAATCCTGAAGCACGTTATTTCGGACTTGGTAAAATAAAGGAAGATCAAGTAAAGGATTTTGCCAATCGTAAGGGAATGTCGTTCGAAGAAGCTGAGAAATGGCTGGCGCCAAATATAGTAGACTAGTGCGTTAGGGATTGAAGCGGCATCTTTTTCTATTTGAATGGTATTCTCTGATGTTCAAAGACAGGATAAATAGAAAAAATATAGCGTAAAGCCCGCCCGAACGCCCAAAGAATAAAATTAGAAATGAAACCTATTAAGGGTGTACTCATAATTAGAGTAAAAAATAGAAAATGAAAGTAACAGACCATATTACCAACGCACAGGGAAAAACACTTTTTTCTTTTGAAATTGTACCGCCGGTTAAAGGGCGAAATATTCAGGAATTGTATAATAATATTGATCCGTTAATGGAATTTAATCCTCCGTTTATTGATGTAACGACATCGCGTGAGGAAACTATTTATATTAAAAAAGAGGGACTTTTAGATAAGAAGACCACACGTATGAGACCTGGTACGGTAGGTATTTGCGCGTCTATTCAACATAAATATAACGTTGACACGGTGCCCCATGTTTTATGTGGTGGTTTTACTAAAGAGGAAACTGAATATATGCTGGTAGATTGTCATTACTTAGGTATTGAAAATGTAATGGCATTGAGAGGAGATGCACGTAGTGAACAAAAGTATTTTGAACCTACCGATGGTGGGCACCCTTTCGCTATAGATTTGGTAAAACAGATTCAAGATTTAAACTGTGGAAAATATTTGCATGAGACCATAGAGAGCGAGTACTCAAGTGAATTCTGTATTGGGGTTGCAGGTTACCCGGAGAAACATTTAGAATCTCCGTCATTACAATCGGATTTAAAGCGATTGAAAGAAAAGGTCGATGCCGGTGCAGATTATGTGGTTACGCAGATGTTCTTTGATAATAAAAAGTATTTTGAATTTGTTGAAGCTGCAAAGGAAATGGGAATTAACGTCCCTATTATTCCTGGTATAAAACCACTTGCTGTAAAAAGACACTTACAGTTATTGCCACAGGTTTTTAGAATTGATTTACCTCAAGATTTAATAGATGCGGTAGATGGTTGCGCAACCAATAAGGACGTACGTAAGGTGGGTATAGAGTGGGCAATACAACAATCTAAAGAACTGAAAGCAGCTGGTGTACCTGTGTTACATTACTATTCTATGGGCAAGTCTGATAATATTAAGGCGATAGCGGAAGCACTTTTTTAAAGGTTTAAAAGTATTAAGTAAAGAGTATTAAGTACAAAGTGTTCGTTATTGATAATACTCTTTACTTAATACTTCGTACTTAATACTTATAACTATTTTTGCCTTCAATGAATTTCAAGTTTCTAACCATTGTAATGCTATCGGTAAGTTTCTGTTTTGCACAAGAAGCTTCTGAGAAAAAAAGATACACGCTTGATGCCAACCAGTTTTATGGTTCCATCATGTTGCATAATCCAGATATATCTCATTTAATTACTTCACATCCTGGTGGAGTTATATTGAGCTATAATCGAAAAACCTACGGAGCCGAAGCATGGGAGGAGTTATATAATTATCCCGATTTGGGTTTTTCTTTTATTTATCAAAATTCAAATAACAGTACGCTAGGGGATAATTACGGATTGTATGCGCACTATAATTTTTATTTTTTTAGACGCAATATGCAGTTTCGTATAGGTCAGGGTATTTCTTATGCAACCAACCCTTATGACAAAGAAACCAACTTTAGAAACAATGCTTATGGCTCGGACCTTTTAAGTTCAACGTATTTAATGCTGAACTATCATAAAGAGAATATTTTCAAAGGACTAGGTTTTAAGGCAGGTATTTCAATAATCCATTATTCCAACGCTAATTTTAGGGCACCAAATACCTCTACAAATACCTTGGCTTTTAATGCCGGTTTTGTGTATGATTTAGATGGAGGTAAGGATATTGAATATGTACACCGCGAAAAAGAAAAAGTAACCGAGGCGTTACGTTATAATTTTGCCTTGAGGGCTGGGGTGAACGAAAGTGATGTTATTGATTCCGGTCAGTATGGCTTTGCTGTACTCTCTGCATATGCCGATAAGCGAGTGGGTAGAAAAAGTGCCCTACAATTAGGAACGGATGTATATTTTTCTAATTTTTTGAAAGAATTAATACGGTATCAGAGTATTGCTTTTCCAGAAAATAATGTAGATGCCGATGATGATTATAAAAGGGTAGGGGTCTTCGCGGGTCATGAACTGTTCATTAATGAAATGTCGGTGATCTCTCAATTCGGGTACTATGTGTATTATCCATTCGATTTTGAAGGGCGCACTTATTTGCGTGTAGGGTTAAAGCGCTATTTTGGAAATAAAGTTTTTGGGGCGGTAACCCTAAAGTCTCACGGCGCAAAGGCAGAAGCGGTAGAATTCGGAATAGGAATACGATTGTAGAAATATGAGGTTAGAAAATAGAAAACAGAAAATAGACTTTAAATCGATAGGTGGTGGGCAAAGACTTTTGACCTTATCTTCTATGTTAGTTTTGTTGTTCATATGTATTTCCTGCGATTCAGAAAATTCTTTCGATTGTTTTCAGAGTACGGGTGATATAATACGAGAAGAGGTTATGGTAGCCGATTTTACTACCATTACCGTATTTGAAAATGTGACTTTGGTTATAAAACAAGGAGACACCCAAAAAGTAGAAATAGAAACCGGTGAAAATCTTAGAAATGAGGTTTCAGCTGTTGTAGAAGATGGTCGTTTATTGTTGACCGATACGAACGATTGTAATTATGTACGAGATTATGCTACGACTACCGTATACGTAACAACGCCAAATTTAACTAGTATTCGCAGCAGTACAGGATTTCCTATTCGAAGCGATGGCGTTTTGGCTTTTGAAAGCTTAAGTCTCTTGTCGGAAAGTTTTACGAATCCCGAAGCTGAAACTACGGATGGAGAATTTGATTTGGACTTAGCGGTAGAAACATTGAGTTTAACAGTAAACGGTATTGCTTATTTTAAATTAAGAGGAACAGCCGAAAGCTTTAGTGTTAGTATTGCAGCAGGCGATTCTAGAATAGAGGCAGAAGAGTTAGTTGCTGAACGGGTAACTATAAACCATAGAGGTTCAAATGATATTTTAGTGAATCCGCAACAAAGTCTTACTGGTGTATTAAGAGGTACTGGCGATTTGCAAAGTTATAACCGACCGGCAACAGTAGAAGTAGAAGAATTGTATAACGGACGATTGATTTTTGTGGAATGAATCCCATTTTAAAATATCTTAAAAATGTATTCGCAACCAAACGGGTGTTGGATGATGACCCTACTTTAATGGGATTAGTGAAAGCGGATGCCCTTTTGCAAGATATGTTCACCAGTGATAAATTTCCAGGATTGGCAATTACGGTTTTAAAAGAGGGGAAAACCATTTTTCAAAAAGGCTATGGGTATACGGATATTGATAAAAAACAATATGTAGACCCTAAAAATTCGATTTTTAGAATTGCAAGTGTATCAAAACCTATTGCGGCTACAGCACTGGCGCATATGGTTCAGGAAGGAGTAATCTCATTAGACGAATCTTTCTATACCTATTTGCCTAAATACCCCAAGAAAAAGTGGGATTTCACTATTCGCCAATTGGCAAGTCACACCGCAGGTATTCGCGTGTATAAGGGTAAGGAATTTGCTTTGAACGAACCTTTGGCAATAAAGGACAGTTTGTCTATTTTGGAGAATGACCCATTGGTTTTTAAACCAGGTACCGACTACCTGTATAATAGCTTTGATTGGGTAATGATTTCCGCGGCAATGCAAGAAGCAAGCGGAATCCCCTTTGAGGAATATGTTCAAAAAACAGTTTTGAATCCGTTAGGGATGCATCATACATTCTGTCCTGAACGTCATTTGGATGATGATTTTAAAGGAGCTGGTATTGAGGTCAATGATATAGCTGTATTAAAAGAACAAAACCAGGTAACCACATTTTATACAAAAGGGGTAACGGGGTTTAGAAAGGCTGTTTCTGTCGATAATTTTTACAAGTTGGCAGGTGGTGGTTATCTTTCTACATCAGAAGATGTTGCAAAATTCGGACAAGCATTTTTGGATAAGAAAGTTGCTATCGATGGTGCTATCTTAAATCAATTTTTAACCGCACAACAAGTAAATGGTAATTCTACCTACTACGGTTTAGGTTGGCAGGTGAGTGAAGATGCTAAGGGACGGAAGTTCTTTGGGCATGTAGGTAGTGGTGTAGGTGGTTACTCCAATTTTTTTGTGTATCCAAAAGAGCAACTGGTGTTTTCAATTCTTGTAAATAGTACCGACCCCAAAATACAAGAGGACCTAGATGTTGTAATTGACTTTTTTTTTTGATGAGGTTGATTCTTAGTGATTTAATGTTTTTTAGATTTAAAGAAAGATCATGCCGTTTCAGAGCAGTTTGGTATCATAGGTTTTATAGATAAAGAGCTGTTTAAGAAGGGCAATAATACTTTAGTGGTCACAAAAAAATTAGGTGATGTAAAAGAGTTTTCATGGTCTATTCCTTTTAATTATCAGTCCAACACACAATTAAAATAAATTTTTAACGCTATTAAGATTATCAAATTTAAAGTAAATGTTATGAGGTTAAAATGTTGTTTAATTATATTGTTAACAATAGCTGTAAATGTTTCTGCCCAAGAAATTACAGCCTTTCATACTATGTGGGGTATGGAGTATTATCAAGATGATAAGGAAATTACAAGGAAAGAAGTAAAAAGTATTTTTTCAAAAAATGAAGAAGTTTATGCACATTGGAAAAAGGCAAATACAAAAGATGTGGTTGCAGGAATTGCTTTGGCAGGTGAATTTGTAGGTGTTTTTTGGGCAACAACTGAATTATTAAATGATGACCCGACCTTAACAAATCGGGATAGGGCAAAAAATGCTATTGGTCCGCTAGCGGGAGGTTTAGTAGGTGCAATAGTGGGAGTTATATATTTAAACAGCGCCAATAATTCTAGAAAGCGAGCTATATTAACTTACAATAAACAATTTGATAAAACCACCACATTTAGATTGGTTCCTGTAGGAAATTCTAATGGGCTTGGGTTGGCACTCAGGTGGTAGACCATAGACATAATTTTAACACAAAACCTTCAGTTTTTGAAATAGAAATTGAATTTTATAAAAAAATAAAGTCCAAAACAGCCATATTTAAATATAATTACTACTTTAGCCAAAGATTACAAGAACAATGACAAAACAATATTTCTGGAACGGTTTTTATTTTTACTTCTTTTTTAAAAGAGGTACGGGACTGTTGTAGTATATTTTAAACATAAAATAGAATCTAAGTTCCGATATACGTCGGAACTTTTTTTTTGATTAAAACTGAGTAAAGTGAGTCTAAAAATAGCCATACAAGGAATAAAGGGCAGTAATCACCACCAAGTAGCAAAAGATTGCTTTGGTGATGATATAGAATTAATAGAATGCCTTTCTTTTGATGCTTTGGTAGATAAGTTGTTGTCTAAAGAAGCGGACCAAGGCGTTATGGCTATTGAAAATTCCATTGCAGGATCCATTATCCCAAATTATGCCTTGGTGAATCATAACAACCTGCATATCATTGGGGAATATTACTTGAACATCCATCATAATTTAATGGTGTTGAAAGGGCAGAAAATCGAAGATATTACCGAAGTAAGTTCTCACCCCATGGCATTGTTGCAGTGTAAGGAATATTTTAGGCAATATCCGCACATTAAACTCGTGGAAGATGTTGATACGGCAGAAACGGCAAAGCGTATACAAGAGCAAAAATTAAAGCATGTAGCTGCCATTGCACCAAATGTAGCTGCAGAATTATATGGGTTGGACATCGTAGCGAACGACATACAAACCATTCAAAATAATGCTACGCGTTTTATCATTGTAAAAACAAAAAACGATGCGTTGCCCCAGGCAGAAATAAGCAAGGCTTCTTTACGGTTTTTAACCGACCATAAAAGGGGAAGTTTAGCGGCAGTGCTTAATGTTATGAGCGATTGTAGATTGAATTTAACCAAAATACAATCGTTGCCAGTAATAGAAACACCATGGAAATATGCATTTTTTGTGGATGTTACTTTTGCTGATTATGCAGATTTTACAAAGGCTAAAAGTCTATTGAACATCATGGCAGAGGACTTTAAGATTTTGGGTGAATATAAAAATGTAAGACAATGATTCGTACCGCTGAAAGGTTAAATACCGTACAGGAATACTATTTCTCAAAAAAGTTGAGAGAAGTACGCGGGTTAATGGCAGAAGGTAAGCCTATTATAAATATGGGTATTGGTAGCCCTGATCTTACTCCGTCCCCAGAAGTATTGAAAGCTATACAGAATTCTGTACACGAAAATGGTGCCCACCAATACCAAAGCTACCAAGGTTTGCCACAGTTGAGAGCAGCTATCGCAGATTTCTATAAGAAGAAATTCAGTGTTGATGCTGACCCAAATACCGAGATTTTACCCTTAATGGGCTCAAAAGAGGGTATTATGCATATTAGCCTTGCATTTTTAAATGAAGGCGATGAGGTTTTAATTCCAAACCCTGGTTACCCTACATATACATCGGTTACGAAATTGGTAGGTGCAGTACCTACATATTATGATCTGACCGAAGAAAATGGATGGTTTCCAGATTTAGAAGAACTGGCAAAGCAAGATTTATCTAAAGTAAAGGTCATGTGGTTAAGTTACCCACATATGCCAACTGGTGCTACGGCTACAAAAGAACAGTTTGTAAAGATGGTGGCATTTGCTCAAAAGCATGAAATACTTTTGGTAAATGACAATCCTTATAGTTTTGTCTTAAATGCTGAACCGGCAAGTATATTAAGTATACCTAATGCAAAAGAGGTTTGTTTAGAGCTTAATTCATTGAGCAAAACATTTAACATGGCAGGTTGGCGTGTTGGTTTTGTTTTGGGTAGCGAAGATCATATCAATGCTATTTTAAAGGTGAAAAGTAATATGGATAGCGGCATGTTCTACGGTATACAAAAGGGAGCCATTGCAGCACTTGAAAGTAGTGATGATTGGTTTGAAGAATTGACCAAAGTATATGGTGCCCGTAGAGAGTTAATCTATCAGTTGGCAGATTTATTAGGCTGTACGTATGATCGTAAAGCTGTAGGTATGTTCGTTTGGGCAAAATTACCGGAAGGTAGCGCTGCATCAGAAGATTTTATAGATAACATATTGTACAATAAAGATTTGTTCATTACACCAGGAACCATATTTGGTAGTAACGGTGAAGGCTATATTCGCTTTTCGCTATGTATTTCAGAAGAAAAAATAAAAGAAGCAATCGCAAGATTTTAGTGTGATGAATGTATTTGTAATAGGTATCGGTTTAATAGGAGGTTCTTTGGCAAAGGATATAAAGTCCGCTTTTGACAATGTTACCGTGTATGGTATAGAATCCAATGCATCAAATTTGGAAGAGGCATTGTCCTTGGGCATTATAGATCAAAAAGCCACCTATAAAGATTTACAATTGGCAGATATGGTCATTGTAAGTATACCGGTAGATGTTATGGTTACCGAGCTTCCGAAAATATTGGATGCCGTTCATGAAGATTGTGTGGTTTTTGATGTGGGTTCAACCAAATCAATGATCTGCAAGGTATTGGAGAATCATCCTAAGAGAAGAAACTTTTTGGCGTGTCACCCAATTGCCGGTACAGAGTTTTCTGGTCCGTCAGCGGCAATACATGATTTGTTCAAAGACAAGACCAATATTATTTGTGAGGTAGAGTTAACTGCCTTTAAGCTTCAAGAAAGGGCATTAAAGGTTTTTCAGGCAATAGGTATGCGTATAAGATATATGAACCCTGTTGCTCACGATAAGCACATAGCTTACGTATCTCACTTATCGCACATAAGTTCGTTTATGTTGGGTAAAACGGTGATAGAGAAAGAAAAGAACGAGCGCGATATTTTTGATATGGCGGGTAGTGGATTTGAAAGTACGGTGCGTTTGGCAAAAAGTTCACCAGCTATGTGGACCCCTATTTTCAAACAGAATAAAGAGAATGTAGTAGAAACTTTAGAAGAGTACATACAGAATCTTACGGCGTTTAAAGAATTGCTGCTGAAAGATGATTACGAGGGCATTTATAATGAAATGAATAATACGAATAAGATCAAAGGAATATTAAAAAGAAATACCGTTAAACAAGAAATAGAATAAGTAAAAATGGAAAATTCAAAACAAATGAGAACATGGTTGGATGATTTAAACCTTGACCATCCACTAGTAATAGCAGGGCCATGTAGTGCGGAAACCGAGGAGCAAGTGTTAGGTATAGCACACTCCCTAAAAGATACCGATGTAAATTATTACAGAGCAGGTATTTGGAAACCCCGTACTCGCCCAGGAAATTTTGAAGGTGTAGGAGCTTTGGGGCTTAAATGGCTTCAAAAAGTAAAGGCGGAAACAGGTATGAAAACTGCTACAGAGGTGGCTAACCGTGCACATGTAGAATTAGCTTTAGAACATGATGTAGATTTGTTGTGGATTGGAGCAAGATCAACTGTTAGTCCGTTCATTATGCAAGAATTAGCAGATGCTCTTGAAGGTACTGATAAAATTGTATTGGTGAAGAATCCTGTAAATCCAGATTTAGCTTTATGGTTAGGAGGTATAGAGAGATTGCATACTGCAGGTATTAAAAAGTTAGGGGCAATTCATAGAGGGTTCTCTACGTATGAGAAAACCAAGTATAGAAATATACCGGAATGGCAAATGGCGATCGAGTTCCAGAATAGATTTCCAGATTTACCATTAATTAACGATCCATCGCATATTACAGGTAAGAGAGATATGATCTTTGATGTTTCTCAGACCGCTTTAGATCTTAATTTCGACGGACTGATGATCGAAACTCACCATGATCCGGATAATGCTTGGAGTGATGCCGCACAACAGGTTACTCCAGATAAATTGGTTCAGATCATGAGAGACCTTAAAATTAGAAAAGAAAGTGATCCAGAAGCTGAATACAATTCTCAATTAAGTAACCTTAGGGCACAGATTGATGTTATTGATAACCAATTGATCGAGACTCTAGGTAAAAGAATGAAAGTTTCAGATAGTATCGGTGAGCTTAAAAAGCAAAAGAACGTTGCCGTGCTACAATCGAACAGATGGAATCAAATTCTAGGTGCTATGATTTTAGAAGGGGAAAGTAAAGGACTTAGCGAAGAGTTCGTTCTTCGTATGTTCAAGGCTATTCACCAAGAGTCTATTAACCACCAAGAGAAGATAGTGAACGCTTAAGGTTAGCTTAACTTTATAAACATAAAACATCCGTAATATGCGGATGTTTTTTTATGTCTAATTTTTAATAAGTAAGAAAAATATCACATTTAAGCAATAACCCTAATTGTGAACCGTTAGGGGACTAAAGAACCAATTTAACCAAACAAAAAGTATGAAGAAAGTAGTATTAGTTACCATTATGTTGATTGCCTCGGTATCGGTAAAGGCCCAATCTTATTTAGGCTATTTAACAGATAACTACAGTGGTGTTAACAGTGTAATATCTAACCCTGCGAACATTGCTGATTCTCGTTTTAAGACTGATATCAATTTAATAGGTGCAAGTGGTTTTCTTGCTAATGATTATGTAGGTATTGGGTTTTCAGATTTGGTTTCCAGCGATTTTGAGTATGATGATGACGCTATGTTGTCGTTATCCGATAATAATAACTTTTCGGGCAATGTAGATGTCTTAGGTCCGTCATTTATGTTCAATGTTGGTAAAAAATCTTCTATCGCCATTTTTACCAGGGCAAGAAGTTTTGTAACGGGTAATGAATTTAATGGGGAAAGTATAGACGACCTTGATGATAGTATTGATGAAAGTCAAGACTTTTTAGTGAACGAGGGCGATTTCTTTGCAGCCGGTCATGGTTGGGCAGAAGTGGGTATTACATACGCACAAGAACTAATGAACAAAGAAGAACATTTCTTAAAGGGTGGTCTTACGTTCAAATATTTAAAAGGATTTGGTAACGCATATGTAACAGGTAGAAACGTAACCATAGATTATGATGCCGATGGTGCAACTTTACCAGATAATTCAACTATTGGAACCTTGGAATCTACAGGAGATCTAATTTATGGTAGAGCTGATCAGTATGATGTTGAAGATTATGATTATGAAGTGCCAGATGCAAACGGGTTTGGTTTTGATCTAGGTTTCGTTTATGAGTGGAGACCAGACTATGAAGATTACGTAGTAACGGGTGCTGACGGAGAAAAATCTGTCATGAAAGATAAAAATAAATACAAGCTTAAGTTTGGGTTATCGCTTACCGATATTGGTGCTGTAAATTATAAGGGTAGTTTGGTAGATACGTACAATATCAATAATACCATAACCCAAGATGATTATGATAATATTGAAGATTCAGATGACCTTCAAAATTTATATACGTTCACCCAAGCTACCGAAGATTTAAAAGCAGGGTTGCCAACAGCGCTTCATTTTAATGCAGATTGGAATATTAAAAATCATTTCTATTTAAATTTTAATACAGATTTGTCAATGCGTTCAGCAGGAGAAAACAATCTAAGAACAGCAAATGTATTTTCGTTGACTCCTCGTTTTGAAAGCAAGTGGTTCAGTTTCTATTTACCGGTAAGCAGCTATCAGTATAGTGGCTTGCAGGTTGGCGCAGGTTTACGTGCAGGACCGCTTTACATTGGGTCGGGTTCATTGATTTCTACATTTACAAAAAATGAAATTCAAGGTGCAGATGTGTATGCAGGTTTAAAAGTGCCGGTATATTACGGTCAGCCAAAAGATTCGGACGGTGATGGTATACCAAATAAAGAAGACGGTTGTCCAAAAAAAGCCGGACCTATAGAAAATAACGGTTGCCCTTGGGGAGATACGGACGGAGATTCTGTATTGGATAATGAAGATCAATGCCCAGATGAAGCAGGACCAGTAGAGAACAATGGTTGCCCATGGGTCGATACCGATGGTGATACTTTATTAGATAATGAAGATCAATGCCCAGATGAAGCAGGACCGGTAGAAAATAACGGTTGCCCTTGGCCAGATAGTGACGGAGATTCTATTTTTGATAAAGATGACAAATGTCCGGATGAAATGGGTACGGTAGCTAATGACGGTTGTCCAGAGCCTGTAGTTACCGCTGAGGTTCAAAAATCTTTGAACGAATATGCTAAAACTATTTTGTTCAATACGGGTAAATCAACACTAAAAGATGAGTCTACGCCAGTATTGGTAGATATTATCGGTATTTTAAATGAATACCCAAATGCCAATTTCACTATTGAAGGGCATACGGATAGTATCGGTTCTGTAGCTACCAATCAAAAATTATCAGAGAAAAGAGCTCAGGCGGTATTACAATTTTTAATCGATGGTGGTATTTCGCCGGCTAGATTAACCGCTATAGGTTATGGGGAAAGTAAGCCAATAGCTACCAATATGTATAAAGATGGTAGACAAAAGAATAGACGTGTGGAAATCAATTTAGCACAATAGTCGAAATGATTAAAATAGAAAGCCCGGTTTTTACCGGGCTTTTTTTATGGGTTTTAGTTTATCGTTTAAAGATGTACCGGGTAATGAATATTCCTTGACCGTCAGTATTTCCGGCATCTGCTTCAACACCACTAGTTACAAAAACAAGTTCCCATCCGTTTTGTGCCATATCACTTAGTTTAGAAGAAATAAGGGCATCGTTTGCTGCAATGTTTTGAAATCGAATACCTGCTACATTATAAAAATTGAGCAATTTGGTCTCTTCAAAGTCCTTCACTCGAATATCACTGCGTTTAGATTTGTTTCTGGTATTATCATCCTCGGTTTGGGTAGATGAAAACTCTTGGTAATCTCTATCGGCATTGGCATCAATAATTCTGGATCTTCCCAACCCGCTTGGTACAATAGATTCTACACTGGTAATAACCTTAAACTCTTGTGCAGTTATTGCGCTTGACGCTAAACAAGAGAAAAAGAAAAATAAAATGATTTTTTTCATGATGATGGTTTTTTTAAAAGATTAAAGTTTGCACAGTGAAAGTAAAAGGTATAATGAAGAAAGCAAAGTAATGCGGTTTATATCAACGTAAAATCACAAAAAACTATGAGAGAAAATCTACAGGAAAACCAGTAGGCAAAAAAAAGTCCCGATACTAAAAGCATCGGGACCTATTATAGAATATGTGTTTTTGTTCTATTGAATAGAGAAATCAAAAACAGATTGGTTTTCTCTTCCTTGAGGAACTTGACCTTGATAAATAAAGCAATACTCACCTGGCTCTAAAGTGTCTGGAGTTACTTTAAACTTGTTGCCTTCAATTTCCTCGATAGCAAAATTAAGAGCGTATTTTGGGTCTATACCGCTGCTGCTGGTAATCCAACTGCTTTTTCCGGTAATAACTTCTCTAAGGTTCTTTTTCTCTTTTACTGTAAGTTTAACCAAAACAAACTCGTTAGGGTTGCTTGCCATTCTAAACCACCAGTTAAAGATACCTGTATCTCCACCTTGGTTGTTTTGCATATTATCAACCTGTGTTACGCTAGGGTCGAAGATGAAAGTGAATTCAGGCTGACTTTGGCGAATAACGTTGTTCGATTGTGTTTTAGGTAATTGTGCCTTTTTCTTAGAGTTGATCAATCCAGAAACTAATTTTTGTGCCACTTGGTTAGAATTAGATCCCGAAAAAACACTTGGTTGAACCAACTTGTCTTCACCATTGGCATCTGTATAATAGATACCGGTTTTAGACATGGTGTTCTGTTTAGACTTGTCCATTATCAAAGACAGTACTTCAGAAGAAACACCTGCATTTTTCATTTGCCCTAAAGCTGTAATAGACGCATCGAACTTAACATCCGATGTATTAATTTTATCGATGATCATGTAATCGTCAAAACCAAGTTCCACCATTTGAATAACAGATTCGTTGGTAATGGTTTCTTGAGCGGCGCCAAATGTAAAAGTTGATAATGCTAAAAATAGCATCGATTTTTTAAGGAATTTCATTTTCGTTGTTTTGGTTATTATCTATTGTTATAGTTCTAAATTCAAATTTATGTTAATTTTTATATTTAAAGCAGTTACTTTGTATAAATGGAAGGATTTTAGGGTAAATGGTAGGAATTGTTTATAAATCTACGGGAAGTTGGTACACTGTTAAAGCGGATAATGGTGAATTCTTTGAATGTAGAATAAAAGGTAAGTTTAGGATCAAGGGTATAAAAAGTACTAACCCTATAGCGGTTGGTGATCGGGTACGCTTTGATATTGAGACTATTGGAGATGATACCATCGGTATTATCAATGAGATTGAAGATCGTAAAAATTATATTATACGCAAGTCTGTGAACCTTTCTAAGCAGACACATATTATCGCCGCCAATTTAGATCAAGTGTTTCTTTTGGTGACTCTTAACAATCCGCCTACATATCCTGTTTTTATAGATCGATTTTTGATTACTGCAGAAGCATATGAAATACCGGTAGTGCTACTTTTTAATAAAGTAGATACCTATGCACCCGAAGAATTGGATGAAATTAAATTTTTGGCAGCGCTGTATCGTAATATTGGGTATACCTGCATAGGTATTTCTGCCGCTACGGGTAAGAATGTAGATAAGGTGAAAGAAATGATGATAGGTAAAACTTCAATGTTTTCCGGTCATTCCGGTGTTGGTAAGTCCACACTGGTAAATGCCCTAGAGCCCAATTTAGATATTAAGACAAAACAAATTTCTCAACAGCACGCACAAGGTCAGCATACCACAACCTTTGCAGAAATGTTCGACCTAAGTTTTGATGCCCGTATCATTGATACACCCGGTATAAAAGGTTTCGGAATTGTAGATATGGAAAAGGAAGAAATAGGAGACTATTTTCCGGAATTTTTTGAATTAAAACAAGATTGCAAATTCAATAATTGTATTCATGTAGATGAACCAAAATGTGCGGTAAAAGATGCATTGGAATCTGGAGATATCGCCTGGAGTAGGTATAATAGTTATTTGCAGATGATTAAAGGAGAAGACGAGAATTATAGGGTAGATATACACGACGATAAAAAATGAGAGTAGTACTACAACGTGTTTCAAAAGCTAGCGTAACGGTAAACGATAAAAAATTAAGTGCCATTGAAGAAGGTTTGTTGATTCTCTTAGGTATTGAAAATGAAGATTCACAAGAAGATATAGATTGGCTTACGAATAAAATTGTCAACCTTAGAATATTTAATGATTTAGAAGGAGTGATGAATACCTCACTTTTAGATACTGAAGGAGACGCAATAGTGGTCAGTCAGTTTACTTTGCACGCCAGTACCAAAAAAGGAAATCGACCTTCGTATATTAAGGCGGCAAGACCAGATGTAGCCATTCCTTTATATAAAGCCTTTATTGCCACTCTAGAATCTAAAATGGGCAAAAAGGTAGGGACTGGGGAATTCGGTGCAGATATGAAAGTAGAGTTGCTAAATGATGGTCCGGTGACTATTTTGATAGATACAAAAAATAAAGATTAATGAATATTGAAAACGCACAACTAGAAGTAGATAAATGGATCAAAGAACATGGTGTTCGCTACTTTAATGAGTTGACCAATATGGCACAGCTAACAGAAGAAGTGGGCGAGGTCGCTAGAATTATTGCTAGACGCTATGGTGAGCAGAGTGAAAAAGAGTCTGATAAGAACAAAGATCTGGGCGAAGAATTGGCAGATGTTGTGTTTGTAGTGCTGTGTTTGGCCAATCAAACAGGTGTCGATTTGCAACAAGCTTTTGATAAAAAGTTAGATTTAAAAACAAAGCGCGATCATGACCGTCATCACAACAATAAAAAGTTGAAATAGGCTTATATTTGTCGTTCTATTTTTAAAACGATACGCATTGAAACTTCACTTGACAGGTCCGTCCAATACAAAGCTTAACGATACGATTACAATAACAGGTTCTAAGAGTGAATCTAACCGTAGTTTATTATTGGCTGCATTATTTTCTGATATTAAAATTGAGAACATTTCCAATTCAGATGATGCCCAGGTAATGGCAAAAGGATTAAAAATCTCTGAGGGTACTGTAGATATACATCATGCAGGTACCGCCATGCGTTTTTTAACCGGATACTTTGCCTCTCAAGAAGGAAAAGAAGTTGTACTTACCGGTTCTAAAAGAATGACCGAAAGACCTATTGAAATTTTAGTGGATGCCTTAAAAACATTAGGTGCAGAAATCTCTTATGTTCAAGATGAAGGATATCCGCCAATAAAAATTAAAGGACAGCGTATTGTAAAAGATAAGGTGAGTCTACCTGCGAATGTGAGTAGTCAGTATATCTCATCATTATTATTGATTGCGCCAAGTTTAGAAAACGGACTGGAATTAGAGTTGGTCGGTAAAATTACCTCGGTACCCTATATAAAAATGACCTTGGCACTGTTAGACGAAATCGGTGTCACCACCTCTTTTGAGGGTAACCTTATTAAAGTTTCTCCTAAGGCAAAAGTAGCGCCAACAACTTTGGTGGTAGAATCTGATTGGAGTTCTGCTTCATATTTCTATGGTATTTGTGCACTAGCAGCACCGGGAACCGAGATTACATTATCGGCTTATAAAAAAGAAAGTCTTCAAGGTGATAGCGTGCTTGCAAATATTTATACCGCATTTGGAGTGGAGACAACCTTTAGTAACAATATGGTTACTTTAAAAAAGACAGATAAAAAGATAGACGCTAAGAATGAGTTTGATTTAGCTAATGCTCCAGATATTGCTCAAACTATTGCCGTTACTTGTTTTGGTTTAGGGGTTGGCTGTTATTTGACCGGTCTACATACATTAAAAATCAAGGAAACAGATCGTTTAGAGGCTTTAAATACTGAGCTGTCCAAATTAGGGGCAAATATTGCTGTAACCGATAAGACTTTAACGATTGTACCATCCATAGGTATTCTTGAAGATATTGCTATAGATACATACAATGACCACAGAATGGCAATGGCTTTTGCCCCTTTGGCTATGAAAACCACAATAATAATCAATGATGCAGAGGTGGTATCTAAGTCATATCCAGATTTTTGGAACGATCTAAAACAACTAGATTTCGGTATAAAGGAATTATAATTAAGGATTTACTTGACAAGGCCTATCTGCAGATTGTATATTTGCAGCCGCAATTTGCTACATTAAATATAATAGCTACATGAAATTATCAAATTTTAATTTTGAGCTTCCTAAAGAATTATTGGCGGAGCATCCATCTGAAAATAGAGATGAGTCTAAGTTAATGGTGATCCACAGAGATACCGGAAAAATTGAACATAGAATGTTCAAGGACATGATCGACTATTTTGATGAAGGTGATGTAATGGTTCTTAACAACACAAAAGTATTCCCTGCCCGTTTGTACGGTAACAAGGAAAAAACAGGAGCTCGTATTGAGGTTTTTCTTTTACGTGAGTTGAACGAGGAGCAACGTCTTTGGGATGTTCTTGTTGATCCTGCACGTAAAATACGTATTGGTAACAAGCTGTATTTTGGTGATGACGAAACGTTGGTGGCAGAGGTTATAGATAATACAACCTCTAGAGGTAGAACCTTACGTTTTCTTTATGATGGTGCATACTTGGATTTTAGAAGAAAATTAAGGGAGTTGGGAGAAACACCTTTACCAAAGTACATAAAAAGAGATGTAGAACCAGAAGATGAAAATCGTTACCAAACTATATATGCAAAGCATGAAGGTGCCGTGGCGGCCCCAACAGCAGGTCTGCATTTCTCTAAGCATTTGCTAAAGCGTTTAGAAATTAAAGGTGTAGATTTTGCAGAGTTGACTTTACACGTAGGTTTGGGTACATTCAACCCAGTTGAGGTAGAGGATCTTTCTAAGCATAAAATGGATAGTGAAGAAATGTTCATTGATGAAAAAGCTGCTGAGATCGTAAATAATGCCAAAGTTAATAAACGTCGTATCTGTGCAGTAGGTACTACGGCAATGCGTGGTTTGGAGAGTGCGGTATCATCTAAACAAACGTTGAATACTTATGAAGGTTGGACCAATAAGTTCATTTTCCCTCCGTACGAATTCAGTATTGCAAATGCCATGATTACTAATTTCCATTTGCCAAAATCAACATTATTGATGATGGTATCTGCGTTTATGGGGCATGATTTAATGAACAAAGCATATAAAGAAGCAATATTGGAAAGCTATAAGTTCTATTCTTATGGTGATGCCATGTTGATTATATAAGTAGATATATCACCTTATTTAATAAGGAAAATTTTTAAATCCCGCTTTATCCATATGTTGACAAAGCGGGATTTTTATCACCAGTAATACCTACCTTTAATAGATGGAAGAAATAAAGAAAAAAGATATCCGGGCACTAACTAGAGAGCAGCTTAGGGAGTTCTTTGTTTCTAATGGTGACAAAGCTTTTCGTGGTAATCAAGTTTACGAATGGTTATGGCAGAAAGCCGCTTATTCTTTTGATGTGATGACGAATCTGTCAAAAGAAACTAGGGAAATGCTTGAGGCTAATTTTGTCATTAATCACATTAAGGTGGATCAAATGCAACGTAGTAGCGACGGTACTATAAAAAATGCCGTACGCTTGCATGACGATTTAATCGTGGAGTCCGTCTTGATTCCCACAAAATCAAGGACTACGGCTTGTGTATCAAGTCAGGTTGGGTGTAGTTTAGACTGTAGGTTCTGTGCAACCTCTCGTTTAAAACGAATGCGAAATTTGAATCCCGATGAAATCTATGATCAAGTAGTAGCCATTGACAATGAAAGCCGATTGTATTTTGACAGGCCGTTGAGTAACATTGTGTTTATGGGAATGGGTGAGCCTTTAATGAACTATAACAACGTATTAAAGGCAATTGATAAAATTACCTCTTCTGAAGGATTGGGTATGTCACCTAAAAGAATTACGGTTTCTACCTCTGGCGTGCCAAAGTTGATTCGTAAAATGGCAGATGATGAGGTGAAATTTAAATTAGCGGTTTCATTACATTCTGCAGTTGATGAAATACGTACTTCAATAATGCCTTTTAATGCCAAATTCACGTTGAGCGATCTAAGAGATTCGCTACAATATTGGTATAACAAGACCAAAAGTAGAATTACCTATGAATATGTGGTTTGGGAAGGAATTAATGATACCCAAAAAGATGTCGATGCTTTGGTGGAATTTTGCCGTTTTGCACCATCAAAAGTAAATTTAATAGAATACAACCCCATTGATGATGGCGAATTCAGACAAGCGTCAAATGCTGCTATAGACCGTTATGTGAATTCTTTGGAGCGTAATAATATAGTAGTAACCGTTCGTCGTTCTAGAGGTAAGGATATCGATGCCGCATGCGGACAGTTGGCGAATAAAAGTTAGAAGTACAAAGTAATAAGTGCGAGGTACGAAGTAAAGAGTACAAAGTATTAAGTAAGAAGTCCGAAGTAAAAAGTGGAATAGAGAAAATAGAGTAATTAGTAAAATGAACTATTAGGGAAATTGCTAACCTAATATCTTAGTACTTTACACTTATTACTTAATACTAAAAAACGCGAAGCGTAAAAGCCAAAAGCCAAAAGCCAAAATTATTTTTGAACTTGAACTTGAGTTTTGAACTTGAGGTTGAACTTGTATTTTATTTTTTCCAACAACCAACAACCAACAACCATCAAATCATTATATCTTCTCTGGGTACTGTTATTTCCTAGCTTTTAACTAATTTAGGCGTTCTAAGAAGGAGCAGCTGAAAATAGTATCGCAAATAAAGGAACCTGTCTATCAGGAAATGGAGTTGTTTGAGTCTAAGTTTAGAGATTCGATGAGCTCTAAGGTTGCACTACTCAATCGAATTACCCACTACATAGTCAATAGAAAAGGGAAGCAAATGCGTCCTATGTTCGTGTTTTTAACAGCAAAATTGTTGAATAATGGCGAGGTAAACGAGCGTACGTATCGTGGTGCTTCGGTTATAGAGTTGATACATACTGCCACATTGGTTCATGATGACGTAGTAGACGAAAGCAACAAACGAAGGGGTTTCTTCTCCATTAATGCCCTATGGAAAAATAAAATTGCAGTTTTAGTAGGCGATTATCTACTGTCTAAAGGTTTGTTGCTGTCCATTGATAATGGTGATTTCGATTTACTTAAAATAATCTCCGTCGCCGTTCGTGAAATGAGCGAAGGCGAATTGTTGCAAATAGAGAAAGCTAGGCGCTTAGATATCACCGAAGAGGTCTATTATGATATTATAAGACAAAAGACCGCTACCTTGATAGCGGCATGTTGTTCTTTGGGTGCATGTTCCGTTAAGCCTGAAAGTATCGATGTGGAAACTTTTAGAAAATTTGGTGAGCTGTGCGGTATGGCATTTCAAATTAAAGATGATCTCTTTGATTATGGAGGCGAAAAAATAGGAAAGCCTACCGGTATAGATATAAAGGAACAAAAGATGACATTGCCATTGATCTATGCCCTTAATAATTGCTCGAAGAAAGAAAAAAGTTGGGTGATCAACTCCATCAAAAACCACAATAAGAATAAAAAGCGGGTAAAAGAAGTGATAGCCTTTGTCAAGGAAAAAGGAGGCTTGGACTATGCCGTTAGCAAAATGCTGCAATACAGAAATGAAGCACTAGAGCTTTTGGATACGTACCCGGATTCTGAATATAAAAGTGCCTTACAGCTCATGGTAAACTATGTAGTTGATCGTAAAAAGTAATTTTTTATATTTTTAAAACATTGATTTTAAGGTTATTGAAAAATTATTTCAATTAATTTTATTTTTCAGGCAACTATATTTCCTTCTTCTGCGTCTATGTAAATAGAAGACCAAACCAATATTGTGAAAATTATACCTTTTTATAAAAACGAAAAGCAGCTTATAAAAAAAGCATCATCGGGTAACCGCGATGCGCAAGAGCGTTTGTATAAAAAGCATGCTCCAAAAATGTTGAGTGTCTGTAGACAGTATATTAGGGATATTCATTTTGCGGAAGATGTTATGGTGCAAGGGTTTTTAAAAATGTTCAATAAGTTACATACGTTTAAGTTCGAGGGTAGTTTTGAAGGTTGGTTACGTAAAATAATGATTAGAGAAAGTATTTCTTATTTAAGAAAACAACAGTTTGTGGTTTATGATGATGAGGTATACGAGAAAAATCAGTCCGACGAGATTTCGCAAAGTACAGATTTGGACACCGAGCATATTCAACAATTGATCGATGCTTTGCCACAAGGCTATAAAATGGTCTTCGTATTGTATACCGTAGAAGGGTATAAACATAAGGAAATTGCAGAAATGTTATCCATTGCGGAAAGCACTTCAAAAACACAATTATTAAAAGCCCGAAAATTGCTTCAAGACCAATTAAGGCAACAAAATATTATAGGGTATGGAAACCGATAAGTTTGAAAAACATATAAAAGCTAAATTTCAAGAGCGGGAAATTCTTCCTTCAGAGAATGCATGGGCAAAAATAGCATCAGAATTAAAAGATGATGATGCCAAAAAGAAACCCGTATATCTATGGATGGGTATTGCGGCTAGTATAGTGGTATTGCTTGGTGTTGCACTGTTTTACTTTAATGGCAGTGCCGTAAGCAATGAGTTGCCAACTGAAATTGTAGACACGGAAAAGGAAAATAAATTAGACGATGTTATTATAAAAGAGTCCTTGCCTTTTAAAAGTGAAGAAGAAGTGGTAGAGGTATCATCAGAATCTAAAACCAGTGTAGAAAAGGTAAAAGTTGAAGAACCTATAGTACCTAAAATACAAGAGTCTAAAGTGCTGGATGATAAAATTGAAGTAGCTGTAAATCAAGTGCCAACTAACGAAACTATTGAGATATTGGTGCCTGATGAAATTATTGACTCTAAGGTGGCAGCTATTATGGCGCAGGTAAATGTTCTAGAACAAAACAGTACAGTGACCGATGCCGAGGTAGATTCCTTGTTAAAACGGGCGCAAGACGAAATTTTAAGAGAGAAAATATTTAATAAAAATAAATCTGTTGATGCTATGGCTTTGTTGACAGAGGTTGAAGATGAACTTGATCAATCCTTCCGAGACCAAATTTTTGATTCCCTAAAAGCCGGTTTTATAAAAGTGCGTACTGCTGTGGCAGACCGCAATAATTAATCAATCACATATCGTTTTATCCTACATCTCTATAAAATGCTATAGGGACAGGGAGCGGAGTTTATTCATCAAAAAAAATCAAAATTAAAATGAGAACAATTACAATGTATTTAATAGTGTTGCTGACACTTTTGTTAACCCAAGGTTTAGTAGCGCAGGAGAGTTATAAAGAGAAGATAGAAACTTTAGAAGAGCAAAAGTTAAGCATCACCAGGCAAGAAAAGGAAGCTTTAAAATTTGAGATTGCAGAGATTGTAAAACAGTTGGAAAATGGGCAAATTACCGAAGAGGAGTCCAATGCATTAAAAATGAAAGCAGCAGAAAAAAGAGCTTTGAATATAGAAGAGCGAATTGCCATTATCGATAATAAAATTTCTCTGCTAGAAAGAAATAACGGTGATGTAAAAGAACTGGATACCTTAAACTATAAGTTTGCATTTGAATTCGGGGTAGGAGATGATGATGACAAACTGTTTGGAATACGTATCAATGAAAATAAATATAGAAAAGAGACGGTTTATGATAGAAGAACCTATTCTGATATTGTTTTGGCCGTTGGTCTAAATAATACAATTATAGAAGGACAGTCCTTAAATGATTCTCCATATAAAATTGGTGGAAGTAGATTTTTTGAAATGGGATGGCAATGGCGCACCAGGGTATTTAAGAATACTAACTTTCTGCGATTCAATTATGGGTTCTCATTTCAGTTCAACGGATTAAAACCAAAGGATAATCAGTATTTGGTTTCTCTTGAAAACGGACAATCGGAATTACAGGAGTTTGAGTATGATTTGGATAAATCTAAATTTAGAATGGACAACCTAGTATTTCCTATGCATTTTGAGTTTGGTCCGTCAAAGCTATCTACTACCGATAAAACCATAAGGTATTCATTGCATAATAAATTTAGAGTTGGTTTGGGTGGTTATGCAGGGTTCAATTTAGGAACGCGTCAAAAATTAAAATATACCATTGATGGCGAAAAGGTAAAAGACAAATTAAAGCGTAGTTACAATACCAATGATCTTGTGTATGGTTTAAGTGCCTATGCGGGTGTAGATGGGGTGCTATTGTATGTGAAGTATGATCTTAATCCAATATTCAAAGATGCGGCGGTAGATCAACGTAACATCTCTCTAGGTCTTAGGTTCGATCTTTAATTAAGAAATTCATCAATCAAATTAGCTGTGGTACTTTTAATAGGGTGCTACAGTATTTTTATTTAGAAAGTTCGGTATTCATTTCTTCGGTAAATTCATTTTCATAATACCCACGTTTACAGTGGCTACATTCTATGGTAGTGTGGCTTGAAATTTTAAAGAGCTTTATCCAGAAGATATGGAAATAGTTTTTTATTGTAATTGCGGTTAAGGAGCCTTTTTGCTGGCAATAAGGGCATGTGCTATGAAAAAGCTTTTTAGTTTCTGGCTTTCCTGGTCTAGTGCCGAAGAATAGAATCATTATTGCTATTTTTGATGTTCTAATTTACGTAAAATTATTACCAGCTTTTAGCAAGATTTTCATGATTGCAAAAACAACTATAGACCAAGTTTACGAAACTGCTCGTTTAGAGGAGGTTATTGGTGATTTTGTACAATTAAAGAAATCAGGATCTAATTTTAAAGGATTGAGTCCGTTTAGTGATGAACGTACACCAAGTTTTATGGTATCTCCCGTAAAGCAGATTTGGAAAGACTTTAGTAGTGGTAAGGGTGGAAATGTAGTTGCTTTTTTAATGGAACACGAGCATTTTACCTATCCTGAGGCGATTAAATACCTTGCCAAAAAGTATAATATAGAAGTAGAGGAGACAGAACAATCTAGCGAACAAAAAGAACAGGCGAACGAACGTGAGAGCATGTATTTGGTGTCTGAGTTCGCACAAAAGCATTTTAAGGAAATGCTTTGGGAAAGTGAGCTGGGTAAGGCAATTGGTCTCACCTATTTTAAAGAACGTGGATTTACCGATGAGACCATCAAGAAATTTGAATTAGGGTATTGCCTAGATCAGTGGGACGGTTTTACCAAAGCGGCCCTTGATAAAAGTTATAAACTGGAATACCTTCAAAAAACGGGACTCACCATTGTAAAAGAGGACCCCAATAATCCTAATGGAGCTAGAAAATTTGATAGGTTTAAGGGTAGGGTCATGTTTCCTATTCATTCGTTAAGTGGTCGTGTACTTGGTTTTGGAGGGCGTATACTAACAAACGATAAAAAGGCTGCCAAATACCTGAACTCCCCTGAAAGTGACATCTACCATAAAAGTAAGGTGTTGTATGGTATTTACTATGCAAAACAAGCGATCGCAAAGGAAGATAATTGCTACTTGGTAGAAGGTTATACCGATGTAATACAGTTTGCTCAAAGGGGTATAGAAAACGTGGTTTCCTCAAGTGGTACCGCTTTGACACCAGAGCAGATAAGGCTTATAAATAGACTTACAAAGAACATTACGGTGTTGTTCGATGGTGATGCGGCAGGTTTACGCGCATCGTTACGTGGTATTGACCTGATTTTGGAGCAGGGTATGAATGTAAGAGTATGTACATTTCCAGAAGGTGAGGATCCAGATAGTTTTGCCAAGAACAATGAGTTGGATGATGTAATGGCCTATCTAAATGATAACGCTAAAGATTTTATTCAGTTTAAGGCTTCTCTTCTTGTAAAGGAGGCTGATAATGATCCTATAAAAAGAGCCGATACGGTTAGGGATATCGTAAATAGTATTGCAAAAATCCCCGATCGTATTCAACAAGAGATCTATATACAAGAGTGTGCCCAGATTATGAATATTTCTGAGGCGGTGTTGTATAACACGCTTGCCCAAATTGGAAAAAAAGAGGAGAAGGAAATACAAAAGCAACAGAAAGAAGAGCAGAAAGCTTTTGATGTTGTTCGTAATACCGATATTGAAAAAGAAGAGAAAGTAGACGTACAGTACCTCTTAGAGCGAAAAATCATTGAATCGCTCATGCTATACGGCAATTTTAAAGAAGAATTTGAAGATTTGGTATTGAAGGAAAATGATGCGGGAGATTTGGTGTTAGAGCCAGAATCTGCCGAAATCAAGGTGTATGAAAAAATATACTTAGATCTTCAAGAAGATGAAATAGAATTGGCAAATGAAGATTTTCGTAAAATGTACAGCAGGCTGATCGAAGCCCTGAACCAAAACGAAGATTTTTCAATTACCGCTTTTGTAAACGGACTAGATCAAGATATGGCAAATCAAATCTCCTCTATTTTGATGGAGGAAGAACGCTATACCTTACATAATTGGGAAAGGAAGGATATTTTTCCAAAAAAGAAAGAAATTGGTGTATCTCAATTGGTTAGCGAAACAATTTTGACCCTACGCTGTTACCTGATCAAAAAAAGAATGACGGCATTACAGCAAACTACAGAAGAGGCAGGTAAAGATAATAGAGAGGCGCTTGAGGAGATTATGAACTATATTCAGTTGAATAAGTTATTGAACCAAAAATTAAATAGGGTTTTATCGTAGAAAAAATATTAACGTATTAAAAAAAGACCTGCTAACAGCAGGTCTTTTTTTATTTTATTACAGTTGTAAGAATTTAGTACAATTCCAGGGCTTTTGCCTGTTGTAATAAATCTACCATATTATCAACATTTAATTTTTTCATTAAACGAGCTTTGTAGGTACTAACTGTTTTTTCGTTTAGGTTTAAACCTAAAGCAACTTCTTTGTTGCGCTTACCACTAGCTAAAAGTTTTAATACTTCTATTTCTCTAGTAGATAGTTTTCTAAAGAACCTTCTTGGTTTTTTAGTTCCTTCATCAAAAGCAAGTCTTTGTGCAAGTTCGTTCGTAATGAACATGCTACCTTCACTTACTTTGGTCACTGCTGCAGTTATATACTCTACACCAGATGATTTGGATAAATATCCAAAAGCACCTGCTCTAATGGCACTTAGGGCGTACACATCTTCAGATTGACCGCTGTACATAAGGACTTTTACGTCCGCGTAATCTTTCTTGATTTTGCGTAATGCCGCTATTCCGTTTATATCCGGAATATCCATTTCTAACATGACCACATCGGGGGTTGTGTCTTTGAGTTTTTCAAACAGTTCTTCGGTAGTAGCTACCTCATCGATCAGTTCAAATCCCTCAGCGGATTCTAGAACCTTCCTAACTCCCATTCTTATGATAGGATGATTGTCCGCTATTAAAACTTTGATCATTAAATTATTTTTTTATAGATTTTAAAACCTATTATTGTCTGAAAAGACAACATGCAATGTAAGGCATAAAATTCTAAATTAGAAGTCAAAGTTGCATTTTTTTATTATTAACGTATAATTTTCAACTTTATTTTCGATTTAATACCTTGATTCTTAGTTGAGTTGTTATTTTAACTCTTTTGGGATCTCACAAACAGGTATAGATAACATTTTGTGTTGGTTCATAGTATTGAACCTTGTAAAAATTGTATAGACCTCTTTCTGTCTTCCTTCAAAATCTGCAACGGTTTTTCCTTCGTCTTTCATGTTCATGGCCCATTCTAACTCGGGGTACGATGCACCTATCTGATCTTCATCTGTTCTATCATCTCCCCATAAACCATCTGTTGGTGCGGCATCTATGATCTCTTGGTTTACACCCAAAGATTTTGCGATGTCATATACTTCGGTCTTCATTAGATCGGCAATAGGGCTAAGGTCAACACCGCCATCGCCGTATTTTGTATAAAATCCTACCCCGAAATCTTCTACCTTGTTTCCTGTACCTGCTACCAGATAGCGTTTTAGGGCGGCAAAATAGTACAAACTGGTCATACGTAGTCTAGCTCTTGTGTTTGCCAAAGACATAAATCTTTCCTCTTCATTTTCAACCGCTGGTAGGGCTGCCACTAAGCTATCGAAAACCGGAGTAAGGTTTACAGGTTGTCTTTTTACATTGGGGAAATTCGTTGTTAACCAATCAATATGTCTTGAGGCGCGATCACTTTGGTTCTCGGCTTGGTGAATGGGCATCTCTAGACAAAGCAGGTCTAAACCCGTTTTTGCGCATAGGGTAGAAGTAACGGCAGAGTCAATTCCGCCAGACACTCCAATGACAAAACCTTTTTGTTTTGCATTAACAGCATAATCTTTTAACCACTTTACAATGTGTTCAATTACCTTTTCAGTTTGCATACCGCTCTAATTATTTAGTAAAATCAATTAACTTTGCCTTAAAAATAAGTTGAACACTGTGAATAATAAAATGTATTGTAAAATACTTGCCAAGGTCAAACCTATTTTTATACTATTATCAGTTTTTGTCATTCTTTCTAGTTGTAATGATAGTGATAAGGTTGCCAAAGAGATTTCGGCGATACCCATGGATCTTAAAATATCGCGATTTGATCGCGAATTTGCGGCTTCGGGTGAGAAAGGTTTGCCGAGCTTACGTAAAATGTATCCGTATTTATTTCCGGCGCCAGATAGTGTTTGGATCGCCAAAATGAACGATTCCCTTCAAATAGAGCTATTTCAAGAAGTAGGTAACGCCTTTCGTAGTTTTGAGGACGAGGAAGAAGGCTTGGTGCAATTGTTTAAACACATTAAGTACTATTTCCCGGAATACACGGTGCCAAAAGTGATAACGGTAACAAATGATGTCGATTATAATAACAGGATTATTTTGACCGATAGTTTGTTATTCATTAGCCTTGATAATTATTTAGGTCCTGAGCATAAGTACTATGGTGGTTTTCAGCGTTATATTGCACATACTTTAGATCGTAATTTTTTGGTAGCCGATGTTGCTAGTTCTTTTGCGAAGCAGGTAGTGCCAAGACCAAGAGATCGCTCTTTTCTTGCACGTATGATCTATTTTGGCAAAGAATTGTATTTGAAAGATATGATAATGCCAAGTGTAGAAGACCGTAAGAAAATAGGGTACTCGCAAGAAGATCTAGATTGGGCTTTTGCAAATGAAGAGCCGATGTGGAGAAATTTTATTGAAAACGAATACCTGTACAGTACAGATAATAAGTTGAACCAGCGATTTTTAGAACCGGCACCCTTTTCGAAATTTGGACTGGAATTGGATAATGAGTCGCCAGGTAGATTAGGTAGATTTGTAGGTTGGCAAATTGTACGCGCATTTATGGATAATAATGATGTGGAGTTAAAACAACTTATGACCATGCCTGCAGAAGAGATATTTAAAAAATCAAATTACAAACCCAGAAATTAAATGGCAGATTTACATACTTCAGAGATTACGTTGCGCGTAGGATTAGATGAGAATAGAGTTCCTGAAAAATTAAACTGGTCTGCACAAGACGGAGGCATTGAGAATGAAGAGGCAAAGGCAATGTTGTTGTCCGTTTGGGATAGCAAGAACCAAGAATCTCTAAAAATCGATTTATGGACCAAGGATATGCCCGTAGATGAAATGAAAACTTTCTTTCACCAAACATTGGTTTCTTTGTCAGAAACCTTCTTAAAAGCGACGCAAGACGAGAAAATGACGGCTACCATGAAAGATTTCTGTGACTACTTCGCAGAAAATCTAAATTTAAAAGAACAGGGTTAAACAGTTTTCAACTTCTTTTTACCTTTTATTTTTTTAATCCAGTAAACAATATAGGCGGTACCGAAAACGGACGGAGTAAGCCATGCCCATAGATTATCTTGGTGCATACCGGCAACTATAAATGCCGTTATGGAAGCTATTAGTGCACCTAACATTCTGCTTAGGTGATTTATGAGCCAAAGTTTTCTGTTCTCTAATGTGGTCTTAAATAGTTTGTAGTCGCCAAAGGTTAAAGAGAGACCGGTTAGACCGAATACTAGAAATAGGATACTGTGAGAATATCCTTGTATAAGTCCTGTAGAGCCAAAGACGATCATTAAGAGCGCGCAAATAGCCATAATTGCTGAAACGAGTATATCGGTCAAGTTCGCTTTTGTTTTTTTGGTCGATTTAAATGTGAGTGCCCTATTACCTGCCATAACCATATAGATCGTAAAAATACCGATCAAGAATAAAAAGGTGTTGATGTGGTTGGGCATACGTGCTACTACTAGAGAAATAGCAGAGCTTATAATCATTGACCATGAAAACCATTTACCTAATCGTTTATGATTGTGTTGCCCTTTTTTTACAATAATACTTGCTATACCGGTAATAAGACCTACACCGCCAAAAAATGCGTGAATGTAGATGAAGATGCTAATGATGTTTTCCATGGTCGGTCGGTTTTTCGTTACCCAAAGATGGAGTATTTATTGTTGTAGAGATAAATATAATTACTCAATTGGGGTATTTGGGTGCTGAGTTGTGGTAAGAAGTACAGAGTACAAAGTATTAAGTACAAGGTATTAAGTATTAAGTAGAAGGTACGAGGTTAGAAGTACTAAGTGTTAAGTACAAAGTCTTAAGTAAATGTAAATGTCATTGCGAGGAGCTCTCGCGATATGGCAAGCTATTGAAATTATCTATGTCAGTTCGAGTGTTTTCTGAAAGAAAATGTATCGAGAACAGGTTTGGAACACGCGAAGAATCTCGATAAAAATTTCACGTACGATCAGCTAAGTACTCTGTACTTAATACTTAATACAAAAAACGCGAAGCGTTTAACCAACCATCAACGAACAACCATCAACGAACAACCATCAACGAACAACCATCAACGAACAACCATCAACGAACAACCATCAACGAACAACCATCAACGAACAACCATCAACGAACAACCATCAACGAACAACTATTACCTATTCTTCCTAGGCTTGCACGTCATACAAAAATCGGAGAGGGCATTGATCTCATCAATCACCTTGTTGTGTTCTTTGAGAAGAAGCTCGGTGTCTTTTCCGAAATCCGTTACTTTAAAGACTTGGGCGCTTACGGTATTCATTTCTTCCTGTAGCTCATTGAAAATGGGCTGAAATAATTTAGAATCGCTAAAAGTACCTTTCTCCTCATATATTTTTTTGCGAATTTTTCTAGCATAAAGCTCTACCAGGTCAAAATCGTAGCGCCCAAATTGCAATAGTTGATTAGCGGTAAGGGAATCCGGAGCCACCAACACAGCAAGGTTTTTTTGAAAAATAGCCTTTACCTTATCATTAAAGTTTTTGGTAAACATGAACGAGACCGAGTTCATATTAAAACTGAAGTCGATTTTTGATCCAGAATAAATAGAATAGGAGGTAAGTTCAGGATTGATTTCCGATTCCGCCGATTGATAGTCGCTTAGCTGTAACTCATAATCAGGATTCCACACAAGCGGTTCCTGTGCGAAAGTAGGCATTGATGAAAATGCTATAAAAAGTACGAATAGAATGTTTTTCAATGGTTCTAATTTTGAATCGAAAGTACTATAAAAAGCGATTCATAAAGAAGTTTGTAATGCCATGGAGTATTAAAGTTTGTTAAAACCTACAGTTGAAACTCCGTTTGGTTGTTTCCTGTGTCAAATATGTTAGGGTAGTGTTCACGAGCATTCTGAGCCATAAAAGCAACGGGTACATCTTCAAAATACCCGTAATCTTCCAAATATTCCATAAACTGGGTGCCATCTTCATTGAATGCTTGTAGCACGGCATCATTTTCACCATCAAAATCCAAAGGGGCAACATTCAGCATTTCGCATAACGAAGCGTTGAACGTGGGTGAGAGCTTCAGCCATTTACCATTAATATAGGCATCTACCATACCATGGGGCGTTAACTCGTTAGAACCGAATTTCTCTATCAATCGGTCTACCGCGATATGGTTTTTGACCTTCGCTAAATGAATTCGTGCAGGTATACCCATAGCACGTAAACAAGCAACTAAAATGATCGATTTGTCCACACAGTGCCCTTTAGTGCGTTTTGCAATTTCACTGGCACGGTATTTCTCTTTGTTGAAACTTAGGCTGTAGGGATCGTACCGCCATGTATCTCTCACCTTGGTATAAAGTGCAATAGCTATTTCTTTCTGTGATAGTTCGGTATCTTTAAATTCGGAAATAAACGCTTGTATTTCTTCACTTTTAAAATCAAAAAAGTAAGTGGGGGATAGGTAATCCATAGAATTGAGTATTTGTAGTATACATCGATTTATACGCCAAAGACTAAGGTAAGAAATTTTTATGCGTCAAGGGTAAATCGCCATACGCCCAAAGCTAGTATGGAGTAAAGAGTATAAAGTACAAAGTATTAAGTACGAGGTGAGATGTCTAATGTTAGAAGAGAGAAAATAGAATATAGAGAATAGACTTGTTTTATCAGATGCTTGGAATCAGTATTAAGTACAAAGTATTAAGTGAGAATTTTAAAATTGGAATAGAGAAAATAGAGTATAGAATATAGAGGAAAGAGAATGGACTTTTATTGATTGAATCGTATTTAGCTTTGCTAAATTGTTGATATTTAAGTAGCCAGTAGCCATTATTCACTATTTCGCTAATACACTGCCAGCTGATACTGCCTACTGGGAACTGAAACTGCCCTCTGATACTGAACACTGCCCACTGAGAACTAATCCCTCGGTCTGTTCTGCCAAATATGAATATACTGCCCTGTTGACATTCTCCGTGCCATTTCTTTGGCTCTGTCTGCCAATTCACCTTCGTAAAGTTCGTCAATGGTTTCGAACCATAGTTGTAGCCATTGCGCAAAGTGATTTTGAGAAACCGTATGGTTGAGATTTTTATCAACGTTGACATGTGCTTTTGAGGGGCTTCCTCTAAAAGTGCGTACCCCAAATAAGTTAGATTCCCAAAAATCGGTGAGTTTGCTGAGGTGTGCCGGCCATTGCTCTTCGGTAATATGTCCGTTAAAAATGGGTCCAAGAATATCATGCTGTCTTATTTTATCGTAAAACGTATGCACCAATACCCTCACATCTTCTCTATTTGTAATTTTTGTCATGCGCTATGCTTAAGAATCTGCAACGACTTTTTCTACCCGTTCGGCGGCATCAAGTTTAGAAAGGGTAAGGCGAATAATACTATCCGATTTCGCTAAAAGGTCATGCGGAATATTGGCTGCTAAGGTAATGATATCTCCTTGCTCTAGAACATGAACAGTGCCTTCCACTCCGAAATCTATACTGCCTTTTACTATATGGACTATAATTGGAAAAGGCGCTTTATGTTCTTTCATAAGCTGACCTTTTTTCAATAAGATGCGTATTTCTTTAGAGAACGATGTTTCTAAAAGCACTTGTGTGACAATTTTCTTGTCGTTAAATTCTAAATTTTCGGTGAAAGATATTTTTTGCATACCATTGTTTTTACAATAGTAGACAACAACGGATTTCTAAACTATGACACTTCTCAGTGTTTTTTGTAAAAAGCACTTTCTGCGGTTCTGTTTTAGTGGTGTTATGGGGTAATCGGTCTATTGATTTTTAACAATTAGGAATAAAATATGTAATTGGCTATTACTCCCCCAGAGTATTTAAATACAGCGCTAAAACTAAACCGATTGCTGTAGCAACACCTGTCCAATACTTATCTTCTTTAAAAGCTTTTGGAAAAACCTCTAAAGCAAGTGATGCGGCAACGGCACCACCGGCAAAGCATTTAATGTAATTCAAATACTTGGTAGGTACGTCGGCAAGTAAAAAATGACCCAGCAAGGCGGAGGCGGATAGTATAAGAGCGGTACCGATCCAAAGCCATAAAACTTTCTTTTTAGAACCTGCATTTTCCGCCATCTCTTTTGCCCCACCTGCCGCTTCGGGTAAATTCGATAAAAGTATGGAGCCAGAAAGCGCAGCGATGGATAATGGTCCTGCGCCGATCAAAGAAACACCCAATGCCAAATTTTCTGGTATGCCGTCTAAGGTAATAGCAGCAAGTAAACCACCGCCACTTTGAGAGTTCCATTTTTCCTTCACCCAATAATCTAATGCGGTGAACGTAATGGCACCTACAAATACCGTGGTCAACGCCATGGGGACGGAGTTATTTTCAAGTGCCGGATAAATAAGTTCAAGCAATGCCGAAACCAATAGCGCACCGCCTGCCAATGCTACCAGAAAACCTTCCAGCCTTTTTGATAAATTTCCGTACAGCCCCCACAGTGCACCAATAACAAGTGCTCCGGTTACAATTAGTACAACAATGGCGGTCATCATAATTTTTAACGATAGGGTTAATTAATTTGCTAGGTGTTCAGCGCAAATTAGGCACCTGTCGTTAAAATCGATGCTATGATTAAAAGTTTTATTAACTCTAAATACTACCCGTTGGCAATTTTCGCCTGTTCTTCTAAATCGGCAAGGTTTTCAAATTTTTGTAGCTGTAGTTCTTTTTTGGTTGCTTTTATTTCATCAACTAAGGCAAGAATTAAATCTAAGGGTTTGGCTTCGTAGCCAAACATTTTTTGGTCAAAGGCAATGCCGGCTATAATACCGTCATTTTCCATGCCTACACCCCAATTTTCTATAAAATCTACTAATGCTATTTCTGTAATTTGGTAGTTGCTCCAATGGTTTATAGTGCAAGATTTCGCTCTGGCACCTTCTGCCCAAAAACATAATATGTCAACAGGTTTGCCCTGTTCATTTTCATAAAGCGCAGAGGCTGAGGTGGCAAAGCCTTCATGATTTTGCAGCGCATAAACAATGCCTGTCTCGCAAACGGTTTTAATAAAGTTCTTGTATCTATTTTCAATGATATCTGAGCCTTGTTGTTCCATGTGTTGTGTTTGTGGGAAGGTGTGTTGTTTTTTGTTGAAATGATGACGAAGGTAATTTTAATTTTTGTGATTCACATTCCATTTTATTAGTCAATGTCAAAGTCATAATCTCCACCCCAATCTCCGCCACTGTCAAAATCGAAGTAATCATCGATGGTATGGAACATTTCAGATATATCAGTGAATAAATCAGAAAATGAAAGGTCAGGGTCGTAGATAAAATCGATCCAATACCAATCGTTTAAAAAGTCATCATCATTATTATTTGAGATTACTGGAGATATTGATTTGAGTTTTTCTAAAAGTTCAAATTTTAAGTTCTTAAGAAGAAAGATGTTTCCTTGAAGAAATAGAATTAATTCTAATGCCTTATTTGGTTCGTTTTCAATAAAGGTTACAATATTTTCATCTACTTCGTCTAGGTACTCTTGTAGTTCTTTTTTTAGATTATTTCCCTTGAAATTGGTTTTGAACAATGAAAAAATACTTGAAACTAAATCACTTTTAAAATAAGATTTCAGTTTTAAATCACGAACAATCTCTTTTTTATATTGGTATTCAGATGGTATTTTTTTGAATATGGCTCTTAAGTAAGGTTTTAATTTGAAATAGCTATCCTCGTCAATGAGTCCTGTAAAATATTCTTCAAATTTATTTGGCTTATATTTTGTGAAATTCTTTCCAGTTTCGACAGTTACATATTCTCTTAAGTATGGGTCTCTTGGGTGAGATTTTAATTGAGTTTTCTTGATTCTTAAAACTTGCTTTAAAGTCAAGTCGAATAATGTCAACTTTAAGAGTTCTATTAACTCAGTTTTAGGTTCTAAAATGAGTTTTGTAGCCGCAGGTTTCAATTCAGACAATCTATAAATATTTGAGTTTTTGAATTTCTGACTAGAATTGAACTGCATTGTTTTTATTGTTTTGAATAGTATTTTCTAAGATAAGCTGATGAGTTTAAGGAGTGCAAAATGCACTTAAGAATTGATAAATACCATTTTTTAAACTTTTATGTAAGTTACCTTTTTTTGTGCCATGCCAATAAACTGTATTTGTGCCGGTAATTAGAAATTCTTTGTCTTTGACTTTAAAGCTTAAATCGGTATTCATTATAGCATCAGCAGTTCTAAAGTTCCATTCAATTCGTTCAATTTTAACAATTACTTTTACCACATTATCATTAGGAAAACCAAATGAGTTTTTTACACTTAAATTGGTGCTTGTATTTTGTTGTAATTCCTCAACTGCGGCTACAAATGTTGATTCATAACCTGGAATTTTTGATTCTCCAATACTTGGTCCTGTTTTCTCAATTTTAGCGTAATTACTTTCCTTGTCGAAAATGAATTCAAATGATTTACTACAATCCAAATTAGAAGCTAATTTGTTTATTTTTTTATGGGAAGAACAACTGGTAATAAACAGTATAGATAGAGAATATAGAAAATATTTTAATTTCATTATGTGTAGTGCTATTTAGATTTTATAACGTAATTACAATTGATTAGTTGCCTAACAATTATATTGAAATTAAAAAAAACTCAAAGAATCTGATTTTAGAATCTAAGAGCTTAGAATTGTATGAACTTAGATTAAATATGGAGAGGTTTGTTTTTTACATCAGAACTATCTCGAATTACGTTTTTTATATATCTCTTGGTATTTGAGACCTTCTGATTACTTTACTCAATGGTGCACGTTGTAAATCTCGTTTGATAAATTCTTTCCACACATAAGGACTTATAGTATATTTTGTATTGTTAGAATTCGTAATAATAGGAGTTCCATATGCCCTGTCTCTACGAGAATTAGATAAAATCCCAAAACCTCTATTATAATTGATTCATGCCTCTCCAAAATATGAATAGAAAATGTTATCAAAATCAATTTCTGTTAATCCCAAAATGATGGTGATTTAAGGTTTTTTTCATAAAGATGCTCTATCGTATCCATCTCATCATAGTTATATGTCAATTCGGTTTTTAATAATTCGGACAATCTATTTAGATAATTCGGGATATTTTTCTTGAATTCTTGAAATTCCTTTTCGTTCATTTAAGACATTTTAATTAATTCATATAAAGTATTTTTATGAATAAAGTGTAGCTAATAAATAAACGCTAACCTTTCAAATCTAGCACGAGCCCTATTATTTATTTTAAAAAAAAGCTCAAGAATCTGATTTTAGAATCCATGAGCCTAGAATAATATTGTCTCAGATTAAAGAAGAATTTGTTTGTTTTTTACCTCAGTTCTTTGTTGTATGCCGTTTTTTATTAATCAAAATTTATTCGATTACTAATATCATCTATATTCTTTCGATGATTTTCTCTTTCAATTCTTTCCCTTTCAGCTTGTTGTTGTTTCCTTCTATTAATTTCCTCTAATTGCTTATTAGCAACTTGCACAGCTAATTTAAGAGTGTCTTTATGATACTTTTCGACTTCTTCGATTGTAGTTCCATTTAAAATCACTTGATTCCCGTAAGCCGTTGCAATTCCCCGTCTATGCATTGAAGTCCAACTTGGTGGTCGATTCCAAGCATTTATAAATAACTCTCTCCATTCATAACTGGGTGTTCTATTTAATTCAAAAGGTATTTTATATAATCCACTTCCAGCAGTTCCATCATTCGTTGGTTGAGTAATTTCATCTATAACAATTCCTTTAATTTTGATTGGTTCATCTTTCGGGACAGGTTCAGACTTTGTTTCTTGATTTCTTGAATTAGGTGTTTTTCTTGTAGTTGATATTCCAAGTTCAGGTGCAGTTTCCCTATCGTTTAATAATGTAGTTGTTAAGTCAGAATAATTATTTTCATAATGTGTTTCGTTTGACAAGTCCACATAATATTTTCCTTGAAGCCAACTAGGGATTGAAGTGTCTTTAGTTCCGGATTTTAAAATTGGGATAAATTTTCTATGATTTGATTTTTGCAAAACCTCTGCTGTCATTATATCTCCCTCATATCCAACTCCGCCTATTCTATCTTCCGATTTGGTCTTATATTTTGGTGTGCAAATAATAAGAACATAGTCATTTTTCCCTGACTGATTTTTCCATAAAATGAGGCATTTGGTCGCCTGGAACAATTTCCCATTGGTCAAGTTTTGCATCAATTCCATCATTTCGTAATTCTGTTGCAAGTTCTTTTACCCATATTTTGGCTTCTTCACTTTCCCAAGCGTATGAAATAAATGCTTTTGGATTATCCATTCAGTTCGTTTTTTATATCAGTTTTATTATTATCAGAATTGCTGAAATCAATAAAGTCAACATTGATATGATTTGAATTTTCCATTTTACCAATTTCACAGCTTGTAAGTAAACGATATATGCGATAACCAACAATAAAATAGAGGTCCACCAAGTGTTGCTAATTAAATTCAGTCCAGCTCCAGTTAGTGCTATTAAAATTCCACTTATTGGTGCGAATTGAGAGTCAAAATAAGAACCCGCTTTCCAGTTTTCAAATCGTTCAGCAAAATATGCGTTTCCCTTTTCCGTGTCAAAGTCAAAACCATTGTCCATTCCGATTCTGGTTTCCATTTCAATTTTATGTTTAGCTAGTATTCCATAAAATCCGATTGCAAATCCGCTAAATGATAAAATCGTACAGTAAATAAAGTAAAGGTTGTCGATCATAGGTTTGAGTTTTGTTTAAATGGCATACAACTATGGTGTATGTGCACAATTACGCATATTCCCCTATATTCAAAAATATATGTAATTACACTTCTAATATATCTCTAAAGAATAAACCTACAATTTAGAATTTACACTGCATTACGGGAAACCATAATTGGTCAAAAATTATGTATGGTTTGAGTATTTTTACGACCAAATGGTCGTGCCTAAGAAAATTCTATTTATCTACAATGCCAATAGCGACACGGGCAGTAAAATGCTAGACTTCGCCCATAAAATCATCAACCCAGCTACCTATAACTGCAATCTCTGCAGTTTAACCTATGGCAGTTTTACCGAGAACAAACAGTGGAAAGGGTTTAGAGAAAGCTTGTTAGCCAAAGGCTACGAGTTAGAATTCTTTCATAAAGACGAATTCCAAGAAAATTATTAAAGTAAGTTTGGGCACAAGTATACCTATCCTATTATATTGGTAGAAACAGGTCATGACCTAAAGGTGTTGGTGTCTGCCGAGAAGTTGAACGCTATGGAGACGGTGGAGGATCTTATTGGTGAAGTAGGCAGTTTCAGTGTTCAGTAAGCAGTTTCAGTTTTCAGTTGTCTTTAGTGAAGTGTTATCCCTACTGTCAGTTCGAGTGAATTTTCGAAGCATGAGAAAATTTGTATCGAGAACAGGTTCGGTACACGCGAGGGTTCTCGATACAAATTTTTTACTTCCGCTCTGCTACAGTATAAAATCCACTCGAACTGACAATATGTTTTGTCTGTTGTTAAACGTAGTCTTAGAGATACGTGTTCCAAAAAAAAAGATAGCCGCGCTTTGCTCGCTATGACGGAGAGATTTTAATATTCGTCTTTGCGAGGAGCTTTTCGCGACGTGGCAATCTGTTGAAGGTGTGTTCTGTATTTGGTTGTTGGTCTCACTCGGTCGTAGAGCTTATTCGGTCACTGAGCCTAGCTGAAGTGATGCGAGTTTCAAAGTTCTCGACTGCGCTCGAAGTGACATTTCGGTTTTAAAGAGTAGAAAGTACAGCGTATTAAGTCGTAAGTAATTAAAGAGTACAAAGTAATAAGTACAAAGTATTAAGTAGTGGATGTGAAGTGTAAAACGAATAGCATAAAGCGAACAGCTCTGAGTACGAAGCACGAAGAACTAACACAAACAGCTATATACTTTGTACTTAATACTTAATACAAAAAACGCGCAGCGTTAAGAAAAACTGCAAACTGTTACTGCCAACTGATACTGCCAACTGATACTGCCAACTGATACTGCCAACTGTCACTGCCAACTGTCACTGCCAACTGAATGCTAGAACAAGTACTTAATACAAAAAACGCGCAGCGTTAAAAAACGAACAACCATCAACGAACAACCAACAACTACTTCTTCGTTGCCTCAAAAAACTGCCCGTTTATCTCGTCTATGTATGCTAATACTTCATCGCGGCCGCTGCGGTGGCTAGAGCTGGTGATAAAGTGCGGTGGAGCTTCTTCCCACATGTCCGTGGTGAGTTTGTTCAAATACTGGTTTACTTGTCGCTCAATGGCTTTTGGCTTTAATTTATCGGCTTTTGTAAAAATTATGGCAAAGGGTACTCCGTTTTCACCCATCCACTGCATGAATTCCATATCTATAGGTTGTGGATCATGGCGAATATCTACGAGCACAAAAGAACATACCAATTGCTCTCGTTGTAAAAAGTAATTGGTAATATATTTTTGAAAGGTGTTTTTATCTTTTTTGGAAACACGAGCATAACCATAACCCGGTAAATCGACCAAAAACCAATTCTCGTTGATCTTAAAGTGGTTGATAAGTTGGGTTTTTCCGGGGCGACCAGAGGTTTTTGCCAAGCTTTTACGCTCGGTCAACATATTGATTAAAGAAGACTTACCCACGTTAGAACGACCAATAAAGGCATACTCGGGCAATGGCTCCTTTGGGCATTTGGTAACATCGGAATTGCTCATTACAAAGTCGGCCGACTTTATTTTCATCCGTAGGGTATTTAAAAATTATTTTTGGTCAACCATTCATCTAAAATGGTATTGAACTGGTCTGGGTGCTCCATCATAGGTGCGTGTCCGCATTTATCCAACCAAAAAAGATCGGAATTGGGTAGCAGCTCGTCAAAAAGCTCTGCAACATCTGGCGGAGTAACCGTATCATCTTTACCCCAAATAATACAAGTAGGGGTTTGCATGCTTGGTAGATCTTGAGCCATGTTATGGCGAATGGCACTTTTGGCGATCGCCAAGGTTTTTACCAATTTAACACGATCGTTGACCGTGGCAAAAACTTCATCTACAATTTCTTTGGTGGCAACTTCTGGATCATAGAAAACATCTTGAGCCTTCTTTTTAATGAACTCATAATCACCACGTTTAGGGTAACCGTCGCCCATGGCACTTTCGTAGAGCCCAGAACTACCGGTAATGACCAATGCCTTAACCTTGGCAGGGTAAAGTTTGGTATGTAAAAGACCAATATGGCCACCTAAAGAGTTGCCTAAAAGAATAACATCTTCGAGTCCTTTATGATCTATAAATTTTTTAAGATATTTTGCAAAATTCTTTACCGTTGTCTTCAACATTGGCATAGAATATAGCGGAAGTTCAGGTATAAGTACTTTGTATCCTTTTGGAGGAAAATAAGAGGTTACCCCTTCAAAATTACTAAGTCCGCCCATAAGTCCGTGAAGAATAATTATGGGTTTTCCTTCACCTTTCTCTATATACTTAAAGCCACCTTCGTTAATCAATTCGTTTTCCATGCGCACTACTCATCATAATTGCCCAAATATAGGTAATTACAGAGAATAGCAAACAACTCTTTTCGATAAGGTGGTTTTATGATTACATCAACTTTAGATTTTCCCCAGAATAAAGGTGAAGTGGTAAAATCTGATCAAAAAAATCCGATGAGTGGCAAAAACGGTTCACAAAAGGGGTAATTTATTAACAAAGTGGTTTTTAGTGGTAAAATGTGGTAATAATATTTATATATTTGAGTTATATAAATAAAACCTATCCATTTTGGACATTTATTTCTTTGGGACATTTAACTGCAAGGCCGATGCCAAGGGGCGTATCATGCTTCCTGTTGCGCTGCGCAATCAAATGACTCCGATCTTAAATGAAGGTTTTTTTATTAAAAAGTCGTACTACAACGAATGTCTAGAATTATATCCTGCTCAAGAATGGTATAAAATCATGGCGGAAATGGACCAGAATAACCGATTTGATGAAGAAAGCCAACTTTTTCAAAGAATATTTATGGATGGGCTAAGACCTGTAGAGGTAGATGGTACCGGTAGGCTTTTATTGGCAAAAGACGTGATTTCTTTAGCTGGAATTACAAAAGAGGTGAAGATAGTGCCAATGCGCAAGCATTTGGAGATATGGGATGTGAAAGAGTACGAAGCTACCATATCTATATCTAAGGAAGAGAAGAAGAATTTGGTGAAGCGTGTAATGCTGAACAAAAAAGACGATAAAGATGTATCATAATCCGGTAATGCTGACAGAGACAGTAGATGGGTTGGACATCAAAGAAGACGGTATATATGTAGACGTGACATTTGGTGGTGGCGGTCACTCTAAAGAAATATTGAAAAGATTGGGTAAAGAAGGCAAGTTATATGCCTTTGATCAAGACGAAGATGCGCAGGCAAACGCGTTAGGTGATCCAAGATTTACGCTAATTGCGGAAAATTTTAGATACATCACCCAGTTTTTAAAGTTCTATGGCATTAGAAAAGTAGATGGAATCTTGGCAGATTTTGGAGTTTCATCGCATCAGTTCGATCAAGCGGAACGTGGTTTTTCTACCCGTTTCGATGCGGATCTGGATATGCGAATGAGCAAGCGTAATACGCTGTCTGCTTTTGAGGTGGTCAACAAATATTCGTATGACGACTTGAGAAAGGTGTTGTTCGAATATGGCGATATCAGAAATGCCAACGCTATGGCAAAGGTAATTGTTGCCAGTAGGGAAGAAGAGCCGATACAGACTACCGATGCCTTAAAGGTGGTGTTAAAGCAGTTTTTGCCAGAGCATAGGCAGCATAAAATATTGGCACAGATATATCAGGCGATTCGCATAGAGGTGAATCAAGAGATTGCGGTGATCAAAGAGTTTTTGGAGCAGGTGCCAGGGTTGTTGAAAGAGAAGGGAAGACTAAGTGTTATAAGTTACCACTCGTTAGAAGATAGGTTGGTAAAAAGATTTATAAGGGCCGGTCAATTTGAAGGAGAGCCAGAAAAGGATTTTTACGGGAATATAGATGTACCGTTAAAAAAGGTTGGAGGATTGATAGTTCCGACCAGAGAAGAGATAAAAGTTAATAACAGAGCACGTAGTGCCAAATTGAGAATAGCAGAACGCAATGGCGAAAAGTAAAGTGAAAACAGGTGTATTTGACCTATTGAAGGGAAAGTTTTTGGTGAGCGGTGACGCCCCTAAAAATTGGCTGTTCATTATTTTCATTTCTTTTTTGGCAACGGTAATGATCAGTAGCTCACACAGCGCCGATCAAAAAGTACACCGTATTGCATTGTTGAACGAAGAGGTGAAAGAATTGCGTAACGAATTTGTCGATATGCGATCAGATGTGCAGCAGTTAAAGCTAGAATCGAACATTACCGGTAAAATATCGGCAAAAGGATTATTTCCTTCAGAAACTCCCCCGCAAAAAATTAAAGTGAAATCTTTAAATGAAGAGGAGTAATGGCGGTAACGGATAAAAGCATATTAAAAAGACTCTACATAGTGGCGGGTTGCATGGTGCTCTTTGCGGGCGCGGTGTTGTTCAAGCTGGTTTCTATTCAAATTGTAGATGGCGAAAAATACCAGGCATTGGCAGATACGCGAACAGAGCGTATGTTCACCATTGAGCCCAACAGGGGTAATTTGTATTCTGACGATGGTAGCCTTTTGGCGACTTCGGTATCTAAATACACCATCCGTTTTGATGCCGTAACCGTTAGCAGCGAAGATTTTAAGGAAAATGTAAAGCCGTTGGCAGATGCCTTGGCAAAGCAGTTTGGGAAAACATCTTCTCATTATCAGCAAATTTTAAGAAAGGCAAGAGAGAATAAAAATAGATACGCATTGATCGTGCGTAATTTGGATTATTCAGATTATATGGCAGTTAAAAAGATGCCGCTATTTAATAAAGGTGCCTATAAAGGAGGTTTGATCATTGAGCAGAAAACCAAAAGAGAGCATCCGCTAGGTAAAATAGCCGAGCGTAGTGTCGGGTATGAGCGTGTAGATGAAAACGGTTATTACACCCGTGTGGGAATGGAAGGTGCCTTTGGAGAATATTTAAGGGGAATTTCTGGTAAGCGTTTAAAGCAAAAAATCGCCAAAGGGCAGTGGAAACCGATCGGTAACGATAATATCATTGAGCCAAAAGATGGTTATGATGTGTATTCTACCATTGACATCAATATACAAGATATAGCGCACCATGCACTTTTGGGGCAATTGGAAAAATACCAGGCAGACCACGGTACGGTAATCGTAATGGAGGTGAAGACCGGTGAGGTAAAAGCGATTTCCAATTTAGGGCAGACTTCAGAAGGTAAATATTATGAGCGATTAAATTATGCCATAGGTGAGTCTCACGAGCCTGGGTCAACATTTAAGTTGGTGAACTTGGTAGCTGCTTTAGAAGATAAGATAATAGATACCAGTTCTGTAATAGATACCGAAAAAGGGTCATGGAAATTATATAGACATAGAATAAAGGATACCAAGCGTGGTGGTCATGGAAAAATTACCATGTCAAAGGCATTTGAAGTGTCGTCTAACGTTGCATTTGCAAAAATGGTGCATGAAGGCTACAAGAACGATCCAGAGAAATATGTAAACAGGTTAATGGAAATGGGCATTCATAAAGAACTGGGCTTACCGGTTGTTGGTGAAGGCAAACCGGTTTTACGTTACCCAGGTGATAAAGGTTGGTCTGGGTTGTCATTGGCGCAAATGGCTTATGGGTATGAGGTTTCTATGACTCCGTTACAGACTTTGGCTTTTTATAATGCTATCGCCAATGATGGTGAAATGGTAAAGCCAAGATTATTGAAAGAAGTAAAGGAATGGGATAAGACCATAGAGAAGTTCGATAAAAAAGTATTGAACCCTGCTATTTGTTCGCAGTCTACTGTGAAGAAAGTACAGCAGATACTTAAAAATGTGGTAGAGAAAGAGCATGGCACCGGTCATGGTATGTATTCCAAGAATTTTTCCATGGCAGGAAAAACAGGAACTACCCAGACAAACTATGTATCTAAGGATAGGTCTAAGTACGAATACATTTCGTCATTCGCTGGCTATTTTCCGGCAGACGATCCAAAGTACTCGTGTATTGTAGTTATCCATAAGCCAGATAAGGGTGTAGGATATTACGGTGCCGATGTTTCAGGGCCGGTATTTAAATCGGTTGCACAGAAAGTATATGCTACATCACCTTTAACAAGTGAGGTGGATGTAAAAGATGTATTGGTGGCAGATAATGAAGATTCTCATAGTGGCTATTATAAAAAGGCGCAGCAAAAATATGCTGCAGTACCAAATGTAAAAGGTATGTGCGGTATGGATGCCGTAGCAATTTTAGAAAATTTGGGTATTGAGGTAGAGGTAAAAGGGAACGGAAAAGTTAAACGCCAATCGATCTCTACGGGTACAGATTTAAAAGCGGTGAAAAAAATAGTATTGGAGTTGATATGATGCAATTGAAAGACATATTATATGGAGTGCGTATTACTGCTGTTAGCGGTACTACTACTTGTGATATAGCTTCAGTGCAGTTCGATTCTCGTGAAGTGCAAAAATCTGATGCCTTTGTTGCAATTAAAGGTACGGTTACAGATGGCCATAAATATATTGATGCGGTTGTAAAAGCTGGTGCAAGGGCGATTGTTTGTGAAGAGCTGCCAAAAGAAATGGTAGATGATGTAACCTATGTGCAAGTAGAAAGTGGTAATCAAGCATTGGCATTGATGGCTTCTAACTTCTACGATACGCCGTCTAAAAATTTAAAATTGGTGGGTGTTACCGGTACCAATGGTAAAACCACGGTATCTAGTTTATTGTATCAATTGTTCAAAAAAGCAGGGTATAAAGTAGGGTTGTTGTCCACCATAAAAATAATGGTAGACGATACCGAATTTCCTACCAAACATACCACACCAGATGCATTGGTAGTCAATAAGCATTTAAAATTGATGAACGATGCCGGTGTAGAGTTTTGTTTTATGGAAGTGAGCTCTCATGGTATTCATCAAAAAAGAACTGAAGGTTTGGCATTTGCGGGTGCAATTTTCACCAATCTTTCCCATGATCACCTAGACTATCATAAAACCTTCGCAGAATATCGCGATACCAAAAAGATATTGTTCGATCAATTGCCTAAAACGGCTTTTGCGTTGACCAATATTGACGATAAGAACGGCTTGGTCATGTTGCAGAATACCAAAGCTAAAAAAGCAACGTATGCGCTAAAGAACTATGCTGATTATAGAGCGCAGATTTTAGAGAACCAGTTCGATGGTCAATTGTTGAAAATCAATGACAACGAACTTTGGTCAAAATTAATAGGTTATTTCAATGCTTATAACATGCTGGCGATTTACGCTACTGCGGATTTATTAGGATTGGATCAATTAGAAACCCTACGCCTTATAAGTGAGTTGGAAAATGTAGACGGCAGGTTTCAATATTATATATCAAAAAACAGAATTACGGCAATAGTTGATTATGCCCATACGCCGGACGCCCTAAAAAATGTGCTTGAGACAATCAACACGTTGAGAACTGGAAATGAAAACGTCATCACCGTTGTGGGGTGTGGTGGCGATAGAGACAGATCAAAGCGTCCGGTAATGGGTAATATCGCCTCTGAGATGAGTAACAAAGTGATTTTTACATCCGATAACCCTAGAACGGAATCGCCCACGGAAATCATCACCGAAATGGAAGCGGGGGTCGAGCCGCAGAACGTCAAAAAAATGCTGTCCATTGAAAATAGGGAACAGGCAATAAAAACGGCCTGTCAATTGGCAGATGCCAACGATATCATATTGGTAGCCGGTAAGGGTCACGAAACCTATCAAGAGACCAATGGTAAGCGTGTAGATTTCGACGATTTTAAAATAGTAAAAGAGCTATTGAATAGCCTAGATAAATAACCAAAGCTTAGAAGCAAGAATAAAGAATTTATGTTAACCTATCTGTTTGAATATTTAGAAAAACAATACCAGTTGCCCGGTGCTACGCTGTTTCAGTTTAGTACGTTTCGTGCTGCAATGGCTATTCTTTTTTCGTTGATGATTGCAACAGTATACGGTAAGCGTGTTATTCTGTTTTTGCAAAAACAACAGGTGGGCGAGACCATTCGAGATTTAGGTCTTGACGGTCAAAAGCAAAAAGCGGGTACCCCGACAATGGGCGGATTGATCATTATTATGTCTACCCTTATCCCTGTACTGTTATTTGCACGATTGGAGAATATCTACATAATACTATTGATTTTCACCATGCTTTGGATGGGGGCAATTGGCTTTTTAGATGATTACATCAAAGTATTTAAAAAGAACAAAGAAGGTTTAAAAGGTAGGTTCAAGGTCTTGGGTCAGGTAACATTGGGGCTTATAGTTGGTGCGGTACTATACTTTCATCCAGAAGTGACCATGCGTGATCATGATAAGACCATAATTACACAAGAATACACGGTTGAGCAAGTAAAGGGAGAGGAAATTAAATCGACCATGACAACAGTACCGTTCTTTAAAAATAACGAGTTTGACTACGGTAGTTTAATTTCTTGGGCAGGCGAAAGTGCAAAGGAGTATGCTTGGTTGTTGTTTATACCAATAATCATATTAATAGTTACGGCAGTATCTAATGGAGCTAATTTAACTGATGGTATAGATGGTCTCGCTGCGGGTACTTCGGCTATTATCGTATTTACGCTGGGTATTTTTGCGCTGGTATCGGGTAATATTATTTTCTCTGATTACTTGGATATCATGTACATACCAAGAGTAGGAGAGCTGTTGATTTTCATTACCGCTTTTGTTGGTGCATTGATCGGATTTTTATGGTATAACGCCTTTCCGGCACAAGTATTCATGGGCGATACGGGTAGTTTGACCATTGGTGGGGTAATTGCCGTAATCGCGATTATAGTACGTAAAGAATTGTTGATTCCCGTGTTGTGCGGAATCTTCTTTGCCGAGTCCATTTCCGTGATGATGCAAGTAGGGTATTTTAAGTACACAAAAAAGAAACTTGGTGAAGGTAGACGCATTTTTTTAATGTCTCCCTTACATCATCACTATCAGAAAAAAGGATATCACGAGAGTAAGATCGTAACCCGTTTTTGGATCGTGGGTATTTTATTGGCCATTGTGACCATAGTGACCTTAAAAATTAGATAATGGCACTGCTAGTAGTACTTGGAGGAGGAGAAAGTGGAGTAGGTACGGCCATTTTAGGATTAAAGAAAGGATACGATGTATTTGTATCGGATAAAGGAAAAATAAAAGAGAAGTATAAAAACGTTCTTGAACATTTTGAGATTGATTGGGAAGAAGAACAGCATTCTGAAGACCGCATACTAAAAGCCGATTTGGTAATGAAGAGTCCGGGTATTCCGGATAAAGTACCCTTGGTAAAGCAGTTGGCGGCGAACGGTGTTCCAGTAATATCAGAGATAGAATTTGCATCAAAGTATACAGATGCAAAAATCATTGGTATAACGGGAAGCAACGGTAAAACAACGACTACCATGCTAACGAACCACATATTGGCTACAGCTGATTTAAAAGTGGGTATGGCAGGTAATATTGGCGATAGTTATGCAAAAATGGTTGCGGAGAACGATTTTGAGTATTACGTACTTGAAATCAGCAGTTTTCAATTAGACGGCATTAAAGATTTTAAACCACACATTGCCGTGATTACGAATATTACACCAGATCATTTAGATCGGTATGAGTATGAATTTGAAAACTATATAGCATCAAAATTCAGAATTGCAGAAAACCAAGACGAAAACGATTATTTGATTTATGACGCAGATGATACGGTTTTGGTGGATTGGCTGAGCAAGCACCCTGTCAAATCAAAATTAATGCCCTTTTCATTGAATAAAGTATTTGAGCAAGGCGCATTTATAGAACAAAACGAGATAATAATAAAAACAACAACAGACACTATTAGCATGACGAAGAACACTTTGGCCTTAGAAGGTCAGCACAATGTAAAGAACACAATGGCAGCGGCAACAATTGCAAAATTGGTCGGTATACGCAAAGAGACCATAAGAGCCTGTGTTTCTAATTTTCAAGGGGCTCCCCACCGTTTGGAAAAGGTGTTGAAAATACATCATGTGGAGTATATAAACGACTCAAAGGCAACAAATGTAAATGCTGCCTATTACGCATTGGATAGTATGAAATCACCTACTGTGTGGATTGTAGGTGGGGTGGACAAAGGAAATGAGTATATGGAACTAATGCCTTTGGTACGAGAAAAAGTAAAGGCAATTATTTGCTTGGGCGAGAATAATGAAAAGATCAAGCATGTATTTGGTAAGGCCGTAGACTTATTGGTTGAAACGTATGCTATGGAAGAAGCCGTAAAAGTAGCCTATAAAATTGCAGAACGTGGGGATACGGTATTGTTATCGCCTGCTTGTGCAAGTTTTGATCTGTTTAAAAACTATGAAGATCGCGGAGATCAATTTAAAAACTGTGTAAAAAACCTATAAGTTGTTGAATATATTCCAAAATATAAAAGGAGATAAAGCCATTTGGGCCATTGCGGCACTCTTGGCCCTGTTCTCGTTTTTACCTGTATATAGCGCCAGTAGTAATTTGGTGTATGTAGTGGGTAACGGTACGCCGGTGGGTCACTTGGTAAAACATGCCATACTGTTGTTTTTAGGTTTTGGAATTATTTATGGTGTGCATAAAATACCTACGCATTTCTTTAAAGGTCTTTCTATGATCGCCCTACCCATTGTTTTGGTGTTGCTCATATTTGTTTTGGCACAAGGCACTTCTAGTGGTGGTACCAATGATAGTCGTTGGATCCGTTTGCCTTTGGTAGGTTTCGGTTTTCAGCCCTCTAACTTGGCAGCTGTGGTATTGATGATTTACGTAGCACGCTATTTTTCAAAAGTTAGGGATATTAAAATAACCTTTAAAGAAAGTATTCTCCCGTTATGGTTGCCTGTTTTCTTGGTAGTGGCTTTAATATTGCCGGCTAACTTTTCTACCGCAGCGATAGTTTTCTCAATGGTAATGGTATTATGCTTTTTAGGTGGTTATCCTATGAAATACCTATTGGGGATCGTTGGTACGGGAATACTGTTTTTGTTCATATTCATATTAACGGCAAAAGCTTTTCCAGATTTATTCCCGAATAGGGTAGATACTTGGATGAGCCGTATTGATAGTTTCTCTAATGCTGAAGATACTGAAGGAAACTACCAGATAGAACGTGCAAAAATAGCCATTGCAACAGGAGGTATTGTAGGTAAAGGAGCGGGAAAAAGTGTGCAGAAGAACTTCTTGCCACAGAGTTCATCAGATTTTATCTATGCAATTATTGTAGAAGAATATGGCCTGGTAGGCGGATTCATTTTAATGCTTTTTTACATGTTCTTGTTATTTAGAATAGTGGTAGTAGCCAACGGTTGTGCTACCATATTCAGTAAGTTGTTGGTATTAGGAGTAGGGCTGCCAATAGTATTTCAGGCATTGATAAATATGGCGGTAGCGGTAGAATTGTTTCCGGTAACGGGGCAGAATTTACCATTGATCAGTAGTGGTGGTACCTCAAGTTGGATGACCTGTTTGGCTATAGGGATCATTTTGAGTGCGAGTAATAAAAGTATAGTTCAGGAAAGTGCTTCTGGCAACGATGTAGATATGGACGAGACTAACCCTTTAGAGATATTAAGTGGGCAGTTATAAGTTTATTTTGTCGGGCGGAGGTACTGGCGGACATATTTATCCGGCGATAGCCATAGCGAACGAATTGAAAAGGAGATATCCTGATGCAGAGTTTTTGTTCGTTGGAGCAAAGGATAGAATGGAAATGGAAAAAGTACCACAAGCGGGGTACAAAATAGAAGGATTGTGGATTACGGGAATTCAGCGAAAACTGACCCTTAAAAATCTACTTTTTCCGATAAAATTGATAAGTAGTTTAATGAGAGCAAATAGCATCGTATCGAAGTTTAAACCGCATGCCGTAATTGGCACGGGTGGTTTTGCTAGTGGTCCGTTGTTAAAAATGGCAACCACAAAAGGGATTCCTTGTGTTTTACAAGAACAGAATTCTTTTGCGGGAATCACCAATAAACTATTAAAAGATAAAGTGGAAAAAATCTGTGTAGCCTATGAAGGTATGGAGAAGTTTTTTCCAAAGGATAAAATAGTATTAACAGGTAACCCTGTTCGGTCAGATTTGGTGGAGTTAAAAGCCACCAAAGAAGAAGCTTTAAACTATTTTGAATTGAGTGACGCTAAAAAAGTATTGTTGGTGTTGGGTGGCAGTTTAGGTGCCAGACGCATTAATCAGCTAATTGTGGATCATTTAGAATATTTTGAGGCATTGGGCTTACAGGTAATATGGCAATGTGGTAAAGGGTATTATGAGACGTATAAAGTCCATCAATCAGAGAATATAAAAGTACATGCCTTTTTGAATTCTATGGATAAAGCCTATGTAGCGGCAGATTTCATCATTTCAAGGGCAGGAGCAGGTGCGGTGTCTGAATTGTGCTTGGTAGGTAAGCCAACATTTTTTATTCCGTCACCGGTAGTGGCAGAAGATCATCAGACAATGAACGCATTGTCTTTGGTGAAAAAAAATGCCGCTATAATGATTAAAGAAAAAGAGCTTGATGATCAATTTAAGTCAGAATTTGAATCGGTCTTTAATTCATCTGAAAAGCAAGTTGAATTGTCAAAGAATATCAAAGCATTGGCATTGCCCAATGCAACGGCTGATATCTGCGATGAAATAGAAAAATTGATAAAATAAATGAACGTAACGCAAATACATAGGGTGTATTTTATTGGCATTGGAGGCATTGGTATGTCTGCTTTGGCGCGTTATTTTGCGTTCATAGACAAAACGGTTGCGGGGTACGATAAAACCGAAACCCCATTAACCCAAGAACTGGCAAGTTCTGGTATCGATGTTCATTATGTGGACGATATCGATAGTGTAGCTGACGAATATAAAAACGATCCAGAGCATACCTTGGTGGTATATACACCAGCAGTACCCTCTAATCATAAAGAATACCAGTTCTTTGTACAGAATGGTTTTACCATTAAAAAACGATCGGAAGTACTTGGTTTAATTACTAAAGATTCATTTTGTTTAGCAGTTGCCGGTACCCATGGAAAAACAACAACGTCAAGTATTTTGGCACACTTGTTAAAAGAAACGGGAGTGAAAATGACCGCTTTCTTAGGTGGTATCTCAGAAGATTTCAATAGTAATTTCTTGTTGGAAGGTACCGAGTTTTCGGTAGTGGAAGCCGATGAATTTGATCGTTCATTTATGCAATTGACGCCCAATGTAGCTTGTGTTACATCGATGGATGCAGATCATTTGGATATTTATGGCGATGCACAAGAATTGGAAAGAACGTTTAAAGATTTTACCGAGCGATTGAAACCGGGCGGTAAATTATTTGTTCGAAATGGTTTGCCTTTAGAAGGGCTTACCTATGGTATAGAAGACGATTCGGATTATTGTATCCGGAACATAAAAATAGAACATGGCACCTACATATTCGATTTGGAGACCCCCGACCTCAAACTAGAAGGGGTTGAATTTAACAAACCTGGGCGACATAATTTGTTGAACGGTTTAGTGGCTTTTGCGATGGCGATGCAAGCAGGTCCCCCGCCGCATCGCCTTGCTGAGGCACTAGCAACTTTTAAAGGTGTTCAGAGGCGTTTTTCTTATCAAATTAAAAATGATGATTTCATTTATATAGATGATTATGCGCACCATCCTACTGAAATAAATGCGGTTTTTGAGGCAGTATCAGAAATGCATCCCAATAAAAAAGTATTGGCAATTTTTCAACCACATTTGTTTTCAAGAACACGTGACTTTGCGAATGAATTTGCAAAAAGTTTATCTCGCTTTGAAAATATCTTGTTGTTGGATATATATCCGGCTAGGGAGGAGCCTATTACGGGAGTAGATTCAGAATGGTTGTTGGGCAAAATGACAAACGGTAATAGAAAATTAATTTCAAAGGAGCAAATACTATCTGAGATTAAAAACCAAAATCCGGAAATATTAATAACAATGGGAGCCGGAGATATAGGCTTGGAAGTAGTGAAAATAAAAAAAGAAATGTCATATGCGAGTTAATTTGAGCATAATAAAATTAGCGGCGTTACTACTGGTAATCACTGGGCTGTATGCTTTTTCTAATGAAAGAAATAGCTCAAAACAGGTGACCGGTATGAGGGTAGAATTCATTGGTGATCAAAATTTGTACCTCACAGAAGGGACGGTTAATAAATTGTTAATACAAAATTGCGGAGGTCTCAAAAATGTGCCTAAAGAAAATATAGTTTTGAATACTGTAGAAAAGGCCCTTGAGGCCAATGAAATGGTGAAAAGTGCACAGGTCTATCTTACAATAGATGGCGAGCTTACGTCGAAAATAGTTCAACGGAAACCAATCGGGCGCATAGAAGGGGATAAAAAGTTCTATTTAGATGATGAAGGAAAGAGAATGCCACTTTCCAAAAATCATTCAGCTAGAGTCCCCATTATAACAGGCAATATCAGTGGTAAAAGCCTTGAGGATGTCTATGTCATATTGGAACACATAAATAAGGACGATTTTTTTCGAAAATCGGTAATAGGTATTCATATTCAAGATGATAGCGAATATCAATTGCGGTTAAGGCTTAATAATTTTGTTGTAAACATAGGCGGTATTGAAGATTTAGAGGCCAAGTTCAGCAATTTCAAGGCATTTTATGCCAAAGCGAACAAGGATGAAACCTTGGAGGATTATGCGGTAGTAAGTTTAGAATTCAATAACCAGGTGGTGTGCACTAAAATATAATTAAAATGGAACAAACTAAATATTCAGTCGGGTTAGACATAGGAACAACGAAAATCGTTGCCATAATCGGTAAGCAAAACGAATATGGTAAAATTGAGATTTTGGGTATAGGTAAGTCCAAAAGTTTAGGTGTACACAGAGGTGTGGTAAATAACATTACCCAGACTATAAAATCTATTCAGCAAGCAGTTGAAGAAGCAGAGGCTAATTCTGGACTTAAAATTGGGTCTGTTGTCGTTGGTATTGCCGGGCAGCACATAAGAAGTTTACAGCACAGCGATTACATTACCAGAAAAGATTCTGAGGAGGTTATCGGCGAAGAAGATGTTGACACTCTATGTAATCAAGTGCACAAATTGATTATGCTACCGGGCGAAGAGATTATTCATGTATTGCCACAAGAGTATAAAGTAGATGGACAAGCGGAAATTCGTGAGCCTATCGGTATGTACGGTGGTAGATTAGAGGCTAATTTTCATGTAGTGGTCGGTCAAGTAGTTTCCATCAAAAACGTTGGTCGTTGCATTAAGAGTGCCGGTTTAGATCTTGGCAACATTACGTTAGAGCCATTGGCATCATCTGATGCGGTATTGAGTCAAGAAGAAAAAGAAGCAGGTGTAGCATTGATCGATATAGGTGGTGGTACAACAGATTTGGCAATTTTCAAAGACGGCATTATTAGACATACGGCTGTAATACCATTTGGTGGTGGTGTCATTACCGAAGATATAAAAGAAGGTTGTTCAATTATAGAGAAGCAGGCCGAATTATTGAAAACAAGATTTGGTTCAGCTTGGCCAGGTGAGAACAGGGACAATGAAATTGTTTCTATACCAGGTTTACGTGGTAGAGAGCCAAAGGAAATTTCTTTGAAGAACCTATCTAAGATCATTCACGCGCGTGTGGTTGAAATTATTGAGCAGGTGTATGTAGAGATCAAAAACTACGGTCACGAAGAGCAAAAGAAAAAATTAATTGCCGGTATAGTGCTTACAGGTGGTGGAAGCCAGTTGAAGCATTTAAAGCAATTGGTAGAATATATAACAGGTATGGATACTCGTATTGGGTACCCTAACGAACACCTAGCGGGTGATTCTGACGAAGAAGTTGCTAGTCCCCTATACGCAACCGCTGTTGGTCTATTAATGAATGCCATTAAAAACCAAGAGAAGTTGAAATTAACACAAGAAGAAATCGTACAAGAGCAGGAAGAAGAATTGGTATATGCAGAACGCAATGCCGAAACCGTTGCGCGCCCAAGCATACACAAGGAGCGTAAATCTGTTTTTGATAAGTGGTCTGAAAAGTTGAAAGAATTTTTGGATAACGCAGAATAATAAGTTTAGCATAAGAGAATACATAACCAGTAATAATTAGAATATGAGTAAGAACAGCGAATTTGATAATATCTCCTTTGATCTACCAAAGAATCAAAGCAACGTTATAAAAGTCATTGGTGTAGGTGGCGGTGGTAGTAATGCCATAAACCACATGTTCCAGGCAGGTATCAACGGAGTTGATTTTGTAATCTGTAATACTGATTCACAGGCCTTGGATAATAGTCCGGTGCCTAACAAAATACAGTTAGGTGTATCATTGACAGAAGGTTTGGGTGCTGGTGCCAACCCTGAAGTAGGTGAACAAGCTGCCATGGAAAGCATGGAAGATATCAAAACTATGTTGGATGCTACAACAAAGATGATTTTCATTACTGCCGGTATGGGCGGGGGAACAGGAACTGGTGCTGCTCCCGTAATTGCAAAGTTTGCAAAGGAAATGGATGTTCTTACTGTAGGTATCGTTACAATGCCGTTTCAATTCGAAGGAAAAATGCGAGTTGAACAGGCTCAGTTAGGTATTGAAAAATTACGTAAAAATGTAGATTCGCTGATCGTAATTAACAATAACAAACTAAGGGAAGTGTATGGTAACCTTGGGTTTAAGGCGGGGTTCTCAAAAGCTGATGAAGTATTGGCAACTGCAGCTAGAGGTATTGCAGAGGTTATTACACATCACTATACTCAAAACATCGATTTACGTGATGCTAAAACCGTTCTTTCTAACAGTGGTACTGCAATCATGGGATCGGCAATATCATCTGGTTCGGCAAGAGCAAATGAGGCTATTATGAAAGCCTTGGATTCTCCATTATTGAACGATAATAAAATTCAAGGAGCCAAGAATGTATTGTTGCTGATCGTATCTGGAGCACAAGAAATTACTATTGATGAGATTGGTGAAATCAATGATCATATTCAAATAGAAGCTGGTTATGGTGCAAACATCATTATGGGTGTTGGTGAAGATGAAAGTTTAGGAGAAGCTATAGCTGTTACCGTAATTGCAACGGGATTTAACATTGAACAGCAAGATGATATTGTAAATACAGAATCAAAGAAGATTATTCATACGTTAGAAGACGGTCAACGTGCTGAGGCAATGTTGTTATCTAACACAAAAACAGTCCATACTTTAGAGATGGATGACGAGGAAGAGGAGGTTAAAGAAGTCAAGCCCGTAAAAAAGTATGAGTTCGTTGAGGAAAATGATTTTGATTTGATTCCTACAACGAACTACATCAGGAATTTTAATGTTTTTTACGAAGAAGTGTTGGCAGAGAACGTATCTGAAGAAGACTTCGTTATAGTTGATGCACCAACTTCGTTGAGGGATATAGAAGTAGTAGATCCAAAAGTTTTAAGAGTGGAGGATGAAGATGACAGATTCGCTTCTAATTTTCAACATTCTAAAGATGAGGAAGAAGAAAGAGAAAATGTGATCATGTTCGATCTTCATGATGAAGTTAAGGATATTGATGTTAATGATAGCATTGAGATCGTGCCGGTATTGGAGTACAATAAAAATGGAGAAAAGAGATATAGTTTAGATGACTATATGAAATTGGAAAGTAAGCTTACCGGAGCAAAATCAAAGGCTGAAGAATTTGAGCCAAAAGTAGTAGAGGACGAGCTAATTTTTGAAAAAAAGACGGTAGCTCCAAGAAGAAAGGCACAGCCAGAAGAAGAATTGGATCCTTTAGATACACCAATTGAGGAGTTGTTAAGGGAAAGAGCAGATGAACGCAGACGTAAATTAAAAGATTTCAATTATAAGTTCAAGAATAACGCACCAACTAGTTATGATGAGAAGAAACCTGCTTATCAAAGACAGGGAGTAAATTTGAACGATAGCCCTAGAGAAAAAAAAATCTCTAGAACCTCGCTAAGTGGTGATAGTAATGACGATATTCAGTTGCGCTCTAACAACTCTTTTTTACATGATAATGTAGACTAGCAGAAGGTTCGCTATAATGTATTAAACCCGAAAACAAATAAAGTTTTCGGGTTTTATTTTTTATCTTCGCAGACCAAAATAAAGAAGAAATGGGTTTACAGCAAAGAGTAATGGAGCAGTTGAAATTAGCTATGAAAGCAAAGGATTCAGTAGCATTAGAATCGCTTAGAGCTATTAAATCTGCTTTATTGGTGGCAAGTACTAGTGGTGGATCGGAAGTAACTGAAGACGATGAAGTAAAAATCGTTCAGAAACTGGTAAAACAACGTAAAGATAGTGCTGCAATTTTTATAGAGCAGGGAAGACAAGATCTTGCAGATCCAGAATTGGCACAAGTAGCTGTTATAGAACAATTTTTACCGGAACAACTTACCGAAGAAGAAGTAGAGAAAGTAGTTGTACAAACTATAGACTCTATTGGCGCGTCGGGAATGAAGGATATGGGTAAGGTTATGGGAATTGTTTCAAAAGAACTTGCCGGTCAAGCAGATGGTAAGTTGATTTCTACAATTGTAAAGAAAAAATTGGCATAAAAAAATTGTTGTGCAAACAGATAATTTAGTTTTGAATACTGAATACTGAATACTGAATACTGAATACTGAATACTGAATTTGGCCTCGTGGCGCAACTGAATAGCGCATCAGATTTCGGCTCTGAGGGTTGGGGGTTTGAATCCCTCCGGGGTCACTATTTTAAAAAAGGTCTTGCATTTGCAAGACCTTTTTTAATTACTTTTTTTTGATACATCATTAGTCCCTGTTGATATCGAAAATAATGCCGTCTTTGTGCATTTGTGTCATTTCGTTCTTTGAATAGCCGTAAGTAATATCAGAGTAATTTTCATCTTTATCTATTTTATAGATTCTTGATTTTTTTGAGATTTCAAAATCGTTCAAGGAAAGGTATAAACTATCAGATGTAATTCTTTCTAACCGCATAGTAGAAAAACTACCATTGTTTGCCTTGTATTCATAGATGTCACCAACTGCTGGTTGCGTTAGGTATAACTGTGTATTCTCTTTGTTTTTTCCACTTGAGTATATCGCAAATACAATCAATAATGCAAATATTAAAAGTCCTGAAAACTGCCACAGAGGTCCTTTTGCATCGCCTTTAATATTTTTATACTGCATTTTAAGCGCTTCGGGCATTTGTTTTGGCTTTAGAGTCTCTTTACAATGTGTACAGTAAGAGCTGCCACTTTTGCCTAATGGGAAAACGGGAATCCAGAATACATGCGCATGTCTTCTGTAAATATTGATGTAAACAGTATCTTGATTGTTACAATGTTGACACGTAATGTTTCTGGTTTTTACCGAATCAAGATTTGCAGACCCAGTGCCGAAAAATATCATAATAGAAGGTTTAGTGTTTAGTTCAATACATAACGTCGTTATATATCGTCTATTGCTCAAAAAGCTATTACCTTCAATAAATCAATTGATTACGTAGTAACGGAACTTGAAATAATATTTTTTACAATCATTTTGGCATGAACTCTAGAGTTCTCGATAAACCACTTATGGGTTTCCATTCCGCCACAGATAACACCTGCTAAATATAATCCTTCAACGTTGGTTTCCATGGTTTCTGGATTGTATTCGGGCAGTTTTTTTTCGTCGTTGCTAATATGTACTCCTAATCTTTCCAAGAAATAAAAATTAGGTTTATAACCTGTAAGTGCAAGAACAAAATCGTTTTCAATTTCTTCCTCACCGCCATCGGTATTTAATATGATTGTTTTTTCGGTGATACTTTTAACCGTGGTATTGAAAAACGTTTTAATGCTACCTTCTTCTATGCGGTTAATGATATCTGGTCGTACCCAGTATTTTACACGTTGGCCAACTTCTGGGCCTCTAATGATCAAGGTAACATCTGCACCTTTTCTATAACACTCTAAAGCGGCATCAATGGCTGAATTACTTGCCCCTATTACAGCAACTTTTTGACCTGCATAATAATGGGGATTATTATAATAGTGCGCCACTTTTTCTAGATTTTCACCAGGTACATTCAGTAAATTCGGTAGGTCATAAAAACCGGTTGCGACTACAATTTGTTTTGAAGTATATGTGTTTTTATTGGAAGTTATAGTGAAAATATCCTTGTTTTTTTGAACGTTTTCTACCTTTTCGAATAAATGGATGTTCAATTTATTGGAAGTAACAATTCTTCGGTAATATTCTAATGCTTCATCTCTTTTAGGTTTAGCTTCCTTACTGATAAAAGGAATTTCGTCTATCTCCAATTTTTCAGATGAAGAGAAAAATTGCATGTTGCTGGGGTAGTGAAATAGTGAATTCACAATAGGTCCCTTTTCAATAATAAGATAAGAAAGTCCGTTTTTCTTTGCTTCTAAGCCACATGCAATACCAATTGGTCCTCCGCCAACAATTACAATATCATATTCAATTTTCATCCCTTTAATTCTTTAATAGTAGTAGTAGGGTCATCACTTTTAAAAACAAAGCTACCAGCGACCAATACATCGGCACCGGCATCAATTAATTTTTGAGAATTGCCAGTAGTAACACCACCGTCAACTTCAATTAAGGCCGATGAATTTTTTCTGGTAATCAATTCTTTTGCAGCCTTTATTTTATCATAGGTATTTTCAATAAACGACTGACCTCCAAAACCAGGATTAACGCTCATGATCAAAATAAGGTCTACATCTTGTATAATATCCTCCAAGAGCATTACGTTGGTATGCGGATTAAGGGCAACGCCCGCCTTCATGCCCAAAGCTTTAATGGCCTGTATGGTTCTGTGTAAATGGGTACAGGCTTCATAATGTACGGTTAGAATATGTGCTCCAAGATTTGCGAATTCTTCCAAATACCTATCTGGATCTACAATCATTAAATGCACATCTAAAGGAATGGTGGCATGTTTTTGAATAGCTTTTACCACTGGCATTCCGTACGAGATATTGGGTACAAAAACACCGTCCATGACATCAATATGGTGGTAAGTAGCCTCACTGGTATTTACCATTTCTACATCACGTTGTAAATTACCAAAATCTGCTGCTAACAGCGATGGGGCTATGCTTGCCTTTTTCATTCTAAAAACCTTTTAGTTCCTTGCAAAAATACGGATTTGTAATTCGTTCTACGGTTGTTTTAGATTTGCTTTAACTTCATTTAGTCAATTGCCATGCTACCATTTTTAGTTAGGATAGGATTTACTTTTGACTTGTATTCGTCGAGAATTCCGTTCAATTTATTCAACTCTATAGCTAGTTCGGCAGAAAGTTCATCGTATACTTTATATGCACCGTTGGTAGGCTTGGCATCGCCAGATTCTACGCTTCGGCGTAATGATGCCAATCTGTTGTTGAGTTTAATTGGGAAGTTCAAAGGATCTTGACCTGATTGATTTTTAACTTGGTAAAGAGCTTCTTCAACCTCCGTCAACTTACCTATGAACGGAGTAACGATTGTTTTATAGTCACTCTCGCTAATATTAGGCTTAATGGTATCTAACGTACTTTTTATTTCACGGATTTTAATGACAGCTTCGTTAGCGGCAGAAGTTTTGCCCATTATCTTATTTGATAATTTGAACTGTTCATCTAAATCTTCTTTGGTTATTCCTTTTAAGTTGGGATCCATTTTAATGTCGAAGGCATACGTTTTTTCGTAATTTCCTGATTTCATCTTGATTTTATAGGTGCCTAAAGGTGCTTTCGGACCTCTGGCGGGGCGAGCACTCCAAATAATCATTCCTTCAAAGGTAGTAGCACCCGGATAGCGCATATCCCATGTAAAATTGTTAATACCTTTTGCTGTAGTTGGTTTTGATGAGCCTCCTTTTAACCAATAGGGTAGGTTGGGGTCTTCTTTATATTCGGGCTTACTACCGGTAAATGTGTTGATCAGTTTGTCGTTGGCATCATAAATTTCAAACGTAATCGTATCTTTTTCTTCTTTTAGATAGTACTGAATAGAAGCATCGGTTAAACCTCTATAGGCATCAACAGGTTTAAAAAGAATTGCGTCTTGCTTTTCCATTGCTGGAGTATACTGTCGTAATGGTTGTATATCGTCTAAAATCCAAAATCCTCTACCATGCGTACCCAGTACTACATCATTGTCCTTAACGACTAAATCCCTTACCGGTGTATCGGGTAGTTTTAATTGTAGGCTTTGCCAAAGTTCACCATCGTTCATAGAGAAATATACACCATGTTCAGTTGCTAAGAATAAAAGTCCTTCTCTTACAGGATCCTCGCGAACAGCCCTTGCAAAATGACCGTCTTCGATTCCATTGATGATTTTTGTCCAAGTTTTACCGTAATCATGGGTTTTGAAAACATAAGGTTGTCTGTCATCTACTTGGTATCTGTTGGCGGCTACGTAGAGTGTACCAGGGTTGTGTAGAGATTCATCTATAATACTTACCCTAGAAAATTTGGGCAACTCTTTAGGGGTGATGTCTTCCCAATTTTTACCGCCATCTCTGGTAATATGTATTTTACCATCGTCTGAACCTGCCCAAATAGTGTTGATATCATGATTAGAAGGCGCTAGGGCAAATACGGTAGCGTATATTTCAGGTCCGTTCATGTCCATGGTAATTACACCACCTGTTTTACCTAAGGTAGATGGATCGGCATAGGTAAGATCCGGACTAATTTTTTCCCAAGATTGACCATCGTCGGTAGTTTTCCATACATGTTGTGAGCATGTGTACATTACATTATCATCTTGTGGGGCGAACATAATGGGGAATGTCCATTGCCAACGTTCTGGCAATGCACTGGCTGGTTCACCCGAGAAAAATCGTGGATATACCTGTATGTCTCTTTTTTGACCGTTACTTCTGTCATAACGGGTTAAAAGGGCGCCTTGACTACCAGCATAAAAAATATCAAGATTGGTTGGGTGCTGTGTAATCCAACCGCTTTCTCCACCACCAACAGCATACGCCCAGCCGTCGCCTTGACCGCGAGCTTGCATATGGTCCCATCCGTCACTTGGTACGGCAATAGTGCTATTGTCCTGTTGTGCACCGGCAACATGATACGGTACATCGTTCGTGGTCATTACATGGTAGAGTTGAGAAGTTGTGTAATCTTCTTCCGTCCATGTTTTACCGCCATTTATACTCACCACACCACCGCCATCGTTAGAGGAAATCATACGTTCGGGGTTATTAGGGTCTATCCATAAATCGTGATTATCACCATGTGGAACTTTTATTTCAGTATCAAAAGTGAACCCGCCATCGGTAGATTTCCAAAAATCAACATTGAGTCCGTAAACGGTTTCCTTATCTATAGGGTCTGCATAAATTCTGGAATAGTAAAAAGCCCGCTGTCTAAGCTTGCGCTCATCATTGGTTTTGGTCCATGTTTTACCAGCATCATCTGATCTAAAAACACCACCTTCATTAGCTTCTACAATAGCCCAAACACGATTGGAGTCTGCCGGAGAAACCGTCACTCCAATTTTTCCTAACGGACCTTCAGGCATACCTGGGTTTTTAGATAGATCTGTCCAAGTTTCTCCGTCATCGGTAGATTTCCAAAGTTTGCAATCTGGTCCGCCTCCCCACATTTTCCAAGCTTTTCTTTGCACTTGCCAAGTGCTGGCGTATAAAACACTTGGGTTGTTACGGTCTATAATTAAGTCTACTGCACCTGCCTTATCGCTAACATATAAAGTTTTCTTCCATGTTGTACCGCCATCAATACTTTTAAAAACGCCCCTTTCTTCATTGTCGCCATAAGGGTGACCTAATACGGCGACGTATACAATATCAGGATTTGTGGGATGAATTCTAATTCTAGAAACGGCTTGGGTTTCTTCAAGTCCTAAATGCTGCCAGGTTTTACCGGCATCTGTTGATTTGTACACCCCGTCACCTTGGGTAATACTACCACGTAATTGAACTTCTCCCATACCGATATATACGATGTCGGGATTTGTTTCTGCTACGGCAACGGCACCAACGGAAGAACTGGTTATTTGACCATCGGTAACTGGTTTCCATTCATTACCGCCATCGGTGGTTTTCCATAATCCGCCACCCGTTGCTCCAAAATAATATTCATTAGGTCTACTTGGGCTACCTGCAGAACCTAAAGACCTACCACCACGTATAGGACCTATATTTCGCCATTCTAAATTTTCATAGAATGCTTTGTCGATTACTGAATTTGGAGTTTTACTTTTTGATTTTTTTCGTTGCGCAACCATAGTGCCGGTTGAACATAAAAATAGAAAAGCAAAAACGAACGATAATTTCGAGTTCATAGTAGTTGTTGTTTGGTGGATAATTTGAATAATTGGTTGCTTGAAAATAAGAATTTAATCTGCTAATACTAAGGGATAAGAAAATTTTAACGACTAAGGAAACCTTAAAATATGGTAAGTATTTTAATTGCGGTTTTGCGTTATATTAATCTTAAAAACAAGTGCTAATTTTGTCAATTATTTATTCGGGATAAATAAACGCATGCCTAAAATTACTCGGATGTAATAAAGCGGAAGTAAATTGAAGTAGTAATATTAAGTGTGATTTACTGAATTTGTCGTAAACCTTCATAAATGGAAATAGCAACCGCATTTGCTAAATTAAGACTTCTAATATGCTCACTGTACAAAGGTATTTTTACAGCGTTTTCCATATTATTTTTTAATAAAGATTTTGGAAGCCCCACAGATTCTTTTCCAAATACCAAAAACATTTCATCTTCGAAGTCGATTTCCCAGTGATTTTTTGTGGCAGCAGCAGAAAAGAAGATCATTTTTTTGTTTTGATGTTCTTTAAAAAAAGCATCCACATTTTTATACATAATTACATTTAGATGTTGCCAATAATCTAAACCAGCTCTTTTTAAACGTTTATCGGTAAGTTCAAAGCCAAAGGGTTTAACCAAGTGTAATGTGGAACCAGTACCAAGAGCCAACCTGCCAATGTTACCGGTGTTGTTTGGAATTTCCGGTTCAATAAGTACGATGTTGAAGCCCATTATTTTTTAAAAGATTGTAAGTATAAGTGTTCTACTTTTTCTCTTGCCCAGGGCGTTCTGCGTAAAAACTTTAAACTAGACTTTATAGAAGGGTTGCTTTTAAAACAATTGATATTAACCTGTCCGGCTAAATCTTCCCATGAATATTTTTCGGTAAGCTCTTCTAAAATGGTCACAAGTTTTACACCGTGAAGCGGATTGTTAGGTTGAGAATCTGAACTCATTAGAATTGATTATTTTTAAGAACTAGTTTTATTTCTGAAAAGCAATGTACATGGACAGTGCCGGTACTTCAATAGTATCTTTTAATTTTTGTAAGCCTTCAAAGTCAAAGGTACTACCAGAAACTGCTTTATACCAAATACCTTCAATGTTATAATCAATATTTTGGTTCGATGCATTGTAGATTACTAGAATGTTTTTCCAACGATCATTATTGGCATGATCTTCAATCGTATAGGAGACAAGGCTATCATTATTTTGTTGAAATTTTAGATGTTTTCTAACTTCATTGGCGCTGCTCATATAAAATGCTGGGTGTTCTTTTCTTAACCGTATAAGGTTTTTGTAATAGTCGAATACCTGTTTATGATTATTTTTCCACTCCCAATTTATTTGGTTAATGCTATCTGGTAAGTTGTATGAATTATGTTCACCGTACTTGGTTCGAAGTAGTTCTGAACCGGCATGTAGAAATGGTGTACCTTGGGAAGTCAATACTATGGCGTTTGCCAATTTATCCATAGCTATCAAGGATTCCATATTCGCATTTGGTCTTGATATTTGTAATTTATCAAAAAGGGTGTGGTTGTCGTGGCAAGACACATAGTTTATAGACTGCCAAGGCTCTAAAGTCCAAGCGACATCAGAATAATTAACACTATCGTAATGTATTTGTGGATGTTGAATAGCACCAACAATTCCGAATTTAATGGATTCTGTTGTGTTCATAGCTCCACTTACGAAACCTATGCTTTTGTCCTCAAAGACAGAGCCTTTTAAACCGTCTCGCAAATCATCATTAAAAGCCGCAATTTTTGGTAGTTGTTGCATGTGCTTTTTCAGGGCTCTTTTCTTTTCGGGTAACGGAGAATCTTTTGCCGTCCATCCTTCTCCGTATAGCAAAGCATCAGGATTTATGTTTAATACGGCATCTGCAATTTCGTTCATGGTTTCTATATCATGAATGCCCATGAGGTCGAATCGAAATCCGTCAATATGGTATTCTTTGGTCCAATAGGTAACCGATTCGATTATAAATTTACGCATCATACTACGTTCTGATGCAGTTTCATTACCGCAGGCAGCAGCATCGGAATAAGAACCATCTTCCCAATGTCTGTAGTAGTAACCGGGTACTTCAAGATTAAAATTAGAAGTATCTGTTTTCCCTGTATGGTTGTAAACAACATCCATAATAACACCAATTCCATTATTATGAAACGCTTTGATCATTTGTTTGAATTCTTTAATACGGACTTCAGCATTAAAAGGATCTGTTGAAAATGAACCTTCAGGAACATTATAATTATTAGGGTCATATCCCCAATTAAATTGTGGGGTATCTAAATTTGTTTCATCAATGGAATAGTGGTCAAAAGTGGGTAAAAGATGCACATGTGTAATACCCAATTGTTTTAAGTGGTCAATACCTGTGGATGCATTATTATATCCAATGGTACCTTTTTCGGTTAAGCCTAAATATTTACCCGGATAGTATGAACCGGATTGTGGGTGAATTGTCATATCACGAACATGCAATTCATAGATAATAGCTTCATTTGGATGATTGAGCTGCGGCGACTTATCTTTTTGCCATCCAATAGGGTTAGTGCTATTCATGTCTAAAACCATGGCTCTTTTGCCATTGACCCCAACCGCTTTTGCATAAATTCCTGGTGTTTGATCTAACCATTTACTGGACTCCTTTACTTGATAGGTGTAATAAATTCCGTTTAAATCTTCATTTATGACAATTTGCCAAACACCGTTATTTTCTTTGGTAAGGGTATAGCTCGCATATGGTTCTGAGTTATTGCCGGTTTTGAAAAGTCTTAAAACAACTTCTTCGGCATTTGGCGACCACAGCTTAAATGATGTAGATGCTTTGCTGTACTTAAGCCATAGGTTTTCATTTACGGGCGTAGGATAATTATTGTAGTCTGTAATTGACTTATTGTCGGTATTGCATGAATTGAACAACATAAAACCTAGTAGCGTTAGTACTATATTTTTCATAGAAAGCATAGTGATGCTCTAAGATAAGCAAAGAATATTAGGAAGTAGCGAAGGTTTGTTCGTGGCTAAGTAAATAATAATGATACTATTATAAATGAAAAAACTCCGGTAATCAGCCGGAGTTTATTCATCAATCAAAAAACGAACAGTCATGATAAACTGTTGTTACCGTTAAAATTACAACTAATATGCCAATATTGCCAATTTAAGGAAAAATTAACGTGTAATTTTATTGCTTTATCGCATTGAATTTTTAACCCAAATACGTTTTTAATATTTTACTTCTAGAAGTATGCTTTAATCTTCTGATCGCTTTTTCTTTAATTTGACGAACTCTTTCTCTTGTAAGATCAAAAGTTTCACCAATTTCTTCAAGTGTCATTGAATGTTGACCTGCAAGGCCAAAGTATAAACGAATAACATCTGCCTCACGAGGAGTGAGAGTTTCTAAAGCACGCTCAATTTCTGTGCGAAGAGACTCATGTAATAGTTCTCTATCTGGATTTGGAGACTCACCACTACGAAGTACATCATAAAGGTTAGAATCTTCACCGTCAATAAGAGGCGCATCCATTGATACGTGTCTACCTGAGTTTTTCAATGATTGTTTTACATCATCAACGGTCATATCCAACTCTTTTGCAATTTCTTCTGGAGATGGCATTCTTTCATGCGCTTGCTCTAAGAAGGCAAAAGTTTTGTTGATCTTATTTATAGAACCAATTTTGTTCAGTGGTAAACGAACAATACGAGATTGCTCTGCCAAAGCTTGTAATATAGATTGACGGATCCACCATACGGCGTATGATATAAATTTAAAACCTCGCGTTTCGTCAAAACGCTGTGCAGCTTTGATAAGACCAAGGTTTCCCTCGTTAATCAAATCCGGTAAAGTAAGTCCCTGGTTTTGGTACTGCTTGGCAACTGACACCACGAATCTGAGGTTGGCTTTGGTAAGTTTTTCAAGAGCGATCTGGTCGCCTGCCTTGATGCGTTGTGCCAACTCTACTTCTTCATCAGCGGTAATCAAGTCCACTTTTCCAATTTCTTGTAAGTACTTGTCCAAAGATGCGGTCTCTCTATTGGTGACCTGTTTTGTAATCTTAAGCTGTCTCATTAAAATAAATTAAGTTCAATTTGCATAGACTGCATATACTTATACGTAAAAATCTTCCGAATGTTACAATTCAATAGAAAAAAGTTCATTTTTCCGTTGAATAGCATAAAAAAAGCCTCAACTGTTTAGTCGAGGCTTTAAGAATATACTTACAAAGAGTTAGTCTCTTCTTGGTTTTCTATCGCGATTACGATCGTTTCCACGACGGTCATCTCTACGTTTGTCATCACGTGGTGGTCTTTCAACAAAACCTTCTGGTTTAGGCAAAAGAGCTTTACGAGAAACTTTTTCTTTACGTGTACGTTTGTCAATACCAAAGTATTTCACATCGAATACATCGCCCATATTAACTACATCAGAAACATTTTCAGTACGTTCCCAAGCCAATTCTGATACGTGAAGTAATACTTCGTTTCCTGGAGCATCCATATATTCTACAACGGCACCGAAATCAAGCATTTTGATAACCTTTACTTCGTAAACGCTACCAACTTCTGGCTTAAACAATAAAGAATCAATTTTTGCCATTACAGCATCAATACCTTTGCTGCCAACACCAAGTACTTCAACAATACCTTCTTCGGTAACTGGATCTTCATTAATTACGATAGTCGTCTCGGTTTCTTTTTGCAATTCTTGAATTACTTTTCCACCAGGACCGATCAATGCACCAATAAATTCGTTTGGTATACGTCTCGTAACCATAGTAGGAGCGTGATCTTTAACATCTGTATTAGGAGTAGAAATAGTTTCAGTTATTTTACCTAAGATATGTAAACGACCTTCGCGGGCTTGTTTTAAAGCATTTACCAAGATTTCATAAGACAAACCTTTTACTTTAATATCCATTTGGCAAGCAGTAATACCATCGGCAGTACCGGTTACTTTAAAGTCCATATCACCTAAGTGATCTTCATCACCTAAGATATCGGAAAGAACAGCATATTTACCTGACTCAGTATCTGTAATCAATCCCATTGCAATACCGGAAACTGGTTTTTTCAATTGAACACCGGCATCCATCATTGCCATAGTACCAGCACAAACAGTAGCCATTGAAGAAGAACCGTTAGATTCTAAAATCTCAGAAACCACACGTACGGTGTAAGGACAATCTTCAGGAACCATTCCTTTCAATGCACGTTGAGCCAAGTTGCCGTGACCAACTTCTCTACGAGATGTTCCACGAATAGGTCTTGCTTCACCTGTTGAAAAAGGAGGGAAGTTATAGTGTAAATAGAAACGCTCTTCACCTTCAAAAGATGGCATGTCTATTTGGTTTGCTTCTCTACTTGTACCTAAGGTAACTGTAGCTAAAGCTTGAGTTTCTCCACGAGTAAAGATAGAAGAACCGTGTGTAGATGGTAGGTAGTCAACCTCACACCAAATAGGTCTGATCTCGTCAGTCTTACGACCGTCTAATCTTAAACCTTCATTTAATGTTAAGTCACGTACAGCGGCTTTTTCTGCTTTACTGTAGTATTTAGAAATTAATCCGCCATAATCAGCTTGCTCTTCTTCAGAAAAAGAAGCGATAATTTCTTCCTTGATTTCACCAAATGCAGCACTACGCTCATGTTTTGCAGAACCTGCTTGAGCAACCGCATATACTTTATCATACGCCATGTCGTGAATTTTCTTAGCTAAGTCAGCATCTTCACGTTCTGGCTCGTACTCACGTACTTCTTTTTTACCGAAAGCTTCAGCTAACTTTACTTGAGCAGCACATTGAACCTTAATAGCTTCATGGGCAAACTTAATAGCTTCGGTCATTTCTTCTTCAGAAATCTCATCCATTTCACCTTCAACCATCATTACAGAATCAGCAGAAGCACCGATCATCATATCAATGTCAGATTCTAATAATTGAGCTCTAGTTGGGTTAATAATGAATTCACCGTTTACACGACCAACTCTGGCTTCAGAGATAGCGCATTCAAAAGGGAAATCTGATAATTGAATAGCTGCAGAAGCTGCTAAACCTGCCATAGCATCTGGCATAACGTCTTCGTCATGAGACATTAATTGTATCATCACCTGAGTTTCAGAGTGATAATCTTTTGGGAATAATGGACGTAATACACGATCCACTAAACGCATTGTCAAAACTTCACCATCACTTGGTCTTGCTTCTCTTTTAAAGAAACCACCAGGGTAACGACCAGCAGCAGCAAATTTTTCACGGTAATCTACCGTTAGTGGAAGAAAGTCCACATCACTTTGTTTGTAATTGGAAACAACTGTACATAATAACATACATTTTCCTGATTGTACAACAACAGAACCGTGTGCCTGTTTTGCCAATTTTCCGGTTTCGATAGAGATTTCTCTACCATCACCAAGGTCAATGACCTCTTTAAATACTTTTGGAATCATAAAATTCGATTAAAACCTGCTCGTGCAGATTTGTTAAACAATGGTCTTTCCGACTGAAATTTTCTCTGGTCGGAGTTGTTGTGTTGTTGTGTTGACCAATGAAAAACCGTGTGTAGCTTTTTGTTCGCCTTTACCAAAATTCATGGCTTCAACTCCTAAGGCATGGAGTACTTAAAAAAAAGGGGATAGTTAACTATCCCCTTTTCAAAAATTATTTTCTAATACCTAGTTCTTTAATAAGCTCTCTGTATTTTACAATATCATTTTTAATCATGTAATCTAAAAGACTTCTTCTTTTACCCACCAATTTTACAAGTGAACGCTCAGTGTTGTAATCTTTGTGATTTTTTTTCAAGTGACCGGTCAAGTGGTTGATTCTGTGTGTGAACAAAGCAATTTGTCCTTCTGTAGAGCCAGTGTTTTCTGCACTACCGCCGTATTTTTTAAAAATTTCGGCTTTTACTTCTTTTGTTAAATACATTCCAATATTATTTTAAATGATTTTTATGTATGTGATTGTTTTTCAATCAGGGCGCAAAGGTAGTGATTTTTTTGAAATGTTTATTCTATATTTCATTTAAAAAGCGCACCCAGTAGGTAACGGTTGTTGGTTCTCTAAATCATTGGCAAATGTAGCGCTTAATTCTGCTGCCGAAAATCCTGTTTCAATAGTTCCTTTTTGCACGGCAGATGAATAACCTGTAGTGTTCATGTGAACACGAATATATACCTCGGTACTACTAGCTAGGGTGATTTTGCTGCCTGATCTTGTAAAGGGTTGTTCCTCAACATGACTGTGAGTGAGAATTCTTCGGTAAATTAAGTTACCCTCCAAATCTAAAATTTCCCACCAATCGGCATATTGATCACATCCTGTATCAGGGCTCGAAATTGTTGTGCTGATGGTGTAGGCATTAGGTTCTCCAGAAAAACTGACATCGGTAATCTTTGCTTCAAAATTTAAAATGCTCGCCGAATCTGATTCATCGGCGAGCATTTTTTCCTTATCTGTAGAACAGCATAAAAACCAAAACGAAAGTATGGTAAATACTAATGGTTTCACGCTGTTGCTTTTTCTGCTCTAACGGGGTTGTTCTGAATTAAGTCAATATATAAGTTCACTTTTTTCTTTAGATCCCTTCTATGTGAAATAAAATCTAAAAAGCCGTGTTCCAATAAAAATTCTGAAGACTGAAAACCTTCCGGTAAATCTTTACCAGTGGTGTCTTTTACAATTCTTGGTCCAGCAAAACCTATTAACGCTCCTGGTTCAGCAATATTGATATCGCCTAACATGGCATATGATGCAGTGGTACCACCAGTTGTTGGATCTGTACAAAGCGATATATAAGGTAAACCAGCCTCTGATAATTGAGCTAATTTAGCCGAAGTTTTAGCCAATTGCATTAATGAAAGTGCAGCTTCCATCATACGAGCACCACCAGATTTTGAAATCATCATAAATGGAACTTTCTTTTTAATGGCATAATCTATACCGCGAGAAATCTTTTCACCGACTACACTACCCATTGATCCACCAATGAATTTAAAATCCATACAGCAGATTACTATGTTTTTACCATATGACTTGCCAAAACCAGTTCTAACAGCATCTTTCAATCCTGTTTTTTTCTGTGCGGCTTTTAAACGCTCACCATATTTTTTGGTATCCTCAAATTTTAATGGGTCTTTAGAAGAAAGCTTTTCGTCAAGTTCGGTGAACTTATTGTCATCGAACAAAATTTCAAAGTATTCTTTACTACCAATTCTTACATGGTAATCATCTTCGGGGCTAACATAAAAGTTTTTTGCAAGATCGTCTGACTCAACAATTTTGCCAGTGGGCGATTTGTACCACAAGCCTTTAGGTGTGTCTTTCTTTTCCTCGGTAGAGGTTTGAATACCTTTTTCTTTTCTTTTAAACCAAGCCGTCATTTCATCCATTTTTTGGTTATCCTAAATGTTATAACGTATTAACGTTATTTAAATCTTCAAATGCTTTTTTCAAACGCTCAATAAAAGAGATTTCCCCTTTTCTTAACCAAACTCTTGGGTCGTAGAATTTTTTGTTAGGCTCATCGGCACCTTTTGGGTTACCAATTTGAGCTTGTAAATAATCTTTGTTGTCTTGAACATAATCACGAACACCTGCTAAAAAGGCGTACTGTAAATCTGTATCAATATTCATTTTTATAACTCCGTAGCTAATGCCCTCTCTAATTTCTTCTACTGTAGAACCAGATCCACCGTGAAAAACGAAATCAATATGATTGTTTTTTACACCATATTTTTTAGAAATATACTCTTGAGAGTTTAAAAGGATCTTCGGGGTCAATTTTACGTTACCTGGCTTGTATACACCGTGAACATTACCAAATGCAGCGGCAATTGTAAATCTAGGGCTTACTTTAGAAAGCTCTTCGTACGCGTAGGCTACCTCTTCTGGTTGTGTATATAATTTAGAATCATCTACATCAGAATTGTCAACACCATCTTCTTCACCACCAGTAATACCTAATTCGATTTCTAGCGTCATGTTCATTTTGCTCATGCGCTCTAAATATCCTTTACAGATTTCAATGTTTTCTTCTAAAGGCTCTTCAGAAAGATCGATCATATGAGAGCTGAACAAAGATTTGCCCGTTTCCTTAAAATGTTTTTCACTGGCATCTAAAAGACCATCGATCCAAGGTAAAAGTTTTTTAGCACAGTGGTCTGTATGTAAAATTACCGTAGCACCATAAGCTTCCGCTAATTGGTGTACATGTTTTGCACCGGCAACAGCACCTAAAATAGCAGCTTGTTGACCGTCGTTAGAAAGACCTTTACCAGCATTGAACTGAGCCCCGCCATTAGAGAATTGTATAATTACAGGAGCGTTTAAACTTGCAGCAGTTTCTAGAACACCATTGATAGTGTCAGACCCTATAACGTTAACTGCAGGTAGTGCAAATCCTTTTTCTTTTGCGTAGTTGAAAATTGCTTGAACTTCATCTCCGGTAGCAACTCCCGGTTTTATGTTGTGAGCCATAATTATGTGGTATGTTAGTTTCTTTAAAAAATGAGAAACAAAAGTAATAAAACAATTATACTTAAAAAGGATAGTTGATGCCAATTTGCAAAACAGAGTTGGCAAAATTATAATCTCTAAACCATCGTTTAGACTGAATTTCAGCAGGGTTGTAGGTTTTAAAACCTAAATCTAATCGAAATAAGAAGTAGGTGAAATCATATCTGAGTCCAACGCCCGTACCCAAGGCAATATCTTTTAATGATTTAAGACCGTCAAAAGTAGCATCTGGATCTTCTACATTATCTAGTACATTCCATATGTTTCCTGCATCGGCAAAAATAGCTCCGTTGATATCGCCTGCAATGGGGAATCTATATTCTAGGTTTAAAGCAATTTTTAAGTTGGCCTCGTTAAAATCGTTAACTGCCGATGTGCTTCCGGGTCCCAATGAATATGGAAACCATGCCCGGTTATCATTTGATCCACCACCAAAATAACTACGAACAAAGGGAATGTTGTCAGAATTTCCATAAGGAATGGCAATACCAAAAAATGTCCTTGCCGCTAGTACGTTTGATCGAGAAAGGTCCCAGTATTTAACATATTCAAACTCATTTTTTATATACTGGGAAAAGGGTACACCGAAAACCAACAGTTGATCATCATCATTTTTGTTGAACGGAATAAATGTGGAGAATGCGGAAAGTACATTACCTGCTCCTTCGATTTTCCAGCGAAATTGATAAAAAGTATTATCAAGAATACCTGTTCTATTGGTTTTATTGAAAGTGTAGTTAGAAGCGAAAATTAAATTGTTTTCGGTAAGCCTAATTCTTCTTTCTTCAATTGTGTTTACATCGTCGTAATCATCGGTTGTAGCGCTAACCTCCTCATTGAGTACGGCATTCGTAAACCCTGTAGTACCAGAGGGTATAATTAAGTTTAGTTCATCGTCGCTATCACCGGTTTCAAAATATTCTGCAAGTTCTGGGTAGAGTGTGGCATCTTCGTAAGAATCTGCAATATCATCTAAAAGCTCATAGGTGTTGGTATAAACATTATAAAAGCGATTACTGTTTACGTTTCTAACAAACTGTATATTCAATAATTCAACTTCGTGGTTTACAAAATCACTAGGCACCCAATTGTAGCCTAATACGGTATTAAAAGTCTGCTTGTCTAAACCAATATTGTTTTGAAAATTAGTGCCAATGGCGATTCTGGTTTTTGGCAAGGTATAATTGGGTATAATTTTAGAAGTATTGATAAAAGGAAACCATATTCTGGGAAAATCTAAAGATATGTCTCCGCCAAATTCCGAGAAATAATTTGCTTCAAAAGTGTTACTGCTTAACAGACCGTATGAACCATTTGCAGAAATACTTAAATTTTCAGCTCCTTTAAATATATTTCTAATTAAAAGGGTGGTTCCCAGACCAACACCTAAACGGCGTAAGTTAGAGCGGCTTACTTCAAAATTTGTGCCCAATGAATATTTAGTTTTTGGAGCTAAATAAATATTGGTGTTTACCTCATTGCCCAAACTATCTGTCTCAAAAATTATGTTTGGATACTTAAAAACGTTTAAAGCATTCAATTGTCTAGATGTTCTTATTTTGTCTACATCCCTGTAAATACTATCCTTTTTAAAAAATATGGCATTTGCCAATGTCTTGGGCTTAATGTCAAAATTTTTGGAGTAGTGAATAGTGTAGTCTTGGTAATCTATGGTGTAGAGCGAATCTTGTGTATTGGTAGAAAGGTAGTCTGTATAAATATTGATTTTATTGATTTTTTCAACCTTATATTCAGATGTGGTTACTTCGTTTTCCCCCCTGGTCTTTAGGTCACCGATATTGAGGGTAATGTTCATTTTTTGATCGTCGGATGCTCTAGTGGTATCTCTTAAAATATCGAATGTAATTGAGCTTTCTTGAAAATTTCTAATTCCGTTATTTCTGAAGATTCCCGTAAGTCGTTCGCGTTCTCCATTAAAATTAGATAGGTCAAATTGTTGCCCTTCTTTAATTAATGAGTTTTCCGCATTTAAAAAGTATAATGAATCTATAGCCTTAGATGAAATGTTGTTTCTAAGGGAGTCTATCATAAATGGGTCACCTAGTTCTATATGATAGTTGACTTTGGCTTTTTTGTGTCGAGCACTATCAATTTCATAGGTAGTGTTGTTGGTAAAATATCCTTTACTTTGGTAATAAGCACTAAGTTTTGCTAGGCTTAATCGTGTTTTGGTAGTATCTAAAATAGTGGGTTCTTCTCCTATATCCTTTAACCAATTACTAAGTCCTTTTACCAAAAAAGATTCACCTAAGCGTTCAACTTGTTTTTCAGAAAGTAGTTTGTCAAGTCTCTTTTTTCTATTGTCTTTTCTATAAAGCCAAGCGTTGTATGAAGAATCTGGATTCTCTTTAGCAAGATTGTATAGGTTTAATCTTAAAGGGTATCCGAGTACGGTAGAATTGGGTTTTTGATAAACAAGACTTTCCAATTCTTCGTTGTTTACTTTGATAGAATCGGCATATATCGCATTTTTAACCACCAAGAGTTCATCATCCTCAACCTTCTTTAGCGAGTTACAGGATAACAAGACTATTGCCAGTAGGGATAATAAGCTTATTTTAGCCATGATGTTTTTGGAGCAAAGTGCCATCCTCATAGAAATCAAAAATACATTATTTGAATGGTTGTCAAAAGTGAATTGAAACTTATCAAAAGTCTACAGCAAAAAAAGTGCCGAAATGAGCACGGACTATTTGTGGTGGAAGGAAAAAAGACGGTGGAAGAAGTAGTGAATTCCAACATGAAACAATACAAATTGTTTGCCGTTGATCCTGATGGTTTAGAGGTTGAAGGAACTCAGGTTATAAAAATAACATCGAGAGAATTGAGTCAAATGAGCGGACTTAAGAATCCTAATGGATACCTTGGGGTGTTTTATATTCCTAAACAAACCGGAAATATTACTTCTGATTGGGTATTGGCGCTTGACGGAGTTCAGGATCCGGGCAATTTAGGAACTATTATTAGATTATGCGATTGGTTCGGTATAAGTGATATTATTTGTTCTACGGATACGGTAGATTGCTATAACCCGAAAGTTTTGCAAGCGACCATGGGGTCTATTACACGGGTAAGTATTCAATATATGCCTCTTGATGCATTTTTAGGTTCAACCCAACTACCTATTTACGGGACTTTTATGGATGGTGATAATGTGAATACGACCAAGTTGCCAGAAAAGGGAATTATGGTAATGGGAAACGAGGGTAAAGGAGTCTCAAATGCTATTGCAGAACTCTGTACTGATAGATTGACAATACCGCAATTTGGTGGAGAAACTGCAGAAAGTTTAAATGTTGCCTCTGCTACGGCAATCTTACTACATGAAATTAGAAAGTAGTTTAACGTAGCGTTTTTAAAAAGGTTCATTATCCTTTTCCATTCATTGAAAATATTGGGTTAAAAACTACCAGAGCTGATAACAGCAAAGCATTTCGCTCGTGATTAGAAATTAACTAGGTATTGTGGATGGAAAAATTTATTTTTTGCTAATTGCTAATTGCTAATTGCTAATTGCTAATTGCTAATTGCTAATTGCTAATTGCTAATTGCTAATTGCTAATTGCTAATTGCTAATTGCTAATTGCTAATTGCTAATTGCTAATTGCTAATTGCTATTCAAAAGTAAAGTTGATAAAAATACCTCGGGTTTTCAGAGATTCAATATTACCGGTCCATGGGCTATTGGGATCTTGATCAGGCACTAGTTCGTCTGTAAGAGCAAAAACACCACGTATAGAAGGGGTGAATTTAAAATACTCTAAATAGAAATCTATACCAAAGCCAAGTTCATAGTTGTACACCCATTTTTTCATTCTAAAAGTTCCAGAGCTATTGTCGTCTAGACTTTCTTCGTTACTGCCCAGGTTGAGTCCAGTCGATACTCCGCCTAAAAGAAATGGTTTAAAATTTCCATATCTTCTAGTACTAGCTTTAAGTAATAAAGGGAAATTTATATATGTAGATTTTACTTCTACTATTGCATCATTCTCATCAATTAATGGAGAAGGAAAACCTAGCAATCTAGACCCATAATGTAAGCCGGGTTCAAAACGGACATCAAAAAATTCGTTAATTCGTACTTCGCCAATCAAGCCAACATTGAATCCAAAAGACTTTGCAACTTGGATGGTAGTTAAATCTTTACCGTTAGAATCAAACCCCAATTCTTCTTTGTAATCAAATTTAAAATCATATTGGTTTAAACCCAAAAAATAACCCCAGTTTAAGAGTTTTTTATCTTCGTTTTGTTTATTCAAAATAGGGCTCTCATTAAATTGAGCGCTCATTAAATTCGTTATCAACAACGTTAGGGGCACTAAAAACCACTTTTTCATAAATGCTGGTTTACGATTGTAAAACGTCAAATAAATATTGAAAGACCGGCGAATCTTATAGATTGCCTTTTTTTGCAACATAAATTGATGCAACCCCAAATGTTTGAGGTTTATTCGTTACATCTATAAACCCAATTTCGCGTAAAATATTGTTGAAGTTTTCTCCGTGAGGAAAAACTGAAGCAGATTCACTCAAATAGCCATAAGCCGAATCATCTTTAGAGAATATTTTTCCAATTAAAGGAAGAATGTTTTTCGTGTAAAAGCTATAGCCTTGTTTGTAGGGTGTCTTGGTAGGTACAGAAGTTTCTAAAACAACTAAAGTGCCGTTTGGTTTTAAAACTCTAAGAATTTCGGCCATACCGGTTTCTAGGGTTTCAAAATTTCGTACTCCAAAAGATACGGTTACAGCATCAAAAGTATTGTTATCAAAAACCAGGTTTTCACTATCGCCAACGACCATTTCAATGGTGCTGTCCAAATTTTTGTTAGTTACCTTTTCCTTTCCAACTTCTAGCATACCAGGTGAGATGTCTAAACCGACGATTTTTCTGGCGCCTGTTTTTGTTAAGGCAATGGCTAAGTCTCCTGTACCGGTAGCAATATCTAAAATAGAGTTAGGTTGTTCTTTTTTTAAAATTTCAACCACTTTTTTTCGCCATTTAATATCGATGCCAAAAGAAATTACACGATTTAATCCGTCGTAGTTTTTAGATATGGTGTCGAACATTTTAGTAACCTGTTCTTTCTTACCTAGGTCAGAATCTTTGTATGGCGTAACTTTTTGGGGCATTTTATTGCTATTTTTTTGGCAAATATACGATATAGTGAATGCTTAACTCCTTTTTAACCACCAAGGTTGACCATTGATAGGTTAAAGAATTGAAAATAAAGAATAAACTAATTTAATTATGTAATTTTGCCCCATAATAATTGCTATTGATTTCAAGACTACTTTTAAGTATTTATAATGTTTAAGAGTAGAAATTTTGCGCTTGATATTTAGCGGTCTAATAAGATAAATGAAGATTATAATTGCTGGTGCTGGGGAAGTAGGCTTTCATTTGGCCAAATTGCTATCCTATGAATCACAGGATATTACTTTAATCGATTCTAAAAAAGAGAGTCTTGCCTACGCAGATAACCACTTAGATATTCGTGTGCTAAAAGGTGATGCCACATCTATAGCTGTACTTAATGATGCGCAAGTGCAAAACTCAGATCTTGTTATTGCGGTAACTTCGTCAGAAACTACCAATTTAACGTTATGTATGTTAGCGAAACAATTGGGTTGTAAACGAACAATAGCAAGAATCTCAAACACCGAGTTTATAAAGAACAAAGATTTGCTTAGGTTTTCAGATTTGGGTATCGATGAATTGATATCGCCAGAAGCTTTGGCAGCTACTGAAATTCAAATGTTGTTGAATAAATCTGCATTTAACGATACTTATGAGTTTGAAGAGGGCGAATTGATAATGGTTGGGGTTTCTTTATTGAAATCAGCTCCATTTGTAGGTAAGATGGTAAAAGAAGCGGCAAAGATTTTTCCCGAATTACACTTCATGCCAATAGCTCTGCAGCGCACTGGAACCCAATATACGGTTATACCACGTGGTGATACCGTTTTTAAAGAAGGTGACCAAGTATACTTTATTACGGTAAAGGAAGGTGTAGATGAGTTGTATAAACTAACCGGTAAGAAAAAAGCGGAAATTAAGAATGTAATGATTCTTGGTGGAAGTAAAGTAGGGTATAAGACCGCCAGGGATCTATGTGCCAATAAATTCAACGTTAAGTTGATAGAAAAGAATAAGGAAAAGGCTTTTGATCTTGCCGATGAGTTGCCAAATGCACTTGTTATTAATGGTGACGGTAGAAATGTAGAATTGCTAGATGAAGAAAGTTTAGAGTCTATGGATGCATTTATTGCAGTTACCGGAAACTCCGAAACCAATATTATGTCATGTTTGGTGGCAAAGTCAAAATATATTAAAAAGACCATCGCCTTAGTTGAAAATATGGATTATTTTCAGCTATCACATTCCATTGGTATAGATACTTTGATCAATAAGAAGCTTTTAGCGGCCAACAATATTTTTAGGCACATTCGTAAAGGTGAGGTAGTGGCATTAATGCGTTTGAACAATTTAAACGCAGAGATATTGGAGTTCATCGTAAAAAGAAACTCTAAAGTTACCGGTGCTACAATTCGTGAGTTAGATTTTCCTAAAGCCGCAACTATCGGTGGTGTGGTAAGAGACGGAGTAGGGCATATTGCGCTGGGTGGATTTAACATACAAGAAGGCGATAGGGTAGTGGTTTGTTGTTTACCTTCCGAAATTCCGAAAATAGAACGAATGTTCCTTTAAGATGAGGCTTAACTTAAGAATCATATTTCATATCATGGGGCTGCTGTTACTTTGTAATGGTGGATTCATGCTTTTGGCAGCAGTAGTTAGTGGCTTGTATAAAGATGGGGCTACACTAAGTATTGCTTTGGCTTCGATCTGTACAATGTTCGTTGGTGTTTTTATGATGTACTACACAAGGGGTCATAAAAAAGAAGTGAAGCAAAAAGAAGGATATATAATTGTAACTTTTGGTTGGATTGTCATGTCCATTTCTGGTATGTTACCTTATCTATTTTCTGGAGCTTTACCTACGGTCACCAATGCTTTTTTTGAAACGATATCCGGATATACCACAACAGGTGCATCAATTATGGATGATATTGAGGCAATGCCAGAAGGAATACTTTTTTGGCGAAGCCTAACCCATTGGATCGGCGGAATGGGTATCATTGTTTTGGCAATTGCCATATTACCATTGTTAGGTATAGGTGGTATGCAATTGTTTTCGGCAGAAGCCCCCGGACCCACAGGTGATAAATTACACCCAAGGATTACGGACACCGCAAAAAGACTTTGGCTTATTTATTTTGGCTATACGGTAGCAGAAACCATTCTTCTACAGTTGGCAGGTATGTCTTTCTTCGATGCTATAAACCATGCAATGGCAACCTTGTCTACAGGTGGTTTTTCAACTAAAAATGCAAGTGTAGCCCATTGGAACGATCAGCCAATGATTCAGTATATCATCATTTTCTTTATGTTTTTGGCAGGTAGCAATTTTGTATTAAGCTATTTTGCTTTTAAAGGGAAGGTTCAGAAAGTAATAAAGGACGAGGAGTTTAGGTATTACGCAGGCTTTGTAATTGTATTTACTATCATTGTTGCATTGGTAGTATATTTTAAAGCTAATATAACGGAACTCACCCCGGGTTATCCTATGGTTTTGGGTAAAGCTGAAAGTGCAATAAGACATTCCTTGTTCCAAATTATCTCTGTAATAACTACTACAGGATTTGTCAGTGCCGATTTTACACAATGGACACCATTTTTGACCGTATTTTTCTTCGGACTGTTCTTTTTAGGTGGTTCGGCAGGTTCTACGGCTGGTGGTATAAAGGTAATGAGGCACTTGTTGATTATTAAGAATGGTGTGTTGGAGTTTAAGCGAACCTTACATACCAACGCAATAATCCCCGTTCGTTATAATGATAAAACGGTAAAAGAGAAAATTGTCTATAATATAATTGGCTTTTTCGTACTCTATATGTTATTGTTTATAATTGGAGCTCTAGTTTTAGGTTTCTTGGGATTAGATTTTGAAACAGCAATAGGCGGGGCGGCATCTTCATTAGGTAATGTTGGTCCGGCTTTAGGTAGTTTAAACCCGGTAAGTAATTTTAATAGTTTGCCAGACCTTGCAAAATGGTGGTGCGGATTTTTAATGCTTGCAGGTAGGTTAGAATTGTTTACAGTACTAATTTTATTGACCCCTTATTTCTGGAAAAGTACCTAGATTAGAAAATTATACGAATAAAAAAGTCCCTTTATTAAAAGGGACTTTTTTTTATTTAGTTATGTGCTGAGGTTTATTTCAGCGCTTCCTTAATTCTTGAAATTGCTTCTTTAATTTCTTTAACTGAAGCTGCATAAGATATACGAATGCAATTTCCGTTTCCAAAGGCATCACCTGTTACAGTGGCTACATTTGCTTCTTCTAAAATATACATTGAGAAATCAGATGCATTGTTGATTTTTTTACCGTTCAAAGTTTTTCCAAAGTAAGCGGTAACATCTGGGTAAACATAAAATGCACCTTCAGGTTCATTACATTTAAATCCGTCGATCTCATTTAATAGACTTAAAATAAGCTTACGTCTTTCTTTAAATTCATCTACCATGTATTTAATACGATCCGGTGATTCTTCTAAAGCTGTAATTACCGCACGTTGAGCTATGCAATTGGCTCCACTGGTAACTTGACCTTGTAATTTGTTTGTTGCACGTGCAATATAAGCCGGTGCGCCAATGTAGCCTATACGCCACCCTGTCATTGCAAATGCTTTTGCAACTCCGTTTACGGTAACTGTACGGTCGTACATATCTTCAAATTCTGCCATTGAAGAATGTTCTGTAACGCCATAATTAATATGCTCGTAAATTTCATCACTAACCACAATGATGTTAGGGTGATTTTTTAAGACATCAGCAAGAGCGCGTAATTCTTCCTTGCTGTAAATAGATCCACTTGGGTTACATGGCGAGCTATACCATAACATTCTTGTTTTTGGTGTAATGGCTGCTTCTAGCTGCTCGGCAGTCATCTTAAAATCATTTTCCAAGCTAGTCGGTACTTCTACCGGTACCCCATCTGCTAGTTTTACAATGTCGCTGTAACTAACCCAGTAAGGGCAAGGTAAGATCACTTCATCACCTTTGTTCAAAATAACTTGGGCTACATTATACAATGCTTGCTTTGCACCAGTAGACACAACGATCTGGGCAGGCTCATAACTTAAATTGTTATCTCTCTTGAATTTGGTGATGATAGCCTTTTTTAAGTCTACATAACCATCAACAGGTGTATAGGAGTTATAGTCTTCATTAACCGCTTTAATAGCAGCTTCCTTAATGTAATCTGGTGTGTTGAAATCTGGCTCGCCTAAGCTAAGACCAATAATATCTTTACCTTCAGCCCTTAATTCACGGGCTTTTGCAGCCATTTCTAAAGTGGCTGACGGTGTAACACTGTTGATTCTGTCCGAAAGTTGATTGCTCATGGGTACTCTTAATTTCTAGTATTGTAAAGTTGGCTCTTTGCCTAACTCTTTTAAATGTTTAAAGTGCGAAATTATAGCTTTTCTGGTAGTTTTATACTCGTGATAAGGTAAATTAAATTCCTGTGCCGTCTGTTTCACAATTTTTGAAATTTTTGTGTAATGTACATGGCTGATGTTAGGGAAAATATGGTGTTCAACTTGATGATTTAGTCCCCCTGTAAACCAGTTTACTATTTTGTTTTTAGTGCCAAAATTCACAGTCGTAAATAGTTGGTGAATAGCCCAAGTGTTTTTCATTGTACCTGAGTCATCTGGCAAAGGGGTGTCCGCGTCATCTACAATATGAGCCAATTGGAAAACAACACTAAGTATTACCCCTGCGACGTAGTGCATCAAAAAGAATCCTATGAGTATTTTCCACCAAGCAATATCCAAAATAAGCATCGGCAATACGATCCAAATAGTGATGTACAGTATTTTGGTGATAATAAGCGTACTCCAGTTCATAGTGGCGCTCGGTAGTTTACCATAAGATAGTTTACGCTTCATATAGCGGTACATTTGCTGAAAATCTGTAGTAATTGCCCAGTTAAATGTTAGTAGACCGTAAAGAAACACAGAGTAAAAATGTTGAAATTTATGGTGTTTCTTCCATTCGGCATGTTTGGAAAAACGTAATATTCTACCAGCTTCCATATCCTCATCATGTTCATGAATATTGGTGTAAGTATGGTGAAGTACATTGTGTTGTACTTGCCAGTTATAAACATTGCCGGCAAGAATGTAAATACTGCTTCCCATTAACTTGTTTACCCATTTTTTGTTAGAGTATGCGCCATGGTTTCCGTCATGCATAACGTTCATACCAACACCGGCCATACCAATACCCATAACTATGGTTAAAAGTACATTGGCCCAATTTGGTAGACCCAAGGTTAATATCAAAAAATATGGTGCAAGAAATAGGGCGAACATAATTACCGTTTTAAGGTGTAGTTTCCAGTTTCCTGTTTTTTTAAGTTTATTTGTTTTAAAATATTCGTTAACTCTGCTATTTAAAGTTTTAAAAAACTTGGCAGAATCTGTTCTTGGAAAACGAATGGTGTTTTGTTCCATAATTCGGTAATCTTTTACTTAATATAATGTAATTGAATCTATAATAGTTTGATAGCTTAATTAAAAGCCAAATCTTTGCACGAGTGAATATACTAATTAATTCTATTTACAAATATACGGATGACTGCTGAAATCATATTTGAAAATTTTCCCAATTTATCTGAAGATCAGAAAAGAAGGTTTGAGAAACTAGAAGAACTATATAAAGACTGGAACCAGAAAATTAATGTGGTTTCACGAAAAGATATAGATGAGCTTTATTTAAGGCATGTGTTACATTCATTGGGAATTGCAAAATTTATACAGTTTAAAGATGGTTCTACAATCTTAGATGTAGGTACCGGTGGTGGTTTTCCGGGCATACCTTTAGCTATCTTTTTTCCTGAAGTACAATTTACATTGGTTGACTCCATAGGAAAAAAGATAAAGGTGGTGAACGAAGTCGTTGAAGGTTTAGAATTAACCAATGTAACAACTATAAATGCTCGTGTTGAAGAAATACCGGGTCAATTCGATTTTATCGTCAGTAGGGCAGTGGCAGCTATGCCAACCTTTGTGCACTGGATAAAAGGTAAAATTAAAAAGGAATCAAAACACGATATTCGAAACGGAATACTATACTTAAAAGGCGGTGATCTGCATGAGGAGCTGAAAAACTATAGAACTGCAGAAATCTTTGATTTGACCAATTATTTTAAAGAGGACTTTTTTGAAACAAAGAAAATGGTCTATTTACCGCTGAAGTATAAAGGGTAGGCAATACTCAACTATAAAAGGAAAGAACTGTAGTATGCCTTCTTATACTTTCTGGCAAACTCTTTTAAATAATTCCAAATATGTATCTGAATACAAGTGATATGTAATCTTAATCTGTTAATAATCATAAGCAATTGATTTTAAATGAGCTACAAAGTTCGGTAAATCACACTGAGTTTACAATTAATTAACGTTAAATTTACATTGATATTGTACTAGAGGTATGTTAAAGTTTTTCTTTGTTAAAGTAAAATGCCCAGCGACTAACAAGTCGTTGGGCATTAAATTCTTGTGTTATAAGCAGTTATTTACTCCATGGTGGTACTACACCATTGGTTCTAGCGTAGGCAATAAGTTGACCTTTATGTTCTCCGTTATGTTCCATTATGGCTAATAATCCTCCTAGTTTATTTGACTTCATAAATCCGAAATCCACTTCTTCGCTTAATGTGCCATCTTCTACTTTTGTAATGTTTTCAAGTACGAAGTCATTCGATTTTTTAAGGGCGGCGATAATATTTTCCTTACCGGTAATTTTGCTCAAACCCATTACATCTACGTCCGCAGGTGGGGCAAAACCCAGTTTTGATGCAAGAAAATAGTTTCCACCGGCAACATGTAAAAGTGCTTCGCCAACGGAGCTTATACCTTCTGCTGGTCTCCAGTCATACTTATCTTCAGGGAAGGCTTCTGCAAGTTGAATTACTTGTAATTGGTTGCCTGTCAGTACTGCTTTTATACTGTTTTGTGTTAAGCCTTCTTGGGCATAAGAAAAGCAGCTTGCCAGTAAAAATGTAAATAGTAACTTTTTCATAATTAGTGTGTTAAGGTTGATGAAAGAAAATGTAATTTACTTTAAAATTTAGGTAAAGCCCAAAAAAAAGGCTGAATTAACATTCAGCCTTTTTAGTTATTGTCTTATCCTAAGAACGGATACCTGTAATCTACAGGGGTAACAAATGTTTCCTTTATTAAACGAGGAGATACCCAGCGTAGCAAGTTTTGTGCTGATCCGGCCTTATCATTTGTACCAGAAGCTCTGGCTCCGCCAAATGGTTGTTGACCTACTACTGCACCTGTTGGCTTATCGTTAATGTAGAAATTACCGGCACAGTTCTGTAATGCCTTCGTCGCTTCATCAATAGCGTATCTGTCTTGAGAAAGTACAGCACCTGTTAGTGCATATTCAGAAGTTCCGTCGATTAACTGCAACGTTTCGCTCCAATCTTTATCTTCATAAACGTATATAGTAACTACAGGACCGAATAATTCCGTTTCCATAGTTGTATACTTAGGGTCTGTTGTTAAGATTACCGTAGGCTCTATAAAGTAACCTTTAGATTTGTCAAAACCGCCACCAGCATAAATCTCGGCATTTTCATCTTCCTTAGCTTGGTTAATATATTTTGCCAACTTGTCGAATGAGCCTTCATGAATTACAGCGGTAATAAAGTTGCTCATATCTTCTGGAGAACCAGGTTTGTTGAATGATTCTATATCTGCCTTTACATATTCTAATATCTCATTTGCGGTAGATTTGGGTAAATATACTCTTGAAGCGGCACTACACTTTTGCCCTTGGAACTCAAATGCACCTCTAGAGATAGCTGTAGCTACTTGTTTTGTATTAGCGGTAGGGTGAGCAAGAATAAAATCTTTACCACCGGTTTCACCAACTATTCTAGGGTATGTTTTATATGTATGAATGTTATTGCCTATTTGTTTCCAAAGTTCTTTGAAAACATGCGTAGAACCTGTAAAGTGTAGTCCTGCAAAGTCAGGGCTACTTAGTACAGTATTGGTAATCATAACCGGATCGCCGTAGACTACGTTTATAACTCCGTCAGGTAAACCGGCTTCTTTGAAAATGTCAACAATAACCTTTGCTGAAAATATTTGACTATCACTTGGCTTCCATATTACAACATTGCCCATCATTGCTGCACTTGCGGGCAGGTTACCAGCAATGGCCGTAAAGTTGAATGGGGTTATGGCATATACGAAACCTTCTAACGGTCTGTATTCAACTCTATTCCAAATACCCTCGGCAGAATCTGGTTGCTCCTCATAAATTTGAGACATGTATTCTACGTTGAATCGTAAGAAATCAATTAATTCACATGCAGAGTCTATTTCCGCTTGGTGAATGTTCTTTGATTGTGCGATCATTGTAGCCGCGTTGATTTTTGCGCGGTATGGTCCAGCAATTAATTCTGCTGCTTTCAAGAAAATGGCGGCACGTTGTTCCCAAGTTAAATTCGCCCAAGCATTTCTTGATTCAAGACAATTGTCAATAGCGGCTTGTACGTTCTTTTTTTCGGCAGTGTGGTAGGTGCCAACAATATGTTTGTGGTCGTGAGGAGGGGACATAGGCTTGGTGTTGCCTGTACGTACCTCTTCTGATCCAATGTACATAGGTACATCTACTTGACCGTTAAAATATGTTTTGTATTGTTCCAAAACCGCTTCTCTTTCTGGTGAACCAGGAGCATAGCTTTTAATTGGCTCATTAATAGCTGTAGGAACTTGAAAAAATCCTTTACCCATTGTCAAAATTTTAAATTAAATTGTTGACCAAAGGTACTAAAAGGGTGTAGGACTAAAAACTAATAAAAGATTAAAAGGAATTAATTAAGTGCGAAGGGTGCGCTAAATTTAAATGTGGGTATATAAACCCTGAATTTTTGGGCATTGTTCATAATTACCATGTTGTAATGACCTTTCATGGCACCAATAGGAGAAGTAAGTAAACAACCGGAATTATAAGTGTGTGATTCACCTGGCTGAATAACCGGCTTTTTGCCAATAACCCCTTCACCATCTAAAGTTTCCATGTCATTTAAAGAGTCGTATATTTTCCAATGACGAGAAGTTAATTGAACGGCATCTTTGCTCTGGTTTTCAATAGTAATGGTATACCCAAACGCATAATGCATTTTGTAGTTTTTAAAGAACGTGCCTTCAAAAGTTGTTTGTACCGATATTTTTATGCCTTTAGTAACTTGTGTTATCATCATATTTAATATGTAAATACGCTCTGTGCTATTAATATGGTTATAGCTATAATCCCTAAGATAAAAAATATTGTGTTTAAGAAAAAATACTTTATAACCGTTTTAACTCTTCCTTGTTGATAGAAATTGCGCATTGCTTTATAAAGGTAGATGGCGAATATTAAAATAAATAAACCTTCACTGCCAAAATTGAACACTGCGTTGATCAAATTGCTAACAATGAGCAAGATAAATAATAATGACTGATTGTGAAAGCTAAAGATTAAATGATCGGTATAAGTGTATTTTTTTCTGATATAGACCAACCAAATGAAAAAAGAAAAGAACGGAAGAAAGAAAAATGTGGTAAATGGTAATTTAGAAATTAAAGAATTTAAAAACGAACCTGGTCTTTTTTCTATCTCTACAAAGCTGTTGGCTAAATTAAAAGCCATTTCATTTTCTTTATTTTCAGGTATATTAAATTTAGTAACACCTTGTTCAAAATAATAAATGGTGTCGTATTTAATTATGGAATTAAAAAAGTCAATTTTTCCTAAAAATCGACTTGTAAGTTCTTTTGTGTTTATTTTCTTAAAATATGACTTGGGGTCTTTTAAAATGGTAGAATCTTTGTCGCTAATTTGGTTTTTGAAAAACCCATTAATTTTAAGAGAGTCCATTTGGGCTAAGGCTAGGGCTCTTTCTTCTTCGTTTTCAAATTCTATTTTGTCAAACTCTTCATGCATTAAGTTAAATATCGGTTTACGATTTTCGTACCCAAACTTATTGAAGGATTCAAATTCACTATTGAAACTTAAAATCAAAAAGTAAATTATAGATAAGCTCAGCAGAAACCTAAAAGGGTTGGTGTAAGAGAGTCGTCTGCCAGAAATATATTCTTTAGTGATTTTACCTGGTTTTAATAAAAGAGCTGCCAGTGTTCGCCATAGCTTAGAATCGTAGGAAAGGTAATTGGCAAGAAACTCTTCAAAGAAATCTAAAAGAGTTAGTTTCTTGGTGCTATTGGCTTGAGAGCAATTTGGGCAATATTTATCGCTTAATTCCAGCGGATGCCCGCAATTAAGACAGTCTACACCTCTGTATCTTAGTTCGTATCTGCCCTTTGTTTGAGTGGTTGGTTTGTTTTCCATAAATGATGAAAAACGTAAATATACAGTTAGTTCGTGATATTTCTAGAATTGGCAGAACCTATACCTATAATACTGTCGTACATGTCTCCAAAATTTCTGTAATATACCAATACTAAATAGGTGTTTTCGGTAAAATGAAAATTACCGCCAACTTCGTTCAGTTTTACTTTATCGTCACTTTTTACGGCATATTTATAATTATAGAAACCTTGTTTCATTTTTAAGGTAGCTTCTAACATTCCATTTTTTTCATTGTAGACCATTTTGTTTTCATCCGTAAGTGCATAGTTGTTGAATTTGCCAAAAACATACACATCGTCCAAGGCAATGAATTCGGTATACGGAAGGCTAAAATGAACATTGGTGTATTCCGCTTCTCTAGAAGCATTGTCCCCTTGTAGCGTTCTTACCACAAAATCTCCGTTTATATCAGGAAAATAGGTGTATGCTTTGTCATTTCTAAAGTCGTCAGAAAAAAGATAATGGTTGTAAAGGTCGGTAAGGTCGATGCTAGATATCTGTGAACTTGGAGCTCTAAGGTCACTTGTGTCAAATAGTAAAAATTCATTACCGCCATAAAAGGCCGTTTCTTGGTCATATTTATAAACTAATTCGCTGCCCATGGTATATTGTGGGGCAATATTGGTAATCACTGTGGGCCAATAATGATTTTGAAGAATGGCAACTTTTACTTCTTTTTTAGGGTTGATCAATCTCGTTGATCCAGAATTGATGCTGAATTGTACAACCTGTTTCTCATTTATATAATTGAAATCTCTTGATCGTTTAATTTCGGTAGCGACGGTAACGACATCCTTATAAACAACAAACCTTCGTGAAAACTGTATTTCATTATAGCTATTATACACTTCAATAAGGTAATTACCGCTCACTTTTAAACGAACATAGTCGTTGGGTATGGTTAATTGGTAGTTAGAATAAGATTGTAAAGTACTATAGCTATTCTCGTAATCTGTTATACGTTGGTTGTCGACGCCATCTATATATTGAGATTTTAATAGGGATGATGGGGTCCAGTCGTAGTCGCAATGAATAACCTTATAGTAATAATCTTGTTCGTTGGCAAGTATGTCGTCAAATTCCAAATAAAGTGGTTCTCCTATTTTAATGACCGGAAACTGATCTTCTGTAGGACCCTTAAAAACTATCGATTTAATGTTCTCGGGCGGGTTGACCTCTACTTGAACCTGGGCAATCAAATTTTGTAAAAATAGAAGACAAATAATATGTTTGATGAAAATGCGCATTATACCCCGTTTTTTTTGAGTAAAGGTAAACAAAAAGGATGCCTAAAAAATATAGCTCGTTCTATTGTCTAATTTATGGGACAATAATTATGAAAACGAACTTTTTGTACTTAAATTTGCTCAAATTTTGATAACCTAAAGGTCTACACGCACATGTCAAAAGACATTCGAATTAAGAAAGGGCTCAACATTAATCTGGTGGGCGCCGCAGAACAGACTACTTCAAAAGCTGTTTTAAGTAATGTTTACGCAATACAGTTAAGTGATTTTCACGGAATTATCCCTAAAATGATGGTTAAACAAGGCGCCGAGGTAAAAGCGGGCGAGCCTTTGTTCTATAACAAAAGCATAGAGAGTATGGTTTTTGTTTCGCCGGTAAGTGGTGAGCTCATCGAAATTGAAAGAGGGGATAGAAGACGTATTTTGACCTTAAAGATATTAGCCGATAAAACACAAGAGGTAATTTCAGGTGCTGTTACAGATGTTGAGAAAGCATCTAAAGAAGAACTGAAAGCAACGTTGTTGAAAAGTGGCTGTTGGCCATTTATCAAGCAAAGGCCGTATGATGTAATTGCAAATCCGGATACCACGCCTAAGGCTATTTTTATTTCTGGGTATTCTAGTGCTCCTTTACGGGCAGATTTAAATTATGTGCTTCAAGGCAAAGAGAAAGAGTTGCAAACTGCAATTACTGCATTGGGTAAATTAACGCCTGGTAAAGTTCATGTTTCGGTTGGTGCCGGTGCTTCGCCGTTGTCTTCTATGGAAGGTGTAGAATTGCATACGGTATCTGGACCGCATCCTGCTGGTTTGGTAGGTACTCAAATAAATAGAATTGATCCTATTAATAAAGGAGAATTGGTTTGGACTGTATCTCCTCAAGATTTAATTATAATAGGTGAATATTTGCTTACAGGAAAGTTCAATGCAGAGCGTGTTATTGCTCTTGCTGGTTCTTCTGTAAAAGCACCTAAATATTATACTACGAAAATTGGTTCTGAGATTTCTACCTTCTTATATGCAAGTGGTGTAAACGAAGAAAATTTTAGAGTAATCAATGGAGACGTACTTACAGGTTCTAAGAGTAAGCCAGATGGTTTTTTAGGATACTATAATAATACGGTATCCGTAATTCCTGAAGGAGATGATTATGAGTTGTTTGGATGGAACAAGCCGGTTTTCGATAAAATTTCTGCAACTAGGGCTTTAACGTTCTCTTGGATGCAGCCCAACAAGAAATATGATTTAGATACCAATACCAATGGTGAGCATAGAGCTTTTGTGGTAACGGGACAATATGAAAAAGTTTTTCCAATGGATATTTTTCCAATGCAACTATTAAAAGCTTGTATGGTTAAAGATTTGGATGAAATGGAGCAATTAGGTTTGTACGAAGTGGCTCCAGAAGATTTTTCGTTAACTGAGTTTATATGTATTTCTAAACAACCACACCAAAAAATTATTCGTGAGGGGTTAGATTTATTGCAAAAAGAAATAGGATAAGAAATGAGTTTAAAAAGCAAATTACACGAACTTAAACTGAAGTATCAGGGTAAGAAAATGGCTCCTGCCTTTAATGCCTTTCATACTTTTTTGTTTTCGCCAGATGAGACTACCCATGCAGGTGGTACCCATGTAAAGGCGGCCGATGATTTAAAGCGTACCATGAACACGGTAATTATGGCACTGGTACCAGTGTTGATATTTTCTATGTTCAACGCAGGTTATCAGTACTATTCTGCAATCAATGGTTTTCCTGCAGAATTTTCTTTAATGAACGATTTTCTTACTTGGGATAACTTTTGGATCGGTATTATTAAGGTGTTGCCATTAGTGGTGGTTTCTTATGCTGTAGGTCTAATAGTCGAATTTATTTTTGCCGTTATCAAAGGTCATGAAGTAGAAGAGGGTTATTTGGTTACCGGTATGTTGGTGCCATTGATCGTACCAATAGATACTCCGCTTTGGATGTTGGCGGTTGCCGTAGTATTCGGTGTTGTTATCGGTAAAGAAGTATTTGGTGGTACAGGTATGAATATTCTTAATCCAGCCTTAACTATTAGAGCATTTTTATTCTTCGCTTACCCTACTTGGATGAGTGGTGATAAAGTTTGGGTTTACGGAGCAAGGGAGCGCTCAGAAGAAATTCTGGCAGGTGCTACAAATGTAGATGCCTACTCTGGTGAAACTATACTTGGGTTTTTAGCGCAAAACAAAGGGGCCGAGATGTCATATTCCGTTTCAGATATGTTCTTCGGATTTATTCCTGGTTCTGTTGGTGAAACATCGGCGTTCTTAATTCTTTTAGGAGGGTTGTTCTTGATATTCACTAAAATCGCTAGCTGGAGAATTATGTTAAGCGCTGTGATCGGTTCATTGGTAATGGGCTTAATATTCAATCAAGTAGTTGATTTTGGTTGGATAGGAGAATCAAGTAAATTTTACGGATTAATGAGTTTTGATTTTTGGAAACATTTAATCGTAGGTGGTTTGGCGTTCGGTATTGTTTACATGGCTACCGATCCTGTAACTGGGTCTCAAACCAATAAAGGTAAGTGGTACTATGGTTTCTTTATAGGTTTCATTTCTGTAATGATTCGTGTATTTAACCCGGCGTATCCAGAAGGTGTATTCTTGGCGATTTTGTTAATGAACGTATTTGCGCCTACTATTGATCATTATGTGGTTAGGGGTAATATTAAGAGAAGAATGAACAGATTAAAAAATGCTACTATCTATCCAAAAGATTCAGATGGTAAAGCAGAAGAACTTAAAGCTGAAACAGTTTAATTATGGCTAATAAAACAGATAGTAACGTTTATACAGTAGTTTTTGCTGCTGTTATGGTTGTGGTAGTTGGTTCAATACTAGCATTTTTGGCTTCTGCATTACGTCCTAACATTAAAGAGAATGAGCGTTTTGAAAAACAGCAGAACATTCTTTATGCAATGGGGGTGAATGAAAATGGTGATGATGCCGGTAGCGTAAACTTCGTGCCGACAGATGTAGTTGAAGATGAGTTTGCAAATTATATTAAAGAGCAGTTGGTTATACAAGGTGACAAGATCACTGAAGATGATGAAGCGTATTTAATTGATTTGAAAAAGCAATTGGCGAACATTAAAAAAGGTGAAGATTACAAATTACCTGTGTTCATTGGTGAGAAAGATGGTGAGAAATTTTACATCATTCCTATGTACGGTAAAGGTCTATGGGATGCTATTTGGGGTTTTATCGCCTTAGATGATACTATGACTGTTCAAGGTGTTTATTTTGACCATAAAGGAGAAACTCCTGGTTTAGGTGCCAATATTAAAATGCGTTATTTCATGGACGATTTTAAAGGGGAGACTATTTTAAATGGTACTCAATATGCTGGTATATCGGTAGCTAAGGGTAATAATGACCCGTTGAACAAAACAAAAGATGACAATGAAGTAGATGCCTTGGCAGGTGCTACAATTACCGGTAACGGTGTTTCTGCTATGATCAGCGAAACTGTCAAATTATATAAACCTTATTTAGAAACAATTAGAGCAAAGTAATATGGCACTACTATCAAAGAAAGATACAAATCTTATTACGGATCCCTTAGCGGATAACAACCCTATTACGATACAAGTACTAGGCATCTGTTCAGCATTGGCAATTACGGCAGAATTAAAGGCATCATTGGTGATGGCAATTTCTGTAATGTTCGTACTGGGTGCAGGTAATGTAGTTATCTCGTTAATGAGGAATATTATTCCATCAAAAATTAGAATTATTGTACAGCTAATTGTGGTTGCTACATTGGTAATTATAGTGGATCAAGTGCTAAAGGCCTTTGCTTATGAATTGAGTAAAACATTAGCGGTATTCGTTGGTTTAATTATTACAAACTGTATAATTATGGGTCGTTTCGAAGCTTTTGCTTTGGCAAACGGACCATGGCGTTCATTCTTGGACGGAATAGGAAACTCATTAGGTTACGGTGTAATCTTAATAATCGTTGGGTTTTTTAGAGAATTATTAGGTTCTGGTACGTTGTTCGGTATTCCGGTTTTAGGAGATCCAATAGCAAAAACTGGTTTATATGCTACAGGTTATGAGAATAATGGTTTTATGATTATTCCGCCAGCGGCATTAATCGTAGTTGGTATAATAATTTGGGTACAACGCTCAAGAAACCCTGCGCTTGTAGAAGAAAATTAAACGACATTTAAGTAGAAATTATGTTAGAACATGTAGAATTATTTTTTAAGTCCATCTTTATCGATAACATGGTATTTGCCGTGTTCTTGGGGATGTGTTCTTATTTGGCGGTATCCAAAAAAGTGGCTACTGCGGTTGGTTTAGGTGCTGCCGTAATATTCGTATTAGCGGTAACCGTGCCAATGAACTGGTTGTTAGATAAGTATTTGCTACAAGATGGTGCCTTGGTTTGGTTAGGTCCTGAGTATGCCGATTATAACCTTAGCTTTTTATCTTTTATTCTATTTATTGCAACTATTGCCACAATGGTACAGTTGGTAGAGATAGTGGTTGAGAAATTTTCACCTTCTTTATATAACTCACTGGGTATATTCTTGCCTTTGATTGCAGTAAACTGTGCAATTCTTGGGGGGTCGTTATTCATGCAAGCAAGAGAAATCGAAACTTTTGGTTTAGCATTTAATTACGGTGTAAGTTCTGGTATTGGCTGGTTCTTGGCAATTTTGGCTATTGCGGCCATTCGTGAGAAAATTAGATACAGTAATGTTCCTGCTCCTTTAAGAGGTTTGGGTATTACCTTTATTATTACTGGTTTAATGGGTATTGGTTTTCAAAGTTTTGGAGGAATGTTGACCGGTGGAGGTGATGAAGCTGAAGAAACTTCAGAGCAAGTGAACCAAATAAGCAAACCAGAAATGGTAACTCCTGTAGAGGAAGAAGTAGTAGTAGATAAGAACGAAGAAATTGACGAAAAGGTGATTTCTTATAACGACGTAAACAAATAAATATGATTTTAGCTGCAAGTACTGGCGGAACAATACTGATAACTGTTGTCGCATTTCTAATACTGTTGATGGTGTTAGTAGCATTGCTTCTGTTTACCAAACAAAAACTTTCTCCATCTGGTCCTGTAACCATTACCATTAACGGAGAAAAGAAAATTGAAGTTGATTCAGGTGGATCTTTGTTATCTACATTAGGTAACCAAAAAGTATTTTTACCATCTGCCTGTGGTGGAGGTGGAACATGTATTCAATGTGAGTGTCATGTGCTTTCTGGTGGAGGTGAAGCATTACCTACCGAAACTCCTCATTTTTCTAAAAAAGAATTGAACCATGGTGCTCGTTTGGCCTGTCAGGTTAAGGTAAAGCAAGACATGGAAATTACGATACCAGAAGAAGTATTCGGTATTAAGAAATGGCCTGCTAAAGTAGTGCGTAATTATAATGTTGCTTCTTTTATTAAAGAGTTTGTAGTTGAGATTCCAGAAGATATGGGCTACAAGGCTGGTGGTTATATTCAAATTGAAATTCCAGAGTGTGAGGTAAAGTATGCCGATATAGATATTACGGCACACCCAGAAGAGCATGAAACTCCGGATAAATTTCAAGCTGAATGGGATAAATTCAACCTTTGGCCTCTAGTGATGAAAAATCCTGAAACGGTCGAAAGAGCGTATTCAATGGCTTCTTTCCCTGCAGAAGGTAGAGAGATTATGTTGAACGTACGTATCGCTACTCCGCCATGGGATCGCTCAAAGAACGGTTGGATGGATGTAAACCCTGGTATTGCATCTTCTTATATATTTAACCTTAAGCCTGGTGATGAGTGTACAATATCTGGTCCTTACGGTGAATTCTTTATCAATGAATCAGATTCTGAAATGTTATACGTAGGTGGTGGTGCAGGTATGGCGCCAATGCGTTCTCATTTATATCACTTATTCAAAACATTGAAGACCGATAGAAAGGTGACTTACTGGTACGGTGGTCGTTCAAAAAGAGAGCTTTTCTATTTAGATCACTTCTATAAATTAGAAGAAGAGTTTCCTAATTTTAAATTCTATTTGGCATTATCTGAGCCGTTAGAAGAGGATAACTGGAAAGTAAAAGAAAATATAGATGCTCCTGGTGATGGTTTCGTAGGTTTCATTCACAATTGTGTAATTGATAACTACTTAAGCCTTCATGAGTCTCCAGAAGATATAGAACTTTATTTCTGTGGACCTCCATTAATGAACAAAGCTGTTCAGAAGATGGGTGAAGATTTCGGTATCCCAGATGAACATATACGTTTCGATGACTTTGGCGGATAAGCTGTAAGTTGTTGATTTTAAATAATTTAACCGATATGTAATGTATCGGTTTTTTTTATAAATTTATTTACATATGCACGTATTAACAGAACAAGAGCTGCATAACTTAGCAATGAATATTGTTGGCAAACAGTTAGAAGAGGCGGGGTTTGAATTTTTGGCGGTGAATAGTGAATTGCGAAAAAATCCGCAGTTTGTTTGCACCAAGGATAAGCAAATGCGTTTTGTAGTAGTTAAGGCAATAGAGTATCCTGGTGATCCAAAAGATCTTGAGTTTTTTATGTCAGACCTAAAGAAGATGAAAGAACATGCTCTTAAATTTGAGGCAACAACTTTCTATGCCGGTGTAGGATTGGTAAATGCTACTGATCATAATTTACCAGTGTATTTAAATGAGGAGTATATTGTGGATTATGATGGTTTGGTAGAGATATGAGAAAATGTATTTTAATATTGATGGTTTTTGTAGGGTTGATTCAATCTTGTAAGAATAAGGAAGCGGTTCGAAATCAAAATGTAGGTGGCGCTTTAGGTACTTCTTATAGTATAATTTCCATCACCGCTGAAGAAATGGATATGCAGCAGGAGATTGATTCGGTATTTGCTGTCATCAACCAATCTTTATCCACTTATATACCAGAATCTGATATTTCTAGGGTGAATAGTGGTGATAGTACTGTAGTTGTAGATGCTATGTTTAAAGAAGTGCTGCAACTTTCAAAAATGATACACCGAGAGACAAATGGTTTTTTTGACCCTACGGTAGGTACTTTGGTAAATGCTTGGGGCTTTGGTCCGGAAAGGCAAATAACAATGGATAGTCTAAAAGTGGATAGTCTTTTACACTATGTAGGTCTTAACAAGGTATCGCTAAATCAAAATAATCAAGTGGTCAAGTCTAATGCAAATATTTATTTAGATTTTAATTCAATTGCCAAGGGTTATGCAATAGACCGATTAGCTGCAATGTTAGATGCTAACGGAGTTCAAAATTATTTAATTGAAGTTGGTGGTGAGCTTGTAGCTAAGGGAAGAAATGTTATTAAGGAAAAATCTTGGGTAGTAGGTATAGATGATCCTGAAATGAAAATAAACAGGTCCACTAGAATTTTAATAAACTTAAATAATAGGGCTCTGGCTTCATCTGGTAATTACCGTAAATATAGGGTAGATGAAGCAAGTGGGAAAAAATATGTACATACGGTTAACCCCAAAACGGGTTATACACAATTGTCGAATACCCTTGGGGTAACCATATTGGCAGATAATTGTGCAACTGCAGATGGTTATGCCACGGCTTTTATGGCAATGGATTTAGATGATGCGTTTAAGGTAATCAATGAAAATGACAGATTAGAAGCCTATATCGTTTATATCGATGAAAATGGCGATACACAAGAATTCTTGACAGCAGGGTTTAAAGCTGTAGTTGTAGAGTAATTATTTCTTTACGAAAGGAATTATTTCCCCTTGTGCTAAGCGGTACCTATCGATTTCTTCTTGGCTCAAAAGCTTGGTAAAATCTATTTCGTTAACGGTGAAACCTATTTCTCTTAGTTTATCGAAATAATCCCTGCCGTAAATACGTACATGGTCATACTGTCCAAAAATTTTAGCCCGTTCTACTTTATCTGTTATGGTGTTGTCTTCATAGGTAATTTCTCTATTCAAGTCTTGCGGAATCTGAAAAATGCCCCACCCACCTGGTTTTAGAATTCTATATAATTCAGACATGGCCTTGGTATCATCTGGTATATGTTCTAATACGTGATTACACAGAATAACATCGAAGGTATTATCTTCAAAAGGTAAGTTACAGATATCTGCCTTCACGTCTGCTAACGGAGAATTTAAGTCCGTAGTGACATAATTGAGGTTTTTTAACTTTTTAAACCTTTTATAAAACGCCTGTTCTGGTGCAAAATGTAATACGTGTAAATGAGCCGTAAAAAAATCTGTTTCCTCTTTTAAGAACATCCATAATAAACGGTGCCTTTCTAATGATAGGGTAGAAGGCGAAAGTACATTTTCTCTTGGGTTTTCATATCCGTACGGAAGAAAACTTCTAAAGGTATTGCCATCAATAGGATCTTCATAAGTGTTGCCATGGTAATACGCCTTAAAAAAGGGTTTTACCAAATAACTAAGGGAAATTAATACTGGTCTAGGAACAAGGTTAAGAAAAAATTTAAAAATTTTCTTCATCAGTATTTCTTAGCTTTTCACGGTAGAAGAGGTAAATTCATCTTCTTCATCACTTTCTATGCCCAGTGCTTCGTAAATGTATTTAAAAGTTGATAATAGCTCTGGTTTACCATTTACAATGGCTACATCGTGTTCAAAGTGAGCACTAGGCTTACCATCTGCAGTAAGTATTGTCCATCCGTCCTTTAGTTGTTTGATGCTCTTAGTGCCCATATTGGTCATGGGTTCAATCGCAACTGTCATCCCTTCAACAAACTTTTTGCCTCTTCCGCGACGACCGTAGTTAGGCATTTCAGGGCCTTCATGCATTTTTCTGCCTAGTCCATGCCCTACCAATTCTCGAACAACACCGTAACCATGCTCTTCTGTAAATTTTTGAATGGCATAGCCAACGTCACCTACACGGTTGCCGACCCTAAATTCACGAATACCTATGTATAACGATTGCTTGGTAACCTCTAACAGCTTTTTAACTTCAGGACTCACTTCTCCTACTTCAAAAGTATAAGCGTGATCACCATAGAAATCATTTTTTAGAGCACCACAATCAATGGAGATAATATCTCCCTCTTGCAATGGTGTGTCATTTGGAATGCCATGTACTACCTGAGCATTGGGGCTCATACATAATGAATTTGGAAAATCATATAATCCTAAAAAACCAGGTACCGCACCGTGGTCACGAATGAAAGTTTCGGCCATGGCATCAAGCTGAAGAGTTGTTACTCCCGGTTTGACTTCTGCAGCGATCATTCCCAATGTTTTAGAAACAATTAATGCGCTTTCACGCATTAATTCAATTTCCTCAGCTGTTTTTAATTTTATCATGCTAATTGTATACTAATGGTTTATACCAATGAATTTTGAGTCATATATTTAGACTTTTCCACACCCATTAGTTTTAAAATAGTTGGTGCAATATCACCTAATACACCATCATTAATATGATTAATTTCTTTATCGACCAATATTAATGGTACAGGGTTGGTCGTATGTGCCGTGTTTGGAGAACCATCTTCGTTAAGCATGGTTTCACAATTTCCGTGGTCAGCGATTACGATTACAGAAAAATCTTTTTCGATAGCTGCAGTAATAACGTCTTTTGCACATTCGTCAACTGTTTCACAAGCCTTAATTGCTGCTTCCATAACACCGGTATGACCAACCATATCAGGATTTGCGAAGTTCAAACAGATAAAGTCAACATCTCCTTTATTGATTTCTGGTATAATTTTATCCCTAATTTCAAAAGCGCTCATTTCTGGTTGCAAGTCATAAGTTGCCACTTTTGGTGAAGGACATAGAATTCGAGATTCACCTTCAAAAGGAACCTCTCTACCTCCATTGAAAAAGAAAGTAACATGAGGGTACTTCTCGGTTTCCGCTATTCTAATTTGTTTTTTACCGGCATTGGATAAAACTTCACCTAGCGTGTCAACGATATTATCTTTGTTATATACAACGTGTACGTTATTGTATGATTCGTCGTAATTGGTCAAAGTAACATAGTACAGTGCAAGTTTGTGCATGTTTTGTTCATGCATATCTACCTGACTTAATACTTGAGTTAGTTCTCTTCCTCTATCTGTTCTAAAATTGAAGAAAATAACTACATCGCCTTCTTTTACAGATGCAACAGGTGTGCCATCTGTATTGGTCATTACAATTGGTTTAATAAATTCATCGGTAACATCGGCATCGTAACTTTTCTGAATGGTTTTACCGATATCTGTAGATTTTTCTCCTTCTGCATTTACGATAACATCATAAGCTTCTTTTACACGTTCCCACCTTTTGTCACGGTCCATTGCGTAGTATCTACCAATTACAGTGGCTAATTTTGTGTTTTTATCTGCGCCGTATTGAACGATATCTTCTAAAAACCCTTTTCCAGATTTTGGATCAACATCTCTACCATCGGTAAATGCATGTAAATACATATTTTTGACACCAGATTCTTTACCGGCAGCAATTAACCCTTTAATATGGTTGGTATGACTATGTACACCACCATCACTTAATAAGCCTAAAAAATGAACATCTTTATTGTTTTCCTTTGCGTAGTCAAAAGCACTTTTTAGTACTGGTTCAGAACTCAAAGTGTTCTCGTTGACCGCTTTGTTTATTTTAGCTAAATCTTGATAAACAATTCTACCGGCACCCAAATTCATATGACCAACTTCGCTATTACCCATTTGACCTTCAGGCAAACCTACGTTCATTCCGTCGGTTAGCAAATTGGAGTTTGCGTATTTGGTATATAAACTATCTATAAAAGGCGTATTGGCTTTATCTACTGCAGATACTTCAGGATTTGGAGATTTGCCCCAACCGTCTAATATCATTAAGATTACTTTTTTGTTCATCTTCTCAAGGTTTTAAGAATACAAAAATACTATGTTCTGTTAAGTTTAGCTACTAGATTAAGGGCCTTTTTTAAATAGGTACAGTAACACAACATAATTGAACATGAAAAAGAGTTTTGTTTGTTAAAGTTTAGTTATAACAGTGTTAAAGGATGAAACATTTTAAGTTTTAAATAGTCTATTAAAATGTACGCTATTGTACTTCATCAATTAAAATCAATCATCATGAAAAAAGTAATTCTTACATTAGTTATGGTAGCATTTACCATGGGATCAACAGTTATGGCATCTGAAAACACTAACCGAATTGCATCATCAACTACATCAGAACTTATAAAAAAAGCAGATGTTAGTTCTTTTTGTAAGGCAGTAATAAAGGGAGATGTACAAACAGTAAAGCGCTTAATTGATTTGGGCGAAGATGTAAATCAAAAATCTATGGGTATGACCCCTGCAATGTTTGCAGCCCGTTACAATAAAGTGGATATTTTAGACGTATTGATCAGCAATGGTGCAGACCTAGATATGAAAAGTAACCAAGGGTATACTGCAAAACGTTATGCTGAATTATCAAATGCAACCGAGGCCCTAGAACTTATCGAAACAGCTACCGGTAGCTAATTTTCGATACTTTTTTTACTCTTTAGCAAGACTAAAAGATTGGGTTTATAAACTCATAGTTTTTAGTAACTTATCTTGATTGTTAAATATTTATTATTTAATTCTTAATATTATTATTTTCTTAGTATAATATATGTAAATTTATGTTATTGATAATTTTGATAAAAATTTAAATATAAATATTATGAAAAAAGTAATTGCATTTTTATTCTGTTTAGGAATGTTTTCGATAGCAAGCGCTAACGTTGACAATATTAAGAACTCTAACTCTTATACTATAAATTCTATTTCTGCCAATGATGAAATCAGTTCATTATGTAAAGCAGTTATAAAAGGAGATGTAGACGAAGTTAGAAGTTTGTTAGCTACTGGGGCGGAATTAAACGAAAAGTCATTAGGGTTAACACCTGCAATGTATGCTGCGCGTTACAATAAGGCAGAGGTAATGAAGGTTTTGCTTCTAAACGGGGCGAATTTAAATATTAAAAGCGACCAAGGGTATACCGCAAAAGATTATGCTAAACAATCGAACGCTAAGGATGTGTTGGATGTTATTAAACAAGATTCTTAATAAACAGCATTCTAAAATTTAAAAAGGTCCATTGAATTTTCAATGGACCTTTTTTTAATTAATACAAAATCCTACTCCAAATAGTGTTCAGGTAAAAGAGTAAAACGCGTTAAAAATCAAATCCGTTTACGGCTCTAACAACGAAGGCGTACATTGCCATAAATATCATTAGGGCGCAAAATACCGAGTAAACTTTTAAAAACGCAACCAATATTTCTGGTTTGCAGTTTTCAAAAGCTTGCACGTACAAGTTTCTGAAATGTGTAATTGTTCCCATTATAGTGTTCTTCTATGATTAAATCATAGCTATAAAGGCTATCGATAAATGGTAAAATAAGCTTGGGACTTACCCAAAGTTACAAAAATATCAGTAGGGTATAAAAGGCTCTGGATAAAGTGCTCAAAAAATCGGATTAACCTTGATTTTTATACTTTGCGATAGCTTCCTTAATTTTTTCAATTCTATTTTCAGGATCTGGGTGGGTACTTTGAAATTCAGGGGTACGGTTTGGTCCGCCAGCTGCTTTTAAAATTTCCATTACCGTTACCATTTCGTAAGGGTCATATCCAGATTGAATCATAAAAAGTACACCTAGTTCATCACTTTCCAATTCGTCGCCTCTACCGTTTTTCAATAAAGTGCTCTGTCCTATACTGCCTACAATGCTGCCCATATCTCCTGCACCTACAGTTGCACCCATGGTAGCGGTTTGCCAAGTTTGGCTATCGGCAATTCTTTCAGCGGAATGCCTACCGATAACATGACCTATCTCATGCCCTAAAACCCCGGCTAATTGCGCTTCATTAAGTTGAGAAAATAGTGCATACGTAATAAAACATTGCCCACCAGGCAACGCAAAAGCATTTATGGTTTGGTCATCTGCCAATAAATGAAAGTCATATTCATAAGGTGTTTCCCTAGCAATACTGTTTTGAACCAATTTGTTTCCTACAGACGCAACGAACGACTGCAAACGTTGATCGGGATAAAGTCCGCCGTGCTGCTGTGCCATCTCTGGGGCACTTTGTAAGCCTATAGCAATTTCTTGATCAGGGGTCATGGTAATATGCTGTGAACGACCGGTGTAAGGGTTCTCTTCGGTGTTGCTGCATTTTTGTATAAATGCGAAGGCAACAATGGCCAATCCTATGAATATTCTAATTTTCCAACTTCCTCTTCTCATGGTAAAGTGTTATAGTACAGGCTCTAATGTACAAAATGCTTATAAAAGCTTTCTATTGATATCTAAAATATTATTTTGTATGTAAGACTTCAAAAAGTTCATAGTAAAATGCTCGGCACCATAATAATCTTCGCGAATTATAATGGATGCCACGTTTTTACTTCTGTACTGTTCAAGCATAGGTATAGATAATGGTGCATAGCTATAATGCCAAGGCTCATATTTAAAACCTCTTCTTTTTGGCTCATTGGTATAAACTAAATAAAAACCATAGGTTTCAGAGTTTTCATCCATCCATTTTTTAAAATCGACATAAGGACCATCACCTTCATATTTGTGAGGAACCAAAACATCACCCTCCACTTTTCTGTAGCCGTCCACAACATCAATATCGGTACCCCAATGATGTCTGCTGGTACCAGGTATGGTAGAATATTCAATAATTTTATCAATGGCGTCGGTAGGGTTCATGCCATCATCATCTGTATATTGCAAAAATTTGCGCTCAAAAATTGCTTCTTGTCTATCGTAGCTTCTATAACTAGATACTATTTTTAAATCAATACCATCTTTATATGCTGCTTTTTTCATTTCTATAAAGGCATCATGAGCTTCTTTTCTTAAGTTGATACCCTTACCGAATAGCTCTATATCTTCTTTGCCCATAAGTTCAAGAATGCCATATTCCTTTTCTTCTTGAATAAATATTGTTGGAGCAAGAGCAAGTGCTAAGGCTGCGGAACTACTTCTATTTATAAATGTTCTTCTTTGCATATCTAAATATTGATGTTAATGGAGCAATTTATTTGCCAAACTCGATCAAAAGATAAAATACTTTTGAATGCGGTAAAATCTGTATTATTAAAGTAAAAATAGTGATTATTGATCTTATGGTATGTAAGATTAATTTTCTTCTCTTGTCGAAAGGTATAAATATCCTTGGTGTTTGATATTTAAGTCGTTTAAGGTAATTATGTAAAAATAAATACCAGATGGTAAACCTATATTTTTTGCAATTACACCATTTACATTAGAAATGCCGTTAAATTCGTTAGTGTAGTTCTTTTTTGAGAATACCATTCTACCATATCTATTGAAGATTTGTAAGGTGTTGTTCGGTGACCCTTCTATTCCTTCAATTTCTAAATAATCGTTTATACCATCACCATTAGGAGTCATATAATAGTTGTCTAATGTAATATTGGACACGGTTTCTAAAAGGTCGGAGTTTCCGCCAATAGTTATTATTTCATAGTCACTTGGTACAAAGTCCTCTGAAGTTATTGAGCCACTGTTAAAATCTCCCTCCACATTAGAATTTCCAAGATTTACCCAAACTTTATCAATAATACTCCAACCTACCACTTTTAGGTCGGTAATAAAATCACCGTAAAGATTGGCGTTGCTATCTTGGTCCCAGGTTAAGGTTACTTTCGATGGAATACTACCTTCTAAATGCCAAAATTCATATTCGCTAACCGATAAAAATTGGTTTTCGGTTAAACTGGTATCGAAACTTGTTCCAATAATACTTGGGGTGTTGGGGTCTTCATAATAATAGGCTGCTTTGGTATAATCATTAGAACTTTCGGATGCAATCGTCAATGGACGTAATTTATCGAACTGGCCAATTGGGTAGGTAAATTCAGATTTATTGCTCATTGCTGCATAGCCATCTACTTTTGTGGTATTGCCTTCGCCTATATAGAATGAATCGTTTAGAAAATTTATATTGACTTCGGATACCATTCTATTGGTAACAATATCACCTGTTATAAAACTGGCGTTATTTGAAATCCCAACAGTATTATCTATATAAAGATCGTTGTCAACGGCAACTTCAAAATCATAAAAAATAGGATTTGACCCACCGGATATCGTTAGCGCCTTATCCATGGAATAAAAACCGACCAATCCTTTATTTTGATTAAATGCACCATTATTGATGACATCCATATGAAAACCAACAAGACCGTCATCGTGAATTTGAATATTTCCATAGTTATGCACGGCATCTTGACTGTAGCTGTTTAAGGCACAGAGTAAAGTACAGACGATATATATAAAAGTTGATGTGTTTCTCATATTCTTATCGATGTGCTTCGAATATTACTACAATTCCATCTGCATAATTGTCTGTATTTAAGGTAAACCCATTGCTTGTGAAAGCAGTAACCGTTGCGGTGGTTAACCCTAAATTATCTCCATTTTGATTTGCATAACGTAACCCGATACTGTGAGAGCTAGAAGCGTATCTAGATATATCGTTAATTGAATTACCACTACCTCCGTTGAAGATTACTTGTTCGGTAATAGTGCCATTGTCATCTCTGGCAAATCCTTTCATACTACCATAAGCATTTGGTAATCCATTTTCATTATTTCTAGTCCCGTTGTCAGCATTAATATCGAAATCTTCAATATTGGCATAGGCTACAAACGACACTGATGAAGGTTGAAAAGGAATTCCGGATACGGAAACCGCACCTGTTCCCGAAATTCTAAACGTACCGGTATAGGTAGTTTTTTGACCCATTTGGCTCCAAGACGTACCATCAAAAACATATACTTGATTTGTATCCGTATTAAAGACCAAAGATCCTGTGGCAGCATCTGTTGTAGCATTTATATCTGCGGTTGTGGCATTGGTTAAGCCAAGTAGTAAACCACTTTCCAATTGGGCGTTGGCAATAACACCTGTTAGAAGAATGATTGTTAATAGAATGTAATTTTTTAATCTCATTTTTATAGGTCTAAAACAGTGAACATAAATTCAGAATCAAATCTTGATCGGTCGGTGCCGCCGTTGTCATTATCACCGATGATAACCTCAAAACTAGTCGAGGTTTGGTTGGAGTAGGAGATGCCAGGATCGTCGTTACCGGCACCACCTCTACCAGGTTGTGTTAATTGAATGATATAATCTGCATCAGATACCGCACCTGTAGGCAATGTAACTCTGTAATAACCTACACTGATTCTAGTGACGGTAACTCCAGCTGTTGCTTTGGTAACAGTACCGGCAGAGCTTATTTTTCCAATAGCTTTTATAGGGCTCATAGAATTTACCCACTCAGTACCAGTGGCTGTTGAAGTTAATACTTGACCAGCTGTTCCTGGGGAATCATTTTCATCTAATACGGCACCTTCCAATTCTAAAGTTTCGTTTATTATTACTGAAGTATTGCCCGAAGTTTCTTCAACTTTTAATGCTTCAATTTCACCAACAACTAAACCTATTTCATCGGCTGCAGGGCTGTAAATACCGGTATCGGAATCATCAGAAAATCTATAAGATGGCAGGGTTGTACTACCATCAGAGTTGTTTAATCCACTAGTTCTAGTTGTTCCATTTACGGTAAGTTTATTTGTTCCTAGTAATGGATTTCCTATACTTAACCTATTGTTGGTTGCGTCCCAGAATAATTGGCTGTTATTTTCAGTTGGAGTACCATCGGCTCCTGCAAAAAACACAGAACCTGTAGTACCTGTATGTGATAAATCAGATAAAGGAACATCTAAGTCTCCATTAGAATCAGATATTCTTAAGTAGTCAACCCCTGCCACATCAACAGTGGAAAAACTAGTGTTGGTTTCATTGGTAATACTCCCATCAACTTCCGTAAAATCGTTAATGATGTTGTATGGTAATGTACTCGACCCATCTCCAGTTATACTTATTCCGGCACCTGCTGTAATTTCTGTTTCAGTTCCGTCTGCATATAGAGAGGATAAATTCGCTACCTGAGTTGTAGGGTCATCTTCAATTTTAAGTAAAAGTTCAAATGTTGAACCGTTGAATGCGAACATTTCAACTGTTTGATCATCTGTTGAAATTGTACTAAGATCAACTTGATTGGATCCAGTTAATGGATTCGTTAATGTAAGAATATTGGTAGCGCTTAAACTTAAATCAGAAAGTTCATTGGTTACCGAGTTGTCCAGGTTATCCGGAACGGTAATGGTATACGGACTGGCCGCAGTACCTGCACCTGCAATAGTAGTATTCGTACCGTCATTGAGAACCGTTTCCGATCCATCGGCAACAGGAAGTGTTATAGGAGTTGAAGCCACACCATTGATGGTAGAGGTGATTTCTCCAGCAGTGATATCCAGTTCGTTCGAGTTTACGATCGGGGCATCCAAAGCGCCATTGCTGTCCGTGATCGTCAATGTGTTCGTCGCAGAAGTAAAAGCTGTGTTCGTTTCGTTTGTTACCGAGTTGTCCAGGTTATCCGGAACTGCAATGGTATAAGGACTGGCCGCAGTACCTGCACCTGCAATAGTAGTATTCGTACCGTCATTGAGAACCGTTTCCGATCCATCGGCAACAGGTAGGGTTATAGGAGTTGAAGCCACACCGTTGATGGTAGAGGTAATCTCTCCAGCGGTAATATCCAGTTCGTTCGTGTTTACGATCGGAGCATCTAAAGAACCATTGCTGTCCGTGATCGTCATTGTGTTGGTTGCAGAAGTAAAAGCGGTATTTATTTCGTTCGTTACGCTATCATCTATTTCAGTAAACGTATTTGCTACCACATAAGGATCACCGGTAACACCTGTACCTGAGACACTGATGTCCGTTCCCGCGGTAACCAAAGTTTCCGATCCATCGACAACAGGTAGAGTTATAGGAGTGGAAGCGACACCATTGATGGTAGAGGTAATCTCTCCAGCGGTGATATCCAGTTCGTTCGAGTTTACGATCGGGGCATCCAAAGCGCCATTGCTGTCCGTGATCGTCATGGTGTTGGTAGCAGAGGTGAAAGCGGTGTTCGTTTCGTTCGTTACCGAGTTGTCCAAGTTATCCGGAACGGTAATGGTATACGGACTGGCCGCAGTACCTGCACCTGCAATAGTAGTATTCGTACCGTCATTGATAACCGTTTCCGATCCATCGGCAACAGGAAGTGCGATGGGAGTTGAAGCCACACCGTTGATGGTAGAGGTAATCTCTCCAGCGGTTATATCCAGTTCGTTCGAGTTTACGATAGGAGCATCCAAAGCGCCATTGCTGTCCGTGATCGTCATTGTGTTGGTTGCAGAAGTAAAAGCGGTATTTATTTCGTTCGTTACGCTATCGTCTATTTCAGTAAAAGTATTTGCTACCACATAAGGATCACCGGTAACACCTGTACCTGAGACACTGATGTCCGTTCCCGCGGTAACCAAAGTTTCCGATCCATCGGCAACAGGAAGTGTTATAGGAGTTGAAGCCACACCATTGATGGTAGAGGTGATTTCTCCAGCAGTGATATCCAGTTCGTTCGAGTTTACGATAGGAGCATCCAAAGCGCCATTGCTGTCCGTGATCGTCAATGTGTTCGTCGCAGAAGTAAAAGCTGTGTTCGTTTCGTTTGTTACCGAGTTGTCCAGGTTATCCGGAACTGCAATGGTATACGGACTGGCAGTAGTACCTGCACCTGCAATAGTAGTATTCGTACCGTCATTGAGAACCGTTTCCGATCCATCGGCAACAGGAAGAGCGATGGGAGTTGAAGCCACACCGTTGATGGTAGAGATAATCTCTCCAGCGGTGATATCCAGTTCGTTCGTATTTACGATGGTAGCATCCAAAGCGCCATTGCTGTCCGTGATCGTCAATGTATTGGTTGCAGAAGCAAAAGCGGTATTTATTTCATTCGTTACGCTATCATCAATCTCCGTAAATGTATTTGCAACCACATAAGGGTCACCGGAAACACCTGTACCTGAGACACTGATGTCCGTTCCCGCGGTAACCAAAGTTTCCGATCCATCGGCAACAGGAAGTGTTATAGGAGTTGAAGCCACACCATTGATGGTAGAGGTAATCTCTCCAGCGGTAATATCCAGTTCGTTCGTATTTACGATGGTAGCATCCAAAGCGCCATTGCTGTCCGTGATCGTCAATGTGTTGGTAGCAGAAGTAAAAGCAGTATTTATTTCATTCGTTACGCTATCATCTATTTCAGTAAACGTATTTGCAACCACATAAGGGTCACCGGTAACACCTGTACCTGAGACACTGATGTCCGATCCTGCGGTTACCAAAGTTTCCGATCCATCTGCAACAGGAAGTGCGATGGGAGTTGAAGCCACGCCGTTGATGGTAGAGGTAATCTCTCCAGCGGTAATATCCAGTTCGTTCGTATTTACGATGGTAGCATCCAAAGCGCCATTGCTGTCCGTGATCGTCATTGTGTTGGTAGCAGAGGTGAAAGCGGTGTTCGTTTCGTTCGTTACCGAGTTGTCCAAGTTATCCGGAACGGTAATGGTATACGGACTGGCCGCAGTACCTGCACCTGCAATAGTAGTATTCGTACCGTCATTGATAACCGTTTCCGATCCATCGGCAACAGGAAGTGCGATGGGAGTTGAAGCCACACCGTTGATGGTAGAGGTAATCTCTCCAGCGGTAATATCCAGTTCGTTCGAGTTTACGATAGGAGCATCCAAAGCGCCATTGCTGTCCGTGATCGTCATTGTGTTGGTTGCAGAAGTAAAAGCGGTATTTATTTCGTTCGTTACGCTATCATCAATCTCAGTAAATGTATTTGCTACCACATAAGGGTCACCGGTAACACCTGTACCTGAGACACTGATGTCCGTTCCCGCGGTAACCAAAGTTTCCGATCCATCGGCAACAGGAAGAGCGATAGGAGTGGAAGCCACGCCATTGATGGTAGAGGTGATCTCTCCAGCGGTGATATCCAGTTCGTTCGAGTTTACGATCGGAGCGGTCAAAGCGCCATTGCTGTCCGTGATCGTCATTGTGTTGGTTGCAGAAGTAAAAGCGGTATTTATTTCGTTCGTTACGCTATCATCAATCTCAGTAAATGTATTTTCTACTACATAAGGATCACCGGTAACACCTGTACCAGATACACTGATGTCCGTTCCCGCGGTAACCAAAGTTTCCGATCCATCGGCAACAGGTAGGGTTATAGGAGTTGAAGCCACGCCATTGATGGTAGAGGTAATCTCTCCAGCGGTGATATCCAGTTCGTTCGTATTTACGATAGGAGCATCCAAAGCGCCATTGCTATCCGTGATCGTCATTGTGTTCGTCGCAGAGGTGAAAGCGGTGTTCGTTTCGTTCGTTACCGAGTTGTCCAGGTTATCCGGGACAGCTATAGTGTAAGGACTAGCGGCAGTACCTGCACCTGCAATAGTAGTATTCGTACCGTCATCGATAACCGTTTCCGATCCATCGGCAACAGGAAGTGTTATAGGAGTTGAAGCCACACCATTGATGGTAGAAGTGATTTCTCCAGCGGTAATTTCCAATTCGTTCGAGTTTACGATCGGAGCGGTCAATGCGCCATTACTGTCCGTGATCGTCAATGTGTTGGTAGCAGAAGTAAAAGCAGTATTTATTTCATTCGTTACGCTATCATCTATTTCAGTAAACGTATTTGCAACCACATAAGGGTCACCGGTAACACCTGTACCTGAGACACTGATGTCCGTTCCCGCGGTAACCAAAGTTTCCGATCCATCGGCAACAGGAAGAGCGATAGGAGTGGAAGCCACGCCGTTGATGGTAGAGGTAATCTCTCCAGCGGTGATATCTAGTTCGTTCGAGTTTATTATGGTAGCATCCAAAGCGCCATTGCTGTCCGTGATCGTCATTGTGTTGGTTGCAGAAGTAAAAGCCGTGTTCGTTTCGTTATTGGCATCTTTATCTAGATCCAATGCTTCAGAAGCGGTGATTGCATCCGCAAGTTCTGTATCCGTAGCGAAAGTATTTCCTAAATCGACACCGGTAGCACCGACAGCAGGATTCGTCAGGTTTACTGTTGTCCCTGTGATGGAAATATCTGAAAGTTCGTTCGTTGCAGAAACATCTTCGTCGGCAAGAATATGATTGTCTATTTTGGTATCTACCGCTGCTATTGCATTATCGGCATCCAATTCGTTTTGGTCAATATCCGCTCTAATAGCAGTATCGTCATATGCCAATCCGCTAATATCGGTACTTACATCGCCACCGGCATCCGATACGGTTAAATTTGTTCCATCAAAAGAAATTCCTGTATTGTAATCATCTGTAGCATCTATATCTAAATTTGCAGGTAGGTCGCTTAAATCATTAAAGCTCCCAGAGAAATCATCTGCAGCGTTTTGGTCAAATGCTGACAAATCAACAGTTGTTGCATTTGGATCATTTGATAAGGTAAGCACTCCCGAAGTATAATCTAAGGTCTGTATTTCGTTTTGGGCGTCTGCATCTGCATCGTCTACATTGATTGCAATAGTATTACCGTTGTCAATACTTATATTCCCCGGTGTATTGTCTGTCTGTAAATTTTGATTATCGGTAACTGCGATAGAAATAATGGTTTCTATTCCGTTTTCATTGGTGTAAGTGTAGGTGCCATCACCATTATCGTTAAGTGTAGAAATAGTTTGTGCCGCTCCGTTAAAAGTAACCGTATTACCATTTCCATCATCTAGGGTAATAGTGCCATCCCCATTATCGGCAAATGAAAAATCACTAGTGTTGTTGCCGTCACAAAGGTTTGTCCAAATAGATCCATTGAAATAGTAAACACATTGGGTATCTGTGTTATAGACTACAGCACCGTTCAATGGTGTTATTGCTTGCATTTGTGCAGTAGAAAGTCTTGTAAGTACAAAAGCTTTATCTGTACTTTCCAATTCAACAATAGAAGCGGAATGTATGGTGTTGGGATTCTGACCTATTTTCACCTGTGCGGATACACAGAAGGAAATTAGTGAGAAAAATAGAAAGAATTTAATTTTTGTAGACATTGACGTATTGGGGGATATGTTAACATCTGTAAAAATAAGGGGTGATTTGTAAGAAAAATAGAATATGTTGTGTAGCTAGACAATTATGTTGAGAAAACCAATAGCTGTTCTATTACACCCAATAAATGTGTATTTTATCTAGTGTTTGTTAGGTTTAATGTTGTAAGAATTATCAAAAGATAACAGAACAATTTTGTGAAGATTGAAGTGAAAACAATCAAAAATTCTCAAAAAGGTTACCGCGTTAAATACAAAAATCCTTGATAATTTAAATCTTCTTCAGGTATGTAAATGGTATAAAAATAGACTCCGGTAGGTAAGCCTTCTTCAGCTCTAAAAGGCACGTTGTCCAAATTTGAAAAACCTACAAACTCATTGGTGTAATCGGTTTTCTCAAATACCTTTAATCCGTAGCGATCATATATTTGAACAAAATTACTGGAGAACTCCTCTAACTCTTCAACATAGAAAGTATCGTTAATGCCATCACCATTTACCGATACAAAGAAATTGTCAATAAAAAGAACATCTTTAGATAATGGTTCAAATGGTTTTTTTGATGACCCAAGAGTAATAGCTTCGTAATCATCTGGTATAAAAGATTCAGTAGAAACAAAACCTTCAGTTAATGTCCCCACAGGTACACTACCTACCAAGTTGACCCATTGTTGTGAAGCTTTGCTGTACCCTACAGGTATAACTTCATCTACATTATCCGTTAAACTTACTACAGTACTACGTTCGTTCCAACTTAAGGTTACTGTGGTTGGTACAGAACCTTCTAATCGCCAAAATTCAAAAGTATTTACCAATTCCACATCCAAATCCGTAGCATTGGTATCAATAAAACCAATGGGTGCAGGGGCATTATTAGGATTTTCGTAGAAATAAGCGCACTTGGCGAATAGGTTTACACTTTCGGAATTTATGATCAATGGTCTTAGATATTGAACGTCACCGACCGGAAAGCCAAAATTCTGTTGATTGGTAATGGCTGCATAACCTTCAATTTTACTAAAGTCATTTTCACCACTGTAAAATGAATTATCTACAAAGTTGTAAAAGATTTCTGGCGATGCTACAGGGGTAAGAATACTACCAAAAATAAAATTGGTGTTATTGGTGTTGTCCATACCAACATTAAGCTGCATATTATTTTCAAGGGCAATTTCCATATCATAGAATTGCGGTGTAATGTTCCCCGAAACCGTAATAAGCTCCGACCCATAAAAACCAGCTAAACCAAGGTTGTTGTCCATGGGAGATTCATTGATGAAATCGGTATGGAAACCTAAGGTAGCCCCTTCGTGCATGCGCATGCTGCCGTTGTTGTATAATGCGGTTTGGGCAGGAACAATTGCCGTACATAAAAAGAAAAATAAGAAGGCTATATTTTTCATATGTTAAAAGTCAGATATTGTGAAAAACCAATTTGAGTCACTTTCGTTGATAAAAATTTGAGGTACCAATATTGCACTTATAATTGCATTATGACCGTGATCTTCTACTCCGTTTTCTGTGCTATTTTCTACTTCTATTAATGGTTCTTCAGGAAAACTAATTACAGACATTTCTGTTGTGGATACAGTAAAACCATTAACTGTTTGATTCTGTAATTGAATTTTAAAATCAGGTGATACATTGAAAATCGTTAATTGTACTATGTAATTGGCGTCAGGACGTGGGGTGTCGAATGTTACCGTGTAATTACCCGCAGAGTTTCTTACTACGGTTGAATTAAGAATTTTAGCAGGAGTGCCATCGGCGTTTACTTTACCCATTGGCAAAGTAGCTATATTTGATGGATTTGCCCATGTAACATCACCAGCTGCGTTAGTTGTAAGTACTTGACCGTTTGCACCTGCTAATAATTTATCCGGAGTTACATTATCATCAAGGATTTTTGTGGTTGTAACGGCATTTTCCGCTAATTCAGCAGTATTTACACCTAATGGCGTTATGCCAATTGCATCTGTCGCTGAAATAGTAATGCCATTTCCTGCAGTATAAGTTGTTCCAGCTGTAGGTGCATTTATCCAATCGGTTTGCGTTCCGGTAGAAGATAATATTTGACCGGCAGTGCCTGATTCACCATCCTTGTCTAATAGCAAATTACTTACTTGAAGACTTTGATTAACTATAACATTCGTATTCCCTAATGTTGGTTCATCAATCCTCAAAGCCTGAACTGCACCTACATCAAAAGCAATTTCATCCGCTGCAGACCTATACATTCCAGTGTCTGGATCACTGGCGAAACGATATGTAACGACACCATCTCCAGCAGAAAACGAAGCTGCTCTTACTTGTCCACCAGAAACATGTAATTTAGTTGCTGGTGTATCTGTCCCTATTCCAATATTTCCAACTCCATCAAAACTTAAGTCAAACCCTGCTAATTGGTGAACTCTATCCTCTATTAAGGTTAAGTTGGCGTTAGATAAATTATCTCCAGCATTCAAACCATCAATTTCAGTCTGAATTTCTACGATGGCCGCCTGAACGTCATTACTAATAGTGTTACCAGCTGGTGTGAAGGGAACGGCCGCTGCGTTTTGGTTATCAGTATTGATGGTGTGGGTTAAGTCCGAAATTTGACTTTCTGTTATCGTAAGGTTTGTCTCATTGATATCAACCAAAATTTCATTGTTGACTGCATCTTCGGAAACGGCAATTTTATTTGAACCTGAATTTATACTTCTGAATTCAAGGTCGACACCATTCTTTTGAATAAAAGTCGGGACACCCGCTACACCTTGGTTAGAGGCAGTGTTTGTTTCACCTGTAATAGTAATCCCATCAATTTCGGTCTGAATTTCTACGATAGCTGACTGAACGTCAGTGCTTGTGGTGTTTCCGGTTGCAACAAAAGGAACAGCCGCTGCATTTTGGTTGTCAGTATTGACAAAACTATTATCAGCCAATTCATCGATAGCTGCCTGTGTTGTGGTCGCAGTTAAACCAGAAGTAGCATTGTCATAATCGACTTCACTTGCATTCTGATCATCATCACCTCCTCCAGGTGTGTAATCTGCCCATTCTACATTTCCAGTAATATTATTTGTAATTAAAACTTGGTCTTCGGTCAGTGTTCCTTGTGCAGGTTCGATTTTTGCTGGTGTAACTACACCAGGGTTAATAGTAAGTTCACCTAAATTATTCATGGTAGCATCTTTCTTAATAAAGGTCTCGGTTGCTACATTGGTATCACTACCAATTAAAATGTTTCCATTGTTTAAGTCAATAACTTGAGATGCATTAATAACATATGGGTCGTCACTAGAACCATCACCAGTTATATCTATTTTTACTCCTCCTTCTAAAACGGTTTCCGTTCCATCCACTACAGTGGCATCGGCTAAACTGCTTAGATCAACCTCGTTACCTGTGGTTAAAGGAGTAGAGATTGTAAGTATATTTGTTGCTTCGTTAAAGAAAATATCCTGAAGTTCATTCTGGTCATCCCCATCCCCATCATTATAAAAAGCGCCACCATCGTTTACACTGGTGGAAATTGAATTATTTGGGTCTTCACTTACAATAGTTTGTGCCGAACCGCCAACTGTATTGTCCACGTAAGTTTTAACAGCATTTTGCGTAGGGTATAAATTTGTAGAGTTTCCTAAGGTAACATCATTAGATTTATTGGCTAAATTTTCTTTAAGAGCCAAACCAGCTGTAACTATGGCATCAGTAGCAAAAGGTGATAGGTCTGCACTGGTGGCATCTCCATTTTCAATATTTATGGTAAGAATTTCATTTGCCAAAGTAGCATTACCTAAGTTTTGTTCATCTGTATCAATTGTTGGGTTAGGCAATGTAATCGTTCCACCATTTGTTAAACTAATTTCATCTCCAGCGGCATTAATGCTTAACTGCTGTAAATACGTTGATAAATCTATATCTGTATCATCATTTTCAAGGCTTAATATATTGTCATCTAAACTCAATTGTTGGTCATCTGAACCAATTAAAGCACCTAAACTAATGGTGGATACTCCTGCTATTGTAGACCTTTCGAGTGTAAGCGTTGTGTCTAATTTATTAAAGGTTAGATCATAAAAATCATTGGAATCTTCCCATTGTACAATACCATTTTCATCGGTCGTCAAAAGTTGATCTGGTACCGTATTGGCAATATCTTCAGGGGCAATACTGCCATCTCTAATTTCTACCGATCCAACGGCATTCTCACTTATTTCGCTAGATCCTACAGATGCCGCAGCCAGTTTATCTTGGGTAATGGAGTTGTCTTGTATATCATCGGGCCCAATACCGCCATCAATAATATTGTCTCCCAATATGCTGTTTTTGGCTACTTCTAAATTGTAACCGGCAGCAGATTCGGTAATCTCAATAGTACTTCTACCATTAATTATGGGGTCGTTGGTGATGCTAAAGTCTACGGCATCGCAAAGGTTGATCCATTGGGTACCGTCGTAATAATTAATGCATTCGGTATCGGTATTGTATACCATACCCCCACGTTGCGGGGTAATGGCTTCCATTTCTGCCGTGGTAACTCGGGTAATGACCAAAACTTTAGAGGTGCTTTCCAGCTCTAAAACAGATGAAGCATCTATATTTTGGGGGTTGTCTCCTATTTTAATTTGTCCGAATACGGGGGGTATAGCCAGTAAAATAAAAAAAATAAAGAAAATTATTGCTTTCATACTTAGTGTCTTATGACGAGAAAATAGTGAAAACAAAAATAGAATTATCTAGACAATACCATTTATTTATAAGTTGAAATAATGTTGTATTGGGTTAAAGAACATGTATTGTCGTTGTACCGCCTTATTTTTGCTTAAAGTTGCTGCCTTTTTAATTCTTGTTGATAAAGAAATTAACAAAAGTTTATTGACGGCTTTTTTTTTATAATGGTTACAAATCTTTTCTTTATCTTTTGAATGCCTCTATGAGTGGGGTGTTATCCCTTTTAATATACACTAAATGACCAGAAAATTACTTTTTTTATTAGTATTATTTACCGCTATATCGGGCTTTGCCCAAGATGATACCAGACGACCATTATTTGGTTCTGTAATCTATATGAATATTGGCGTACCCAATGAAAATGTCATCAACTCAACTTCTGAGCATGCCACAATTACCAATGATCAAGGGCAGTTTAAGATCAACGTAAAAGTGGGCGATCAACTGGTTTTTACTGCGGTAAACTACAATATAAAGGTAGTGACCATTACCGAAGAGATCTTGGCGAACAACCGCTTGGTGGTAGAGGTAAACGAAAAGGTGACAGAGCTTGACGAAGTGGTGATTACACCAGAGCAGCAAGAACGCTTCTTGCAAATGAGAAACGAGGAGTTTAAACAGCATGAGTACGAAATAGATCGTAGTACAGAGGTGGAGAATATAGCCATGTCTGAAGTTGATAGGGGGATGCAAAATGGCCTTAATTTTGCGAATATATTTAGGGCTATGTTTAAATCTCAAGATGAAGTTGCCGAAGAAAGGCCTAAGTTAAAGGTAAGTGAGGTGTTGCGTCAGGTTTATGACGATTCTTTCTTTGTGGTAGATTTACAGATACCTCAAGATAAGATCAATGAATTTTTGTATTACTGTGATGCCCGTATGCCGGCACAGTCTTTACTTAAAAAGGAAAATGAATTTCAGTTGATCGATGCTTTAGTGAATAATAGTAAAACGTTTCTTAAAGATTTAAATGAGGAGTAGACTCCTTATATTTTTTCTGTTTTCTGGCGGTTTTTCTTTTGCGCAAATTGGCGAATATAAGAAAATAGAGGGTAGGGTATATAGTGATGACGGTGATGTTGCCGCTACCCACGTAATCAATCTAACTTCTAAAAGAGCCAGTATAACAGATCAAAATGGGTATTTTGCTATTGCTGCAAAGCTATTTGATACTTTAGAATTCTCTGCCGTACAATACAAAAAGAAAATTGTAGTGGTCAGTTCGGCAATTTTTGAAAGCAAGCTCATTTCGGTTGGTTTAGAAGATGCTTTAACAGAATTGGATGAAGTAACGGTAACCCCTTATAATCTTAGTGGTAATTTGTTGGCAGATTTACCTACGTTGGATCTAGATCCAATAGTAACCGCATCTACCTTGGGGCTACCGAACGCCTACGTGAAAATACCCACAAAGGCAGAACGAGAGTTGTCTGCGGCAACCGCAAACCCCATAATGAGTTTTGATCCTTTGATCAATGCCATTACCGGGCGTACCAAAATGTTGAAAAAAAGGGTAGAGCGCAATAAACTTTATGACAGAACAGAGCGAGTTCGTAAATTTTATGCGGATAGTATTTACCAAAAACAGTTATTGATACCTGTTGATAGAATAGACGATTTTCTCTACTATTGCGAGGTTGATCCACGTTTTCAAAAAACAGTCGATACCCATGATGAAATAGCCATTTGGGAGTATCTACGACAAAAAAGTATACTTTACAGAGAGAATAATGCTTTGGATTAAGGGTGTTATATTTGGCATGTGCTTTGCTAATATGATATGAAACCATACAATATGAAAATTTTTAAACCAGTATTGGTATTATTGATACTTCCCCTTTTTGCCTTTGCCGGGGCACATAAATTCTACATTAGTGTTACCAATGTGAACTACTCGGAAAAAGATGAGGCCATACAGATCATTACCCGTGTTTTTATTGATGATATGAACGCGGTGCTAAAAGAGCGATATGGGTATACTGCAAATCTGGGCACCGAAAAGGAAAATGATGTAGATAAAGATTTTCTAGTAAAATATCTGAGAACAAAATTTTTGGTAGAGGTCAATTCAGAAAACGTAACCTACGATTTTATAGGCCATAAGTATGATAGCGATATGGTTATCTGTTACCTAGAGGTACCCAATGTACCACTTGCCACATTAAAACAAATCGGTATTACCGATGAAGTACTGACAGATATTTATGATGATCAGCAAAATGTGGTACATATGAAAGTAAAAGGCAAGAAAAAAAGCCATGTTCTTGTAAAATCTCGTCCTAAAGGAATGTTAAATTTGTAACATATATTAAGATATCCCTATAAAAACTTTAATTTTCGGACACTAAAAAAACCAAGTAATGATAAGAATAAAGTACGCATTCGCGTCTATTTTATTCCTTTTCGCCGGTGTAACCTTTGCACAAGAGACGGTAACTAAAGAAAAGGAACCTGGGCACTACAACCAGAGTAAGTTTAAGCAGTTATACGAAGAGTTTTCTACTCCCAACACCTACAGGTCTGCATCTGGTGCGCCAGGACCCGATTACTACCAGCAACAGGCAGATTATGTAATGGACATTCGTTTAGATGATAAGAATGCCAAATTATTTGGAGAAGAAACTATTACATATACAAACAATTCACCAGATGATCTAGAGTATTTATGGGTGCAATTAGATCAAAATGTGAGAGAAAAAGATTCTAAGGCAGCATTAAAGAACGGTAGCGGAATTTCTTTAGGTGATTCACCAGAAAAGTTTGTAGGTAACTTTATGACCGAGGCTTTTGATGGCGGATTCAATATCGATTATGTAAAAGATGATTCTGGTAAAGCATTGCCTTATACCATTAACTTTACCATGATGCGTGTAGATTTACCTACTCCGCTAAAAAGTGGCGATAAGTTTTCTTTTGATATTAAGTGGAACTATAACATACCTGATCATACGATAAATAGAGCTAGATCGGGTTATGAGTTTTTTGAAGAAGATGGTAACAGAGCCTATGTAATTGCACAGTTCTTTCCAAGAATGGCGGTTTATAATGATGTAGAAGGATGGCAGAACCACCAATTTTGGGGTAATGGGGAATTCGCACTTCCTTTTGGAAACTACGAAGTGAACATTACGGTACCGGCAGATCATATTTTAGATGGTACCGGTGTACTTCAGAACAGAAAAGAGGTATATACCAAAGAAATGATGCGTCGTTACGAGTTAGCTAAAAAGTCGTACGACAAACCTGTTATCATTGTAACCCAAGCAGAAGCGGAAGCAGCTGAAAAAGGATTCTCAGATAAAACAAAAACGTGGAAACTAAAAGCGGAGAATGTTCGTGATTTTGGTTTTGCAACATCAAGAAAGTTCATTTGGGACATGCAAGCGGTGAAATTAGGTAACAGAGATGTTATGGCCGTATCGATGTACCCAAAAGAAGGTAACCCGTTATGGGAAGAGTATTCTACAAAAGCTGTAGCGCATACGTTGAAATCTTATTCTTCGCATACGTTTGACTACCCTTATCCAAAAGCGATATCTGTACACGCTAAGCGTCAAGGTATGGAGTACCCAATGATCTGTTGGAATTATGGTAGACCAAATAAGGATGGTAGCTACTCAGACAGAACCAAATATGGTATGATCAGTGTAATTATTCACGAAGTTGGTCATAACTTTTTCCCAATGATCGTAAACTCAGATGAGCGTCAATGGGGATGGATGGACGAAGGTTTGGATACCTTTATGCAATACATGGCAGAGCAAGAATTTGGTGAAGCGTATCCAGAAGCTATTGCACCAAATGCAAAATACCCATCTAGAAGAGGAGACCCGGCGAAGATCGTACCTTACATGAGTGGTGATCAAAGTACCATTTCCCCAATTATGTCAAACCCAGAAAATGTTTTTCAACTAGGGCCAAACGCATACGGAAAACCTGCAACGGCATTGAATATTTTAAGAGAGACCGTTATGGGACGTGAGTTGTTCGATCATGCTTTTAAAACGTATTCTCAACGTTGGAAATTTAAACACCCAACACCAGAAGATTTCTTTAGAACAATGGAAGATGCATCTGCCGTTGATTTAGATTGGTACTGGAGAGGATGGTTCTATACTACCGATTATGTAGATATGGCCGTTAAGGATATTAAGAAATACTATGTTAGCGATAAGCCTAATAAAAAAATGAAAGCTTATTTAGCGCAGCGCGGTATACCAGAATCTAACTTGCCACCAATGGTATATTTAGAAGAGTATGGTGACACCGATATTGTTGCGCCAGAATTAAGGGATAACTTACCTTCGGAAACTTCTAAAACTCTAAAGGAGTTTATGATGGATAATATGACCGCAGCTGAAAGAGCGGCAATTAAAGAACCTAAGTATTTTTACGAAGTAACGTATAATAGCCCAGGTGGCCTACCAATGCCATTGATCGTTGAATATACGTATGCAGATGGTTCTGTAAAGAATGTAACCTACCCGCCAGAAATCTGGAGAAAGAATAGTAAAGAGGTAAGCATGGTTATTTCTTCTACATCAGAGTTAAAAGGTATACAGATAGATCCTAAAATGGAGACTGCCGACATTGACACTACTAACAATAGCTGGCCAAAGAAAGAGCAGGATAGCGAATTCGATAAAATGAAAGAAGGAATCAAAGGAAAATAATTAACAAAACATTTATTGAAAAAAGCCTCGTATAACTACGGGGCTTTTTTAATTTCGATACTAAACTTGTTTATATTTGTAGTATGATTGCTATGTATTCATTATTTATTAGTGGCGCAGAAATTTTCTTCATTATGTTTATCGTAGTGATGGTATTTGGTGCCGACAAAATTCCTGGAATTGCAAAGGGCTTGGGCAAAGGTATGCGCCAACTTAAAGATGCTACCGAGGATATTAAACAGGAGATTCAAAAAAGTGCCGACAAACAAGGCATAGACACAAGTTTTGTGACCGATATTAAAAAAGATATTGATGACATGAAACAAGATATTAGTTCTGGCTTAGGAACCGACGTCAAAAAACAAATTAATGACGTTAGTAAAAATATCAATGAAGTAACCGGCACGATCAAGAGAAAATAATCTACTATGTTAGATGAGATTTTACAATGGGATCGAGATGCCTTTGTCTATCTCAACAGTCTTGGTATAGAACAGTATGATGCTTTTTGGTCTACCGTTACCAAATTTCCTCCTTGGATTCCATTATTTGCACTTATTATTATACTTTTCTTTATAAAATTCCCGAAGAAAGATGCCTTGGCAATGATTTTGACCATATTGATTATGGCATATTTTGTAGCTACGGTAACAGATTTAACAAAGCATGTAGTAGCACGTTTAAGACCTAATAACGATGAAGAGTTAAATACACTGATCCGTATTTTAAGGAGTCCGTCTGGGTTTAGCTTTTTTTCTGGTCACGCCTCATCTTCTTTTTCTATAATAACGTTGACCGTATTATTTTTAAGACGGCATTTTAAATGGGTGTACCTATTTTATATATGGCCTATTTTATTTGCTATGAGTAGGGTGTACGTAGGTGTTCACTTTCCAATAGACCTTATGGTAGGTGCTTTGGTAGGTATATTTTCCGCTTGGCTGTTCTATAAATTATATGGCTTGATTATTTCACCCTACTTAAAGTCAGTCCGTCACGTATAGGCAAAAGAACCGTATCCAATAGTGGATGATCGCTCAATTTCTTATTGTAATCTAACAATACCTTTGTGGTAACATCTTTTGGGTTTAAGGGCTCTACCACTTTGCCCGACCATAATACATTGTCGGAAAGTATTACAGAGCCGGGTTTGGTTTTAGGTAATACAGCTTCAAGATATTTATCGTACTGTTTCTTTTCGGCATCGATAAAAATAAGGTCAAAGGTGATATCCATTTTAGGAATAATATCTAGGGCATTGCCCACATGTTGTACAATCTGTTCGCCATAACCGCTTCGGTCAAAAAAAGTACGCTGAATTTGTTCCAGTTCTGCATTGACATCAATGGTGTGCAGTTGGCCATTTTTCTGTAATCCTTCCGCAAGGCATAAGGCAGAATAACCTGTATACGTGCCAATTTCAAGTATAGTAGCAGGGTTTATCAATTTAGAAAGCAAACTTAGAACACGACCTTGAAAATGCCCGGTAAGCATACGTGGCTGTATTACTTTTAAATGGGTTTCTCGTGTAAGCTCCTGTAATAATTTAGGTTCTGGTTGAGAGTGGTCCGCTAAATAGTTTTCTAAAAGTGGCGATAAAAAATGCATGTGTTTCTTTTTGCAAAAATAGGGTTTTAAGCCTTAATTTAAGGGTCTGAAATAAGAGAGCGATGAATAATGAAATAGAAATAAGGGAAGCCGTAAAAAGCGATTTGCCCGTATTACGACTGCATGAACAAGAAGTAGTCAATGCAGAACGCCCCATGAACCCTACCATTAAGGAAAGTGGAGTTGTTTATTATGATTTAGAAGCGCTTATAGAGAACCCAAGAGCTACTGTTTTGGTAGCATGCCACGACGATAAAATAGTAGCAACAGGGTATGCTTTGGAAAAACCTGCAAGAGATTATCTTGACCATGAAACTTTTGCGTATTTAGGCTTTATGTTTACAGATCCAGCTTATAGGGGTAGAGGTTTGAACGGTAAAATTATTGATGCATTAATAGATTGGGCAACAAATGCAGGCTTAACCGAAATTAAGTTAGATGTATACAGCGACAATGATTCTGCCATACGTGCCTATGAGAAAAAAGGGTTTAAAAGACATATGATAGAAATGCGATTAAGAACCGAATAACATAAAGGATTGTTGGTAGTACTATCCATAATTCTGGGCATATGTTTACTTTTATATAAAATTAGCTATGGAGTTTAAAAATACGTTGGAATTTGCACAATCGTTAGATGCACAAGACCACTTAAGTACATATAGAGATGAGTTCATTTTTCCTAAGATAAACGGAAAAGAGGTTATTTATTTTACGGGAAACTCGCTAGGTCTTCAACCAAAACGCACGAAGGCTTTTGTTGATGAAGTGATGAAAGATTGGGCGGAATTAGCCGTAGAAGGTCATTTTTATGCCGAAAAACCTTGGTGGGACTATCATGAGCGGCTAGCTGAGCCATTGGCTAAAGTGGTAGGTGCTTTACCCGAAGAGGTTTCTGTAATGAATACCCTAACGGTCAACCTACATTTTTTGATGGTTTCATTTTACAATCCCACAAAAAAACGATTTAAGATCCTATGCGAGGAAAAAGCTTTTCCTAGCGATCAATACATGTTTCAAAGTCAAGTTCGTTTTCATGGTTTAGATTCCGACGAAACTATTGTGGAACTAAAAAAACGTGAAGGAGAACATCACTGGAGAACAGAAGATATACTTGCAAAAATTGAGGAGTTAGGCGATGAACTGGCACTTGTTTTAATTGGCGGAGTAAATTATTACAACGGTCAGGTAATGGATATGGAAGCCATTACCAAAGCGGGTAAAGCTGTTGGTGCCAATGTGGGTTGGGATCTGGCACATGCCGTTGGTAATGTTGAGCTAAAACTACATGAGTGGGATGCCGATTTTGCTTCGTGGTGTAGTTACAAATACATGAATAGCGGACCAGGAAATGCCTCTGGAATTTTTGTGAACCAGAAACACTTGAACAAAAAAGACATTCAACGTTTTGAAGGATGGTGGGGAACAAAAAAAGAAACCCGTTTTCTTATGAAACCCGAATTTGAACCTATGGAAAATGCCGATGCTTGGCAAATAAGTAATGTGCCCGTATTATCGGTGGCACCGTATTTGGCATCGCTGACCATGTTCGAAGAAGTAGGTATGGAGAAGTTGATTGCAAAAAGAAATTTGATCGTCTCGTATCTGGAATATATACTACATGAAATCGATAAGGAAGTAAATAGTTCTTTTGAAATAATAACCCCTAAAGATAGAGGTTGTCAATTGTCGGTATTTTTACACGGACAGGGAAAATCTTTGTTCAATTATTTAATGGAAAATGGTGTGGTTACCGACTGGCGTGAGCCTAACGTAATTCGTTTAGCACCGGCGCCTTTTTATTCTACCTATGAAGATATGTATCGTTTTGGGCAGATTCTAAAAGCGGGAGTATTGGCAAATTAGATTTTAAAGAAAATAGAGAATAGAAAAAAGAAAATAGAGAATAGAAAATAGATAATAGAGGATAGAAATGTATTCTTTTATTTCCAACAACCAACAACCAACAACCAACAACCAACAACCAACAACCAACAAACCAATACTAAATGAAATCATTACGATTAATTTTAGGGAATGCTAGATACTTCGGTCCTTCATGGGTTTTCGCAAGTATTAATATTCTTTTTGGTACTTGGGCAATTTATATACCTACGGTTAAAGAGTCGTTGAATATCAGTAAATCTGAGTTGGGTATTGCCATATTCTTTTTGGCTTTGGGTGTTTTTACGGTTTTTCCATTTGCTTCTGGTATTGTCAATAGGTATGGAGTAGGTAAGGTTACCTTCAGTGGCGTTATGATGAGCTGTACGGCTGCTATGTTGCCATTATTGGCACCAAATTACTATGTGCTCATGGTAGCTTTATTTCTTTTTGGGGCATCTAACGGTATCACCGATATTGCGATGAATACCCTTGTGACCGAAATAGAGAAAAAAGACAAGGTGAAATTCATGGCGGCATCACATGGTTTTTTTAGTCTTGGTGGTGTTTTGGCAGGTTTGGGTAGTTTTTTAATTGGACCGTTGTCAAATCCCGTACTACATATGTCCTTGGCTGTTTTGTTGGTCGTATTGGTCAATGTAAAATTTAGAAGTCAGTATTTTACTGAAGTAGCGGAAGAGGTAGAAAATGAACCCTTTAGTTTCGGACTCCTTAAGCCTTTATTGTTACTGGGGCTTATTTCATTTGTTGCTATGGGCAGCGAAGGTGCTATTGTAGATTGGAGCGGACTATATTTAAAGGAAATTGCATTGGCACCAGAGGCATTATGGGGATTAGGCTTTTTAGGTTTTCAGATAACCATGACCTTAGGGAGGTTTTTAGGTGATGGTATCAGCGATAAAATTGGGTCCGTCAAAATTGTTGCCTTAGGGGCAATTTTGGCAATAATAGGTTATTTTTTAGTACTCACGGCAAACGTTACGTTGAGTATTTTAGGTTTTACTATTAATGGATTGGGTTTTTCTGTCATGGTGCCCGAAGTCTTTAGAATAGGAGGTAATGTAAAGGGGATAGATTCCTCTAAAGGAATTGCTTTTATTGCCGGTACCGGTTATGCCGGCTTTTTGTGTGCGCCTCCAATACTGGGGTTCTTGGCGGAAAATTATAGCCTTACCAGAAGTTTTGTAGTACTATTGGCCTGCGGATTCTTAATTTTACTCTTTACATTGTTATTAAAGAAAAAGCGTGCATAAATTAGTTCTTGATATTGCTTCTTACCTTAAACTCATTAGAGGGGTCTTGCACTTTTTCAATGAAATCTAACATCTCATTTGTAAGTAGTAATTGATTTTGGGCATTCCAGTAACGCTGGTCGTAAGGGTATTTTATTTTGAACAAGTCTTTTGAGGTGCTCACGTTTTTCTTTACATCAAAATCACCTTCGTTATCTGATGTAGTGAGAATAAAGGATACATCGTAGTAGGAGGTATATGAATTTTTATCATCCGTCACCTCGACTTTTACATCATATTTTGCAGAAGCTATGTAATATCTATTTGTAATTAATGACTTGGATAGTGAAATTTCTTTTTCTATTGCAACTGTTCTAAACCTAATATTGCCATCTTTTTTATATGGACTATTTTTTGAGTTTATTACCATATACATTCTTTCAATTGCATTGTCGTCATTGTTAATGATGTAATGACCATTTATGATTTCATTATTAAATTCTGGTTTGGTATGAAAACTTAGATTGGTTTTACTGCCATTATTAAAAGTAGATTCGGTCAAATCAAAAGCGTCTCCAGTAGCGTTCATAGGAGTAAAATTCATAAATAGTTGGTAAAAAGTTTCAAAAATGAAATATACTTTCTTTTCATCTTTGACCAAACCTACTTTGCGCATATTGGTCAACTCAACCTTAAAGTCTTTTTTGTCGGGATTTATTTTTCCTGTATATAGAAGTGTTTTCCTTTCCAATTTTCCTTGAAGATCTTGTATGCGTGTAATTTCTCCATTATACCGTAGAACGCCTCTCAACAAAAATTTCTCTTTATAAGGGTAGATAGGATAGTTAAATCGAATAGAATCCCTTACTTTTTGCCATAGCGTTTTTTCATTGGTAACCGTAACTTCATTTAATTCTAATACACTTTTGTTGAGATAGATGGTGTCATTAATTTTTTGAAATACGGTGTGTAGTTTATCATACCCAACTCGGTAGATTGTAATGGAATCTAATGATGATGAAAATTGAAATCGCCCATCTTCATTGGTAATGGTATGGTCTTTAGAATTATAGATGCCAACAAATTCTAAAGGGGAATTATCGGCACTATCTATCACAATAGCATTAATAGTCTGTTGAGAATAGCCTATATATGAAAAAAGAAGAAGTGTGAAAAGGGATAATTTCATAATTGGTTATTTTTTTGGTAATTTTATCAAACTCCGTACCAATTTACCCGACACCACCTCTTGTTTGAAAAGTTAGAAATAGACTTTAAATTGTAGCCTTTATTTTAATTTTTAAGATTACTACTAATTTTGAAATCGTTTTCGGAGTCTTGTACTTTTTCAATGAAGGCTGTCATTTCATCAGTTAAAAGTAATTGGTTCTGTAGGTTCCAGTAGCTAGGTTTGTATGGGTAGTCTAACTTAAAAAGATCTTTGGTTGCATTTGCATTCTTAGCAACTTTAAAATTCCCAAAATTATCTGAGGTCATTAAAATTACGTTTAGGTCATGTTTTCCTTCGAATGATTTCTCTTCATCTGTAGTTGTAACCTTATAAGCTAGACTGCCTGAATCAAGATAATATTTATCTTGAATTTTTTTTAAAGAAAACATGAATTTTTTTATAGTCAGTCTTATAATAAAGCCATTTATTATTTAAAAAATTATCTACTGTTATAAAATATTCCATTTTAAACTCTTTTACAGCGGAATCCTTTGTTTCTAATATATAGTATCCTTTAATTTTTGTGGAGTCTGTAAATTGAGTAAACGCAATTTTTAAATTCTCACCTTTATTAAATTTATGCTCGGTAATGTAATATTTAGCTTTGGTTATTTTAATAGTAGTAAGCGAGTTATAAATCGTTTTTATTGAAGGGAAAACAAAGTTAGCATGTTTAGTATCAAATTTTAGACCTACTTTTCTCATATTGGTTAACTCTACTACAAAGTCTTTTTTCGATTCTTTTGAAGAATCATCCGTAAATATGTTTTTAATAGATAGCTTACCTGTAATATCTTCAATTCTTTGCATCTCTCCGTTATATTTGGATATTGCACGAAGCATAAACTTCTCTTTAAAGGGTTCATTGCTATAGTTTGTGTTCAGCGATTCATATACTTCTTGTAAAATTGATTTTTGATTTGTAACCACTACCTCATCTAATTCTAAAATGCTCTTTTCTAGAAATATAGTGTCTTTTAAGTTGCTAAAACTAGCTTTGATTGTTTCATACCCTGGTCTGTAAATTGTTACAGAATCTAATGATGATGAGAACTGAAAACGCCCATCTTCATTGGTAATGGTATGGTCTTTAGAATTATAGATGCCAACAAATTCTAAAGGGGAATTATCGGCACTATCTAACACAATAGCATTAATAGTCTGCTGAGAATAGCCTATATATGAAAATAGAAATAATACTAAAAGAAGTGGTTTCATGGTATGGTCGATGAATAAAGAGAGCTTCAAACTTTATACCACATTATTTCACCACGACCCCAGAAAAGTATAAAGAGAAATCAGCATCCGGTCTTTTGTGCATCATACTAATGTTCAATCCGTTTAATTCCTTGTAATCTTCCCAAGTGGTCGTCATATTTGGTTCAGACTGGTTTTCTTTTCTGTATACCCATTCCTTAATAATATAATCATCACCAAAATAATAATCATACGCATCGCCAGGGGTATAACCACCATCATTGTCATACACTGTGGTCAGTTTGTGCATAACAGATTTGCTTATGGGAGCTTCAACCCCTTCTGTGTGTTTGAAGGTGAAACTTTTTTGGTCCCACACCAATTGGTAAGGAGCCAAAAGCCAAAATTTGTCATTTACGAAACCTCCATCGGTAGCCGTCATAGTGCTGTCTACAGATTTTCTGTTGTATGATATAGTATCTTGTCTCGTCATCATGGTCACATCATTGGAAGCAGTTTCCCATAACCAAGTACGTTCAAAATGCTCATCTTCTCGATCTACATTGAAAGTGAATTTGATGCTTTCAACATCTTTCCAGTTTTGAAATCCGTTTGCATTGGCAATTTTTTCAAGAACGGTCAATTCCTTATCTTCGGCAACAGCAACTTTAGGTTTTTTTTGGTCGGTTTTACATCCTGTAAATACGCTTGAGATAAGTACGGAAAGAAGAATTAATTTTTTCATTTTCAGTAGATTTTCAAGTAAATATATCAATTACAGTATCTTTAACCTACTTTTATTTATTTGTAAACTCAATTATCAAGGTGACATTTCTTAAAAAGCTATGTTTTATAATCATTGGAAACCAGTTTGGTAATAAATCGGTTTCTAAAGGTGCACATGAAAAATTAACTGATAATGAGTTAATTGAGAGAATTGTCGCTAAAAACGATTCTTTATTATTTGGAGAATTATATGATCGGTATTCTCAATTGGTTTACAATAAATGTTTAGGATTTTCAAAGTCTAACAAAGAAGCGGAAGACTTAACCCAAGATATTTTTTTAATGTTATTTGTTAAGCTGGGTTCATTTAAGGGGAATTCAAAATTTTCTACTTGGCTGTATTCTTTCACTTATAATTTCTGTGTTAATTATGTGAACAGAAATAAGGAAAGAAAAATTAACGACAACTCCATTAAATATGATACCCAAGAAGATATACCTGTTGAAGTAACAGATGATCTTTTGCTACAGATGCAAGTAGATAAGCTTAAACAAGCTCTAGAATTAATTGGTCCGGAAGATAAATCTTTATTGTTGTTGAAATATCAAGATGGAGCATCTATCAAAGAATTGGAAAATATCTTAGATTTAAAACCAAGTGCTATTAAAATGAGGCTCAAAAGAGCAAAAGCGAAAGTAACGGAAATGTATAAAACCCTACCTTAATGCTAGAACAGGACAATAATCCATTTAAAAATTTACAAGGGGATCTTAAAGATGTTCCACCAGAACTGCGTAAAAAAGTTATGGATGATGTTGCTGCGGCTAAATTGGTTATGGAGTTGACCAATCTTTTTACGGGTAATTTCGCCTCAATTATTGAGAGCATGTTGAAAACAAATTCAAAACCTAACCAGAAATAATAGTAGTAGACCAGATATGGAAACAGTAGATAAGTGGAAAGACCTAACATTTGAATCTTTAAGTAATATTTTTAAAGATATTGCAGCGGCATTACCTGGTATTTTCGGTGCCTTTATAGTAATTGTCTTTGGGTGGATCATTATAAAAATAACCACTTTGGTTCTCAGAAAAATATTCAAGATCATAAAGTTGAGTAGCATATCCGAGAAAATCAATGAGGCAAAACTTTTCGGAGATGCCGATATAAAAATAGACTTGTCCAAGGTCATTGTAACCTTTGTAAAAGTATTGTTGTGGTTGGTCTTTATAATAGTGGCTTCAGATATTATGGGCTTGACCATTATATCTACGGAGATAGCCAACCTATTGCGCTATCTGCCAATTTTACTGTCTGCAATGGTCATCTTTATGTTAGGCCTGTTTTTGGCAAAGACAATAAAGGAGGCCATTATAAAAGTCTTTGATTCCATTGGTCTAAGCGGCGGTAAGCTTTTAGGTAATGTTTTATTTTACCTGATCATAATTTTTGTAAGTATAACAGCGTTAAACCAAGCAGGTATTGATACGCAGATTATTACCAATAATTTCACTATTGTGCTAGGTGCCTTCTTACTAGCGATTTCTTTGGCATTAGGTTTGGGGTCTAGAGAAATTGTTGGTGATCTTTTAAGAACTTTTTATTCTAGAAAGATTTACGAAGTAGGAGATAAGGTAAAAATCGGCGATTTGCAAGGTACCGTTATCGGTATAGATAATATTGCCATGGTATTAAAGACCAAAACGGGTAAAGTGGTTATACCAATTAAGAAAGTGGTAGAAAAAACGGTTGAAGTAGAAGAACAGCCCGAACCAAAACCAAAAGAGTAATTATTTTATAAAATTGAAATAGAATTGATGGTAATTAGGTGAACGATCGCCACATCTGTTTATATTTTAATTCATTAATTTTGTTAGAGATAAATAAACTTAAAATATGAGTTCTAAAAAAGGAAAAATTCAGGAAGCCATAGATGAGAAATTGCTGGAGGAAAGAAAAGTCTTCTTATGGGGTATGGTTGATGACGATTCTGCAAAACATGTAATTGATAGGTTGTTGTACCTAGATATGCAGAACAATAAAGAAATTCAATTATATATTAATAGTCCTGGTGGTTATGTAACTTCTGGTTTTGCAATGTACGACACCATAAAATCATTAAAGAGTCCGGTTTCTACAATCTGTAGCGGTCTTGCAGCTTCTATGGGTTCTATTTTATTATCGGTAGGTAAAAAAGGTAGAAGATTTATTCAGCCACATGCACAAGTAATGATTCACCAGCCAAGTGGTGGAGCAAGAGGGCAGGCTTCGAATATTGAAATACAGGCTAGAGAAATTATAAAGACCAAAGAATTAAGTGCACAGATATTAGCTGATAACTGTGGTCAAGATTTTGATAAGGTTTTAAAAGATTTTGATAGAGATTATTGGATGAATGCAGAAGAGTCTATTAAATACGGAATAGTTGACGGTATTTTAGAGTAGGCTATTATAACTTATAAAAATCAAAAAGTCCTTTACAAATTGTAAAGGACTTTTTTTGTGGTTAATCATCGTTTGGTGAAAAAATGTTGAATTTTATTTTGAGGCTACAATACCTTTTTTAATCTGTAGAATAGGGAATTCGGTTCTTCTGTTCAGCTCCAATTCTTCTGGGGTACAATCTTGTTTACTTGTACAGTGATTAATTGGTACTCGTTTTCCAAACCCTTTGTATGAAACTATCCTATCTTTAGATACACCGTTTTCAATGAGGTATTCGTAGGTAGATTTTGCCCTTCTTTCAGAAAGATTATCATTGTATGCATGGCTACCCACTGGATCTGTGTGCGCCTCTAATTTAATTATCATATCTGGGTAGGTAATGTTCATAACCTTAATTACCTTATTCAGCTCTGCGGCAGCATCGGGTCTAATATCACTTTTGTTAAAGTCAAAGTATATTTTATTGAGTCCAGCTAGTACTTTTAGATCTAAAACTGGTTCAAGAACAATATCTTGTCGCATTATTTTTTGAGCCTTTGGAGTAGATGCCGTGTTGAAGAAAACATTTTTATGTGGGTGGGTTTTTCTAACCGCCTCTATCATATAAGTAGTTTTTCTATTCACCGGAAATCTATAATAACCATTTTCATCTGTTGTGGTCTGTGCCACCAAGGTATTGGTGATTTGATCAAATAATTTAACGGTAACACTATCCAGCATTTGATTGTTTACCCCGTCAACAACGTAACCTTCAACATCTAAAGCAGGGGTAAATTTAAATTTATAAATATCGTCACTACCAACACCGCCTTCTCTGTTCGAACTTACATAACCGTCTAATCCATTTGGTAACCCGTAATAGGCAAAATCATCACTAGAACTGTTTATAGGTGTACCCAAATTTATAATATCTATTACCTCACCATCTTCATTTGAAATGGTTGAAAAAACATCTAATTGACCAAAGCCAACATGACCATCTGAACTAAAGAATAATTTACCTTCTTCGTTAATGAACGGAAACATTTCGTTTCCTTCGGTATTAACAATAGGACCTGCATTTATTGGGGTTTGTATACCTCCACGTTCATGAATTTCTGCATAGTAAATATCTGTACCGCCGTATCCACCAGGTCTGTCGGAAGCAAAATAAATACGTGTTCTGGCTTGGTTTACAGATGGGTGACCTGTAGAATAATAATCACTGTTCATTCTTAGGTTGCTGTTCTCTACCCACTCACCATCTACAAATTTGGCACTATATATTTTAAGGTTGATTTCATTTGATGCCCCATAACCTTCTTTTTTGTCATAGAAATTGTTTCGGGTAAAATACATGATAGTGTCGTTCTTATAATCTGTAGAAAAAGCGACTGAACTTTCATGGAATTTGGTATTGATATCTCCTTTTAAACGAATAGGTTCCGACATTGGGTTATCTTCTTGTACAGCAAAAAGATCTAGCCAAGGTTCATCGTTCCAGCCGTAAGTTTCACCGGTTACCACATCTCTTCGTGATGAAGCAAAGTATATATTCCCTAAAAACCTAAACGCTCCAAAATCACTATCGGCAGAATTAAAAGATACTGGTTCTACTTCATATCGTTGTCTACTGTTAAAGACAACCGAAGCCAAATTACCATCCTTTAAAAATCGTTTTACACGAGAATCGTTCTTATTATATTTTTTATATTTTTTCAACCAAACTTCTGACTCCTCTAAATCGCCATTGGCATATAGAGCCATGGCATATTTAAAATAGTAATCTGTAGGTAAGGTGGCATTGTTGATGACTGCCTTAAAATGCGGAATCGATTTTTTATAATCGCGAATCAACAAATAACATTCTGCCAATTGCTGGTGTGCATACTCTGCATTGAAATCGGTTTCGACCATTCTTTCATACTCTGGTATTGCCAAAGAATATGAGAATTTACTAAAATAGTAATCAGCTTTTTTTTGTGATGCAATTTGTGCAACGGTAAATTGCCCTACTAGAAAAAGTAGCGTTAAAAGCACCAAATTTTTATAATTTTTCATCGTATCGATTTTAAATTATTAGAAATATCTTGGGGATTTTACAGGACCTAATACCTTTTTGGTAAGTTCGAAAATTAAAATAATTTCATGCGTACCACCAGTATATGGTCTTACAGATGATGTTGGTAGATCATAAGCATAACCAATTCTAAAATCTCTAGAAACTTGGTAGTCCATCATAGCACCAAAATTAGATGCGTCGTTCACTCTGTAAGAAGTACCGATCCAAAATTTTTCATTGAACAAAAAGTTAATGGTAAAATCATAGGTTGCCGGTGCACCATTGGTAAATTTCGTAATAATGGTAGGCTTAAAAATAGTAGTTTCTGATAGATCAAAAACCAAACCACCAATTGCGTAGTAGCTATTACGTTCTATAGCTTCAAACTCGCCCTCGTTCAAATCTGTATTTAATATTCTTGGAGATGAAATACCGGCATACCATCTGTTGGAGCCAATATAAAAACCAGCGCCAAAATTAGGATTGATACTATTAAAGTTAGCGTTGAAAAATTGATCGTTGGGATCAGGATTTTCTAGGTTATAACTTGTGAAACCTCCTTTAAGTCCAAAACGCATTTTTACTTGCTGACTTACTGGAACGGTATAGGAGAAATCCCCATAAAAATAATTAGTGCTTTCAAAACCTAAACGGTCATTGATGTACGATACGCCAATACCGATCTTTTCATTTTTTAAGGGAGAATGTACAGATAATGTACTGGTTCTAGGGTTTCCTTCTAAACCTGCCCACTGGTTTCTATGTAGTATTGTTGCATTTAAGGTTTCTCTACTACCCGCATACGCAGGGTTAACAGAAATGGTATTATACATGTACTGTGTAAACTGAGGTAATTGTTGTGCACTTACAAAGGCACCGGTACATAGTAATATGGCTAAAAAGAAATTAGCTTTTTTCATGGTTATGTTTGGGTTTAGCTTTTTAGGGCTATATGTTAATTAATAAGTAGGTTAATCTTATATAAACAAATTTAAACGCTCTTCTTATATACTGAAAAATTAACGGTTGACGCTCCTAATTATTCGTTCTGATACTGCATTTTCGTTCAATTGATGTATTTATTAGATAAAAGCAAAGTGTGTTGTAAAGAACTTAAAAAGAGTATTTTAGGGTTGTTTTTTTTGGTGGGGGAAAGGGTGAAAAGTACCTCATCTGTTTTAAGATGAGGTACATTGTTATATGTGTTTAATTATTAGTTTGTACCTAGGTAAATGTATCCGTTGAACGGTTCTAGAATTGTACCTGTTTCAATATCGGTTGCTGTAATGATATAGTAATAGGTGCCGGTTGGTAACATACCAGATTGTCCGAAAGAACCATTTGGAGATTCACCGCCCCAATCATTTTGATAATCTTTAACCTCGGCAACTTTAGTACCCCAACGGTTAAATATTATAACATCAAAACTAAAGGCACAGTACTCAACCCCTGTTATTTCAAAGAAATCGTTTACACCATCACCATTGGCGGTAACCGCCTTTGAGATTATGATATCACCTCTGCCACATGGTACACATTCTGTATCTACGATTACAGTAAAGTCAACGTAGTATTTACAAGTGCCTTCAGTAGAACTGTAGGCAATTTTATATTCACCTGGCTCATGATTCATTGGGTCAAAAATGTTTTCTTCAATTTCAACATCACCTTCAAGTATCATAAACGTACCGTTACGGTCAAAATCTGCCGGTAGGTAATTTAATAGGTCAATTGGCTCTTCTTCAATACAGATATTGATTGTAATCTCTTGCAGTTGTGGTTGCAGAACAAATATGATCTGCTCAAAAGATGCAGTGTTACCACAAGAGTCGGTTACGTTCCAAGTTCTGATGATCATATAGTCGTCAGAATCATCCGCTTGCTGAATTTCTTCATTGAAGACCACATCAAAATTATCACAACCACCCGTAAATACCATTTCTGGAGCTTCCGGAATTTCATCACCACAAATAATGGTGATTTCTTCTTCATAAGGCAAACTCATAATTGGTCCGGTAGGTTCTACGGTAATAACTTGTGTATGTTCTGTTTCATTACCGGCACAATCGGTTGCTGTCCACGTTCTTGTAACTGTATAACCTACGGCACAGTTCTCATCATTTGTGATTGTTTCCTCAAAGACCACATCAATATTAGGGTCACAAGAATCTGTAGCTGTCAATATAGAAGCTTCTGGCACCATATTACATTCTACGGTCATATCTTGAGGCAGCGCTTCATTAAATGTAGGAGCTACTGTATCTTCAATAGTTATTACTTGTGTGTGTGTACGAATATTACCAACACAATCAGTAATTGTCCATGTTCTGATAATTGTAAATTCGGTTGCACACTCATCATCTTGACCTTCCACTGATTCATCATAATCTACAGTGATGGCACAAGTGCTATCTGAAGTGATTACAAATGCATCTGGGATCGTGTCACAAGCTTCAATAGTTTCATCAGTTGGCCAACCTTCATCACCATCATTATCAATAATAGTTACCGTAGCAATATTATCCGATAGAATACCCACTATAGGACTTGAAATATTTTCAAGAATTACATTGAAAGTCTCTGGGTCTTCAATAATTATATCATCTATAATAGGAATAACTAATGGTTGCGTATTTGGGTTTGTACCACCAAATGTCAATGTCTGTGTATTACGAGGTACACCGGTATAATCCATACTATCATTGGCAGAACCATCAACAGTGTAGTATTCAACCGTAAACTCATCTTGTACATCCGCATTTAGAACTACATTTAAAGTAACCGTACCGGCATCTTCATTTACCTCAACAGAAGTAGTATCAAACTGAACGCCATATAATGATGGGTCTGCATCGTTATCAATGATATTTACCGTAGCCGTATCATTGGCAAGAATACCAACGATAGACGAAGAAATATCTTCAAGGATTACATTGAAATTTTCAGTGAATTCAATTAATGTATCATCAATAATAGGAATTACAATAGTTTGCGTATTCGCATTTGTACCACCAAACGTTAGTGTCTGTGTATCTTGAGGTACACCGGTATAATCACTACCATCAATAGTAGTACCGTCTACCGTATAGTACTCAACCGTAAACTCATCTTGTACATCGGCATTAAGCACCACGTCAAGAGATACCGTACCTGCATCTTCGTTCACGTCTATCGAAGTAACATCGAATTGAACACCATACAATGATGGATCAGCGTCATTATCAATGATATTCACCGTAGCCGTATCATTGGCAAGAATACCTATTATAGGCGAAGATATATCTTCAAGGATTACATTAAAGTTTTCGGTAAATTCGATCAATGTATCATCAATGATCGGGATCACTATGGTCTGTGTATTGGCATTTGTACCGCCAAACGTCAGTGTCTGTGTATCTTGAGGTACACCAGTATAATCGCTACCATCAATAGTAGTAACGTCTACCGTATAATACTCAACTGTAAACTCATCTTGAACATCCGCATTAAGCACCACGTCTAGAGAGACCGTACCGGCACCTTCGTTCACGTCAACCGAAGTAACATCGAATTGAACACCATACAATGATGGGTCAGCATCGTTATCGATGATATTTACCGTAGCCGTATCATTGGCAAGAATACCAACAATAGGAGAGGAGATGTTTTCAAGGATTACATTGAAATTTTCAGTGAATTCAATTAAAGTATCATCAATAATAGGAATTACAATAGTTTGCGTATTCGCGTTTGTACCATCAAACGTTAGTGTCTCTGTATTACGAGGTACACCAGTATAATCGCTACCATCAATAGTAGTACCTTCTACCGTATAATACTCAACCGTAAACTCATCTTGAACATCCGCATTTAGCACCACATCAAGAGAGACCGTACCGGCACCTTCGTTCACGTCTATCGAAGTAACATCGAATTGAACCCCGTATAAAGAAGGATCAGCATCATTATCAGTGATATTGATAACACCTTGGTCATCATTTATAGCTATCAATGTGGTTGATAGGTTAGAAAGGTCAACAAATAGGCTTTCTGTAAATTCAATTAGCGTGTCGTCTATAATGCTAACCGTTATAGGGTGAACTTCACCATCTGTACCTGTAAAGGTCAATTGACCACTGTTAGTGGTGTAATCACCAGGTTCAATCGCAGAATCATTATTAGTGGTGTAATCCAAGGTAAATCCACCTTGAACATTACCTGTTAACAGCACATTTATAGTTGCAGTACCTGCAGCTTCATCAACTGTAATATTATCATTTTCAAATGAGATACCGGTAACACCAGGTATGTTGTCATTATCAGTGATATTGATATTACCTTGGTTATCATTAATAGCGATTAAGGTTGTAGACAGGTTAGACAGATCAACAAATAATCTTTCTGTTGCCTCAATAATATTATCGTCTATTATGGTAACCGTTACTGGGTGAATTTCACCATCTGTACCAGCGAAGGTAAGTTGCCCTGCATCAGTCGTGTAATCCCCAGGTTCTACAGCAGTATCATTATTGGTTGTGTAATCTACAGTAAATCCGCCTTGAACATTACCGGTCAACAATACATTGATCGTTGCCGTACCAGCAGCTTCGTCAACGGTGATATCATCATTCTCAAATGAAATGCCGGTTGTTCCAGGTATGTTGTCGTTATCGGTAATGTTGATGTTACCTTGATTATCGTTGATGCCTATTAAATTAGTTGATAGGTTAGATAAATTAACTAAAAGTGTTTCTGTAGCTTCAATGAAATTATCGTCAATAATGGTGACAACAATAGGTTGTAATTCTCCATCCGTACCGGCAAAGGTCAATTGACCAGAGATACTAGTATAGTCACCAGGTGCAATAGCGGAACCATCTGCAGTTGCATAGTCAATGGTGAATCCGCCAGGAACATTTCCTGTCAGTTGTACGTTTATGGTTGCCGTACCAGCCGCTTCATCGACTGTAATGTTATCGTTTTCAAAATCAATACCTGTAGTGCCCGGAATATTGTCATTATCGGTAATACTGATATTGCCTTGAGCGTCATTTATTGGGATTAAGGTAGTTGACAAGTTAGAAAGGTCAACAAACAGTCTTTCTGTTGTCTCAATTAAATTATCATCAATAATGGTAACTGTAATGGGTTGTGTTTCACCGTCTGTACCGGCAAAAATCAACTGACCACTATTGGTTGTATAATCACCGGGTTCTACTGCAGAATCATTATTTGTTGTATAATCTAAAGTGAATCCTCCTTGAACATTTCCAGTCAATAATACGTTGATTGTTGCTATACCGGCAGCTTCGTCTATAATGATATTGTCATTTTCAAAAGAAATACCAGAACCAGGAGTGTTATCATTATCAGTGATATTGATATTCCCTTGGCTGTCATTAATAGCAATTAATGTCGTAGACAAGTTAGACAGGTCAACAAATAATCTTTCTGTTGCTTCAATAATATTGTCATCAATAATGGATACGGTTACAGGATGAATTTCACCATCTGTACCGGCAAAAGTCAACTGACCACTAGTTGCGGTATAGTCACTAGGTTCTTCTGCAGAATCATTATTGGTTGTATAATCTAAAGTGAATCCGCCTTGAACATTACCAGTCAATAAAACATTAATTGTAGCGGTACCTGCATCTTCATCTACGGTAATATCATCATTTTCGAAAGATATACCGGTAGTACCTGGTATGTTATCATTATCCGTAATATTGATATTACCTTGGTTGTCATTGATTATTATTAACGAGGTAGATAAATTCGATAGGTCTACGAACAATCTTTCAGTTGCCTCAATAATGTTATCATCAATTATGGTAACGGTTATAGGTTGAATTTCACCATCTGTACCTGTAAAGGTCAGTTGACCGTTTATAGGGGTGTAATCTCCCGGTTGTATAGCCGTATCATTGTTGGTGGTATAGTCTACTGTAAATCCACCAGGAACGTTTCCTGTTAATTGAACATTGATCGTTGCGGTACCTGCAGCTTCATCAACAGTGATATCATCGTTTTCAAAAGCAATACCCGTAGTACCCGGTATATTATCGTTATCGGTAATATTGATGTTAGCTTGATTGTCATTGATAGTAATCAAGGTAGTAGATAAGTTAGTAAGGTTTACGAACAATCTTTCTAACGTCTCAATAGCGCTATCATCGATAATGGCAACCGTAATAGGTTGTAATTCCCCATCGGTACCAACGAAAGTCAGTTGGCCAGAACTGGTTGTATAATCATTAGGTTGGGTTGCAGAATCATCTGCCGTAGTATAGTCTAAAGTGAACCCGCCTTGAACATTACCTGTTAATAATACATTTACCGTAACAGTACCAACAGCCTCATCTACCGTAATATCATCATTTTGGAACGAGATACCTGTAGTACCAGGGTTGTTGTCATTATCGGCAATATTGATATTTCCTTGGCTGTCATTAATAGCGATCAAGGAAGTAGAAAGGTTAGATAAGTCTACGAACAATCTTTCTGTAGCTTCAATAATGTTATCATCGATTATTGTAACGGTAACTGGGTGAGTTTCTCCGTTTGTGCCAGTAAAAGTCAATTGACCAGAAGTTGCCGTATAATCACCAGGTTCTACCGCAGAATCATTGTTTGTGGTATAATCCACTGTAAATCCGCCTTGCACATTACCCGTCAACAGCACGTTTATGGTCGCTGTGCCTGCATCTTCATCTACGGTAATGTCATCATTTTCAAATGATATACCAGTGGTTCCAGGTATGTTGTCATTATCTGTAATATTGATATTCCCTTGGTTGTCATTGATAGTAATCAAAGAGGTAGATAAATTAGAAAGGTCAACGAACAATCTTTCTGTCGCCTCTATAATGCTATCATCGTTTATAGTCACCGTAATAGGTTGTACTTCACCGTCATTACCCGTAAAGGTCAATTGACCGCTATTGCTGGTATAATCACCAGGTTCTACTGCAGAATCATTGTTTGTGGTATAATCTACCGTAAATCCGCCTTGAACGTTTCCAGTTAAAAGAACATTTATAGTAGCCGTACCATCAGCTTCATTAACGGTGATATCATCATTTTGGAATGATATTCCCGTACCTGCACCACCATCGTTATCAGTAATATTAATTACACCTTGGTCTTCATTTATTGCAATTAACGTGGTTGAAAGGTTTGAAAGATCAACGAATAAACCTTCTGTAACCTCAATTATACTGTCGTCGTTAATAGCAACAGTTATGGGTTGCAATTCTCCGTCCGTTCCTGCAAAAGTTAACTGTCCTGAGTTGGTAATGTAATCAGTAGGCTGTGTAGCGGTATCGTCATTGGAGGTGAAATTTAATGTAAATCCTCCTTGAACATTACCTGTTAACAATACATTGATCGTTGCGGTACCTGCAGCTTCATCTACGGTAATATTATCATTTTGAAAAGATATACCGGTAGTGCCTGGTATATTATCATTGTCATTTATGGTACCGATAGCTGAATTTGTAGATTGTTGATCCAAGAACCCAACATTGATATTAGATTGAATATTTGATAATGTAATTGTAAAATCTTCTGAAGGCTCAATAATATTATCATCTATGATCGGCACATCGATATTCACCGAATAGGTTGTGCTGTTGAATGTTACCGTACCTGTCGAAGAAGTATAATCTTCAGATTCAAGCGCTGTATCATCGCTAGTTGCGTAATCAACAGTTACGGTTTCGCCCGGAGTAATGCTACCCGTAAAAGTAGCTGTAAATCTAGCAAAGGTATCGGTGCCTTCTATAACGATTACATTGTTATTGGCGAAAGAAACCCCTGTACTGCCAGGTACATTATCATTGTCGGTTATTTCGATAATACCTTCGCTATCATTTATTGTTGGTGTGTTTGTACCGTTGGTTAGTTGAACTAACAACTGTTCGGTAGTTTCTATAATCGAATCATCATTTATGGATATGGTTACCAGTTTTATTTCATTATTGGTACCATTAAACGATATTTCATTTGATGAAGAAACATAATCACTAGCTTGTACTGCGGTATCGTCTGCAGTATTGTAGTTTACCGTAAATCCGCCCGAAACAGTACCTGTATGGGTAATTTCAAGAACAGCGGTACCGGCATCTTCATTTACAACTACATCATTAATGCTCAAACCTATTGGGTCTCCATTCTCACTTACATAAATATATTGTGTATGGCTGGTTGAGTTACCTGCGCAATCATCTGTTGACCAGGTTCTAATAATGGTGTAATTTGTACTTGTATTATCACCATCATATGTTTCATTGAACACCACTATAGAGTTGGAGTCACAATTATCATTGGCAGAAAGAATCGGTGCCGTTGGTATATTATCATGAGCGGCATATGAATCTTGTGGTAAAGACTCATTAAAGGTAGGCGCCTCGTTATCTTCAATGGTTATTACTTGTGTAAATGTATCACTTACTCTTCCACAGGCATCTGTAAATGTCCACGTATTGGTATACGTACCTTCCGTTGGGCAAGAACCAGATTGTACAAAGCTACCTGCTGTTTTGTGTAAGGTAAAATTACAAGAAGCCGTTGCAGGTACTAATGAATTGGCATTATTCAGTGCAGCAATGTTATCACAGTCAACAGTTCTGTCCAATGCATTTGGAGCAGTAGACCAATTTACCTGTGGTGGTTGTTGCACATCTATAATGGTCGGGGTATGTGTACCGATACCACAAGCATCTGTAGAAGAAGAACTATTTGTTGTAATTGGGTCTCCACTAATTACACCACTATACGTAGCGGTAGCTTGTAATTCAAAACTAGCAACACAAGCAGTTTCTAAAAAGTAGCAGGCCTCTATTATTTCTATATCGAAATCGAGGTCGTAATTATCGCCCATATTAGTGAATCCATCTTGAGCTGTAAAAGTCAATGTCTTTGTAGATGGGTCGTATGAATGGGATACTCCGGCAGGTAAAGTGCCTACTCCAGAGAATTCCGCCTCCATTGGCAATACAGTTGTAATTACAAGATCTTGAATATCGTCATTACCTATATTGCTTACGTTTAATGTTAATGGTACAATATCACCAGCGTTAAACGGACCGGCGGTATTTGTATTTAAACTTAAAGCACCTAAACTTGGTTTGTAAACATCAACACTTAATCCCATTAAGTATAGACCATAAGACTCTTGATCTGTGGTTATCTTAAATCGGGCAAAGGTCTGGTCGTTATCTATATATCTGTTTCCGGTATTTGCTAATGGAAATACGGTAGCATCAAAACCTAAGGTATTGGTACTAGCGGCATTTCTGTCCACATAATTTAAACCATCAATGGAGATACGACTATTAAAGAAGTTATCCTCATCTCTTAATGTGGTCGATAATTTAGACCAGTTGTTAGTAGTATCATAGATCAATAATTGGTCACCAGAAAGATCACGATCACCTTCTAAGGCACCTAACATTACATTGGCATTGATATTACCGTTAGGTATGGTTTCAAAACCACTAAAGTTAAATTCAGTTTCACCAGCACCATCAGAAGCAAAGGTATGAACGTAACCATCATAAAGAGTAATGTTTTTAGGGTCTAAAGAAACATTTTCATACACAAAAACTATTTGCCATCCACCAGAAGTACCGGTAATATTAGCGATACCATGAGAACGTAAATCCATTTCTGTAGCCTTAACATTACCTACTTGGTATGTTCCAAAAGGAGAGGCAAGTGCATTGATATCATCGGTTATATCTTTGATACAAACATATGGGTCGTTTTGGAAATGATCATCGCGACCTCTATAGATAACTTCATCGGCAGAAACGGTAGTGTACGATGATTGGCCGGGCAACATTAATTTTACTTGGTTGTAGTTCCAAGATGGTTCTGTAGCTCCGCCACCAGTTGTGCCATCATATTCTTTATCTGCAGCAGCCCAGTATAAGTATGCTTTCTTTATGTTCAAACAACTTAATGTAGGCTCTGGATTCGCCAAATTGGCATTGGTAGAGTTAAAGGTAGATGGGTCAGAATCAATATCCACAAAAACGTTATTATTGAAATCATGGTTACCATCTTCACCATTGTAATTACCAGTTGAATTTCTTGAAAGAACATTATTGGCAATCATGGTAAAGTCTCCATTGATACTACCAGAATAACGAATTTCAAAATCTTTTTTAAGGTTGGTGTCGTTTACAAAAATGTTTACTACAGCTTCATCTTCTGAACCGTTAGAATCCACAATTTTATATCTGAATGAATCGTTACCGTTGAATGACGGACTAGGCTGATATTCAAAATAATCATCTGTAGCATCACCAGGTGTACCATTGTCTCTAAGCGTAACCGTACCATTAATAGGGTTGTTTACCACTTGTAGAGGGTTTACGGCTGCAGGACCGTCAAATCCATAATCATCATTGTCAAGCACCGTAATATTTGCAGAAGCTTGATTTTGAAATACTACGAACGAATCATCTACTGCACTTGGTAAGTGGTTGACATCGGTTATCGTACCTATAGCGGTAGGATTGGATGCTGTAATCAAGCTTGGTGAAATTGAAGTAATCGTCAATCTTAAGGTTTCATCGCCTTCAATTAATGCATCTTGTATTATATCTACAGGTATTTGTAGAACTTCATCTGAAGTCCCGGAAAAGTTTAAGGTTCCTGTTTGCGTAGCATTATAGTCACTACCATAAGTGGTAGTGTTATCTGTAATTTCATACGATGCAGTAAAACCACCATTAATTGGGTTACCTGTATAAGTAACCTCAAAATTAGCGGTAACATTAAACTCGTCTACGGTAAATCCAGTTGCTGCAACTGTCCCGGTATCATCATTAGTTATAGTACCAATTGCATCTGCATTGGCTATGGTGATTTTGCTGGAGGACGGATTGGAAATAGTAATTCTTAAATCTTCGTTATTCTCAATAAAATCATCACCAACAACATTAATTTGAACCGAACGTACTTCATTGTCAACACCGGTAAAAGTTAAGGTACCCGTTGTTGATGGGGCTGTGGTAAGCGTGTAATCAACACCCGTTGTAGTACTGATGTCGGTTATTTCATAATTTAATGTAAACCCACCGTTTAATCTATCTCCCGAATAGGTAACATCAAAATTAATACCGTTTGTTTGCTCTACAATGCTAAAACCATCTACCGAAACAGCCCCTCCATCATCATCAATGATAACTCCTCTGGCTTGGTTGTTCAATAGGTTGATACCAACATTTGAGCGTATGGCCACCAAATCAACAAAGAAATCTTCTTCGCCCTCAATAGTATTGTCACTTATAATTGGTACGGTAATATCTTGAGTTTTTTGTGTATTGGTGAAAATTAATGTTTCTATTGTCGCATTAGGATTGAAATCTGTAGCATTAGCTGCACTACCGTTATTAACAAAATAGTCTACTTCGATAGTTTCACCAGTATCTATAGCACCAATAAATTCAACAACAAATGTTGCATTTACGGTGTCTGACGGATCACCTTCTGTTACAGTTACCGTTAAGTTTTCAAAATCTATTCCGCTTGTGGCAGTATTGTCATTATCGCTAATTGCACCCGTACCTGTTGGGTCTACAATGTTGATTAGAGTAGTGGACAAGTTAGAAAGCTGAATGTTCAAATCTTCAGTAGCTTCTATAAAAGAATCTTCTAAAATATCAACTGATACGGATTGCGTATCACCAGTTGAAGTGCCTGCTGGGAAAGCTAGTTGCCCCGATGCCAAAACGGTATCATAATCTTTAGCACTAGTGGCGGTACCATCAGTAATACTATAATCTACAGTAAAGGAATCTTGTACGGTATTACCATTATAGGTGACAATGAAGTTAGTGCTTCCTGCGGATTCGTTTACTGAAAAGTCAGAAGCACTTAAACCTGTGGTTGCCGTTTTAACGTCATTATCGGTAATGGTACCAATAGCATTGGCATCAACTAGGTTAATTAGTGTAGTAGATAAATTAGTTAATTGAAAATTGATGGTTTCATCAGATTCAATTATAGTATCGTCGTTGATATTAATACTTACATTTTGAATGTCTCCATCTTCTGTACCCGTTGGAAATATCAATTGACCGGTTAAGGAAGGATTTCCACTATAATCTGAACCAGCTATGGCCGATCCATCTGTTATTGCATAATCTACAGTAAATGAATTTTGAAGTTCACTACCATTGTAGGTAACCACAAAATTGACAGTGCCAGCATCCTCATCTATATTGATATCAGCTACAGTTAACCCTGTAGTTGGTGTTTTTGTATCATTATCTTCTATAGTACCTATCGCATATGGGTCTACTAGGTTGATAAGGTTGGTAGATAAGTTTGATAATTCTATGTTTAATGTTTCGTCCCCTTCTATAAGGTCATCATTGATTATGGTAACACTTACCAATTGTGTAGCGCCATCTGTAGTGTTGTTTGGAAAAGAAACCTGTCCTGTTAATGTAGCCGTATAGTCGTCTCCTTCAAAAGCAGAACCATTAGTAATGGTGTAATCTACTGTAAAGCCGTTTTTGACATTACCGCCTTTATAAGTTACTACAAAATTTGCCGATGCCGTTGCCTCATTGAAATTTACATCAGCAATAGACAAACCTGTGGTCGGGTCGGTATCGTTATCTACAATTGTACCCGTAGCATCTGCATTTATAATAGTCAAAAGACTATTTGAGATATTTGATATTTGAATACTTAGACTTTCGTCACCTTCTATTACGGTGTCATCTGTAATTGCTACTAAAAGTGTTTGCGTATTTCCATCGGCAGTACCGGCAGGGAAAGTAACCTGACCAGTTAGATTTACATTATAATCTGATCCAGCAGTGGTACTATTATCAGTAATAACGTAGTCTACCGTAAAAGAGTCTTGAACGGTGGGTCCGGTATAAGTCAATATAAAATCTACGGTTCCAACGTCTTCATTTATTGAAAAATCAGCAATAGAAACACCTTCGCCAGAAGCAGGGGTATTTATATTGGTTATGGTCCCAAGAGCAGTATCTGTGATATCCCCTACATTGGTAGAACCATTGGTCATACCTAATGTGAAGGTTTCGTCACCTTCAACTACTGCATCATCGATGGCAGGGATAAGAATATTCGTATTTAAGGTGTTACTTGGTACTGAAAAACTAGGTAAAGCGGTATAGTCTGATGCAAAGGTAGTAATGTCTGAATATGTAAGATCAAACGTAACCACTTCGTTTACCGCATGAGATAGGTTAACTACAAAATCTAGGTTAGTGCCTTCGGCAGAGGTAGTATCGGCAATTACTACGTTAGGTCTAATAAATAGATCAACAGCATTAGAATAGGTGTACGGCGTACATAGATTTTCACTGTCAAAAGCACTGAAACGATATTTGTTTCCACTTTCGGTACTGGTGATATTGGTTAAGGTCAATGCCGTTGTAGTGGCACCAGAATACACACCCCCATTGGAAATAGGATTCCATGTAGTTCCATTATCCGTACTTAATTCCCATTGGTATGTAAGTCCGGTTCCGTTAACCCCCGATGTATAGGTAATTGTATCGCCAAGATTGGCAACTCTATCGCTAGGTTGCATTGTAATACTTACGGTTTGGAATGCTGAAGTAACTTTGCCATCTGTACCAGTATAACCACCTTGCCCTAAAACACGACCGGTAGATGGATCGACTGTACCATTGCTTACCGTTAATGGCCCAGTACCTAAATAACCATCTCCATCAGGGTCGGTATGTCCTGCTTCAATAGCATCGGGGCAACCGTCGTTATCAGAATCATTATCTAAGCTATCAATAATTGTGTCGCCATCGGCGTCACCATTACCTTCGTTAATATCTGTTATTCCATCATTGTCATCATCCTCATCCACTAAATCATTAACTCCGTCAAAATCACTGTCCAAATCATCATCGGTAATTGTAATTTCACCTTCACCGGTTACAAATACAATGTTTTGCGGTACATAATTAGTAATTAGTCCGGTTGCAGGGCTATAAGAGGGTACTACGGTAAAGTATTCGGTAGGTTCAATTACAGCATCATCGTTTACCTTAAAGTTTCTCTTAAAATTTTGACCGCTCGATCCATTAAAATTAAAAAAACCAGTGGTTTCGTCATAATCTGATGGTTCTGTAGCCGTATTGTCAGAAGTAGTGTAATCTATTCTAAAGTTATCCTGAACATCCCCGTTTAAAGTAAAATCAATGCTTGCATTACCTACAGATTCCAGTTCGGTGATACTACTTAAATTAACGGTAGCGGTATCATTATCATGAATGCGAAGTGCAGAACGTTCTGTATTAATACTTACTCTTGAAGGGGCAATACCATATTTGGTTTCCTCTGCCACATTTCTAGATTTAACACCGTTAAACTCTTCGGATGGTTCAACTATTGAATTGTCTATAGTAAGTATTGGTATAATTACTTCTGTACCAGCAATTGAACCAGCAGGAAATGTAGCAGTAGTGTTGAAAGAATTGAAATCTGTACCATCGCTAGCCGGACTCGCTGAACTAGGATCCGTTTCAACAGAGAAATCAATACTATAGGCATCTTCAATACCTACGTATTGTTGACCGCTGGAGTTGGTACCATTTGATAATCGTAAAATATACTGAATTTCTCCACCTTCGGTAATATCATAGTTTCCGCCGGTTACATAGGCAACATCGGTATCTATGATTGTACCGGTACCTGTAGCATCTGAAAAAGAATAGGAACCAGAAGGGTCACTTAAGGTTAGTGTAAATTCTTGTTGTGTGGTTTCTACCCAGTCATCGTTTAAGGCAGCTACCGTAAAAGTTGAGGTTGAACTTAAAAAGAAACCTAAAGTTACCGAAGTATTTCCGTTATAATCCGCAGGTGTAGTGGTTCCATCTGTATAAGTTACATCAAAAGTATAGTCTCCTAGTAATGGACTGTCGGAAGTTACCGTAAAAGTCATATTAGATCCTTCATCGGCACTAGCATCCGATACTGAAAAGGTTTGAGCCAAACCATCAATAGATCCTATAAAGAACCATATGACAAATAGCAACAATGTCGATGTTATGAACGTTGAATTTTTCATTATTGATTCTTATTATAGGTTATTATAATACCGTTTGAGCGTTTACTGCTATCAACCGGCTTATCGGTAGTAGAATTTCTATTGTCTAGAGTGTAGATTATTTCTGTATGACAATTAGCGTTTACATTATAAACATCTGTACTACTGCTAATTGAATTGAACAGATTGATGCCCCTTGAAAAAGGCGTAAAGAGATGTTGTATTCCTCTTTTTGGAAATACAAATGTTTCAGAACAACATTGGGGGGAGATGATGTTAGAAGTGTAAATAGACTTCATATTAATGGTTAAGTTTAATTCTTTATTGATTACTTAACCAACATCAAAATCGATTGAAATAAATTTACAATCAATTGCTTAATAGAAGGTTAAGAATTTTTTTAGAACAGATTTGGGATCTAATTCTTTTTCAAAATTAGTACCTAACTGTCTAATAACTCAATTTTATAGTTCACACGATGTTATTCGTCGATGAATCTACGTTAGCGAATTAACGGTGATAGTTTTGGGATATTTAAATGTTGTTGTGAATCGCTTAAAATGTGTGGTAAATAATTTGTAGTCCTTTTCTTATTTTTGTTAAAACTTAAAATTGAATTTTTTTTTAAATAAAACATAACAAATTGAAATTCAGTTTATTGAATAATATTTTTGGTTAAAGGTGAAAATTACATTTCTGTAGGAATTTATTGGAAATGTTAATTTTATTTGTTGTAGACTGTTAAAATTGATGTTAAAGAAGAAGGGAAATTAGATGGGCACTTTATCGGTAAATTCAATATGTTCAACGAAATAGGGTGATTATGATAGTATGTAAGGTGTATAATTAATCAAAGTATATTCTAGATATTTTTGGTAAAACAAAAACACCTTTTCATATTAATGAAAAGGTGTTTTCTATATATAGACGCTCTCGCGGAAAGTTAAATTGTACTACATATCAAAATTAAAATTTAGTTAAGTTCTATAGGTTAAATTCATATTAATTAATCATTAAAGGGTATCTAAATTATTTAGTATATCGTTGGCTTTCAATTGTATGTCGGCTAAAGTATTTCCATCCATTTTATTTAGAAGGGCAAGCATCATATTCATACGTTGATTGTCTTTAAAATGTTCTTTCTTATCCGCCAGAAAATTCCAGTAAAGAGAATTAAAGGGGCACGCTTTTTCTCCTAATTTTTTTGTGTGGCTATAAGTACAGTTAGTACAGTAATTGCTCATTTTATTAATATAATTAGCACTGCTTACATATGGTTTAGTAGCCACAATACCACCATCGGCAAATTGGCTCATGCCTCTGGTATTTGTAATCTCCACCCATTCTATAGCGTCAATATAAACACCTAAATACCATTGGTCGACTTCATCTGGATCCATCTGAGTTAGTAGGGCAAAATTTCCTATAATCATTAGGCGTTGAATATGATGGGCATAAGAATTGTCTAAACTTTGACCAATTGCATGTTTTAAACAGTTCATATTTGTGTTTCCGGTCCAAAAGAAATCTGGTAGTTTGTTTTTGTTTTCAAGGGAATTTAAATACTTATAATCGGGCATTTCTTTCCAGTAAATTCCTCTCATATATTCTCTCCATCCTAAAATTTGACGTACAAATCCTTCTACTTGAGATATTTGAATAGTGCTGTTATTATTATTGAAGTGTGCTATAACAGTATTAATAACCTCCTTGGGAGACAGAATCTTACTGTTCATAGCAAATGATAATCTAGAATGAAATAAAAACTTTTGATCTTCATGCATGGCATCTTGATAATCGCCAAAATAGGGAAGTAGATGATTGCAAAAATAGGTCAAGGTCTCCAAACATTCTTTTCTGGTTACCGGCCATGTAAATGATTTAGCCTCAACTTGCCCAAAGGTTTTTACATTGGCTTTGGTTAGCTCTTCAATAATTTCTTCGACATTTTTTTTAAACTCTGTTTCTTTAGGTATGCTTGGCTGACCCTTCCATTTATTTCGGTTACTATGGTCAAAGTTCCATTTTCCACCTACGGGTTGATCGTTAGACATTAATATTTGGTGATTTTTTCGCATCATGCGATAAAAACTCTCCATGACCATTTGTTTTTTGCCTTTGTAGAAATCTTGGAGCTCAAATCTTGTAGTGTAGAAATGTTCTGTATCTGCAAATGAAGTAGCTATAGCTAATGAGCTACATATATCTCGAAGCTGTTCATCTAACCTATACTCATCTGGCAACTGATATTCAAATTTATCGGCATTTGAATCATTGACTACCATTGAAATAATGTTCTTTAAATTTTGAGGATTATTACTATCGTTTAGTTTAAGGTAGATGAAGTTATGACCCTTGGCACTAAGGTCTTCTTTAAAACTTCGCATGGCTAAAAAGAAAGCTATTACTTTTTGTATGTGATGTTTAACATAGTCTGTTTCTTGGCGCATTTCGGCCATAATGTAAATAATATCGTCATCTACATTTTTGAACCAAGAATGGTTTTGATTTAATTGATCACCTAATATTAAGCGTACTATTTTCATTCTTATCTTTCTTTAAAACAACGTTTCTTGTAACCACAGCCGTTGGTAGCTACCAGCACTGTCATAACGTTCGACCTGACTTTTAATATTGAATTTTCTATTTCTAGGGTCGTTTCCTACTCCGCTATTGTACATCCAATTTCCCCAATTACTGTGTACATCGTAATCGATTAACATACTTTCAAAATATGCGGCACCCATTCGCCAATCTTGCTCTAGCTCTTTAGACCAAAAGCTGGCAACATTTTGTCTACCTCTGTTGCTCATCCATCCGGTTTCCAATAACTCCCGCATATTGGCATTAACAAAGGCTTCTTTTGTATTGCCGTTTATCCATTTTTTTAGCGACTGCTTATCAGTTTTCCAGTCATAGGGTTTTTGAAGAATGCCAGATAGATGGAATATCTTATCCATATGTTTTAAGGATATGTACTTAAAATAATCACGCCAAATAAGTTCAAAAATCAGCCAATAGGTATTCTGGTTCTTGATAATTTCTTTTTCAAATCTTACAACTTCCCAATAGATGGTTCTTGGAGATATACTTCCATTTGCCAACCAAGCAGATAGTTTTGAACTATAATTTACACCTATTAATCCATTTCTAGTTTTTTTATAAATGGCAAGTTTTTGTGAATCCCAAAAGTAATTTTGAATTCGCTTTTTAGCTTCTTGTTCTCCGCCCTTAAAAGGAAATGCCGTAGAGTTATGTTGTTTAAAATCTTCAAAACCTAATTCTTCTAATTGGGGTAATTCTGTATTAGTACGTACTAAATTAGATTCAGGCATTATTTTAGAAGCTGATGTGGAGATTCGAACTTGGCAATTGGCTTCAAACTTTTTTCTGAAGTTGGTGAATATTTCAGGAATTAAATTGAAATTTGCGTAGGGTATATCGGTAGGATGAAATAAAAATTGATCATATTCTTCATTAAATTGAACGGTAGATGATACTTTTCTCTTAACCTTGGTGAGTACCAACTCTTCGTCTCTTGTCCATTCTTTTTGTAGAAAAACATTGTTTATGTTATGGTGTTCAATAAGTTTTGGCAAATAGTCTTCAGACCTACCAACATATATGAATAAAGGAATGTTTAAATTTTTAAGTTCTTCTTTTAGTTGGCTAATCGTTTCGAGTAAGAACTTAGCCCTGTATTTTTCAGTTCTTTTAAATCCGTATTCGTCATATTCAAAAAAAGTAGATTCAAAACAATAGAATGCAATAACTGTTTGACCGTTAATGGCATTGTTTAAGGAGGAGTTGTCTGCTACCCTTAGGTCGTTTCTAAACCACATTAAATTATTCATGTATTATCTTTTTTGGTTTATGGCGTTTGCATTTTTCACTGCAGTATTTTACGTTGTTCCAGTTGCGTTCCCATTTTTTTCGCCAAGAAAATGGTTTTCTACAAGTTATACAGGTTTTTACAGGAAGGTGTAACTTTTTATGAGCCATTAGAGTAACGAGTATAATAACTGATCTGGTTTGGCGTATGATAACCGTTGAATAAGTTTGGGTAAAGCATAACCATCTAGTCCATTTGTGACCATAGTGTTGATTTTATCCAGTTGCAACCATCCATCATCGTGTAAAATGTCATTCGGTAAATAAATATGCTCAATAGCCCCTATGATCATTAAACAACCATTCTCCTTAATTTCATATTCATTTATATATCTACAGCCTAATTTTACGGTACTCTCACCAACATAGGGTGCCTTAAAATCATCTAAGTATGTTTCTGTTAAATTGGTTTCTGTAAATTCTGAAATTTGCTCTTCATATTTTGCAGACGTTTTATGTGACTCTTCTATTATTTTAGTGTTAACGTGGTTAACTGTAAAAAATCTCGTTTCCTTAAAGTTTTTGTAAGTGTGTCTCTTTACCGTTAAAGGTCTTAGAATAAAGCCCAACATTGGCGGACTACTACCAATATGAACTACAGAATTGAAAATGGCTAAATTGCTACAGCCCGATAAAGATTTTGTGCCAAGAAGATTGGCAGATTTATAGCCAGTGCAACTATTGATCAAGTGAGCCCTATACCTACTCGACATTTTTTTCATGTCGTTAGAATTGAAATGTTTCAAAGTGTTTCTTTTTTGTTTAATAAAAATACTAAATAATTAAACAAAAATTAACTTTATCGAATAAATGATTGTTTACTTTATCACCGTAAAGCTTATAATTAAGGCATAATTTCATATTTTTAACATTCACTTAATGTAGGCTTAAAGCCCAATACATGACCCAAGAAAAAAAGAATATTGCCATTATAGGCTCTGGACTAGTAGGATCATTACTAGCAATTTATTTGAAGAGATACGGACATAAAATTACTGTTTTTGATAGGAGACCAGATATTAGGAATATCGAATTTTCTGGTAGGTCCATTAACCTGGCTATGAGCAATAGAGGTTGGAATGCTTTGAAAACAGTGGGCATAGAAGATGAAATCAGAAAAATTGCCATACCCTTAGATAAACGTGCCATGCATGTAATAGGCAAGGAACAATATTTTCAAAAGTATGGTAAAGATGGTGAGGCAATTTGGTCCATATCAAGAGGAGTGTTGAATAAACGCATGATTGACTTGGCTGAAGAAAATGGAGTTGATTTTCGTTTTGAAGAAAAAGTTTGGGATATTGATTTGCCCGAAGCAATAGTCTATACAGGTGAAACAGAAAAGGGTGAATGGAAAGAGTATCCATTTGATCTGGTTTTTGGCTGTGATGGTGCTTTTTCCAGAGTACGACATAAAATGCAGCGTCGTAGTAGGTTCGACTATTCTCAAGATTTTATTGATGTAGGCTATAAAGAATTGACCATACCTGCCAATGCCGATGGTACACATAAATTAGATAAGCACTCTTTTCATATTTGGCCACGTGGCAAGTTTATGTTCATAGCAATGCCCAATTTAGATGGTAGCTTTACCTGTACGCTTTTTATGCCTTTTGAGGGTGATATTTCTTTTGAGAGTTTAAAAACAAAAAAAGATGCCGTCCATTTTTTCAATACCTATTTTCCTAATGTAAAGGACGAAATAGAAAATTTGACCGAAGATTTCTTTAGAAACCCAACTAGTGCCATGGTAACCATGAAATGTTATCCTTGGACCTATTGGGATAAAGTTGCTCTGGTAGGCGATTCCGCTCATGCAGTGGTGCCATTTTACGGACAAGGAATGAATGCCGGGTTCGAAGATATTTTTGTTTTAAATCAATTGATTCAGGAATTTGGAGATGATTGGGGGCATATCTTTTCTACATATCAAGAAAAACGAAAGCCTAATGCAGATGCTATAGCTGAATTGAGTTATAGAAACTTTATGGAAATGAGTAGTAAAACGGCTGATACAAATTTTTTACTTCAAAAGAAAATAGAAAAACACTTTTCTACAAAACATCCAGAGAAATGGATACCCGCATATAGTAGGGTTACATTTTCAAACAGACCGTATTTAGAAGCACTAGCCGAAGGCGATGCACAGGAGGAAATAATGAAAGAGGTTATGAAAATCCCCGATATCGCTGAGAAATGGGATAGCGAAGAAATTGAGAACTTTATGTTGGAACTAATAAAATAATTACCGGTTAGACCTCATTTCACTTTTACGCATTGGCATACTATCAATTAGGTCAAATATCTTGTTTAAGTTAAAAGGATATGGCTTTTTAGATTTTATACCGCCATCTTTACCCACCAAAATATAACCTTGATATGCTTTAGGTAAAGTTTTTGAATTTGTAATTTCAAGAGCTTGTCCATTGCTGCTATAGAATACATTGTTTTTAAGAACGAAAACTCGAACGTCTCTTTCAACTAAACCAACAGAATTTTTTGCAATTATTTCTATCGCAGATTTTACTTCGGCAACATTGTTATTGTTTTCATATAGAATTATTAATCTATTGTTCCATTTAAAGTCGGTTATATCTTGAGCTTTTGTAATGGAACTGAACATCATTATTAAAATGGAGACAATTTTTAATGTATTCATAGGTATGAATGTAAACAAAAAAAGCCATCTTTTAAAGATGGCTTTTTAAATGTATTAAGTTTGCTTTTATAATTTAGCGAACATTTTTTGCATTTTTTCACTTTCTTCTTCAGCAAGCGTAGGGTCAACTAAAATACGACCACTGTGCTCATCTGTAATGATTTTCTTTCTAGAAGCAATTTCAACTTGTACCTGTGGTGGTATCGTAAAGAAAGAACCACCAGATGCACCTCTTTCAATTGGAACGACCGCTAAACCGTTCTTTACGTTGTTACGGATACGAGCATAGGCCTTAACCAAACGCTCCTCAATTTTATCTTGGAACTTGATAGATTCTTCTAATAACGCTTTTTCTTCCTTCTCTGTTTCTGCAAGAATAGCGTTTAGCTCACCTTTTTTGTGCTTTAAGTGTGCTTCGCGTTCAGATAAACGTTCTTTAGTTTCAGAAATTACAGCTTTCTTTTGCTCTATTTGAGCTTTGAACTCCTTAATGTTCTTTTCTGCCAATTGAATTTCCAATTCTTGGAACTCCAATTCTTTACTAATAGAATTGAATTCTCTACTGTTACGAACATTTTTTTGCTGTTCGCCGTATTTTTTTATTAAAGCCTTTGCTTCTTCAATCAGGTTCTTCTTAGCTCCAATTTCAAAGTTTATATTCTCTAAATCGGTTTTAAGTTTATCCATTCTCGTTTTTAGGCCAAGGACTTCATCTTCCAAATCTTCTACTTCTAAAGGTAGTTCACCACGAACATTCCTTATTTCATCAACCCTAGAATCAATTAATTGCAGATCATATAATGCTCTTAACTTTGCTTCTACAGACGAATCTTCTTTTTTTGCCATATTAAAAATAATTGATGGGATTTGTTATACTTTCCGATAAATGGATTGCAAAATTAGGAATTTTTTTTGTAAGATAATCAACTAAAAGGTTTTTTGTAAACTGCTCAGTTTCAAAGTGTCCAATATCTGCCAAAATTATTTGATTTTCAGCCTCGTAAAATTGATGATATTTAAGGTCAGCGGTAACGAATACGTCTGCTTTAGCGGCTTTGGCTGCTCCAATAGCAAACGACCCACTTCCACCAAGTACAGCTACTTTTTTAATCGGCTTTTTTAATAAAGCGGAATGTCGCACCAATTTAGCGTTCATTTTTAGCTTAAGTTCCTTGAGAAATTCCAATTCTGAAACTTCTTCGTCCAATTCACCGATCATTCCCATACCAATATGTTGGTTCGTATTTTCTATGGTCTGTATGTCATAAGCAACCTCCTCATAAGGGTGGGAGGATAATAAAGCTTTGGTAATGGCAGATTCTCTGTCCTTCCCAAAAACACAAGTAATCATTATTTCATTTTCAATGTGCGTAGTTCCTTTTTCTCCAATTGTCGGATTTGCCTCTTCATTTGCTTTATAGCTGCCGTTACCCTCAACTGAAAAGCTGCAATTAGAATAGTTGCCAATATTACCTGCACCAGCTTTAAAAAGCGCATTTTTAACTTCCTCTATATTATTTTTAGGTATGTAGGTAGTTAATTTTTTGATAGTATTCTTTTGTGGAATAAGCACTTTTGTATTTGACAGTCCAAGTACATCGCAAATTTTAGCATTTACGCCATATCTGGCATTATCGAGTGCAGTGTGGTTGGAATAAATAGAAATATCATTTTTAATGGCCTTAATAACTACCCGTTCCACATAATTTTTACCGGTAATCTTTTTTAATCCTCCAAAAATAATAGGATGAAAACTAACAATAAGGTTACAATTTTTGGCTACGGCCTCATCAACTACATTTTCCAAGGTATCTAAGGTAACCAGTATGCCGCTTACTTCGTTAGTTGCATTTCCAACTAATAAGCCAACATTATCAAAGTCTTCGGCATATGGTAGAGGAGCAAATTCTTCTAATATCTGGGTAATATCTTTTACGGTCATTTTATTAAAAAAAAAGTTATTCAAAGATAAATTATTATAATTTCGTTGCGATGCAGGTGTTACGAAAACTTCTTTTTCCCATATCATTAATTTACGGAATAATCGTGTTTCTAAGAAACCGCTTGTATGATGTGGGTATTTTCTCTTCAACATCTTTTACAACAAAGACTATTTGTGTAGGTAACCTAAGCGTAGGGGGAACGGGTAAAACACCTATGATAGAGTTATTGGTTCGTACACTTTCTGATAATCATGAGGTTGCTATTTTAAGCAGAGGGTATAAAAGAAAATCTCAAGGTTTTTTACTTTCAGATGATAAAACGAGTGTTGAAAATTTAGGCGATGAGCCATTTCAGCTAAAAAGTAAATTTCCAAAAGTAGCTGTTGCCGTTGATGTCGACAGAAGAAATGGTATTCATCAACTTGAGAAAATGGTTGATCCAGATGTTATTTTGCTTGATGATGCTTTTCAGCATAGAAAAGTAAAACCCGAATTTTCAATTCTATTGACAGCTTATGATAGTTTGTTCACTAAAGACTGGTATTTGCCTACAGGAGATTTAAGGGATTCTAAAAGGGAAGCAAATAGGGCAGAGGTTATTGTGGTAACTAAATGTCCGTCAAATCTTTCGCAATCGGAAAAATCAAAAGTTCTTTTAAGCATAAAGCCAAAATCGCATCAAAAAGTATTCTTTAGTTATTTGGTCTATAATACAGATTTAAAAGGAGCTGAAATATCGCTTGAAAGTTTAAAAGATAAAAAGGTGACATTGGTAACGGGTATAGCAAATCCGGCGCCATTAGAGAACTTTTTAAAATCATACGGTATTGTATTCGATCATTTAAGATTTAATGATCATCACTTTTTTACACCAACGGAAATAGAAAATTTAAAAAGGAAAGATACCATTCTAACCACCGAAAAGGATTATGTGCGCCTGAGGTCAAAAATACCAAACCTACATTATATAGAGGTGAAGCACGAATTTTTGTTTGGGGAAAATGAGTTGTTCAAAGAAGAGTTGAAACAGTTTATGTCAAAGAATTCTTAGCTTTTTTATCAAAAATGTTTTCTCCGATTTTCTGATAGAAAATATCTGGCTTAAATGGTTTGGTTACTACATCGTTACAACCGGCAGCATAAAAACTTTCTAAACTATCATCCAATGAAATTGCGGTAAGTGCAATAATCGGAGTCTCTTGGTTGAATTTTCTAATTTCAATGGTAGCTTCTTCACCACTAATTCCGGGCATATGAATATCCATTAAGATGGCATCGTAAACATTTTCTTTGGCCAAATCAACCGCCTCATGCCCATTGTTGGCAATATCGCTGGTCATATCCCTTTTGGTCAGCATCTTTTTAGTAATGACCTGGTTAATTTTATTATCCTCAACTATCAATAAATGAAGACCTTTAAAGTCATAATCTTTCGGAGTAATTTCAAAGGAAACATCTTCAGTAAGGTCATCAATACTCTTCATCTTTATTTCAAAAAAGAATGAACTACCTTGACCCAAATTACTCTCAAGTTCAATTTGACTGTTGAACAGCCCTAAAAGACTTTTTACAATAGTTAAGCCAAGTCCGGTACCGCCATATTCTCTGTTAATTTGAATAGAACCTTGTTCAAATCCCTCAAAAATACTTTTCTGCTTTTCTTTCGAAATACCTATTCCGTTATCCTTTACCTCAAAATAGATGGTGACTTCGTCTTGATTCTTATTCAATAATTTAGATATCACCTTTACTTCACCTCCTTTGGTAAATTTGATGGCGTTACCGATTAAATTCATGAAAATCTGCGATAACTTTAAAGGGTCGCTCAGTAAATGGCTTGGGATATCCTGATCATACTCTAGAATAAGAGTGGTATTGTTAGATTTGGCACTTTGTCCTAAAGAATTGATTACCTCATTAATTACCTTTTTAAGGTTGAGCTCCATATTTAAAGGTTCAAGCTTATTGGCGTCAATTTTATTGATATGAAGAATATCGTTTATAAAATTAAGAAGATAATCTCCTGAGAATTTTAAAGCTTTTAAATGTTCTTTTTGGTGTTCTTCAGGATTTTCCTCGAGCAATAAATGGGTAAGCCCGGTAACTGCGTAAAGCGGTGTTCTTAACTCATGACTAACCGTTGAAAGAAAATTTGTTTTTGCTTCCATAGCTTGTACCGCACCGTCTCTAGCTATTTGTAATTCTTTGTTTTTTGTTTGTAAAAGATCGTTGGTCTTTAATTTTATTTGATTGTTTCTGTATAAGGTAACTGCCAATAATGATATGATAATCAAAAATGCGGAAGTTAAAATAGCCGTTAACTCAGACCTGTTTTGAGATTCTGTAAGTTCTTCGATTTTCTGTTCTTGACGTGCAATTTCTTCCGTTTTGTAATTGTCCCTTATTTTATCTGCCGTTTTTGCCTCTATTTTGCTCTTTTCGATATTGAAAATAGAATCTTTTAATTGAACCAGATTTTGACTATTACTAAGCGATTTTTGATATAATCCTAATTTCTCATATACGGTTGTTAGTAGGATATTGGCATCCTTAAAATCTTCTAAAAAACCATTGTCTTCTGCAACGGCCAATGCATTTTCGCCATTTTTGGCAGCTTCTGCGTAGTTTTCAAGTCCTAGGTTTAGCTCGGCAAGAGTAAGATATGCCTGGCTGGTCAAATATTCCTTCTCATATACATCAGTATTTACGATAAGGGAATTTAAATTTTTAGTGGCACTGTCATATTTTTCGAGGCTTAAATAAACTTTCGCCTCGGTCAGTAGTAAGTTGTTGTAGAAATTGCGATCGTTATTAAGTTGTTTGGCCTCGTTCAGCATAAATAATGACTGAAAGTTTCTATTGCTCCTATGTAATAGAATAGCTTCAATATATTTGTGCATACCATCTCCGTAAGGATAAGAAATATCTTTAAGCAATACACTGGCACGATCCCAATAGAATTCTGTGTCGCCTTCCTTATCTATTCTTAGGTATAAAAGCGCAAGTTCATGTAGACTATCTATTAAGCCTTTAATGTCTTCACGTTTTTCGGCCTCGTTAGCAGCTGTGTTCAATGTTTCTAAAGCCAGGTCGATCTTATCCTGGTTTTTGAACTTTCTTGCTTGGTCAAAATAAGGTTGAATATCTTTTTTGGAAATCGGGTCTTGAGAAAATACGGCAGTAGTAGTCGCCAATATTACAATGGGGACTAGTAAAATTTTAAATACCTTATTTAAAAATAAAATTCTCAAATATATTTTTTAATAGTAATGAAATTAATTAAATCTATAATTCTACTGCTATAACCTGTTTCGTTGTCATACCAACCAATAATTTTTACCATTTTGCCTATGACAGAGGTCATTAAAGAATCAAACGTACAAGAATAACAACTATTGTTTATGTCTATAGAAACTATTGGATCTTTAGTATAGTTTATGATATTCTTAAATTCATTTTGAGCAGCCTTTTCAAAAGTATCATTTATTTCTTCGATACTTGTCTCTCTTTTTACATTTAAAGTTATGTCTGTCAATGATCCATTAGGCACGGGTACCCTAATACCGCACCCTCCGATGGTATCTGCCAATTCTGGAAATATTCTTGTTAATGCCTTTGCAGCTCCCGTTGTTGTAGGAACAATGGATTGAGAGGCGGCGCGTGCTCTTCTTAAATCTCTATGGGGTTGATCGTGTAAACTTTGATCGGTAGTATATGAATGTATGGTCGTAATATAAGCTTGTTCAATACCACATAGATCGTTGACTACCTTGATCATAGGCGCTGCGTTGTTGGTGGTACAAGAAGCATTCGATATAATGTCATCTGATGCCATCAACGTATTTTCGTTAATGCCAAAGACAATCATTTTAATATCATCTTCCGTTGGTGGAACGGATAGAATAACCTTTTTAGCACCATTTTTAATATGATGAGATAAGGTATCCCTGTCCTTGAACTTACCGGTACACTCCACTACTAAATCTACATTTGAACCAGTCCAGTTAATCTTGGAAGGGTGAGGTTCATTTTGCAAGATTATACGCGATTCATTAACAATAATATGAGTATCATCGCATGAAATATCTAATGGGGAAGTGCCGTGTATGCTGTCATACTTTAATAAGTGTGAAAGCGTTCGGGTATCTGCCAAATCATTTATTGCAACCACGTTCAAATTAGGGTGTGCTTGCAAAAGGCGAAATAGGGTTCTTCCTATTCTTCCGAAACCATTGATGCCAATATTTAATTTTTGCATTGGTTACCGTAAATATTTATACTAGTGACTACAGAAGTTTAAAAGCATCTATGTTGCTTAATTAAACTTTGAAATCTTAAAATGTTTTACAAAAATCTAAAGTATGTGTTTATGTGCCTTGTAAGAAGATCTAACCAAAGCACCACTTTCTACATGTCTAAAGCCCATTTCAAGACCTATATCCTCATATTTTTTAAACTGCTCTGGAGTAATAAATTCTTTAACAGGAAGGTGTTTTTTAGATGGTTGTAGATACTGGCCAATGGTTACCACATCTACATCTGCCTTACGTAAATCTGCCAAGGTTGTAATAACTTCATCTTCATGTTCTCCCAAACCTAGCATAATACCAGATTTTGTTCTATTTATACCTTGCTTTTTTAAATAATTCAAAGCTTCAAGACTACGTTCATACTTTGCCTGTATACGTACTTCTCTGGTAAGTCTTTTAACGGTTTCCATATTGTGAGATACAACCTCAGGTGAAACGGCTACTATTCTATCTAAATGCTTTTCTATACCCTGAAAATCAGGTATCAAAGTTTCTAAAGTGGTTGTTGGGTTCATTCGGCGTATGGCCTTTACGGTTTCTGCCCAAATTATGGAGCCCATATCCTTAAGGTCATCTCTATCTACAGAAGTAATTACGGCATGCTTAATACCCATAATTTTTATAGATCTAGCTACCTTTTCCGGTTCGGCCCAATCTACATTTTCAGGTCTACCTGTTTTTACACCACAGAATCCACATGACCTCGTGCAAACATTTCCCAAGATCATAAAAGTAGCGGTACCTTCTCCCCAACATTCACCCATATTAGGGCAACTACCACTTGTGCAAATAGTGTGAAGATCGTACTTATCTACCAAACCTCTAAGCTGGGTGTATTTCTTACCTGTAGGTAATTTGACCCTTAACCATTTTGGTTTGCCTTTTGGTGGAGCAACATTTTCTTTAACAACTGTAGACATGCTATAATTTTAATACAAATATACGAACTATAAAAATGAGGATAAAGCGGAATTATATACTACACAAATGAATGTGAAAATATGAAGTAAAATAGAATTCGTTATTTTTTTCTTGCTTCGATAATTTCTGACAGTAGCTTTTTTGCCCTAAGCAATTTTACCTTAACACTGTTAATAGGCTCGTTTAGCTGGGTTGCGATATCGGCATAACTTAACTCGTTGAAATATCTTAAATTGATTACCGCTTGATAATGAGGTTTTAATTTTTTAATATCCCTTAATAAATCGGCTAAATTCTGTTCCTGTATGAGTTGGTCTTCCATTGATGGAGATGCATCTAAAGCACTGGTAATAGCTTCGGAGTTACTACGCGAATCCAACAAACTTTTTTTACGCTTTCTAACCAGATCGATATGTATATTTTTTGAAATGGTGATCAACCAGGTTTTGAATACGTAGGCGTCATTATAAGTATGAATTTTATCGAACGCTTTTGAGAAGGTCTGAATAGTAATGTCTTCAGAATCGTTTTCGTTTTCAGTACGTTTTAATTGAAATCCGTACACATCGTTCCAAAACATATCTAATAAACGGCTGAACGCAATTTGATTGCCTTGTTTAGCTTTGGATATTGTTTCTTTTAATGTGTCTGCCTTATTCAAATATAAATTTTGTAAACCCCTGTTTTGAGAATGAAGAGTTGCTTATTCCGAAATTAAATCTTTTTTACAATCTTGTTCATCTGGCATTTTGCCGCACATACCACAAGCTTGCCCATCTTGATTTAAAAACGGACTTTGGCTGGCACATGTACCTGCAAACTTACCATCTTTTTTAGACCATATTTTAATAGCTATTCCTGCGAAAGCCAATCCTAATAACCCTATGGTCAATAATACTAGTTTCATATGCTGAATTTTATACAAAGATAAAAAATAAAGCCCCAAAAATGGGGCTTTAAGAATACTTTATGTGAGATAGCTTAGTATGCTATATTGGCAACTATATTTTCTACATTCGGTGCATGGTTGCCACCTTTCTGTTCTATAGTGATATAGCCTACGGCATTTTCCGCATAAGGTAAAGCCAATAATTTTTGTTGGTCCCCAGCTTCTTCAATAATACCAAGGTTGATCATTTTACCGTTAACTTCTGCCCACATTTGAAAGCACTGGCTTTCTGGAATATTAGGTAGTTTACTTACATTGATATATGACAACTTTTTAACTGGGTTAATATAAGCTACCGCTTTAAGTTCTTTTGCCTTTTGATTTCCTTTAACGTTGTACTTTTTGGTTTGAGGGTTGTTAAGAACAATAAATTGGTTACGTACATCTTCCAACTGCTCTTTCATATTCTCTTCAAGCAATTTTATCTTATTGCTAACAACACTGTTCTCTTCTTGTAGGCTTTGATTTTGGTTCCAAAAGAATGTTGAGATACCAATAAATAAAATCGCGGTAATACTTGCTGCTATTGCATAGCTATAGAATCGTTTTCTGCCTTTACGCTCGGCTTTAATTCTTGCATTAATTTTATCTTTTAGTCCTTGTGGTGCTTCAATGGCATGAAGTTTTGCAAAAATCTCAAGATTTTCCTGTAACTCTTCATACGTTTTCCTCACTTCTGGGTACATGGCAATATAACGCTCCACTTGCAAGCTTTCCAACTCGGTAGTAGTTCCTAAAAGGTACTTTTCCAATAAATCGGAATCAAGGAAAATTTTTATTTTGTCTTTCATAATACAATATTTAAAATCATGGCAATTAAGGCAGGACCATATATTTTGCCTAATTCACGTAATCCTATCTTTAGTCTAGATTTAATAGTACCCAAAGGGATGTCCAACTCATCACTTGCTTCTTGTTGGGTCATTCCTTGAAAGAAAAGAGCTTCTAGAACAATTTGATATTTTTCTTCAATTTTGCCTAGATGTTCTTGTACATCCATTAATTCGGGTCTTGTACTTTCTACACCTAAGGTATATACGTCTGAAACGTCTATTTGGATTTCTTTATCAGTTTTAGTGTTGACACTTCTTAATTTGTCAATAGCGGTATTGCGTGTTATTCTGAAAAGCCATGTAAAAAGTTTTGCTTTTTTAGGGTCGTAAGAATCTGCTTTTTTCCAAATTTTGACAAAAGATTCTTGAACTACATCTTGGGCAAGTTCAGGGTCGCGAACTACTTTGTTGGCAACACCTAGTAGGGTGTCAGCATAGTTATCGTACAAAAGTGAAATCGCTTTTTCGTTTCGCTCTTGTAATAATTCAACAATATGATTTTCTAATAGAGTACTCATAATTTAAAAAGATGCACATATTTTTTTTAGAATGGACATCCAAATGCTAACATTGAACCGTATATGCTTAAACGCTAAATTATAAAATTGATTGTTAATGATGCGTTTTCTAAAAATATATATTGAATAAGTGGTCGGCTGGTAACTGCCCACTTTGTTTTTGGTTGGTTTGGTTTGGTAATAACCCTTGTAATTTTATTACAGGGGTTATTTTATTAAATTAACCTCTGGGCTAATTTCTATATTGAATTTTGATTTGACCTCTGCAATAATTTTTGCCGCCAGATCCAATATGTCCTTACCGGTTGCATTATCATAATTGACCAATACCAACGCTTGATTTTTATGAACTCCTGCATCACCAAAACGTTTTCCTTTAAAACCACATTGTTCAATTAACCAACCTGCCGGTATCTTATAAAGTTCTTCTGAAACCTTATAAAAAGGTGCCTCAGGGTACTTTAAATTAAATTCCTTAAAAATTTCTTTGTTAACAATCGGGTTTTTAAAAAAACTACCGCTATTACCTAATTCTTTTGGGTCTGGCAGTTTACTTTGGCGAATTGCAATGACTGCATTGGAAATATCTTTAATGGTAGGGTTTAATATATTTTCTTTTTCCAATTGATTTTCAATGGCACCGTAACCAGAATTTATTTTATGATTGTTTTTGGTGAAAGAAAAAGTAACCGAGGTTATTACATATTTGTCTTTCCCCTCATTTTTAAAATATGAATCTCTATAGCCAAACTTGCATTCTTCTTTTGATAGGGTTACCAACTGCTGATCTTCTATTCTCACCGCCTCGCAACTTACAAAACAGTCTTTTAGTTCTACGCCATAGGCACCAATATTCTGAATTGGGGCAGTACCGGTATTTCCCGGAATTAATGACATGTTCTCAAGTCCGCCAAAATCATTTTTAAGTGCCCACATCACCATGTCGTGCCAATTTTCTCCGGCCATGACCTTAACTATTGCAGTGTCGTTATCTTGTGATAATAGTTGTTTGCCTTTTAAATTAACATGAATAAAAAGGGCATCAATATAATCTGTAAGCAACATATTACTACCGCCACCAATAAGAATTTTCCTTGGATACTCTTTATTGTTTAGAATGTCCTGTAATTCTTCAATGGTCGTAACTTCTACAAAGTGCCTTGCGGTAGCATCAATGCCAAAAGTATTATAGTTTTTTAAAGAAAAATGGTCATATATAATCATTAACCCTTGTAGTTTTTAAGTGCCTCGCTTAAAATATAAACCGCACGTTTTAGGCTCTCTTTATCAAGAACGTAGGCAATCCTAATTTGTTTTTTACCCAAACCGTCAGTGGCATAAAATCCTGCAGCGGGTGCAACCATTACTGTTTCGTTGTCTAAGCTAAAGTCCTCTAACAACCATTGCGCAAAGTGATCTGCGTCTTTAATAGGTAATTCGGCAATACAATAGAAAGCTCCTTGCGGCTTGGCAATTTTAATACCGTCTATTTTTTCTAGCTCAGTAATAAGTAGATTTCTTCTGGCTACATACTCTTCCTTTACTTCGGCGAAGTAGCTATCGGGAGTATCCAAGGCGGCCTCACTGGCAATTTGTGCATAAGTTGGCGGCGATAGTCGTGCTTGTGCAAATTTAAGGGCAGTAGCAATAAAATCCTTGTTTTTAGAGACTAGGTAGCCAATTCTGGCTCCGCACATACTATATCTTTTAGAGACCGAATCAATAACAATCGCATGCTCTTCTAAACCTTCTTCCTTTAAAATAGAAGTATGGGTTTTATTGTCATAGGTAAATTCTCTGTATACCTCGTCGGCAACCAGAAAGATGTTATGCTTTTTAACCAAAGTGGCTAATTTTTGTACCTCTTCTTTGCTGTATAAATATCCTGTTGGGTTACCTGGGTTACATATTAAGATAGCCCTGGTTCTATTTGTAATTAATTTTTCAAACTCTTCAATAGGGGGTAAGGCAAAATTATCTTCTAGTTTAGATACCACCGGTACAACGGTTACACCACATGCAGTGGCAAAACCATTATAATTGGCATAAAACGGTTCTGGAATAATTATTTCATCATCTGTATCCGCAATTGTATTCATGGCAAATGACAAAGCCTCTGATCCACCTGTGGTTACAATAATATCGTCTGCAGTAACTGGAATATCATTTTTAATATAATACTTGGCAATTTTGCTCCTAAATTCTTCAGATCCTTCGGTGCGGCTATACTCCAACACATTAATGTTATTGTTCTTTACGGCATCGAGTGCTTGTTGGGGAGTTTTTATATCTGGTTGTCCAATATTCAAATGAATGACGTGCACTCCTTTCTTTTTAGCGCTTTCTGCGAAAGGAACTAATTTTCTAATGGGCGATTGGGGCATTGTAAGCCCTTTATTCGAAACAGATGGCATATAAATTAAATTTTACGCAAAAGTGATAAATGATAATGGCACTTACAATTTAATTGTGGTTTATTTAAATTTCATGCTGCTGTTAAAATTGACGGTTATGTTAAAAAAATACGTATCTTAAAAAGGCTTAACTAATTCATACAGATCATGTTACGTATACGCTTCTTTTTTTCATTACTTTTTATTTGTAGTATTGGGTGCGCTGTTAATGCACAAACGTATCAATTGCCAAAGGGCAAGAAATTTCATAAAGTAAAATTTCAGCTCATAAATAATCTAATGATTATTCCTGTAGAGGTAAATGGTACAGAATTATCTTTTGTTCTAGATTCTGGAGTAGGTACGCCCATTTTGTTCAATTTGGCAGATCAAGACTCTATTCAACTGAATAATGTTACGGAGATAACCATTAATGGGCTGGGAGAGGGTGATCCCATTAATGCTCTTAAGTCTACTGGTAATAAGGTGCAGCTGGGTAGCGTCAAGAATATATCTCAAAATATTTACGTGGTGATGGATGCTGGTATCAATTTCTCGCCAAGCCTAGGTATTCCTGTACATGGTATTATTGGTTACGACCTATTTCGCGATTTTGTGGTCGATGTAAACTATGTAAAGAAAACGATCAAATTTTATGATCAGGAGCAGTATAGGTATAGGTCAACCAAAAATACTAGAGTTGTGGATATGACGGTCATTAGAAAAAAAGCTTATTTAGACGCTTTTGTGATGATAAATAAAACCGAGGAAATACCTGTTAAAATGTTGTTGGATACAGGTAGTAGTGATGCGGTTTGGTTATTTGAAGATGAACGAATTCAGTTGCCTAAAAAGCATTATCAAGATTTTCTTGGTAAGGGCTTGGCCGGTGATATTTTTGGGAAACGAACAAAAATCGATCATATTAAAATTTCTGATTTTGTATTGAGTGATGCAAAGGCTGCATTTCCAGATATGGAAACCTTTAATACCATAGCAGATTTTGGCGGTAGAAATGGAAGTTTAGGTGGTGAGGTAATAAAAAGATTTAATGTCGCGTTCGATTATGCCAATGAAAAACTCATACTTACCAAAAATTCTAATTTCGGTAAAATATTTCAGTATAATATAAGCGGTATAGATTTACAACATGCGGGTATGAGATATGTATCAGAAAGAATAACCGATGCCAACGGTGTAGTACATAGTAATGCAAAGTCTTATGGAAATGTGCAGATTATACTTCAAGGAGCAACTAGGCTGAGTCTGGTTCCGGAGATAATTGTTTCGGGAATTCGTCAAGGGAGTCCGGCACATTCCGCAGGATTACGTGAGGGCGATGTAATTTTAGCTGTAAATGGTAAGCGCATCCATAGATATAAATTACAGGAGATCATGCATATGCTCAACGTAAAGAAAGATAAAAAGATAAAGGTTTTAGTGGAACGGTATGACAATGATCTACTGTTCAGTTTTGAGTTGAAACCCTTGTTCGATGAACAATAGCGCATAAAAAAAGCCCAACTGAAAAGTTGGGCTTTTAAATTTAAAAAAAGATTTTTTTTATTTGGTACCGGTAGATGCTTTTACCTCACCTTTTATCTTTAAAACCTTTGTAGGTGTATCAGCGTTTGATATCACCGTAATTGCCTTACGGATAGGACCAACTCTGTTAGTATCATACTTTACCTGAATTTCACCTGTTTTACCTGGTAAAATCGGGTCTTCTGGTTTTTTAGGAATTGTACATCCACAACTAGAACTTACTTTGCTCACAATAAGTGGAGCATTACCAGTGTTGGTAAATTCAAAAACTCTAACTCCGTCAGATCCTTTTGCGATTTCACCATAATCAACGGTTTCTGATTTAAACTCTATTTTGGCCGCAGTGTCTTGAGCGGTCAAGCTAAATCCTAGTAAGCCTACAAATAATACAAGTACTATTTTTTTCATCATATTTAATTTTGGGTGGACTTCAAAATTAAATCTTTTCAGATCAACCTCAAAATCCTTTTGTTATACTCTAACGTTACTTATTTTTGTTTCGTATTTAATTTTAGGTAAAATTTAGCTGAAGTGACCGTTAGAATGTCAATTCGGCTTTATTTTTAATAACCCACATTTATATTTATTCAAAAACTGTTCCAAATATGGAAATTCCTTCAAAATATAATCCGCAATCCACGGAATCTCATTGGTATGAGTATTGGATGAAAAACGGATATTTTCATTCAGTTCCCGATGAAAGGGAGCCGTATAGTATAGTAATACCGCCACCAAACGTAACGGGTATATTACATATGGGTCATATGCTGAACAATACCATACAAGATGTATTGATTAGAAGAGCCCGTTTATTAGGTAAAAATGCCTGTTGGGTACCTGGTACCGATCACGCGTCAATTGCCACCGAAGCTAAGGTCGTAGCTAAATTAAAAGAGCAGGGTATTAATAAAAATGACCTTACAAGAGATGAGTTTTTAAAACATGCTTGGGATTGGACAAATGAATATGGCGGAATAATTTTAGAACAGTTAAAGAAACTGGGCTGTTCTTGTGATTGGGACCGTACAGCGTTCACTATGGACAAAGAACGATATGATAGCGTCATCAAAGTATTTATAGATCTTTATAACAAAGGTTTAATTTACCGTGGATATCGTATGGTAAATTGGGATCCAGAGGCACAGACAACCTTGTCTGATGAAGAGGTGGTTTATGAAGAAAAGCAAGGGCTGTTATACTATTTGTCATATGCTATTGAAGGTTCAGACGAGAAGGTGACGATTGCAACCACAAGACCAGAGACAATTTTAGGTGATACTGCTATTTGTATTAATCCTAACGATGAGCGATTTACCCATTTAAAAGGTAAAAAGGTCATTGTGCCAATTTGTAATAGGGTAATACCTATCATTGAAGACGAATACGTTGATATGGAATTTGGTACAGGTTGTTTAAAAGTTACACCTGCGCATGACATAAATGACAAAGCCCTAGGTGAAAAACATAATCTTGAAACCATCGACATCTTTAATGACAATGCTACCCTAAACAGTTTTGGTATGCATTACGAGGGTAGAGATCGTTTTGTGGTAAGAAAAGAAATCTCAAAAGAACTAGAAGAAAATGGCTTTCTGGTAAAAACGGAAACCCATATTAATAAAGTGGGTACATCTGAAAGAACCAAAGCTGTTATTGAACCTAAATTATCTGATCAGTGGTTTCTTAAAATGGAAGATTTGGCAAAACCTGCTCTAGAAGCTGTATTGGAAAGTGGTGATGTAAAACTTCATCCGAAGAAATTTGAAAATACCTACCGCCACTGGATGGAGAACGTTCGCGATTGGAACATCTCTAGACAACTGTGGTGGGGACAGCAGATACCGGCATTCTATTTTGGTGACGGACAAGAAGATTTTGTTGTGGCAGCCAACGTAGAAGATGCCTTGGAACTTGCCAAAGAGAAATCTGGCAATGCTGGTTTACAGATAAGTGATTTAAGACAAGATGCCGATGTGCTCGATACTTGGTTTTCATCATGGTTATGGCCAATGAGTGTATTTGGTGGTATTATGGATCCAGATAATGAAGAGGTAAATTATTACTACCCAACAAATGATTTGGTTACCGGTCCGGATATTTTATTCTTTTGGGTAGCTAGAATGATAGTTGCCGGGTATGAGTTTAGAGGAAAAAAACCTTTTGAGAATGTTTATTTCACCGGTTTGGTTAGAGATAAGCAGCGTAGAAAGATGTCAAAATCTTTAGGTAATTCTCCAGATGCATTGAAACTGATAGAAGATTATGGAGCCGATGGCGTTCGTGTAGGCTTATTGTTAAGTTCTGCCGCTGGTAACGATCTTATGTTCGATGAAGATTTATGTCAGCAAGGAAAAAACTTTGCCAATAAAATTTGGAACGGATTCCGATTGCTAAAAGGATGGGAAGTTGCAGATATTCAGCAGCCTGAAGCTTCTAAGCTTGCTTTGGCATGGTACGAGTCTAAGTTGAACAAAACCTTGGTAGAAATTGAAGATCATTTTAGCAAGTTCCGTATTTCAGATGCTTTAATGTCAATTTATAAATTGGTTTGGGACGATTATAGTTCTTCTTTATTGGAGATTATTAAGCCTGCCTACCAACAGCCAATAGACAAAACAACGTTTGATCAAGTGATTGGGTTGTTTGAACAGAACTTGAAATTATTGCACCCTTTTATGCCTTTCTTGACCGAAGAGGTTTGGCAACATATTTCCAAAAGAAGCGAGAGCGAAGCTCTGGTAGTTGCAAAATGGCCAACAGTAGGTAAAATTGATGAGCAATTATTAGAAGATTTCGACTTTGCGGCTGAGGTTATCGCAGGTGTAAGAACCATTAGAAAAAACAAGAATATTCCAATGAAAGAAGCATTGGAGTTATCCGTTTTAAATACTGAAAAGGTTAGTAACCGTTTTGATGTGGTCATATCTAAATTGACCAATGTATCTGACATTAGTTATGTAAAAGAACAGTTAGAAGGTGCGTTAACCTTTCGTGTTAAGAGTAATGAGTATTTTGTGCCTATGGAAGGCGCTATCGATATTGAAGCGGAGATCGTTAAAATCAACGAAGAGTTGACCTATACAAAAGGATTTTTAAAATCTGTTCAGAAGAAACTTTCCAATGAGCGTTTTGTGAACAATGCTCCAGAAAAGGTTATAGCGATTGAGCGTCAAAAATTAGCCGATGCTGAAGCTAAAATTGAAACATTAGAGAAAAGTTTAGCTAGTTTAAGCTAAAATTTTAGTTGATAAATTAAGTAAGCCTCATTTCTATTTCATTAGAAATGAGGTTTTTTCTATTGTTAAAATTTAGTAAGTGCTTTAGTGGTTTTGTATTTTTAAATAGAACTAAAAAGCTGCGAAAATGAAATCACTACGAAAAGAAGATATTAAACAAGAAGTATTTGATCTTTACGATGCCTATGCGCATAATAAACTAGAACGCCGAGACTTTGTTCAAAAGTTGTCAATGTATGCCGTAGGTGGTATAACTGTGCCTTCGTTAATGAGTTTTCTTATGCCAGATTATGAAACAACATTTTTGATTGATAAAAACAATCCGGATCTTGACTCTGAATTTATTACCTATAATTCTCCTAAAGGCGGTGGTGAGATCAAGGCGTTGCTTTCAAAGCCAAAATCTGCTAAAGAAAAATTACCTGGTATAGTGGTAGTGCATGAGAATAGAGGGTTGAATCCGTATATAGAAGATACTGCAAGAAGAGCAGCCTTGGCAGGTTTCATTACAATAGCGCCAGATGCGCTGAGCCCGTTGGGCGGTTATCCTGGTAATGATGATGAAGGAAGGGAGATGCAACGCAAAAGAGAGAGAAATGAAATGCTTGAGGATTTTATTGCTGCGTTTGATTATTTAAAGAATCATGAGGATTGTAACGGAAAAATAGGTGTTGTAGGTTTTTGTTTCGGAGGATGGATTTCTAACATGATGGCGGTTAAAGTACCAGATTTGGCAGCTGCCGTTCCGTTTTACGGAGGTCAGCCCAAAGAAGATATAGAGCGTATAAACGCGCCTTTATTACTACAATATGCCGGTTTAGATGAGCGTGTAAACGCCGGATGGCCAGAATATGAAAAAAGATTAAATGAATTAGGTAAAGAGAATACTGCATATTTCTATCCAAATGTAAATCATGGTTTTCATAATACATCTACCCCAAGATATGATGAAGAAGCCGCAGAATTGGCATGGTCAAGAACTATTGAGTTTTTCAAAGAGAAATTGATGTAAGTCGTTGATTTTAAATGCTTATAATAGCGTGTTTACGGTATAGTTCTGATTTTGAGCTAGTAATCGTTTGATTTGAGTTAAGCTAACAGGGATAATCCCTTTAAATTTACCATATAAACAATCTAAAAAACACACATTATGAGAAGTCTATTATGGTTAGTAGCAGTTATTTGTATAATTATATGGTTATTGGGAATGTTAGGAATAGTTCCTGGCCTTGCAACTGGTAGTTTAGTACATATCCTATTGGTAATTGCAGTTATTGTAATCCTTTATAATATCATATCAGGTAAAAAGGTCTTGTAAAGCAAATATTTACAAACCATTTTTCAAAAAATATACGAACCCTTGTTGATAGCAAGGGTTTTTTTATGCTTTAATGTTATCTTTAATACTATGATAAGACCATATGTATTAGCAGAAACCAATTGGGAGCATTTAAAAAATGAACAATTTGATTTAGCCATTTTACCGTGGGGTGCAACCGAGGCACATAACTTTCATTTACCCTATGGTACAGATAATTATCAAGCGGAACATATGGTAACCTCTTCTGCAGGTATGTCTTGGGAGAAAGGAAAAAAGGTCATTGTTCTGCCAACAATACCTTATGGTGTCAATACTGGACAGAAAGATATCTATTTGGATATGAATCTGAATCCGTCTACACAATTGGCTATTTTAAAAGATTTGGTTACAGTTTTAGATAGGCAAGGGATTAAAAAGCTCTTATTGTTTAACGGTCATGGTGGAAATAATTTCAAACCACTGGTAAGAGAATTGGGTTTGATGTTTCCAAACATGTTCATTAGCTTTTGCTTTTTTCCTCCAATGCTCGATAAAACTGAATATTTTAAGGAAAAAGGAGATCATGCTGATGAAATGGAAACAAGCCTAATGCTTTATCTAAGGCCAGATTTGGTTTTGCCAAAAGAAAAATGGGGTAGTGGTAGTGCTAAAAAGTTTAAGATCAAAGCTTATAATGAGGGCTGGGCTTGGGCAGAAAGAGAATGGTCTAAAGTTAGTAGCGATACAGGAATTGGAAATCCGGAGTATGCCACCTCTGAAAAAGGCGAACGTTTTTTTAATGATGTATGCACAAAGCTAGATGAGCTTTTTTGTTCTCTATGTGATGCCGATTTAGAAGAGTTGTATCATTGATTCTTAACACCTACCCATTTGGTCGTAGAAGGTTCTTCAATTGTTTTAAGATGGATGTTTAGATCAATTTTTAAGGACCATAAAGCACTTAAAATAATTATGTTTTTAAATATGTATTGTCCCGCTAGAGTGAAAATCAATTCGCCTTTGCCAAAAATCTCTTCAGGTAGTAAAAATAAAGGGGTGAAGGTAAAAAGTATATGAATTATTGCAATAGAGATGAATATACGAGGTTTCCAATTTATGATAAGAAAGCAACCGATTAAAGTTTCGGCAGCTGCCAAAATAGTTAAACCCAAATGTTGGGGTAAAATGCCTAAAGTTAAAATACCAATGGTATTAGTTGCTAAATCTTCTGCCGGACTTAGATTAGGAATAAATTTAATGAAACCAAATATTAAATAGACAAGCCCTATCGAAATACGAAGTATGTTGAATTTCAATTTTTGTAGTTGTTTCATCTCGTAAATTTCACTGGTTTACATATACTATAAACTCAATAGTAACAACCTAGTACTTACTATGATTTTTTGAAGGTAATTAATTGTGGTTACTTCAATTCTTTGGTGGCCAATTCAATGTAAGATTGCATTGCTTTCTTCTTGCTCATATTCTTGGCTTGAAATAATGCATTTGCTTTAAATGCATTGATCAATGGTGTTTTACTACCTGGATTATCAAAATTGGCATTTGCAATTTTGTAATAGGCATAAAGTTTTAAAAGAACATCTGCAGGTATTGGCTCTGTATAGTTATTGACCAAATCAACCGTCTTCTCAAATTCAATATGTAAGTTCGTCTTTTTCATTTGGGTCGATAAAAGTGGCAATACATGTGCCGGCACCTTTTACTTTTTGGTTAAGTTTTACGTTGATCTGGCAGTCCAATGGCAAGAATAAATCTACTCTAGAGCCAAATTTAATAAAACCGGCATCATCACCTTGTTGAACACTTTCTCCTACCTCGGCATAATTTACAATACGTCTTGCTAATGCACCGGCAATTTGTCTATATAGAATTTCGCCAAACTTAGGTGTTTTGATCACTACCGTTGTTCTTTCGTTTTCTTCGCTAGATTTTGGGTGCCAAGCTACTAGGTATTTACCTGGGTGGTATTTTGAAAAGGTTATGCTACCGCTTGCAGGGTATCTGGTAACGTGTACGTTTACCGGAGACATAAATATAGATACCTGCTTTCTCTTGTCCTTGAAATATTCTTTTTCCTCCACTTCTTCAATGACCACAACTTTACCGTCAACGGGCGACAAGATTTCATTAAAATCTTTTATGGCCAGTCTTTTAGGATTTCTAAAAAACTGTAGAATAATAATCAGTAGAATTAAGCCAAGTATTTGAACCGTTAATTTCAGCCATGCTATATCTATGAAAAAATGAGCCAGTAAAATACTAACCCCTATTAGTAAAAAAGAAAACAATATAATTTTTTGTCCCTCTCTATGAAACATAACTGAAAATATTTAAAGTTAAATATGCAAACGGTGCTGCAAAAACTAAACTATCCAAACGATCTAACATGCCACCATGGCCCGGTAATATGGCTCCACTGTCCTTAACACCCGCAGTTCGTTTAAATTTTGATTCTATCAAATCTCCTAAACTTCCTGCTACAACTATAACGGTGGCCAATATCATCCATTGAATAGGACTAATTAGCTCTTCAAATCTACCCATAAGATAAGCTGCAGCCAGTGCAAATATAAAACCTCCTAAAGTACCTTCAATGGTTTTTTTAGGAGAAACTGATGGAAAAAGTTTGGTACGTCCAATACTTTTACCAACTAGATAAGCAAATGAATCGTTTACCCAAATTAAAATAAAAATACCCATGATCAATAATTTGGCAAAGGCGTCATTTTTGTAAGGTATCATAGTAAGAAAAATACAACCTCCGCCGATGTAGAACAAGCCTACAATAAATTTTAGTGGTGTATTGAGAATCAAAGGTTTTTTTGTAAAAAGGTTTGCTAACAAAAAAATGTTGACCACAATAGTTACCAACATAAGAACATTGATAAGCAGTTGATCTTTTACTAAATAGATGAAGACCCACCAAAGAGCAAGGTATGCAGCAAAAATGTAAAACCCTTTTAAGCGAACTAGTTTTTTATATTCATATAGACAAGCGAGACCGAATGTCATGAACAAAAAATCAAATGCGTCGGAGCTTAAAAAAACTGCCGACAATAATAAAATGATATATACAGCCCCAGTTAATGACCTTCGTAAAATTTCTTTCATACTATAAATCTTCCAGTAGTAAAAGATAAAGATTTTTAGTACTACTACCATAGGTTAGAAAATCATCTGAATTTTCTTTGGTAGCTTTAAAGTGTTTTAGGGTTGTTATATTGGCCGGAATTTTTTGACCGTATTTCTTTTTAATAGTTTTTAAACCTTCACCAATATTTTCTACCAATTGACTTGTAGTTGCAAAAACAACTACATTACTTGGTAGTTCATTTACTTTTTTCTCAAGTAATTGATTAGAGCAAACTAAAATACTTCCGTTTTGGGCTATTAAATGCTCACAGGTGGTAAAGAATACTTCACTTTGCCTGGCATTATCGGTAAAAGTAATCGGTTCCTTTGAAAATTTTTGGGCTAGCCTTTCATTGAGAACAAAGAAAGGCTCGCTTTCCCAATTATTTTCAGTTACTATATTTTGTATAGCTCGTGACACTTCTATGTCAGAATCACAATAGATAAACTTTCCACCATTTTGCTTGAAATGAATGGTAAATTTCTCGTCAACGGGAATATTTATATCAGGCATATGGTCTCCACGCGTTTCCGCTGTTTCTTTCGAAACTTTCTTCTTACCACCACCAAATAAAATATCTAAAAACCCCATTTATACTATTGAACTAATTGCTAATCTAAAGTAGTGCAATTTTACTTATTTTCAGTAATTTCTTGCTCCTCTGTAGAATTGTTTTCCTCTTCTTCTTTAAGTTTCTTTTCGTTTTCTAATGCTAAAACATCCTTTTCGAAATTACGCTTTCCAAAAATCTTTTCTAAATCTTCCTTAAAGATAACCTCTTTCTCTAACAATCGTTCGGCCAAAGTGGTAAGTTTATCTTTATTGTCTGTTAATACCTTAATTGCTCGTTGGTATTGCTCTTCTATGATTTTAGAGATTTCTGCATCAATTTTACGAGCGGTATCTTCACTGTAAGGCTTAGAGAAACCGTAAGAATCTTGACCAGATGAATCGTAGTACGTTGTATTACCAATAATATCGTTAAGACCATAAATGGTAACCATTGCTCTTGCTTGCTTGGTAACTTTTTCCAAATCACTTAAAGCACCGGTAGATATTTTATTGAAAATAACCTTTTCTGCAGCTCTACCGCCCATTGTTGCACACATTTCGTCCAACATTTGTTCTGGTCTTACGATTAAACGCTCTTCCGGTAGATACCATGCAGCGCCTAATGACTGTCCTCTAGGTACAATAGTAACTTTTACCAATGGAGCAGCATGTTCCAACATCCAACTTGTAGTTGCATGCCCTGCTTCGTGATAAGCTATAGTTTCTTTTTCACCAGGGGTAATTATCTTGTTTTTCTTTTCAAGACCACCAACGATTCTATCAACGGCATCTAAGAAATCTTGCTTAGTAACCGCTTTCTTTTCGTTACGTGCAGCTATTAATGCCGCTTCGTTACAAACATTGGCAATATCTGCACCAGAGAAACCAGGAGTTTGTCTAGCCAAGAAATCCAAGTCTAAAGTTTCAGCTGTTTTGATAGGTCTTAGGTGAACCTCAAAAATTTCTTTACGTTCACGAATATCCGGTAGGTCAACATAAATTTGTCTGTCAAATCTACCGGCACGCATTAATGCCTTGTCCAATACATCTGCACGGTTGGTTGCTGCCAATACAATTACATTGGTATTGGTTCCAAAACCATCCATTTCGGTTAGTAATTGGTTCAAGGTATTTTCACGTTCGTCATTTGAGCCCGTAAAATTGTTTTTACCTCTAGCTCTACCGATAGCATCGATCTCATCGATAAATATAATGGCAGGAGATTTGTCTTTTGCTTGCTTAAATAGATCACGTACCCTAGAAGCACCAACACCTACGAACATTTCTACGAAGTCTGAACCGGATAGCGAGAAGAAAGGCACTTTAGCTTCACCGGCAACTGCTTTGGCTAAAAGGGTCTTACCAGTTCCTGGAGGACCTACTAATAATGCTCCTTTAGGTATTTTACCACCTAATGAGGTATACTTGTCTGGGTTTCTTAAAAACTCAACAATCTCTTCAACCTCTTCTTTGGCACCTTCTAGACCTGCAACATCTTTAAATGATGTTCTTGTATCGGTCTTTTCGTCAAATAATTTTGCTTTCGATTTACCAATGTTGAAGATTTGCCCACCGGCACCGCCGCCGCCGCCGCCAGACATTCTGCGCATTAAGTATATCCAAATACCAATGATCAATACAAAAGGTAATAATGATAATAGGAAATCTAGTATAGCTGTTGATTCTTTACCAAATTCAATAATGGTATCTAAATTGTTCTCTTTTTTGATGTCGGTAATTTCATTTTGAAATATTTGAAGATCACCGTAATCTAAAGTGTATTGAGGAACATTGCCAGACGAAGGAAGAAAAGACTTCTCATTGACATCTTTGTGAACATCTTTAGAAATAGCTTCATCGGTCAAAAAGACTTTTGCTTGATTTGTATTTGTGATGATTAAAATCTTTTTAACATCACCATTTCTCAAATACTGCTGTAATTCTGAAGTAGTCGTTTTTTGTGTGCTAGCTAAATCATCACTATTGAATAATTGAAACCCAATAAGTAATACTGCTACCAATCCGTAAATCCACCAAGAGCTAAACTTTGGTTTTTTCGGATTTGTTTTGTTTTCTTTTGCCATTTTAATTTTTTATTGATTTACGCTACTTTCTATTGTTGTGAATTTTGCATCTCCCCATAAACCTTCTATGTCATAAAATTCTCGAACTTGCTTTTGGAATACATGGACCACTACATTAACATAGTCCATTAATACCCATTCGGCATTGTCCTCGCCTTCTACGTGCCAGGGTTTATCTTGAATCGCTTTACTTACTGTTTTTTGGATAGAACCTACGATAGCATTTACATGCGTATTGGAAGTACCGTTACAAACTATGAAGTAATCACAAACGGTATTCTCAATTTCTCTTAAATCTAATAGATTGACATTTTGTCCTTTTACCTCGTCAACTCCTTGTATAATTAATGCAATTAACTCATCTGCGCTAGTTTTACTTTCCTGCATTCAAAAATTTTAGTTTTTACAAAGTTATTATTTTTTTGTTCTTTTAGGTCTAGTTTTTAACAATACATTAAAGTTTCACAATAAGGTACGTCAAATGCAAATAATCAAACTTGATGCCACGCAATCAACAAACACCTATTTAAAAAATTTGTCATTTGAAAGAGCGTTAGAAGATTTTACTGTCATCACCACTAAAAATCAAACATCGGGTAGGGGACAATTAAATGCGGTGTGGGAGTCTGAACCTGGTAAGAATCTAGCTTTCAGTGTTTTGAAAAAAAATATTGATATTCCAATTCAACGGGTTTTTCTTGTAAGTGTTTGTGTTTCATTGGCTATTGTAGAGAGTTTAAAAGATTTTGGAATACCTAATTTGAGTATTAAGTGGCCAAACGACATTCTGTCAGGTAATTACAAAATCGGAGGTATATTGATAGAAAATATTATATCGGGCTCAACAATTAAACGTAGTATTATAGGTTTTGGGTTGAACGTAAATCAAAAATCATTTAAAAATGCGCCTCATGCATCTTCGTTAAAAATGATTACGGGTACTGATTATGATCTTGATGAAGTGTTCTATTCCCTGGTAGAACATCTACACCAAAATTTGATCAGACCATTTCAATTGCGTGAAAAAGAATTATATACACAATACCATACCCACTTATTTAAAAAGGGGCAAACCAGTATTTTTAAGCTTCCGAACGATGAGCAAATTACGGGTACAATAGAAAAGGTTTCCATTGACGGTAAATTGGTCGTGAAACTAGTTAATGGTGATTTTAAGGAATTCGGATTAAAAGAAATACAGTTACTGTATTAGATTTTACCCAAATTAGTCGATAGTGTATTTATGAAATTAGTGATAGGCGATTTTATCATCATGGCCATCATAGCATTGAACTCACCTTTGAAGCTTAAAACAACTTCACTTTGTTCGCTACCAACTTCACTAATGTCTGCAGTTAACGTAAATGGTAATTTTTCACTGGCAGCACCCAAAACTAATTGATCAAAAGGTGTTTGCTCCTTTTTTTCTAAAACTATTTCTGGCATACCCTTTAAAGCAAAAAGAAACCTATTTTCATTAAGAACTTCGAACTTATCGATATTTTCGGGCATTAACTGTCTAAAATTAGATAGGTCGTTCAAAAAGTTGAAAGTTTCTTCTTTACTTTTTGCTACTTGTGCCTTAGGCGTTTCTATAAACATATATTATTTATTTGTCCATTGTGAAGGGTCTTTCCTCCATTCCATTAATGTTGTTAATTGTTCTTCTTTTACATAACCTGTATCCGAAGCTTGTTCAATTAAATGGGCGTAATTGCTTAACGTATGCAATTCAGTATTTTCTTCCTTAAAGTTTTTATCAGCAGTTTCAAATCCGTAGGTAAAAATGGCCAACATTCCCTTAACATTGGCATCTATAGCTTTAAGGGCCTTTACTGCATTTAAACTGCTTTTTCCTGTACTGATCAAATCTTCGATTACAACCACTGTTTGATGGGCTTCTAAATGACCTTCGATTTGATTTTGACGACCATGAGATTTAGGTTCAGGTCTTACATATACGAACGGAAGGTTAAGTTTATCTGCCACTAAAGCACCAATGCCAATTGCACCTGTGGCAACACCAACAATACAATCTGGCTTGCCGTATAATTGCTCAACTTGCTTCGCCATTTCATCACGAACGTAGTTTCTGATAATAGGGTAAGAAAGTAATATTCTGTTATCGCAATATATAGGAGATTTCCATCCAGAAGCCCATGTAAAAGGATTTTCGGGATTCAATTTAATTGCATTAATTTGCAAGAGAAGCTCTGCTGTTTTTTTTGCAGTGTTTTTGTCTAAAACCATGACGCAAATGTATAAAGTTTTTGTTAATGAATTGCCTTTGATTTTAACAAATAAACTCTCTGATACTACAAACGGTGAGTATTTTTTGTTAAATAAGGAGTCTATTGAAGAGGCGATAAGTTCATTGAGGAAGGGGAAGTTGGAGGAAGCGTTCATATACCACCCGAATCACGATGAAATTTTAAAAAAGTTTACGGAATATATTCCACTGGTTATTGCTGGCGGTGGTGTTGTATATAATAAAGAGAGAAAGGTTCTTTTTATTTATAGAAACGATAAATGGGATTTGCCGAAAGGAAAACTCGATAAAGGTGAAACCATTGAGGAGTGTGCCATACGTGAGGTAGAAGAAGAGACCGGAGTAAAAGGTCTTAAGCTAGATAATTACCTGCGCACTACCTATCACCTTTTTAAACGTAACGGCACTACTAAACTAAAGCAAGTATATTGGTACGAAATGAGTACCGATTATGAGGGTAAATTAAAACCCGAAAAAAAGGAAGGCATCTTTAAGGTAAGATGGAAAGGTCCCGAAAAAATAAAAAAGGCTTTAGAAAATTCTTACGTCAATATAAAAATATTATTTCAAGAGGATTAGTATCAGTTTGGTATTCTATAGATAGGATATTGCATGTGAGCTTCTTCATAATGCTTACTGTGTTTAAATAACCATTTTAGTTGTAGGTACCAGTTGTTTTTAAAGTCTTGATCTTGATTCTTTTTAATGTCAAATTCAGTTCTTAAGATAGAATCATTTTTTAACATTTCTAGAGCGGTATCTTCAAATACGTAAGGTGAAAAACCTTCTTTTTGTTGTAAAATGGTATCAAAGAAATTCCAATTGAAAAATGAATCTATAGCACTAGGTTCTAAGGTTTCAAGTATATACCTAAGCCCTGGTTGGTCTGTAGGTATAATAATATCTCCTGCTTTAAATTCTTTTGAAATGTTGGCAGAATTTACTGAGGTATTATAATGAAGATAATGACCTTCGTAAGGAGATGTATATGTTTTGTAGTTGTCTATTTTATACGATTCAACCAAAAATGTAGAATCTTTTTGTAGTTCGGTATATGAAATGTTATTGAGCTCTAATCGCTTTATGACATTATGCCACTGCTTACCGATGATGTACGCTTGAGGTATGCGTATGGAGTCTGAGGCTTTAAAGTAATCTTGATACGTTACTTCTTTTTGGGTGGGGATTTCTCGATTATATTTTAATCTTTTAAAGCCGGTAATTTCACTAATAATGGTATCTGCTTTAAATCCTTTGAAAACATAATTTGAAGTTTTGGTCGTATCCAATTGCCATTTTAGCGGGTAATAATCACTTTGTTGTAGAGCGGCATTGGCAACATTGCGCATTTCTTTAATCTGTTTACCATCTTTCTCTGCAATGGCAATCATTTTTAGCATAAGCTGGTAAGTGCCGGCTACGCGTTTATCGTAAGGTTTTAGCATATGCGTCTCTACCATCATACCTACGGTATTCCATAATGTGGTATAACCGGTAGAATATCTCGGGTGATCCATAAATTGTTGAAATCCATTTTCGGGCGGAGCGTTGAATACATTTACATAGGGTGTAATTTCCCACCCATCGTTGAGCAATGAATCCTGTAATTGGGGCATTAATTGATCATGAACATAATCACCTAAGGCGCCACCTAATTTATTGTGTTGTGTAAAAAGGTGGGTAAGGGTGTACTGGTAGTCAGCACCGTTACTAACGTGGTTATCTATAAAAATATCAGGATTTATTAAATGAAATATTTCAGTAAAAGTTTCAGTGTTTTTAGTATCCGTTTTAATGAAATCCCTATTTAGATCATAGTTTTTGGCATTACCCCTAAAACCATATTCTAAGGGTCCATTTTGGTTGGCTCTAGTAGTGCTATTTCTGTTAAGGGCACCACCAACATTATAAACCGGTATGGTAGCAATTATTGTCTCCTCCGGAGCTTTGATTTCTTTACTAGCTAAATCTCTAAATAGAAGCATTGTAGCATCAATACCGTCGCTTTCACCGGGGTGAATACCGTTATTAATCAACATCATTGTATTGTTCTCTGCTAATTTTTTAAAATCAAAATCACCTTTGCCGCTATACGTAACCACATGCAAAGGTTTACCACTATCGGTAGTACCAATGGTTTGTATGTTTATACTGGAAAATTCCTTGGACAGTTTTATATAAAAATCAATTACCTGCTCGTAGGTAGCTGTTTCCGTTTTGTTAGAAGTTTCAAAAGGGGTAGGGAAATCGGTTTTGGTATTTTCAACTTTATTCTCGCAAGAGAGCAATGTAAAAAACAATAATAGCGGTAATATCGTTTTCATGAACTATCAATTAAATAGGTTAAATGCCAGTAATTGATAGTAAAAATAATAATTACTTTATTGCTTTAAGCAACTTGGGTAATTTCAACGATTTTATTTCTATCGATCGGTTTTTGATTGAATGTAATTAAATGATGGCTTTTTCCTTTAAAATACTCCCATTGCTGTTGGTCACGAGGGTCAATGGAAGAGGTGACAATATTGATTCTGATTTTTTCCGTAATCGGAAGGTTGATAAAAGCTTCTAAAAATTCCCACCCATCCATAATGGGCATGTTAATATCTAAAAATATTATCTGTGGAATTTGCTGCTTGCTATTAAAAAATTCGTTCATAGCGTCTATAGCAATTTTGCCATTTGCATACGATGCTATAGAATTGCACTCTACACTTGAAGAAATTAATTTTCGTAAACCGAAAACGGTAATTGCATCGTCATCAATAATAGTGATATCACTAATTTTTTTCATTAAAGAAAATTTTAAATTCTGTACCTTTTCCTACAACACTACTAACTTCAACTTTACCGTTCATAGCATCAATTTGATTTTTGGTAAGGTAAAGACCTATACCTCTGGCGTCTTTATGATCATGAAATGTTTTATACATGCCAAAGAGCTTTTTGCCATACTTTTCTAAATTTATTCCCAGTCCGTTATCTGCAATGGTCAATATTGAATAGTTATCTTTTTTCTCTGCACTTAAAATTACTTTAGCATCTCTTTCTGGGTGTTTGTACTTAACGGCATTAGAGATAAAGTTCGTTAAAATACTATCTAAATATGCCGGTACAGAATGAACCATAAAGTCCTCCGGTACATTGTTTTCAATGGTGGCATTGTTATTTGAAAGAAGTGAAGATAAATGTTGTTTAGTATCTAATATCTTGTCATTTAGAGGTAACTCCTTTATTTCAATATTGGTATTCGTGTTTATGGAAACAACTTCATTCAAGTTGTCTAAAGTTTCAAGTAAATTATTAGAAGCTTTGGTAAGCATTTCCACAATTTTTGTTTTCTCATTCTCGTCTTCTTCATTTTCCAAAAAGTTTAAAAGCATGGAGAAATTTGCAGAATGAGAGCGCAAATTATGGGAAACTATATGAGCAAAGTTTAATAATTTTTTATTCTGAACAGAGGCAATATTAATAATGTTACGTAATTCTTTTTCTTTTTCCTTAAGTCTAGTGATATCCAAGCTTATACCAACAATACCATAGGCAATTCCTTTACTGTTAAGTAGCGGTATTTTAGAACTAAGAAAAGATGTTACCTTACCGTCTAATGTAGTTTTTTTAGTCTCCTTACCAATTACTGGTTTAAGAGTGTTCATTACTTTTAAATCCTCTGCACGAGATTTTCTGGCAGCTTCTAAAGGGTAAAGATCAAAGTCGTTTTTTCCAATAATTTCTTTTGGGTCGTTTACGCCTAAGTATTCACATTCAGCCTTATTGATCAGAACTTTTCTCGATTCAGTGTCTTTGATGTAAACATTAACGGGTAAGTTGTCTATAAGTGTTCTAAGTAATTTTTCGTTATCAATGGTTTTAGTATGTGCCTCTACCTGCTCGTGAATATCTTGAAAAGTACCTATTAAACCTACCATTTCCCCTTTATTGTAGATAGGTTTTCCCCCAGCCATTACCCATTTTTCTTTTCCAGAGGCGGTTACAATCTGTAGTTTTAAGTTGCTCCACGTTTTGCCTTTGTTCTGTGCTTCAAATAATGCCATGGAAATAGTATTTCTACTATGCCCTTCTTTATAATAGAATAAAGCAGTTTCTATATTAGGGGTGAAATCTCTCGGTACTTCATGTATTGCCTTTGTGGTTTCGCACCAAAACAATTTGTTTTCGACAATATTATATTCCCATCGACCAATTTTAGTGATTTCGGCTTGTTGTTGTAGAAAAAGTTCTTTTTTATTTAGCTCAAGCTCATTTTTTACGGCGTCGGTAATGTTGCTCAATTGAATGATTGCTCCAACGATATTTTCATCAACGTCGTACCAAGGTGCGTTGGTCCACTCAAACCAAAGCTCTTGTCCGTCGCAATCAATGGCTTTGTGTATGCCCATTGGTTGTGAATTTCCCTTAAAACAATTTTCTATGACCATTTTCCATTTATGGCTTAACTCGGGAAAAACTTCAAATAAGCTTCCTGAGTTAGAGCATTCGTCATTTTTATTAAAAAGGCTCGTCCATTTGTCAGAGGTCTGAACAATGTTAAAATTAGTATCAATGAAGGCAGTTGGTGCCGGTAATTGTCTAATTATGTACGAGGCGTTAGATGTTAGGGGAACTTTTATCATGCCGCTGAAATTTCTTACGAATTTAAAGGGATTGAAACAGTTAACTGTATAATTGTTGTGAATGCTATCATTTACGTTGTAAAAGAATTAAAAATCAGATTTTAAACTGGGTTATTATTTTTTGTTAAAGTGAAATCTAAAAATAGAACCCTGCCCAGGATTACTTTCTACAGTAATTTTACCTTTCATAGCTTCCATTTGATTTTTTGTAATGTATAAGCCAATACCCCTAGAATCTTTGTTTCTATGAAAGGTTTTGTAAAGCCCGAATAATTGGTCGCCATATTTTTCTAAATCAATACCCAAACCATTGTCTTCAATACTTAAAATAGTATAATTTTCATTTTCTTCTGCACTTAAAATTATAATAGGCGTTTTGTCTTCACTCCTATATTTTATGGAATTGGTAATGCAGTTGGTCAATATACTGTTTAAATAAGCAGGCAAAGCTTTAATGGTAACGTCGTCTGGTATTTCATTAATGATTTTACCATTTGTCTGTTTTAAAAGCCCAGCTACATTCTGCTCAACGATAAAAATACTATCGTTTAAGCAAAGTGATTTCTTCTCATTATTTACATTAGATTTCACTGCTACGATCTCCCTAAGACCTTTAATGGTTTCAGATAGATTGTCGGATGCATTGAAAAGCATCGTCATAAATTTATTTCGTTGAGTAAGCCCTTTTTCATCGTTTAGAAAATTTAAAAGCAATGAAAAGTTTGTAGCATGGGTTTTAAGATTATGTGAAACCATATGAGCAAAGTTGAGAAGCTGGTCATTTTTTTCCCTTGATGCGTTAATGGTATTTTTTAACCTCTTTTCTAATTTAGTTTGAGTTGTAATATTCTCAATAGTACAAAGAATGCTCTTTTTGTTATTACGTCCTACAAGCAGATTTCCAGTAACCTTTAGATTCAACTGATGTTTTAATTTGTTTGAATATGTAAATTTCTCAGGTTTAAATACACCGTTATTTTCTAATTGTTGCATTAGGTTGTCTGATTTGCTAATGAGCGTTGAACTCACGAAACTCTTAACACTCTTATTCAGGAAATAATTTTTGTCATGACCAGATAGTTTTAAAAATTGTTGATTGACATTTATAATTCTTCCAGTACTAAAATCTACAATAGCTAGACCTAATGGTATTTTCTCAAATAACGGGTATTCGTTAAGCTCGTTTTCTAGTTTAGTAAGCTGTATGTCAATTTGATTTATTTCATCAACTTCTTGAATAGTGCCAATAATTCTGGTGCACTTACCGTCTTTAAACTTTGGTCTGCCAATGGTGTTTACCCAAATAATTTTCCCATCTTGTTGTTGTAGCTGAGCTTTTACGTTCCAAGGTTTACCTGAGTTGATAGCTTCATCAAGTGCCTTTTTTATGATATCTTTAGATTCGTCTACGTAGAAGTCGATGGCATTATCTAAAGTAGGTTCATAATCTACTTTTAAACCATATATCTTGTTCACCACTGGTGTCCATTGTAATAAGTTGTTAACGACATCGAGCTCCCAACTTCCTATTTTTGCAACAGACCTTTTATTATTAAGCAATAATTTTGTCTTGTTCAGTTCCAATTCCAACTCTTGGGTTTTGGAAATAGGTTCTGTTTTTATGATTACGCCAATGATATTACCATACCCATCTTTCCAGGGGTTTAAATGCCAAATGGAGTCTTCAGATGAGTAATGGGAATTTTTAGCGTTGTACTTAAATTTAATATCCCTTAAACCATCTAAACTATACTTTAACCGTGTAGTAAGTTCTTGAGAAAGTTCAGGGAAAAGACTATCAAGGTTTTTACCTTTTATTTGATCAAGATCAAATTGAAAATTGACTAACCACCTGGGTGAAGCACTTATAAGATTGTAATCGGTATCTATGATGGCAATAGATGATGGGATTTGTTGAATCCAATCTAAAGAAAATGAAGAGCTATTTTTTGATTTTAGCATAGGTGGAAAGAATTTTCCTACTAAATTATAAGAATATTCCAACCTTACCTTGTAAATTGTTGTGTTTTTGCGAAAAAGTGTGGTTATACGCGCCTTTTATGTTGTCTGGTCGATGAAATACGCTTATTTTCTTACAGAATCAGGTACTAAGCCAGTGTAATCGCCACCATTGCGAATTACATCTCTTACTATAGATGAACTTATATATGATTTGCCCGATGAGGTCAATAAAAACACGGTTTCTATCTCAGATAATTTTCTATTTGTATGGGCAATTGCCTTCTCAAATTCAAAATCTCCAGGGTTGCGCAATCCCCTTAAAATAAAATTAGCATCTACTTTCTTACAAAAATCTACTGTAAGCCCTTCGTATGATTTTACAGAAATTGATGGTACATCTTTAAATGCCTCTTCTATAAATTTTATACGTTGTTCTAAGCTGAACATGTACTTTTTATCTGCATTTTTTCCTATGGCAATTATAATCTCATCGAATAAAGTGATGCCTCTCATAATAATGTCATGATGGCCTAAAGTCAATGGGTCAAAAGAACCGGGAAAAATTGCTCGTCTCATATAAAGATTTTACTTGCTAAATATAGGCAATTTAAGATAATGCTTCGGTTATAGCGTGTTCAAATAACATACCCAATTCAATGCCTGCTTCTTTTGCTTGTTGTGGTAAAATACTCTCAGTGGTTAAACCAGGTGTAGTATTCATTTCAAGCAAATATGGTTCGTTTCTAATAAATATAAATTCACTTCGAGAAAAGCCGGTCATTTTTAAGACATCATATATCTTTATTGAAGCTTTTGTAACTTTCTCCAATTGTTCGGCATTAATTCTGGCCGGTGTTATTTCTTGCGATTTACCCTCATATTTGGCTTGGTAGTCAAAGAAATCGTTCTCAGATACTATTTCGGTGATGGGGAAAACAGTTGTTTCGCCTTTTAGTTTTAATACACCAACAGATACTTCTGTACCTTCTAGAAAACCTTCTATAATTATTTCATCATCTTCTTTATATGCAGTTTCTATGGCACCTTTTAATTCTTCGGCTTTATATACTTTGGTAATACCATAACTACTACCAGATTTATTTGCTTTAACGAAACACGGCAACTTGACTTTTTCAATGATTTCGGCTTCGTTGATTGGGTCTCCTAAATTTAAATAGTATGATGGCGCAGACTTAATTCCGTAAGGTTTAAGAACGCTTAATAAATCCCTCTTGTTAAAGGTTAGAGCTGCTTGATAAAAATTACATGATGTATGTTTAAGACCTAAAAGTTCAAAGTAGGCCTGCATTAATCCGTCTTCACCTGGTGTGCCATGTATGGCATTAAAAACACAATCAAAAGTTATAGATGTACCGTTAAGAGGTATTGAAAAATTATTACGGTCTACAGGTGTTTCGTTTTCCTCATCATCGACATAGACCCATTTATCTTTAAAAATATGAATTCTAAACAGGTTGAACTTTTCCTTATCTAGGTAATTATAGACCACATTACCACTTTTAAGTGATATTTTATATTCACTAGAAAAGCCCCCCATTATAATTGCAATATTTTTTTTCATCTGTATGGTCTGTTAAAATGCTATAGCAAAGATGGAGCATTGAAATAAAATAAAAAAGAAAACCTTGTTCATTCATGAACAGGATATATAATTTTTGGATATGCATTAACTATAAACGTAAGCTCATTAAAAGGTAAGGGGGCATTTACTATATTTGTCTGGTCAAATAATTTGTATGAGAAATTTTTTCAATTTTTTAAAAAGTAAGACATTTTTAATTCAACTTGGTCTTGCGTTACTGGTACTAATCATCATCATTTTTCTTGTGTTAGGGTACCTGAAGAGTACTACCAATCATGGTGAGTTTGTAGAAGTGCCAGACTTTTCTAAAAAGTCGGTAATGGAAATGAGAAAATCTATAGAACAAGCCGGATTGCGATATGAGGTGTTGGATTCTGCAAATTATAATCCAGATTACCCAAGGTTTTCTATCATAGAACAAAACCCTGCGGCAGGATCAAAAGTTAAGGAGAACAGAAAAGTATATTTTACGGTCAATCCATCAGGATATAAAAAAGTTACCGTGCCCCAAATAATTCAGGTGACCAAGCGCAATGCCTCTTCTATGTTAAAGGCAGTAGGTTTAGATGTGCAACGGGTTACCTATATTGATGAGTTAGGTAAAGACATGGTCTATCGTATTAAATTTAAGGGTAAGGATATTAAACCAGGCGATAAGCTGCCCAAAACTTCTAAGATAGAATTGATCTGTGGTAATGGAAGCATTACCGAAAGGGCAATTATTAAATCTGAATCTGAGGATTAAATGGAAGATAACATGGAACGCCCAGAGAATGAAGATGGAGAACTTTTTGAACATCATAGGGTTGTAGCATCAAAAGGTCAAGTACCGCTACGTGTAGATAAATTTTTAATGAATTTTATTGAAAATGCTACGCGGAATAAAATACAGCAATCTGCCAAAGATGGTCATGTATGGGTAAATGATCAGATAGTAAAGTCTAATTATAAAGTAAAAGCTGGCGATGAGGTTAAGGTGCTTTTTGAGCATCCTCCACACGAATTTTTGTTGGTGCCAGAAGATATTCCTTTGGATATTGTTTACGAGGACGATGTATTATTGGTGGTGAATAAACCTGCGGGTATGGTGGTACACCCTGGGCATGGTAATTATACGGGAACTTTGATTAATGCCTTAATACATCATACCGATAATTTGCCGTCTAACAGTAATGAAAGACCAGGGTTGGTGCATCGTATAGATAAAGATACATCGGGTCTTTTAGTTGTGGCAAAGACCGAAGCTGCTATGACACATTTAGCAAAACAATTTTTCGATAAAACTTCAGAAAGGGAATATATAGCTTTGGTTTGGGGAAATATTGAAGAAGATGAAGGAACCATTGAAGGTCATGTTGGACGAAATCCTAAAAACCGATTACAGATGCATGTTTTTCCTGAAGGGGAGGAAGGAAAAGAAGCAGTTACTCATTTTAAGGTTTTAGAACGTTTAGGTTACGTTACACTGGTATCTTGTAAATTAGAGACAGGTAGAACGCACCAAATTAGGGTGCATATGAAATATATTGGTCATACCCTGTTCAACGATGAGCGTTATGGAGGTGAGAAAATTTTAAAGGGTACAACATTTACTAAGTACAAGCAATTTGTAGAAAATACCTTTAAACTATTGCCTCGGCAAGCGTTACATGCTAAAACGTTGGGTTTTGTACATCCGGTAACGGGTAAGCATATGAGTTTTGATTCTGAAATACCAGATGATATGGCGAGCGCTATAGAAAAATGGCGTAGTTATAGTAAAAATAGTACGGCATAAGATTTGTCAATACCACTATTTAAACTCTTTTTTATCTTTTGTAGGTGGTACAGTTGATCATGTTTATTTTTGGGTATTAAAATTGCATTATGAAAATTGTTATTTCTCCGGCAAAATCGTTGAATTACGAAAGTGAATTGCCAACAACTAAATATACATCTCCTGAATTTATCGATGATGCTGAAAAGCTGAACAAAGTATTAAAGAAGAAGAAACCTAAGGCACTTTCTGAGTTAATGTCTATTTCAGATAATTTGGCGCAATTGAATTGGCAACGCAATCAAGATTTTACTACACCATTTACCCCGGAAAATGCAAGGCAGGCCGTGTACGCCTTTAGTGGTGATGTATACCAAGGTTTGGATGCGTATACCTTATCCGAAGAAAAAATTGAGAAGTTGCAACAGACGCTTAGAATTTTATCTGGACAGTATGGTATTTTAAAACCGTTGGATCTAATGCAGCCATACCGATTAGAAATGGGTACATCTTTAAAAATTGGCAGAAAGAAAAACTTGTATGAATATTGGGGAGAAAGGCTTACAAATCATTTAAACAATGAAATGGAAGATGATGAGCTGTTGGTGAATTTAGCAAGTAACGAATACTATAGCGCATTAAAACCTAAGAAAATAAAGGCAGAAATTATTACTCCAATTTTTAAAGATTGGAAAAACGATAAATTAAAGATTATCAGCTTCTTTGCTAAAAAAGCTCGAGGTGCAATGGTAAGGTATATTATAGATTCTGATGCTAAATCTTTAAGTGACATTAAAGGGTTCAATTTAGACGATTACCAATTCAGCCAAGAACATACTTTAAAGGAAAACGAACCCGTTTTTATCAGATAAAATATAATTCGCTCTTTTTCGTTCATAGAGTATATAAAAATACGTTTATGAAAAGGGTATATCTGCTGTCTGTAATTTTTGTTGTTCTATTATTTTCTTGTACTGATAGGGATGATGAGGTTAACCTCGTTAATATTCGAATTCAAAATAGTACCGAGTTATTTTTTAATGAAGTAAGGGTAGCGGAAAAAGATACCGTTTATGAGAATATAGCAGCAGGTGAGTTTTCTAATTACATGGAATTCGAAACCGCTTTTGCCAATACCAGAATAACGATTCTTACCGATTCAACCAGCTTGAATTATTTTCCTACGGAGGTAGTTTCAGATTCTCTTCCCATAGGTTTTTATACGTATGAGATTTCTTTAGATGAAGATAACCAAGTAAATCTTACCTTTAGAATAGACGATTAAGACTATTTCTTTTTATTGATTTTAATTTTTTCCTCAACGGTAGGTCTTTTCTTAATTTTTCGTGGTCTTCTTGCGCCATAAGAATTGTTGGATATTTTCCCTTTTTTAGATTTTTTGTCTCCTTTTCCCATATCTCGTTGTCTTTGCTTTCTCTTAAAGTTAGTAAATTAGTAATGATCGATCTATATAATAGGCTCAAGAGAATAAAACACTAATGCAAAAGATATTCAAGCATATTCATCCTTATGAACCTTTTATTAATAATTCTACGGAAAAACTAATTGTAGGAACCTTACCACCTCCTCGTTTTACTACTGGAGATCTCAAGGAAGGAGATGTAAATTTTTGCTATGGAAGTAGAGATGGTCAGCTATGGCCTATATTAAATAAAATATTTGATCTTAATTTACAGTTTGAGACTACTCAAAAGGCGATAGACCAACGAAAATTATTTTTGAGGGAAAGAAAAATTGGTATTTGTGATATTGTAGCTTCTGCTGAAAGGATAAAAATAGACGCTTCTGATTTAGGCATGAAAAACATACAATTAAGGGATGTTTTAGGATATCTAGAAAAGTACCCAAAAATTCATACCCTTCTTTTTACAGGTGGAAACAGTAAAAACGGACCCGAGTATTTTTTTAGAAAACACTTAAAAGAGAAATCTGTAGTACTCAAATCGGTTTCAAATGATGTGCCTAGAATTCATGAATTTGAACATCCTTGTTCCAATAAGGTAATAAGAACGGTTTCATTAACGGCACCTTCTGGAGCAGCAAATAGGGCAGTGGGTAGTCTTGAACTTTATAAGACGTTGAAGAGGCAAAATCCTAAGTTCAATACGATAGATTTTAGGGTTTTACAGTATAAGCATCATTTTTAAAATTCAAATGTTAGTGGTGTTGGGTGTAAAACTAAAAAGAGTCTTGCTTTTAAGACAAGACTCTTTTACGAGAACACTATATGAAAATGAAAAAATTTTTTACTTATTTACATTGTAAAGATATATAGCTGTTCGTGTTTTTTGGAATATTTGTTGTCAATACAGACAATTTTGTGGTATACGACCATGAATATGATATTTCACAAAAATGATTCTCTAAATTCTCTTGGAATAGCGATATTTATGTTCGAAATTTAAAGAGTTTGCCGTAATGGTACGGCCAAAAGTTTTTAATATATGCAGCAAAAAGAAAGATTGGCAGAATTTAAGAAGTCTGTCCAAAATAAATTTAATGTTTATAATAGCCTATTCTTAAATCTACCCTACGAGAATATCGAAAATGTGGGTATGTTGATTCCTTTACTATTGAATCAATCGGAAAAGGGATTAAGTAATGGTCTAAACCCAAAAGAAATTCTTGAAAATTTTTTCGAGAACTTCGTAGAAATTAAATCCGAAAAAGAGCAGATAGACTTTATGTTCCGCATTATACAGTATGTGGAGAGACAAGTGGTTCTTTATGATAGTGTTGAAGACGCAGCGTTTCCTAAGTTACACAAGCATTCAAGCTCCCTATCCTTAAAAGATTATTTTCAGCTTGTAGAAAAGAATAAATCTTGGGATACAATTTGGGATAAGTTGAGCACTTTTAGTGCGCGAATTGTATTAACGGCACACCCAACTCAATTCTATACCCCGGCAGTATTGGATATTATCACTAATCTTAGAACCTTAATTTTAGAAGATAAAATCGATGAAATAGATGTGGGTTTACAACAGTTAGGTCTTACCTCGTTGATTAATGCTAAAAAGCCAACTCCTTTAGATGAAGCCAAAAACATCATCTATACATTAAGACATGTGTATTATGATGCTATTGGTGATATGTACGCATATATAAAAGGGAGTACAGGGTCAAAGCAATTTGAAAATCATGATATTGTAAAACTAGGTTTCTGGCCAGGTGGAGATAGAGATGGTAATCCGTTTGTAACTGCCGATATCACTAGAGATGTAATGAACGAACTTCGTTTAACATTAATGAAGTGTTATTATAATGATTTAAAGGGATTGGTGCATAAACTAACCTTTAAAGATGTACAAGAACCTTTGCAGAAACTTAGAGCCAACCTTTATACGGCTATGTTCGATAGCTCTAAGGATATTGGCTATGAAGACTTGATTGTTCCTTTAGAGGAAATACAATCGATACTAATGGAAAAGTATCAAAGCCTTTACCTTAAGGATCTTGAAAAGTTTATCGATAAGGTAAAGATTTTTAAAGTTCACTTTGCAACCATAGATATTCGTCAAGACCACAGTATGCATACCAAGGTAATGGTAGAGGTTTTAAAAAAGAACGGTTTTATAAAATCGGAACTGAGCGAGTTATCTGAAGAAAAATTATTAGATATTCTTTTGCATGAAAAGTTGAATTTATCTGCAAGTGATTATGAAGAGGAGATTGTAAAAGATACTATTAAGAACATACTTCAATTACAGACCATTCAAGCTAAAAATGGAGAAGAGGGTTGTAATAGGTACATCATCAGTAATTCTGAAGATAAATTCTCTATTCTTTTCGTTTATGCATTGTTTAGATGGTGCGGCTGGGCAGATAAGGAAATTACGTTTGATATAGTGCCGTTGTTTGAAACCATGAACGGTATGGATACTGCTCAAGATACCATGAGATTTTTGTTCAGTTTACCTGAATACAAAGCACATTTAGCGAATAGAAATAATAAGCAGACCATTATGCTAGGTTTTTCTGATGGTACTAAAGATGGTGGTTATCTTAAAGCAAATTGGTCGATATTGAAAACCAAAGAAGAATTATCGGAAGTTTGTGATGAACATGATATAGCGGCCATTTTCTTTGATGGTAGAGGAGGTCCACCGGCAAGAGGAGGAGGAAAAACCCATCGTTTCTATGCTGCGCAGACAAATAAGGTTGCCAATAATGAAATTCAGCTTACCATTCAAGGGCAAACCATTACAAGTACTTATGGTACAAAAGAGCAGTTCATTTATAATAGTGAGCAATTATTGACTGCCGGTCTGTCTAATACCATTTTAGAAAAAGAGATCGTTATTTCAGATTCAGATAGAGAATTGATTGAAGAATTATCTGAATTGAGTTTTAAAAAGTACGATGATCTAAAACATCATGATAAGTTTATGCCGTACTTGGAAAATATGAGTACGCTTAAATATTATACAAAAGCTAATATTGGTAGTAGACCAGGTAAAAGAGGGAATAAAGCCAAGCTTGAATTGTCTGATTTAAGAGCAATATCATTTGTAGGTTCTTGGAGTCAATTAAAGCAGAACGTACCTGGCTATTATGGTATCGGAACCGCATTGGAGAAGCTCGAAAAGGATGGAAGGTTCGAAGAGGCTAAAAGGTTGTACCAAGAAGTGCCGTTCTTTCAAGCGTTGATGATGAACAGTATGATGAGTCTTACCAAATGCTATTTTGAATTGACCAGCTACATGAAAGAAAACGAAGAGTATGGTGCTTTTTGGGAAATTCTACATGCAGAATATGAATTGTCTAAAGAGATGCTTTTAAAACTTTCCGGTATGGAAATCTTAATGAAGAAAGAAGCAATTTCTAGAGAATCAATTAAAATACGAGAAAGTATAGTATTGCCGTTATTGGTTATTCAACAATATGCCCTACAAAGAATAGGTGAGGGAACAGAATTTAAAGAATTGTATGAAAAAATAGTAACTAGATCTCTTTATGGAAATATTAATGCCAGTCGAAATTCGGCATAAAGTATTTAAGTTATAATATAAAAAAAGCCCGATTCAAATTATGAATCGGGCTTTAGTTTTATATTGATGTAGAGTACTATTTTTTGTTTTGTTGATTCTTAATAGTTTCCTTGTCAATATCAAAATTGTTAGTGTCTATATCAGTGTTTCCCGTAGGGTTTGTGGGATTGTTCTGTTCTACTTTTCTATTAAACTTTTTTCTATCTTTTATAATTCCCATAGTTCTATTTTTTTAGGTTCAATTTTAAGATACCAAATAGAAGACAAGAACTGCGTTAATTGCTTTATAAACCTTTGTTATAGAATGTTAAACCAAGCTATTCAGCTTGATTTGGACTAAGCAATGCATAAAATAATTCTATGCCATAGGCTATCTGTCCAATTTTTAAATTTTCATTTGGGCTATGTTGATTATTGTCTGGGTTTACCATCGGAACAATAAACGCAGGAATTTTTAATTCATTGATGAATGGCGAAATAGGCACGGTACCTCCCATTATACGAATCTGAACAGGTTTTTCTCCAAATTTAGATTCCATAGTCTTTACGATACCATTACCAAATGGATTGTCTAGTTCAGTACGGAAGGCATCGGTTACAGAACCCTCTTTAATAGTAACGATTTTGTCATATTTTACACGGTCTTCCATTGTCGGTTCAGTGTTCATTACATGGTAACCTTGATTTTTAATATGAGCTTTTACCAGGTTTTTAAGTTTTGTTCCATCACTTTCGGGCACTAACCTTAAATCTAACTCTGCAGTGGCAGTGGCAGGAACAATTGTTCTAGCTTGGTCACCAATCCATCCAGAGCCTAAACCTCTTATGTTCAAAGAAGGATATTGTAATGATTCTTGGTAAAAGCTACCCACTTTTTCTGGGCTTGATATTGCCAAGTTTTTATTGATTTTTTCTATGTTATCAGGTACACTTTTTAAAATTTCTAGTGTTGCATCATCTAAAGAAATTCCATCATAATACCCCTTTATCAATACTTTGCCATCAGCATCTTTCATTGTAGCTAAAAGCTGTGTTAATTGAAAACCTGGGTTAGGTGCATAATTTCCGTAATGACCACTATGTTGAGGTTTTATTGGACCATAGGTAGTAATTGATAACGTTGTGATTCCTCTACAGCCATATACGATGGTAGGTTTTCCCGAAACATGAACAGGGCCATCATTAATCACCAAGAAATCTGCCTGTAATAAATCTTTATAGGTTCGAACCGCTTTTGGTAACGGAGCGCTACTTTTTTCCTCTTCACTGTCCAATATAACTTTTACGTTATAAGGGATATCGATATTATCTTTTTTAAGAGCATCTATGGCATTTAGAAACATGATAATTGGTCCTTTGTCATCAGAGGTAGACCTACCAAAAAGTCGCCAGTCATAATTGATGTCATCATTCAAATCTGAAAAAGATTCGGTTTTCCAGCCTTCATTAGTTTTAGATTTCAAAACTATTTTGTAAGGATCTGCCTGGTCCCATTTAGTGGCATCAACAGATTGCCCATCTAAATGCATATAGAATAAAATAGTAGGCTTATTATCGTCCATTGGTAAGGCGGCAAAAAATAGCGGAAGGCCTTCTGTTTCTAAAATGGTACTGTTAAAACCTCGTTCAGTAAATTTTTTTCTAAGCCAAAAAAGGTTGGTATCAATATCATCGGCATTCAATGCGTCATTTGGTATGGCAACAAATTCCTTTAATTCACCAATGGCATTTGCAACCTTTGATTTTATTAAAATGGAGTCTTGGGAATGGGCAGTAAATAGGGATAAAAGGAATGTGAGTGTAAGTAGTTTTTTCATTTTATTTCTCATCATAATATTCCTTAAATGTAATGAAAATAGAGTGAAAAACACGCCTTACTAGTAATAACATAGTTTATGACAAATCCTACATTTGAATAAAAATATATGAATAATAATATTATTTTTTTTTGATGCGAATTTTGATTTTTGAATTCATAAATTGTATTACTTTGATTAGTTTTTAATTTATAAAAAATGAAAAATTTTATTCAGTATATTTTGATTGTTTTCTTTCTAAACGCATGTTCAGATGATACTACTGCTGAGGTGGAAGAAATTGATTCTGGAAATATTGAAGTTACCGTTTTACTGGGAGGCGAAGCTGCAATTGATGCAGTGGTAACTACGAATCCAGAAACTAAAACATTGATTGTCGGTGAATCTGGAGCAGTGGTTTTTGATAATATAGATCTAGGTAATTATGTAGTTAATGTGGTATTAAACCAAAATCCAGATTTTATATATTTTCAAGAAGTTATACTTACTAAAAACGTAACAGAAAAGATTATTTTCAATATCCCTGAAATACCTGTCGTAACAGAGCAAGATTTGGATATTGATTTTTTATTAAATCAATCTTATCAGAATCTGCAATCAATATTTAATGCGGATGCGTATTTATCGTATTGGGGAGATACTGGTAGTGATATCTTAAAAGCTAATCCTAGTTTTGATAGTAATCTAATTGATTTAGATGCATATTCTTTTAATGCTCAATCTACTATAGTAAATCAGGTTTGGGCAGAACATTATATTCAGATAAGGGGTACGAATTTGGGCATAGACTATTTATTGGGTCCTTCAAACGTTGTAACCAGTGATGTTAATAGAGAAGAATTAGAAGCGCATTTTAAATTTTTAAGAAGTTTATTGTATTTCAATCTAATAAAAATTTATGGTAATCCGCTTTTAAGTATAACAGCCGAAATTGATTTAAGCGGTCCTCCAAATTACCCTCAAAATCCAAATACCACCTACGCTCAAATAGAAGAGGATTTGCTTTATGCAATTGAAAATTTACCAGTTTCAAATAGTAATGATCGTGCAAATCAGTGGAGCGCAAGATTTTTGTTGGCCAAGGTCTATATGACCATGGCCGGTTTTCCCTTAAATGAATTCAGTAAATACGGTAGTGCTTTGGAACAGTTAAGAATTCTTCAAGGGCAGTATGAATTAATGACAGATTATAATTCAGTTTTTAACGTAGAAAATGAAGCCTCAAATAGTGAAATTCTATTTAAAATCACTTTTGATGGAGGTGAAGACTCCAAAAGTGCAATTAACGATTATTGGGGTCCTTTGGGTATCTCTTCAAAAGATGCTCTGTTGCTTGTTTCTGGTTTCGAAAATTCGTTCAATAGTTCATTATCATTTGAAAATCCTGTAAGTTTTCCGATAGAAATTGAAGACAATCGGTTTAAAAATTCGATAGCGACATTCTCTATATTTGGTAATAGTGTCGTTAATGAAGAAAATCCAAAGAATTGGAGACCTTTAAAATGGTATAACGGAGAATTACCGGATGCAAATTTTGAGTCTACATCGTTTGACTATCCTGTTTTAAGATATGCTGATGTATTGTTGTTATTAGCTGAAGCTGAGAATGAAGTAAATGGGCCAACTTCCTTAGCTTATGCGGCGATAAATCAAGTTCGGGAAAGAGCATTTGGGAATACCGAGAACGATGTTCCCGGTAATCTTAATAAGGATCAATTTTTTAATATAATATATTTAGAGCGAAAATTAGAATTATGTTTTGAGGGTCATAGGCGAGACGATTTAGTTAGATGGAACAAGCTTCAAGATGTCATCGATAATTTTAACTCTACTAATGACTTTTCTAAAGATTATCAACCACACGAGTACGTTTGGCCGATACCGCAATCGGAAATAGACTTAAATCCAAATGCGATACAAAATCCAGGTTATTAGAAGGTTGGTTATCGAATGCTTTTTACAAACTCTACAATAGAATGTACTCCATTTGCAGTCAAGTGCTTAATAAAAGCAGAACCTATAATTGCTCCTTGAGCTGTTTTGGTAGCTTGCTTAAAAGTTTCTTCGTCTTTAATACCGAAACCAACTATTTGTGGGTTCTTTAAATTCATTTGGGCAATGCGCTGAAAATAACTTTCTTGTTCTTGACCAAAACCAGATTTAGAACCTGTTACACTAGCTGAACTTACCATATAGATAAAACCATCCGAAGCCTTGTCGATCTGATCAATACGTTCGTTACTAGTTTGTGGTGTAATAAGGAAAACATTTAAAAGTCCGTATTTTTTAAACGTTTCTTCGTACTCGTCTTGATAAACATCGAGCGGTAAATCGGGTAGAATAAGTCCGTCGATACCAATTTTCTGGCATTTTTTACAGAATGCCTCCACACCATATTGTAACATCGGGTTGAAATAACCCATGATAATTAACGGGATAGATACCGTTTTACGAATATCTTTCAATTGATTGAAAAGTACTTCGGTAGTCATTCCGTTTTTCAATGCAGCAGTAGAGCTTTCTTGAATTGTTGGTCCGTCTGCTAAAGGATCACTAAATGGTAATCCTATTTCAATCATATCAACCCCGTTCTTTTCTAAATCTTCAATGATTTTAACGGTATCGTTGAGTGCAGGATACCCAGCGGTAAAATATATGGAAAGGAGTTTTTTGCCTTCTTGTAATTTTGTGGTAATTCTATTGCTCATAATAAAGTTATGCTAGCTTAAAGTAATCTATGTAAGTATTTAAATCTTTATCTCCACGACCGGAAAGGCTGATAACAACAACATCATCTTTTTTGAATTTTTTATGTTCAAAAATTGCAAATGCATGTCCCGTTTCAATTGCAGGAATAATACCTTCCAATTTAGATAACTCAAGACCGGCAGCCATTGCTTCATCATCCGTAGCAGAATAGAATTCAGCACGACCAGATTTATATAGATGCGAGTGCATTGGACCAACGCCAGGATAATCTAATCCTGCGGAAATAGAATAGGGTTCAGTAATTTGACCATCTGTTGTTTGCATTAGCATAGTTTTACAACCATGAATTATCCCAACTTTGCCAAGTGCCGATGTAGCTGCGCTTTCTCCAGAATCTATACCTTTACCGGCAGCTTCAACCGCAATAATGCCAACATCAGGTTCATGCAAAAAATGGTAGTACGTACCAGCTGCATTACTGCCACCACCGATACATGCAACTACATAATCAGGATTTTCACGACCTTCTTTTTCTTTTAATTGCCATTTTATTTCCTCTGAAATTACAGATTGAAAACGGGTTACCATATCTGGGTAAGGATGCGGGCCAATAGCTGACCCAATAATATAATGGGTATCTACTGGATTATTGATCCAATCTCTAATAGCTTCGTTCGTGGCATCTTTTAGGGTTCTACTACCAGATTTTGCAGGTCTTACCTCGGCACCCAACATTTTCATACGAGCCACGTTAGGTGCTTGACGGGCAATATCAATTTCACCCATATACACAATACATTCCATGCCCATTAAGGCACAAACGGTAGCAGTGGCTACACCATGTTGCCCAGCACCAGTTTCGGCAATAATTCTGGTCTTGCCTAGCTTTTGAGCCATTAGAATCTGACCAATGGTATTATTTACTTTGTGTGCACCAGTGTGGTTTAGATCTTCTCTTTTTAAGTATATTTTACACCCATGTTTTTCAGAAAGTCGTTTGGCAAAATATAGGGGAGAAGGTCTACCGACATAGTCTTTTAAAAGCTGATTGAATTCTTTCTGAAAAGAATCTTCGTACATCAGTTTTAAATAATTTTGTCGTAGTTCTTCCACGTTTGGGTACAACATTTCGGGTATAAATGCACCGCCAAATTCACCGTAGTACCCTTTTTCATCAGCATTATAATTCATAGCGCTTCTTTAAACTTTTGTAATTCTTCAATATTTTTTAAACCCGGTTCTATTTCAAATCTGCTATTTACATCAATGGCATAGCAATACTTAGACTCGGGACTTTTTATAAATTCGTTAATCTTATCAAGATTGTTCAGCCCAATTCCGCCGCTTAAAAAGAAAGGTTTGGTAGAAGGGTAATCTTTTAAGACAGACCAATTAAATGTGTAACCATTACCACCAGGTAACTTTCCTTTGGTGTCAAAAAGATAATAGTCGCAAACATTTTCATAAGGTATTAGTACATCAAAATTGAATGCTTCCTTTATGGAGAAAACTTTAATAATTTCGACCTTCTGATTGCATTTTTTTAATTCGGAAGCAACTTGTACACAGTATTCAACACTCTCATGACCATGCAATTGAACTCCTTGTAATTTATGCTTATTGACAATTTTAATGACATCAGCTATATCTGCATCCACAAAAACACCTATTTTACTTATTTGATGTGGTAAATCTGGAATTTCACCTTTAAAATATCTTGATGAAGGTTCCCAAAATATAAAACCAAGATAATCTGGTTGCAATTGAGCAACATCAGATGTATTTAGTTTCATTCCGCAGATTTTGAGTTTCATATTATTTTTTTAAATCTGTTATGAATGTTATGGCGCTTTCACCTGGGTTGTCGGTTTTCATAAAATTTTCACCAATAAGAAAACCTTTATATCCATATTCCTTCAACTCTTTAATAGCTTCAATAGAGCTGATTCCGCTTTCGGATACTTTTACAAAATCATCGGGAATTAAGTTTGAAAGTGATTTGCTAGTCTCTAAACTAACCTCAAAAGTCTTTAAATTTCTATTGTTAACACCTAACATATCTATACTGGGCATAATAGATTTGTGAAGCTCTTCTTCGTTATGAACCTCTAAGAGTACATCTAGACCCAAGCTTTTTGCCAATTCAGAGAATTTTTTAATTTCTTCCATAGTCAGCACAGCAGCTATTAAAAGTATAACATCGGCACCATAAGCTTTGGCTTCTATAATTTGGTATTCACTGATTATAAATTCTTTGCGAAGTAAAGGGATTTGTGCGGATGCCCTGGCAATTATTAAATCTTCTAAAGAACCTCCAAAATATTTAATATCGGTCAATACGCTCATACCGCAAACGCCTGCTTTTTCATATCCCATTGCTACCTGCCCAACATTGGCATTCTGATTAATGGTTTTTTTGGACGGAGATCTGCGTTTAAATTCAGAGATTATTCCCGTGTCACTATTTCTAAGCGCTTGAGCCAAAGAAAAAGTGTCTCTTTTAAAAATTACCGAATGTGTGTATTGAGCGGCTGGAAAAATCAAACTTTTTAATTCAATTTCCTTTCGTTTATCCGCTACAATCTTATCTAGAATATTCATAACATATATGTTTATTATAGTCTCGTTAATTCGAGACACGGCATTCGATTTAATTTTTACTCAGTTCCTGTATTTTTTTCAAAGCTGCCAACCCGTTACCACTTAATAGCGATTCCTTAGCTTTTTCAAAACCCTCAATAGGAGTTAGGCTTTCTACCGTAGCAATGGCAATACCTGCATTGGCACAGACCACATTATTTTGTGCTTCGGTACCTTTGCCTTGTAAAACGTTCATGAAAATTTGAGCCGATGATTCTATACCATCACCACCAACAATATCCGATTGTTTAATTTCTGCCACACCAAAATCAGATGGTTTTAGCATCGCCTCGGTAGTATTTGAAATTGTTTTGGTGCTACCTGTCAATGATATTTCGTCATAACCGTCTAAAGCATGTAGCACAGTAAAATTCTTATCGGTTTTCTGATAAAGATAGCCATACATACGAGCTAGCTCAAGGTTAAAAACACCTACCATTTGGTTTTTAGGAAATGCAGGGTTTACCATTGGGCCTAACATATTAAAGAATGTTTTCACTGCTAGATCTTTACGTATAGGTGCCACATTTTTCATAGCAGGATGAAATAGGGGAGCGTGTAATACACAAATTCCTGCCTCATCGATACATTTTTCAAGAAAGCCGGCATCGTTGCTGAATTTTATCCCTAAAAACTCCATCACATTACTACTACCACATTTAGAGGAAACCCCATAATTACCATGCTTAGTGACTTTTACACCTGCACCAGCGGTAACAAAAGAAGCCAGTGTAGAAATATTAAAAGTGTCTTTACCATCGCCGCCTGTACCACAAAGGTCAATAGGGTTGTAGGCAGATAAATCTACCGCTAGGCATAAATCTAACAAAGCATCTCTAAAACCCTCTAATTCTTCAATGGTAATGCTTCGCATCATATAGACGGTCAAGAAAGCCGCGATCTGACTTGTGTTATAATCACCCTGTGCGATATTCACCAAAATGCGTTTGGCATCTTCTTTAGAAAGTATCTCGTGATTTATAAGCTTGTTTAATGTTTCTTTCATTTTTGTAATACTATATAGTTGGTTTTTAAGGCTGGTTTAAGCGTTCAACCAATTTTCTAACATTTTTTTTCCTTGCGGGGTAAGCACCGATTCGGGGTGAAATTGCACGGCATGTACATCATATTCCTTATGGCGTAAAGACATTATTTGTCCGTTTTCATCTACAGATGTTGCTTCTAAAACTTCCGGTAAATCAGGATTTACCACCCAAGAATGGTATCTGCCAACTTCGATTTCATTTGGAAGCCCTTCAAAAATAATATCATCTTTTGTGATTTTTATTTTAGTGGCAATACCGTGATACACTTCATCCAAATTTATTAGGGAACCACCAAATACTTCAGCGATTGCCTGTTGCCCTAAACAAACTCCAAAAATACTTTTGGTAGGTGCATATTTTTTGATGATTTGTTTTAGCAAACCTGCTTCGTCTGGTATACCCGGACCAGGAGAAAGTACAATTTTATCAAATGCATCAACCTCTTCTAGGGTAAGTTGGTCATTACGTTTTACAATAACCTCACAACCTAACTCCTCTAAATAATGCACTAGGTTATAAGTGAAACTATCGTAATTATCTATAACTAATATTTTCTTCATTTTATATGTCTTCAGCTATTTCTAATGCCTTGGTCAGAGCGCCTAGTTTGTTATATGTTTCTTGTAGTTCACTTTCTGGGTTTGATGCAGCGACCAATCCGGCACCAGCTTGGTAATGCAGTTTATGATTTTTACTTAAAAAAGTTCTGATCATAATGGCATGGTTGAAATTTCCTGAGAAATCCATGAAACCTATAGCTCCACCATAATACCCACGACTGGTTTTTTCATATTTTTCAATAAGTTGCATGGCCATGTGTTTTGGAGCGCCACTTAATGTACCGGCAGGGAAAGTATCAGCTACCACTTTCATGGTAGGAATATCACTTTTCTTCATTCCTGTAACCTTAGAAACTAAGTGTATAACATGGGAGAAAAATTGCACCTCTCTATAGTTTTCTACCTGTACAACACTTCCGTTTCTACTAAGGTCGTTACGGGCAAGATCTACTAACATCACGTGCTCACTGTTTTCTTTATTGTCCGTTTTCAATTCCTTGGCAAGTTGAGCATCTTGCTCATCGTTACCGGTTCTTTTAAAAGTACCTGCAATAGGGTGTATTTCAGCTTTACCTTCGCTAACGATTAGCTGTGCTTCTGGTGAACTACCAAATATTTTGAAATCACCATAATCAAAATAGAATAGATATGGAGACGGATTTACAGAACGTAAAGCTCTATACACATTAAACTCATCACCTTTAAAACCTTGGGAAAAACGTCTGCTTAAAACCAACTGAAAAACATCGCCACGTTGACAGTGTTTTTTAGCTAATTCAACATGTTTTCTGTAATCTTCATCTTCTAAATTAGATTCTCTTTCTCCTTCGATCTTAAAGTTGTAGGTGGCAAAATTTCTAATGTTTAGAAGTTGTTCCAGTTCAGGAATATTGTTCTCGGTATTATAACAATGAGCAAAAAGATATGCTTCATTCTTATAATGATTGATGGCAATGATATTTTGATACACGGCATAGTAAATATCTGGAATATGAACAGAGTCATCTTTAACCGATATATCAACATCTTCAAAATACCGAACGGCGTCGTAAGCCATATAGCCAAACAAGCCGTTATTAATGAATTTATAGTCATTGTCATCAGCTTTAAAAGCTTTGCTGAAAGAATCGATACAGTTGACCACATCAATTTCTGGTGTTATTTCAATTTCTTCTATAACACCATCTGGAAATTGTTTGGTAATAACTTCATTTTCCACTTTAATAGATGCAATTGGGTTGCAACAGATATAAGAAAAACTGTTGTTGTTTGCATGATAGTCGCTACTTTCCAAAAGAATGCTATTTGGAAAACGGTCTCTAATTTTTAAGTAGACACTTACCGGGGTAACGGTATCGGCAAGTATTTTTTTATGATATGTTTTAAATTGATAGGCCATACATAGGTACTTTTATAAAATAAAGAAGGCTTGTCGTGATGACAAGCCTTTATATAGTTTTACTACAATGATGCTGTGCTCACGATGTTTTTCGTAAGTTGTTCCACCACCAAGTATTTGCGATTAAATTTTTCATTGAGCACCAAATATAAAAAGGAAATTTAAACTTTCAAACTTTACCTTGGCAAAAATAAAAATCCCTTTGAATATATCTCAAAGGGATTTTAAATTGTTGTAATTCCACAGGGTCAATGGAATTTAATGGGTGTTATAGTGCTAGATCAACTACTAAATCGAAATCATCATAGATAGCTTTATCACCTAAATTGTCAAAGAAGCTTCCTGAACCATACTTAATATCAAATTTTGTTCTGTCAATCTTTACAGTAGCAGTAGCTTTGTTTTCGAACATAGAAACAACTAGAGTTACAGGTTTAGTTATACCTTTAATGGTAAGGTCTCCGGTTACAGTGTATGAATTATCGTTCATAGGTTTAACGGAAGTAAAAACCAATTTTGATGTTGGGTTGTTTTCAACACCAAAGAAATCTGCGGATTTTAAATGTCCTTCTAATTTTTCTTTTCCCTTACCAGCTTCAAGGTCGTTTACGGTAATTGAAGTCATATCAACCACAAATTCCCCTCCTGTCAATTTTTTGCCGTTCATTTCTAAATGGCCAGATTTTAGGTTTATGCTACCGTTGTGCGCACCGGTAACTTTGTAGCCCTTCCAGGTAACTGTACTTTCACTAACTTTTACTTCTTTCTTTTCTCCGTCAATTGGGGTAGTAGCAGTTGCGCTAAAGCCAAAAACAGCTACGAATACTAAACTTAATAATGATTTTTTCATGTTTCTAATTTTAAAATGATTGTGTTTAATTTATATATGTGTAATAATTTGTTCTTCTGGGTATCTTACTTTTGGATAATGCTGTGTGGCATCTTCAGATGATCGGTATCCAACCGCTAGCACTACCGCGGCGTTTAAACCTTTGTCTGTAAGTCCTAATATTTCATTGTATTGCTCTTTGTCAAAACCTTCCATAGGGCAGGTATCAATTTCCATTTCAGCGGCAATCGTCATAAGGTTACCTAAAACAATATAGGCTTGATTAGAAGTCCATGCGCCTTTGTAAGCATCTGGAAGGTCTAAAAGGGTTGATTTCATTGTTTTGGAAAACCCTTCAAGATCCTCTTTACTTAGACCGCGAACTTTCATAATGTTAGCTATGTAATCATCTATCATACTATCATCAAAGGTAGGCTTGTTGGCTAAAACAATAATATAAGATGCGTCTGTTATTTGCGGTTGGTCATAAGAAGCTTTTCTTAATTCTTTTCTTACTTCCTCATTTTTGATTACATAAATCTCATAAGGTTGCAAACCGTAAGAAGAAGCTGTTAGTCTTCCAGCTTCTAATAATGTATTCAAATCTTCGTTGCTCACTTGTTTAGAGCTGTCGAAATTTTTGGTGGCATAACGCCAGTTTAGTTTATTTAAAATAGTACTCATAGTTGTGCTTAAAATTTATCTAATAATTCGTTGAATTGGTGTAATTCTTCTTTGGTAAAGTTTTTAAGCATATTTTCTTCTGCTTCAAAAAGTATTCCATCAATTTCATTTAAAATTTTTAATCCGTTTTCGGTAATTACAATTTCTACTTTTCTTCTATTTTTTTCGCATACCGTTCTGTTTACAAACCCTTTTAAAATTAGCTTGTCTACCAAACGGGTAGTATTACTCATTTTGGTAACCATACGTTCGTTAATAGTAGAAAGATTTGCAGGTTTCCCATTTTGCCCTCTTAAGATTCGGAGCACATTAAACTGTTGTACCGATATGTCATAAGGTTTTAAAACCGTAGAAACGCCTTCATTAATTTTATTTGCTACAAGAGCAACATGAATTAATGTCCGTTTGGCCAACGGCATTTTTTTATTCGTCTTTATAATTTCTTCTACATTCATGTATGTACAATAATTGTATATACAAATGTATAATTATATTTGGAATTGGATATAATTGTTATGATTAATTTTTTGTTAAAAACATGAAGACGGTCTCAATAAATAAAAATCGATTATTTTTACAGCATATAATTTACACTATGGCAGATTTATCACAACAAGAATGGGAAGAGCAGTTAGAGAAAGATTCTAATGCAGTAATTCTCGATGTAAGAACAGAAGAAGAAGTAGAAGAAGGTATAATTCCTAATTCAATCAATATCGATATTTATAAAGGACAAGAGTTTGTTGAAGAATTGGAGAAGCTTGACAAAACAAAAAACTATTATGTGTACTGTAGGTCTGGAGCAAGAAGCGGTCAGGCATGTGCGATCATGAAAAACTTAGGCTTTGATAAAGCTTTTAATCTTCAAGGAGGATTTATGAATTGGGAAGGTGAAACCGCTTAACTTCAATTCTTTTCAGAAAATATGCCCGCTTTACAGCGGGTTTTTTATTTTTATAAAATGAAGGAAGACTTACTTCATTTTATTTGGAAGTACAAAAAATATCCAGTGAATGGGCTCAAGACAACATCAGACGAAGATGTTTATGTCAAGTCTGTCGGTACTCATAATGATTTAAGTGGACCTGATTTTTTCAATGCACAAATAGAATTGAACGGGCAGCTATGGGCTGGTAATGTAGAAGTTCATCTAAAATCATCAGATTGGTATGCGCATAATCACCAAGAAGATCGTAATTATGACAATGTAATTTTGCATGTTGTATGGGAAGATGATATTTCTGTATATAGAAAAGACGGAAGTCAAATACCAACGGTATCCCTTAAAGATATTATTTCTGACTCATTATTACAGAACTATCAGAAATTGTTCAACACTAAAAATTATAAGTTTATCAATTGTGAAAATGATTTTGATAAAGTAGACGAGTTTATTAAAGAGAATTGGTTAGATAGACTATTTGTAGAACGTTTAGAGCAAAAATCAATATTCATTACCGAGCTGCTTGTTTATACCAATAATAATTGGGAGCAAGTTTTATTTTTAATGCTTTTAAAGTCATTTGGTTCTAAAATTAATAGAGATGTATTTGTGGAGATCGGTAAATCAATAGATTTTTCTATCATAAGAAAATTGCATAAAAAGCCGCTTCAGATGGAAAGTTTGTTCTTTGGTCAGGCAAAATTGTTAGATAACGCTACAACCGACGATAAGTATTTAGAAGAATTACAAAAAGAATATAACTACCTAGCGCATAAGTTTAATTTGAACCCGGTTTTTAAGTCTCCCGAGTTTTTTAGATTAAGACCCATGAATTTTCCGACCATAAGACTAGCGCAATTGAGCGCTATTTATGCGGAAAATAATAATTTATTTCATTTGTTGATTGAAAAGGAGGAGTCGGACTTCTTCGATATTCTAAAAATTGGTACCTCACCATATTGGGATACCCATTATAATTTTGGCAAGATTTCAAAACAGAGCAAAAAGAGAATATCAAGCTCATTTTTAAATTTACTGTTTATAAACACTATTATACCATTAAAGTTTGCATACCGCCAATATAAAGGTGCCACGGATAATGAAGGTCTGTTTCAAATGATGGCGAAAATTAAAAAAGAAGAAAACAGTATAATAACTAACTTTGATAAATTGCAGGCATCGATAATAAATGCTAAAGATTCTCAAACATACTTACAGTTGTATAATAACTATTGTAGGAAAGATAAATGCTTGGATTGTGCGATTGGGGCATCTTTAATGAATGTAAAAGCCTAATTTTATACGCAATGAATGTATTCTATGAAATATTGCTTTATTTTCAAAAAAGGGGATTCGAAGTCTGTGGTAGAATCGCTGAACGCCTAGGTATTAGGGCTAGGGTTGTTAGAACATCTTTTATTTACCTCACTTTTGTAACAGTTGGCTTTGGTTTTGCCCTTTATCTTTTTCTGGCGTTCTGGTTGAAAATAAAAGATTTAGTGTACACCAAACGAAATTCCGTTTTTGATTTATAATGTATGATACAATTATTTAAGTCTAAAATATATCTAGCATTGGCCTTAATGCTACTGGTTTTGACTTTTGGAGTATTGGGGTATCGCTTTGTGGCAGACTATTCTTGGGTAGATGCATTTTACATGACCATAATTACCGTTACTACCGTAGGGTTTTCTGAGGTAAGGCCTATGGGGCCAGAGGGTAAGATTTTCACCATTATACTTATAGTTACCAGTGTATTTATCGTAGGTTTTGCTATTTCGATAGTAACCGAATACCTACTTTCTAGAAATTCAGTAGAACTGCTTAAAAAAAGAAAAATGAAAAGTGCCATCGAAAATTTAAATGAACACGTTATTGTCTGTGGTTTTGGTCGTAACGGTATGCAGGCGGCCGAAAAATTAAAAGCTTATAGAAGACCTTTTGTGGTAATTGAAAAGGACAAAGAAATTATAGAAAGGTTTGAAGATGACATATTGTTTATTGAAGGTGATGCAAATGATGACGATGTGCTCTTACAAGCCGGTATAGAGCGGGCAAGATATTTAATTGCCACGTTACCAGATGATGCGGCTAACCTTTTTGTGGTATTGTCGGCTAGGCAGATGAAAAGAAATCTCTTTATAATTAGTAGGGCTTCTCTCGTAAATTCTCAAAAGAAATTGTTTTTGGCTGGTGCCAATAAGGTAATTATGCCAGATAAAATTGGAGGGGACCATATGGCGTCTTTGGTAGTAATGCCAGATTTGATAACGTTTATGGACAAGCTTTCTACCGAAGGTGAGAACACCACAAATCTTGAGGAGGTAGCTATTGAAGATTTTTCAGATCAAATTGAATGTAACTCTTTGCGAGATCTTGATTTACGAAGAAAAACGGGGTGTACTATAATAGGATATATTTCGCCAGATGGTAATTATATCATCAATCCGGAAGCTGATATGGAACTACAGCCGAAAAGTAAGGTCATAGTACTGGGTAGACCAGAACAGATAAAGAAATTAAATGAGATGTTCCATATAGAATAATGATCTTTATACCATATATATTTGATTGCATCCATTATTTTTAAGATATTGCTAGACTAACTGACTAATTCAAAAAATTTTAAAACTTATGAAGTATAGACTTCTAACTCTATTAACGATGTTAATTCCATTTCTTACAATTGCACAAGAAAAGGGCTTGGATGAAAAAGTAAATGATGCCTTCATGCCTTTTGCAACATGGTGGGAAGCAACGGTTTTAACTTCTATTCCAATAGCAGGTTACAACATTCCAATTGTACTTATTTTATTAATTGTAGGAGCTACCTTTTTTACGATCTATTTCAAATTTCCCGGTATTAGTAAATTTCCTTTAGCTATCAATGTAGTAAGAGGTAAATATGAAGAAATTGAAAAGTACGGACTTGAGAAAGTTCAATTACATATGACAGAAGATGGCGATATTCCTGATACCATTAGAGATGAAAGTGAAGAAGGTGAGGTAAGTCACTTTCAGGCTTTGGCAACTGCCGTTTCTGGTACGGTAGGGCTAGGTAATATTGCCGGTGTGGCAGTGGCAATAGCCTTAGGTGGTCCTGGAGCTACATTTTGGATGATCATATGTGGTTTAATCGGAATGTCTACAAAATTTGTAGAATGTACTTTAGGGGTTAAATACAGAGATGTAGGTCCTGATGGTACCGTGTATGGCGGTCCTATGTACTATTTGTCAAGAGGACTAAGTGAAAGCAACTTTAAAATATTAGGTAAAATATTGGCAGGTCTCTTTGCAATATTATGTGTAGGTGCTTCCTTTGGTGGTGGTAACGCATTTCAATCTAACCAAGCTGCGGTACAATTAACTTCAATGTTTAATTTGGAGGGTGGTGCAACTGGGGTTGTCATAGGTGTAATTCTTGCAATTTTAGTGGGTATCGTTATTATAGGTGGTATTAAAAAGATTGCCAGTGTAACGGAAAAGATAGTTCCTTTTATGGCAGGTATTTATGTTCTAGCATCTTTGGTGATCATTTTTTCGAATATCAAATATATAGGCGATGCATTCGGGATGATTTTTGCCGGTGCCTTTTCTCCAGATGCTGCTATTGGTGGTATCGTTGGTGTTATAATCGTTGGTTTCCAAAGAGCGGCATTCTCTAATGAAGCAGGTGCTGGTTCTGCAGCCATTGCACACTCTGCAGTGAAAACAAGATACCCTGCAAGTGAAGGTATAGTGGCATTATTAGAGCCGTTTATCGATACTGTGGTAATTTGTACAATGACAGCTTTGGTAATTATATTTTTTAATATGGACGCTGGTGCTTTTGATTATGGTAATGGTATAGGTAGTACGGTTATGTTAAATGAATCTGGTGCATATGTCGGTGGAGTTGATTTGACTTCGATGGCGTATGATTCTGTTATTCCAGGCTTTAGGTATGTACTTACAATCGCAATTATTCTATTTGCATTTTCAACAATGATTTCTTGGTCTTATTACGGACTTCAATCATGGAAATATTTATTCGGAAGAGGTAAAACGGCCGATATCGTTTATAAAGTACTTTTCTTAATGTTTGTTGTTATTGGTGCAGCAGCTACCTTAGATGCAGTTATTAAATTTTCGGATGCTATGATTTTGGCATTAGTATTTCCTAATATGATAGGTTTACTAATTCTTTTCCCGAAAGTGAAGAAAAGCTTTGATAGGTATTTAACGGCCATTAAGAAGGTGTACTAATATTTATTAGATTTTGAAAAATCTTAAATCCCACTTCAAGTTCAATAAACAAGAACGAAGTGGGATTTTCTTTTTATTGTTTATACTGATTTTTATTCAAATAGGGTACTATGTGTACCGGTCGTATGCGGTTAACGATGCTGATGCTTTAATATTTGAAAACACAATACAAACACAAATTGATTCTTTAAAAGTTATAGCATCACAGAGTGATGTAAAGCACGAATATCCTTTCAATCCTAATTATATAACAGATTTTAAAGGGTATACGCTTGGGATGTCTGTTGAGGAAATAGATAGGTTACATAAATACAGGGAAGGAAATAAATATGTTAACTCGGCAAAAGAATTTCAAGAAGTGACTAAGGTTTCCGATTCTTTACTGAATAAAATAGCTCGAAATTTTAAATTTCCGGAATGGGCAAAAAAATCAAAAGTTAAAGCCTCTTATCAAACTAATTCAACGAAACCAAATGAGCATGTCAATAAAGTAATCTATAAAGATTTAAATAAGGCTACGGCTCAACAGTTGCGAAAAATTAATGGAATAGGTGAGAAGCTGTCAGCAAGAATCATAAAATTTAGAGATAGATTAGGCGGTTTTTTAATTGACGAACAGTTGTTTGATGTGTATGGTCTTGAAAAAGAAGTGGTAAATAGAACTTTAAAAGAATTTAAAGTGATCAGTAAACCGCAAATTGTAAAAATTAACGTAAATAATGCAACGGCTTCAGAATTGTCAAAATTGATATATCTTCAAAAACACGTGTCTGAAAGCATTGTAAATTATCGTAATCTCAACGGAAGTATCAATTCTTTGAACGAATTGTCAAAAATAGAAGGTTTTCCTATAGAGCGTATTGATAGAATTGCTTTATATTTGTCATTATAAAAATAACGCTATGCAAAGTATGTACTTCACTGAAGAACATCAACTATTTAGGGCCAGCCTTAAAGATTTTTTACAAAAAGAAGTAGTTCCCCATATTGATAAGTGGGAAGAAACAGGAACCATTGAAAGGTTTATTTGGAAGAAGTTTGGTGATATGGGCTATTTTGGTCTGGCAACTCCTGAAGAAGATGGTGGTCTTGGTCTTGATCTTTTTTATACCATTATCTTGTTAGAGGAGCTTCAAAAAATTAATTCTGGTGGATTTGCAGCTGCAATTTGGGCTCATGCATATTTGGCTATGACCCATTTAAACAAAGAGGCAGATGCTTATTTAAAGGAAAAGTATTTGCGCCCAAGCGTAGATGGAGATAAAATAGGTTGTCTATGTATATCAGAACCTTTTGGAGGTAGTGATGTTGCGGCAATGAGAACAACTGCGATCAAGAATGGTGATCATTATATTTTAAATGGTTCCAAAACTTTTATTACCAATGGGGTTTATGCCGATTATATGATCGTAGCGGCAAAAACCAATCCGGAGTTAGGGAATAAAGGAATTAGCATTTTTGCAGTTGATAGAAAAAGTGAAGGGGTTACCGCCAATAAATTGAATAAATTGGGGTGGCGAGCATCTGACACCGCAGAACTTGCTTTTGATAATGTGAAAATTCCTGCAGAGAATCTTATGGGTGAAGAAAACATGGGCTTTTCCTATATAATGGAACATTTTTCTTTGGAACGATTGATAATGGGTGTAAATGCTCATGCTCGCTCAGAACATGTTTTGGAATATGCATTAAACTACATGTCTGAAAGGGAAGCCTTTGGTAAATCAATAAATCAATTTCAGGCTTTAAGACATAGAGTGGTAGATCTTCATGCGGATATTGATATGTGTAAGGAATATAATTATTCTGTAGCATATCGACTGGATAAAGGTCAATATGTGGTTAAAGAGGCAACGATCTCTAAATTAAAGTCTACTAAAGTTGCAGATGAGGTGGCTTATGAGTGTTTACAGTTTTTAGGTGGCTATGGTTATATAGAAGACTATCCGATGGCACGTAATTTTAGAGACAGTAGATTAGGACCAATAGGTGGTGGAACATCGGAAATACTAAGAGAAATTATTTCTAAAATTATTATAGATAAAAAAGAATATAAGCCGGCTACGGTTTAGTCGGTTGAATTAAAAAATTTAAAAAGTAGATTAAAGGTTGCCCATTTGAATATAGTTAGTATATTTGCAGCCTTAATCATAAAGAAAGGAGGTTGTAGCCCATGTTAATAATACCAGTAAAAGAAGGAGAAAACATCGATAGAGCTTTAAAGCGTTTCAAGCGTAAGTTTGATAAGACAGGTACAATGAGACAGTTGCGTAAACGTCAACAGTTCACAAAACCTTCAGTTGAGCGTAGAGCACAAATACAAAAAGCAGAATATATTCAAGGTCTAAGAGATCAAGAAGAAGTTTAGACTTTGTACTAGAAAATAAAAATCCCGCAATTTGCGGGATTTTTTTTGCGTTAAAATCAAGTAATTTAAAACTTTGATACCTTTAATATATGTTTTTGTCGGAATTTATATCATATCTCACTCTAGAAAAAAATTACTCTGCACATACCGTGAAGGCGTACCAAAAAGATATTTTAGAGTTTGTGGAATTTTGTAAATCAGTGTATGATGTTGATGATATTGACTCTGTAGAATACGCATTGGTTCGTAATTGGATAGTAGTGTTAGCAGAAAAACAGATAAACAATAGAACTATAAATAGAAAAATTTCATCCCTAAAGGCATATTATAAATTTCTTCAAAAGATAGGTGTCTCAGAAGTCAGTCCTTTAAGTAAACATAAAGCATTAAAAACTTCCAAGAAGATAGAAATACCTTTTTCAGAGCATGAGATGAAAAGAGTATTGTCTGAAATTGAGTATACGGCCGATTTTGAAGGTGTAAGGGATGAATTGCTTATACATGTACTTTATGTAACGGGAATGAGAAGGGCGGAAATTATATCGCTTAAAGTGGCAGATGTTGATTTTGCTAACATGACAATAAAGGTTTTTGGTAAAAGAAGTAAAGAGCGTTTTGTTCCCATGTTGTTAGAGACGAAAGAAAAATTTAAAGTTTATTTAGAAAACAGGAGCGCATTAGCTAATATTAAAGATGATGCATTTATGTTTTTGACTATGTCAGGTAATAAATTGTATGAAACACTTGTTTATAGGTTAATAAAAAAGTACTTTAGAGAGGTTTCCTCTAAGGTGAAAACGAGTCCGCATATTCTTAGGCATACCTTTGCAACGCATCTTTTGAATAAAGGTGCCGATTTAAATGCGGTAAAAGAATTGCTGGGTCATTCCAGTTTGGCGTCTACACAGGTTTACACGCATAATAGTATTGCAGAGTTAAAAAAAGTGCATGCAAATGCTCATCCAAGGGGAAATAAGAAATAAATGTTTAATCTGGCTAAATTCTTAAAGCCTATAAATTTCCTGACTATGAAAGTAAATACGCAATCGGTAAATTTCAATGCAGACAGAAAATTGATTAATTTTCTTCAAAACAGACTTGATAAGGTGGAAACCTTTTATTCTAAGGTAATTAGCTCTGATGTATATATGAAAGTCGAAAATACAAGTGCAAAAGAGAATAAGATAGTGGAGATAAAAATTTCGGTTCCAAAAGATAAATTCGTGGTAAAAAAACAATGTAAGTCATTTGAAGAGGCTGTGGATTCTGCTTGTAGTTCCCTGGAACGTAGGCTAATAAAACAAAAGCAGAAATTAAGATTACAAGCTTGATAAAAATTTTTCAAAATTTGTTTTGAATAAACAAAAAATACTATACATTTGCAGTCCGTTAGAAATAGCGGGCTTTTTTATGGCGATAAAAACCGTAAAATAAGCCGATGTAGCTCAGCTGGCTAGAGCAGCTGATTTGTAATCAGCAGGTCGTGGGTTCGAGTCCCTCCATCGGCTCTGAAGTTCTTTAAAATAATAGTTTGAGGGGAGATACTCAAGCGGCCAACGAGGGCAGACTGTAAATCTGCTGACTACGTCTTCGCAGGTTCGAATCCTGCTCTCCCCACAAATTTTTTTAAAGGGTTTTATTGAAATATTGTAATATTATAAGCGGGAGTAGCTCAGTTGGTAGAGCGTCAGCCTTCCAAGCTGAATGTCGCCGGTTCGAACCCGGTCTCCCGCTCTATAAATTTGACAAAAAATGTCATTCCTGCGAAGGCAGGAATCTGCTATATGGTAGATTCAACACTTTACGCCGGTGTAGCTCAGGGGTAGAGCGTTTCCTTGGTAAGGAAGAGGTCACGAGTTCAAATCTCGTCATTGGCTCAATTAAGGTATAAATTTGTACACTAATATAAACTAAGATTAAAATACATTAAACATGGCAAAGGAAACTTTCGATCGTTCCAAACCGCACTTAAATATAGGTACTATTGGACACGTGGATCACGGTAAAACTACATTGACTGCTGCTATTACTACTGTTTTGGCAAATGCAGGTCTTTCTGAATTGAGAAGTTTCGATTCTATCGATAACGCTCCTGAGGAAAAAGAAAGAGGTATTACAATTAACACATCACACGTAGAGTACTCTACAGCTAACCGTCACTACGCGCACGTTGACTGTCCTGGTCACGCGGATTACGTAAAGAACATGGTTACTGGTGCTGCTCAGATGGATGGTGCTATTTTGGTTGTTGCTGCTACTGATGGTCCTATGCCACAAACACGTGAGCATATCCTATTAGGTCGTCAGGTTGGTATTCCAAGAATTGTTGTATTCATGAATAAAGTGGATATGGTTGATGATGAGGAATTGATCGAGCTTGTTGAGATGGAAGTTAGAGAATTACTTTCTTTCTATGAGTATGATGGTGATAATGGGCCTGTGATCGCTGGATCTGCATTAGGTGCATTGAACGGTGAGCAAAAATGGGTTGACACGGTTATGGAATTAATGGCTGCTGTTGATGATTGGATCGAGCTTCCTAAGAGAGATGTTGATAAAGATTTCTTAATGCCTGTTGAAGATGTATTTACAATTACAGGACGTGGTACTGTTGCAACTGGTCGTATTGAGACTGGTATCGCTAACACTGGTGATGCAGTTGAAATCATCGGTATGGGTGCTGAGAAATTAAACTCTACTATTACTGGGGTTGAAATGTTCCGTAAGATTTTGGATAGAGGTGAAGCTGGTGATAACGTAGGTATCTTATTAAGAGGTATTGAAAAATCTCAAATTAGCCGTGGAATGGTAATCTGTAAGCCAGGTTCTGTTAAGCCACATGCTAAATTCGAAGCTGAGGTTTATGTATTGAAAAAAGAAGAAGGTGGTCGTCATACACCATTCCATAATAACTATCGTCCACAGTTCTACGTAAGAACAACGGATGTAACAGGTAACATTGCACTTCCTTCAGGAGTTGAAATGGTTATGCCTGGTGATAACCTTACAATTACAGTTGAATTGATTCAGCCAATCGCATTGAGCGTAGGTCTTCGTTTCGCTATCCGTGAAGGTGGTAGAACAGTAGGTGCTGGTCAGGTTACTAAGATTATAGATTAATTTTAATCTAATAAGAGTATTGTGTATAAGGGTGTCCTGCTCAAGCGGGACACCTTTACATGCAAAATATAGAATAGGTGATTTAATTCATCGTTCATACGGGTGTAGCTCAGTTGGTAGAGCACTGGTCTCCAAAACCAGGTGTCGGGAGTTCGAGTCTCTCCTCCCGTGCCACAATAGAATTTGGGTGTATAATCCTATTTGTTGAAATTGTAAAACAGTATTTGAATGTTCACATATATAAAAGAATCCGTTGAAGAGTTAAGGAATAATGTTACTCTTCCTTCACGTGCAGAATCATCTAATCTTATGGTGATTGTAGCTGTGTTTTCTATCCTTTTTGCTTTGGCTACATGGGGTGTAGATACGGTTTTTAGTAAAGTGATCAAGTCTTATTTCAACTACGTTTTAAACTAATAGGACTATGTCAGAGGTATTAGAGAAAAAATGGTACGTTGTACGCGCTGTAAGTGGTCAAGAGAATAAAATCAAAGGATACATTGAAAGTGAAGTAGAGCGTCATGGTTTTTCAGACTATTTAGAGGATGTTCTTGTTCCTACGGAAAAAGTAGTTCAGATAAGAAACGGAAAGAAAATCAACAAAGAGAGGGTTTATTTTCCGGGGTACATCATGATCAAAGCTAATTTAGGCGGAGAGATGGTTCATATTATAAGATCGATAACTAATGTTATTGGGTTTTTAGGTGAAACAAAAGGTGGAGATCCTGTTCCTTTGAGAAAGAATGAGGTCAACAGAATGTTAGGTAAGGTTGATGAGTTGGCTGTTAATACCGATAGTGTTGCTATTCCATTTGTTTTTGGTGAAACGGTTAAAGTAATTGATGGTCCTTTTAATGGCTTCAATGGAACCGTTGAGAAAATAAACGAAGAAAAGCGTAAGTTAGAGGTAATGGTTAAGATTTTTGGTAGAAAAACACCATTAGAACTTAGCTATATGCAAGTAGAAAAGATTTAAGTATTTAAATTAAGTGTTACATACATATAATTAAAGTAGTGTTGCTTCCGTAAACACACTTTCAATTTAATTTTAAACAATGGCAAAAGAAGTAGGTAAAGTAGTTAAACTACAAGTTAGGGGAGGTGCAGCGAATCCATCGCCACCGGTTGGACCCGCCTTAGGTGCTGCTGGTGTTAACATTATGGAGTTCTGTAAGCAGTTCAATGCTCGTACGCAGGATAAACCAGGTAAAGTATTACCAGTTGTTATCACCGTTTACAAAGATAAGTCGTTCGACTTTGTTGTAAAGACACCACCGGCGGCAATTCAGCTATTGGAAGCGGCTAAGATTAAAAAAGGATCTGGCGAACCTAACAGAGTAAAATTAGGTAGTGTTACCTGGGACCAAATCAAGGCGATCGCCGAAGATAAAATGGTTGACCTTAACGCATTTACAGTAGAATCTGCTATGAGTATGATAGCTGGTACTGCTCGTTCAATGGGTATGAAGGTTGCAGGAAAAAGACCTTTTTAAAATCTTAAAAGTAATTAAATGGCAAAGTTGACAAAGAAGCAAAAAGAAGCTCAGTCTAAAATAGAGAAAGATAAACTATACTCTGTTACAGAAGCTTCAGCTTTAATTAAAGAGATAACCAATACAAAATTCGATGCATCAGTAGATTTAGCTGTTCGTTTGGGTGTAGATCCAAGAAAAGCTAATCAAATGGTTCGTGGTGTGGTAACATTACCTCATGGAACTGGAAAAGATGTTAAGGTTTTGGCTTTGGTGACCCCAGATAAAGAAGCGGAGGCTCAAGAGGCTGGTGCAGATTATGTTGGGTTAGATGAGTATTTGGAGAAGATTAAAGGCGGTTGGACAGATGTTGATGTTATTATCACCATGCCAAGCGTAATGGGTAAATTAGGTCCTTTAGGTCGAGTATTGGGACCAAGAGGTTTAATGCCTAATCCAAAAACAGGTACTGTAACTATGGATGTAGCGAAAGCTGTATCTGAAGTTAAAGCAGGTAAGATAGATTTTAAAGTTGATAAAACAGGTATCGTACACGCTGCGATAGGTAAGGCTTCTTTTTCTGCTGATAAAATAGCGGATAATGCTAAGGAGTTGTTGGATACTTTGAATAAGATGAAGCCAACTGCGGCCAAAGGTGTTTATATGAAGACAATCTTCATGTCTAGTACCATGAGTCCTAGTTTGCAATTAGATCCAAAGTCAGTTTAACAACTGGTAGTTAAAAATTAATAGTATGACAAGAGAAGAAAAAGCAACGGTTATAAAAGATTTGACTACGCAGTTGGCAGATAGCAGCACTATTTACGTGGCTGATATCTCAGGTTTAGATGCAGGTACAACTTCTGATTTAAGAAGAGCTTGTTTTAAAGCTGATATTAGACTAGCTGTAGTTAAGAATACATTGCTTGCTAAAGCAATGGAAGCTTCTGATAAAGAATTTGGTGAATTACCTGAAACGTTAAAAGGGAATACTTCTCTTATGTTTTCAGAAGTTGCCAATGCTCCTGCAAAATTAATAAAGAACTTCAGAAAAAAATCTGATAAGCCTTTATTGAAAGGAGCTTTTGTTGAAGAAGCAATTTACATAGGTGATGAAAACTTAGAAGCTTTAGTTAGCATTAAGTCTAAGGAAGAAATGATTGGCGAAATAATTGGATTGTTACAGTCTCCAGCCAAGAATGTTATTTCTGGTCTTAAGTCTGGTGGTGGTAAAATCGCTGGTATCCTTAAAACATTATCTGAAAAATAAGTACGCACAATAAACTAAGTATATTTTAAAAATTTTATTAAACGATAGAAAATGGCAGATTTAAAAGATTTCGCAGAACAATTAGTTAACTTAACAGTTAAAGAAGTAAACGAGTTAGCTGATATATTAAAAGAAGAATACGGTATTGAGCCTGCAGCAGCAGCAGTAGCGGTAGCTGCCGGTGGTGGTGGTGAAGCTGGTGAAGCAGCAGAAGAGAAAACTGAATTCGACGTTATTTTGAAAGCAGCAGGTGCTTCTAAATTAGCAGTTGTAAAATTAGTTAAGGAATTAACTGGTTTAGGTTTGAAAGATGCTAAAGATATCGTTGATAGTGCACCAAAAGCAGTAAAAGAAGGTGTATCTAAAGACGAAGCGGAAGGTATCAAAAAATCATTGGAAGAAGCTGGAGCAGAAGTTGAGCTTAAATAATAGCGACAACCATATTACTTTTGGTTTAGGTCTTTGCGCTTTTTGCGTTTAGACCTAAGCCTTTTTATAGAATTAGGTATATCAAGAGGTATACTACCCAACTAGTACTCACGATCAAAACACTGTCCGTAGATGTTCACAAATAATACTGAAAGAATAAGCTTTGCTTCTGCAAGAAACACACCGGATTATCCGGATTTCTTAGATATTCAGATTAAATCTTTCCAAGACTTTTTTCAACTTGAGACTAAATCAGATGAAAGAGGTAATGAAGGTCTTTATAACACCTTCATGGAAAATTTCCCAATTACTGATACCAGAAATCAGTTTGTATTGGAATTCCTTGATTATTTCATAGATCCACCTAGATATTCAATTCAAGAATGTATTGAGCGTGGTCTTACTTATAGCGTTCCGTTAAAAGCACGTTTAAAATTATATTGTACAGATCCAGAACATGAAGATTTTGAGACTATTGTACAAGACGTTTATTTAGGGACCATTCCTTACATGACTCCGAGTGGTACTTTCGTTATCAACGGAGCTGAAAGAGTTGTGGTATCTCAGTTACATAGATCTCCAGGGGTTTTCTTTGGTCAGTCTTTCCATGCAAATGGAACAAAATTATATTCTGCTAGGGTAATTCCTTTTAAAGGTTCTTGGATAGAATTTGCTACCGATATCAATGGCGTAATGTACGCTTATATCGATAGAAAGAAAAAATTACCGGTTACTACTTTGTTCAGGGCTATTGGTTTTGAACGTGATAAGGATATTTTAGAGATTTTTGACCTTTCTGAAGAGGTTAAGGTTTCTAATGCCGGACTTAAAAAAGTACTAGGTCGCAAATTAGCGGCAAGAGTGTTGAACACATGGCACGAGGATTTCGTAGATGAGGATACAGGTGAGGTAGTGTCAATTGAACGTAACGAGATAGTTTTAGATCGTGACACTATTCTTGAAAAAGAACACATTGCAGAAATTATTGATGCAGATGTAAAAACAATTCTATTACATAAAGAAAATAATGCGCAATCTGATTACGCTATTATTCATAATACCTTACAGAAGGATCCAACGAATTCTGAAAAAGAAGCTGTTGAACATATCTATCGTCAATTGCGTAATGCAGAACCGCCAGATGAAGAAACTGCTCGTGGTATTATAGATAAGTTATTCTTCTCTGATCAACGCTACAACTTAGGTGAAGTTGGTCGTTATAGAATGAACAAGAAATTACAGTTGGATATTGGAATGGATAAGCAAGTCTTAACCAAAGAAGATATCATAACTATTATAAAATATTTAATTGAGTTAATTAACTCAAAAGCAGAGATTGATGATATTGACCACTTGTCTAACCGTCGTGTTAGAACTGTAGGTGAACAATTATCTTCTCAATTCGGTGTTGGTCTAGCTCGTATGGCAAGAACAATTCGTGAGCGTATGAACGTTCGTGATAACGAGGTGTTTACACCTATAGATTTGATTAATGCCAAGACATTGTCTTCTGTAATTAATTCTTTCTTTGGTACCAACCAGTTGTCTCAGTTTATGGATCAAACGAATCCATTGGCAGAGATTACGCACAAGAGAAGATTATCGGCATTAGGACCAGGTGGTCTATCTAGAGAACGTGCTGGTTTTGAGGTACGTGATGTTCACTACACGCACTACGGTCGCTTATGTCCTATTGAAACTCCTGAAGGTCCGAATATTGGTTTGATCTCTTCATTATCGGTGTTTGCGAAAGTAAACCCAATGGGATTCTTAGAGACACCATATAGAAAAGTAACTGACTCTGTTGTTGATTATAAGAACTATGCATATTTAAGTGCAGAAGAGGAAGAAGGAATGAAAATTGCTCAAGCGAACATTCCTATGAAAGAAGATGGTACTATAGATGCTGAAAAGGTAATTGCTAGAGAAGAAGGTGATTTCCCAGTAGTAGATCCATCTGAAATTCAATATACGGATGTTGCTCCTAACCAAATTGCTTCCATATCGGCTTCATTGATTCCTTTCTTGGAGCATGATGATGCAAACAGGGCTTTGATGGGATCTAACATGATGCGTCAAGCAGTTCCTTTGTTAAAACCACAGTCTCCAATTGTTGGTACTGGATTAGAGCGTCAAGTAGCTTCTGATTCTAGAGTATTGATAAATGCTGAAGGTGATGGTGTAATCGAGTATGTAGATGCTCAGAAAATTACCATCAAATATGATAGAACTGATGAGGAGAGATTGATCAGTTTCGAAGAAGATAGCAAGACTTATTTCTTGGTGAAGTTTAGAAAAACAAACCAGGGAACTAATATTAACCTAAAACCAATTGTACAAGTTGGTGATAGAGTTAAGAAAGGACAAGTTCTTTGTGAAGGTTATGCAACTGAAAAAGGTGAATTGGCATTAGGTAGAAACCTAACTGTGGCATTTATGCCTTGGAAGGGTTACAACTTTGAGGATGCAATTGTAATTTCTGAAAAAGTTGTACGTGAAGATATTTTCACATCTATTCATGTTGATGAATATTCTCTTGAAGTAAGAGATACCAAATTGGGAGCTGAAGAACTTACTCATGATATACCGAATGTTTCTGAAGAGGCAACAAAAGACCTTGATGAAAATGGTATGATCAGAATAGGTGCAGAAGTAAAACCTGGTGATATTCTTATTGGTAAGATTACACCAAAAGGTGAGTCTGATCCAACTCCTGAAGAGAAATTATTACGTGCCATATTTGGTGACAAAGCTGGTGATGTAAAAGATGCTTCTTTAAAGGCTTCTCCTTCTTTAAGAGGTGTTGTAATTGATAAGAAATTATTCTCTAGATCTGTAAAAGATAAGAGAAAACGTTCTGAAGATAAAGAAGAGCTTTCTAAACTTGAATTGGAATACGAAGTAAAATTCCAAGAGTTAAAAGATATTTTAGTAGAGAAATTGTTTACGATTGTAAACGGTAAAACTTCTCAAGGTGTTCTTAATGATTTAGGTGAAGAGGTATTGCCTAAAGGTAAGAAGTACTCAATGAAGATGTTGAACTCTGTTGATGATTTTGCACACTTGGTAGGTGGTAGTTGGACAACAGATGCAGATACAAACGCATTAGTTGCTGATCTTCTTCATAACTATAAGATTAAGCTTAATGATTTACAGGGTAACCTAAGAAGAGATAAGTTTACCATATCAGTTGGAGATGAATTACCAGCAGGTATTATGAAACTTGCTAAAGTATATATCGCTAAAAAGCGTAAGCTTAAAGTTGGTGATAAAATGGCAGGTCGTCACGGTAACAAGGGTATCGTATCAAGAATTGTACGTCATGAAGATATGCCTTTCTTGGAAGATGGAACTCCGGTTGATATTGTATTGAATCCGTTAGGTGTACCTTCTCGTATGAACATTGGTCAAATCTATGAAACAGTATTAGGTTGGGCTGGTCTTAAACTTGGTAGAAAGTATGCTACGCCAATTTTTGATGGTGCTACTTTAGAAGAGATCAATAAATATACCGATGATGCTGGTATTCCAAGATTCGGACACACATACTTATTCGATGGTGGTACAGGACAACGTTTTGATCAACCTGCAACAGTTGGGGTTATTTATATGTTGAAGCTTGGTCACATGGTAGACGATAAGATGCACGCACGTTCTATAGGACCATATTCTCTTATTACACAACAACCTTTGGGTGGTAAAGCTCAATTTGGTGGTCAGAGATTTGGTGAAATGGAGGTATGGGCGTTAGAAGCTTATGGTGCATCTGCAACTTTACGTGAGATATTAACGGTTAAGTCTGATGATGTTATCGGAAGAGCTAAAACCTATGAGTCCATTGTTAAAGGTGAAACAATGCCAGAGCCTGGTTTACCAGAATCTTTCAACGTTTTAATGCACGAACTTAAGGGATTAGGTTTGGATATTAGATTGGAAGAATAGTTCAATAGTTAGTATTGAAGACTATTAAGTAAAACAAATTAAAACATTATCAGAACGCTATTATGGCTAGAATAAAAGATAATAACCAAGTAAAAAGGTTTGATAAAATTTCCATAGGTTTAGCTTCTCCAGAATCTATTTTGGCAGAATCTAGAGGTGAAGTTTTAAAGCCAGAAACAATTAACTATAGAACTCACAAACCAGAACGTGATGGTTTATTCTGTGAACGTATCTTTGGTCCTGTAAAGGATTATGAGTGTGCTTGTGGTAAATATAAGCGTATTCGTTACCGTGGTATCGTATGTGACCGTTGTGGGGTAGAGGTAACTGAAAAGAAAGTTCGTAGAGATCGTGTAGGTCATATTAACTTGGTGGTACCAGTTGCACATATTTGGTATTTCCGTTCATTACCTAATAAAATAGGATATCTTTTAGGTTTACCTTCCAAGAAATTGGATATGATCATTTACTACGAACGTTACGTAGTAATTCAACCAGGTATTGCTAAAGGTCCAGAAGATGAAGAAATCAATAAAATGGATTTCTTGACCGAAGAAGAGTATTTGAATATTTTAGATACGATTCCTCAAGAAAATCAGTATTTAGAAGATTCTGACCCTAATAAGTTTATAGCTAAAATGGGTGCAGAGTGTTTAATTGATTTATTGGGTAGAATAAATCTTAAAGAGCTTTCTTTTGAGCTTAGACACAAAGCAAATACAGAGACTTCTAAGCAGAGAAAAACTGAAGCACTTAAACGATTACAAGTTGTTGAGGCGTTAAGGGAATCTCAAGAGAATAGAGAAAACGAACCAGAATGGATGATTATGAAAGTAATTCCGGTTATTCCACCAGAATTACGTCCATTGGTGCCATTGGATGGAGGTCGTTTTGCAACATCAGATTTAAATGATCTTTATAGAAGGGTAATTATCCGTAATAACCGTCTAAAAAGATTAGTTGAAATAAAGGCTCCTGAAGTAATTTTACGTAATGAAAAACGTATGCTTCAAGAAGCGGTAGATTCTTTGTTTGATAACACAAGAAAGGCTTCAGCTGTAAAAACTGAATCTAACAGACCATTAAAATCGCTTTCAGATTCATTGAAAGGTAAACAAGGTCGTTTCCGTCAAAACTTACTAGGTAAGCGTGTTGATTATTCTGCACGTTCTGTAATTGTTGTTGGACCTGAATTGAACTTATACGAGTGTGGTCTTCCAAAAGATATGGCAGCTGAACTTTATAAGCCTTTTGTAATCAGAAAATTGATTGAAAGAGGTATTGTAAAAACGGTTAAGTCTGCTAAGAAAATTATAGACAAAAAAGAGCCTGTAGTTTGGGATATTTTAGAAAATGTATTGAAGGGTCATCCAGTTTTATTGAACAGGGCTCCTACATTACACCGTTTGGGTATCCAAGCATTCCAACCTAAATTAATAGAAGGTAAGGCAATTCGTCTACACCCATTGGCTTGTACTGCATTTAATGCGGATTTTGATGGGGATCAAATGGCGGTTCACTTACCATTGGGTCCAGAAGCTATTTTGGAAGCACAATTATTAATGCTTGCTTCTCAAAACATATTAAATCCAGCGAACGGTTCGCCAATTACGGTACCATCACAGGATATGGTCTTGGGTCTTTATTATATGACCAAAGAGCGTAAGTCAACTCCCGAAGTTCCAATTATCGGAGAAGGTTTAACTTTTTATTCTGCAGAAGAGGTAGAAATTGCTTTCAATGAAGGTAAGGTTAACTTAAATGCAGGTATTAAGGTTAGGGCTAAAGATTTTAACGAAGAAGGAGAGTTGGTTAATCAAATTATACCTACAACTGTTGGCCGTGTATTATTCAATAAGAACGTACCAGAAGAAGCAGGTTATATTAACCAAGTTTTGAATAAAAAAGCTTTAAGAAATATCATTGGTGATATTTTAGCGGTAACAAGTGTACCCGCAACTGCTGCATTCTTGGATAAAATTAAAACTATGGGTTATGAATTCGCCTTTAAAGGTGGATTGTCCTTTAGTTTAGGGGATATTATTATCCCAGCAGAAAAAATGGATATGATCGGTGAGGCAAATGGTCAAGTAGATGGCATTATGGCCAACTATAACATGGGTCTTATTACCAATAATGAAAGATACAATCAAGTTATTGATGTTTGGACATCGACTAACGCTATGTTGACGGAGTTAGCTATGAAACGTATCCGTGAGGATCAACAAGGTTTCAACTCTGTGTATATGATGCTTGATTCTGGTGCAAGGGGTTCTAAAGAGCAAATTCGTCAGTTAACAGGTATGCGTGGGTTAATGGCTAAACCTAAAAAATCAACTGCTGGTGGTGGTGAAATTATTGAAAACCCTATTCTTTCTAACTTTAAGGAAGGTCTTTCAATTTTGGAATACTTTATTTCAACCCACGGTGCTCGTAAAGGTCTTGCGGATACCGCTTTGAAAACGGCGGATGCTGGTTACCTAACAAGAAGATTGGTTGATGTTTCTCAAGATGTAATTATCAATACAGAGGATTGTGGTACACTTAGAGGAGTAGAAGTACAAGCACTTAAGAAGAATGAAGAAGTAGTTGAAAGCTTAGGTGAAAGAATATTAGGTCGTGTTTCATTACATGATGTATATAACCCTATGACCGAAGAATTAGTTCTTGAGGCAGGTCAGCAAATCATGGAATCTGATGTGAAGAGAGTTGAAGCATCCCCGATTGAAAAAATCGAGGTACGTTCAGCACTTACATGTGAGGCAGAAAAAGGTATTTGTGCTAAATGTTACGGTAGAAACCTATCAACCAATAAAATGGTGCAAAGAGGTGAAGCTGTTGGTGTAGTTGCCGCTCAATCAATTGGTGAGCCGGGTACACAGCTTACACTTAGAACATTCCACGTAGGTGGTATTGCGGGTAACATTTCTGAAGATAATAAATTAGAGGTAAGATTCTCTGGTATCGCTGAAATCGAAGATTTAAGAACGGTAACAGGTGAAGGTTCTGATGGTAAACCAGCAGAAATCGTAATATCAAGAACAACTGAAATAAAAGTTGTTGATGCTAAAACCGGTATCACGTTAAGTACTAGTAATATTCCTTATGGTTCTCAATTATTTGTGGAGAATGGAGCTAAGGTTGAAAAAGGTGATGTTATTTGTTCTTGGGATCCATATAACGGTGTAATCGTTTCTGAATTCCCAGGTAAGATTGCTTATGAGAATATTGAGCAAGGTGTTACTTATCAAGTAGAAATAGATGAGCAAACTGGTTTCCAAGAAAAAGTAATCTCTGAATCTAGAAACAAGAAGTTGATACCAACATTATTGATTCAAGATTCGAAAGGAGAAACATTGCGTTCTTATAACCTACCTGTAGGTTCTCACATTATGGTTGATGATGGAGATAAGATTAAAGAAGGTAAAACTTTAGTGAAAATACCACGTAAATCTGCTAAAGCAGGTGATATTACCGGTGGTCTTCCAAGAGTTACCGAATTATTCGAAGCTAGAAACCCATCTAACCCAGCTGTAGTATCTGAAATTGATGGTGTTGTTTCTTTTGGTAAGATAAAGAGAGGTAATAGAGAGATCATTATTGAGTCTAAATTAGGCGAGGTTAAGAAATATCTAGTGAAACTATCTAATCAAATATTAGTTCAAGAGAACGATTATGTTAGAGCTGGTATGCCATTATCTGATGGATCTATTACCCCAGAAGATATCTTAGCAATTAAAGGACCATCTGCGGTACAACAATACTTGGTGAACGAAGTTCAAGAGGTATATAGACTACAAGGTGTGAAAATTAATGACAAACATTTTGAGGTAGTTGTTAGACAGATGATGCGTAAAGTAAGAATACAGGATCCAGGTGATACGATTTTCTTAGAGAATCAATTGATTCATAAAGATGATTTCATTAAAGAAAATGATGAAATCTTTGGTAAGAAAGTGGTAATGGAAGCGGGTGATTCTGATAACCTTAAACCGGGTCAAATTGTAACTCCAAGAGAGTTGAGAGATGAAAATTCTTTATTGAGACGTGGAGATAAGGCATTGGTTGAAGCTAGAGATGCAGTTTCTGCAACGGCTACCCCAATACTTCAAGGTATTACAAGAGCATCATTACAGACGAAATCATTTATATCTGCAGCATCGTTCCAAGAAACGACTAAAGTATTAAATGAAGCTGCTGTAAGTGGTAAAGTAGATACTTTAGAAGGTCTGAAGGAGAATGTTATTGTAGGTCATAAGATTCCGGCAGGTACGGGTATGAGAGACTATGATAGTATAATCGTTGGGTCTAAAGAAGAGTATGATGAAATAATGGCCAGAAAAGAGGCATTAAGATTCTAATAATTCAATAACCCTCAAATTTTATTTGAGGGTTATTTTTTTAATATAAATTACGCATGAGTGACAATAAAAATCCGAATCAGAAACAAATAAATATTGAATTGGATGAGAAAATGGCAGAAGGGATATACTCCAATCTTGCTATTATCAATCATTCAGTCTCTGAATTTGTTGTTGATTTTATTAGTATGATGCCAGGAGCACCAAAGGCAAAGGTTAAAAGTAGAATTATTTTAACCCCTCAACATGCCAAGAAATTTTTAAAGGCATTGAATGATAATGTACAGCGTTTCGAAAAAGCTCACGGAACAATAAAGGATTATGAACAACCTTCTATACCAATAAATTTTGGTCCAACTGGAGAAGCATAAATAAAAGCCCAATTTTTAATTGGGCTTTTATTTATTCAAATTCTGAAGTGAAATGTAACTTGACCGACGGGTATTTTTGTTGGGTCATTTGTAGAGAAAATTGAGAATCTGCCAAGAAAACCAATTGTCCTCTTTTATCCTTTGCCAAGAATTTTTGTTTTACCCGTTCAAATTCCTTGAACTCATCTGTTTTTCTGTTTTCAGTACCAACCCAACACGCTTTGTGAACATTGAAATTTTCGTAGCTACATTTGGCACCATATTCATGCTCCAATCTATATTGAATTACCTCAAACTGTAATGCTCCTACAGTACCAATAACTTTTCTACCATTCATCTCTAAGGTAAATAATTGAGCAACTCCTTCATCCATTAATTGGTCAATTCCTTTATTAAGTTGTTTTGATTTTAAAGGGTCTGCATTATTTATGTATCTAAAATGCTCTGGAGAAAAACTTGGTATTCCTTTGTAATGTAGTGTTTCGCCCTCGGTTAAAGTATCGCCAATTTTAAAGTTGCCGGTATCATGCAGGCCAACAATATCACCTGGATAAGAAATATCTACAATTTCCTTTTTCTCAGCAAAAAATGCATTGGGGCTGGAAAATTTTAAATTTTTACCATGTCTTACATGTAAGTAGGGTTTGTTTCTTTCAAAAGTTCCAGAGACAATTTTAATAAAAGCAAGACGATCTCTATGCTTAGGATCCATATTGGCATGTATTTTAAATACAAAACCGGTCATAGCTTTTTCGGTAGCCTCTACTAATCTCTCTTCAGCATTTTTTGAACGAGGGGTAGGTGCAATTTGAATAAAACAATCAAGTAACTCCCGAACTCCGAAATTATTTAAGGCCGAACCAAAAAATACAGGTTGTTGATCTCCTTTCAAATAAAGTTCTTTATTGAACTTTGGATATACACCCCAAACCAATTCAAGATTATCTCGTAATTCTGCAGCAGCGTTACTACCAATTATTTTATCTAAATCTGGGTTGGTAACATCGTCAAAAGCTATGGTTTCCTTTATGTTCTTTTTGCTGTCACCACTAAACAAATTAATATTCTTTTCATAAATATTGTAGATTCCTTTAAAATCATAACCCATTCCTATAGGGAAACTTAATGGGGTGACAGATAGTCCTAGTTTTTGCTCCAATTCATCCAATAGGTCGAAAGCATCTTGACCCTCTCTATCTAACTTATTAATGAATACCAGCATAGGTATTTTACGCATTCTACAAACTTCAACCAGTTTTACAGTTTGCTCCTCAACACCTTTGGCTACATCAATAACAACAATAACACTATCTACTGCAGTTAACGTTCTAAAAGTATCTTCAGCAAAATCTTTGTGCCCAGGAGTATCTAGAATATTAATCTTCTTATTTTTATAATTGAAAGCAAGTACAGAAGTAGCGACAGAGATACCCCTTTGTCTTTCAATTTCCATAAAATCACTAGTTGCCGATTTTTTGATTTTATTATTTTTAACGGCACCTGCTTCTTGAATAGCACCTCCAAAAAGTAAAAGCTTTTCTGTTAAAGTAGTTTTACCTGCATCTGGGTGTGAGATGATACCAAAGGTTCTTCTTCGTTCTATTTCTTGTTTGAAGCTCATATAAAAAATTTGTGCAAAAGTAAGATAAAATAGATACTTAACATTTAAGAATACATGCTTATCCTTTGGTGTGGAATATTATATGAACATACATAAACAAGTCCATTTTTAAATTAAGAATTGGATTTTATTCATGAAAATGATCCATATTGTAAAAATTAACGTATTTAAATAAATGTTAAATTGTTTACATCAATTAAACTAATTAATTGACCGATTAACTATTGATTTTGAGGGTTAATCGAAAAAGAATTTGAGTTCAATTCATTTTAATATATCTTAGCAACGTTTTAATAAGACTGCCCCACTTTCTTATAAAGAACATTAAAAACACTACCATTTGCCATGGTGATTAGTAAAACACTAACACTTATGGGTAAAATTACTTTTAGAAAATATTTCCTTTTTTCCTTTCAAACTTTCGTTGTTGTATCAACTTTGTTTTTGACTTTGTCATTTAAGTCTGGAAATTATTTGAGTCACAATTATGATAGTTTCTATTTTATGGATACTGATGGGGACGGTGTGCCAGATGTTGATGATTTAGATGATGATAATGATGGAATTATAGACTCTAGAGAAGATAGTAACTTAGATGGAGATAATAATCACTTGACAAATCCTACAGATGTAGATGGTGACGGTATACCTAATTACTTAGACGTAGACTCTGATAACGATGGGATTTTAGATAATATTGAAGCTCAAGTTTCTAAAGACCTGGTTCTTGCTACAGGCGATGATAATGATAATAATGGTTTAGATGATGTTTACCAGTCAGAGTTTGGAAGTGGCGAAGGTTTGATACCAGTAGACACTGACAGTGATGGTATACATGATTTTTTGGATTCAGATTCTGATAACGACGGAATATTTGATAGTGTAGAGTCTATTGAATTAAGTACCGATTTTGATTGTGAAGTTGTACCTAATTTAGATTTTAGTAGCGCACCAATTCTTGAAGAAGGAACAGCGTTAAATGAAGGGGCTGTATATAGGTTTCCCAATATTACTGCAAACCTTGATGCCTTGGTGACCATTGAGGAAATTGTTAATGGGAGAATAAGTACACTTGACCAAAATTCTGTTGATCCGGAATTTTTTAAACCTGAAATTGAATTTACGACTACAGATGATGTAAGAAGACCATATGTCGATTTACGTATTAAAATAGTTAAATCAGGTACAATTGAAAATGAGTTTTTAGATGAATTGATTGCTAATTTTATAGATGTCGATGGAAACGAACAATACCAAGAATTTAATAGATTTGATACACCGGCTAGTTATACTTACGACAACCCTACGGATGTCGGTATAAATTACACTTCAGGTGGGCTTTTGATTAACGGAGGAATGCGGGAATATGATGGAATATCAAACTCTAATCCATCTGTTAATGTCGCTGTAGAATTCATTAATATAAATACGTTTGTATTTCGTTTTGGAATTGAAACGGAAACTTCTGATAATTTTACTACCTCTGTACCTCGGCAATCTGGAATTCAATTTTCATGTTTGGACAATTTTTTGAATCCCCAAACGATTTCTTTTAGTCAGGATGTTGACTCCGATTCAGATGGTTATCCAGATAGGGTTGATATCGATAGTGACGATGATGGTATTCCCGATAACGTTGAGGCACAGACCACCGATGGTTATATCGCCCCCAACGATGACGATTCCGCAACCTATGCTTCGAACGATGGTGTGAACAGTGCGTATCCCGATGGTCTGGAACCGGTGAACACCGATGGTACCGACGATGTTGATTACCTTGATGACGACAGTGACAACGATTTAGTACCGGACAACAACGAAGGCAACGATTTTAACTTCGACGGAATCCCGGATCAGACCTATACAGGTGTGGATACCGACGGTGACGGTCTTGATGACGGTTACGAAGGTTCTGATGTAAACGATGGCTTCGATGTCAATGACGAGATCGATGACCCTGCGAACGACTTGCCCGATACCGATGGTACCGAGGACGTGAACTACCGTGACCTTGACGATGACGGTGACGGAGTTGATACTCCCGATGAGGACGTCGACATGGACGGCGACCCTACCAACGATGACAGTGACGCAGACGGAACTCCCGATTATCTGGATCCCGATAGTCCTGGTCCCGATACCGATGTTGATGGAGTTCCCGATAGTGCGGACCTTGATGATGACAACGATGGTATCTTGGATGCGGTTGAAGACCCGAATATGGATGGGGACAATGATCCATTGACCGATTCGTTGGATACGGACAACGATGGCATACCTAACCATTTGGATATCGATAGTGACGATGATGGTATTCCCGATAACGTTGAGGCACAGAGCACCGATGGTTATATCGCCCCCAACGATGACGATGCCGTAACCTATGCTTCGAACGATGGTGTGAACAGTGCATATCCCGATGGTCTGGAACCAGTGAACACCGATGGTACCGACGATGTTGATTACCTTGATGACGACAGTGACAACGATTTTGTACCGGACAACAACGAAGGCAACGATTTTAACTTCGACGGTATTCCGGACCAGGCCTATACAGGTGTGGATACCGACGGTGACGGTCTTGATGACGGTTACGAAGGTTCTGATGTAAACGATGGCTTCGATGTCAATGACGAGATCGATGACCCTGCGAACGACTTGCCCGATACCGATGGTACCGAGGACGTGAACTACCGTGACCTTGACGATGACGGTGACGGAGTTGATACTCCCGATGAGGACGTCGACATGGACGGTGACCCTACCAACGATGACAGTGACGCAGACGGCACTCCCGATTTTCTGGATCCCGATAGAGGAAACCCTGATGAACTTGATGTTGTCGACGATATAGTTTCCACACCAATTGACACACCTATCGAAGTAGATATATTGAATAATGATTTCGGTATTCCGACCGATGGTACTTTAACTGTGACCGATCCTTCCAATGGAACGGTGGACATCAACGACGGAGGAACGCCGGATGATATTACGGATGATATTACGGATGATACCATAACCTACACACCGAATGATGGTTTTGAGGGTGAAGATGTAATAGAATACACGGTGTGCGATTCAGATGGCAATTGTGATACTGCGACGGTGACGATAACAGTAGGTGAACCAGAAGAACTTGATGTTGTAGACGATTCGGTTTCAACACCAGTTGACACACCTATCGAAGTGGATATATTGGATAATGATTTCGGTATTCCGACCGATGGTACTTTAACTGTGACCGATCCTTCCAATGGAACGGTGGACATCAACGACGGAGGAACGCCGGATGATATTACGGATGATATTACGGATGATATTACGGATGATACCATAACCTACACACCGAATGATGGTTTTGAGGGTGAAGATGTAATAGAATACACGGTGTGCGATTCAGAAGGCAATTGTGATACTGCGACGGTGACGATAACAGTAGGTGAACCAGAAGAACTTGATGTTGTCGACGATATAGTTTCCACACCAGTTGACACACCTATCGAAGTGGATATCTTGGATAATGATTTCGGTATTCCGACCGATGGTACTTTAACGGTAACCGATCCTTCCAATGGAACGGTAGACATCAACGACGGAGGAACGCCTGATGATATTACTGATGATACCATAACCTACACACCAAATGATGGTTTTGAGGGTGAAGAGGTAATAGAGTACACGGTGTGCGATGCAGATGGTAATTGTGATACTGCAACGGTGACTATCACAGTGGGTGAATTAGAAGAACTTGATGTTGTCGACGATTCGGTTTCAACACCAGTTGACACACCTATTGAAGTGGATATATTGGATAATGATTTCGGTATTCCGACAGATGGTACTTTAACGGTGACCGATCCTTCCAATGGAACGGTGGAAATCAACGACGGAGAAACGCCTGATGATATTTCGGATGACACCATAACCTATTCACCAAATGATGGTTTTGAAGGTGTAGATTCTTTTGAATATACTATATGCGATGCAATGGGAAACTGTGATACAGCAACAGTAGATATAAGTATTATCAATGATGATCCTACTGACCCAAATGATAATTCAATTGAAGTAAATCAGCTTGTGACCCCAAATGGAGATGGTAGAAATGAATTCCTATTCATCAGAGGTGTTGATAAAATACAAAGTAGTACTTTAAGAATATTCAATAGGTGGGGAGTAGCAGTTTATGAGGGCGAGAATTATAACAATCAAAATAATGTATTTGATGGAAGATCAAGAGGACGATCTACTTTGAGTGTTGAGGAATATCTTCCATCCGGAATTTATTTCTATATTTTTGATTATACTACCTTTGAAGGTGAAAGTAAAGTGGATAGTGAATATCTGTACATTAGTAGATAATAGATAATAAAATATGAATATTAAGAATAAAGTTTTAATTCTATTTGGAGGTTTACTACTTGCTTGTGGTACTTCTTTCGCCCAGCAAGATGCACAATATACTCAGTACATGTTCAATACTATGAGTGTCAACCCTGCTTATGCTGGTAGTAGAGGACAGTTAAGTATAACGGGTTTATACCGATCACAATGGGTAGGTTTAGAAGGGGCGCCCAAAACACAAACATTAAACATTCAATCACCTATTAGAAATAGTAAACTTGGTTATGGTGTTTCAATTGTAAATGATGAAATTGGGGATGGTGTTGTTCAAGAAACATATTTTGATGCGGTAATATCATATACCATAGACGTTTCTGCAGAAGGAAAACTTTCTTTTGGACTTAAAGCTGGCGGTAACTTATTGAATCTTGATTTTAATAAGTTGCGTAATTTTGATTCAGAGCCGGTTAATTCAGAAAATATAGAAAACAAATTCTCACCGAACGTTGGTGTTGGTCTGTATTATCACTCTAATGAATTTTATGCAGGACTTTCTGCTCCAAATTTGTTTCAAACTGAACATTTTGATAATTCGCAACAAGACGCAAATACCGTAAGATTTTTATCAAAAGAAAGAATTAATTTTTATTTGATTACTGGTTATGTATTTGATCTTAATGGGAATTTAAAATTTAAACCGGCATTGCTTACCAAAGTTGTCGGTGGTGCGCCTTTACAGGTTGATGTTTCTGCCAATTTTATGTTCAATGAAAAATTTACTTTTGGTGCGGCATACCGGTGGGATGCTGCTGTAAGTGCAATGGTTGGTTTTCAAGTATCTGACCAGCTTATGATAGGGCTTGCTTATGATAGGGAAACAACAGATTTGGGAGGTACACAATTTAACGACGGATCATTTGAAGTACTCTTAAGATATGAGTTGGTAAAATCTTTTCAAAGATTGGTATCACCACGTTTTTTCTAAAAGGCAAATTTATATATGAAGCATAAAGTAAAATTTTTAATAATCACCTTAATAGCTTTTTGCGGAATAGCTATTGGACAAGAACGACTAATTCAAAAAGGGAACGAAAAATTTGAGTCGTATTCATTTAGTCCTGCTATAGATATTTATAAAAAAGTCTTAGAAAAAGGATATGTCTCGGCGGACTTGCTTCAAAAATTAGGCAATTCATATTATTACAATGCAGACTATAAAGAGGCTGCGGGTATTTATAAACAGTTAGTTTCTGATTATACTAGTGATGTTACCGCTGAAGATTATTTTAAATACGCTCAAGCGTTAAAATCAATCGGGGAATATGATACCTCTAAATCTATAATGAATAAATTTATAGAGGAAACTAAAAAAGATGGTCGTGCCTCTGCCTTTACTGAGGATAGAGATTTTATGTCGGAAATTGAGGAGAATTCTGGTAGATATACTTTGGGATCCTTTGAATATAATTCTCCATATTCCGAATTTGCTCCTTCTTTCTTCAGAGAGGGTTTGATTTTTTCTTCCGATAGGGATACTGGTAATTTTGCAAGATATCGACATACTTGGAATGCAAAAGATTTTTTAGACCTATATGAAGTTAATGCAGATAGTTCTTCGATAGAGAATGTAAAAAAACTTGGAGAAAATGTAAATACCCGTTACCATGAATCTACATCTGTCGTTACCAAAGATGGTAAAACAATGTATTTTACCCGAAATAATTCAGAAAAGAGAAAAACGGTTAAAGATAATAAAGGTATTGTACGATTAAAAATTTTAAGAGCCCAAATGAATGAGGAAGGTATTTGGGGAGAAATTGAAGAGCTTCCATTTAATAGTGATTCATATTCTGTTGCGAATCCGGCATTAAGTCCAGATGAAAAAACACTATTCTTTGCTTCAGATATGCCAGGTACCTTAGGTGCTTCAGATTTGTTTATGGTTTCAATAAATCAGGACGGCACGTTTGGAACTCCTGTAAATTTAGGCTCCAATATAAATACTGAAGCTAGGGAGACATTCCCTTTCGTTACAAGTGAGGAAATATTATATTTCTCATCTGATGGTCACCCAGGGCTTGGTGGCTTAGATGTTTTTGCTACTAAAATTTTAAGACAAGATTTTAGCGGTAAAGTTTTAAATGTAGGAGATCCGGTAAATGGACAAAGTGATGATTTTACTTTTATTTTCAATGAAGAGTTAAGAACCGGCTATTTCGCATCTAATCGTGAAGAAGGGTTAGGTTATGATGATATTTATAGTTTTACAGAAACGAAGCCATTGACTTTCGACTGTTTACAAAAAGTTACTGGTACCGTAAGAGATAAAATTTCTAATGAAGTTTTGGTTGGGGCTACGGTTAAAGTCATTGATGAAAATAATGTTGAACTTTTATCTGCAATTACCGATTCCGATGGTAATTACAATCTAGAGCTTGATTGTAACAAAGGAAATTTTGTAAGAGCTTTAATGGAAGGTTATGTACCGTTTGAAGAGTACATAGGTGTCTCCGATGGAAAACCGAAAATTATTGATTTTTATTTAGAAAGAGATCGCATTACTGCTGGTTTTGGAGATGACTTGGCTAAGTTACTTCAGTTGAGCACTATTTATTTCGATTTTGATAAATATAATATTAGAAAAGATTCGGAAGTAGAAATAGAAAAGGTAATTGCAGCCATGGAAAAATATCCTAGCCTAAAGTTGAAGGTTAATGCTCATACTGATAGTAGGGGAACAGAGGAATATAATTTATGGCTATCCCAAAAAAGGGCGGAGTCTACGGTTAATTATATGATTGGTAAAGGAATTTCATCAAGCAGACTAGTTAGTGAAGGTTTTGGCGAAACAAAATTGTTAAATGAGTGCGAAGATGGTGTCAAATGCTCTGCAGCTCAACATGACCGAAATAGAAGGTCTGAATTTATTATTTTGGAATAATGTATTTGACTTAATAAATAGAAAAGCAACTCAGTAACGAGTTGCTTTTTTTGTTTATAACGAGATTAATCGATTGATAATTAATTTAGAAACAAACAAAATGGTCCTAATTTTAAGACAATTTTAAGATTACACCGCATCATTTAAGGTGTTCACTTGGTTTAATTCCCACTTCACAACAATAATTACACTTTGCAATATCTCATCATTAATTTTACATATTAAATTGATTGTATTTAAGTTATGCAATTAAAATTCCCCCTAAGACTTAATTATGAGATTGAAGTTTTATTTTTATATAGTAGTTTTTTTATGTACCACTAGTTTCTTTGCGCAAGAAACTTATTTGGACACCTTTACCAGTACTTTTTATGGAAGTAATGAAGGTACGCAGAATTTTAGTTCAGATTGGTTGGAACAAAACGATAATAATGGTGCTTGGGGTGGTGATATAAGAATTACTGGTGGTCAATTAAGATTTAGAAATAGTGATAATGGATGGATTTATCGGTTTGTTCCACTTTCAGGAGCTAGTTCAGCAACTTTGACTCTGGATTATAATGCCAATTCTGCGGGAGGTGAGGGGCTTGATGTTTTCATATATAATGCAGATACCAATGACTGGAATTTTGTACAAAGAATTAACAGTGGTAGTGGTACTCTTACTTATAATTTAACTGCAGCTGAAATTGATTCTAATCCGGCGTTAATATTTTTTCCAGTCGATAATAATTGGCAAAATAATGATACAATTTATATTGATAATGTCCTGTTTACGGCAACTTTTGGTTCGGAGGTTCTTGTAGATGATGTTACTGTTGATGAAGACGCAGGTACGGCAACTTTTACAGTTAGACATGGAGGTAGTGCAGCAAGTGGACCATATAGTGTAGATTATATTACAACAAACATTTCTGCTGTAGCTGGTCAAGATTATACGGCTTCAAGCGGTACTCTAAATTTTAATGGAACAATATGGGATACTGAAACTATCACTATATTTATAACCGATGATACCATTTTTGAAGGAGATGAAACTTTTAGTTTGTCTTTTAATTCAACTTCGGATTCAAATGTGGATATTTCAGATTCGGCAATTGGAACTATTCTGGCAAATGATGCCTTAATAATCACTGATGGCGGTTCTGCAACCACTTGTGATGATACATTCTTAGATTCTGGTGGTATTGGTAATTATTCCGATAATGAAGATTTAGTTTATACTATTTGTCCAGATACGGCAGACAATTACACTCAAGTAAATTTTGATCAATTTGATGTCATCCCAGGAGATATCTTATATGTATATGATGGTAATAGTACTGGGGCAACTTTAATTGGTCAATTCGACAATGATAACATACCAACACAAATTTTTGCTACCAATGCCAATGGTTGCTTAACCTTTAGGTTTACTTCAAATAATAATACAACCGGTAACGGTTGGCAAGCAAGTGTTAGTTGTTCCCCACCAGGTCCAAAGATAGTTGTTGATGATGTATACGTAGATGAAGATTCTGGTAGTGCTATTTTTACGGTAACACATGTACGTGATCGACATGGTTATGCTTGGTTTTTGGGTTTTGTGGAAACCCCGTTTACGGTAGAATATATGGTTAGCGATGGTACCGCTAATAACGGTAGTGACTATATTTCCGTTAACGGTACACTAACATTTACGGGTGAAGTAGGTAATGTGCAGACATTTTCAGTACCTATTGTAGATGACGGCGTGCCAGAATTGGTAGAGTATTTTACAGTGGGCTTTTCTGATGCAACGGCCCAATATGCTACTGTCGATTATAGCGATACTGCAAATGGCTATATTAACTCTCAAATTTTAGCAAATGATCCACTTACACTGTTTCAAGAGTTTGACGGTTATTATGATTATTCAACCACAGGTGGCTCGCTAAGAACAAATGATAATAATACAGACCCCTGTTCGATTACAACTTCTTCTTCAAATACTTTAATTGCACCTATACCTAATACGGGTACAATAAAGAAAGCTTATTTATATTGGGCACATTCAAGTACGGTTGTAGATGGTACCGTAACTTTTGAAGGGCAGACCGTAAATGCCAATTATCAATATCAAACGACTTTAACGAACAGAAACTTTTATGGTTATGTTAGTGATGTTACCGATATTGTTGAGGGTATTGCAGATCCTTCAACAAATGTTTTTGATTTCTCAGGATTATCAATAGACAACTCCAATACGTATTGTTCTTCTGCTACGGTTTTAGGAGGTTGGACATTATTCGTATTTTATGAGGACCCCAATTTACCAGCCGTTAATATTAACCTTTACCAAGGTTTTGATGGTTTAAGTAATGCAGGTAATTCTTTTACATTAGATAGTTTTTATGCGATTGCGGGTGCAGGTGCCAAGGCATCGTTTTTATCCTGGGAAGGAGATTCCACACTAGATGGTAATAGTTCAGGTACCACAAACCCCAATGGGGAAAGGTTGTCGATTACCAATCAGGCAAATCAAGATTTTACGTTAGCGGGCGATGGGGGTCAAACAGGTAATAATGCCTATAATTCTACCATGTATGACAATACTACAACACCTGATTATAATGATAATACAACATATGGTGTAGATTTAGATACGTATGATATTTCTACATATATTTCTCCAGGAGATTCTGAAGTAACTGCAAATGTAGACGTAGGTCAAGATTTCTTGATTTCTGCGGCTGTGGTTCTTAAAGTCCCTTCAAACTTAATAGCAGGTACTGTTTTTGAAGATATTAACTATGGTGGTGGTCAAGGTAGAAATATGACCGATGCCAATGGGGTTGGTATTTCTAGTGCTATTGTAGAATTATATGAAAATGATGGTACGTTTGTTAGAAGAACTACGTCTAATGTTAGTGGTGATTATAGTTTTGGTGGTATGGCCGATGGCGATTATTATGTTAAGCTTGTAAACTCTACGGTAAGATCTACTAGAGATAATGGTATTAATTGTACAACATGTGTGCCTATACAGACATTTAGAACTTATGGCGATGTAACCAATACAGTTGAAGTATTAACAGAGATAGGGGGTGCTGACCCTACAGCTATCGGCGATTCTGCTTTAGGCGTATTTGATGATTCCCAAAGCTTATCGCTTGTAAGTATTGAGAGTAGTGGTGTTGCCAATATTGACTTTGGTTTTAACTTTAATACCATTGTAAATACCAACGAATTTGGGCAAGGTTCTCTTGAACAATTTATTTTGAACAGTAATACTTTAGACGAAACTGGTCTTGATATAGAGCCTAATGCCATTTTTGATCCTGCAGCGGAAGAAGATGTGTCGATTTTTATGATTCCGCCTATTGGAGATAGTTTTGGTAGGGCGGCTGATGCAAATTACAATGTAGATGGTTATTTTGATTTATTATTGGATAATGCTAATACCTATACGGTCATTACGGGTACAAATACTATAATAGATGGTAGAACTCAGATCGCATATTCAGGTGATTCAAATACTGGAACAGTTGGTTCTGGAGGTTCAGGAGTTGGTGTTGCAAATACAGCTTTGCCAAATTTTGATAGACCAGAAATACAAGTTCATAGAAATGGCGGAGATGTTTTAAGGTTAAATGGTTCAAATGTAACTGTAAGGCATGTTTCAGTGTATGCTAACAATAATGCAGGCATTCGCGTACAAGGTGGTACGGCAACTATTTCTAATAATTTACTAGGTGTCAATGCCTTAGGTGTAGCTTCTGGTAATATAGATTATGGTATAGAACAAACAGGCGGTGAGTTGTCCGCTCTTTCAAATTATATATCATCAAATACCGACGCTGGTATATTAATAGATGGTGGTACACGAAGTACAATTCAGCTTAATCATTTAGAAGCTAATGGTAGCTCTGCATGTGCAGATAATATTTTGGTTGAAGATGGTAGTACTATAATTATTCAAGAGAATTTAATTGAAAATGCAGCATCTTCCGGAATTGAAATTGACAATGTAGATGGGGTTACGATCTCTAACAATAATATATTGTTATCAGGTCAAAATGGAGGTAATTGTAGCGGTAGTTATGAAGGTATGGCTATAAAGCTCTCAACCAATGGTTCTGTTGTTGAGCAGAATAGAATATACTCTAACGGTAGTGAAGGTGTAGTTGTTTTATCTGGTACATCAAATACCATTTCCCAGAACAGCATTTATGCAAATGGAACTGTAGTACCAAGCTTGGGTATTGATTTAGGTATGGATGGGGTAACGCTTAACGATAATTCAGATTCAGATACAGGATCAAATAACTTAGAAAACTTTCCGATAATAAACTCTGCTTTTATCTCAGGCTCTAATTTAGTAGTTACAGGTTGGGCATCTCCTGGTAGTACAATAGAAGTGTTCTTTACAGATGTAAATGAGGGCACAGCGACATTGGGTGATAATCAATTGGGACTTACTCAAGATTACGGGGAAGGTCAAACCTATATTGGTACGGCAGTAGAGGGTAGTAGTGATGATCAAGATGCTTCTTCCTCTGCTTATTTAGATGATGATGGTAATACCGATGATACTAATAAGTACAAGTTTGTATTTCCAATTCCATCAGGAACGGCTGTGGGAGATTTAATCACTACAACGGGTACTAGAAGTAATTCTACTTCAGAATTTTCTCCAGAAGTAATTATTAAAGCTTACACCGTCATTACAAATAGGAATATTACATACCGTATTAAAGGAAACTAAATTAAAGAAAGTTTTTTCTTACAAAACAAATCTTTGTGAGCTCTGTGTTTTATTGGGCTTATCGAGTTAGTCCACATTTTTTTAAGACTTAACCAATAACTTAACACCATTTGGCAACATTAATTTCTTGCCATGGTTAGATTAGCTGAATTTTATATAAAGAAATCATGCTATAATTCCCCCTATCAGCATATCAAAGATATATCCATGGGGTTTTCTTTATTTAAGAGAATTAAATTAAAGTATTTAGGCATGTTTATACTTGCCTGGTTTTGTAGTGTTGAGTCAAATGCTCAAACAACTTTCACGGAAAGCGCAGTATCTTTTGGACTGGATTTAGGTCAAAGGAAAGATGGTGGTCATGCATGGTCAGATTTTGATAACGATGGTGATTTAGATGTTCTCGTTCTAGAGAATAACAACAGTTCTGGAGTAAAGAGTTTTTTAATGCGTAACAACGGTAACAATACATTTACCAATGTGCAATCTACTTTAGCTCCCGGAATGTTAGGAGACTATGCAGAAAGGCAAGCTGTATGGGGAGACGCTAACAACGATGGCAGACCAGATTTTATGATAAACTCATCTGGTAATAATAATGCCAGACAGGCTATTCAAATTTTCATTCAAAATACAGACGGTACATTTGGTGATGGAATTGGTGGGTATACTCCTATAACAATAGGTAGGTCGGGGTCCACAATTGTTGTCCCTTCCGTTAATTCTGAAGGTGTCGGTTTTTTTGATTTTGAAGGAGATGGCGATTTGGACGTATTTTTTGATAATCACGATATGGGAATAGAGATATTGCGAAATAACTTTATTGATCATACAACACATACCGTTACCAACCCTGCACCAAATGCATTGTTTACCCATATTACCACCGGTAATGGTAACGGTGTAACTGAATTTGGTCTTAATCAATATGCCACCGATGGAGATTATGGTACGGCAGCTGATGTTAATGATGATGGTTGGGTTGATATTTTTATGCGTAAACGCGATGAAAATGATTTTTTCTTAAACCAAGGAGGTACATTTTCTAATGGAGCAGATTTAGGTCAGGCGGCAAATAATAACAAAGGTGGTAACGGACTTTGGGATTTGGATAATGACGGCGACTTAGATGCTGTCTGGACGGAAAACGGACAAACACAGATACATAGAAACGATGGTGGCGGAGTTTTTACTGCACTAGGAGCGGGTTCTTTTCCTGGTTTACCACAACCAAGTAATTTAAATAACGGTAGTTCAGGTGCGCGAATAGATGCTTTGGCCGGTGGTGATATTGATAATGATGGTGATATAGATATTATTCTGGTAGGTAATAGTAGAAGTTATTTGTACATCAATCAATTAAACAGTCCAACTCCCGCTCCAGGTGTTATAGGCAGTGGGGCGGCTATGAACTTTTCATTAGATTCTCAGCAATTTAATTCTGGTAGAGATGGTGAGGGTACTACTATGGTCGATGTCGATGATGATGGTGATTTAGATATTTACATTAATATAAACAATAGCGCAAACCAACTATATATTAATAATTTACCGGCAGCAAATCGAAACAATCACTTATTGATAGATGTTACGGAGGATAGAGGAGCTAATGGCTCAACCGGAGGCTTTTTAGGTAGGGTAGCTATTGGTACAAATGTATTGATCAGAGATTGTTCGGGTAATATTATTAGCGGCTTAAGACAGGTAAACGGTGTATATGGTCATGGTACCCAACAACCAGAGGAAGTACATTTTGGCTTGCCTTTAGGTGAAAATGAAACCTATATTATAGAAGTTCACTATCCTAATTTCTATGATGCGTCAGATCCAAGTGGATATTCAAGACTTATCGCAACGGCTATTGCACAGCCAAGTACCATTGCAGGTACCAATCACTATACGTTAACTACCACAGATGCAGAAGCAATAGAAAATCCAAATGCTCCCGAGGCTAATGATGATGTAGAACAGGTGTCATATGGAAATACAATTTCTGTTCAAATTAATCTATTTGATAATGATTCTGATGCAGATGGAGATAATTTTTCAATAGAAAGTGTTACACAGCCATCCGTAGGTTCCGTAATTATTGATGACGCGGAAAACGGACTTGTAACTTATACCTATAGCGGGGCAACCCCTTTTCCTGGTGAAACTACTTTTGACTATACGATTACAGACTCAACAGATTCTCTTTGTCCGTCATTAGGAAAAAGTGATACTGCAACAGTGCGTATATATGAACCTTGTACCGATCCTACAGGCATAGATACAGATGGTGATGGTATTAACGATGTTTGTGATTTGGATAATGATAATGACGGAATCTTAGATTCAGACGAATGTAATATATCTTCGAATTTGGTAGATAACGGAGATTTTTCAAATTGGATTTTTAATGCCCCAGGGTGGACGGGAGATGGGAATCAATGGAATATGAATGCCGATAGGGCTTGGTTTCCTCATTGGAACGGAACAGGCACTGCCAGTTTTTATCAGACAATTAGTGTAACTCCTGGAGTTATAAATACTATAACTTTTGATTTGGGAGCCGATAATAGCTATGGTCGTGAAGTTACCTTAAATGTACTAATAGACGGAGTGGTTCAGTTTAACGAGACTTCAAATCAAATAGTGACAGCAAATGGTGGTAGGGCTCAAAATGGCAACGCTTCCTTGAATATGGCAACAAGAACGTTTTCGTTCACTCCTTCATCTAGTTCTATAGAACTTAGATTTAATGGTGTATCTACGCAAACTAATCATGATAGAATGTATGTTGATAATGTAGAACTTTCAACAGGTTGTGGTGATATTGATGGAGATGGCATTGTAGATAATTACGATTTAGATAGTGATGGAGATGGATGTTTTGATGCTTTAGAGGGTTCAGGTAGTTTAGATTTTTCCGATTTAAACGGCGATGGTAGTATTGCTGGTCCTGTGGATGAAAACGGAATCCCGACTGCCGTTAGTGGTGGGCAAGGAAAAGGTAGCGCTGATGATTATACGGTTACTTCTGGTTTATGTGATGATGATGGGGATGGTGTCAATAACGCAAATGATAAATGTCCTTATTTTGATGATGCTATTGATAGTGATAACGATGGAGTTCCGGACGGGTGCGACTTAGATGATGATAATGATGGTATTTCGGATTGTGAAGAATCTATAGACAATGTGTCAAATGAATTTGCTTGGACCTTAAATAATCCTTCAGGAAATCTAGAAATGGATACCAATTATGATGCAAAAATTAGTGATTGGGCATTAAGCGATACAGAAACAATGGTATTAAACGGTTCACAGTTTAATATCTCGGGCAGTAATATTAGAATAGAAAGTTTTACTTCCCAAACAAAAGAAGAAGCAGTTCATAATAATGACTATATAGAAGTTTCATTTACTACTAGCGCTGAGGTTTCCTCTTTTGAGTTAAATGAAATACGTTCTGGCTGGTATTTGCCAAACCAAGGGGATTCTTATTATTCAGCGACTGCATATACAATAACGGGCTCTAATGTTTGGAATACGTTGTCAACAGATGTATATCATACAGATAATGGGTTATCATACGCTAGTTTTCAGCATTTGGCAACAGCACCGGTTTACTTAAAAGCAAATACACAGTATACATTTCGTTTTTATGTATATGGACAAATTAATAACTCTTCGCAAACATATTCTATTTTTGACGATGTTGCTTTTGGTATTACAGCTTGTAGAAGCGGTAATTTAGACGGTGATGCAAACCCTAATCATTTAGATGATGATAGTGATGGTGATGGTTGTAATGATGCGGATGAAGCTTATGCAGATACATCATCCGATTCAGATGGTAATGGTATGTACGGATCAGGTACACCAACGGTAAATGCAAATGGTTTGGTGTCGTCTGCATCTTATGATGAGCCTATCGATGGGGATAATGACGGTAATTATGATTTCTTACAAATTGCTGCAGCACCTGTTATTACGTATCAACCGGTAGATGCAAATGCATGTCCCGGAGGTTCGGCAACATTCAGTGTAACTAATTCATCAGGAGATGAATACCAATGGCAAGAATTTGTTAGTGGAAGTTGGACGAATATTTCGGAAGGAGGAATATATTCCGGTACGGACACGGCTACATTAAATATAACCAATCCTACTTTATCAGATCATAATAATAGATATAGGGTTGTAATATCCAATTCGGCATATGTGTGTGAAGACACCATATCAGATGAGGCGGTATTGAGCGTTAGAGTGCCCACGGCAGATGCAGGTGAAGACGAAACTATTTGTGACGGTGAATCTGTTACCCTAACAGCTTCGGCAACGGGAGGTAGTGGAAGCGGTTATAGTTATTTATGGAGTACGGGAGATACCACATCTTCAATAACAGTTTCTCCTTCAGGTAATACAAGTGGAGATGTAACGGTCAATTATTCGGTAACCGTTACAGATAGTAGTGGTTGTACCGATACCGATGAAGTTGTTGTAACGGTAGCGCCAACTCCAACTATAACGGTCAGCAGTTCACCAAGTTGTAATTTTAGATTGTTTCAACCAACTACATATTCTTTTGAAGTAACTGTAACCGGTGGTACAGTAACGGCTACAGAGGGTACGGTAAGCAACGTATCGGGCAATGTTTGGAGAATAGCAGATGTAACAGATGGTACAAATGTCGTTGTAACGGCAACGCAGGGCAACTGTAGTAGCGATTTACCGGTAACGGCACCAAACTGTGTTTGTCCGGTAGTAGATTCGCCAACAAGCGATGGTGATGAATCATATTGCCAAGGTGACACCATCCCAGAGATTTCTGCGAGTACAAGTGGTGGTACGGTAACAATAGATTGGTATGATGCATCCTCTGGAGGAAATTTACTAGAAAGCGGTAGTTTAACATACCAGCCATCTGTAGCAGGAACCTATTATTCCGAAGCAAGAAATAACGCAACAGGATGTGTTAGCGGTACAAGAACGGCGGTAAGTGTTATTGAGAATTCGCCTCCGTTAGCAAATGCAGGTTCTAATCAAACGATTTGTGATGGTGAATCGGTTACTTTAACGGCATCGGCATCTGGCGGCAGTGGATCGGGTTATTCTTATGTTTGGAGTACGGGAGACACTTCACCTACTATTTCGGTAAGTCCCGCAGGAAATTCAAGTGCAAACACAACTGTAACTTATACGGTGACCGTTACAGATGGTAATGGTTGTAGCGATTCAGATACGGTGAATGTTACGGTATATTCAAATCCAACGATAACTATAGACGCAGACAATATAAGTTGTGGAGAGGACAATGGTGCTATAACTTTTAATTTTCCAGACCATCCAAATAGAACAGGCATTAAGTTTAGTATAGATGACGGGGCAAATTATACCAGTGCGTCCGATAATATTGGAAGCTATACGTTTTCCGATCTTTCGGCTGGAACATATTCACTTTGGGTTAGATGGGGAAATAATGCTTGTCCGATAGATTTGGGAGAATATGAAATTCATACGACTCCTGAAGTTTCGGTTATTGCACAGCCTGTAAATCAAACAGTTTTAACCGGTGAAAATGCGCAGTTTACAACTAATGTAAACAATGCTGATACCTACCAATGGCAAGTAAGTAGTGACGGGGTCAGCTTTGTTGATCTCTTGGATGATTCTGAACATTCTGGTACACAAACATCTACATTAACCGTATTAAATGTACCAAAGCAAAAAGATGGCTATTCTTATAGATTACTTGCTTCAAACTCTAGTACAACGTGTACTGCAACACCATCAAATGCGGCTTTATTAAATGTAAAAGTAAGGACGGTTATTACAAATAGAAGGATTACTTACCGTATAAAACCAAATTAGAACACCAGTTAGGCTCTTATATAATTTTTACAGGTAGCGGTTTTTATGTCATTCATTTTTTAATGGCGTAAAAGCTTAAGCTGAAAATAGTACCACTAGCTGTAAATGGTAAGGTTTTCATTAAATGATTTATCACATTTTTTAACCCTAAACAAAAAGTCCATGGTTTTTTGTAGCACCAAAAACTACCCGAATAACAGTCTATACTCGACGAACGACAATAACAATTTGCAAAGTTTTAACAACTCTATACCTCATAATTATAAGACTATATGTCATAAATATTGGCTTACACAACATTTATTTTAGTGAGCACTACTTAAAATGAATATTTGTGTATTGTGATTACCATAAATCCAATTTGTAAGAAACAGATAATGATGTTTTTGGTAACTATATTTTTTTAAAACCTATATGACCAACGAATTTTTGAAGGTGGAATTGAATATTAAAAGTATGAAAAGTCAAACTACTACAACCTTGAGTAATACCATTAAATTTACATTGGTATTATTTGCCTTACTGCTATCGGGCATTTCTATGGCACAAACAACTGTGACCTTAGAAGATCAATGTAATTGTGAGGTGCTACAAGGTACAGATGTAACTGCACCAGGAGGGGTAACGCCTGCCGGAGCAGATTTAGGGGATTTGTATGTGAATACCGATACCGGCACAATTTATTTTTGGGATGGAGATTCTTGGGAATATACTTCTATAGATGAAAATACAACCAATGCTTCTTTAACAGAAGATGGTGTAAACCTTATTTTAACCGATAGCGATTTAAATACGGTTTCTATCCCTTTAGCGGATATAGCGGCAGTTGTAGATACAAATACGACCAATGTTACTTTCACTGTAAACAGTACAAATGGTACTTTAGATATTATTGATTCCGATAGTAATGTAGTTGCTGTTCCCTTGGCGGATATCGCTGCACTTGTAAATACAGACGAGCAAGAAGGTACAGAAGTATTGTTGACAAATCCTTTAGATGTAGATGGTGATACCGTAAATGAGACTACAGTTGAAGAAGCTATAGCGGATTTAGCAGCAAACAATTCATTGGATTTAGACATTGACCCAACCAACGAACTTACAACAAGTGGTGCAGGTGCTCCTACGGCAGCTCCGGCAAATGACAATCCTGGAGTAACCTATTTAGATACCGTTACAAATGAATTATATGTTTATGATGGTGCGAACTGGACCATGGTTACCGATAATCAAAACGCTAGCGAGGTTGAAGTGACCCCTGCAGGAAACATCACTACAAATGATGTACAAGCTGCATTGGAAGAGTTAGACGGTATTATTACGTCTAGCGAACTTACAACCACTGTTGTAGAGGGAGACGGGGTAGATGTTACATCGACTGTAGTAGGTAACAATACGGAATATACTGTAGCAACTGAAATCAGTGCAGATTTAACGGGTCCTACAGGAGCTAATGGTGCTGATGGAAATGATGGAGCAGACGGAAACGGCATAGCATCCACGACCGATAACGGAGACGGTACATTTACATTGACCTACGATGACGGAACAACTTTCACTACGTCGGATTTAACAGGTCCTCAAGGAACTCCTGGAAATAACGGGGCAGATGGTGCGGATGGAGCTGATGGAGCTGATGGCAACGGCATAGCTTCGACGACCGATAATGGAAACGGGACATTTACGTTGACCTACGATGACGGTTCTACATTTACGACATCAGATTTAACGGGTCCTACAGGAGCTAATGGTGCAGATGGAAATGATGGAGCAGACGGAAACGGCATAGCATCCACGACCGATAACGGAGACGGCACTTTTACCTTGACTTATGATGACGGAACAACATTTACTACGTCGGATTTAACAGGTCCTCAAGGAACTCCTGGAAATAACGGGGCAGATGGTTCGGATGGAGCTAATGGAGCTGATGGCAACGGCATAGCTTCGACGACCGATAATGGAAACGGCACTTTTACCTTGACTTATGATGACGGAACAACATTTACTACGTCGGATTTAACAGGTCCTCAAGGAACTCCTGGAAATAACGGGGCAGATGGTTCGGATGGAGCTAATGGAGCTGATGGCAACGGCATAGCGTCAACAACTGATAATGGTAACGGCACTTTTACATTGACCTACGATGACGGAACAACTTTTACTACATCAGATTTAACAGGTCCTCAAGGAACTCCTGGAAATGATGGTGCTGACGGAGCAGATGGAGACGGCTTTACCGGAGGAAACTATAATGCAAGTACAGGAGTGGTTACGTTCACATCCGATGACGGATTAGGTTTTTCAACAGGTGATTTACGAGGTGCTGACGGAGCGGATGGTGCCGATGGTGCGGACGGCGCACCAGGTGCAACAGGGCCAGCGGGTGATCCTGCAACAGATGATCAAACATTGGCAACAACAGGTGCTGCAGGTCAGATTTCAATAACGGGAGGTAATGCAATTACATTGAATGTAGACGATGCCGATTCAAATGCATCGAACGAACTTCAGACAATAAGTAGGTCTGGAACCAATGTTGTATTATCTAATGGTGGTGGTACAGTTTCAATCGCGGATAATGATAATAATTCATCCAACGAAATTCAAACAATAACATCTACAGATGGTTCGGTAACAGTGACCCAAACAGATATTAATTATAATTTATCTGTACCAACAGCAAACGGTGCAGAAACCATAGTGGAAGCGGCACCGGATACAGATATCAGTGTTACTGGAACTGGTACATCAGCTGATCCATATTTGATTGCAAATACAAGACCTGATATATTTTATCCACCTTCTATAGAGGTAGATGTAGCAACAACGGGTACTGGTAGAACAATAGATTTACATGCGGAGTATTTAGCTCAGTACGGTACACCGGCAGTGGTTAGTGCAGGTGCCCCAACAGCAATACCTACATATGCAAATACTGAATTATACTACTATGTTACTTATTTTGATGACACTGTTTTTGCCAATGTATCGGTTAGTGCAACGGGTATAATGACTTACGATGTCATAGCTGCACCAACTGATTATAACACATTGATTAACGTAGTATTCGTAGCACAATAATTAGCTAATTGAAGCTTAGATTCCAAATCGATTTGAAAAAAACGCATATATATAAAACCATATTTCTCAGTATCGTTACTACGATACTGGGGGTATTGGTATCTAACGCCCAGTTCTTACTACAGGCACCTACGGATAGTGATCAAAATAACTTTCGTTGGTATGAAGCTTCAGACACGGCAACGGTACTTGGTACAGATTCTTTTTACGAAGTAACCCAACCGGGTATTTACTTTGCAACATACGATGGTACTTTATGTGGCTCTAATGCAACGGGATATTTTATTGTAACGGATTGTAATAATCCAGACAATGAGGTAACTATGGATATTACCAATAACGTTTCTACCGGGGCAACGGTAAATTGGAGTCCGCCATTGACCGGTGACCAATTAAGCCCAATGGTTATTGCAACAGATGCCGTTGTAAAATATACCGCAACGGTAACCAAAGCGGGCAATACGTTTAGTCTACCAAATTTTACAGTGGTTTGCTTACCACAGGCGGCAGATTTGGAAGATGACTTAGTAACTACAGATGAAGAAGTACCGGTAGTTGTTGATATTTATGCTAATGATGCCGATTTACCTGATGTTGGTGCTTTAACCACAACTGATCCTGCAAATGGTTCGGTATCAATTGACGATGCTGGTACACCTAACAATCCTATGGATGATATAGTAACCTATACTCCAGATCTAGATTTCAATGGTACGGACACTTTTGATTATACGATTTGTAATGCTTACGGAGATTGCAGTACGGCAACCGTAACTGTAGAAGTATTACCAATTTTAGATACTAATGATGATTCCATTGCAATTGATATCAATGCAATCACTGCAATTGATACATGGCAATTGAATGATAACGATTTACCTACAGATGGTACATTTAGCGTAACGCAACCAACAAATGGTTCTGTAACTGTTGATGATAATGGTACACCGAATGATCCATCTGATGATATTCCGACATACTTCCCGAATAATAATTATTTAGGTACAGATACTTTTGACTATACGGTTTGTGATACTGTAGGTAACTGTAGTACATCGACCATTACAATTATGGTAAACCCGTTAGGAGTAGATATGGATAGTGATGATGATGGTATCGTTGATAGCTTTGAAGATTTGAATTTAGATGGCGATAATGATCCTTCTACTGATCCAACGGATTCTGATGGTGACGGCTTCCCAGATTATTTAGATATCGATGCAGATGGTGATGGTATACCCGATAATGTTGAAGCTCAGGCAACTGCTGAGTACATACCGCCATCAGGGATCGATGCGAATACCAATGGTTTAGACGATGCTTATGAAGCTAATGGTTTAACTGGGTTGTTCCCAGTGGATACTGACGGAGATAACTTACCTGATTATCTAGATGAGGATAGTGACAATGATAATGTTCTTGATGCAATTGAAGCTCACGACCATGATCATGATGGTATTGCAGATGTAGTTAGTATTGGCTCTGATAAAGATAATGACGGACTAGATGATGGGTATGAAGGTGCAATTTCGGTTGATGTAGACGTCAATGATGAAATCGATGATCCTTACGTACAATTGCCAAATACCGATAGTGATGATGAATCTGATTATAGGGATACCGATGATGACGATGATGGTATTGAAACGCGCGATGAAGATTTAAATCTAAACGGGGATTATGTAGATGACGATACCGATGGTGATGGTATACCAAATTACTTAGATTCAGATTTAGGCCAATTAGAAGAAGAAATAGAAGTTTTCAACGTTATTACACCTAACGGTGATGGAATTCATGATGTTCTAAGAATAAACGGATTGGAAAACTATCCGAACAATACCTTGAAAATCTATAATAGATGGGGTGTGTCGGTTTACATGACCAAGGCATATAATACAGAAGGTAATGTCTTTGATGGTACATCAGAAGGTAGGGTAACCGTAGATGTTGATCGTAAATTACCGGTAGGTACCTACTTCTATATTCTGGATTATGAACTGCCAAATGGAGAAATGGAAACACTTTCTGGTTACATATATATAAATAGATAATAACAATGCTTAAAGAATATATATACATAAATAAAGTACAATTGTTAAAGCAAGTGGTCACTTTTGTGGTACTTAGCTTTGGGGTACTTTGTTATGGCCAGCAAGACGCTCAATATACACAGTATATGTATAACACTATTAGTGTAAATCCTGCATATGCCGGTTCAAGAGGACATATAAGTATTGGTGCATTGCATAGGTCTCAATGGGTAGGTCTAGATGGTGCACCTACCACGCAGACTTTTAATGCTCATTCGCCTATAGGTTATAGAGGTGTAGGCTTAGGTTTATCAATAGTTAATGATGAAATTGGTCCAACTTCCGAAACAAATTTTGATATCGATTTTTCTTATACTGTTTGGACATCTACCGAGGGTAGATTAAGTTTTGGTTTAAAAGCTAGTGCTAACCTATTGGATATTAGGTTTTCAGAATTAAATCAATATACAACAGATCCAACATTACAGCAAGATATCGATAATAGGCTTTCACCCAATATTGGTGCTGGGGTCTACTATCATACGAACAAGTTTTATGTAGGCTTGTCCGTTCCTAGGTTCTTGGAGACCACACATTTTCAAGGGTCTAATTTATCTACTGCGAAAGAACAGATGAACCTTTATTTGATAACAGGTTATGTTTGGGATTTAAATGAGTTTTTGAAATTTAAACCCGCATTACTTACCAAAGTGGTTCAGGGAGCACCCTTACAGGTAGATTTATCAGCAAATTTTATGTTGAACGACAAATTTATTTTAGGTGCGGCCTACAGGTGGGATGCTGCTTTCAGTGGTATGGCAGGGTTCAATGTCTCCAATAAATTCTTGATAGGAATAGCCTACGATAAAGAAACGACCGAACTGGGTAATACAGCTTTTAACGATGGATCGTTCGAAGTTATTTTTAGGTATGATTTCATCTCAACCAAGAACAATTTAAAATCTCCACGTTTCTTCTAGACTTTTCTTTTTATATACATCATTACGTTAAATAAGTTAAACGCCTTATTTTTACGTTATGAAGGAAGAACAGGTAATTCTCGTAAATGAAAATAATGAGCAAATAGGTACAATGCCTAAAATGGAAGCCCATGAAAAGGCGCTTCTACATAGAGCTTTTTCTGTATTTATTGCGAATGATAACGGCGATATTATGTTGCAGCAACGTGCGGCATCTAAATATCACTCTCCCTTATTATGGACCAATACATGCTGTAGCCATCAACGTGTTGGGGAGTCTAATATTGAAGCCGGTAAAAGACGACTACAAGAAGAAATGGGGTTTCAAACAGAATTAAAAGAATTGTTTTCTTTTATCTACAAAGCACCTTTTGATAACGGATTAACCGAGCATGAGTATGATCATGTAATGTTAGGCACTTATAATGCCGAACCGAACATTAATAAAGATGAAGTAGAAGCATGGAAATGGATGTCTCCAGAAGCTGTAAAAGAGGATATTTCTAATAATCCGAATGCATATACAGCTTGGTTCAAAATAATCTTTGATAAATTTTACGAACATCTTTTTAATATGCCTGCATAATTATGAAAGTAAAAGTTAGTAGAAAGGCGCATTTTAATGCAGCACATAGGTTATATAGAAAAGATTGGGAAGATTCTAAAAACAGCAAAATTTTTGGAAAATGCAATAACCCCAATTTTCATGGACACAATTATGAGATGATAGTAAGTGTAACTGGAGAAATTGATCCAGAGACCGGCTTTGTCATGGATATGAAGGTGTTAAAAGATTTGATCAAAGTAGAGATTGAAGATTATTTAGACCATAAGAACCTTAATATAGAGGTAGATGAATTTATAAGTCTAAATCCTACGGCAGAAAATATTGCGGTCGTTATTTGGAAGAGACTACGACCACATATTCATAAAACAAATGAACTAGAAGTAGTGCTATATGAAACACCTAGAAATTATGTGACATTCTCTGGGTAGTCAAGTATTTATTTGTAAGAAAAATCTTTAAATTACGTTATTAATTCAATAGACCAACAAAAAAAAAAGCAATGATACATCCATTAAAATTTAAACCCATTTTAAAAGAAAGACTTTGGGGAGGTACTAAATTAAAAGAGGTTTTTGGTAAACCTATTGAGAGTGATATTACCGGTGAAAGCTGGGAGTTATCTACTGTACCTGGCGATATTTCTGTGGTTGCCAATGGTAGTTTAGAGGGTAAATCTCTACAAGAACTTATAGACTCCAATGCAGAAGAATTATTGGGAAAAAGTGTAGTTGAGCGCTTCGGAAAGGAATTTCCTATTTTAATAAAATTCATAGACGCCAAGCAAGATCTATCTATTCAGTTACACCCAAATGATGCATTGGCAAAAGAACGTCATAATTCGTTTGGTAAGACAGAGATGTGGTATATAATGGATGCAGACCCTAAGGCTGAGCTTATTGTAGGTTTCAATAAAGATGTTACCAAAGAAGAATATGCTGAAAGTGTTGCTAATGATACCCTGCTTGATCTTCTTAATTATGAGCAAGTTAAAGAAGGGGATACATTCTTTATTAACACCGGTAAAATACATGCGATTGGAGCAGGGGTGATGTTGGCGGAAATTCAACAAACTTCTGATGTTACTTATCGTGTTTTCGATTTCAATAGAAAAGACAAAGAAGGTAATTTGCGCGAGTTACATACAGATTTGGCCCTTGATGCCGTTGATTATGAAAAGAAAGATGATTTCATAGTTTCTTATGACAAAACTAAGAATGAAGTAAATACAATGGTAGATTGCCCGTATTTTAAGACCAACTTCATAGAGTTAACCGAAAATTTAGATTTAGATACGGCGCAAAGAGATTCTTTTACCATTTACATGTGTGTTGGTGGTGAAGCTAAGATTAGTACTGCTGAAGGAGAAGTGTCAATAAAAAGTGGAGAAACAGCATTATTGCCGGCATCTACACAAAAAATATCTTTACAATCAACAGGAGCTAAATTACTTGAGGTTACTATTTAGGCTGTAATTAACAATACGGCAAATCAAAAATTGTACTTTTGTAAAAAATAATTAGAAATGGCAAGTATTAAAAATTTAAAGAAAGACATAAATAATGTTCTTGGTGGTATAATAGAAGGTGTTGATATAGTTGAAGCAGCTAACGGTACAGCTACATATTCAAAAGAAGGTTTGGCAATTATTGACGAAGTTTTTGTAGCCTTTGATGAGCTTATCGCTAAAATCAACAAAAATGATGTTGAGAATAAAAAAGCGCATTTCAAAGAAGTTAGAAATGATTTGGAAACCAAAGCAACTAAATTGGTAGAAGACTTAAACAATTTAGCTTAAGTCAAGATTTCTTTAAAAAAATAAAAAGCATCCTAAATATTTAGGATGCTTTTTTAGTTGTACCAATTTGGTAAGTTTTAATTAATCCTTCCCAAGAAGCGAAGCTAGTTCTTTACCATATTTAGATGCTGCAACCTCTGGCGATAATACACTGTAAATAGAATCTAAATACTTTGTATTGGCGTCTGGTATTTCCTTTAACGCAACATAAGGCGCTATATAAGAAGATTTGTTGTTTAGAGCATAATTGATGGCAAATGCATAACCACGTTGTAAATTTCTATTACTGATATTTTCTAAGGAGTCAATACTAATTTGACTGACGTCACCATTGGCTTGAGCGGCCTTCATCATAATCTCAATATTCCTCTTATTGATGCCAGACATGGTTTCTCTGTATTCCTCAAGTTTTTCTTGGGTTTCTGAGCCCGATATTTTTGCAGTGGTATCAAACGTGTTCCAATCTGAATTTATGGTCATGGTACCTGGTTCTGCAAAAAAGGTAATGCGATCATTGATATCGTTGTTATCTTTCTTATCTAAATACAGATAAAATATCTCGGGACTCGTTAATTTGGTTTTGAAAGAAAAATTGCCGTCTCCGTTTATAGCAACGGAATCTACAGTAATCAAAACCGAATCAGGTACATGCTGTAAGTAAAGCGTTCCTTTTTTTAGACCTTTTATTTTACCGTTTACAATTAACGTCTCCTCAGCGTTATCTCCACATGAACTCAATGCCAATAATGCGGCAACAACTAATAATATTTTCTTCATTCTTATAATTTAGGGGGCAAATATCTATAAAATTTGATAATTAAGAACGCCCACTTTTTAATTTGTTAGTAACTATAATCGGTTTATAAACTTGATGCCACTTCCATTAAATATGCACAGAGCAATGCACCGCCTGTTCCCACTACGTAGCCTAATACTGCCAATAGCACACCAACCGAGGTCAACGAAGGGTGAAATTCAGCAGCAACTACCGGAGCAGAAGCAGCACCACCAACATTGGCTTGACTACCAACTGCTAAAAAGAAGTACGGAGCTTTTATGAGTTTGGCAACCAATATCATTAATCCGGCATGTATGGAGATCCAAATAAAGCCAACCGCAATTAATCCGGGATTTTCAAGCACTTTTCCTAAATCCATTTTCATACCTATGGTGGCAACCAGTATATAAATGAACATTCCTCCAATTTTACTGGCTCCCGCTCCCTCATAATTTTTCGCTTTCGTAAAAGAAAGGGCTATGCCTAAACCGGTAGCAATGACCACCATCCAGAAAAATCCGGAACCTAGGAAAGATAGAAAACTCTTTTGATCACTTACAGCATCAAAACTACTCGTTAAATATGTACTCATGTAATCCCCAAAGAAATGTGCGATCCCCACTGCGGTGAACGCTAACGCAAGCATGATCATATAATCGTTCAAAGTGGGTACACGGGTTATTTTTTCCGTAAACTCCGTCACCTTTATTTTAAGGGTTTCAATGGCTGAAGTATCTGCCTTTAACCAGGCATCTATTCTTTTTGTTTTGCCCACTCCCAATAATACAATGGCCATCCATACATTGGCAACTACGATATCGATCAATACCATACCGCCATATTTTTCTGGGTTGTATTGAAAAATTTCTAGCATAGCTGCTTGGTTTGCCCCGCCACCGATCCAACTTCCGGCAATTGTAGATAAGCCCCTCCAAATGGCATCGAAATCATTTCCGCCAACGGTATCGGGTGAAAATATAGAAACGATAAGAATAGCAATGGGTCCACCAATAATAATACCTGCACTCCCTGTCAAAAACATAACAATAGCTTTGGAGCCGAGGTTTGATATTGCCTTTATATCAATACTTAAGGTCATAAGCACCAAGGCTGCTGGCAGTAGATATCTACTTGCCATAAAGTATAGGTTAGAGATTTCATCAGAAACGATACCTGTACTTGTCAATATAGCCGGTAGTAAGTAACACATGAGTACAGCTGGGACAATGGAGTAAAATTTGCTCCAGAATCCTGTTTTAATGCTAGAGGTGTAAAAGATGAAACCTAAACAAAGTGCCAATAGTCCAAAAACTACGGTGTCATTTGTTATTAAGGGTTGTACAAATAGATAGGGCATAAAATTATAGGTAAGATTCAAATATAGTTAATTCACCAAGTTTTCTGCAATGAAATGGGCTACGCCATCGTCGGTATTTTTTAAGGTAATATAATTTGAGATGGCTTTTACTTCGTCTCTTGCATTGGCAACGGCTACACCACAACCAACATTTGCAAGCATATCAATATCATTATAATTATCGCCAAAGGCTATTACCTCTTTTAAGGTGATATCTTTATGTAATAGAAGCTCAATGGCAGACAGTTTTGAAACCTCTTTTGGAGCAATTTCAATTAGGGTATCGTTAGAACGGTACAGGTTAAGTACATCATCAAATTTATCCTTAAGAACTGGCATTAATGTATCTGCACTTTCTTTTGTGCACATGAGCATAATTTTGTGTGCACCTACTTCTCTTTTCTCCCAATTGGCTAAGGTACTTTCGGTATCTTGAAATATGGGTGTTGACTTAGTATATTTCGTCTCTTTCTCTACACGTAAGCTTGATTTGGGTACATACCATTCATTATTAAAATATAAACCCAGGTCAGCTTCTAAGCCTTTGCATAGGCTATAACATTCTTTTAATATAGGAACAGGAATGAATACCGATGTAAGTTCGGTGTCACCAGATAAAACCAAAGCTCCATTATAGCATATTATAGGCTGATCGGTAATACCTAAACTTTCTTGTATATAACGCATACCACTTGGCATTCTTGCCGATACAAGAATAACCTTGGTTTCATTTTTTATTTTATTGATTTGTTCGATTGCAAATTTTGAAACATCGCTTTTAGAAGATAACAAGGTACCGTCTAAATCTGAACAGAGAATTTTATACTTCATTTTAAATATTTAACCAGTAGGTTAGTTTTAAGTTTATAGAACGATATTTGGGTTCAAACGAATTAACAAAGTAATTGTCATTGTATACTATGAACAAATCGGACAATGGGGCAAAACGCCACTGCAGTCTTGAATTAAAACCTAAATTATCTCTCTGATTGCTATATTGTACCAGTGTTGACCAAAATATAGATTTGCTAAAGGTAACATCTATTTTAGGACTTATCAGCCAAATATCTGTACTTGAATATGGTTGTGGCAGTGAAATTTTATCATAATTCATAGCTAAGGATAAGAAGACTTTTGGTTGAAACCTCAAGAACATTTCTGCACCTAAAGAAAATCTATCTCCATTAAAGAAGCTGCCAATGGTGGGTTCGATACTATAGGCAAATCTTTTTCTACTATCAGATTGATATTCCAATGAAACAAAATTATAATGGTAGCCCAGCAGGCCTGGTAACGGTAGTGCATCATCTAAATTTGTTGGGTCGAATTCTTCAAATAGATAGGTGTATGAGTGTGTAAAAGATACATTGATTTCCGATTGGTCGTTGAATTTAGATTCCCACGCACCCATTAAATCATAGTCTGTATGTAAAAAATCATTTTGAGGGCTCCAGGTCAGAACAGGGAAAAACTGAAAGCTATGACTTTGTAAAGCGCTATCCTCTGGCCAGAAAACACGCTCAACCATTGTTGCGGTCTTAAATATATCCGTTCTTCGAATAAAACCTAGGTCTGATCTAAAATCTTCACCTATATAGACTAAGTCTTCAAAAAAGTTCCAGTTTCTAGAATTATACTGCATAAATGCCCCGGAAGAAAGATTTGCTTTTCCAGCATTGTGCGCAAAAGATTTATGAAGATAAAATTTACCGTTCCAAATGTTATTGTCCGATATTAAATTGTAGTCAATACCGGCAACCCTATTGTAGCGATCTTCCGCATCTTGAAACTCGTAATCTTTAAAGGTTTGTCTGTTGATAAAGAACATACCAATATTTGAACGCCCGAAAATATTTTGCTGCAAGGCCAGCATGGTGTTGTTGTTAGAGGCTATATTTTCATCGAGGTCTTCAGCAGTCTGTAGGTTTAAAAACCCCAATCTAAGGTCATTGGTTACTTTTCCACTTAACCGTACTCCGCCAATAATTTTATTTTCAATGGTATTATCGGCTGTGTCCTTAGCTATACCTATGCGTCTAGAGAAAAACGGATTAGCATCTCTGCCACCACCAAAACTGCCAAATAAATCGCTATTATCAATGAAGAACTGTCTTTTTTCAGGGAGGGAAACTTCAAAACGCGTTAGGTTCGTAATCTGGTCATCGACTTCTACTTGAGAAAAATCTGGGTTTATGGTGACATCTAAATTCATACTATTGCCTATAGCAATTTTGGCATCACCGCCAACGTTTACTTTAGTATTTGAATCATCAAGTTCAAAATCTTTTTGAGATCCCATATTTACGTATGGTATTACAGTGAGCGGAGTTCTGTATTTACCCAATGGCTGTTCAAATATCATGTCGCCCATAAAAGTAAGCCCGTAAATATTCTGATTTTGAGGAATGTTCATCCAGGTGCTGTTCTCATTAGATTGGGTATCAAACCTATAACTGTTGAATCGCCATTTTGTCTCACCTTCTTTAAACTTAAAAGCAGTTAAAGGAATAACCATTTCAGAAGTATAGTAATCGTCGTAAATTTTAGAATCTCCTCGCCACTTAACATCCCAAGAAATGGTAAATCCGTTAAGGTTTAGACCACCTCCCGAAACAAGACCTTCACGACGCACACCATAAGGATTGATACCAAATAAAAATGCATTGTTACCGTCATTGAACGTATCAAAGAGTAAGGTAATGTTATCACTGTTTCCAGCTCTAAAATCGCGCTTTAAAGATTGAATGGAATAGTCTTTACCAGCAGTGTAAATGGTTATGCCTATATATATGTTCTTGTCATCATAGAGCATTTTAATTTCTGACTGCTTTTTAGATTGTACGGTATCTAAGGGGAAGTATTGCCAAAATTTATCTGCTTTATCCGCATCGGTCCAAATAGGTTCGTCAAGAATACCATCTGGCACTATGGCTGTAGTTATTTTTTTTACAACAAAAGATTTATTGATGGTTTGGGCATTTAAAACAATGCAAAAAAGCATAAGTACAAGAGTACTTAGATATTTGGTCATTTTGGTAAAAGTTTGGTAGTCAACCAAATTTAGGTTTTTGTTTGTTAAAAAAGTTGTACTTCTGGAATAAAAACACAAAATATTTAACTAAAAAGGAATTTAAAAATCGTAATTATTTTACCCTTTAAACTTTTTACTCTTCTTTTTATTTGGATTTTTAAAGAGACGTTTAAAGAATCCGTCACGTTTTACAGGCTCACAATTTAAGGCTTCTTGTACTGCTGCAGATGGTGTTGAAAAGGTAGCTTTTGTGTAGCTATCAAACTGTTTATCTTTATTCAGTTCTTTCATCCATAGTCCAAATAGGGGAAGGGCGGCGTTGGCTCCTTGTCCTATGCTTGTATTGCTAAATCCAATTTCATGTTGATCAAGACCTACCCAGGTTATATGTACCAGTTTAGGATTAAGGGCTACAAACCAAGCATCTTTATTATTTTGGGTAGTACCGGTTTTACCCGCAATATCATTTTTGAGTCCGTATGTATTTCTAAGTCTCGCAGCTGTACCACTGTTCACGGTAGATTTCATCATTTCAATCATTATTTGAGCAGTTTCTTTTGAAAATGCCTCTTTCTCGTTCAATTTGGATTCAAACTCCACTAAAACCGAGTCTTTATGATTGGAAATACTTTTTATCAAATTTGGTTTTATATGCTTACCATAATTGGCATAACTGGTGTAAGCCTGTGCTAAATCAATAATTTTTAATTCGCCCGTACCAAGTGCAATAGAAGCTTCTTTAGGTAACTCACCTTCAATGCCCATTTTTTTCGCCATTTGAAGAACGTTTTCAATACCTGCCTTTTCTAAAACTTTTACGGCAATGGTATTGATCGAGTTGCTAAGCCCTTCTTCCATAGAATAGTTGAGGTAGGCTTCATCCTTATCACCAGAATTAGATGGCGACCACCCTTTTAAATTATCGTATTCTATTTCTTCTGCAGAGAAATAGGTGCAGGGAGAAACGCCCTGATCTACGGCAGTAGTATAAACTATGGGTTTAAAGGTAGAACCAACTTGACGTTTACTTTGAGAAATGTGATCGTATTTGTATTGTTCAAAATTGATGCCGCCTATCCAAACTAAGATATCCCCGTTTGTTGGGTCTACAGCTAAGGAACCCGTATTTAAAAATTTGGTATAGTGCTGAATACTATCCATGGTACTTGCCATTTGTTCTTCGTCACCTTGCCAAGATTTTAAAGTTCTTAACTGTTTGTCATTAGAAAGGCTATCAATAATTTGTTTGTGCGATAGCCCCGCTTTTTGTAATCTTTTATATAACGGAGTTCGCTTGGCTATTTTCTCCATTAATTTTTTATCCTTTAACCACGGAGCGTTGTTACCATAACTTTTTTCAAAAGAGCCTTGAAGCTTTGTCATGTGATCGATCATAACTTCTTCGGCCAATTGCTGCATCTTATAGTTTAGGGTAGTGTAAATTTTGAGTCCCGAGGTGTAAATATTGTAGTCCGTATCCCCTTCATTTTGCTCAGCGATCCATCTTAACATCTCCTTTCTAACCTCTTCCCTAAAATAAGGGGCTGTACCAGCATTGTAATCAAATTCTCGGTAGTCAAGATCTAGACCTTCTTGAGAAAATTTGGTTACCTGTTCTTCAGTAATAAAGTCATTGTTGTACATGGCACGTAAAACCAAATTACGTCTGCCTAAACTTTTTTCTGGGAATATTCTTGGGTTATACCCATACGTAGCTTTTAACATACCTACCAAAGTTGCGGCTTGTGGTGCAGAAATATCTTTGGTTCTGGTATTGAAAAATTTTAGTGCGGCACTCTCTATACCAAAGGTATTATCGCCAAATGAAACCGTATTAAGGTAGTTGGTTATAATTTCATCTTTGGTGAAAATTTTTTCCAACCTTTTGGCAATGATCATTTCTTTGATCTTATTGACAACTATATTTGTTTTATTTCTTTCTTTTCTTGGGTACAGGTTTTTAGCCAACTGCTGAGTTAGTGTACTACCTCCGCCCGAAGAGTTATCTCCTAAAAGTATGGTTTTAAAACCTACACGAACAAGACTTCTAATATCAATACCAGAGTGTTCGTAGAATCGTTCGTCCTCAATGGCGACTAAGGCATGAATTAAATGCTCAGGAAAATCCTCATAAGCCACCGGTTGCCTATCATATAAATAATATTTACCGATCAGTACACTATCTGCGGTAAAAACTTCTGATGCCATTTGATACTGAAAGTTGGAAAGCTCCTTTTTAGAAGGAATTTTTCCCCATAATCCAATATTAATACTACCAATAAATAGTATAAACAGCGCAAAAAGACCCAGAATACCCAAACCTATTTTTTTAAGTATTCCTTTTTTTCTGAATGTTTTACTAGACTTCTTTTTCATCATTGTTGCAAGTTCTAATATAAATTTAATCTTACCAAGTTTTAACAATACCTTAAATTTCGATGTGCTATTTTTGGGCAAAATTTCAACAATGAAGAACATTCTTTTTTTATTGGTATTGGCTACGAATATCACATTTGCCAACGATATGTTTTGGTCTAAAACTGGTCATAGGGTAGTGGGTGAAGTTGCTGAGCAACATTTGACCAAGAAAGCAAAAAAAGCGATCAACGATTTATTGGGAGGCGAAAGTTTAGCTGCCGTTGCCAATTTTGGAGATGAAATAAAATCTGACCGTACCTATCGTAAATTTAGCGCTTGGCATTACGTAAATATTCCTTTCGGTAAAACTTATGATGAAATAGAGAAAAGTGAGTACGGAGATCTTGTACAAGGAGTAAATACATGCGTAGAGATAATAAAAGATAAAAATAGTAGCAAAGAGGATAAAGCTTTTTACCTTAAATTTTTGGTGCACTTAATAGGTGATTTACACCAACCAATGCATGTTGGTAGGGCAGAAGATAAAGGAGGTAATGATATACAGTTGCAGTGGTTTGGTAACGGAACCAATTTGCATAGGGTATGGGATTCTAATATGATAGATGAAAACGGAATGAGTTTTACCGAGCTGGCGACCGAGTATCCTAAAATGTCTAAGGAGCAAGTAAAATTTCTACAGAGCGGTACTTTGCTTGATTGGGTCGAGGAATCTCATTTATTAGCAGAGAAAGTATATGCCTCAGTAGAGGTTGGTGAAAAATTAAGCTACCGTTATAGTTATGATTGGTGGCATACTGTAGAAGATCAGTTACAAAAGGGCGGCGTAAGGTTGGCTGCGGTTTTGAACGATACTTTTAAGTAATTTACAATTATCGCTTAGATATTTTATTGCCGGTAATTTGTCGCTGTCTTGAACATCTAAATCGGTCTGTGTCACCTGATCGCAGTTTTGCATGTTTTGTAGCACGGCCTTGTACACGTTTACGCCACATTCTAAAACTGCTGGGTTTCATTTCTCGACGCATAACTTCAATGGTTTCTTGCTCGCTAATACCAAATTGAAAAGTAATGGCCTCAAAGGGTGTTCGATCTTCCCATGCCATTTCTATTATACGGTCTAACTCTCTTTCTGTAAATTCTTTATTCATAGCTTGATAAAGGTACTACATGATATGATAAAGTAGAAATTTGTTCATATTTTATTGTAGCTCAAACAAAGTGATAGGACAGGATAAAAAAACAAATCCGGATAATGTATGAAAACACCATCCGGAAGCTGTAAAAGTGTGATACTATATATAAGGTATAAAACTTATACCAAAACATTCTTTAATTCATTTCTATATTCAGACGGATTTTGCCCCGTAAATGCTTTGAACGATTTATTAAAATGAGAAAAGTTATTGAATCCGCATTCAAAACACACTTCGGTTATACTTAAAGGCTTTTCGGCCAAAAGTTTAGAAGCATGCACCAATCGATATTCATTTACAAATTGTACAAAGGTTTTATTGGTGATCTTCTTAAAGTATCTACAGAAAGATGGTATGGTCATACTGACCATTGAAGAAATTTGCTCTAGGGTAATTTCTTCCCTAAAGTTATTCTTTACAAAATTGAAAACGATATTTATACGGTCGTTGTCCTTAACATCTGTTGCAAAAGAGAATCCTTCTGCGTTCAACAAACGCATATCGTCAGAATTTCCGAGGTCGTTCAATATATTAAGAATGGATAGTAAGCGTTGAAAGTCTGTTTGATATTCTAGTACTTCCATTTTATCACCAATCTTTCTTTTTGTTTTACCAGAGAAGGCAATACCACCACTTGCGCTATTGAATAGTTTTTCAATTTTCTTCATTTCTGGAATCTTAAAAAAATCTGTTCCAAGAAAATCGGTTTTCATTTGTACAACGGTTTCACTGGTATTACCGGTAAGGGCATCGGTAAACCCGCAATGTGGCAAATTACTACCTATTAATATAAGGTCTCCATTTGTATAATAAGATACATGACTACCAATCTGTCTTTTTCCAGAACCGCCATTAACGTATACCAGTTCTAGTTCTGGGTGGTAATGCCACAGGTTATTGCGGTTAATTCTATTCTCATCAAACTTTTGGTAAGTAAATGAATGGCCAAAATCGGGCTTTATGGCTTCAAATGTAGGTTTATGTTTTACCATGATAACTAGTGTTTGTAATATAAAATTAAACATCAAGATTTAGATGTTCTTTGCAAAATTAACTAAAATATGTGTAATCTTAACATAGGGGTAATAACGAGTATGTAAGTAGGTTAAAATAGAACATAAATTGGGAAAATATGATGTAGTAAGAGCTTTATAACGGCTGTATGTTTGTAGTGTAAATTATAATGAACCCGTAAAATAATTTATTATGAAAAACCTAGTAAAATTCACAACAGTTGTTGCCTTTATGTTCGCTACAGTAGCAGGCATGGCAAGAGAGCCAAAGTTAAACCTATTATCTGCAGGAAAAGCCAAGAGTGTGGTTTTAACGATGGATGCATCTTCTAACGGTGTACAGGTTAAGTTAATGGATTCTGATTTAAATGTAATTTATTCAGAGAAAATGGCACAGGGTCATTTTAGCAAGAAGTTAAATTTAAAAGATTTGACAGATGGTGTATACTTTCTATCTGCCGATGATAACATGACAAAATATTCATATACTATTGTTTTAGATAACAATGATGTGAAAATCGTAGAGTCTGATGAAGATATCAAGCCTTTCTTTAGAAAGACAGATAACATGATCTTCATGAACTATTTAAACTTAGACAAGTCTAAATTATCTATAAAGATATACGATACAGAAAGTAGAACAGTATTTACACAAGAAGTAGCAGACGAAATGATCGTTGAAAAAGCTTTCAATTTCGCAGATGCTTTCCCAGGTACTTACACGGTAACAGTGAAGTCAGGTGGTAAAACATATACTGAAGAGTTTGTTGTTAATTAAGTTGATTTAAGTTGATTAAGAAGGGGACGGGAGCGTCCCCTTTTTTGTTTTCTATAATTTCAAATAGGAATATGCCCAGTACATAAGGGCAAATTGTAGCGGTAATCTTAGTAGCAATAGCCATTTAGGCAAACCCGCACTTGCTTTTTCACTTGACAACATGTAAAAGTGTACTGATAAAAACACTGTCAACATAGCTATAATACCATAAATAGATAGGTTTTTCGTCGCTTTGAAAAACAACCCGACACCTAAGGCAACTTCGGCAATACCACTAAGTAGAACCAATGGCTTATGAAAAGGTAGGTAGCGTGGCATTATCCTTAAATAAACCTTAGGTTTTAAAAAATGCATAAAACCGGCAAAAATGTAGATTGCCCCCATTACATATAAATGCCAAGGATATATCATGGTTATGCCTTAGTATTTGCTGAAATCCAATTCATGATTTTCTCTTCAAGAAGCGCTAGTGGAACACAGCCAACTTCTAAAACCTTTTCATGAAAAACCTTTATGTCAAAATCTTTGCCCAAGTTAGCTTCCGCTTTAGCTCTAAGCTCCATAATTTTAAGTTGCCCTATTTTATAGGATAAGGCTTGACCAGGGTTTGCCATATATCTCTCGATTTCGGCGGTAATACTAGATTCAGATTCTGCTTCGTTATCTAAGGAATACTGAATTGCTTTTTCCCTAGACCACCCTTTTGAGTGTAAACCGGTATCAACAACCAAACGAACCGCACGATGCATTTCTGCACCAAGCATACCAAAATATTGATATGGGTCGGTGTAAAGTCCTAATTCTTTACCTAAAGATTCGGTATATAATGCCCAGCCCTCGCCGTATGCACTGTACCATAACGTTTTTCTAAATTGAGGCAAGCTCTCATTTTCTTGGGTCAGCGAAATCTGAAAGTGATGACCAGGTATGGCTTCATGTAAAAACAGATCTTCATCGGAGTAAGTGTTGTACGACGTTACGTCTGGTATAGGCACATAAAAAATACCGGGTCTTGTACCATCTAAAGAGCCAGGGTTGTATTCTGCACTGGCAGAGGCTTCTCTAAATGCTTCGGTACGTCTAACCTCAAACGGAGTTTTAGGCTGTTTGCTGAACAAGGCGTTTACCTTTGGCATCATTTTTTTATGGATGTGGTTAAAATTTTCAATAACCTGTTGCGGTTCAGTAAAAGGCATTAATTCTTTTTTAGTACGCACTTCGTTGAAAAAAGCTTTTAAATCGCCTTTAAAGCCTACCTGTTTTTTAACGCTTTCCATTTCTGCACTAATTCTGGCAACTTCTTTTAAACCAATTTCATGAATTTCATCGGCTGTTAAGTTTGTTGTTGTGTACAGTTTAATCTGATGTGCATAAAATGCATCACCATCAGGTATTCCTTGTATACCACTAGTTTCTCTACCCGCATTCATATATTCGGTAGCCATAAAATCATGTAATTCTTTATAGGCAGGGATTATTTTGTTATTGATGATGTCGGTATAAACTTCAGTAAGCCTTAGTTTGTCAGATTCAGAAAAATCTGCTGGAAAGTTTTTAATTGGAGAATAAAATAAGTTGTTTTCTAACTTGGCATCTGCAACACTGGCCAACTGTGGTAAAACTTTTTTGATCAGTGATTTGGGTAATACATTTTTTGCCTTTATACCTGCTTGCATTTTGGTTTTAGCAGAACGAAGCCAAACGACATAATCTTCTAAACGCTTGCTCCAATTAACATAATCGTCGGTGGTTTTAAATGGTTGAGCACTGGTTCCGCCAGCTAATTGCCCCATCATTAAATTCATCGACCACATTTGATCTACAGGAGTGTAATTTTCAAAAGCAAGACCCTCTAAATTGATTTCACATTCCCATTTTAGAATAGCTTTTGACATTTGCTCACTTTCAGAAAGTTTTGCGTTATCAAATTTTTCTGCTCTCTCTAGATACATTTCATAATAGTTGACCAATTCTTTTTTATATGCATCGGATAAAAAATTGGGCAAAGTGTCATTGTACCTGTTATCTCCTTGAAAAGTAGCTGCTAGCGGATTCAATTTTAATCCGTCATCATAATAATGGGCTAATAGGGTTATAAACCCTACATTATGAATGGTTGGGTTCGTAGAAACCTCTCCGTTCGTTTTCAATTGTGCTTGGGTATGTAGCCCAGTAATCAAGGCAAATGCTATAAATATCTTTTTCATTAAAAGTGTATTAAAATTAAGATAGGTATTTCTTGAACCCGTCCTTTTTATATTGAGGTACAGCTTCGTTGGTCATGAACAGTTCAAGCAAATCTTGTGATTTATTTTTTGCGAACATTAGTTCATAAAATTGTTGTGTGGTAAAGGTATTTTGAGATTGTTCTACTAGTGTTATATTATCACCCACAACAACATGGCCTTCTTCCAGTATTTTGACATAAGTACCGGGGTGATTATGATCAATAAATTCTTTTAATATTTTTTGTGTTCCAAATCTTATACCAAGTTTATAGCAAGGCTCACGTGGTTGAGAAACTTGTACAAGGGCTTTTCCAATTTTGTAAATGTCCCCAACTCGTATTTTAGATTCATCTAGTCCTTCTACGGTTAAATTTTCACCGAACATGCCCCAATCCCAATTCAAATCTGGGTAAAGATTTTTCCAGTAATCATAGTAATCGGCAGAAAAAAGGTAGCATGCTTTATTGGTTCCTCCATGATGAACGCGGTCTATGATGGTATCATCTTTTACGTCATTTTCGGTTAAAAATAAACCTGTTGACGTAGGGTATTTAAAGATACCGGTTTGCTCTTCAGCACCGTTCCATTCAAAAGTAACCGGGTCTCCTAAATTCGTAGAAATCACCTTCATGCGGTGAAGATAAAAAAAGCACTAGTATTTATAGTAAAAGGTTTACCTAAAGTTGACCAAACTGTTATTAAATTGGTTGAAATCTAGCTTTAATTATTGCTTGGAAGTATTTTAAGCACATAATTATTATTGAATTCATATTTAAGGGGATTGATCAATTGGTTGTTATTGTACCTAATGATTCAGTTGTGTTTTGAATATTTTGTAATGAGCTATTTTCTGGGAAATACCAAAAGGGGATTGTAACCAATACTTTTTCAATAGTCTTAGATTTTGAATCCAATTTATCTTCTTTTGTAGGTCCGGTAATTGTTAAAATATGTTTACCATCATTTAAGTTTTTAATGTTCAAATAGGTTTCAAAACCCATCCTATCTTTTGTATTTGAGCTAATAATAAAATCACTTAGGTATACATCTGAATCTATATGTATCTTGTAAATTTCGTTAACGGTTTTAAGGTATTCTTTTAAATTCAATGAATCTTTTATTCCAGCAGCATCATTAAAACCACTTTTAATTCCATTAGTTGCCGAAGATTGAAAACCTCTACTATCGTCCTTAGGTCTAAGGTTAGAGTTTTTATCATATATAAAATCTTCCATTTCTTTATTATGTAATAGAAATACAGGAAGAAATCTTGTTACAATTAATTTTGATGGTATTGAAGCTATATTAATAAAATATGTTTCTTTAGTTGATAGATTATCGTAATGTTCGCTCAGTATTTGATATTCAGAAGAATCATTTGTTGAGTTTAGATAATTTGAGCTTTTATATTCTAAAGTGTTAATAATAACAACTATAAGGTAAATAGGTAGTAGAATGAAACTTAAACGTTTTCCTAATTTATTATCTAAAAAATTATAAGCTAATGGGCGATATAAAAAGGATAGTGTGAGTTTGCTAAACACCCAATAAATTGGAAAGTATAATGTTGAAGTCCACTTTTTCTTTTTTAAAAATCCTTGACCCAAAAAGTCAATAAAAACCACTAATGATGATAGAAATAAAGGAAATATAAGTAATAAAAGAGTCATCTGGATAACCCATTTAGGAAGAAAAGTTAGAAATTCTAAAAATTGAATAATAAGTAGTATGCTAATTGTTACCGTAAAGAAACCGATAACATAAAATATCATTAAAAATGAAGCTGCAAAAATGATACTGCAATAGGCTTCAAGGCTAGCTATGTAACGGTCAAATGATCCAACTTTTTTCTTTAAATAGGAGGTGAATTTATCGGAATAATTAAGGGATGAGTAATTAATATCACCGGAAACATATCTTAAGCCTATGGCACCTATCCAAAGACCTCTTAGAAGTACGTGAATAATTAAGTTGAAAGTAAATATTTGACAGCATATTAATGCAATTGCCCAGATCATTCCAAATTGTTCAACGCCAGAAATGTCACTAGTTATAGCTTTTAGTTTTAAAGGCTCATAAGCAGCAAACAATCCGTATATAGCAAATCCCGAAATAATCAATTCTAATTGCCAACTTTCTTGTTGTAAAGTATCTAACCATTTTTTAAACTTCGGTGAATTGTATTTCATGAATAATTTCTTTGTTGAAAGATAACAACATTTAACAAAAAAGCCACTACAAAAAATGTAGTGGCTCTTCTAAAAAATTATAGGAAAAGGAACTTACTTCACCATCTCGTAGCTACGCTTAATAAACTCCGTTAAAGCTTTACCTTTAAGTAAGCCTTTAGATAACTTCGCCAAGTCAAGTGATTGATTGATCAATCGCTCTTTTTTCTTTGCTGTCTTTGTGTTTAGAAACTCACTTACCAATGGGTGATTTGTATTAACGATTAGGTTGTACATTTCTGGCATGGCACCCATACCGAACATACCACCGCCACCGCCGGTCTGTTGCATTTCTTTCATACGACGCATAAACTCAGGCTCGGTAATGGTAAACGGAGAAGAGTCGCTGTCCATTGCTTCTAACTGAACGGTGAAGCTTTTATCTGTCATAGCTTCTTCCAATTCTTTTTTCAAAGTCTCTTTTTCTTCATCAGATAGTTTAGAAATTTGAGTTTCCTCTTTCTGTATCAACTTATCTATATGGTCTGCATCTACACGAGCAAATGATATGTTCTCTTTAGAACCTTCAAGTTTTTGCATTAGGTGACCAATAATAGGAGAATCTAATAACAGCACTTCATAACCTTTAGCCTTGGCCGTTTCAATGTAGCTGTGCTGTGCCTCTTTATCAGATGCATAAAGAATTATAGTTTTTCCGTCTTTATCGGTCTGCGTGTCCTTAATTTTTTCCAGTAACTCGTCATAAGTAAAGTAAGCACCATCTACGGTAGGGTATAGTGCAAACTTATCTGCTTTGTCAAAGAATTTATCTTCAGAAAGCATACCGTACTCGATCACGATTTTAATATCGTTCCATTTAGCTTCAAAATCTTCTCTGTTGTTCTTGAATAAAGAATTTAGTTTATCGGCAACTTTTCTGGTGATATAAGACGAAATTTTCTTTACCGCACCATCTGCCTGTAAGTACGAACGAGAAACGTTCAAAGGAATATCTGGTGAATCTATAACACCACGTAACATAGTCAAGAATTCAGGAACAATACCTTCAACGTTATCTGTTACGAAAACTTGATTTTGGTATAATTGAATCTTGTCTTTTTGAACATTTAAGTCGTTCGTTAACTTAGGGAAATACAAAATACCCGTTAAGTTAAAAGGATAATCAACATTTAAATGAATGTTGAACAAAGGCTCTTCAAACTGCATTGGGTATAGTTCTCTATAGAACTCTTGGTAATCCTTAGCCTCTAATTCTGCAGGTTGCTTTGTCCACGCCGGGTTAGGATTGTTGATGATGTTGTCTACCTCTTTTGTAGGTGCAGGATCCTCTTCTTTAGCATCTTCTGGTTTAGGCAAAGTTTCAGTCTTCATTCCAAATTTGATCGGAATAGGCATGAACTTGTTATACTTACTTAATAACTCGTTTATTTTACCATCTTCTAAAAATTCGGTAGAATCATCTGCAATATGAAGTATAATTTCGGTTCCTCGCGTTTCTTTTTCTGCTGGCTCCATAACAAACTCAGGAGAACCGTCACAAGACCAATGTACCGCTGGTTCATCTTTATAACTCTTTGTAATAATCTCTACTTTATGGGCAACCATAAATGCAGAATAGAAACCTAGACCAAAATGACCAATGATACCAGAGTCTTTTGCAGAGTCTTCATATTTGTTCAAAAACTCTTCAGCCCCTGAAAAGGCTACCTCATTAATATATTTTTTAACTTCTTCCTCTGTCATACCAAGACCTTGGTCAATGATATGTAGTTTCTTACCTTCCTTATCTGCTTTAACTTCTATGATAGGATTGCCATACTCAACTTTGGCTTCACCTATTGTAGTAAGGTGCTTTAACTTTAGGGTTGCATCTGTTGCGTTAGAAATTAATTCTCTAAGAAAAATTTCATGATCACTGTATAAAAATTTCTTGATCAGTGGAAAAATGTTGTCTACCGACACATTAATTTTACCTGTTGCCATTTTTTATATGTTTTATGCCACATTCAGCGTGGCCATTGTTAATTATTAGTTGTCTGCGTAAAGACAAAAAAAATACCATAGTAGGTAAGAGTGACAAACTGACAGTAATACAGGCGTAAAAGTTTAACAAATATTTTTGTTTAATAATAATGATAAAAAGTTAAACATAATGTATATTTGTAATGTGATTATGAACAATTGCTATGAAAAAGAATTTCAAGCATAATCACTTGTTGATTATTTATTGGTTAGGTTGTTTAGAAACGTGCTATCGCCCGATAGCACGTTTTTATTAAATAAAAGCTAATGTTTTATAAAAACTTCTAACTATTATATCTGCATCGTACCTTTTAATAAAATATATTAGATATGCCTGCTAAAGCTAAAAAAGTAACTAAAGATTCTATTATTGCCATGTTTATGGACTATGTGTTAGAGCATGAGCAGTTTCCTAAAACGGTATATAAATTCTGTAAAGAAAATGCTTTTAAAGAGTCCGATTTTTATTTGTACTTCGGTTCTATCGAAACTTTAAAAAAGGGAATATGGAATGTCTTTTATGAAAATACAGTCAATGTTATTCATAAAAATGCAGAATACAACGGCTTTACCAATAGAGATAAAATGCTCACATTCTTTTATACTTTTTTTGAGGTTTTGACTTTAAATAGAAGTTATGTTTTGTTCGTAATGGAATATTCAAATAGTCCATTAAAGAATTTAGAACAGTTAAAAGGACTTAGAAAAAATGTGAAGGATTTTGCCAAAGGTTTAATCTCTGATGGTAATAAGGAAAAGAATTTAAAGATAACAAAGCATAATCCGCAATTGTTTTCAGAAGGGGCTTGGTTGCAGACGTTGTTCTTGTTGAATTTTTGGAAGTCAGATGAGTCTGCTTCATTTGAAAAAACAGATGTAGCCATTGAAAAATCGGTCAATACCATTTTTGATGTATTTGATGATACGCCATTAGAAAATATTCTAGATTTCGGAAAGTTTCTGTACAAAGAAAAATTTGCCTAAACTAAGCTAAAGGTTATGAAGACACTTGATAAAATACCTACCGGAAAAATAGAACGTGCCAGTAAATTGGTGAAAACCGGTGCTAAAATAGGAGGTAATTATGCCAAATATTTCGGCAAAAAAATTATCAATCCAGAAACTACAAAAGACGAACTGAACGAAGATAATGCCGCAGATATTTATGACGGCTTAAAATCTTTGAAAGGTAGTGCATTGAAAGTAGCTCAAATGTTGAGCATGGAAAAGAACCTGCTACCCAATGCCTATGTAGAGAAGTTTTCGTTATCGCAATTTTCAGTTCCCCCTTTATCTGCACCCTTGGTAAGAAAAACATTTAAGAAATACCTAGATAAATATCCTGAAGAAGTTTTTGATACTTTCGATAAAGACTCCATAAATGCAGCAAGTATTGGGCAGGTACATAGGGCTACAAAAAATGGAAAAACGTTAGCGGTTAAAATTCAATACCCAGGTGTGGCGCAAAGTATAAGTAGCGATTTGGCTATAGTGAAGCCAATTGCTATTCGAATGTTCAATCTACAAGGAAAGGATTCTGACAAATATTTTAAAGAAGTTGAGAATAAACTCGTAGAAGAGACAGATTATGTTTTGGAGGTTGCGCAAAGTAAAGAAATTACAGAAGCGTGCAGGGTGATACCTAATATTAATTTTCCTCAGTATTATACAGACTTGTCCAGCGAACGTATTATTACCATGGATTGGATGTCAGGTAAGCACCTTAGTGAGTTTACCAAGACCAACTTTTCACAAGAAACAGGAAATAAGCTGGGGCAAGCCTTATGGGATTTTTATATGTTTCAAATCCACGGACTTAAAAAAGTACACGCAGATCCACATCCGGGCAATTTTTTGGTAAATGATGCCGATGAGCTTATTGCTATTGATTTTGGATGTATAAAAGAAGTGCCCGATAGTTTCTATGTGCCTTATTTTGAATTGGCAAAACCTGAAAATATTTCCAACGATAAAATATTTACCGAAAAGTTATATCAATTGGAAATATTAATGCCAACGGATAGTGCTGAAGAAATTTTATTTTTTAAAACGATATTTCACCAATTGTTAAGTTTGTTTACATCACCTTTTCACAAAGAGGAATTCGATTTTGGTGATGAGGTTTTCTGGGGTAAAATTGCAGATTTGGGAGAACAGTTTTCTTCAGATAAGCAAATAAGAAAAATGAACGGTAACAGGGGATCGAAGCATTTTTTATATATGAACCGTACCTTTTTTGGACTATACAATCTACTACACGATCTAAGGGCAAATATAAAAGTTAATAATTTCAAGCAATACCTAAGCTGATTACTAACTATCTTATTGTCAGTGTTTGTTACATTTTTAAGGTGAATTCTTAATAGTTGTTTATATTGCAACACTAATTCTTCCTGAAGTTATCAGGATTAAAAAATTACTATGTATAATTCAAAAATAATTGGCTTAGGTCATTATGTACCTGAAAATGTGGTGACGAATGACGATTTGTCTAAGGTTATGGATACAAACGATGCTTGGATCCAAGAAAGAACCGGTATCAAAGAAAGAAGACATGTAGTTAAGGGAGATGGTGATACTACAACTACAATGGGTGTAAAGGCGGCGAAGATTGCCATAGAAAGAGCGGGTATAGATAAAGATGATATTGATTTTATCGTCTTTGCCACTTTAAGTCCCGATTACTATTTTCCTGGTCCGGGTGTTTTAGTGCAAAGAGAATTAGGAATAAAGACCGTAGGAGCATTAGACGTACGTAACCAATGTTCTGGCTTCGTTTATGCAATTTCAATAGCAGACCAATATATAAAAACTGGCATGTACAAAAATGTACTGGTCATTGGTTCAGAACTGCACTCTCATGGTTTGGATATGACAACAAGGGGTAGAAGCGTATCTGTAATTTTCGGAGATGGTGCAGGTGCAGCCGTACTTACCAGAGAAGAAGACACAACTAAAGGTATTTTATCTACACATTTACATTCAGAAGGTCAGCATGCAGAAGAACTTTCGTTGATAGCGCCAGGTATGGGTAATAGATGGGTTACCGATATTATGGAAGATAACGATCCTAATGATGAGTCTTACTTTCCGTACATGAACGGACAGTTTGTGTTCAAGAATGCTGTGGTTCGTTTCAGTGAGGTTATAGTAGAAGGCCTAGAAAAGAATAAATTGAATGCAACAGATATTGATCTATTGGTGCCGCACCAAGCTAATTTGAGAATATCTCAGTTTATTCAAAAGAAATTTCAGTTAAACGATGACCAAGTTTTCAATAATATTATGAAATATGGTAATACTACTGCTGCATCTATTCCTATTGCACTTACAGAGGCATGGGAAGCAGGTAAGGTAAAAAGTGGCGATTTAGTAGTATTGGCTGCATTTGGTAGTGGTTTTACCTGGGGCAGTGTCATCATAAGATGGTAAAATAAAGCACCCATAGATTATTGCTATGGGTGCTATATAGTTTTACCTAATAAGAAAAAACCAACCAATCTTCAATATTAAATATCACTATACATAGTAATAGACGTATTTAACTTTCAATTGTTACTAAAGGTGAGCAATTCTATTGCGTTAAATTATAGGTTAGGACAAAAATTAATTTTTTAGAGGTAAGCTTTAAAAGAAGAAACCCGGACATTCCAAAATAAATTGGAAGCCGGGCTTCAAATGCTGATAGGCTATACTAAACACTAACCATTAACTATAAACATATAGCGTTACCAACAATATTTTTATACTCGTAAGAGTATTTAACTTTACTAATAGACGAAATATTGCCTAAATAGTTACATATATGTATACTTTTAACATTTTTTTATTATGAAAAAGACCCTGGTATTCGGTGCCTCCTTAAAACCAAATCGATATAGCAATTTAGCAATACATAGACTGGTAGATTCGGGGGTGGAAACCTTAGCTTTTGGATTAAGAGAAGGAAAGGTTTCAGGAGTCAATATCAGTAATAAGTTAGACAAAATTAATGATATTCATACAATAACCCTATATATTAACCCAAAAAGACAAGAAGAATATTATAATAAAATTGTTTTCCTAGCGCCTAAAAGGGTCATTTTTAACCCGGGAACAGAAAACCCTGAGTTGTATAATATACTGAAAAACAACAACATAGATATTGAGGTTGCTTGTACCCTAGTCCTTTTGAGTACCGGTCAATATTAAGCAATGTCACCAATACTTGGTGATGTATTTTTCTTACGAATTAACCATAATCCTACAAAGGTTAGTAGTCCGTTTAATGGCAAAAGTTCGTAGCCAAATACGTAGCCACCTAAATATTCAACCGGTAATTTTGCCAAAAGCAGAATAATGGACACGCAAACCAGTGCAACTACCCAAACGTATTTGTCTTTTACTTGATGCTTTGTGAAAATCCCGAAAGAGAACAAACCTAATAATGGGCCATAGGTATAAGATGCTACGGTAAGTAAGCCGTCTATAACATTTCTATCCAGAATATATTTAAATGATATTACCACAATTATTAGCAGTACGCTCATGCCAATATGTGTAAATCTACGAGTCTTTTTGGCAACTGATTCCGGTTTCTTTTCGGTGTTCAGAAAATCTACACAAAAAGAGGTGGTCAGTGAGGTAAGTGCGCTATCTGCGCTACTATACGCCGCTGCAATTAGCCCTAACATAAAAGTAACGGCAACCGTAATGCCCAAACCGCTGTTTAATGCAATTTCAGGAAACAATAAATCAGACTTTGGCGTACCGTCCATAAGCGGTATGGCAATATTATAGGCATCTGCATAGATGAAAAGTAATGCTCCTAGAAGCATGAATACGAAAGTTACAATAACTAGAACAATGCTAAAACTCACCATATTTTTTTGCGCTTCACCTAAGTTTCTGCAGGTAAGATTTTTTTGCATCATATCTTGATCAAGTCCGGTCATACAAATAGTAATGAACATACCGCCGAGAAAAGATTTTAATAAATGATTTTTAGAAGATAAATCGTCAGTAAAAAAGGTCTTGCTGTATTGATCTAATTCCGGGGAGTTTAAAAACTCGATAAATGTCCAATCCATTTTATCCAGAATAAAATAAATGGAAAGACCTACCGAAATCAACATAAATAGCGTTTGTAAGGTATCTGTCCAAACGATTGTTTTTATTCCTCCTTTAAAAGTATAGATCCAAATAAGCAGTATAGAAAGAATAACCGTTATTTCAAAAGGAACGTTCCAAGCATCAAAAACAAACTGTTGAAGTACAATTGCTACCAAGAATAACCTAAAAGCAGCGCCAAGAACTCTAGAGATGAAAAATGAAACAGCACCGACCTTGTAACTCACAAAGCCGAATCTATTATCTAAGTATTCATAAATAGAAGTTACGTTCTGTTTGTAATATATTGGAAGAAGTATAAAAGCGGTAACCAAGTATCCCAGAAAATATCCAAAAACCACCTGCAGATAGCTAAACTGTGAAGTTTCTACCCAGCCAGGCACAGAGATAAAGGTTACACCAGATAGTGAAGCGCCTATCATACCAAAAGCCACCAAGTACCATGGAGATTGCTTTCCGGCTTTAAAAAAATCTTCGTTAGAATCGTTTCTCCCTGTAAAATAAGAAATGATCAAGAGTAATACGAAATAACCCGAAATAAGCAATAGAATGTGCGAGGCGTTCATGAATTCTAATTTGCCGCCAAATTACAAAAAGTTGAAAGAGGAATTATAAAGAGGTGCTATCTTAAAGCGAATGGGCTATCTTAAAATGTTTAAATGCAGACCATTGATAAGGGTTATATGATGGTATGTTAAATTTTAAGAAAACTATACCATACCCTTAATAAGTTTAATCGTAAATTTATGGCCATATTTAACTATGGATTTTTCGTCTAAATTATTGGAAAATGCAGTATACGAGGTCTCGCAATTACCGGGTATTGGTAAGCGTACGGCTTTACGTTTGGTGCTTCATTTATTAAAACAGCCAGAACAGCGAACCAATAATTTGGCTACATCACTAGTAGATTTAAGAAGTAAAATACAGTTTTGTGAAAACTGTCATAATATATCCGATACGGCACTGTGCGAAATTTGCGCCAATGCGAAAAGAGATGATTCTCTGGTATGTGTTGTAGAGGATATTAGAGATGTTATGGCTATAGAAAATACCGGGCAATTTAGAGGTAAGTACCATGTACTTGGTGGTAAAATATCACCAATGGAAGGTGTAGGACCTCAGAATTTGAAAATTGGAAGCTTGGTAGATAAAGTAAAGAGCGGCGTAATAAAGGAGCTTATTTTTGCGTTGAGTTCTACCATGGAGGGTGATACCACTAATTTTTATATTTTTAGACAGATAGAAGGTCTTGATGTTAAAACTTCTACAATTGCAAGAGGTATAGCGGTTGGTGATGAACTGGAATATGCAGATGAGGTAACCTTGGGGAGGAGTATTTTGAACAGAGTACCTTTTGAAGGTTCGCTACGGCAAGATTAACTCTTGATTTTTAGTTAAGTATCAATAAAAAGGTATTTATTTTATTATTTTTGTAAATATTACAAACAAAACAAGCATTAAATTATCGATATGTCAAAATTTGAATTGAAACTACCACGAATGGGAGAGAGTGTTGCAGAAGCAACATTAACGTCATGGTTGAAAGAGGTAGGTGATACGATTGAGATGGACGAGCCCATTTTTGAAATTGCAACAGATAAGGTTGACAGTGAAGTGCCTAGCGAGGTAGATGGCGTTTTAATTGAAAAATGTTTTAATGTTGATGATGTTGTAGAAGTTGGGCAAACCGTAGCTATAATTCAGGTTGGTGATGATGTTGATGTTACTGAACCTGAGCAAACGGTAAAACATGTTGAAGAAGAGGAAGAACCTGTATTGCAAGAAATGGTCTCTGCTGCTGAATCTGCAGTTATGCATGCCAGAGCACAAACATCGGTAGCGCAATTGAACGGAACTTCAGATCGCTTTTATTCTCCATTAGTAAAGAATATAGCGAGACAAGAAGGTATTTCTTTTGATGAATTGGAGACGATTACAGGAACCGGAAAGGACGGAAGGGTTACAAAAGATGATATTTTAAACTATGTAAAAAAAGGAGGTAGTACCTCGGTAGAAAAAACCACGGCACCAGAAACTGCGGCTGTTCAAGAACGTGTAGCTGTATCGCAAAAAGTGGCTACACCAGAAAAGGTAGCTGCCCCTGTAAAAGAAGAAGCACCGGCACCTTCTGTTTCCGCAAAGGCTGCACCTGCTGCTGCAAAAGAAGCGCCAGTTCAAGAAAAACCTAAAACACAAATTTCTCGTGGAGATGAAGTAATACCAATGACGAGAATGGGCAAGCTAATTGCCAAGCATATGACAGATAGTGTTTCAACATCTGCACATGTACAGAGTTTTATTGAGGTAGACGTAACAAATATAGTTACTTGGAGAAATAAAATAAAAGACGTTTTCTTTAAAAGGGAAGGTGAGAAATTTACGTACACGCCAATTTTTATGGAAGCTGTTGCCAAGGCTTTGAAGAAATATCCTATGATGAATATTTCGGTAGACGGTGATAGCGTAATTAAAAAGAAAAATATTAATATAGGTATGGCAGCTGCCTTACCAGATGGTAATTTAATTGTTCCGGTGATAAAAAACGCAGATCAATTGAACCTTACCGGGTTGGCTAAGGTCGTAAATGATTTAGCTGATCGCTCTAGAAATAATGCTTTAAAGCCCGATGAGGTTCAAGGTGGTACATATACGGTTACTAACGTAGGTACATTTGGTAGTGTTTTTGGAACTCCAATAATCAATCAGCCTCAAGTAGGTATTTTAGCATTGGGCGCAATTAGAAAAATACCGTCGGTAATAGAAACGGCAGAAGGAGATGTAATAGCCGTTCGTAGTAAAATGTATTTGTCCCACAGTTATGACCACAGGGTGGTTAACGGTGCGCTAGGTAGTATGTTCGCTAAAGCGGTAGCTGATTATCTAGAGAATTGGGATGTGAATAGAGAAGTATAAGTATCTAAATTTTAAAATTAATAGCGCCCCGTTATACTCTTATAGCGGGGTGTTTTGTTATTTATAAGGTTGATTTATAGAGAGTTATGACTTTAAATAAAAATTTATCAATGCTAACTTTATGTGCCTAAAAAACGAAAAGGTATATTTGTTAAAAGTAGAACTCGTATGGAATTAAAGCTTACCAGACCCATTTGTTTCTTTGACTTGGAGACAACAGGTGTAAATGTGGCAAAAGATCGTATTGTTGAAATTGCAATATTAAAAGTATACCCTAATGGAAATAAGGAGAGTAAAACATGGCTGGTTAATCCGGAAATGACAATACCCGAAGAGGTTATTGCCGTTCATGGTATTACAAATGAAAAAGTGGCTAATGAGCCAACATTTAAAGAGCTATCCAAAGAAATATATAAAATGATCAAGGATAGCGACCTTGGTGGTTTTAATTCAGATAGGTTTGATATTCCTTTGCTTGCAGAAGAGTTATTGCGGGCAGGTATTGATTTTGATATGAAAAACACGGTATCCGTTGATGTGCAGACCATTTTTCATAAAATGGAAAAACGTACCCTAGAAGCTGCTTATAAGTTCTATTGTGATAAAGACCTTACAGATGCACATAGTGCGGCAGCAGATACCAATGCTACATATGAAGTATTGCTCTCGCAATTGGACAGGTATCCCGATTTAGAGAATAATATTAAAAAATTATCGGAGTTTTCAAGAAGAAAGCAATCGGTAGATTTCGCAGGTTTTATTGCGTTAGATGAAAATGGGGAAGAAATATTTGCATTTGGTAAGCATAAGGGCAAAAAAGTACATGACGTATTAGAAAATGAACCGGGCTATTTTGGTTGGATGTTGAATGCAGATTTTCCGTTATATACCAAAAAAATACTCACACAAATCAAGTTAAGTAAATTGAATAACAAGCTGAGTTGATATGCGTACCCTTGTCGTAATTTTTTTATGTGTCTTTTGTGCTGGTCATGCTCAAGAGGTGTTGGTTGAAGGGCATGTATTGGACGAAAAATCAAAAACCCCAGTACCTTATGCTAATGTTAGTTTTTTAAAAACCCTAAAGGGAACATCTAGTGATGAAGAGGGGTTTTTTTATATTGATGTTCCAGAATCTTATTTAGAACGGCAAGTACATATTTCTGCACTAGGTTTTAAAGACACTATTGTACCAGCTAAGATTATTTCTCAAAAGAAAAAAATACATCTTAAAGAAGAAACTTTTGAACTAGAGGAAGTAGTTGTGTCACAAAGCTTAGGAGACTCACAGGTATTGAACCCGGTAAGTTCTTATAGTATAAAAAGTGGATTTTCATCGGCTGAGACACCTTGGGTGTTGGCATTGTATTTTCCTAATCTGGGTGCGGCCAAAAAATTTATAGAGAAAATAACCATACATGTTCAGCAGAATAGTAAATTTAAAAGAGCATCGTCCAAGTTTAGGCTACGTGTATATGATGTGGATAAGGAAACACGAAAACCAACCCACGATCTAATTCGCAAAAGTATTATTTTAGAGAGTTCTGCAACAGAGGATTTTGTTTCAATTGATCTCTCTAGTATGAATATTAAAATGCCAGATGAAGGAGTTTATATTGGTTTAGAGTGGTTGTTTTTACCATATAATTGGTATACAAATACCTACAAACATGCTATTACGAATAAAAAAGTGATTGAAGATAGGTTTGCGCCTACATTTGCTGCAGTATATCAAAAGAACCAAAATTTTAAAACAATGGTTTATGGTATGGGGGGATGGAGTGATTTTGCGATTAAAGCGCCAGGTAACAATGAGAATTTAATACCGGCGGTAAGTTTAAAATTGTCTAAGAAAAGATAAATTGATATGAAGATTATATGCATAGGCAGAAATTATACTGCACATATTAATGAACTTGAAAATGAAAAACCAGAAGAACCGGTTGTTTTTATAAAACCAGATTCATCGGTATTGCCAAAACAACAGGATTTTTATATTCCAGAATTTTCAAATGATGTGCATTATGAAGTTGAGGTTTTGGTGAAAATAAAGAAAGTAGGGAAGCATATCGGTAAAGAGTTTGCTCCAACATACTACGATGAAGTTGGGTTGGGTATTGATTTTACGGCAAGAGATTTACAATCTAAACTAAAGGAAAAAGGTTTGCCTTGGGAAAAAGCTAAAGGTTTTGATGGCGCTGCCGTTATAGGGGAGTGGTTACCAAAAAAGGATTTTAAAGATATTAATGACTTGAATTTTAAGTTGGTAAAAAATAATGAGATAGTTCAAGAAGGTAATACTAGTTTAATGCTTTGGAAGATTGATGAAATTATTGCCTATGTTTCAACATTCTTTATGTTGAAAAAAGGCGATATTATTTTTACAGGAACTCCTGCCGGTGTTGGCAAAATAAGTCCAAATGACTATCTTTCGGGGAGTTTGGAAGATAAAGAACTTTTTACCTTAAAAATTAAATAATGATTTATAACCTTGATAAGATTAATGAGATGGCAGAAGGAGATCAGGATTTTATAAATTCTGTTATTTCTGTTTTTTTGGAAGAAGTGCCCGAGGATTTAGAAGCCTTAGAAAATGCATTGCAAGCCAAAGACCACGATCAAGTATACAAACTTGCCCATAAAATTAAACCTAATGTAGATTTATTGGGTATGGAGCAAACACGAGCTATAGCTTTAGAAATTGAGACATTAGGTAAGCAAGAGGCAAATATGACAGAGATAGAAACAAAGTTTCCTTTGCTAAAGACCGACATCAATCAAGTTGTGGCAGAATTAAAAAATGACTTCCATTTATAATGCTTGCAGAAATTATTACTATTGGCGATGAGATTCTCATTGGTCAAGTTATTGATACCAATTCGGCATTTATAGGAAAAGAGCTTAATAAAATTGGTATTTCGGTATATCAAATAACATCGATACAAGATGAGCGTATTCATATGTTGAACGCTTTTAAAGAAGCATCTGAGCGTGTGGATGTTGTAATAATCACCGGTGGGCTTGGTCCAACAAAAGATGATATCACCAAACATACATTATGTGAGTTTTTCAATGATGAACTTATTGAGAACAAACAAGTTTTGGCGCATGTTGAAGAGCTTTTCGCAAAATATATAAGTAATACACCAATTTCCGATATTAATAGAATGCAAGCTTTGGTGCCTAGTAAGGCCGAGGTTTTGCATAATGCCAACGGTACCGCACCAGGTATGTTGATGAGAAAAGGAGAGGTAACATTTGTGTCGTTGCCGGGAGTACCTTTTGAGATGAAGCATTTATTGAAATCATCGGTAATACCCAAGTTGGTAAACTATTACAAGCGACCACATATAATGCATAGAACAATTGTAACCTATGGTATGGGTGAAAGTGCTATTGCAAAACGAATAGAAGCATGGGAAAATGCATTGCCTTCTAATATAAAGTTGGCATATTTACCCAGTTTAGGTAAAGTTAGGCTTCGTTTATCTGGTAAATCGGTCGACCATGACGAGTTGGTCACCGCAATGAATCTACAGAGTGAAAAGCTGTTTCCGTTGATTGAGGATATTGTATATGGTTTAGAAGATGATCAAAGTCTAGAAGAAATAGTAGCTAAATTGTTGATCGATAAAAATTTGACGCTTTCTACGGCTGAAAGTTTTACAGGTGGTATGATCGCAGAGAAACTAACTTCGTTACCTGGGGCATCTGGCTATTTTAAGGGGAGTGTGGTCAGTTATGCTACAGAAGCCAAAATAAATGTATTAAAAGTTCCGACAGAATTGGTCGATAAACATTCAGTAGTAAGTGCAGAAGTTGCGACCGCAATGGCAAAAGGAGCCAAAAAACTAATGAAAACCGATTTCGCAATTGCTACTACTGGTAATGCCGGACCAACAAAAGGAGACTCAAATGCAGAGGTGGGAACGGTATTTATTGCAGTGGAAGGACCAACATCACAATTTGTACAAGAATTTCAAATGGGAAGCACTAGAGAACGCGTTGTGGAAAAGTCTGTAAATAAGGCATTTGAGCTGCTTCAAAAAGAAATTTTAAAAATGTGAACTTTATTGTTGTTGGAACGATAAAAAAGATATAAATTTGCACCCTGTTTAAAAGAAAAAGTCAGCACGATGTCAAAAGTTTGTGAAATTACGGGAAAGAAGGCGATGTTTGGAAACAATGTTTCGTTTTCAATTAATAAGACAAGAAGAAGATTTGATGTAAATCTTTCTAAGAAGCGTTTTTACATTCCAGAAGAAGACCGTTGGATAACACTTAAAGTTTCTACAAGAGCTTTAAAGAGTATCAATAAGAAAGGTATATCTGCTGTTTTAAAAGAAGCAAAAGCAAAAGGATTCGTAATTAAGTAATCTGGAAAATAGAGCGTTAAGATGGCAAAGAAAGGCAATAGAATACAAGTTATATTAGAGTGTACTGAGCACAAAGAATCTGGTCAACCAGGTACTTCAAGATACATCACTACTAAGAACAAGAAGAATACTCCTGAGAGATTGGAAATTAAAAAATTCAATCCTATTCTTAAGAGAATGACCGTTCATAAAGAAATTAAATAGATTTTCATTTTAAGAGAATCACAAAAAAATATAAGTCATGGCTAAGAAGACCGTAGCAAGTTTACAGACAAGTTCTAAAAGATTGACAAAAGCTATAAAAATGGTTAAGTCACCAAAATCAGGTGCTTACGTTTTTGTTGAGCAAGTAATGCCACCAGAATTGGTAGATGCTTGGATAGCTAAGAAATAAGAATTATAACTTTTAGTAGTTATTGAGCCCCTTTCCTACGAAAGGGGCTTTTTAATTTTTATATTTGAACAACTATTTGATGAACAATGAGCTTATTTAAAAAAATATTTTCTTCCCAGAAAAAAGAAACCTTGGATAAAGGTTTGGAAAAAACCAAAACCAGCTTTTTTTCTAAATTAGGTAAAGCGGTAGCCGGTAAGTCAAAAGTAGATGATGATGTTTTGGATAATCTTGAAGAAGTACTGGTGTCTTCAGATGTAGGTGTAGATACTACTTTAAAGATTATAGAAAGAATAGAAGCTAGGGTAGCACGTGATAAATATGTTGGTACAGATGAATTAAATGCAATTCTAAGAGCTGAAATTGCAGGGCTTTTATCTGAAACCAATGATGGTGATGTTTCCGATATTCAAATACCAAAAGATAAAAAGCCGTATGTAATTATGGTTGTAGGGGTAAACGGTGTAGGTAAGACTACTACTATTGGTAAGTTGGCACATCGTTTCAAAAATCAAGGATTAAAAGTTGTTCTTGGTGCAGCAGATACTTTTAGAGCTGCAGCAATTGATCAATTGCAGGTTTGGGCAGACCGCGTAGATGTTCCTATTGTAAAACAACAAATGGGCAGTGATCCAGCTTCTGTCGCCTTTGATACCCTTAGTTCTGCCGTAACTCAAGATGCAGACGTTGTAATTATAGATACTGCTGGGCGTTTGCATAACAAGGTGAATCTAATGAACGAATTGACCAAGGTTAAACGTGTCATGCAAAAAGTAGTGGAAGAAACTCCGCATGAGGTATTATTGGTTTTAGATGGTTCTACTGGTCAAAATGCCTTTGAACAAGCTAAACAGTTTACTAAAGCCACTGAGGTAACAGCTTTGGCGATTACCAAATTAGATGGTACGGCAAAAGGTGGTGTGGTAATCGGTATTTCCGATCAATTTAAAATTCCGGTAAAGTATATAGGTGTAGGTGAAGGTATTGAAGATTTACAGGCGTTTAATAAACACGAGTTTGTAGATTCATTTTTTAAAATCTAAAGTTGAGATATTTATACTGCATACTTTCTTTTTTTATATGTAGTTTGAGTTGGGGGCAAATGCTGCACCCAAAAGCTAGTCCTTTTTCTAAGTTAGAGCAAGATGAAGGGCTTTCAAAAATAACGGTTGAGTATTCAAGACCATCTGCAAAAGGTCGTACATTGTTCGGTAATCAACCCAATGGAGAACCTGGCTTAGTGCCTTATGGTCGTATTTGGCGCGTTGGTGCAAACGAATCTACCAAAATTACATTTAGTAACGATGTATTGGTTGGTGGGTATCCCTTAGCAAAAGGTACTTATGCGCTTTATGCGTTTCCAGAAGAGAAGTTATGGGAAATTGTATTTCATAAAAACACCTCGCATTGGGGAGATGGTAGGGATAATTATAATGCAGACGAAGATGCACTTAGAATTACTGTTGAACCTTCAACTATATCTGGTTTTCAAGAAAGTTTTTTGATATCGTTCGATGATATAGACCATAACGGAACATATATGAAATGGAACTGGGGTACTACTCAAATTTCTATTCCCATTCATTTTGATACCAAAGCAATTATGGCCGTTCAAATAGCTGAAAAACTTTCAACTTCCCCTACGGCACAAACATATTATGAGATTGCTAGATATTATCAAGAACAGAATATAAACCGTGCAGAGGCATTAACGTTCGTTGATAAAGCTATTGAATTAGGTGGAGATACATATTACTTTCATAGAGTTCGTTCTTTAATTTTAGCGGATTTAAAAAATTATGAAGAAGCAATACGTGCGGCTAAAATTTCTATGAAGTTAGCGGAGAAGGAGGGTAAAGACGAATTTGTACGTCTAAACAAAAATAATATTGATCGTTGGATAACAACCATGACAAATAAAAACTAGGGTTATGAAAAAGCTTCTTTTGTTATTGGCACTTGTAATGTTGGGTGCTTGTAAGACCGATCAAGATGTAAAAAAGAAAGATGAAGTTATTCTTTGGACTCCCTATAACGACTCTTTGGAAGTAGCAGGTAATGCTGACCATAGTAATAGTCGTATGCGGTACAAATTGATTCAATCTAAAGTACTTGATAAAAATGAAGTTTTTAGACCGTTATATGATGAAGTTTCTAAAATGAACGAATCTGAATATCAGAAATTGCTACCAATGATTTTGGAGCAAGATATCTTTGTTATTAGAAATCATATCAAAGAAGGTAGGTTAACTTATGAGAATCTGGTATTGTTTTATTTATATCGTATTTATAAGTATGAACTCAATAATTCTACCACCTTAAATACCGTAATTGCCCTAAATAAAGAGGTGTTGAAGCAAGCACGTTTATTGGATGAGCAAAATGAAATGGGTGTAGCTACGCAAATGCAACATCCAATTTATGGAATGCCAATATTATTGAAAGATAATATAAATGCTATGGGCATGAAAACAACAGCTGGGTCAATTGCTCTAAAGGATAATAAAACTGAAGATTCATTTATAGTACAGCAGCTAAAAAAGAATGGAGCCTTAATATTGGGCAAAGTGAATTTAAGCGAATGGGCATATTTTTTATGTTCAGGATGCCCGGTAGGTTATAGTGCGTATGGTGGACAGACACTTAATCCATATGGTCGAAGAATCTTTGAGACAGGTGGTTCCAGTTCTGGCAGTGGTACGGCGGTTGCGGCTAATTATGCGGTTGCGGCAGTTGGTACGGAAACATCAGGGTCTATTTTATCACCTAGCAGCCAGAATTCGGTTGTGGGCTTAAAGCCTACCATAGGGCTGTTGAGTAGATCGGGGATTGTACCGATATCGAGTACTTTAGATACACCAGGACCTATGACTAAAAATATAAAGGACAATGCAATACTACTGTCGGCTATGTTGGGTTATGATGAATTTGATAATGCTTCATTAAAAGAAAACTACCCCGGTATTTTATCCGCTGGTTTACATCCAGAACCTTTTAATGAAATAAGATTAGGAGCCATTAAGGAGCTTATTGAGTCCGATAGTATTTATAGAAATACCATAAAAAGCTTTCAAGAACAAGGTGCTACCATAATAGAAATAGTGCCACCAGAGGTTCGTATGGAAGGATTCTTGAGTATTCTAAATAATGATATGCGCAACGATTTACCGGTGTATCTGAAGCAAAATACAGATACTAATTTTATAAAGATTACATCAATTGAGGATGCAGTGGCATTTAACAATGCAGATTCATTAATCAGAATTCCGTACGGTCAAGCCTTGTTCAATGGAATACTTTCAGATACTACCACTGCAGCAGAGCTGAATGAAATTAAGTCAAAGCTAGAAAAAAATGGCCGTGCTTTCTTTGATACAGCAATGGACAAGTATAAACTAGATGCTGTATTGTCCATAAATAATTATCATGCAGGTTATGCCGCGTTCGCCAAATATCCGGCACTTACCATACCTATGGGTTATAAATTATCTGGAGAGCCAATTAGTCTTACTTTTATAGGAAAGCAATTCTCAGAAGCCAAATTATTGAGAATAGGTAAGGGATATGAGGAAAAATTTCCGAATAGGGTTATGCCCGAAGACTATGCAAACTAAAGTAATCTTGTAGAATGAAAAGAAGAGGTTTTATAAAAAGAACTTTTCGTTGGGGTGCAGGTTTCGGTTTATTGGTCGGTTTATATAGTTGGCAAATAGAACCTTTTTGGTTGAGGTTTGTTCAGATTAAAATGCCTTTGAAAAATTTGCCAGATGCTCTAGTAGGTAAAACATTAATGCAGATCAGTGATGTTCATATAGGTAATGCTTTCGACTATCAATATATTATAGAATCGTTTCAAGAAGCACAAAAGTTGAATCCAGATTTTGTAGTGTATACTGGTGACTATGTAACTTATGAAAATGATGAGCAGATCGTTCAGTTAAAAGAGGTGCTGCAATATGTGGTTAAGGGTACTCTGGGTACTGTAGGTATTCTTGGAAATCATGATTACGGTATTGACTTTGTTGAAGAGCCCGTGGCTAAGATAATTACCGAATGTTTGGAAGATGTTGGGGTTACCATGCTAAGAAACGATGCAGTAGAAATACACGGACTTAATTTTTTAGGGATGGATGATTTTTGGGGAAGTAATTTTTATCCCTTGAAAGCTACTGAACGGTATAAGCCAGAGATGGCAAACATTACCTTATGTCACAATCCGGATGTTTGCGATCTTCCCGTATGGAACAATTTTGAAGGGTGGATACTGTCTGGACATACACATGGCGGACAAGTTAAGCCTCCTTTTTTACCTGCCCCGTTATTACCCGTAAAAAATAAAAATTACGATGCAGGTATTAAGAAATTGGATGAGGGAAGAACACTTTATATTAATAGTGCTTTGGGGTGCCTACGTCAGGTACGTTTAAATGTAAGACCGGAAATTACATTGTTTGAGCTAACGAAAGAGGTGTAATTAACTTTTACTAGTCAATGGATTGAATTATAGTATCAACAGGTAATCTAGATTTTCCAATTAAACTAGGTTGATTGCTATCTTCATTGTCTCGGTACCCAATGGCGACAGAAAATAGAACTTTGTGGTCTTTAATTTTTAGAATGTCCTTATACTTTTCAGGTTCAATACCTTCCATAGGTGTAGAATCTATTTCCATAGATGCACAGGCGGCTAAAAAGAATCCCAGCGTTATGTATACTTGGTGTGTTAGCCAAGTAATGGTTTTTTCTTTAGGTTGCTCTTTAATGAATTGTCGGTAAAAATTAACTGAACCTTGGGGTAAATTACCTTCTACATGACGTTCAAATTCTTCTAGATTTTCTTGAACACTAAATACTACAAGATGACTGGCATCTTTAATTTTAGGAGCATTGAAAAAAGAGGCATCTGCCAATGCATCTTTCGTTTCTTTATTTGAAACAAATGTAAACAGCCAAGGTTGACTGTTTATAGAAGAAGGACTTAATTTTAAAATTTGTTTTAAATCCTCAATTTGCTTTTGCGAAATTCGCTTTGTAGCATCAAACTTTTTAGTTGTATACCTATTCTCTGCGATGCTTCTAAAATCCATCCTGTAATTTTATACAAAAATAAGCATAGTAATTGCTAAGTCTAAAGAAGAAACTAATTTGTAAGTGAAAAAGTATGGTTATTCTATAATAATGTTAATTAACTCCCATAATTCGTTATCAAAACTTGAAGGTCCTAAAAGTTCTTCATTACTGGCTCCGCCCATTCGAACAACAACCAAATCTAGACTGGGCACCATGTATAGTTTTTGGTCGTTTAATCCAAGTCCGGCATAAAGGTCATCCGGGGCATTTGGTATAAGGCTACCCGTGTATTCTGTTTCAGAACTTGGTAGTCTATAAGTGTTCTTTCCGTTTAACCAATAGAGGTATCCGTATGCGGGGTTAAGGTTTTGAGAGGTATTGGTCATGGCGTTAAAATAACTTTGGTCAGAAAGAATCGATGTTCCGTCCCAATTACCTTCGTTCAAATTAAGAATGCCAAAGCGTGCCATACTTCTTGCAGTACTAAAAAATACATTATTGTAACCAACTTTTATGAACAAGCCTTGCATACCAATTGGTTCTTTGATTTTTTCAGAAAAGTAAGCGTTAAAATCTGTTTCGGTAGCATTTGCAATTACATCATCTAATAATGTATATGGTCCGTTATGATAGTACCAAAATGTACTAGGGTCATTTAGGTATGTTAGACACTCTGGATCAGTGCAAAAAATATCATCAACCGTATAATCCAAACCAGTTGTCATCGTCAACTGATTTTCAATAGTAATATTCAATTCTTGTTCAATGGGCATAGTAGACCATCCTTCACCTAAATAAGAAGAAGTAGGGTCGGTAATATTTAAATAATTTTCCTCTTGAGCAATACCCGTTAACATAGATGTCAAATTCTTGCCTGCAGAATTCCATGCATGATTGTCATCTGACTTAAAATCACCAAAATATTTTTCAATTACAATTCTGCCATCTTTTAAAATGATAAAGGCATCGGTGTTATTAATTTCCAAAAAGAAGTACAAATTGCTAACTTCATCTTCGTTCCAACCTAAGCTTTCCATAGTTATTGTTTCCCATTCGTCAGTTCTTGAAATAGGAGGGAAATAAGTTTCGGTGGGTATCGGTGATACTGCCGGCGGTGTTTCACTTTTGTCAGCTTCTGATGAAGGTTCAGAATCGCTCGAACATGAAACTAAAATTGTAGAAAGTATTATTAGGCTGAAATATTGGGAGAATTTCATGGTTAATTTAAGATTTGGGTATTGATAAACCGTAATCCATTAAAGATTACAAGTAAATTTGTCCATATCTAACGTTTTTAAATACCCAAATCGTATTTTTGCACCCCAATTTATATTATGAGGACAAAATCCCTTAAGAAGAACAAAATCAACGTAGTAACACTAGGTTGTTCAAAGAATGTTTATGATTCTGAAGTACTCATGGGCCAGTTGAAGGCAAATGACAAAGAAGTTGTGCATGAAGAAGAAGGAAACATCGTAGTAATTAATACTTGTGGCTTTATTGCAAATGCAAAAGAAGAGAGTGTTAATACCATTTTAGAATATGTTCAAAAGAAAGAAGTAGGAGCGGTAGATAAGGTTTTTGTTACCGGTTGTTTAAGTGAGCGTTATAAGCCAGATCTGCAAAAGGAGATTCCTAATGTAGACGAATATTTTGGTACAAGTGAATTGCCCGGACTTTTAAAAGCTTTGGGAGCAGATTATAAGCATGAGTTGATAGGGGAGCGATTGACCACTACACCAAAAAATTATGCTTACTTAAAAATTGCCGAAGGTTGTGATAGACCATGTTCATTCTGTGCAATTCCTTTAATGAGAGGTAAGCATAAGAGTACTCCGATTGAAGAATTGGTTACCGAGGCAGAAAAACTTGCCGGTAAAGGGGTTAAAGAATTAATTTTAATTGCCCAAGATCTTACATATTATGGTTTAGATCTTTATAAGAAAAGAAATCTTGCCGAGCTTTTAGAAGCTTTGGTAAAAGTGGAGGGTATTGAATGGATTCGTTTACATTATGCATTTCCAACAGGTTTCCCAATGGATGTGTTGGATGTAATGAACAGGGAGCCAAAGGTTTGCAACTATTTAGATATTCCGTTACAACATATATCCGACAGTATACTAAAAAGTATGCGACGTGGTACTACAGAAGCTAAAACGACCAAACTAATAAAAGAGTTTAGGGCCGCTGTACCAGAAATGACGATAAGAACAACATTGATTGTTGGGTACCCTGGTGAAACTGAAGAAGATTTCGAAATTCTTAAGAACTGGGTAATAGCCATGCGTTTTGAGCGTTTGGGATGTTTTACATACAGTCATGAAGAAAATACACATGCCTATACCTTGGTCGACGATGTACCTGAAGAGGTGAAACAAGAGCGTGCAAACATTATCATGGAAATTCAGTCCCAAATTTCTTGGGAATTAAACCAACATAAAGTAGGAGAAACGTTTAGGTGTATAATTGATCGTAAAGAGGGCAATTACTTTATTGGAAGAACTGAATTTGATTCGCCCGATGTTGATAATGAGGTTTTAATAGATGCTACAAAGCATTATGTAAAGCAAGGGGAGTTTGTAAATGTAAAGATTACAGAAGCCGCAGATTTTGATTTATACGGTGAACCGGTATAACTTTTTATTAAAGTTCTTTTTTCATCATACCGATAGTAAAGTATCCTAATGTTGCAATAACAATGGCGATAATGACCCACAACCACCATTTGTTTTCAAATAGAGGACTGGTATTTTCGATTTGGGGTTGAGGTATTTCAACAACATTTCCAAAATCTAACTTAGTGATATGTTTAGGTAATGAAATTGTGGTTTTTGAGATATCGTAATCGGGGAAATTGGCATTTGGTTTATCGTATACTAGAAAATATCTAGCCGGTTCTGTAAAACGTGTAGTCAACGTGTGTATATAGCCCTTCAGTTTTACATCGGAAATTTTTAGGGGTTGATTGTCATTATTTAAGATGATCACACGTAGCTTCTGGGCAAGTGTGCCAGGTAATTGAAAGCTAGCTTCTTCCCTTGAAGAAAGGGTCTTTGTTGCTAAAGGTTTGTAATTATAAAAGTAACCTTTATCGGTCTTTACACTGTCTGCCATATACTGAATGGAGATAGGTCTGTAATAATCAATTTTATCATTTAAGGTTAATTCTAACAAGTTTATAGGTACTCGATTTTCTAAATCTATATCTATAATGGTCTTTTTGTCTTCTTTGGATATACTAAAATCACGTACACCATAATCTCTATAGGTTGCGGCCTTATTTGCTTTTTTTAAAATGTTTACTGATGTGAGATTCGGTTTTTCGGTGCTTTTAATCAATAGCCTGTAATATTTATAATTGGCATCAGGGAATTTTAATGTGGTAAACGAATAGTCGGTTTGGTCATTATTAATGGACAGAATACGATAATCTTCTAAAATGGTAAACCACTGTTTTAAGTGTTGACTTCCTTCTAATGTAACCATCCAATTAAAGTTTGGATCCTCAATGTTTAAGAAAATCTCATCGATAGTTTCTTTATTAGGTAATTCATAAGTATAGAAATAACCTTTAGCATTATTTACGCTGTTAAATAGGTTAAATAAAATTTTAGAATTTGCATTTTTGGCCTTTGACACTTTATGAAGATATGGTGCTTCAATGGTATCGGTAGCGGTAATTCCATACACACGAATATCACTCATGTTTCTATTTAAATCTTTAAATACAATGTTCGGTATTTCAATATTGTGCCATAGACTATCTATACCTTTCAATTCTATTTTTTTTGAATAAGTATCCATCTGTCCAAAACAGAAAGAGGTTATCATAATGACAAGTATGTATAAGCTATTCTTTGGTTTCATCTGAAATAATGTTTTTGTATTTGTTATACAGGAATGAGATAATCAATAATAATATTCCAAGAGAAACGAATACGATTGTTTTAGAGATAGTGTTTAATGAAGAAATATCATAGAAGAACAACTTAATGAGGGTAAGTGAGAAAAGAATAATAGCACCAATACGTAAGTATTTCTTTTTTTTCCAAATACCCAATGCGATAAGTAGCAAAGCATATACGCCCCAAAGAATACTGAGTCCTAATTTGTAAGACTGATTTGATCCTGCAATATCCATCCAATTGAGCAATTCGCTACTAGTCACCCAAATGATAGAAATATGTAATAAAATTTCAAAGGGAATTTTGTAATTGATTTTTAGCTGTTGATTCTGTGCTATTTTGTAAATAGTGAATAGTAAGAATGAAAAAACGGCAAACGAAATATAGCGAATGTATATGTTATAAGCTCCTACGTTATAATATTCCGCTAGCTCTTGTGAGATATAATTTTCTCGTAATTCACTTAATGTATAAAGTCCATTCGTTAAAAAAATAAATGTGGCTAATAGTGCTGCGGTTATCGTAACAATACCTAAAGTCTTATTTTTTATTTTAAAACTGTTGATAAGACCTAAGGAGCCTATAAATATCATTGTATATAATATGAGCCAAATAGATTCAAAATCCTTAATGTTATAATTGTATTCTGGATAATTACCAGCCGAGCTATCAATATCAACTTTTGATGCTTGGTAGGCATTGCTCCAGTACTGTGCTATTTCAAGATATATAGAAAAGTATAAAGTGCTTAAGAACAAAACAGGAATACCGATTGACATTATTTTTTGTACTATAGATTTTTGGTCCAGACCAAATTTTACCTGAATCCAATTCATAAAGCCAAATGCCGAGGCACATAGTATTGAAGTTAAAAAAGTGGTGTTTGCAATAACGCTCCATTCATTCGACGACATACGCCAAGAGTAACTTTCTCCCCAATCCATCGTTAGACTAAAAAATGCCAACCCGCCCATGATATACGAAAGGTATTCGTAAAAGCCTACCTTTTTTGTACGACCTATCCAAAAAAGAAGAGCTGCTTCAAAAGCCCAGATCAGGGTTACCCAATTACCGTCTAATTGTACGGGTACGGCTATGGTAATAAAAGTAAGCACAAAACCAGCGGTTAAGAAGAACAGTTTTCGGTCTGCCAATTTTCTTTTAAAAATAATGACGGTAATTGCAAAATGAATCAATGCATTAAATACCGTAAAAAGACCTAAGTAATTTTCTCCACCTTCATACTCGTATAGCCAGGCGATTCCAAAACCATAAAAAATAAAGGAGTTCAGCATAATCAAAACAATATCCCCAACTTGAAATTTGTCGGTTTTAATCAGTTTGAACGCCAAGAATGTTGCGTAAAATATTGTAAAAAAGAGTGCTAAAAAGGTAATTCCTATATTCAGTTCTAGAGGGCTAAACGAGTAACTATTTTCAAAATACCAAAAGCTATAAATAAGCCAAGTGAATGCGAAAGAAACATAGTACAGCGATTTCCAATATTTCTTGAAGGATATCACTAATATTCCAATATTGATCAATGCGATATAACCGAACAAGATGGTAACATTTCCAGAATTGTTACTTAATAAAAATGGCACCGCGTAAGCTCCAACTAAACCTATATGGGCAATTACCGATTTATTATAATTGAGTGCTGCTACGACCCCAAAAACAGTACATAAGAGCATAATTCCAAACGCCACCAACTGCGGAAAAAGTGCATAGAGGTCATAAGCTGCAAATGTTATAAAATATAATATCGCCAAAGCCCCACTAACGAGAACGGCACTATAGCTTTCATATTTGGCTTTTAGTTTAAATCCGAATCCTAACAAACCTAAACCTACCAAATACCCTAGTATAATTCTGGTAAGCGGACTAATTAAATTATTTTCAATGGAATATTTAGCACCTATAACAACTCCTATTACCGTAATTAAAATTCCAATTTTATTGATAAGGTTTTCACCAATAAATTTCTCTAGATTTGATTTACCCCTTGGCTTGATTATGTTCTTTTCAATAGTGGTTTTTGCTTCCTCTTTAGCTGTTGTAGGTTCAGCAATTGAAGAAATTGGAGTTTTTGTGGTATCCGTTGTTGGGGCATTTACAGGTTCTTTTTTTGAACTTTCTTTATGTTCTGTACTTGGCTCGGTAAGAGGTTCATTGAATTTTATTGACTGGGTGTTTCTAAGAATTTGAATATCCCTACGTAATTCATTTACCTCAATATTGAAATCCTGCTGCTTTTTCAACAAGATATCCAGTTTTTGCACTAATGCATTTATTTGGTCTTGGTCGTTAGCCATATGCGTTGGTTTTTGCCTTAAATATTAAGGTCTTCTATTTAAACGTAAAAGAAGCGAATTTGTTGGCAACTGTACGGGAGTGCAATTAAATGAATATCCCTAAAACAAATTTAATCGTTTTAGGGATATTTAAATGTGATGGTTTTGCTATGCGTTACTTTTCAAAATATAAATAAATATACATGGCGGCACCAAAATTAGAGGCATCGGTAGAGGTTAATCTCCAACCATCTTTGGCATATGCATCTAACTTTTCTTGAATTTCTTTGTTAGATGATTTTGCGATATGATACTTATCGAATGTAAGTTTAGAATAGTAAATAAGAGTTTCAACTTTATATTGCTTCATAATATCTTCTATTTAACCATGAATAAAGCGTTTGCAAAAAATAGTTTTCCATTTTCCCAGAAACCTCTAAATAAAGGGTTGTCTACCATGTAAATAACCTGACCACGACCCATTTGCTCAGTACCATAAATTAGGGTTTCAGCAATTTTTTTCTTTGCTTCGCTACCTGCGAATCCAGATACCGGTTCGTTATTGCCTTTGCTTAAATACACTGCGCTACCATTTTCTAAGTAATTGTAAGAACGTGCTCCTAGTTTTAATGTGAAATAGGTGTCGTCGTAACCATAAGCTAACGGATTTGTATTATCGACAGTTGCTTTAAAAATAGCACCGGTTATAGCAGATTTAATTTGTTCTCTTTCAGAAACTTCAAAAGACTCGATCGTAGTAGAAGAATCTTTTTCCATTTCTTTTTCAGAAAGTTTAAAATCTTCGTCTTTAGCTGTAATACCATCAATGGCGCCACCCATGGCAATTAACTTTCCGCCTCGCTTTACCCAGTCTTTTATTTTCTCTTTAGTATAAGAATTTAAAAAGCTGTTGTAACCACGGCCATCTGGTAATATTAAAATATCATATTTAGAAAGGTCTACACGCCCAAAATAACCCTCATCAAGCACGGAAATGGGATAATCTAATTGTTGTTCAAAAAAGTTCCATATTTCACCAAAACGTAAGGTTGAGGTTGGTTCTCCAGAAAGTACGGCAATTTTTAAATTTTGAATAACATCTACATAACCAGAGCCAAAATCCTTTCCGCTTTCTACAAACCCTGTATTGGTTGAAATTACATTTTTAGAATTATTGATCGATGCGTTTTTAAGAATGTCATTGAAATCTTTTAAATGCTTATTATCACTTTTGGTTATGATAAGTGTTCCACGTTCATGAGAAATACCGTCTAAGGTAAAAGGCTTATGGGCGTAACGTACCCGTACATTGTTTCTTAATAGCTCTGCCAAGAACTTGGCATCTTTTATACTGTTCCAGTCAGCTAAATAGGCATAGCTATTTGCTACGGCACTCTTTAATTCAGGTTGGGTTATTGAATTTGAAGTTTTACTAACGCTACTTTCGGAGGCTATAGCATCTAAACCGTATGCATAAGGTAAAGACCATGCGGTGATATCGTAAGTAACCGAATCGCTTAATTTCGCTGAAGGCTCAAATAGAACTTTGACCAATGTACTTTTTGGCTGGTTGGTAGAAATTACCAAACTTTTTTCGGTACTTTTTATTGTTCCAGTTTTACCTGTGTTATAGTTGTACCCTTTAACCATTGCGTTCGTACCTGCTTGGAATTCAATTTCATGCTTGCTCAATAAATCTGCCAAGGCTTCAATTTTATCAGGATTACCATTTAGTACATAGCTATTATACTTGTAGTCTTTGTTCAAATAGAATTTCTTGAATTCGTCGTTAAGTTTAGCAACATTATTAGCGGCCACTTCAACAGTAGATAAACCTGTAGTGTGGTGATGTGCAATTCTATCTTTTAGTGTTAGGGTATCGCCAATGCTGGTAATTATGCCTAAACCGGCACGACCACTACCACCTTGTTCGTAAGTCATACCTATTCCTCCATTATAGGTTGGGTACGTGTCACCATAACTTGGGTATAAAAGATCAAATACTTCTTTTGTAAAATAGAACCATCCGTTTTCATCAAAATATTTAGCATGATTCTTTCCAATGGTTTCTTGAAATTCTCTTTGAAAATCGGTGATTACCTCATGAAAAGGTTCCGCAGCCGGAGCAAAGAAATATGGATTATCAACTCCTTGCTCATGAAAATCTACATGTACGTGAGGCAGCCATTTATTAAATTGCTTTAAGCGTTGCTGACTTTCTACTTGTGTTAACCACGCCCAATCTCTGTTTAAGTCGAACATATAATGGTTGCTACGACCGCTCCACCAATTTTCATGATGTTCTTTGCTTTGAGGGTCAACTTGGTTGGGAGCGTTTTTAAATTGGTTGTACCAGTTTACATAACGATCTCGCCCATCTGGGTTGATACATGGGTCTATTAAAACCACAATGTCTTCTAAATATACACTTTTACTAGTGAACAGGTCGTAAATTGTTTGCATTGAAGCTTCGGTACTTACGCTTTCATTACCATGTACGTTATAGCTAAGCCAAACAATAGCTTTATTTGGAGACCCTTCGCCGTTTAAACCTTTCATATGCTCTTCCCTTATTTGCTCTAGGTTTTGCATGTTTTCCTCTGTAGAAATGGTTGCCAAAATCAATGGTCTACGTTCGTTGGTCTTACCGTATTCAATAAGCTTCATTCGGTTTGGTTCGGCTTCTGCCAAATATTGATAGTAATCTACGACCTCATGGTGTCTAGTAAATTGTGTGCCTAATTCATAGCCTAAAAACTCTGAAGGCGATTTTAATTGCGCCAAGCCCAAAATCGGAATAAGGAGCAAAGCAATGCGTAAAGTTAGTTTCATATAGGTTTGTTTGTATTCTGAGTCAGCCAAATCTATTAAATTAAATGCAATTTGCATCTGATCTCATCTGTAATTCGCCGAGTAAATAGGTATTTAGCGGTATCGGTAATTAACTTATATTTAGGAAATGTAAAACGAAAGGGTTTTATATTTACCAAGATTTTACTTTTTATATGGATATTGACTGTTTGCCCATAGCAAAAACGGGCTATTTTTCGAAACTGATTTGCGATTATATTGCCGCTGATAACGATCTTAAACCATTGTATAATCGATTTCCCGATGTAGAAGGTTTTAAAGGTCAAATAGAGGAAAAGGGTAAACATTTTACTCAAGCACAAAGAGATGTGCTGTTCAATGCTTTGACCGTTCAGTATCAGAAAACAGATACCTCTAAAAAAACTACGGCAAACATTGAGCTATTAAAAGAGCAAAATACCTTTACCATAGTTACGGGCCATCAATTGAACCTATTTACTGGTCCGTTATATTTTCTGTACAAGATTATCTCCACGATCAATTTGACCGAACAATTAAAGAAAGAATATCCAGAAAATAACTTTGTGCCTATTTATTGGATGGCAACCGAAGACCATGATTTTGACGAGATTAATTATTTTAATTTCAAGGGATTAAAATTTCAATGGAATAAGGATGCTTCAGGTGCTGTAGGGCATTTACCTACGGAAGGATTAGATGAGGTTTTTAACTTGTTTTCAAAAACAATAGGGGATAGTAAAAACGCAAATGTTTTAAAGCGACTTTTTGAAAATGCCTATTTAAAACATGATAACCTTACCGATGCTACCCGTTACTTGGCTAATGAGATCTTTAAAGATTATGGGTTGGTCATTGTTGATGGAGATGATGTTAACTTGAAAAAGTTGTTAGTACCGTACATGAAGAAAGACATTTTTGAACAAACAGCGTTCAAAAAAGTGTCGGAAACTATTCAAAAAATAGAGCAAATATCTTCTGATTATCCGGTACAGGTTAACCCTAGAGAAATAAATTACTTCTATTTAAAAGATGGTATTCGCGAGCGTATAATAGAGAGTAAGGGTGCCTACGTGGTAAATGATACTTCTATTTTTTTTACGAAAGATGAGTTGATCGATGAGATGGATAATTTTCCGGAAAGATTTTCTCCGAATGTCATTGCTAGACCTTTATACCAAGAGGTTATTTTACCAAATCTTTGCTATATAGGCGGTGGTGGTGAAATTGCATATTGGCTAGAATTGAAGTCGGCTTTTGAAGCTATGGATGTTCCTTTTCCAATATTATTGGTAAGAAATTCTGCTGTGATCATCACGGAAAAACAAGCCGACAAATTAGAGCGAATGAATATATCTAAGACTGATATGTTTTTAAAGCAGAACAGCTTGATCAATAAAAAAATTAGAGAGATTTCTAATATCGATATAGATTTTTCTCCGCAGAAAAAATTACTGGAAGAGCAGTTTAAAGAGATGTATATGCTTGCTGAAAAAACAGACAAATCTTTTTTAGGTGCCGTTAAGGCTCAGGAAGTAAAACAGAAAAAAGGTTTGGATGCCTTGGAGAAAAGATTGTTACAGGCACAAAAAAGAAAGCTGAAAGACCATGTAGTTCGTATGACCGAGCTTCAAAATGAAATTTTCCCCAACCAATCGTTACAAGAACGTCAGTTGAATTTTTCCGAGTTTTATTTAGCATACGGGGAAGATTTGATTCCCATGCTTTTTGAAGCTTTACAACCTTTAGAATTAAATTTTACCGTTATTACCCAAAAGTAGATTATGGGCAAGACCGTATCTCTAAATAAGATTACCGTACTTGCCATTGTATCTTTCGTATCAATTACCCTAATAACTTTTTTTAAAAGTGCTTTAGAACTTGAGGATGCAGAACAGGCGTATTATTCACAGTGGTTACGTTGGGGCTATGACGATCAACCGCCCTTATATACGTGGTTGCAGTACATTTTAAATATTATTTTTGGTACGGCTAAGCAATCTTTTTCGCTGTTAAGGGGGGTGTTGTTCGCTAGTACTTTGCTCTTGTTATATCGGTTTTCAAAAGAAAGGATTAAAGATATTGATAAAGCTAATCTATCGGTGTTAATATTGGTTTTGGTGCCCGTATATATCGATTTTACATTCCGTAGATTATCGCATACCAGTTTATTGTGTTTGTGTATTGTTGCTTCATATTATTGTATACAACTCTTATTACAACGTAAGTCGATATGTAACTATTTGCTATTTGGTGTAGTTGTAAGTATTGGCATCATGTCTAAATACAACTATGCATTTTTTTTGGTGACATTTGCTCTGGTTTCCTTATGGGATAAAGAATTGCGAAATGTGGTGTTAAATATGAAAATGCTGATTTCGTTCTTACCAACCATAGTGATTGTTAGCCCACATTTGTATTGGTTGTTAGGACCAGACGGATTTCAATCTTTTTTAGAATCGAGTATTCAAGAAAAAATTGGGGCAGAGACAGAAAGCAAAGAGTTTTCTTTACTGCCGATAGCTATTTATTTGAAAGGGATTTTTGCATTGTCTTTTCCTATTGTTGCTTTGCTCATATTAGGTGTGCTTTTGAAGAAAATAACCTTCAATAAAAATAAATTGCATTGGTTCTCTAAAATGTTCTTCATGCAATTATTGGTGTTGGGTATATTTTTTCTTGTATTTCAAAGTCAGAAAGTTGAAACAAGGTGGTTGCTTCCATTGTTTATTCCGTTTGTTGTTTTGCTTTTCGAAACAGTGAGTTTTAAGAGTAACCGAAAGATGGTTAACGTTGGGTATATCGTTTTTTTAGCCGTTATTCTATTGCAAACATTGAGAACACCGGCAGAGAAATTATTGAATATACAATCATCTGTACATTTCGGATTTGAGCCAATAGCAAATAAGCTGGTTAGGGATTATGAGGAGTATCAATGGGTATTGCCAAATGTGACTTATGCAGGTAATGTGCGACTGTTACATCCGGATAGAACGATATTTTCGGCGGACGATTATTCCTTGAAAGATTCAGAATCGATTTCTAAAAAGCGCATTGAAGTAACCATTCATCCATCCGAAGAAAACAATAGAACTCCTGTTGATAGTCTTGTTAATTTTGGTAAGCATATGGAAAACCTATATTTCTATACAGATTAAGGAACCAGAAATTCCCCATTCCAAGAATTGTCTATTTTTTCGAATAAAGCTCTAATATGGTTGGGACGTTTTAGTTTTAAATATTCAATTTTTGTGGGTACTACATCTATTATACAGAAATAATTCTCCTTCTCAATATAAGTTATATGATCGGGATTTTTAATTGGGCTACCGGGGCTTGAGTTGGTGATGTAGTCTTTTTTGCTATTGGGTTGAATAGTTTGCCATGTTGAAATCAATCTATCTTTATCGGTAACAACTATTGCTGATCCTTCTATTTTTAATTGTAACATTTTTTCAGGATGATATAAAAGAAAGCTCACCTGATCGTTAGTGTTAATATGGTTTATTTTCTGGGTGCGGCTATCGGTATAAATAGATAAGCGTAAATCTTCACTCACTTCACGAAGAACTACGGTGCGTAATCTTGCTACGGTTTCATCGCCTACGGTTGCCATGGTAATGAACCTAAAAGGGTGACCGTGTTCTGTAACTCCCTTTTTAATTTCACTGTTTAACTCGTCAAAAAATGAATTGATCATACCGATAATATATTTAAATGTAAAAATAAATGAAAAAGTGGGTAGGGTAATTGTTTTGTTGGTTGTTATAAAAGTAATAGCTGTGAAAAAGAAATTGATTATGGTCAATTTTTAGCTTTTGGTTTAATTTGGTTTAATTTGGTTTTTGATTTATTTAAAAGCTCGGGGTGGTTTCCGAGCTTTTTTAGTTTGTATGTGTAAGGCTTTGAGAAAAAGAGCGACAAAGTATTTGAATACAAATTGCTATGAAAAAGATTTTTTGATGTATTCGGTTTGATAATTGATTGATGAAAAAGCCCGGGTGATTCCCGGGCTTTTATATTGTATATTGTTATTTATCAGATCGGTATATGTAATTGATCAAAGTAGTACTGTTACTTTACTTTGTATTCTAAGCGCATGGTAATTGAGGCGGTCTTGTTTTTAGAAGAGGTGTTATAGGCGCCTCCCCAGCTATAATCTTCACCAGAATTTTGACCGGTTATTTGAAAAACACCCATGTTGGCAGAAACTAAATCCCCTAAATTACTACCTGCATTTTCAGCAATTTTTTCGGCACGTATTCTTGCATCTTCGGTCGCTTTTGAAATCATTTCTATTTTAAGGTCTGCTAATTTTGTGTAATAATATCTTGGGGGAGAGGAGTTAAATTGCACCCCTTTATTCAGTAGTTCGGTAATTTCTCTAGAAACACCTTCAATTAAAGCAACATCTTCAGATTCTATTTTTAAGGTTTGTATCAATTGGTAACCTTTAAAAATACTGCCCACGTAATTGCCATTTTCATATTGGTTGTCTCGCATTTCTGAAGTCTGAACGCTATTGAAAATAATACTATTGGGGTCAATACCCTTAGATGTTAAATATTCGCGAACAATCTCCTTATCTTGGTTTAATTGATCAAAGGCGGTTTTTAAATTGGTACTATTTGTAGAAAATTGACCTTCCCAGACAATGAGGTCCGAGGTAAAATTTTCATTTCCCAATCCCGTTACAGAGATCATTTGAGGCGGGTTTGCCCTTTGTATATAAGCGTTACCTAAAAAATATGCAGCGATAACTATTGCAGCTCCAAAAATAATTGCACTAATGTGTTTCATGAAAAATATTTAAATCGAGTCTAAATATATTAAAAGATACTTTTCAAGAACGGTCAATTTGCTATTTTTGCCCATGCAAAATAAAGTCCTTATACTAGATTTTGGTTCACAGTACACCCAATTGATTGGAAGACGCGTACGTGAGCTGAATATTTTCTCCGAGATTAAACCTTATAATAAATTACCAAAAGACCTTTCTGAGTATAAAGCGGTGATCCTTTCTGGCTCTCCTTTATCGGTAAGGGGTGAAGATGCCGTACATCCGGATCTTTCTGAAATTAGAGGTAAAAAACCTTTATTGGGTGTTTGTTATGGCGCGCAATATTTGGCACACTTTAATGGTGGTAGTGTAGAAAAATCGAATACTAGAGAATATGGTCGTGCAAACCTTAGTTTTGTAAAGGATAGCGAACCATTTTTCGATAAAGTAGAAGCGGGTAGCCAAGTATGGATGAGCCATGCGGATACCATTAAACATTTACCAGAGGATACTGTTCTTTTGGCGAGTACGCACGATGTTGAAAATGCCGCTTTTAAGTTTGAGGGCGAAGAAACCTATGCTATACAATTTCACCCAGAAGTATATCATTCTACAGATGGAAAACAGGTATTGGAAAACTTTTTGGTGAATATTGCCGGAATGGAACAAACTTGGACTCCCGACGCATTTGTTGATAAAACGGTTGCGGAATTAAAAGAAAAGATTGGCGATGAAAAAGTGATCTTAGGTTTATCGGGCGGTGTAGATTCTTCTGTTGCTGCCGTTTTGTTGCATAAAGCTATCGGTAAAAACCTGCACTGTATATTCGTAAACAACGGACTTTTGAGAAAGAACGAGTTTTCCGATGTATTAAGGCAGTATGAGGGTATGGGGTTAAATGTAAAAGGAGTGGATGCTTCGGCACGCTTTTTGGATGATTTAGCCGGAGAGAGCGATCCAGAAACTAAAAGAAAAACTATAGGTAGAGTATTTATCGAAGTTTTTGATGATGAATCTCATTTGGTAGAAAATGCAAAATGGTTGGCACAGGGCACCATTTATCCCGATGTTATAGAATCAGTATCAGCAACCGGTGGCCCGTCGCAGACTATTAAGAGTCATCATAATGTTGGTGGTTTACCAGATTTTATGAAATTGAAAGTGGTTGAGCCTTTAAAAATGTTATTTAAAGATGAGGTAAGAAGAGTTGGTGCTAGCTTGGGTATAGATAAGGCATTATTAGGAAGACATCCATTTCCAGGTCCTGGTTTGGCAATACGTATTCTAGGTGATATTACACCAGAAAAAGTGGCTATTTTGCAAGAAGTGGATGCTATTTTTATCGATGGATTAAAGAAATGGGGCTTATACGATAAAGTATGGCAAGCAGGAGCCATGTTGTTGCCTGTTAATAGTGTAGGTGTAATGGGAGATGAACGTACCTACGAAAAATGTGTGGCACTTAGAGCAGTGGAAAGTACTGATGGTATGACTGCCGACTGGGTTAATTTACCATATGAGTTTTTACAAAAAACATCAAATGATATCATTAATAAAGTCCCTGGCGTAAATCGTGTCGTATATGATATAAGTTCTAAGCCGCCAGCAACAATAGAATGGGAATAATATGAAATATATATTTAATCAAGTTTACACTATATGTGCATTTTGCGTTTTGGTCTCTTGCACCGCAATGGCTCAAAAGTTTGATACACATGCAGTAAAAAGGGGAGAAACCTTAGAAAGTATTTCTAAATTATATGGGGTTTCTACCGAAAGTATTTTACAGTATAATAAAGAGATAAAAGCCGGTCAAGATTTAAGACCAAATACCATATTGGTGGTACCTGGTTCTTCGGTAGTATCAAAGCCAGCTAATAGCTCTACTAATAATACTACGGTATCTGATCAAGAATCGGTAACTTCAAGAGAGCCTATAGGTTTTACCGAGCATCGTGTAAAGAAAAGAGAGACCATTTTTGGAATTACTCAAATGTATAATATTACCGAAGATGAGCTAAAAAAATATAATCCGGTATTATATGCCTCACCGCTTCAAAAAAAGATGGATTTGCGTATACCTAAGTATGCGGCACCCAAGGAAGAAGATTTGGGTATAAATGAAGATGATTTTGAGAAGTACACTGTTGCCGCAAAAGAGACCAGATGGAGTATTGCCCACAAGTACGGTATTACCATTGATAGCATGTTGGTTTTAAACCCTGGTTTATCTAAAAGCGATAGTTATTTGTCTGAGGGATATGAATTATTGATGCCTAAAATTGCCGGTAGTACGGTTAAGAATCAAGTTACTCAGTTATATACATCTTATACAGTACCTGCCAAAATGAACTTCTATCGCTTAGAAAAGGAGTTCGGGGTGAAATCGGACGAAATTGTACGCCTTAATCCAGAAATTACTGAACGCGGCGGATTAAAAGAAGGTATGGTGATCCGTATTCCTGAGCAAAGAGTGGAAACTGGTGAGATTAATACGGATAATTATATCTTCTACGAGGTTAAACCAAAGCAGAACGAGTTTAGATTAACTAGAAAATTCGGTATGACCTGGGCAGAATTGACACAGTTGAATCCAGATTTAAAAGACGGGCTAAAAGCAGGTATGATTTTAAAATTGCCAAAAGATAAAGTTGGCGATTTTGAGGTAAAAAATGCTTTGGTCTTGGATAAGGTGAATCTATTGGATAGTATCAATGTAGCCGTAAAACCAAAATTGTTGTTCATGTTGCCTTTTAGGTTGGATAAGGTGAATTTATCAGATAAGGAAAACGCTGAAAAAACAATAGATTCAAGACGTGATATGACCATTAGTTTGGGGCTATATTCCGGTGCATTGGTGGCTATAGATTCTTTAAATTCCTTAGGGATTTCGGTAGATGTAAAAACCGTTGATAATCAATTGAGTTTAGCTAAGACCAAAGAGATTTTACAAGGCGAGCAGTTAGGTGGTTACAGCGCTGTTTTCGGTCCTTTAGATGTACCTTCTTTAAAAGAGACTGCCATTCAGGCATCGAGGTTTAATGTTCCTGTATTGGCGCCGGTTACTGCAAATAGTGATATCAGTTTAGAGAATGTATTCTATTCTTATACAGATGAAGAAGTATTATGGAAGCATATGTTGGATTATGTAGAGAATACCCATAAAGATGAAACACTTTTGGTTATTGCTGATGAGAACAATAAAAAGGAAAAAGATGCTATTCTAGAGCGTTTTCCAAATGCAAAAGTGGTGGTTGTAAAAGAAGAAGAGAAAAATATTGGCATTAATAGGGATAAGTTGCAGACCTTACTTTCTGATCAAGTTCCTAATTGGGTTTTTGTAGAATCGGATAATTATAAGTTGATAGCCAGTGTGGTCTCTATATTGAACTCTTTTAATAATACGGCTTTTGATCCGTTATTGGGCAAGGATAAAGTTAGTGTGCGCATGTTTACTACTGACATGAATCCTGCATTTGAAAATGATGTGATATCCAACACTCATTTATCAAATTTGAAATTCACATATCCTTCGGTGAATAAGGCGGTTGCCAATAGTTCTTTTGTAGATAACTATAGAAAGCGTTTTGGTGATGATCCTAATAAATATGCGGTAAGAGGTTTTGACCTTACTTATGATTTGTTGTTGAAACTGGCTTATAAGAACAATTTATTGGACGTTTCTAGATTTATTGGAGAAACGGAATATAATGGTAACAAATTCAATTATCAGAGAAAGGGAATTGCCGGTTACTACAACCAATCATCTTATATTATGATGATGGACGATTTAAGAATTAAAACAATAGAATAGCATGACATCTAAAGTAACGTACAACGGAGAGTTGAGAACAGAATGTGTTCACTTAAAATCTAACGATTCATTCGTTACCGATGCTCCAGTAGATAACAACGGATTAGGGCAGGCATTTTCTCCTACTGATACGGTCGCTACAGGTTTGGCAAGTTGTATGTTGACAATGATGGGTATAAAGGCAAATGGTCTGGACGTTGATTTAAAAGGAACTACGGCATCCGTTACCAAGCATATGGCTGCCTCTCCTAGAAGAATTGCCAAAATAGAAGTTGAGGTGCATTTGCCACAGCAAGTTTCAGAAAAGGATAGAAAGATTTTGGTGCACACGGCAAATACTTGCCCTGTGCACTATAGTCTGCATCCGGATATTGAAAAAGTAATCACCTACCATTGGGACCTTTAAGAAATACATACCATTTATTCCTGTTATTGATTACGTTCGGCATAGTAGCTGTTCATGGTCAAGAAGAAGTAGAATGGTCTCCAGATTTTAGATTTACTTGGAATGATTTCAAAGGTAAGGTGCCTGCTGGTTCAGGTGCTGCAGCCACTACCGCAAGCGGTATCAGTTATGATTTCTCCACTTACTACGAACATGGTGAAATGAAGGTTGATTTCAATGTCTACGCCTATTTTTACCCAACAAAATCTTGGTACAAGCCAGATATTAGTAACGATGTAACCTTATTACATGAGCAATTGCATTTTGATATCACAGAGCTTTATGCACGTAAACTCAGGGAAAAATTGGATAATGCTACTTTTACCGATAATATTAAGGAAGAAGTTCGTAAAATGTATAAAGCAACAATTCGGCAATTGAACGATTTTCAGAATAAGTATGATTCCGAAACCAATTACTCGAGAAATTTGCCGGTTCAAGAACGGTGGGTGAAAGAAATAGGGGAGGCACTTAAAAAATAAAAAAGTCATTAAAAAAGCACCTTAATACAAGGTGCTTTTTTAATGTAAGTAACTAGTTGTAATTAAATATCACAAATGGTTACTCCTTGTTTTAAGGCATCAATTTTATTTTCCCAGCTTGGTACAAATTCCTGAGCAACATGACCTTTATACCCAGTTTTTAGAATTGCTTTCATTACCGCAGGATAGAAAATTTCTTGGGTTTCATCAATTTCATGTCTGCCTGGGTTACCACCTGTGTGATAATGTCCGTAATATTGATGGTAGTTTTCAATATTTCTAATGATATCGCCTTCCATTATTTGCATGTGGTAGATATCGTATAGAAGTTTAAAATGTTCCGATCCAATTGCTTCGCAAAGAGATACGCCCCATTCAGAAGTATCGCACATATAATCTTTGTGGTCAACTTTACTGTTTAATAGTTCCATTTGCAGCACAACGCCATGTTTTTCGGCTAATGGCATTAATTTTTTTAGTCCGGTAGCACAATTTCGTAAACCTACCAGATCATCCATACCGTTTCTATTACCGCTAAAGCAAATAAGATTGGTGTATCCTGCTTCTGCTACCAATGGTATTACACGTTCGTAATCTGCAATAAGTTCATCGTGCAAAGAGAGGTCGTTGAATCCTTTTTCAATACCCATTCCTGCGCCCCAGCACATCGATGCGTGTATGTTATATTTTTTTAAAAGTGGAAACTCATCCGGTCCTACTAAATCTATAGATCTAATGTCCAGTTCTACTAAATTTTTAAGAAAATCTTCAAAAGGGATGCTTCCGTAGCACCAATAACAAACACTATGGTTTATATTGTACTTAAGTTTCGCCGTGGTTTCAGTTTTTTTATTGCTTGCCACTGCGGTAGAGGTGGTTAAGAAACCAACAGATGCAGCTGCTGAGGTTCCTATAAAACTTCTTCTTTTCATGTTGTTTTTGAGTTGTTGATTTTTTTAAAGATAATTTTTTTAGAATTAAAAATGGAAATAAATCCTGATAGGGAAAAATTAATAGAACTAGCGCATTATAGAATGCCATTTGGTAAGTATAAAGGAAGGTATCTAGTAGATTTGCCAGAGCCATATTTGGTGTGGTTTCAACAAAAGGGTTTTCCTGATGGTAAATTAGGAGATTTGTTGCGATCTATGCTAGAAATCAAAACAAACAGCTTAGAATCGATAATTCGAAAAATACAAAAACATTTTCCTAAGGAAACCCGTTAAGTTCTATCCTCAATTTGTAACTTTGTCTCCCGTAACATAGAATTCGATACATGGCACAAACCAAATACATCTTCGTTACGGGAGGCGTTACTTCTTCGTTAGGAAAAGGCATTATTGCTGCATCTTTGGCGAAATTACTGCAATCTCGCGGATACAAAACTACCATTCAAAAACTGGATCCATACATTAATGTTGATCCAGGAACCCTAAACCCTTACGAGCATGGCGAATGTTATGTAACCGATGATGGTGCAGAAACAGATTTAGATCTTGGTCACTATGAGCGTTTTTTAAACGTTCGTACTTCACAGGCAAACAATGTAACTACTGGAAGAATTTACCAAAGCGTAATTGAAAAAGAACGTAGAGGAGAATTTTTGGGCAAGACCGTACAAGTAGTACCTCATATAACAAATGAAATAAAAGAGCGTGTTCAAGTATTGGGCAATAGTGGCGAATATGATATTGTTATTACCGAAATTGGTGGTACGGTAGGTGATATTGAATCGTTGCCATACATTGAAGCGGTTCGTCAACTTCTTTGGGAACTTGGAGATAACAATGCTATTGTTATTCATTTAACTTTGGTACCCTATTTATCAGCTGCAGGTGAATTAAAGACCAAACCTACACAACACTCTGTAAAAACATTGATGGAAAGCGGTATAAAAGCCGATATTTTGGTATGTAGAACAGAGCACGAAATTTCCAATGATATAAGGGAAAAATTGGCACTTTTTTGTAATGTAAAGCGTGAAGCGGTTATACAAAGTATAGATGCATCTACCATTTATGATGTGCCTTTGTTAATGCAAGAAGAAGGTTTAGATACCGTAACCTTACAAAAATTGGCATTGCCTAATACCGTAGAGCCAGATTTAGGTCGTTGGAACGAGTTTTTGGCTAGGCATAAAAATCCTAAAGATGAGGTTACCATTGGTTTGGTAGGAAAATATGTAGAATTACAAGATTCATATAAATCGATATTGGAGGCATTTATTCATGCAGGTGCCGCCAACGAAGTCAAAGTAAAAGTAAAATCTGTTCATTCCGAATATATTACCGCAGATAATTATAAGAACAAACTAAAAGGATTGGATGCTATTTTGGTAGCGCCAGGTTTTGGTGAGCGTGGTATAGAAGGTAAAGTAAAAGCCGTTGAATATGCCCGTGTAATGAACATTCCGTTTTTGGGGATTTGTTTGGGTATGCAAATGGCGGTAATTGAGTATGCACGCAATGTTTTAAAACTTGACAAAGCAAACTCGACCGAGATGGACGAAAATACGCCAGATCCTGTAATCAGTATTATGGAAGAGCAGAAAACCATTACCGATAAAGGAGGTACAATGCGTTTAGGTGCTTGGGATTGCGACTTAAAAGATGGTAGTTTGGTTAAAGAAATGTATAATGGAGCTTCTCAAATTTCTGAGCGTCACCGTCATAGATATGAATTTAACAATGCCTATTTAGAGCAATTGGAAAGCGCCGGACTTTTGGCAACAGGTTTCAACAAGGAGACTAATTTGGTTGAAATTGTAGAGTTAAAAGATCACCCGTGGTTTATTGGCGTGCAATATCACCCAGAATACAAAAGTACCGTTGCTAACCCGCATCCGTTATTTGTAGGCTTGGTAAAGGCGGCTTTAGACCATAAAAAGGCATAAAGTAATGCCACATTGGCATAAACTTCATATTTGGGCATATATTTGCAATCTTAAAAACTCAAAATATTCCCAATTAATTAGAAACACCACATGGAAGAAAAGAAATTTGATGTACAATCCATCATAGGCTTTGTGCTTATTTTTGGAATACTCATCTTCATGTTTTACCAAAATAGACCTACTCCAGAAGAGTTGGCTGCTGAAAAGGCAAAACAAGAGCAAGTAGAAGCTGCAAAGGCATCTGAGAATACAGAAACAGAGGCAGTTGATAACAACGTGTCACAGTTAGATTTACAGGATTCTACTGCAGTTGCCAATTACCAAGGTAAATTGGGAGCTTTTGGATTTACAAAACCATCAAACGATATCACCACCTTAGAGAACGATGTTCTTTTATTGAAAATAAGTAATAAGGGCGGACAGATCGTAGAAGCGAAAATGAAACAATTCGTAACCTATGATTCTGTACCGGTATATTTGGTGAAAGATGGTAACGCTTCTTTTGGATTGGATTTCTCTACATCTGATAATAGGGTTTTGAATACTGCTGATCTGTATTTTGAACCTACTATGACCAATGATAATGGTAATCAGGTTTTGTCGTTGAAAGCAAAAACATCGAACAATCAATACTTGGAGTATAGGTATGTAATGAAGCCAAATGATTATTTGGTTGACTTCACGATCAAATCTAAAGGATTGGATAATGTTATAAGTACAAGTAAACCGGTAACCTTAGATTGGAAATTAAAAGGGATACGTCATTCTAAAAGTATTCAGTACGAGAATAGATATACACGTTTAACTTATAATCACGAAGATGGTAAAATCAGTAAACTATCTGAAGGAAGTGATGATGAAGAAACTGAAGAAGATGTAAAGTGGATTTCGTACAGACAACACTTCTTCTCTAGTATATTGGCTGCAGATGAGCCTTTTAAAAGTGGAGATTTAACTTCAGTTAACTTAGTTGAGGAGGAAAGCAGAACTTTTGGCTTTACAAAAGAATACGCTTCAGCTTTACCCGTTGAATTGGAAGGCGGAGAAATTTCAAAAGATTTACATTGGTATTTTGGTCCAACGGATGTTGATACACTTTCAAAATATGAAGATTTAGGTTTAGACGATTCCATTCCTTTTGGTTGGGGTATTTTCGGTTGGATCAATCGTTATGTGTTTACACCATTTTATGGTCTTTTAAGTACTTATTTCCCTTATGGTATCGCTATTGTTATCATGACGATTTTAGTCCGTTTGGCAATGTCACCGGTAACTTATAAATCGTACTTATCGCAAGCGAAAATGAAGGTGTTAAAACCTGAAATAACCGAGTTGGGTGAGAAGTATAAGGATAATGCTATGAAAAAGCAGCAAGAAACCATGAAGCTGTATGGTAAAGCTGGTGTAAGCCCCATGAGCGGTTGTATACCTGCGGTCATACAAATGCCAATTTTCTATGCGCTTTTCATGTTTTTCCCTACATCGTTCGCTCTGCGACAGAAATCATTTTTATGGGCAGATGACCTTTCTTCTTTTGATACCATCTATCAATTTCCAGAAGGATTCTCTATACCGTTTTATGGTGACCATGTAAGTTTGTTTCCAATTTTGGCATCGATAGCAATATTCTTTTATATGAATATGACTACGGGTCAAAATATGCCAACACAGCCAGGTATGCCCAACATGAAATTTATCATGTACTTAATGCCATTTATGATGTTGTTTTTCTTCAACAACTATGCGAGTGGTTTGAGTTTGTATTATTTTGTATCTAACTTAATTACAATAGGAATCATGTTGGTGATTAAGAATGTGATCATAGATAATGATAAGATTCATGCTCAGATACAAGAGAATAAGAAGAAACCAAAGAAAGAGAACAAGTTTCAAAAGAAAATGCGCGAAATGATGGAGCAAGCAGAAGCGCAAAAGAAAAAATAAATCTTTTTGAATTTTATATTATAAGAAAAGCCCTTTCATTTTTGAAAGGGCTTTTGCCATTAAATAGAGTTGGTTTGGTAAGATTTGGGATGATAAAGATGTAATTAATTTAAGGTTCAATAAAAAGTTAGTTGTCAAGGGTGGCTAATTGTATGTTAAAGGGGTCAATGCTGATGTTAGTAATTTTAAGGCATAAAAAAACCTTCCGGATTATAGGAAGGTTTTTAAAACTTGAAGTTAATTTATTACAATGCATCAAGAGCAGCTTGTGGTAACAGAACTTTGTTGATGACATGAACAACACCGTTGCTTGCATCCACGTCTGCAATAACCACGGTAGCATTGTCTTCGCTGGCATCTTCAACATGCACCGTACCGTCTTCCTTAATATTGATGCCTACATTTTCACCTTGAAAAGTAGTAATTGACTGTCCGTCGCTCAGGTCTGCCGCATAGGCAGCGGTATTGGCGACAACATGGTAGGTAAGAATGGTGACCAATAGTTCTTTCTCTGCTTCTGTATCGAAATCAGCAAGACTATTGTAGTCTTCGCCTAAAGCATCTAAAAGAGCTGCAAAAGCAGCATTGGTCGGGGCGAATACAGTAAATGGTCCATCACCGTTCAAGGTTTCTACCAAGCCTGCGTCCGCTTGTACAAGTGCATCTACCAAAAGGCTCAAATCATCAGTTTCAACTGCGATTTCAACTATAGTTTTCATGTTCATGGCGGCTAGCATATCTAACACTTCTTGAGGTAAAATTACTTTGTCTATAACATGAACTACACCGTTGCTTGCCTCTACATCTGCTAAAGCTACATTGGCGTTGATCTCTGTGGCGTCCATAATTTCAACACCATTGTCAGATAAAACTATGGTTATATTTTCTCCTTGAAAAGTTTCGATGGCTTGCCCATTGTTTAAATCAGTGGAGAACGCTGCGGTGCCGGCAATAACATGATATGTCAATACCTTTGTCAACAATGCTTTTTCCTTGTCTGTATCAAAATCGGCAAGACTATTGAAATCATCACCCAAGGTGTTAAGTAAATCTGCGAATGCAGCGTTTGTTGGTGCAAATACAGTAAAAGGTCCGTCACCATTCAGTGTACCCACCAAACCTGCATCTGCTTGAATTAGTGCATCTACCAACAAGCTTAGGTCATCTGTGGCAATGGCTGTATCGACTATAGTTTTTAATTGCATGTTTATTACAAAATCTATAGCCGTTTGTGGTAACAATACCTTGTCTATTGTATGGGCGATACCATTAGAAGCCATAATGTCTACTCCGGTAATGTTCGCATCTATATCAGAAGCATCACCGATTACAAAAGTATCTCCAGAAGTAATAACCTCTATGCTATTATCCGCTAAGGCAGTAGTAACCGGTCCAGCTGATAAATCTGTAGAAGCTACCTCTGCTGTAATAACATGATAGAGCAAAATGTCTTTCAGCAAATCAATTTCTTCAGTTGTATCAAAATCATCAAGGCTATTGTATTCATCACCTAATATATCCAGTAGAGCAACGAAAGCATCGTCAGTAGGAGCGAATACTGTAAATGGACCGTCTGAACTTAAAGTAGCAACAAGGTCGGCTTTTATAACTGCTGCTTCTAAAAGGGAAAGAGGCTCTGTAGCTACAACAATATCTACTAAAGTGCCATTTTCCATTTCGTCATCTTCTTCGTTTAAAGCATCGATGATAGCTTGGGGCAGTAAAACTTTGTCAATAACATGTACTATACCATTACTTGCCTCTACATCGGCAATTACCACTTTGGCATCGATTTCCGTAGCGTCATCGATATAAACGTCTCCATCAATATTAATGGTTAAATCTTCGCCTTGTACGGTAGTAACCATCATGCCATTGGTTAAATCGGTAGAACTTGCAGCAACACCTGCAACAACATGGTAAGTTAAAATAGTAGTCAATATTTCTCTTTCTTCATCGGTATCAAAGTCAGATAAAGAATCAAAATCATCAAGTTGGTTCAATAAAGCGGTAAATGCATCATTAGTGGGAGCGAAAACGGTAAAAGGACCATCGGAACTTAGTGTTCCAATTAAATCTGTACCCTCAGAATTATCTGCAGTAGTTAAAGCTGATACAAGTGAAGATAAAGCATCTTCGGCTTGAGCAGTTTCAACTATGGTAATATCATTTGACTGTATTATATCACCATCATCGTCATCACTACATGACCATGAAATCAATACAATGAACAGTATCGGTAAAAAGTTGAGTAAGCGATTCATTTTTTTCATAACTGTGTTTTTAGGAATGTTTAATTAAATTTAAGATAAGTAAAACATAAATTAATTGACTAATTGTTAATTAAGTGCATTTAAAAGTACATTATATTAATTTTGTTTAATTAATTTTTAAAAAAGTTTAACAAAATAATTTTAACTAAAAAAAGATTCAATAGCTATTCTATCTGTTGGACTTCAAACTTTTTACATATTCTCATTAAATGAATATTGGGTACGCATAAATTGAAAAAAACTGACTTTGTAATGAAATTTTGTAATTTTGTTGCGACCAAGATGTAGAGATGAAAAAAGTAGTAATAGGACTTTCTGGAGGAGTAGATTCAAGTGTAGCGGCATACTTGTTAAAAGAGCAAGGATATGATGTTATTGGCTTGTTTATGAAGAATTGGCATGATGATTCGGTAACGATATCTGAAGAGTGCCCATGGTTAGAGGATAGTAATGATGCTTTGATCGTAGCGGAGAAATTGGGTATACCGTTTCAAACCGTGGATTTAAGTGCCGAGTATAAAGAACGTATTGTTGATTATATGTTCAAGGAATATGAGATGGGCCGTACTCCAAACCCTGATGTATTATGTAATAGGGAAATCAAATTTGATGTCTTTATGAAAATAGCCATGCAATTAGGGGCAGATTATGTAGCTACAGGTCATTATTGTAGAAAAGGTACTTTGCAAAATGAAGATGGTTCTGAAACCTATCAGTTATTGGCAGGAAAAGATGGTAATAAAGACCAATCTTATTTCTTATGTCAACTTTCGCAAGAGCAATTATCTAAAACTCTATTTCCAATAGGCGAATTGACTAAACCGCAGGTAAGGGAAATTGCGGCAAAAATGAATTTGATCACTGCAGATAAAAAAGATTCTCAAGGTCTCTGTTTTATTGGTAAAGTAAGACTGCCCGAATTTTTGCAACAACAGTTGAAGCCAAAGACAGGTAAAATTGTTGAGGTGCCTGCTGGCTTTGATGTATATGAGAGAGCTACTCCCAATTTTAATGATAAAAAATCTGAACTGGCATATTATGCCGAAAAACCGGTGTATCATTTATCCGATGGTAAAATAGTTGGTGAGCATCAAGGTGCACATTATTTTACAAAAGGGCAGCGCAAAGGGTTACATGTAGGCGGTACAAAAGAACCTTTATTTGTAATAGATACCGATGTTCACGAAAATATCATTTATACGGGTCAAGGTAAATCTCATCCAGGTTTATATAGAAGAACATTGTTTGTTAAGGACGAAGAGATCCATTGGGTACGTGAAGATCTGGCATTGAATATTGATGAGAAACTAACAGTGAAAGCGCGTATTAGGTACCGTCAAGAATTACAGGATGCTACTATTTATAGGGTTGAAGGTGGAATGTATGTAGACTTCGAAGAAATGCAGTCCGCAATAACAGAAGGTCAATTTGTGGCGTGGTATTTAGAAGATGATTTAATAGGTTCCGGGGTAATTTCTTAACCATCATTTTACATTTTAAAAGGTATAATAGTATCTTTAGAAAGTAGCTTAAATCTCAATTATCGAGATTTAAGTTTACTACACTTAGATTATTATCTAATTCAACTGTTCATTACAATGCCTTGCTGAAAATTCATCAAGGTAAGTCCTATAAAACATGCAAAATAGAATTACAGAACTTTTCAAGATAGAATTTCCTATTGTTCAAGGAGGAATGATTTGGACCAGCGGCTGGCGACTTGCTAGTGCTGTATCTAATTCTGGTGGTTTAGGTATAATTGGAGCCGGTAGCATGTATCCTGATGTTTTACGAGAGCATATTCAAAAATGTAAAAAAGCTACTACTAAGCCTTTTGGGGTTAATATTCCTATGTTGTATCCTGACCTTGACAAATTGATGGATATTATTATTGAGGAGGATGTGAAAATTGTATTTACATCAGCAGGAAATCCTAAAACGTGGACATCCTTTTTAAAGGAAAAAGGAATTACCGTTGTACATGTAATCAGTAGCTTAAAATTTGCATTGAAAGCGCAGGAAGCAGGTGTAGATGCAATTGTAGCAGAAGGCTTTGAAGCGGGCGGGCATAATGGACGAGATGAAACCACAACCATGGTTTTGATTCCTGCGGTGAAAGAACATATTAAAATACCTTTAATTGCAGCGGGTGGCATAGCTAACGGTAAAGCGATGCTGGCAGCAATGGTTTTAGGTGCAGACGGCGTGCAGGTTGGTAGCAGATTTGTTGCTAGCAATGAAGCATCTAACCACATGAACTTTAAACAGGTAGTGGTTGAGGCCAAAGAAGGAGCTACGCATTTAACATTAAAGGAACTGGCACCTGTTCGGTTGGTGAAGAATACATTTTACAATAAAGTACAACAAGCATACGCTGAAGGAGCGACTACCGAAGAATTAAAGGCGTTATTAGGTAGGGGTCGCGCCAAAAAAGGTATGTTTTTAGGTGATTTGGAAGATGGCGAGTTAGAAATTGGTCAAGTATCGGCTTTGATACATGATATAAAACCAGCAGGCGAAATTGTTAATGATATTATGAGTGAATTTAATAAGAGGAAAGCAGAACTTTCCTCTTTGTAGATTACACTTCTTTATCTTCTCCTTCAATAATCCGCTTTTTATTCTTTAAAGAGGAAAGATATTGAATGAGGTCGCGAAGTTCTCTTCTTGATATCATACGCCCCATTGCTGGCATTGCCGACATAGAGTTTTCTCTTTTGGCAATTCTCATTAAAGGTATTTCCAATGGCTCGGCCTCAGAAGTTCTCAATAAAATTTCCTTATCGTTTTCTTCGATGAGAACACCTTTTACCTCTTGTCCGTCTTTCAAGGTAATGGTTACGGTGCCATAACCAGGAGCAAGTCTTACACTTGGTTCAATAAGGGCTTCTAGTATTTGTTGTCTGTTTAAGATATTACCAATATTATCCAATGCCGGACCAACTTCACCACCGGAACCATTTACTGCATGGCAACGTACACATTGCGCGGTAGGGTTGTTATTAAAGACGGATCTACCTGCCCACCAGTTACCACCGTAAAGTGTCTCTTGAAAAGAATCGGCTGAATACCCCGCTCTTTTAAGCTTCTCCAATTGTGCGATCAATGACGGATTTTCGGTAGCTTTCACCGCTTCCATAAGATCTAATAAAATACCTTGTTTTAACTGGTCTTTACTAGCCTTGTAAATTAAATTGGTCAATAGGGCATTACTGTTTTCGTCAGGTAGGTCGCCTAGAACATCTAACATTCTTTGTTGTTCGGATATTGAGCCGCGCTTAAAAATCGGCTCCACAATGTTGGGTAGTTTCTCTTTTGGAATGTTCAATTGCGCTAAAAGCCCCACAGCGGCAGTTCTTACTTCTTCATTGCTATCTTGCATACCAATAGACATGGCAGCTTCCATTTTATGGTATTGCAATTGACCAAGTGTATTTAATACCGTTGCGCGCACCTCTGGCGATTTGTTCGATTTAAAAATATAGAACAATTCATCATTATAATCGGTTATACCTACGGCACTTAAGGTTTTGGCAATACCAATTAAAATTTCTGGTTGACGTTCTTTAAGAAATGCCGGAATGTCTTTTTTAATTTTGTCTTCTAACTGACTGTTTTCCCTAACAATTTCACCACGGTATCTGCCATCTACACGATCTAAAAGAGATGGGTTGTTCCATGTGCCCAAGGCAGCAAGAGCCTCGCCACGTAAATTACTTGAAACACCTTTTCGTTTCGCGAAATTGATTAGCATTTCTAGCTGATCTTCACCACCAACGCGCAATGCTGCATTTATTGCTCTTCGCAACAAAGGTTCAGAAGTAAATCTCTCATCGTTAAGTGTTGCTGCCAATGCGGGTAAAGCTACTTCAATTGAAAGGTCGTCATTAATGGCACGGGCAGTTTCGGTTACAATATATTCATCTTGATCAGATAAGAATATTGAAATTTTTGGTTCTTGTAGTTTTCTGAGCACTAAAACTGCAGCTATACGTAAACTTCTATTTTCACTATTGGCCAATGCTAGTAACGGTTCGGCATTGCCAATTCTTGAAAGCGCTAAAACAGCGGCATGTCTCAAATATAGATCTTGGTCGTTATTTGCTTCGATCATCGCTAATAAAGGCTCAACGGCATTTTCATATTTTAATCTTCCTAATGCTTGGGCGGCAAAGAACTTTACTCGGTCATTTTCATGGGAAGTTAATGATACTAAAGTATCTGCTGCTTTCTCGTATCTTAAATCACCCAGCACTTTCACACTTTGTGCTATAATTTCGGGGTCATCGTCGTTTAATAGTTGAAGCAATGGTTCTGCATCATCTTTATCATTAGCCGCGATTTGACCAATGCCCCAAATTGCATGTATGCGGGCAAATTGGTTTTCTTCTTCCGTAAGGGCTTTTTCTAACGCTCTATAGCCCCAAAATGTTCTATTGGCAAGTTCAAATTGAGCTTTTTGGCGAATTCTCATGTCGCTGTAGGACAATAAAGATACCAAACTATCGGTTTTTTGGTCTTCATAATCAAGCGTCATTAATTGTTGGGTTTTCAACCGTTCTTGTTCTAGATCATTGTTTTCTTCGGTAACGTCTAATTTCCAAACTCTACCGTAATCTTTGCTTCCCCAGCCATTTACCCAATCGGCAAGGTATAATGCTCCGTCTGGTCCAAAATCAATACCTGTAGGTAACACTCCCGATAAAATTGATTCATCGGTATTCAGTTCAAAAGAAGCTCCTTTAGGTTTTAGATCAAAAGACCAAATATGAGATCTACTTGGGTCACCTACGAACTCGACTAAAAAGAATTTATCTTGCCATTTTTTACCCAATGCCGTGCCTGGGTTATATCTCATTCCTGTTGGTCCGTTATGAAAATTTTGAATAGGTGGCATAATATATGCGGCCTGGCCATCCCAACGAGGAGTAAAAAGTTTTTCATCCATCCATACATTATAACCATTGTTTTTTGGATCGGTATACTTTCCATATTGCCAGTTTGCTCGCCATCCGGCATCAGATCCTTCTACAATATGAACCAAGCGTTCACTTTCTCCTTTGTGGTCTCCGTCATTATCCGATGAAATAATATTTCCGTAAGCATCAAAAACAAATTCATGGGTATTACGCAACCCGTGGGCAAAAACTTCAAAATCGGTACCATCTGGATTACTTCTTACGATAATACCTTCGTTCGGATATTTGTGGTTTTCACCATCGACAGTGGTAATATTTGCGCCAATATCACCAATACCCCAATATATTTTACCATCGGGACCTTCAATGGCGCCAGACATGCCGTGACCGCTAAAACCGATATGAACGGCAAAACCATCGGCAATGCTTGTTTTCTCATCCAAAATTTTATCTCCGTTAGTGTCCGTCAATCGGTACATACCAGGACCGATACCAACAAAAACATCTTCGTCACGGACTAAAAGAGCACCTGCTTGATCGTTAATTTCATCATTAAAATCATTCATGATTTGTGTTGAAATATCGGCGATGCCATCGTTATCTGTATCTTGTAACATCCAAATTTCATCTTTTTCTACGGCAAGATCACGCCAATCATGAATGCTATCGTTGTTTAGATCAGGAAACCACTCATTTTCCTTACTAAGTTCAGGAGCAAAGGTTTTGTGTAGAAAGGCCCTTCTGTCTTCAACTGATTCTAGAGCAATGGATTCCGTCATCCAATCCCTATGTCCGCGAATATCAAATTCAGAGTTTTTATTTCTGTTGGAACGCGTTATATATACATTGCCTTCATCATCAATATCCATGGCAATAGGATCTGGTGCCAAAGAATCTGAAGCCCATAAACTAAGTTCTAGTCCGTCTGCTACTTTAGCGGTAATTGTTTTTCGGGCAAGTTTTGCCATTTCAATGAGGTCAGTACTATCCTGCTCAATGGTCAGTGGTATTTCAATAGGTTTTTTGTTTACACATGATGCACAGAAAAATAATAGGGAAGCTATCCCAAAAAGGAATTTTTTAAAAATTGTCATTGTTGTTTGGTTGAATAATATTTTAAAAGTAGCGAATAATGTAGATAATCAAGAAAGAAATTGAATTCTAGTTAAATTATTAACCATATATGGTATAGATTTATCAATTTGGCATTTGGGCATAATTTAATTGAATGTTAAGAAAGGGAGTTTAAAAGTTACTTTATATTTGATTACTTATCAAACCAATATTTATATGAATACAATTAAAACAGCTGCCTTCATCTTTTTGATGGCTTTTAATTTAACTTTATTACAGGCGCAAGAAGGTCACCCATTAGAAGGTAAATGGAATTTGACCATAGATCAGGAAGGCGAAAAATTACCCTCTTGGTTAGAAATTCGCCACTCGGGTACCAATACCTTAATAGGTAGATTTACGTATGCATTCGGTAGTGCTAGACCAGTTGCGGAGATTGAAAAACATGGAGATTTATTTTCTTTTGAAATACCACCGCAATGGGAGCCAGGTGCTTCTGATATGGAGTTTGAAGGAAAAATAGTTGGTGAAGGATTGGAGGGCACCATGATTTATGTGGATGGTAAAACCTATAATTGGACAGCGACAAAGTCACCAAAATTACCTTATTATGAAAAGGCAAAAGAAGGTAAGACGGTTAAATTATTCAATGGTAAAAACCTAAAGGGTTGGATAATTAAACCAGGTAATCAATGGGCGGTAATAGATGGTATATTAACAAGCTCTAAGTCTGGTGTTAATTTAGTTTCAGAAGAGAAGTTCAAAGATTTTAAATTACATGCAGAATTTAGATATCCCAAAGGTAGTAATAGCGGTCTGTATTTAAGAGGTCGTTACGAGGTACAAATAGCTGATAATATAGGTTTAGAACCATCTTCGATTTATTTTGGAGGTATCTACGGATTGTTGACACCAAATGAAAACGCTGCCAAGCAAGCAGGGGAGTGGCAAACGTATGACATTACATTGATTGGAAGAAGGGTTACTATTGTTGCCAACGGTAAAACTATTATTTCTAATCAAAACATAGAAGCAATGACCGGCGGAGCCTTGGATAATAATGAGGCTGAAGCAGGACCAATAATGATACAAGGAGACCACGGGCCGGTAGAGTTTAGAAAACTAGAGATTACACCTTTGAGCAAAGGGTAGATTTTGAAAACATATCAATTAAAAAAGCCTCCTGATAAGGAGGCTTTTAATTTTAATTATTGTGTTGAGCAATAATGCTTAAAGCTTTGTTCTCTTCATCTTTATGGACATATATTTCAATTAATTCAGGTAAAGGAGAACCGAAACCTGCCAGTCTTGCAGATGCTGTTTCATCTTTAAGAATAGGTTCAATGTTATTATCTTTTAAAGCGAGCTCTATTCTTTGAGCTTCTATTTTATTACCACCGAATACTTTTGTATAATTTGAGTTCATTATTAGTTTAATTTAATTGTATTGTTTTTCCGTTTTTTGCACTGTTTATGGCAGATTGAAGAATTAACATTGTTATCATATTATTCTCAAGCGAGTAAGCATTGTATGGCTCTAATTTAAGGCTGCCATTAATGACTGCGGCAAAAACTGCAAACGGGTCATTATAAGGTTCTTTGCGCTCACCTAATAGAAATGTTTCTTCGGTATAGTCGCTATACCCTTTTGACAACCGAAGTCTCAACTGAGTAGGGTTATCGGAGTATATAGCGCCTTTAGTGCCATAGAGCTCCATGTCTTTTCTACCTATTGGCCAGTTCCATGAGGGCTCTAGAATTGCCATTTCATTATCATAAGTAAGAATAATAGTGGCATCATCATCAACTTTTGGATTGTTTTCTTTTTGTAATTGTTGTGTTACCGCAGTAACTGTATTAGGTTTTTTGCCTTTCGTGATCCAGGTCATAAGGTTGGCGCCATAGCAACCGAAATCTGTAATTGCTCCACCACCATTTAACTGTGGGTCGGTCAACCATTCAAAGAATTCATTGGATACCCCAATTTTTTTAGGTCCTTTGTGACCATCCCTAATAATTACTTTTCTTAATTCACCTATATCTCCTTGCCGGTACATACTGATCGCTTTTACGTTGGTTTCGTACCAAGAAGTTTCGTAATTGGTCAACACATGTATATTGTGTTTATCCGCTAGTGCTTTAATTTGCTGGGCTTCATCATAAGTGGTTGCTAAGGGTTTTTCTACCATTACATGAATTCCTTTTGGGGCACAGGCTTGTACTACTTGTAAATGGTCTTTAATATTGCCAAAGGCGGCCACTGCATCCGGAGAAATATTTTGTAACATTTCATCCATAGAATTAAAAACGATATCCATGGAGAAGCCAAATTCATCTGAAAGTTTTTTTGCCAGTTTTTGGTTAGGTTCAACAATACCAACCATGTTAATATCCGTATTAGATTCCCTGCTTAATATCCAACCAACGTGACCATGCGTCAACCCAGCTACAACTAATCTCAAAGGTGGGTCTTGTGCGTTAAGAGTGCTTATAAAAAGCAGCGATAAGAGTGCAATTATCTTCTTCATGAATAATTATTAAGTTGGGTTGGCAAGTTGTTTGTCTGTTGTATTTTGCTCTAATAAATTGGTGCTAATGGTGAAATAGAACGTACTACCCTTATTCTCTTCAGAAGTGACCCAAATTTTGCCTAAATGATGATCTACAATTTTTTTACTGCCGTAGAGTCCAATTCCAGAACCTTCGAATTTAGATTGATTGTGTAATTTATGAAAGGCATTAAAAACTTTTTCTAATTGCTCCGCAGGAATTCCAATTCCGTTATCGGCAACACTAAAAAGATATTCATTTTTTCTTTTCTCTGATGTTATCGTAATAACGGGATTATTAGTTGAGGTTTTAAATTTTAGAGCATTATGAACCAAATTCTGGAACAGCATTCTTAAATCACTTGGTCTTGCAATTAGGGTAGGTAAATCTCCATAATTAATGGTAGCACTGGTTTCTTTAATTTTTTCAGATAAATCATCTAGTACCAACTGTAAAATTTCAGTAATATTCACGGGTTCCATACCACTGGAGTTACCTATTTCTGCGTACTTCAATAGCCCTTCAACTAAATTGGTAAGCCTTGTGGAACTGCCTTGTAAATGTTTAAGGTAACTACTAAAATTTGAATAATTTGAAACCGCATGCTGTTGTTCCAATTCATTTGCAATAAGGTTTATATTGTTTAAAGGACCGCGTAAATCATGGGTAACTATAAACGTAAACTCTTCAATATGGGTGTTCTTAAGTTTTAATTCATTGTTCAGAACCTCAAGTTTTTTGTTCTGACTCTTTAAATCGTCTTGCGCTTTTTGAAGGTTTAACTCACTTTCTTTTAAGGCTTCGATATGATTTTCCAAATCGGAAGTGTAAGCCCTTGTTTTATTTTGATCATACATTCTAAAGGTTAGTGAAAGCCAGCCTAAACAGGCTAAAAATGCAAAAACTTCATCGAAAGGGACATCAATAGTGCCCAAAATCGGACCATATTTAGTAATGTAAATAGTAGGGAGAATAAACGCCAGTATATCAAAAGTGATGATAATATTTCTTAACCTAGGATTTTTTCGATAGCCTATAAATGCCAGAAACCCCATAGTAGCAAAAGCAACTGCTTGCCCGAAAAACCCACCAATTAAAAAAATGAGCGACATAAAAATTAACGGTGGCAATAGGGTCATATATATTCTAGTTGCCTGTCTATACTTTAATCGGTTTAAAATAAAACCTATACCAAATACTACGGCAACAATGAAGGCGAGTAATTGCTCTATATATGAATAAAATAGTAAAGTATAAATGAAAACGACAAAAGTAAAAATAGAAGATATAATGGTGATCAAACCAAATTCGTCTGTAAGGTTCCTATTTTTAATATTCTGTTTTTTTGAGGTCGTATTCAATTGTAAAAAGGTATTGGGATTTTTAAATAAGTAATTGGAGGTCTAAATGTAAAATAACCTACAAGTGAAAATAATTTATCTGCATATTTAGTTAGCAATCAACTCGTAAAGCACTTTCAAAAGGATAAGGTCAAACGAACTAAATTCCATTTAAATATAAACAAGTAGTTTAATAAATAACAGAACTATGTCGATTAATATGGTAATGAATTTTGTCTTATAACTAAGTCATTGGTATTTCCATGACTAATATATCCACTTTGCTATTTGCTTTGAATGAAACTTCTTTTGTTTCCCAAAGCCCTAAGCCGTCTCGTGAATTTAATTTCTGCCCAGCTACTTCTACTTCTCCATTAAGAACAAAAACGTATACTCCGTTTCTTTCATTTTTTAAAGTATATGAGTCTGTTATGCCATTATCATAATTTGCAAGGTGAAACCATGCATTTTGGTGAATCCATACACCGGAATCATCTTGGTTAGGAGATAAAATTTGATACAGGCTGTTTTTAGTTTTAACATCTGCAATTGAAATTTGATCATAGTGTGGAGTCACGTTCTGTTCATTGGGTATAACCCAAATTTGCAGAAATTTTACCTCGTTTTCTTGGCTTTTATTGTATTCGCTATGAGAAATACCTGTGCCGGCACTCATAACCTGTATGTCTCCAGCTTTTATTACCGTAGAGTTCCCCATATCATCCATATGTTTAAGGTCACCTTCTAAAGGAATGGAAATGATTTCCATATTTTTATGGGGGTGGGTTCCAAAACCACGACCTTTAGCTACGGTATCATCATTTAGTACCCTTAAAGTTCCAAAATTAATTCGTTGGGCATCATAATAATTACCAAAACTAAAGCTATGGTAAGAATTTAACCAACCAAAATCGGTGTGTCCTCTAGTGTCGGATTTGTGATATATCGTTTTCATTGATTTAGAATTTAGGTAATGATATAGTCGAAAATTTACTTGAATATTTACATAAATATGGTCATAAAATCTAGGTTGGGTTTAATACAACTCAAATTTTAAACTGTTCAAAGAATTTTTTACCTCAATACATGTATTATTATAATTTAATTGTACAATGTACGTTATTCACAAAAAATCCCTCAGTTAGATGAAAACATTTATTTGCACTTTTCTGCTACTTTCTTTTTGTTACTCCAATGCCCAAACAAGTGCAGATGCTGCCAAGCATTTGGGTGCAGGCATTGTAATTGGAAGTATTGGTGGTTATGCAGCAAATAAATTATCAAATGGACAAAGAGGATGGACTTGGGCTGGCGCTGTTGGAAGTGCTTTTGCTGCGGGTATTGCAAAGGAGGCTATTTATGATTCTTCCAGAGGTGCCGAATGGGAAACAAGAGATGTAGTTTTTACAACTTTAGGTGGGGTAATTTCAGCTTTGGCTTTAGAAGTTTTTACAAATAATGGAGGTAATCGTCGAGGCAGTTATAAAAGAGGTAAAAGTTGTGGCTGTTTGGTAACCCAACTTGATGCACATAAAGTTCAGTTACCCAAATTTGTAAAAAACGGTACGGGCGATATCACCTCTGAGTTACAGGCCGCATATCTTCTTGAATAGACTATATAAGACCTTTTGCCTTTATCTCTAAATACTTGTTTATAGTATTGATGGTTAAATCTTCTGGCTTGGTCAGTATGGTCTGTATGCCATACTTTTTAAGTTCGTTGACCACCAATTGTTTTTCATAAATAAATTTTTCTGCAATTGCCTGTTCAAAAACTTCTAATGTATTGTTAGGTTTATCCTTTGCATAAGATACCAGTTCTGAGTTCTCAAAGAATATTACAACCAATAAATGATGTTTGGCTATAGCTTGCAAATATGGGAGTTGACGATGAAGAGCGTCTAAAGTTTCGAAATTGGTATATAACAACAAAAGACTTCTTTGAGGTAGGTTCCTTTTTACGTCTATGTACAATCTACTAAAATCACTCTCAACAAAATTTGTTTTAAGGTTGTAGAGTGTCTCCAATATGAGATTCATTTGGGAGCTTCTACGTTCAGCGACAACCCTATTTTCTATTTTATTGCTAAAAGAGAATAAACCCGCCTTATCATTTTTTTTCAGAGCTATGCTGCTAATGACTAGAGTGGCATTTATGGCATAATCTAGCAGACTAAGTGAGTTAAAAGGCATTTTCATAACCCTGCCTTTATCTATTACGGAATAAATAGGTTGCGATTTTTCATCTTGAAATTGATTGACCATTAACTGACCTCTTTTTGCGGTCGCCTTCCAATTTATGTTTCTAATATCATCACCTTGTATATAGTCTTTGATCTGTTCAAACTCCATCGTATGACCAATACGCCGAATTTTTTTTATACCGAATTCCAGTAAGCGGTTACTAAATGCTAAAAGATCGTATTTACGAAGTTGTAAAAAAGAGGGGTAAACCGGAACTTCCTTACCCTCATCAAAAGTATATTTTTTGGACAATAGACCAATTGGCGATATGGCGAATACATTTAAATTTCCAAAACTATAAACGCCTCTTTCTACAGGTCTTACAGTATAGGTGTATAATTTTTGTTCTCCAGGTTTTAATAAGCTCTTAAAGTTGAAATCTCTCTTTTGAAACTGAAAAGGAAGTTCATCTATGATATTTATTTGACTAGGAAATAAATACTGATTGGTAACTTCTATTTTAATGGCATTTTCATCACCATTAGAAAGTTTGTCGGTAACAATTCTTTTCGCAATAATCTGTCCTTTGGATAAAAAAAGTAAAATTACATCTACAATTAAAAGGGCTAAAAAGAGATAAAAAAGTAGTTTAGGAATATATGCGATATTTTCAAAAATATAGGATACTAGAAAACACAAGACGATTCCCGATAAAGCCAGAAAAAATCTTTTTTGTATAAATATATTTTTAAAAACCTTTTTCACGGAAGTCTATCTTGGAATTTCTATAGTTTGAATCAAATCTTTAATCATTTTCTCTGCCGTATAGCCTTCCATTTCACGTTCTGGGGTCAGAATAATTCTATGGCATAATATTGGTGCTACAACCTTTTTGATATCATCTGGGGTAATAAAATCCCTTCCATTGATAGCGGCTACGGCTTTAGACGCATCTAGAATGGCAATAGAGGCTCTAGGTGATGCCCCTAGGTAAAGATTGGCATTTGTTCTGGTATTGTTGACGATGGCGGCGATGTATTTTATTAAATTATCTTCAACAACAATATCCTTAATGACCTGTTGGTAAGAAGCAATTTGTTCTGCCGAAAGAATAGTGTCTATGAGCGATTCAACATTGTTATTTTTTTGCTGATGTTTGTTTTCTAGTATCTGTACTTCTTCTTCCAAAGTAGGGTAGTGAACCTTTATTTTAAACAGAAAACGATCTAATTGAGCTTCGGGCAGTCTATATGTGCCTTCTTGTTCAACGGGGTTTTGTGTGGCAAAAACCAAAAATGGCGGTTGCATGTCAAATGCATTGCCATCAATGGTAATTTGACGTTCTGCCATAGCTTCAAAAAGAGCTGCCTGTGTTTTTGCTGGAGCTCTATTAATTTCATCTATCAAAATGATATTGGAAAAAATAGGTCCTTTTTTGAATTCAAATTCAGATGTTTTTACATTGAAAATAGATGTTCCAAGAATATCGCTCGGCATTAGATCAGGGGTAAACTGTATTCTGCTAAAATCTACGTTCATGGTTTTTGCCAATAGTTTTGCAGTAACGGTTTTGGCAACACCCGGGACCCCTTCAATAAGCGAGTGGCCATTGGCTAAAATGGAAACGATCAAAAGTTCGATCATTTCTTGCTGACCTATAATGACTTTGCCCAATTCGGTTTTGACCTTGGCTACGGAATCTTGAAGTTGGGTAAGATCAATCCTAGAATTGAATGCTACCTGTTGTTCGTCTTGTGTATTATCTTCCATAAGATTGTTTAAATGTGTTTATTTTCTTGGCAAGGATTATAGCATCTTGCTCAGAATGTAAAGGTTTATTTTTGAGACTTAAAATCAATTCAAAAAGGTCTTTGGTTTCCTCTATAGATTTACCTGCTTTAGCACTTACTTGGGCTATGAATTTTTCATCTAGCACAGTAGTGTTAACGTAGAATCGGTTTCTAATATGCGTAAGAAAATAAGTGATTTTTTTATGGTTAAGATTAGTGTAATCCTTTTTTTGATGATATAAAGAACCCACGGTTTTGGCAAATTCAACCGAAGAATTTTCTAATGGTTTAATTACCGGTATAATGCGTTGTTCTCTTTTGGCCTTAAAAATAACAAAGAGTAATAAACCGGTTATGGTAAGGTAATAACACCATTTTAATGCAGGCTGATTTAATACGAATCGCATTGGTGATGTAATTACTTTTCGCCCAGATTTTTTATAATCGTCCCATATTAGTGCTCTGTCCTGTAAATACGAGAAACTTTGACTACTGTAATCTATATTGTCACTCAATAAATAATAGTTTGTGTATGCTACGGGCAAAGAGTTGATGATAAAATTCCCTTTACCAAAAGTGGTTTTAATAAAGTTAGGTCTTACTTTTATTTCCTGTGGTTTATTATTTAATAAGGTAGAGCTTTTAACATGTATATGACCTAATACCTCTGTATTCAAAGTATCGATACTGGTCAAATATGCAGGGTTGACCCCTCTTTCAAAATAGAATTCTGGGTGCTTAAATTTTTTATTGGTAAATGAAACCTTAATGGAATCTTCTTTTATATCATATTGCTGGTCTATGGTAATATTTAAAGTATCTGCGAGCTTTCCGGTAAGGTTGCTAGTGGCTATGAATACCTGATTACCTTCACTTACAAAATTTAAAATTTGATTTGTTTCCTGTTCATCTAAATAAATGAAATCATTGATTAAAATATAATTTGTGGCTTTTGAAGAATCCCTTTCAACTAGCACATCGTAAATACTTCGGTCTGTCGTTTCTATTTCGCTACTAGGAAAAATAGCGGTCAGCTCGTTGAAAAGTACGTAACACCCAAATGGAATTTTTGCTGTCATCGTGTAAGATGGACTCCAATTAATGGGTCTTGGACGTACTATTTCTGTTACGATGATACCAATAAGTACCGCAATCAAAAGTCCGAGTATTATTTTAGAACGCTTTCCCAAGTTACGATTGAATTAGTTTGTTGATCTCGTCAAAATCTAAGACCGACAAATTATACTTATTACTATCTATAGCTTGTTCTCCATACCATATATAATCATATAGATATGCTATTTTTTTAAAACCTAGTTTTAACTGTGGTTGTTCAATCTCATTTAAATAGTCGGTATTGGTCTTATCAAAGTGCCAATCGATAATATCTTTTTTTGATAGTTTTTGAAGTGTTAGCAAAAACTGATAACGCACCGCTTGTCTATAGTCTTTTTTGGCAACGGCATCGTTTAATAATTTACTTATATCAACACCTTCAATATGTTCTTCGGTTAGGTTGATATCGTTCAATGTTTTTGCCTTAGTTTGAAAAAGAGCGCTAAAATTTTCATTGATGAGAAATTTAACGATGAGGTAAATGGCTAAAATGCCAAGTAAAATATAAATAAGATACTCTAAAAGTTGAAGTACATTTGGAGGCAATGTGATACCGAATACCTCAAACAAACCTTCACCTACCCAGTTTAAAAATCGTGCTAATAAATTTTGCGATTCTCCCGTTTTATAGGTGTAATTAAATTCATCGCCAGTATACTTCTTTGTGAGGTCTTCCTCAATGTCTCTGTATACCAAAACAGATGATGTATCGGTTTTAACGATACTATCCGTTTTAAGTTGAGCAAATGAACCAAAGGTCATCAACAAAAAGAAAATATAAGTAAATGTTAGCCTCAAATTAATCGTTTTGTCCTATTTGTTCAATTTTTGCCCTAGTGTTTTCATTATATGTTTTTTCATGTAAGGCATAATATAAAATGCCATTGATAAATTGAGAAAGGCATTGCCCGTAAACTGCAATAATCAAGAAAATCGATAACCCTAAAGTGTACACAATTGTTGAAACAATAGAGTTTGTATAATCTACATCGTTCTCTACAACATGAAAAGTATACACCCCTATTATAATACCGGGTATAATTAAAGCGACCATTAATAACAGACCCAACAGTAAACCTAAAATAAAGTTTACACCAATAGATTTCCAAAAACTACCTGTTACCAGTTTCCAACCTTCTCCTAACGCTTCGGTAACTCCTTTCTTATTTGCCAGCATATCAAAAAAAGAAACACCGACCCATGCCGTTAAAAAGAATTGAACAATATATTGGGCAAAAAAGCCCAATAGCGGAATAATGGCTAAAATTACTGCGATAATAAAATATACCATGTAAATAGGTATCAGTAATAGAACAAATAGCAGAACATTTCCAAATTGACTTTTAGCGTACTGCCAAACATCTTTTTTGTCTACGTTAGAATCTTTGGTTTCTACATATTTGATCATATAGCTAGTAGAAAGAGAATAATTCAAAAAGGCAACGCCTAAAAAAATAACAAAGAATAAAAATCCTCCTATACCTAGGTAAATAAAATATTCTTGTTCATTGCCTATATTTTCGGCAAACGGACTTTGTCCAGATTCTTGTGCGATCATGCCTATAAAACCCGATACCAATAAGTAGCTGGTTATTAAAAGTCCTATTAAGAAAATACCATTGTAGCTTATAAAAACATTGGTAAAATTTTTAATATTCTGTTTAAAAAAATCGAAATAGACAGAGATTATTCCTCCAAATTCACGGTTGACCTTTAACGGTATGTAATTGTTTTTCATGTTTGGTATTAAGTAATATGGGGTATGCGATGTAATAAAATATAATTAAGAATAATGATGCACCAATTATTAGGAATGCCAACCAATTGGGCATATTGGTATACCGTGTAATAAAGCCTTCAATAAATCCGGCAATGATAAAAAATGGTATGGTACTGACCACAACTTTTAGTCCGTCTTTTGCGCCCTTCATAAAAGATAATCGCCTAGCGTATGTTTTGGGAAAAAGAATACTATTTCCCATAATCAACCCTGCACATCCAGCGATAATGATTACAGAAATTTCTATGGTACCATGTAACCAAATTTGCTTATTGGCTTCAAAGAAGACTCCTTTTGTATAAAAAAATGTAATAAATGCTCCAAGCATAACTCCGTTCGTAAACAAAATGTATGCGGTACCAATACTGGTTATTACCCCAAAGGCAAAAGCTAAAAACGCAACTCTAATATTATTTATGGTAATACCTAAAAAAGATCCTATTTCGCTGCCACCCTTATAGATTGCTGCGGGGTCTCCGTTAGCAATATTGTTTAGAGTTTCGTTTACATAGGCATCGCCTAAAATTAGCCTTACAAAGGTAGCATCGTTAATAGCGGATAAAGCACCAATGGCAGAAGCTATAATGAAAATTAAAAAAGCAACCCCCAAGGTTTTATGGTACTGTCTAAAAAATAAGGGGAATTCGGTAATCCAAAAACTTAGAATACGATTTTTACTTTCTTTTTTGTTCTTGTAGATTTTTTGGTGTGCAATAGAAGCAAGTTCGTTCAAATACAATAAAGTCTTACTTTCTACGTAATACGTTTGCGCGTATGCCAGATCATTGGTCAATTGAATATAACCATTGGCAAGTTCATCTGGATCTGTTGAAGCACCTAGGTTAATAGCTTTTTCAAAAGCTATCCATTTTTCCTTATTTTGCTTTACAAAAGCAGCTTCGCGCATAAACTATATTTACCTTGTTAAATTTAAGATTAAATGAATAACCTTCAAATCAATACAACGCAAAATGTTAACCTTAATTATACTATTGTTAGTATTGGTGAAAGAATTGTGGCATTTTTTATTGATGCATTTATATTGTATCTCTATTTTATCTTGGTGAATTTCGTAGGCGATGCCATAGGATATATTTATACAGATGGTTGGACACAGAGAGGTCTAGTAGCCTTAATTTCTTTACCGGCAATGTTTTATACGCTTTTAATGCATATCATTTTTAATGGTAGAACCGTTGGTAAAATGCTTATGAAAATGCGAGTGGTAAAGGTTGATGGCTCACCAGTACATTGGAGCAATTATTTAATAAGATGGATGTTGAGATTGGTGGATATTTGGATTTTTTTAGGGTCGATAGGTATACTGACCATTTTGTTTTCCGAGAAAAAACAAAGACTGGGTGATGCAGCGGCAGGCACAGTAGTTATTAGTACCAAAAATAAAACAAAGGTTACCCATACTATTTTAGAAGATGTAGAAGATGCCTACGTGCCTCAATTTATGAATGTTACTTTGCTGACCGATAAAGATGTAAGACTCATTAAAGAAACTTTTGGTATTGCTAAAAAGAGTAATGACTTTAAAACTTTAAAGGCGCTTAGGGATAAAGTGGAAAGTATCTTGCAGACCAACTCAGAATTGTACGATATTGCGTACTTAGATACGGTTTTAAAAGACTATAATTACTTTACGCAAAAGATATAGCCAATGTTTTATTACATTATTGATATTTTAGGTACCATTGCCTTTGCCATTTCTGGGGTATTGGTAGCCATGGATAAAAGGTTGGATGTATTCGGTGTTCTGATCATTGCATTTGTAACCGCAGTAGGTGGGGGAACTTTGCGTGATTTGTTGATAGGGATTAAACCTGTAGGTTGGCTTAATGCACCCGTACATTTACTCGTTATTGTAGCTACGGTTTTGCTTGCGATAATTTTTGTGAAGCAGCTTAAATACGTTAGAAAATCACTTTTTTTATTCGATACCATAGGTATAGGCTTATACACCATGGTAGGTGTCGAAAAAGGTTTGGCAGCAGAATTATTACCTGTAATGTGTATTGCCCTAGGTACTATTACTGCCTGTTTTGGTGGTGTAATTAGAGATATACTCTGTAATGAGATACCGGTAATTTTTAGAAAGGAAATCTATGCCACCGTATGTATACTAGGTGGTTTGGTGTATTTTGTGTTGATCCAATTTCCTATTAATGATACCATAGCATACTCTATGGCCATTATCACCATAATAATTATGCGTGTTCTGGCGGTACGTTTTAAAATTTCACTCCCCAATATTTATAAAGGCAGAACTTAGAATTTAGACCGATAATAATTATTTTATTATTTCAGCTTTTTCAATGTAAACATTTCTCATTGGCCAATCTCCTTTTTCAACGGGTACATTATTGATTTTGTCAACCACATCCATACCTTCAATAACTCTACCAAAAGGAGTGTAATTATCGTCTAAATGGTAAGATCCAGGGTCTGTAACGACAATGAAAAATTCATATGGCGATGCCAGTTTATGGGGGTTGTCCATTTCACTACTGGGCATTGAAATGGTGCCTCTATGATGTTTATGGCCTTTTCTAGTATCTGGTGGTAATAAATATCGACCAATTTTTGATCTTTTTCTTGCGGTTTTCGCATCATCCGAATTTCCTCCTTGAATAATAAAGTTTTTAACTACTCTATGAAATTGGGTTTTATCAAAATAGCCCTGCTCGGTAAGGTATATGAAATTTGCTCTATGATAAGGTACATTTTCATAAAGCTCCACAGTAAAACTTCCTAAACCAGTTGTAATTTTAACCTTATTGGCGGTCAATGTTTTCTCGTAATTGAAAAAGAAATCGATAGCATTGTCTTCGCTAAGCTCAAAATTTTCCTCCTCTTCATTTTCAACAACTTTTTTTTCCTTAATTTTTGTGGAGTCTGGCTTCGACTCTTTTTCTGTAGTTGTACTATCAACTTTCTTAGAAGTATCTTTGCAACTTGCCAATGCAGAAATTGCTAAGAATAAAAAAGTATAGAATTTTAGTAAACGCATGAATTTTAAATTTTTTGAACAACGAATATCAAAAATAAAGGATCTACCGCTACCGGGAGAAGCTTCGCAGTATAAAATGGCACCAGAAAGCCGTTTAGACGAGTTACAGCGTATTAATGTGGCAAAGAAAAATCCTAGAAAGGCAGGGGTAATGGCATTGTTCTATCCAACACAGGGCATGGGTACAAACTTGCTGTTGATTTTGCGTAAGACATATAAAGGCGTACATTCAAATCAAGTTGCTTTTCCTGGCGGAAAAGCGGAACTGACCGATGACGGACTTTTAACAACGGCATTGCGTGAAACGTATGAAGAGGTTGGGGTAGCACCAAAAGACATTACTGTAGTCAAGGAAATATCAGAAATATTTATACCACCCAGTAATTTTATAGTGCAACCATTTATAGGGCTTTATAGAAACCCGAAGCCATTTGTAAAACAAGATTCTGAAGTTGAATTGATTCTAGAAGTGCCGGTGTCGGATTTCTTGGATGATGCATTGGTCGTTTCCAAAAAAATGACAACATCTTACGCTGTTGATATAGAAGTACCTGCCTTTGAATTAAACGGTTACATTGTATGGGGAGCTACGGCGATGATGTTGAATGAGATTAAAGAGTTATTAAAGCAGGTGTTGTAAGGCATATTTATTTATTTTAGCATTCTATGGGATTATTTGATAAAAACCCTTTTGGGCATAACTTATTCATTAAAAAATGGCTGATTCGTATTTTGGCCGTGCTATCGCATCAACGATATAAGCGCTTCAATACGTTAGAAATTGAGGGGTCTGATGTAATTAGAAGTTTACCCGATAAAAACGTATTGTTCGTTAGTAACCATCAAACATACTTTGCAGATGTAGTAGCAATGTTTCATGTTTTTAATGCAAGTTTAAGTGGTCGTGAAGATTCTATTAAAAACTTGGGGTATATATGGCAGCCAAAGTTGAATATGTATTATGTAGCCGCTGCCGAGACCATGAGAAAAAGTCTTTTGACCAAGATTATGGCCTATGCAGGATCGGTGAGCGTGGAGCGTACTTGGCGATCGGAAGGTAAAGATGTCAAGAGACAAGTTAAAATGAGCGATATCTCTAGTATTGGTAAAGCTCTCAACGACGGATGGGTTATTACTTTTCCCCAGGGAACTACCACGCCTTGGAAACCACTACGTAAAGGTACCGCCCATATCATTAAGAAATATAAACCGGTGGTAGTACCTGTTGTTATTGACGGATTTAGACGTTCTTTTGATAAAAAGGGACTTCGCGTTAAAAAGAAAGGCATATTACAATCAATGGTTATCAAAGAACCATTGGATATAGATTATGAAAATGAATCTACAGAATCTATTATAGAAAAGCTGGAATATGCTATTGAACAGCACCCATCGTTCTTAAAAGTTATCTCTAAGAAAGATTTGTTAGATATTGAAGAAGAGAACAAACAACGTAAATGGAAGCCTTCTTAAATAGTTAGATTACGTAGTTCACTGTAATTCTGTTTTAGTTTTCTAAGTAAGAGTCCGTAAAGCAGAAAATATATTCCGCCCATTATCAAGGTTAAAATAACTCCAAAAATACCTATGGACATCATAATGGTAATTTTCAACTTTTCAGGGGAAATGTTGGCAAGGCTATCTTTTAACTCTGGGAAAGCGTTAACAATGTTATCATTTAGATAGACACCTATTACCATTATAATTATGGTGACCATTATCATGGATAATGAAAAAATAACGTAATACTTAACCGTTTTTCTGGTCTTAATTATTTTCTTCATCAAGTTTTTAGAATTATCCAAAACGGAAATTTCCTTAAATCTTTTATAAAACTGAAAAATAAAATAGAAGGCTATTAAATAGGTGAAGCCAGAAAGTATCACCAAATATTTAGAGACCCCTATATTGTCATAAATTTCCATTCCCTCACGCATTGATGGTAAAAGATATAGTAGGTGCGGAACGGTAAATTCCAATATGCTGATAATAAGAATCCACCTAACAATAGAGGAAGATTTCTTCCAAATCATTTTATGTATCTCGTCATAGCTTAGTTTAGGAACATCAAATTCCTTCTTCTGCCAGTCTTTCTTTAATAATTCCAGTTCATCCGTCATACGTCTATGGATTCAAAATGGTTCTTAATTTTGTTTTGATACGGTTCATTTTAACCCGTGCATTTACTTCTGAAATACCCAATGTTTCAGAAATTTCGGTATAATTTTTATCTTCTAGGTATAAAAATACCAAAGCCTTGTCAACATCATTTAATTGCTTTACTGCTTTGTACATCAGTTTTAATTGCAATTCTTCGGTTTCGTCATATTCGTCGGCCTTAATTTTAAAAATTACAGACTCATAGTCGGCCGTATCAATTCTTCTTTTTTGTTTTCTGTATAACGTAATAGCAGTGTTCAATGCTACACGATACATCCAAGTACTAAATTTTGCATCGCCTCTAAACTTAGGGTATGCTTTCCATAATTGAATAGTAATTTCTTGAAACAAGTCGTTGTGAGAATCGCGGTCATTTGTATACAGGGTACACACTTTATGGACAATGTTTTGATTGTCCTGTAGCTCGGTCACAAATTTGTGTTCAAGTTCTTTATTCACTCTTGGTTGGCTGTTCTTACGATGTTAGTCTACAAAAAGTTCTATTTGTTACAATATATCTTATAAAGACATAAAAAAAAGTGCCATGTTATACCATGGCACTTTTAAATCTATGAAATAAAAAATTATTTTCTATAATCAAGAGCAGGAGCTCTATCGCCTAAAAGCGGAATATATTCAAAATTAGCACCTCTCTTTTCAATGAACTCTTCTTTTGCTGTTTCAACAAGTTTTTTATCCTTGAATAGGTCTATTGCGGTTTTCGTTAGGGTTTTTGCAGCGACCATCATCCCTTTTCTGCCAATGGAAGTTCCACCTGCGGCAACCGCTTGCCAGCTATGGGCGGGTGTGCCAGGAACCCACGTTGCTGTACCAAAACCTACTGTAGGTACCGTAAAGCTAACATCGCCAACATCCGTAGAACCGTAAGCTCTAGCTTCAGTTTTATAAGGCTGAATATCTTTTGCAGTTGCCAAGTCGGCTTTTTCTTGACCTAAAGTAACCGCAATTTTGTCTGCAAATGCTTTTTCTTCATCGGTATATTCAATACCGCCAACTTCAGAAAGGTTATCGTGCATTAATTTTTGTAATGTTAGGTTGGGTAACAATTCATGGGTGCCACCGATCATCTCATAATCCATGGTAGTGCCTGTACCCAAAGCTGCACCTTCTGCCGCTTTTACCATTCTGTCAAAAATATCGATAACAACATCACGTCGGTTATGACGTGCATAGTAGTATACCTCTGCAAAATCGGGAACTACGTTGGGTGCTTTTCCACCGGCAGTAATTACGTAGTGAATTCTTGCCTCTTGCGGTATGTGCTCGCGCATCATATTGATCATTAGATTCATAGCTTCTACTCCGTCTAAAGCTGAACGTCCTTTCTCGGGAGAACCTGCTGCATGGGCAGAAATGCCGTGGAATCTAAATTTTGCCGATTTGTTGGCCAAGGCAGCACCCGCGCTGGCCGCATTTTGAGACCCAGGGTGCCAGTGGATCGCTATATCAACATCATTGAACAGACCCTCGCGAACCATATACACTTTGCCTGATCCACCTTCTTCCGCCGGTGTGCCATAAAATCGAATGGTACCTTTTGACTTGTTGGCCTCTAACCATTCTTTTGTTGAAATTGCTGCCGCTGTAGAGGCAGTACCAAATAAGTGATGCCCACATGCATGACCAGCAGCTGCTCCGGCCGATTCTTTCTCGGCGACCGCTTTTTGAGATAACCCCGGTAAAGCATCATACTCGCCCAAAATGGCAATTACGGGGCTGCCGCTGCCGTATTCCGCTACAAAAGCAGTTGGTATACCTGCAACTCCGGTTTTAATTGTAAACCCGGCATCTTTTAAAGTTTGTTGTAACAGTGATGAGCTCTTTTCTTCTTGGTATCCCATTTCTGCGAATTCCCAAATATTTTGAGCTATATTTCCATATTCGTCACTTTTTTGCTCTAATTTTTTAAGAATATCTTTTTCGCTCTTTTGAGCATTCATCGTTAAAACTGAAGTACCTAGTACTGCCAGTAAAATAAGGGTTTTACGCATATTGGTGTTTGTTTGAGTTAGAGTTTAAAGATACTAAAAACACATTATTATTTTAAAGTAGAAATCCATTTGTTTAATTTTGTGATTAAGTAAAACACTATGAACATACCACTCTCGAGCTATCCTAGAATTGTAATTATAGGTGGTGGTTTTGGCGGAGTTTCTCTAGCTAAAAAACTAAGTAAACAAGAAGTGCAAGTTGTACTTATAGATAAGAACAATTACCATACCTTTCAACCTCTTTTATATCAGGTGTCTACAGGCGGTTTAGAGCCTGATTCTATTGCCTACCCATTGCGTAAAGTGTTAATCGGGTATGATAATTTTTATTTTCGCCTGGCGGAAGTAGAGCATATAGATGCTGCAAGTAAAAAGTTGAATACATCTATTGGTGATATTACTTACGATTATCTTGTGGTAGCAACGGGATCAGAAACTAACTTCTTTGGTAATGCAGAGATCGAGAAGCATGCCGTAGCAATGAAATCGATACCGCAATCATTGAATCTTCGTAGTCTAATCTTAGAAAATTTTGAACAAGCGTTGCTTACCGATGTTTATCATGAGCGAGATGCTTTAATGAATTTTGTAATTGTAGGTGGCGGACCAACAGGTGTGGAGCTTGCAGGTGCCTTGGCTGAAATTAAGAAAGGTATTTTACCAAAAGACTACCCAGATTTAGATACGAGGAGAGCCCAAATTAATTTGGTACAGGGTGGCGATTGTTTATTGCCTGGTTTTAGTCCGCAGGCATCAAAAAAAGCAGAAGACTTTTTAGAGAAGCTGGGAGTTCAGGTTTGGAAAGGCGTTCGTGTAACCGGGTATAATGGAAAAACGGTAAGTACTCTGACCGATTTAAAATTCGATTCTGCCGCAGTAGTTTGGGCTGCAGGTGTAAAAGGTGCAGGTATTAAAGGATTGGATGGTGAAGGTGTTATTGCTGGTGGTAACAGGGTTAATGTCAACGAGTTCAATCAAGTTATTGGGCATCCAGAGATATTTGCTATTGGCGATATAGCTTGCATGGCAACCGAAGATAATCCTCGTGGGCATCCTATGGTAGCGCAACCAGCTATTCAACAGGGGAAATTATTGGGCGAAAATTTAGTTAGGCTAATTGATAATAAGCCATTGAAACCTTTTGTGTATAATGATAAAGGCAGCATGGCCACTATAGGTCGTAATAAAGCAGTTTGCGATATAAAGAAATTTAGGTTTCAAGGTGTGTTTGCCTGGTTTGTTTGGATGTTCGTACACTTGTTTTTCCTTATAGGTTTTAGAAATAGAATGGTCGTTTTTATTAATTGGGTTTATAATTATATCAGGTTTGATCGTGAGGCACGATTGATTATTCGCCCGTATAATAGAGATTACAGTCAGTTTAAAGATTAGGGATACTTCAGTTTATGTATTTATAATTAATTAATGCGTTCTAAATACTTGGCAGTTAAATTTTTGCTAAGTATTTCGGTGATTCTTATTATTAGAATATCTTTTGTAGGAATTTATTGCAATTATTGATATTTGACCTATGAAAGTTCTGATAAGTTGTTTTTTATTCTTTTTCGTTATTACTTCTAGAGGGCAGACAATAGAAGAGCCGCCGGTTTCGGTTTTGCCTTCGTCTCAGAAAGGACTTTTGATTACAGATCACGCCTATCCAATTGGTGCTACGGGTGATATTCATAAATCTTTTATGATGCAGTATGGTGTTACAAACTCGTTAAAGCTAGAGTTACAGGGTTTTTATGATACGTATATATTAAGTGAAAGATTCAGGTCTAGTGTATTGGCAAAAGTGTACATAAATGAAAAATTGTATCTTCTTAGTGGTTTAGAGACGGAGGTTGCCACAGAAAAGACGGGAGTTGGACAAACACCTTATCGTCTTGGTTTTATAGCTGGTGTTGGTTATGATGTAAGTGAAAATTTAATGATAGAGTTGAAGAGTAATGTTCAGCTAAACAAGTCAAATGTTGGTGCTTTTGGCGAAACTCAGGTAACTATGCCTTCGGTATATACTATTGGTAGTAAGTGGAAATTTTAATGATTTGTTCTAGGGTGATACGTATTCATAACCTCTGATAAGTGCGAACGGTCTACATGCATATAAATTTCTGTAGTAGTGATACTCTCGTGACCCAGCATTTGCTGTATAGCTCTAAGATCGGCACCGTTTTCAAGTAAATGTGTAGCAAAGGAATGTCTAAAGGTATGCGGACTAATATTTTTTTGTAAACCGATGGCGACCGCTAAATTCTTTACAATAGTAAATATCATTGCTCTGGTAAGTTGTTTGCCACGTCGGTTAAGAAAAAGGATGTCTTGAAAACCTTCTTGAATATTTAAATGAACCCTAATTTCGTTTCTATAGATATCAATGTATTTTTTGTTTACCTCGCTTATGGGTACAAATCTTTGTTTATCTCCCTTACCGGTAACTTTAATAAAATCTTCCTCAAAAAATAGGTCAGATATTTTTAAGCCTATAAGTTCAGAAACTCTTAGGCCGCAGCCATATAATGTCTCTAGCATCGCTCTGTTTCTTTCTCCTTCAGGTGTGCTTAGGTCAATGGCATTAATTAAATTGTCTATTTCGGTTTCAGAAAGGGTATCGGGTAGTTTACGTCCTATTTTTGGCGATTCGATTAAATCTAACGGATTGTCTTTTCGGTAGTCCTCAAAAATTAAATAGCCAAAAAAACTTTTTAAACCAGATATGATTCGTGCCTGTGATCTGGGGTTGACCACTTTGGCAACCTCATAAATAAATTGTTGAACGGTAAGTTTATCTATTTTAATAGGGGAAGTGTTGATGTCGTTCGACTCTAGAAACGACATAAGTTTTTCAATATCCCTAGTATAACTTAAAATCGAATTTTTAGATAATCCACGTTCCAGTTTAAGGTAAGTCGTGTAATCTTTCAGGGCATGTTTCCAATTCATTGCTTAAAGATAAAGAATACATTAATTCTGTCGTGAATATTGTATAAATGGTAGAAATACTGGTTTTTTGGTAGATGAATTTATTTGTTAAATTTCTACTTTTACAGTGTTAAACTTAAACATGGGCGAATAGTCAAATGACCAATTAAAACAATCAATCTTTTATTAAATCAAGTACATTAAAAACAACAAAATGAAAAAACTATTATTTTTAGTAGCAGCGGTATTTTTAGGTTCAAACATTTCTAATGCGCAATCAGATTACACATTTGCAGCTGGTTTGGGCCTAGATTTATTTTCGGGGGCAACCTTGGTTGGTCCAAGTGCTAAGTACTTCTTTGCGGAAGAGCATGCAGGTCAGGCAGAAGTTATGTTTGAAACGGGGTTGACAACAATAACTGCGCTTTATGAGTATCATGGTGCTTTTTCTGGCGCAGATGGTTTGCAGTGGTTTGCCGGTGGGGGCCCGTCAATTTTATTCATTAGGGATTTTAGTACTGAAATAGCCTTAAGACCCGTAGTTGGTTTAGATTACAAAATTAATGATGTACCATTGGCGTTTTCTTTTGATTGGAGACCGTTCATAGGTCTTGGTGATATTCTTGGAAATGAAGTAGGTGCTTTTGGTATCGGTGTTAGGTATGTAATTGAGTAAAAACTTTAATGTTTGAATATTAAAAGGGAAGCTGTGCTTCCCTTTTTTTTGCGTTAGTAGATGGTTTCTGTTTATTTGAGATTTATGAAACCTTTCTAAAAGTACCATGTACAACTATTTTACGGGTATTCACAACAAAGATGCCTTTTAGCTTGGTCTTACCTTTATTTTTGGGATGAATAAACCAACCAACCTATGAACAAATTAGTTACATTTTTAATAGTGTCATTTTTTTCAATCGGAATTTTTGCTCAAGAAGGGTTCAAATTCGGTATACAGGCAGGCTTGCCAATAGATGATTATAATGAAGCGGTAAGTGTTGTGCTCGGTGCAGATTTCTCATATATGTATCCGTTAGGTGAAGTTGTAGATATAGGTCCTGCGGTAGGTTATATTCACGGTTTTGCCGAAACATTTCAAACTACGATTGTAAGGGAAGAACAACAAGCTGTACAATTTATGCCCTTATCGGCAGGTGTTCGTTTTTGGACATCAAATTATTTTTCTTTTGGCGGTAATGTTGGTTATGCCGTTGGTATTAATGATGGTAACGAAGGTGGATTATATTATAGACCTACACTTGCCTATTTAATGAGTTCTAGTGTTGAGGTAAATGTGTCTTACACAGGTATAGATATCGATGAAACTACTTGGTCTACTTTTACCTTGGGCATCGTTTTTAATTTTGAACCTAAATATAGAACGCGTCGTTAATCGCGCTATTGAATTAAGCATTTATACACTTATGTAATTTCTTATTAATTGTTAAGTAACATTCGTTATTTTTGATATATGAAGATTATCATAATTAACGGTCCTAACTTAAATCTTTTGGGTAAGAGAGAACCAGAGGTATACGGTTCTCAAACCTTTGAAGACTACTTTTCAAAACTACAGTTCAAGTTTAAAGATGTTGAATTGGAGTATTTTCAATCTAACATAGAAGGTGAGCTTATTTCTAAAATTCAGGAAACCGGTTTTAGTTATGATGGTATTGTGCTCAATGCTGCAGCATACACCCACACTTCGGTAGGTATTGGCGATGCGGTAAAAGCAGTAGAAACTCCCGTAATAGAGGTTCATATTTCTAATACCCATAAAAGGGAGGAGTTTAGGCATGTTTCTTATATATCTCCTGCAGCTAGTGGTGTAATTTTAGGCTTCGGTTTAAAAAGTTATGACTTGGCCATTGAAAGTTTTTTATTTTAACTCAATAAAATTTTTAACATCTAGTTTTTACCCATTTTCGTAAATAACAACAAAACACGTTGTTATGAAAAGAATTGCATTTTTAGTATTGGGTATTGCTTCGTTACTATATATTTCTTGTAGCGATGAAGATGATTTAGCACTGACTCCAAACCCAAATGCACCTATCGATTCTGTGGGTGTAGTGACGGTTACCAATGCTTTTCCGAATTTAGGTTTTTCCAACCCTTTAGATCTACAGTCTCCAAGTGATACTAGCAACAGACTTTTTGTAGTTGAAAAAGATGGTGTTATTAAAGTATTCAATAATGATGCTGATGTCGAAGAGGTAACAATTTTTTTGGATATTTCAAATAAAACTGCAACAGCAAGTGAATTAGGGTTGTTGGGTTTGGCCTTTCATCCTGATTATAACACCAACGGTTTTTTATATGTCACCTATACGCCAAGTGAACAATTGGCAGTGGTGTCTCGCTTTAAAGTTTCTGAAACCGATGTTAATATGGTCGATACATCTAGTGAAACTGTTTTATTGGAAATTCCGCAGCCTGCAACCAATCATAATGGTGGACAGTTGGCTTTTGGTCCGGATGGTTATTTATACATAGCATCTGGTGATGGAGGTGGCTCTGGTGACCCCGACGGTAATGCACAGAATTTAGAAAATCTTTTGGGTAAAATACTACGAATAGATGTAAATACGACCGATGCCGGATTGAACTATGCTATTCCTACAGATAATCCGTTTGTAGACGTTGATAATGCCAGAGGAGAAATTTATGCCTACGGATTAAGAAACCCATGGAGATTTAGTTTTGATACATCTACCAATACTATTTGGGCTGGAGACGTAGGTCAAGGAGAGAAAGAAGAAATTAATCTTATCGAAAAAGGAGGGAACTACGGTTGGAATATTCTTGAAGGTACATCATGCTACCTTGAAGAAGATTGTGATATCACGAATACAATTGCACCACTTTATGAATATGGGCATGAAGAAAATGATAGGTCTGTTACCGGCGGTTATGTGTATAGGGGAAACAACTTACCGTCGTTACAAGGCTTGTATGTGTATGGAGATTTTGTTTCAGGCAGAATCTGGGCTTTAGATGAAAGCGGAAACAATACATTGATTATAGATACCGATTTAGCCATTTCATCATTTGGTATCGATGCTGATAATGAGTTGTATATATGTTCTTTTGATGGTAATATTTATCAGCTAACAACTGAAATAGAAGAATAAACTTAAGCGTTATCTTCGGATCTTAAATATTTTTCTTCAACGTAGAATGTTGCAAAGGGTAGAAGTGAGGCTATACCGAAAATAAAAACTTTTTTAAACGACCATTTGTGGGTAAAGCCAACTATAAGCGTAAGTGCTATAAATGCGATAAAAAGTACTCCGTGTGCGTAGCCAACGTATTTATTGGGTTCCGGTATTTCTGCCCAATATTTTAATGGCATGGTTACCCCGAACAACGCCAAATAGGAGATTCCTTCTAAAATTGCCGTTGCTCGAAATAATTTTAACATGCTATATATTATTTAGTCTAAATTATAAATGAATAACCTCATCATAAGCTGCTGCTACTGCTTCCATAACAGCTTCACTCATGGTTGGGTGTGGGTGTATTGCTTTTAATACTTCATGACCTGTAGTTTCCAATTTACGACCAAGAACGGCTTCAGCGATCATATCTGTTACACCTGCACCGATCATATGGCAACCTAACCACTCACCGTACTTGGCATCAAATATTACCTTTACGAATCCGTCAGATGCACCCGATGCTTTTGCCTTACCACTTGCTGAGAAAGGAAATTTACCGACTTTAATGTCAAAACCTTGTTCTTTCGCTTGCTTTTCGGTCAAACCAACAGAGGCAACCTCAGGAGAGCAATATGTACAACCAGGTATATTTCCATAATCCAATGGCTCAACATGCATATCCGCTAATTTTTCAACACACAAAATACCTTCTGCAGATGCAACGTGTGCAAGTGCAGGTCCTGGTGTAACATCACCAATGGCATAGTATCCAGGTATATTGGTTTGGTAATAATCATTTACCAAAATTTTATCACGGTCAGTTGCGATACCAACATCTTCCAATCCTATATTTTCTATATTAGTTTTAATACCTACGGCAGAAAGAACGATATCGGCTTCAAGAACTTTTTCTCCTTTAGCCGTTTTAACGGTAGCCTTAACGCCATCTCCAGAAGTATCAACCGAAGTAACCTCTGCAGAGGTCATTACTTTAACACCTGCTTTTTTGAAACTTCTCTCCAATTGTTTAGAAACGTCTTCATCTTCAACAGGTACAATATTTGGTAGGTATTCAACAACGGTAACCTCGGTTCCCATTGAGTTGTAGAAATAAGCAAACTCAATACCGATAGCACCACTACCAACCACAATCATTTTCTTTGGTTGTTTGTCCAAGGTCATGGCCTCTCTATACCCGATAATTTTCTTGCCATCTTGTGGTAAACTAGGTAACTCACGACTTCTAGCACCTGTTGCAATGATAATATTGCTGGCGCTGTATTCAGTTGTAGAGCCATCTTCAGCTTTTACGGAAACTTTCTTTCCGGCCTTTAGAGTACCGTAACCTTTTATAACTTCAATTTTGTTCTTCTTCATTAAGAATTGAACACCTTTGCTCATTCCGTCGGCAACACCACGGCTTCTTTTTACCACAGCATCAAAATCCTTATCAGCACCTTTCACTTTTAAACCGTAATCTTCTGCATGTTGCAAGTATTGGAATACCTGTGCAGATTTCAATAAGGCTTTAGTAGGTATACAACCCCAATTTAAGCAAACGCCCCCTAGACTTTCTTTTTCTATAATGGCAGTCTTAAAACCTAATTGTGCAGCCCTAATAGCGGTAACATATCCACCAGGACCACTACCTAAAACGATAATATCGAAAGTGCTCATATTTTGATTTTTTGTAGTTTTAATTGAGGTGCAAAAATACAAAACCTTTATCAAATTATTTGTAGGTTTTTAAAATATGACCTTTAATCCGAAATTGTGATATTTTACTAAAGTTGCTTTAGTATTTAGTATAAGGGTTTTAGAAACAAAAAAGAGGTCTAAAAGACCTCTTGTATTTGTGAAACGTTACTTGGTAATAGTTATCCGGCAGGTACAAAATCTAAAGCAACACCATTTATACAATGACGTAAACCTGTAGGATCTGGTCCGTCCTCAAAAACATGACCTAAATGGCCGCCACAAGTAGCACAATGTTCTTCTGTTCTTTTGTATCCAATTTTGTAATCTACATCATAAGCAACATTGCCTTTGATCTCTTCGTAAAAACTTGGCCATCCCGTACCTGAATCAAACTTTGTATAACTTTTAAATAACGGGGTTGCGCAAGCGGCACAAACATACGTTCCTTCTTCTTTATTCTTTAAAAGGTCGCTGGTAAAAGGGTTTTCTGTGGCCGCTTCACGAAGCACGTAATATTCGGCATCGGTCAATTCTTTTTTCCATTCGCTGTTACTTTTTTGAACGGGAAATTCTTTTTTTTCTTTACTTATCTCGGTAGTGCTCATCTCTTTCTTTTGAGAATTACCCTTGCAGCTTACAAATAGTATAAAAAGTGCTAATGCAAAATTTAGTTTCATATTATTTTTTTTAGTTCTGTCGATGATTTTAAGTATTCCTTTCAAAGTATGCTATTTACGAGACTTTTTGGGTTAAGGTTTTAATAAAGTACAAAAAAAGCCTCTGATTTTAAAATCAAAGGCTTTTGCTTAAATAGGTCAATTCTTAAGGGTGTTATTCTATTGTGACTTTCTCAATATTTTCTTCGCTTACGCCTAAATGTGCCATTACGGAATTAATGTTAGAAGTATCTAATTTGCCAGTGGTAGATTCAGCTGGTAATACGGCAATTCTAAATACTTGGTCATCTGTATCTCCAGGCTGTAAGGTAGATAGGTCAAAATCTGACTCTAAAAATATACTTACGTCAAAAAATGTATAATCATAATTATATTGAAGTAGCCCTTGGTCTAAAATTCTGGTTTGAGGCATCAATCTCCAAATATCCACAGGTTCACCATTGCTATCTTCGGTTTCTTCCCAGAGCATATATACTAGTACCACATCGGTCTCAAAAACTTCTATAGTCTGAGGAAATTCATAAAAGATAGAGTAATCGTTATCTAAGTTGAAAGTTCCTTGTATATCAACTACTTGTCCTAATATATTAATTCCATCTTCTCCGTCTGCACCATCCGCCCCATCGAAACCGTCAAATCCTTGAGGTCCTTGTGGTCCTTCACAAGAGATAAAAAAAAGAGTTGCAAGTGCTCCTAGAAATAAATTTAATTTTTTCATAATGTTATAATTTTTGGTGTGAGTTTTTATTTTGAATTGTTATTTCAAAAAGCGTTCCATTTTTGGTATTTAAATATTTAAATCGGATATTAACTGCTATATTTTCAACAAAAAAGAAATGAAGTCGACCGTCTTTAAAAGATGATTAGCTTTACCCAAATAAACACGCTATATGCCAAACGTACAAGTTCACTCATTATTTACAGATTTTGATATCAATCTTTTTAAGGGAGGGAAGCATTATCGATTGTATGATAAGCTTGGTTCACATATTGTAGAAGTTGACGGTGTAAAAGGAACTTATTTTGCTGTTTGGGCACCTTCGGCAAAAGCAGTGTCGGTCGTTGGTAATTTTAATATGTGGAATGCAGAAGAGCATCGATTAAACGTGCGTTGGGATTCTAGCGGAATTTGGGAAGGTTTTATTCCCAATATTGGAAAAGGCGAAATTTACAAATACAAAATACAGTCTAGCAACAATGATATTTGGACAGAAAAAGCAGACCCTTTTGCTAGATTTTGTGAGCACCCACCAAATACGGCTTCTATTATTTGGACAGCTGAACATGTTTGGAAAGATGATGCTTGGATGGGCTACAGAAAGGATAAAAACGGTTTGGATAAACCCTATTCCGTATATGAAGTTCATTTAGGATCTTGGAAAAAAAGTGCCGATAATAAATTTTTGACCTATAAGGAATTTGCAAAAGACCTGGTGGAATATGTAAAGGAAATGGGGTTTACCCATGTGGAGTTCATGCCGGTTATGGAATACCCTTATGACCCATCTTGGGGCTATCAGCTAACAGGTTATTTTGCGCCAACATCTAGATTTGGCTCACCAGAAGAATTTAAAATGTTGATAGATACCTTTCATCAAAATGATATTGGTGTAATTTTAGATTGGGTGCCATCACATTTTCCCGAAGATGCACATGGTCTAGGTTTTTTTGATGGTTCTCACTTATATGAACATCCAGACAGAAGAAAAGGATATCATACCGATTGGAAAAGCTTGATCTTTAACTATGGTAGAAATGAGGTTAGGGCTTTTTTGATAAGTAATGCCTTGTTTTGGTTGGATCAATTTCATGTGGATGGTCTACGCGTAGATGCTGTTGCTTCTATGTTATATTTAGATTATTCGAGAGAAGAAGGCGAATGGGAGCCAAACATTTATGGCAACAACGAGAATTTAGAGGCGATGTCTTTTATTCGTGAGTTAAATGAAGCTGTTTATAACACTTTTGAAGGTGTGCAGACTATAGCTGAAGAATCTACGGCATTTACGGGAGTGTCAAAACCCGTTGCACATGGTGGTTTAGGTTTTGGTATGAAATGGATGATGGGCTGGATGCATGATACCTTGCAGTTTTTTAAAAAGGAGCCTATTTATAGAAAGCACCATCAAAATGATCTTACTTTTAGTATGACCTATGCTTTTACCGAAAATTTTATGCTTCCTTTTTCTCATGATGAGGTAGTTTATGGTAAGCAGTCTTTGGTCTATAGAATGCCGGGAGATGAGTGGCAGAAATTCGCTAATTTAAGATTGTTATTTGGTTATATGTTTACCCACCCAGGTACAAACTTAATGTTTATGGGAGGTGAATTTGGCCAGACCTCAGAATGGAATTTTCAGCAAAGTTTAGATTGGCATTTATTGCAGTACGATGTTCATAAAGGTGTACAAGATTTTGTGAAGGATTTAAATCATTTATATAAGAACTCACCAGGGTTGTACGAAAAGCAATTTAGTCCAGAAGGTTTTCAATGGATAGATTACGGTGATCATGAAAACTCTGTGTTAACCTATGTGCGTAAGGGGCATGATGAAGAGAACGATTTGGTAATTGCATGTAATTTTACCCCTGTGCCACGTGAAAATTATAGAATAGGAAATCCTAAAAAGGGGAAATTAAAAGAAATTTTAAACAGTGATCATACCAAGTATGGTGGCGGTGGTAATTTAAATGAGAAGATAGCTTCTTCTACCAAACCAGCGCACGGTCATAAAAAGTCTATCGTAATAACGATACCACCTTTAGGAATCGTCATTTTGAAATAAACATAGTAAGTTGTCGTTTATTTAAATCCAATTGTAAGAATTTCTGATTTACCGACTGTTTAGCTAATAATTTAGAATTCATGATAACAAATACAGAGCTTGAATATAAAGGCAATTTATATCCAAACCACATCGTTGAATTTGCACAGGATACTGATAAGTTCTACTTCACAACAGATAACGGCGTAGTATTACAAATAACAATTCTAAGAGGTAGTATCATACGTTTTAGGTATGCTACCAATTATAATTTTGAACCAGACTTTTCTTATGCCATAGACCCAGAAGCAACTATGGGCTACAGTAAATTAGAAGTTGTAGAGAATGATACGGAATATATTATTTCAACGGCACGGTTAAATGTATTGGTCGATAAGAAAACGCTTCGTACCCAAATTTCAGATTTAGACGGTACTATTATCAATGAAGATGAATTAGGGTTTCACTGGGAGGAAAACTATGAGTATGGTGGTAATACGGTAAAGATGAGTAAGATCACTCAATCCGGCGAAAGTTTTTACGGTATGGGCGATAAGGCCATGCATAGCAATTTAAAAGGCAAGAGAGTAGAAAATTGGGTAACAGATCAATTTGCCTATGCAAAAGAGCAGGATCCCTTGTATAAGGCCATTCCCTTTTATGTTGGGTTAAATAAAGGTATAGCCTACGGTATATATTTTGACAATAGTTTTAAAACAGGTTTCGATTTCTCTCAAGAACGTAGAAATATTACCAGTTTTTGGGCAGAGGGCGGCGAAATGAATTATTATTTCATTTTTGGTCCAGATATGCCCAAGGTTGTAAGTTCATATTCTAGCCTTACCGGTACGCCAGAATTGCCACCTATGTGGGCATTAGGCTTTCATCAATCTAAATGGAGTTATTATCCAGAAAGTAACGTAAAGGAAATTGCCAGCGAATTTAGAAAATTGCAAATTCCTTGTGATGCTATTTATTTGGATATAGATTACATGGATGGGTTTAGATGTTTTACCTGGGATAAAAATCATTTTCCCGATCCAAAACGAATGATTCAAGAGCTTGAGGAAGACGGTTTCAAGACCGTGGTAATGATCGATCCGGGTATTAAGGTTGATCGAGACTATTGGATATACAATGAAGCGCTTGAGAACGGTTATTTCTGTAAAAGAGGAGATGGTCCATTAATGCACGGTAAGGTATGGCCGGGAGAATGTAATTTTCCGGATTTTACAAATCCCAAAGTACGCGAATGGTGGGCGGAATTATATAAAGAATTCATGTCAGACTTAGGAGTGCACGCAGTTTGGAACGATATGAACGAACCTGCCGTTATGGAGGTACCATCAAAAACAGCTCCTTTAGATACTAGACATAATTATGATGGTCACCCATGTACCCACAGAAAGGCCCACAATGTGTATGGAATGCAAATGGTAAGGGCAACTTATGAAGGAGTTAAAAAGTATGTTTACCCCAAAAGACCATTTGTAATTACAAGAGCTGCGTTTTCAGGTACGCAGAGATATTCTTCAACATGGACGGGAGATAACGTTGCCACATGGGAGCATTTATGGATCGCCAATGTACAAGTGCAGCGTATGTGCTTAAGCGGTTATTCTTTTGTAGGCTCAGATATAGGTGGATTTGCCGAACAGCCCGATGGCGAATTATTTGCGAGATGGGTACAGTTGGGTATTTTTCATCCCTTTTGTAGAGTACATTCTAGTGGTGATCATGGAGATCAAGAACCTTGGTCGTTCGGTTCTGAAATTACGGATATCGTTCGAAAATTTGTAGAACTGCGTTATCAATTATTACCTTATCTATATACAATGTTCTACAAGTATACCAAAGAGAACATACCAATGGTACAGTCTTTGGTCTTTTTTGATCAAGAGGATAATCAAACCCATTTTAGAACCGACGAGTTTATTTTTGGCGATAAAATATTAGTCTGCCCAATACAAGAGCCTAATGCACAAGGACGTAGAATGTATGTGCCTAGAGGTGAATGGTACGATTTTTGGACTAATGAGTATGTGGAGGGTGGTAAAGAAAAATGGGTTGCGGCAGCATTGGATATGATTCCAATTTTTGTAAAGGCAGGCTCCATTATACCAAAATATCCTGTACAGCAATATGTAGGCGAGAAGAAAATTGAAGAACTTGTGTTAGAGGTTTATTATAAGGAAGGAACTGAAACTTCAGAGGTTTATGAAGATGCCAATAATGGTTATGATTATAAAAAGGGAAGATATTCGTTAAGTAATTATAAGCTGATCGGTAAAGATAATTCCTTGGTCATTCAGTTGTTCAAAGACGGTACTTTTAATACTGAGTATGAAAAAATGAGGCTAAATTTTCACGGTCTTCCGTTTGAGATTGATAGTGTTAAGATAGATAATGAAGAAATACCGCTACACACTGTTAGCAGTAATGAAAGTAATGATTTGCTAATAGACAAAAACTTTACCTTATTGCATTTATCAGGAAAAGAATAACTTTGTAATATTCAACCATTAACTAAAATGAATAAAAATGAAAAAACTAGTATTAATAATATTCGTCTTTTTAGGCGTATCTGCATGCAAGGTTAACCCCTTTACGGGGCAAAAAACTTTGAACTTTTATCCTAATAGTCAGGTGTTTCCATCTGCCTTTGCCCAGTACGATCAATTTTTAACGGAGAATAACGTAGTTACCGGTACGGAAGATGCCCAAATGATAACAAGGGTAGGACAAAGAATATCTTCTGCAGCTGAGCGTTGGTTGACCGCAAATGGTCACCCTGGGTACTTGCAAGATTATGCTTGGGAGTATAATTTGGTAAAAGATGAAACTGTAAATGCTTGGTGTATGCCAGGTGGTAAAATTGTTTTTTATACCGGTATATTGCCAATTACCCAAACAGAAACGGGTGTTGCCGTAGTAATGGGTCATGAGGTGGCACACGCTTTAGCTGATCACGGAGCTCAGCGTATGAGTGCTGGTACACTACAACAATTGGGTGCTGTAGCCGGTAATGTTGCTATTAAAAACGAACAGACTTTAGGTATTTTCAACCAAGCTTACGGTGTTGGTACGCAATATTTGGGTATGCTTCCATTTAGTAGAAGTCATGAGACAGAAGCAGATAGAATAGGTTTGCAGATTATGGCTATAGCGGGTTATGATCCTTATGAAGCTGCAGAATTATGGAAAAGAATGAAGGCAAATAGTGGTGGTGAGTCGCCACCGGAGTTTATGAGTACGCACCCATCTAATGACACGAGAATTAATAATCTTACGGCATGGGCGCCAGATGCAGCAGCCGAAGCCGCAAAATTTGGGGTAACCAGTTTTAAATAAAGATTTAAGAATATTGTATATTGAAGCCGTTCAGAAATGAACGGCTTTTATTTTTATATATGGGAAAGACACTAGTTTTAAAAGGGAGTAGAAAATTGTTGAATGCTTGGGCCTTTTACGACTGGGCAAATTCCGTTTATAGCTTGGTTATCTCATCTGCCATTTTTCCTATATTTTACGGAGCCCTCTTTAGAATTGCAGGTATTGAAAAAGTGACCATCTTTGGAGGGGAAATTGCAAGGGCTCCATTAATTAGTTACACTACTTCATTGGCTTTTGTATTTATCGCCATAATAACACCTTTAATTTCAGGAGTTGCAGATTACCTAGGTAATAAAAAGGTGTTCATGAAATTCTTCTGCTATTTAGGTGGTTTTTCTTGTATAGGGCTGTACTGGTTTTCTCTAGAGAATATATACATAGGCTTGGTGTGTTACTTTTTTGGCCTCGTGGGTTTTTGGGTAAGTTTTGCCATTAATAACTCATACTTGCCAGATGTTGCATTTCCAAAACAGCAAGATGCTATTAGCGCAAAAGGATTTACTCTTGGGTATATAGGTAGTGTTGTTCTTTTGGTGTTTAATTTGGCGATGGTAATGAAGCCCGATTTTTTTGGGATAACCACAGATGAAGCTGGTGCGGCAGAAATAAAAGCGATGAAATATTCATTTGTAACCGTAGGTATTTGGTGGATCGTTTTTGCACAATACAGTTTCTATTATTTGCCTCAGGGTTATAAAAAAGAAGGGGAGCGTACCAATATTGTTTTAAATGGTTTTAGGGAATTAAAACTGGTATGGCATCAGTTGGGCGAGCAAGTAAAACTGAAAAGATATTTAGGTGCATTTTTTGTATATAGCATGGCGGTACAGACCGTAATGTTGATAGCCACATATTTTGGAGAGGAAGAAATAGCTTGGGGTACCGATTCAGAAAGAACAACAGGGTTGATCATTAGTATTTTGGTTATTCAATTGGTAGCAATATTAGGTGCTACGGTTACGGCGAGTGCATCAGAAAAATTTGGGAACATTAAAACTTTGATCGTTGTAAACGCTCTTTGGGTAGCAATCTGTATTTATGCATATTTTGTAATTACACCAATCGATTTTTATATTGCGGCAGGCTGTGTAGGCTTGGTTATGGGCGGTATACAAGCATTGTCTAGGTCTACGTATTCTAAGTTTTTGCCGAATACTACAGATACCACATCGTTCTTTAGTTTTTATGATGTAGCTGAAAAAATAGGAATTATTATCGGAACCTTTTTATACGGGGCAATTGCTCAAAAAACAGGAAGTATGAGGAGTTCGATAATCTTTTTGGGTGTTTTTTTTCTAATAGGGATGATTTTACTTGTGCGCGTACGAGAATCAAAAAAGCCCCTTTAAAAGAGGCTTGTTTGAATTGATTGTTCGCTATTTTGATCTTATGTTTTTATCCTTTTGAAATGTCGCCGGAACCAGAGGTTTTTGTATTTACTTTTTCAGGATTACCTCTATAGGAAATATCGCCGGAACCAGAAACCCTTGCCTTTAAAGATTTATTGGCAGTAACCTGTATATCTGCAGATCCAGAAATAGTAGCATTTACATTATCTGCTTCTAGATCATAGGCTTCAATATCTCCACTGCCCGAAATGGTGGCTTCAAAATCTGTAGTGCTTCCGCTTAGTGAAATATCACCAGAACCGGACATTGTTGCTGAAATGGATCTGGTATCAATATCTAAAGTAATATCTCCTGATCCAGACATGGCAGTGCTGAATTTATCTGATTTAATTTTTGTTTTGCCTACGATATCTCCTGATCCGGACATTGCAACAGAACTAATAGATTCTACTGGTACGGTAATATGAATTCCAGATTTCCAGTTGCTTGATTTTAGGTTTACGCCTTTTTCTGTCTTAATTACTAGTTTTCCATCTTTTACCTCGGTGATGATATATTCTAGAAGATTTTCTTCGCCTTTTAAGGTGATCTCTCCTTCGCTGCCAGCAACCAGGTCAACATCAAACCAGCCCGAAACAGCTACTCCGTCATAATCACCTGTATTTCTTTCAATAGTAACATTGTTACCATTTCCTTTAATGGTCTTTCCCCACTGCGCTGAACAAGATAGGGAGATGAACCCTGCGAATAATAGTACACTTAATTTTTTCATGATTTTCATTTTTAATTGATTGATTATTTTTTACTAAAGCTTATGCCGCCATAGTCACTTGACAGCGTTATTTTATTGCCACTTCCTTTAGAGCCATAAAACCCTTCATAGTGCTTGTCGGAAGATTTTTCTGTGCTGATGTTAATGGTAAAATCGTCTTTTCCGCTTACGCCAGCGTAACTCGTAGAGATATCGAAATCGAAGTGATAGGCGCTATTGTATCCAATTTTAACTCCTGTATAGTCGGTTCTAATATCAACGTCTCCCGCATCTTCGGCAAGTTCGTCAATTCTAATGGATCCATAATCTGCAGTAATGGAAACGTCACCATGCACTTCACCTAGCTTAACCGTTATGTAATCGCCGGTGCCATCTATGCTCTGTAGTTCTTCAACATCCATATTACCATAATCACTCGTGTAATTCAAGTTGCCCATTTTATGAATACTGGCATTGGTATAATCTGCATTGATGTGGAGGTCGCCTGCTTTTTCAATGGTAAAGCCAGAGTAATCTGCTCTAATTTCTCCACTATTGATAAAACCAATGGTAGATTTTGAGGTATAATCAAAGTTTAAGCGGTTATTGCGCCCCCTAAGTTCTCCAAGTTCTAACCTACCATAATCGCAATTTATTTTTGCATGCCCATCTATTCTGTCCAATATAATATTTCCGTAATCATTACTTAGGTCCACATTATTCTTAACAGGAACTTTAATGGTATAATTGATCTGCATGTTCACATTATTGTTGTTTCCCCAGCTCCATCCCCAGCCATTATTGCTTTTGTTGAAAATAGTTTTTGCATAGACTTTTTCGTTGTTAGCTTCAAAATCAACAGAAATTTCATCTAATTTTTTTTGAACCTTGTCCTCGTTGTTGCCGTTGGTCTTTATGTGTACCTCAATGACCACTCTATTTTCGTTCCAAGAAGTAATATTCAGATTGCCGTAAGAGTTGTCTATTTTTAGTAGAGCGTTGGCACTTACGTTAAATTCTTTTTTAATGGTCTTTTCTCGGGTATGCTTGCCGTCAAAAGAGGTTTCGTTCGCGCTTGCTACAGTTGTAAAAGCTAAAAGTAGCAACCAAGTATATTTATATAGTAAAGTTTTCATCATTTGATTTTTTTATTGATTTAATATTCTCAATCTGTATCATTACCTCGTTTAAAAGGTCAATTCTTGTTTGGAAATTTGTGATCATAGCACTTAATATTAATTTGCTATTGCCACCATTTAATAGGTCTTGTTCCATTTTGGTATAGTTCAATTGAAGCTTTTTCAATTGCGCCATGGTATCGTTGATAATTTTTTCTGTTTCCGGTGATTTTTCTGAATTTAGTTCCTTTACCTGCTCTTCGATTAAGTTTGCGAAATAGAACTGTGTTTTAGAAGCTTCGGGAGAAATCTCGGCAACCTTTTCTTCAATACTTGTTGCTGTATTAAATTGCGATAGCCCTACCGATAATAAAATGGCAATCGATGCTGCGACCGAAAGAAAAAGCAACCAATTATTCTTTTTCTTCGGTGCAAGTGTTGCCACACCTTTAGACGCGTTCAATTTATCTAAAAACCGTTGTTCGTGCCCGCTAGTGGGTTCAGCATAATCCATTTTGTCCTGTAGCTTATTAAAAAGCTCGTCAATAGTATCTTTCTTCATTAGACTGCGAGTGTTAATTTCTTTCTTAAACTTTCTTTTGCTCGTGAAACGGTAGTTCTGCAATTGGCATAACTAATGTTCATTATTTCACTAATTTCATCATAATCGAACCCTTCAATTAGATGTAAGGTCAAAGAAATTCTGTAGTTGTCTTTTAAATCTTTCATGGTTTCCATCACTTTTTGAGCCTTTAGTTCTGTAAACACATGGTCAGATGCAATTCCGTCATTATCTTCGACCTTGTACAATACTTCATCTAAAGCAACTTCGTTTTTTTTCTGTTGCTTTCTATATTGATGTATACTGTTATTGATAACAATACGCTTTAACCAGGATCCAAAAGTTACTTCCCCTTTAAAAGTATGCAGTTTCGTAAATGCGCTTAGAAACGATTCTTGCATAATGTCTTCTGCTTGGGCAGTGTCTTTTACAATTCTGAGAGATGTATTGTACATGGCCTTGTAATACCTGTTGTACACTTCTAGCTGTGCACTCTGTACACCGGCTAAGCACAATTGCACTAGCTCATCAATATGTTCTCTTTGTTGGCTCAAAAAGTGATTGGTTTATTGAAAGATGAACCAAATTACAGTTTGTTACAGTTTGATGGAAATAATTTTTAATGAATCAATATGTTATAAAGGGAGTATTATTTAAAATGATTTTTTTCAGTTGGCACAAGAATTGAATTAGATAATAGCAAATGAAAGTGCAAAAAGCTGTATTTAACTGATTTTCATGGTTTTTATGGCAATTATGTATAATTTATAAAAACAAAATTCTGTTGTTTTAATGACAGAATGACCGATATATGAGTATGGGAGATTCTAAATTTTCAAATTTTGACAATATGTCCTTACAAGGAATAGACCAAGATTCTGAGCTAATACCATTGTTGACTCCTGAAGACGAGGAGCAAATGAACAGTGAGACCTTACCGGAAACCTTGCCGATATTGCCTTTAAGGAATACAGTACTTTTTCCTGGTGTAGTAATTCCTATTACAGCGGGTAGAGATAAAAGTATCCATTTAATTAAAGATGCGAACAATGGTTCTAAGGTCATAGGTGTTGTTTCCCAAAAAGATGAGGAAACGGAAAACCCCGATGTAAAGGATATCAATACCTTGGGTACCGTAGCCAAAATTTTACGAGTGCTTCAAATGCCAGATGGTAATACTACGGTAATCATACAGGGTAAAAAGCGTTTTGAAATTGCTGAGGTCTTAACTAAGAAACCTTACATAACGGCAACGGTAAGAGAAACGGAAGAGGTAAGACCAGAAAAGAACGATAAAGAGTTTTTGGCAATTATTGAGTCTATTAAAGAACTGGCCTTAAAAATAATTAGGGATAACCCTAATATACCAAGCGAAGCATCTTTTGCTATTAAGAATATTCAAAGCAATTCTTTTTTAATCAATTTTGTTTCATCTAATTTGAATCTAGATGTAAAGGCGAAGCAAGATTTATTAGAAATAGGAAGTCTTCAAGAAAGGGCATTGGCAACATTGAAATATATGAATGTTGAAATGCAAAAACTTGAGCTAAAGAACGATATACAATCTAAGGTTAGAAATGATCTTGATCAGCAACAGAGAGAGTATTTCTTGCATCAGCAGATGAAAACCATTCAAGAAGAATTGGGCGGGGTTTCTTATGATGAGGAACTTGAGGAGATGAAGGAAAAGTCCAAGAAAAAGAAATGGGGCAAGAAGGAAAAAGAGCACTTTGAAAAAGAGCTTTCCAAAATGAAAAGAATGAACCCGCAAGTAGCGGAATATTCCATTCAAAGGAATTACTTGGATTTATTGTTGGATTTACCTTGGAAAGAATATTCCAAAGATAAATTCGATTTAAAAAGGGCTGAAAGAATTTTAGACCGTGACCATTATGGTTTAGAAGATGTTAAAAAAAGGATCATAGAGTATTTGGCGGTGTTGAAACTTCGTAATGATATGAAGTCTCCAATACTTTGTCTGTACGGACCGCCAGGGGTAGGTAAAACTTCATTAGGTAAATCTATTGCTGAGGCTTTAGGTAGAGAGTACGTTAGAATGTCTTTAGGTGGTCTTAGGGATGAAGCAGAAATAAGAGGTCACCGTAAGACATATATTGGTGCCATGCCAGGTAGAATTATTCAAAGTCTTAAAAAAGCTGGTAAATCAAATCCTGTTTTTATTTTAGATGAGATAGATAAGTTATCTAACAGTAATCAAGGAGATCCTTCTTCTGCAATGCTTGAGGTGTTAGATCCAGAGCAGAATAGTGACTTCCATGATAACTTTTTGGAATTAGGATATGATTTATCTAAGGTTATGTTCGTGGCTACCGCGAACAACTTGGGTAGCATTCAGCCGGCACTTAGAGACCGTATGGAAATTATCCATGTAAGCGGTTACACTATTGAGGAAAAGGTAGAAATCGCTAAAAAGCACCTATTGCCAAAACAATTGACCGAACATGGTTTGGATGCTAGTCATCTAAAAATTGGCAAGCCACAATTAGAAAAGATTGTGGAAGGTTATACGAGGGAATCTGGAGTACGTTCCTTGGAAAAACAAATAGCCAAAATGGTACGTTATGCAGCTAAATCTATAGCTACTGAAGAAGAGTATGATGTTAAAGTAAGTAATGAAGATATCATAGAGGTATTGGGCTCGCCGAAACTACAGCGAGACAAATATGAAAATAATGAAGTAGCGGGTGTGGTTACAGGGTTGGCCTGGACGAGTGTTGGTGGAGATATATTATTTATTGAATCTATCCTGTCCAAAGGTAAAGGTACAATGAGCATTACCGGTAACCTTGGTAAGGTGATGAAAGAGTCTGCGACCATTGCAATGGAGTATATAAAATCTAATGCCGATCGTTTTGGAATAGATGCCTCTGTTTTTGAAAAATACAATGTGCATATTCACGTACCGGAAGGAGCTACACCTAAAGATGGTCCAAGTGCGGGTATTACCATGTTGACCTCTTTAGTGTCTTTGTTTACGCAAAAACGTATTAAAAAGAGCTTGGCAATGACCGGTGAGATTACATTGCGAGGTAAGGTGTTGCCAGTGGGTGGAATTAAAGAGAAAATTCTTGCTGCTAAAAGAGCGAAAATTAAAGAGATCATTCTTTGTGCCGATAATGAGCGTGATATTAAGGAGATTAAAGAGTCTTACTTAAAAGGATTGACTTTCCATTACGTAAAAGAAATGTCTGAGGTAATTGATATTGCCATAACTGATGTTAAAGTAAAGAACGCTAAGGAGCTATAACTTAGCTTTTCTTTATATTTTTGGGAAGATGAAAAAAATCACCATTGCAATCGACGGGTTTTCCTCAACAGGAAAGAGCACATTGGCAAAGCAATTAGCCAAAAAATTACATTATATATATGTAGATACAGGGGCAATGTATCGTGCGGTAACGTTGTTTGCCATGAGGTCTGGTTTTGTGGAGTCCGGTAAGGTAGATGAAGAGGCACTAGAGCAAAAACTAGATGCCATTGAATTGAAATTTGAGTTTAATTCAAGTCTTGGCTATGCCGAAATGTTTTTAAACGGTGAAAATGTTGAGAAGGAAATACGCACCATGCCAGTTTCAAAGAATGTAAGTCAAGTTGCGGTCTTGGAAGCTGTACGTAAAAAATTAGTGGCCATGCAGCAAGCTATGGGTATTGATAAAGGTATAGTTATGGACGGTAGGGATATTGGCACTGTAGTATTTCCAGATGCAGAACTTAAAATCTTTATGACCGCATCACCAGAGAAAAGAGCTGTTAGAAGATATAAGGAATTGTTAGATAGGGGAGAGAACGTTGTTTATGAAGATATCTTAGAAAATGTTCAGAAGCGAGATTATATAGATAGCAATCGTGCAATTTCGCCTTTGAAGAAAGCAGAAGATGCCATTGAATTTGACAATAGCGATTTAGGGTTAGAGGATCAGTTTCAAAGAATCTATGAACATTCGCTTCGGGTTATAGAAAAGCAAGGATAAAAGTAAAAGAGGTTAGCAATGCTAACCTCTTTTACTTTTATAGTATTTGGACTATTTGTTAGGAATAACCAATACTTGATCAGGATGAATGACATCAGGATTTTTTAAGATATTAGTGTTCGCCTCAAAAATAGCATTGTATTTCATTGGGTCACCGTAGTAGTGCTTAGCAATTTTACTTAAAGATTCACCACTTTTTACCACGTGTCTGTGATAAACAGAATCATCTCCTACAGTAATGTTCGCTTTTATATCAGAAGGGCTTTCACCGCCAATTGCCTTAATTTTGTCCCAAATTAGGTCTTTTTCATAAGGAGTCGCAGCTTGTCCTTTTACTTTAAGAACATCGCCTTCAACAGTAACGTTACCGTCTTTTATCCCTAATTGCTCACCAAGATCTAAAACGCCTTGGTATTTTGCTTTAACACTCATAATTATACTTTTTTAATGGTTATTATAATGCTTCTAAGATAAGCATATTTAAGGTATTCCATTCTAAAATCGTGCCATATTCTTTAGTTGGATGATATATAATTAGTTGTGTTGTCTAATTTAAATAAAATGCTTATTTTTGCACACCTTTTTGGCAAGGCAATCAAGAGAAAAAGGGATTAGATAAACAAAACGATATAACTACTTTCATAGTCGTTGCTTAAATCTTGATAAGATTATGGAATACAAATTATTGATCAGCAAATGGCTGAAGAAAAAACAAACGCAGAGGTAGAAACTACTACCGAAGCAACACAACAAGCTGTAGAGACTCCACAGCAAGATCCGCAAGAATTTTTAGAGAACTTTAACTGGGAAAAATACGAGCAAGGTATTGAGCGTGTAGACGATTCTAAGTTAAAGGAATTTGAAGATTTAGTAGCTGAAAATTTCGTTGATACTGCAGATGAGGAAGTAGTAGAGGGGAAAGTAGTTTATATTACTGATAGAGAAGCTATCATTGATATCAACGCAAAATCTGAAGGTGTTATTTCGTTGAACGAATTTCGTTACAACCCAGGTTTAAAAGTAGGTGACAAAGTAGAGGTATTGATCGATATCCGTGAAGATAAAAGTGGTCAATTAGTATTATCTCACAGAAAGGCGAGAACTATTATGGCTTGGGACCGTGTAAATGCGGCTCATGACAAAGAAGAAATCGTTAGCGGTTTTGTTAAATGCAGAACTAAAGGTGGTATGATCGTTGACGTATTTGGTATTGAAGCTTTCTTACCAGGTTCTCAAATTGACGTTAAGCCAATTCGTGACTACGATCAGTATGTTAACAAAACAATGGAATTCAAGGTTGTAAAAATCAATCACGAATTTAAAAACGTTGTTGTTTCTCATAAAGCGCTTATTGAAGCTGATATTGAAGAACAGAAGAAAGAAATCATTAGCCAGTTAGAAAAAGGACAAGTATTAGAAGGTGTTGTTAAAAACATTACTTCTTACGGTGTGTTTATTGATCTTGGTGGTGTTGATGGTTTAGTTCACATTACTGACCTTTCTTGGAGCAGAATCAACCACCCGAACGAGGTTGTTGAGCTTGACCAGAAATTAAATGTTGTAATTCTTGATTTTGATGAAAACAAATCTAGAATTCAATTAGGTCTTAAGCAATTAGAGAAGCACCCTTGGGAAGCTTTATCTGATGAAATTAAGATTGGTGATAAAGTAAAAGGTAAAGTAGTTGTTATAGCTGATTACGGCGCGTTCATCGAAGTTGTTGAAGGTGTTGAAGGTCTTATCCACGTATCTGAAATGTCTTGGTCTACGCACTTGCGTTCAGCACAAGATTTCGTAAATGTTGGTGATGAGGTTGAAGCAGTTGTATTGACATTAGATCGTGAAGATCGTAAAATGTCTCTTGGTATCAAGCAATTGACTCCAGACCCTTGGACTGATATTACTACCAAATACCCTGTAGGTTCTAAGCATAAAGGTATCGTAAGAAACTTTACGAACTTTGGTGTTTTTGTTGAGCTAGAAGAAGGTATCGACGGTTTAATTTACATCTCTGATCTTTCTTGGACTAAGAAAATCAAGCATCCATCTGAATTTACTAACGTAGGTGATACTTTAGAAGTTGAAGTATTGGAATTGGATGTTGAAGGTCGTAAGTTGAGCTTAGGTCATAAGCAGACTACTGAAAACCCATGGGATAAATATGAAACTGAATTTGCTTTAGGTACAGTTCATGCAGCAACCATTTCTGATGTAGTTGATAAAGGTGCAACAATTGAATTTAATGATGATATTACTGCATTTATTCCTCAACGTCATTTAGAAAAAGAAGATGGTAAGAAACTAGGTAAAGGCGATGAAGCTGAATTCAAGATTATTGAGTTCAATAAAGACTTCAAACGTGTAGTAGCTAGTCATACTGCAATCTTCCGTGAAGAAGAGCAACGTAATGTTAAAGCAGCTGTCAAAAGACAAGCAGCTAGCGCAGATGAAGCTAAGCCAACTTTAGGTGATGCTAACGATGCGTTACAAGCGTTGAAAGACAAAATGGAAGCTGATTCTAAGAAGAAGTAATTTCATTAACATACATCCTTGTAAAAGGATTATTGGTAAAAGCCCGGATTTTATATCCGGGCTTTTTGTTTGTTATTGGTTTACATTAAACATAACAAGCAAATTCACGTCAATATGGTATTATTAATCTTGGTTACAAACTTCTTTGATGATGGGTTTTAAAGGAAAATATTCGTCATAGAATCATTTGTTTTACTTTTATATATCTGAGGTCGAAACTTCTGAAAAGGCGAAGTAATCAAGGTATTAGAAAGTGATGAATTCATTAGTTTTCACCTTCTATCAAAAGAGATTAAAAGTAAAAGCCCAGATTATTCATCTGGGCTTTTTTAGTTTTTCATTCAGTCGGTTCCTATTAGGGTTCTAACATAAATGAATTACTAGTGGAGATTGTAATAGTAAAAGAGTAATAAATATGCTGTTTTACTTTATACTAACTTTAATACACCTTTTTCTTCACGAACCAAATATCTTCTAAGCTTAGATTTAAAGTGAGCAAGTGGTAGTTTTCTTTGACCAAAACGTTTTGCAAAAGCCCTTTAGAACCATAGCTATATGAAAGGTTGATCATAGAATGTGTTCCTCTACTTGTAGGTATACCAATACCGGCAGTAAAATTGTAACCTTCAACTTTCTCGTCACTTATGGCTAAATAACCGTTGTCATAGTTGTACCCTAATCTATAGGCTATTCTTTGACCGTATTTGTAACTAGTAGGGTCTTGAATATATTCTAGACCAAAAGCGTATATATCTTGGTCTTCATAACTTCCTATATTTTCAGACTGATCGGTGTCCGTCCAAAAGTTCTTTTTATAATCTGCACTAAAAGTTAATTCTTCAATAGGTTTAATGCTCATACCAAAACCGAACTCTAGAGGTAATTTAAAGTCTGAAACAGTGTCAGAAGTGTCGTCTTCTACAGAAATTTCAATTCCGGATAATGACTTATCTACCGATCGTTTTAAGTTACCACCTAAACTAGTGGGTAATTGCACCGTACTACCAAGGGTGATTTTGTCATTAACATCATATTGCAAACCAAAACCTAGTCTGGCACCACTATAATTCGTTTTTTCTACAGATTCGAAAGCAGAAGCGCTATAAATGAACGATTCTGTCTCTTCAATATTACCGAATAAGAACGAAGCACTTAATCCTAATCTAAGTTTTGGGGTAAGTGCATAACCTACATTAAGTCTAATATCATTTAGTCCGCCCAAGCCGGTTACATTACTTTCAAAAGTATCTGTTGATCCCTCTATGTTGCTACTTACTCCAAGTAGCGAATATCCAACATCACTATAAGGTACCATAGTGATACCTGCTCCCAAATTTTCTGCAATTCTAAATCCGAATGCGATATTGGAAAAATTGACGTTAGACTTTCCTTCTGTGTCCGATGTATTGCTATAGCTGTTGAATTCTCCTGTTACCCCAATATCATATAGAAAAGAGTTTTGTGGAATTAATGCGTAATTGGCTGGGTTTAAGTTGTTGAGTTCGTAAGGTGATTTTATACCAATGCCACTATAGCCCAAACTATTGAATTTTCCGATACTGGTTTGGTTGATCACCCCTAATCCGTATAGTGAATATGGAGAACTGGTAAGGGCTTCAGACTGTGCTGAAGTTTGCTGTATGGCAAATAATGTTCCTATGGTAAGATATATAATTTGGTTAATCTTCATCGTAAATACCGTATGTTAATTCTAAAATTGTTTCGTTTTCCCCATTTCCGTTTCCGCTCATAATAAATCGATCTACAGTAGAATTGTAATCTACGGGAAGTAAGATTAAAGCATCATCAAGATCTCTGTCTTTTAGATAAAGTTCTTCTAAATAATAAGACAAGGATATTTCGTAATAGATGTCATTGAATTCTTGATTGTCTCTGTTAAGTATTGCATATGAAGTAGAAGTCAATGTTTCGGTCAAATCATTGTTTTGGTCCACTACATATACTGCGAGTGTGTCTCTCAATTTAAGGTTGTCGTTATAAGATTGTGCAACCGGTTTAATTTTTAAAGTGCCGTCTAAAATGGTGCCGCTACCAGGTATGTCATATAGACTGGTTATGCTTGGAAATTGTACCCGCATGGCTATACCGACACCAGAATGAATATAACTTTGATTATTAGATTCAGAGCTTGCCAAGTTTACCTTACTATCGGTTAATGTTTGTAACGGTGTTATTGGGTTTTCTGCGGTAATGCTGTTAAAAAATGGAATTGGAGTGGTAGTTGCGTCTATTTGTATGTCTATATACTCTTGTTCTAATTCAAATTCAGTATCTGTACTATAATAAAGTCGCATGTACGTGTTTTCAGAAGATTTTGAAAAACCGATGATAGAACCGTTATCGGTTTCATCAGGTAAAAGTCCGATCCCTTTAAAATAGTCTCGGTATTCATCAGAGTTTACTATATCTTTTTCCTGTAGTTTAGAGAAAACATCTGAACCAAAATCATCGATCAATTTAATGGTTATAGAATCTCCTGCCAATGGTCTTGGGTTATACTCGTAAAAACCTAAGTCCTCTTCATCATAAGTTATACTACTGGTGTTGTAGAAGTAGTCATCACTATCCGGTCTTAAGTTCTCAGTGATTTTTTTAATGTGTATGGTGTTTTTCTGCAAGGTGTCATTGTAATAATATTGGTCATAACCCAACACCATAACAAGACTGTCGAACACCGCTTCAGAATCAATGGTATACGAATCTGGTAAAAATTGCATGTAGCTAGATGTTGTCACTGTGCCAAAAACATCATCAATATATCTTCCTGTAAGAATTCTAGTAGATTCGGATGTGACTAAACTATCAAATTTCATTGTAGAGGTACTGACTGTTAGTGTGTCAATCAGTATAAGTCTAATATTACTGTCTGTAAAAGTTTCACCTGCTACAAAATCAGAATCATTGTAAACTTCATCGCTGCAAGAAATAGCAACTATCGTCAATAAACCACCAATCATTATGATGTGTAGCGCACGTAGTTTGTTTAAGAACACCTTCATTTAAAATTTAATTTTCATCAAAACTAAATAGCAAGTACGGTTGTAAAAACCTGAATAGACGAATCGGTAATGTTAAGGGATGAATGCTGTTATTTGAACTATTAATGAAATGTTCGTGTTCGTAGATAAAAACTGGGTTTTGGTATGTTAAAAACCAATCTTAATCTATTGTGTTTTTTAGAACGTTAGGGTCTCTAGTAGATTTGATCTTTTAAAGAAAGAACCTTAAAACAAAAACGTAATGAATAAAAGAAAATCGTATATGTACAAAATTACTGGTATGGCACTGTTGGCTATGGTAATTACAAGTTGTTCAAGTGATGATGACGATGACGATTTAGGTAACTGGGTAGATAAATCTGTTTTTGATGGCAGCCCTAGAAGTAGTGTATCTGGTTTTACAATAGATAATGTTGGTTACATGGGTGTTGGTTATGATGGTGATGATTACCTAGCTTCGTTTTGGGCATATGATATAGAAGGAGATTATTGGTCTCAAAAAGCCGATTTTCCTGGGGCGGCAAGAAATGCGGCTGTAGGTTTTGAAATAGATGGTACGGGGTATATTGGTTCTGGTTATGATGGTGTTGATGAACTGACCGATTTTTATAGTTATGATGTAGCTTCAAATACATGGACGGAGATTGCTGCGTTGCCCACTGCAAGAAGAAGTGCTGTTGGGTTTGGTGTAAACGGATTTGGATATGTAGGTACTGGTTACGATGGTGAAAACGATAGAAAAGATTTCTATAAATATGATCCTACAACCGATACTTGGACAGAATTAGTTGGTTTTGGTGGAAACAAAAGAAGATCGGCAACTACATTTACCATTGATGGTTTGGTGTATTTAGGTACCGGAGTGTCAAATGGTGTCTACTTAGATGATTTTTGGGTATTTGACCCTACTACAGAAAGTTGGACTTCTAAATTGGATCTTGATGAAGAGGATGATTATTCAATTGCAAGAAGTAACGCTGTTGGATTTACGTTAAACGGTTACGGTTATATAGCGACCGGAGAGTTAGGTGGTGCTACCAATACAGTTTGGGAGTATGATCCAGCTTCAGATGAATGGGAACAAAAAACTTCTTTTGAAGGAGCAACAAGACAAGACGCCATTGCTTTTTCAAATGGTAGCCGAGTATTTATCGGTATGGGAAGAACAGGTACTTTATACTTAGATGATTTAGATGAATTCTTTCCTTTGGATGAGTATGATGATGAAGATTAATTTTCAATGTGAGTGTAATTGTTAATTTTTTTGGGTCAATCTGTAAAGGTTGACCCATTTTTAAACATATATTTATGAGTGCTACCGTAAAATATTCGCTTGTAATTGTGCTATTTTTGGTACTTGGGTTAGGCTATTCAATTTACAATCAACCTGTAGCCAATGAAAATAAATTATTTCATAGCCAGGTGGTAGATTTATATGATGGATATGGCTATCAAATAATAAAAGGAGAACGGATAATAATTTTACAAGAGTACATTCCCGGATTGCCAGGTAAACAAAAGTTTACGACTGAAAAGCAAGCTCAAAAAACAGCAAACTTGGTACTGTCGAAATTGGAAAATGGAAAATCACCAATTTTATTACCATCAGATTTGGCAGAATTGAATATTTCTGCCGTGGAAGGTCAATAGTTTCTTTATGCAATTGATTATTAAAAACAGGGTTCAAATTGTTGTTCATATTAGTATATGGATATTGTTGTACGGACTCACATTTTACCCTGTTTTAAACGATGCAAGACCAATACCGTCTGATGTATTCCCTAAGGTCATTGTAATCATTATTCTTTTTTATATCAATTACTTTTATTTGGTACCTGAGTATTTACTGAAAAAAAGTGTTCTTTTTTACATATTGGTCTCCTTGGGTTTATTGGCAATTTCAGTGTTGTTGATCAACCACTTTTATGAGCCAAAATTTCCTGATAATTTTTTCTTTAACCGAATACGACCAAGGGGCTTTATGATTATGCCTTATTATAAGTTGTTTTTAAATTTAGGAATACCATATGTAATAAGTGCTATTTTAAGAATGTATGTAGAGTGGAAACGTAATGAGAACTTGCGTTTATCGGTTGAAAAAGAGAATATTAAGTCTGAGTTGCAGTTCTTAAAAGCTCAATTGAATCCACATTTTTTATTCAATTCCCTAAATACTATTTATGCCTTATCTGTAAAAAAATCTCCAGATACTTCTGAAGCTATAGTCGACTTGTCTGAGCTAATGAGATATATGATTTATGAGGCAGATAAAGATTTGGTTCCCTTAAATAAAGAAATCGATTATATAAAAAGTTATATTCAATTACAGCGGTTACGATTATCTGATAGTGAAAACGTATCTTTAAAAATAACAGGGGAAGATAGAGGTAGGGCGGTACCTCCTTTAATGTTTATTTCGTTTATAGAAAATGCCTTTAAATATGGTACGGACTATAAAGGTAAAACCTATGTTAAAATAACTTTGACCATTACCGATACCTCTATTTATTTAAACGTAAAGAATAAGATTGGAATTTTTAGGGAGCCTACCAAAAACTCAGGTATAGGTCTTGAAAATATTAGAAATCAATTAAAATTGATATACCCTGGTCTTCATAAACTTGAAGTCGAAAATGACGGTAAAGATTACGAAGTATCATTAACCATTTACCAAAAACATTCTAGCCTATGAAATGTATAATTATAGATGACGAGCCATTAGCCATTGAAATTCTTTCTGGTTACTGTGAAAAGCTAGATTTTTTAGACTTGGTTAATACGTATACCAATCCGCTTGATGCGATTACAGAAATAAAAAAGAAGAAAATCGATTTAATTTTTTGTGATATCGAAATGCCCCAAATTAACGGAATTGATTTTATGGGAACTTTGGATAATAGACCATTGTTCATATTCACTACCGCTTATTCGCAATATGCAGTAGATGGTTTTGAGTTGAATGCGGTAGATTATTTGGTAAAGCCAATACCATATCACCGTTTTATAAAATCTGTGTCAAGAGTACAAGATCTAATATCTAAAAAGCAAAAACCTATTATGGAAGCAAATGTTTTCTCCTCTACCGGTGATAGTACAGTTGAAAAAAAGTTCATTTTTGTTAAGGCCGAGTACGAAAGTATTAAGATAGATTTAGACCAAATTGAATATGTACAAGGCTTAAAAGATTATTTGAAAATCCATATAGCCAATACAAATAAGACTATTTTGACCCTTATGAGCTTTAAGGAAATCATGAGTAAATTACCTTCTAACCAATTTCTTAGGGTTCATAAATCTTACGTGGTCAATGTAAATTATATTAAAACGGTACAACGTAATAGAATTGTTATCAACGATATGCGTATACCAATAGGTGAAAGCCATAAAGAAGCTTTCTTTTCTATTTTGGGCTTATAGATAATACATACAAAGAAGTAATTTTATTTTTTTGAACTTCCAACCTAATTTAAGCTATCAAAGTTTAGATAGAATTCTCTATTTTTGTTAAGCTAAAAGCACGGGTGCCCATTATGAGTCAAAAAGTTTTACTCTCTTCCAAAGAAATACATATCATCCTGCATAGATTGGCTTGTCAATTGCTTGAAAATCATTTAAGTTTTGAAAACACCGTTTTAATAGGTATACAGCCTAGGGGTAAATTCCTTGCCGAACGATTAAACAAAATATTAAAAGAGGAGTATAAAGTAAAGCAGATAGACCTCGGTTTTTTGGACATTACTTTTTATCGTGATGATTTTAGAAGGGGAGAAAAGACCTTGGAGGCTACCAAAACGAAAATTGATTTTTTAGTAGAAGATAAGAACGTCGTCTTAATAGATGATGTTTTGTATACAGGTAGAAGTATAAATGCCGCATTAACCGCCTTGCAATCTTTTGGAAGGCCTAAAGATGTAGAGCTTTTATGTTTAATAGACCGTAGGTTTAGTAGACATTTGCCAATACAGCCAAACTACAGAGGCCGTCAGGTCGATGCCATAAACGATGAGAAAGTAAAGGTGATGTGGGAAGAAAATGATGGGGAAGATATTATATATTTAGTAAATAGATAAGAAAATGAGCGAACTGAGTGTTAAACACTTACTGGGAATAAAATACCTAAAGGAAACCGATATTCAGCTTATTTTTGAAACTGCCGATCATTTTAAGGAAGTGATCAACCGATCAATTAAAAAGGTTCCTTCACTTAGAGATATTACGATTGCCAATATATTTTTCGAAAACAGTACAAGAACAAAATTGTCTTTTGAATTGGCAGAAAAACGTTTATCTGCAGATGTATTAAACTTTTCAGCCAGCCAATCATCGGTAAAGAAAGGGGAAACTTTAATTGATACCGTTAATAATATCTTATCTATGAAAGTGGATATGGTGGTTATGAGGCATCCTAACCCTGGAGCGGGTATATTTTTATCGAAGCATGTAAATGCATCTATTGTCAATGCTGGTGACGGTGCACATGAGCATCCTACACAGGCATTACTGGATTCTTATTCTATACGAGAAAAACTTGGTGATGTTGCTGGTAAAAATGTAGTTATTGTAGGTGATATTCTTCACTCAAGGGTGGCGCTCTCAAATATTTTTGCTCTCATATTACAAGGAGCAAATGTTAAGGTATGTGGGCCTAAAACTTTGTTACCTAAATATATAGAATCTTTAGGTGTAGGTGTAGAAACAGATTTGAGGAAAGCGCTGGAATGGTGCGATGTAGCAAACATGTTGCGTATACAAAACGAAAGGTTGGATATATCATATTTTCCGACCACCAGAGAATACACCCAACAATTTGGAGTGAATAAAAAACTACTTGATAGTTTGGATAAAGAAATTGTAATTATGCACCCCGGACCAATAAATAGGGGAGTTGAAATTACAAGTGATGTTGCCGATTCAAAACAATCAATTATTTTGAATCAGGTAGAAAATGGAGTTGCCATTCGTATGGCGGTAATTTATTTGTTAGCATCTAAAATTAAATGATATGATTTTTACAAAAGAAGAATCGTTGATTATTGTTTCTCAAGAAGAAATTTCTATTGAGCGTTTTTTGGAGAATTTGCAAAAGGAATATGCAAAATTAAAGAACGATAATTTGGTGTTAGACTTATTGAGTTTCACTAAGTTGACGCCTTATAACGTTATTTCGTTTTTAGAAATAGCTAGAATGCATAAAAAGAATGAACAGTCGTTCGTTTTAGTATCAGATAAGGTGTCTTATGATGATGTACCAGAAGAAATCAATTTAGTGCCCACGCTTCAAGAAGCTAGGGACATTGTTGAAATGGAAGAAATAGAACGTGATTTGGGTATTTAAATATATCCATTGAACGAATATGAATAATTAAGTATTTTTTATGCACCTCACTGTATTGGGTTGTTATGCGGCAACACCAAGAACCCTTACCAACCCAACTTCACAAGTTCTCGAGATAAATAATCATGTTGTTTTAATAGATTGTGGAGAAGGTACGCAAGTGGAACTTAGGCGGCATAAAATTAAATTTTCTAGAATTAATCATATTTTTATTTCCCATCTTCATGGAGACCATTTTTTTGGTCTACCGGGCTTTATTTCTACAATGCGTTTATTAGGTAGGGATAAAGAATTGCATGTATACGGACCAAAAGGTATTAAGGAGGCTATTACCTTACTTTTAAAGCTTGGAGATTCATGGACCAATTATCCTTTGCTGTTTCATGAGCTTACCAGCAAAGAAACAGAGCTTATTTTTGAGGATGATAAAATAAGCGTAAGCACAATTCCCTTAGATCATAGAGTATATACCAACGGTTATTTGTTTAAGGAAAAGCTTGGTAAACGAAAGCTGAATGTTGCTGCTGTTGAAAAGTATGGTATTGATAAGGCTTATTATAACAATTTAAAAAATGGAAGGGATATAACGTTAGACAATGGTAGTATAGTGCCTAATAAAGAACTTACGTATGACCCACCTAAACCAAAATCATATGCCTTTTGCAGTGATACCATTTACGATGAAAGCTTGGCAGATAAGGTTAAAGAAGTAGATGTTTTATATCATGAGTCTACTTTTTTAGATTCAGAAGCGCATTTAGCGGCAAAAACGAAGCATGCTACAGCAAAACAAGCGGCACAAGTAGCGAAGGATGCCAACGTAAAAACCTTAGTGTTAGGCCATTATTCTACCCGTTATAAATCTATAGTACTTTTTAAAGAAGAAGCGTCAACAGTTTTTCCAAATGTACTTCTTGCCGATGATGGCAAGACTTTCGATTTTTAAACCTTTTAATCCGTTTTTATACCATTTATTTTCCTTTCTTTTTAGAACTTTGTTTATCTTGTTTTTAACACGAAAATGATGCAAAAAGATTTAGGCGATTATAGAAAATCTTACGAGAAAAGTGCGTTGATGGAAGACAGTATATCTGACAATCCTATTCAGCTCTTTCAAACGTGGTTTTATGAGGTGGAAAACTCTGACGGAGTAGACGAGCCTAATGCTATGACAGTATCTACGGTAGGTTTAGATGGTTTTCCTAAGAGCAGGGTAGTACTGCTTAAGAAATATACGCATGAAGGTTTTATTTTTTACACTAACTATAATAGTGAAAAGGGTAAAGCTATCAGTGAAAACCCAAATCTATGTCTATCCTTTTTTTGGGCAAATTTAGAACGCCAGGTAATCATAAAAGGTGTAGCCGAAAAATTGCCCGAGAACCTTTCAGATGGTTATTTTGAGTCTAGACCAGAAGGTAGTAAATTAGGTGCTTTGGTGTCTGAACAAAGTACTGTAATTGATTCTAGAGCAGTTTTAGAAGATAACTTGGCAAGGTTGGAAAAGGAATATTCCGATAAAGAAATAGAAAGACCAAAGCATTGGGGAGGCTATTTGGTAAGACCGGTTTCTATGGAGTTTTGGCAAGGCAGACCTAATAGATTACATGATCGCATTAGGTATACCCTTACAGATGAATATGAATGGAAAATGGAACGATTGGCCCCTTAATACTATAAAATGAAAAATCTATTTTTAATGCGTCACGGAAAATCCTCTTGGGAGTTAAATGTTAGCGATCAAGATAGGGCATTGTTACAACGGGGTATTTCTGATGCACATTTGGTGGCTATGGAAATTGCCCGTCAAAACATTAAAATAGATAAGGTCTATACGAGTCCTGCTAACAGGGCCTTTCATACCTGTATGATTTGTGTAAGAACTATAGAATATCCTCTAGAAAATTGTAGTATAGATTCTAAGCTATATGATTTTTCAGGTGATCAGGTATTTGAGTTTATAAAGAATTTGGACGACACCTTTGAAAATGTGCTCATTTTTGGGCACAATCACACCTTTACCTATTTATCGAACTCCTTGGGTGATAAGCATATAGATAACGTGCCTACAAGCGGTTTTGTTCACTTACAGTTTAAAGAAAATACATGGGCTAACATTTCCCAAGGCTCAACAATACAAACCATATTTCCGAAGCAATTAAAAGCATGATAAAAAATAACAACCAGTACGTAAATAGAGAAATAAGTTGGTTATGGTTCAACGAACGTGTGCTTCAGGAAAGCGCCGATAAGAATGTGCCGTTAATTGAAAGACTTCGTTTTTTAGGTATTTTCTCCAATAATTTAGATGAATTTTTTAAAGTGCGTTATGCAACCGTTAAACGCATTGTAGAAGCTGGTAAAACAGGCAAAAGTGTACTGGGAGGTGAAAAAGCAAAGGATCTTTTAGAAGAGATTACCAACATTGTAATTGAACAGCAAACCAAAAGTTTAACTATTCTTAGAAGAATAGAACACGAGCTAGAAGGTGAAAATATATTCATAATTAAGGAAACGGAATTAAACGAAAACCAAAAGAATTTTGTAAAAGCCTACTTTTTAAAAGAGGTGAGTCCGCAATTAATGACCATTATTCTTAATGATCTTACTCGTTTTCCTACTCTAAAAGATACTGCAGCATATTTGGCAGTAAAAATGGTCATTAAGAGTGACGATAGTAGAAAAGAGAAAAGGTACGCCTTAATTGAAATTCCTAAAGGAATAGATAGGTTTATAGAACTACCAAAAGAAGGTGAAAAAAGTTACATCATTATACTCGATGATTTAATTAGATACTGCCTAGGGAATATCTTTACCATGTTCGAGTATGAATCTATTTCTGCTCACATGATAAAAATTACCAGAGATGCAGAGCTAGATATTGATAATGATCTAAGTAAAAGTTTTATCGAGAAAATATCTTCGAGTGTAGAACATAGAAAAATTAGTGATCCAGTTCGTTTCGTTTATGATAAAAGTATAGGTAGAGACACTTTGACCTTTCTAAAAGAGAAGATGAATATTGAAGATACCGATAGTGTAATACCTGGTGGTAGGTATCATAACCGAAGAGATTATATGGGCTTCCCTAGTTTAGGTAGAAATGATCTTTTATATGATAAGATTACCCCGTTGCCGGTGAAGGGACTTAGTGTAGAAGGCAGTATTTTAGAGAGTATAGCTAAGAAAGATTATTTGCAATATACACCATATCATACTTTTACCTATGTATTGAAGTTTTTGCGCGAAGCGGCGTTAGATCCTAAAGTTCGTACAATTAAGATTACCGTCTATAGGTTGGCAAGTAATTCTCAGATTGCAGCATCTTTAATCAATGCAGTAAAAAATGGAAAGCAAGTAACTGTTCAAATAGAGCTTCAGGCTCGTTTTGATGAGCAAGCGAATATTGAATATGCAGAGCAGTTGCAATCAGAAGGGGTTAAATTAATATTTGGTGTTCCTGGCTTAAAAGTACATAGTAAAATATGTTTGATAGAGCGCGAGGAAAACGGAGCACTAAAGCGCTATGGTTTTGTAAGTACGGGTAACTTTAATGAATCTACCGCAAGAATTTATACAGATTTTACCTTGTTTACGGCAGATGATTCAATACTGAAAGAATTGAACAAGGTTTTTGATTTCTTCGAGACAACATATAAGATAAATAAATATAAGCACCTTATAGTCTCTCCGCATTATACCAAAAATGCATTCATGAAATTAATTGATAATGAGATTGCAAATGCCAAATTGGGCAAAGAGGCATTTATTAAAATAAAGATGAACAGTTTTACCTCATATAAAATGGTAGATAAACTGTACGAGGCAAGTAGAGCAGGGGTAAAGATCCAGTTGATCATAAGAGGTATATGTTGCTTAATACCAGGAGTTGAGGGTATGAGTGAAAACATAGAAGCTATAAGTGTTATAGATAAGTTTTTAGAACATACACGTTTCTTCGCCTTTGCAAATGGAGGTGATACAAAAATGTATATTTCATCGGCAGATTGGATGACAAGGAACCTAGATTATAGGGTAGAAGTAGGTTGCCCCATTTATGATGAGGATATAAAAAAGGAATTAATGGATACTTTTGATATCTGTTGGAAAGACAATATGAAAGCTCGTGTTTTTAATGAAAGGCAAGATAATGCATACCGTAAATCATCTTTACCTAAGATAAGATCCCAGTTTGCTACTTATGACTACTATGCAAAAAAACAAGAATCATAAAAAGTATATTTTTTGAAAGTAAGAAAATTTGCGGCAATTGATATTGGCTCCAATGCCATTAGATTGCTTACACATAATGTTATTGAAGATAAGGGTAAAAAGACCCAATTTAGAAAAAGTGCTTTAGTAAGGGTTCCTGTTAGATTAGGCGAAGATGCATTTACGGTTGGTGAAATATCTGAAGTAAATGAAGCAAGGTTGATAAAAACAATGAAAGCCTTTAAGCTTTTAATCGATGTAGCGGGAGTTGAAAAGTACAGAGCCTGTGCCACTTCTGCCATGAGGGAAGCTAATAACGGAAATGAGATTATAGAAAAGATAGTTACGGAGTCTGGGGTTAAAATAGACTTAATAGATGGTAAACAAGAAGCTGCCATAATTGCCTCAACAGATTTAAAAAACTTGATTAAAGATGACCAATGCTATTTATATATAGATGTTGGTGGTGGTAGTACTGAGTTTACGTTATTTTCTAATGGTAAAATACAGGTATCCAAATCGTTTAAGCTAGGTACTGTAAGATTATTGAACGATATGGTAAAACCAGAAACTTGGAAAAAATTAGAAGAATGGATAAAGTTCAATTTAAAGGACAAGCCTAAATTGTCTATAATTGGATCTGGGGGTAATATCAATAAGCTACATAAACTTTCCGGAAGAAAAGAAGGTGAACCTTTATCTTATATTTGGCTGAACGCGCAGTATCATTTTTTAGATAGCTTAAGTTATGACGACAGAATATCTGAGCTAGGGCTAAATCCAGATAGGGCAGATGTTATTATTCCTGCAACTAAAATATTCTTATCCGCCGCAAAATGGAGCGGGGCTAAAAAAATTCATGTTCCTAAGATCGGGCTGTCAGATGGAATTATAAAAGATTTGTATTATTCAGAAGTCAAATAAACTCGGGCATTAACCGTGTATGCTTTCTTTTTTGCCTAAATCTTTCATGATTTGGGCTTCATATTCTAAAAGACTGTTCCATTTTTTGTTCACTTCGTCAACTTCACCGTACTTACGGGCAAACTTTAAGAACATAGTGTAGTGCCCAGCTTCACTGATCATTAATTTATGGTAAAAGTCGGCTAGTTTTTTGTCTTCCAATTCTTCAGATAATAATCTAAAACGCTCACAACTACGTGCTTCAATAAGTGCTGCATATAGTAATCTATGTACTAACTGGGTAGTTCTACTTCCTCCTTTTGGAAAAAATTTAATCAGTTCAATAACATAATCGTCTTTACGGTCTCTTCCTAAAGAATTCCCTCTTTTTTTAATAAGGTCATGAACCATTTTAAAATGCCCCATTTCTTCTCTAGATAAAGCTATCATTTCTTCTACGAGTTCAGTATACTCAGGGAAAGAAACAATGAGTGAAATAGCCGTGCTTGCCGCTTTTTGCTCACAATATGCATGATCGGTTAATATTTCGTCAATATTCTTTTCTACAATATTGACCCATCGTGGATCGGTAGGTAGTTTTAAGCCTAACATAGATAACTTTTTTTCAAAATTAGAAAGAATTTGTAGACCTAGCGAATTTTAATCAAAAACCTAGACCGCTTCCTGATGAATAATAATTATTTTTGATATAGAGACTATCCAAACAACAACAATGCACAATCAAAAAGATATTCAAGATATATTGATCAAGCATGGGGCACCTGAAAATGTCGCTTGGTTAAAAGGTAAAATTGAAAGCTTGAAGGAAAATAAATCTTCTAAAGATTTATTTATGACCTATAGCTTGTTAAATGCGAAGTTTGATGCGAGTAACGCGATATCATTTGATACGTTAGATACTGATAGTTCGCGCTATTTCAATGAGCATGGAGCAAATATGCTGCAAGTATCGCGTATTTACCTGCTAGCTGAGGTTCTTCGGCAAGATGTCGAATTTTATACGCCTAAGGTCGCCAATATCATACAAGTGGCAGATACTGGTGAATTAGAGACGTTTTTAAAATACTTGGTTTTACTTCCTAATCCTGAAGCTTACAAGCAAACAGCGGTAGAAGCGTTGAGAACCAACATAGCTACTATATTCGATGCTATAGCGATGAACAATCCATATCCTGCAAAATATTTCAATGACCAACAATGGAACCAGATGTTTTTGAAAGCTGCTTTTATGGAGCGAGATCTTTCGCAAATAGAAGCTATTGATGAAAGGGCAAATGAAGATTTGACCAGAATCATTTCAGACTACGCACATGAAAGGTGGGCTGCTGGAAGAAAAATAGACCCGTTGTTTTGGAGACCTGTTTCTAAGTTTTTAAACGAACAGCTTTTAGATGATATGAAGACTTTGCTTAACAGCGATGATGATGTGGAGAATAAAGCTGGGGCACTTTGCTGTTATAATTCAGAAAATGAAAAGGCATTAGCGCTTTTAAATGGAAAGCCAGAGCTAAAACATAAAATAGCCGACGAACAAATAACCTGGAATACGATTAAACAACAATAGAATGGAAGATAAAATGATGATTATTGACCCGCATGTTCACATGACGTCAAGAACAACAGATGATTATGAAGCAATGGCGGCAGCGGGAGTTGTGGCAATAATAGAGCCTTCATTTTGGTTGGGTCAACCAAGAACCCAAGTAGGTTCTTTTCAAGATTACTTTAGTAGCCTAGTAGGGTGGGAGCCTTTTAGGGCCAGTCAATTCGGTATTAAACATTATTGTACTATAGGCTTAAATTCTAAGGAAGCCAACAACGAAGCTTTAGCCGAACAGGTTATTGAGTTATTGCCTTTATACCTGCATAAAGAAAATGTGGTTGCCATTGGTGAAATAGGCTATGACGATCAAACTCCTGCAGAAGACAAGTTCTTTAGAATGCAGTTAGATATGGCTAAGGAATTAGATATGACCGTTCAGGTTCATACACCGCACAGGGATAAAAAGGCGGGTACCATAAAGAGTATGGAGGTATGCTTGGAGCACGGTTTGGACCCTGCCAATGTTATCATAGATCACAATAATGAGGAAACGGTAAAAGAGGTACTTGACCGTGGGTTCATTGCAGCTTTCACCATTTATCCAAAAACAAAAATGGGCAATGATCGTATGGTTGAGGTGGTAAGAAAATATGGTAGTGACAATATCATAGTAGATAGCTCAGCCGACTGGGGTGTTAGTGATCCATTAGCTGTGCCAAAGACAGCTAATTTAATGTTGAAGAAGGGTATTTCTATGGAAGATGTTAGAAAAACCTGTTACCAAAATGCCTTAGATGCTTTTAGCAAAAATGGTAAAATGAAAGAAGCGCATTGGTTACAACCCGATAGTATCAATCAAACACAACTATTTAACGATAATAGTGTTCTTAGAGGTCAAAAGCCGAGAATAGACGAGGACCAAATCATATAAAATGAAAGAGAAGTTATTGGGTTTTGCTCGTTTAGCAAGACCTGCAAATTTGCCAACTGCTGCTGCAGATATATTGGCGGGTATTGCTATTATGTTATACCTGCAAAATATTGATGTTCTTACATTTTTAGGTGAGCAAGTTGGTGATGTGCTTTCATTAGTGTTTTCATCGGTTGCGTTATATGCTGGTGGAGTGGTTTTTAACGATGTTTTCGATGCTGAATTAGATGCTGTTGAAAGACCTGAAAGAGCAATACCAAGCGGACTCATACCTAAACGAGAAGCTATTTATTTTGGAACCATTTTAATGTTGATCGGTATTACTTTGGCATTTAAATGCACATTGTTGTCCGGGCTAATATCAGTGGTATTGACCATTGCTATTTTAACATACGATGGGTATTTTAAGCAGTTCGGTTTTGCCGGTCCTTTAAATATGGGTATATGCCGTGGTTTGAATCTTTTATTGGGCATGTCTATTTTAGGAAGCCTCACTAATTGGTACATTTCATTGGTTCCGGTCGTATATATATTTGCCATCACTTTGATCAGTAGAGGTGAGGTACATGGCGATAATAAAAAACACATTGTTTGGGCAGGTATTCTCTATGCAATAGTTGTACTGTCTATTGCGTTAATTGTAATGCAACAGAAAGACAATCTCTTGGTGTTATTGCCGTTTTTACTTTTGTTCGGGTTTTTAATTTATTCGCCCTTAATTAAGGCATATAAAGAAAATTCACCAAAGAATATTAAAAAAGCGGTAATGGGGGGTGTGTTGTCCTTAGTTGTTATGAACGCTTGCTGGGTGGCCGGTTTTTCTAACTGGTATTTGGCTTTGGCAGTTCTGCTGTTATTACCATTATCCATGCTTTTGTCTAAATTATTTGCAGTAACATAAAATACGTATGCAATTACAACCTATAAAACAGTCTTTTCAAGTGCAATATGATTATCAGTTGTACTTCACATCAGGACTATTTGCTTTAGAGAACCCGTTGTTCGCAAATCTAATTGCGGATTATAAAGATTTTGAGCCCGTTAAACTTTTCTTTGTATTGGATGACGGAGTTAAAAATCATCATCCGGCATTAATCCATCAAATTGAAGAATATTGTGAAAAGAATCGGACGGTTATAAAATATACCGATACTTTGGTTCTACCAGGTGGCGAGCAGGTAAAGAACAGTGATGATGCTATTGAATCCGTGTTAAAAGGAGTCAACGAGAATAAAATTTGTCGCCATTCATTCGTTGTCGTTATCGGTGGTGGTGCGGTGATAGATATGGTCGGTTATGCTGCAGCTATTGCACATAGAGGAGTAAAGTTGATTAGAATACCAACTACGGTTTTATCTCAGAACGATTCAGCCGTTGGTGTAAAGAACAGTGTAAATGCCTTTAAGAAGAAAAATTTCTTAGGAACATTTGCTCCGCCATTTGCAATAATCAACGATAGTGATTTTCTTGAAACCTTAGAGCAACGCGATTGGATTTCCGGAATTTCAGAAGCCATTAAGGTGGCTTTGATTAAGGACAAGACGTTTTTTAAATATATAGCGGACAACGCTACAGGTTTAAAGAATAGGGAAATGGAACCTATGCAATATGTAATTTATAAGTGCGCAGAAATGCATATGCACCATATTGCACAAGGTGGTGACCCATTTGAATCGGGATCATCTAGACCGTTGGATTTTGGACATTGGGCTGCCCACAAGATGGAGTTCATTACCAATTATGAATTAAGACATGGTGAAGCAGTAGCAAAAGGCATCGCATTAGACGTCACCTACGCACAACTAATTGGCTTAATTTCCGAAGAAGATTTACAGCACATTTTAGATGTAATGATAGCAATAGGTTTTGATTTGTCATTACCGGTAGAAAGTAAGAAAGAAATAGAGGCGCTGTTAAATGGAATAGAGGAGTTTAGAGAGCATTTAGGGGGGCAATTGACAATTACCCTAATTTCTGATTTAGGAGTTAAACATGACGTGCATACCATTGATATGGGTCTAATGTCGCAGGCAATTAACAAGTTGAATCATCAATTCGCATTAAATTAAGTTCAATGCAACTACAGGATAAATTTCATCTAACTTATTGCACAAATATACACCCGGGACAAGATTGGAAAAGTACTTTTGAAAGTATTAAACAACATGTGCCAGGTATAAAAAGTAAGGTTTCAAAAGAACAACCTTTTGGTCTTGGGCTTCGATTATCCAATAAAGCAAGTGAAGAGCTTGAAATGGGTAATAACTTGTCCGATTTTAAACAATGGTTAGATACTAATCATCTATATGTGTTTACCATGAACGGATTTCCATATGGTAATTTTCATGATGAACGTGTAAAAGATATGGTGCATGCTCCTGACTGGACTACAAATGATCGTTTAACGTATACAAAAAGATTGTTTCGCCAATTATCTGAACTGCTTCCTGAAGGAATGAATGGTGGAATTTCAACATCGCCTATTACCTATAAATATTGGCACAAGTCGGATAGAGCAATTAAAAATGCATTTGAAACTGGAGCAAAGAATATGCTTGGAGTTGCTTTTCAATTGCATAATATAGAGAATACTACAGGAAAATATCTGCATTTGGATATTGAGCCTGAGCCAGACGGATTGTTGGAAAATAGTGAAGAGGTATTGGCATTTTATGCTGATTTTTTAGTGCCTATAGGAGTAACTTATTTTAAGCAAGAATTAGGTGTAGATGCAAACGAGGCCGAGGCTATAATTAAGAAATACATTACCGTTTGTTATGACGTTTGTCATTTTTCATTGGCTTATGAAGAGCCAATTGATACGTTTACAAAGTTTAAGGCCAATGATATAAAAGTTGGTAAAATTCAAGTAAGTGCAGCATTGAAAATTCTTTTTAACGGTAAAAATGACGAGAAAATTTGGGAACAGTTGTCTCAATTCAATGAGCCTACCTATTTACATCAAGTTACCGAAATAATTGATGGTAAGGTAAAGACCTACAGCGATCTTCCTTTGGTTTTAGAAGGGGAGAGAAATCACAAAGAACTTCGGGCTCATTACCATGTGCCGATTTTTCTAGAGAAATATGGAGAGCTGTTCTCTACCCAAGACCATATTTTGAAAACTATGCAGTACTTGAAATTAGATCCAATTTCAGAACACTTAGAAATTGAGACCTATACTTGGGATGTGCTTCCAGTAGCTCTAAAACAAGATTTATCAGTATCAATAATACGAGAAATAGAGTGGTTTAAATTACACATGTAATATGAAAAAAACGGTAGTCATAAATGTAGTTGGGTTAACGAAACGATTGATAGGTGAACATACGCCGTTTATAAAATCATTTTTAGAAAGAGGGCAGGCATCCTTTATAGAGCCTGTACTTCCTGCTGTAACGTGCTCTGTGCAATCTACCTATGTAACAGGTAAATGGCCAACAGATCATGGTATAGTTGGTAATGGATGGTATTTTAAAGATGAATGCGAGGTTAAGTTTTGGAGGCAGTCAAACAAACTTGTGCAGCAGCCAAAAATTTGGGATGACATAAAGAAGAAATATCCCGATTTTACCTGTGCTAACCATTTTTGGTGGTACAACATGTACAGTAATGTTGATTTTAGTCTTACTCCAAGACCTAATTATTTGGCAGACGGCAGAAAAATTCCAGATGTATATTCTTATCCGGCACAATTGCGAGATGAGATGCAAAGTACGTTAGGTACATTTCCATTATTTGAATTTTGGGGACCTAAAACAACCATAAATTCTTCTAAGTGGATTGCCGATGCAGCAGTATTAACGGATAAAAAGCATAATCCCGATTTAACCTTAATTTATTTACCTCATTTAGATTATAATCTGCAGCGATATGGACTCGATTTTGAGATAATTTCTAAAGATTTGAATGAAATAGATGCTGTAGTCAAAAATTTAGTAAATCACTATGAAGCATTAGAAACCAGGGTGATACTTCTTTCAGAATATGGAATTACAAATGTAAACAGACCAATTCATCTTAATCGTGTTTTAAGAGAAGAAGGGATGTTAGCTATACGCGAAGAACGGGGATTAGAGCTTTTAGATGCAGGTCAAAGTGATGCTTTTGCGGTAGCCGATCATCAAATTGCACATGTTTATGTTAAACGTGACAAGGATATAGAACGTATTGCTGGTTTGTTGAATTCTATAGAGGGCGTAGAGAAAGTACTGTATGGAGACGATTTAAAGACCTATAAGATAAATCATGAGCGTTGTGGTGATATTGTGGTAGTTGCAGATAAAGACTCTTGGTTTACCTACTATTTTTGGTTAGATGATGCCAAAGCACCAGACTATGCAAGAATGGTAGATATTCATAAAAAACCGGGCTATGATCCCGTTGAAATGATGACCGATCCAAAAGATAAATTGGTGATGGCAAAAGTGGTAGGGAAACTACTCAAGAAAAAAATAGGTTTTAGAACGGTAATGAATATTATACCTATTGATGCTACGTTGATTAAAGGTTCGCATGGTCGTTTAACCGAAGATGTAGATGACTTTCCTATCTTTATAAGTAATCATGTAACGGGTGATAATGATCAGACTATTAGTGCAATACAAGTACGTGATCTTATTGAAGATCACCTTTTAAACTAAAATTAAATGAATCTATTTTTTAAGATAATTGGATACGTATTTACTGTTTTGTTTGCTGTAGGTGCGGTGTTGCAATATAATGATCCTGATTCTCTACATTGGATTATAGTTTATGGAGTAGCTGCATTAATATCTTTATTGTTTACGTTGAATAAAATAAGATACATTATCCCCTTGGTACTAGGGATTTTGGCTTTTATTGGCTTTGTATATTTATACCCTGAAGATTTTCAGGGATTTGATTTAAATGATGGTGATATTAAAACGGTAGAGTTGGGTAGAGAGGCTTTCGGATTATTGATAATTTCAATAGTACTTTTAATATTCGCTTTCCGAATAAAAAGAAAATTATAGGTAAAGGTCGAATTCTGATCTTAGCAAATCAATAACCGGATTCTTTTCTCTTAGTTTTTCGTATTTCTCTTCAGGGGTAAATGCAAATTTAGTGGTAGTGGTTTCATTGACCGTAATATCTAATTGAACGAAGTGATTGTTCAATTTAGCACGCAAATATTCCATTAGTTCAAATTGCTCACGCTCAATTTCCTTTTTCATGGTGCCGTTAGGCAACTCAATATGAATCTTAAAATCATCCTTGAGTTTAGGTATATCCGTATGTAAGTTTGAGGCTAATATCTTTTGTCCTTTCTTATCTATTATCTCAATAAAATCTGCCCAATGTTTTCGAAGCTCTTCTTCGGTAAATTTCTCTCTTGGTAAGTTGTTTTCATCTATTACAACCTCAATTCTATTGAGTTCGTGCTGTTTTTTGGCGTTTAAACTAGAAATTGAAAGTCCTGATACCCTTTTTGTAGGGCGATTTATAATCGGTTTTTTAACATCGGTAGGAGACTCGGATACTGTGGTATCTACCGTTTTTTGTTTTACTTCTTTTTGCGCTACTGGGGCCTGCTCTTCCTGTTTTTCTTCAATATCAACAGGTTTTGGAGCGGGAGAATTTGTTGTTGCTTGTTCAGCTTTCGCACTGTTAGTTTCTTCAGTGGTTTTAACCTCAGTTGACGTAGTTGATTTAAGTTCCTCTTCTTTTGCTGATACGGGTGTCTTTGGTAATTGTTTGTAAAAAGCAGAAGGGGCAATGAAATCAATAGTCTTGTTATGAAGGGCTACTGATTCAGGATTTTTTTTTTCTCCATCAAAATTGATAGAGGCAAGTTTCATAAGGGTTAGTTCAACCAGTAAGCGCTGATTTTTACTTGTTTTGTACTTTAAATCACAGTCATTGGCAATATTTAATCCTTGCAACAAAAAGGACGAGGATGTCTTTTTGCTTTGGTCTCTATATAACTGTTGTGCAGCTTCACCAACTTCTAATAATGTAATTGTATCTGGGTGCTGACATACCATTAAATCTCTAAAATGAGATGCTAAACCAGATATAAAATGATGACCATCAAAACCTAGGGATAACGTTTTATTGAAAAGTAATAGCAGATTCGGAATTTTATGTTCTAAAATTAAATCTGTAGCTTCAAAATAAGTATCGTAATCTAAAACGTTAAGGTTTTCTGTAACCGCTTTGCGTGTTAGGTCAGATCCAGAAAAGCTAACAACTCTATCAAAGATCGATAAAGCATCGCGCATGGCACCATCGGCTTTTTGGGCTATGATATGTAATGCATCGTCCTCAGCAGTAATGCCTTGGTTTTCTGCAATGTATTTTAAATATTCAGCAGCATCTTTAACCGTAATTCTTTTAAAGTCAAAAATTTGACATCTAGAAAGAATAGTAGGTATAATTTTGTGTTTCTCTGTTGTAGCCAATATAAAAATGGCATGCTTTGGCGGTTCTTCTAGTGTTTTAAGAAAAGCGTTAAAAGCCGATTGAGATAGCATATGTACCTCATCAATAATATATACCTTGTACTTGCCGACTTGTGGTGGTATACGTACTTGGTCAATTAAATTTCTAATATCGTCCACAGAGTTGTTAGAAGCGGCATCCAACTCAAAAATATTGAATGCAAAATCTTCATTATCCTGTTCTGTACCATCAGAATTTATCTGTTTTGCCAAAATACGTGCGCAAGTAGTTTTACCTACACCTCTTGGTCCGCAGAATAAAAGAGCTTGAGCCAAATGATTTTGGTCTATAGCATTCTGTAAAGTATTGGTTATAGACTGTTGACCCACAACATCTTTAAATGTTTGAGGTCTATACTTGCGTGCCGATACGATAAAAGGTTCCAAAATGCTACTTTCGTTTATTCAAATACAAATATAATTATAGCTTGGAATACTAACGAGAATTAAGATTAGAGATCATCTTTAGTTATCAACAATTGCAGTACATTTGTGCCAAGCAGACCACCTTATCGCTGCCAAGTAATTGGGAGAGGAAAGTCCGGACACCATAGTGCAGTATAGCGGGTAACGCCCGTCCGCTGAAAAGTGAGGACAAGTGCAACAGAAAGCAAGTACAGTTCGGCTGTAGTGAAACCAGGTAAACTCTATACGGTGAAACGTCATGTAAATCGATGCTTAAGGGCTGCACGCCCAAGTCGAAGGGTAGGCGGTTAGAGTACTGGGGTAACCCTTTACCTAGATAAATGATAAGGAATTCTAAAGTTTTTAGAATACAGAATCCGGCTTATGGTCTGCTTTTTTTAACCATTCAGAGTTTTTTTTTGGCTACATTTCAAAGAAACTAAAAACACTACCACCATATTTTCTAGAGTTCTTATAATGTGGTAATTCTGCTAGGCTGGTATGGTTAGAATGTTCAATAATTAAGACCCCGTCTTCTAATAACAATTCATTCTCAAATACCATTTGTGGCAGTTTTTCGAAATCTGACAGGTCCATGTCGTAAAAAGGGTCGGCAAAAATAATATCGAACTTTTCCGTATTTCGCTGCAAAAAACTAAAAACATCGCTTTTTAATGTTCTAATGTTCATGTCCAAAAGAGTTACCGTTTTGTCTATGAAATCTATGCAACCTGCATGGGCATCAACTGCAAGAATATCTTCAACTCCTCTAGACGAAAATTCATAACTAATGTTTCCGGTACCGGTAAAAAGGTCTAGAACCTTTAAATCAGGAAAGTAATAGGAATTGTTCAAGATATTAAACAAGCTTTCCTTGGCCATATCCTTAGTAGGTCTTACAGGTAGTTTTTTAGGTGCGATTAAATTTCGACCTTTATGCTTTCCAGAAATAATTCGCATTATATAGTATTAATAAGGGTGAAGTCTATTGAACTTGTTGTTGACTCTCCAAGTTTTATAAGCTGTTGGGTAGATGGTGCAAATATGCTTATATGCTGTATATAATTGTAGCAGAGCTTATAAGTTTCATCATCTTCTTCGATATCTCCAAAGAGTTTTACAACTACTGTCTTTGGGTCTAATTCTAGTTGCTCTATTACAAAGAGAAGATAATAGGTAAAATCTTCTTTTGTTTCGTATGTAAAGCTATTGTATAATAGTAATTTACGCTGATTTAAAACCGTAATATCCAATTGGTCTTTACTAACGTGAACAAAACAAGTAGTTTCTTGATTTTGTGTTTGGTTGTTCATTAAAGATTGTAGCAAAACTGTGCCATTATGCATAAAATGGAACTCACCGAAAAGGTCGTAAAGGTAATTGTTGATATTTGTGTAAGGTACGTATACAACTACCAGATCATGATTTTCTACTTCATCGTAAGCCAAAATATCGTTTGCCAATATTTTAGTGTTGAATTTTAAGTATTCGTTGAGTTTATTGGCATTGAACAATGATTTTGGAACTAAACCGAACAGCGTGTTTTTATGAACGGTTACAACCTCATCGAACTGCATATTTTCTATATCATGTTTCAGAAATAGTTTTTGCAGTTCATCTTTTGCTTCCATCGGATTTTTTTCAAAAGCAAAATCCACTCGATCAGACAGCAATAGTTTTTGCGAAACAGTATCTGCTACACAAAAAGAAAGTCCATTCAAGCTAACCTGAATGGACAATTTCTTAAAATTTTTATCCGCTATATTTAAGCTATTATTTTTTCTCTTTTTTGTCATAAATAGCAGGCCAGTTACCAGTTGTGCTAACATCGTCAAGAGAACCTACTTTAATTGTTGGTCCATTTACCTCCTCTACGCTCATTGCAGCTTTTTCACGAGCCAATAAATCTTTCGGCTGGTCGTATAACACTACTTCTTTATCAACTTTTGCTTCAAAAACAGGAGCTTTATAGCCACTCTTTTCAACGAATGCAGATTTCATAGTGAATTTTTCTCCGTTTGGAGCTGTTGGTACGTCCATTAAACTTTTGTAACGGGTATCTGCTTTAAAAAGAGAATCTTTTACAGAAACAAAACCTAAAGTATCAATAATTTTAACTTCTCTCAACATGTCAATACCGTAAGCTTTATCGAACTCCATGAAAGAAGAATCTCTTTGTTGAGTAATTACATATTTACCAGTATCGATAAAACGAATAAGACTATTGAAGTCATTTGCGTATTTTCCATTAACTATTTTATAAGCTTCTTGAGAGTTTCTAATATCCTTAAGCTTAGAAATAACTTGGGCAAAACGCTCTTCTTTTACCTCTTTAAACTTGATTGGTCCAGTAATGGAGTTGTAAATAAAGTATCCCAAAGCGATACATCCAATCCAAAGTACAATTTGTATTACGGTCTTCATTTCGTATGTGTTATTTTTATTTAGTGGTCTTCACAAATCTACAATTTTTTTTTAATGGTAAAAGTTTTTAGCCTAAAAATCATCTTTATCTTTGGGGGCTCATGAAACCAACAACACCCGCTTCTTTCTATAGTATACTAGAATCTAAATTTCCTCATACACCAACTGCCACACAATCAGTGGCTTTGCAAAAATTGGCAGAATTTACCTTGTCAACTGTTAAAGATGAAGTTTTTTTGCTAAAAGGCTATGCCGGTACCGGAAAAACTACTTTAATAGGTACTTTGGTCAATAGTTTATGGAAAGTTCAGAAGAAAGCAGTACTAATGGCACCAACAGGTAGAGCCGCAAAAGTAATGTCAAATTACTCTAGTACGCAGGCATTTACTATCCATAGAAAAATTTACTTTCCCAAAAAGCAAAGTGGAGGCGGGGTACAGTTTGTATTGGCACCAAATAAACATAGGGATACTTTATTTATAGTAGATGAGGCTTCTATGATACCTGATACTGCTGCAGACTCCAAATTGTTCGAAAACGGTTCTTTGTTAGATGATTTAATGATGTTCGTGTATTCGGGCCATAAATGTAAGTTGTTATTAATTGGTGATACGGCACAGTTGCCGCCGGTACATTTAGTATTGAGTCCGGCTTTAGATGGCAATAAACTTTCTTTAAATTATAATAAGGAAGTTGTTAGGTTAGAGTTGAACGAAGTCGTAAGGCAAGCAGGCGATTCTGGTATATTGGCTAATGCTACCTTATTAAGAGAACAGTTACAAGGTGATTTTTTTGAAGACTTTAAATTCAATGTAGATCCTTTTACGGACATTGTTAGGCTTATTGACGGAAATGAAATACAGGAAGTCATCGATAGTTCGTATGCTGAAAATGGAAAAGAAGAAACAGCTTTCATAGTACGTTCCAATAAACGCGCTAACCTATACAATCAAAATATACGCGAGCGTATTTTATTTTTGGAAAATGATATTGCCGTTGGCGATTTTATGATGGTCGTAAAAAATAACTACTTCTGGTTAAAACCAAGTTCTGAAGCTGGTTTCATTGCGAACGGTGATATCATAGAAATTTTGGAAATTTTTGACATCAAAGAAATTTACACCTTTAAATTTGCAGAAGTAAAGGTGAAGATGGTAGATTACCCTAACATGGCACCATTTGAGACCGTTTTGTTATTGGATACGATAACGGCGGAATCACCGTCATTATCTTATGAAGACGGCAATAGGTTATATCAAGAAGTAATGAAAGATTTTGCCCACGAAAGTTCTAAGTACAAGAAGTTTTTAGGGGTTAAGAATAATAAATATTTCAACGGTTTACAGGTGAAATTTTCATATGCCATAACCTGTCATAAATCACAAGGTGGACAATGGAATACTGTCTTTGTGGAACAGCCATACTTGCCCAATGGTATAGATAAAGAATATTTAAGATGGTTATATACCGCAGTAACCAGAGCTAAGAATAAATTGTACCTTATCGGTTTTAAGGATGATTTTTTTCTTGATTGAGAAAAGATTATTTTAGTAAATATTGATGTGGAAAATATTGCTATTTCCAATAGATGAATTATCATGACAACAGATACGATTTTAAGTATTTTTTTAGGAGTAGGATTAGCCGCCTCAGTAGGATTTAGGGTGTTTTTGCCTTTATTCGCTCTAAGTTTAGCATCCTATTTTGGGTTGTGGGAACTAAATGACAATTGGGAATGGATAGGTAGTTTGGTTGCGGTACTAACCCTGGGTGTTGCCACCTTATTGGAAATTTTCGCATACTTTATACCTTGGTTCGATAATTTATTGGATAGTATAGCCGTGCCCTTGGCGGCTATTGCCGGTACAGCTGTAATGGTTTCGACCGTAGCAGACTTAGATCCCGTAATAACTTGGTCATTGGCTATAATAGCTGGTGGCGGTACAGCTACGGCAATTAAAGGAGCTGGTGCAACGGGCAGGTTGGCTTCTACCGCCACTACTGGTGGGCTGGCAAACCCGGTAATTACAACGGTAGAAACAGGAACAGCTGCAGTGGTATCCGTTGCTTCAATATTTGCACCTATCTTAGCAGCCGTTTTGGTCATTATTATTTTAGTGATCATCTTTAGAATTTACAGAAAATTACGACCAAAGAGGAATACTTAAAAGAGACTTAGTTGAAGAAAATAGCGATGATTCCTGCCCGATATGCGGCATCAAGATTTCCTGCAAAATTAATGCAGGATCTGGCTGGCAAACCGGTCATATTAAGAACATACCAAGCTGCTGTACATACCAAGCTTTTTGATGAAGTTTATGTGGTGACCGATAGCAATGTTATCTATGATACCATAGTAAAAGAAGGTGGTTTAGCTATAATGAGTCAGAAAGAACATGACTGTGGTAGCGATCGTATTGCCGAGGCGGTAATGCAAATGGATGTTGATATAATCGTCAATGTACAAGGTGATGAACCATTCACGGATCGCGAAAGCTTAGAAGGGGTGATGCAAGTATTTGAAGATGATACACATAAAGAAATTGACCTAGCTTCCTTAATGGTTAAAATTACCGATGAAGAAGAAATAAATAATCCTAATACAGTAAAGGTCATTGTTGATAATAGAGATTTTGCATTGTATTTTTCGAGGTCTCCAATACCATATCCAAGAGCAAAAAACGACGATACCGTATATTTTAAGCATAAGGGTATTTATGCCTTTAGAAAAAGTGCTTTAATGGATTTTCAACGCTTGCCTATGTTACAATTAGAGGCTACGGAGAAGATTGAAGCTATTCGTTACTTGGAATATGGAAAGAAGATTAAAATGGTAGAAACTACCGTTCAGGGCATAGAGATCGATACACCTGAGGATTTAAAGAAAGCACAGAAGGCATGGAAATAAATTTTGATGGCATTCAAGTAATTGGGTTTGATGCAGATGATACCCTTTGGGTAAATGAAACTTACTTTAGGGATACTGAAGATAAGTTTGCCGATCTTTTAGAAAAGTATGAAACAAAGAATAAAATTGATCAAGAGCTTTTTAGAACGGAGATTAAAAATTTAGACCTTTATGGCTATGGTATAAAAGGGTTTGTACTTTCTATGATAGAATGTGCCTTAGAACTTTCCAATAATCAGGTTTCAGCGAAAACGGTAAGTGCCCTTTTAGATTTAGGTAAAGATATGATTACACAGCCCGTTGAGTTGTTAGATGGGGTTGAAGAAGTACTTGAACAGTTAAAAAGTAAATATCGTTTAATTGTTTTGACAAAAGGAGATCTTTTGGATCAAGAACGTAAATTGGAGCGTTCAGGTTTGTCAGAATATTTTCACCACGTGGAAGTTTTAAGTGATAAAAAAGAAAAGAACTATAGTGATTTATTAGAGCATTTAGAAATTGATCCAAGTGAGTTTTTAATGATCGGTAATTCCTTAAAATCAGATGTTTTGCCACTGGTAAACATTGGGGCGAGAGCTGTGCACATACCTTTTCATACCACATGGCAGCATGAAGAAGTTACCGATGTGGTTGAGAATAATGGGTATATGACAATGTCTACCTTAACCGATGTACTGAAATATGTGTAATGAATATGCAGGCGAATAAAGAAATGGCAAAAAAGAATATACCGACCAAAGCTTCAGAGGAGTTCCGTAATTTTCCAATGGTACCTCGTGTAGTTTATGGTATTGGGAGTTTTAGTACCCTTGGGGATATTTTGATGCCAAAGCGAAAACATTCAGAAGCACCAATGATTTATTTGGTAGATGATGTTTTTGAGAATACAGAGATCATCAATAGAATTCCGAGTATTTTTTGTGATCAGATTATTTTAATATCTGCAGACGAAGAACCAAAAACGGAACAAGTAGATGCGCTTGTTAACATGATTCGGGAAACTTATACAGAGCTTCCTTCAGGCATTATTGGTATTGGCGGTGGTACGCTGTTAGATTTAGCAAAGGCAGTAGCAATTATGCTTACTAATAATGGAAGTGCTTCGGAATACCAAGGGTGGGATTTGGTGAATAAGAAATCAATTTATCATGTAGGTATTCCTACCATAAGTGGTACCGGTGCAGAGGTTTCAAGAACTACAGTGTTAATGGGTCCAGAAAAGAAACTAGGAATCAATTCGGACTACACTACTTTTGATCAGGTAATTTTAGATCCAGATTTAACCATTGGCGTTCCAAAAGAGCAATGGTTTTATACAGGTATGGACTGTTTTATTCATTGTGTGGAATCCTTAAATGGAACTTTTTTAAATGCATTCAGCAAAAGCTATGGAGAAAAGTCCTTAGAACTTTGCAAGGAAGTATTTTTAGAAGATATCGAAGAATCCGATAGCAGGGAAAAATTAATGATGGCATCATGGCATGGAGGTATGAGTATAGCCTATTCGCAAGTAGGTGTGGCACATGCAATGAGTTACGGTTTAGGATATGTTTTAGGAGTAAAGCATGGAATAGGCAATTGCTTGGTATTTCAATTTTTAGAAGAGTTTTATCCAGAAGGAGTGCAATTGTTCAATTTAATGCTAGAGAAGCATAATATCATTTTGCCAAAAGGTGTATGCTCAAATTTATCCGATAATGAAATGAATACAATGATTACTGTTGCCATGGGCATGGAACCGCTTTGGGAAAATGCATTGGGCGAGCAATGGAAATCTATTATTTCCCCAAAAAAGCTAAAGGCTATTTATCAAAAAATATAGTCGAACATAATTTTACCTTTTATTCATAAAAAGAAGGTTTGCCGGTAAGGCAAATCAATACCCTTATCGTATGCAGCAAATAGCAAAGTTTATTTATTTTAATTTATTGGGATGGAAGCTAAACGGAGCATTCCCATCGCATTTAGATAAGTTTGTAGCTATAGTGGTACCGCATACCAGTTGGTGGGATTTTCTTTTAGGGTTGTTAATACGAGCCGTTTGGCAAGAAGAAATAAACTATGTTGGAAAGAAAAGCTTGTTTAAAGCTCCTTTTGGTTGGTTTTTTAGGTGGACAGGTGGTGCTCCCATAGATAGAACAAAAAATAGCGATACGGTTAAAGCAACAGCAGCCATATTCAATGAACGAAAAAAATTCAGATTAGCATTGTCACCAGAAGGTACACGCAAAAAAGTGGCAAAGTGGAAAACCGGTTTCTACTATATTGCCAAAACTGCCAACGTGCCGATCATTTTAGTCGCTTTTGATTATGGAAAAAAAGAAATAAAGCTTTCAGGTCCAATGACTCCTACAGATGATAAAGAAGCTGATTTTAAACAATATCATGCCTGGTTTGATGGGGTGGAGGGGAAGTATGCTTAATACTTGTATTTATAGGTTGGTTCATAGTTGAATTGTATATTATATAAGTATTTACAAAATATATCAAGCCTAAGACAAATCTTAAGAACTTAGTTATCACTAAATATTTAAGCAATTTCAATTTACCTAATTAAGTCATTTAACGATCAAACGGTCCTTTAATCGTAAAATTATTTAATTTCATCTACTTTTTGAAATTAAATATATATCCTTGTTTCAAATATATTTTTTGAAATATTAAACGTTTTAGTTAATATTTCCCCCTTCAAAAAAGGTATTTATTACGTACCCCACTTACGCTAATAAATTGACCTAATAGTGCTTTGGTTGTTATTAACCAAACCTATATAAATGACCAAAAATTACTCCTTAGGATTCTCAATACTGTATTATAGTATTCTTGAAATTCTTACTCCTTTATTTATTAAGAACTTTTATATCAAGAGACTTTATTTGTCTGTTGTGTCTTCTTCATTTTATGATTTTTTTGGTTTTGGAAAATCTATAATTATCAATCAACCTATCAATAATCAATTTTAATACTCATAGTTATGCGTAGAATTTTACACAACCAACATGATGTACTTTCTGTGAAAAAGTTATTACAGATTTTTAATATCAGTAAGAAAATGTCGCTCTTAATCATGTCACTCTTTTGTTTTAGTTCATCACTTTTTGCACAAGTAAACATAACTACTAGTCCTGAATCGGTTTCGGTTTCTCAGGATGAAATTTTTGTAATTACAGTGGAGTTGAATACCGATCAAAATGTAGATGCTGCTGAAGTTCACATGAGTTTTGATCCTAATATACTTGAGGTTACAAATTTAAGCTTACCTGATCCAAATCCATTTCCTGTTCCGATAATTGGTGCAGGATTTGATAATTTACTTGGAGTTATTGATTATGCTGCGGGTACATTTAGTTCTTTTCCGAATACTAACATTGACCTAATTAATATTGAATTCGTTGCCTTGACGAATGGAGTCACAGAATTGGAGTTTTCTGGTCTTCCTTCAAAGGCAACATTTAGTGGTATTAATATTTTGTCGGAAGCTACTGGGTCAACAATAACGGTAGAAGTTATCGATAATACCGCTCCTGTAATTACTTTAATTGGTGAGGAAATAATTAATCTACTTGTCGGTGATATTTATATAGAACAAGGTGCCATTGCTAATGATAATTCAGACGGTGACATTAGTGAAAATATTGTTATCGATGGAGATATAGTTAATGTCAATGTTGAAGGTGAGTATGTTATAACATATAATGTTATTGATACATCTAATAACGCAGCGGAAGAAGTAAAGCGAACTGTTATAGTATCTCAAGAAATCATAAATACATATGCCATAACAACTAATTCAGGTGAAAACGGTACGATTTCTCCTTCAAGTACAAATATAAATCAAGGGGATAATATTGTATTTACAATATCTCCTAACCCGGGCTATGAAATAGAAGATGTAGTGGTTAATGGAATCTCTGTAGGTCCGGTAACTACATATGAATTTGTGGATGTTCAATCAAATTCTACAATCAATGCGACTTTTATTGAAACTACAGACTTTCAATTATGTATTGCTTGTGGTAATGAAAATTTAACCGCCTTTGGGCGTAATTTTATAGGTGATCCAACCGTTCAGGCTCCTTCTGGTAGTGGTTTTTTACGGTCTGGTGGAGCGCCATATAGTAGCAATGTTAATGAAATAATCGGTACAACTTCACCTGAAGAGATATTGTTGTTTAAAAATGAAATGTATGGAGGGAAAACAGGTACTAATAATCCAGTTGCTTACGAAATACCGGTGCCTGATGGATTCTATCAAGTAGATTTATATTTTGCTGAAGTATACCAAACAGCACCAGGTACAAGAGTCTTTGATGTAATACTTGAAGATAAGGTCATTTTAGATGAATATGATCTGTTAGATCCTATAAAAGATGGTATTTCAAATAATCATACAGCAATTGTAAGAACATATTTTGTTTTTGTAGAAGATGGAAGTTTGAATGTTCAGGTAGGTCCAGCTACAGTTGACAATGGTAAAATATCTGGTTTATGTGTCACAAAAACTTCAAATACAAATGTGCATCCGGTTGCTAATTTAACTAATCTTCAATTTGAAGTTGGTGAGAGTATTTCTGAGGAAGTTGATATTCAAGATGATGATGATTTGATGATTACTTTTAATAATTTACCGTCATCAATTAGTTTTGATGCTTCCAATAATCAATTAGTAGGAACGCCCTTGGTTGATGAATTGGGTGAGTATAAGGTAAACGTGATTATTTCAGATGAAAATAGTTCTCCTGTAACGGCAGAATTCATAATTACAATTTATCCGTCTGGTTCTGATTTACCTCCCGCTATTGCTTCGATAGATGATGTTGAAATAATGGAGGGTGCTTCAATTGAGACTAATATTGTAGTTAGCGATGATAATGATATTTTTAATACTAGTATTATAATATATGATAAGAGTAATGGTGGTACTAATAATCCTTTCTTACCTAATACCACTGTGCCAGAAAGTGCATATACGTTTACTGATAATGGTAATGGTAATTATTCTTTTGTTTGGAATACCTTGCCAGGAGATGGCAGGTCATATTTGGCAGAGGTGACTACTGATGACGGGGTTAATATACCGGTAATTCAAACATTTTCTATTGATATTGCCCAACCAATTCCTGCAGATATATTAGCAAGGACGTTTACCAATCCACTACCATGGTATAAGAGTACTTCAGATTCCGCACCGGTTGCACCGTTTACAGTTGCTATTGAAGATAATGTAGCACAAAATGTAGGTTATTTAGACGCTGGTGATTACGTAGAATATTTAATAAATGTGCCATCTGCCGGTGAATATGATATTGAATTCTTAGCGGCCAAAGGTAATAATGGAACTACTACAATTAGTATATCTGAAGAAAACAATGGTAGCTATTCTGTGTTAGGAAATGTGACTGTAGCAAAGTCGGCATGGCAAACCTATTTGTCATACTTTACATCTGTCAACTTTGAAAATAGCGGTTTACAGACTATACGTTTAGATTTTAGTGCAGGTGTAAATATTAAGAATTTTATTTTTTCTCAATCACCTATTGCTTCATGTAATGTTGCATATCGTATTAATGCTGGTGGTCCATTGAATGGAGTAGTTGGAGGTGATTTTGAAGCTGACCAGTCTTTAAACGAAGCAGGTGGCGCGGCGGAAACAGGAGTACCTTCTATATATTACAAAGGAGCTATAGATAAAACTTATGGTTCTAATGTAGCGCTGGTTTCTAATACTACAGGGTATCCCGATGCTATTTTTCAAACAGAAAGGCATATAGATGGTGGATCTTTAATGAATTGGGAATTTCCGGCAAATGGAGTTTATGAAGTTAACTTGCTATTTAATGAAAATTGGACAGGTGAAAGCGCTGATCCTAGGGTTTTTGATGTAGAGATTGAAGACGAAGTGGTATTGGATAATTATAGACCATCAGTTGCTGCAGGTGGATTTAATATAGCTAAAGTTGAAACCTTTACCGTAGAGGTTACAGATGGAACCTTGAATATTGATTTTAAAAAAGGTACACAGAATCCGTCTATTAAAGGATTTAGTATCTGTTTAATATCCGAACTTGAAAATACCCCTCCTTTAGTAAACATAGATTCGCCCGTAGAGAATATTACTGTTGTTCGTGGTATGGATGTTAATTTAATAGGAACGGCCGTTGATGCTCAAGACGGGGAGATTTCTGATTTAATTAACTGGAGTTCAGGTGATGCGAGATTTACAACTTCGCCTTTGAATGGAATAGGTTCAAATATTACAGGTCAATTCATTACACCAGGTACTCAAACCTTAACTGCTACTGTTGAGGATAGTGATTTTGAAACCGCTAATTCTGAAATAGAAATTGAAGTTTCTGGACCGGAAGTTTTGATTGATTTACCATTGGAGAACGCTGAATTAAACTCAACTAATGTTAGATTGGAATGGACCGGAAATGATGTCTTGTTCGAACTAACCGAGCATTATCATATTTTCGTAAATCCAGCTGATATTAATAATATAGATTCTTCTACCAGGATTTCAACTGCTTCACAAATTGGACAAGAATTTTGGGATTTAACTGCGTCTGATGGAATTATTGATGGGGAAAATATAATTGTTATTGTGGTAGCCGACCCAACTCATGCAGAATTTACAAACATAGAAGCTAAAGATATTGTCAATTTTACGGTCACTTTACCAGATGATGTGCCACCAGAAATTACCTTATTAGATGAAGACCCTTTAATTGTAGAACTTGGATCACCATATAGTAATTTAGGGGCGAGTGCTTTTGATGAAATTGATGGTGATTTAACTAATGAAATTGTAATTAGTGGAGATATTGTTGATGTTAACACCGTAGGAGATTATAGTATCATTTATAATGTCTCCGATGCGTCAGGAAATGCAGCAACGGAAGTAATCCAAACAGTATCGATAATTGATAGTGTTGCTCCGGTAATTACATGTCCTGCTGATATAATTACCTCTACAGATGTAGATATTTGTGGGGTTAATTTAGTTTTAACAAATGCTTCGGTCATTGATTTAAGTGATGATATCACATATGATGCTTTTCGAAGTGATGGTTTGTTAATGTCGGAACCATATGGCTTGGGTGAGACTATGGTTACTTGGACCGCAATTGATGGGTCGGGTAATATATCTGAACAATGTATTCAAAAAATAACAGTAATAGATGAAATTGCTCCTGACTTCGCTTGTCCTTCGAATATTAACATAAACAGTCTAAATGGAAACCCAATGATTGTTGAAATTATACAGCCTTTAGCAATCGATGCTTGTTCAGATCAAAATTTAACTGTTATTGGAACTCGAAATGACGGGCAAGATATTAACGATGCTTATCCTGTTGGAGTTACCCAAATTGAATGGAAAGTACTGGATGAAGCAAACAATTTTGCGTCGTGTATACAGACTGTAACTATTAATTTTACAGGTTCGTCAGAAAATAATATTGAGTTTTTTACTTTTCAAGAACAATCAGAGCCTGAAATTATTGATTATGTAGAAGGAACAGTAGACATTAAGGTAGCTCCCGGCACAGATATAACCGCTTTAGAAGCGAACTTTGGTATTTCCACAAACGCTAGCGTATCTCCAAATTTAGGGGAAGTTCTAGATTTTACGGATCTCGTTAATTATACGGTAACCGCTGAAGATGGAACGCAAAAAATATGGACGGTAAGGGTAACGGTCGAAGAGGATCCGGTAGAAACTCTAGTGGTTAATACTTTTACATTGGTAAATGCCGATACAGATCAAGATATAATGATATTGACTGAAGGGATATTGGTCAATTCGGAAATTTATGAAAATACAAATTTAGCAATACGTGCAGATACTTCTTCTGATGTGGCTAGTGTGCAGTTAATATTAAGTGGTGTAAAAAATAAAACTCAATCAGAAAGTGTCTCTCCTTTCTCTCTTTATGGAGATAATGCTCAAACTGGAAATTACGAAGGGGAACTATTTACGATTGGTAACTACACTATAACTGCTACCGCTTATTCGAATACAGGATTAACCGGTGTTCAAGGTGATGTAAAATCAATAAACTTCCAGTTTATTGATCAAGACCCATTATGTATTGATTTTGACGTTAGTGTTGGTAATAAGTTAAACCCAAGTGGTTGTAATATAAATGATGGCTCTATTACTTTAAATGCCACTGGCTTTAGTGGTTCTCTTTCATATGATTGGAGTCATGACAATAATTTAACCGGTTCTTCGGCTAATGGACTGGGAGCTGGTACGTATACTGTAATGGTTACTGATATTAACGGATGTTTTGAAAACTTGTCTATCACATTAAGTAACCCAGATCTTCCAGTTGTAACATTAGAGTCGTTTGATGATGTTCTTACTACAGATAGTCCAATTAGTTTAATTGGAGGAAGTCCCCTAGGTGGAGAATATTCTGGTATAGGAGTGAACAATAATACGTTTGACCCTTCCATAGGAGTTGGTGAGTATACTATTGTATATACTTTTACAGATAGTAATGGTTGTTCAGATAGTACTACACAATCTATCACGGTAAACGCACCTGTCGATAACACTACGCTTTTCATTTTGAACGCAGAGGACGACAGTGTACTTTATTCGTTGACCGATGGACTTGAGATAATGAAGTCGGATATCGGGGATACCCCTTTGGGCATAATCTACAATGCTGATCTGGAACCTGGCAGTGTTACCTTCAAGTTGAGCGGTCCATTGAGCCAGACCAAGACCGAGGGCCCTTCGGCACCTTATTCCCTTTTCGGAGATATCGGTGTCGACATCCAGGGCAAGTCTTTCCCGATAGGGGATTATACCTTGTCCACCACGACTTCCTCGGGGATGAGCCAAACGGTCGAGTTCTCGATAGTGAACGGACCTCCGGCGAACGTTGCACCTGTCGTTGTGCTTTCTGGCGACCCCGATGGTAGTGTACCCTTCAAGATGAACTTTACCGGTTCGGGATCATTTGACGGAGACGGTACGATAACGAACTATTCGTGGGACTTTGGCGACGGTAACACCTCGTCGGTTACGGATCCTTCGCATACATATGCCTTAGGTGGCGATTACACTGTAACGCTGACGTTGACGGATGACGATGGAGAAACGTCTAGCAACAGTATTGCTGTAACGGCAGTGGATCCAACGGTCAATAAGGTCCCTAATGCCGTTGCCAGCGCTCTGCCCCACAGTAGTGGTACGGTACCGTTGACCGTGAATTTCTCGAGCTCAGGTTCTGGCGATTCCGATGGAGACATAATTCTGTACGAATGGGATTTCGGAGATGGATCGACGTCTACCGAGGCTAATCCTACCCATACCTATACGGTCCAGGGAAATTTTGTTAGTGTACTTACGGTAACCGATGACGAAGGAGCAAAAGATACGGCAAGTGTCGGTATCACGGTAAATGCACCTGTCGATAACACTACGCTTTTCATTTTGAACGCAGAGGACGACAGTGTACTTTATTCGTTGACCGATGGACTTGAGATAATGAAGTCGGATATCGGGGATACCCCTTTGGGCATAATCTACAATGCTGATCTGGAACCTGGCAGTGTTACCTTCAAGTTGAGCGGTCCATTGAGCCAGACCAAGACCGAGGGTCCTTCGGCACCTTATTCCCTTTTCGGTGATATCGGTGTCGACATCCAGGGCAAGTCTTTCCCGATAGGGGATTATACCTTGTCCACCACGACTTCCTCGGGGATGAGCCAAACGGTAGAGTTCTCGATAGTGAACGGACCTCCGGCGAACGTTGCACCTGTCGTTGTGCTTTCTGGCGACCCCGATGGTAATGTACCCTTCAAGATGAACTTTACCGGTTCGGGATCATTTGACGGAGACGGTACGATAACGAATTATTCGTGGGACTTTGGCGACGGTAACACCTCGTCGGTTACGGATCCTTCGCATACATATGCCTTAGGTGGCGATTACACTGTAACGCTGACGTTGACGGATGACGATGGAGAAACGTCTAGCAACAGTATTGCTGTAACGGCAGTGGACCCTCATGATGTTGAAACAGTGATAAGCTTTACACTTATGGATGCTGTAAATCAACTTGAGTTATTCGATATACAAAACAATATGAGTATCAGCTCTGTGGAAATGGAAAATGTCAATATTAAGGCAAATACCAATCCTGGTATCGTAGGCAGTGTAAAATTCGTATTAACGGGTTCGGTAAATAGAACATGGATAGAGACAAATGCTCCATATGCATTATACGGAGATTTTGATGGTGTTTTCATACCCACAACAATTCCAATAGGATCGTATACATTAGAGGCAACACCATATTCAATGGGTGGTGCTGGCGGCGAAATAGGTCAATCACTAACTGTTAAGTTTAGTGTTGTACAACCCGCATCGACCTCTAAATCTGCTGAAGTTTCGATGAATATTTTTCCAAATCCTGCCTCTGAGAGCATTACTGTTTCCTTTGATGAGCCAACAACTTTAGTTAAGATATTTATATATGATATTACAGGAAGATTAGTACAATCTTTAAACATGGATGCTAGTCAAGATGTTGGTAGTTATCTTCTTGGAGTACAAGATTTACCTACAGGATCTTACTTTGTAAGAACTATAGATTCAGAAGGAAAACAGTCTCAACAGCAAATGGCTATTAAGCGATAATCAAGTCCCAAAAAAGAATTAAAAGATGGAAAATTTCAATTTTAAACAAAATGTTCTTCGAGAGAATACCAGATTAATAAAAGCATTTGGTGTTAATAATATGTCATTGACAGGTTTTATAGGTTTAGTGGTTACTCTTGCATTTTTACTATTTATAGGAATAAATGAACTAAGTGCCCAAAGTTTTGATCAGAGTAATCTTGATTTTAACGGTAATGGAGGGGTAAGCCAAGGAACATCGCTTATGTACGGTCCTGATGGTAGATTATACGTATTAAATTTAAATGGAACTATAGATATATTCACGATTCAAAAGAATGGGAGCAACGATTATGTGGTCACGGCATCTGAGCAACTTTTGGATGTAAAAAATATACCTAACCATAATGATGATGGGAGTTCAAATAGTGGTGATGATAGGGAGGCAACCGGATTAACGGTAGCTGGGACTGCAGCTAACCCTGTTATTTATGTGACCTCAAGTGATTCTAGGGTTGGTGGTCCAAGTGGTGACTTGGATTTAGATACTAATTCAGGGGTAATTACCCGATTTACATGGTCCGGGAGTTCGTGGAATGTAGTTGATATAGTTAGAGGATTGCCAAGGTCAGAAGAAAATCATGCTACAAACGGTTTAGAATTTGTGACAATTGGAGGAGTTGATTTTCTTATAGTTGCACAAGGTGGGCATACAAATGCCGGGTCTCCGTCCGATAATTTTGCATGGACGACTGAATATGCATTGTCTGCAGCAATACTATCTATCAACTTAGACCTAATAGAAGAAATGCCTATTAATAATGATGGTAGAGATTTTATTTATGATATTCCTACTTTAGATGATCCTACTCGAAGCAATGTAAATGGAATTGAAGATCCTGATGTTCCCGGATATAACGGTGTTGATGTTAATGACCCTTGGGGAGGAAATGACGGATTAAATCAAGCTAAAATAGTATTAGGCGGACCAGTTCAAATTTTTTCACCTGGTTATAGAAATGCCTATGATTTGGTAGTAACTCAATCTGGAGCTGTTTATGTTACCGATAATGGAGCTAACGGTGGCTGGGGTGGTTTTCCCGCTAATGAAGGTGGAGGAAGTGTAACTAACGAGTATAACTCAAGTGAACCAGGAAGTAGTTCAACAATTGGAGGTGAGAAAGTTGATAACAAGGATCACTTAACTTTGGTGACCACAGATATTCAAACGTATTCAAATGGGACATTTTATGGGGGACATCCAGCACCTATTAGGGCTAATCCTGCTTCTGCCGGTCTATATACTAATCCTTCAATTAATAATACGAACAATGCGGTTTATAGAACTTTAATTTACGACCCCACTGGCTTAAAAGGTTCAGGGTATACTACTGACCAAAGTATAGCTTTACCTGTAGATTGGCCTCCTGTACCAATAAGTTTGGCAGATACAGATCAAGGGGATTGGCGAGGTCCTACGGTTTCTAACCCTGACGGTCCGAATGATGCTATTGTAACTGTATGGGATAATAATACCAATGGAATAGATGAGTATACCTCAACAATATTCAGTGGTTCTGAAAGTATGGTAGGAGATTTAATCGCAGGAGAAAATAATGGCGGTATACTAAAAAGAGTTAAACTTAATTCAGATGGTAGTTTAAGTAATTTAACAGACCCCTTTGCATCAGGTCTTGGGGGTAATGCACTTGGTATTACTTGTAATTCAGACGAAGATCCTTTTCCAGGTACCATTTGGGTCGCTACTTTTAATGGTACTATAAAAATTTTAGAACCACAACCTTTAGTAGTTTGTTTGGATCCATCTGACCCTTCTTATTCTGGTTTGGCAGATACAGATCAAGATGGTTATACCAATCAAGATGAAGTTCAAAATAATGTCGATCATTGTAATGGAGGATCTCAGCCCGATGATTTTGATAAAGCAGCTGGTGGTGTATTGGTATCAGATATAAATGATAATGATGATGACAATGATGGTATATTGGATGCGAATGATCCATTTCAATTAGGAAATCCGTTAGATGACGGTACTGATGGGTTTGACCTTCCTGTAGAGAATGAGTTATTTTCCGATAACTTAGTATTAGGAGGTTATAGAGGTCTTGGTTTTACAGGATTAATGAATAATGGAGCGGCAAATCCCAATTGGTCCAATTGGTTAGACGTGGTAGATGAAGGTCCTAATCCTAATGATATTTTAGGAGGTGCAGTTGGAGCTATGACTATGCAGATGACTTCGGGAACTGCGTTAGGAACTGAAAATTCTCAAGAAAAAGGTTTTCAATATGGGGTTAATGTTGATCAGTCGGTAGGTTCATTTATCGTTTCTGGTAAAATATTTGGTTTTACAGATCCAACGCAACTTTATGGAGAACAATCTCCTGCAAATAGCGAATTGGGAATTTTTATTGGTGATGGAACACAAAGTAATTATTTAAAAGTAGTTCTTACGAAAAATGGAATAGTGGCTTTACAAGAAATTAATGATATAGCCCAGACTCCTTTAACAGTTACATTTACAATACCAAATAGACCATCTAATAATGTGATTTTTTCATTTAATATAAATGCAATCAATGCAGATGTAGAAATTTTATATAGCATAGATGGAAATTCTCCTATTTCTTTGGGAACGATTCAAGCATTAGGTTCAATAAAAACAGCCGTACAAGAATCTTCTGAAATATTAGCTGTAGGTTTAATAGGAACATCCAATGAGGCAGGTAAAGAGGTTCAGGGTACTTGGGATTTTCTAAATGTATCTGGAAGTAAACCAATTATATCTCAATCCTTAGTCGATATGGATATTTTGATAGATTCGCCCGATAAAGAATTTGATTTAACCGAATATTTTGACGATGATTTAGGTGTTGGAAATTTAAATTTTACTGTAGCAACCAATACTAATGATGCTGTAGAAGCTGTAATTACAGGTAACATATTAACTTTGAGCTTCCCAGATTCGGAAGCTAGTTCAACAATTACCATAAAAGCAACAGATTCCGATTTTTTATATATCGATCAAACTTTTACGGTAAATGTTATTGAGCAACCAGGGGTTTTATTTAGGGTTAATGCTGGTGGTTCTAGTATAGCCTCAACCGATTTTCCTAATCCAGATTGGACAGGTAATGATGTTGCAGGAGTTTCAAATGGAACCAATTTTAGTGTAAATACAGGTAATATTTCAAATTATACCGGCACTAGTTTGCATTCTTCGGTACCTGATTATGTTCCAGCAGAAATTTTTAATCAAGAAAGGTGGGATCCTGCCCCGTTACCAGAAATGGAATGGTCATTTGATACAGGAAATGGTACATTCACGGTAAATCTATTTATGGCAAATGGTTATGCAGGTACAGCTTCTTCGGGAGAACGTGTATTCGATATAAATATGGAGGGAGCTTTGGTCGTAAACGATAAAGATTTGTCTTCACAATATGGACATAAAATTGGTGTAATGGAAAGTTACCAAGTAACTGTTACTGATGGTGTATTAAACATAGAATTTATTCATGAAACAGAAAACCCCTTAATAAATGCAATTGAAATTTTGGGTGCTGGAGATATTGTCAATTCACCTATAATGATTGACCCTATTGGTAATCAAATAAGTAATTTAAGTGAAACTCCTGAACTAAACGTAACCGCTAGTGGAGGAGATCCTAACGAGAATTTCTCTTTTTCTGCTACTGGTTTACCACCTGGGCTAAGCATTGAGCCAACCCAAGGAGCGATTTTAGGAACTATATCATCGTACGCTACTGATGCAGGACAATATGATGTTACTATTACAGTTAGTAAACCATTATCGACATCTGCAATTTTGAACTTTGCCTGGACGGTAAATGATCCTAATACGACCAATGCGGTATTATATCGAATCAATGCAGGTGGCGGTGTTGTTGCGTCTACTGATGAAGGTATCAATTGGACAGAAGACCAGGCTTTAACTGGTGCCAATGGCAGTGCTCAAAACGGAACACCTTCTTCATTTGTTAATTCTTCAGATGATGATAAAACCTATGGAGCTACTTTACCAAGTACATTCGTTAATGGTACCTCATATCCTAATAGCTTATTTGCCACAGAAAGGTATAACACCTTAAGCGAACCTGAAAATATGCAATGGGACATACCTTTACCACATGGTAATTACACTGTTAATTTAATTTTTGCAGAAATATGGACAGGAGCTAATACGGTTGGGAAACGTGTATTTGATGTTGTATTAGAAGGGGAGATTGTTTTAACTGATTTCGATCAAACTGCAACTTATGGGTTTGCTACGGCCGGTGTTGAGAGTTTTAATGTGGAGGTAAATGATGGAAATTTAGATGTAGATTTTATCAAAGGAATAGAGAACCCTAACATAAAAGGTATAGAGATTATTTCGGGTAGCACTCCTATAAATAGTGATTGGACGAATATTGTTAATCTTACCGAACATACACCAAGGCATGAAAATTCATTTGTTCAATTAGGCGATAAGTTTTACTTGTTTGGTGGTAGGGAAAGTGCTGATAAAATGGATATTTATGACTACACAACAAATACATGGTCACAAGCAGCATCAACAGCTCCTTTTGAATTTAATCATTTTCAAGCTGTTGCTTATGAAGGGTTAATATGGGTTATAGGATCTTTTAAGGATAATAGCTATCCAAACGAAACACCAGCGGATAATATTTACATGTACGACCCCATTGAGGATTCTTGGATACAAGGTCCACCCATACCTAATAGCAGAAAAAGAGGTTCTTCTGGGTTGGTTATGTATAATAATAAATTCTATATAGTAGCCGGTAATACAATTGGTCATAATGGTGGTTATATACCTTGGTTTGATGAATTTGATCCAGCTACCGGAGAGTGGACTGTACTTGATGATGCACCTCATTCAAGAGATCATTTTCATGCTACTGTCGTAGATAATAAACTATTTGTAGTTGGCGGAAGGTTAACTGGGGGAGAAGGAGGAACATTTGCACCGGTAATATCTGAAGTAGATGTATACAATTTTACAACTGGTAATTGGTCAACTTTACCAGCTTCTGCAAATCTGCCTACTCCTCGTGCAGCATCTGCTACCGTTAATTTTAACGGGAAAGTAGTAGTAATTGGAGGTGAAGGAAATGGACAGGCGTATGTTAATACCGATGAATTGGATGTTAAAACCAATACATGGTCATCACTAAGTGACCTTAATAATCCTCGTCATGGTACTCAAGGTATAGTTTCTGGTGATGGTATTTGGATTTCTTCTGGATCTCCTAATCAGGGAGGTGGAAATCAGAATAATATGGAATTATACGGGACGGATAACCCGATAGGTACCTCCATTTTGCCCAGTGTTTTAACTGCACCTCCTACATTATCTTTGGAAGAAGGGGAATCGAAAGATTTATTAATTGAAGTATCTGGTGGAAATCAAGGTGTGTATATTCATTCAATGACTTTGACAGGATCAAATACAACAAATTTTAATATAGTTGGTCCAACAAGCTTTTTAATAGAGGCTGGGTCAACAGAAACAATTGAAATTGAACATGTTGGTACTGAATCGGGCGATGCTGCAACATTAATTTTAGGCTATGGAAATAATAATTCAATAACAATTAGTATTTCAAGTGGCGAAGGTAATCCAACTTCAGGATTACCTCCTGTAGTAACTAATCCCGGAGCTCAAATGAGTGTAGATGGAGAAAATGTTAGCTTGCAGGTTGTGGCTAATGATGAAAATACAGATTCATGTGGACCATTAAGCTATTCGGCCACTAATTTGCCGCCTAATTTAACTATTGATTCTGCTACTGGCTTAATTTCAGGAAGCATAATTGGTGGATCTGGTAGTGGCGTAGCTGGTGCTTTTAAAGAGAATAATGGTATAGTTATTTTTGAGGCTGAAACTGATTTTATAGATACTACAGGAGGATGGAATCTTGAAACGGAATCGGGAAACACTTATATGGCGGCAAGTACGGATCATTTTGGTAATCTAAACGGGCAAAGCGTAAATTACAATGTGGAAATAACTACTCCAGGAGTATATCGATTCCACATGAAATCCAAAATTTCGGGCTCATCATCTACAGACCAAAATGATACTTGGTTTAAAATAGAGAATACTTCTGATGTCCATTTCTTTACGGTTCAAGGAGGGTCTCTTACTGGAACTCAACAATTTTTAAATGAATTGAATGATTCGCAAAGTACCTCCAAAACGTTGTATTGGCCTAAAGGTAATGCTCAAGGAAGGTCAGATCACGGCAATGAAAACCCTGGAATCAATGGTTTTTTTAAAGTTTACACCAATACCATTTCTAATTCTTGGACTACAAATACCATAGATAACAATGGTTGGCCGATTTATGCCTATTTTGAAAACCCTGGCACATATGAGATAACCATGAGTGAGCGTTCAGAGGGGCATATGATTGACCGTCTAGCATTAACTTTAATAGATGGAATCGCGGGTACTGGTGTGAATAATTCAATATTGAATGGCTCACCATCTGAACAAAATGTAGGAGCTACTCTTGGGGCCTCGGAGAATAGTCCATATAACGTCGCCATAACTGTGACCGATGCTTGTGAGCCATCTTCCAGTACTATGGTAGAATTCAATTGGAATGTAACGGCACAACCGGTTGGAAATCCCGAAGCTATAGTACAAGTAACACCTGGCGATGAGTTAGAGGCGTCAACTTATGGAAATAACTCATTTGTTATTAGTAATACTGGTGATGATGATATAGTAAATATCACTATTAATACAGCTACGGGGTATATGATGGATGTTGTCTTTGATCCGGTAGGTACTGCAGGAGATAGTGTTGCAAAATGCTTGTCGGCGGGTGATGCCGGTAATACTTCTAGTACTGTTGGGTTGAGCGTGCCTGGCAATGGAGGGTCAGATACTGCTGATTGTATAAGTGTATTTGACCAACCTCATAATGGTATTAATAATGCAGAGGGATTTGATGTTTTAACTTTGAATTTTACAGATTTTAATCCAGGGGAATCATTTGCTTTTGGTGTTGATATTGATCCTACAACTATTAAAGGCGATTTGTCTTCTGGTGATGCTGGGTCTATATCAGGATTTGAATTAATTGGAGCTACGGTAAATGTAGAATTTGCTAGCGGGGTAATTTATTCAACTAGTTTGTATGACGAAGGTTCATTGGGTGGATCAGATGCAGTAGTAAACAGTACAAGTAATTCATTGGTTGCACCAAGTATTTTGGTTGATGGGTCAGCTGCTTCACGTATTGCAACGCAAGCAAACCAAGTAGTACAAGTTATGGGAGAACCAAACGCTATGGTTAGTTTATTACGTGTTGATGGAAGATTACATATTGATGCGGGCAATCCTACAATTGGCTATGATATTGATCCATTTGAAGCTAATGAAGCCTTGGTCAAAGAATTGTATACTGCACAGCTTGACGCTTCGGGATTAGCAAATATTCCGGTTGTATTAACTGAAACAATGGGAACTGCCGGAACACCTAATGGAGGTATTAACCATTTTATAGCCGTGGTTACTGGTGATAATGGCATAAACAGTGTAGCTTCTAATACCATAGTTTTAGATTATGACCCGTCTGCTGCGCAATCTGATTTAACCATTTCTTACAGTTTGCAAGGTCGTACAGATTATTCAATTGATTTATCTGTAGCTGTTTATGAAGTAGGTTCTTCAATTCCATTAATAGAATTTACACCAACAGGTAATACTGGTGGAGAAGCACAAATAATAGGTATTCCATTAGGTACTTATGAAGTAGCTGTTAAATCTGGGATGCATCTGCAAAAAGTTTCAACTCTAACTTTAGAAGCAGGGGATAACAGTTTGGATATTGGGGAACTTAGAGTAGGAGATGCTAATAATGATAATACAATAGGTTTAGAGGACTATTCGTTTCTAGTTACCACATTCAACTTGAATTCAAGTGATGATAATTATGATTCTCAAGCCGATTTTAATGGAGACGGTGCTGTAGGTTTAGAGGATTTTTCACTTTTGGTATCTAATTTTAATGTCGAGGGTGAATTGCCTAGTGGGTTCTAAATCTTAAAATATACATGTAAATAACAGAAAAGGAGACCAAAATGGTCTCCTTTTTTATATCAAATTGAAAAATTTTATTCTTCCATAGAATGGTATACATTCTGTACATCATCATCTTCTTCTAGTTTTTCTAGAAGTTTTTCAACATCTGCGGCTTCTTCTTCGTTTAGTTTTTTTGTGACTTGAGGTATGCGTTCAAATCCTGATGATAAAATTTCTATATCACGGTTTTCCAATTCTTTTTGTAAAGCTCCAAAACTTTCAAATGGCCCGTAGATTAATATTCCATCATCGTCTACAAAAACTTCTTCGGCACCAAAATCAATCAATTCTAATTCTAGCTCTTCTGGGTCAATACCATCTGCAGGTATTCTAAAATTACAGGTATGGTCAAACATAAACTCCACAGAGCCTGAAGTACCTAGGTTACCATTACATTTATTAAAATAACTTCTAACATTGGCAACCGTACGTGTGTTATTATCCGTAGCAGTTTCTACTAAAACAGCAATTCCGTGAGGTGCATATCCTTCAAATAATACTTCTTTGTAATCACCGAGACTTTTATCGCTTGCCCTTTTTATAGCACGTTCAACATTGTCTTTTGGCATGTTGACCGACTTGGCATTTTGTATAACGGCTCTTAATCTTGAATTAGAATCTGGATCCGGACCGCCTTCTTTTACAGCCATCACAATATCTTTGCCGATACGAGTAAAGGCTTTGGACATTGCAGACCATCTTTTCATTTTACGTGCTTTTCTAAATTCAAAAGCTCTTCCCATGGTAAATTATTTTAAACAAATGTACAAAAACGGTCAAAGTTCAGAAATCATTACATAAATTTCGTGACTACCATTTTTAACTATTAGTATTGGTTCTTAAAATTCACTTTCTATAATATCTTCTATTGTTCTAGCCAAAACAAAATCTTTTTCGGTAACACCATTGGCATCATGAGTGTTTAATCGAATATTCAAAGTATTGTAAACATTGCTCCAATCTGGGTGGTGACCTTGAGCTTCGCATTCAAAAGCAATACGTGTCATTACCGAGAAAGCCTCTTTAAAATTTTTAAATTCAAATGTGGTTTCTATTGCTCCGTCTACATACTCCCATCCGTCCAGTTGACCTAAATAGTCAGCAATTTGTTGATCCGTAAATTTTTCCATTTCTTTCATAATTGTTTTAATTTAAAACATGATGGTCAATAATATCTTGAAAAGTAAATTGTAAATTTTTGGGTAATTTATTGGTTTTGGGCAACACAGCTAAATACCTGTCTTCATTGGTGGTATACACTCTTTTTATTATAGGGTTAAAATTACCTACTCGTTCTAATATTTCTTTAATAAAATCTTCATGGTGTGTTAAGTCGTTACTTCCTAAATGATAAATACCCGATTTGTTTCTATTAATAAGATAATGAATTTGCTGGGTAAGCTTATCATCATTCGTAACATTTAATATCAAATTAGGAAAAACTTCTACAGGCTCATTTTCAATGATGGATTTTTTCATGGCCTTAATTCTTGGTGACCCGTTACCAAATACCATGGGTACGCGTAATATTGCCATTTTTTCTTTGGGTAAACGTAACAGCATATTTTCAATCTTTATTTTTAATCTACCATAAACACTCTCAGATAAGGTTTTGTCCATTTCGTAAGAGGGGTATTTGCTATACGCATCAAAAACATTGGCAGATGAAATAAAATAAAACTTGCATTTTTCTTGTGCTACATATTTGGTTAAATGGTCATGGGCTATAACCAAGGCAGCAAAGTTTCCTCGTAAGGCCGAAATTATAATTTGAGGTTTTATCTCTTCTAAAATTTCTACAATATCGTCTTCTTCAATATTATAGTGAACAAATTGTTTGTTGGATGAGAATGAATTGGCAGCATGGCAGTAGGTGCCATAGGTATCAAAATAATTACAAAGCTCTTTGTAAATCGCGTTACCTATAAAGCCGCTTGCTCCAAGAATCAGTATTTTTTTTGTGTCTATTTTCAAAAAATGGAAAGTTCTGTTTCGGTAGTCAATTTTTCCAAGGCAAGCATACCTATTTTTGAGTTTCCTTTTGGGTTAAGTCCAGGAGACCATGTGGCTACACAAAATTTATTTGGCAATAATGCTACAATTCCACCACCAACGCCACTTTTGCCGGGTAGTCCGACTTCAAATGCAAATTCACCTGCTTCGTCATAAAAACCGCATGTAAGCATTATAGCATTAATACGCTTAACTTGTGATAAGGTTAAATATGCTTTGTTCCTTCTACATTTACCATGATTCATGAACATGTAGAAAACATGCGTTAATTGTTCGCAGCTCATGGAAAGTGAACACTGATGGAAATAAAAATCTAGAACAACTTCTACATCATTATTTAAATTATCATATGATTTTAATAGATTGGCAGCCGCAAAATTTCTGAATCCTGTTTCTTTTTCAGAAATGGCTACAGATTCATCATAAGTGATGCTGTCATCATTTGCTATATTACGAACAAATGTCAAAAAATCATCTTTAGGGTGCTCTAGTTGGGATACCAAAATATCAGCAATAACAATAGCTCCAGGGTTTATTAAAGGGTTTCTTGGAATGCCATTTTCTAGCTCTAATAAAGAAAGGTGATTAAATGGATCACCAGAGGGCTCGACATCTACTCGTTTCCATACATCTTCACCAATAAGGTTCAAAGCCAATGATAACGTTAATACTTTAGAAATACTCTGAATTGAAAAAAGTTCATGAGAATCCCCAGCTGAAAAGTTTTTCTGTTGGCTGTCAATGAGATGGATGCCAAAATGTTTTACATCTATCTTTGCCAATTGCGGAATATAATCTGCAATTTCACCTCTTTCCTTTACGTTGGAAGCATCATCATTTATAGCATTTAAAACGCTTTGAAAGTCTATCATTTACTTTTGTAAAAAGGTAATTTAACTATAGTTGCAGGAATAGCTTTTTTTCTGATCTGAATATTGATTTTGCTACCTATATCTGTAAAAATAGTAGGTACGTATCCAAGACCAATTCCCGTTCCCATTGATGGTGACATTGTACCAGAGGTTACTTCACCAATAGTTTTACCGTTACCATCTACAATATCATAACCTTGTCTAGGTATGCCACGTTCATCTAATTCAAAAGCTACTAATTTACGTTCAGGTCCATGCTGCTTTTCTTTTTGTAAAGCTTCTGAGTTAACAAAATCCTTTGTGAATTTTGTAATCCAACCAAGTCCGGCTTCGATAGGAGAGGTCGAATCATTAATATCGTTTCCATATAGACAATAGCCCATTTCTAGTCTTAAAGTGTCTCTTGCCGCCAAACCTATTGGCTTGATGCCAAAATCAGCACCTGCTTCGAAGACCTTGTCCCAAATTTGCTTTACCTCTTCATTTTTGCAATAAATTTCAAATCCCCCAGAACCGGTATATCCGGTTGCGGAAATAATAACGTTTTCTATACCGGCAAAATCTGCAACTTCAAAATGATAGAACTTAATTTCGGCAAGATTCACAGAAGTTAGTGTCTGCATAGCTTCTACAGCTTTTGGCCCTTGTATGGCTAAAAGAGAATATCCTTCAGATATATTTCGCATATCTGCATTAAAATCTGTGTTGTATGATGAGATATGATTCCAATCTTTCTCAATGTTAGAGGCGTTTACTACCAATAAGTATTGCTCTTCTTTTATCTTATATACAATAAGGTCATCAACTATACCTCCATTTTCGTTGGGTAAACAGCTGTATTGAGCTCTGCCAATAGTTAATTTTGAGGCGTCGTTCGATGTAACTTTTTGTATTAAGTCTAAAGCATTCGCACCTGAGATTAAAAACTCGCCCATGTGCGATACGTCAAAAACCCCAACGCCATTACGTACGGTTTCATGCTCGGCATTGACACCTTCGTAAGAAACAGGCATGTTATAACCGGCAAAAGGAACCATTTTGGCACCTAGAGATTCATGTGTTGTAGTAAGCGCAGTATTTTTCATTTTATTTATTTTATTGGCGATACAAATTTATCGAAAATAAATAGAAGCAAATGTGGCTTAACCTTGAATTGAGAAAATATTATAAACTAAAAATAACTAGGAGTTTAAAAGATATTTTTTTAGATCATCATATGTTGAGATTTTAATAGATGACTTTGTTTTACCCATTACCTTTTCTATCTGAGCGGGAATTTCTAATTTTTCATCAAGGGTTTCTTCAACGATATCCAAGAACTTCACAGGGTGTGCAGTTTCTAAAAATATACCGTAAGTATCAGGATGTTGTTCTTGATATTTTTTGAGCCCTAAATAGCCCACTGCCCCATGTGGGTCTGCGATATATCCGTTGATATTATGAATTTCCTTTAAGGCTTTTTTGGTTTCGTCATCTGTAAATGGATAAGATGATAAATTTTCTTTTAAAGCATCAAAATTGTCTTGAAACAAATGTCTGATTCTAATAAAATTACTAGGGTCGCCAACATCCATAGCATTAGATATTGTTGCTGTTGATGGTTTGGGGTTGTACTCTTTTGTTTGCATGAATTGTGGCACGGTGTCATTTACATTTGTAGATGCTACAAAATGTTTTACGGGCATACCCAAACGCTGCGCCATTAAACCTGCACAAATATTACCGAAATTACCAGATGGCACAGAAAAAACTATCTCTTTTCCTTTTGATTTCGCCTGTTTGTATGCAAAAAGGAAATAAAACAACTGTGGTAACCAGCGAGCCACGTTAATGGAGTTGGCAGAGGTTAATTTCATATTGTCAAGTAGTTCCTTATCCAAGAATGCATTTTTAACCATAGCTTGGCAATCGTCGAACATGCCGTCAACTTCTAGAGCTGTAATATTTTTGCCTAAAGTAGTTAATTGCTTTTCTTGAATATCACTTACTTTACCGCTAGGATAGAGTATAACGACATTTACGCCTTCTACTCCTAAAAAACCATTGGCTACAGCACCACCAGTATCACCGGAGGTTGCCACAAGAACTGTGACCTCATTTTTTGTAGCTCTAGAAAAATAACCTAGGCACTGCGCCATAAAGCGAGCACCAACATCTTTAAAAGCCATCGTAGGACCGTGAAATAGCTCTAAAGTACCAATGTTCTCAGTAATATCGACTACCGGAAAATCAAAGTCTAGAACTTCCTTTAAAATGTCTTTCAATATATCATCGGGTACAACCTCAGTTACGAATTGATGAATTGCGGTAAATGCAATTTCTTCATTAGAAAGGTTTTCGATTTCTTCGAAAAAAGAACTAGGTAATGGAGAAATTTTTTCTGGAAAATATAAGCCTTTGTCTGGGGCAATACCATTGACGACGGCAGTGTCAAAGGAAACTTGCGGAGCTGTATTGTTTAAACTATAGAATTTCAAGATGTAATTTTTTAACTGTTAATATCAAGGTGTTTTAACTTATAATAGCTTAACGCCTTCCATATTTATTTTAGAGACATGAATTTCATAATCAATGCCGATTTTGTCGTACACCGTTTTCATGGCTTCACCTACCTTTACGGCAGTTTCTTCTCCTTTGCTAAATGCAAAAATAGAAGGTCCTGATCCAGATATGCCAGAACCTAAAGCACCGGCTTCTAAAGAAACTTTTTTAACTTCATCAAAACCGGGAATTAAGATAGAACGTATAGGTTCTACAATATGATCCTCTAATGAACGACCAATTAAGTCATAGTCTTTTTTGAATAATCCCGCTATTAATCCGCCAACATTTCCCCATTGCTTAATACCTGTTTCCATCGATATGGTGGTCTTTAAAACCTTTCTGGAATCCGAAGTTTTAATTTCTATCTGTGGGTGAATTATCGTAACGTATAATTCGCTTGGAGCAGGAATATCTATAACGTCTAACGGACTATAGCTTCTAACCAAGGTAAAACCACCAAATAGGGCAGGGGCAACATTATCTGCATGTGCAACATCGCTAGCCAAGCGTTCACCTTCCATAGCAAATTTAACTAATTCGGTTTTGCTGAACGGGTTGCCCAATAAATGGTTCATTGCCCATACGGCACCCGCAGAACTTGCGGCACTGCTACCAATACCGCTGCCAGGCTTAATTTTTTTATCGATTTCTATCTCAAATCCGCCATCATAATCAGAAGCCAATAAAAAAGCATTACCGGCAACACCGGCAACATTGTTTAATGTCTCTTTTGGTAAATCTTGTCCGGTAAGTTTTGTTATTTTAATGCCTTTTTGCGATACTTTTCTAACTACCATTTCATCACCCACCGAGTCTAGGGCAACGCCAAGAACATCAAATCCGCACGATACATTGGCAACCGTAGCAGGACAAAAGACTTTAATTTCATTTTTATTCATAATTGACACCGTTGTTATGAAATTTAGAAATTACCAATACGGATAATATCTGCAAAAATTCCAGAGGCTGTAACCGCAGCACCTGCACCAGCACCTTTAATAATCATTGGTTGGTTAGGATATCTTTCCGTATAGAAAAGTACAATATTATCGCTACCTTCCAGATTGTAGAAATCATGACCTTTTGGTATTTCCTGTATCCCTACACTAGCTTTTCCGTTGTCAAATTGAGCAACATACTTTAGTTTGCTATCTGCATTTTTAGCACTTGCGTATAAGGATTGAAAATGAGGTTCATGTTTAACTAAAGAAGCAAAGAAATCATCATTGTTATCAGTGTTCAAACTTTCTTCAGGTAAGAACGGGTTGTTGGTAATGTCACTGATTTCCAACTGATTTCCGCTCTCGCGTGCTAAGATTAAAATTTTACGCATTACATCAACACCACTTAAATCAATTTTTGGATCAGGTTCTGTATAACCCTCTTCCTGAGCCTGTTTCACCACATCATGAAAAGTAGTTTGATCATTGAAGTTATTAAAAACAAAGTTTAAACTACCGGATAAAACAGCTTGAATTTTCAAGATTTTATCACCCGATGCAATTAAGTGTTTTAATGTGTCAATAATAGGTAACCCTGCACCAACATTAGTTTCAAATAAGAAGGGTGCGTTATAAGTTCTCGCTAATGATTTTAAATGCGAATAGTTTTCAAATTCTGACGAACAAGCAATTTTATTACAGGTTACTACAGATATGCTATTGCCTAAATATTCACTGTACGTTTTAGAAACTTCTTCACTTGCTGTATTGTCTACAAAAATGCTGTTTCTGTAGTTTAGGCTATTCACTAACTCCAAAAATTTGACTTTATCAGCTTTTTCGCCATTGGCAAGTTTAGTAGACCAATCGTTTAAGTCTATTCCTTTTTCATTAAAGAGCATTGTTCTAGAGTTAGACATTCCTATTACTCTAATGTTCAATTTTAGATTTTCTTTTAAGAATTTACGTTGCTCTCTAATTTGCTCTAAAAACTTAGCACCAACATTACCGACACCCATTACAAAAAGGTTCAGTTGCTTAATATTCTCTTCGAAAAACTCTTCGTGCAAGGCGTTCAAAGCTTTTTTTACATCTTTTTCGTCAATTATGCATGAAATGTTACGTTCTGAAGCACCTTGAGCAATAACCCTAATATTTACATTGTTTTTGCCAAGAGTACTGAACATTTTACCACTTAGACCTTGGTGGCTTTTCATATTATCGCCAACCAAGGCAACGATGGCTAAATCTTTTTCAGGAATAACTGTTTTAATACGACCTCTTTCAATTTCGTATTCAAAAGCTTCATTAACGATACTTATAGCTTTTTCTACATCATCGGCAGAAATACCAACGCATATAGAATGCTCAGAAGAAGCTTGGGTAATTAAAACAACACTAATATCTGCTTGAGAAAGTACTTCAAAAAAGCGTTTAGAAATTCCTGGAATACCAACCATACCCGGACCTTCTAACGATAAAAGTGCAATATTGCCTATATGGCTGATACCACGTACCGTTTTACCTTTTTCATTTTTAGACTTGGTAATTAGAGTACCGTCTTTTTCAGGGCTAAAAGTGTTTTTAATTACTATGGATATTCCTTTGGCGAGAACAGGTTGAATAGTCGGTGGATAAAGTACTTTAGCTCCGAAATGCGATAATTCCATTGCCTCCTCATAGGAAATATGTGGAATGGCCTTCGCTTGTTTTACCATTTTTGGGTTGGCAGTATACATACCGCTCACATCTGTCCAGATTTCTAAAATATCTGCATCAACAGCTGCAGCATAAATTGCAGCGGTAAAATCTGATCCACCTCTACCTAAAGTCGTTGAAACCCCATCTTCTGATGTTGCAATAAAACCAGGACAAACAGTAATTTGTTTTGTTGAAGAATTAAAATAATCGGCACAATTGGCATTGGTTACTTTAAAGTTTACCACATTCTTGCCGTTTAGTTTATGCGTAATTATAAGTTCTCTACTGTCTTTAAAAGAGGCATTTAGCTGTTCGTTGATTAAATACTCGCTTATAATATATGAAGATAGCAACTCACCGTAGCTAACAATTTTGTCTGATAATTTTGGTGTTATTTCACCAATAAAAAAAGCACCTTCTAGTAAGGTTTCAAGTACGTTGAATTCACTTTTTACTTTGCTAAGTACTTTACTTTGAGTGGTTACGGGAATTAATTCTTTTACGGCAGATAAGTGCCTTTCTTCTAAAGTATTAAGTATTTCTTTATACTTTTTATCTTGTGCAGATGCCAAAGCACCGGCTTGTAACAATAAATCCGTTACTCCTCCAAAAGCAGAAACAACCAATATAATAGGGTCGTTGTACTTTGAGATTATATTTTTAATTTTAACTATATTTTCTGGTTTGGCTACAGATGAACCACCAAATTTTAGAACTTTCATGTTATTGAAATATTGACTTTGTAATTAAGATATGGTGTAATTAAACACGGGTACGGAGAAATATAGATTTTACCCCCAAGGGGTGAACCATGTAGTTGTAGAACCATAAATAATGGTAGCTGAAGTGAAATTGAATTTTATGTCTGTCTTATTGCAGTCCATAATACTAATGGTTGAGGGTCAAAAGTAGTACATTTGATAACTTAAACAAATCATTCCACAATTTTTTACGGAATAGTTATTTTTTAGATATAAATACAAGAAAGAATGAAATTATATAGTGCAAAACAGATTTATAAAGCAGATCAGATTTCTATTAAAAAAGAAGAAATTGAAAGTAACGAACTCATGGAACGTGCTGCTTTACAACTCTTCAATTGGATGCATTTACGCATGCAAGGAGCCCAAGTGAAAATTCATTTATTCTGTGGTATTGGTAATAATGGAGGCGACGGTATTGCCCTTGCAAGGCATCTTGTAGATCATGGCTATAATATAGAAGTGTATGTTGTAAATTATAGTGAAAAGAGGTCTAAAGACTTTTTGATCAATCTAGACCGATTAAAAGACCGTAAGGTTTGGCCAAGTTTTATGAATTCTGATGATCAGCTTCCAGAAATTGGAAGGGATGATATAATTGTTGACGGAATTTTTGGAATAGGATTAAATAGAACTCCAGATGCATGGGTAGCTAAAGTGATTCAGCATTTAAACAATTCCCAGGCATTCATTTTGTCTATTGATATTCCGTCAGGATTGTTTACAGATCAAGGTCCTGATGATTTTGATACCATTATACAATCTAACTACGTCTTAAGTTTTCAAACTCCTAAACTTGTTTTCTTTTTACCGGAAACAGGTGGTTTTATTGAGCAATGGGAGGTTTTGGATATAGGTTTAGACCCAGAGTATTTGATGCAAACCGAAACGGAATATGAATTGATAGGTAAAAATGAAGTGCTTACCTTATATAAACCGCGTGAAAAATACGGGCATAAAGGTACATATGGACATTCATTGATTGCTGGTGGAAGTTATGGTAAAATGGGGTCGGTTTGTCTTTCTTCTAAAGCCGCTCTTTATGCAGGTAGTGGTCTTGTAACCTCTTTTGTTCCTAAAATAGGGTATTCCATTTTACAGACGGCATTACCCGAAATAATGGTAATGACCGATGCAGGCGATAATGAACTTACCGATATAAAATTTGATATTGAACCAAGTGTGGTAGGTATCGGTATGGGGATGGGAACAAGTGATGCCACGGTAAAAACTTTTAGTGAATTTTTAAAGCATAATAAATTGCCATTGGTAATTGATGCGGATGGACTTAATATACTCTCTAAGAATAAAGAATTATTAAAGTACTTGCCTGATAATACGATTTTAACACCTCACCCAAAAGAATTGGAAAGATTGATTGGTAGTTGGAAAGATGACTTTGAAAAGCTTAAAATGGTTAAGGCGTTTTCAAAAAAGTATAATTGTTTGGTAGTAGTTAAGGGAGCGCACACTATTGTGGTTAACAAGGAAAAAGGCTACTTGAATACAACCGGAAACCCAGGTATGGCCACGGCAGGAACAGGAGATGTGTTAACGGGAATATTAACAGGGTTATTGGCGCAGGGTTACTCAGCATTAGATGCTGCAATTTTTGGTGTCTATTTGCATGGTAGATCAGGTGATATTGCAGTAGAGTCTACTGGTTTTCAGTCTTTAACAGCTTCTCATGTTATTGAGAATTTGGCAAACGCATATTTAGATTTGTTTAAAATGCCAGAGCAGCCGGTTACTGAAGAAGAAAATCAGTCAAATTAACTGTTCTTAAGAATTTACCCTTCTTTTTACCCATTTTAAAGCGTTATCAAATTCGATGAAGAATTTCATTGGCTTTTTGTAAAATAGTTTTTCAATCTTGAAGTTGTGCATATCAATTTCTTTGACAGATACAATGGCAAAAGCTTTAAGATTGTCTAATTGTTTTAAGTAGTTGTAGATGGTAGGATCTATGGCAAATGAGTGTTTACGAAGACTTATAAATCCAAAATTCTTTTCTCTAAAATGAATTTCTGCAATACCGATAATTTGATAAGCTCTTTCTAGCGTTAAAGTAGCTCCCTCGTCAAAAATCGATACCATATAATTGTCATAAACTTGAATTTTTCCTGTTTCTAATTCGTACTCCCGCACAATTACCTTTTTCTTGGTAGATCCTAACTTCATTCTTTTCGTATTTATATAGTGTGTCTAAGGCGAAAGTAGAATGAAGTTCATTCTTTGGGTAAATTTTTAGTTTAAACGCGAAAATATCGTTTATACTGCGTGTACCTATAATTGAGTGTATTTATATTCTCACAATCAATATTTTCTTGTACGAAAAAAGAGCCCTCAATAGGGCTCTTTTTTGTATACTGGAAAAGTAAGAAAATCTATGTTTTTGGAGATTCCTCTTCTGCTTTTTCAATTTTAATGGTCAATTCTTCACTCTTCTTGTCAAGGTCAATATAAATACTGTCACCTTCCTTAAGTTTAGAATTCACTATTTCTTCCGCTAATGCGTCCTCAATATATTTTTGAATTGCTCTTTTTAGCGGTCTTGCCCCGTATTGCTTATCAAAGCCTTTCTCTGCAATATAATCTTTAGCGGCATCCGTTAAGTTCAAATGATATCCAATGTCCTTAATTCTCTTGAATAATTTGGCTAATTCAATATCAATGATTTTGTGAATGTCTTCTCTTTCCAATGCATTGAAGACAATAACATCATCAATTCTATTTAAGAACTCTGGAGCAAACGCTTTTTTTAAGGCATTTTCTATTACTCCTTTTTGGTGGGCATCTTCTTGAGATTTTTTCGCAGCTGTACCAAAACCTACACCTTGTCCAAAATCTTTTAATTGTCTAGCACCAATATTAGAAGTCATTATTATAATGGTGTTTCTAAAATCGATTTTACGACCCAAACTATCGGTTAAGAAACCGTCATCCAATACTTGTAAAAGCATATTGAAAACATCTGGGTGTGCTTTTTCAACTTCATCCAATAGAATTACCGAGTAAGGCTTTCTTCTAACTTTTTCGGTCAATTGACCACCTTCTTCATATCCTACGTATCCTGGAGGTGCACCTACTAATCTAGAGATGGCGAACTTCTCCATGTACTCGCTCATATCTATACGTATAAGCGCATCTTCAGAGTCAAAAAGCTCTTTTGCCAACACTTTTGCAAGTTGGGTTTTGCCAACACCTGTTTGACCTAAGAATATAAACGAACCAATAGGCTTGTTGGGATCTTTAAGTCCCGCTCTATTACGTTGTATAGCTTTGGAAACCTTGGCAACAGCATCGTTCTGACCAATTACGTTAGATTTAATCAACTCAGGAAGTCCTGCTAATTTATTGCTTTCCGTTTGCGCTATTCTATTTACGGGTATACCGCTCATCATAGAAACAACATCGGCAACATTTTCTTCGCTAACTGTTTCCTTGTTCAGTTTACTGTCATCTTCCCATCGCTCTTGGGCTATGGCAAGTTCCTTTTCTAAACTCTTTTCGTCATCGCGCAATTTGGCAGCTTCTTCGTATTTCTGCTTTTTGACAACACTATTTTTTAGTTCACGAACATCTTCAAGTTTCTTCTCTAATTCAAGAATTTGCTTTGGTACATCCATATTCACAATATGTACTCTAGAACCAGCTTCGTCTAAAGCATCAATAGCCTTATCAGGTAAAAAACGATCGGTCATATACCTGTTTGTCAACTTTACACAAGCTTCGATAGCTTCGTCTGTATAAGTTACATTGTGGTGATCTTCGTATTTACCTTTAATATTATGTAAAATCTCAACTGTTTCTTCAACAGAAGTTGGCTCTACAATTACCTTTTGAAAACGTCTCTCTAAAGCACCGTCTTTTTCGATATATTGTCTGTACTCATCTAAAGTGGTAGCACCTATACATTGAATTTCACCTCTAGCCAATGCAGGTTTGAACATGTTTGAAGCATCTAAACTTCCTGTAGCTCCACCAGCACCAACAATAGTGTGTATTTCGTCAATAAACAAAATGACATCATCGTTCTTTTCAAGCTCGTTCATAACCGCTTTCATGCGTTCTTCAAACTGGCCACGATATTTTGTACCGGCAACTAAAGATGCAAGGTCAAGGGTTACAACTCTTTTATTGTAAAGAATTCTAGAAACCTTTTTATTGATTATACGTAGGGCAAGACCTTCTGCAATGGCACTTTTACCAACACCAGGTTCACCTATTAAAAGTGGGTTGTTCTTTTTTCTACGGCTAAGAATTTGCGAAACCCTCTCAATCTCTTTTTCTCTACCGACAACAGGGTCTAGTTTATTTTCCTCTGCCATTTGTGTAAGGTCTCTACCAAAATTATCCAGAACCGGAGTTTTTGATTTTTTGGCGCCTTTTTGATTAGAAGCAGATCCAAAGGTGCTCTCTTTTCCTTCATTGGCCTCTTCAGAGTCGCTAGGGAAAGATTCGGCCGTTGGGCCATCTACCATATCGTCGTCACTTGTAATCATAAATTTAAACTGTTCCTTAACACCGTCGTAGTCAACCTTAAGCTTATGTAAAAGTTTTGTAGTAGGGTCATTTTCATTTCTAAGGATACAAAGTAGAAGGTGCGCAGTATTTATAGAAGAACTTTGAAAAAGTTTAGCCTCTAAAAAAGTTGTTTTTAAAGCACGTTCGGCTTGTCTTGTTAAATGCAAGTTCTTTTTGTCTTTTTGCACGCCGCTAGCGTTAGGGTTAGAAGGACTTAGAATTTCTACTTTTCTACGTAGGTGTTCTAAATCAACTTCTAAAGCGTCTAAAATGCTAATGGCCTTCCCGTTTCCATCTCTAAGAAGCCCTAGCATGAGGTGCTCGGTACCGATAAAATCGTGACCAAGTCGCAATGCTTCCTCTTTGCTATAAGCAATAACATCCTTTACTCTTGGGGAAAAATTATCATCCATATACTATATTATCTTCTATAAAATTACTAAATCTCATCCAATCATTGGCAAATACCGTACCTATAATCGTTAAAGTTATTGTAAAAGCCATTAAAAGCAGCTTTTATAGGTACGAAATTAGCCTTTAAAGTAAAAATTAACATTACTGTGCCAAGTGTTAATAAAATTTCATATAATTAAATCCACTTATTCTTGAAACGCCTAGGATTTAAGTATATTGGCATGCTTTTTTACTAATTAAAAAACAGAAGATTTTAAAATGGCTGACGGTGAAAAATTGATTCCCATTAATATTGAAGAGGAAATGAAATCTGCCTACATTGATTACTCAATGTCGGTCATTGTGTCACGTGCCCTGCCAGATGTCAGGGACGGATTAAAACCCGTACACAGAAGAGTTCTTTTCGGAATGCATGAATTAGGAGTTAGAAGTAATAGCTCACATAAGAAATCTGCACGTATTGTTGGGGAGGTATTAGGTAAGTATCACCCACACGGTGATACTTCGGTATATGATGCTATGGTGCGTATGGCTCAAGAATGGAGTTTGCGTTATATGCTTGTAGATGGTCAAGGTAACTTTGGTTCTGTTGATGGTGATAGCCCTGCGGCAATGCGTTATACGGAGGCTCGTATGCGTAAGATTGCAGACGATATGCTTATTGACATAGAAAAGGAAACCGTAGATTATCAATTAAATTTTGATGACTCTTTAAAAGAACCGACTGTTCTACCGACTAGAGTTCCAAGTTTGTTGGTGAACGGTGCATCTGGTATTGCTGTAGGTATGGCGACCAATATGCCGCCACATAACTTATCTGAGGTTATAGATGGTACGGTTGCTTATATCGATAATAACGACATTGAGATAGATGAGCTTATAACACATATTAAAGCACCAGATTTTCCAACTGGTGGTACTATTTACGGTTATGATGGTGTAAAAGAAGCTTTTCATACAGGAAGAGGACGTATAAAAATGCGTGCAAAAGCAACATTTGAAGAAGTTCAAGGTCGCGAATGCATTGTGGTTACCGAAATTCCTTATCAGGTCAATAAGGCAGACATGATTAAGAAAACTGCCGATCTTGTCAATGATAAAAAATTGGAAGGTATAGCCAATATTAGAGATGAATCCGATCGAAACGGTATGCGTATCGTTTATATCTTAAAGAGGGATGCTATTCCTAATATTGTTTTGAATATGCTGTTTAAATATACGGCATTACAAACATCTTTTAGTGTCAATAATATTGCCTTGGTTAACGGTAGACCGCAATTGTTGAACGTGAAGGAAATGATTCATTACTTCGTTGAGCATAGACATGAAGTGGTCGTAAGGCGTACACAGTTCGAATTAAAGAAAGCTGAAGATCGTGCTCATATCTTAGAAGGGTTGATTATTGCATCTGATAATATCGATGAGGTAATTGCAATAATAAGAGCCTCTAAAAATGCTGATGAAGCAAGAACAAACTTAATTGAACGTTTCAAATTAAGTGAAATTCAAGCGAAGGCAATCGTAGAGATGAGACTTCGTCAACTTACCGGTCTTGAGCAAGATAAGCTTAGAAGCGAGTATGATGAAATCATGCTTCTAATTGCAGATTTAAAAGATATTCTTGATAAGAAGGAGCGTAGAATGGATATCATTAAAGATGAGCTTCTTGAGATTAAAGATAAATACGGAGATGAAAGAAGATCTGTAATCAACATGGCAGGTGGTGATCTTAGTATGGAAGATATGATACCAGATGAGCAGGTGGTAATTACCATTTCTCATGCAGGTTACATTAAGAGAACTCCGTTAAGTGAATATAAAACACAAAATAGAGGTGGTGTAGGTCAAAAGGCATCTTCTACAAGAAATGAAGATTTCTTAGAGCATTTGTTCGTTGGTACCAATCACCAATACATGTTGTTCTTTACGCAAAAAGGTAAATGTTTTTGGATGCGTGTTTTTGAAATACCTGAAGGTAGTAGAACATCAAAAGGTAGGGCAATACAGAACCTTATTAATATAGAACAAGATGATAGTGTAAAAGCGTTTATTTGTACTCAAGATTTAAAAGACGAAGAGTATATCAATGCGCACTACGTTATAATGGCCACTAAAAAAGGTGTAGTTAAGAAAACATCCTTAGAGCAATATTCAAGACCAAGACAAAACGGAATTAATGCAATTACCGTACGCGATGGCGATGAGTTGTTAGAAGCTAAATTAACTACAGGGTCAAGTGAAATTTTCCTAGGTCTTAAATCTGGTAAAGCAATTAGATTTGAGGAAAGTAAAACTAGACCAATGGGTAGAAATGCTTCAGGGGTTAGAGGTATTACTTTAGCGAATGAGGAAGATGAGGTGATCGGTATGGTATCGGTTCATAATTTTGAGGAAGAAATATTGGTAGTTTCAGAAAAAGGTTATGGTAAGCGATCAAGCATAGATGATTATAGAGTTACCAATAGAGGAGGTAAAGGGGTTAAGACCATAAGTGTTACCGATAAAACTGGTGGGCTTGTAGCTATAAAAAATGTTACCGATTCTGACGATTTAATGATTATCAACAAATCTGGAATTGCAATACGTATGAGCGTAGAGGATTTGCGTGTAATGGGTAGGGCAACACAAGGTGTTAGGTTGATCAATATAAAAGGTAATGATTCTATTGCCGCTGTTGCAAAGGTCATGAAAGATGAAGATGATCTTGAAGAAGCTGAACTGCTTGATATTGAGGTAAATACAGAAGGTTCAACTGAAGTTGATAATACGGAGGAAAAAGATGGCACAGAGATTGATAATTCTGATACCGAAGATTAAACTTAAATAATTTAAACACTAATAATTAATATATCAAAAATGAAAAATAGGTTATTACTTGTAGCGGCACTGACATTTACAATGGTCGGTTTTGCTCAAAAGAATGAAATAAAATCTGCGGAAAAGGCATTGAAATCTGGTGATGCAACAGCAGCTAAAACTGCTATTGAAGCTGCTTCAGGTACTATTGCCGCTGCTGACGAAAAGACTCAAGCGCAATATTATTTTACTAGAGGTAAAATCTATAGCGATTTAGCTAAAAAAGGAGATAATGATGCTTTTGAGAAATCAGCGAATTCTTTCAAGAAAGTTATTGAAATAGAAGAAGCTTCCGGTAAAAAGAAATTTACTGCGGAAACTAACCAATATATGACGGCATTGACTGCTGATCTTGTGAACTCTGCGGTTAGCGATAATAGCAACAGTAAGTTTAAAGAAGCTGCTGAGAAGTTGTATATGAGTTATACGTTAAGTCCTAAAGATACGTCTTACTTGTATTATGCTGCCGGTAGTGCGGTAAATGGTGGTCATTATGAAATGGCATTGGACTATTATAATAAATTACAAGAAGTTGGTTATGATGGTAGTGGTGTTGTGTATAAGGCGACCAATGCAGCATCAGGCGAAGTTGAGGAAATGGATAAAGTGCAGAGAGACCTTATGGTAAAGTCTGGTACGTATACTAATCCTGTAGATGAGAAAACTCCTTCTAAGAAAGCTGAAATTGTTAAGAATACAGCGCTGATTTATACGCAATTAGGTCAAGATGAAAAAGCTTTAGAGGCTTATCAAGCAGCAAGAAAGAATGATCCAGAAGATGTTAATCTTATTTTGAACGAAGCAAATCTATATTTTAACCAAGGAAATAAAGATAAGTTCAAAGAATTAATGGCTCAGGCTATAGCTCTAGCACCAGATAATCCAGACTTGCATTATAATGTTGGTGTTATTAACATGGAGCAAGATAATTATGAGGAAGCACGTGTATCATACAAAAAGGCAATAGAACTTGATCCTAATTATACAAATGCATATTTAAATCTTTCTACAACTTACGTTAACGAAGGTAACAACCTAATTGACGAAATGAATTCATTAGGAAACAGTAGAGCAGATATTGCTAAATATGATGAGTTAAAGGAGAAAAAAGATAGCTTGTTCAAGCAAGGTGCAGATGTATTGGAAGATGCATTGAAAAATAACCCTGAGAATGAGAATATCATGACCCAGCTTAAGAATATCTACGGAGCAATGGGTGATACAGAAAACTTCACGAAAATGAAGAAGATGTTAGGAGAGTAATTTTATGCTCACCTTTAAATAAATTGAAAGGCCCTATTATGGGCCTTTTTTTATACTATTTTTTTAATGACCCTTAATTGATGTGTATATGTTCTAAGGTCATTATTGAAAATACCGGTATGATCTATGCGGTCAATTCTTACTTTGCCGTTTACGTGTATTACATAATTATTGTCCATAATAATGCCTACGTGGTTGATTTCACCATTGGTGTTATCAAAAAATGCTAGGTCTCCGGCTTCGCTCTCTTCTACAAAACTTAATGCCGTACCTTGTTTAGATTGACTTTCTGCGGTTCGTAAAAGGTGGTATCCGTTAATTTTGTAAACCATTTGTGCGAATCCTGCACTGTCAATACCAAAAGGAGATTTCCCACCTTTAAGTTCGGGCGAATTAAGATATAAAAGCGCCGTTTTTACTAACTTTTCCTTTAATTGTTCTCCTTGAACCGTTTTACCGTCAAAAGTAACAGGTAAAGAGGAAGTGTCCGGTATGCTTGAGCCAATTAAAATAGGGGTTACCATTATATTTGAATCTTCAACGAACGATATTAATTCAGTAACATATTTAGGACTTGAACTGGACTCTAAAGCAAGGTATTCATCTTCCGGGATAAAGGTAAGCTGGTTGTTCATGATCCAACCTTCGCACTTGTCAAATACAGTTTTTACCCTAGACCAGTTTTTTCTAGATTCCAAAACTTTGTAATGTTCTCCAAATAGAAGCTGGGTCACCAGCTCAGCTGCCTGATCGGGCATACTGCGCATGGGCATAACACTTAAATGGCAAATTCCGTATTGCATGAATATTTTTTAAGCGCTTAAGCTTTTTCAACAATAATAGCAGAGGCTCCACCACCACCATTACAAATAGCTGCGGCTCCTAGTTTTGCGTTGTTTTGTTCTAGAACATTTAGCAATGTAATAAGAATACGGGCACCAGAGCATCCTAACGGGTGTCCTAAAGAAACGGCACCGCCATTTACATTGACATTGGTATCGTTTAGACCCAATATTTTCATATTTGCTAAGCCCACCACAGAAAATGCTTCGTTAAACTCAAAAAAATCTATTTCTTCTAATTTTAAATTCGATTTTGCAAGAGCCTTGGGTAGTGCTTTTGCAGGAGCTGTGGTAAACCATTCAGGTTCATGGGCAGCATCTGCATAGCTTTTTATAGTTGCCAAAGGAGTTAGGTTTAATTCAATGGCCTTTTCTTTGCTCATTAAAACTAAGGCGGCAGCACCATCATTAATTGTAGAGGCATTTGCAGCAGTCACTGTTCCGTCCTTAGAAAATGCAGGTCTAAGGTTTGGTATTTTTTCTATAAATACATTGCTGAATTCCTCATCTTTGGTTACCATTTTAGGTTCGCCACGTCTCTGTGGTACAGCTACTGGTACAACCTCATTGTCGAATTTACCATTTTCCCATGCCTCAGAAGACCTTTTGTACGATTGAATGGCATATGCATCTTGCTCTTCTCTGCTGAATTCATATTTTGTAGCGCAAGCATCTGCGCAAACACCCATCGCATTTTGGTCATAAGCATCTACTAAACCGTCTTTCTGCATACCGTCAACTAACGTAGCAGGACCGAACTTTGTTCCGGTTCTCATATGGACATAATGAGGTATAAGGCTCATATTTTCCATTCCTCCGGCAACCACAATATCGGCATCGCCCAGAGAAATTGCTTGTGCGCCCTGCATAACGGCTTTCATGCCTGAAGCACACACTTTATTTATAGTTGTACAAGGTACTGTATTGGGTATCCCAGCGTATATTGCAGCCTGTCTGGCAGGCGCCTGTCCGGTTCCGGCCTGTACTACGTTGCCCATTAAAACCTCGTCAACCGATGTAGGGTCAAGGTTGATTTTTTTTAATGCACCTTCAATAGCTATAGCTCCTAACTTTGGAGCTGGTACTGTAGATAATCCGCCCATAAAACTACCAATTGGAGTTCTTACGGCCGATACTATAACTACCTCTTTCATGTTTTTATAATTTAAGTTAGACGAAATTACTAAATTCTATAGCAACCCAAGTGATATCATATCAATTACTAGTTATCAGTTTATTATTTTCTATTTTTGAAGAACCTAATACTATTTTCCTTGGATAATCTTTACAAACAACAGTCGCTCATTTTTAAATATATTCTATATGTAGTGGCCGTTGCATTCATAGTATTCTTCTTGCCCAAAGGAGGTAAATTCAAGTATGAGTTTCAAAAAGGAAAACCTTGGCAGTTTGAAAATTTGTATGCACCTTTTGATTTCTCCATACAAAAGACAGATGCCGAAATTGCGAAGGAAAAGCAAATAATTGAAAATAATCAACTACCATACTATAGCTATGATGAAGATGTGGTTGAAAAAGTTAGGGCATTATTTGATGAGAAATTTGAGTCACAGTGGAGTGATGCCGACCTAAGCGGTAATCAAAAAAATAGGTTGCGATATTTCGCCAAGGTCATATTAGATTCTGTTTATGCAAAGGGCATATTACAAAATAATGGTAAACAGGTACAGCGAAATTTCATTTTTTTGGTGAAAGGAAATGAAGCTAGTAAAGTTAGGGTTTCCGATTTTTTAAAGGTAAACGAGATTAATGAGTTGGTAAGTGATGTGCTAACAAAGAATAATTTGACCGTTTTTGAAGAGGAGATTCAAACATTGTTCTTTGATATTATAGAACCCAATGTAAGTTTCGATAATAATCTAACCCAAAAAGCACGGGCAGAAGCTTTGTCAAAACTGTCGTATACACGTGGTACCGTAGATCAAGGACGGTTGATCATAGCTAAAGGTGAGGTGGTAGAGGCTGAGAATTTAAAAATATTGGAGTCCCTAAAATCAGAATATGAGTCTGAATTATGGACCGCCACTAATTATTACTTTATTTTAATAGGATATACCGTTCTGGTGGCGTTGGTGTTGATTATGCTTTTCTTATTTCTTAAAAAGTATAGAAGAACCGTCTATGATAACAATGTAAAGGTCACCTTTATCTTTTTTAATATTCTATTAATGGTCTTTATAACCACAATGGTTATAAAATACAATGATCAATTGGTTTTTGTTGTGCCGTTATGTATTCTACCGTTGATTTTAAAAACGTTCTTTGACGCTAGGCTTGGATTGTTTGTACATGTGCTTACCATACTTATTCTAGGTTTTGTGGTTCCAAATAGTTTTGAATATATATTTCTACAAATCATTACAGGTATAGTAACCATTTTAACAGTGTCGGAATTATATAAAAGGGCAAACCTTTTTGTTAGTGTAGGTCAGATTACGCTGATTTATATTATAGGGTATTTGGCTTTTCATACTATTCATGAAGGAGATCTGAGTGATATTGAGTGGTATACTTTAGGACTGTTCTTTTTAAATGGAATGATTACCCTGTTTGTACAGCCATTGATATATATCTATGAAAAACTCTTCGGATTGGTTTCTGATGTTTCTTTATTGGAGCTTTCAGATACCAATTCTAAGCTTTTAAAAGAATTAAGTAATAAGGCGCCAGGTACTTTTCATCATTCGTTGCAAGTAGCCAATTTGGCTGAGGCTGCGGCTAATGAAATTGGTGCGAATGCTATGTTGGTTAGGGTAGGGGCATTGTACCACGATATTGGTAAAATGAACGATCCAACGTATTTTACCGAGAACCAGATTACCAATGTGAACCCTCATGATGAGTTAACCCCAAAGGATAGTGCTAGAATTATAATAGATCATGTTATAAAGGGAATTGAAATAGCCAGAAAAAACAATGTACCCGATCGCGTAATAGATTTTATTCGTTCTCACCATGGTACAACACTTGTGTTCTATTTCTACAAAAAACAGAAAGAATTAGATGGGCATGTAAATGAAGAAGATTTTAGGTATCCAGGTCCGTTACCATTTTCTAGGGAAACAGCAATTTTAATGATGGCCGATTCGGTCGAGGCGGCATCTAAAAGTTTAAAAAATCCAACATTTTTGATCATTGATGAATTTGTAGACAAGATAATTTCTGGTCAAATGAAGGCAAATCAGTTTTTAAACGCAGATATTACCTTTAAGGAAATAGAAACAATCAAGAAAATTTTCAAACAAAAGCTCATAAATATATATCATTTGCGAGTGGAATATCCTGAGTAACAGCGAGGTAATTTTATATTGAAAAAAAACTTAAAAAATAGTTGCGTAAGACCAGTTATACTTATACATTTGCATCCGCTATTTAGAGCAACAGTTCATTGAAGAATTACTGGAGAGGTGCCTGAGTGGCCGAAAGGAGCGGTTTGCTAAATCGTCGTAGGTGGAAACACTTACCCAGGGTTCGAATCCCTGTCTCTCCGCAACAGTATGTTGAGAGACATATTTTTTGATAACCATTTTCGGGGTGTAGCGTAGCCCGGTTATCGCGCCGCGTTTGGGACGCGGAGGTCGCAGGTTCGAATCCTGCCACCCCGACAAGAAGCCACTGAGAAATCAGTGGCTTTTTTTGTTTTTAGTCTTTTTGTCAAACACCATTGGCAGCTCATTTTTGATTTTATAAAGTGTATCGATTTAAAGTATTCATACGTCCAATTCGTGTGTCTAAATAGAGTTTTGACTATATAATCGGTATTATGAAAAATACTATTTCCTCTCTAATTTGTTAAATGCTAATAAACCCTTATTTTAATTCATAATTCGGCAATATTTAGCTAAAATTTTGCTATTTTGATTGTTAAATCTTTTTTGGGTAAAAGGGCGGTTTTTAACGTTTTTGGTCCAAGATAATAATCGAATGAAAATGAATTTAAGGATATTCTTTCTCGCCCTGTGTTGCTCAATGAGTTTATTGTGCCAAGCACAGTTTAATAATTTTAAGTTCGAGAATTTAGATACAGTTGACGGTTTATCTAGTAGCACCTGTTTAACCATTTTTCAAGACTCGGAAGGTTTTATGTGGTTTGGTACCATTGATGGTCTCAATAAGTATAATGGTTATGAGTTTGAAGTCTATAAATCCATACTAAATGATCAGAGTTCTATTAGTAATAATAGAATTAATGCTATTGTAGAAGGGGCAGATGGTAATTTATGGATAGGTACTAACAATGGTTTAAATTACTTCAACAAAAAAACGAACAGTTTTCTTAGAGTAGACCTGTACAAACAACTTTCTTTATCTAACAATCCACGAAAATTTATTAACGCCCTACTTTTTGATGAAGAAAGTAATGCCTTATGGGTAGCCACCAATAATGGAGTCATAAAAATTATGCTAGAAGATTTTAATTCAGACACGTCCGAATTAAAATTTTACTATTATTTAAATGATGATTCCAATATAAATTCATTGGATAATAATATTGTGAATGTAATTATCAAAGATCAGAACAATGAGATTTGGTTAGGTACCAATGGTGAATACCTAAATAAATATAATTCTGAACAAGATAATTTTGATCGCGTTTTAATCGAGAACACTTCTAATTACGAGTTAAACCATATACATAAGAACATATTTGTTGATGCGGATAATGATTTTTGGATAGGAAACAACCTTTCTAATCTAATTTATTGGGATAGGTCTGAAAATACCTTTTCCCACAAATCATTTACTGAAGAAACAGATATTGCTATTCGTGATATGCATTTAGATGAAGATGGCAATATTTGGGCGTCAACAGACGGCTATGGTTTGTTTATTTTAAATAAGACGGAAGAAAAAGTAATTCAGAATTTAGTCAATAATTTTTCAGATTCATTTTCATTGCCCAATAACAAGCCTTCTAAAATTTATGAAGATGTCAATGGCATTTATTGGATCGGTAGTTATGACAAGGGTATTAGTAAATTAGATCCTTCGCAGTATGCATTTGGTCATTACTATTATCAACCGGGAAACCCAAACGGACTTAACGAAAAAATTGTTCAATCGGTTCTACAAGATTCTAAAGAGCGCTTGTGGATTAGCGCTTACAATGGTGGGTTAAATCTTTTTGATCAAGAGAACAATTCATTTGAGCATTTTTCGCACGAACCTAACAATGCCAACAGTATAAGCTCCAACAGAATACTGTATACATTTGAATCTAATAATGGGCAAATTTGGGTGTGTACCTTAGATGGCGGTTTGAATAGATTTGATCCTGAAAATTACAACGTAAAAAGATTTTTACATAAAGAATCAAATGTTCATACCATCGGGCAGAACTCGGTATGGTCTGGTGTTGAAGATAATGACAATAGAATTTGGTTAGGTCTCCGAACGGAAGGATTAAGCTTGTTCGACCCTAAGGCAGAGAAGTTTTACAACTTTAAAAATGTAGCCGGGAAAGAAAATGGCTTGGCAAGTAATTTTATATTTTACTTGTTTGTTGATTCTAGAAATAGATTGTTAGTCGGTACCTCTTTGGGGTTAAATTATATAGACCTCAATCAGCTTGAAAACAGAATACCGGAAACATTAACTTTTAAGGAAATTAAAAAACCTGGTATTGAAGACAATCTTATTAACCATATATCAGAAGATCATTTGGGTAATATTTGGCTGGGTGCGGATACGGGAATATATAAGCTAGATCCCGATTTTAATGTATTGAAATCTTATTCCTCAAAAGAAGGTTTGCCTAATAACCTGGTTGTAGGTATTCAAGAAGATGATAATCATAACTTTTGGGTAACCACCAAGAGCGGTCTTTCATTTTTAAATACAAAAACCGATCAAATTAAAAATTTCAATATTCATGATGGGTTACAGGGTCCTGAGTATCAAAGTAAATCGATTGAGAAAACTAGTGATGGTAGAATAATTATAGGAGGTATTAATGGTTTCAATATTTTCCATCCAGATGACATTACACTTAAGCCTTCTTCACCGCTTAGACCAAAAATTACCCAGTTTACCTTGAATAACTCCCCCGTTGTGGTTGGTGATACAATTAATGACAGGGTTTTATTACAGGATAAGGTAGAAGATTTAGAAAGCTTAGAATTAAATTACGACGAAAACTATGTTGCGTTCGATTTTTTAGCCTTGCATTTTGAAAATCCTGAAAGGGTACAATATGCGTATAAATTACAGGGGCTAGACAATAATTTTGAAACCATTGGTTCTAAGAGAGAGGTTAGTTATGCCAACCTAAGCCCTGGTAAATATGGTTTTGAGGTAAAGGCATCTTTAGATGGTAATTGGGAGCAGGCAGAGGCGGCAGTTGTCAATTTTGAAGTGCTTTCACCACCCTGGAAAACCTGGTGGGCTTATCTTCTATATTCCTTGTTCGGGGTATTGTTATTTTATATGATCATGAGGTATTACACCCAAAAGGTTCAAGAAGCACAAGAGCATGAATTAGATCAAATGAAACTGCAGTTCTTTGTGAATGTTTCTCACGAATTTAGAACACCGCTTACATTGATCATGAATCCCGTTGATAAGATATTGTCTAGTTATACCCATAATCCAGAAGAGGTGAAGTCGTCTGCTATTTCTATTCAGCGAAGTGCCCGTAGGCTGTTGCATCTGGTAAATCAATTGTTGGATTATAGAAAAATGGACGTTGGTATGGCGCCGCTTCAGCTAGAAAAAGGAAACATCGTTAAATTTAGCGAAGATATTTTCTCTTTATTTGTAGGTCTTGCCAACAAGAAAGAAATAGAATATAGATTTATATCTGAAACTGATCAAATAGATTTATTATTTGATTTGGATAAGGTTGAAAAAATTATCACCAACCTTATTTCAAATGCCATAAAATTTACCAATGCCGGTGGCGAAATTACCTTTTCAATAAAAAAGGTGTCACAGAAAAAAAGCTCATCAAAATTGCTCTTTCTAAAAAAGGAAATGACTGGAGACTTCGTAGAGATAACTGTTACAGATTCTGGTATTGGGTTGGATAAAGAGCAAATTAAAAACATTTTTTCAAGATTTTATCATATAGATGTAACAAAGTCTGGTACTGGAATAGGACTAAACTTTACACAGGCTCTTGTGGAAAAACATGGAGGTGAAATATTTGTTGAAAGTGAATACGGTGTAGGGAGTAAGTTTGTAGTAAAACTGCCTTTGGATAATAAATCTACACCTGTTGAGGTGGAGAATGTAAAGAACGAATTCTTGATCAATTCTATGAAATCTGTAGAATATGAGATGTATATAGCAGATGATGAAAATTTAGTGCTACCTAATCCAAATTCGGAAAGTGAAATTGAAAAACCCACTATTTTATTGGTAGAGGATAATAAAGAACTTCGTCAACATTTAAAGAACGACTTGCAAGATAAATACAAAGTTTTGCAAGCTAAAAATGGAGAAGAAGGTCTAGAAATGGTAAAGAAACGTTACCCCGATTTGGTTATAAGTGATGTTATGATGCCAAAGATGGATGGTTTTGAGATGTGTAGACTAATGAAGACCGAGTTTGAAACTTGCCATATACCTGTAATACTACTTACCGCTAGAAGTTTAGAAGTAGATCGGGTAAGTGGTTATGATAATGGTGCAGATGCATATTTGTCCAAACCTTTTGTTACCAGTGTACTAAAGTCAAGAATTAGAAATCTAATTGAAGCTAAAAAAAGATTGAGAAAGCGTTTCTCTGAAATTGGTGGAATTTTTCCATCAAGTGAGGTTACCACGAATAATATGGATGAGGTATTTTTAGATAAAGCTACAAAAGTAGTTTTGGATAATGTTGATGATGAAGATTTCAAGCAAGATGATATTTTAAAGGAGCTTGGTATTGGTAGGTCTCAATTCTACCGTAAGATAAACACCTTAACAGGGAACAACCCCAGTCATTTTATAAGAACGATTAGATTAAGGTATGCTGCCGAATTATTAGAGAAAAACTGCTATTCCATCAAAGAAGTTACCCATATGTGCGGTTTTAATTCCACAGCTTATTTTAGTAAAACGTTTAGGGAGTTGTTCAATGTTACACCTACCGAGTATATGGAGGGTAATAAAAGTGAAACAATAAAAGAGAATGATTAAGTAGCATTTTTTATGTGTATTTATAATAAAAAAGAAGGCGGTTATACGAAACATATAACCGCCTTCTTTTTGAGCCCATTTACGACCAGCAGGTATTTTAATATGTATGTTTTTCATACAACCTGTTTAAGCTGTAAGGAAAGTCAGCATTGATATTGATATCTTGGCAGAAAATAGATATCACAAGGGTTTTCATGCAACTACTATCCTCCATTATCAATTGAAAGAGAAAATAAGCTATAAAAAAAGGCAGCTATACAAAATATATAACTGCCTTTAAACTAACTCAACACAATTATCTTAATAACCAGGATTCTGGTTTAGGTTTTCATTTAAACTTGTTTGCGATGTTGGTATTGGAAATAGGTAATTATCTCTTGTGAAATTACGTGTAGCTGATGGTTGAACAATCAATGCTCTTCTTTCACCAACTCCTGTTTCCGTAACACCTTCTCCAAAACCATATCCTTCTGGTGAGTACAATTCTGGGTTGTTTTCGTAAACAGTACCTTCTATAACCGCACCATAAATGGTTTCTCCTAATTCATCTTCTGCAATACCCCATCTTTTAAGGTCGTTGAATCTTGTAGCACCTTCGGCATAAAGCTCAATGGTACGTTCTCTTCTAATTTCGGTCTCGATATCCATATTGTTGGTAGCTAAGAAAGAATTCGATAGAGGAGGTAAACCGGCTCTGGCTTTAACTAGGTTAATAGATTCATCCATTTGAGCATCGGTTAAACTACCATTTAACTCGTATAAAGCTTCGGCATACATTAAATATACTTCTGCCAAGCGAATAAATGGCATATCATATGCTTCTGTCTTTGTAGCTCTATAAGCTTCATCGGTACCCCATTTCCAACTCATGAACTTAGAATTGAAGTAACCAAAGTTGTTGGTACCGTTTAATGTTACATCGCCATTTTGAGGAATTTCACCAAGCGTTTTATGGTAAGTGAAATAAGCTCTCATTCTGTAATCTCTGTTTTGAAATTCATCGGGCGTGTTTTCATAACCTTGAAATAATGGAGACTGATCAATAGGTAAACCATCGCTACTCAAGAACAAATCCATCATTTTTCTACTTGGTTTTACTCTGCCTTCGTAAACGTGACTTAAAAGATCGCCAGCTTGTCTAAAAGTGAAATCATATTTATTATAGAAAATGAATTCTTTGTTGGTAGCTTTATCCAATCCTGCAGGGTTAGAACCGCCATCTTCTAGGTTAAATAAGAAGTTAGAACTTAAATTGTCCAATTCATCATTATAGTCCCAAAGCTCAAAACCACCTTGGTCCATAATCGTTTTGGTAAGTGTTACCACTTCCTGTAAATAAATATCTATGTTAGAGGCATTAAAACCTTCACTACCGGCACCTGTGCTAGTACCATCACCATCGGTAGTGGTACCTACATATTTCATCCACGTAGCTTCATGTAATAAAACATCTGCTTTAAATGCCATTGCTGCCCATTTGCTGATCTTACCTTTATCTTCTGAGGCAATTTCTTGCTCTGTAGGTAAACCTGCAATGGCATCATCCAAGTCTGCCAAAATTTGAGCAACAACTTGATATCTACTACTACGAGGCGCACTTAGCTCTTCATCACCAACATCTAATGGTCTTGTAACTAAAGGAACACCGCCAAAACGCTGCACCAAATTAAAATATTGGTATGCTCTATGAAATTTTGTAGCGGCAACGTAAGGCACAATACTTTCTTCACCTTCGTAGGCTTCAGCTCTTTGCAGTAAAAGATTCATATCTCTAATTGCAGAATAGGGAGCTGAATAATATCCGTCTGATTCTGGTGCTCTGGTATCACCTCTGCTGTAAATTTGCATATCGCTATCTTCAGTGTAACCAACCAAGTCAGATCCATGATCGGCATAAATACCTTGGTCGTATCTCCAAGTCATTAAATCGGTATAAAACTGATTTGAACCCGTCAGAAAATGTTCTGCTTCGGTATAGTATACCTGATCTGTAATAGATGCAGGTGGGTCTAAGTCTATAAATTCGTCTTCACATGATGTAAAGAAGACCATTAAGCATGGTACTATTATATAAATTATTTTTTTCATCTGTATATGATTTTATGATGTATTATCTTCTTGTTAATTGTCTTAGAGCGATACTTTTAAACCTAATGCCCAAGTACGCATAAAAGGGTATGCACTGTTATTGGAGCTCGCTTGAAATTCAGGATCGTAACCATCTTTTACACTGGTGAATTCAAATAAATCATTTCCTGAAAAATAAATACGTAAGTTGTTTATGGGTGTATTACCGATACTTAAATCCCTGAAATTATACCCTATAATTAATGACTTCAACCTCATATATCTATTGTTCTGCAAAATATGATCTTTACTACGGTAGTTCCAGGCAGATAAACCACGTTGTGTAGTTAACCTTGGGAATTCAGCATCTCTATTATCTTCTGTCCATGTTCTGCCTAACCATGTGTTAGACTGATTTTGCCATTCAGCTTGAAAAGGCTGAGCAAAATATCCTGTTCTATAGATATTATGATCTAGAGCACCTTGAAAAAATGCGCTAAGGTCAAAATTCTTATACTTTAGGTCAAAATTAAACCCGTAAACATAGTGGGGTGCAGCATCACCATGATAAGTTAAATCTTCATTGTCCAATGTGCCATCTCCGTTAGAATCAACAACGCGCATATCACCAGGTCTTAAAGCATCGTTTGATGTCTGTAGCGGTAATATTCCACCTTCGTTTAAACTAGCGTAATAAGCATCAACTTCAGCTTGAGAATCAAAGTAGCCATCGGTTTCCCATAAAAAGAAAGAGTTTATAGGTCTGTTTAATATATTCTGTCCATCTTCGGCAGAGTTCAAGTTTTCGAAAATAGTTTGAGCACCATCATACTGGGTGATTTCATTTCTGGTATCACTCATGTTTGCGCTTACGGTGAATTCTAAATCACCTATATTTCCTTGGTATCCTAGCATAGCTTCCCAACCATCGGTTTCCAAAGTTCCAATATTTGTAAATGGGGTAGCGGTACCTAAAACAGCTGTTTCAATACCTCTAACCAACATACCTACATTTTCTTTTTGATAAAGATCAAAAGAACCGAAAACCTTGCTGTTGAACAGTCTAAAGTCAACACCTATTTCTTTGGTTACAATTCTTTCCCAAGTGGTGCTACTACTAAATAAGCTACTAGCTACAGAGGTTGCTTGTTGGCCTGCATTTGTTTCTCCAAATACGGTATTACCAAAACCTACGGAAGACAAATAACTAAAATTGCCAATACCCGAAGTACTACCAAGCTCACCATAACCACCTCTTAACTTTAAGAATGAAATTAAGTTACTATCTTGTAAGAACTCTTCTGAGCTAATTACCCAACCACCGGAAACACTACCGTAATTAGACCATTTTGCACCATCGGCAAATCTTGATGAACCATCTCGTCTACCTTGCACTTCCAATAAGTACTTGCTTTTGTAATCATAGTTAATACGGCCTATATAACCAAAGAATCCCCATGAAGTACCACCACCTGAAGTGGTTACCAATTGATCTGTAGCTCCTAAGTTAATATCGTAAACCCCATAATCGACAAACCCGTTTCTTTTGATATAATATTCGTTAACATCGTTCTTTTCTGCCTCTATAGCCACAAGTCCCGATAGGTTGTGATCACCGAACTGATTTGAATAATTTAAAGTTGCTTTGTAGTTTTTATAGGTGATATTACCATCATTGTTGTCGGGACCCGTACCTTCTTGAATAGAGGTAGTGTTATTTATATTGTTAGAAAATTTTCCTCCCCAACTGTAAAGAGGTACCGATACGAAGTACGATTGATATTCACTGTTTTGTCTGCTAATTGCATACGATCCTGTAATATCTAAATGATCTGTCAATTTATATTTGGCCAAGGCCGAAATTTTAAATTGTTCTACCGTTTTGTTCTCACGGCCACCATCAATAACTTGTGCAACACCATTTCTATCACCTGTAATTAAGTCACCACCAAAGTTTGCGTAGTACTGACCATCTGCATTATAGGTTGGGAAAAGTGGAGCATCCCAAGTAGCGGCCTCTCTACCCAAGCCACCTGATGGTCCAGAAAATTTGTTGTTGAAATAGGTAATATTCGTATTTACATTTAGCCTATCACTTATATCAACACCATAGTTCATTGAGAAGTTATATCTGTCAGAACTATCATCTGCTACTTTTAAACCACCAACGTTATTGTCATAACCGGCAGAAATACGAAAGTTACTTGTTTCGGTACCACCAGATATACTGATGTTGTGTTGGCTAGAATACGAGTTACCGAACATTTCATCAAATCTAGGAGCGTTACCCAACCAGATATTACCGTTTATTGGTAAATCATAATATCCTTCATAACCAGAAGCAATTCTATCAACTGTTTCAAGATCGTTCCAAAAGAAATATCTTGGCGGCTTACCAGAAGCAATATCTTCACGGGCAGCTGCTGCATATAATTGACCATATTGAGACATTGTTGGTGTTGGTGGGCGTATACCTATAGTACCAACTCTAGAAACGGTGCTAATATCAACAGATACTTTACCCTTACCTTTCTTTGTAGTTACCAATATAACACCACCAGCAGCACGAGAACCGTATACAGAAGCAGATCCACCTTTTAATACACTAATACTCTCAATATCATTTGGGTTCATATCATTAAACGATGAAGAGTTAATTGAAGGTATACCATCAATTACGATCAACGGTTCGATACCATTAATAGAAGAAGCACCTCTAATTAAAAAGTTTACACCTTCATCACCAGGTCTAGATGATGTACGTGTTACCACCAGACCAGGAGTTCTACCTTGTAGTGCAAGTGCTGGGCTACCAACTGCTAAATCTTCGAAAGCCTCTGCCTTAACCTGCTCAACAGAACCAGTTAAGGTTTCCTTTTTTGCAGTACCATAACCTACAACAACTACTTCATCTAAAGCAGTTGTATCTGGTTCTAGAGATACATTGATTACATTTTTAGAACCTACGGCAATTTCTTGCTTTACGAATCCTAAATAGGAAACAACAAGAACTGCATCTGAAGATGGAACGGTAATCGAGTAGTTTCCGTCAAAATCAGTAACTGTACCTGTTGTTGTTCCTTTAACGACTACGGCAACACCAGGAAGCCCCATTCCGTCATCACTACTTATTACCGTACCTGTAATAGTAAGTTGTTGTTCTGAGTTCAATAAGAGTACACCGCCATTAAGTGAATTACTTGCTGTAATCGCGAACGCATGGTTTGTACACAAAACTACAAACCCAACCAATAATGGTATCATGGTCTGTAATTTCCATTTAGAAAGTTTGATTAGTTTAATCATAAGATTGTTAATTTAATTAGTTAATTAATGTCGTTTCATCAGTTTCCCGATACAGTAATTATCATATTGATATTTGTTAAGCCAATGTTAATTATAATTGGAGTAAAGGATTATAAATTATTACTCAATGGTTATAAATTATATTCCTTTTTACTGAAACAGAGGGTAAATCCGTTTTTTGGGCAGGTACAAATTGTATGAAACGCATTTTTTTAACAGTTTTTTTGTCGGTTGTTGATTATGGGGCACAAGCTAAAATTTTTGAAGAATAATCTATACCTATTATATGGTTACATATATTAAATTATCAACAAGTTTGTTTAAGTAATTGATAATTAGTAGTTTATGTTGAAATGTTATGCTTTTAATTAATTTTATTTCGGTTTACTTTCATATATACATTTCTACACATTACCATCTGTGAATTCAATTTTAAGAGGAATAAGTTGATTTATAAGATTTACAGTAGGTTTTAAACGGGTAATACTTCGGATATCCATAAAATGCCAATTTTTCTATGATTTATGTATCATTTTGAACGCTATTTTATAGTGTTTGAATGATAGTTTATCTACTTCAAAAGACATTCTTAATAAACTTGTTTAACAGTAATTCATCAGCATTTTTATCGGTGGAATTTTCGATTTCCGAAGTATTTCTACTGAATTAAACATTTACAAACTAAGGCAACTTTTTGCCTCATTATTAAGAAAAATATGAATCGATTATTCCTATTACTTTTTGTATTAACCTTGACCAATTGTTCCAAACAAGAGAAGAATAGCGTTGTTGATACAGAAAAGATATTATCGCAGAATGTAGAAAAAACAAAAGAAACGCTTAAGGTGCTGACGCCAGACCAAGGGTTCGCCAGAAACATACCCAAAAACCAAAAGAACTGGGAGTTGGTAGGTGTTAAAGATTGGTGCAGCGGGTTTTGGCCAGGAGTATTATGGTATTCGTATGAAGCTTCGGGTGATGAAGAATTACGTGAACAAGCAGAAAAATTTACGGCACCACTTAAAAGTATAGCCTATAGTCCTGCAGAAAACCATGATATTGGTTTTATGTTGTATACCAGTTATGGTAATGGGTATAGGTTAACTAATAATGAAGAGTACAAAAATGTGTTGTTGGCTGCGGCAGATACTTTGGCTACACTTTACAATCCTAATGTAGGCTCTATTTTATCGTGGCCGTCTCAGACCCAGTTTAGACATAATACCATTATAGATAATATGATGAATCTTGAACTTTTGTTTTGGGCGGCAAAGAATGGTGGTACAAAAGAATTGTATAATGTAGCCGAAAGTCACGCTTTGGTGACCATGAAAAATTTGGTTAGAAAAGATAGCGCTATCTACCATGTAGGTTCTTTTGATGAAACAACCGGCGAATTTTTAAAAGGACAAACCCATCAAGGATATGCAGACGAGTCTATGTGGGCTAGAGGTCAAGCTTGGGGTATTTATGGTTTTAGTGTTGCCTATAGAGAGACACATAGAAAGGAATTTTTGGAAACAGCTATTAAAGTTTCAGAACACTTTTTAAACAGATTGCCAGAAGACGGTATACCGTATTGGGATTTTGATGATGTAAATATACCCGATGCACCTAAAGATGCTTCGGCAGCTGCTATTGCGGCATGCGGATTATTGGAGTTATCCAAATTTGTTCCTAGTAAAGCACAATCGGAGAAATATGTAAACGCTGCTAGAAAAATGATCAACTTGTTGTCTGAAGCGCCATATTATAGTGGTGATACCAATCAAGCGCTTTTATTACATTCAACGGGGCATTTACCACATGATTCTGAGATAGATGTGCCTATTATTTATGCAGATTACTATTATATGGAAGCATTGCTGAGAATCCAAAAAATGGATAGTGAGGTTACATCTGAATTGGCAAAATCATAAAAGCTTAATATTACTTAAACTTTATGAACTAAATATGGTTGTACTGCAATTTTTCGATTGCTGATATCTTAAATGTGCCAATAGTTCAAGCAATTCATTCTTTAATAAGAATTATATAATCATGAATAAAAAAATACTTTTATGGTCTATAACCGCTGCCTTAGCCGGATTTCTATTTGGCTTTGATGTGGTAGTTATTTCTGGCGCAGATAAAAAATTACAAGGTTTATGGCAATCGTCAGACTCATTTCATGGTTGGGTGGTAATGGGTATGGCTTTATGGGGAACTGTAATAGGTGCCATTTTTGGTGACAAACCAACCAATAGTTATGGTAGAAAAAATACCCTAATAGTTATTGGTGTATTATTTGCATTCTCTGCCATTGGTTCTGCTTTGGCAAACGACCCCTATATTTTTGCATTTTTTAGATTTATTGGTGGTATTGGGGTAGGTGCTTCTACCATAGCTGCACCTGCGTATATATCTGAAATTGCTCCGGCAAATGAACGGGGTAAATTAGTTGCAATGTACCAGTTCAATATTGTATTTGGAATACTGATTGCCTTTTTATCCAACTACCTGTTAAGTGGTAGTGGCGAAAATGACTGGCGATGGATGTTGGGTGTTGAAGCTATACCGGCTATTTTGTACATATTGTTCGCCATGAAATTGCCAAAGAGTCCAAGATGGTTATTGTCAAAATCTAGGTTAGAGGAAGCAAAAGAGGTGTTGGCAATAATTAATCCTACTATTGACGTCGATGAGCAGTTAAAAGCTATCGAAGGAGCCGATGAAAAGCCAGATGCTTCAGAAACCATTTTTATCAAAAAATACCGTTTTCCGCTCACTTTAGCATTTTTAATAGCCTTTTTCAATCAATTTTCGGGCATAAATGCCTTTTTATACTATGCACCAAGAATTTTTGAAGAAGCAGGTTTAGGTGAAAGTACTGCATTGTTGAGTAGCGTAGGTATCGGTATTACAAATTTGGTCTTTACGCTCTTGGGTGTATTTTTAATAGACAAATTAGGTAGAAAAACGCTAATGTATTTTGGTTCCGTAGGTTATATCGTTTCGTTGAGTTTGGTTGCCATGGCGTTTTTTCTCAACTGGACAGGTATGGCTGTACCTATATTTTTATTCCTTTTTATAGCGGCACATGCTGTTGGGCAAGGAGCCGTAATTTGGGTGTTTATTTCAGAGATTTTTCCCAATCATTTAAGGGCTTCGGGTCAGTCTTTCGGTAGTGCAACGCATTGGGTATTGGCGGCATTGATTCCTTCATTAATTCCGTATTTGTTCAGTCACCCTGCAATTGGTGCGGGAGTAGTGTTTTTATTCTTCGCTGCTATGATGGTTTTACAATTATTATTTGTTGCTTTCATGATGCCTGAAACTAAGGGTAAAGCGTTAGAGGAACTACAGAAAATACTATTAAAACAAAAACAATAATGGACATGGGAAAAAAAACTTGCTATTTGCTAGTGTTGATTTTTCATTTAAGCTTTGTGTTGTTAGCGTCAAATGTAGATACATTGATCGTTCATAGTAAGGCAATGAACAAGGACATTAAAAATGTAGTCATCACACCAGATGGTTACGAGAAAAATACTGAATCATTTAGTACGGTTTACTTATTACATGGTGCCGGTGGTGATCATAAGGCTTGGCTAAAAGTTGCTCCAAAATTAAAAGCATATGCAGACCAGTACAATATAATTATTGTTTGCCCAAATGGTCATGTTAAAAGTTGGTATTTAGATAGTCCTATAGACCCATCATTTAAATACGAGACTTATGTTTCAAAAGAATTGGTGTCGGCTGTTGATGATAAATATAGAACAATAAAAAATGCGAAAGCCAGGGCTATCACCGGATATAGTATGGGTGGACATGGTGCCCTTTATCTTGCTTTTAAAAACTTTGATGTTTGGGGTGTAGCAGCAAGTATGAGTGGTGGTGTTGATATTAGACCTTATGCCTTAAAATGGGGAATTCCAGATCGTTTGGGCAGTTTTGCCGAGTATCCGGAGCATTGGGAAAAGAATAGTGTGGTTAACCTCGTTCATTTAATAAGTAATAAAGAATTAACTTTTCAAGTTGATTGTGGTACAGGAGATTTCTTTTATGCAGATAATAAAAGATTACACGAAAAATTATTAGAGCGAAAGATTCCTCATGAGTATGTAGAACGTCCGGGAAAACATAATCCGGAGTATTGGCGAAATTCAATTAAATATCAATTATTGTTTTTTACTGATTTTTTCAAGAGCAATGAAACAAATAACTAATGCCGAGACACTCAACTTATAAAATATCTTTATGCACGCTTTTGCTATTTGTACTGACCCTGTCTTGCTCCAACGTGTCTGAATATTCCATTGCATCCCCAAATGGAAAAAATGTATTCACCGTGTTTCCAGATTATTCTAAAGATCATTCCAAAGGGTTAAGTTTTGATTTGAGGTATGAAGGTGAACCCGTTTTACTTCCTTCAACATTGGAATTAATTACCGATGAACTTGACTTCAAAGGAGATTGGTCGATATTACGGGTTGATGAGCAAAATGTTCAAAGTAGTTGGACCACAAAATTTGGCGAATTAAGCGAAGTACCGGATAACTATCAAGAAATAAAAATCCATTTACAAAAAGGGAATTCTCTTATAAATATCATCGCTAGGGCTTATGATGAAGGTGTCGCGTTTTCTTATGAAATTCCTGAACAGGCTAATATTGATATGTTAGAACTCGATGAGAAAATTCATTATAATTTTGATAAAGACCATATGCTATGGTCTACACCAAAGCGAGAGAAAGGAGTGCTAACGGCACAGGGCGAGTATAAAAAAATACCAATGTCACAATTAGAAACGGGAATAGAAAGACCCTTGCTAATTGAAATTAAAGAAAATTTGAAAATTGCCCTTGCAGAGGCAAATTTGGTAGATTATGCACGTTTAAGTTATTCTAAAAATACCAGTTCAGATAACAGTATTATGTCTTCTTTAGATGGTAAAATGGAAGAGGGAGTTCAAGATACCATTACAGGCGCATTAATTTCTGAACGTAAGAACGATGTTTTTAAGGTGAAACGAAAACTACCATTTCAATCGCCTTGGCGCGTAATAATGATGGCGGAAAATGAGGGTGAATTATTAGAGCATAATTACATCATTCAAAATTTAAATGAACCAAGCAAATTAAAGGATGATTCTTGGGTAACACCCGGTAAGGCACTACGCGAAGCAACCTTAACGACAGAAGGTGGCATGGTAGCCATTGATTTTGTTGTGGATCATAATATGCAATATGTACTGTTCGATGCTGGTTGGTACGGTAATGAAATGTATGAAGCTTCTGACGCCACTACCATTACTTTAGACCCTAAGCGATCAAAAGGTCCGTTTGATATTGAGGCGATTACGAGCTATGCAAAAGAAAAAGGGATCGGTATTATTTTATACGTCAATAGAAGGGCATTGGAGAAACAATTAGACGAAATTTTGCCACTTTATAAGAAGTGGGGAATTGCGGGTATAAAGTTTGGCTTTGTACGGGTCGGTGATCAAGAAGCTACTGCCTGGTTGCATAGTGCCATAAAAAAGGCCTCTGATTACGGATTTATTGTTGATGTTCATGATGAGTATAGACCTACCGGTTTTTCAAGAACATATCCTAATTTATTGACACAAGAAGGCATAGAAGGTGATGAGGAAAGTCCAACCAATGAACAGACACTGAACACCATGTTTACAAGAATGTTGGCAGGAGCAGCGGACAATACGGTTTGCTATTATAATAGCAGAGTTAATAAAATGGGCTCGCATGCATCTCAGTTGGCAAAAACAGTTTGTCTATTTAGTCCGCTGCAACTGCTTTATTGGTATGACAAGCCTGCTTCTTCTTTAGAGAAAAATGACGGACTTTGGGGAGATACCAAACACATTGGCAATGAACCCGAACTTGAGTTTTTTGATGCCGTACCTACTACTTGGGATGATACCAAGGTATTACATGCTAAAATAGGGGAAATAGGTGTTATCGCGCGAAGAAAAGGTTCGGAATGGTTTGTAGGTGGTATCAATGGCAATTCCGCGCAGCAATTACAATTAGATTTTAGTTTTCTAAATGAGGAAGAAACGTATACGGCAAAATTGTATACGGATGATGAAACGGTTGAAAGTCGTACCAAAGTGAAAATTGAGGCAATACAGATAACGAATAGTAATACTAGAGAAATTGCATTGAAACCCAATAACGGTTTTACCATGCATATAGTTCCGACAAGCGAAATTAAGAAATGAGATTCTGTGAAACGAACATTTTTAAATGCCTGATTATAACAATAACGTACATTGTTATCGCTGGTAATGCTATGGTTTTTGGTCAAGAAAACTTACACCCTAGAATATATGTAACAGATCAGGACAGAGCCGTTTTCTTAAAAACGATTGAGAATATTTCTTGGAAAAAGGAATTGATTACGAAGAAGAAAGAACGTTTACAAAAGTACATCGAGTTTTGGAAAAATGATAAGGAATGGCTGGTATCAAGGCTACAAATGAACTGGAAAACAAAGCATGACAAGGTCTATTTAAGTGGTGGTGAATTTTCTCATTCAGAAGGTAAAGCTCCTGTACCAACAGTCCGGTTTTCAGGTACAAGAGATTGGGCTACAGACTACAAAACGCCATCGTTAGAAAGTGTATCGCCCTATGCAGATGACAGTAGAGGACTATTTTTAGAACATAAAAAAACAGGTAAAAAGGAATGGGTGGCACCTAAAGAATCTGGTCATATTATAGAAGGTATTAACCGTAAGATCATGTCTTTAGTACAAGATGCAGCCTTTTTATATTGGGTAACAGGCGATAAGGTCTATGCAGATTTTGCTACTCCCGTTTTTACAACTTATATAGAAGGCATGTATTATAGAGATGCGCCTGTAGATTTGTTGAATTCTAATCAGCAGTTTCTTTCTGGTCTTGCCACTTTTGAGGTTATTCATGAAAAAGTATTGATCAATCTCATTACTACGTATGACTTTTTGTTTGATCATTTAAAGACTCAAAAAGTAAATTTATCTCATGTTGAGGCGGTTTTTCAAAAATGGGGAGATCAGATTATAAAAAATGGTGTGCCCAATAATAATTGGAATCTTTTTCAAGCAAGATTTTTAACTTATGTAGCCTTGATATTAGAGCCAAATAGAAATTATAAAAACGGGAAGGGTAGGGAGTACTATTTAGATCATACTTTCAATACATCTACCGATAGGCAAATTTCCATAAAAGAATCTTTGTTGGTCTATGATCAACAGAACGGTGTGTGGCCTGAGTCCGCCTCATACTCGGTTCACGTAATAACAACACTTCTAAATATTATCACACTACTTGATAATTTCACCGACGCAAATGAATTATCGAATTTTCCGATTGTGGAAAAAGCCGCTTTGGCATCCTTTCAATACTTGTTTCCTTCTGGGCATACCATTGGTTTTGGCGATTCGGCGCACAAAAAATTACCTGCTGAAAATTTTGAGCTATTGATTACAAATTATCAGAAGTACGGTCAAGCAGAGAAACTGAAAATGATATCTGGTTTACTTAATGATATGATTGTTGAGGGTGATTACAATAGAGAAGCAAAAGATTTGTTCCAATTGTTTTTTTATGTGGATGAAGTAGCGTTCAATACGGTAGACGACAATTCTGAAAATGAACTGGTCTCTCCGACATTTTATGCACCTAATGTTAGTTGGTTCAACCAAAGGTTGGGCAGTGATGCAAATGCCATGATGGTAGCGACAACGGGATCTTACGGCAATCATGCCCATACCAATGGCATAGCTATAGAATTGTTTGCCAAAGGTTATGTGCTTGCACCAGATATGGGTAAGGGGTCAAGTTATTGGCATAACGATCACACGGAATATTATTCTAGAATGCCAGCTCATAACACGGTGGTTGTAAATGGTATTTCAGATTACGAACCCATGCGTAGCCATCACCCGTTTAACTTGGTAAATAGCTTCCCGAAGTCTGGTGAAAATTCAATTTTTAATAAGGTTACTTTTTCTAATGTTTCTTTTGTGGAGCCAAAGACTAATGCTCAACAATTACGGTTTACATCCTTAATAAAAGGACCTACAGGAGCAGGTTATATGGTAGATATTTTTAGATCTAGAAAACAGGGCAATAGTACCCAAAGGCATGATTATTTTTATCATAACCTAGGATTTGAATTAAAGCTAAGCACTGCGGACGGACTCTTAAAATTGCAAGAGACCAATGATTTAGGAAGCCATCAAGGTGATTTAAAGGCTTATGACTATCTCACTAAAAAAAAGAAGGGAACTATAGCAGATGAGGTAAAAGCAAATTTCAGTTATCAATCGGAAGGAGTTTCATCAGATTTAATGGAAGTTTGGATTAAGGGTAGTGCCAATCAATCTCTTTATTCGGTATTGTCGCCAAAATCTAAAGCAACTACAAAAGGTACTTCACCAAAGGAATTATTGAATAAGCCTGTGCCCACTTTAATCGTACAGCGAAATGCTGAAGCATGGGAGAATCCGTTTGCCTTGGTTTTTAATCCGTTAGGTACAGATGAAAACAATCTTATATCAAATGTAGATTTTTCTCAGTTCGGCGATAAGAAGGCTACTCAGCTGATTGAAGTGAAATTTAAAGATGATGCTACACAAGATAATATTGTACTAAATGAGCATGAAAGTGCTATTGTAGATCAAGACGGCTTGTATCAAAAAGGTCTATTGTCAATAACAAGAAGCGAAAAGAACAACCCTAAGCCATCTTTTGTTTTTCTATCAGGAATGTACAAGTTTGAGCAAGACAACTGGGGCGTACAAGCTTCGGGTGAACCCGTAACTATATCTTTTGAGATAAATGAAGATGTAATTACTGTACAAAACGATCAACCAGTAGTATTAAATATTCCCAAACCGGAGGAAGGTAAAGAGGCTATATTACATATCTATGAGAATAATAAATTAATAGCTTCAAGAAAAGGACTTAGAAGTTGGACGAACGATCAGCAGTTGGAATTCAGATTGTCAAAAGGGTATTCGAAAGTGCTGATTAAAATTCAAATTAGTACAGATGAAGAATAGGCAACAATATTTAGGCATAAGAAAGGTGATGCTCATGTTCTGCGCATTATCTACTGTAATAGGTTTTGCTCAAAACAACTGGAGTACTTCAATACCTGGTAAAGAGCTCAAAGAATTGGTATATAAAGTGGTGGATGGAGATACCTTAAAGATGCAAATGTATTCTCCAGATAATTGGACGTCAGCCAAAAACTATCCAACAATCATTTTCTTTTTCGGCGGCGGATGGAACGGTGGAAGTTTAGATCAATTTAGAGACCAGGCAGGGTATTTTGCTTCGAGAGGAATGGTAACGGTATTGGCAGATTATAGAGTTAAAAGCAGACACGGTACCACACCGTACGAATCTGTTAAAGATGCAAAATCTGCCGTTCGGTTTTTAAAGGAAAATGCGAGTAAATTACAAATAGACTTCACTAAAATGGTAGTATCAGGGGGATCTGCAGGTGGTCATTTAGCCGCCGCAGTTGCTGTATTGCCAGGGGTTAATGAAACTACTGATAATTTAGATATAGATACTAAGGTAGGCGCAGTAATTTTATATAATGCCGTAGTGGATAATGGTCCCGGTACCGGTGGTTTTCAGCACGAAAGAATGGGAGATAACTGGTTAACTATTTCTCCCATACATCATATTGAAAAAGGCGCACCGCCAACATTGCTGTTTTTGGGTGATCAAGACAAGATAATTCCGGTTTCTGTGGCACATGAGTACAAATCGAAAATGGAAGCGGTAGGCAGTACATGTAATGTTTTTATATATGAAGGTCAAGGTCATGGTTTTTTTAATCGAAAAAAGAACACTGATGAATATTACAGAAAAACTACAATCGAAGCAGATAAGTTTTTGAATGCTTTAGGTTATATCACAGGATATCCAACAATTGAATAATATAGAATTTATGAGAAAATATGGTCTATTGGTTATGATTTTAAGTCTGATGTTTTCATGCACATCAGAACATAAAACGATGGATTTATATGTAGATGCAAACGCACAAATTGATGGTGACGGTGGCAAGGGAAGTCCCTTCACTACGATTTTAAATGCCATAGCAAAAGCAAAAGAATTAAGAAAAGAATCCGAAAATGCTCAAATAACGATCAACTTATTAGAAGGGGACTACTATTTAAAACAACCAATAGTTATAGATACCTCTTTGAACGGATTATCAATTGTTGGTTCAGACGCCTCAAAAGTAGTCGTTAAGGGGTCAAGACAGCTACAGCCAAATTGGCAAAAATTCGATGAGCATATTTACGTGACCACGGTACCCGATAATTTAAATTTTGATCAGTTGGTAATTAATGACACTCCCCAAATATTAGCCAGATATCCAAATTACGATGAGAAAGGAGGCTATTGGCAGGGGCACGCTTCAGATGCTATTAGTAAAGAAAGAGTAGCATCTTGGAAAAATCCCGTTGGAGCCTATTTTCATGTATTGCATGGTGGTCGCTGGGGCGGCTTCCATTATAAAATTACAGGGCTCAACGACGATGGTACTCCAAAATTAGAAGGTGGTCATCAAAATAATAGACCATCAAGACCACATGAAGAATATCGTATGGTTGAAAATGTTTTTGAAGAGTTAGATGCACCGGGCGAATGGTTTTTAGATCAAAAGACATCTAAGCTGTATTTTTATCCTACGGCAGATATGCAGTTAGAAAATGCAAAGGTTGAGGTTGCTGCCCTAAAGAGTCTGTTTCAAGTTGTTGGTACGTTAGAAAATCCTGTAAAAGATGTTATAATTTCGAACATCAGCTTAAAACATACCAAACGTACGTTCATGGAAGAATACGAGCCATTACTGCGAAGCGACTGGACCATCTATAGAGGCGGAGTAGTTTTCTTTGAAGGCACAGAAAACTGTAGCATACAAGAAAGCATAATTAAAGATTTGGGAGGCAACGCTATATTGGCAAGTAAGTACAATTACAATTTAAAAATAGCAGAAAACCATATTTATAATTGTGGTGCCAGTGCCGTTAGTTTCATAGGTGATCCATCTTCAGTACGGTCTCCTGCATTTCAATATGGAGAAATCGTTCCGTATTCAGAGATGGATACCTTACCTGGTCCAAAAAATGAACTATACCCAAGAAATAGCCTTGTAGCCAATAATTTAATTCACCATATTGGTAGAACGGAAAAGCAAACAGCGGGTGTGCAAATTGCCATGGCAATGGATATCACCATACGTTCCAACAGTATTTATGATGTTCCTAGAGCAGGTATTAACATTGGCGATGGTACTTGGGGCGGGCATTTAATAGAAAAAAACGATGTATTCAATACCGTATTGGAAACCAGTGATCATGGATCTTTCAATTCTTGGGGTCGTGATCGTTTTTGGCACCCCAATCGAAAAGTTATGGATAGTATGACCTTAGAGCACCCAAAAATGTATACTTGGGATGCTGTTAAAACCACTACCATACGCCAAAATAGATTTAGATGTGACCATGGTTGGGATATTGATTTGGACGATGGCTCTTCTAATTATCATATCTACGATAATCTTTGTTTAAATAACGGCATTAAATTACGAGAAGGCTTTGAGCGCGTTGTAGAGAATAATATTCTAGTAAATAACTCATTGCACCCACATGTATGGTTTGCCAATAGTTTAGATGTTTTCAAACATAATATCGTTGCCAAGGCCTACCAAGATGTGGGATTAAAAGGTTGGGGAGAAGATTTAGATTATAATCTTTTTTCAAATGAAGAAAGTATGATGAAATCTCAAATTTATAGTAGGGATATACATAGTGTTTATGGAGACCCCAAATTTAAAGATCCATCAAAATTGGATTTTACGGTCATGAACGATTCTTTAATTTCGGCAATAGATTTCAAAAACTTTCCTATGGATGAATTTGGTGTTCAGGTACCGGCATTAAAGCGAATAGCAGAAACTCCGGAAGTACCTGTTCTTAATGCCGAGAATGCATCAGAAGAAAAGAAGAGCCCTACTGTAGAATGGCTTCGCAATAGCTTAAAAAGTGTAGATTCTGAACAAGAGCAATCTGCCTACGGACTAAATTCCGCCGCAGGGGTAATTGTATTAGGGGTATGGAATAAGAGTCCCGCAGTACAGAATAACGGACTTAAAAAAGGGGATGTGATCATAGCCGTAGAGGGGCAACCGATCACAACGGTAAAAGACTTTTTTACCATGAACCAAAACCTTCAAAACAAAGGAAAATTAAATGTTGTGGTCATGCGCAATCAATCGGAGAAAAAACTAACAATTCAAACTAAATAATAATCAATACAGTAAACAATAACAACATGAAAAAATTCACAAAAATACTAACGGCATTTGTACTTGTAGCAAGTATGAATACAGGTTGTGCCCAAACTAAAAAAGTGGTGCAATTATCTGATGATGAGCGAATGGAGTGGTGGCGAGATGCCAAGTTCGGTATGTTTATTCACTGGGGAGCCTACTCTATAATTGGTGGAGAAAGAGGAGAAAAAATTGCAGGCGGTGGTGCTGAATGGGCAATGGATAAGTTGGATTATACTATTGAAGAGTATGAAAAGTTTCCGGCAATGTTCAATCCTGAGTTGTTCAATGCAGATGATTGGGTAAAAATGGCTAAAGATGCCGGTATGAAATATATCGTTATCACCTCTAAACACCATGACGGATTCGGTCTATGGGACTCCAAGGTATCGGATTATGATATTATGGATGCTTCCCCCTTTAAACGCGATATTATTAAGGAATTGGCAGAAGCCTCAAGAAAGCAGGGAATTAAGTTTGGAGTGTATCACTCCATCGTAGATTGGCACCATCCACAGGCGCAGGGAAATCTTTACCCTAATTACAATGCAGGTCAAAAAGACCAGACCGTTGTGAATCCTGAGTTTCCACAATACTATAAAAACTATCTCAAACCACAAGTGAAAGAATTGCTGACCAATTACGGAGATATTGATGTTGTTTGGTTCGATGGGGATTGGATTGCCGATTATACCACAGAAATGGGTAAGGAAATGTACGGTTTTATACGAGATATGCAGCCGAATACCATTATAAACAACAGGGTTGATAAAGGTAGAAAAGGCATGGAAGGCATGGATATGGAAGGAAATTTCGCAGGAGATTTTGGAACCCCAGAGCAAGAAATACCAGCAACGGGTATAGACGAAGATTGGGAAGCTTGTATGACCATGAACGGTACTTGGGGCTATAAGCCAGACGATACCAAATGGAAAAGTAGTGAAGATTTAATTCAAAAATTGGTCGATATCGTATCAAAAGGAGGAAATTTCTTGTTGAATATTGGTCCTGATGGTTATGGTAGATTTCCATCTCAAAGTATTAGACGATTAAAGGCTTTGGGCGATTGGACAGATGCAAACGGAGAAGCTGTATATGGAGCAAAAGCTAGTCCGTTCGATATGCCTGAGTGGGGAAGATATACCTCAAAAGAAGGTGTAATTTATGCCCATATCTTTAACTGGCCAGAAGATGGCAAGTTGAAATTGAACAAAGCTATTAAGCTGAAGAAAGCTTCCATGTTGACGAATGCAGCGACATTAAAGACTCAATCTACCGCAGATGGTATAGTTGTAGAATTACCAACAGAAAAACCTGATTCAGAGGTAATTGTTTTAAAACTAGAAATTTAGGTAATTTATTTAAGCGGATCATTGATCTAAATGGTGTTTCAAAAACTAGGATTGGGTGATATAAGGGTATTGTTAAAATGAAATCAAGAATTGTATTTGGGGTTAGTCTAATTTTCCTGTTTTTAGGTTGTACTAACCCTACAACCCCAGAATTTGACATAAAAGATGGGCTAATGTCCGTAGAAGCTTTTGTTTCAAATTTCCAAGGGTCTTCTTATGCCAAGATTTATAGGTTAAATGAGTTTAACGTTGGAGTAAATAGCTATGTGAATGTCTTTGAGAGTAATGCAGAGGTAACTTTTATAAATATTGACACCAATGAAACTATATCCCTCGAAGAAGATGAAGTAAATGAAAGGTATCTACCACCTTTTGATTTTGTAGCTGCAGAAGGAGATACTTGGCAATTAAATGTAAAATTGGAAGATGGTACGGAATATATATCCACACCTGAAACAATGGCTGAGTTGGTAGGTATTTCAGATGCCAAAGCTGTATATGAAAGTGAACTTGAGTATGTTGCCAGTAAAGACAAATTTGCGCCAGGTCATACAATTTTTGTAGATATAAATGACCCTCCAGAAAAAGGTAATTTTTATTATTGGAGTTATCGAACTTTTGAGAAAAAAGAGATCTGTGAAATGTGTTTTGAGGCCATGAATTTTAGAGATGGTAAATGTACCCTTTATACTGACCCTCAACGTGTAGACATACCACCCTATTTTACCTATTATTGTGAATCTGACTGTTGGCAAATACGTTATGATACTCGGGTTAACATTTTTGCGGATGACTTTGTAAACGGAAATTCCCTTCAATTGCCTGTTGCTACTTTATTATTATATAAAAAGAATAAAATTTTAGTGGAACTTCAGCAATACTCAATTTCACCAGCAGCATATAAGTACTTTGCTGTTTTAAAAGATATTGTTGACGACAACAATGGTCTAAATGCTCCTCCTCCAGCACCATTATTTGGAAATATCATTAATCCCAATGACGATCAGGAGGTAGTACTAGGTAGATTTACTGCTGCCGCCGGATCGGAAAAAAGGTTACTTATTGAACGTTCTGCCATAAAAGAAGACGCACTTGAGATAAGCCCTGTTCCTAGGAAAGAATCAAGCCCTATACCAGAAGATCAGAGGGTTTACGTGGCTCCATGTGGTTCGGAATCACGCTATCTAACCTATATCGAGCCAGAGGGATGGAACTAAGTCTGTTTATTAATCCAAAGACAAGGCGCAAATGAAAACATCATTTTTATATCTATTGTACACAGGTTTTTTATTGATGGGGTCTAGCGTTCTAGGGCAAGATTATAATTTAACAATTAAACTAAGAAATAGTTTAACCGATGAGCCTTTAGAGAATGCCAATATTTTAATTGTGCCTTGTTCATGTGGTGGAGTCTCGAACACGAATGGTGAATTCTCAATACAATTACAGCAAGATGATTATTCTATACGTGTTTCACATATAGGGTTTGATGAGAATAGACAAAACATAACTTTAGAAGAAGATACGGTACTAGAGTTATTTCTTACTGAAAATAATGAGCAGTTGTCCGAGGTTGTCGTTAGGGCAAAGAAAAGGAATGAATTGTTGGAATCACCTCAAATGGGTGTGCTGCAACTACAATCCCAAGAATTGAAAAAAATGCCTGCCGCCCTTGGTGAATTTGATGTCCTGAGAAGTGTTACGCTAATGCCTGGCGTAAATAATTCAGGGGAAATAAGTAATGGAATTTCGGTGAGAGGAGGTTCTTTAGATCAGAATTTATTGTTGTATGATTATGCACCGGTATTTAATCCTACTCATTTATTTGGATTGTTTTCGGTTTTTACCCCGGATGCCCTGGCTTCGATAGATATTTACAGAGCTAATATTCCTGCAAGATATGGCGGTAGGTCAACGTCCGTATTGGATATAAAAGTGAGAAATCCGTATGTAGATAAGTTTAAATTATCTGGAGGGGTAGGTTTGGTATCTAGCAGACTAACCGTTGAAACACCTCTAATTAAAGATAAATTAATGGTCATGGCAGGCATACGTGCCGGATTATCGGATTTTTTACTGCCCATATTTTCACAACGCTTAAAGAATACAAAAGCTAGGTTTTATGATAGTACCATAAAGCTTTTGTACCTACCTACAGAAAAAGATCAAATTTCATTCACGGGTTTCTATAGTAAAGATTTTTATCAACTTGATTTAATTACGAAGGTGGAAAACATCAATGCTGAAAATAATCAGTATGATTTTAAAACGTTGAACGGTACACTAAATTGGTCACATACCTTCAATGAAAAGGTAAGTTTAAAAACCATTTTTGTTGCAAGTAATTATTCACCAAAAAACACTTTTCCCGAATTGGAGAACGCCAATGAAATAGAATATAAATCTGGAATACATTATACAAGCCTAATTTCTGAAGTATCAAATAAGGTCTCCGAAAAACTAGATTATTATACGGGTGTACAACTAAATAATTATAAGATCAATCCAGGAGAATTGGATCCTGGTTTATCAAACGGCGTATTACCAGTAAATCTTCTTGAAGAAAACAGTTATGAACTATCGGGCTATGCTAATGTGAATTGGAAACCTAAACGTAATTTGACATTATCTGCAGGATTACGCTACAATTATTTTCAGTTTAATGGACCGTATGTTCTTAATAGTTACGATGAAGCAGGGGAAGTGGTCATAGAAAGTAATTTTATTGAGAAAGGTAAAAAAGTACAGTCATACAATAATCTAGAACCTAGGTTGGGTGTTAATTTTAAGGTTGGTGAAAGTACTTCTGTCAAAGCAAGCTTCGCAAATGCAAATCAATATTTACAGAATGTGTATAACAGTACAACGCCCTTACCAACTTCTAGATGGAAAACTTCAGATAGTTTTATAAAACCACAAAGTAGTTATGCCTATGGACTCGGCTTATATAAAAACCTAAAAAATAATGAAATTGAGGTGGGTGTAGAAGGTTATTTTCGTAGTTCTAAAAACAATTTGACCTATAGACCAGGAGCAGATTTCTTTTTGGCAGAATCTATAGAGCAAAGTGTAGCCCAAGTAGAAGGAAAAGCATATGGTGTAGAACTGAGTTTTAAAAAAAAGGTGGGCAATGTAAACGGATGGTTAAATTATGCTTGGTCTAGAAGTTTGCTGCGTTCAGATGAAGCCGTTTTAGCGAATAGGATCAACAATAATAATTGGTTTAGTTCAGATTTTGATAGACCTCATATAATTAATGCTTCGGTCAATATCATTGCCGACAAGTATAATACAGTTAGTTTTAATTTTACAGGACAAACCGGTAGACCGTATACCATTGCCAATGGTGTTTTTGAATTTGAAGATAAAAACGTTCCTATTTTTTTAGAACGAAATAATGATAGATTGCCAACATATCATCGGTTGGATTTTTCATGGAAGGTAGCTTACAGTAAAAAGAAAAATGCGCGTTGGTTGGGAGATTGGACGTTTACCGTTTATAATGTCTACGGACGAAAAAACGCGTATAGCAGATTCTACTCACAGCGAGATGGTAATATAGATAAGGATTTTTTCGGAGGATTTCCTTTAGGCTCTTACCAGTTAGAAGTATCCAACAGTCCAATTTTGGCACTTACCTATAACTTTACTTTTCAGTAGAAAAATAGCATGTAATTTGACGGTACTTTCATAAGGTACCCTATCAATTTGTTTAGAATTAAATATATCTCCGGTTTGCAATATTCCTTGAATTGCAATGAAATAAAGGTTGCGCATCATAATTTATATACATTGAACTATGATTTAAGCCATTTTTAAGTAAAAAAAGTAACATTGCTATAGCTATAAGAGATAGGCTTGTAGTTGATCATAAACAACAAGGTTATAAGAATTTTTTAATGCGAATATGGAAGAACGTAAACGACACATAGTATATGCACTTATTTTAGTTTTATCACTCATCATTTTAAATTCCTGTACGGGTCAAGAAAAGACAGAAGTTAAAAAGTTGGATATTAAAGCTTATTTGGATCTTGCCGATAAGGATACTATTTACCCTACTGACAAGCAATTGGCAATGCTTAAAGAAGTTATGCCAAAAGAAGCATTTCAGCCAGCCCCAAAAATATCGAACAGGGCGTATTGGAAAGGTATTGCGGAAACTACCTCGGGTAAAGAATACTTGACGAAGGCATTAGAGCTTTTAGATAGAAAACCCGAAGTGCCCATTACCGACAGTATTTATCGTCTTGCCAATAAAGATGGTAACCGAGGAATTTACAAACCAAGATACTACCGAACCATGGACCGTTTAGAACGTTTTATTCTTGCGGAGTGTATCGAGAATAAAGGGCGTTTTTTACCACAGATAGAAACGTATAGTAAAGCGATAATGAGCATGAAATCATGGTTGCACCCCAATCATGATGATGAGTATAATGGTGTTTTGGAAGGAAGAAGAATTTCCATTGATTTAGGCGCTCGAAAATTTGGCGGAGTTCTTGCATTGGCAGAAAACCTGTTGGAAGATAAATTACCAAAGTCGTTACGAGACGACATTCATGTACAGCTACAAAAGCGTATTACCGATTCATATTTAAAAAGTACAAAGTATTTGGACGAAAATAATAAGTGGATCAAGAGTACCAGTAATTGGAATTCGGTTTGTACAAGTGGCACGGTATTGACTACAATTACCAGTTCAGAAAGTTATGAAAAGCGTTTGGCGACAGTAGGTTCGGCGCTGAATAGCATGACGTATTATTTAAGCGGATTTGGTGATGACGGGTATTGTTCGGAAGGTTTGGGATATTGGGGCTACGGCTTTGGTCATTATTTGTATTTAGCTCAAATACTACATGATTATACAGATGGTAGAATCGATTTGTTTACATTCAATAATACCGAAAAAATGAAAAACGTAGGCAACTTTCCTGAAGGTTTTGAAATTCAGAAAATGGTCTGTTCTCCCTTTTCAGATGGGGTTTCCTCCATCTCCAGAAAGGGTAGCAATTTTGCCGATGTATTATCGGCTGAATATTACGGAGCTATTATGCCAACGGAAATAAGAATGGAAGAAGCAGCGGAACAATTAATTGCTTGGCAAAACCCAGAAATGTTTCAAGTTGCGGATACATCAAATACCTCGCAGTTACCTGATCACACTTATTTTAATGATTTCGGAATGGTCATTTCAAGGGGAAAGCAAGAAGTGCCCTTTTCAATAGCGGTAAAAGCGGGTCACAACGCAGAAAATCATAATCACAGTGATGTTGGTACCTATTCTTTGGTTTTAAACGATGAAATTATTGCTGGAGATATAGGAGCTCCATCGTATCGAGCAGGATCATTTTCGCCAGATAATAAAGCCAGAAGTTCTTGGGGACATCCTGTGCCAAGGATCAATAACACTTTACAGTCTAACGGAATAGAATTTAAAGGAATCATAACTGGCACCAACTTCAAGGATAAAATGGATGAAGTGGTTATAGATATTTTGCCTGCTTATGAGTTGTCCATGTTGCAAAGCCTAGAAAGGACCGTAACAAATGATAAGTTCGGAAAAGGAACCATAACCATAGAAGACCATTTTATAGCCACAGAACCGGTAAGTTTTGGTTCAGCAATAATGACTTTAAATGTGTATGAAATTATGGATGAAAATACGGTCATTCTAAAAACGGAATATCAGAAAGTAAAAGCTGAAATTAGGAGCGAAGGTTTTGAATTTAGAATTAAAGATGAACTAGTTCCTGTAAAGCATTTGAGAGAAGGCGGTCCTGCGTACAAAATAGGAATTGAAGCTAAAAATCTTACTGAAGAAGGGATTTTAAGAATTATATATACACCTTTTGAGAAATAGATGATTATAGAATAAAGAGCAAAGAATTTGAAAAAACTAATATTACTTTCTATTGCACTTATAATAATAGGTTGCTCTGATGATAAAATCATTGAATTGCCAATTACTATGCAAGATGGGTATGGTCCATTTTTGATCGGGTTGGGAGCAATTCATCCTTATTCAGAATTGGATGGTGGTATAGGAAAAGAAACTCAATTGAAAGTAGTAGGAATGCCTAAAGATTGGACTAATGTTCAAGTAGGGGATATTCTAACACATCAATCAGATAAATCTATAAAAAATAGAGTGGCATTAACTTACGGAAATGGAGTTAATGGTGAATTTAACATGATTGTTGATACAAATAATAACTACGATTTTAGTGATGATCCCGTTTTTAGACCCGTTGAAATAGCGGGTTCTTTATTTCATTTGAACAAAGATTCGCTAATGCAAAGTAGTGCTATTGATGTTAGTACCGAGCGTATAATTAATGGTGAAATCACTACCGAAAGTGTTCCACTTTTAATTATATACATGCCTGAATACAAGCAATTGTTATACAGTTTTGCACAATATGGTCAAGTAAATTTAGAAGGTAAGGAAATAGCTATAAAATCTAATAATTTTATGGATTTGTCATTTGAAAACATCCATCTTGCTATGAAGAATGTAGATATAAGTCAAAATCCTGCAACTTATATGGAAAATATTATTGCAAACAATGAGTACCTTCAAATTGGCAATAAAATCTATAAAAATTTAGGAGTTCGTAAAAATGAGAACAGCTTAGTATTGGAAATTATTGATAAGCCTAAAGGTCAAATATATTCTTCTCAGATAGGGTATAAAGCTTTAGAATTTAAAGGCAGGATACATCAAACTGAAAATAGGATATCACTAAGTAGTTTACATGGAAAATACGTGTTGTTAGATTTTTGGGCAACCTCATGTGCTCCATGTATTAAGGAATTTCCTCATCTTAAAGAATTGTACTCTGAAATAGATACCACCAAATTTGAGATTCTTGGTATTGCTGGTAATAGTTCTATTGATCAAATAAATTATATAATAAACAAGCATCAAATTTCTTGGCCTCAAATAGTATCTGACAATATTAATAAAATCAATGAAAAATATGGAATTATTAGCTATCCTAAAACTTTACTATTAAATCCTGAAGGTGTAATTATTGCTAAAGATTTAAGAGGGCAACAATTAGAGAATGAAATTAAAAGAATAATAAAATAATAACCAATTTTAGAATATTAAACATACCTATGGCCATAAAATTAAACATCAAACCATATCTGTTAACGAGTATTTTTTTCTCAATTACTTTTATCTTATCAGCACAAGACAATAGCAAAATCCCATTACCCACTAATTTAGAACAAGGCTACCCAAGACTGTACATTACCAATTCAGAAAAGAAAGACCTTCAAAAAACCATCAAAAAAGAAGCATGGGCAAAAGATGTTTTGTTAGGGTTACATGAAAAGGTAGATGAGCACGTAGAACGTCATGTTTCTGATCCGGAATGGATGGTGTCTCGTTTACAGATGTATTGGAAAACAAAGTCTACCAACGTATATGTCAACGGAGTAGATTATTCACATGCAGACGGTGAAGCTCCTGTGCCAACCGTTAGATTTACAGGGTCTAGAAATTCTGCCACTGCATATGGCAAGCCAAAACTAGAAGATATACAACCGTATATGGATGATCCCAGAGGTCTGTATTTACCGAATAAAACCAAAGAAGGACATCCTTTTGAATGGGCTGAACAGTCAGAAACCGGTAATATTATTGTTTCTATAAACGAGGATATTATTGGTTTGGCAAGAGATGCCGCTTTTTTGTATTGGTTAGAAAATGATGAGCGTTTTGCCAAGTTTTCCTATGATATTTTCCATACGTATATGGAGGGCATGTCTTACCGTAGCGAGCCTATAGATCTGTTGAATGGTCACATACAAACCCTTGTTGGTTTTACGCATTTTCAAGTAATACACGAACGGGCTTTGCGCGAAGTGTCCATTTTATATGATTTTTTACACGGATATATTGAAGCCAACCATCCAGAACATATAGCAATGTATGATAAGACCATTAAAAGATGGACAGACCAGGTCATTAAAAACGGCGTGCCACAGAACAATTGGAATCTTCACCAAGCAAATATCATTTTAAAAGCTGCAATGGTACTGCAAGACAACGAAAATTATGAGGATAAAAAAGGACGTGAATATTACATTGATTATATATTGAATGTTACTTCGGCAAGGCAATGGTCGTTATCAAAATTTATAGATTATGGCTACGACGAAAGCAATGGAGTGTGGAACGAATGTCCGAGTTATTCTTTAGGAGTAACCAGCAGTCTTACCCATTTCATAAGGGATTTTGACAATACTTTTGACCATAATATTCTGCCGTACACTCCGGTGATGGGCAAAGCGGTAAAAATGATGCCGCAATATTTATTCCCCAACAATCAGATCGTGGCATTTGGAGATTCGTACTACGGACCCATAAGTACCGAGGCAATTGGGGATATGATCAGAATTGCCCAGAAAAATGGCGATGATGCTTTAGAAGAAGATTTTACAGGAATGTATCGTTTGTTCGTAAAAGATACGGAAGCATCAGGTAAAAACAGAGGCAGAAGAAATAAGGGTATATCTTCTTTTTTTGCCACAAAACCTTTGGTGTTGAATCCGAAGTACAAGCAGCACGATATAAAAGATTACCTCACCCAGACATTTAATGCACCAAATGTAAGTTGGCATGTGCAGCGAATGGGAAGCGGAAAAAACGGAATGATGGTTTCTTTGAACGGCTCTTTAGGTAACCATATGCACGCTAATGGTATTAATATGGAATTGTATGGTAAAGGCTTTGTACAAGGTGCCGATCCAGGCAAAGGAGCAGGCTACTTAGAGCCAATTTATTTGGAGTATTACTCCCAATTTCCGGCACATAATACGGTTATGGTAGATGGGGCTTCCTCATATACCGAAATGTTGAGCTACCACGCTTTTGACCTTTTGGGCGAATACCCAAAATCAGAAGAAAAAGAAGGCTTCTATCAAAATATTACCTATTCAGATGTATACTTTTTAGAACCGGAAACCCAGAGTGATCAAAGCAGATTGGTTAGTATTGTTAAAACAGGCGAAACTACCGGATACTATATTGACATTTTTCGCTCAAGAAAACAACGCAAAGGCGATAAATTTCATGATTACTACTACCACAATTTAGGTCAGACCATGAGTGTGATGGATGCCGATGGAAATCCACTATCATTAACACCCAGTGAAGAAATGGCGTTCGCCGGCGGACACCTTTATGCATTGGATTATATGTGGGATAAAAAATCGGTAAAATTAGATAAAGATTACCAAGCCGAATGGAAAATAGACATGCCCGAAGGTGAAGAAGATGTTTTCATGAACCTATGGATGAAAGGCACAGAGGGTCGTGAAGTATTTTCCATAAAATCACCTCCAAATAAAGCATTTAGAGGCAATCATGGTATTCCCTACAAAGTTGATAAAGAACCGTATTTAACCTTTGCGGCACGTCAACATGGCGAGGCATGGGAGCATCCGTTTGTATCGGTATATGAACCCTTTACTTCATCCGAAGGAAAAAGCATTGGCAGTATATCCGGTTTTGAAGATGAAAATAATAGTAAAGGATTTGTAGGCTTGAGCATCACACATAAATCGGGTAGGGAAGATTTGGTTTTCTCTACAGTCGATAACCAAACAGCAACCTATGGAGAAACGAGTACGAATGCCACATATGCTTTAATTGGCAAAGAGAATAATAGAAATTTAGTCCTGTTTATGGGCAATGGCACACAATTGACAACAAAAGATGTAACGATTTCCGCTGCGGAAAAAGGCAATGTAGTGTTAGAGCGCAAAGATGGAAAATGGTATGTGCACAATGAAGTTCCAGTAAAGATAACCATCGATGGTGTTTCCAATGACTACCCAGCAGGTGAGTATCGATTTATAAAATAATAGATATGTGACTAGCATAAATAGTACAGATGCTTATGAAAAGTACACGATACATTATTTTTTGCCTAGGATTACTGGTGCTATCTAGTAGTTACGGTCAAAAAGAAGTAAAACCGCCCAATATAATTTTCTTGATGACGGATGATCAAAAATGGGATAATATGGGGTGTTATGGCAAGCCCGAATTTAATACTCCCAATATTGATAAGTTGGCAAGTTCTGCTGTAGTTTTTGATAGAGCGTACCAAGCAGTTGCAATTTGTATGCCCAGTAGGGTGACCATGATAACAGGTCGTTTTAACTCCAACCACAAAGTAGGTTTTGTTGCTCCCACCGACTATACTTTATCTCAAAGCGATTTTAATAACGGGTATCCTGCCATTCTAAAAAAAGCAGGATATCGTAACGGATTTATAGGGAAAGTTGGTTTTACGGTGACTAAAGAAGCACAGAGACCAAGTATGCCTAAAGAACATTTTTATCAACAGAATATGGCTGCAGTATTCGATTTTTTTGCCGGTAGTCAAGAACATGATAGAAATGGGGTGGTCATGTGGCCAGAAGATGATAAGGGTTTACAGGGAATATATAGAAAAGGAAGAGTCAATTCTGGGAGAACACTAAGAACAGGTGAGGCAATGTTACGCTTTTTAGATACCCAGCCCAAAAATCAGCCCTTTTGTTTATCAGTCAGTTTTTATGCGGTAAAACATGATAGGGATAAGGATATGTACATGCCTCATCATGATTTATTTAAGGATAAAGAATTGTCGGTACCAGAAAATTGGGTTGAGGGTGAGAATGATAAATTGCCAACGGTTGTGAAGGAAAATGCACGCGGAGTTCGTTTGCACAAACAAAGGTCGTCCACTCCAGAATTACAGCAAAAGTTGGTTCGTCGTTTTGCAACGCAAGGGTATAGTGTAGATGATCAAGTTGGTCTATTGGTGGCAAAATTAAAGGAAAAGGGACTGTTAGATAATACAATTATCATTTATACCAGTGATAATGGTCGTTTTCAAGGCACTCATGGTCTTTTTGATAAATGTTTGCTTTATGAAGAATCGGTGAAAGCACCATTAATTGTGTATGATGGTAGAGTACCGGAATCTGAACGTGGATTTAGGGAAAATGCCCTTATTTCATCCGTAGATATTGCACCCACTATTTTATCTCTGGCAGATATAACCGCTCCGAAAAGTATGCAGGGCAAAGACTTTAGTAAACTGTTGAATAAGACTCAAGATATGTCTCAATGGCGAAACGCCGTATTTATGGAAGACCTCTTTATTGAAGAAATGTTTCACCAACGTTACAAAGAAAATGTTGATGAAATTAACCAAGAATTGATAAACACCAACAGGTCTTACCGCAGTCGTGGAATAAGAACAGATCGTTATAAATATTTTGTTTACTACGAACACAACCCTAAAATAGAGGAATTGTACGATGTAGAGAATGACCCTCTTGAGCAAAATAATCTGGTGAATAATAAGGAGTATTTTGATGTATTAAAGCGCTTAAGAAAACAAACGGAAGAAATGTATTTAGAGGCACTGCGCTAGCTACAACTATGGAAGCGACATTTTCTATGACAATTAATCTATAAGAAATGATAAAGAAATATTCGGGAATTCTATTCTTACTGCTTTTAGTGGCTATGGGTTGTGGTCATGCACAACAGGATAATGCTTTAAAGTTATGGTATACCGAACCAGCGGCAGATTGGAACGAAGCTTTGCCTATTGGCAACGGTCGTTTGGGAGCGATGGTTTTCGGTAATCCAACAAGTGAAAATATACAGTTGAACGAAAGTACACTTTGGGCAGGTGGTCCGCACAGAAACGAAAATCCAAAAGCAAAAGAATCATTATCCGATATACGAGAATTGATTTTTGAAGAAAAATATGATGAAGCCCATAACTTAGCTAATCGAGATTTTATTTCAAAAACCTCTCATGGAATGCCCTATGAAACGGTTGGAAATTTGAGATTGAATTTTAAAGATCAAGAAAATTACACCAATTACTATAGAGAACTGGATATTGAAAATGCAGTGAATACCATCATGTACACGGTAGAAGGAGTGGAATATAAACGGGAGGTTTTCTCCTCCTTTACCGATGACGTTATTGTAATGAGACTTACCGCAAATAAAGAAGCTCAAATTAGTTTTACGGCAACAATGGATCGCCCCGCACCTGCCAAAGTTAGCTTGTTTAATGAAGGTGATGCTATTTTGGTCATGACAGGTTTTGGTAGTGATAATAAGAACAAACGCTTACCGGAAAATGCAGACTCAATTAAAGGGGAAGTAGAATTTGATGCCAGAATAAAAATAGTTCCGGCGGGGGGAGCGATAACGTCAACAGCAAAAGAATTAAAAGTAACGAAGGCAAATAGCGTGATGCTGTACATCTCAATAGCTACAAATTTTGTCGACTACAATAATGTAAGTGCAGATGCCCATAAAAGGGCGGCAGATTTTATGGTTAAGGCAACATCTAAAACCTTTGATGAATTGGTAAGCCGTCATTCAGATTTTTACCAAAAGTATTTTAACCGGGTCTCATTGAATTTAGGCAGTACAGATGCGGTAAAAAATCCCACCGATGTTAGAATAAAAGAATTTAGTACAGGTTTTGACCCATCGCTTGTTGCGTTGTATTTTCAATTTGGAAGGTATTTATTGATCTCCTCATCGCAACCTGGTGGTCAGCCAGCAAACTTACAGGGCTTATGGAATAATCTATTAGTCCCACCTTGGAAAAGTGCATATACCGTAAATATCAATACTGAAATGAATTACTGGCCTTCTGAGGTCACCAATTTATCGGAAATGCATAATCCATTAATTGAAATGGTAAAAGACCTTTCAATAACGGGTAAAGAAACCGCCAAGGTTATGTATGGTGCAGATGGGTGGGTAACCCATCATAATACCGATCTATGGAGAATTACAGGTCCCGTAGATGGTGCAACATGGGGAATGTGGCCAACTGGTGGTACATGGTTAAGCCAGCACTTATTCGATAAATTTGAATTTAATGGAGATTTAGATTATTTAAGTACGGTCTATCCCGCCATGAAAGGTGCTGCGCAATTCTGTTTAAGCATCTTGACCCCCGAACCTGAAAATGGTTTTCTGGTAGTTTCGCCATCTATCTCTCCAGAACATGGCCCCATGAACCGTTCTAAAAATGTGTTCATTTCGGCAGGGACTACCATGGATAATCAGTTGGTGTTCGATATATTGACAAAAACAATAAGAGCAGCAAAATTACTACGGGTAGATGATAAATTGGTAATTGAAATGCAGTCCGCTTTGGCGAAGCTACCACCAATGAAAATTGGTCAACATCAGCAGCTTCAAGAATGGATGCAAGATTTAGATGACCCAATAGATGATCACCGTCATGTATCTCATTTGTACGGTTTGTATCCTTCCAATCAAATTTCACCATATAGAAATCCGGAATTATTTCAAGGTGCTAAGAATACGCTTGTACAGCGGGGAGACCCTTCTACTGGGTGGTCAATGAACTGGAAAATTAATTTGTGGGCTAGAATGTTAGATGGTAACCACGCTTATAAATTAATGGGCGACCAGATTAAGTTGGTCGGTAGACCAGATTCGCCAAAAGGCGGTGGTACCTATGCCAATATGCTCGATGCTCACCCACCTTTTCAAATTGATGGAAATTTTGGGTTTACTTCGGGTGTTGCGGAAATGTTGGTGCAAAGTCACGACGGGGCAATTCATTTGTTACCTGCATTACCAGACGTATGGGGAAATGGTGAAGTATCGGGTTTACGAGCTAGGGGAGGATTCGAAATAACTTCCTTAGCATGGAAAGAAGGAAAAGTTGTAAAAGCAAAAATAAAGTCGAATTTAGGAGGGAATCTTAGAGTGCGTTCATACAGTAAATTAAAAAATCAGAATGCAAAGGAATTGGATGCTGCTTCCGGAGAAAATCAAAATCAATTTTATCAAGTGCCAAAAATAAAAACGCCGGTCGTTTCAGATCCGACAAAATCAGTTGGGCTAGATTTAAAACCAACATTCTTATATGATATACCTACAAAAGTTGGGCAAGAGATCATCTTGTTTGCTAACTAGTAGTATAAAAGTCAAACTTACTTTTTTGCTTTAGTGCTCCTAAAACCCCTTGTATTGGTATAATAGGTGATAATTTATAGAAGTTGAACAATAAGAGATACACGTTTTGTTCAATAAAGAATAAACTTGTATAAATCAATAATCAACAACTTATAACTCGTTCTTACCTATGTGGAATTTTTTATCGAACACCTCAATTTTCAAGTCCATAGTTTGTGCATTTTTGCTGATGCAAATAGCATGCGCTCCAAATAATGAAAAAAATATAGATGCAGAAGTGGTCATTTATGGTGGCACATCTGCCGCCATTGCTACAGCGGTGCAATTGGCAAGAATGGATAAATCGGTCATAATTGTTTGTCCGGAAACCCATATAGGCGGACTCTCATCTAGCGGATTGGGATTCACCGATTTGGGAAATAAAGAGGTCATTGGTGGTATTTCAAAAGAGTTTTATCAAGAAGTATACAAGCACTACCAAAATGAAGAAGCTTGGAACTGGCAACCAAGGGAGGAGTATGGTAACGAGGGGCAAGGTACTACTGCTATAGATGATGAACTCAAGACCATGTGGACATTTGAGCCCCATGTTGCTGAACAAATCTTTGAGCAATTTGTAAAAGAGCATAACATTACCATACATCGCGATAAATGGCTCGATAGGGAAAAAGGGGTAGAAGTAGAGAACGGCATTATCAAATCTATCAGCATGTTAGATGGGGAGAATTATAAAGCCAATATATTCGTTGATGCCACCTACGAAGGAGATTTAATGGCAGCCGCAGGTGTCAATTATCATGTGGGTAGGGAAGCTAATAGTGTATATGGTGAAGAATGGAACGGCGTACAAAAAGGCATTTATCACCATAGCCACAACTTTCAACAGTTGAATATTAGTCCGTATGTAATACCTGGCGATTCCACCAGCGGTGTGCTTCCAAGAATATCAACAGCGCCACCTGGTGAAAATGGTTCGGGTGATAAAGGTGTGCAGGCATATAACTATAGATTATGTACCACCAATGCAGAAGGTAACGTGGTACCTTTTGAGAAACCAGAAAATTATGACCCAGCACAATATGAGTTGTTAAGAAGGGTGTTTGAAGGTGGTAGATATTCCATGTTCGGTGGAGGAAAGATTCCCAATAAAAAGCGCGATGTCAATAACGTAGGACCGTTTAGCTCAGATAATATTGGAATGAATTACGATTACCCCGAAGCATCTTATGAAAAGAGAAAAGAAATTTTGAAAGAGCATATAGACTATCACAAAGGTTTGCTTTATTTCTGGGGTCATGATGAAAGCGTACCTGAGCGGTTTAGAACCAGCATTAAAAAATGGGGACTTGCCAAAGACGAGTTTGTGGATAACGGTCACTGGCCTTATCAAATTTACGTTCGCGAAGCTAGAAGAATGATCGGGGAATTTGTAATGACAGATAATGAGATCCTAGGAAAAAAGAAAGTGCTGAAACCAATAGGTATGGGTTCTTACGCAATGGATTCTCATAACGTTCAACGCTATATCACCAAAGAAGGTTATGTACAAAATGAAGGTGATTTAGGAATAGAACCAGACGCTCCATATCAAATACATTTAGGAACAATCTTACCAAAGCAAGATGAATGTAAAAATTTATTGGTTCCTGCTGCGGTCTCTAGTTCGCACATTGCTTTTGGTTCTATAAGAATGGAACCCGTATTTATGATTTTGGGTCAAAGTGCAGGTACACTTGCCGCGATGGCCATAGATGCGGATATAAATATTCATGATGTTGACTATACGGCTTTAAAGGAGCAGTTGCTTAAAGACGACCAAGTGTTAGAGTATAATAAACAATTAGTTGAAGCGTCTAAATGAGAATAACCAGAAATCATATCATTTTCATCGCATTGTTTTTTGCAACTTCATTATCAACCCATGCTCAAGTAATAAATGCCGGTGTGGGCGGTAATACGACGGTACATCTTTTAGAAAGATTGCATGATGATGTTTTGGAAAAAAAACCAGATCTAGTAATAGTAATGGTCGGTACCAATGATATGCTGAATTCTAGAAAGTTGGTTTCATATCGGGCATATGAAGATAATTTAGAGCATATCGTAAAAAGTATAAAGCAAACGCATAGTAAAGTAGTGCTTATGACTTCACCTCCGGCAGATTCCGTGTATTTGTTTAAAAGGCATGATAAAAAGTTGTTCAATGAAGCACCCAACGTAAAATTAGATAGAGCAAGAAATAGTGTGTCTCGTGTAGCAAAGAAATTGTCGGTGCATTATTTGGATCTATTTCAGATTTTTAAAGATATGGATTTGCCAAAGCACAATAGCGATTTATTTTTTAAGAATATAAGCAATAGTGGTGCCGCGGACGGGGTGCATCCTACGGCGTTGGGCTATCGGTTTATTGGTGAACTGGTATTCCACTATTTAAAGGAAAACCAGCTACTGGAAAAGTCTCAGAAAATCATTTGTCTAGGCGATTCTATAACCTATGGCAGTGGTATGCAAGGCAGGGGAACAGCTACGGGAGATACCTATCCCGCAATACTTCAAAATTTTATAAAAGAATACAACCGTGTAAATAGAACAACCAAGAACTGAAAAAACTAAACAATGAGAAATCACCGATTATTACTTATCTGCGTCACATTAATTGTAAATGTGGGTATCTCCAATGGACAAAATCAAAAGAAGTTAGAGAATGGTTTTGTACAATTGTTCAATGGTGAAAATTTTGATGGTTGGCATCTAAAACTGAGGAATGGAGATAGAGCCAAGGCGAAAGAAGTATATACTATTGAAGATGGTATGGTGCATGTTTTTAAGGATATGCCAGATAGTTTAAATTTAAATACTGGCGAAAATGGCACTCACGGCCTATTCTATACCAATAAGAAATATAGTAAGTACATACTTCGATTCGAATATAAATGGGGAGAGAAAATAACCAATAATTTTGATGAATGGCAGTATGATGCCGGCTGCTATTACCATGTTTTCGATGATAAAGTGTGGCCTAAGGGTCTAGAATATCAAGTACGTTACAATCACATTACCGATAGAAACCATACAGGCGATTTTTGGGGCGCAGGTGTAAGTTTAGATTGGACAGCTACAGCAGATGGCAAAACATTTTTATTACCTAAAGATGGAGGTAAAGAAATGCCTAACATGAAGAATGAAATTTATGGGTATGCATCTCCCAAATACAATGCCCTTAATGGAGAATGGAACCAGTGCGAAATTATTGTAATGGGCAATGCGTATACCATTCACAAGCTAAACGGTGAAATTGTAAATATGGGTACGAATCTGTCGGTGGGTGAAGGTATCATCGGTTTTCAATCGGAAACGGCAGAAATATATTATCGTAACATAGAAATTAAAGAATTTGATAAGGTTGTTCCCATGAAAAAGTTTCTAAATTAAGAGAATGCCCATAAAGCAAATAATTTATATAGAATGAACTATAAATTATAACGCATGTCTATAGTAAAAAATACTTTCGATATAAGATCGAAAATCTAGTAGTGCTAATAAAATCGGTGAGTTGAACTGGTTTGCAAGTCTGGATAAAATTAAATGAACTCAAAAAATGAATAAAGGCAGAATTTTTTGCAACGTTGTCGTAGTCTTTTTAGTTGCGATTGTTGGTTTTAGTTGTAAGGATAAAGAGAAGAATCAACCGTTTGAGGTAAAAAAGAAGCCGAACTTTTTATTCGTGTTGGTGGATGACCAGTCACCGTTCGATTTTAAATTTTACGATTCCACTTCTACTTTAGATGCACCAACAATAACCCAATTGGCAAAAGATGGTTTGGTAGTGGATGATGCAAGGCATATGGGGGCAATGGTTGGTGCGGTATGTACACCATCAAGACATATGATAATGAGCGGTAGAACGGTGTGGAGCCTCCCATCAATGCAAGGGTATATTAACCCAAACGAACCCAAAAATTTAGAAGAGAATACTATTGGCGCTATTTTCAATAGGGCAGGGTATAGCACCATGCGTACGTGTAAAGTAGGAAATTCATACCCAAAGGCGAACAAACAATTTACCGTGGTAAAAGATGCTACAAAACGAGGTGGCACTGACGAATCTGGAAGTGCTTGGCACGCTGATCAAGTATTGACCTATTTAGAAGATAGAGACTCAATAGCCGATGAAAATCCGTTTTTCATTTATTTTGGTCTATCGCATCCGCATGATGTAAGAGATGGCACTCCGGAATTGTTGGCGAAGTATGGAGCAACAAATCATACCGATAAAAATAGTCTTCCAGCTGCCAATGAAAAACAACCCCCTTTACCCGATAATTATTTGGACGGTCACCCTTTTCATCATGGTCATTTAGAATTGAGGGATGAAGAAAATGTAAGCGGTGTTTGGAAAAACAGGGATGAACAAACCGTTAGAAACGAAATAGGAAGAGAATATGCATGCTCAGAAAATATTGATATTCAACTAAATAAAGTCTTGAGAAAATTAGAGGCAATGGGCGAATTGGACAATACCTATATCATCTATACCTCTGATCATGGAATTGCGGTAGGCCGGCATGGTTTAATGGGGAAACAGAATTTATATGAACATACTTGGAGGGTGCCCTTAATTGTAAAAGGTCCTGGTATTAAGACGAACCAACGAGTAAAGGGCAATATTTATTTAACCGATATTTTACCCACATTATGTGATTTGGCTGACATAGATATCCCGGAAACAGTACAGGGCAAAAGCTTTAAACCTGTACTTATGGGTGAACAAGATAGTATTAGAGATGTAATGTATGGCGTTTATGCCGGTGGCTCAACACCCGGCATGCGCACCGTAAAAAAAGGAGATTGGAAATTGATTAAGTATGATGTTTTAGACGGTAAGGTTCGTGAGACACAATTGTTCAATCTGGCGGAAAATCCGAATGAATATATCGCACTACATGGTAAATCTTCTGAAATGCAGAACAACTTGGCAGAAAACTCTAAGTATGCGGCTAAGTTGGCAGAAATGGAGAATTTACTTTTAGAGGAAATGGAAACTTACGGAGACCCATTTAGGTTATGGGATCAAGAAACTAAATAAGAATACACGATGATTTTAAAGAACACACGTAATACCACAATATTAACGCTACTATTTTTTAGTGTAGTAATAAGTAGGGCACAACAAGATAAAAGGACAGAACAGCCTAATATTATTATTTTTTTGTGCGATGATCTAGGTTACGGAGATCTATCGTCCTATGGTCATCCATTTATAAAAACACCGAATATTGATAAGTTGGCGGCTACGGGAATTAAAATGACCAATTATTATGCTGCCGCACCGGTATGTTCTCCTTCACGTGTGGGGTTGTTAACAGGGCGTAGCCCCAATAGGGCAGGGGTGTACGACTTTATACCGGGGCCAAAGAAAAGTGAAGATTTACGCGATAAGGTTCACTTGCAAGAAGGGGAGGAAACCATACCGGCTATGCTTAAAACAGTGGGCTATGAAACCGCTTTGGTCGGTAAATGGCATTGTAGTTCTTTGTTCAATAACCCGGCACAACCCCAACCGGATTATTTTGGGTTTGACCATTGGTATGCAACACACAACAATGCATCGCCCAGTCATCAAAATCCAAAGAATTTTGTTCGTAATGGAGAGAAGGTAGGGCAACAAGAAGGGTTCAGTTGCCAACTGGTGGTAGACGAAGCTATGAGCTGGTTAGATGACAGAACGGGAGACAATCCATTCTATTTACAAGTCACATTTCATGAACCTCACGAACCGGTAGCTTCACCAGAAGATTTGGTGCAAGAGTATTTGCCATATTCCAATGGTCGTGCAGAAGCTGAGTTTTTTGCTAATGTAGCCAATGTAGATAAGGCAGTGGGTAGATTATTGGCATACTTGGAAGAAAAAGGAACAGATAACACCTTGGTAATTTTCACTTCGGATAACGGACCCGAAACTTTTACACGGTATTCTGGTGCAAAACGAACTTTTGGGCAGACAGGAGGATTAAAAGGAAGAAAATTATGGACAACCGAAGCAGGTATTCGTGTACCGGGAATTATAAATTGGATAGGGAAACCAATGTATACCGGTACTACAGATGCCGTTGTTTCCGCATTGGATTTTCTGCCGACGCTATCTGAGCTTACGGGTGCAAAACTACCTAACAAAGAGTTGGATGGGGAGTCGGTTCTATCCTTAATAAAAACAGGAGAATTTGAAAGAAATAAACCATTGGTTTGGGGCTTTTATAATGCTCTAAATCAACATAAAGTCGCTATGAGATATGGCGATTATAAAATACTGGCACGTTTAAAGAACAACGGGGAATATCTTCCACAGATAATGAATGTTTACGATGGTAATGAAGCGTTGATCAAAGAAAGTGAACTAACGGACTATGAATTGTATAATCTAATGAAAGATAAAATGGAATCCGTAAATCTGATAGAAACAGAGCCGGAGAAATTTACTGAAATGAAAAAATTACTTCATGTCGAGTATGGTAAATTATTGGATGGTAGTCACATATGGAAAAATGAAGCCAAGTAATTAATACGAATGAAGAATTGTATATGATGAAATATTGGAGGGCTAGTGGTATAATTTTTGGAGTAATAAATGTGGTTGTTTTTTTGATAGGCTGTGAAAATCAAGCCGAACCAATACTTGTTTCACCAGATCATAAGTTGACCGTACAGCTTTTCAACACCAAGTCTAATCTGCAGTTCTCATTTATGCATGATACAGATACAATTTTCTCTTCGTCATTTATTGGATTAGAGTTAGGGGAGATTGATTTAACGAAAAATGTGCATATTGGTGAAGTAGATTATAAAAGCTATGATAGTACCTGGTCTACCATAAATGGAAAGCAACCGACTGTAAAGAATAGCTATAATGAATACACATGTAAGGTAGCTTCAAACACCAATAACAATGTTGGTTATAACATTCAGTTTAGAATGTATAATGACGGATTCGCATTTAGATATCAATTTCCGAAAATCTTGGGTGATAGTGTAACCATTCAACAAGAATTGACCAAGTTGAATATTACACAAGACTATACCTATTGGGCATACAATGGCGAACGGCATAATTTGGGTCCTGTTAGTAGTACCGAAGGTTCTCATGAAAAAGTGAGAACACCTATGGTAATTAAAACCAATACGGGTAAATATATTGCGGCCTTAGAAGGTGCTATTGTCAACACGGCACCCATTTCTTTTAATGCATCAAACGATAATGGTGTATTATCGATAAATAACAAACCGGTACGCGTTACTTCTGGATTTGAAACTTCGTGGAGAACTTTTATTATTGGTGACAGGGCTGGGGATTTGGTCTCATCAGATCTTTTGGTAAATCTAAATGAACCCAACAAAATAGAAGACAGCTCATGGATCAAACCGGGTAAAACGCTGTGGGATTGGCGTGTGTGGGGTTATACCACAAAAGATGGTTTTGAATATGGTGGTAATACCGTATCGCATAAACGAATGATCGATTTTGCCAGTCAAAATAACATACAATATCTACTGGTCGATGCAGATTGGTATGGTTCTGAATTTAGCGAATCATCAGACCCAACAACCTCAAAAAGCGATATTGATATTGAAGAATGTATTGCCTATGGTAAAAAGAACAATGTGGGAATAATATTGTATTTGAACGACGTTGGAGCCAAAACCTACGGACTGGAAAATGTCATAAAGCAGTTTGCAGAATGGGGTGCTGTTGGTATCAAATATGGCTTTATGAAAGGAACGCCCAAACAGAAAGTTATAAATACCCAAAAGGTTGTTCAATTGTGTGCCAAGTATAAAATGATGGTTGATTTTCATGATAGTCCCGTAGCTCCAAGCGGCGATTATAGAACATGGCCTAATTTGATGTCTAAAGAATATGGCCATGCCCAGGCAGATGCTAAAAGGTCGTACTTTCCGGAAACTGCCGTAAATGCTACTCTAATAAATATGATTTCTGGACCGTTAGATTTAACCAATGGATATTTTGATTTAAATGAGGCACATAAGCGTGATAAGGTATTTCAAGAATTACCGGGAACTGTGGTTGCAGAAGTGGCAAAACTAATTACGGTACATACCGGCTGGATGGTGCTACCTGACAGTCCCGAAGCATATATGGCTAAAGAAGATCTATTCAATGCTATTAGACAAATGCCAGCACAATTCAATGGTTTTAAAGTCCTGGACGGTGAAATTGACGAATATGTGAGTATCGCTAGAAAAGCAGGTGAAAATTGGTTTGTAGGTTCCCTCACCAATCGGGAAAGTAGAGAGATAAATTTACAGTTAGACTTTCTTGAGGAAGGTGAAAAATACAAAGCTACATTGTATGAAGACACAAGTGATTCTCACTTTTTAGATAATAAGGAATCTTATACCATAAGTGTTACCGAGCTTACTAAGGAAAGTAATTTAAAAATTAGAATGGCGCCCGGAGGTGGACATGTAATACACCTTGAGAAAATCGATTAGTTTTTAAAAACGATTATGAAAAATATAATAACAGTGGTTTTTGTTTTGCTACTTTTTGGTGGTCAATTTCTCATGGCGCAACAAAAGAATGTGCTTATAATTTGTATAGATGACCTAAGACCAGAATTAAATTCATTTGGAGCCGACTATATCCATTCGCCCAACATAGATAGTTTAGCGAGAATGGGGCGTGCATTTACCAGACATTATGTAAACTCTCCTAGTTGCGGCCCATCACGTTATGCCTTTTTAACCGGACAATACGGATTGGAGTATAGGGGTGAATACAATCAGTCTTTATTTAAAAGATCGGAAAGCTTTAATGATAAAAATGCGAGTATAACACCTAGTATGCCAGAATGGTTTCGACATAATGGCTACACCACAGTTTCTGTGGGAAAAGTATCGCATCACCCTGGTGGTAGAGGTGGTGAGAATTGGGATGACAATAATATTCCAGAAATGCCAAACGCTTGGGACAAACATATCATGCCCGTAGCAGAATGGCAAAACCCAAAGGGAGCAATGCACGGCTTGGCATACGGTAAAGTACGTACGCCCAATTCCAGAGATGTTATAGAAACTGTAGACGGTAATGATAAAAGTTATCCTGATGGTCACATTGCCGAAGAAGGTCTTCGACAATTAGATCAGTTGGCAAAAGCTGATCAACCATTCTTTTTGGCGATAGGGCTTATCAAACCTCATTTGCCATTTGGAGTTCCTAAAAAGTATTTGGATCTCTATGAGAATGTAGAAATTCCGCCAGCATTACATTCAGAAAAACCTAAGGGAAAAACGACTTGGCACGGCTCCGGAGAATTCATGAATTATAATAGGTGGAATAAAGACCCACGAAAGGATAAAGACTTCGCACTAGAACTTAAAAAGTATTACGCGGCATGTGTAAGCTATGCAGATAAGCATGTAGGTGATATTATGCAAAAACTAAAGGAAACCGGGGCAGATAAAAATACCATTGTAGTATTATGGGGAGATCACGGCTGGCATTTAGGAGAACACGCTATTTGGGGCAAGCATAGCCTGTTCGAAGAATCGCTGAAATCACCATTGATTATTTACGATCCGGCGATGGTAGAAAAAGGAAAAATGAGCGATGCCATAGTAGAATCGGTCGACGTGTTTCCAACACTTTGCGATTTAACTGGCTTGTCCACACCAAAATTTGCAGAAGGCACTTCTTTGCAAACCTTGATAGATAATGTAAATGCCGAGGGGCATGAAGCTGTAGCTTTTAAATCGCACGCAACTACAATTAGAACAGAAGGGTATCGGTTTACGCAACATAAAAGCGGAGTGGTTGAATTGTACGACCATAAAAATACATTGGCAGAACAAGTGAATATTGCAAACGATAATCCAAAACTAGTGGAAGAACTTAGAAGAAAGATAATGGTTAAAATGGGGGCTAAAGCTTTTACATTTTCAGAATGATCTTGAAATTTTTAACGATTCTAATCCTTAACGGTCACTTATTAGGTATGCATAGCCCTTTTGCAATCTAATTTATATACATGGAGCATTAATTTATACGCTTTTACTATTAAAGAATTGATATTGGTGTATGAGACTAAATGAATCAACAAAATGCTAGATAAAGTAACTTTAAACGCTTTGTGTCAAAAATTAGAAGTGCTCTCCAATGTATATAAGGGGCTGGTATTTTTTGCTATAATTTTTTCCGGTCCCGAATTACTGGCGCAGCAATTTAAAGTGTATGATGCTCCCAAGGGTATAGTTTTAGCTGAATCTTATAATGTATACGTTGAGGGTAAAGAAGTCCCAGTTTACAGAACAAAAATACCTCCATCTAAACCAGTGCCAAGATTAAACCCAATTCAAGGTCAATATGGTCAAGCATCGGTAGCTTCTTTTGATATGAATGAAAGTGTTACGGTTTCCGTTACTTACTATGAAAAAGTAGAAACGGTTAAAATTTTGCCTACTTCATATGGAATTGAGCCAACTTTTAAGGGTAGTACTATAGTTTTTGAAATGAATGAACCAGGTCATGTAACGGTTGAAATTAATGGCGAGTGGCATGAATCTTTGCACATTTTGGCTAACCCTTTCGAAGAAAATATTCCTGATGTTAACGACCCAAATGTTATTTATTTTGGTCCTGGGGTGCACCATGTATCCCAGATAACGGTTAAAGATGGGCAGACCGTTTATATTGAAGGAGGAGCATATGTTTATTGTGTTCTGCCAACTAAAGAGGAAGAAATAGAAATTAGAGGGCATTTAAGAAAAAAACCAACATTTATTCTAGAAGGTAAAAATGTAAGCATTAGAGGACGCGGAATTATCGATCAAAGCAAAATTCCCAAAAAAGTAAGACGTTACACCATTTTGGCGCATAAAGCCGAAAAAGTAAAAATTGAGGGTGTAACCATTTTTGATCCTAGCCATTGGACAATTCCTATTCAAAGTAGTGACGATGTACATGTAGATAATATAAAAATTATTGGTTGGCGAGGTAATGCAGATGGTGTAGATATTACTAGCAGTAGGGATGTTTTGGTTGAAAATTGTTTTATGAGAACGTTTGATGATGCCGTTGTAATAAAGTCTTTTGGTGGATACGGCGAGGTCAACAATATTCACACACGAAAATGTGTGGTCTGGAACGAATTGGCTCACTCTTTTAGTATAGGCGCAGAGGTTCATGAGAATATCAGTAATGTACTTTTTGAAAATTGTGACGTAATTCACGATGTTGGCAGAGAAACAGCTTTACGGGTGTATCATTGTGATGATGCTGTAATAAGTGACATCACTTTTGATAATATTAGAATAGAGGAAGGCCGTAGATTAATATCTTGTTGGATAGGAAAAACAAGATGGACGGAAACCGAAGAACGCGGTCACATTAAAAATGTAACTTTTAAAAATATCACAGCAACTTCAGCTCCAATTGACACCACTCTAACCGGTTTTCAAGACGGACCCGATTGGAAGCCGTATATCATTAAAGACCATGCGAGTATAGAGCTTATTGGGTTCGATAATGAACATATTGTTGAACAGGTAATATTTGACAATGTAATGATCGATGGTAAAAAAGTAACAACTGACAATATCATTATAAATGATTTTGTCAAGGATGTTGAGGTTGAATAAAATTAGCATTCACAAGAAGGTTTATAAATAAACAACTAGTATGACTCATAAATTAAAATATTTTGCATTTATCCTTTTACTGCTTTTCAGTATGGCAATTTATGCACAAACAAAGGTGGAGACTTTAGCGGAATTAGTACCTTATTTAGGGCAGGACAATGTGAATGTGGTTTTAAAAGAAGGAACATACACCATTACGGTCAACAATATTAAAAACGGTACATTTAAATCTCACACTACAATCGATGATCATGAAGCTTTGGTGTTGTTGTTGTTTAGCGGTAACAATAGCGTATATGATTTTACCGGTGTCACTGTCAATGTAGAAACAGAGGTGTTGACAGCGTTTAAAGAATATAATGAGTTTTATGAACTTCAGGTAGTTGGTAATAACAATGTTATCAAAAATTTGACTTTGATAGATGTAGGTTCGGTACATGATCACCCCACAAGAAGAGCTTGTAATGTTGTTATGGATGGGGCAGGCAATAGAATTGAAGGGTTACATTTAAGTACCAAAGGATCTTACCCTTACGGATATGGAGAAACATTTGGTAAGGGAGGTAATAATGTGATAAATCATTTTAAACACTCCGCCTTTTTAATTCGTGGTTATAAAAATCATGCAAAAAACTGTACAATTATTCATAGGTCATATGGTCATGCAATGTTTATGCAAGCTGCAGATGAGCCTTTAATAGAAGGCTGTTATATAGAAGGTACTATGCGATCTACTGATGATATGCTAGCTGAAACCGGCACGGGTTCAGACGGTGACAAAGCAGGGTTTATGACGTATTTTGGGTACAAATTACCAGCAGGCTATATGATGAGTTTGGGCGAGGGTGGCATAAGAGCCTATAATGGTGGTGAAACTATTATTGACGGCGTAGTCTATAATCGCGGAACATCTAACCCTACCATCATCAATTGCACGGTAAAGAACATGAGAGCAGGGGTAACATTGACCCATGCCACGGGTAAAAAATATGTATCGGGGACGACTACTATTGGTTGTGAAAGAGGATTTTGTATCGGTACTGGCGATATTGTAGATAGTTATGCAGATACCCAATATGGACCAGCTCTTGGGGTAGATTATGTCACCGATAGCGGTACAAATGCAGATATTACGTTGCTACCTTATGAAGGTAAATCATATAACGGTAGTGGTCATGCCGCTATAATTATAGGAAGCGATCATAAAATTACTCTTAGAAGCGCTGTGCCAAATCCTGATCAAAATTTAAAAATTCAAGTAGGTGGAGATAATAGAACTATTGGTCTATTGAAGCGTGATGAAAACTATTCCGCTTCTCATATTAAGCTGAACAATTTAACGGAGTATCCGGTTTTTTTAGATGAAAATAGCAGTAATACTACGGGTTTATCAGCCGGAAAAGTTAGCGATGACGGTCAAAATAATCATCTGTTTTATAAAGCGATGCATTAAAATTGGTTTATCCATCCGAAAAATAAATTAAAGAATAGAAACACTTATTAATCTATGTTTTTACAATCAATACTTAAGCGTTCGAATAGAATATTTACATTTTTTATCGGATCCATAACAATATTATTTTTTTCATGTGAAGAAAAGAAGGAAATCACAACAGAGAAAGAAGCAAAGCCGAATGTTATTTTAATATTGGTAGATGATCAAGGGTATGGAGATATAGCGGCATTGGGTAATCCGTATATAAAAACGCCTAACATAGATAAGCTACATGCAACAAGTGCCCGGTTTACAGATTATCATGTAAACCCCACCTGTGCGCCAACAAGGGCAGCATTGCTAACGGGTCATAATGCAAATAGAACAGGGGTATGGCATACCATAAACGGTAGATCTTTATTGTTGGAACGTGAAACAACTATGGCTGAAATATTTAAGGAAAACGGCTATACCACCTCAATATTCGGAAAATGGCATTTAGGCGATAACTATCCGTTTAGACCACAAGATAATGGCTTTGATGAGGTGCTTTCTCACGGTGGTGGCGGTATGGAGCAAACCATGGATTATTGGGATAATGACTATTTTGATGATATGTATGTGCATAACGGTGAGCTAAAAAGATTTGAAGGTTATAGTACCGATATCTGGTTCAATAAAGCCATTAAGTATATTGAAAAAAATAAGGACAAACCGTTCTTTTGCTATCTGCCTACAAATACGGCACATTCTCCATACTTTGTAGCTGATAAATATATAGAACCCTATATGGATAATGAAGATATTCCCTTACCTGCTTTTTATGGCATGATCGCAAATATAGATGAGAATGTAGGGAAGCTTGTAGACTATTTGGAAACCTCAGAACTTATTAACAATACCATTCTGATCTTTACCACAGATAACGGTACGGCTCAAGGAGCAAGAACGGAAGGGCATCGATTGGATGGTTTTATTAAAAAAGGATATAATGCAGGTATGCGTGGTGTGAAGGCAAGTAAGTATGAAGGCGGACACCGAGTTCCTTTATTTATTCATTGGAAGAATGGTGGAATTACAGTTGGTAAAGATATTGATGAGCTAACGGCACATTTTGATGTATTGCCTACCTTGGTAGAAATGTGCGATCTAGAAGTAGATACAGCTATATCTTTTGATGGAAAAAGTTTGCTGCCTTTGATCAATGGCGAAAGTGAAGATTTTAAAGAGCGAATTGTTATTACTAATTCTCAACGTACCGAAAACCCAGAACCATGGCGAAGAACTTCTTTAATGCAAGGTAAATGGCGATTGGTAGATAGTACCGAGTTATATAATTTGGAAACAGATCCAGAACAACGTAAAAATATAGCCTCAAAACATCCTGAGAAAATGGCGGAGTTTAAGAAAGCTTATAATCAGTGGTGGCAAGATTTGCTACCTAGGTATGATGATTTACCAAGAATTTATGTGGGTAATGAAAATGAAAATCCAACGAAATTATATTGTCATGACTGGCATACGCAAGGCGATAGTCCGTGGCACCAAAGACATATTAGAACAGGTTATATGGATAATGGGTATTGGGCAATACATGTAGACCAACCAGGTACCTATGCTGTAAAATTACGTAGATGGCCCGAAGAAACGCATTTAGCTTTAAACGCTAAAGCAGCTATTAGACCTGCAAAAGAAGGAACCAGTGTTTCTGCCAGTAAACCCGGAAAATCTTTGCCCATCAAGAAAGCAAGATTAAAAGTACAGGGTACGGACAGTGAAATTGAGGTGGATCCTACAAAAGAATATGCTGAATTTAAGGTGGATTTAACCGAGGGGGAAGCCGATTTACAAACCTGGTTCACTTTAGAGAACGAAGAAACGTTGGGAGCATATTTTGTGAGCCTAGAGAAAATAGATTAGGTTAATACACTGGTTATAAGGGGTTAAATTTATCGTGATTCATAATTTATCAATTATGAACGATGAGTTATATTTATATGGCGGCTAAATTCCCATATTGCATTATATCGCTAAACCAAATTATAAGAGTTACATGAGTTTACGGAACAATAAATATTTTAATGGGGTATCAATAGTGTTATTGTCCCTTTTGTTCAATTACGGTTGTGCCCAAACATCGAAAGTAGTCTCATTAAATGATACCTTAAGTGTAAAATCAACTTTGCTCTATCAAGATGATTTTAATGATGATTTAAGCTCATGGAAAGTTGAGCAAATGCCAGGCGGTATTTCTGAAATCAGAAATAATAAGCTTGAAATTGATGATGTTTCAGGCTGTACGATTTGGTTTAAAAAAGAACTATCCGGACCCATAATGATAGAATACGATACTTATATTATATCTGACGGAGGTGAAAATGACCGGGTTTCTGATATGAACTGTTTTTGGATGGCTACGGATATGGAACATCCAAATGATTTGTTCAAAAATTCAACAGGCAGACATGGCAAGTTTACAAACTATGATGGTCTGCGTCTGTATTATATGGGTGTAGGTGGGCATGATAATAGTAAAACGAGATTTAGAAGATATGTAGGTAATGGAGAACGCCCACTGTTGGAAGAACATGATTTTACCAAATCTGAGTTTTTACTGGAACCGAATACAACCTATCATATTAGAATCATTGCCTTTGATAATGTGATTCAATATTACAGAAACGGAGTAAAAATGATCGATTTTTACGATGCCGACCCATACACGAAAGGTCATTTCGGGTTTAGAACGGTAAAAAATCACATGACAATAGATAATTTTAAAGTGTACAGATTAAAACAATAATTAAAATATAATTAAATGTCTACAACCTATAATACGAGATATGCTTCTAGTCCAGAGGCAGTTAAAAAATACGACACCACAGCTTTAAGAGATGAGTTTTTAATTGACGACCTTATGAAAGAGGGCGAAATCAATTTAACTTACACGCATTACGATCGCTATATAGCTGGTTCTGCTGTGCCTCAATCTAATTTAAAACTGGAAACCATTGATCCTTTAAAGGCTGAGTTTTTCTTGGAGAGAAGAGAAATGGGTATTATTAATGTAGGAGAATCGGGTGCAGTTGAGGTAGATGGTACCACGTATAGCTTAGGACATAAAGATGCTTTGTATATTGGTATGGGAGCAAAAGAAGTCGTTTTTAAAAGTGACGACACTAAAAATCCGGCTAAATTCTATATCAATTCGGCACCGGCACATACCAATTATCCAACGAAAAAAGTAAGCTTAGAAGAAGCTAATAAATTAGAGTTGGGTTCTTTGGAGACAGCAAATCATAGAACGGTAAGCCAAATGATCATTGGCGGGGTAGTTACTACATGTCAATTACAGATGGGAATGACCAAGTTGAAAACCGGAAGTGTTTGGAACACCATGCCGGCACACGTTCACGATCGTAGAATGGAAGTTTATTTTTATTTAGATGTACCAGAAGGGCAGGCAGTGTGTCATTTTATGGGGCAACCACAGGAAACCAGACATATATGGATGCACAATCACCAAGCGGTAATTTCACCACCATGGTCTATTCACTGTGGATCAGGAACGTCGAACTACACTTTTATATGGGGTATGGCAGGTGAAAATTTAGACTACAGTGATATGGATGTTGCTGCAATAACAGAATTAAAATAAAATTATGTCTACGGAACTATTTAATTTAAAAGGAAAAGTTGCTCTTGTAACTGGCAGTACCCATGGTTTAGGTATGGCAATGGCAAAAGGATTAGGTCTTGCTGGGGCAAAGTTAATTGTGAATGGAAATTCATCACAAGCTAAAATTGACGATGCCGTAGCATTTTACAAGTCCTTGGGCATTGATGCATACGGTTTCAAATTCAATGTTACAGATGAAGAAGCAGTTATAAAAGCCTTAAACGATATACAAGCTAAAGTAGGCGCAATAGATATTCTTGTTAATAATGCGGGCATTATTAAAAGAACGCCATTGGAAGATATGGAAGTGGAAGACTTTAAAGAAGTGGTCAATGTAGATTTAGTGAGTCCGTTTATTGTATCAAAACATGTGGTAAAAACCATGATTTCAAGAAAACAGGGAAAGATCATCAACATTTGCTCTATGATGAGTGAATTAGGTAGAAATACCGTGGGTGCCTATGCCGCTGCAAAAGGTGGATTAAAGATGTTGACACAGAATATGGCCACTGAATGGGCTAAACACAATATACAGGTCAATGGTATTGGTCCGGGTTATTTTGCCACAAGTCAAACCGCACCCATACGAGTAGAGGGGCACCCTTTTAATGAATTTATTGTGAACAGAACACCGGCGGCAAAATGGGGCGACCCAGATGATTTGGCAGGTGCGGCGGTATTTTTATCGTCTAAGGCAAGTGATTTCGTGAATGGACATATTTTGTATGTTGATGGTGGAATTTTAGCAACCATTGGTAAACCAAGTAATGAAAAATAATAGTATGATAAACCAGATTCATTTAAAGTATTGTGCGGCAATTGTTACCTTGTTCTTAGCAGGGTGTTCGGGTAATACATCGTTAGAAATAGAAGTTATCAATAGTTTGGATATTGACCGTTCTTTAGAGACCGTTGAAATTGATTTGGCGCTATTGCAGTCTAACGAATCTTTAAAGTTGATATCTGGAAAATCGTACAAGATTAGTGAAGCTGGTAGTACTAAAGAACTGTTATCACAATTAAGTGATATTGATGGAGATGGTACACATGATGTACTTTTATTTCAGCCAGAAATAGGAGCGAATTCAAGTAAAACCTTTACAATAACATTAAAGGATGCCGAAGCTCCATCTGAAGAAATACCAACGTGTTATTCAAGATTTGTACCAGAGCGTACAGATGATTATGCTTGGGAAAATGATAGGGTTGCATTTAGAACATATGGTCCTGTAGCACAAAAAATGATAGAGGATAGTATTCCTGGAGGTACACTTTCAAGCGGAATGGATGCATGGTTAAAAAGAGTGGATTACCCTATTATAAATAAATGGTATAAGAAGGAATTGGAAACAGATGGATCATATCATGAAGATGATGGCGAAGGGCTCGATAATTTTCATGTAGGTACCAGTAGAGGAGTAGGTGGAATTGCTGTTAAAGTAGATACCGCATATCAATTTTCTAGAAATTTTACCGATTACAAAACCATTGAAACCGGACCGTTAAGAACCAGTTTTTGGATTAGCTATGCACCTTGGAAAGCAGGAGATAAAACTATAACTGAAAAGAAATTTATTTCACTGGATCGAGGAAGCAACCTATCTAAATATAGGGTTGAGGTGGAAGGCTCAGAAACAATATCCGTTGGTCTTACACTGCATGAGAAAGATGGTGAAATATCTACCGAGGTAGAACATGGTTGGGTCAGTTATTGGGAGCCTTATTTTGGTTCTGAATTGGGAACAGGAATTGTAGTGCCTTCGAATGCTATGTTAGGGTATGATGAATATGTTACCGATGCCAAGGATCTAAGTAATTTGTATGCACAGGTAAAGGTAGCAAATGGTGAAGCTGTTTATTATACAGGGTTTGGCTGGAAAAAAAGCAAACAATTCAGCACCAAAGAAGAGTGGAACAACTACTTGAAACAATTCTCTAAAAAAGTAAATGCTCCTTTAGAAGTTAAAGTGAAGTAGTAAAAATAGAAGAGTAAATTTTGCGGATGATAATTTTACAGAATAAGTATTAGTGCTTATCAACGTAAAATAATCATCCGTTTTTTAATAAATTTTCTTGATGAGATGATTAGGGAAGTCCGTCGTGTTCTCACAGCATACTTGCTCCATAACCTGTTGTAGTTCAGTTTTCAATAATGATATAGTATGATTTCCACCAGTATTTCCCAATGCAGCCACTCCATACATAAAAGAACGTCCTAAGAAGGTGAATTCTGCTCCAGAAGCCATTGTTCTAGCAATATCAGGACCAGAGCGTAAACCACTGTCCATCATTACTTTTATTTGGTCGCCATACTTTTCGGCAATGCGCGTTAACGGTCTGATGGTAGACTCACCGGCATCTAACTGTCTTCCGCCATGATTAGAGACAATAATGCCATCCACACCTAAACGAATTGCTTTCTCTGCATCCATTTCAGAAGCAACACCTTTTAGCACCAATTTTCCTTTCCACATATCGCGAATAGGTTTTATTTTCTCCTCGTTCAATCTACCAGTAAAGGTCTGGTCCATGAACTTTCCTAGTTGTTTTAAATCTAGGTTTTTGGGCATGTATGGTTTTAGGGTTTCAAAGTTCGGTTGACCATGAATTAAGGTTTTCATTGCCCATTCTGGCTTTCCTAAAATTTGAAGAATATTCTTAACACTCATTTTTGGCGGCATGGCCAATCCGTTTCTAATATCCCTTGGTCTAAATCCAAATGTGGGAACGTCGGATAAAATAACCAGAACAGGGCACTCTGCTTGTGCAGCTCTTTGTATCATATCGTCACGTAACCTATTTTCGGTAGGGTGATATAATTGAAACCAAGCTTGCCCCTCTGTAATTTCAGCTATTCTTTCAATACTACTTGTAGATACCGTACTTAAAATAAAAGGAACTTTGTGTTCAAATGCCGCTTTTGCCAATATTTCTGGAGCATTGGGCCACATTAACCCTTGTAGACCAACGGGAGCTATACCAAAAGGGGCGTCGTACGTATGCCCAAAAAGCTCGGTTTTCATATCAGAACCGGTATGCTTACTTAAATAGCTGGGAGACAGTTCCACCTTTCTAATATCACTGGTATTTTTTATAAGGTTAACATCTTCGTTACAGCCACCATCCAAATATTCGAAAGCGAATTTTGGAATTTTTTTCTTGGCCTTATTTCTTAAATCGGTAACTGAAGGGTAATTGTTGTTGATGGCAATTTTGGCTTTACTCATAATTCAAATATTTTGTTCATTAATCGCCATTTTTCTCCTGGTTTTGAGTTTGGTATAGCTTGTTGATATTTCCACATTAAGGTTTCCCATTCCTGCACCTTGGCATTGTTTTCATCAGCTTGTTGCTTTTTGTCAAAAGAGAATAATGGGTTGGTTTCCATAATCATAAAAAGCCGGTTTTCTACGAGATAAATATCTAAATTTTCTATGTGAGAACCTTTTATACTTTCAATAATTTCTGGCCACACATTTTTATGATGCTCTATATATTCGTTGATCAGTGCCTTATCGTTCTTTAAATCTAAGGCAAAACAATGTTTTTGGTTTTCCATGTTAATTCTCGTAATGTTTATTGGTCATTAGACCATAAAAAGCAATGACTACAAAACAGATCAATGGTAATATAAAGGAAAAGTTGACTTCAGATAACCCTAATATTTGCGTGTCACTCACTCCAAATCCGCCTATATCAATAATTTTTCCTTGTAGTCCGGGCATTAAGGCGCCACCAACAATGGCCATAACCAGACCTGCTGCACCAATTTTAGATTCTTCTTCTTCCAAATTCTCCAATGCAATACCATAAATAGTCGGGAACATTACAGACATACATAATGACAGCGCAACAAGGCAATAAAGTCCTATTGGTCCTATTAAGAACATGGTGCCTAAAGAGGCGATAATGGCGGCACAGGCGTACAATAACAAAAGCTTTCCAGAAGATATAAATCTTAAAAGATACGTTCCAATAACCCTACCGACCAGAAACAATATGAAGGCTACAATTTGATAATTGGCAGCAGTTTCACTATCCATACCAATAGCCTCTGCGTATTGGTAAATATATGTCCAGCACATGATTTGCGCACCAACATAGAATATTTGTGATACCACACCAAAAACATATTTTCTGTTTTTTTTCAACGAATTAAAGGTATGGCTTAAGCTAGGTACAGTCCCATCAGCTTTAGATTGCGGCATTTTGCTAACGGCGATCAATACCAAAATAGCCAAAATAACCAATCCTAGAACAACATAGGGATCTCTGATCACCATTAAGTCTGATGTTCTGATCAGTGATTTTTTCGCTTCGGATAAAGCACTGTAATTTTCAATATCATCTGATTGTAAATTTTTAAGAACAAACTGCTGCGCAACCAAAAGTCCTAATAACAGACCGATAGGATTAAAGGCTTGTGCCAAATTCAATCGTTGCGTGGCCGTTTTAGGGTCGCCCATTGCCAGTATATACGGATTGGCAGTAGTTTCTAAAAAAGCGAGTCCGAAGGTTAAGATATAAAGCCCTAGGCAAAAGAACCAAAATTGCTCAGTGATAGCTGCCGGGTAAAATAATAACGCCCCCACTGCGTACAGTGCCAAGCCAATTAGCACACCTACCTTATAAGAATATTTTCTAACGAACAAAGCAGCCGGTAATGCCATACAAAAATAACCGCCATAAAAGGCCATTTGTACCCATGCCGCTTGAGAATTGGAGAGTTCCAATACTTTTTTAAAGGCTTGTACCATAGGGTCGGTAACCGCATTGGCAAAGCCCCAAAGCGCAAATAAAGAAGTAATTAAAATAAAAGGTAACAAGGTTTTTCTTGAGACTATAGGTGTTTTATCGGTCTTTGACATTGGTGGTGAGTTTTGTTGTTAGTTGATTTAAGAAGTCGTAATTGTGCTATAATGCACGATCTAAATGACTATAACCGCCGTCTACGAATATGAGCTGACCGGTAGTGTGGCTAGATTTTTCAGAAAATAAGAAAGCGACCATATCGGCAATTTCTTCTGCAGTGGTCATTCTATTTTCTAAAGGAATGTTTTTGGTAATTTTATCAAGTCGTTCCTCTGGGTTTGGGAATGATTTTATCCAACGGTCATATAATGGTGTATAGCACTCCGCTACAATAACTGCATTAACACGAATAGAATAGGGTAGTAGTTCAACCGCCCACTCTCTGGTAAGTGCATTTCTGCCACCATTGGCAGCAGCATAGCCAGAAGTTCCACCTTGACCGGTAACCGATGTTTTGGAACCGATATTTACAATGGCACCTTTATTTTTTTTGAGTTCAGGAAGCGCATAATGCGCCATCATGTAGTAATGCGTGAGGTTTCTAGAAATAGAACGCATAAAATCATCATGGTTTCCATCTTCCAAACCTACAGAATCGTTTACACCGGCATTATTTACCAAGCCGTCAATTCTTCCAAAGCGTGCTATACAACTGTCAACAGCCTCTTTGCATTTTTGTGGGTCCGTTAGTTCGGCAAAAGCGTAACCTGCTTGTCCGCCTTCTTTTTCTATTTCAGAAATTACAGAGACGATATTCGCTTTATTTCTACCTAGAATATAAGGTATTGCACCTTCTTTTGCCAGACTGATACTTATACCTCTACCAATTCCAGATGAACCTCCAGATACTATTATAATTTTATTTTTCAGTTTTAAATCCATCGTTGGTATGTTTTAATGTTGTTAATAAATTAAGCGCTTACTCCGTAAAAATCCATAGCATTCAACCCCATTACTTTTGCTTGTTCCGTATCGGATAATTGCTTGATATAAGATGTAACTATTTTCTTTGTTTTAGCATAGCTACCAGCCAATAAACAAACAGGCCAGTCTGATCCAAATAGAATACGGTCTGTGCCAAAAGCCTCAAAAACGATATCTATATACGGCGTAAGATCCTCTTGTTTCCAAGAGCTCCAATCAGCTTCTGTTACTAATCCGGAAAGTTTACAATATACATTGGGACATTTGGCAAGTTTTTCAATTCCCAATTTCCAATTTTTAATTCCTCCGGATTTAATAGGTGGTTTGGCAATATGATCTAAAACGAACTTTTGATTTGAAAATTTAGACACTAGTATCGTAGTATTTTCTAATTGATTCGGTAAAACCAAAAGATCATACGTTAGATTTAACGGAGCTAATTTTTGAATTCCGTTTGTAAATGCTCGGTCTAAAATAAAATCTTCTTTTTCTGTTTGTAGAATATGGCGTACACCTTTAAAAAGCTTGTTTTGGGCAAATTGTTCCAAGCGTTTTTGCACATTACTATCACATAAGTCTACCCAGCCAACTACACCTTTTATAAAATTGTTTTTTGCAGCCAAGTCTAATAAGAAGGTAGTCTCATTTTCAGACTGATAGGCTTGTACGGCAATACAACCATCAACATTGTTTTCAGTAAGTATTGGTTTTAAATCACCAGGTAAAAAATCACGTTGTATGATTTTCATAGTGCTATCGATCCAGCTATCTCTAACCGGATCGTACTTCCAAAAATGTTGATGGCTGTCAATGATCATTTTGTGTATGCCTTGGCAACTTGTTTAGAACTACCTAATTTTTCAATACCCAATTCAACCACATCGCCAGGGTTTAAATATCTAGGAGGATTAAACCCTAAACCTACTCCAAATGGTGTTCCTGTAGAGATAATATCACCTGGTAACAGCGTCATATATTGACTAATGTAACTTACTAGTTCCGGTATGTTGAATACCAAATCTTCGGTATTACTATTCTGTAAAAGTTCACCATTTACCTTTAACCATAGGTCTAGGTCATGCGGGTTGCTAACTTCTTCTTTGGTCGCTAAAAATGGACCTATAGGAGCAAAAGTGTCGCAACTTTTACCTTTTACCCATTGCCCCTGTTTTTCTAATTGAAACTCCCTTTCACTATAATCGTTATGTAGGGTATAGCCAGCAACATAGTCCATCGCATCGGCTTCTTCAACATAGCTAGCTTTTTTACCTATTATAACAGCCAACTCAACTTCCCAATCGGTCTTTTTACTGTTTTTTGGGATGATGACATCATCATTGGGTCCTACGATAGCAGAAGTCGCTTTAAAGAACAGAACAGGCTCTGTAGGTACTTGCATACCACTCTCCGCTGCATGTTTTGCATAGTTTAATCCAACACAAACAATTTTAGAAGGCTTTTTTATAGGAGGTCCTAATCTTGTATTCTTATCTATTTTAGGTAAATCATTAGCTTTTTCATCAACCCAAGATGTAAGTCGGGCTAAACCGTCGTTCTCAAAAAAAAGCTCATCATAATCTTCACCAAAACCTGAAGTATCTATCCAATCGCCATTTTCATGAATTACTCCTGGTTTCTCATTTTCGGGTGATCCAAATCGTATTAGTTTCATTTTTTTTATTTTATCCGTTAAGTTTTATGAATCCCCCGTCAATAGGGAAATCCGTTCCAGTAATAAAAGAAGCTTCGTCTGAACAAAGGTAAAGAGCTAGGTCAGCAACTTCTTGAGGTTTGCCCATTCTGCCAATTGGTTGTGTGGCAGACAGATTTTTGAACATTTCTTCTTCCTGTCCCGGGTAATTTGCTTTTATAAATCCGTCAACAAAAGGAGTATGAATTCTAGCCGGTGAAATACAATTGCAACGTATACCATCTTTAATATAATCTTTGGCAATGGAATACGTCATGGTAAGAATAGCACCCTTACTCATTGAATATGCAAAACGATCATTTATACCTACGTTTGAAGCTATCGATGCCATATTAATTATGACACCACCATTTTTTTTCATCTTGGGAATAAGCGCATACATGCAGTTATAAGGACCTTTAACATTGACATTATAAACACGGTCCAAATCATCTACGGCAGTCTTTTCAATATTACCTATGTGGGCAATGCCGGCATTATTAATGAGTATATGAATGTCCTTTTTAGCGGTGATTTCATCCAGAACACTAATAACCTGTTTTTGGTCTACAACATTACAATTGTATGCTGTAGCAACTCCGCCTTGTTCTTTGATAAGATTTACCGTGCTCTCTGCATGTTCTATGTTCAATTCTAAAATATGAACATTGGCACCTTGTGCAGCAAATGTGGTTGAGATAGCTTGACCAATACCGCTACCACCACCGGTTATAATTACGTTTTTACCTTTAAGGTTAAACTTCATGTTTTAGTAGTTTATTTGTTCATTAATTCTTCTTTCCAAAATGCCCCGTCAGGAAAAGTATAGGTGTCCAATGAGTCTTCTTTCATGGTAATGCTATATCCTGGTAATTTTGGAGGCATATACGCTCCATCTTTTATGACAACAGGCTCGTAAAAATGTTCATGTAAATGATCTACGAATTCTATGATCCTATTTTCCATTGATCCACTAATAGCTATATAATCTATCATAGAAAGATGCTGAACATATTCGCACAGCCCAACACCACCGGCATGCGGACATACGGGAATGTTGAATTTAGCTGCCATTAATAAAATAGCCAATATTTCATTTACGCCACCAACCCTACAGCTATCAATTTGGCAAATACCGATGGCACCGGCTTGCATTAGTTGTTTAAAGATAACCCTGTTTTGGCAATGTTCGCCAGTTGCAACCTCAATAGGTTTAACAGCTTTGGCAATTTTTGCATGCCCCAAAATATCATCGGGACTCGTTGGCTCTTCAATCCACCAAGGGTTGAATTTTTTAAGCGATTCCATATTGGTAATAGCTTCATCAACATCCCATTTTTGGTTGGCATCCATCATAAGTTTTAAATCGTCGCCAATTTCTTCACGAATAATCGCGGCACGTCTCATATCATCTTGTAGGTCAGAACCAACCTTTATTTTCATATGCTTAAAGCCACTTGCCTTGGCTTCTTTGCATAGACGTCGCATTTTATCATCAGAATATCCTAGCCAACCGGCAGACGTGGTGTAGGCAGGATACCCTTTATCCTTTAAATGATCTATTCTTTCCTGCTTGCTGGCCTCTTTTTGCTGCAAAAGCTCCAAGGCTTCGGTAGGCGTAATAGCGTCTGTAATATATGTGAAATCAATACATGAAATTAACTCGGCAGGTGACATGTCTGCCAATAATTTCCATAAAGGTTTCTTCTCTACTTTCGCATATAAATCCCAAACGGCATTAACCACGGCACCGGTAGCAAGGTGAATAACTCCTTTCTCAGGACCTAACCATCGCAACTGACTGTCGCCTGTAATCATTTTCCAAAAATCACCCATATTAGAAGTAAAGCTTTCTAAAGATTTACCTACTACCAAATGCGCGAGAGATTTTATGGCTTGGGTACAAAGTTCATTACCTCTACCTATAGTAAAAGTTAATCCGTGACCTTCATGACCTTCTGGTGAATTTGTTTTTAATATTACATAAGCGGCACTATAATCTGGATCAGGATTCATAGCATCGGAACCATCTAAAGACTTGCTGGTAGGGAAACGAATATCCCTTGAGATGACGTCAGTAATTATAATTGAATTTGACATTGATTTTGTTTTATTCAAAATTATGGGAACATTTTGCCTAAAACCACCTCATAAAATACCAAATCTGATACTTTTTTTGCATAAAGCCTATAAATGTTTTCGATGTTTGCTTAAAAAGGAAGAAGGAGATTGATCTTTAATGATTTTAAACTGACGATTAAAATTTGAAATATTTCCGAATCCGCATGCATATGCAATTGAAGTTATACTTTCCTTATTTTCTAGAAGCATTTTACAAGCAAAACCAATTCGTATTTCATTTAAAAATCTAGTAAAAGGTTTTCTGTGGATAGTTTTAAAAAATCTACTGAATGAAGATGCGTTCATGTTGACCAACTGAGCAACATCTTTAGAACTTATAGGAGTATGAAAATTTTGATATACATATTCATAAATAATATTCAATCTCTCGTTTTCTGTTTGATGAAACGTATTAATAAACCCATTGCTAGATAATAGTTTATAATTTTGTTGTTGCTCTAATTTGCTTAATAATTCAATTATTCGCGTTATTTTAATTGCAGGTTCAAGACTATGAAGGTTTTTTAATTCATTTTTTATGTTATTAGTAATGTTGTGGAACTTAATTCCTTGTGCTGCTTTTTTTAGAAGATGAGCTACGGGTTGCATTTCTGGTAGCGATAAAAATTCGTGTCCCACAAAATTATCTTTGAAGTGAACGGAAACTGCTTGTGCGGTAAGGGAAGAATTTTTTTCAAAATAGGCATCATCGTTTAACCACATATGAGGAACGTTTTTACCGATAAGAACCACCTCGCCCGATTGAAATTTCTCAATACTATCTCCAACAAATCGGGTACCCGAACTTTTTATAATATATACCAATTCTAGCTCTTCATGAAAATGCCAAACCTTTAAAAAGTTCTTATAATTATTTTGAGAAACGGTAATTGATGTGTTCGCAACACTAGATCTATCTAGTAAATGAAGCTTCATTTTATGAGTTTATCACAAAATACGAACTATTTTGTGATGTATAAAAAATATATGATTTATATTGATTACATTATACTGTCGAAAAAGGTTTTACTAGGTTTCATGGCGGAAAAGGACGAATAAAACCATATCTTCTACATATGAAATCATTTCATTCAGTGTATAGTAGTAAACTTTATCATTTTTAATGTTCATGAATATTCTCCCAATTTTAGCTCAAGGAATACAGATAAAAATGTATTCAAAAGAACAGGTTAAAGCACGTTTTGCATTAATAAATATGAAATGTTTTTTCATGTTTATGGTATTGCTATATAGTCTGATGGCACAAGGTCAAGAAAATTTTTATTTTGATCAAATTGGTACCGATGATGGTCTTTCTCAAAGTGATGTCAACTGTATTTATCAAGATTCATACGGTTATATGTGGTTTGGTACACATGACGGTTTAAATAGATACGATGGCTATTCGTTCACCGTTTTCAAACCTGATCAAAAAAGCACCAACATAAATAGTAATCTTATTTATGCCATGACGGGCGATGAAAAAGGTAATTTATGGGTAGGTAGTACCGGTGACGGACTTTTTTATTACAACAAAAAGAAAGAGACTTTTAAGCAGTTTAAGTTTGATAAAGCAAATGAGCATAGTCTATCAAATGATTACATAACCCGTTTATATCTAGATAGTAAAAATAGATTGTGGATCGCTACCAAAGAAGATATTAATATGCTTGACCTATCGGTGTCCATGGACAGTGTCAAGTTTCAAAAATTCAAGTTTGTACTTAAAGATCAAAACAAACAACAAGATGGTAGTGTTATTAATTCTATTTATGAAAATGCCGATGGTGAGTTGCTGCTAGGCGGGCATTTGGGAATTTACCAGTTAAAACTTGATGCCAAGGGTAATTCCTATTTTAAACTAATTAATGATGACATAGGCTTTAAGCATGAATCTGTGGGTGTTATTGCGCAAGACCGTTATAACAAACTTATAATTGGTACTGGGCAAGGTTTGTATGTTCAGGGTACCAAGGAAGACCCGGAATTTATAAAAATCAAAGGAGGCAACTATACTTCTTTGGCTTTTGATGATAAAAACCACATTTGGGCGGGTACCGATAATGGGTTGCTATACTTTGATAATTCTTCTAGTTTAAAACAGCCCAAGTTATTAAAATCGTTCACTTATAGACCAGAAGATAAAAACGGTATTAGTAAGAATATTATAACTTCTTTATACATTGATAGAACCGGTATTTTATGGGTGGGTACAAATGGTGGTGGGGTAAACAAGTTTGACCCGAACAGGAAAAACTTCAAACATGTTAAACGTGATTTGAGGGAGAACAGTCTTAGCTACGATAAAATAAGGTCAATTTTTGAGGATAGTAATGGCACACTTTGGGTAGGTACAGAAGGGGGAGGCTTAAATAAAAGCGTGGCAAGTAAAGAAAAATATTCTGTCTTTACCTCTACAAATCAGCTTAGAAAAGTATTTGCACTAGAGGAGATTAGTTTTAAAGGCAAAAAATATCTTTTGCAAGGCGGTCAAAACTATCCTTATTTATTTAGAATAGATATTACAAATCCTCAAAACGGTATTTCTAACGTAACCGGTTTAGAAGGTATAAAACGTAGCGTGTTTAGCTTATTGAACGATTCTCAAGATAATTTATGGATAGGCACATATTCTGGGGGTTTGTATCGATGGATAAAAGGCGATGACGGTAATTATATAAAGCAAAATTTTCAAGAAAATTCTAGTGATCCTAATTCCTTGTCCAATAATATAGTAAGGAATATCTATGAAGATAGTAAAGGAAATATATGGATCGCTACCGGAGATGGACTTAGTCAATTGACCATAACGGAAAAGTATAAAGAACAGCCAAAATTCAAGACCTATAAAACTGAAGAAGGAAATGCTTCTTCCTTGAGTCATAATTACATTTTGTCACTTTTTGAGAGTAGAAAGGGAGAGCTTTGGGTAGGTACTTTTGGCGGCGGATTAAATAAACTAATACCCGGTAAAGAAGGTGAAGCAGCTACTTTTAAAACTTATAGCATAGAAGAAGGTTTACCGAATAATGTAATTAAGGCGATTTTAGAAGATGAACAAGGTCAACTATGGGTTTCAACAAATAAGGGATTATCAAGATTCGATACCGAAAAAGAAATCTTTAAAAATTTTGATGTCGCAGACGGTCTGCAAGACAGTGAGTTTCAAGAGCTGGCTGCGGTAAAACGCAAGGACGGAGAATTGATTTTTGGTGGTATCAACGGCTTTAATGCATTTTATCCGAGGGAAATATATGATAATGAAACATCACCGGAAACGGTGGTTACCAAGCTTTCAATTTTTAATGAGGAGATTGCTGTAGGTGAAGAAGTAAATGGTAGGGTTTTATTGGATAAGAATATATCTGAAGTGGAAGATATTACACTGAATTATAGTGAAAATAGCTTTTCGTTCGAGTTTTCATCATTACACTTTTCTGCACCCAATAAAAATCAATTCGCATACAAATTAGAAGGTTTTGATAATGATTGGGTATACACCGGTTCTGACAAAAGATTTGCAACCTATACCAATATAGAACCTGGTAATTACACACTGCAAGTTAAGTCGTCCAATAATGATGGATTATGGGATACTACTCCGTACACCCTAAATTTAACCGTAAAACCTCCTATTTATAGAACTACCGTAGCTTATATTGTTTATGGCATACTGCTATTATTGCTTCTGGTTAGCTTGTGGAGGTTTACCATTATTAGTAACACCAAAAAGCATCAGTTGGAGCTAGAACATTTGGAAAAAGAGAAAAATGATGAGCTACAGACCTTAAAACTCGATTTCTTCACCAATATTTCTCACGAGTTTAAAACACCGCTTACCTTGATAAAAGCTCCGTTAGAGTATTTGTTAAGCGGTAAAGATGAGATGGAAGCATCTAGCTTAAAAGAGCAGTATCAACTAATGCATAAAAACACCAACTATCTTTTAAGATTGGTAAATCAATTGTTAGATTTTAGAAAGATCAATCAGGGTAAAATGTCTTTAGTAGTTAGGCATACCGATATTGTTTTCTTTATAAAAGAAGTGGCAGAGCCCTTTCAATTATTGGCGTTTAAAAAATCGGTAAAATTCAATATTGTTTCAAAAGAAGCACATTATAAGACTTACTTTGACCACAATGCATTAGAAAAGGTGATAAACAATCTATTGTCCAACGCCTTTAAATTTACACCTGAAGGAGGTGAAATTACAGTAGCGATCGATGTAGAAAAAGATGAAGTATCAGAAAAAGAGAACGTGATCATAAAAGTAAAAGATAACGGTTTAGGGATTTCAGATGTTAAAAAGAGCATCATTTTTGAAAAATACTATACCGAGAAAGAAAATGAAAAAGTAAACTCTAAAGGTGTAGGTATAGGTCTTGCATTTACCAAAAGTTTGGTGGAGTTACATTTGGGCAGTATTTCCGTTGAAAATAATGAAGGTGGAGGGTCTTGTTTTACGGTGACGTTACCAACCGATAAACAAGCATACGAAGATGCAGATGATATTAGCTGTAAGGAAATAACCGATAATGATTATTTGGTTCGATCTTCTGAGGCTGAGTCACTGGCAATAGATTTAAATGACGAGCTCGAAGATTACAATCTATCTAAGGTCAGGTCTAAAAACCCTGTGTTACTTATTGTAGATGACAATCCAGATATTATACAGTTCATTAAACAGGTTATGGGTAAAACCTACACGGTTTTTGAGGCCAATAATGGTGAACGGGGTATGGAGATTGCTAAAAAAGTGTTGCCAAATATTATTATTACAGATGTAGTAATGCCGGTAATGGGCGGTATTGAGTTCTGTGAAATGATAAAAACCACCAACATTACCAGTCATATTCCGGTAATTATGTTAACCGCTAAAACTTCGCAAGAAAGTGAGATTGAAGGTTTGTCGCATGGTGCAGATGCCTATTTAAAGAAGCCGTTCAACGTTCAGGTTTTAGAGCTTAAAGTAGCGAACATCCTTAAGGATCGGGAAGAACTTCGTAAACGATTTAAAAAAGAAATTACGCTACAACCAAAAGAAGTAACGGTTACTTCTTTAGACGAGAAGTTTTTACAGCAAGCAGTGGAAACGGTAGAAAAACACATGATGAATACCGATTTTAATGTAGAAATGTTAGTAAAGGAAATGGGGCATAGTCGAAGTAATCTATACTTAAAGTTTAAAGAGCTTACCGGTTTGTCATCAAGTGAATTTATAAGAAATATTCGTTTAAAAAGAGCCATTCAATTACTGGATAACAGCGATTTTTCGGTGAAGGAAATAATGTTCAGAACTGGGTTCAATACGGCATCCTATTTTTCTAAATGCTTTAAAAAAGAATTTGGAGTGGTACCAAGCGAATACATTAAAAAAACAAAGGTAGAACAAGATTAATAGGACTAAACCAATGAATAAAACCATTAATTACGTTGTTGCACTTATATGTGTTTTAGCATGTTCTCTAAGTTCTTGTAAAGATAATAGTACTAAAAATCAGCTTGCAGCACATTCATTTGAAAAACCGAATGTTCTTTTTATAATGAGTGATGATCAAGGTTATGGTGATGTCGGTTTTCATGGTAACCCCATCATTAAAACGCCACATATCGATGCTTTGGCAGCAAAGTCTACCGAGCTTACCAATTTTCATGTTGGTACAACCTGTACACCATCTAGAGCTGGTTTGCTCACAGGTCGCAATAGTAATAGGAACAATTCATGGCATACCATTGGTGGCTGCTCTATATTGAACAAAGAAGAACAAACCATTTCAGAAGTTTTTCAAGAGGATGGCTATAATACAGCCATGTTTGGTAAATGGCATTTAGGTGATAACTATCCGTATAGACCACAAGATAGGGGCTTTAAAGATGCTCTGTATCATGGCGGTGGCGGTATAGGGCAAACGCCCGATTATTGGAACAACGATTATTTTAATGACACCTATTTTAGAAATGGCAAACCTGAAAAGTTCGAGGGGTATTGTACAGATGTTTGGTTTAATGAAACTATAGAATATATTAAAGATCAGAAAGATACTCCTTTTTTTGCATATGTAGCTTTAAATGCACCTCATGGTCCGTTTAACGTTCCTCAAGAATATTTAGATATGTATGCAGATGCTGATCTAAATGATACCCAAAAACGTTTTTATGGAATGATCAGCAATATAGATGACAATATTGGTAAGCTGATGGAATATCTAGAATCTTCAGGGAAATTAGAAAATACGATTGTAATATTTACCACAGATAATGGTACGGCGGCCGGTATCGGTAAAAAGAATGGGGCGGTTACAGGTTATAATGCGAATTTAAAAGGAACAAAAAGTAGTCCTTATGATGGCGGTCATAGAGTGCCGTTTTTAATCCATTGGCCAAAAGGAAATATAACTGCCGATCATTTAGAACAGAGTAATGATCTAGTATCTCATGTAGATATATTACCTACGCTAGCCAAACTCTGCGGCATTGACTTTACTCCAAAAAATGAATTGGATGGTACCGATGTTTCTCAAGTGTTTTATCCAAATAAAAAACTAGAGGACCGAATGTTGGTTGTAGACACCCAACGTTTACAATGGCCGGTAAAATATAGAAATAGTTGTGTCATGCAAGGGGAGTGGCGATTGGTTAACGGCAACGAGCTTTACAACATGGATACCGATTTTGGTCAGGTAGAAGACTTGAGTTCCAAATTTCCAGAGCGAGTAAAGAATATGCAAGCGTTTTATGAAGATTGGTGGAAAAGTACTGAACAAGATATGCATTATTCAAGCATTCCTTTAAACACGCCAAACAACGAAAACGTGTTGCTTACCATTCATGATTTACATTCAGAGGATCCAATACCGTGGAATCAAGATTTGATACGGAAGGGTGAGCAACAGCCAGAGGGATATTATTTAATAGAAATTACAGAACCGGGAAACTATCAATTCGATTTGTACCGATATCCACCAGAATCTAACTTCGCTATAAACGACACTGTAGAAGAAATAGCCTCTAAACCCAATTGGAACGGACTAGCAAAAGGTAAAGGGATAAAGGTAGCGGGTGGTCAAATTCAATTAAATGACCTTGTTTTTAAGCAAGACGGAAAAGTATCGGAAAGTCATATCTCCGTTACCGGTAGCTTAGAGAACGGAACGTATAGGTTGGCTGCCAGTTTTATTACTCCAGATACATCAGAATTCCCAGCGTATTATGTAAATATTACCAAAATATGAAAAAGCGTTTACTTATCTTATTAGGGGTCATAAGTTGTTTTATTGCATGTAAAGAACAAGAGAAAACACAGAAGAAAGATAAACCAAATTTCATTTTCTTGTTTGCAGATGATTATACATATGATGCTATAAATGCTTTGGGCAATGCAGAAATAAAAACGCCGAATTTGGATCGTTTGGTCACAACGGGGACCACGTTTACAAACGCTTACAATATGGGCGCGTGGAATGGTGCTGTATGTGTAGCTTCAAGATCAATGATAATATCTGGCTTAAGTGTTTGGGATGCACAAAAGAAGTATGAAGCCTGGAAGAAAGACCAAGACTTGGAACATACTTGGGGGCAATATATGAAAGCTGCGGGTTACGAAACCTATATGGGAGGCAAGTGGCATGTTACCGCCAAGACTCAGAAAGTATTTGACTATGTAAAAAATGAAAGACCAGGTATGCCCAAAGATCGTTGGGACCATGCTGCTATGGTAAAAACTTTTGCAGAGTTGCCTAAAGATATCAATCCGGCAACGGTGATGCCTTTGGGATACAATAGACCAATAGATGAAAAGGATACCTTGTGGAATCCTGCAGACCCAAAACATGGTGGTTATTGGGAGGGCGGTACACATTGGAGCGAGGTCGTTAAAAACGATGCAGTTGCGTTTTTAGATGAGACCAAAGACCGAGTGAAGCCTGTTTTTATGTATTTGGCTTTTAATGCGCCACATGACCCTAGGCAAGCACCTCAAGAATTTTTGGACATGTATCCTTTAGAGCAAATTTCGATTCCAAAAAATTGGCAAGAAGTCTACCCAGATAGAGTAGGTATAGATAATGATTACCAATTGAGAGATGAGGCTTTGGCCCCATTTCCAAGAACAGCCTATGCCACCAAAAAACACATTCAAGAATATTATGCATTAATTACGCATTTAGACCAACAACTTGGGGAAATTTGGAAAAAAGTAGAAGAAACTTTAGAACCCAAGAATACGTATATAGTTTTTACTGCCGATCACGGTTTGGCAATAGGCAAACATGGGCTAATAGGCAAGCAAAGTTTGTTCGATCATAGTATACGTGCACCTTTTATTATTTACGGACCTGATATTCCTAAAGACAAAAAGGTAAATACTGACATCTATATTCAAGATGCTATGGCCACTGCGCTAGATTTAGCAGGGGCGCCAGCAAAAGAAAAGGTGTTCTTTAATAGCATATTACCACTGGTCAAGGGCACACAGAAAAGTAGTAATTACCCATCAATTTATGGGTCATATGTTAATTCGCAGCGAATGATCAGAAAAGATGGATTTAAATTGTTGGTATACCCAAAGTTGAACAAACTATTACTTTTTAACATGGAAGATGACCCAGATGAAATGAAGGATTTAGCAACCAAAGCAGAATATAAAGCAAAGGTGGAAGAGCTTTTTGGAGAATTGCAACAGTTACAAATGAAAATGAAAGATTCGTTAGATTTATCAGCCACTTACGCCAAGTTTAAATCAAAAATATAACGCTAGATGTTGAAGTTTAATTGGAGATATGGGTGCATAGTTCTACTGGCAGTATTATTATTATTGGCTTGTAAAGGAAAGGTAGAGGAGAAACGATTTACGTTGATATCTGAAAAGCAATCTAATATAGATTTCAATAATAAGATTTGGGAGACAGAAGAAATGCATTATTTCTCATTTCCTTATTTATACATTGGTGCAGGTGTTGGGGTAGGAGATTTTAATAATGATGGCTTGGAAGATATTTTCTTTTCGGGTAACCTGGTACCCTCCAAGCTCTATTTGAATAAAGGGGGTTTTGTTTTTGAAGATATTACAGAAGTGGCCGGTATTACTGGCGATTCGTGGGACAATGGAGTTTCTATTGTTGACATTAATCAAGATGGATGGTTAGATATTTATGTTTCCGTTGGTGGATTCACCACCGAAAACAAAAGAAAAAACAAGCTGTATGTTAACAATGGGGATGCTACCTTTACTGAGCAAGCAGCTGATTATGGCATTGCCGACAGTGGTTTTTCTACGCAAGCGGCCTTTTTAGATTATGATAAGGATGGTGACTTGGATCTATACTTGTTAACACATGCCAAGGAGAATACAGATCAAGTAGAAAAGCTTTATTCATTAAAAGATGGGTCGGGTCCAAGTACTGATAAATTATATAGAAATGAAGGTATTGGTCCAAACGGTCATCCCGTTTTTAAAAATATATCGGCAAGTGCAGGTATTTTAACAGAAGGATATGGCCTAGGAGTAGCCGTTGCCGACATAAATAAAGATGGATGGCCCGATATTTATGTAGCCAATGATTTTTTAGCTAGTGATTTATTGTACATCAACAATCAAGATGGTACGTTTTCAGATCAATTGTCATCTTATTTTAGTCATACCGCCCGTAATAGTATGGGAATAGAAATGGCTGATTTTACGAATAATGGACTGCTTGATATTTTTGTTTTGGATATGCTTCCCGAGTCAAATGAGCGCCAAAAAACCATGACGGCCAACATGAATCCACAACACTTTAAGGAAACTATAAAAAAAGGATTTCAGCCACAGTTTATTCGTAATGTGTTGCAATTGAACAGAGGTGAGGGTACTGATGGTAAGCCAATATATAGCGAAGTTGGTCGCTTGGCAGGTTTGCATGAAACCGATTGGAGTTGGGCTCCCTTAGCGGCGGATTTTGATAATGATGGATCTAAAGATTTATATATTACGAATGGTTTCAGAAGAAATATAACCGACCATGATTTTCAAGATTATTCTAGTCAGCAACATATTTTTCAAAAGGGAACGGGTAAAATGCGCGAAGCAAAGGTTGTGAAGCGAATTTTAGACTTAGATAGTATATACTTGCCCAACTACATGTTTAAAAATGAGGGCGAATTAAAGTTTGAAAATAAAGTGAAAGATTGGGGCTTTGACAAGGCTTCTTTAAGTAACGGTGCAGCCTATGCCGATTTTGACAATGATGGTGATTTGGATTTGGTGGTTAATAACATCAACGCCCCTGCATTTTTATATCGTAACAATTCAAATAAAAACCATTACCTACAATTAGACGTAATAGGTAAAGAAAATAATAAGAATGCATATGGTGCACAGGTAGGATTGCATTTTAAAGATGGTACAGTGGCGTATCAAGAAAAAAATCCGGTTAAGGGATACATGTCTAGTTCTCAGGAAAAATTACATTTTGGCTTGTCAAAGAATAAAGAGTTGCAAAAAGTATCTATTACATGGCCAGATGGAATTTCAGGTGAATTTTCTCCGGAACGTTTAGATACCATTTATCGCATTGATCCATCAACAATAGAATTGGTTAACGCGAAAGGAAAAAATAAGGGTTCTACCTTATTGACATCTTTCATGTTAAACCATACCCACGTAGAAAACAGGGGAAACGATTTTATCCATGAGCCCCTACTTTTACATCAGTTCGATTATAATGGCCCTTCAACTGCCGTTGCGGATTGTAACGGAGACGGTTTAGACGATATTTTTATTGGTGGTAGCCGGGGTAATTCAGGACAATTATTGTTTCAACAAAATGATGGTACTTTCATCGCTAAGCCATTAGCCGAACAGCCTATTTATGAAGATGGAGGAGCATTGTTCTTTGATGCCGATACAGATGGCGACTTGGATCTTTATATAGTAAGTGGAGGCAGTGCGGTAAAATACTTTGATAAAGGGCATTATCAAGACAGGTTGTACTTAAATGATGGAAAGGGCAATTTTAAATATCACCCCGATGCATTACCACCAATCTTGGCAAGTGGTTCTTGTGCAGTGGCCACTGATTTTGATGGGGATGGTGATTTGGATTTGTTTGTAGGTGGTAGGGTTACACCAGGGAGTTTTCCAATTGCCCCAAAAAGTTATTTATTACGTAATGATGCGGGTAAATTTACAGATGTAACCTTACAATGGGCGCCAGAACTATCGGAAATCGGTATGGTTACCTCAGCAATTTTTTCTGATGTAGATAATGATGCTGAAATGGATTTGTTAGTGGTAGGGGAGTTTATGTCGATTACGTTATTTAAAAAGAAAGATGGAGAATTAATTAAAACTGCAATTTCACCTTCCATTGATTCTGCAAAAGGTTGGTGGAATAGTATTGTTGGGGGCGATTTCGATAATGATGGCGATACCGACTATGTCGTAGGTAACCTAGGCAACAACCATGCTTACAAAGTCACCAAGGAAAAACCGCTACGTATTTATGCGAATGATTTTGATAGTAATGGCAGTGTTGATGCCATAGCTACAAGATTTATCCGTGATAAAGAAGTAAGTATAGCACCTAGAAATTTATTGGCTACCCAGTTAAATAGTGTAAAAGGGGTGTTTAGAAGTTATAAGGAATTTGCAGAATCTAGCACTCAAGATTTATTGCGGGTGTTAGACACTACTTCTATGCAAATTTTGGAAGCCAACGAATTTGCCTCAATGTATCTGGAAAATACAGGAGATGGTAAGTTAGAACCTATTCAACTGCCGTTGGTTGCTCAATTTTCTGTAGTACAGGGTATGCAAGTTGCCGATGTTAATTTTGATGGAAATTTAGATTTGTTAGCGGTAGGTAATTTATATCATACAGAGGTGATCTCTGGGTATATAGATGGTGGCAATGGATTGGTTCTGTTAGGTGATGGCAAAGGAGGTTTTAGGGAATTACCTTATAGGGAAAGTGGTTTTTACGTGCCCGGTGACACCAAAAGTTTAGTTCAGTATCAAAATAGTGATCAACAACCGCGATTTGTGGTTACGGTAAATAACGGAGGTACTAAAGGATTTAAATATCAGAATGCTAAGATAGATTCAATAATTTCTTGGCCAAAAGGCACTACTAAGGCTGCCCTAGAGTTGCAGAATGGAAAAATTAGGAAAGTAGAAAGATATTGGGGTAGTGGTTACCTGTCCCAACCAGCACAATATATTTTAAAACCAGATGCAATTCGCACTGTTGAATTTAAATAATAGTGCATACACTATAAGTAAAGGAAACAGCTACTAAATATTTAGAAATGTCACATAACCTCTTTTTAGGATGTATGGTTGACATGCTTGTAGACTCACATTGATAGATATTCAGAAAACGATTGGTCTTGCAAAGAAGAAGTATTTAATGATGAATGGTAATATTGTTATATAATGATTTATTAGAGAATAAAGTGCTACAAAACAATTAGAAAAGTAAGTATAAGGTAGTGGTCAATTGTAATACAATTGCCCTACCTTTTTTTATTTGGTCCCGTTGAATTATCATTTTTACAACCTCAAATAGATCGTAATTCCACTTAACATAAGATAGTTTTCAAAAGGTTACTGTATATCAGTCTTAAAACGAGTCGTTTAATCATTTGTTTCATTGATAAAAACAATTGTTGCATTATCCTTAAGCACTTGGGAATACATTTGATGATATAAAATAATAAAGAATACAAAATTATGGGATTAACAAAAGCAATGAAAATATTCGACAGTTGGGTGCCATTGATCTTAGTGGTCATTGGTTTTTTAATGTCGAGTAACCAATATGTTCTTGCTCAAGATGGAACAGTTTCAGGAACAGTAATCGATGGTTCGGGTATGCCACTTGCTGGAGCATCGGTTTTGGAAAAGGGCACTACAAATGGTACACAAACCGACTTTGATGGTAACTATTCCATTGGGAATGTAAGTGATGGAATTTTAGTTTTTAGTTACATTGGTTTTAAATCTAAAGAGGTCGCTATTTCTGGGCAATCCATTATTGATGTAGTGCTGGAGGAGGATGCAAGTCAATTAGATGAGGTGGTTGTAATTGGATACGGAACACAAAAGAAAAGTGATCTTACAGGAGCTGTTTCACAAGTGGCATCGAAAGATATTGATAAATACACCTATAGCGATGCCTCTCAGGCATTACAGGGTCGTATGGCGGGTGTCAGTGTTCAAACCCAAGGTGGTTCCCCTGGGGCAAGTGCAGTTATAGCCATTAGAGGTACGGGTACGATGTCAGATGCAGGACCGTTATATGTAATCGACGGTATGTTGACCGGAGGAATGGAGTCGCTTAACCCATCGGATATTGAATCGATATCGGTTCTTAAAGATGCTTCTGCAAGTGCCATTTACGGTTCAAGGGCCGCTAACGGTGTTGTAATCATCACAACTAAAAAAGGTAAACGAGGCGGACTTAGCGTAGATTTTGATACAAGTTATGGTTTTCAAAGTGTAATCAATACTCTTGATTGGGCCGATGCAAGTCAATATGCCGAAATATCAAATAGGGCAGACGACAATGACGGTTCAGCAAGAAAGCCTGCTAACGATACTGAATTTGATCCCTCATATTCAAGCGACCTGTATAAGGAATCGCTGAGATCCGCAGCCGTTCAAAATACCAATATAAGATTGGCAGGCGGTGGGGAGAATACGCTGTTCAGCTTTTCGATGAACTATTTTGACCAAGATGGTATAGTAAAATATTCCGATTTTAAAAGATATACGGCAAGGGCTAATGGAAGTTTTACCAAAAACAAGTTTAAATTGGAAACAACCTTGGGACTAACACGAACCGTAAACAATCCGAACCCTTATTTTAATAAAGAGCGAAATATTTTGCCCACTATAAGATTGAAGGATTCCAATGGTGACTGGAGCTCATCGGATCTGGAGGAAAGAGGAATTGATGCTTCTCCTGGTTCGTTCTATGGCCAATCGTCTATCTATAATGAATTAGGGATGGCTGCTTTGGAAGATCGTACGGTCACCAGAAATACTTTTTTAGGAAACCTGTCTCCTTCTTATGAGATTATCGATGGCCTTACTTACAAGTTAAATTTAGGTCTGGAATACTACAACAACAATAATTACACCTTTACCCCAAACCATCCCGTTTTTTTAGCAACAGGGGTGTCAAGTGGTATGGCTGAATTGAATGAAACCAACGTAACGTACCAATCATGGTTATTGGAAAATACCTTGAACTACCAAAAAGTATTTGGAAATCACTCTATCAATCTACTTGGTGGGTACACCGAGCAAGAGACCAATTCAAGGTCTTTAGGAGTAATTGCCAGAGGTTTTCCTTCCAATGATATTAGGGTGGCGTCCGCTGCTTTGGAAATTCAGAATGTACCTTCTGAGGATATCACTTCCACCATTCAATCATATTTTGCTAGGTTAAACTATGTGTTCGATGATCGTTACCTTCTTACGGCCACGGTTCGTAGAGATGGGTCCTCTTTGTTTACTGATGATTTGCGATGGGGAACTTTTCCTTCTATGGCCTTGGGCTGGAACGTAAGCAACGAGAAATTTATGGAAGACGATTCCTTGATCTCTGATTTAAAGTTACGGGTCAGTTATGGAGAAATAGGTTCAAACAATGTTTCTGCCTACGCGATCGATCCATCATTGAACTTATTTAGCGAGTACATTTTGGGTGAGGCACAGACCAGGGTTACGGGTTATTCCATCACGCAGGGTGTAAATCAAAACATTACCTGGGAAACCACAAAAACCACTGATATTGGTGCCGAACTGGGTATTTTGGACAATAGGTTGAGGTTTACAATGGACTATTTTATTAAAAAATCTGAAGATGTATTGGTGGGTCTTAGACTACCCTTGTACACCGGGTTTGGTAATGAGGTTCCCTTTAATACAGCCAGTGTAGAGAATAAGGGTTTTGAATTTTTAGCCGACTATAAAGAGCAGTTGTCCGACGATTTTGTATTAGGGGTTTCTGCCAATTTCTCATTGCTTGATAATGAGGTAACTGCGTTGGGCGATGCTTCCCCGATTATTCAAGGGTCGTTTACATCAAATACAATTAACAGTACCAGAACCGACGTTGGTCAACCTATATCTTCTTTTTATGGGTATATCGTGGACGGAATCTACCAAACGGATGCCGAGGCTACTGCTGCCAACGATCAAGTTGGTAATCCAAGCGCCGGAGATTTTAAGTTTAAAGATTTAGATGGCGATGGTGATATAGACGATGATGATCGTACCTATATAGGAAACCCTACGCCAGACCTTGAATATGGATTTAACCTAACGGCGGAATACAAAAAGTTTGACCTTAACCTCTTTTTCAACGGTGTTGCGGGCAATGAAATTCTAAACGGAACAAAGTATAGAGGCTATTTTGACTTGGAAGGTAACTATTTTGCAGACGCCTTAAATGCTTGGTCACCAACTAATACTTCTACTAATATCCCTAAGAATACCAGAGCAGATTTAGGGTTCAATAGAAGGATGTCTACTTTTTACCTAGAGCCTGGTGATTACTTCAGGCTTCGCAATGCCCAGTTGGGTTATTCGTTCAACGATGCACTACTTGAAAAAATGAAAATCAAAAAAATGAGATTGTATGTATCGGCAACTAATCTGTTTACCATTACCAATTATACTGGTTATTATCCAGAGGTAGGAAGAAACAGTAGGGGAGCTACAGGAAACAACAGTATTTTCAATTCAGGGGTAGACGAAGGTACATATCCAACACCGAGGGAGTTTAGACTAGGATTACAAGTATCATTTTAAACAAAAAAAAGTTAAGCTATGTACACAATAAAAATATCAAAAAGGGTATTGATCGTCTTTATCGGGATGTTGTTCTACACGATTAGCTGTAGTGATGACATTCTTGATCAGACCAACCCAAATGTAATTACCCCAAATTCATTTTGGAATACCGAGGAAGATGCAGAAAAGGGAATCATCGGTGCATATAGTCCATTTACCAATATTTGGTACTATACTAGATTTGAGATTTTCACATCAGATTATAGAGATGATGTCGTAAACGGGTTCAATACTTCAGAACGTACCGCTGTAGGTTATTTCAGTGGTACATCAGAAAGTAATGCCACATTTTGGGTGTGGAGTGCTATGTACCAATGCGTTACTAGGGCAAACGAGGTGTTGTTCAATGTTCCGAACATAGAAATGGATGCCGATTACAAAGACAATATTTTAGGTGAAGCCTATTTTATTAGGGCATTCAACTATTTCAATTTGGTCAATAACTGGTTAAATGTTCCATTGATTACAACGCCAATTTCTGAAATTGAGCAACCGAATCTTATAGAGCAGGCAGATCCTGCAGAAGTTTGGGCCTTAATTGAATCTGATTTGAAGAATGCGCAAGCGTTATTGCCAGATTCTTGGTCAGCTGACGATGTTGGAAGGGTAACGAGTGGTGCGGCAACAGGAATGTTGGGAAAAGTTTTCTTGTATCAAGAGAAATACGCCGAGGCAAAGGCAGAATTTGAAAAGGTTATGGATGGACGCTACCAATTGGCAGAGGATTATACCCATAACTTTACCGAGGCTTATGAGAATAATGTGGAATCCTTATTCGAAATTCAGTTGATTTCTGATGGAAATTCCGGGTGGGGCGCTGATGCTCCGGGAGTTGGGAAAGGAGCTGCTTTCCAACCCGATTTGGCTCCTAAAGGTTTTACCAATCAAGATGGAATGCGAATCAACGAATGGGTTTTAGATTTGTACAATGATGAAACTACGGTCAACGGAGAAATGGATCCTAGGGCTTTCGCGACCTTGTTTTTTAACTCAAATGATTCAACAGAATATAGAGGTAGGTATTTAAAATCAAGAACTTATGGTAATAAAACCTACGCCGAAGCCTTATCTGAAGATGGTACCGATATTTTTGCCAATAAATATTTGGATTGGGAATATAACGGTTTTACAGAATCTCAACAGCTAGGCTGGTACGGATCGGGAAACAATGTTAGAATTCTAAGATATGCAGATATTCTACTCATGTTCGCAGAGGCAGAGTTTATGCTCAACGGTTCTTCTCAAGCCGCGTTAGATGCCATAAACCAAGTTAGGGAAAGGGCTGATATGCCCCCGCATGCAAGTATTACCATGCAAGATATTGAAGATGAAAGGGTAAAAGAATTGTCTCTTGAACGTACTCGATATTTTGACCTTTTACGCTGGGACAGAGTTGTTGAACGAATCGTAAATAATCCCGAATTAAAATCGGAAAGTGCTGGTACTAGTGCCTATAAAGCAGGTAGAGAGTATATTGCAATCCCACAAAATGAGATTGATGGTAACCCCAATTTTAAACAAAATCCGGGGTATTAAAGAAAGTTTAGTTATGGCGGCCAAGGGTCGCCATTTCTATTATTAACCTTAAACTTCCCGTATATTATATATTTATCATTAAAAAATAAAAGCTCAATACATATCAAAATGAAAAAAGTCTTTAAAATTTTAATGTTTGCATTGGTGCTTTCATCTTTGGCCTGTAACGAAAAATCGACAGATGGTAAAGAAGAAAAAAAACAGCCAAATATCATCTTCATTATGGCAGATGACCATACTACCCAAGGTTTGGGCGTTTATGGAAGTAGACTGGCATCTTTGAATCCGACTCCGACATTAGATAAGTTGGCAAATGAGGGTATGTTGATGGAAAATGTTTTTGTAAACAATTCTATTTGTGTACCAAGTAGGGCAGCTATAATATCTGGGCAAAGAGCGCAAACAAACGGTGTGCTAGATTTGGAAGGTGCCTTACCGCCAGCTAAGCAATACTTGCCGAAAGAGATGAAAAAATTGGGCTACGAAACTGCAATTATCGGTAAGTGGCATTTACATGATGAACCTGCGGAATTTGACTACTACAAGGTGCTTCCGGTTCAAGGCAAATATTTTAATCCCGATTTTAGGGTTCGTGGAGAGCAAGAATGGCCTAACAATGTAGTGCAAACAGAAGGGCATTCAACTGATGTTATTACGGATAATACCATAGATTGGTTAGATAAGGGAAGGGACAAATCAAAGCCCTTCTTTTTAATGCATCATTATAAAGCACCTCATGATGATTTTGAAAATGCTCCGCGTTATGATGATTATTTGTCAGATACCTTTATTCCAGAACCTGAGAGTTTATATGATAATAAAAACAATGGCTCGGTAGCTACTAGAGGTATTAACGATTCGCTTACGCGTATTATTGGTTCATCGGTTTCTAGACGAAATTTAATTCGTAATCAAGCCATGAATATTTATACCGATAGCTCTATTTACAAGCAGTATAGAGATCAAAATACAATTGGGACAGATGAGCATAAAAAATGGCAGTTAACACCAGAGGAAAAAGAGATAACCTCAAAGGTATATCAAGATTATTTAAAACGCTATTTGCGTTGTGTTAAAGGGGTAGATGACAATGTAAAAAGGTTGATTACATATTTGGAGGAAAATGATTTGTTAGAGAACACGATTATTGTGTACACCGGTGATCAAGGTTTTATGTTGGGGGAACATGATTATATCGATAAAAGGTGGATGTACGATGAATCTATGCGTATGCCTTTCTTTGTTCGTTATCCTGAGAAAATTAAAGCAGGTACACGTTCAGATGCTATGATTAATAATACCGATTTTGCTCCTACACTTATTGAACTAGCAGGTGGTAGCGCACCAGATTATATGCAAGGCAATAGTTTTAAATCAATTTTGGAAACAGGTGAGGAACCAGAAGACTGGCCGCAATCTACCTATTATCGTTATTGGATGCATTTGGCGCACAGACATCAGAATCCGGCACATTTCGGACTAAGAACCAAAGATTATAAGTTGATATTCTTTTACGGTAGGTATTGGGTAGATACAGACGACGCCAACGCTGAATATAATAAAGCAAGCTGGGGTAATGATTTTACCAATAACACACCAGTTGCTTGGGAGTTCTATGATTTAAAGAACGATCCCAAAGAAATGAACAATGCTTACAATGACCCTAAGTATAAAGAGGTAATAGCTAATTTAAAAGAAGAATTGGTGAAGGTGCGAGAAGAATTGGACGAAACCGATAAAAATTATCCGCACATACAAAAGGTCATAGACAAGCATTGGAATGATTAAATAAATATTTCATCATCTTAAAAATACATTGCACTGGCTACTGAACCTTATAAAATGGTACAGTAGCTAGTTTTGTTTTTAGAGGTTTTGGGAAGAAAAAAATAAAATAATTTCAATAGAGTTGAACTAGTTCAACTTTTTTGTGCTATTGGTTTTTAATTTTTGTGAAATACTACTTATAAACACAAAACTATGTTGACCGAACAAATCAAAAAATATGGACTCATGCTGTTCATTGCAGTAATATCGATACAGTTAAATGCACAAAATCCGTTTGATATAAGTCACGACCAAGCTATGAAAGCCTTGGAAATAGCAAAGCAAAAAGCGGAGTCTATGAATGTTTTGGTAAATATTGCTGTGGTAGATGCCGGTGCAAATCTAAAATCATTTCTTAGAATGGACGACTCTTTTTTAGGTAGTATAGATGTAGCCATCAAGAAAGCCAAGACTGCACGTTATTTTGATATTGATACGGGCGAGTTGGGTGAATTAACACAGCCTGGCGGTATCATTTATAATATTGAACATAGTAATGGCGGACTTATGACTTTTCCGGGTGGAGTGCCCATAAAGAATAAGAACGGTAAGATAATTGGTGCCATTGGCGTTAGCGGCGGTACCATAGAAGAAGATAGAATTATTGCAAATGCTGGTGCAGCATCAATTTTAACCAAAAACTAGAACACAATGAAAATTCATATGAAAGCCGCATTGGTCACGGTAATACTGTTACTAAGTACATTGACCATAGCACAAGATTTAACTGATCCAATGTTATATCGAAAAGATTTTAAAGATATATCAGGGAAGAATACGGTGTCCATTACTAGCTACGAAAAAAACGGAAAGCATTTTGTGTATGCCGGTGGTGTAGGTAATGTAGATGTGTTTCAAATTGATGCAGAAGGTATTTTAACTCCGGTAAGCAATCACGAATTGTACAAACAAAAAGGTCCGGCAAGGGGTATGGTGGCCAATCATATTAACGGTACCGACTTTCTTTTTATTGCAAACAAATATGGTAACGTAATAGAGACCTTTAAAATTGAGGACAATGGTTCGCTTAAACAAGTTGCGTTGGTTGAAGATACATCAGAAACACATTTAGGGGTTGCCATTACTTTGCAGGTGGTTCACATGAAAAATGCATCCTACTTGTTCATAGGAGGTCTAGAAGAGACTCCGGGGTTGAGTAGTTTTAAAATTCACGACAATGGAGAACTGACCCATGTGCAATCTATAAAAGATACCGATGAGTTGCATACAGATGGTATTATTGGTATGTTCATTCATGAGGTAAAGGGTAAAACATATTTATATACCAGTGGTTTTCAAGATAATGGTGTAAGTAGCTTTAGAATTAATGAGGATGGTACATTTAAAAATGTGAACAACATTGATGATAATACCACAGATCGCTATCTAACAGGCGCTTACCCTGTTACCGGAGCTACTATTGGCGATAACCATTATGTAGTGGTAGGGCATAGGCATCATAAGTATTACGAACAAAACGGATTCATCAAGAATACGGATTTCTATTATCATGGTGATGGCGTAAGTGTATTTAAGGTGAATAGAAAAGGTGCGTTGGTTCCGCATTTTGTTTTAAAGGACGATGAAACTACCAAATTACAAGGGCAGACCCGTATAGAAGTAGTTTCGGTGACCGAAGATTCTGCCATATTTGCCGTAGGTACTCGAGACGACGCAAGCATTCAGTTATTAAGATTGGATGCTGAGGGACAATTGAGTCCGTTAAATTATTTGGAGACAGGCTTTCCTATCTATTACGGTTTACGCGCATTGGAAATAGACGGTAAAAATTTATTAGTGGCCGGTTCTATGAGTTTTGAATTAAACAAGGTGGCCAGTTATGAGATTGCGCCAAAAATAGAACGCGAAGGTAAAATGTTGCGACATATCGTAAACTTAAAATATACTGAAGATGCTACCGAAAAGCAGGTAGACGAGGCAGTACAGACTTTTTTGAATTTAAAGAATACCATACCGGAAATCGTGGATATAGAATGGGGAAAAAACGATAGCACCGAAGGTCATAGTGATGGATTTACGCATACTTTTGTCATAACTTTTAATGATGAACATGGCAGGGAAAAATACTTGTTCCATAAAACACATCTAAATCTGGTCAAGAAAGTCGGACCTATCATTGGCGGTGTTTTAGTAACGGACTTCTGGACGGATAAAGAGTAATAAAGAAACTGAACGAAAAAAGAAAATGGAAAATTTAAGAGATAAAACAGCGCTAATAACCGGGGGTGGAAGAGGTTTGGGTAAAGCATCAGCTGTTGCTTTGGCACAAGAAGGCGTTTCTATTGCTATAACAGGTAGAAATGAGGCAAACTTAATGACAACGGTAGCGGAATTGCAAGAATTGGGTATAAAAGCTATGTACGCTGTCTTTGATGTTGGCAATTACGATTCGGTAAAAGAAGGGATAAAAAGTATTATGGATACCATGGGTCATATAGATATTTTGGTCAATAATGCTGGTATTGCAGGTGTAGGCTCATTTTTAGAAATGCCGGTAAGCGAGTGGGAACAAATGATACAGACCAATCTTATGGGCATGTATTATGTGACCAAAGAAGTGTTGCCGCAAATGGTAGAACGTAGTAGCGGTGATATTGTCAATATCGCTTCTACGGCGGGTCTAAACGGAAACCCTAATGTGTCAGCTTATTCCGCCTCTAAGTTTGCGGTTGTAGGTATGTCAGAGTCCCTTATGAAAGAAGTGCGCAAACATAATATTAGGGTAATTACCATGACGCCAAGTACCATAGAATCAGACATGACCATTGGTCTAGGATTTGCTAAAAAAGGCAGTGAAGAAAATACATTACAGCCCAGTGATTTTGCCGAGCTTATTGTATCAGGATTAAAATTACCTCGAAGGGCAATGCTCAAATCAGCAGCATTGTGGTCCACCAATCCTTAAATTATAAAAAAAGCTACTCGAACGAGTAGCTTTTTTTAGATGGTTATAATTGAAATATCTGTTCTAATGCGATCCACTTTTCTCCTTTTTCAGCCCAAGGAAGTTCTTGTTGAAATTTCCACATTAGTTTTTCCCACTCTTGTACTTTAGGGTTTGTGGCATCCATTTTAGCTTTTTTAATAGGGTCAAATGTTACATCAACCTCCATAATCATGAACATTCTATTACCGGTCAGGTAAATCTGCATATCTATAATTCCGGCATCTTTAATACTCTTGGTAATCTCTGGCCAGGCATTTCCCTTTGCATGGTAATCTTTATACTCCGCTATTAAATCGGGATTATCTTTTAAATCGCATGAAAAACAAAGTCTCTTTGAACTACTCATAAATTAGCAAATTAGTTGGTGTGATATTTTTTATAAACCGTTCTACCGTAAAAGGCAACTACACCAAGGCAGATTAGCGATAGTATAAACGAAAAGCGCATTTCTGTTACGCCCAGTATAATTACATCTTCATAGCCCACACCACCTAAATCTAGCATATAGCCTTGTAAATAGGGTAGTAGTGCACCACCAACAATGGCCATTACCAAAAAGGCGGCGCCAAATTTTGCATCTTCTCCTTGTCCTTCTAAAGCAATACCATAGATAGTTGGAAACATGATGGACATAAATAATGAAGTAGCCACTAAGGAATAGATACCTAACATACCGGGCAAGAATATTGCTCCAAGTAAAGTCAGCATTCCGCCAAAACCAAAAAGCATTAATAATTTACCCGAATCTATTTTAGCCATTAGAGCCGTACCTATTGTTCTACCAACGAGAAAAACAACGTAACCTGCCAGTCCGTACCAAACGGCAGATTTTGCATCTATGCCCAAGGTTTCGGCATATTGGTATACATAGGTCCAACACATAATTTGGGCGCCTACATAAAATGCCTGCGTAACCACCCCAAAAGCAAATTTTGGTTGTTTCCATAAACGTTTAACCGAATCTTTAAAATCAACCTTGGCTTCTTGATGTTTGTTTTGTGGCATTTTAACCACACTGATTAACACGAAAAAAACAAGGACTACAATCCCTAAAAGCACATACGGATTTCTGATAATTTCTAGGTCAGATGTTCTAATGGCCGCCTTTGCACTTTCTGATAAGGTATCGTAAATAGGTGTCCCGTCTGCCGTAGTATCATCAGATTGTAAAGCGCCCAATACAAAATTCTGAGCCACCAATAAGCCTAAAATAGAACCCATTGGATTAAACATTTGTGCAAAGTTCAATCGTCTTGTTGCTGTTTCTTCGGCACCCATAGAAAGAATGTAGGGGTTAGAAGTTGTTTCTAAAAAAGCCAACCCGAAGGTAAGTACATATAATGCCGATAAGAAAAACGGATAGCTTTCATAAGCTGCTGCCGGGTAAAATAATAAGGCTCCCACGGCATAAAGAGCCAATCCCAAAAGCACCCCTTTTTTATAAGAGTATTTGTTTACAAATAAAGCTGCGGGTATGGCCATGGTAAAATAACCGCCATAAAATGCCAATTGTACCAAAGATGCTTGTGTATTGGTGAGTTCCAGTACTTTTTGAAAACCGCGTACCATCGGGTTGGTCATGTCATTTGCCAAGCCCCACAAAGCAAATAGCGAAGTAATCAAGATAAAAGGCACCAAAACAGATTTGGAAACTACGGGTATTTTTTCAGATGAATTCATATAGTGTGGTTGGTTAAGGTGAATTTATTTTTCGGACAATAAAGAACGATCCAGATGTACGTAACCGCCATCAACGGTTATAAATTGCCCAGTGGTGTGCGATGACCTTTCGGAAATTGCGAATAATACGGCGTCTGATATTTCAAGCGGAGAAGTCATTCTGTTTTCTAACGGTATATTCTTAACGATAGATTGTAATTTCTCATCTCCGTTATCTAAACTATTGATCCAATTTTCATAGGCGGGCGTCCAGCTTTCGGCAATGATCAATGCGTTGGATCGTATGCCAAACGGAATCAAATCTACCGCCCATTCACGCGTTAAACCTAATACACCACCTTTTGAGGCAGCATAGCCAGAAGTACTGCCCTGTCCTGTAAGTGCAACTTTCGAACCTACATTTAAAATGTTACCTTTTGCTTTTTTAAGATAGGGCAAACAAAATTTGGTCATGGCAAAAAAGCTCACCAAATTTAATTGTAACGAACGCATAAATTTTTCAATGCTATCGTCTAAACTCACTGTATCGTTTACGCCTACATTATTAATCAAGGCATCTATTTTACCATATTTATCACCAATGATTTTGGCAGCTTTTTCTATTTGGGCAACATCGGTCAAATCGGTCTTTACAAAAATGCTGTCCACACCTTTGTCCTGTAGTTCTTTTTCATATTCGAATCCTCGGTCATTTCTACATACTATTACCGGTATAGCGCCTTCTTTGGCTAATTCTTCTACAATGGTTTGCCCAATACTTCCTCTTAAGCCTGCAGCGCCTGTTATAACTACTATTTTATCTTTTAGTCTTAAATCCATACTTTATAAATTATAAAATTCCACCGCGTTGTTACCCATTATTTTAGCCTTTTCATCGGTGCTAAAATTTGTAATATAATCGGTGATCAGTTCTTTTACTTGAGCGTAACTACCAGCAACTAAACACACCGGCCAGTCCGAGCCAAATAAACATCTATCAGCTCCAAAAGAGGCTAAAACAAGATCTAGATATTTCTTAATATCTACAGGCTTCCAATTGTTATAGTCGGCTTCCGTTATCATGCCCGATAATTTGCAATACACATTTTCGTGTGATGCTATTTCTTTCATCAATGTTGCCCATCCATCATAAAAACCATCTTTTATATAGGGTTTTGCTATATGGTCAATCACAAATTTTTGATTTGGAAATTGCTTTACAAACTCTAAAGTTGCCCCAAGTTGATGCGGAAATATTAATATGTCGTAGGTGTAGCCATATTGCTCTAGCCGTTTAATTCCGTTTAAAAAAGGTTTTCTCAATAAGAAGTTTGTGTCGGGTTCGCCTTGTACCACATGCCTAAATCCTTTGACAATTGTATTGTTACTAAACTTTTCCAAATCCTTTTCAATGGTAGAAGCACGAAGATCTACCCAACCAACAACGCCTTTTATAAAGTCATTTTCTGATGCTAAATCAATTAAAAAATTGGTTTCTTCTATGGTTTGGTCCGCTTGTACGGCAACACATCCATCAATCTTATTTATCTTTAATTCGGTAATAAGATCTCTTGGCATAAAATCTCTTCTAATAACAGCCATGTCATCATCTATCCAAGCATGCTTTTTAGGTTCATACTGCCAAAAATGTTGATGTGCATCTATCGTCATAGTCAGTTTGTCTTTTGTTATTTTTGGTTTACTAGGCGCACGGCTTCTTCAAATCCGTACTGTTCTATATTGCGGAGGTTATTGGTAATGTTGCTCGTTAATCCTGATATTTGGTTGAGGTCTTCATTCCATATATCGGCATTGCCCAATATTTGGGAGGTCAATGTATTTAGATTAATATTATTTTCTCTGAATTGCAGCCAGGTGTTGGAGAAGAATTCAAGTATTGAAGACTTATCGTTTAGGTCTATCTTTTCATTATCAAAACTCCCTTCATAAAAGCGTAGCAAGGCACTTAATGCAAATGTGATGTTTGCAGGAAGACTTCCTTTTATTTCTAGGTAATCTTTTAATGTAGGAAGTAAACGTGTTACAAATTTTGAGGTACTGTTCAATGAAATACTAATCAATTTGTGTTCTAAAGCAGGGTTTTTAAACCTGGTAAGTACATCATTGGCAAATTGTTGTTTGTAATCTTGTGGAAAATCTAAAGTAGTAAGCACCTCGTTCATCAATACACCTTTAATGAAATTAACAACTAAAGCATTGTTCATGGCGTCTTTAACTAAGCGTTCCCCTAAAAGGTATGCAACGGGTACCATTGAGGTATGTGCACCATTTAGAATGCGAACCTTTAAGTTTCTGTACGAAGCTAGATCGGATACTAATTCAATATTTAAATCGGTATCCTGAAACGGAAATTCAGCTAAAATATCTTCTGGCCCTTCTAGTAACCAACTATGATATAATTCACCGGCAACAGCAAGTTTATCCGTATAGCCAACCTTGGCTTCTATCTCTTCAATTTTATCTTTAGGATACCCGGAAACTATACGGTCTACCAAGGTATTATAGAATATACATGACTTAGAAATCCAGTTTTTAAATGCATCGCCCAAAGACCAATGATCTGCATATTGTAGAATGCATTGTTTTAAGGTTTCCCCATTTTTTTCGATAAGCTCAACCGGTAAAAGCATACAACCTTTGTCCGTATCACCCTTAAAATGCTCAAATCGATGAAAAAGCCAAACCGTCAGCTTTGCAGGAAACTCTTTTGGCGGATGGTTATCAAAGCCATCATCGGTATTAAAAACAATTCCTGCTTCCGTAGTGTTCGAAATAATAAAACGAAGATCAGGAAGCTCGGCAAGTGCTAAATAGGCTTCCCATTCTGAATAGGGATTTACTACTTCTTGAATGCAGTCGACCACCGTTAAATCTTGTACAAAAGTATCGTTCGCATAACCTTCAAGGTTTACGGAAAACAATCCGTCTTGTGATTTAAGTTCTTGGTAGTCACCACGTTCTGTGGGTTTAATTACAGCAATACCTGCATAAAATTCTGTGGTGCTGTTTATTTTTTGAATACTGATATCTACAAAGGCTCTTAAAAAATTACCACCACCAAATTGCATTACTTTGATCGGTAGTGATTTACGGTTTTTAATTGCGTTGTTGTTTAATAAATTCATAAGTTTTTTATAGTGATATTCCTCTTTTCCAAGGTATAAAATCGTCTTGTCCTAATCGTACCGCATTGGGTACCTTCTCTCCGCTGGCCACTGCTATTATATACTCCAGTAACTCTTCTCCCTTACTTTCTATGGTAGCAGAAGCCTCAACAATACCACCGGTATTAAAGTCTATTATGTCTGCCATACGCTCACTTAATGTGGTATTGCTCGCTATTTTAATGGTAGGGGCAATAGGGTTTCCGGTGGGTGTACCCAAACCTGTAGTAAAGCAAATTATATTACAACCAGACCCTGCAAGTCCCGTTGTACTTTCAACATCATTACCTGGTGTACACAGTAAATTCAAGCCTTTTTTAGTTACCGGTTCTGTATAATCGAGAACATCGGTAATAATTGAGGTTCCTCCTTTTTTAGCAGCTCCGGCGGACTTCATTGCGTCAGTAATGAGTCCGTCTTTTATATTACCTGGAGACGGATTATTCTCAAATCCTGAACCCACTTCCTCAGCACGTTTGGCATAGGTTTGCATTAACCCTGCAAATTTCTCTGCATTTTCTTTGGTTTGGCACCTATTTAAAAGTTCTTGTTCTACACCGTTCAGTTCTGGAAATTCTGCAAGTACTGTTGATGCACCCAGAGCAACTAACATATCTGAAACATGCCCCAAGGCAGGGTTGGCAGATATACCTGAAAACCCGTCTGAACCACCACATTCCAAGCCGAGGGTTAGTTTGCTAAGTGGTGCTTTGCTACGTTTGGTGTTGTTGGCTTCTATTAAACCTAAAAAGGTTTGTTTAACGGCGTCTTCTATAAAATGTTTTTCACTTTTACTTTGCTGCTGCTCAAGAATTACCAAGGGTTTAGAAAACTGAGCATCCCTTTTTTTAATGGCATCTTCTAGTATAGGAATCTGAGCGTTTTGACAGCCAAGACTTAATACGGTAGCACCGGCTACATTTGGGTTGGTAATATAACCCGCTAACAGATTGCAAAGCGTATCGCTATCTTGCCTTATACCTCCACAACCGCCATCATGGGTTAAAAATTTAATACCATCTACATTTGGAAAAACCTGCTCATCGGCATTGGGTATTTCAGGTTTTATAATAGTACTCTGTAAAATAGTTTCTTTACTAGCTTGATTTTTATAATGTGCAACCAAGGTTTCCGTAGAAATAATATCGGCGGAAGAGGTTTTATAGCCCAATGGTTTTAATAGGGCGGTTTTTAATACTTCTACATTCCTATTCTCGCAAAAAACCAAAGGGATCACCAACCAATAATTAGAAGTACCTACACTGCCATCTTTTCTATGGTAGCCCATAAAGGTTCGGTCTTTAAAATTATCGATATCTGGCGGTGTAAAATTCCAATGTTGGTCTGCTACTTGATAGCTGGCCGCTGCATGAACCAAATTCTCAGTAGTAATAGCCTCCCCAATTTGAATGGGAACAAGAGCTTTACCAACAATAGAACCGTACATATATACCAAAGCATCTTTCTTAATAGAAGATAGGGCAAACTTATGTTTGGCCTTTACCTTTTTTGTAATAGGAATGGTAACATTATTATGAATTATTTGCGTGCCTTCTGGTATATCTTGTAAGGCAACAAGTATATTATCTTTTGGATGAATGTGTAAAAATCTGTTATCCATAAATTCGTTTACAAGCGTTTGTGAAATAATACCAAATTAGTTGCATTCTATTTCATATCAAATTTAGAAAGTGACCATCGCTTTAATCACCCCGGTTTCAGGTTTTAACCAAGAATCAAAATTGGCAATCATTTCTGTGTAAGGTACGGTATGCGTAACAAAAGAAGCTATGGGAAACTGGTCAATAACATGGATTATATATTCAAAATCTGCCAAGGTTGCATTTCTACTACACATAATGGTAGATTCTTTTGCGTGTATTGCCGGGTGGTTAAAGGTTAAATCTCCTTTTGACAATCCGACCAATACATATCGCCCCCCATGTGCCATATAATTTGGTCCGCTTTCCAAGGCAAATTTATTACCGGAGGCATCGAAAACAGCTGTGGCCAAATCGTTATTGGTGATTTTATTCACTTTTGCGACCGCATCTTCATCAGCTTTTACAATAAAGTCTACACCGATTTTTTCTTTGGCATAATCTAAACGTTGTTGATTGACATCAATGGCAATTACTTTGGCACCTTGTAATTGTGCCAATTTCATAATTCCGATCCCAATAGGACCACAACCAATAACCGCAACCGTTTCTCCTTTTGTAATTTGTGCTCTTCGTAATGCATGCGCACCAATTGCCAAGGGTTCTACAATTGCCATTTGTTCAAGGCTCAGGTTGTTTGCCGGTAACAATAAATCTATGGGTACCGTTATAATCTCTTGCATACCACCATCGGTATGCACACCTAAAACCTTAATATTGGTACAACAATTTGTCTTACCTGTTTTACAGGCAACACAGTTATTACAACTTACATAAGGCATAACAACTACCTTGTCACCCTTTTTAAGACCTTTTTCATTAGATCCTATTTCAATTATTTCAGCAGCCAATTCATGACCTAAAATACGGGGGTATTTAAAAAATGCTTGATTTCCGCCATACGCATGTAGATCGGTACCACAAATACCTACTCTCTTAATTTTGAGTGTAGCTTCATTTGGATTAGGTACTGGCGCTTCTTTATCTTTTAGTGTAAATGTTCCAGGCTTTTCGCAAGTAATATATTTCATTCTCGTAAATGTTCTAATTTAAATTGAGTTTAAAAACGCACCCCGTTAAGGGTGCGCCTTTTTGATGAAAACTAACTCAAACAATAAAATCTTAAATGTCATCTGCCATAGTAATCTCTAAACAGAAAGCATGGTTGCCTGCTTTTTTGCCAAGATCATCTATGATTAGACCTTTATTGGTCTGCTTATATTCAATAGGATGTTCACTACCCAACAATTTAATATTTTTTATTTCTAGGTCTTTTACATTTTCATTACCTAGGGCTAATGATTTAATGGTTACGGCGTTATTCTCGGGCCATGCTAAAAGAATGGCATATAGCTTGTTTCCTTTTTTAGTGAATCTAATATCTTGAGATGTAAATCCTTTATTATCGCCCTCAGAGTGGTGTCCTTTTTTTACTTCCGTCGGTCCTTCACCAAAAACGGTCCAATACTCCGTATTATAAATAGCATCACCATTTACTTTTAACCAATCGCCAATTTCAAAAAGTATTTTTTGTTGATCTTCTGGAATAGTACCATCAGCTTTTGGTCCTATATTTAAAAGAAGATTTCCATTTTTAGAAACAATGTCAACTAAATCATCGACCAATTCATTGGTATTTTTAGACTCCCAATTGGTAACATAACCCCAAGAGTTTTTACCGATAGAAGTATCTGTTTGCCAAGGTAGTTTTCTAATTCCCGGTAATTTTCCTCTTTCTAAATCGTAAATAACCGTTCCTTCAGGAAAAGCTTCATGATCAAAGTTTTTGTCATTGATAACCACTTCCTTGCCCCATTCTATTCCTTTATTATAGTAATATGCCGCTAGTTTTGGTCTGTATTCTTTAAAATCAGGAATGTCTAAATAGAAATCGAACCATAGAATATCTGGCTGATAATTGTCGATTAAATCCACCGTTCTGTCCCACCATAACTTTTTAAATTCTTCAGAAACAGGTTCGGTGAGGTCTTTTCCTTTTGCGGAATATAGGTCTGCAAAATCAGGGTCAGTAGTATCGAAATGGTCTTTTTTATTGTAGAAAGACCAGTTAAAAGCATAATGAGAAGAAGCTCCCATAATAAGTCCCTCTTTACGGCCTTCTTTAAATAGCTCTCCTAAAATATCTCTCTTCGGTCCCATATCTACAGCATTCCATCTTGTCGTATTAGAATTGTACATGGCAAAACCATCATGGTGGTCAGCTACTGGAATAACATATTTAGCACCAGATTTTTTGAAAATATCTATCCATTCAGCAGCATCGAATTTTTCGCCTTTAAATAGAGGTATAAAATCTTTGTATCCAAAATCCTTTTGGTCACCATACTTCTCTTTATGATATAGGTACACCTCATTTGGCCCCAGTTGTTGATGTTTTAATTGTGCCGAAAAGGTGGCAGAATCCATATACATTCTTCTAGGGTACCATTCAGAACTATACGCTGGCACGGCATATGCGCCCCAGTGAATAAAAATACCGAATTTTTGATCATTGAACCATTCCGGGTCTTTGTAGTTTTCTTTTATAGATTCCCAATTAGGCTCATAAATTTTCGTTGACTCAACGGTTTCTTTTTCCTTTTTTTCGGTTTGTGATTTACAGCCTACAACTAATGCTAACAATAGTAAAGGGTATACAAAGTACTTGTTCTTGTTCATGTAGTAATCGTTTATTAGAAGTGTTTCTAAGTAAGAGCTGCTAAATTCCGTTTTTTGTTTTATGGAATTCATAACAGATGATTTAATGATTACAACAAATGGTTATCCTTGTTTTTTATTTAGTTTTATATGTATTTCTTTGGGATATATTCAATGTTTAAATGAATAAGGTATATAAAATTCAATTTTTTAAATAAATGAAAAAGTCCCTTTTATACATTCTTTTGGTCGCTGTTCAGTTTTTAATGAGTCAAGAAAGTAGAAAAAACAGACCTAACATCATTTGGGTAATGGCAGAAGATATTAGTCTGGATCTGGCATGTTACGGCACTAAAGCAGTAAAAACTCCTTTTCTAGATCAAATGGCGGCAGATGGTATACTTTTTAATAATTGTTTTGTGACCAATCCCATTTGTTCACCAAGTAGGTCTGCTATGATTTTGGGTACACATCAGCAGAAAAGTAATACCCACAATCACCGCAGCAATAGAGATGTGGTGCTACCAAAACCATTTGTACCGTTTACACAATTATTAAGGGATGCGGGGTACACGACTATTTTAGGGCATAAAGATGTACGTGGAAAAGGAAGAAAAATCGATGTGAATTTTAAACATACACCTATTGGCACTTGGGATGGAGAATCAAATTTTGGTATTTACGATAAATACGATGAGTTTCTGCCTAAAGATGCTCCGTTTTTCTCGCAGATAACACTAAACGTAACCCACCGTGGAGATTGGTGGGATGATATTAGAGCACAATCAAAGCATCCAGTAAATCCTAATGATGTTGAACTTCCTCCATATCTAGCAGACGACCCGGTTATTCGATTAGACTGGGCTAAGTATCTGGATCAGATGGAATACATGGATGCCGAAGTGGGAATGCTTTTTAATGAATTGGAAAGAAAAGGTCTTGCAGATAATACGGTAGTAATCTTTATAGGAGATAATGGTAGATGCAATGTAAGAGGTAAAGGCTATTTACATGATTCAGGATTGCGAATTCCGCTATTGGTAAAGTGGCCAAAAGGAATTGATAAAGGACAAATAGATGACAGAATAATTAGCTCAACAGATATAACGGCAACGATTTTAGATTTGGCAGGTATTGAAAAACCTGATTTTATGACAGGTAAATCGTTCATGGATAAAAAGTTTGACCGATCAGAGGTATTTGCATCTCGCGATTTATGGGATGAAATTCCTGAAAAAAGCAAAGCGATAACGACCGATAAGTTTAAGTACATACGAAACTTTAAGCCAGAAATTCCTTGGGATGCCCATCAAGCATACTTAGAATTTTATAGACCTGCAATTCATGTAATGAGAAGGTTAAAAGAGGAGGGTAAATTGAATAAAAACGAATCGATTTTCTTTGGAGTAAAACCAACAGAAGAATTGTACGATTTGGAAAAGGATCCTTTTGAACTACATAATTTGGTTTTAGATCTCGAATATGCAGCGGTTTTGCAAAAAATGAGACAACAGACATTAGATTATAATAATGCCTTTACACCGGTAACGGAAATTTACAATCCCGTACACGCAGAATCGGTAGATGTGTTAGACTGGGTAAAAAAAGAAAAGCCGGAAGACTATAAAAGAATGTTGGCAGGGGAGGAAATAGGCTTTCATAAAATGTTAAACGAGTATAAAGCAACCAACTAATAATTATGATGAGTATGACAAACAGAACATTAAAACATCTAGTAGGTCTTTTAGCCATATTCCTTTTTGTAGCATGTGCGGATAAGAGCGAAAAAAAAGAGACAGAAGAAGCAGAAATTAAGCAGCCAAATATTGTTGTTATTTACTTAGATGATTTAGGTTATGGAGATGTAGGTGCTTACGGAGCTACCGAATTAAAAACACCTAATATGGATAAGCTAGTAAATGGTGGCGTTAAATTTACCTCGGGCTACGCAAGTTCTGCAACATGCACTCCAAGTAGATATGCCTTACTTACGGGCGAATATCCTTGGCGTGTTAATGCACAAATATTACCCGGTACGGCACCGTTAATAATAGATACAGAACAACCGACAGTGCCTAAAATGCTGAAATCGCAGGGCTATAAAACAGGTATAGTGGGCAAATGGCATTTAGGATTAGGAAATGGTAATGTAGATTGGAACCAGGAAATCACACCCGGTCCCAACCAACTAGGTTTCGACTATTCGTACATATTAGCTGCCACACAAGATAGGGTGCCAACGGTTTATATAGATAACGGCAAGGTTGATAATTTAGACCCTAACGACCCTATAGAAGTTAGCTACAAAACCAATTTTGAGGGTGAGCCAACAGGTAAGGATAATCCGGAATTGACTACTATGAAATGGCATCATGGCCACAACCAGAGTATTGTTAACGGCGTACCAAGAATTGGATTTATGAAAGGTGGCGAAGCAGCAAAATGGAGCGATGTAGACATGGCAGACCATTTTCTAGAAAAAGCTAAGGAATATGTTTCGAATCATAAAGACGCTCCGTTTTTCTTGTACTATGCGTTACAACAACCGCACGTGCCAAGAACCCCACATCCCAGATTTGTAGGTGCATCGGGTATGGGACCAAGGGGCGATGTAATCGTAGAAGCCGATTGGATGATCGGTGAGTTTTTAAAGGAGCTGGAAAAACAAGGTATATTGGAAAATACCTTAATAGTATTTACAAGCGATAACGGCCCCGTACTTAATGATGGATATTACGATGATGCCGTAGAAAAGTTAGGTGATCATAATCCAAGAGGGGGATTAAGAGGAGGAAAATACAGCCTGTTCGAAGCAGGAACAAGAGTGCCATTTTCGGTCTATTGGAAAGGAAAAATAGCACCGAAAACATCAGACGCGTTGGTGTGTCAAATAGATCTTTATGCATCTCTTGCAGCATTAACGGGAGCTGAATCTAAGCTTCCTGACAGTAAAAACTTGTTGGATGTTTTTATGGGTAAATCTGATGAGGGCAGAGAACATTTGATCATAGAGGCTGGTGGTAGAACGGCTTTAAGAAAAGGAGACTGGGCGTTTATACCCCCATATCCAGGCAGTACCATTAACACTCAGGTGAATATAGAATTAGGGAATGATGAGTCGTATCAGTTATATAATCTGAAAAACGACTTAGGTCAACAGCAAAATATAGCTGAAGAAAACCCAGAAAAACTAGAGGAACTCAAAACAGAATATGAAAACATTAGAGGAATAAGTAATGCAACTGTGCCAGAGTTGGAATTGCATTAAAAATAGTTGTTAGTTTAATTTTTTGAGAAGCACCCGAGAGGGTGCTTTTTTTTTGAAAAAGAAACTAATCTCTAGCATAAATTCTTTAGCAATAACAAATGTTCTAAACCATGCCACACATGTTTTAAAAGTTTTACCCATAAGAAACTAACACTTAGTTTTAATGAAATAGAGCTTTAGAACACATTTATGACCAAACATATTAAATCCTTGATTTTATTATGGTTAACTTGTTTTAGTTTAACCGTAAACGGACAACAGGCGAATACCAAATCGAAACCGAATATCATTGTCATCTTAACAGATGATCAAGGTTGGTTAGATGTCGGGTTTAATGGTGCTACAGATATTCCTACACCAAATTTAGATGCCTTGGCGAAAGATGGTGTCATTTTTAATAACGGCTATGTTTCGCATCCTTATTGTAGTCCGTCTAGAGCGGGACTCTTAACTGGCAGGTACCAAGCACGTTTCGGACATGATTGCAATATGCCATATGATGGCGAGAATGACGCATCCGTAGGTACTCCTCTTTCTGAAAAGATGATTTCAGAAGCTTTAAAAGAACAAGGTTACGCAACTAGTGCTATTGGAAAATGGCATGTAGGTGACCATCCAAGTCTACAACCGCCAAACCAAGGTTTTGATCATTGGTTCGGCTTTGCTGGTGGATCAATGAATTATTGGGGAAAATCTAACGGTCCGCTACGAACAATATTCCGAAATAATGTAGAAGTACCAGAAAAAGAATTATCGTATTTAACCGATGATTTTACCAAGGAAGCCATCACTTTTATGGAAGAAAATAAGGGCTCCCCATTTTTTATCTATTTGGCATACAATGCACCACATGCGCCAGACCATGCCACGAAGCAATACTTAGAAGAAACCAAACATATAGAGTATGGCGGTAGAAGCGTATATGCCGCCATGGTAAATGGGGTAGATGCCGGTGTTGGTAAAATAAATTCGTATTTGCAGGACAACGGACTCAAGGAAAATACCATTTTAGTTTTCTTGAGCGATAATGGGGGGCGTGCCAATCATGCATCAAACGGACCCAACAGAGGTCATAAAGGAATGCTGTTTGAAGGTGGTATAAAAGTACCCTTCTTCATGGTTTGGAAGAATCGGATAAAAGCCGATATAAAATATGATGAGGTAGTAAGTTCTTTGGATCTGTTTCCTACACTATTATCTGCAGCTGGAGGTAAAACTGAGAACGAAAAACAGTTAGATGGTGTAGACCTTCTTCCCTTTTTAGAGCATGTAAATGAACAACCGCATGAAACACTATTCTGGCGGTCAGTTGGCGGATTTGAATATGCAGTTAGGCACCATGAATATAAATTGTACAAAAGTGCCTATAAGAACAAAACCATGTTGTTCAATTTAAAAACAGATGCCTTGGAGCGGTATGATATAGCTACAAAGCATCCTGAGATTGTTTCAAAATTAGAAGCCCTTTATATGGAGTGGGATAGTAAAAATGTGGCACCAGGTTGGGTAGATCCACATCCAGAGAATGTTATTAAAGAAGAGAAAAAATACAAAGCTATTCGGCAGAAATCACTTAGACCAAAAAGTTAGGTATATGAATGTAAATACACAATTTCCCAGATCCTTAGTATTGTTATGTACTGTGCTGATCTTTAAAATAGTACAAGCTCAAGAACAGCCTAATATTATTTTCATTTTAACCGATGATCAGAGTTATGGTATGATGGGGTGTACCGGTAACAAAGTGGTACAAACACCAAACATAGACAAGTTGGCAAAAGACGGGGTGCTATTTACCAACGCGCACATTACTAGCGCCATTTGTACCCCAAGTAGGGCAAGTATTTTAACCAGTCAGTTTGAGCGTAAGCACGGGATTAATTTTAATTCGGGCACCAGCATGTCTGAAGAAGGATGGAGCAACACCTATCCTATGGTATTGCGTGATAATGGGTACTACACGGGTTGGATAGGTAAAAACCATTTGCCGGTGGGCGATGGTGGTTATGCCAGCGGATTAATGGATAAGAGTTTTGATTATTGGTATGCCGGTCATGGACATTTAAGCTTTTATCCAAAAGACAGACACGAAATTTTTAAAAATGCATCAGATGATACACAAGTAGAAATTATTAGCGAGGGAGTTTCAGATTTTTTATCCAACGAACAAAAATTGCAAGGCGCACAAAAGTTCTTAGATCAAAGACCAAAAGATAAGCCATTTGTACTTTCGGTGAACTTTAATTTACCGCATGATGCAAGTGCATCTACCATGGCGCAGCGCTATAGTGATGATGATATTTACAAAACCTTGTATAATGATGTAAAGCTGGATTTACCCAGAAACTACATTGCCAAAAAAGATATTGAACAGCCAAAACTACCACCGGAAATTCATAAAACAGGAGATAGACAAGAAGGTTATAATTATGTAGATACACCCGAAAGCTTGTTGGCCCGCTACCGATTAAAATTACAGGCGATGACGGGCATAGACTGTATGGTTGGAGAACTAAGAGAAACCCTAAAGAAACAAAAGTTAGACAAGAATACGATTATCGTTTTTACATCAGACCATGGCTTGTTTATGGGTGAATTTGGTATAGGTGGTAAAGCCTTATGCTATGAGATTACTACGCATGTACCGTTAATTATTTATGACCCTAGCGAGAAAAAACAGAACCGAGGTAGAACGTCCGACGCTCTTGTACAAAGCATAGATATTGCGCCAACTTTTCTTAAAAAAGCAGGTATTACAGTACCAGATACGTATCAAGGTAGAGATTTATCACCACTATTATCAGAAGAGGTAAACGACGTCAGAGACTATTTATACACAGAAAATTTATGGTCTACCCAGTTTGGGAATCCAAGATGTGAAGCAGTGAAGGATAAACGCTGGAAATATATTCGCTACTACAAAAACGAAAATTTTTCTGCACAAAAAAAGATTGAGACCGCAAAGAAAATGGGTATTAAGATGACGGCGATGCTGTACAAAGTTCATGATCCAGATATCGCCTTGTATCGTTCGTTTGTAGAAGGTCCTTTACAAGGCGAACAAGCAGTTTACGAAGAGTTGTTCGATTTGGAAAATGATCCAGACGAAACCACCAACTTGGCTCAGTTAGCCCAACATGCTCCGGTCTTGAAAAAATTAAGAGCTGTGTGGAAAGAGAAAATAACATTTGCCAGAGGAGATGAAGCACCAAAAGTATTGCGATATACATCGGACAGCGAAGCGGAACGTGGCGTAATTATAGAACCAAAATAATTCACAATTTATCAGAAATGACAAACCAAAACACCAACAAGGCACTATTAGGTCTTTTAATCATACTCTTGTTAACTACGAGGGCATTTTCACAAGAACTTCCATTCGGGTATCCAGATTCGAAACGCACCAAGGTAAGTATTAATCAGGGTTGGAAATTTCACTTGGGTAATCCAAATGCTTCCTACTACGAAACCAATACGGATGATACTTTTTGGGAAACCGTAAATGTTCCCCATACGCTGGCATTAACATCGTTGGCTTTAGATGGTTTGCAAGATGAAAAAACACAACTAGAATTTCATAGAAATGTTGGTTGGTACAGAAAAACCATCGCTGTACCGAAGAATAACAACAAGGTGTTTTTAGAATTTGAAGGCGTACACCAAGTAACCGATGTTTGGGTAAACGGTAAGCACGTTGGCAAACATGGTACAGGTGGTTACACACCGTTTCATTTTGATATTACGGGCTATGTAGATAAGGGAAAGGACAATCAAGTAACCGTTTTGGCAGATAATAGAAGAAGTATGGTGGTTCCGCCAGATCCAGGTCCTTTCGATTATGTAAAATTTAGTGGTCTGTATAGAGATGTGTATTTGGTTGAAAAACATCCGGTGCATATTGGTTTCAATTGGGAAGCCAAGCGTGCAGGGGTAACCATAACAACACCAACGGTAGATGTGGTGAATAAGACCGCGACGATAGATATTAAATCCGTAGTAAAAAATAAAAGCAATTCACCGGCAAAAGTAACCGTGGTAACAAGAATAATAAATGCAGAAGGGCTCGTGGTTCTCAAGCTGACTGATGATGCAACCATTGCGCAAAATAATGATTATGAGTTTGACCAAATTGGTAGTTTAGAAGATAATGTTCAGTTGTGGGATTTAGATAATCCTTACCTCTATCGTGTAAATACAGAGGTTTTGGTCGATGGTAAACCTGTAGATGTTGTCGAAAATAATCTGGGCATTAGAAAATTTGAATTGAATGCTGATCGTGGTTTTATGCTAAATGGAAAACCGATAGAACTAATGGGGTTCAACAGGCATCAGCATTATCCATATATAGGCGATGCTGTACCAGATGCACTACATTATAAAGATATGTTGCAGTTTAAGGAGTTCGGTTTTAATATCATGAGAACGGCACATTACCCGCAAGATAATGCCATTTTAGACGCCTGTGACAAGCTGGGTATTTTGGTGTATGAAGAAGCACCGTCGTGGATATCGATGAGCACGGATAAAGAATGGTGGAATAATTTTGAGCAATCGGAACGTGTTATGATTCGAAATCATAGAAATCATCCTTCCGTAATTATTTGGGGAGGAGGTATAAACCATAGAGGTTATGTGCCTCTAGCCCATAATACAGCTAAGCAAGAAGACCCGACAAGGCTTACCGCGTCGCAAGGTTCGCGATGGACGGGCTGGCAAACATCGGGTCTAACGGATATCAATGCCAATATGCTTTACGGACCTTTCATTTGGGATCGTTCAGAACCAATGTTCGCCATGGAAGGTCGCGTTGGTCCAGAAGCTTTGGCTCCTTTCAGAAAAGATTCGTTAATGACGGGTTTAATCTCTTGGACTGCCCATGCGTATTACACCTTTCATCCAACTCATGATAAAGCGTCCAATAAAATTGACAGAACTAGAAGTGGCGGAATGACCATTTTTAGAAACCCTAGACCAGAGTTACATTGGTACAAGGCAGAGCTTAGAAAAGAACCTTTTGTGTATCTATTGGAAGCGTGGAAAAAAGGTCAAGATTCCATCACGGTTTTTAGTAATGCACAAAGTGTGGAATTGAGTATAAATGGTAAAATTATTGAAACTAAGTTCCCATCAAAAGACACTATTTATGATGGGTTGCATCATGCTCCGTTCCTATTCAAAAATTTAAAATATGCAGATGGGGAAGTAAAAGCCAAAGCCATTTTTAAGGACGGAAAAACAAAAGAGGTAGTTCATAAAACTGCGGGTCAACCTTATGCCATAGAATTAATGCTAGATACCGTAGGTAGACAGTTTACCGCAGATGGTGCCGATATACTTATGGCATATGCCACAGTGGTAGATAAAAAGGGAACTCCAATTACAGATTATAAGGGTAAGGTGAGTTTTTCTGTCAACAAAAATGCAACGGTTGTTGGCGATGGAGCCGCTATTAATGCCAACCCTATGTTTACTGAATATGGTATTGCACCGGCATTGATAAAAGCAGGTACTACAGCTGGTGAGGTCAAAATTAAAGTTAGTGCCAAAGGCTTGAAATCTGCTAATGCAACTGTTCCATTAACGTCATATAATCCAAATGTATTGGCATCGGATGCAAAACCTATTTACGATTTTAAGAAAGTTAGAATAGACATAGGTGCCAATGACCAATTAGTACAATTTGGTTGGGATTTTTGGAACGGAAATGGCGAAGAAAAGAAGAGCCATAAGCTGCCTGAATTTAATAATGCGGAAGTAAGCTTAGCTACAAACAGTACAGATGGTGTATTGCGTTGTCTGGGTGAAATGAATGTTATTGGTAAGTATGGATTTGTATATGGAGATGGTGTGCTTTGTATTGACGAAAAAGGGCTAAGCATTAATTTTAAAGGCTTGCCAAAGGGTAGTTACAAGTTGACCACGTATCACCATGCACCACAAAGCAATTCTGATGAAATGGATCCAAATAAGGAGAAGCTCAAGGAAATTAAAATATTGAATATTCCCTACGAGCGAAAATTAACTGTAACTGCAGGGGACAATTCCAAAGAGGTTCTGGTAACCGAAGGAAAAATGATGCAATTCAATGAACCAGGGAAAAATACAATCTTATTTACTGTAAAGGATGAGGGAACAGCGGAAGTAAGTATTCAAGGCACCACGGGAAAAGGAATTTGGTTAAACGGAATAATATTACAGGAATGGAAGAAGTAAACAGTTCACTGGCGAAAAACAAATTACGTATAACTACAATAGTATGTTTGCTGTTCATATTGTTCGGTATGTTCACTGGTGAAGTAAAAGGACAAAATTATAGTCCCGAAAAGGAAGATGTACGTGTGGGTCCGCCAAAACCACCACTGGGAAAAAGATGGGTAATGAATCCGGATTTTTCAGATGAATTTAATGGTACAGAGTTGGATACTACCAAGTGGTTAGATCATCACCCTACATGGATAGGGCGTGAACCAGGTTTGTTTATGAAATCGCAAGTATCTGTAGCTGACGGTTATTTGCAATTGAAAGGGGAGAAAATGGCAAAAGACACCGTAATTAAAGCATATGGCAAAGAAATGACCTTTTCAATTGCAGGAGCTGCGGTAGTTTCAAAAAAGAAAACCCAATTTGGCTACTTTGAAACACGGGTAAAAGCGGCAGCTACGACTATGTCTACCACATTCTGGTTTTCTACCGTAGGTAGTTTTAAAGGACCTAATGACTGTGATGCGTATGGTCTGGAATGGGATATTCATGAATCGGTTGGTAGAACGGGTGATTTTAGCGGCGATTATTTTGCAAGTGGAATGCATTCCAACAGTCATTTTTGGTATACCGATTGTGGAGGGGAACGACATGATCGTAGAGCGGCGCAAGTAAGATTTGAAGATGATGAAGTAACTTCCGAAAATTTTCATGTTTATGGTGGCTGGTGGCGAAATGAAAGTACTGCAAGCTATTACTATGACCATCGCGAACCTAAGCATCAAAAATTTTATGATAAGGTAAAAGAAAAACCTTTTGATCAGCCCATGTATATGCGCTTGGTGTCTGAGACCTATCCTTTTCCTTGGATAGCGCTTCCCGATGAAGAAGAACTTTCTAATCCACGTAAAAATGTGGTGTATTATGATTGGGTACGAGCCTATACCTTAGAAGATATTTCAAAAGAAGTAGCATATCAACCTTTAGAAAAGCAACTGCAGTTATATGAAGAGAGCGTCATTTTTGATACCGTTGCGATAACTGTAAAAAATACATCGAACATAGAGATTCCTATTTCCTATAAGGCAAATAAATCACGACAACTAGTGCTAGAAATCTATGATAACGATGATAAAAAAATAGCGACAGATAAGGTGAAATTGCTACCAGGTTATGGTCATTTTCGTCATAATCTACAATTGGAAAATACTTTGCATATGGGCGGTGAATATAGGCTTCTAGCAAAGTTACAGCCCATAAATGAAGAAGATAAAACCATTTTGGATCGCAACAACCTAATTTTAAAATTCAAGTAGGTCAATAATCTACTTTCAAAACCATTTATAACCCTAAATGGGTCATTTGTAGTGTTGTTTTCGAGCAAATCGTACTATTCTTGTTAAGTACCTAATTGTTTATTATGGGTACTTAGGCTCCAAATAGTAAAGACTTGAAAACACGTTTAGATAAGATTTAAAATAGTACAAATGAAAAAATACATTGGTAAAAAAATAGGTGTGCTGGCTGTAATTGTTGGTGCAAGTATACAGTCAAACCTTCATGCACAAACTGAACAGTATGAAGAAAGTTGGGAATCTTTAGCCAACGTGAATGCTACGCCAGATTGGTTCTTAGATGCAAAATTGGGCATTTATGCACATTGGGGTCCGGTTTCAAGTGCATTTGAGGGTATTGAACCGAACAAACATTATGCAGGTTGGCATGGTATGATGATGTATCACGACGGAAAAATTATTGAAACAAAAAATGGTCAACCAAGTAACAATTACATCCATCATAAAAAGAAATACGGAAAGCCTTCTAAAAAGGGATATATAGAAATTATAGAAGATTTTTCTCCCACAGCCTTTGATGCCAAAGAATGGGCGGATTTATTTGAAAAATCGGGGGCACGATTTGCAGGCCCTGTAGCTATGCATCATGATAATTTTGCAATGTGGGACAGTAAAGCGACCCGTTGGAATTCTATGAATTATGGAGGTATTGATCCATCTGCAGCACTAAAAAAGGAGATAAATGATAAAGGAATGCGTTTTATTGGGTCATTTCACCATGCATTTACCTGGAAATATTTTGGTCCTGCACATGCTCACGGTAACATAAACCCGAAGGATTACGACTTGTATACCAATCCGCATAGTTTGGACAATGACACGCCAGATGAGGCTTTTATGACCGCATGGTGGGCAAGTTTAAAAGAATACATAGATAAGTACCAACCAGATATTATTTGGTTCGATTGGTGGTTGGAGAATTTACCGGAAGAAGACCGACTTAAATTTTTAGCCTATTACTATAACAAGGGCAAAGAATGGGGCAAAGAAGTAGCGGTTTGTTATAAAGAAGCAACCTTTAACGAAGATGTCGCTATTAAGGATTATGAGCGCGGTAGACCAAATCAACCAAAACAAAATGCTTGGTTAACCGATACGTCTCCCGGAGCTTGGTTCTATAGACCAAATGCAAAGTTTAAAACAGCTAATGAGCTCATAGATATACTTGCGGATATTGTAGCTAAAAACGGATTAATGTTATTGAACGTACCACCAAACCCAGATGGAAGTATTCCACCAGAAATGCAACAATTACTAACAGATATGGGATCTTGGTTAGCAATTAATGGCGAAGCTATTTATGACACGCGCCCATGGACGGTATTTGGCGAAGGACCAACAAGGTTGCCAGAAGGTGGGCACAAGATAGAGGAGAAATTAAAAATTGAATACGTAGAAAAAGATATTCGGTATACCAAAAAAGGCGATAAAGAAATTTTTGCCATTGTTTTAGATGAGCCTAAAGGCGAGATTATCATGAAAACCCTATCTACGGATATCGGAGCGTTAAATTCTGCCATACTGGATGTGCAACTAATTGGTAGTACCGAGAAACTAAAATGGGAACGCAACGAAAAAGGCTTAATAATTCAAAAACCAACATCATTTCCTTCGGAATATGCGCATGCCTTTAAAATTACTTTAGAAGGTTATAGGGAGAATGATATTGGAGGTGAAATCGAGGCGCATATAGATTAATTTCTGATGGTGAAATATACGGTCTTACTTTTTAAAAAGGTGTTAATAGGTTTATGTTACATAGGCATTGGCTGTATGTTTTCCTTGCAATCACAAGATAGACCCAATGTCATTTTAGTACTTACCGATGACCAAGGTATTGGAGATTTAGGGGCACATGGCAATCCGTGGTTAAAAACACCGGAAATAGATGCCTTTTATGATGATGCCGTACGAATGACCAATTTTCATGTATCGCCCCTTTGCACACCTACTAGAGCTGCAATAATGACCGGAAAGTATCCTATTAATAATGGAGCTTGGGCAACGTATAAGGGTAGGGATGCCCTTTCCAATTCGGTGACAATGGCAGATGTTTTTCAGCAAAACGGCTACAAAACCGCCTTATTCGGCAAATGGCACTTGGGGGATAATTATCCAAATCGACCAACCGATGCTGGTTTCGATACAGCCATACATCATTTAGCAGGAGGTATAGGAGAATTGTCCGATTATTGGGGTAATGACTATTTTGATGATGTATATTATGTAAACAACGAACCCAAACAATTTAAGGGTTACTGTACCGATGTTTGGTTCAATGAGACCATAAATTTTATTAAGCAAAACAAAGACAATCCTTTTTTCGTGTATTTGCCTTTAAATGCGCCTCATGACCCGCTATATGTCGATGAAAAATATGCTGCCCCGTATCGACATTTAGAAGGAAAACATATAGTTAGTGCCGATCTCTATGGCATGATAGCCAATATTGACGTGAATTTTGGTAAACTGAACCGGTTCTTAAAAGCGGAGAAATTAGAAAAGAATACCATTGTTATTTTCATGTCAGACAACGGTACACGCTTTGGGTATCGTGCAGCCGATAACTTGGGATATAATAAAGGATTTAAAGGAATAAAAGGTCAGAAGGAAGAAGGCGGTCATAGGGTTCCGTTTTTTATTCGATATCCTAAAGCCAAAATTAAAGGAGGAAAAGACAATAATGAACTGGCGGCTCACATAGACCTTATCCCAACCTTGGCAAATTTATGTGCATTGAATGTGCCAGATAGTTTGAGTTTAGACGGAATCGATTTTTCTCCTGTATTAAAGAATACGAATGCAAGTTTGAGAGAAAGAGCACTATTTCTGCACAACCGACAAGACTGGAGGCCACCCACACAAGAACATGACGGACTCGTTTTACAGAACGAATGGCGATTACTAGAGGGGAAAGAGCTTTATAATATCATTGATGACATAGGGCAAAAGCAAAATCTGGCAAAAGAACATCCGCAATTGGTTAAAGATTTAAAGAGTAAGAATACCACTTTTTATACGTCGGCTATGGCTAATGATGTATTTACCGAGTTACCGGTTACTATTATAGGTTCTGAACATCAAAAAGAAATAAAATTAACCATTCAACATGCCATCGGAGACGATAGCGGTATTTGGAAAACCGAACAGGTGGCTGCGGGCGTAAAAAATAAAAATAATAGGTATGCCATAGAAGTTGCTTCGGCGGGCACGTATAAAATCTCTTGTATGCGCTGGTCAAAAGAAGTCCCTGGTCCTGTTTTAGGAGTACCCAATAAACATCCTAAATCTAATTTTAAGTATGTCGCCATTTCTCCTGATAAGGTGAGGATACAGATAGCCAATCAAATATTGGAAAAAACCATAAATGCGAATGAAGCGTCAATAGATTTTGAAGTGTATTTAGAAAAAGGAAAAGCATTATTGGTAACTGACTTTGTATTTGGCACCGATACCTACGGAGTCTATTATACCTATATCAATAAAATATGATATGCTGCAATTTGGTAAGATAATAAGGGTAATAATTAGTGATTGCTAAGTACGTTTTAGTTAATTATACTTGGGCGTTGTATTGTATAACTATTTGTTGTTGAGCGTATTGATGGTTTGTACAGTTCATGTCTAGTTGTAAAATAAGGTACATTCAGAATGGTATTATAAATTCCCACTTTGAATTATGCATAATTATTTTGCTAAAAAAATTAATTAAATCTAAATTTTTATTTGATAAATGAGAATAATTAAAACATTACTAGGTATTTATGTTTTATCGGCATTCGTAAGTTGCCAAGAAAATACGGTAAAAACATCCGAAACTGATCAGAACAAAGAGGACAATATGTCTATTACCCAAGAGCAAATTGACCACTTGGGTATAACCGATGTCGACCATTTAAGTGCTGCGTCAAAAAGAGCATTGGCCTGGCCTACTGATTTGGGGGATGAGTGGTTTTTAGAATTTAATCAATTAGAACCATTAAAAGGCGATTTAGCATATGAAGAAGGTGTTATAAGAAGAGATCCAAGTGCCATGATCAAGGAAGATGGTAAATACTATGTGTGGTACTCAAAAGGGGTAGGACCTACTCAAGGTTTTGATGGTGATATAGAAAATGAAAAAGTATTTCCTTGGGATCGTTGCGATATCTGGTATGCTACATCAGAAGATGGTATTACATGGAAAGAGGAAGGTATAGCGGTAGCAAGGGGTAAAAAAGGTGAATATGATGATCGCTCGGTATTTACGGTAGAGATCATGAAGCATGAAGACATGTACTACCTAAGCTACCAGACCGTTAAATCACCTTATAATAAAAGAGTGAAAAATCAAATTGGTTTGGCATGGTCTACTTCACCTAACGGACCTTGGACTAAAAGTAAGGAACCTATTTTAAGTCCCGCAGACAATGGTGTTTGGGAAGGCGATGACCCTAATGATCGCTTCGCCGTTAAGAAAAAGGGTGATTTTGATAGTCATAAAGTACATGATCCATGTATTTTACCTTTCAATGGTAAATTCTATCTGTATTACAAAGGAGAGCAAATGGGAGAGGAAATTACTTTTGGGGGGCGCCAAATAAGACACGGTGTTGCAATAGCCGAAAATCCTAAAGGTCCTTATGTAAAATCACCTTACAATCCTATCAGTAACAGCGGTCATGAAATTTGCGTATGGCCGTACAACGGTGGTATAGCATCTTTAATAACCACCGACGGACCAGAGAAAAATACAATACAATGGGCAGAAGATGGCATAAACTTCAACATCATGTCGGTAATTCAAAGTCCGCCACATGCTATTGGTTTAAATAGGGCTGTAGATAGCGAAAAAGAACCTACCGCGGTATTGAAATGGGGGTTGACTCACGTGTATAACAGTAGAGATTACCAAAGTATTATGCGATTTACATCACGTAAAAAGAAGAAGTACTAACAGTGTATTTTCGATATGAAAACTAATGTTCATAGGGTAAACTATAATAAATGGTGTTCAAAATTGAGCACTGTCCTATTATTAGGTTTTCTTGTTATGGGAAAATGGCTGATTGCACAGAAAAAGCCGAATATTATTTTTATTCTTTCGGATGATGCCGGTTATGCCGATTTTGGTTTTCAAGGAAGTAAGGAGTTTAAAACACCAAGATTAGATGAATTTGCCAAGATAAGTATACGCTGTACCCAAGCTTATGTAAGTGCAGCTGTTTGCGGGCCTTCTAGAGCAGGTTTTCTTACTGGAATGTATCAGCAGTGTTTTGGTTTCGAGGAAAATAATGTGCCAGGATACATGAGTTTGAGTGGTCTTACTGATGATGATATGGGTTTACCGTTAGAACAAAAAACAATTGGTAATCAACTAAAAGAGCTGGGTTATACTACCGCTATTTTTGGAAAGTGGCATATGGGTAATGCAGATAGATTTCATCCGACCAAAAGAGGTTTTGACGAATTCTACGGATTTAGGGGCGGATCACGAAGTTTTATGCCTTATGATGAGACCAACCCAATTGATAAAGATGAAAATAGGCTAGAACAAGGTTTCGGTAATTTTTTGGAACATGACGGTTATTTAACCGATGATTTGGCAGATAAAACCAATCAATTTATAGCTCAACATAAAGACCGACCTTTCTTTGTTTATCTATCGTTTAACGCGGTGCATACACCAATGCAAGCCATGGAAGAAGATTTAAGGCAGTTTCCTAATTTAAAAGGCAAAAGAAAAACCTTGGCAGCCATGACATTGGCAATGGATAGAGCTTGTGGTAAGGTGTTAGACCAATTAAAAAAGTTGAACCTTTTGGATAACACCATCATAGTTTTTACAAATGATAACGGCGGACCAAGTGATACGAATTCATCAATAAACTCCCCTTTAAGCGGTACGAAAGCAAACCATTTAGAGGGTGGTGTAAGGGTTCCTTTTTTGATTTCTTGGAGAGGGCGCCTAAAAGAAAATACTGTCTACGATTACCCTATATTATTATTGGATATGTATCCAACCTTTAGCGCTATCGCTGGCGCAAAAGTAGATGATATGGCACACCTAGACGGTGTGAATTTATTACCGTTTTTGGAACGCAAAAATTTAGGTAGACCACATAACACGTTGTTTTGGAAAAAAGAAAATAGAGGGGCTATTAGAGAATTAGATTGGAAGTTAATACGATATCCAGATCGCCCTGCAGAATTGTATGATCTCTCTAATGATATCGCTGAAGCGCATGATTTGGCATCGGAATATCCAGATAAAGTACGAGTGTTGTACAAAAAACTATTTCAATGGGAGCTTGGCTTAGAGCGTCCTAAATGGCAACTGCTGCGCAAGTTTGAAGGTAAAACAGCGGAAAGAATGGATGCCTTTAGCGCTCCGAAAATTAGAAATTAGAAAGTTTAAGTTCATGAATACAACTATACAGAAATTTGGAACTATTGAAGCTAATGATATAGAGTTGGTTACACTTAATAATGATAACGGCGTAGAGGTTAAAATAGCTACCTATGGGGCAACCATTACATCTATAAGAATTCCTGATAAAAATGGAGAAAAAGGGGAAATTGTGTGTGGTTTTGACCAATTGGAAAGTTATTTTTCTGATGCCTATAAAAGCAATGCCCCATATTTTGGGGGTACGGTTGGTAGGTATTGTTCTCAAATAAAAGAGGCAAAGTTTACATTGGAAGGTGTTGATTATCAGCTTGATAAAATTGTTGGGGAGAATAATTTGCACGGCGGTAGAATAGGTTTTGATAAGAAATTATGGTCTGTAGAAGCCTTTGATGAAAATGCGGCATTGGTAACCATGAAGACTAGGAGTAATCACTTAGAGGAAGGCTTTCCTGGCAACGTTGATGTCTGGGTTATTTTTATCTTAACTGCCGATAATGAATTAAAAATAGAGTATAAGGCTACGACCGACCAAAAAACACCATTTACCATTACCAATCATACCTATTTTAACCTGACAGGTTTTAAGGATAATGTGCTACATCATTCCGTGAAAATAGCTGCGGATAAAAAGCAAGTTTGGGATGAAACCGGTGCGGCTACTGGAGAAAATATATCAGTTATTGATAAACCGGACGATTTAAGGTCTCCAAAGTTAATTGGTGATGTGCAGGAGGCAATGGGAGACGGCTTTGAGCATTATTATCTTTTTAATGACAAAGCTTTTAAGCTAGATAAAGTCGCTGAAATTGAAGAGGAAACCAGTGGAAGAAGCTTACAGGTTTATACCACCGAACCTGGTATGTTATTTTACACCGGTAAATATACTTCCGATGAATTAAAACGCGAATCAGGGCTTCAGTATGGAAAGTTTAGAGGCTTATGTTTAGAAACGCACCGCTATCCGAACGGACCTAATATTTCTAATGCTCCCAAGAGTATTTTAGATACTGATGAAACATATCAAAGCACCACCATTTTCAAATTTGGCTGGTAAGATTAACATGAACTAAACCAAAATAAAACAATATGATAGAAGGAGTCTTGCTGGCAATATTTGCCGGTTTAATGTTGGGTCTTTATGCCCTACCGGAAAAGTTTACCAAAGATTTTAAGTACGAAAACACATGGAGTTTGTTCTTTCTGCTCACTATGTTCGTGGTTCCTATAATAGCATCTTTGACCCTCATAAATGGGTTTGGGGAAATATTTGGAAACATGCCAATGGACATATGGGTAAAAATGGGACTTACCAGTTTTTTATGGGGAATTGGAGTAATGATGTGGAGTAAGGCCATTAACCACATTGGTCTGTCTTTAGGTTTTTCCATCTTTATTGGAACTATCATATTAGTAGGATCATTACTGCCATTTATTGAAGATGGATTACCAACGGCAAATGTGCTTACCTATATTTTAATAGGCATTCTAATAGTGTTAGTAGGTGTTATTCTAAACGGTAGAGCAGGTATTCTACGTGAAAAGGAAGATACTGGTACGAGTAATAAAAAGGGTTCTATGGTTACCGGTATTTTAATTGCCGTGGTAGGTGGTTTATTGGCAACGGGTTTTAGTTATGCCAATGCTGCAGGAAGACCATATTTGCATGAGGCAAGTATAGCGCAAGGAAATGCCGATTGGGTAACTGCGGTAGCGGTTATGTTTCCCATATTTTTAAGTGGCGGAATAGTTATGACGGCTTATTTTTTGTGGCAGTTGAGCAAAAATGATGCTTGGGGCAACTTTAAAACACCGGCTTTTGGTAAAAATGTAGTTTTAATATTGATTATGGCTGTTTTTCACTATGCAGCATCGGCGTTGTTTGCGTTTGCCGCTTTTAAATTAGGAAGCTCAGGAAATACGGTAGGCTATGCCATATTCAATACGTCATCGGTAGCAACGGCGATAATAAGTGGGTTGATTACAAAAGAATGGTTAAATGCCTCTTCAAAAGCTAAAGGTTTTTTATATGCAGGTTTGGCATTGATGATTGCCGGTATTGTGGTAGTTGCTTACTCCAACGGAATCTCATAAAAATAGTTTGTTTGATTTAGCGAATTGCTAATTGATTAGAAGCGGAAGGTTGTTGGTCTTCCGCTTTTTCTTGTGGTATGGTAAAGGGTAGCCAACTCTTTTATTTTTGGTTGATATTGTGCTTTTGTAATCAAATTTTGCGCTTCTAATTCACCTGGATTATCATTTAGATTGTACAATGCAATCGGTGTTTGGCTATGGTTGATTTTATCGGATTTGTTCACTTGTAAAATCAATTTAAAACCATCTTTGATCAACATAACTTCTTTGCCTGTACCGCTTTGAGTGTAAATAACCCTATCTAAAACTTGAGTTTCATATTCAAGTAATGGTAATAAACTAGATGAATCTAAAGCTTGGTCAGCAGAAATCTCAATATGATTTAGTTCAGCCAATGTTGCCATAATATCAAGACCAAGAACCGGACTTTCGTTTATCTGGTGTTTAAAATGATTGTTCCAAGATACTATGAATGGAACACGATTACCGCCTTCATAAGCTTGGTTTTTTCCACCTCTATAAATATCACTTGGTCGGTGCCCAGACTTTAAGGTGTTCTTTCTTAAAAGTCCGCCATTATCAGAAGTTAGCATAATGATGGTGTCATCATAAATACCTTGCTTTTTAAAGTATCGATCAGCATTTGTATTTGTACATCTAATTCTTTAACTAGGTCTAAATGTTTAGAAGGTGTGGTGCCGGCTATTTTAATTCCATTTAATTCATCGGTTGGGGTATGAGGTAAATGAACGGCTAAGGCGGAATAGTACATAAAGAACGGTTTGTCTTTATGTGTGTTCGCATCAATATAATCCATTGCCTTTTTTACCAATAATGGTCCCATGTCATGCGGATTCCAATTACTGTCCCCTAAACCTTCTGCTTTGTCCAATTTCACGCCAATCTTATCCATTTTTGCCTGGGAGATAAATGTGATTTTCGAGTCCTTTGCCAAAGGCATCATGTCATTATCTTCATAAACCGCATAAGGCACATCTTGTATACCGGCTTGGAAAGAAAGCGCATAATCAAACCTTTGATAGCGTGGTCCGCCACCCACAATTTTTCTGATATCTACATCTAATTCGGGTTTGTTTCTTGAACCTCGATAAATAGTACTTGGGTCATCTTTTCTTAGAAAATCACCGCCTATATGCCATTTACCGAAAAAGGCGGTTTGGTAACCCGATTGCTTCATAAGTTTGGCAAGTGTTAGCAGGTTTTTTTTGATAGGGCTTTTTTCATAACTACCCCAAACTCCCCATGGGGCATCACTTCTATAACAATGGTTTCCGGTCATTATCGCATATCGTGATGGTGCACAAAGTGCAGCGGGAGCATGTGCATTTGTAAAAACGGCTCCGTTTTCTGCTAAAGCATCTATGGCAGGAGTTTCAACAATAATAGTATCTGAATGAGCTTTTCTATAGTACGATACATCTCCAAGACCTAAATCGTCTACTAAAACAACAACTACGTTTGGCTTTTTCTGAGCACTGAGAACTACAGTGAAAAGAATGGAAAATAGGGTGATTGTACAATGTAATCGATGCATGTTGTTTTTATTTAATTGGCACTAAAGTATAGGCTCGTACCCAATCATAATAGGTGGTGTTTTTACTATCGTCTGCTAATTCTTCTGGTGTTGGGGGTGTTTCCCAATTGTACGTTTCAGTTACCAAATGCATGTACATCGGTTTATTGAACGGTGTTTCCCTAAAGAATGTACTAGGGTGCATGGTAGTTCTATATTCCCCATCCAAATAAATTTTTATGGTGTTGGCATCTACCCACCAACAACCGTACACATGATATGCTTCATTTGCAGGAGGATTAATTTCAGTGACAACTCCTTTTTGTGACTTCACTGTTTTCGCTCCATCGCAATCCGTATAAAAGGTATGTGTATTCGACCTTAATTTGGTTCTAAAGTCGCCACCCGTTTTTTGCTGACCAACAACTTCTACAATATCCAATTCTTGCACTTCAAACGGACATTCTTTGGTGTCTGGTTTATTCTTTAGCCAAAAGGTAGACGACATACTAATACTAGAAGCTTTCATTCTGGTTTCAAAATAGCCATAAAGTGCATCTTTTGCTACAGATGCTACGGCACCTCCCGCAATGTTATATTTCTTGTCGTCCTCTAAAACTGTATTTTTTATTTGGAGATTGCCATCTTTCACAGAAACGGAATAATCTCTAAAAGTAGCCGGAGGTCTACCATCTACCCAATAAGGTGATCTATCATACCATTTACTGGTATCTAATGAATTGCCTTCAAATTCATCGGTAAATTTATCATTTGTTACCCATTTATATCCTTTAGGAGGTTGGGGAGTTTGTGCCATTAAATTGAAACAACACATAAGTACTGTAAATAAGAATAGTGTCTTTATATATTTCATGATATATCAATTTTTGAATAGTTGTATCTCGTCATTATTATTGCCTATTAAAATTCCCATTTTTCCATTGGTCAGTTCAATTGATTTTAGAACTTTGACGTTTTTAGGAGCAAAGAATCCGCTAGACAAACGGTTTTGAGGTTTAAAATTTCCTTCTTTTGTGCCTAATAATACTAACCCGACAGAAGCATCTGCTCTTGTAGTCTCAATTTCAGATTCGAATTTATTTCCCGCCAAGGCAATATCCGTAAGTCCGTCCGCATTAAAATCACCGGTAACAAAACCATTTACACTTGAGAACTGTGCTGGGTAGGGAAGTGGGGCTAGTTTTGCATTTCCATCTTCAAAATTTACAAGAACACTTGCGAATTCATAGGCATTTAGTTGAAGTGCATTATCAATACCTTCCCCAATAATTTCCCTAAGGTTAGATTTTGAGAATTGAGTGAAGGTTTTAAATTTTCGGTCCAATCCTGGTAATTGCTCCGAGCTACATTGTAGACCCCTTATAGGTACTTGTCTACCTTTGTAGTCTTTCGCTAGAAAAATATCATTTGTACCGTTTTGGTCAAAATCACTAGCGTAGACCTTAAATGGTTTCTTTTCGCTTGCCGTAAACTTGTAGTTTAGTCCAAGATTACCGACTAAAAGTTCATTACTACCATCTTGGTCAATGTCTACGGCTGTAACTGTATTATACCAACCATTAGTTTTGTCTAAACCGTAGGAGTGCGTTTCATTTACAAGATTGCCATTATTGTTTTTAAATATGGTAATGGGCATCCATTCACCAACTACGATAAGTTCTTTGTTGGTGTCGCCATCAATATCCGAGTATGTGGCATCTGTTACCATACCAATAAACTCCAGTTCAGGAGCCAGCTCTGCTGTAGCATCGGTAAAGTTTCCGTTTTCGTTTTTTAGAATAATACTTCTTGGAGCTTTTGGATATTTTGCAGGAACCAGCCTACCGCCTATAAAAAGGTCTAGGTCACCATCATTGTCAATATCAAAAACCAGTACGCAACCACCACTTTCTGCACTTATAATCAGCTCTTTTTTCGTAATGAAATTACCCTTACCATCGTTGAGGTAGAGTCGATCTTGAAGTAAAGGGGAGTTTTCGGAAAATTCATTACCACCGCTTACCACATAAAGATCAAGATCTTGGTCGTTATCTACATCGAAAAATACGGCATCAACATCTTCAAATTTTGCGTCACCGGATAAAATGGCATTGTCTTTTTTTACAAAGGATTCTTTAGCAGTTTGATAATAAATAGCACCTGAACTGCCTGTTGCCCCACCAACATAAAAGTCCTCTAAACCATCATTGTTAATATCGCCAACGGCAATACAAGGTCCTTCGTTAGAAAGTTTGTGAGGCAGTAATACCTGAATTCTAAAATCGTCAAATTCATTTTCTTGGTGTTTGTAGACGGATGAGAAAGAAGAGCTGGTTGCATCTACAAATAGGGTTTCTTTGGTTGAAGACTTTTCTAAAGGCTGTAAGGCATTTTTATAATCGACAATGATTGTTCTATTGGCAGCAATATCATGAAGTTGATGCTCTTTGCCATCTGGCCAGCCAATGGTTAGGGAGTCTATTTTAGTTACATCTCCAAGACCAAAATGTGCAATTGGTTCTACCGAAGAAAGATAGCCACGAACAGTTTTAAATTCATGAAACTGTATGCTATCATTTATTTTTAGTGTGATTTTTGCTCCTAAACCATTCTTGTTTGTTGCGGGACCCTTGAGCTTTATTTTAAGATATCCGTTCTCTTTAGAATTGGTAAGGTTTTCATAAATAAAAGCTGGATCATCAACGTTATTTACGATAATATCCAAATCGCCGTCATTATCCAAATCTGCAGTTGCGGCTCCGTTAGAAAAGCATTGTTGGTCTAATCCCCAAGCCTTACTCATATTGGTGAATTTTAAATCACCGTCATTTTTATAGAGGTAGTTCGAAATTTTGTTCTGTTTAAATAGGGAAATAATATGCTGTGCATTCTCTTCATTTGTTCGTTGAGATGCTTCGGCACTTTGCATGTATTGCCTAAATTTTATAGTGGCATCTTTATCCCAAATATCTCTTTTAAATCCGTTTGTAATGAAAATATCCCGTAGACCGTCATTATCGAAATCACTTGCCAAGCATGCCCAGCTCCAATCTGTTTTGGCAATGCCCGAATACTGCGATACATCACTAAAAAACCCTTCGCCACGGTTTTTTTGAAGCATGTTGTGCATGTACTGATAATGAAAACCATTGTTTTTCATGTTGTTGAACAGCTGTGTGTTCATATCTGCCATCGTGGTTTTAGAGCGTTCATAGTCCTCTGGCATCATTTCTAATTGAATGATATCTTCCCAACCATCATTATCTAAATCTGCTATATCTACACCCATGGCGTAGAACGGAATATGATTAAATCTCGATTTCAATTGTTCATTGAAAATTCCATTACCCTGATTCATGTAGAGATAATCTCGTTCTAGATAATCATTGGCAACAAAAAGATCCACTTGGCCGTCTTTATCCACATCAGAAGTTACTAATCCTAGTCCGTAACCAAAATTGCTAGTAATTCCCTTTTGTTTGCCTATTTCTTCAAATTTTCCGCTGTTGTTGATATAGAGTTTGTCTCTATAGAAATCATTTTCATCGGTCTTACCCGCTAAAACCTGCTGGTAGTTGAGAAAAAAATGTTCAGGTCTATTCGTAAGGTAGAGGTCCAAGTCATTATCGTTGTCCATATCAAAAAAGGATGCCATTACCGAAAACCCTTCGTCTGCCAATCCGAAGTCCGCGGCAGATTCTTTAAAGGTATTATCCCCTTGATTTATGTATAGAAGATTGCTTCTTTCTTGTGGCGTATCTTGCCAACCGCCTCTACAGACATAAATATCTGTTAAGCCGTCTGCATTTACATCTGCCATGACCACACCGTTATGCCAACCGTCTTGCTTGCTTAAGTTTGCCGAATCTGTAATATCATCAAAGGTGAAGTTGCCTTTGTTTAAATATAATCTATCGGGCGCTTCATTAGCTGTAAAATAAATGTCAGATAAACCGTCATTGTTGATATCTGCTACGGCAACACCCGCACCATTGTAGACATAGTTGAAAATGGCAAAAAAATTATCAAAGTTTTCGGCAATCGTATTTTTAAATTTGACGCCTGAATCTTCGGGCTGTACTAATTTAAACAGTGGTGTTTCTTTAGTATTCTTTACTTTTTGAGCCACTTCTTTATTTGCACAACTATAAAATAGAAAGCTGCTCAATAAAACAATTATTACGGTTTTGGCGGCTAGAAAACGGTGAAGAAACATATACAGTGTTTTAGCATAAAAGCCTATTCAGAAATGGTGAATAGGCTTTTTGATTATTTGTTTAAGATATTAAAAATATATTACTAGTAACCAGGGTTTTGCACCAGATTAGGGTTAATGTCCAACTCGGATTGAGGTATTGGCCAACGTATTTCAAAATCTTGAAATTCAGGTCCTGGATCACCGGCATTTGGTCCGCCTTGTGTAATCCCCGAAATAGCTTCATGATAGACACCAAAACGAATAAGATCATTACGTCTCCATCCTTCAAAACAAAGTTCTTTTCTACGTTCTTCTAAAAGTTCGGTAGCATTATCGTCTTGTGAACCTACAACCATATCTGGAACGGCATCATCAGTCATTCTAGCTCTTGCTCTCAATCGGTTTATAGTAATGTCCAAATCTGCCTGAGTAAGCTTGCCTTGACCGTTAAGTGCCTCAGCGTACATTAATAGAACATCTGCGTACCTAATGTACGGGTTATCAAATGGCGTGTCGTTAGGATAGCTATTTGGTTTTTCTGCATGCCATTTCCAACCTCTCCAGTTATTCATGTTTACGGTATGTGTTTCTGGGTCCGAGAATCCTTCTTCTGGAGTTGCGTCATTGGCATTGTGCTTAGCGATATTATTAAACAACCTAACATCTTCTCTGTCGTAAGAAGCTTCAAATGAATGATTGATAAAACAAGTACCCCAGCCTCCGCCGTTATTTACGTTGCCGTTAGGACCGTAAAAAGTACTTAATAGTCCGCCTTCTCCACGTGCAGGACCATCCATACCAATAGAATACACCATTTCTACGCTTTGCTCATTATTAAGGTCAAAAACCTCTCTGTAGTTTGGTAAAAGATCATAAACACCGCTATCCATTACTTCTTTTAAAACAGTTTCGGCACTGGCCAATTTGTCTGTTTGATTAAGGGGAAAGCCACTCATTTGTAAATAGACTTTACCTAATAAAGCTTTAGCTGCGCCCTTTGTTGCACGACCACCACCTTGTTCTTCCGGTAGTACACTTGCGGCTTGTTGCAAGTCTTGTATGATGAAGTTATAGGTTTCTTCCGGTGTTGCCTGACTTACTTCCACTGACTCTAAATCTGTAGTTTCACTTGTTAACAATGGAATGTTTTCATACGTGGATACCAAAGAAAATAACACCATTGATCTTAAGAACTTTGCTTCGGCAACGAACTTACTTTTAGATTCATTATCGATTTCATCTTCGTTCATTGCTTCAATTCGGTCAATTGTACTGTTGATTCTGTTCAATGCAACGTATAAATTCTCCCAAATAGACCGCACCACACCATTAGATGGTGTTAATTGATGCTGATAGATAAATTTTCTATCACCTGCCCATGGTGGAAAAACAACTTCATCAGCGGCAACTGTACCCCAATGAATGCCCCAACCATCTTTACCATTTCCGCCAGATGAAACTATAGGCTGTACGGCATCGTACGCACCAATAAGATAGGTTTCTGCACCTTTGGTGTCTACCAAAAGAGCATCGGGAGTTAAGAAGTTACTGGGGTTTTCCGTTAAAATATCATCATCACAAGATGACACAAGCAACAGTCCTGCCGCTAGGGTCAATATTCCGTAAAATTTAGTTTTTTTCATCTTTTAAATTTTTTGTTCTTTAATTAGAATCCTACGCTTAAACCTAATCTTATAGTTCTTGATCTTGGGTAAGAGTCTGCATCTAGACCTGGAGTAAGTTGATTGTTACCAACACTTACGTCTGGATCGTAACCTGAGTATTTTGTAAAAACATGTAGGTTATCTACAGCAGCATATACTCTACAGCTTTTAAGACCAATGCTTTTCTTTACTCTGGTAGGTAATTCATAACCTAAGGTAACGTTGCTAATTCTAAAATAAGAGCCATCTTCAATAAATGACGAATAAGCAGTTCCATTAATACCAGCATCGCCATCTCCCCAAATAGAAGGGATATCTGTATCTGGTGTTTCAGGTGTCCAACGATCGGCAACTCTACCATATTTATTTAAAAACGGAATTGCTTGGGCGGTACCTTTACTAAGACTTTTTAAGTAAACATCGTTACCATAAGACCATTGGGTAATTACTGAAAGATCTAAGTTCTTGTATCTAAAGTTATTGGTAAAACCGCCAAAATGCTTTGGTAATGCATTACCTATTATTTTTCGATCATCAGAATTTACAACGCCGTCTGCAGCATCTGGTACACCGTCACCATCCGTATCAACAGTAAGTTGATCTACGAATTTTGGCATACCTGGTCTGTATTTCGTATTGTCTGGCTGACCGGAAGAAAGCACAGTACCCTCTTTAAGTTCATAAACTACATCATACCAGACCACGCCTTGATCTGCAGCATCTTGCCTAAGCTTTGCGGCAGCTTCTTCATTTGATAATCCGTCGAAAGCGGCAAAATCACTATAGTTGTAAATACCATCGACTTCTAAACCATACATGGAACCTAAAGATTCTCCAACCTTTACTATGTAATCATCTTGTATTTGATTGTCACCGATAGAGTTTACCAAAAATTGATCGGCATCACCAAGATCTAAAACTTGGTTGTCATTAAAACTGATGTTGAAATTCGATGTCCATCCAAAGTTTTCATTGTCAAAATTTACAGTGTTCAATGCAAATTCAAGTCCCTTATTCTCAACTTTTCCTAAGTTTTTAAATACGGTTTTAAATCCGGTTGTTGATGGTAATGGAACTTCTAATAAAAGATCAGAAGTTTCTTTACGGTAATAATCTGCTTCTAAAGAAATTCTATCATTGAACATTCCTATGGAAAGACCGGCATCAAACTGTTGGGTAGTTTCCCAAGTTAATTCTTCATTCGCAAGTTGCTGAATAGATGCTCCTGTAACCAATTGATTTCCGTTTAATATGGTACTTGCTACACCAGCTTGAGCAAAAGATCGGTATGAACCAATGGCGGTATTACCGGTTTCTCCAAAACTAGCCTTAATTCTAAAACGATTTAAGGTGTTGTTTTCTTTGAGAAAGTTTTCATTTGCAACGTTCCAGGCAACACCTACCGAAGGAAAGAAACCATACTTTTTACCCTCTGCAAATCTAGATGAACCATCATATCTGGCACTGGCATTTAATGTGTATTTACCTTTGTAATCATATTGAACCCTAGCAAGATACGATTGTAGAGCGGTTTTGGTAAATCCAGAAGAGTTAGGTAAGGTCTCCGTGGCAGAAGCCAAATTGTTTAGGTTTACGCCAGGGAGATCAAAACCTGTTGCTGCTGAATTGTTGAATTCAAATGTATTCTGTTGTTCTTCATAAACCGCTGTAGCATTCAAAGAGTGGTCTCCATACACCTTGCTGAAGTTTAAATTTTGCTCGGTTATAATACCAGTTCCCATATTGTTGTTTACGAATGCTCTACCATTCGCCGTTCTACCCCAACTGATTTTCTCTGAAAAGTAAGCAGTACCTTTAGTAGAGGATATATTACCCCTAACGGATGACTTAAAAGTAAGTCCGTCTGCCAAGGTATATTGAATATATACACTACCGAAAGATTGAAAAGCGGTTCTGTTATTACTGTTAAACTCTAGGGTAGCCAGAGGGTTGGTAATATCACCATCTCTTACCGAGATTATACGACCGTTTTCATCATATTCAGCATCATCATATCTATTGATACCTTGTACGGGTGTAAAAAGTATGGCACTGGTAATAATACCGTTTCTACCATTACCGTTTTCATTGGCTGCATTTACGATACCATTATTTTTGTTGATGCCTAAATTCAGGTTCATACCGGCTTTTAATTTGTCGCTTATATTTTGATTGATATTTAAGTTTCCATTATACCTTTCAAAATCAGATGTTTTTACGATGCCCTCTTGATTAAGGTATGAGAAAGAAGCTGAATATGTGTTCTTATCACCACCACCGCTCATAGATACCTTATAGCTCTTGGTGATCGCTGGTCTGGTGATTTCTTTTTGCCAGTCGGTAACCAATACTCGAGGATCGCTTAAATCTAATGGTGTACCATCATCATATCTATAAGCTCTGGTGTAAGTATCTTCGGCATCGGGGTTCCATGGGAAATAATCGTTCCAGAAATCTACATATTCTTGACCGGTCATTAGATCTAATGGTCTTGCTAAGGTAGATACACCGGTAAACGTTTCGAAATTAAGTGAAGCTCTACCTTTTTTTCCTTGTTTTGTCGTAATTATAATTACACCGTTCGCACCTCTAGAACCGTAAATGGCTGTTGCCGAAGCATCTTTCAAAACTTCAATAGATTCAATAGAGCTAGGGTCTATTGTAGATAGCGGACTTGTAGAAGAGTTACCGATACCAACGGCAGTACTGGCAGTATTACCTTGTAAGGCAAAGCCATCAATTACATAAAGGGGATCATTACTAGCGGTAATAGAACTACCACCTCTAATTCTAATGTTGAATCCAGATCCGGGCTCACCGCCAGATTGTACAACTTGTAGACCAGATGCTCTTGCAGCTAGTCCCCCTTCAAATGAAACAGGAGCCACTTTATCCAAATCTTCTCCTTTTACAGAAACAATGGAACCTGTTAAATCTTTTCTTTTTGAACTACCGTAACCTATAATGACCACTTCGTCCAATGCAGAAACATCGGTGTCTAAAACAACATTGAGATTAGTTCTGCCATTAATAGCTAATTCTTTTGTTTTATAACCTAAATAGGTAAAAACAAGCGTGTCGTCAGCACTAGCATTAATTTCATAATTACCATCAAAATCAGTAGCTACGCCAGTGGTAGTACCTTTGACAATAACGGATACTCCAGGTAAAGGACCTGATTCATCGCTTACGTTACCTTTGACATTAATGTCTTGGGCGTACATTAAATTGATGCTTACTAAAAAGTATAATAATAAGAACCAAAGTGTTTTTGAGTTAATTTGTTTTACTCGCATAGTTTGTTCATTTTCAGTTGGTGCAATATTTAAAAAAATGTTAAATTTTTACGACACAAATGATTTAGAGAGTGTTACATATGGTTTTTACTATTATTTTATGGGCTATTTTGAGCATTTGACAATATGCTGAGCGTGGTAGTAAAACCATTTGTGCTAATCCATAACCAATCAGCTCCATTTTTCAATATGACGAAAACTGGTTTTCAGCGACTAGTTCGATAAAAGATGTAGATATGGTGCGTCAATCATTAAAAAGACAAAAAAGCATGTGGTATTTTGTTCTTTGGATTTTTAATTTTGAAGGACGGTAGGTGTCAAATCGTTAAAATAATCGAATGAACGATTATTGTGCAAATGGTTTGTTTGGGTTGTATGATTATATTTTGGAAAGGAGAATGACCCAGTCTTTCTGTTCACCTTTTGGAGCTTTGCCTAAGTCCACTTTTTGACCACCCGATACCTTTTTGATTTTCGAAGTTTTTAGCTTTCCACCTGTTTTTGGGTTGTACCAATGCACCTTATAGGTGTTGCTTGTTTCACTTAAATCTAAAACTGAGGATTCTAAGCTATTCAAGTAAACGATATAAGTATCATTTAGTTTTGCTAGGCAGTAAACTGTGTTTTTGTTCTCTGAATTACCAACCAGCTCGTTATGGTTCTCCATTTCCCAATAAGAAAGATTGTTTTCTTCAAAAAACTGCAAGGCATTGTGGGCTTGATTCCAAAATAAATCTCGAGAACGGTAGTCTTCGCAGGTAAGGTCAGAATGTTCATGTTTATATCCAAAATACCATTCGTTGCCCCAGCCACCTGCCATAAGTGTTCCCCAAAGTCCGTTTCTTCTTGCCAAATCATGATCTGGATTTTCTTTATCAGGTAAGAGGGAGTGTTGTGCGTCACCCGGTTCATCTACCGCCACCGCCCATTGCTTGCCGGCTTTTTTTGAAGCAGCTAACCAGTGCAATACTTCTTTATGTATACTACCAAAATCGGCTCTATGGGTTTGCACGGATGGTCCTGTAATACCAGATTCGGCTCCTAGCAAATCGTCAAATTTTTTCCCATTGTGAATAACCAAGTGATGATGATAAGGGTCGTGAGTTTTAAAATAATGAGCCATTGCCAGGCGCTGCATAGTATCTTGTGGTGGGGTTGTAGGGTTTTTTACCCATTCACCGTTTTCTTCGCAAAGATTCCAGTTTAGTGCTAAGTGATGTCCAAAGCGTGCAATTAATTCTCGGTAGTATAACTTGCTATTGGCACCAACTCCGCCATTATCCAACAGACCTTGGTTTTCTACCTCTAAGGTTTTAAAATGTAAAAACAGTCCAATTTTTTGTGCATGACTAAATACAATTTCCCATTGGTCTAATTTTGAAATGTCCATACGGTCCCAAGTGTTGTAATCAACATATGGAAATACATTTTTATCATCACCCTTAATGTTATTGGTCAAAAAAGAAAAAGCATTAAGACCTTTGTTGGATAAATAATTAAGCGCCCCTATCATTCCTCTTCCCTTATTACCTTTCCAAACCGGGTCAGTAGTTTTCCAATCCTGAATATGTGGAGACCATGTCTTTACCAATTTGTCGCCATGACCATCGTTGTGGAAAGTACCATCGAAATCTGCATAGGCTAAAAAGTTTTCAGGAGCATCTGCTCCTTGTTTTAAGAAATATTCGTTGGTTTCAGCAAATTTCAAATAACGTTCACCAACATATTGCAATCTACCTTTTGATCTAAAGTCTATCCCTTTTTTATCGGTTGGGGCAATAGTGAAACTACCTGTATGACCATCCATAAATGCTGCACTTACTCCTGTATCTGCCTTATCACTAATAGCACTCCAATTTCCTTTTCTAAAATCTACTTTAAAACTCCATTCACCAATTTCATCGGGCGCAAAATGCACTTTCCATTTATTTCCCGCAGTGGCAGAAGTCTCACCGGCATTTCCATCAGCAGCAAAATATCCTGGTACTAGGTAAGTTTTATTGGTAGCCTTATGAGTAAAACGAACATTGAATCTATAATTGGTAAAAGGGTTGATTTCTGCCTGCTCAGATGAATGCGGACCGTCATATACTATGGTAACCTTATGCCACTTTTTAAGCTCTCCTTCAAGTTGATAGTTGATATCGTTTTTTGAATCTTGGGCGACTGAGTAGTTTATAAACAAACAGCCTAGAGATAATAATAAATACTTAAATATGATAGCGCATTTCATAATGGTAGGTTTTGATAGCATCTTATTTTTCCTTAACAGCTTTATTTTGAGCCTCAATACGCTGTTGCTGCTTTTTGCTTAATCCTAATTTATAATAATCACTTGGTTTGTAATGCCAAATGTTAGAATGGGTTTTCATTTCTTGATCATCGATTTCTAAACTTAGGTCGCAGTCAAAGCGCATTAAAATAGAATATTGTTTGCCTTTAGTGCCGGCTGTTATAGCATGAGATATTCCCCAAGTGATACCTTTGCCGTAATCAGTATTTGTAAAAGCATCTGGAATATATGGACCGCCAGCAATTGGCATTAATGAATTGGTAATGGCTGCAATAGAAAAGTTAACACCATCGGGCGCATATTGAATGGTAAAATGTTCGTTACCGTCTTTAATGACTAAAGCGGCAATACCTTCTTTAAATGGGAATAATGTGGTTTCGTGCCCAGAATTCAATACTGGGTTTAAGGGGCTTTTGGTAAACGGACCAAGCGGGTTGTCTGCGGTAGCTAGCCCTTGCATGCGCACTAGATTAGGGTCTCCATCAAAATCGGACTTATAGTATAAATATATTTTATCGTTATAAATCAGCGGGTAAGGATCGTGGATTGAGTATTGATCCCATTCACCTTTACCACCATTGGGTATAACAATTTCGTTATGGGCTGTCCAAGGACCATCAGGAGAATCTGCGTATGAAACGGCAACAGGGCAGTCGTCGCCTCTTTTTCCACTAGCCTCCATAAATCCTTGATAATAGAGGTAATATTTTCCTTTGAAAAACAAGATGTCAGTAGTGGAAACTGAGCGCCATCCTACTTGGGGTTTTTCAGGTCTCTTTATAGCTACGCCTTGTTCTTCCCATGTAATACCATCTTCACTGGTGGCATACCATATTTCGGCAAGATCCCAGTCGCTAGAAGGTATGGTGTCGTTACTTTTAGCAGCACCTTGAGGCGGAGTACTAGTATGTCTGTACGTGTACCAAACATAATATTTACCGTTGTGAAATATAACTTTTGATGGGTCTCTTCTAGAAATGGTACCGTCACCGTTGCTATAATCCAACCCCTTCAATTCAGTATATTTAAATTGAGAATACAGCTCGTTATGCTCTGGGCGTGGGGCTAAATATTGATCATAATTTCGTTGCATTGCCAAGCTCAAGGGCTGATCGGGTTTTTCTTTAGGTAGATGAAACGGAAAAGCCTTTTGAGCATTTAAAGTACATCCTAAAATAACAAAACTAAGCAGTAGTGCAACGCGCTTATAAGCAATCATAAATTAGTGTGTTTGATTATGTTTTCAAGATAATGCAAATACAAAGCACTTAGCTTAAGCGTAGTGATCATTATTGCAACAGGTGATCAAAACCATACCACAAATGATTATATATTGTTTGAAACGAGCTTATTATGGTGATATCGTTTGGTTTTTTCTATATTTTCCAGGAGTGGTGCCCGTGAGTTTTTTAAAGGTTCTTGAAAAGTATGAGAAGTTCTCCATGCCTATTTTATGGGCTATTTCTTCTAAGGAATGGTTTGTGGTCCATAACAACAATTGTGCTCGTTCAATTCTTTTTGTTTGAATGTATTTTAAGGGTCTCATATTAAACTGTTGAAGAAATAATCTAGAAAAATGATCCGTGCTCATATGATATTTCTTGGCTAAATCTTGCACTTCTAGTACCTGGTTTAAATGTTCGGCAATGTATATAAGTACATCATCTAACCTACCAGGAGTAATATTGGCATTCTGTGCAGGCTCATTTTCAATAAAACGAGATAGTAAAATGGTTAAAATACCATGCGTTTCTAAATAACGTTGCGTATTCATTTTAGCATTGTCTCTGTTATATTGCAATAATTCTTGTGGTCTGTGCAAGTATGCCGTAGGATCGTTATTTACAATCTTCCTTTTAGGATACATCTTTGTTAATCGCTCAAAAAGTAAATGATCACCATCTTTAATGGGAACTTCATAGTTAAATGACCGTAGATTATAAATGGAGAGTCCCGTTCTTATTTCTTCAAAAAAGCTGATGTAAAACTGTTCATGATAATGCTCACATCTGTAAGTGTTATATACATAGCTGGGAATAAGGTACATATAGCCTTGTTTTAAAGTGTAGGTTTTGTTGTTGTGATAAACGGTGGCAGAACCCTTGGTAACATAAAATAACCGTGTAAACGGACTAATAACATTATCAAAATTCCATTCGGGGCCTAGTTTGGCATACCCTGTATGAAGGAGACTTATTTTGAGGGATTGAAGCAGTTCTAGCATATTAAAAACATTTGTTGCACTTAAAAGAATATATGTATAAGTAGTGTAAAGGCAAGTCAATTAACTTTAGTTAAAACTAATTCAACATACACATGAAAAAAGATAGCGAGCACTCTAAGGTGGTGAAAAAGTCGGAATTGAACAAAAATAACTTACAAACGTCAAGAAGAAAATTTATTACGAGAACGGCTTTAGCTGCCGGGGCAGTTACCATTATTCCTAGACATGTATTGGGAAAAGGGTTTACTGCGCCAAGTGATAAAATTAACCTTGGCTTTATAGGTTTGGGAAAACAATGTAGGGGTTTGGCTAAAAATTTTATAAAGAACGATGCTGAGATAATTGCTTGCTCAGATGTGTGGACAACTAAAAATAAATGGTTTGTAGAACATGTGGCCAAAAGCCATTTGGAGATTAAAAAAGCGACCAGGAAAAATACTGTTACCTCATATTTAAATTATAACGAATTACTTGATGACTCAAAGATAGATGCAGTGGTAATTGCCTCGCCAGATCATTGGCATGCCATGCATGTAATGGATAGTTTAAAGGCGAATAAAGATGTTTATTGTGAAAAACCACTGTCTCATAATATTAAGGAAGGAAGAAATATGGTGAAAGCCGTAGAGCGTTCTGGTCGGGTATTACAAGTTGGTAGTATGCAGCGTTCTTGGGATAGTTTTAGAAAAGCCTGTGAACTTGTGAAAAACGGATATTTGGGTGAAATAAAACGCGTGGAGGTAAATGTAGGCGATCCTGCAAAGGCTTATGATTTAATGGAGGAAGCTATGCCTAGTGAAGTAAATTGGAATAATTGGTGTGGTCCGGCCCCGTTGCTAAAGTACAATCACAGATTGGCGCCATCAAGTAACGATGTTAAGTTTTGGCCAGACTGGCGCTTGTTCGAGGAAACCGGAGGCGGAATACTTTCTGACTGGGGCGCGCATATGTTCGACATCGTGCAATGGGCTTTAGGAATGGACCATACAGGACCGGTGAAATTAGTGCCTCCAACAGACCCAACTGCAGTGAGAGGTCTAACATTGTATTACGATAACGGTATTGAAGTAGAGCATAAAGATTTTGGTAGGGGATGGGGTGTTCGCTTCTTTGGCACTGAAGGTCAAATGGATATCAGTAGAGGGTATTTTGAAACAACACCAGTTAGCTTGTTAGATACCGATTATGCATCCTTGAATGTTAAATTAATTCGTTCTGAAAATCACTACAGTAACTGGTTAGATGCCATTAAAAATGGAGGCACGCCTATTTGCGATGTGGAAACAGGACATAGAAGTGCCAGTATTTGTCACCTGTCGAATATTGCATATAAATTGAATAGATCCTTGAATTGGAATCCAGAAAAGGAAAAATTCAGTAAAGATGCCGAAGCAAATAAACTAAGGTCAAGAAAAGAACGAAAGTTTTCAATGGTTTAGATGGTATGTCGTAAATGTGCATATAATACCCTTATTTGGACATGGCTTTTCTCTTTACATTAGAATAGATTTGAAAAACAGAAAACGAAATAGAGCAAATGCGTAGTTTAAAACATATTTTTTTAGGATTTTGGATATTGTTGGTAACGGCATGTGGGGGTCCGGATATGCCAGAACCCGTAGCAATGGAGTATGAGGGCTTGCCAGAGAAATTAGATTTTAATCAAGATATAAAACCTATTTTATCAGACAAGTGTTATTTATGTCACGGTCCAGATAAGGGCAAGATAGAAGCTGGTCTGCAATTGCACGAAGCTGAATTGGCATATTCAGAATTGCCGGAATCGCCGGGTAAATTTGCTATTGTACCTGGAAAACCTGAAAAAAGTGAACTTTTTCATCGTATAATGAGCGATGATCCAAATGTTGTTATGCCATCGCCAAACTCGCACTTAACTTTATCCGATAGAGAAAAGGCATTGCTTACAAAGTGGATTGAAGATGGTGCAGAATATAAAGATCATTGGGCATTTTTACCTCCTAAAAAAGCAAAATTGCCACAGCCTAAAAATGGTAAAGTGGTAAATGCCATAGATAATTTTGTTTTGGCAAAACTAGAAGCTCAAGACTTAGAGGCATCTGAGGAAGCCGATAAGGAGACATTGTTACGTAGGGTTTCTTTTGATTTAACAGGTTTGCCGCCAACCCCTGAGGCAATACATCGTTTTGTAAATAACACAGATGAAAATGCCTATGAACAAGAGGTAGATTCTTTATTGGCATCAAAGCATTACGGTGAACATATGGCTCTGGATTGGATGGATTTGGCGCGTTATGCAGACACCCATGGTTATACCGTTGATCGCTATAGAGATATTTCGGTTTGGAGAGATTGGGTCATAAAAGCTTTCAACGATAACATGCCGTACGACCAATTTATAGAGTGGCAATTGGCAGGAGATATGCTTGAAAATGCTACCAAAGAGCAAATTTTAGCTACCACATTCAATAGGCTTCACCCACAAAATTTAGAGGGTGGTATTGTAGATGAAGAATTTAGGTCAGAGTATGTATCCGATCGCGCAAATGTAACTGGGCAAGGGTTATTGGGGTTAACAGTGGCATGTGCTAAATGTCATGATCATAAGTATGACCCCATTTCACAAAAAAATTACTACGAATTATATAGCTTCTTTAATAATGTGAATGAGACAGGGCAAATTCCTTGGGATTTTTCAATGCCTGTACCTACCTTAATGCTTCCTACAGAAGAGGAAGAGCAATTTTTAAACTATGTCAATAATTTGGTAGAGGATAAGGAGGCGGTCGTAAAAAAGACGGAGGCAAAAGAAAAACCATCCGCAGAAAGATGGATAGCCTCAAAAGGATATAAAAACTTATCTGCCAGCAAGAAGCCAAGTGCGCTTTTAGTAGATTATGACTTTAATGACGGTCGCTTGTACAATAAAGTAAATCCTGCTAAAAAAGGGGAAATGCGTACCAACTTTACCAGAAATGAAAAACCGAATTATGTAGATGGCTTTACTGGTAAAGGACTTAAAATGGATGGTGATGTTTGGTTAGATCTTGATGATCAAGGCATCTTTCAACGCCATGAACCCTTTAGTATCGGTATTCGTGTGTTTGTTCCGTCCGATTTGAAGGAAGGCGTTATTTTTCATAAAATGTTGGGCACGCGCTTGCACAGTTACCGTGGTTATCATTTAAATATAAAGGATAATAAGGTTGAAATTTTAATGGCACACGTATGGCCGGATAATGCCATAGTTGAAGAAAGTATAGACGATATTCCTAAAAACAAATGGGTACAGTTGACCATGACTTACGATGGTTCTAGTAAAGCAAAAGGCTTTAAGGTGTTTTTAGATGGTGCTGAAATGAAGACTAAAATTGTACATGACAATCTGTACAAAGACATCATCTTTAATAATTATAGGGACATTATTTATAAAGGTCCGCAAGAACCAGGTTTAAAAGTGGGGGCACGTTGGCGCGGTAAAGGAATAGGTGGTGCCACGGTAGATGATTTGTTGGTATTTGGCAAAGAACTTTCTCCATTGGAAATAAAGCAAATAGCGAACCAAAAAGAATTTCAAGAAATTATTGATAAAGAGCCAGGTAGTTTAACAAGCAAAGAGATAGAAGCGTTAACCGCGTTTTACTTTAACAAAAACTCTAAGGAATATCAAGCTTCTTTAGCGGCTTTGAAAGAGGTGCGCTCGGTACAAAATGATAGTACTGAAAAGGTTAAGGAAATTATGGTGATGAAAGAAATGCCAGAACCACGTGAAACTTTTATTCTAGAAAGAGGGCAGTATGATGCTTATGGAGAAAGGGTATATCCGAACACTCCAGAAGCTGTATTGCCATTTGCAGATAGTTTGCCAAAGAATAGATTGGGTCTCGCCAAATGGATAACCCAAAAAGAGAATCCGTTAACGGCACGGGTAGCGGTAAATAGATATTGGGCAAAATTGTTTGGAGTAGGTATCGTAAAAACGGTTGAGGATTTTGGAAATCAAGGTGAATTGCCAAGTCACCCTAAACTATTGGACTGGCTGGCAGTGGATTTCATAGAAAGCGAATGGGATGTTCGTGCCCTTCACAAGAAAATGGTCATGTCGGCTACCTATAGACAATCTTCGTTAACATCAGATGAGTTGATGGAGCTTGATATCGAAAACAGGCTTTTGGCAAGAGGACCGGCAAAGAGGTTAACAGGTGAAATGTTACGTGATAATGCATTGGTAGCATCGGGCTTATTGAATGATACCGTGGGCGGACCAAGTGTAAACCCCTATCAACCGGCAGGATTATGGAAATTGAACGGATCGGAATATGTACCCGATACCGGTGAAAAATTGTACAGAAGAAGTATGTATACGGTGTGGAAACGCTCTGTACCTCATCCTACCATTGCTACGTTTGACGCCCCCGATAGATCTTTATGCGTTACGAGAAGACAAAAAACCAATACGCCTTTACAAGCATTGGTATTATTGAACGACCCAACTTATATAGAAGCATCACGGGTAATCGGTAAAAATATGATGGTCTATAAAGACCCAGAACAAGGGATTAAAGATGCTTTTCTTCGATTGACCGGAAGAAATGCCAAAAACGAAGAATTAGATCTCTTGGTAGAATTGAGACAGAACGAATATGAAAAATTCAAGACCAATGAAGCCAAAACATTGGGTTGGTTAAATACGGGCGAGTTTAGAGTGGAAAATAGTAGCGATAAGGCAATGGTAGCTGCAAATGCAGTAGTAGCAAGTACCATTATGAACCTAGACGCAACAATTACAAAAAGATAACAAAAAATATATTCCTATGTGTAGTGGACATGATACGTTAAGATCGGATAATAAAGATTTACAGGAAGTAGAGAAGCAGTGGGACAGAAGGAATTTTTTAACAAAAACGTCCTTAGGAATTGGAGCACTTGCTTTTGGGTCTTTGCTAAAAGCCGAAAAAGCATTTAGTAACCCTACGGGACCAGATGCTGTACAAAATTTTGTAAAGAACAAATTAGGACTTCCGCATCACCTACCTAAGGCTAAAAGAATAGTTTACCTATTTCAAAGTGGAGGACCTTCGCAATTGGATATGTTCGATTATAAGCCAAAACTTAAAGACATGTTTGGGCAAGATTTACCACCATCGGTAAGGCAAGGACAGCGATTAACAGGTATGAGTGCCCAGCAATCTTCATTTCCTATAGCACCGTCCATAATGGATTTTAAGCAATATGGAGAATCGGGTTCTTGGGTGAGTGAATTAATGCCGCATACATCAAAAGTTGTAGATGACATCTGTATCATTAAATCGATGCAGACCGATCAAATAAATCATGATCCGGCCATCACATTTATGCAAACCGGTAATCAATTGCCGGGTAGACCATCCATTGGTTCATGGTTAAGCTATGGTTTGGGTAGTGATAATGAAAACCTGCCAACCTTTATTACACTGGTTACCAAAGGTCAAGGAGGGCAACCTTTATACTCCCGTCTATGGGGTAACGGATTTTTACCAACAGAACACCAAGGCGTGCAATTTAGATCAGGTAAAGACCCGGTTTTGTATTTAAGTGACCCCGAGAATTACGATGGTAATGATCGTAGAACCATGTTAGATTATTTAAGTAAACTAAATGGCGTGCAGAACGATGCTTACGGAGACCCAGAAATTTTAGCACGTATGAAGCAGTACGAAATGGCTTTTAGAATGCAGACATCGGTACCGGAAGTAACCGACCTGTCAGATGAGCCAGATCATATTTTTGATATGTACGGTAAAGATAGCCGTGATCCGGGTACGTACGCAGCCAACTGTCTTATGGCGAGAAAACTATTGGAAAAAGGTGTGAAGTTTGTGCAATTGTACCACCAAGGATGGGATCAACATATTGCATGTCCCGGCGGAGTAAGAAATAAATGTAAGCAAACAGACCAAGGTACTGCAGCGTTGCTTCAAGATTTAAAACAAAGAGGTATGTTAGAAGATACCTTAGTTGTTTGGGGTGGAGAATTCGGTAGAACGGTATATTCTCAGGGGCAATTAACCGATACCAATTACGGTAGAGATCACCATCCAAAAGCATTTACCATGTGGATGGCGGGAGCCGGAGTAAAAAAGGGAATGACCTATGGAGAAACTGATGATTTTAGCTACAATGTAACCGAAAATCCGGTGCATGTGCACGATTTTCATGCTACTTTATTGCATTTGTTCGGTGTAGATCACGAACGTTTAACCTTTAAACATCAAGGAAGAAGATTTAGATTAACAGATGTGCACGGCCATGTGGTCAAAGATATTTTAACCTAACATATTAAAGATGTCCACAAGACGAAATTTTATAAAAACTACCGGATTGGCAACTACGGCGCTAGCAACCACTTCAACGGCATTTGGAGCAACGGTAATTGGTGGTAAAAAGAATTCAGATCGTTTACTGAACGAGACGGAAACCATTTTAGGTCATGGCGATTATAAGTATAAGCTCACTAAAAATTGGGCACAAATAAGTGCTACCAGGCTTCCCCTGTTGAACTGCCATGAAATGGTTATGGACAGCAAAGGAAGGTTGATCATGGTAGGCGATCATCCGCAGAACAACATTTTGATTTTTGATAAATCTGGGAAATTACTGGATTATTGGGGTACAGCCTACCAAGGAGGTCACGGATTGACTTTACATGATGAAGGAGGGGAAGATATGCTCTATATTACCGATTCTGGTTGGGCTTTGGGTAAGGGTAATCAAATGATAAAACATAATGGTCGCGTAGCCAAGACTACTGTAGATGGTAGGGTGTTGTTTGATATTGGTCACCCAATGACCATTGGCGTGTATAAACCAGAAGAGTCTTTTTGTCCAACGGAAACCGCCATTGGACCTAACGGAGATATATATGTAGCCGATGGTTATGGGGAAAGTAGAATTATTCAATATGATAGTAATGGAAGGTACATTCGCCATTGGGGCGGAACCGAGAACCCTGATCCTAACTACAAATTGGTGAGTGCCCATGGGGTAGCAATAGATTATAGGGAAAAGGGCAACCCAATGGTAGTGGTAACATCAAGATCACAAGAATGTTTTAAATACTACACCTTAGACGGCAAGTATGTTAAAACGGTAGAAATGCCTAACATGCAGGTATGTAGAGCGGTTTTTGATGACGATAATTTATATGCGGGTGTTTGTTGGTCTCAGCCTAAAGTTGGTAAAACAAATTGGAAAGATCATACTGGGTTTGTGACCGTAATGGAAGGGGATAAGGTAGTATCTAATCCTGGTGGTACAGAGCCAGCATATAAAAATGGAATATTACAAAAGAGCTATCAGTTAGATGAAAAACCTATTTTACATGGTCATGATGTATGTGTAGATGAAGATAAAAATTTATACATCTGCCAATGGAATGCAAACCATTCCGCTCCCTATAAATTAGAGCGTGTTTAATATCAAAAAGTAGTATGCAAGAAGTATCGGATTTTGTTTTGTTCTTAGGTAGGTTTCACCCATTAGTGGTGCATTTGCCTATAGGGTTTTTAATGTTTGCCTTAATTTTAGAATTGGCAGATAATTTTACTAAAATGAAGCATCTGAACGCTGCAGTACCTTTGGCGCTTTTATTCGGTGCTATTTCTGGTACGGTTGCTTGTATTTTGGGTTATATGTTATCGCAAAGTGGCGGTTATGACGAAGATATGCTGAACGGGCACTTTTGGTTTGGTATTGGCACAACACTTCTTGCGTTTTTTGCTTGGGCATTAAAATCGGGTGTACTTAAGATTGCCATCTTACAAAAAGCTAAACCAAATTTAGCCTTGTTGACCGTAATGGTGATTCTATTAAGTGTAACGGGACATTATGGAGGAAATTTAACCCACGGGGAAGATTATCTGGTAAAATATGCACCATTTAGGGAAAAAGAAGAGCCTTTGCCCCAATTGGCAAAATTAGATGATGCTACCGTTTACCCATATTTGGTAAAGCCGGTATTTGAGGCAAAATGCGTTAGCTGCCATAATGAATCTAAAAAGAAAGGCGGTTTGGCAATGCATACTTTTGAAGCCATGGCTTTAGGTGGAGACGGCGGTGCCATCTTCACGGCGGGCGATGTTGAAGGCTCAGAGTTGATTCGAAGAATTACCCTGCCGGAAAATCATGATGACGTAATGCCGCCTGAAGGTAAAACACCCCTTACGGAACAAGAAAGTGCCTTAATCAAATTTTGGATAGAACATGGGCAAGCAAATGAAGTAGCGACTTTAGGTGCAACAGAAGTTCCTGAAGATGTATTGGCATATGCAGCATCGACTTTAGGTTTTGCAGCTGCGGGTGTTGGGCAAGGTTCTTCGGAATTATTGCCAACGGCTAATCCTTTAAATATGGATGTTGTAAATACTATTACGGAAGCAGGTTTTAAGGTGAGAGAGCTTAAAGATGGCTCTGGTCTAGTAGAGATTACCTTAGATGATAATAAGATTAATGCATCGAATATGAGTGAATGGGAAGAACACTTTCAGTCATTAACTCCAATAAAAGACCAAATATTATGGGCGGATTTTGGAGGAAATGAATTGTCTGATGCCATAATGGTACAAATTTCAGGTTTTACAAATCTTAGAAAATTGGTTCTGGATAATACGAGTATTACAGATGCCGCCATACAACCTTTGGCGTCTTTAAATAGTTTAGAATCATTGAACGTTTATAAGACCAATGTAACTAACAATGTGTTGCCAGTACTAAAAGAAATGCCAAACTTAAAAAAGGTATATATCTGGCAAACACAAGTAAGTGCCGATGCGGTCGAACAATTATTGGAAAACTCCAAACTGGAAATTATTTCTGGGGTGTAAATTTTATACGCTTTTGACGGTGTGTTGTTTTCTATATAAATTGGGAGTAGTATCGTATTGTAGTTTAAATTTTTTGAAGAAAAACGGCAGGGTTTCAAATCCGCTTTTGTAGGCGATGTCCGCAACGGTCATGTCGGTATCAATCAGCATTTTTGCAGCTAAATTTATGCGGTATTCGTTGAGGTAAACGAAAAACGATCTGCCCATCATTTTTTTGAAAAACCGGGAGAATGCCTGCTGCGAAAGGTTGACCATAGCAGCAACCTGTTGTAAAGTTATAGCTGTGTGGTAATTAGCAGAGACAAAATCATGAATAATAGCCATTCTATTATTATGTTCCCACGGTAGTTCTTTGGTGAATTTTGCATTTGATAAAGTGGTGAAATCAGCCTTGGAGAGATCCAGTAAAATGGATAATAAAACTAAATACTGTTCTGCACTTTTGAGATTGGGCAATGATTTTAGGTTTGATAATATGGAAGCTGTAGCAACTTCATTAAATAAAATACCTCTACTTGCTTGTTGCATCATATGATGTAGGGCATCCAACTCTGAAATTGGAGTGAATATTTCCTTATTCCATTGAATTACTATGGATACGCTTTCAGCATCAGCAGAACTCTCATTTTTCCAACAATGGGGTAAGTTAGAATTTAAAAGTACCAATTCACCCGGTTCATAGCTACTTACATAATCACCAATAAATTTAGTGCCTTTACTCTTTTCGATATATGTTAATTCGCATTGTGGGTGTACATGCCAAGGTGCATCAAAATGGCTGTCCACATATTTGTATGCCAAAATATTGCTATTCTCTGAAAAAGGTATGGCTTCTAACTGTGGCTTCATAGGCGTTAATGTTCACTATTATATCAATATATGTCAATTTATTTTAAAATAATGATAATATAGATTAATTAATTGCAAATATAGACTATAGCAGAAGTCTAATTATTTAAGATTTTTGTAGTAAGACCAGTGTAATTTTAATGAATTAATAAAAGATGGTCTTTATTAGTTGTAAATATTTAAAATTTGAGACCTAAATGAGCGCAAGCAATTTTTCCGATGCATTTAAAGATACAAGGGAAGCTAAGGGAACATGTCCTTTTAATGACCAAAACGACCCGGTAACCATGTTGTTACGCTTTAAAGATGTTAGGAAAACGGCACATAATACCAAAGGTTTTAGTTCTGCTGCAAAGCCAGGCAGAATTGTAGTTCCATCAGAAGTAAATATTAGAGATACTAGGCAAATTCCGTTTGAAGTAGATCCGCCTGAGCATACAGAATATCGTGCCTTGGTAGAAGATTGGTTCAAACGCCCTCTAGATCCCGATTATGAAAATAAACTAACACAGATTGTTGAGGCAGAGATCGAACGTGTACTGCAAAAAGGAAGTATAGAAGCCATTTCAGAATTGTCGTTACCCATACAATCAAAAGCATTGACCTTATTGCTGAACATACCTTTAACAGAAGCGGAAACTTGGATTTCTTGGGGAACGCATGTGTTTAGAAGTGAAGATTCTGATTTAGATGCAGATAAAGCTTCTATTTTATATGATTATATAGATGCGGAAATAGATAAGGTCATTGCAGTACCTAATGATAGTTTGTATTCCGTTTTACTGAACTCAGAATATCAAGGTCGTAAAATGACCAAAGAGGAGGTGAAAGGGGTACTTATTTTAACTTTTGCTGGGGGCAGAGACACGGTTATTAATTATTTGACCAATACCATAGCCTATTTAGGAGAACATCCAGAAGCTATTGAGAAATTAAATGATAATCCCGCATTAGTGAATACGGCAATAGAAGAATTTGTACGCTATTTTTCTCCGTTGACGCATATGGGCAGAGTGGTAAAAGAAGAGAAAGAAATTAGCGGGCATGTTGCAAAAGAAGATACCCGTGTATCCTTATGTTGGGCATCTGCCAATAGAGATGAAAGTGTATTTGAAAATCCGAACGAGATTGTTTTAGATCGCAAAATGAATCCGCATGTAGCATTCGGTTTTGGTGCCCATAAATGCTTGGGGGCTACACATGCAAGGCAATTGATGAAGGTGTTTTTACGAGTATTTACTGAAAAGGTAAGTACTATTGAAATAATTAATGCCGCAGAAAATATTGAAGATTGGGGAGCTCATAAACGTAAGGTGGGCTTTAATGAACTAACTATAAAACTAAACGCAAAATAAAGATGGCAAAGATAACGTATATCACCAAAGCAGGAGAAGAGATTCAACTAGAAGCAAGTACCGGTAGTTTAATGGAGCTGGCGGTGAAGCATAAGGTAGCCGGAATTGATGGCGACTGTGGAGGCGTATGTTCCTGTGCTACCTGTCATGTACATGTAGCACCAGCATTTTATCAAAAATTAGAAACACCGACAGAAATAGAGTCGGACATGTTAGAGTATGATGACAACGTAACCGAATATAGCCGATTATGCTGCCAGATACCTATTTCTGAAGCCATTGATGGTATAACCGTAAATGTGGCTAACTAAATATACTTGTGGATACTACAAATTTAAATTGCGTAATTATTGGGGCAAGTCATGCTGGTGCCAATTGTGCTCTTGAACTTCGAAAACAAGGTTGGTTGGGTGCTATTTATTTAGTTGATGCCGATGAGTATTTGCCCTACCATAGACCACCACTGTCCAAAGACTATTTATCCATAGAAGATGTAGAAACTTCTAGCTTTAAACCGTTATTTGCTAAAGAGAGATATCTAGAAGAAAACATCACCTTAAAATTAGGTGTTGGAGTTATTAAGGTTGATGAGAAGCAGATGTCGGTAATCTTAAGTTCAGGAGAAATTTTAGACTACGATAAGCTTGTATTGGCTACAGGTGCCTCGGCTATAATTCCACCGATTGAAGGAATATCAGCCTGTGAAAAAGTAAGGGTATTACGAAATGCGGCTGATGCTTTGCAAATACGACAAGATTTTAAGACAAGTGCCAATAAAGAAGTTGTAATTATTGGTGGTGGTTATATTGGGCTGGAAACCGCAGCTTCTTTAAAGAAAATGGGTGGTGATATTATTGTTCTAGAACGTGAAGAACGTATTCTTGCACGCGTAGCTCCTTTGGAATTAGCCAATTATTTTCAAGAATTACATACGGATAATGGAGTGAAAATTTACACGGGTACATCTGTTGTTAAAATAGAGGAAAAGGAAACTTCAATAGAAATTAAATGTAGTAATGGCAAGATATATTCTGCAGATGTTTTAATTGTAGGTACTGGCGTAAAACCAAATACGCTTTTAGCGGAAGAAATAGGTGCTGAAATTGATAACGGCATTAAGGTAGATACAAATTTACAGACCTCAGTGAAAGATGTCTATGCCATAGGCGATGTTACACAATTTTATCATCCGAGATATGAAGCATGGATACGGTTGGAAAGTGTACAAAATGCCGTTGACCAAGCAAAAATAGTTGTGGCAAATGTGGTTGGAGAAGCGCAGCAGTATAGTGCTATACCTTGGTTTTGGTCAGATCAGTTTCACGTAAAATTACAGATGATAGGTTTATCAAAAGGATATACGAATTTGATTGTTCGTACAGAGGCTGATAAGGAAAATTGTTTTTCTATTTGGTATTTTAAGAATGATGACTTGATTGCGGTTGATGCCGTTAATAATGGGAAAGCTTTTGTATTAGGAGGTAAGTTTATAAAAAATAATACTCTGTTGGACCCAATTAAAATCGCTGATCATACAATTCCTTTCAAACCTAATAATCTAATAAAAACCGAAACAAATGCCCATTAATGTAAAAGCAGCTATTGCCACAGGTGATGGAAAGTTTAGTATAGATACCATAACCATTGATGAGCCTAAGAACGATGAGGTTATGGTAAAAATGAAAGCTGCCGGACTCTGTCATACGGACTACGATTCTCTTTCTTGGGGCAAGCCTATTGTTATGGGGCATGAAGGTGCAGGTATAGTAGAAAAAGTAGGCAATGGAAATTTAGAATTTAAAGCAGGAGATCAAGTCATATTGAATTGGGCGACACCGTGTATGCATTGTTTTCAATGTCAAGAAGGTAATCAGCATATTTGTGATAATAATTCTCCCGTTGTGGCCGGTGGTAACGGACATACTCCTGGGCATGCAAACCTAGAAAGTACCAAATGGAAAGGCAAGGCTATAGAGCGCTCATTTAATTTAGGTTGTTTAAGTGAATATGTTTTAGTGAAAGCCTCTGCCTTGGTAAAGGTGGAAGCTGCAGCATTGAATTTTTCAGCTGCCGCTATAGTTAGTTGTGGGGTCATGACGGGTTACGGCTCCGTGGTAAATGCTGCAAAATTAGATGCTGGTAGTACGGCCGTAATTTTGGGTTGTGGTGGTGTTGGCTTAAATGTGATCAATGCTTGTAAAATTTCAGGAGCCAATAGGATTATTGCGATAGACATCAATCCTAATAAACTGGAAATGGCTAAAAAGTTTGGAGCTACAGATATTATTCTAGTCCAAAAAGACGATGAAGGATTGCTAAATGCAGCATCCGAAGTAAAAAAACTACTTGGTAATAAATTGGCAGATTATGCCTTTGAGTGTACTGCTATTCCCGCACTTGGTGCAGCCCCTTTAGCCATGGTGCGCAATGCCGGTACGGCAGTTCAAGTAAGTGGTATTGAAGAAGAAATTACCATTGACATGCGTTTATTCGAGTGGGATAAGATTTATATGAATCCACTTTATGGCAAATGCCGACCACAGATAGATTTTCCTAAAATAATGGGCTTATATAAAAAGGGCGATTTATTGTTGGATGAAATGATTACCAAAGAATATGAAATGCACCAACTTGATGAAGCCTTTGATGATATGTTGAAAGGGAAAAACGCAAAAGGTGTAATTGTTTTTAAATAAACTATGCAAGGATCATTTAAAACCATAGAACTTTCGGATGCAAATTTTGAGTTCGACGGACTCAGATTTCTAACGGTAAAAACGCCAAACTTAAAGGGTAGGGGAGATATCTGCGTATTTGTTCCAAAAAGCGAAAAGCCACTCAAGAATTTACCTATTTATATTTTGTTACATGGTGTGTATGGTAGCGCATGGGCATGGGCCTTAAAAGGAGGTGCGCATAAATCGGCACACGAAATGATGCAAAATGGAGAAATAGCACCGGCAATTATAGCTATGCCTTCGGATGGATTATGGGGAGATGGTTCCGCTTATTTTCCACATCACAACAAGGATTTTGCAAAATGGATTGTTGAAGATGTACCATTGGCTATTCAAGAAAACATTCCGGAAGCTGGTGATAAAAGTAAACTTTGTATTGGTGGGTTATCCATGGGAGGGTACGGAGCCTTAAGTTTGGGCGTAAAATATGCTGATAAGTTTAGTGCTGTTTCTGCCCACAGTGCCATTACTAAATTAGAAGAAATGGAACTTTTTGTAGAAGAACCTTTAAGTGATTATACCGAAAATGCTAGTCAACCTAACGTAGTAGATATTATTACCGATAACAAGACTAAACTGCCACCATTACGGTTTGATTGTGGCAAAGCAGATCAATTAATCATTGGTAATAGAGATTTACATGCACAATTAACCGAATTGGGAATACCGCATGAATACACAGAGTTTAGTGGAGGGCATCAATGGGAGTATTGGCAGGAACATGTACGTAAAACCTACCTGTTTTTTAATGCCTCAATCGCCCATAAATAAGTCTGGTAAAAACAGTGTTATTTGTGGAAATAAGGTGATTAAAATCAGTACTAAAAAGCTGATTCCTAAATAAGGCAAATTCGCTTTGCTTACTTTTTCTAAAGGAACTTTTCCTATACCCGACGCTACAAATAAACATACCCCCAATGGAGGTGTGGTCAACCCGATAATTAAATTGAGTAATGCGATAATAGCAAAATGAATAGGGTCTATATCTACACTTAAAGCCACCTTTAATAAAATAGGGAATAGTATTAAAAGTGCCGCTATGGTTTCCATAAACGTACCCACTAAAATTAGGAGTAGGTTAATGAGTAGCAGTACAACATATTTGTTGTCTGAAAAGCCCAAAATCATATTTGAAATCTCATGAGGTACTTTTTCCGAAACTAGGATATACCCAAACAAGTTGGCAAAGCCAATAAGGACCATTAGGCTGGCGGACGTTTTCATGGCATCGATTAAAATAGCCATAGTCTTTTTAAAGTTAAGTCGCTTATACACAAAAGTACCGACTAAGAAGGCATAAAGTACTGCAATGATTGATGCTTCAGTAGGTGTAAATACCCCACCAATGATTCCGAAAAGGATGATAAACGTCATTAACAACGACCAAAACGTATCTATAAACCCTTTAAATATTTGCTTAAAAGAACTTCGTTTGTATTTGGGATAATTTCTTTTCTTGGCGATGTAGTAGGTAAGTACCAACATGGCAACACCCAATAATAAGCCTGGTAAGGCTCCCGCTAAAAATAACTTGCCAACCGAAAGCCCGCTTAGCGTAGCAGCAATTATCATGGGTACGCTTGGAGGAATTATTGGTCCTACAGTAGAAGAAGATGCGGTAACCGCACAAGCGAAATCGGCATCATAACCTTCTTTTTTCATGGCTGGTATCATTACGGAACCAATACTGGCAGTATCTGAAATTGCCGTACCGGAAATACCTGCAAACAGCATAGAAGAACCAATGTTTGCTAAAGCAAGTCCGCCAGGCACATGACCAATAAGGTGATTACAGAATTTTATGATTTTAGAGGTCAAGCCGCCTTGGTTCATAAGATTACCGGCAATAATGAAACCGGGTATGCTCAGTAAAACAAAAACATCTATACCAGAATACATCTTCATGGGCATAATGATGAGGTTTGTACCATTGCAGATTAAAAAAATCATACATGAAATTCCCAATGAAAAAGCGATAGGAAAACGCATTAACAGGCAAATAACAAATACAATAAGTAGTATAGCAATCATATTTTAGAGGGTTTATTGCTTTTAGGTTTCTCATAAATCAAATGCACCAGTATAGAAAGTCCCATAATGGCAATTCCTGAAAAGGATATTGCCATTCTATACTTTAAACTTGGAGATTTTTCTATGGTTCCCATCAATAGAAAATCAATGGCGTGGTAGGTAAATATTAAAACAAAGACTGTGGTCACAGCCCAGATAAAAAACTTGATCATATTTTGGGTTCTGGTACTGAACTTCTCGACCAAAAATCCAAAATCTACATAATACGTTCCCCTAACGGCTAATCCAGCAGCGAAGGCAATGGCATAAATAAACGCAACTCTTGCAGCTTCCTCTGTCCAAGATGGTGCTTTTGTCATAAAAAAGCGTCCGTAAATTTGAATTAGTGTAATAGCTATAAAAAGTAAGGTACTGATGATGGTTCCCCATTTCATTCCTTTTCTAAACAATTTAAAGAAAGTCATCATGGTAAATCTTTTTTAACGGTGTCATATATCTTTTGCATTTCAGGAGAAAGTGTTTCGTAAATGGCGGTTCCGCATTTTTCAATAAAAGCGGCATTATCGACATCTATAAAAATCATTCCTTTAGCTTCTAGTTCCGCTCTAATTTCTTTTTCATTTTCTAAAAACAGCTTTTGATGATAGACAATCATTTCCTCGGCAGCCTCTAAAAAGATAGCCTGCAAATCACTAGGTAGTTTTTCAAATGATTTTTCGCCAATAACCGGGTAGGTCCAACTAACTACGTGGTTGGTGAGGTTCACATATTTTTGAACCTCATAAAAGCCGGAAACCTTAATAAGTGCCAGGGGATTTTCTTGAGCATCTATGGTACCTTGTTGTAAAGAGGTAAAGACTTCGGAAAATGCCATTGGTGTGGTTTTGGCACCCAAAGCATCCCAAGCGGTCACAAAAGAAGGAACATTGGGTACTCGTAAGATCAAACCCTGTAAATCATCAGGATGACTTATCGGTTTGTTTGAAGTTAATTGCCGAACACCTGCTTGAAAATATCCTAATGGTTTTAAGCCGGTTTTTTCTTCCATTTCTTGTGAAATGCGCTTTCCTAAAGGTCCTTGCATCAAAATTTCAACATCATCAGGAGTTTTTAAAAGAAAAGGTAACTCGCAAAAGGTCATTATTTCTGTCCAATTACTAAGAAGGGAACTAGTGGTGGTCATATCTAATACACCGGCCTGTATCATACGTATTGCCTCAACTTCCTTGGCAAGTTGCTCAGAAGGAAAAGTTTCCAATACTAATCGTCCATTGGATTTTTCCTTTAATCGTTCACCAAAAAAAATAAAAGCTTTGTGCCAAGAGTGGTCTTCATTAACCAATAGGCTTGCTTTTAGTACATAGGGTTCTTGATCGTTATAATTACAGCTCGTTAAGCTGATTATCATGAACGACAGAAATAGGCGTGCTATTCTTTTTAAGAACATTTTATGGTCGATTTAGTTGGAGCAATTCACCTTTAAAATACATTTTTTTGATGGTTTTTACATTGTGGATTTTTACATTCATTTTATTGGTCTAGATATTTTTTCTTCAGGATTGCGCTGTTTTTAAGGGGTAAGTCCTGTAATTAGGTCTGTGTACATCTAATTCAATAATATAGGTATCAGTAAATGTTCAGGACTATGTCAGTTTTTGTCTAGTTGTTTAATTGAAGTTTTTATTCTTATAACTGTACCTTGAAATCGGTTTTCAACCAAGCTTAAATCAACTCACTCATGAAATTTAAATTTTTAATACTGTCTTCATTATTTCTTTTTTTGCTAACAGCATCTAATTGTAATTCTAGTTCGGATGTTAATGAAACTCCTGATGTAGAAGTGGACAATACAGATCCAAAAGAAGGCGAGGAGAAAGAGGAAGAGAAAGAAGAAGATTACAGTACAATGGCGGTTCCTGCGGATCCAGGTTCAGGATTGGAATGGAAATTTCAAGATTTTTCGGATGATTTTGAATATGAGGCACCAGCAGGAAATAAAGGCGATGCCTTTTTTAATAAATGGGATGACTTTTACCATAATAATTGGTCTGGACCGGGCTTGACCGAATGGAGTAGGGATATCCCATTTGTAGCCGATGGTTTATTACAAATACCGGCGAAAAGAAAAGCAGGTACAGATAAAATAAGTACAGGTTGCATTACGAATAAAACGAGGGTTCAGTATCCTGTTTATGTAGAGGCGAGAGCTAAAATCATGAACTCCGTTTTAGCCAACGGTATTTGGATGTTAAGTCCAGATGATACACAAGAAATAGATATAATGGAAGCTTATGGAGCAGCATATTCAGAAAGTGCCCAAGCGAGCCATTCATGGTATGAAGTTAGAATGCATATTAGTCACCATGTATTTATAAGGGACCCATTTCAAGATTATCAGCCTAAAGATGCAGGATCATGGTTTATGAAAGATAATATTAAATGGAGAGAGGACTACCATACTTATGGTGTATACTGGAGAGACCCATGGCATTTGGAGTACTATATAGACGGGGAGTTGATTAGGACCGTATCTGGTAAAGATCAAATTGATCCTTTGTTTTACACAAATGCAACGAACCCAGGCGATACCAGTGCTGATACACGTACAGGATTAAGTAAAGAAATGGATATTATTATAGATGTGGAAGATCAGGACTGGAGATCTAGTCCAGCATCTGGAAATCAATCGGATACATATACACCAACGGATAATGAGCTTTCAGATACTGAAGGCCATACGCTGAAGGTAGACTGGATAAGAATATACAAACCAGTGGAAAAATAGTTGTTAGTTTATTTAATTGAGTTAAGGGCATGGGGTTGTTACCATGCTCTTTTTTTGGTTTTTCTTTATTGTTGCAACTGAAGTCTAGTATATGATATTGTCCAATTAGGTAGTAAATGTATAGCTTATCATATTCCGTGAATTAATATGTTGAAAATCAAAATATTATGAAAAAAAGTATCTCCATTATTTACTTTTTATATGGTTTATTTTAAAAAATATTCTGTTTGTCTAGCATTTTTTATAAAAAAATATAATCAATAAGTTATTGTATATTTAAAGGTATAATAACTTCCTATTTGTACAGTTTTGAAACATCTTTTTTCTAGTTTATATTCAAATATTATTTCTTTTGTAATTGGAACATTCTGGTTATTTAGTAGTGTCGTACTTGCCCAAGGAGCCAACGATATTAATGAAAGCGGTAAGAATTTCTTTTTAGATTCAAAAGGGAAAAAATATGAGAATTCTGGAGAGTTAATTAAGGAACTTCGAAAAAGACATGAAACCTTGCTGCAAAAGGGAGATACTTTACAGGGAATTGATGTTTTAATGCAGTTGGCAGATGTTTACGGCCATAGAGCAGAGTATGCAAATTCCTATGATGTGTTCTGGCAATCCCTTTTTTTAGCGGATCGTGTAAAGAATGATTCTTTAGACGCCTTGATCGCATGGCGTTTAGGTAGGTTTTATAGCTTTTATAAAAGAGAAAAGGAATCTCTAAAGTATTTGAACAAGGCATTGAACATCAAAAAAAATATGGTTAAGAAAGGCAATGCAGATCCCGCTTATTTGGTCCTCAATTACTTTGCTTTTGTAAGTACCTATCGCGAGTTTGATATGCCAAAACTTGCAAGTAAATATTTAGATAGTTGTTTAATTTATTATAAAGATGTAAAGAATCAATTGCCTATGCCTCAATTGAACTTTGAAAAGGCATTTATTTTATCTAAAACAGGGCATAATGAAGAAGCATTGGAGTTATTTAAAAATTTGGAACCATATTTTCTAGAAAATAGACCATCATATATGGTTTTGTTCTATACTTATTGGGGTGATGTTTTACAGAATATAGGTGATTTGAATAACAGTGTAAAATATTATGAAAAAGCTATAAATGCATCAGAAAAGTATAAGCGGCATATTGATTTTACACCACTTATTTACGAACGCTTAACGGAACATTACGTAAAGCAAGGTAATTATCAAAAAGCATATGAGAATTTAAAAATAGCAAAGAATTTAGATGCACTATTTTTTGATGGTCGAAGTTCTAAGAATAAATCCATGTTAGAGATTCGGGATGAATTTAGAATTGAAAAACAACGGCAATTAGATTTAATACAACAACAGCGATTTGAAAAGCTAAAACAAGAAGAGAAAATTTCAATGTTGCAGCGTGTAATTTTGTTGGGCACTATAGTCTTTATTTTAATATTGGCATTTTTCTTTTTTAGGCACCTTCGTAATAAGCATAAGTTAGAAAAACAGCTGATTAGACGAAACAAAGAATTGGAAATACAAAAAGCTAACGAACTTTTAGAATTGAAGAATAAAGAACTAGCCGCTTCTGTGTTACAGCTTGTTGAGAAAGACGAGTTTTTAAAAGACTTAAAAGAAAAATTAAAATCCAATAAAGACAATCTACAGCAATCTGAGATAAATAAATTGTTACGGACCATATCTGTAAACAACAATAATAATTGGGAGGAGTTTAGACTCAGATTTACGGCAGTTAATGAGAAATTTTATAAGAAATTAACTAAAAAATACCCTAATCTTACTCAAAGTGACCATAAAGTTTGTGCTCTTATTAAATTGAATTTTTCCAGTAAAGATATGGCTAGGCTGTTAGGTATTTCAGTAGAATCTGTACATACTACCCGTTATAGATTGCGTAAAAAATTGAAACTGGAAAGAAAGGAAAATCTTGAAGATTTTATAGCACAGTTATAAATGAATTTAGAGATAATTTCTACATGTTAATTGTTGATGTTTTCGGTAGTCTATAATCATAGACCTTTAAGCGTTTTAAGGGGTTATTATATTTGTTTATCAAATTAGCCGACTTTGGTTGGGAATAAGTTCTCTCAAAATTATCTCATGGCATTAATTCAAATTATTGTCAGACTTTTTCTTATTGAAACTAATTATTAGTCTTGCTGTTAAGCATTACTTCAATGTAGTTTTGGTTGATCTTCTATTCTTATATAATTATAGTAGAACATGTTTTCAGGATCTTCAACTTGGTCATATTTAATATCCAATAATATTGGCAATTCATATTATGCTTGATTTTTGATAAAATGAATTAAAAGTCTCTGGGTAAATAGCGTCAATTAGGCTGTCATTGTCTAAACCATTTTGTCTCTGGAATATGGATATAAATCACGTTAATAAAACTCACCTGAACAAAAACTGGACTGTATGTTCTATCTAGTGGATATATTTAATAATTATGGATTGTATTGGTAGGAAAAAAATGAGTTGCTGATAGTAATATACCTTAAATATTAATTGAACAGATTTTTTAATAGGATTGATCATTTGTAGTATCTCTTAGCTGATATGGTGCTTGAAAAGGTGTGTGAAAGAGGTAGTTTACCGCTACGGAGTTAAAACGTAGAAGAATCGTTTTGTTGAATTAATTGTATGTCCAGTTTTTGTTGAGTGTCTATTTTAAAGTAGATGAACGGTTATTTCTAAATTGCTTCTCATTATCGAAATGATAATTGTCTATAGAAAAAAATATGAATATGAAATTGTTGCGAAGTAAAAAGTAAACAATTGATAAGCATAATAATTTTTGTTTTTGACAAAGACATAATTCATTTTCTATTTAAAATGATGATTGCAATAGACAATGTAGTAATAATCAATATGGAAAAAATCCATGCAAACCATAAATAAACCAACCATTAAAGAAGGTCAAATCCCAAAAATTAAGCTAGATAAATTGGGGATTACCAATGCACAATATTTAAGTGCGGCATCTAAACGGGCATTACAATGGCCCGAGGTTGGTAATGAATGGTTTATTGAATTTGAAGAACTTAAACCTTTATTGGGAGATTTGGCTTATGAAGAAGGTGTCTGTAGAAGAGATCCTAGTGCTGTAATTAAAGAGAATGGCATATACTACGTATGGTATAGCAAAAGTTTAGGTGCTACGCAGGGTTTTGCAGGCAATATTGAGAAGGATAAGGTTTTTCCATGGGACCGATGCGATATTTGGTATGCAACTTCTAAAGATGGCTGGACATGGAAGGAAGAAGGTATCGCCGTAAAAAGAGGAGATTCTGGCTCTTTTGATGACCGTTCTGTTTTTACGGTAGAGGTAATGAAGCATAATGATAAATTCTACCTGAGCTATCAAACGGTTAAAAGTCCATATACGGTTCGGGTGAAAAATCAAGTTGGTTTGGCTTGGTCAGATAGCCCTATTGGTCCTTGGCAAAAATTACCGGAACCTATTCTTTCACCAGCTGATAATGGAATTTGGTTGGGTGAAGAGGATAATAGGTTTAAGGTCGAAAAAAAAGGGGACTTTGATAGTCATAAAGTACATGATCCATGCATTTTACCGTATAAAGGCAAATTTTATTTGTATTACAAAGGCGAACAAATGGGTGAGGAAATAAACTTCGGCGGACGTCAAATTAGACATGGGGTTGCTATTGCGGATAATCCGTTAGGACCTTATGAAAAGTCGGTATATAATCCCATCAGCAATAGCGGTCATGAAATCTGTGTTTGGCCCTATGATGATGGAATAGCATCTTTGATCACTACGGACGGACCGGAGAAAAATACCATACAATGGTCTCCAGATGGTATCAATTTTGAAATTGTGGCGAGTATTCAAAATCCGCCACATGCAATAGGTTTAAATAGGACTGCGGATACCGGGGGTAATCCAACAGAAATATTAAGATGGGGTTTGACCCATATTTACAATAACGACGATTATCAAAGTATACAGCGGTTTTCGTCATATAATAAAACATCACATACAGCAATAGGAGAAAAAGCAATTTAAAATGATAGCAACACAGTACAAAGGCGATAAAACATTTTCTGTAATAGAAAAAGAAATAGAAGCTCCAGCAAAAGGAGAAGTTAGAATTAAAGTGGCATACGTAGGCGTTTGTGGTACAGATGTACATATTTATCATGGTATGATGGATAAACGTGTAAACATACCTGAGACCATTGGTCATGAAATGTCCGGAACCATAGACGCTATTGGTGAAGGTGTAAGCGGATTCAAAGTAGGCGATAAAATAGTGGTTAGACCGTTGGATGATAGAAAGGTGAAATCATCTGACAAGGGGTTCAACCATATTTGTGAAGAGCTTAAGTTTATTGGTATTGATAGTCCGGGTGCCATGCAACAGTACTGGAACGTACCTGCATTTACACTTCATAAATTAAAAGAAGAAACAGACTTAAAATTGGCAGCATTGATAGAACCTTTATCAGTAGCAGTGCATGATGTAAGAATGAGTGAATTAAAGGCAGGGGAGACCGCCGTGGTTTTGGGCGGTGGCCCAATAGGTCTTTTAGTTGCTTTGGTAGCCAAGGAAAAAGGGGCACAGGTAATTGTATCTGAAGTAAATGAAACAAGAATATCCAAGGCAAAAGAATTAGGACTTGATACTGTAAACCCTATAAAAACGGACTTAGTAGATTATGTAAAAAGCAAGACCGATGATAAAAGGGCAGATGTTGTATTCGAGGTTGCAGGAGTTCAACCTGCATTGGATATTATGACAGAGGTTGCCGGTATTAGAGGTAGAATTGTAATGGTAGCTATACATGGGCAAAAGAAAGAAGTAGACTTATTTAAATTCTTTTGGAAAGAACTTAAATTAATAGGGGCAAGAGTGTATGAAAAAGAGGATTATGAACAGGCTATACGTTTAATTACGGCGAATGAATTGCCATTCAATGAAATGATTACGGACGTGCAACCGCTAAAGAACATACAAACGGTATTTGAAAATATAGATAAAAACCCCGAGGGACTAAAAGTCTTGATGGATTGTCAATCATAACTAAGAACTAAAACTTTAAAAGAAAATGGGAGTACTGGATAAATTCAGTTTAAAAGGAAAAACGGCATTGGTTACGGGTTGTAAGCGAGGCATAGGTAAAGCCATGGCGATAGGTCTTGCGGAGGCTGGTGCAAATATCATAGGTGTAAGTGCTACTTTAGAGTCAAGCGGTAGCGATGTAGAAAAGGAAATAAAGGCACTGGGTAGAGATTTTAAAGCCTATGCGTGTGATTTTAGTGATAGAAAAGCACTATATAGTTTTATTGCAGCCGTTAAAGGCGATTTTCCTGTAATAGATATTTTGGTAAACAATGCCGGAACCATATTAAGGGCGCCAGCCGTTGAGCATTCAGACGAGTTATGGGATAAAGTGATAGAGGTAAACCAAAATGCACAATTCATTTTAACCAGGGAAATAGGAAAAGAAATGGTTGAGCGTGGTGCAGGAAAAGTAATATTTACGGCATCGTTGTTAACTTACCAAGGTGGAATAACCGTGCCGGGCTATGCAGCCAGTAAGGGAGCGATCGGTCAATTGACCATGGCCTTTGCCAACGAATGGGCCGGTAGCGGAGTAAATGTCAACGCCATTGCACCGGGGTATATAAGTACTGATAATACAGAAGCCTTACGTAATAACGAAGAACGGGCAAATTCTATTTTGGCTAGAATTCCGGCAGGAAGATGGGGCCAACCAGAAGATTTTGCAGGACCCGTAGTCTTTTTGGCTTCGGACGCGGCTGCATATATGAACGGAAGCATCACTCTGGTAGACGGAGGTTGGATGGGTAGATAATCACACTAAAAACAGAAAAATGGCATCAATAAAAGAATACGAAATGTTTATAGATGGATCTTGGGTTACTTCAACCTCTGGTGAAACCATCGATATTATAAATCCATCAACTGAGGAGGTTTACGCAAAGGTTCAAAATGGAACGGTTGCGGAAGCTGTACAAGCATTGGAAGCAGCCGATAGGGCACAGAAAGAGTGGAAAAAAGTCCCTGCCAGAAAGAGAGCTGAGTTGCTGTATAAATTTGCTGATGAAATAAAGGCGAATGCCGATAAATTGGCAGAACTTTTAGTAAAGGAACAAGGTAAGTTGCTTAAAGTAGCTAAAATGGAAGTTGCGGTAACCGCTTCTTTTATAGAATATGCTTGTGAGGGAGCACGAAGAATTGAAGGTGATATCATTCCTTCGGATAACCCAAATGAACAAATTTGGATTCAAAAAATACCACGTGGAGTCGTAGTTGCCATAACGGCATGGAATTTTCCTTTGGCTTTGGCCGGAAGAAAAATTGGTCCGGCATTGGTAGCAGGAAATGCTATCGTGGTAAAACCGACTTCAGAAACCCCGCTAGCAACATTAGAGTTAGGACACTTAGCTAAAAAAGTTGGTTTGCCAGATGGTTTGTTGAATATTATTACAGGACCGGGAAGAGCTATGGGTACTGCCTTGGTAGAAAACCCTTTAACCAAAATGGTGACCATGACAGGATCTACTCCTGTAGGTCAACAAATAGCAAAAATGGCAGCACAGAACCTAACGCACGTACAATTGGAATTGGGTGGAAAGGCTCCGTTTATAGTGTTTGAAGATGCTGATATTGATGCAGCCGTAGATTCAGCTTTGCATTCAAGATTCGATAATTGTGGTCAAGTATGTACCTGTAATGAACGTATGTATGTTCATGAAGATATTTACTATGCATTTATGAATAAGTTTATAGAAAAGACCAAAGCGCTGAAAGTAGGTGATCCAATGCTAGAAGATTCTGATATGGGACCTAAAGTAAATAAGAGCGAGTTGGAACATATGGAGCATTTGGTAAAGGTAAGTGTTGAAGAAGGAGCAACAATTGCCGCGGGTGGTACACGTTTAACCGGTGGTGAATTTGAAAAAGGCTATTGGTTTGAACCTACTGTATTGACCAATGTCACCCAAAATATGACCATTGTTCATGAAGAGTCTTTTGGACCAATTTTACCGGTTTTAAAATTTAAAGATTTTGATGAAGTTATGGGCTATGCAAATGACTGTGAATACGGTTTGGCTGCCATGGTATTTACCAATGATATGAATAAGATTATGCGTTGTAACGATGAACTAGAATATGGAGAAATTTATGTAAACCGTGGTCATGGAGAGCAGCATCAAGGATTCCATAACGGTTATAAGTTAAGTGGATCTGGTGGTGAAGACGGTAAGTACGGATTTGAGCAGTATATGGAAAAGAAAACGTTTTACGTAAGACATAAAGCATAATGAGTACAAGAATCGCAAAAGTAGATTGTCAATTATTTAAAGTTCCCTTACCTGAAGTTATGAATGATGCCAAGCATGGCGATCATACACATTTTGAGTTGGTTACGACTACAATTACCTTAGAAGATGGTTTTGAAGGTACTGGATATACGTATACCGGCGGTAAAGGAGGGCATGCTACGAGAGCCATGGTAGAACATGATTTGGCACCGTTCTTAATTGGGAAAGATGGTACTCAAATAGAGGAGATTTATGAGGAAATGGAATGGCATATACATTATGTTGGTAGGGGCGGTATTGCTTCGTTCGCTATTTCTACAGTTGATATCGCACTTTGGGATATTCGTTGTAAAAAGGCAAACAAACCTTTGCATATAATGGCAGGTGGTGCCGATAATACATGTAAGGCATATTGTGGCGGTATAGATTTGCAGTTTCCTATTCCTAAGCTTTTAAACAATATGAGAAGCTATTTGGATAACGGATTCAATGCTGTTAAAATCAAAATAGGGCGAGAAAATTTAGAGGATGATCTAGAGCGCATAAAAGCGGTACGTGAGTTTGTAGGTCCAGAAGTTACTTTTATGGTCGATGCCAATTATTCTATGACCGTTGACAAAGCAATAAAAGCTATAGAAGGCTTTAAAAAGTATAGCATCACTTGGTTCGAAGAACCTATTATACCAGATAATTATCAAGGTTATGCAGAAATCGTTGATAAGACGGATTTTCCTTTAGCTATGGGTGAAAACCTTCATACAATACACGAATTTGAATATGCCTTTGCGCAATCTAAATTATCATTTATTCAACCAGATGCCTCTAATTGTGGTGGTATTACTGGTTGGTTAAAGGTGGCTAAGTTAGCTAATGAACATAACATTCCTGTTTGTAGTCATGGTATGCAAGAACTTCATGTAAGTCTGGTGTCTTCACAACCGAATGCAGGCTGGTTAGAAGTGCATAGCTTTCCTATAGACCAGTATACACTACGTCCTTTAGTTGTGGAAAATCATAGAGCTGTAGCACCAGATACTCCGGGTACTGGCGTAGTGTTCAATTGGGAGAAATTAGCACGATATAAAAGCTAATAAAATATGTAATGACTTACCGAATAACTATCGTATCACACTTTATTGAATGAGACGGATTAATGAATAACCAATGGAAGAAAATAAACAGTATATAATACGAATCGCAGCAATAGTTGCTCTAGGTGGTTTTATACTTGGCTTTGATGCCTCAGTGATATCTGGCACCCTTAAATTCGTAGAAACCGAATTTTCTTTGAATGATATTCAATTAGGTTGGTTGGTAAGTTCCATAACATTAACAGCGGCCCTAGGTACTTTTATAGCAGGGCCATTAAGTGATAAAGTAGGAAGAAGAAGCGTACTTAAGTTTGCAGCTTTGTTATTTGCTGTTTCGGCACTTTTCTCTGCAATGTCAACCACATTTACCATGCTTATTATTGGCAGGCTTATAGGTGGTTTTGCGGTTGGTGCGGCGTTGATCATGGCCCCAATGTATATTGCAGAGGTGAGTCCGCCTGCGAAAAGAGGACAAATGGTTTCTTTTAATCAATTAAATATTGTTATAGGTATATCGGCTGCATTTTTTACAAATTACCTTATTCTCAAATTAGGAGAAAGCCCATATGAATGGGTGAATGCCATTAACCTTAAAACATGGAATTGGCGATGGATGCTTGGTTTGGAGGTTTTTCCTGCCTTGTTGTATTATATCGGTTTATATTTTGTTCCCCAAAGTCCTAGATGGCTGTCTATGCATGGTCATTTTGAAAAAGCCCAACTCACCTTGCAGAAATTTGTTGGTACGGAAGACGCAAGGCATCAAATGAAATCAATTGAGGAGAGTATTCTTCAAGAAGGTAAAAAAGAGAAAGTGCACTTTGGCGAGCTATTTAAAAAGAACATTCGCCTGGTAATTATAGTAGGTATTATCGTTGCGATTTTTCAGCAATTAGTGGGTATCAATTCCGTAATGTTTTATGCACCCTTAATTTTTGAACAAACGGGTATAGGTACAGATGCATCTTTCTTACAGGCAATCTTAGTTGGTTTGGTAAATCTTGTATTTACTCTAGTTGCTATGAAAATAATAGACAGATTGGGGCGTAAACCCATGCTGGTATATGGTATGGTAGGTATGGCGGTTTCTATGTTGATTCTTGCTTATGGGTTTAAAACTGCTACCTATACATTAGATAGTGAAGCTTTGGCAAGTTTACCTAATGAAATGGCTATTGAAAAACTAAGGGCAATAGAAAGTCAGACCTTTGCCTCAGATTTAGATTTCAAAGCTGCTGTTGCAAGCGCTATTGGTGTTACAGAAGCTAAACAGTTTGAAGCTGTGCTGGTTACCGCCGCTGCAAAAATGAATGCTGTTTTAATTTTAATAGGAATATTACTTTTCGTTTCTTTTTATGCCGTATCAATTGGTCCTGTAATGTGGGTGCTGTTTTCAGAGCTGTTTCCGAACCGTATCCGCGGACTCGCAATTTCTTTTGTGGGCTTGGTAAACCTAACCTTTGCCTTTTTGGTACAATTGGTTTTTCCTTGGCAGTTAACTAATTTAGGTAACGCCCTTACCTTTTTTCTTTATGCAATAATTGCTGTAATTGGTTTATTGTTTATAGTAGCCAAAGTACCGGAAACCAAGGGGAAATCATTAGAGGAATTGGAAGTGTTACTGGTAAAATCCCCTTGATACTTTATAAACCGAATATGTACTAATACTTGGTTTTATCTTGTTTAGAAGCCCAATTGTTAAAGACTTCAACAGCTTCGCCTTGTAACATTTGTTTAAAGTGAATTTGTCTGTCTTGCATTTCAACTTCTAGTTCATCATAAATAAATTGATCATCAAAATCTATGGCTTTTGCATCAGCTTTATCACAGCCGTAATACACAGCTTTAGGTCTAGCCCAATAAATGGCACCAAAACACATAGGGCAGGGTTCGCAAGAAGTATAAATTATACAATCGGTTAACTGAAAAGTATTTAGTTTGTTACAGGCATCTCTAATAACGACCATTTCTGCATGTGCTGTGGGGTCATTGGTAGAGGTTACTTTATTATGTCCTTCAGCTATAATTTCTCCATCTTTGACAACAACGGCACCAAATGGTCCGCCGGCGTTCGAGTTCATTCCCTTTGCTGCCATTTCAATGGCTCTTCTCATAAAAAACTCATGGTCTTTCGTCATACTAACTTTTTTAAAATTGTAGATACAAAATTACAGGAATAAAATGGTATTAACTTTAGTTTTCTACCGTATACGATTATTAGTTTAACGTAATGGATTTTGACTTTACCCTAAAGCAACGCTCTTCTCCTAAATAAAGCGGATTTCCATGTTTCTCGGACCAAAATCCGTCTAGAATATCTTTGCTAATACACTGGTAAACAGCAACACCTTTGTAAATGTTTTGGTCTTCACCTACATATTTAAAATTGATGACGAGTATATTGTTTTTAAAGAAACCCGTACCAGTTTGTTGCTGTGATTGGTTAATGGTCCAATGGGCTACAATTCTTTTGTTTGCGTTTAAATTTAGAGAGAGTGTGCCGATATAGTTATGCGATTCATCATCTTGGTTAGTGCCAATAATAGTATACTCACCAACTAAATCTTCAATTTTCATATAGGGTATTATTCAAAGCGAAAATATTCAAAATTTCAATTTCTGACTATTAATGAAGGTCTAAAAGTCCAGAAGTTACTCTGGTTGTTTAAAACTACAAGACATATTATGCAAACTTGGTTGTAGATGTAGTGGAAAAGAACAATCTTTAGCTTTTAAAATATGAAAACGATTATGAAGAAAGTGATTTTACTAAGCCTATTGGTCTTAAGTTATGTAGTAGAAAGCAATGCTCAAAAATCGGAATATGGAGATAACCAACCCTATTCTTCGTATTGGTTTGTAAATGAGCTTTTAACATGGTCACCCGAAAATGATAAAGAAGCCAAGTTTAATATAAGTCATGTTCCATTGGCAAGTCGGTTTTTAAACGATTCAATTAACTTGAATGATGATGCGCAGAAAATTCCTGGTATCATAGCATTGATGGCTCCACATACTACCAACTTTCATCCATCACAAGGGTTTTCAACGGTAAAACAATATGCTTTTCCTTTCTGGCAATATATAGATTATTTTGTGCAATGGGGTGGATCTGCTAATGAAGGTATTATTGTACCGCCCACGGCATTTTGGACAGACGCTGCCCATAAAAATGGAGTTAAGAGCATAGGTACCGTATTTTTTCCGCCTAATGTATATGGAGGTAAAGAAGAATGGGTATACGAATTTTTAGTTCAGAACGAAGATGGAAGCTTTCCCGTTGCCGATAAATTGATAGAAGTTGCTACAACTTATAATTTTGATGGATGGTTCATAAATCAAGAAACCTATGACTTGGTTGGTGAAATGGGGGCGTTAATGCAGCAATTTATATCCTATTATAGAGAAAAATCAGATTTAAAATTAGTGTGGTATGACGCTATGATCGATGATTCTAGAGTCATTTGGCAAGATGAATTGAATGAACATAATCAAATGTATTTCCAAGATGGAAATACCAATATGTCTGATGTCTTTTTTATCAACTTTAGATATCATGAAGTTAATCTGGAGGACAGTAAAACCATTGCCAACGAATTGGGTAGAAGCGAGTGGGACTTATATGCAGGTATAGATGTACAGTCAAAAAGTTATATGACACCTGTAAAATGGGATATGCTATATAAAAACGGGAAGCCAAATAACACATCCATTGGTATTTATTGGTCTAACGCTACTTTTGATATTTCGGAAACCAAAACCCCTGAAGATGTTTATAACAACGAACAAAAGTTCTGGAACGGTGGTCCGACTATAGAAACACGTTTTGGTAAAAGCGAATGGAAAGGATTTGCCAATTATTTTGAACCGCGTAGCGTAATAAATGAATTACCATTTAAGACTAGTTTTAATTATGGATTGGGTAAATTTTATAATGAAAAAGGGAAAACGGTTTCTAAGACTGAATGGCATAATTTAAGTATACAAGATGTATTACCAACATGGCAATGGCAAGTAGATAGTATTAAGGTAAAGGCAACCATTAGTTTTGACGAAAGTTATGAAGGTGGTAGTAGTTTGTTTTTTGAAGGATTTGAAAATGCCGAAATACCTTTATATAAAACTAAAATAGACTTAGATAACAAGGTAACACTTAATGTAGTTTCCAAGACCGCTGAAGACTTGAGTTTAGAAGTCTATTGCCAGTTATCTAGTGGGGAGTTGCTGATTTTTCCTTTAAAGAATTCCCTTTCTTGGAGCAATAATAGTATTACTATTCCATCTCGTAAAAATGTAATTTTATCAGAAATAGGTTTGTATTCAAAAGGAAAAGGTAATGCTTATGTAGGGCAAATATCTTTACACTCTAAAAATGAATCAAAACCAACCACATCAGAATTTAGGGTAGAAGGTTTTATAGATGAAAAAAACGCAGAATTGTATGTGAATTTTGATGCTGTTGAGGCTAATATTTATCATAATATTTACTACATAAATGAAAAAAACCAAAAGATTTGGTTGGCAAAAACCCCTTCTAAAAATTTTTATATTTCAAAAATTCCTACAAAAAAAGGAAAAATAAAGATTGAGATTCAATCGGAAAATGTTGGCGGCAAAAAAGGCAAAATAAGGCGAAAAATTTTCGATTTATCTAAATAATGTATGTCGGTTTTTTGGCAAGAAAAGTGAATCTTTACTACATAAAGGTTGGGCTATATAATTGAGCAAAAACTACTTAAGTTGGCAAGAAAAAATAGTAGAAAATTACATCAATGTTAATAGTATGTTATTAAAGAAAATTGTCTATGGACAACTTTAATAAAAATAATTTTAAAAAATATTAGCTGAAGTAATTCTTTAAGCAAATCTGAATTTTGCATTCAGATATATGATTGTAATAAATTGATTTTTAAATAGTTGTATCCTTTTTTAAAAGTATGTCAATCATTGTGAATTTTGACTAAAATTGCAATTGTTGATAACCCTGTTAAAAGCTTACGCAGTAAAACGTAAAAATAAGATGATTAATTTTGGACCTTTACACCTCGCTTAATTAGTTCATCATTAACATTCTTTTAACATGAAAATCACAGAAGTCATAAAACGGGATTTTTCAACAAAACCCTTCCATTTACACAAAATTACAAATGCCATTTTAAAGGCTATGACAGCTGTTGAACATGGGGGACCAGGAGAAGCTGAAATTATTTCCAATAATGTGCATTTGGCGTTGTTAGAAAGAAAGAAATTAGACGAAAGCTATATTCCTACAGTAGAGGAGGTTCAAGATTTTGTTGAGAACAAATTAATGGAAGGCGGTTACTTTGATGTTGCCAAAGGATACATCCTTTATAGAAATGAACAGGCACAGAAAAGAAAGTCTAACATTTTTGAAAAGCGAGTGAATCTTAAACCCTATGAATACCCTGCATTGTACGAATATGTTTCTGCAATTAGACATTCATATTGGATCCATACTGAATTTAATTTTACGAGCGACATTCAAGATTTTAAGACCGGTCTAACCGATATTGAAAGAAATGCCATAAAGAATGCAATGTTGGCCATTTCGCAGATAGAAGTTGCGGTTAAAAGTTTTTGGGGCGATATCTATCACAAAATGCCTAAGCCAGAAATTGGTTCTGTAGGAGCAACATTTGCAGAGAGTGAAGTAAGACACCATGATGCATATTCACATTTATTGGAAATTTTAGGTTTAAACGAAGAGTTTAAAAACTTAAAGAAGAAGCCCGTAATTATGAAAAGGGTGCATTATCTAGAAACAGCTCTTAAAAACTCTAAAAGTGAGGACAACCAAGAGTATGCAGAATCTATATTATTGTTCTCTTTATTTATTGAGCACGTATCGTTATTCTCTCAGTTCTTGATAATAATGGCGTTCAATAAGCATAAAAATATGTTTAAGGGAATTTCTAATGTTGTTGAGGCGACTTCAAAAGAGGAGCAGATCCATGGTGATTTTGGTATTGATATCATTAATATCATAAAAGATGAAAACCCTAAATGGTTCAATGCAGAATTCCACGGAGCGGTACAAAATATGTGTCAAGATGCATTTGTAGCCGAAAGTGATATTATCGATTGGATTTTTGAAGCGGGCGAAATAGATTTCCTTCCTAAGAACTTGATTAAGGAATTCATTAAAAAGAGATTTAACGATTCTATCGAGAGTATCGGTATCGAAAAAATATTCGAGGTAGACGAAGAATTATTATCACAAACGGAATGGTTTGATGATGAGATTATCGGAACCAAGCATGGCGATTTCTTCGTAAAGCGCTCTATCAACTATAGCAAAAGAACACAAAGTATAACCAGTGACGACTTATTTTAAATGAACGATTCAAAAATTAATTTAGAGACTAGCATACAAGAAGAAGTAAAACTGAATGGTTCTAATGAACTGGTACAAGCTAGAAAAGAGGCGCTTAAAAGCATAAAGCAAGACAAAGAAGAAGGATTTAAATGGTTAAATGAAGATAGCCGTAACTTCTTGGCTTCAGGGTATTTATCACCTGGGGTTTCTGCAGAAACACGTATTCGCGAAATTGCCGATAGAGCAGAACAAATACTAGGTATGCCTGGTTTTTCAGACAAGTTCTATGGTTATATGAGCGAAGGTTTTTACTCATTGGCATCGCCGGTTTGGTCTAATTTCGGAAAGGAAAGAGGATTGCCTATTAGCTGTTTTGGCTCTAATATAGCCGATGATATGGGTAACATTCTATATACCCAATCTGAAGTTGGTATGATGTCTAAATTAGGAGGTGGCACCTCTGGTTACTTTGGTAATATTAGACATAGAGGCGCAGAGGTTAAGAATAATGGTAAAGCTTCTGGTGCTGTACATATTATGCAACTCTTTGAATCTATGGTAGATGTAGTTAGCCAAGGTTCAGTTCGTCGTGGTCGTTTCTCTCCATATTTACCGGTAGAACATGCCGATATTGAAGAGTTTTTGGAAATTGGTACTGAAGGTAACCCTATACAAGAGCTTACCCATGGTGTAACCGTTACCAATAAATGGATGCAAGAAATGGTAGACGGTGATAATAAAAAACGTTCTATCTGGGCAAAAGTTTTACAGCGTAGAGGTGAAATGGGTTACCCTTATATCTTCTTTAAGGATAATGCAAACAACGGCGCTGCAGATGTATACAGAGAAAAGGGACATAAAATTTACGCAAGTAACTTATGTACTGAGATTATGTTGCCTTCTAGTGATGAGTGGTCTTTTGTATGCGTATTGTCTTCTGTAAACGTTCTTCATTATGACAAATGGAAAGATACCGATGCGGTAGAAACCATGGTATGCTTTTTAGATGCTGTAATTACTGAATTCTGTGAAAAATTAGAAGTATATCGTGATTCAGAAAGTCGTGAAGATCGCCAAACGTTCATGTTTATGGAACGTGCATATAACTTTGCCAAAGATAACCGTTCGTTAGGTTTAGGTGTTTTAGGTTGGCATTCATTATTGCAGTCTAAAATGTTGCCTTTCAACAGTCAAGAGGCATATAATTTAAATAGTGAAATATTTAAAACGATAAAAGAGAAATCTTACAGTGCATCAGAAGAGTTAGCTGTAAAATTTGGCGAGCCAGAAGTATTAAAAGGCTTTGGTAGAAGAAACGCTACGTTGAATGCAATTGCACCAACTACATCATCAGCTTTTATATTAGGTCAGGTTTCCCAAGGTATAGAGCCAATTTGGTCCAATACTTATGTAAAGGATATTGCCAAGGTGAAGACCACTATAAGAAACCCGTTCTTAGTTGATCTTTTAGAGGAGAAAGGAATGAATACTACCGAAGTATGGAGAAGTATACGTGATTTTGACGGATCTGTACAGCATTTGGATTTCCTTACCGATTTGGAAAAAGATGTGTTCAAAACATACTCTGAAATAGACCAGATGGATATTATCTATCAGGCAGCGAACAGACAAAATCATATTGATCAAGGTCAATCTGTTAATATTATTGTTCATCCAGATATGCCGGTTAAAGAAATCAATAAGATTCACGTTACCGCATGGAAATTAGGGTTGAAATCTTTGTATTACCAACATAGTATGAACGCCGCACAAAAATTCAAGCAAAAGAAAGATTGTGCTAGTTGTGAAGCATAAATTGTAATTCTAGAACTAGAATTTACTTTTTAAAGATCTGGTGTTTTAGAGAACCAAAAACGTTCTGCTAAGTCACCAGATTTTTTATTTCTTAGCGTTGATAGAGCAATTGTACCTGCATCAATAATTTTTTAGAGGATTTATAATTTTGTTTGATGAAGAAGTTATTATGTTAAAAATGCGGATGGATTAAACCATTTTATATTTTCAATGTCCTATAAAATTACCTTATTGACAGTCTTTAACACCTATTTTTATTTAGTTGAAAATATGGTGCTAAAACCTTGTTAAATATAGCTTAAGGTATCCCTAAAATTGGTGATTAGGTTTAGATTTGTTAGTAACCAAACTAACTAAATTCAATCTCACCACCTATGAAAACAAAATACATTGTTTACAGTATCTTGCTGATTGGGATTACCGCTTTGATCATTTATCGAATAAATGCCAATAATGAAATTGGGGCGACAAAGTCATCAGTAGAATCTTCTACCGCAACATCAGTAAAAGGACTTGTTTTACAACCACAGGAGTTTAATGACAATATTTCACTTTCCGGTACCATTGAGGCCAATGAACAAATAGAGATTAGAAGTGAAATTTCCGGTGTCGTTGAAAGCATCAATTTTGAGGAAGGTAGTAAAGTAGTGGAAGGTCAAGTACTTTTTACGGTAAATGATATTGAACTTCAGGCACAGCTTTCTAAAGTACAGACCGCACAAAAACTAGCTTCGGAAAATGAACGTAGGGCAAAATTACTATTAGAGAAGCAGGCAATAAGTCAAGAAGAATATGAAATTGCCAGTGCAGACTTTCAATCCGCCAGTGCAGAATCACAACTTATACAGGCACAACTATCAAAAACAATTGTTAGGGCACCTTTTTCAGGTACAATTGGGCTACGTTCCATATCAAAAGGAACGTATGTAACACCACTGACCCCTATTGCAAAGCTGGTGAATACCAGTAAACTCAAAATCACCTTTTCCATTCCTGAAAAATATGCGTCTCAGGTAGCGATAGGTACAGACCTCACTTTTACAACTTCAGATGCAAATACTGCGTATGAGGCTACCGTATATGCTATAGAGCCAGAAGTAGAAATAGCAACTAGAACATTGAAAATGAGGGCTATTGCAGAAAATAGTGAAGGTAAAATTTACCCAGGTACTTATGCAAATGTTTTGTTGCCTTTAGAAAGTGTGGACAATGCTTTGTTGGTTCCATCGGAATCATTGATTCCGGTACAGAACGGTAAACGCATTTTTATATCGGAAAAAGGAAGGGCAAAAGAGATAGATGTTGAGATCGGAACAAGAACTGGAAACGAAGTGAGAGTACTTACAGGATTAAAAGCAGGTGATACCATTTTAACGTATGGTGTTATGGCATTAAAAAATGGTACTCCGGTAGAAATAGATTTTAATCAATCAGAATCAAGAACAGGGGAATAATGAATCTATCTACTTTAAGTATTAAAAGACCGGTACTTGCCATAGTAATGAACATAACACTGGTCCTTTTTGGGATTATTGGCTTTACTTATTTAGGAATTAGGGAATTTCCGTCTATTGATCCGGCACAGGTATCGGTACGAACAACATACTCCGGTGCCAATGCAGATATTATAGAATCTCAAATTACAGAGCCCTTAGAGAAGGCGATTAACTCCATTGACGGTATTAGAAATATTACTTCATCGAGTGTACAAGGATCAAGTTCAATAAGTATTGAATTTAATTTGGATAAAGATCTTGAAGATGCTGCAAATGATGTAAGGGATAAGGTTTCGCAAGCGGTAAAAAGTTTGCCAGATGATCTTGATTCTGCCCCGGTTGTATCAAAATCCGATGCAGATGCACAAAGGATTCTGTCGATGACCGTGCAGAGCGATAATAAGAACATCTTGGAACTATCTGATTATGCGGAAAATGTTATCGCCCAAAGAATAGAGACCATTCCAGGAGTTAGTAGCGTGCAAATTTGGGGTCAGCGTAGATATGCCATGCGACTTTGGATAGATCCTCTGAAACTATCCTCATATGGTCTAACGGTTTCTGATGTACAAGATGCACTTTTGGCACAGAACATTGAATTGCCATCTGGAAAATTAACTGGGGATAATACCGAACTAACGGTAAAGACCATAGGAAACTTAAGTACCGAAGAGCAATTTAATAATATCATTATCCTGGCAGATAAAGATAAACTAGTTCGTTTAAGCGACATAGGCAAAGCTTCTTTAGAAGGGGAGAATATGGAGACCAAAATGAGCGATTCCGGTCAGCCTATGGTAGCAACCGCAGTAATACCGCAACCGGGTACAAACTATTTGGAAATCGCAGATGCTTTTTACGAAGAATACGAAAACCTTAAAAAGGACCTGCCCGAGGGTTTTAAATTAAACATTGTAATCGATGATACCGTTTTTGTTAGACGTGCAGTTACCGAAGTAGCCGAAACATTACTTATTTCGGTAATTCTGGTAATACTGGTCATCTTTGTTTTCTTTAGAAATTGGTCAATGGCCATGCGACCCTTAATAGATATTCCTGTGTCATTGATAGCCACTTTTTTTGTAATGTGGTTGTTTGGGTATTCAATAAATGTTTTGACTCTTTTGGCGATCGTATTGGCAACGGGTCTGGTGGTTGATGACGGTATTGTGGTAACAGAAAATATTTATAAAAAAGTAGAAGAGGGTATGAGCCCGATAGAGGCAGCCATAAAAGGATCTAATGAAATATTCTTTGCGGTAATATCCATCTCAATAACCTTAGCTGCCGTGTTTTTACCGGTAATATTTCTAGAAGGTTTTGTAGGTAGGCTTTTTAGGGAATTTGGTGTGGTATTGGGTGCTGCTGTATTGATTTCGGCATTTGTATCGCTATCGTTGACACCTATGTTAAATGCATATCTTATTAAACCCGGTAAGCAAAAGCAGTCTAAGTTTTACCATGTTACCGAAAAGTACTTTTTGCAAATGAATAAATCCTATTCAGAATCGCTACGGGTTTTCATGAAAAGAAAATGGCTGAGTTTTCCTATTCTGGCGGGATGCATAGCGTTAATTGCAGTGTTTTACATCATACTACCCAAAGAAACGGCGCCCTATGATGATCGTAGCTTTATCCGTTTGAGCGTAAATGCGCCAGAAGGTTCTTCATATGAATATATGGATCGCCTTATGACCGATATTACCGAGTTGATAAATGATTCCGTACCGGAGAAAAAGGTGAGTTTGGTATTAACGTCGCCCGGATTTGGATCTTCTTCAGTAAACAGTGGTAGGGCAAATATTGCTTTAGTAGAACCTAGTGAACGCGATCGATCTCAAAGAGAAATCGCTAACGATCTGGGCGAGTGGGCAAAAGCCTATGTGGGAGGAAAGTCAAATGTGTCTGAACGCCCTACAATTTCAGTCAACAGACGTGGTGGACCACCGATACAGTATATTATTCAGGCACAGAATTTTGATAAGTTGAAGGATTATATTCCAGCATTTATGGCAGAGGCAGAGAAGGATGAAACCTTTTCGTATGTAGATGTTAATTTAAAATTTGACAAGCCGGAGTTATATGTATCCATTGACCGGGAAAAAGCGGAGACCTTGGGCGTTTCTGTAATAGACGTAGCGGAAACTTTACAATTGTCACTGAGCGGTCAACGATTTGGGTATTTTCTAAAGAACGGTAAACAGTATCAGGTAATTGGTCAGTTTGACAAGGAAGATAGAAATGCGCCAATGGACCTTACATCCATTTTTGTAAAGAATAAGGACGGATTGCTTATTCAGCTAGATAATTTGGTTCACACCTCAGAACATAGTAGTCCGCCACAACTATATCACAATAACCGCTACATGGCCGCAACGGTTTCTGCGAATCTTGCCCCCGGAAAAACTATAAACGATGGTATAGCGGCAATGGAAAGAATTAAGGAAAATGTTCTAGATGAAACCTTTACCACAGATTTGGGTGGTGAGTCTCGTGATTTTGTTGAGAGCAGTTCAAATACATTGTTTGCATTTGGTCTAGCACTGCTATTGATATTTCTAATTTTGGCAGCCCAGTTTGAAAGTTTTATTGACCCCTTTATTATCATCTTAACGGTGCCAATGGCTGTGGCAGGTGCTCTTTTCTCGTTATGGTTGTTTGGGCAGTCTTGGAATATTTTCAGTCAGATCGGTACTATTATGTTAATTGGTCTTGTAACTAAAAATGGTATTCTAATTGTTGAATTTGCGAACCAACTAAGAGAACAGGGTATGGAAAAAAGTGAGGCGATATTACAAGCCTCAGAATCTAGATTAAGACCCATATTAATGACTAGTTTAACCATTGCGCTAGGTGCATTACCAATTGCTTTGTCTTTAGGTGCGGCATCTACAAGCAGAATAGGAATGGGTGTAGTAATTATTGGAGGCACTATGTTCTCGCTGCTTTTGACCCTATTTATTATACCTGCACTGTATTTATTATGGTCTAGGGAAAAAGTAGAAAGACCAGAGTTTAAAGTACTTGAAACAAACTAGAATGAATTTATCGAAGCTTACATTTTTATCAGTAATATTTTTATGTTTTAACGGTACTGCGCAAGAAATTCTAACGATTGAAGATGCTGTTAAAATTACGGTGAAGAATAACTATCAAATTATTACCGCCGCCAATAATTTAAAAATAGATTCTGTATCGGTTAGTCCGGGTTTTGCTGGTATGCTGCCCACTATCGAAGCAACCATTGAAGATGATAATAGTATACAGAATTTATCACAAACCAGATCAGATGGTTCTCAAGTAGAGCAAGACAATGCAAAAAATAATAGTTTAGATTATGGTGTATCTCTTGATTGGACCTTGTTTGATGGTCTAAGCATGTTTGCGGCATACGACCAGTTAAAACAGAATAGGGATTTAGGTGCGGAAGAGTTAAAGCAAGTAGTTTTGACCAAGGTAGGAGAGGTAATGATTACCTATTATGATTTAGTTCAACAACAACAGCAGTTAGCTGCGTTGGATAGTACCATTTTCATTTCCGAACAACGGGTAGAATTAGCAAAAAATAGATTTTCCATAGGTAAAGCTTCTAAGTTGGAAGTTCTTAATGCGCAAGTAGATTTAAATACCGATCAAACCTTAATGCAACGCCAAAAAGAATTGTATGCAAATACCAAAATTCAACTGAATGAGCAATTGGCGAGGGACTTAACAACCGACTTTAAGGCAATACCTGAAATTTTTGTTGATGAAAGTCTAATGCTGCCCGATTTGGAATCTAAGTTAATGGAAAATAATCCCGAATTAAATGCTGAACGAATCAGTAGAAGGATAAGTGAGCTAGAATTAAAACAGGTTAAAGCAGCAAGGTATCCTACGATTTATGCAACTACGGGCTATAATTTTGGAAAATCGGAATCTAGTCTTGGATTTACTACAAGCTCAGAGTCCAACGGTTTTAGTTATGGTTTTGGGGCAACATTAAACCTATTTGATGGATTCAATCAAAACAGGAATGAGAAAATAGGAAAAATGGAATTGGAAAATGCGGCCATTGCCATTAAAGAAAAAGAACAGGAATTGCTATCTACATTGAGCACTACCTATCAAACCTATCTTACCAATATAAGTTTAATAGAATTGGAAGGAAACAATGAAGCAATAGCTAAGGAAAACTTAGATATTACGGTAGAAAAGTATAGAATAGGTATCATTCCTACCATTGAGTTTCGAACGGCACAACTTAACTATATAAACGCAAGGGTTAGGTTTAGTAATGCAAAATTTCAAGCAAAACTATCCGAAATTATTCTTAGACAATTGTCTGGTGAATTAAATATTTGAGCTATGATCCTTTATGCAAATTTTCGCGCTAAGTTAGTAAGGTATATACTTGTTTGGCTATTTCTAATTCTTCATTGGTCGGTATGACCAAAATTTTAATTTCTGAATCTTTTTTATTGATTTCACGAAGGCTAGATGCTCTAAGGTCATTTTTTGCATCATCTAAGTGAATATTGAAATACTCCATATCCTTACATACCAATTGCCTAATCAGGCTTGAGTTTTCTCCTATGCCTGCGGTGAAGATGATTGCATCTAAGCCGTTCATGGTGGCAGTATAGGCTCCGATGTATTTTTTAATACGATAGGCGTTCATTTCTAAAGCAAGAATACAATCGGTATTTCCTTTACTCGCCTCTACTTCAATATCACGTAGGTCATTGTAACCTGTAAGGCCTAGCATTCCACTCTTTTTGTTTAAAAGTTCATTTACTTCATCTAGACTATACCCAAGCGTATTCACCATATAAAAAATAATGGAGTGGTCAATTTCGCCACTTCTAGTACCCATTATCAAACCGTTAGACGGGGCAAATCCCATACTGTGATCAATGCTCTTCCCATCTTTGATAGCGGTAATACTACAACCATTTCCCAAGTGAATGGAAATGAGCTTGGTATTTTTATTGCCTAGATATTCATTTGCTTTTTCAGAAACATATTTATGGCTAGTACCATGAAATCCATAAGCTTGCACTCTCTTTTCTTCGAACAAGATATTTGGAACGGCATATTTTTTGGCTTTTATTGGTAAGGTACCATGAAAGGCAGTATCGAAAACAACAATCTGCTTAGCTGATTCAAATATTTCTTCCGCCATTAGTATACCTTCTAGATTGGCAGGATTGTGTAAAGGGGCTAGGGGAGAAAGCGATTTTATTTTTTGCTTAACTTCTTCATTGATTAAAGTAGTGTCAACATAATCTTTACCACCATGTACCACACGATGACCAATGGCATCTATTTCTTCAGTACTATCGATAACGCCCATTTCAGTATCAAGTAAAAGAGAAGTAATTCGCTCTAAACCAGATTTGTGAGTTGCAATTTCATAGGTTTTTTCAACCTTATGTGTATCCGTTTTATATGTAGATATAGCTTGGGTACTGCCAATACGCTCAATAGTACCAAGGCAAATTATTTTTGCTGAAGGCATCTCTAAAAGTTGGTATTTTATTGACGAGCTACCAGAGTTTATGATTAAAACATTCATAGAAATAAATTAGAATCCTTGTGCTTGAATAGCGGTTATAATTACGGTGTTAAAAATATCGTCTACGGTACACCCACGGCTTAAATCGTTTACAGGTTTATTTAGACCTTGTAACATTGGGCCTATTGCCAATGCACCCGTTTCTCTTTGCACTGCCTTATAGGTGTTGTTACCTGTATTTAAATCCGGAAATATAAACACACTGGCTTGTCCTGCTACTTCAGAATCGGGAAGTTTGCTGAGTCCGACCTTAGCGTCAACCGCCGCATCGTATTGAATAGGACCTTCCACTTTTAGGTCTGGCTTTTTCTCTTTAATGATTTCGGTCGCTTTTCTAACCCTATCTACATCTTCACCTACACCAGAAGCTCCAGAAGAGTAAGAAAGCATGGCTACTTTTGGTTCAATACCAAAAGCGGCACTAGTGGCGGCAGAAGATATTGCAATTTCTGATAACTGTTCAGAATTCGGATTCGGATTAATAGCGCAATCCCCAAAAACTGTTACCCTGTTTGGAAGGCACATGAAAAATATAGAGGATACAATAGATACACCGGGTTTGGTTTTTATGAATTGCAAAGCAGGTCGAATAGTGTGCTGGGTGGTATGTATTGCACCTGAAACCATACCATCTGCATCGCCCTTGTGTACCATCATAGTACCGTAATAAGATACATCTTCCATTAAATCTTTAGCCATAGCCAAATTCACGTTTTTATGTTTACGCAATTCATATAAAGTAGTAGCGTAGTCTAAGAAATCAACTGAATTAGTTGGGTCTACTATATTAATGTCATTAATATCTAAATCGATATCTAGCTCGGTAATTTTTGAGATAATTTGTTCTTTGTTTCCTAAAAGTGTAATGCGTACGGCATCTACATCAATAAGTTTTTTGGTAGCCAAAAGAATTCGTTCGTCTAAACCTTCGGGGAGCACAATATGTTTTTTAGAAGATTTAGCTTTTTGAAGTAAGTTATACTGAAACATTCTTGGGGTAATGCCTTTTGCTTTAAAGGTGATCAAACGTTCCGCTAATTCTTTAGTGGGAATATGCTTCTCGAATTCTTGTATAGAAGTCTGTATTTTTTCTTTGTTTTCAGCGTAAATACGTGGTCTAATGGTGCCAATTTTGTTGGTAACGAAGAATGTACCTCTGGCAACGGATAAAATGGGAATAATATCTGACAACCCTTCTATTAGTTTAATAATCGAATCTTCGGGTAGTAGACCTCCGGTTAAAACAATACCTGATAAGCTAGGATAATTAGTAGAAATATTTGCTTGCAAGGCTCCAAGAATAATATCTGCGCGATCCCCAGGCGTAATGACCAAACTGTCATCTTTTAAATGCGTTATATAATTTCGCAATTGCATGGCACCAACGCTAAAACTACCAACTTGGTTGTTTATGTAATCCTCGCCAAAAAGAACATTTGCATCTAATTCTTGCGCAATTTCCTTTAGGGTAGGGCTGCCAAGTATATTGTTTACGGGTATAGTACCAACCAAAACATCTTTTGGTAATTTCTCTTTTAACTCGTTAGATACAATCATTACGTTCTCGGGTAGTACCTTATTGGCAACAATTAGTAGAACATCTACACCTTTTTCAACAAAAGAATCGTAGGCCATATGCAAATTGCCCACCAATTCGTCTAAGGTTTTGTTTTTTCCGCTTGCTAAAATTACTGCGGGTATACCTAAGTTTTTGGCAATAAGAACATTTATGTCCCATTCAATGATAGTGCCTTCTCCAGAAAAATCTGTTCCTTCCACTAAAACAAAATCGAATCGGTTTTCTATGGTTTTATATTTATGTATAATATGACCAACAATTTCATCGTCCTTGTCTTCATTTTTTAATTGTACTACTTGGCTACGGGTGTAGGCATAGGCATCAATTGGTTTCATATCCAAATTGAAATAGCTGAGTACGGTATCAATGTGATTATCTATTTTATCATTGGGAACATCATCAATTATAGGTCTGAAATAGCCTACTTTGGCGGTTTTTCCTAGTAAAAGTTGCATAAGACCAAGGGAAACAATCGATTTTCCACTATTGGGTTCTGTAGTTACAATATATATGGCTTTACTCACGTGTAAAAGGGATTAGTGTTTATCAAATTTATAGGATTCTTTAGGTATGCAGAATTTTTAAGTTAAAAACTGACAAATTCATTTAAAGATTCTATTTTTCTTTACCGAATTTATAATTTAATTTTTTCAGATTTTCATCTGAATTTTTTCGAGTCAAAAATATATCCAACAACAACTATTACATATGACTAAAGTCATTAATCGAAGTATTTTTCTTTTGGTGGTTGGGTTATTAACATTTACAAACTATTGTAATGCACAATTTTTGTCGAAAGGTGCGTTTAGCTAATAAGGGAAAGTTGTTTAAAACCTTTGTTTTAAAGAATGCATCACCGATTAATTTATGTGACTGTTCTAATAATAGATTTACTTATGAAGCCATTTGTATTCATCTTTTTTATGTTTGTTATTGCCCTAGGTTCTGCCCAAGAATGGCATACGGATTTCAGTGAAGCAAAAAATATCGCTAAAGCAAAAGATTTGCCCATCGTACTTGTTTTTCAAGGTTCAGATTGGTGTGCTCCCTGTATTAAATTAGATAGGGAAGTTTGGTCAACAGATGAATTTAAAGATTACGCCAAAGAACATTATGTAATGTTACAGGCAGATTTTCCCCGTAGAAAAAAGAATGCATTACCAAAAGAGCAATTGAATAAAAACAAGGCATTGGCAGAGGGCTATAACCAGCAGGGTATTTTTCCGTTCGTAGTTGTTTTGAATGCCGATGGCGAGGTGTATGGTGAAACCAGTTATAAAAAGCTTTCTCCCAAAGAATACATTAAAGAAATGAATTCATTTATAAAATAGATTGAAGAACGTAGTATTCATATTGACTGTACTTTCTGTTAGTATTCTTTTTGCTCAAGAGCCATATAAGCGCACCTTGAAATTAATGGGTAGCCGTTTTGAAATAACGGTTGTTGGTAAAGATCAAGTTGAAGCAAATGAATATATAGATTTGGCTATCAGTGAGATAAGTAGAATAGAGAAGTTGATTTCTTCGTGGGACCCAAATTCCCAAACCTCTTTGATAAATAAGAATGCAGGTATTCAACCTGTACAAGTCGATGCGGAATTGTTCGGTTTAATTCAACGTGGAATAGGTATTTCTAAGCTGACCGATGGGGCTTTTGATATTAGTTATGCCTCTATGGACAACATTTGGAAGTTTGATGGTAGCATGACTGATATGCCATCAGATGATTCGATTAAGGCATCTGTTGCTATAGTGGGTTATCATAATATTATTTTAGATAATGAGAACCATACCGTGTTTCTGAAGTTAGAGGGAATGAAAATTGGTTTCGGAGCCATTGGTAAAGGTTATGCTGCAGATAAGGCGAAAGAGCTCTTGATGTCTAAAGGCGTTGTTGCGGGTATTATAAATGCATCTGGCGACATGAATACATGGGGAAAGCAAGCCAATGGCAAAGATTGGCAAGTAGCCATTACCAATCCAATGGACAAAAACAAAGTATTTGCACTATTGCCAGTACATAATGGCGCAGTAGTTACCTCTGGTAATTACGAGAAATATGTAACCTTTAACAATACTAGATATACACATATAATTGATCCTCGAAGCGGATACCCTGCGACGGGTATTGTAAGTGTAACGGTATTTGCACCAAAGGCAGAGTTGGCAGATGCCTTGGCAACATCGGTATTTGTAATGGGTAAAGATGTAGGGTTAAATAGAATTGAACAGCTACCTAAGGTAGAATGTGTCATTATCGATGGTGAAGGAAATATAATTACATCCAAGAATATTCAAATAAATAAGGAAGAATGAAGAAGATTTCAATTATTCTAATGCTATTAGGTAGTCTTAGCAGTTGCACGGTGTTGAAAGAGTATGATAAAGTGAATATCAATGATCCCGATATGACCTTACAAGATAAAAAGTGCGATAGAAACGTTATTACCATGCATTCTTATAGAGAAGCTGCTGTTGGTGCTAACGGAGGTAAAACTGGTGGCGGATGCGGCTGTAATTAGTAAGTGATAATGCAACAACAAGTACAAAGATTCAGATTTTTAGGTTTACTGGTCGCATTTTTAATGTGGGGTTTTGGTCATGCCCAACAAAATATGAATACTGCAAATTCCTATAAAAAACGTGTATTAGAAACTACAGAAGTAGATTTCTTAAGTAGCTACTATAGTCAAGATGGTGATAATGCTGCCGTGACCGGCGGAAGGGGAACAGAAGAGCTTACCGATGTAACGGGAACAATCATAATATCGATACCTTTAAGTGATGATGATGTTTTAATTATTGATGCAGGGGTTTCTGCCTATACATCTGCATCTTCAAGTAATGTAGATCCATTTGATGGCAATGAGCGGGCAGATTCATTTGTGGCAAGCTCCGGAGCTTCCAGATCAGATGTATGGACCAACTTGTCGGGCACATATACGCATAGTACGGATGATAGAAATACTATGTACTCTGGAAATCTATCGGTATCATCGGAATATGATTATTTTTCATTCGGATTCGGAGGAGCATTTACAAAACTCTTCAATGAAAAAAATACCGAAGTAAGTATTAATGCCAATATTTTCTTGGATACCTGGACTCCAATTTACCCAACGGAACTAAGACCTTTTGCAAGTGGGGCAAATGGCTTGGATAACGGATTCTTTTCAAACAAAACAATTACCGGCAACACAGATTACAGTCCTACTTTTGAGAATTTTGAAGATGAAACAAGAAATTCTTATTCCGTAGGTTTGGGCTTTTCTCAAATTCTAGGTAAAAATCTTCAAGGTTCATTGGCTCTAGATTTTGTAAAGCAAGATGGTTTACTGAGTACACCTTTTCAACGTGTTTATTTTGCCGATGTAGCCGATTCATTTATTCAAGAATTTCAGCTCGCGGATGCTATTGAACAACTACCCGATAGCCGCTTTAAAGTTGCGGGTGGCGGTAGATTAAATTGGTATATAAATGAGAGTGTTGTTTTACGTTCTTATTATCGGTATTACTACGATGATTGGGGCATAAACTCCCATACCGCAAGTGTAGAGGTGCCTATTAAGCTTTCAGATAAGTTTACGGTATACCCATCCTATAGATATTACCAACAAACTGCCGCAGATTATTTCTTTGGATATGAAGAAGCACTTTCCACTAATACGTTTTATACCTCAGATTATGATTTGTCAAAATATTCTGCAAATCAATTTGGTATGGGCGTTTCCTACACAGATATTTTTACAAAAATGCATATCTGGAAACTCGGACTTAAAAGTATTGATCTTAAATTTTATAAATATGATAGGGACACTAGCTTTAGTTCTAGTATCGTCACCGCGGGATTTAAGTTTGTGATGGACTAGTTTAAGGTATCGGTATTTTCGTTTTAGATATTTGAACGCATATTTACTAAATAAAATTTTACTTGAATGCTAGACATTGGTTTTAAAACATCCTATTGTTAGGAATTGTTTTTGCCTTCTATAGTGGCAGGGCTGGTTTTAAAAATGTACAAGAAAAATAGCGCGAAAATTATATAAATTACAGTTAGAGGAATTATAATTTCTGAATAATTGGCACTGTTAGATGTAACTTTTACTAATGCAATTGCTCCAACTCCAAAATGCATTAAATTCCCCATAGTAATTGGTCTATTGTAAATTCCTCCAAATAATGTTCCTCTCGCCATCCAATTTAAAATTCCAAACGCCATATACAATGCACCTAAGATTTTTATGAAAAGTATTGTTATAATATTTGATTCAATGTCTAGATAGTTAATTAGTTCATTTGGCAAAAAAGAAATAGTTAGCCCCATTATCGCTAAAAATAAGGAGCTAAAAGTCATTAATATTTTTGTATTCAAGGATATTTATTTTAGGATTAATAACTAATTAGTAGCTTGAATAAAATTTTGTTACAAATTATTACCAACTTAGTAGTAAAAATGTAGAGATAATGGAACTGAGAGAAGAATACGACCTTATTTGTGTAGGCGCAGGTATCATGAGTGCTACCTTGGCTTTATTGGTAAAACAGTTGAAGCCAGATCTTAACGTGCTGATCGTTGAACGGTTAGATAAGGTTGCACAAGAAAGTTCAGCTGCTTGGAACAATGCCGGTACAGGACATTCTGCCCTTTGTGAATTGAATTATACTCCACAAACCGAAGATGGTACAATTGATATTAATAAGGCAATTAATATTTGTACGCAGTTTGAAACCTCAAAGCAATTCTGGTCCTTCCTTGTTGAACAAGGTCTGATCGATGATCCAAGATCATTTATTGCACCGGTGCCCCATCATAGTTGGGTAAGGGGTAAAGAGAATGCAGATTATCTAGAAGACCGTTACAAAGCCTTTAAAGAACATTTTATGTTCAACACTATTGAGTTTTCAAGGGATATAGTGAAAATGAAAGAGTGGTTCCCTTTAATGATGCATAAGCGTACAGAAGATGAGGTTATGGCAGCTTCAAGAATAGAAAGAGGAACAGAGATGAACTATGGTTCATTAACCGAAAAATTGTTTGCCATACTAAATGATGAATATGATACCAAAGTATTATTCAATACAGAGGTTGAAGATATCGACCCCGATCATGATGAAGATTGGTTGGTAAAGATGGAAAATTTAAAAACGGGTGATAAGAATACGGTAGATGCCAAGCATGTTTTTATCGGTGCCGGTGGTGGTAGCCTTTTGTTGCTACAGAAAGTTGAGATTGAGGAAAAAGACGGTTACGGTGGTTTTCCTGTAAGCGGCGAGTGGTTGGTCTGTAAAAACCAAGATATTATAAAGCAACACAATGCTAAAGTGTACAGTAAGGCGGGTATTGGAGATCCACCTATGTCAGTACCGCATTTAGATACCAGATATATTGACGGTAAAAGAGAGCTCTTGTTTGGTCCGTTTGCTGGGTTTAGTCCTAAGTTTTTAAAAGAAGGCTCGTATTTAGATTTATTCAAGTCTATCAATTTTGATAATATTCCTTCCATGTGGGGTGTATTTTGGCATAATCTTCCGTTGACCAAATATTTGGTAGAACAGGTTGCCATGAGTTTTGACGACCGCATGGAATCACTACGTGAGTTTGTTAAAGATGCAAAAAATGAAGATTGGGAAATTTTGGTTGCCGGTCAGCGTGTTCAAACCATTAAAAGAGATGAGTTTGAAGGAGGATCTTTAGAATTCGGAACTCAACTTGTAAGTAGTAAAGATGGCAGAATAACTTGTTTGTTAGGTGCATCACCAGGTGCTTCTACTTCTGTGAAAATTATGCTCGATGTCATTGAAAAAGCATTTCCAGAACTTATAAACTCGGTTCAAGGAAAAGAAAAGTTAAATGCAATGGTTCCTTTTTATACCCAAGAAGTTACTAAAGAACTATTCGATAAAGAATTGGCAAGGGTGACCAAGGTTTTAGAATTATAGACGGTTCGCTATCTTTTAAGATACTTTTATATGTATTAGCACTATTCAAGAACAATAAAAATGCGGTACTTGCATTATCCTTAATTAGATAGATGGTAAGTACAATTGCATGCAGCTGAGATTTCTAATCCTTTTTTTATTCTTGACAACCTTTACGCTACAAGCTCAATTGAGCGATTTGGCAAGAATAGACTTTACCTTTATCCCCAATAAAAATTCTGATGTTGAGTATACCCGTTCTAGGGTTATGATCAATGCACCCATTCCATTAAAAGGGGAGGGAAAGTATCTGTTTTTAGGTTTTGATTACAGTGATATTCATTTGCGGTTCAAAGATGAAGAATTGCCTTTTGATAGAAATCAATTAGACGATTTTAGATTACTTGATTTTACAATAGGCTACACACAACCATTAAAAAACGATTGGAGGTTAGGCTTTAGGTTTCAACCTGGTATAAGCACTAACCATACGGCAAGAAATCTTACGGTAGATGATATTGTCTTTTCGGGCGACTTGGTTTTTATTAAAAAATATGAAGATGAGTATAAACCTTCTCGTTTAATTATTGGACTATCGTATTCGCAAAATAGAGGCTATTTATTTCCCTTGCCATTCATAAGTTATTACAAGAAATTCAGTGCAGATTGGTCTTATAACCTAGGAATTCCTAAAACCAATTTACAATATCATATTTCAGATAGGCACAGACTTAAATTGTTTGCCCAGCTAGACGGTTTTACCTCAAATGTGCAAAACGGAGCTTTGGTTAATGAAACGGAAGTAGCGGAACTTATAAATATGTCGTTGATCAATGGAGGTCTTCAATATGAATATCATTTTACCGATCACCTTCAGTTAGATCTAAGGGCAGCTTATAATTTTAATCTTAGCAATAAGTTGAAAGATGGCGACAATAATACGATACTTACTATAGATAATGACTCAAGAAGCTATGTAAGGGCAGTATTGAAATTTAAAATATAGCTTTTTGAACTAAAAAAACGCCAGACAAAAAATCTGGCGTTTCAATATTACAATAGCATAAGGGCTTTAACCTATCACAGATTTCTCTGTAATAAAAGGTTGATTATAATGTCTTTGACCAGTAGCTTTATAAAGGGCATTTGCTAATGCGCCCACAATTGGCGGTAAAGAAGGCTCACCCAAGCCTGTTGGGTCTATACCGTTATCAACAAAGAAGGTTTCAATTTCTTTAGGTGCTTCTTTATGTCTTATTAAGCGATAGGTATCAAAATTTTTATGTTGTGGCTGACCATTTTCAAAGGTCATTTCACTATAAGTAGCATGACCAATACCGTCGATAATACCACCTTCTATTTGATTTTTTGCTGCCATTGGGTTAATAACAATTCCGCAATCAACCGCACACCAAACCTTATCTACCTTTGGCGAATCTGTATCATTATTTAAGTCCAATACTTGTGCCACGTAAGAATTATGACAGTAATATGCAGAAACTCCTCTAGATTTACCGTTGTTCTGTGAAGAGTTCCAATCAGATTTTTCTTTTACCAATTTTAATACTCCTGCATAGCGTTCTGGATCGTAATCATTTTTTTCAGGCTCACCAACAGGATCTTTAATAGCTCTATCGAATAGTTCTAATCTAAAATCTATAGGATCTTTACCAGCCGCTTCTGCAACTTCGTCAATAAAAGCTTGTTCTGCCCCGGCAACAAAATTAGAACGTGGCGCACGCCATGCTCCGGTAGTAACATTTGTTTCTAAACTGAATTTCTCGGCTAAGTAGTTATCTACCGCACCAGCAGGAAATCTGTTTTCAAAGAGAAGGTCATCATTTGATCCCGCTCCTTTAACATGCCACGCTATTAAATTACCTTCATTATCCAGACCAGCCTTATATTTTACTTTATAGGTTGGTCTGTAAGTACCTTGGGTCATATCATCTTCACGCGTGTACACCAGTTTAATTGGTGCTTGCATTTTTTGCGAAATTACCGCCGCCTCAACGCCAAATGTTCCGTATAGACGTCTACCGAATCCGCCACCCATACGGGTCATTTTTATATCAATTTTTTCAACAGGCAAATTTAATCTAGATGCCAAGGTTTTTTCTAAAAATTCGGGAGTCTGTATAGGTCCGTTCAATAACGCTCTTTCCCCATTTACATCGGCAAAGAAATTCATGGGTTCCATGGTATTATGCGCTAAAAATGGAGCACTATATGTTCGTTCTATTATTTGAGCCGCGTTTTTAAAAGCGCCGGCCACATCACCATCTTTACGTGCAGGAGCTTTAGCTGAGGTGTTCAATAATTTTGTTAAGGCTTCATCATGCCCTTCGGTACTTTCTAAAACAGAAGATTCTTCCCATTCTACTTTCAATGCTTTTTTTGCTTGCATACATTGCCATGTAGATTCTCCAACAATGGCTACTAACTTATTTATGGCACCACCGTCAGACCATTGTTTTTCTACATCATCTGGATAAACGTCGATAGGGAATACATCTTTAATACCGGGCATGGATTTTACGGTTTCGGCATCCATAGATTTGAATGTGAGCCCAAATGCCGGTGGATGCACGATCATAGCAATCATCATTCCCTCTTCTTGAATGTCAATACCGAACAACGGTTTACCGGTTACCAAATTTGGTCCGTCAACATTTCTTTTATCTGTACCTATAATATTAAAATCAGATGTTTCTTTTAGTTGAACCTCTTCGGGTACTGACATGGTTGCAGCTTTGGAAGCCATATCACCGAAACCTGCAGAATTGTTCGTTGCAGTGTGATTGATTACACCGTTATCCACCGTAATTTCAGAGGCATCAACTTGCCAGGTATCTGCAGCTGCAGCGACTAACATATGTCTTGCAGTAGCGCCAGCCATTCTTAATCCCGACCAACCAGCGCGTATAGATTGACTACCGCCCGCCAATTGTCGTTGGAAAATATCGGTATTTAAAGGAGCTTGTTCTACGATTACGTCTTTCCAATCTACGCCAAGTTCATCTGCAATGATCATTGGCATAGAAGTTTTTACGTTCTGACCGATTTCAGGGTTTGGCGACATGATCGTTACCATGCCATTATCGCCAATTTTAAGAAAGCCGTTAATATCGAACCATTCTTTTGGCATGTTGTTTACTTGTTCGGGCGTAGGTTTACAAGAAGCCAGCCAACTGAAGCCTAATATCATACCGCCACCTGCTAACGCACCACTTTTTAAGAAAGAACGTCTATTATATGAAGTTTTAATGAGTGTCATTTGTTTGTTTTTTTGAAGGTTAATATCCCAATATTGGGGCAATTTAACTACGCATTTGAAATAGAGGCAGCATTCTTAATTGCCTTCTTAATTCGCGTATAAGTGCCACAACGACAGATATTTCCGTTCATAGCATCCTCAATTTCAGTATCCGTAGGATTAGGGTTTCGTTTTAAAAATGCACTGGCATTCATAATTTGACCAGCTTGGCAATATCCACATTGGTAAACATCTTCCTCTAGCCATGCTTTTTGAACAGGATGGTCACCGTTTTCAGAAAGCCCTTCAATTGTAGTTATCGATTGTTCGCCAACAGCAGAAACCGGTAATTGACAAGATCTGACCGCATTGTCACCTAAGTGAACCGTACAAGCCCCACATTGAGCAATGCCACAACCAAATTTTGTACCTACCAATTTTAAATGATCTCGTAATACCCAAAGCATTGGTGTAGACGGATCTACATCTATTTCTTGGGTTTTTCCATTAACTTTTAAACTGAAATTTGCCATTCGTTTTTCCTATTTGTTTGAGTCCCTTGAAATTAGGGATTTTTTTAGATTTATTTGGTTGATTTAACAACAAATAATCTTAAACTTTTTGTTGTCAGATATTTGAGTCTAAATTAATACTATCTTATTGAATGTTTAAGAATATTTGGTAAGTGCCTACAAAGGTTTTTAATTCTTAAAATGAGAAAGCTTTTAGTCCTAATCCATGTTGTTTTTTAGCTGATAAACTGAAAGAGTTATTTAATTAATTTTTCGTGATATTGTAAGAGTTTACGTCAAGCTATTTTTATCCGTATGAAATTACCACTTGTAGTTCAACGCAATTGGATGAAAAAAGCAACCCATGATTATTCAAAATATAACCACATCAATTTCCAGATCAATTATAGACACCGTTGGTAAAACACCAATGGTAAAGCTTAACAATATTGAAAAAACCGATCATTTCAACCTCTTTGGAAAACTAGAGGTTGCCAACCCTGCCGGAAGTATAAAAGACAGAACTGCTCTTTTTATTATTCAAAAGGCAATGGAAGAAGGCAAGGTTAAAAAAGGAGATACCGTAATTGAATCTAGCTCTGGTAATATGGCGGTAGGTTTGGCTCAGGCTTGTTTACATTACGGACTTCATCTAATTGTTGTAGTAGACCCAAAATTGAATTCGCATACCGAAAAGATTCTTAAAACCTATGGTGTACGTATTGAAAAAGTAACCAAGCCAAAAGATAACGGAGGTTACTTAGGGGCGCGTTTAGAAAAAGTTCAACAATTACTGAATACTATTCCCAATAGTTTTTGGTCTAACCAATATGGTAATCAAAACAACCCGTTAACGCATCATCAAACAATGACCGAAATTATGGATGCCCTGCACGGTAAATTAGATTATTTGTTCGTGGCAACGAGTACCTGTGGAACCCTAATGGGTTGCGCAGATTTTATAGTGGAGAATAATCTTGATACTAAAATTATTGCGGTTGACGCAGTAGGCAGCGTTCTCTTTGGCGGTCCGCCTTTAAAGCGATTAATTCCTGGTCACGGAGCGGGCGTTCCTTCCCAATTTTTAGATACCGATAAGATTTATGACCAGATTTATGTTGATGATGTTGACTGTGCCCGCGGATGTTGGAATCTACTTGAAAAAGAAGCAATTCTCTGTGGAGGCTCATCTGGCGGAATGATCAGTGCCGTTCAAAAGTATAGTAAGAATATTGAAGCAGAAAGTAATTGTGCATTGTTCTTATGTGATAGGGGCGAGCGTTATTTGGATACCATTTATAATACTAAATGGTTAATGAAAGAACTACCGGAAAGTAAAAATGCCTTTACACCATTATGCGGTTGGTAAATATATAGACTTATGGAAAATACAGAAACATATGCTATTGGTATTGTAGGTTTTGGACCTAAAGGATTTTACGGATTTGAAAGGCTCATTGCCTATTTACGCGAACATAACAATGATCGATCAATTCAGATACATATTTTCAATAATACATCATTTTTGGCATCTGGTGATGTATACAGAACGGATCAACCTGAATATTTGATAATGAATTATGCCAACCGAAATATTAATGGTTGGATATTGCAAGAGCCTTATGCTCTAGCTACGTCAACTCCTGATTTTGTCTCATGGTTAACTGAGAATAGGTTTGCCAATGCAGCACCAAATGAATATGCACCCAGAGCAATTGTCGGTAAGTATTTAGAAGATTGTTATCAGTTGGTTTTAGATCAATTACCAATAAACGTTAGGGTAGTACCGCATATTGGTACGGTTAGCAATGTGTTTAAAAGAGGCGAAGAGTATCAAGTAAAGTATACGGAAGCAGAATCAGGTAAAGAAAATAGTATTCAGTGTAATTCACTGTTGTTTACTACAGGTCACCACACCTTTACATCGCAAAAAAATACGACATCAAAAGAAAATAGTGTAGATTTTATTTATCCGGTTGAAGAAAAATTAAAACCCATCAATAAAGATTCATTGGTGGCTATAAAGGGCTTTGGATTAACGGCCATAGATGCTATTTTGGCATTGACCGAAGGCAGACAGGGCATGTTTGAAAGGAAGGGAAATGGGGAATTTAAATATGAGCTATCAGGGAGAGAACCGCTTAAAATTTATCCTTTCTCAAGAACCGGATTGCCAATGGTTCCTAGAAATGGGGCACCTAATTCTAATGCAGAATTACACTTTTTTACAGACGATTTGGTAAGACATTTAAAGAAAAACAAACCTGTTAGCTTTAAGTGTACCATATTGCCGCTGATAAAAAAGGAATTTTATTTTGCATATTATAGGGTTCTGTTCAAAAACCATGGGCATCAATTCTATTTCGATGATGATTTTACGGTAATTGAGAATCAGGTACAATATTTCCACGAAGATTTTCCTGAATGCCCGGTTTTTAATTGGGAAGCTATTGTTGACCCATTTAGAGATGAACCAATTTTGTCATCGATCATGCTTCAATATTATTTGGAGTTCTTGATAGAAGAAGCAAAACGTGGCGAAGATGAAAGTCCGTTTATGGCAGCCGTTTCAGTTTGGAGAAAAATAAGTCCATTGTTCAATGAACTATACAGTTTTGGGGGCTTAGATGCTGCTTCACAGAAGGAGTTCGATACCTATTACTTCGGATTGTTCAATCGTTTATCGTACGGTCCACCGGTGAAGAACATGGAAAAAATGCTAGCATTGTATAAATCAGGTATTTTAGATTTTTCATTTGTAAAATCAGCAAATATTTCAGAAAATACTTTGAACAACAATTACACCTTGCAAATTAAAAATGCTCGGAAAACAGAAATAAACTATTATTTAAATGCCACAATTTCTAGAGCAAAAGAAGGTGAATTTAAAAACGAGCTTTATCAAAATTTATTAAAAAACGGACTTGTTCGCGAGTTTAAGAATAAACTCAATACGAGTTATAACCCCGGTTGCATAGAAATAAACAAAGATGGAAACGCGATAGACGCTAAGGGTAGGGTTGATAAAAACATTACATTTTATGGCACCCCAACAGAAGGTATAACATGTGATAACGATACGTTATCCAGAACAAAAAACAATTTTGCATCGGTCTGGGCGAAAGGAGTATGTACCTCTATTTTGAATAAAGCAGGCATTACAGAAAAATATGAAAGAGAAGAAAATGTATTGTAAAGGAAAACCAAAATTTCAACTGACACCTAAAACTTCCCAATGGATGCATGAATTGTTCAACGATCAGTCCGTCGTTAAAGGTTTGGTTGAACGATACGGTTCTCCCATAAACATTCATCACTTACCATCCTTTAACCATAATTGCGAGATATATAAAGAAGTTTTTGAAAGCTACAGCTTAAAGTATAGAATCTTTTATGCTAGAAAAGCAAACAAATCTAGAGGGTTGGTAAAGCAGGCATTTGCATCGGGCATAGGTGTAGATACCGCTAGCTTTAAAGAATTGGAACAGTCACTTTCATTGGGTGGTAATAGTGAAAATTTGGTGTTGACGGCGGCAATAAAAACAGAGCCACAAATAGAATTGGCCATAAGGAATGGAGTACCGATAATATTAGATAATGAAGATGAATGTGTTCTTACACAGGCGGTAGCTAAAAGAATTGGACACAAGGCGAATGTTGGTTTTCGAATAAGTGGCTTTGAGGTTGACGAAGAAAAATTATACAGTCGCTTTGGGTTCGATGTAGATGACGTGATCGATTTTATTTCATCATATGTAGGAGAAAACAAGACCTTTGACCAATTAGAGGTAACCGGGCTACATTTTCATTTGGATGGATATTCTACCCACCAAAGAAGTATTAGCTTAATTACAAGTGTAAACATAGTTTCAAAACTTAAAAATAAAGGTTATAATATTTCTTTCATAGATATTGGTGGCGGTATTTTAATGAACTATTTAGAAGACGAAAAAGAATGGTTTGCCTTTAATGAAAACCTGAAGAAAGCGGTTGTAGAAGAATATAACGACATTACCTTTAACGACAACGGTTTAGGATTTAGGCTAGAAGATGGAAAGCTACGTGGTAAACTGAACACTTATCCGTACTTCAATAAAGTAAATAAAGAAGGATTTATAAGAGAAGTACTTGATTTTGTTGATGATGAATCTGGTCTATCGGTAGCATCGTTGCTTGTAAACAATGGAATTGAATTACGTATAGAACCAGGTAGATCATTATTAGATCAAGTTGGTATTACGGTAGCAAAGGTCGTCCATCGAAAAAAAGATGCAAAAGGTCAATGGTTGGTCGGTTTGGAAATGAATATGAGCCAAATGATGAGTTCTAGTGCAGACTTTCTACTGGACCCTTATATGTTATACGATTCTGAAATTAAGGAGAATGAACAGGTAGATGTGTTTTTTACCGGTGCATATTGCTTAGAAAGAGATGTGTTGCTGAAAAGAAAAATTACACTACCCAAATTACCGGCAATTGGGGAGTATGTGGCTTTTGTAAATACGGCCGGCTATATGATGCATTTTTTTGAAACAGAAGCCCATTTGTTTGATCTTTCAACCAACTTAATGTTTACGGGCTCCAATGAAAAACTTTCATTTTTTCAATTTATTGATGACAGTAAAATTGTGCTAGAGTAGTTAAGAAATTTGGCTATAAGGTAATGCATTAATAACTGTAGTTTTTAAGGTAAGGCTACAGGTTGATATTGGGTAAATTGTATAAAAACAATATATCATGAAAATACAAGCATATTTAGCATTTAACGGTAATTGTCAAGAAGCTTTGAACTTCTACGCAAATCTGTTCAACGCAGAGATTAAAAACAAACAGAGTTACGAGGATAAGAAAATAGATGTACCATCTTCTTATAGAGAGAAGCTGCAACACGCTGAATTGAAAGGAAAGGGTGTACATTTTATGGCATATGATGCGTCACCAGATACACCGCTTAACAATGGTAATCAAATTAACATGAGTGTTGATTTAGATGATTTAGATGATGGTAAGCAGTTATTTAATGATTTATCAAGTGGCGGTCAAGTACATCACGAATTTAGAGAGCGCGAATGGGGACATTTTGGTAGATGTACCGATCGTTATGGTATAGGTTGGATGGTAAATGTAGATAAGTAAAACGTAGGTAAAAAAAAGTTAAGGGGGCATTTTCAAGTTGCAGTTGTTGTGGCTTGAAAAAGCCTCTTTTAAAATTCATATCGCATTGCGATTAAAAGAGAAAATTTATGGAAATTATATATGAGTATGATGGTGTAACAGCTAGTGAAAGATTGGAAAGTTATACCGAGGAGAAACTTAAAAAGTTACATACAAAATTTGACGACATTATAAGAGCGGATGTTTTTCTAAAGCAAGAGAATACTTCTTCTGATGAAACTGGAATGATCTGTAACATTCGTTTAAGTCTGCCTGGTCCCAGAATTTTTGCGGAAGCCAGCAATCAAAACTTTGAAGAGTCGGTCAACGAATCAATAAGTGAACTTCAAAGACAATTGAAGAAACGAAAGGAAAAAATGAAAACGTATTAATATCGAGTTATGAAAAAAGCATTGATACTATATTTCGGTAAAAAGTTCTATAAGAACTGGTTAAAGAAAAAAAGAGCTGAAAAATCTAGAAGAAAAAATAAATTAGTTAATTCTTAAGAATAAAAAAGCCCTTGCAATTGCAAGGGCTTTACTTTCTGTAAATATCTAATCTTATCTGTGATCTTCTAAAACTTCACTAGTTTCCAAAGCGTTTTGTAATTCATTTCTCTGTGCTCTAATGATTTCTTTTAGGCGATGTGGCATCATGGTTTCTGCCAATGCATTATCATAATCATTAATAGCGGCTTTGTCACCTCTAACAGCTTCTTCTAACATTGCTTCGTCATTGTCATCTGCAAAAAATGCTTTAATATCCATCCATGTTCTGTGTAAGGTTCCGGCTGCGCTACCTTCAATTTCAACACGGCCTAAATCCAATTCTGGTACAGCTGCTCTTAATTCTCTTAAGAACTGCATACGGTCTACTACTTTCTTCTCAAAGTAACTTTTAATACCAACATCCTTCGAATTTTCAGATGCTTTTTCAAAACCTTTGATTGCATCTTCGTTTTTACTTACCAAGTCTTTAAGACTATCTTCAATTTTCTTTATATCGTTATTCATAATATTAAATTTAGTAGGCATTACTGCCTATTGTTATACAATTTTACCATACTAAGATATGTGCAATTAGTGGTAGTTCTTAGCTATATACAATAGTACTTTAGCTGTATGCCATAAAACCCCAATGCTCTTATAAATGGTATTTGTTGAAGGCATTTAGTACACATTTTCAATGGATAGAGCTAAGTTAAATTCGGGCTTGTGGCTACATTGCTTTTAAACAAAAAAATAAAAGTTATGAGATTATCACCATTATTCGGAGTTGCAAAAATGTTAGTGAAAAGTAGAAAGTTGAAGATGGCGGCCGTTGGTCTACAATTGGCATATTTAGGTTATACTTATTACTCTGAAAAGAAAAAAAATAAACAGGTGTCTAAATAGTATCGATTTTAAATGTAAATATCTGATTTTAAATTAATTATGTAGACTAATTAAATTTATTGATTTACAAATGATATCAAAACCTATGAATTTTTATTAATAATCAATTGAATGAGTTGCTAGACCTTTGGAGTATGAAATCCCAAAATCTAGTATTATGAACAATTCAATTAAAATTAGCCTTTTGTTTGCCTGCATGGCGACCATGGGTTATGGCCAAGATTTGGCCTACAACGATTCTTCAACCAGTTTTCTTGAAAGAAAGGTTACAGAAGTTTCTAACCGAGCAGAGAACTACAACAAATTAAAATCACTTGGTTATTCAGATGAAGAAATCTTTGAAGACCTGGGCAATGCCAATTTCCTGACCAAAAAGTATGAGAACGCATTATATTGGTATGGTAGGCTTATGGAAATTTCTGAGGATGGTACTTTAAAGAAAAGTTACCAGAAGAGATTTGATCATGCTGTTTCGCAATTAGGCAAAGAAGTGCAAAATGAAATTGCCGATGAAAACTGGACAGAATTGGTTAAGGATGATTACAAGATGACCCGTAACGTAATTCCTTCACGTCTTACCTCTAACAACAGAAGAAATTTTTTACCGTGGGATGACGACCAAGTAAGTAGCGAGTTTGCATCTAACACTAAGGTACCGGCAAAAACATCTGGTGAATATGCCCCACCGGTGGCATTGACCAATGGTGGTAGAACGGCATACTATAGTAAAACCGTATACCGCAAGCCCGTAACCGGTATGTTTTCCAAGAAAAAGGAGATACATAAAATTTATAAAGCCGATAAAGTAGGTGGCGAATGGAAAAAAATTACGGAAGTAGCGGTTTGCCCGGCAGATTATTCCGCAATGCACCCTGCAGTGTCACCCGACGGAAGTCGTTTATTCTTTGCATCTAACATGCCAGGTACATTCGGGGAGTATGACATTTATGTCGCTACCATTCAAAAAAATGGAACATTAGGTCAGGCAAAGAATTTAGGTAAAAAAGTGAATACTGCTAAAAATGATATGCACCCAAACCCAATTTCAAATGGAAGTCTAGTATTTGCATCTGATGGAAGAGACGGTTATGGCGGCCTCGATGTTTACATGGTAGAAGTTGGTCAGCGCAGCGTCGGACTAGCCGTAAACATGGGAAATACAATCAACAGCTCTTATGATGAATACTCGGTAAACTTATTACAAGGTGATGGTTCCGGTTATGTGGTATCCAACAGAATAGCGAAAGGTAAACATGCACAAAATGTAGCTTTTAATTTAAACGATAAGCCAATTAACGAGAAAGATAGAGATGATCGCTTCTTAGAAGCCTTTAACTCAGAAAAGCAAATGCAGTATTCTAGTTCTGTATTTGAAGATGAATAACCACCCATTATTCATTTCCCCCAATTCATAGACAATTTCAATTCTAATCATTAAAATCAAACGTTATGGAAAGTCCGTATAAAATCAGTAGTTTTCTTATTGCTTTATTTTTATTGGCTCTTGTCCAAACAATAAAAGGTCAAGAAACCAATGCAAACTTAGGCTCCAGTAGTACCTACCACAACCAATTATTCTTCAATAGGTTTTTTATAAACCCAACATTCTCTTTGGTACGTGAGAACAAATCATATTTAAACATTCTACATAGAAACCAATATGCCACTTTTGATGATAATAGTCAAAACTATTTTCTAGGGTTCAGCAACAAATTAAATGACCATACGGCAGTTGGTATAGGTGTATACAGTCAGTGGTCTGGTGTAGTACAAGAATTTGGTTTCAATGCCAATTACGCTTCATCAGTTCGTTTAGGTGAAAAATCGGTATTGACATTTGGTACTAACGTTACCTACTTTAATCAAGGTTTAGATAAAAATAGGGTCGTAGTTAGTGAAGACGATCCAGAGATAGCAGATGCTAGAAAAGAAAGTAAAATTGCGGTGCAACCGGGTATCAACTTAACACTAGGTAGTTTTGATTTTGGTTTGTACGCAGAAGATTTAGTAAAATACAATCAAACAACGAACGAGTTTTTGACCGATTTATCTACAAAGAGTGTAAAGGCATCGGTACAGTATACCCATTCATTTGAGCATTCAAGAGGTCTTTTTGAAAATGCCCGTTTAATGCCAATGGCTCAAGTAGGGCAAAATTATGACGGAAGCCTTTATTATTTTGGTTCTTTGTTATTGGATATGCCTAAATACGGTTGGTTACAGACTACGGTAGATGAAGAATACGGAGTAGCCGCAGGAGTTGGTTTCAACCTAAGTGAAAAAATGTCTTTGGGATATTTAATGGAGAAGGATTTATCAAGTGATGATGCCAACCTGGGGTGGAACCACGAGATCACATTAGCGTACAAGTTTAAAGACGATGATTTGGCTATTTCGGTTGCAGACAACTCATCGGATAATCAAATAGATAATATCGTTAGAAATTATGAAGAGCAAATAGCCAACCTTATAGAAGAGCGAGATAGTGCCAGAAAGTCGAGTAGAAGAAAGCAAGAAAGTACAGCTAATACTTCGGTATCCGAAAGTAGTTTAGCATATGAAAACAAAATTATTTTAGATGAATTGATTCTTCGTCAAGATTCAATTGAAAGCGAAAGAATAGCCGCTTTTGAAGAACGATTTGAGTTAATTGTAAGAATGTTGCGTAATGATATTGATACGACCATTAAAAACTCTTTACAAGACTTTAGCGTAGAGGAAAACACCTCTTATGCAAACAATGATTTGGTAGATGATGCCATCGATTTTGTAACTGAACCTGCAGATGCTTTTGCAACAGGTGCTACGGCAACTTCTAAAGCGTCAACAACAACATCTTCAAGAAGGGCTAACTTTAAAGAACTGCCATCTACAAGAGATAATTTTAAAGAATTACCGGTAAAAATGTTAGTAGATTCAGATGTCATAGATATGAATTCTGGTTACTATGTTATTGCAAACGTATACAGCCAAACAAAGTATATGAATGCTTTTATGAAAGATTTACGTGAAAAAGGATTAGACCCTAAGCAATTTTATAACAAAGAAAATGGACTGTACTATGTATACTTGGCAGATTATGATTACAAGAATGAAGCACAAATGGCTGCAAGTACAGATTTAAACGGAAAATACAATCAAGAGAAATGGATTATGCAAGTGAACGAAGCAACGGCAACGGCATCCAATACTTTTGAAGATGATTATATAAGTATAGAATAATGAATTGAGTATCCATAATTTCCTAAGGTTTTATGGTTGATTTGAATTGTCAATAAAAGGAGGGGTGTTATCCGGGGGGATGACTGGGGCCCCTCCTTTATTATTTGGTTTACATTGGTGGTGATTCTCGGTTTTAACTATACGTTAACTATCGACGAATTACCTTATTTTTTAAGAAATTTTGGTAGTTGAACGAAAAATTTGATGTTTTCAACGGGTATATAGCTTTAATTTATATATTTCAATCACCAAAAAGATTCAAACCCAATTGTATAACCCCAAATCCCCCCACAACCATGAATGAGAATTACCTACACAATCCCCATTTTAAAACACATCTTTTTTTAAACAAGTTTTCTATTTTTTTAGAACTCAAAAATCTCATAGATCTACAGTTTGGCAAACGCCTCGGTTTTATGAATTAACTCGCTGGCGGTAATCCGTTTTTCGATTAGATTTTTTAACTGAACACAAACAAAGTTCAATCAATTTTTGATTGCTCTTTAAGGCGACGTTTGTCTAATGGTGTGTAAAATTGAACCTATGGTTTAGGCTATCTGTTCATCTACATATCTGTTGTTTAGTGGTTTTAACCTTTTGAAGGTTTTCGAAATTATTAAAAACTAACGCAGGTCATTGTTCTTTAAAAGGAATATTGGTTGCAAAAAACTATGGAGATTATGAAAAATTCAAGCATAAGAATAATCGTTTTAGAAAAAGACACCTCACTACATAGCGTATATAGAAATCATTTTGAAGAAATTGATGGTTATGAAGTAGTGGGTAGTTATGCATCGGCTAAAGATGCCATCAAAGATTTTAAGTTTACAAGACCCCAAATTGTACTTTCTGAAATAGAATTGAACGATATGAACGGCGTAGATGCCATCAAACTATTTAAAAAGAAAGACTGGGAGATTAAAATTGTTATGTTCAGTGAAATCAATGATTTTGATGTCATTAAAAACGCTTTTAAAAAAGGAGCGAATGGGTACTTGACAAAGCCTTTGACTTTAGATAAGTTAGAACATGCACTTAGAAGTATGGAAAAAGAAGGCGCGGCAATGAGCAATGATATCGTAAAAAAGATCATTAGCAATTTTCACAGAAAAACCTTTGCTTTTTTCTCTGAACGCGAGAACCAGATCGTAGATTTTCTATGTCAAGGTGCTACCTATAAAATGATCGCGCAAAAGTTGTTTGTAACGCCCAGTGCAGTTAATTTTCACATTCAGAATATTTATTTAAAGCTCGATGTTAATTCAAAATCAGAGGCGCTTTCAAAACTTGAGCAGCTTCAAAATCAATTAGAGGAATATTAAATTATTATTTCTTGTAGATTGATTTTAAGGCTAATACGAAAACCTTTTCGAAAATAAATTAATTTCAAAAACATTTTTAAGTGTCTGAATATCAATTTATTGTATTCAAATAGTTAATGATGACTTATACTGTTAATTTGCTTTACGATAATTTTTCGTAGCCTAAATATCTATTGCTAAGGATAGTACTTATTTTTGGTTTAACTTATTACAGCAAACCAATTTATAGTATTTATGTACCACTTAGGATTAGATATCGGAAGCTCTTCTATTAAGATTGCCCTGGTAAATGCATCAACGGGAAAAAGCATTGGTGTAGTTACGGAGCCAGAGACAGAAATGTCTATGGAAGCTATAAAAAATGGCTGGGCAGAACAAAGTCCGTTAGATTGGTGGCACTATGTTTGTAGTGGTATTGACAAGCTTTGTGTACAAGAAAAAATTAAAAAATCTGATATATCTGGTATAGGTATATCATATCAAATGCACGGTCTAGTGCTTATTGATAAGGAGGGAAATCCGCTAAGAAGATCTATAATCTGGTGCGATAGTAGGGCAGTTGACATTGGTCAACAAGCCTATGAGGAAATTGGATCCGATATTTGTGATACCCATTTGCTAAATAGCCCCTCTAATTTTACAGCTTCAAAATTAAAATGGGTCAAAGAAAATGAGCCCGAAATTTACGCGCAGATTTATAAAATGATGCTCCCGGGCGATTTCATCGCCTATAAATTATCGGGAGTGGTAAACACTACCGTTTCCGGTTTATCAGAAGGTATTTTCTGGGATTTTAAAAAAGATAGCATAGCCGATTTGATTTTGGAACATTACGGGTTGGAGAAAGACATGATTCCAGATATCGTAGATACTTTTTCAGTACAATCTAAAGTTAATGAAAAAGGTGCAAATGAAAGTGGTTTGTCTACAGGTACACCAATACTATATCGTGCCGGTGATCAGCCTAATAATGCTTTGACTCTTAATGTGTTTAACCCTGGTGAAGTAGCCGCAACCGGTGGTACATCGGGTGTGGTATATGCGGTTACCGATAACCTCTCGGTAAAAGAAAGCTCTAGGGTAAACAATTTTGCCCACGTTAATTATTCCCCAGGAAAACCTGCTAGAATTGGTAAACTACTCTGTATCAACGGGGCAGGTATTCAATACCGATGGCTATTGAATAACCTTGATGTTGACTCTTATGACGAGATGAATACCTTGGCGAATGAGGTGCCTATTGGATCAGATGGTGTAGCAATGATACCCTTTGGTAATGGTGCGGAAAGAATGCTGAAAAGTAAAGAGGTAGGAACCAGAATTGTAAATCTTAACCTTAATAATCATGGAAAGGGGCACCTGTGCCGTGCAGCATTGGAAGGTATCGCTTTTTCATTCGTATACGGAATGGAAATCATGGAGTCTGACGGTATAAAAGTAAACGTAATGCGTGCCGGCAATGACAACCTATTTCGTTCAGAGATTTTCTCTACTACGGTAGCCACTTTAATTGGCTATGACATAGAAATCTACAATACTACGGGAGCAATAGGTGCGGCAAGGGCGGCAAAATTGCATAACGGTGATTTTGAGGCATATGGTAAGGCCATTTTAGATAATGATTACGTAAAGACATTTAACCCTAAGAAAGACAATACGGCATATAAAGAAGCGTATGCCACATGGAAAAATGAACTTGAATTAATATTGAACAACTTATAAAATCAACATAATGGCAAACAAGGAATATTTTAAAGGAATAGATAAAATTAAGTTTGAAGGCAAGGAATCTGATAATCCGTTAGCCTTTAAATATTACAACCCCGATCAAGTAGTTGCAGGTAAAACCATGCGTGAGCATTTTAAGTTTGCTACTGCATACTGGCATACGTTCTGTGGTCAAGGGTCAGATCCATTTGGTCCTGGTACGCAAAGTTTTGAATGGGACAAATCATCTGATCCTGTGCAGGCTGCAAAAGACAAGGCAGATGCCGCCTTTGAATTTTTTGAAAAGATAGGATTTGACTACTACTGTTTTCATGATTTCGATTTAATTCAAGAAGCACCAACATTTGCTGAATCTGAAAAGAGGTTGGCAACGATTACAGATTATTTAAAAGAGAAGCAAAAGGAAACGGGTAAGAAATTATTGTGGGGTACTGCCAATTGTTTCTCAAACCCAAGATATATGAACGGTGCTGCTACCAATCCAGATTTCAACGTAGTGGCTAGAGCAGGTGGTCAAATAAAACTGGCATTAGATGCAACCATAGCCCTAGGTGGTGAAAATTATGTTTTCTGGGGAGGTAGAGAAGGGTATATGTCTTTGTTGAATACAGATTTAGGCCGCGAAGTAGATCACATGGGGCAGTTTCTTGCCATGGCCAGAGATTATGCACGTAGCCAAGGCTTTACAGGAAATTTCTTCATTGAGCCAAAACCAATGGAACCAATGAAGCATCAGTATGATTTTGATTGTGCCACTGCCATTGGATTCTTAAAAGAATATGGTTTAGAGAAAGATTTTAAAATGAATATAGAGGTGAACCACGCAACACTGGCACAACATACTTTTCAGCATGAAATTGCAGTAGCTGCAAAAGCGGGTATGCTAGGTAGTATGGATGCGAACCGAGGTGATTATCAAAATGGATGGGATACCGATCAATTCCCTAATAACATTCAAGAAACAACTGAGGCAATGTTGGTATTCTTGGCGGCCGGCGGTTTGCAAGGTGGCGGCATTAATTTTGATGCGAAGATTAGAAGAAATAGTACCGATTTGGAAGACGTGTTCCACGCACATATTGGTGGTGCCGATACTTTTGCGAGAGCACTGATTACTGCAGATAAAATTATAGCATCATCTTCTTATAATAAACTGCGCGAAGACAGATACAGCTCTTTCGATTCTGGTAAGGGAAAAGATTTTGAAAATGGCAAGCTAGAGTTGAAAGATCTTTACAATATCGCAAAAGAAAACGGAGAGTTGGAATTAAAGAGCGGTAAGCAAGAATTGTTTGAGAATATCATCAATCAATACATATAATTAATACTGCCATATGACTATGTTGATATAGTCTCCTTTAGGGGTATTGGTATTTACTGAAATTGAAGCAGTTTGTCCCTAGGTGAATAACTTAGGGACATTTTGCTTTTTACGAATAATTTAAATGTCAATTTAAATATGTTCTTTTGCAGTAATAATTATGAAAAAAGTCACCCTTAAGGATATAGCAGCTCATTTTGGCGTATCTATCTCAACCGTTTCTAAAGCGATAAATGATAGTTATGAAATCAGTAACGACCTGAAGTTAAAAATACAGGCTTACGCAAAAGAAAAGCATTATAAGCCTAATAGGTTGGCACTTAATTTATTGAACAAAAGTACGAAGACCATCGGTGTGGTTGTGCCTAATATTTTAAACTACTTCTTTGTTCAGGTGCTATATGGTATAGAAAAAGTAGCCAATGAGAGTGGTTATAATATTATTAGTTGCATTAGCAATGAATCTAGTGCCAAAGAAACCAAAACATTGGAGTTTTTTGATGCCGGTACGGTAGATGGAGTAATTATGTCTTTAGCGGAAGAAAGCCAGAATGAAGATAAGCATGAAGCCTTGTTAGATGTAATAAATAATGACATCCCCGTGGTGCTCTTTGATAGGGTATCTGATAATGTGCAATGCGATAAAGTAGTTGTAGATGATCTTGAAGCGGGTTATAAAATTACTAAGTATCTAATAAACATTGGTTGTAAGAATATAGCGGTAGTAAACCCTATTTCTAGTTCAAGTGTAGGTAAATTAAGGCTTTTGGGATATAAGAAGGCACTTGAGGAATTCGATATTCCCTTCGATCCCAAATTGATCATTAATTTAACTATTAAAGACGATTTGGATTTATTGATGTCTTTTTTATTGAACTACAAAACGATAGAAGGAATTATAGGAATTGATGAGCTTATTGCCGTACAGGTATTACAAGTGGTTAAGGCAAGAGGCTATAATGTGCCCAATGATATTTCGATCATTGGTTTTACAAACGGCCAGTTGTCTAAATATGTAACGCCTTCATTGACCATGGTAAGTCAACATGGTAAGTATATAGGTGAACAGACAGCCAAATTACTGATCAACAGAATTAAAAATCCGGGTTTGCCCTACGAGACCAAAACGGTAAAAACGAGTTTGTTGGTGCGAGATTCGACAAAAAAGGTTGAATAGTTTAAACCGTATCTGGGTGTGGATGTTTCCAATCTCCACGATATTCTCGCTGTAATAGGGCAGTGGCTTCTGGATCGTTCAATACCGTTCTAGTTTTTGGATCATAGGCTAAAGGTCTTTTCAAATCCATTGAAAGATTAGCTAAAATACAGCTGGCAGATGAAATATGACCTTGTTCTATGTCGGCAACAGGTTTGGTGTTGTTTTTTATCGCATTCAAGAAATCTATCATATGTCTACGTGTAGCCGGTGCAGCATGTAATTCTAAATCTTTTTCAGTGAGATCTTCAGGGTACTTTTCTTTTTCGTAAAGTACATCAAAACGAATAGTCTCACTACCATCTACAGGTATAAACTCCGCTTTCATTACATCACCTTTAAGAACACCTTTTTCTCCATATATTTTAAATGCCCAAGGATATTCAGGGTCATCAGGGTTACCCCAAGTTCTGTGTTCCCAGTTGCAATTGAGTCCGTCATACTCGAAAACAGCGGTCTGTGTATCCGAAATATTAGATTTTCCATCCTTCTGAACATAAATTCCTCCAACAGAACTAATGCTCTTTGCCCATCCTAAATCAAGCATCCAACGTACGGTATCGAGCATATGAACGCACATATCTCCCATAATTCCGTTTCCGTATTCCCTAAACGTACGCCACCATCTTCTATGAGGTAGACCGTCAAAGGGTCTCATGGGTGCAGGACCTGTCCACATTTCGTAATCAAAATAATCTGGGACCTTTTTTATCGGCGGATTTCCATTTGCGCGCATGTGATAAAAACAACATAAATCAACATGACCAATAGTACCTAGTAATCCCGCATCAATAATCTGTTTTTTGGCATCGATCAAATGCGGAGTGCTTTTTCGTTGTGTACCAACTTGAACCACTTTGTTGTACTTTCTTGCTGCGGCTACCATTGCTTCACCTTCTATTACATCTACGCTTATTGGCTTTTGCACATATACATGGGCACCAGATTTTAAAGCATCGATACAGGTTAAGGCATGCCAATGATCAGGAGTGCCAATGAGCACAATATCCAATTGGTCCTGTTTCAGCATTTTTCTATAATCACTGAACAATTTTGGTTTCTTGCCATTTTTCTGCCGTTCGGCAACCAAATTGGCAGCAATATTTAAATTGTGTTCATCTACATCGCATAACGATACAACTTCAACATTGGCAATTTGAATAAGCCGCAATAGATCGCCCGTACCATACCATCCTGTACCGATGAGTGCCACTTTTTTAGGTTTTTCATTGGCAAAAAATTCAAAGCCATATGAGCTAAAAGATGATAATAATAATGAAGCCGATGTTGCTCTAATAAAATTACGTCTGTTCATTGGGTTAGGTGTAGAAGGCATGTAGAATTGGTTATCAGGGTTTTATTGAATATGGTAAAAGAATACAGTCAAGATAACAAATTCAACAAAATTATTGATGATAGTTTATGAATTTGTCAATGTGATACATATTTAGGTATATTTAAATCAAAATTACCATCAAACAAATGAATGTACGTAGAAGCTTAATTATCATATGTTTTTTAGCAACAGCTTTAGTAAAAGCAGAAATAACATTACCCGGAATTTTCACCGATGCTATGGTCTTACAGCGACAGACCGATGTTTTATTGTATGGGTGGGCAGAACCAAATGAAGAATTCACGGTTTTTACCAGTTGGAATAATGTAACGATAAATGTTAAGACAGGAAATGATGCAAAGTGGGAAGTCACGGTTAAAACTCCCAAAGCTGGCGGACCTTATAAAATTACGTTTAAAGGTGGGGCTAATGAAATAACATTAAAAGATGTATTGATCGGTGAGGTATGGCTATGTTCCGGTCAAAGTAATATGGAATGGAGTGCCAACAGTAAAATAGCGAATAGAGATTTTGAAATAGAAAATGCCAACTACCCCAATATTCGATTGTTTTCCGTAACCAAGAGAACTTCAAAATATCCACAAGAAGATGTAAGTGGCACTTGGAGGGCTTGTACGCCTGAAAGCATGCAAGATTTTAGTGCTGTCGCTTATTTTTTTGCAAGAAAACTGCAAAAGGAATTGAATATGCCTATCGGGTTGATCGATAATGCGTGGGGCGCTACAAGTGCAGAAGTCTGGACTCCCGCTTCGGTTTTTGAAGCACACCCCCAATTGGCGGAAGCCCAAAAGAAAGTAAAACCGAACAAATGGGTTACCACCGAGAAATCTGTTCTATATAATGGTTTGGTTGCACCGTTGACCAAATTCAAAATAGGTGGTACTATTTGGTATCAAGGGGAATCCAATACTGCAAATGCAGAAAGCTACCAAAACCTTTTTATCAATATGATCACTTCTTGGCGCAATGAATGGAATAACGATTTCCCATTTTACTTTGTACAGATAGCACCTTATAAATATGATGACGAATTTGCCGGTGGTATAGTACGTGATCAGCAACGAAGGGCATTGTCCTTAAATAATACAGGAATGGCCATGACCAGTGATATCTGTACCATTGAAGATATTCACCCTTTAAATAAACAAGATGTTGGTTTGCGGTTAGCGAATATTGCACTTAAGAATCACTTTGGTGTATTACAAGGGCAAGAAGTATATGGTCCGCTTTACAAAAGCTCCGTAGTTAATGGCAATCAGGTAGAAGTCCATTTTAGTCATGCCGATGGCTTATATAATAAAGGAAATAAAATTGCGCTTTTTGAACTTTCAAATGAAAAGGGAGAGTGGTTTCCGGCAAAGGCTAAATTGAAGAATGGTACAGTAATAGTCAGGGCAAAAGAGGTACAAAAACCAACTGCAGTACGGTACGCTTGGAGAAGTACTGATATAGCCACATTGTTCAATAGTGTGGGCTTACCGGCTTCTACATTTAAGAGTGAGCGGTTAAATTAACAAAAATGAAGTATAGTGCTTAAAAATTATCCGTCCGTCCAATTACCAATGTTATTCAGCTAAAAACGGGGGTCGTTATTTTATTAAATAGTTAAATTGTAATCAATAACTAATTTCAAATTATGCAGATAAAAGAATCCTCAGAACTCTTTGACGTGATCATTGTAGGTTCAGGAGCAGGTGGTGGTATGGCTACCAAGCAGTTGGCAGATGCAGGTTTAAATGTAGCTGTTGTAGAAGCGGGACCATTTTTTGATCCAGCGGATCCAAAAACCATGACGCAATTAAAACAACCATATGATTCACCTAGAAGAGGAGCAGGAACAACTAGAGCCTTTGGCGAGTGGGATATGTCTTGGGGAGATTGGGAAGTAGAAGGAGAGCCATATACACATGCGGAAGGAACAGAATTTAAGTGGTGGCGTGCAAGAATGCTTGGTGGTAGAACCAATCACTGGGGGCGTATTTCATTACGTTTCGGACCTAAAGATTTTAAAGGAAAAACACGTGACGGTCATGGAGATGATTGGCCAATAGGATATGAAGATGTTAAGCCATATTATGATAAGTTAGACAAGCTAATAGGTGTATTTGGCACCAATGAAGGTAGAGAAAATGATCCTGACGGATTCTTTCTTCCTCCCCCGAAACCGAGATTACATGAGTTATTTTATATCAATGGGGCAAAGAAAGCTAACATACCTGTAATACCAGGTAGGCTTTCAATGTTGACCAAAAGGATCAATAATGACCGTGGAGTTTGTTTCTATTGCGGGCAATGTGGTAGATCTTGTCAAATATATGCCGATTTCTCTGCAGGTAGCTGTTTAATTTTCCCTGCACAGAAAAGTGGAGGTCAAGTGAAATTGTTCGTAAACTCCATGGTCCGTGAGGTTACAACAAATGAAGAAGGTAAGGCGACCGGTGTATCGTACATCAATAAAGAAGATAGAAAAGAATACAAGTTAAGGGGTAAGGTAGTAGTACTAGCTGCTTCGGCATGTAGTTCTGCACGTATATTGTTAAACTCAAAGAGCAAGCAACACCCTAATGGCTTGGGAAATAGCAGTAATTTGGTAGGTAGGTATCTACACGATTCGACCGGGGCAAGTGCTGCGGGCGTAATTCCTGGTTTAATGAATAGAAAAACCTCTTATAATGAAGACGGTGTAGGTGGTATGCATGTTTATTCACCATGGTGGGGCGATAATTCAAAATTAGATTTTCCAAGAGGATATCATATAGAAGTTTGGGGTGGTATGAGTCAGCCAAACTACGGTTTCGGTTTTGATCCAAATGCCATGAACAAGTACTTCGGATTAAAATCTGGAGGTTATGGAGAAAGCCTGCGTGACGATGTAAAGAAATATTACGGTTCGGTAATCGGTTTTGGAGGTCGAGGAGAAGGTTTGGCCAACATCGATAATTATTGTGAAATAGACCCGACTACGGTAGACGAATACGGTATTCCTGTTTTAAAGTTCAACTATAAATGGTCTCAGTATGAAAAGAATCAGGCAAAGCATATGCAAGATACTTTTGAAGAGATCATTCATAATATGGGCGGTCATTATTTAGGAGAAAAACCTGGTAAAGATCAAGATTACGGACTTCATAAGCCAGGAGAAATTATTCATGAGGTAGGTACAACTAGAATGGGCGATGATCCAAAAACATCGGTAACCAATAAGTTTCAGCAATTACATGATGCGGATAACGTATTTATCGTAGATGCAGGTGTATTTGTATCTCAGGCAGATAAAAACTGTACATGGACAATTATGGCGCTATCGTGGAGAGCATCAGATTATATCATAGAGCAACTAAAGGCACAAAATATTTAGTATGATGGATAGAAGAAAGAGTTTACAAACTATAATACTTGGAGGTGCCGCAGCCGGTACCGGTCTGGTTTTCAATTCATGCAAGACTGAAAGTGGAGAAACTATAGATGAAACTATTGCCACTACTAGTGAAAAGTACTTTGGTAGAACGCCGGCAGAATTGGAGCGTATAGAAAAGTTGAATGCCGAGCAATTATTCAACGAGCATGAAATGGAAACTATTGCTGCTTTAAGCGTGGTGATTTTGCCCCCGAAAGAGCCACATGGAGGACCAATAGAGGCAGAGGTGCCTGAGCTGGTAGAATTTATGGGAAAGGATATACCTGAAATGGGTCCTATCTTATTAGGTGGGCTAATGTGGTTAGACCATAAAAGTAATACCGAATTTGGAACGGAATTTAAGTCGGCCACCTTAGAACAAAAAAAACAGATCTGTGATGAAATCTGTTGGCATGATACCGAAAAGCCATTGAGCGAACAACCATTGGAAATTCAATTTTTCTATACAATGCGTGGTTTAACGGTAACCGGTTATTATACATCTAAAGTAGGAATTGCTGATTTAGGATATAAAGGTAATACACCAAATGTGTGGGACGGAGTACCGCAAGACGTTTTAGATCAACACGGTGTTGCCTATGATCCAGAGTGGATTGCAAAATGTGTGGACCAAAGTAAAAGAAACGTCATTGCCGAATGGGATGATGAAGGAAATTTACTTACTTAGAATTTAAAACGATGATTAAAAAATTAATGATTGCCACTATCCTATTGGGTAGTGGTTTTTTAGCACAGGCCCAAGAAGTAGGTTTACAACTGTATAGTCTTAGAAATCAATTTAAGATGGATGTATCCAATACATTAGGCTTGATCAATGAATGGGGCATCACCAAAATTGAAGGAGGCGGAACCTATGATATGTCATTAGAAGATTTTAAAGCTTTATTGTCCGAATATGATTTGGATATGGTAAGCGTTGGTGCCGAGTTTGGTGACTTGGAAAATGATGTTGAAAAAGTCATTAAAAATGCAAAAGACTTTGGTGCTAAATATGTAATGTGTGCCTGGGTACCTCATGAAGGCAATACTTGGGAGTTGCAAGAAACCAAGCATGCCACCGAGGTATTTAACAAAGCAGGGAAAATTTTAAAGAAACACGGCTTGGTATTGGCATATCATCCGCATGGTTACGAGTTTAGACCTTACAAGAAAGGTACTTTATTCGATTACATGGTACAGCACGCAACAGATTTTACATTTGAACTAGATGTTTTTTGGGCTCAACATGGAGGTGCCGATCCATTGGAATTGATGAAAAAATACCCGAAGAAATTTACATTGCTACATTTAAAGGATATGGAAAAAGGTATTGAAGGTAATAATACCGGTCACGAAGAAGATGATACAAATGTAGTTTTAGGCACTGGGCAAATTGATATTGCAGGTGTAGTTGCCGAAGCTAAAAAATTAGGTATTGAATATATGTTTATAGAAGATGAATCTTCTAACGTTGTTACTCAAGTACCAAAAAGTTTAGAGTATTTAAAAAGTTTAAAGTAAACCAACTACCAACTTGAATGCAAAACCTTCTATTTTTAATTAAATGGAAGGTTTTTTATTTCAAGATTTTTAAATGTTGGGGTTTCTCACGTAAATGTTTATTATAAATATTTAGAATGTTATTTTTACTTTAAAGAGCACCAAAGGTTTATATGAATCTTAGGTTCGTACACATAAATTATAACTAATGAAAAAGCTGTTTTTTACCATGAAAACTATTATAGTTTTATTTTTAAATATGATGATTTTTCTTAGCTGTAAAACTGAAGCCTCAAAAAAAGAGACTGCTAAAGAAGAAGAGCCCATAGAAAAAATAGTAGCTGATTCGGTTAGAATTGCAAAAGTGGTGAAACCTCAATTTAAAAGTCTGGGAGGTATTGCAGATACTACATTTGTTCGTTTAGCAGACTATAGTGATGGCTTTGCGTATGATTTGAGATACGCTACCGATAATAATTTTTTGAAAGAGCAAGTGTATGAATGTGGTGAATGTTATACAAGGGCAAAAACGGTCAAGGCATTATTAAAGGCAAACGAAGAATTTAAAAAACATGGTGTTAAAATAAAATTCTATGATTGCTATAGACCCAATTCTGTTCAGTATAAAATGTGGAAAATAGTCCCTAATCCGCAATACGTGGCAAACCCTGAAAAAGGTTCTATCCATAACAAAGGTGGTGCCGTAGATATAACTTTAGTAACATTAGAAGGAGAAGAGGTTAAAATGCCAACGGATTTTGATTTCTTTGGTAAGCGCGCATATCACGATAATTTTGACCTTCCTCAAGAAATTCTAGATAATAGAAAGCTATTAAAGGAAACTATGGAAAAGTTTGGTTTTTGGTCTACCCGAACGGAGTGGTGGCATTATAATTTACAAGGAGCTTCTAATGACCCTATAGCAAATTTTAAATGGAATTGTGAATAGGATAAAATAACTATTATGAAAACGAAACTATTGTTGTTATTGTTGCTAATGGTAAACGGTATTCTTGCTCAAGATACTATTTTACCGTTGTGGCCACCGGGTAATATTCCTAATCACGTTAAAAGTTCAGAAAAAGAAATACATGAACAAAAGGAAATTTTACGAATAAGTAAGGTACAAGTCCCCACTATAGAGGTATATCTTCCATCAAAACGAGACGCTACCGGTGAGGCTGTTTTAATTTTTCCGGGAGGAGGATACGGAATATTGGCATACGATTGGGAAGGTACGGATATTGCAAAATTCTTGAATGGTAAGGGCATTGCGGGTATAGTAGTAAAGTATCGCTTGCCATCAAACGTTTCTCAAACAGATAAGAAATATGTGCCGCTTATTGATGCTCAAAGGGCTATTCGTTTAGTTCGTAGTAAAGTAGAAGAGTTTAATATACAGTCTAATAAAATAGGAATTATCGGGTTTTCTGCTGGTGGGCATTTAGCATCTACATTGGGAACACATTTTATTGAAGAGGTTTATCAACCAATAGATAGTATAGACAAAGAAAGTGCACGCCCAGATTTTATGGCATTGGCGTATCCTGTCATCTCATTTGGTCCCAATACACATAGTGGCTCTAAAATTAATTTAATAGGAGAAGAAGAATCTAGTGAACTATCTGATTATTTTTCAAATGAAAAACACGTTACAGATCAAACTCCGCCAACCTTTTTGCTCCATGCAACCGATGATGCCGCGGTTCCTGTAGAAAATAGTTTGTTATTTTACAAAGCGGTTAAAGATAAAGGTGTTTCTGCAACAATGCATATATACCCTAAGGGAGGTCACGGATTCGGATTGGGTTTACATGATGAACATTTAAAAGATTGGGGAAAGCAAATGATCGATTGGATAGAATCGTTACGATAACTATTTTAAATTTTCAGAAAAGATAGATTCTAATCTATAGAACTTCTTTATTTTTGCAATCGAATTTTACGGGATGTAGCGCAGTCCGGTAGCGCACTCGGCTGGGGGTCGAGTGGTCGCAGGTTCAAATCCTGTCATCCCGACAAATTATAGTATCAATCTATAGCAAAAACCTGTTAATCGTATGATTATCAGGTTTTTTCGTTTTCAGGGATATCAAAACATATCATTTAATCCTAATAGAAATGTCAACAAATCGGTCAACAAATTTAAAACTGTAAAAGTGTTGACCTATTTGTTAAAAAGCCAAATGCGTTGACTAAATAAATGTATCTTTATAAGTGATTTGACTTTCGTCTGATAACAAAATAAATGTTAATTAAAAGACGAAATCATGAAGACATCTTCAACATTCAGTATTCTCTTCTGGACAGATTTTTCCAGAGTCAAAAACAATCAGGCCTCACTTTATGCTAGAATCACCGTAAATGGTAAACGGGCAGTCATTAGTTTAAAACGGAAAATTTTAATATCGGGCTGGGATGTGCATAAAAACCGAGCTAAAGGGACTAGCCAAAAATCGAGAATACTTAACAGCTATTTGGACGAGACCTATAATCACTTATTTCAGTGCTACCGAGATTTAAAGACTGAAAATAAGCTTATTACCGCACAGGCAGTTAAGGCAAGATTCCTTCGGGTAGATGATGCCCATCGTTCGGTTACGGATATTATTGCTTACCATAACGAGGACATGAGGGGCAAGTTAAAATGGGGAACCCAAAAAAATTATTTCACCACACAAAAATATTTTTCCAAATTCCTACTAAAAACTTATAAGTCCTCGGATATGTACTTGAGTGAACTCGACTATGACTTTATCATAAAATTTGAAAAATTTCTAAGGTCTTACGTACCTGTAGACCATCAACAGAGAATGGGTAACAATACTGTGATGAAACATATAGCACGTTTCAGAAAATTAATCAACCTTTCTCTAAAATTGGGATGGATACAACGTGATCCCTTTATCAACTTCGAATCAAAATATATTAAAACGGAAAGAGGCTTTTTAAGACTTGACGAACTTTAAGCAATAGAAGAAAAGTCCTTTGCCACAACTAGACTTCAGTTGGTAAAAGATTTAAAACTGATTGATATGGAAGCTATTGATCCTGAATCGATGTCGATGGTTTTTAAAAAATACAAGTTCTAGTTCGAAATGGGCGAATAACTTTGGATGCTGGAAACTATTATTTCAACATGCGATACTCCTGAGGGATATACCCCACCATTTTCTTAAAAAGTCTTTTGAAATGCTGTGGATATTTAAAACCAAGGTCGCATGCAATTTTATTTAACGATTTATCAGGGGTCGGATATTTTTTGTTTCGCTACATGAATAAGGTTGCACTGAATGTTTTTCTTTCATCTAATTTCTTTCAGTTAAATCAAGTTCACCATTCAGTGGGTACCCTGCATCTAAATTTAAATTCGGAACAATAATCATCGACCCATATCTAATCTTTTGTGTTGGACAGAGAAGAAATCTGTTTTTTGAATTTAGTTAATGCTTTGTGAACAAATGGTTTATACCCCTGTAATCCGTAATAATGGTAGGTGAATCCGTAATTGTGGTAAGCCTATCCTATGAATTATACCATAGCTTTGGAAAGGGTAATTTATATAATCTAAATCAATTAAATAAAACAAAATGAGAGCATTATTGACAGGCTTGTTTATAGGTATGTTAAGCATATCTTCCTTTGCGCAAGAAGCTATTTTTCCCATGGGGGCAAAAGCGAAAAACGTACACCATACCGGTGATATTTGGCTTACGCATGTTGTAGATGCTGATGAAATTTTTAAACATAACATAGCCCAAGCGGTTTCAGCACCTAGAGCATTTCTTAACTGGCATTTACATCCAGACGGGCAACAATTGTTGATCACTAATGGCGTTGGTTTTTATCAGGAAAAAGGAAAGGAAGTACAAGTAGTGCGCGCTGGTGACGTTATCAAATGCCTTCCCAATGTAGAACATTGGCATGGTGCCACTCCTAAAAGTGCAGTAACCTATTTGGCGATAGGCGGGCCTACACCTACCAAATGGACAGACGAACTTAGTGCTGAGGATTATAACAAAATACCGCTTCCTGAAATTAACAATTCAAGTCTTGAAAATGAGATCAAGGAACTTTCCAAAGCCAAATGGAAATGGATGGCCGAAAAGGATGTGGACAAGTTGGCCAATTTGTTTCATGACCAATCAAGGTTTGTACACATGAGCGGCTCCTGGAAAAAGGACCGGGAATTGGAAATCATCGAGACGGGAAGCATTTGGTATAAAAATGCCGATGTACACGATGTGGTCGTGGAAACTTTTGATGACAATACCGTGGTACTTTGGAACAGAATAACACTTACGGCCCATGTTCGTGGTAACGATGTATCCAATGAATTTACCGTGACCGAATTCTATAAAAAAGAAGGCGACGATTGGAAATTATTGGACCTTACCTTTAGCAGCGTTCGTGATACCCATGAAATTGCGCATTAATACTTCAGAACAAATAATTTATAAAAATGAACAGGAAAATAATACTAAGTCTATTGGTCATGCTCATCACAGGAAAAGTCGCCCTTGCCCAATCGACTGATTTAGAAAAGGAAATCAGAGAGCTGTCCATCCATAAATGGCAATGGATGGCCGATAAGGATGCCGATAAATTGGAAGGCCTTTTTCATGATAAAGCCAAGTTCGTCCACATGGGCGGCACATGGGGAAAGGACCACGAAGTAGAAATCATTAGAGGTGGGTTCATCCACTATAAAAAAGCTGATGTCCATGAAGTCATGGTCGAAGTCTTGAATGATAATACCGTTATACTTTGGAACCAAATTACACTCTTGGCCGTAGTAGGCAGCAATGAAGTGACCAATCCCTTTATGGTAACGGAGGTTTATGTAAAGGAGAATAACACTTGGAAATTGGCCGACCTGACCTTTAGCAAAACAATGACAAGGGAATAACTTGAACAACGGAACTTAATAAACACTCAAATGAAAAAATACATATTAGGATTGTTGGTACTCCTTGGAGTTACTATTTCCGCGCAAGAAAGTACACCCAAAGTAAAGACCGAATTAGGAGTAATTCGAGGCGTCCATGAAGATGGTGTAGCTAGTTTTAAGGGAATACCCTTTGCTGCTCCACCAGTTGGTGAGTTCCGTTGGAGGGCCCCTCAACCATTATCCCCCTGGGATGGTGAATTGGATGCCACGGAATATGGAGCCAATTGTGCACAGTCCGGATGGGGCGGTGCCCCGGGAACCATTAGTGAAGGTTCATCCGAAGATTGCCTGTACCTGAATGTGTGGAAACCCGCTTATGTAAATTCGGGTGCGAACTTGCCGGTCATGGTTTGGATTCATGGTGGAGGCTTTGTTGGAGGAAGTGGTTCCGGAGCTGGAATCGCGGGTGATGAATTTGCGAAGAAGGGAGTGGTTTTAATCACCATCAATTACCGTTTGGGGCGTTTGGGCCATTTTGCATTTCCAGCGTTGAGCGCCGAACATCCTGAAGAACATAAAGGCAGCTATGCTTATATGGACCAAATTGCAGCGTTGCAATGGGTGCAAAAGAACATTGCCGCTTTTGGAGGTAATCCTGATAACGTAACTATATTCGGCTTTTCCGCAGGTGGGGTATCCGTTCACTCTTTAATGACCATTCCGGGTGCAAAAGGACTTTTTCATAAAGCCATTAGCGAATCTGGTGGTGCCCGAGATGGTGTCCTTACCGGAAGGCCAATAAAGGAAGAAAATGCAAGTGCTTTTTACCCCTTATCGGCAGAAACCATTGGTATCAACTTTGCCAAAAAACACGGAATAGAAGGTACGGATGCCGATGCCTTGACCAACCTGCGCGCATTGCCAGTGGAAGAAATTGTGGATAGCGGTCAAGAAACGGATGGTGAAGGAGGCCCTAGAATCTATTCCGGGCCGATTTTGGACGGCAAATTGGTAACGGAAACTGCCGAAAGTGCCTACAACGCTGGTAGACAAATGCAAATACCGTTGATGATCGGTTCTAACAGCGCCGAAATCGGAGGTAGTTTTGTCAACAACAGTAAAACAAAAGAAGAATTATTTTCACTTTTTGGCGAGTTTAAGGAGGAAGCACAAGCTGCCTATGATCCTTATGGAAGTAAAGCATTCGAAGAGGTGATTACCAAGTTCAATACCGATTGGGTGTGGGGAGAACCAGGACGTTTTGCCGCAAGAGCTTTCGCGGAACAAGGTGAACCCACGTTTATTTACCATTTTGGGTTTGTACCCGAACCTATGAAGGAAAGAATGAAATATGGTGCCGGCCATGGTTCCGAAGTTGGCTATGTGTTTAATAATCTTGATGCACGTTGGGGCAATCCCGAGACCACTCCAGAGGACAAGAAGGTGGCGGAACTTATGAACGGATACTGGGTAAATTTCGCCAAGACCGGAAACCCGAATGGAGATGGATTACCAAACTGGCCAGTCTATACTAAAAATGAAGGTGAAATCATGGATATACAGTTAGATGGTGAAGCCGTTGGAAAACCAGACTCAAGAAAAGCCAGATTGGATGTCGTTGAAAAGGGTGTCAAACTTAGAAACGAACTACAATCACGAGGAATTTAGTCCATTTATTGGGTTTTAAAATATTACGATAACAGCATATTGGTATGGAAAAGAAAAGTAATTCAGTAAACAGAAGAAATTTTATTTCGAAATCCGCCCTTTTGGGAGCAGGTATAGTGGCAGGCCCAATGGCCTTTGCCAATGAGAAAAATTCACCTGGTACAATTGAGGGTTTAAAAGCAGCTTCCAACCCTGAAAAGCGAATGTTGGGCGCATTGGAAGTATCGCCAATTGGGTTGGGTTGTATGAGCATGAAAAGTGGCAGCTACAATCCACCAAGAGATACCAAGGATATGATTCCCGTAATTCGTGGGGCTTATGATTTGGGCGTTACCTTTTTTGATACTGCCGAAGTGTACGGCCCATTTACTGATGAGGAATTAGTAGCTGAGGCACTGCAACCTATTAGAGACAACGTGGTCATTGCCAGTAAATTTGGGTTTGACTTTTCAAATGGAAAAAGGGCAGGTAGAAATAGCAAGCCAGAACATATTAAAAGCGCTGTAGAGGGCATGTTGAAACGCCTTCGTACCGATCGTATCGATTTGTTGTATCTGCATCGTTTGGATCCAAACGTTCCGATTGAGGACGTTGCCGGAACGGTTAAGGATTTGATCAAGGAAGGGAAGGCGCTCCATTTTGGACTTTCCGAAGTTTCACCAACGACCATACGAAAGGCCCATGCAGAGCAGCCCGTTGCTGCCCTTCAGAGCGAATACTCTATTATTCAGCGTGCCCTTGAAAATGAAGTAATAGATACCTGTGGAGAATTGGACATAGGGTTCGTGCCATGGGGACCGGTATGTCGTGGATTTTTAGGCGATAAGTTCAACGAGCATAGCCGTTTTTCTAGTGACTCCCGCTTATCTCAAGTGCCCTATTTTACACCGGAAGCTATTGAAGCTCACATGGAGGTGCTCAGGCTGGTACACGAATGGGGTCGAAAAAAGGATGCCACTCCGGCCCAAATAGCATTGTCGTGGGTCATGGCACAAAAACCTTTTATTGTTCCTATTCCAGGAACTACGAAACTGCATCATGTGAAACAGAACCAAGGTGCACTGAACGTTACTTTTTCCGATACGGAATTAAAGGAATTCAGGAATGCTTTGGAGAAGATACAACTGGTAGGTGTCCGTGGGCCGGAAACTGCCTTGGTAGATCAATAGAAGAATACGTCAAAAAAAACTGTAGTTATCGATATTGAAAATATGGATTCGTCCCTCTCAACAAATCAAAAAACCTATATTAAAATAGCCCAAAATTTTTTGATGCAACTGAGCGGACAATTCCCCATTACAGAGGACACACAACCCATAAAGTTGCGCAAAGCCTCAGATTTTTCGGATATTTTAAATATTCATGTAAATCACTTGAATAGGTCCGTCAAGTTGTATACTGGAAAAACGACTACCCAAAATATAAATGAACGTTTTATTCAGGAAGCAAGGGCATTGCTCAAAAGAAATGACTGGTCAATTACTACCATAGCTACAGTCTTAGGATTTAGGGAAGTAAATCATTTTAGCACCTTTTTTAAAAAACATGTAGGACATACGCCAACAGATTTCAGAAAATTGAAAATTAAAAAATGATAATATCTCGTTTACTATTTATTATTTTCTTGGTATCCGGATGGTGTAGTGCCCAAGGGTACGAGAATAAAGCGGACAACATATTGATTGTCTATTTATCAAGAACAAACAATACTAAGGTTTTGGCCGAAATGATCCATGAAAATGTGGGCGGTAATCTGGTGGCACTGGAATTAAAAAATCCTTATCCGCAAAACTACAAGTCGATTGTGGCACAAGTGGCAGAAGAAAATCGTACCGGGTTTCTTCCGCCCCTAAAAACACAGATAAATATGGACAAGTATGATACCGTTTTTTTAGGCTTCCCCACATGGGGAATGCAACTGCCTCCACCAATTAAAAGCTTTTTGACCCGGCACGACCTTAAGGATAAAACGGTCATTCCTTTTAACACCAATGCTGGGTACGGTATTGGCAGTAGCTTTAGAACGGTGGAAAGCCTTTGCTCCGATTGCAACATTTTAGAAGGGTTTTCGGTAACCGGGGGTATTGAGAGAGATGGAATTTACTTGGCCATAAAAGGGAACCGTAAAGTAGAAGTGAAGGAATTACTTGTGGAATGGCTTGAAAAGCTTAAACCACTGACTATCAAAAACTAAAAACAATTAGGATTTTGACAAAGTAGGTTAAAACTGTTTGAATTTCGTAGGCAACACCTAATATATAATCTTTATTTTTAAGTAAATTTTTTAAAAATGGCAATATTCAACTTAAATATCAACGGATCGGAACACAGCGTAGATGTTGATTCAAATACTCCAATGCTATGGGTATTAAGAGACCATATTAAATTGGTAGGTACTAAATATGGTTGCGGTATCGCTCAATGTGGTGCCTGTACGGTGCATTTAGGTGACAATGCGGTACGTTCTTGCCAATTACCTGTTTCGGCTGTCGGCGAGCAAAAAATTACGACCATTGAAGGACTGTCGGAACATGGTGAACATCCTGTACAAAAAGCTTGGCTAGAAATTGATGTACCCCAATGCGGATATTGCCAGGCAGGGCAGATAATGTCGGCCTCGGCCTTGTTGAAAAGGAATCCCAATCCGTCGGACGAAGAAATTGAAAGCGCTATGAACGGGAATATCTGTAGGTGTGGTACATACACTCGTATCAAGAAAGCAATAAAAACAGCCGCTAGTTCGGAAAACGTTTAATCAAAAAAATTAGGAGATGACAAAGCTAAAGACGCATATGGGACGTAGGGCCTTTATCAAGAATACAAGTTTGGCAAGTGGCGGATTGGTACTTGGCTTTAGTATTTTAAACTCCTGCAAACCTGAGCAGGCAAAAGAGATGGTTGTCAGGGAAATGCCCAAAGAATGGTTCGAAATGAATTCGTATCTGAAAATAGGTGATAACGGGGTTGTAACCATTTATACGCCCAATCCGGAATTCGGTCAGAATATCAGGACATCTATGCCCATGTTGGTAGCAGAAGAGTTAGATGTAGATTGGAAAAATGTACTGGTTGAACAGGCGCCCTATCATGCAGACAAATATGGATTTCAATTTACGGGGGGCAGTAGGGGAATAAGTGCCCGATGGGAGCCGCTTAGAATGGCCGGAGCAACCGCAAGGCAGATGTTGATAGCGGCGGCGGCAGAAACTTGGCAGGTACCCAAGGAAGAGATTACCGCAGAAGCAGGAGTATTACAACATGCAGCCACCAAAAAATCGGCCGGTTACGGAGAAATGGCTTCAGTTGCAGCAACACTTACCGTACCCGAAGAAGTACAACTAAAAGAGGTAAAGGATTTTAAACTGATCAGCCGTTCGCAAAAAAATGTAGATGCAAAAAGCATTGTAACCGGTAGGCCTCTATTTGGCATGGATATTCAAGAGGAAGGAATGTTGATCGCCATGATCGAACATCCACCAGCTTTTGGTTTGACCTTAAAATCAGTGGATGGTGAAGCAGCCAAAGCCATGCCTGGAATCAAGGATGTGGTTACGATCAAGAGTTTTAAGGACGGATATGAAAAAGGCGGTTTCGACACCAACGCTTTTCCTGAATTGGTTGCGATAGTGGGCAACTCTACTTGGGAGGTGATGCAAGCTAAAAAGAAATTAAAAGTTGAATGGCAACCCATTACCGCCTATTCGGAAACAATCGCTGGGTTTGGTGGAAAACAAACGATTAACATACCCGCAGGACTGGAATCTACCACGACCCATAAATCACAAATGGAAGCACTTGCTGCAAAACCGGGAAAAGTTGTCCGAAAAGATGGAAATCCAGAAGTAGCCTTCGAAAATGCAACAACGATTTTGGAAAGAAGTTACTCGGCGCCTTTTCTTGCTCATAATAACATGGAGCCCTTGAATGCTTTTGCCCATCTAGCAGGCGATAAGGCGAAAATTGCAGCACCAATACAGATTCCGCCTTTGATCATCCCTACCATTGCTAGTAGTCTGGGAATACCGAAAGAGAATATTGAGATGGACCTTCCAAGGATGGGCGGTGGTTTTGGACGCAAGGCCTATGCCCACTTTGTAGTGGAAGCGGCCCTGATTTCACAAAAAGTCAATGCACCTATCAAGTTAGTATATAGCCGTGAAGACGATATGACCAATGGTATTTATCGCCCAACTTATCACGCAACCTATCGCGCGGCTTTTGATGAAAACAATAATTTAACGGCATTACATGTAAAGGCTGGAGGAGTGCCGGAGAGTCCATTGTTCGCCAATCGTTTTCCGGCAGGGGCCATTGATAATTATATGGCAGAAGAGTGGACCATTGATTCCAACATTTCCATAGGAGCCTTTAGAGCTCCACGATCTAATTTTATGGCCGGTGCCGAACAAGCGTTCTTGGATGAAGTTGCTGAAACTACGGGCAAGGACGCCATTCAATTTCGCTTGGACCTGCTAAAACGCGCCAAGGAAAATCCTGTAGGCGAACGGAATGATTATGATGCTGATAGGTACGCCGGAGTCTTGGAATTGGTTCGTGAAAAATCGGCTTGGAAAGAAAATGATGCAACGAAACATCGAGGAGTGTCGGCCTATTTTTGCCATAACTCCTATGCGGCGCATGTACTGGATTTAAAGATGGAGAACGGTAAACCTGTAGTTGAAAAAGTAGTTTGTGCCATTGATTGTGGAGTGGTGGTAAATCCTGATGCAGCAACAAACATGGCCGAGGGAGCCATTACCGATGGTGTAGGCAATGCCTTTTATGGGGAATTGACCTTTGAGGGTGGGGTGCCACAGAAAAACAATTTCCACCAATACCAAATGATCCGTATGAAAGAGGCACCGAAAGAAATCGATGTACATTTTGTGCAGAATGAAATCGACCCAACGGGTATGGGAGAACCTCCGTTTCCCCCTGTTTTTGGAGCGGTGGCCAATGCACTTTACAAAGCCACGGGGCAAAGGCATTATCAGCAACCTTTTAACAAGAGTCGGGAAATTGTTGGATAGATTTTATAAAAAAATATGCTCTTTTATTATTTTGAATTACTCAAATTATATCTTTACGCCATCAGAAAGTAAGTCAATTTACTTTAAGTTCATTTAAAACACCGTCAACAAATCGGTCAACAGTTTGTTTTTTAAAGATGTAACTAATTGATATAAGAACATTTATTGGGTAAGGTTCAAATCCTGTCATCCCGACTGAATAAGAAAATGAACTGTGAGAACAGTTCATTTTTTGTTTCCAAAAGCGTCATAAACATAGTTTATGAATGCGGTTGGGAACAAAAAATGAAAAGGCGATAGCCTTCATTTTGTTATTTGCAACGAGGGTTCATTAGGATTCTGTAAATCCTTTTTTGTTCTGCTTATGTAAGCGATTGGAATCAAAAAAGTGAGAAGGCGATAGCCTTCACTTTGTTGAATATTTGATGAAAGCTGTAGGAAGCAGAAAATGAGAAGACTACGCCCTAATATTTATCATATTTTTTATAGAAATAGACTATTATTTTGCACTTTGCAGAAAACCACCATTTATAAAGTGGTTTTTTAAATCAATATAAGCATGTGGACTTCAATATTTATTGGTATTTACGTAATTGTTGCTTTGTCGATTGTGCTGTCCATTTTACTTTACGGAGCTAAGCCATCTAAAAGTTTGGCATGGCTCTTAGCAATCTTTGCGTTACCCGTGGGAGGTATTTTTCTTTATCTACTATTGGGTAGAAATAGAAGAAAATACAAGCTTATTCAACAAGAGAAAGATTTGTTCAATAATCAACCTAAACCTAGTTTAGAACACATCGATGTGTTTGACGGTAAATATAAAAAGCTAATTACATTAAACTATGAAAACGCTCAATTTCCACCAACTACCGGTAACGAACTGCACATATTAAAAGATGGTAAAACAACCTTTGAAACCATTTTTAAAGCATTGGAAAGTGCAAAGCAACGTATTCATATTCAGTATTATATTTTTGAAGAAGGCGATTTGGCGAACAGGTTGTTAGATTTATTTGAGAAGAAAATTGCCCAAGGGGTAGTGGTTAGGTTAATATATGATGGTATTGGCAGTTTCTCTTTGAGCAAAAAATACCTAAAGAAACTTATAGAAATCGGTGTAGAAGTATATTCTTTTTTACCATTTAAATTCGGCAGGTATTTTTACTCATTGAATTTTAGAAATCACCGAAAAATAATCGTCGTAGATGGTGAAGTTGCATTTACCGGTGGTATCAACGTTTCCGATAAATATTTAAAAGGTCAAGTAGGTTTAGGTAAATGGCATGATATGCATTTAAGACTTGTTGGTCCAGCAGCAGCTCAATTAGATCAAGTATTTATGACAGATTGGTATTTGGTAAGTACAAAATTACTAGAAGCTATCGAACAACCCAAGAGTTACGCAAAACAACCTGTCTCCAATGAGCTGGTACAAATTGTAGCTGGTGGACCAGATGATGATTTCCCGGCATTGGAGCAAACCTATTTTACTATTATCAACACCGCAAAGAACTATATTTATATTACAAACCCTTATATTATTCCAGGGCAAGCGTTGATAAGGGCATTACAAACGGCTGCATTAAGTGGAGTAGATGTAAGGTTACTTGTTTCTGAAAAAGCTGATAACAAAGTGGTTAGTTGGTCGGTTCATTCTTATTTTGAAATGTTTTTGAAAGCGGGAATTAAAATATACTTATTTCCTGACGGATTTTTACATAGTAAAATTATGGTAAGTGACGATACCGTATCCTCAATTGGTACGGCAAATTTAGATGACCGAAGCTTTGAGCAAAATTATGAGGTAAATGCAATTATGTATCACAAACAAATTGCCAAACAATTGAAAGAAGATTTTCTAAACGACTGTAAAATAAGTAATGAATTGGTGTATAACGATTTTGTAAAAAGACCATGGAGCAAAAAGCTTAAAGAAGGCGTGGGCAGAGTGCTTAGTCCGTTGTTTTAATAATATCCTTTTATTCAATTTGAGAAGTAAACACCAGATCTTGATCCTCCATTGCCACAATAATTAATTGTACATAATCCTTAATCGCTTTTTCAATGTTATTCGGTTCGGTAATTTCAATAATACCTCGCCAGATCATAGCTCTTTCTTTACCCTCGCAAATACAGTATAGTGTAGTCTCTGCATGGTAAACGGTAAATTTTTCATAGTAATCATCATCATAATAGATACCTTGATGTTCTAAGTAATCATCATTGAACCTTGATTGGTGGTCATCCCACCGTGATATTGATTTCATAAAACTTTCACGATTTTCAGAACCGGTAATTTTTGTTAATAGAATAGCATCAAAATCTTTGTCCAGTAAACTTTGTTCAACTGCATCTAGTTCTTTTTCGGTCTTGCGAGAATCGGTTAGCGATAAATCAAAAATATCAATGCTTCTCCATGCTTCTACATTTCTATCGGTAAATTCTTTTTGCAATTTTGTTTCAAAACGCTCTCTATTATTTTCATCTTGTGCCATACCTACAAGTAGTACTTTATTGGCATTGAACAAAACGATATCGGGGTTTTTCCAATTTTCTACTAAGCTAATGGATGAACAACCCATCAATATCAATGAGAATAGCAGGATCAACTTTTTCATAGGGCAGGTATATTTATTTTCTTATATATGTCGAAGATACTACATTGGCAATGTCGTAAATATGACGATAGTCAGTTTAAGAAAAGTACAATCTGACAAAAAAAGCCGATTATAAATATAGATTTATAGTTTCTGCTAATTTTGGAATTATACAGTTCCACCCTTTGGTATCTCTTATTTTTACCTTAAAAGCATCTAAAGCACCCGGTTCACCATGAATTAGAAAAACATTTTCCGGGGTATTTTTAATACCATCTATAAAATGAAGAAGTTCTTCTTGGTCTGCATGTGCAGAAAGGCTTTCAATAAAATGAATACTAGCTTTTACAGGGTAGTATTTGCCGAAGAGCTTAAGTTCATGCGTACCCTCTAACAATTGCCGACCACGTGTACCTTCCGCTTGGTAACCGACTAATAGAACCTTTGTTTTAGGTTCATCTATCAACTGTTTTAAATAGGTGAGTACGCGGCCGCCAGTAACCATGCCGCTACCTGCAATTACAATTTTAGGTCTAGGGTCGTCTATAGTTTTCCAAGTATCTGCGTATGATGATGTAATGGTAAAGTGATTGCACATAGCTTTAAAATCATTTTGGTTAAGCTTATGCCAATCTGTAAATTGCCCAAATACATCTAGAACATTACTGCCCATTGGGCTATCTATAAAAATGGGTATGTTGGGTATTTTATTCTTTTTATATAAATCCCAAAACAAAAACATGAGTAGTTGTAATCTTTCAACGGCGAAAGAAGGTATAATCAACGTACCACGTTCATTAATGGTTTTTTGAACCAGATCACTTAAAATTTCAGTAATGTTTTCTTTAGGATGTAGTTTGTTGCCATATGTACTTTCTAAAAATAAATAGTCTGCCCATTCGGGTCTTTCTGGAGGCATTAATAACTCATCGTTCAATCTGCCTACATCGCCAGAGAAAACGAACATTTTTTCGAAAATCTCCAATTCAATAAAAGTGGAACCAATGATATGACCGTTATATCTATATTTAAAGCGAATGTTTTCTGATAGCTGAATCCATTCATCTCTTTTTCTTCCAGAGAATAATCTAATGGTTTTTTCAGCTTCTATGATATTATAAAAGGGAAGCGCTTTAGGGTGTTTAGAAAAGCCTTCTTCATTTGCCTTTTTAGCTTGTTCTTCTTGTATTTTGGCACTATCAAGCAAAATAACGCGAGCAACGGCTAAAGTAGGGAGGGTGCCTATGATATCTCCTTTAAAACCTTCTTTTACCAATCGTGGTAAGTACCCAGTATGGTCTAGGTGACCATGTGTTAGCAATACCACATCTATTTTACTAGCGTCTATAGATAAAGGCTCCCAATTTTTTTTACGTAACTCTTTAAGACCTTGAAACATGCCACAATCTATGATGATATTAAGTTCAGGAGTTTCTAGATAAAATTTAGAACCTGTAACCGTACCAGAAGCGCCTAAAAATTTTATACGTACTTTTTTCATGTTATTGAGTTTTGCAAAGTTGTGAGATTTCGTCTAAAATTTTGGATTTTCGTTCGGTAGAAATACCAAGGTGATCCAGGTAAAATTTGTCTTTTACAAGTTGTCTACACAGTACCACATTTCTGCTTAATAGAAATTGTTTTTCTCGTTTAGATAACAAGCTAGAAACCGTAATAGGGTAGAGTCCAAGCCTATCAATTCTGTCTTTTAGTCCGTCGTCTTTTGGAAAATCCCAACTTAAAAGATAGAGGTCTGCACATTTTCCGTAGGTTAAGGCATCCTCAGTGAATCTGGTATTTGTAACTACCCAACCTTCATTCAATGGTTTGTTATTTTTATTTGTTATCCAGTGTACTTTTACATCATTATATCTGGAGTGTATGTAAAGCGGAATTTTAACGTTGCAATTACGTCCTTCTTCATTATGAAATTTACATTCTATAAGAGTTGCCGAACCATTTTTTTCTGCAATAACATCAATTTCATGGGTAACGCAGGCACCGTTTAATATGATGTCTACGTCAACTTCATAACCTGAATATTGCAATATAGCGGCTATAAAACGTTCAAAAGGAAAACCAGTTGGTCCAAATTCATAGATTGCCTTTTTTAGTTTGTATTTAGAGGCGAATACCGACTTGTTTTGTTTAAGTAACGAATACGCTCTATTATAGATTTCATTAGACGTAATGCCTTCAAAAAGTTCATCATATACCTTGCTGACAATTTCTTCTATCAGTTCATGGTTTGCACCACTGTGCTTAAGAGAGTTACGAAGTTTGTCTAATGAGAACTTCATTTTCTGTCCTGAAGATTTGATAATGTCAATAGATTCTTTAGTATCCATATTACTTTTTTAAATTAACATTAAGCGGTGGTACCTCTAGTAATTGTAATGTAGTAGAAGCTAGAGTTACTTTACCATTTGTATTAGAAATCGCTTTTTCAAAATATTGAAATAGCGTGTGTTTTGTATTTCTTCTTCTTTTATAATCTGTTATATACCTTAAATTTAATTGTACCCAATTATCGGTAAGGTTCATGGCTATCGTTGGTTCGATCGTTGCATCTTCTATATAATAATGAGCGACCATTTGTTGCCATTTAGCTTTCGATTTTTCTGTATAATCAGATAAAAATTCATTGGCGGTATTCAGCATAATGGTTTTGGCAAGTTCAGTATCAGAACCATAAGTGATGAGAATGTTCAATTCGTCCCAAACGAAAGGAAAATCCATTGAATAATTCTTTATCGGACCTTTAAAAACAAATGCATTACTGATTTTTACAATTCTACCGGAATAGTTGTCACTGCTAACCCATTCTCCCATTTCCATAATAGTGGTGTAAATACTGTCTATGTCAATAACATCACCTTTTATATTATTGATTTCAATACGGTCGCCAGGTTTATACACGCGAACAAAAAATATATAGAAAGAGCCTGCAATACTAAGTATCAATTCTTGCAGGGTAAAAGTGATACCAGCGGTAAATAAGCCGATAATTATGGTGTAATCTTTAATGCTATCAACAGTAAATGCCATTAGAACTAAGAAAATAATAAGTACGTAACCTATAATTTCAACACCTTTTTGCGCCTTGTACCTTATAGAAATATCTTCTATTCTTTTTTTAAGAGATTTTCTGATAAAACCGATAATAAAAACTATAAAGAGAATCCACGCAATTAACTTGATTATTTTAATTAGGGTAGGGTTCTCTAATAAGCTAGAAATTGTATCCATATGAATTGTTTAAAAAAACCGCCAATGAAGCGAATTCTTTGACGGTTTAACCTTAGACATCAACCAACCAAGGATGTCTAAAATATGTTATGATAATTTTATGTGTAGGTACGTATCAATTCTAAAATATCTTAATGTAATGCTAGTATGGGAACATCACTATCATAACCAATCTCTTTAATTAATGGTCTAGAGAAAACATTTCCAAAAAAGAAGTGTTTACGGTTTATGAAAGACACCATATCGCTTTCTCTACTTTCAACAAAGCTCTGTATACCTTTACCTAGATTTTTTTCTGTAAGTGTGTGAAATTGGTGTGTGGTTTCACTTAATATTAAAGATAACAATTGCTTGTTGCTTTGTTGAGTTTTAGTAAGTTCTTTATTCTTTTCTAAATGTAAAATGGCAATTTCAGCATGATGCATATTAGCCAATTCTATAAGGTATCTAAATTCTGATCTTTTATATACATCTTTATAATCTGTAGGAAAAACAATTTCTTTAGGAGACATAAATGATACGTGCTCAGGTATTGCAAGCACAGGGCATTCCCTAATTTTTTCCATTGCCATTACAGTATTACTACCAAATAACACACCTTTAGATCCGGTAGCCCCTTTTGTTCCCATAGCCACCAAATCAATGTCTTTTTCACTTATAATTTTCTTTATTGCTTCTGATAGAAAATTAGATGTAGATTCGGTATAATAATTATGCTTTAGGTTTTCTGGGGGTAAGGACAAGGTATCTAATAGCTTCACAAAGTTTTTTTCAGAATCCTCTTTTGCTTGCTCATATACAGCGCTCCCTTCTTCTGGTATATTTAAGCTATTGGTAGTGTACTTTTCAAAACTGAAAACATTTAAAAAATAAAAGTCACAGTTTAATTTGGCGTACAAATCAACAGTATATCTAATTGCGTTTAAAGCATTTTTAGAAAAATCGGTAGGTATTAAAATACGCTTGTTCATTGTTAAATGATTTAGATTGTTCTATAAATATATTGTCCATTTAACTCAATCACTATGATAAATATCAGTCTTGTACAGGTAGAATCAGAAACGGAATAGTGGCATAGATACTTAAATCCATAATTACGGGCTCATGTAAAAAACGTTCAAAGAATTTTCTTCTATGATACGCCATTGCCAACATGTTGATTTCTCTTTCAGCTATAAAATCTTGAATGACATTCGCTTTATCGGCATAGTTCCAAATTTCATCATAACTATGCGGCGTTTGCCCTAAACATTTATCTAATAGTTTTTGATTGGATACCTGTTTAGAAGTCATTAATTCCTCTTCATTAATATGCAGAACTGCAACTGAAGCATCTGAAATTGACGCAATATTTAACAGCATAGAAATAGAATTTTTAGTACATCCTTTTTTATAATCGGTAACAAAAGCGATTTCTTCAATAGGTTTAAAGGCAATCTCTCTAGGTATGGCCAGAATGGGACATGTAGTAATAGTATTGGCAATTTGAATGGTATTGCTGCCCATAAATAATTCTTTGGCGCCCGTTTTACCTTTGTTACCCATAACTACCAAATCAATATCATGAGTATCTATCGTTTTGGATATTACACTGGCAAGACTACCATTACTAGAAATGGTATTGAATTTGTGTATTTCATTACCGGTGTCAAGTACAATTTTATGTGCTGTTTTCGTCAAGTTTTCTTGAGATTGGTTTTGTAAATGCTCCATCTCTTTCTTACCTGTAAATAGCGCGTTTTTTGCACTCAAAATTATATCATCATAGGCATGAACTATATGAAATGTGCATGCTGTTGACGCAAAAATCTGGGTAGCATAAAAAAGCGCGTTATAGGCTTCATTAGAAAAATCTGTTGCTACAAGTATGTTTTTGGTTTTCATAGTTATTATTGTGGAATTACTAAAAATGGCACTGTTACATGAAAGCCTATTTTCTTGATTACGGGCTCAATAAATAAACGTTCTAAAAAGGTATGCTTGTTTTGTACCATGACTAATAAGTTTATTTTTTGCTTTATCTGAAATTCATTTATAGCCGCAATAATCTCATTACATTTAACTTCATGGAAAAAACCGCTTTCAGATAATACTTTGCTCAATTGTTTTTTATTATTTTCCTGGGTAGGAGTAAGAACGTCGCCAGTATCTACATGCATTACATTTACCTGCGATACGTGAGAATTGGTGATCTTTAGTAATTGTGCCAAACTTTTTTTATTTAATGACACTTCAAAATCATTTGGGAAAAGTATTTGCGTAGGTGCTTCATATTCAAATTTTGAAGGAATGACCAAAACTGGACATTTAGAATTTTTGATGACATGAACCGTATTGGTGCCCAATAATATTTCTTTAGCACCAGTAGCGCCCTGGGTACCCATAACAACGATATCAATATCTTCAGCCTCTACCGTTCTGCTTACCTCGCTAGAAAGAACATTTAGTGCAGAATGGGTAATAAATGTATGTAAAGGATTATCAAATTCTTTTAATAATTTCTCTTTAAGGTTTTTAAGATTGTCTTGCGAATTCTGCTGTACAATATCTCCAAGACCAATTTGCGCCGGACTACCCATTAAATACTCCGTGTGGTATACCGGCGGCATGTAACTGTTCAATAGAAAAAATGTGCATTTAAGATCTTTGTATAGTGTAAGAGCATAGCGTATAGCGGTCAATGCGTTTTCAGAAAAATCTGTAGGTAGTAAAATACGTGTCATAATACTATAATTTAATATAATAAAGGTACCTTCATTAGGTAGATTATAGTATGATATTCGTCAGTATTGAAAAGTATTTAATTGGTTATTATATAGTATAAAACTAGTGTGTAATGAGAAAGCTTTTTAAAAAGACCATTGCCTCGGAAAATCCCACATTGGTGTATTTTTATGCATCTTGGTGTGTGCCCTGTAAACTTATGAGACCAACAGTGGAGAAAATAGTAGAAGAAGGGTCAACAGCGATCAATAGTCTTGAATTAGATGTAGAGGAAGAAAAGGCAATCGTAAAAAAATATAAAATTAAGGGCGTACCTACCTTGGTATTATTTAAGAACGGTTTACCCTTGTGGAGGCATACAGGTGTTATGCCCATTGAAGATATTAGATTGGCAATAAATGAACATCGTTAAAGTTTTTCTGCTATAAAACCTTCTCTGTTACTCATGTATAACCAGAAATGGCACTTTGGTATGGTAACTAATTTTTTCAACTGTTGGTCTAAATAGAATTCGTTCTAGAAAATTAATATTTTTGGCGACCATTATCAACATATCCAAATTTCTACTTTCTGTAAAACATTGAACGGACTCATCTATATGCTTGCCGGTAACTTCATGAAAAGTACATTCCGTTTCTTTATAATAGTCAAGTAATAAGTTTTTGATTTTTAGTTGATTGACATTTAGTTCTTCTCCTCTGCTAGACACATACAACAATCTTAATGCAGATTTTTTCAAGAGAATGATATCTTTAATGGTGTCTAGTATTCTTACATCATAGAATAAATTTAAATCAGACGGAAAGCCAATTTCTTCAATTTTCTCATAGGTAGCATCTTCTGGTACGGCCATTAGTGTACAGGGCACTTTGGTTATAACATTACCTGTATTACTACCTACAGAAACAGATTTTAGACCAGAAGCTCCTTTTGTACCCATTATGATAAGGTCAATATTCTTTTTTTTAACGAACTCTTTAAGCTGATCTGTGAAAAAGCCATAAATAGCTTTAAAGTGAAATTCGTGCTTAACGTTTAATGGTAGCAGTTCAATTTTTTTACTGAGAGCCTTAAGTTTTTCTTTACTTTCTGCCAGTATCGTTTTTTCTAAAATATCTGGAGATACGTACATAGCAGCTTCTCCGCTGGCATTGGTGTTAATAGAATTTATGTGTACAATATGAAATGTACAGTGTGTCTTTTTAAAGAAAGAAATTCCGTAAACTAATGCATTCCAGGCATTGTCAGAGAAATCTGTAGGTATTAAGATATTTTTCATTGTAATGGATTAGATATTAGAAAAGATGCGATACTATTGGGGTAGGAACAGGACGGGTATTTTTGAATGAAAAGCTATCTTTTTTACAACAGCCTCACCAATAACTTTCTCCCAAAAAGTATGCTGATGTCTTAGAATGCTTAAGAAGCTTGACTCTTTGTCTTTGGCATACAAGTCAATACTCTTAGAAGTATTGATTTCAAAAGGTATGTTCTTAAATTCAATATCAAACCCAGATAACCGTTCCTTTAAAACTTCTTTATGGGCATCTTGGTGGTCGTTCAAATAAAAATCTACGGCTACATAAACTACTTCAATACTGGCATTCCAAATTTTGCTAAGTTCAATAATGGGGTCAAATAGGTTTTTCTTGTAAGAATCACTAAAATCGGTGGCGAAAAGTATGGACTTCAAACTTTGAAAATTATACCCAGTAGGTACTGCAATAATGGGAATATTTTTTATTTGGTTCAATACTTTTACCGTATTACTGCCTAAGAATATTTCTTTGGCACCTGTAGCCCCTTGGGTACCCATAATCAATAAATCTATATCATTTTTGAAGATAACTGATGCTACGGAATCTTCAAGGTTTCCCGGTTTTGATATTGTGGTAAATTGATGCTTTGGATTATTATGATGTGCTTTAAGGTAAGTATTGGTTTCATTTAACTCTTGTGCTGAATATTTTGAAAGCGAATCATAGATTACACCAAGTCTTTGCTGGCTTTTAGAACCCATTAAATTTAGTGGAGTAGGCTCATAAGCATGTAGTAGGTAAAAATGACAATTTACTTCTGCATATATTTTTAATGCCGTAAAAACAGCGTTCCATGCATTATCCGAGAAATCTGTTGTAATCAATATCTTTTTCATAGCAATAGAAGTTTAGTTAACGAGAAAGGTTTTGCATGACCAAAAATGGTATGGTAGACGAAAGACCGATTTCATCAATAGTGGATTTATAAAGCATATCTTCAAGAAAGGAGTGTCTTGAATTTACCATAACCAAAAGGTCCATATTATAATCGGCAATGTATTTTGAGATGGCTTTAGCCCTATTTTCTACACCTATGGTTACAAATGATAACCTGGCGTGTGGTAGAGATTCTTCCAAGAACTTCTTATTGTCCAACTGCCTATGGCTCAAATCAACAAAATCAGAAATATACAGGCTATGAACTTCAGCCTTAAACTCTCCCGCTAAAATATCCAGCAACTTCAATTCTCTTCGTTTGTACGGTATCATGTAGTTACTGGGAAAAAGTATTTTCTTAGCTTGGCTATAATCATATTGGTCAGGGACTGCCAATACAGGGCATTTTACATATTTGAAAACTTGTACGGTGTTGCTGCCAAAAGTTATTTTAGAGCTGGCGGTGTTACCTTTGGTTCCCATTATTATAAGATCTATATTTTTTAGATCGGCAAAGTTGTTCAAGGCATCTACCAAAGATTCAAAAGCGGGTACTGCTTCATATTTATGTAAAGGGTTATGCGTTTTAGTTTGGGTTTCGGTCACAAGCTTGTTCAGTTTGTTCTCAGAATCATCAGCAATAATCTTCTTCTGCTCTTCAAAAGTTTCTGGATCTACTTTATGATATGGTCCGTAAACTTCATCGGCATATGCATGTAAAAAGTAAAAATTTGCGCGTTCGCATTTAAATATGTTCAACGCATACGAGATGGCGTGATCGGCATTGTTAGAGAAGTCAGTGGGTATGAGAATATTTTTCATGGCTTATCTTTTATTGATGATTTAAAAGTAAAGGAGTGCATAAAAAAATCCTATGATAAATATCATGAGCTAAACCTGAAATGCAAGTAATTTAATAGAAGAAAAACTAGATCCTGTCGATTGCTGATATTCGTCATAGAATATTATTGTTCAACAATTTACATTTATAAAAGAATGGTGATTCTACAATAAAAAAATATGTAAAGATGAACAGATTAAAAGGTAAAGTAGTAGTAATAACAGGAGGTACGGGTGGCATTGGTATGGCATCGGCAAATCTATTCTTGGCACAAGGTGCGAAAGTGGTTTTGGTAGATAATAATGAAGAGGCCATAATTGAAGCACGTACAAATCTCAACAATAATAATGTATCTTACTATAGAGCTGATGTTTCTAAGAAGGAAGATACTATACGGTTTTTAAACCATGCTTTAGAGACTTTTGGTAAAATCGATATTTTCTTTGCCAATGCAGGTATAGAAGGCACTTCAAGCCCAATTTCAGAATATCAGGAAGAAGTGTTTGACAAGGTAGTTGCGGTAAACTTTAAAGGTGTTTGGTTGGGCTGTCAATATATTGTCCCAAAAATGGAAGAGGGCGGTAGCGTTATAATTACATCATCTGTCGCAGGTTTAAAAGGATTTGCAGGTTTGGGCGCATATGTAGCTACGAAGCATGCCGTAGTAGGTATAATGCGAGTTGCGGCTGCAGAAAATGCATCTAGAAATATAAGGGTCAATACTATTCATCCAGGTCCTGTGGATAATGAAATGATGCGAAGAATTGAAAGTGATATGTCTCCTGATAGTCCCACTGCTGTTAAAGATGGTTTTACGGCTACAGTACCTTTTGGTCGATATGCCACCTCAATAGAAGTAGCTGAACTTGCTTTGTTTCTGGCATCAGATGAGAGTAAATATATTACGGGTTGCACACATCTTATTGATGGAGGAATGATACATGCCTAGGTTTTGGTAAATCTTAATTTTTTATAAACTTGATAGTATAAATGATCACATTTAAACTGTCAAGTTTTATTTTTGAAAGCAGTACCTTAGAATTAAAATATAGCATTTATGACCATTCATAATTTAGGAGACCAAAATTCAGTTCTCAATCAGTTTATTTCGGAAATACGCGATGTACAGATTCAAAAAGACCCTATGCGATTTCGTAGAAATATAGAGCGTATAGGAGAGGTACTCGGTTATGAGTTCAGTAAAGAGTTGCTATATAGTTCTAAAAATATAGAAACTCCGCTTGGAAATAAATCTATGTACTTAAGCCAAGATCAGGTAGTTATATGTTCTATTTTAAGAGCAGGTTTACCATTGCATCAAGGGCTTTTAAATTATTTTGATGCGGCTGAAAACGCGTTTATATCTGCCTACCGTAAACATGAAAACGACGAAAATGATTTTGAAGTCGTGGTCGACTATTTTGCGGCACCTTCTCTAGAAGGCAAAGTATTGGTGTTAACAGACCCTATGTTAGCTACAGGTAGAACTTTGGAAAATGTGTTAAAGGGTTTAAAAGACCATGGCACACCCAAACAAATTCATATTGTTTCTGTTATTGGCTCGCAACAGGGTATTGACTTTGTACAAAGCGTTTTCCCGGCTCAGACTCATTTATGGATTGCGGCAGTAGATCCAGAACTGAATGCTCGTGGTTATATTATACCAGGTATAGGCGATGCCGGTGATCTAGCATATGGCGAAAAACTATAATTATACTTTTTTCTTAGCGCGTTTTGCTGCTTTTACAAATTCGTACCAAAGAACGGAGATGGCACCTATTAGAATGGTCAAACCTAACTGAGATAGCGTTAGACTTTCAAATTCAAAAAAGTTGGCTAACACAGGTATATAAATTATCGCTAAGGAAAGAATAATCGTTAAACCTATAATTAGCGGAACCAAATTATTCTTGTATTTCAAGGTGGTGAAAATAGAATAATAGAAAGAACGATTGACCAAAGTCAAAAAGATATTGGCTACGATTAACACCATAAATACCATGGTACGTGTAGTGTTTTCAGAGAACCCAACAGCCACTGTATATTGATAAATTACTAATGCACCTATAGTTATTGCTAAACCCTGTATAACGCTAGTAGTTAGCTCTTTATAGTTGAAAAAAGTAGTTGAAAAAGGTCTGGGTTTCTTGATCATTAAATTCTTCTCCATAGGTTCGTTTTCAAAAATGATAGAACAGGTAGGTCCCATAATCAATTCTAAAATAATAACATGGGAGGGTGAGAATATATTCGGATAGATCCAACGTAACGCCAAGGGTATAAATACAGTAAGAATGATGGGTATGTGTATAGAGATGATATACTGAATTGCCTTTTTCAAGTTGGTGTATATTTTTCTACCCATGGCAACGGCATCTACCATTTTATATAGGTCATCATCAACCAAAATAAGGGATGCTGCTTGTTTGGCAATTTCGGTGCCTTTTTTACCCATTGCAATACCAATATGTGAAGCCTTTAAAGCCGGGCCATCATTTACGCCATCGCCCGTCATGGCAACCACCTCGTTGTTCTTTTTTAGTGCATTTACAATTCTCAATTTCGCATCGGGAAACATTCTAGAGAATACATTGATATCTTTTACTTTTTCTTGAAGTTCAGCATCGGTAAGTAGCATTAACTCATCACCAGAAATACATTTTTCATATCCTTTAAAATTAATCTGTTTGGCGATTGCCATAGCGGTATTAGCATTATCACCAGTAACCAGTTTCACTTGTATGCCAGCACTATCAAAGTCCTTCAGTACTTGTATAATATTGTCTTTTGGCGGATCGTAAAAAGCGATAATTCCCTTAAAGTCAAATTTAAAATCTTGTTGTTTTTTTGGGTAATTTTCTCCTTCAAATATTGCCATGCCCACGGCAAGCATTCTAAACCCATCTTTACCTAATTCGGTAAGTGTGTTTTGTATCATTTCAATTTCAGAAATAGTAAGATTGGCTACTGCTATAATAGCTTCAGGCGCACCTTTAGCGGCAATAATTTGGTTGCCCTCATCATCCTGGAAAACATGGGTCATCATTGGCGGTTTACCACCTAAGGGGTATTCATGAACCATTTTATAATTGGGGCGCTCATCGTTATCTGTTAAGGTACCATATGCATTATGTATGGCAATTTCCATAGGATCAAATGGTATTGGTTCACTTGCCCACATAGAAGTAGTTATAAGCTCTTTTTCATTATCGCCTAAAATATCTTTAGTGTTTACTATATTACCGGTTTTTAATGTGAACAGTTTGGCTAACGCCATTTTGTTTTGAGTGATAGTGCCGGTTTTATCAGTACATATAACAGTTGCACTACCTAAGGTTTCAACGGTCTTCATCTGTTTAACGACGATTCCCATTTTCATTAATCGCCACGCACCTAATGCCATGAAAGTGGTAAATGCTACAGGAATTTCTTCAGGTAAAATACTCATGGCTAAGGTCAATGCCTTTAGTAAACTGTCGAGTACAATACCAGAACGCAGGTAATTTATTCCCCAAACGAGTAAAAATACAACGCCGCCCAAGATGGACATTGATTTTACGAAGTTGAAAATCTTCAGTTCCAAAGGTGTTTTTTCTTGGTTGATGTTTTCAAGGCTTTTGCCTATTTCCCCCAGTTTAGTTAAGTTACCAATTGCTGTAATTTGAGCAATTGCCAATCCGCTAGCAACGGTACTTCCTGTAAAAATTAAATTATCTGTACTTGTGGCGTCCTTATAAACAGATAGTGATTCACCGGTTAATATGGATTCATTTACAGAAAAATCATTTGAGTGAACTATAACGCCATCCGCAGAAATGGTAGTACCTTCTTCAACCATAAGAAAATCACCAACCACAATATCTTGGCTATCAATTTCTACAACGGCACCATTACGTATGACCTTGCTTTTTGGGTGGGTAAGGTTTTCGAGATTTTCTAAAGCCTTTCTACTTCTAGAATCTTGATATAGCGATATGGAGCCAACAAGAATAATGGCAGAAGCCAAAAAAACGCCATCACCATAATTACCGGTTATGAAATATATAGATGAAGCTATGAGTAACAATATGACCATGGGCTCTTTAGCAATGCTTTTTAGGGCATTTAAAAAGCTATTTTCTTTCTTGTAATTAAAAGAATTTACGCCGTGTTTTTCTTTAGAAGCATCAACCTGTTGGTCTGTGAGTCCGGTAATTCCAAAGTCGGTAGGGTTGGTCATATTATTGTTTTTCGGTACTAATTTGTAAAAGGCAAATCAAGTACTAAGGTATCTGAAATCTTTAGGGAAGTCACTGATATTTATCATATGATTTACGCCTATAAGATTGCAATTTTATAGTGTAATAATCTTAAAAGTAAACTATTATGGAAGCTACCATGAATGATATAAGAATAATAATGAAAGAAACGTATTCTAAACTGGTCTCTTATAAACGAAAAGAGAATAGAGAATCTTTCAATACAGAACTATTAAAGGTACTCCCTCAAATTTACAGATATGTGTCTAAAAGGTTGAATAGTGCCATTGCAAATGGAAAGTTAAATAAAGGTATGTTTAATCCGAGCGATTTTACAGATCAACTTTTTATAGAAGTGTATGATCATATCGATGATATAAAAAGTGAAAATGAATTGCATGTTTTTCTATTCAAAAAAGTAGATGAGTTATTAGAAGATAGTTTGGTAGAGGAGGAGTTTGACCATGTGTTTTTTGATAATATAGATACCTATTCCAAACCAGAATGGGATGCTATGGAAGAAAACTATACACAAGACGCTGACGGTGATTTTTTACTTTTAGATGAGATGGATGATAAATCCCTAGATAAAAGCAATTATTCTCTTAACCACGTCTTTATAACGGAAGAAGAAAAGCAACTGGCGGATAAGCTAGATGCTACATTAGATAAAGAACGTAAATATAATCATGTTCAATTAATTTTGGATAAAATGAACCTGCCAATGAGAACGGTATTTGAACTCTTTACTAACGAGGGTTTAACTACAGAAGAAATAGCGTACATACGTAAAACAACCCAAGAACAGGTAGAAGAGTTATTAGCGTCTGCACGACAATTACTTAAGAATAGTTTTGAGAAGCGATTTCTTATAGATAGCAATTAATAATTAAAATACTCTCAACAATAGTTGAAAGTATTTTTTACTCGATAATCGAGATTTGAATGCTTCGTGGCTTGCCTCGAAATCAAACGTAAATTTCCTTTTAATGCAACGCGGGCTTGCACCTAGGTAATTTACTATGAAGGTATTCTAGTCGGTATTCCTTAATTTTCCAGCTAGTTCATTGATTTTTATACGGAAGACAATAGACGATTCTTCAGTGTCTATTTTTGCAGAAAACTCACTTATACATTTAGGGTTTTTACCGTAATTCTCTGATATTAATTCTTTAACGCCCTCAGAGAATTCATGTAGCATATGCTTGGCGTCAATACGCGAAAGTTCTTCAAAAGTGCCTTGAACCAACACAGATTTCCAATTAGAAATAGAGGTAATATTATCTATAGATAAACACACAGATGGGTTTTTTCTCATTTCTTGAATCTTATGACCTTCAGAAGAATAGCTTATTAGGGTGTTGGTATCTGCATCATAGAAATAGGTGATAGGTACAATATGTGGGCATCCACCAGAAATATAGGCCAGTCTACCAATGTAGTTTTGCTTTAGTAATGCTGCACATTCCTTTTCATCTAAATTTCTTCTCATGACCTTATTGTTGTTTGTTGATACGATAAAAGTATAAATCATTGAATTAGTGGTACATGATATTCGTCAGTTGTTGAAAAGCTATAGTGAACTACGAATTCTAGTTCATACCCAACGAATACTAAAAGGCACCCATTTTACGAGTAGTTCGCAGTTAGATTTGACTTTAAATAGTAATAATCTAAAACTACGATCATGAAACCACTTTACACCTTTTTACTTTGCATTACCTGTTTTATAGGTTTTTCCCAAGACGGGGATAGTCCTTATTTACTGGTCGCTTCCGAGAATGCCAATATACATTTAAAATCTTCAATTACAGAAGTCAACATAGCTGGCACCATTGCCCATGTGCGGGTTACACAAGTCTATCAAAATAAGGGTGCAGAGGCAATTGAAGCCAAATATGTGTTTCCGCTTTCTACACAAGCAGCGGTTCATAAAATGCATATGATTGTTGATGAGCGACTTGTTGTTGCTAAAATATTTGAAAAGCAAGAGGCACAAAAGGTGTATGATTCCGCATTGGAAGAAGGCAAACGTGCTGCGAAATTGGACCAGGACAGACCCAATGTGTTTCAAATGAACGTTGGTAATATTATGCCCGGCGATGAAATTACGTTGGATATCTATTATACTGAAATTCTGGTACCTGTAAATGGCGAATATCAGTTTGTAGCACCAGCGGTTGTGGGACCCAGGTTTACAGGTGAAAATACGGATAACGAAGAAAGTTTCAATATGCCGTATACCGCTAAAGGAATAGCAGATACGTTTAATTATGATATTTCGGTGAGGTTAAATGCGGGAATGATCATACAGAATGTCAATAGTGCATCACACCACATAGCCGTTGATTATCCTGATGCAAAAACGGCTGAGATTATATTATCCGAAGGGAATAAAAATCCGTCGAACAGAGATTTCATCTTAAAATACAATTTAAGGGGCAATCAAATACAAACCGGACTTTTAATGTACGAGGGTAATGATGAAAATTTCTTTGCATTTCAAATGGAACCAAATAGTAATGTGGTATTGGATGATATTCCGGCACGGGAGTATTTGTTCATCGTAGATGTATCGGGCTCTATGAACGGTTATCCATTAGAGGTGTCAAGAATATTGATGCGTAATCTTCTATGCGGATTGCGAATGAGCGATACATTTAACGTTCAGTTATTTGCATCGAGTTCAACCATTTTTAGTCCCACCCCTGTAGAAATTAACGAACAGAATATTGAAGCCGCTATACGGTTCTTATCCGAAGGTCAAGGCGGTGGAGGCACACAATTGTTAAGCGCCCTAAAAACAGCATATAAGTCACCTAGAAAAGACATGAGCGTAGCAAGGTCTATGGTGGTCATTACCGATGGTTATGTAAGTGTTGAAAAAGAAGCCTTTGAACTTATACGTAACAATCTAGACCAAGCCAGTGTCTTCACCTTCGGCATTGGTTCTAGTGTCAATAGGTATTTAATAGAAGGTATGGCAAAGGTTTCCAATAGCGAATCGTTCATTGCCACCACGTCTGAAGAAGCTGCAGAAGAGGCCAAAGACTTTGCAAATTATATAGCAACGCCATTATTGACACGAGTGAAGATTGAATCCAAAGGTTTTGATATGTATGACCTTGCCCAAAAGAGTATACCCGATGTTTTCGCGGCAAGATCAGTTGTTGTGCATGGAAAATATAGGGGCAAGGCAGAGGGTAAAATTATAATAACCGGTTACCAAGGCAAGAAACGATTTAGACAAGTGTACAATGTGTCTGACGGACAATTAAGTAAGCAAAACAAAGCCTTGGGCTACTTGTGGGCAAGAAAAAAAATAGCGGATTTAGACGATTACAACAACTTGTTCAACGAAGATGTAAAAGCTGAGGTGGTTGCACTAGGACTCAAATACAACCTGCTTACCAATTACACCTCATTTGTTGCCGTTGATGAAGCCATAGTCAATAAAGACGGTACGCTTAAGAAAGTGAAGCAACCATTGCCAATGCCAAATAATGTAAATAATTCAGCCGTAGGTGCAGAAGCAGAGGTAAAGGAAAGTAGCAAATTTAAACGCACGTTTACTATAGATTTTGATAATGAAATAGAGAAGAATGTAAAAAGACAATTGACAATGGAGTTCAAAGTGATGTATACCAAACTAATAACCAATTACTTAAAAAAGTATGAAAGCTTGCGCATAAAATTCAATGTAGATGGAAAAGTGGTTCGTGTAGAAAAACTAGAAAATGGTATCTGGACGATAGATGAAACCATACAATTGGAATTGGAGAAAATCAGTTTAAAATCCGTTAAAAAGGAAATTACATTAACGCTAAATAAGTAGGCAGTATCAGTTTTCAGTAAGCAGTTTTTTAAATTTTGTTGCGAGGCATGAAGTAATCCGTATCAAGTTGGTAGCGATTGCTTCGTGCCTATCTATATTATCTAATCTTTAATTTTTCCGAGGTCTGTTTTTCTTTATAAAAGTCCTAGTGAAAACTAGATATAAACTGATTACATACGCACTGTTCAACGAATTCTAGATGAGGTACTACGAATACTAGAAGACCACCAAAAACACGCGATATCTCTAGTAATTTAGAGGTATAGAAACAAAAACAACTAAAATAAAAATCATGAAAAAATTAATTCTATTAGCTTTCATTTGTAGCGTTGGTGTTGCTAAAGCACAAGAGTTTCAATTAACAGATAAATACAATGTTACCCATCAAAGAAGTATTGGTCAAGAAGAGGAAGATACTTGGGCTTTAGATGTTATAGCTTCAGAGAATCCCGGTAAAAGTTTAGCCACATTAGCTATTGCAGATTTTGGTTTATTAGATGAAATGCGCATCTCGGTTTTAGAGAAGTCAGGTCTTGAAGAGGTAACCGAAGTATTAAAGATTACTATTGAATACAATACCTGTTGTGCAAGCACAGAAGAGTTCTATTATTTGGTGACTAATGATGATTTTATCGGCTTGCCAAGTGTAAAAAACGAGTATGCCTACGAGCCTATTTCAGACATACACTACATATTTCCAAACCAGTCATTTGGTCAGGAAGGAACCATTTTAAGAGCAGCATTACAATACACAGAAACATATACGATCAAAGACATAAAAGTACTTAGAAGTATTGCTTGGAACGATGATGACTTTGATACAGAAGACGCTTTAACAGCAATTAATTATTAATAACCCTTAAAATTTAAAAACATGAAAAATGTAAAGAAAAGTGCCTTGTTCCTTTGCTTGTTTGCAATGGTGAACGTTTTCGCTCAAACAGAACAAGTTGAATTTGAAGTGATGGACAAAGAGATTCCCTCAGAAGAACTGACCTATGAGTATTTATTGGCTCACAAAGTATTTCTTCGCGAAAAGCCATCGGTACGCAGTAAAAAAGTAACGCTACTGGATATTGGAACCAAAATGGTACTGTGGGAAAAGAGCTTGTACGCCAAAGAAATAGATGGTATTAAAAGTCACTGGTACCGTGTAACAACGGGTGACCAAACTGGCTGGGTATGGGGCGGAATGATTGCTCAGAAATCCTTCGGGAGTATTGCAGACAACCAAGTGAAGTTTGTTTATGGTTATGAAAGTAGTGCCAAAAATGCATCTGGCGTTACGGAAACAACATACCAACTACGAGCCTTTAAAAACGGACAACAATTGGATAAAATGGTGTTAGATAGTTTGGCTGCGATTCCGGTTCATATTGAAAACCACGGTAGTTTAGGTCTGTTCAATGTAGAAGATGTGATTACAGTAGATTTAGCTGATAAAGACACAGGTTACCAAGTAGGTAAGAGCTACCTGTTTTGGAATAATGGTAGATTCAAGAAAGTGGCGGATTTAATAGATTATGCAGACACCAATTATTTAAAAACAGAGCATTTTGTTTTTCCGTCAGATATGCAAGGTGTTAAGAGTACTATTTTACTGAAAACGACCATAACAAAAAACATCAAAACACTTGATGATGCATTGGCTCAAAACAACGTAGAATTCATAACAACACCTTATGTGTGGAACGGTTCTAAACTGATTAAAAAGGAAGAAGCACGTGAAATTAGAGATGATGCAGTAGTGAGTACGAATTTTTAAAGAACAATTATGAGTAAGTATTTGATTTTAGTATTGGTTAGTGTGCTAATGCTTGGAAGTAAGAAGCCGTTTTCGCCACAGTCGGAAACGGCTCTTGCTTACCCTTTAGAAAAGGAAAGAATAGTGGAATCCATCGTTTTTATTGCTGGTTTTGATGAAGGTGATAACACCTATTATAGCAATGCAAAACGGTATTTTGAAAAACAAGGAATGCCAATTGTAGATAGCTTATATGCCATTGACGACATCATAGCCTATGTAAACAAAGCAGGAGAAAATCAAGTAAGTTATAAAGAAATACACATTGTAAGCCATAGTAATGCCTGGTTAGGTATGTCTTTGAAAACTACGGTAAATGGCGAGCGTATTACGGTAAAAAGTTTACAACGTGCAATGGCTACCAAAAACATTACATCTATTCGCGATGAATTTATGAGCGATACCAAGGTTATTTTTCACTCCTGTGGGTTAGGGGAAAACAAACAATTGTTAGAAGAATTGAAGACTGTCTTAGCGGCAGAACAAGTAATTGCTTCCCCTTATTTTAATGTGTTCGGCGGTAAGTATGCCGAACATTATTTGGCAAAACCCTACTACGGTTACTACCCAACGGCAGAGTCTAAAGGTCCGGCATACCTTGCTAAAGAGTTTGAGCAAACATATCCCAATGAAGCAATCGATTGGTTTACCGCTTTAAAGACCAGGCAAGAGACTTCTTTTGGAGAAGCGTATAGTTTTAAATTCAATATTCCGTTTGAATGGGAATTTACTTTTGATTCCGTTACCGATATACCTACATTAGAAGACAAAGAAGCTATTATGGATTGGATTTCGGAATCCCCTGAAATGGCAGAAATGATTTATAAATTAAAAATCCCGATAGAAAAATTCCGTTGGAGAAGTACTGTAAAAGGGAATAAATTGATAATAAAAGGAAAAACAACCGTACTGTGCGTATTGGCACCTATTTTGCAGTCCAACGATGTAAACGAGTACCAAAATGCCACGGTAGAAGACCCTTCACTTTATCAAATATTATAGAGATAAAGGCGTTAATCTAAAACTAAAAGAAATCCATTTTTTGAAGTTATCTGTAAAATATGTTTTGACTGTTTTTTGTTTCTTCGGAACAATACAGTTGTTCGCGCAAAACAGTCAGCTACGCGCATATACCATTGCAGATGGTTTGCCACAGTCTCAGGTATATGATATGGTACAAGATCATATGGGTTACTTGTGGTTGGGTACACAAGGTAGCGGATTGGCAAATTTTGATGGAAATGCATTTGAGGTGTGGAATGAAAGTGACGGATTACTCTCCAACTACATAGACGCCCTATACACCTCCAATGATTCGGTTTTTGTGGGTACAAAGAAAGGACTTTCTATAAAAGTCAAAAATCAATTCGTCAATTTTGATGCCCCCCAAATACTTCAAATATATCCCGAAAAGCAAGAGCTGTATATTGGTACGAAAAGAGGGGTGTATACCTATACTAAGCCCAAAAAACTCACTAAAAAATCCATCCATCCAGAGATAGATAAAAGTGAAATCAATTCAATATTTTTTGATGGAAATTATTACTGGCTAGCGACCAATAAGGCGCTATGGAAACTAAATGCCCTAAACGATGTTGCCGACGAAATAAAGAAAGTTGAGGTCAATAACTTTAAGTCCGTCATACAACATAACAACAAAATAATTGCGGCAACTTTTGATGATGGTGTATTTATCATCAATCAAGATAATAACGATGACAGGTTTTTAATGCCAGAACCATCGCGTATAAACTCCATGTCAATTCAAAATGAAGATGATTTGTGGATAATAACTGACAATGAGGGAATTACAATTGTAGAAACCAATAAATTTTCAGAGATAAAAAGGTTGAATACCGCTAGCGGTTTGGCTACTCCGCATATTAGAAAAGTCATTAACGACAATAATGGCAATATTTGGATTGCGACATCTGGTGGCGGTTTTTACAAATACTTTCAGAATAATTTTAAACATTACAATCAGCGAACGGGTTTAAGGGGTAATCGAATATATGCCGTACATAATGCTGCGGACGGATTATGGTTTTCAACATCGGAAGCTGGTTTGGCAAAAATTGATTCCGCAGGAATACATGCCATACCTAACGAAGGTTCATTTTTTGATGTAAAAATCAAAACTATTTCTAGCGATTCTAATGGCAATATTTGGGCAGGATCAGATAACCGAGGGGTGTTGTTTAGGGAGACTAAAATGGTAGATAGTCTGGTATTCTCATCAAGCGAGACCTATTTAATACAGATAGATACGGTTGCGGTTAAAAAGACCACCAATCATATTATTGATGAGAGCAAAGGCTTTCCTTCAGATTGGGTGCGTACCGTAATTGCCGATGATGATTATATCTGGGCAGCTACCTATGCCAATGGTATAGTGAAATTCAATTACTATTCAGATAATGATAGCCTTGTGGTTAGAAAAACCTTTTCTAAGCGAAATGGCATTACCGATATGCTGATAAAAAGCATGGTAAAAGCACCAGATGGTAAGCTGTGGTACTCCACGCAAAATGGTCATTTAGGCTATATAGAAAATAATAAGGTGACCAGTATTGAAATCGGTTTAGAACAACAAACTGCAGTTAATACTATTTTGTTTCATGATGATACTATTTTCTTAGGTACATCAGGTAAGGGTATTTGGTATGCGAACAGCACTAATCCTGTAAATTTTCAACAATTAAAAGGAGCTAAAAACGTATCGTCTAATAACATTTATCAGCTCATATTTGATGATCAAGGCTTTCTGTGGGCAGGTTCTGAAAGGGGAGTGGATAAAATAGAATTGAACACCGATAATGAAATTGTAGATGTTTATCATTTTGGTAGAAATGACGGATTTTTAGGAATAGAAACGTGTTTAAATGCCGTAGATAAAGATGAAGACGGCAATTTGTGGTTTGGGGCAATTTATGGGTTAACAAAACATATTCCCAGTGAAAGCAAGAAAACGGCAGCGCCACCAACAGTATATTTTACAGGAGTAGAAGAACGGTATAGGAATATTGACTCTTTAGTTTTAAAAGATTGGACAAATAGTAACAAGGTACTACAACTAACACCAGAGCAGACACAATTAGGTTTTTCGTTCAGAACGGTAGATGTGGATCACCCAAATGAAATTGAGTACAGAACACGATTAGATGAAACGGAGTGGAGTCCGTGGGTAAAAGAGAACAAGCAAAATTTTGCGGGTCTGGCTTATGGATCCCATAATTTTCAAGTACAATCTAGAAATTACAGATGGCAAGAAAGTGAACCTATAGAATTCGGTTTTTTTATTGATAGTCCGCTGTACAAAAAAGACTGGTTTCAGTGGTCCGTTTTAGCATTGGCAATTGTTGTATTGTTAGGTATTGGGTGGTTTTACATTCATAAGATAAAAGCAAAAAATAAAGCGGAACAAGAACGATTGAAAACACAAAATTATTTATTGACCTTAGAGCAGAAAGCACTGCAGTTACAAATGAACCCGCATTTTATATTCAATGTTTTAAATGGGATAAAAGCAATGGCAGGTAACAAACCAGAAAAGATGGATACCACCATTAATAGCTTTGCCATATTATTGAGAGAAACACTTCAGAATTCAAGAAAAGAGCACATAAGTTTAGACCAAGAGATAAAGGCGATACGGCATTACATAGAAGTGGAAAAGTTGATGGCGCAAAAGCCTTTTGAATATACCGTTAATGCTGCAACCACTCCCGATGCCGAAGAGATTCTGATTCCGCCAATGTTAATTCAGCCCTTTGTAGAAAATGCCATTAGACATGGTATTTTAAAAGGCGAAAGACCTGGTAAATTGGAGATTACTTTTTCCACTACAAAAACTCATTTGCAATGTAGTATTGTTGATAACGGATTAGGTATTTTTAAATCGCAAAGCGAAAAGCCAAAAACAGACCATCAATCTATGGCATTAACGGTGACCAAAGAAAGACTAGAATCAATTGCAGGTACCAATACCCTGCATATCAGTGAAATTAAAAATGAAGTCGGTAGTATTGATGGTACCAAGATTACCTTTAAAATACCTTTACTAACAGATTATTAGAGACCTATGCATACAGCGATAATAGTAGAAGACATGATCGATGCCATGACCCTTTTAAAAAAGGATATTGAGACCCAGCATCCAGATATTGAAATTATCGCCACGGCACAGAGTGTAGTGGAAGCCGCCAAGGTACTGCGTAAGAATCAGCCAGATATTCTGTTCTTGGATATAATGTTGGGTGATGGTACGGGCTTTGATATTTTAGAGATTTTTCCAGACCTTAAGTCAAAAATCATATTTGTAACTGCCAGTGATGAATTTGCAATTCGTGCTTTCAAGTTTGCCGCAATCGACTATGTATTAAAACCCTATTCAAATGCCGATTTAAGCCTAGCCATTTCACGAGCAAAAGAACAGTTACAACCAAATAAAGAACGACTACAGATTTTAAAGGAGACTATAGCAGCGCCAGAGAAAAAGCCGAACAAGATTTCATTACATACGCTAGATCAAATTATTATTGTCAGTTTAGATGATATTATTCGGTGCGAATCTGATAGTAACAACACCATTTTTCACCTCCAAGACAAACGTAAGATTTTCGTAACAAAGACCTTAAAATACTTTGCAGACCTTTTAAGCAGTCACGATTTTGTTCGTGTGCACCAAAGTCATCTGGTCAACCTGCAATGCATCAGTGCCTATATCAAAACCGATGGCGGTTATTTAATGCTAAAGAATGGAGAGAATGTACCGGTTTCAGTGCGTAAGAAAACCGAGATTATTGAGATTTTAGATAAGATGCATAGGTAAGGGAATAAAATATGATGATTAATTTAAAACGCATAAACATTTAAACTAATTTTTAGAATTGATAGAAACTCTACATTTAATTTCCGAGATACTAAGAGTTGATATAATCATTGCATTCGGGTTTTACACTATAGTATTCTTTTTGGTCCGATACTTTTCGAAGTATAAAGAATTCTTGAATGACTTTGATAGAATCGCAATTAATTTGGTCATTTTTTCAGGGATAGTTTTCGGGATGTTATGGATAATTAGAATTTTTATTTCTTATACTGAAATAGAAAACGAGATGGACAAAATAGCTTTTGCTCAACGGTTAACTGGTAAATACTCGTATGGAATTTGGCTGCAGCCATTATTCTGGGTATTATTAAGTCAGTTATTATGGTGTAAAAAAATAACCAAAAATATTTTTTATAGATTGCTACTTAGTTTAATGTTTTTGGTATCCTTTGAAAGAATGGTGGTTATAGCAACTTCATTACATCGAGATTATTTGCCAAGTGACTGGAGCTTAGGATTAAAACCAATACAGATATTATTTGGAATATTATTTAAAGTATTAATATTTGTGACAATTACCGGATCGATATATCTGCTACTGCATTGGAAAAAATCATTTCGTAATTATGCTTAAATTATGTTTTTGAAAAAACTCTAAACAATTTTTCAAATAGCCTTCCGAAGATCAAAATATCATCCCCATATTTTTACATAATTCTCAAAAGCACCAAATAAAGTTATATTTTATGTTAAGGTTAACATAATTGTTTCAAAAGCCTCTCTATTTTTAGAGGGCTAGAATATGTAGATAATAATCTCTCGGTATTCTAGTACTTTGATTTTGAAATTTTATACAGAATTAAAAATCATACTTAAGAACTCACTATATATGTAATTCTTTAGAGTTTCATATGCTATTATAAAGAACCAATTTAAAACTAACACATGAAAAGAAGAGATTTTGTACAGTACGCCGGGTTGGGTGCCGGAGCATTGATGATGCCGTCATTATTGCTAGGTAACGACATCCCTACAGAGGCACTACTGGAACCGGGTATGGATGCCTTGGTGAAAAAGAGAATGGCAGATGTTGCCTTGAATACCGCTAAATCATTGGGCGCTACGTATGCAGATGCCCGTATAGGCAGGTATTTAAATCAGTATGTATTCACCAGGGAAGACAAAGTGCAGAACGTGGTCAATACAGAGTCTTTTGGTATTGGTATTCGTGTAATCGCCAATGGTACATGGGGATTTGCCTCTACCAATAGCGTAACTGAAGACGGTATTAAAAAAGCTACCGAGCAGGCAGTTGCAATCGCCAAAGCAAACTCTAAAATTCAAAAAGAACCGGTGAAGTTGGCTCCCGTAAACGCATACGGAGAGGTGTCTTGGAAAACCCCTATAAAGAAAGATTTTAAAGAAGTGCCTGTTTCGGAAAAGGTGGATCTTTTGTTAAGTGCAAATGCCGCTGCTTTGGATAATGGAGCAAACTTTGTGAACTCCGCCTTATTTATGGTTAACGAGCAAAAATACTTTGCATCGACCGATGGTTCTTATATTGATCAAGACATTCACCGTTTATGGCCTACTTTGAGAGTTACCGCAGTTGATAAATCTGCAGGTACTTTTAAAACTAGAGAAAATATGAGTGCGCCCGTAGGTATGGGTTATGAGTATTTAGACGGATTGGAATCTGAGAAAATAGATGGTCCGGCAGGATTACGATTATACAGAAACAGCTACGATATGGTAGAAGATGCCACTATCGCGGCTAAACAGGCAAAGGAAAAACTGACCGCAAAATCTGTTGATGCCGGTAAGTACGATTTGGTATTAGAACCGAATCACCTTGGATTGACTATTCACGAATCTGTGGGTCACCCATTGGAATTGGATCGTGTATTGGGTTATGAAGCCAACTATGCAGGTACAAGTTTTGCCTCATTGGATAAATTAAAATCGGGTAACTTTAAATATGGTAGTGATATTGTAAACCTTGTTGCGGACAAGACTCAAGTCGGTTCCTTAGGCGCTGTTGGTTATGATGATGAAGGTGTGAAAGCCAAGAAGTGGGATTTGGTACGAAACGGCGTATTGACAAATTTCCAAGCCATACGTGATCAAGCACATATGATCGGAGAAGAGGAATCTCATGGTTGTTGCTACGCACAAAGTTGGGACGATGTTCAATTTCAACGTATGCCCAATGTTTCTTTAGAACCGGGGAAAGAAAAGTATTCTATTGCAGAAATGATAAAGGATGTAGAAAAAGGTATTTACATAGCAGGTCGCGGATCATATTCCATAGATCAGCAACGTTACAATTTCCAATTTGGTGGTACTGTTTTTTATGAAATTAAAAATGGTGAAATCGTGGGCATGTTAGAAGATGTAGCATACCAATCAAATACCCAAGAGTTTTGGAATTCATGTGTTAAGATTTGCGATAAAGATGATTACCGTTTGTTCGGTACATTCTTCGATGGCAAAGGGCAGCCTTCTCAGGTAAGCGCTGTATCCCATGGTAGTTCTACTGCCAGGTTCAATGATGTAAACGTAATTAACACTGGCAGAAACATTTAATTGGTTCACCTTAAAAAGGACAACAATGGCAATTTATACAAAAGAAGAAGCAAAAAAAATATTGGAGAAGGCGTTGAGCTTTTCCAAAGCCGATACCTGCGAGATAAATCTAAACGGTTATAACAGTGGAAATATCAGGTATGCACGTAATACAGTATCTACGGCAGGATTCAGTTCTAACCAAAGTTTGGCGGTACAGTCTAGTTTTGGTAAAAAATCTGGTACGGCAACTATAGATGAGTTTGATGACGCATCATTGGAAAAAGTGGTGAGAAGAGCAGAGGAATTGGCACAACTTTCACCTGAGAACCCTGAGTTTATGGAACCTCTAGGTCCGCAAGAGTATGATGAGGCAATAACGTTTAGTGAATCTACCGCCAATATAACTCCAGAATACAGAGCTGAGGTAGCGAGCAGCAGTATTGTGCCTGCAGATGCTAAAGATGTTACTGCAGCAGGATTTTTAAATGACTCGGCAGGGTTTAGGGCGATGATTAATTCTAAGGGTTTGTTCGCTTACAATAAATCTACGGATGTTGATTTTACCGTTACCATGCGTACCAATGACGGTACCGGTTCTGGTTGGGTCAAAAGAGATTTTAACGATGTTGATAAGTTTGATGCTGATGAAGCTGCAAAAACCGCAATCGACAAGGCAGTACTTTCAAGAGAAGCGAAAGCTATTGAGCCTGGTAAGTATACGGTAATATTAGAGCCAGCTGCATCGGCAGATTTGTTACGTAATATGTTTCGTTCTTTGAATGCCCGTTCGGCTGATGAAGGTAGAAGCTTTATGTCTGCTGCAGATGGTAAAAATAAAATAGGTCAAAAAATAGTGGACGAACGCGTTAATATTTATTCTGACCCGTTGAATCCAGAAGTACCTACAGCAACTTGGAACGGCGAAGGGCAACCTTTAAAAAAGACAAGTTGGATTGAAAACGGAGTCGTTAAAAACTTGGCGTATGATCGTTTTTGGGCAAAGGAGAAAGGTGTTGAGCCGGTTCCTTTTCCATCGAATGCGATTATGACCGGTGGCGATGCCAGCTTAGAAGATTTAATCAAGAGTACTAAGAAAGGAATTCTAGTAACACGTTTGTGGTACATACGTAGTGTGGATCCACAGACCTTACTATATACGGGACTAACAAGGGACGGAACGTTTTACATCGAGAACGGAGAAATTAAATATCCTGTAAAAAACTTCAGGTTTAATGAGAGTCCGATCATCATGTTGAACAATCTAGAAACCCTTGGAAAACAAGTACGTATCAATGGTAATTTAATACCATATATGAAGGTTCGTGACTTTACGTTTACCAGTCTTTCAGATGCGGTATAATCTATAGTAATACATTATAAACTGGTTGTTTGTGACACTTCACAACAACCAGTTTTCTTTTTCACGCGGAATAAAAACACTAATTACTTGCCCTTGAGCAACGAATTTTTCTTTACGAGATTACAGTATGAATCCGGCGATTGGGATGTGGATCAGCGTATGCCATCCAACTTGTTAAATTCATTGGTGGAGTATACAACCTTGAAAGTTGACACCCAAGAAAAGATAATCACCCTCGCCAGCGATGATATTTTTAAGAGTCCGTTTTGCTATATCTCAGGACATAAATTGGTGGAGTTTACCAAAAAGGAACAAGAGAATTTTGAGAAATATGTCCGCAACGGAGGTTTTGTTTTTGCAGATGATTGCAATCACGATATAGACGGATTGTTCGCTAAATCCTTCGAGCGGCAAATGGAAGAAATATTTGGTCCATCCGCATTAAAAAAAATACCCAACGACCACGAAATCTATACCATATTCTTTGATTTTGAAGACGGTCCGCCAACTACATCACAAGAGCTGAACGGCTGGGGAGATGATTTGGTGCATGATTATTTAAAGGCAATTGTTATCAATGGAAGAATAGGGGTATTGTACAGTAATAAAGATTACGGCTGCGAGTGGGATTATGATTTTAGAAATAAACGTTGGTACAAAATAGACAATACACGGTTTGGGGTAAACATCGTCATGTATGCCCTAACCTCATAAACACATTTGAATGGATAAAGAATTACAACGCGTTGCAGATGAAGTAGAAATGCTTTCCGGTAAGTTGAGTGCCCTAAAGCAGGAGATCGGAAAGGTGATTATTGGACAAGAAGAAACCGTATCGCAATTATTGATTACGTTTTTAGCCGGTGGTCATGCTTTATTAGAAGGAGTACCCGGTTTGGCAAAAACTTTAATGATCAGAACTCTGGCAAATGCCATCGATTTAAAGTTTAAACGTATTCAGTTTACACCCGATTTAATGCCCTCGGATATTATTGGGACCGAGATTTTAGAAGAAGATCATACCACAGGTAAAAAGTTCTTTAAGTTCAATAAAGGACCCATTTTTTCTAATATTATACTAGCGGATGAAATAAACCGTACACCACCAAAAACACAGGCAGCATTGTTGGAAGCGATGCAAGAATTTGAGGTTACCTACGGAGATAAAACATATCCTTTAGATAAACCATTCTTCATTCTAGCAACACAAAACCCAATTGAACAGTCTGGTACATTTGTACTGCCGGAAGCTCAGCAAGATAGATTCTTATTGTACATCAAAATTGGATATCCTACGCAGAAGGACGAAGAAGCAATTCTAAAAGCTACTACGGGAACATTTAAAAAGAAGCTAAATAGAGTTATTTCAGGCGAAGATATCGTACGCTTGCAAGCATTGGTACGTGAAGTATCAATCAGTGATGCCCTTATTAGTTTTGTTAGTGATATTATACGGGCAACACGACCAGAAACCACTACGGATTCTTATGTAAAAGACTGGGTAGATTGGGGCGCAGGACCGCGAGCAGGTCAAGCAATGATCTTAACCGCAAAGGCTAATGCATTGTTAGAAGGTCGGTTAGCGGTAACCTTAAATGATATTAAAGCAGTTGCATTGCCAGTACTTCGCCATAGGGTTTTGGTCAATTTTAGAGCAGAAGCAGAAGGCATAACTTCAGATAAAGTGGCTACGCATTTATTAAATGCTATTAATATAAAAGGCAAGTAAACAACGCTCCATTATCGAGTATATGGCAAAACAGGACTATCAAGATTTATTAAAACCAGAGGTAATCAATACGGTTGAGGGACTTTCCTTAATATCACGAATTGTGGTCGAGGGGTTTACGGCTGGTTTAAATAGAAGTGCTAGTGTAGGTCCAGGAATGGAGTTTAGCCAGTATAGAGGCTATGAACCCGGTGACGATTTACGTTTGTTAGACTGGAAAATGTTAGCGCGTTCTGGCAGGTACTATATTAAACAATCGGAAATTGAAAGTCAGGTAACCATTAAGTTCATTGTAGATGCCAGTGCTTCAATGCTGCATAAAGAAAAGGACTTGTCGAAAGTTGATTTTGTACGTGTCTTGGTGGCTACACTAACATATATGGCTCATATGCAAGGTGATGCTGTTGGTCTTTTCGCACTTAATGAAATTGATGTGGTCAGTATTTACCCCAAGGCAGATAAAAAGCATTATAACAGATTGCTGCTAGAACTCATCAATCTCTCAAATACCGGCAAGTGGCCCGAAACCCATATTTCAAATAAGCGCATACCCAACAGAGGAGGGAAAGAGTTGATTTTTTTCCTGACGGATATGTATGAAACAGGAGAGGAGATTTCAAAGTTTATAAAAGGATTGAAATCTGCCAAGAACGAGGTGGTGGTTTTGCAAATTATGGGTGCCGCGGAGATGGATTTTAGCTATGGTTCTAATATCACATTTGAAGATTGGGAAACAGGAGCTCGAATAAAGGTGGATACCCAACAAGCGAAAACTGATTATCTGAACGCTCTTGAAAGTAGGCTAAAAAAAATCAAGGAAGACTTGCTTTCTAACGGAATAGACCATCATGTATTTAGAATGGATGCACCATTGGGCGAAGCGCTTCAATTATTTTTAAAACAACGAAAAAGATTCAGCTAATATGTCATTTGCACATCCTTCATATTTATGGGCTTTATTGGGACTTTTGGTTCCAATAGCAATTCATTTATGGAGTAAGAAAGAGGCAAAGACCATAAAAATTGGTAGTGTTCAATTGTTATCAGAATCAAAATCGAAGCAATCTAGCAGCATTCAATTGAATGAGTGGTGGTTGTTGTTATTACGTATAGGTATTATTTCGCTGTTGGTTGTATTGATGGCAAAGCCACAATGGTATTCAAAAGTGAGTAACAAAACCCTCACCTATGTAGTAGAACCCGAACTTGCGCAGCACTTGTCTTTTATGTCCCGTTTTAATGAATTAGGTGAAAGTCAGGAAATAAGACTTTTTAAAAATGGTTTGCCACCCATAGAAATAGAAGTGCACACAATAAAAGAATATGAAGTACAAGATTATTGGGCTTTGGCATCTGAAATGGATGGTTTACATACCGATAGCATTGTTGTTTTTACAACCGGATTGGCAAGCGGATTAAAAGGAGCAAGACCAGAAACCAAACATCATATTAATTGGATAGTAATCGACTCCGCCTTATCAAAAGAACATCCATTATTAGCTTATAAAAAAGAAAACCAATTACAATTGTATACGGCAAGGAGCGCTTCTGATGAAATGAAAATCAGCAGTAAGCTAATAACGTTAGGAAATGAATATGCGCTTAACGGGCAAGGCGATAGTCTTGTGGTCTCTAAGAATGGAGTTAGTAAATCCATACCAGTGTTTACGCAAGACCCACTCGAAGTATCTATAGTATATTCCGATAGTCTAACAGCCGATAAAACATATTTAGAAGCAGCCTTAAAAGCACTTTCTGTTTACTTGGATAGGGAAATTAAGGTAGAAACGAAATCAGATATTGACGATTTTACAAACAAAGAAGCCGATGTAGTTATTTGGTTGAGTAATAAGCAATATCCAAAAACTGATCAGAAGCTTTTAGTTTGGAAAGAAGATACAATGGCGCAATCCATCATAACTGTTGGGGAAGATGATAACACATTTTATTTGACCAAGCATATCAACTCAGAAAATGCAGTATCAGAACGGTTAACAGAGAAGTTGCTGGGCGTTTTAGATGTAAACAGCGAGGTAGAACGGCTATTGGCAAAAGTAGATCATAGATCTGTAACGGCATCAGAATTGGAAACCACTTATACACCCGGTAAAGAGAAGCAAAAACAATTGGCAAGCTGGAATGTGAATCCGTATTTATGGTTGGTCTTATTTGCATTGTTATTGGTAGAACGCTTAGTGGCACATAAACGCAAACAGTAATGGAATCGGGCAAAATACACTTGATGAAATTTCAGAAGCGATGGCAGTTATTGTCATATGCTGAGGTTGTATTGTATGCCTTAGGCTTTGCGGTGCTTTGTTATTTTATTACTAAAAATGTAGTGATTAGCTTGGTGACGCTCCTCATTGGTTTGTTACTTTTTATACTGATAAAAAAGCCTTGGCAACATAACTTATTTTCCACAAGCACATATGTTGATGCACATGTTTCAGAAGCGTCTTTCAGTAGCGGACTCCTATTGCAACCAGAAGATTCCTTATCCAATCTAGCCAAATTACAACGTTATAAAGTTGCTCAAGAGCTTTCGGTTAAGTTAGGCTCGTTGACTCCGCCAATCGCCATAAAACAAGCGCTATTAGTTTTGTTAGGCTGCGTAATACTTGGAATTGTAATTGATAAGTTACAAGTATTCAGTGGGGTTGACCAAATATTGAATAATCCCAATAATTCAGAACAAATTCAATTTATAGCGACAGATAGTTTAAAAAGTAAAAGCATAGTTCCAAAAATAGAAACACAAGAAATTAATGTGCTGTATCCATCTTATACCAAACTGGGTAGTACTTCTTCGACAAATCCTAATATTAAGGCGGTAAAAGGATCAACAGTACAATGGAAACTTCAATTTGATCATACGGTCATTGATCCGGTATTGGATATGATGGGAGAATTAAAGCCTTTACGGAAAGTAAGTTTAGGGTACCAAATTCAATTACCATTAACAACTTCTGGTTTTTACAGCTTTAAATTCAAGAATGAAGACGGTATTGAATTTACTTCGGATTTATTCTCATTGGAAGCAATACCTGATAATCCGCCAGAAATAGAGATTCTTGGGTTGGAGCAATACACCTATTTTGATTTTTCAGACAAAAAGGTTGTCGAACTACAAAGTGCAATTACCGATGATTTTGGAATTGATGAAGGCTACATTATTGCAACGGTGAGTAAAGGAACGGGGGAATCGGTGAAGTTTAGGGAGGAGAAATTGAATTTTAAGAAAACCATTTCAAAAGGAACGAAATCAATACGAGCAACAAAAACATTGGATTTAAATGCCTTAAAAATGGAAATGGGCGACGAGCTGTATTTTTATATAGAAGCGTTTGATGAAAAACAGCCCAAACGAAATGTAGCACGTAGCGAAACCTATTTTGCGGTAATAAAAGACACTGTTAGCGAACAATACGGTGTAGAAGGAACTTTAGGCGTAGACCAAATGCCAGATTATTTTAGAAGTCAGCGACAACTGATTATAGATACCGAGAAGCTGATAAAAGATAAACCGAACATTTTAATTCAAGATTTTAAGTCGAGAAGTAATGAATTGGGATTTGACCAAAAAGCATTGCGTTTAAAGTACGGACAGTTTATGGGCGATGAATCTGAGATGGAAGAAGCTCCTGCCGAGATCGAAAGTCATGAAGAAGGTGAAGACCATGATCATGCTGAAGATCAAGAAAATGTAATAAAAGAATTCATGCATGACCATGATGGCGATAACGAGCATAACTTGGTAAAACAGCAGGAGCACGATCATGATGATACCGAAGAACCTGAAGATCCATTGCACGACTATCTTCATAATCATGATGATCCTGAGGAGTCTACTCTGTTTGAAGAATCGTTGAAAACAAAATTAAGAAAGGCATTAAGTATTATGTGGGATGCCGAACTGTATTTAAGGTTATATGAGCCCGAAAAGTCCTTGCCATTTCAGTATGATGCTTTAAAACTAATACAAGAAATAAAAAACAGTGCCCGTATTTATGTACATCGCATAGGTTTTGATCCACCACCTATAAAAGAAGATAGTAGGTTAACCGGTGAAATAAAGGATATTGAAAATTACAGTAAGAACGAGTCTAAAGAGGCTGAACAACCTTTTAAAGTCATTAAAGAAGCAGTTAGCCGTTTAGAACTATTGGTGCAAAAAGAAGGGGTTTACAAAGAATATGATACCGCACTTTTCACCGCTGCAGGCAATGAGCTGGCACAATTGGCAATAGACAATCCTGGTAAGCATTTACAGGTGTTACAAGGGTTAAAAAGTATTGAGAACAATACAGGGAGAACTCTCGAGAATTATCGGTTTGTGCAAAAAGGCTTGTTATTGGCTTTACCGGATACACCACAAAAGCCCGGTGCGAAAAAAATGTATATAGATGAAATCAATTCACTATTTCTAAAACAATTGGAAGTGTATGATTAATGGTTTCTTATTTGCTCAGAAAGAATTGTTGATACCCGTTATTTTGGGTAGTCTGTTGGTATTTGTAGCTTTCCTTGTTAAGGAATGGAATACAAGAAGCAGTGGCAGATTTGCATTAAATAGTGTCGTTGCATTCGTAATTGTGCTTGCTTTAATGTGTATTGTTTTAGAGCCTACGAAACAGGTGGAAATGCAGCACCAACAAGGGCTTCTTTTGACTAGTGGATTTGTTAAAGATGAACAGGACAGCTTAGAGCGAGTTTATAAAGGCTTGGAAATACTGGAATATAATCCTAAGAAATCGATTCGTGCGAGTTTAGATTCCTTAACCAGTGTATTGGTTATTGGAAATGGTCTGGAAGAATTTGATTTTTATAAATTGAAAAGTATCCCAACAACCTATTTGCCTAATGAAGTACCATCGGGAATTACAAGGTTAAAATTCACCCAGCGGTTGAATTTAGGTGAAGACCTAATTGTGGATGGCATATACGACCAACCCAAAAAAAATTCTTTCTTGGTACTGCAAGACTCGAGAGGAAATGGGCTGGATTCTCTTCAGTTTAGAGATGCTTCTATACTTGATTTTTCCTTGACAGCCGTGCCCAAGGTCAGTGGTGATTTTGTATATCAATTAGCGGAAAAAGATAGTTTAGGAAATAGGATTGAGACCAACCCAATACCCATAACTATTCAAGAAAAGGAACCGGTGCGTATCTTGATTTTAAACACTTTTCCTACGTTTGAAACGAAATATCTAAAGAACTTTTTGGCTGATGAGAGCTACGAAGTAACTGTTCGTAGTCAGCTCACCAAAGGCAAGTATAAATTTGAATATTTTAACACGAAGGCATCACCGATATATCAATTTTCATTGGAATCTTTAAAGCAATATGATGCGGTAATAGTAGATGCGGAAACCTATTTTAATTTTGGAAAATCCGTCAAGAGCAACTTTGAAAATAGCATTCGTGAAAACGGATTGGCTTTGTTTATACAGCCAAGTGAGAAGCTTTTTAGTTTAGGGGCTAAAACTTCTTATTTTAGTTTTAAAAGAGATGGTAGAAATGAATTTCAATTACCGATTAGTAATATTACGGTGGAAAAATATCCATTCCGGTTCAATGATGCATTTGCTTTAAATCCTATCAATGCTCATGAATTAGGAAATTTATCCTATTACAAACAGTTGGGCTTGGGTAGAGTTGCAACTACAACATTGTTAAATAGTTATCAGTTGCTTTTAAAAGGAGTAGAGCAAGCATATGCGAAAATATGGACACATATTTTAGATAAAATTGTAAAGCGAAAAGAACAAGCGGTCGATTGGGAATCGCAAACTGCATTTCCCAAAGTAGGAGAACCTTTTAATTTTGAATTGCGAACAAATTTAGAAGAAATTTCGGTGTTAAATAATGGAGTTAATCGTGTTCCATTGCTTCAGAATTCAGCAGTTCCTTTTAAATTTTCGGCAACGACATATCCGAAGAAAAAAGGTTGGAATACCTTAGATGTGGAGGGTGATAGCATTACATCATTTTCTTATTATGTGTATGATACCAACGATTGGGAATCTTTAAGAGCTTCCAAAAAGATAGCTGCGAACAAAGCACAATTTAGTAATGATTCTAAAGAAAATAGGACGGTTATGGTAAACCGTCCTATTTCTCCTATGCTGTTCTATATACTATTTTTACTTGGGGTAGGGTGGTTATGGCTGTCACCAAAATTATCTACCGAAAACTAAATCTGTATTTTTAATGTGGTAGTTTATCTCTCAAAACGCCATAAACGAAGGTGCCTAAAATAGCACTGGCAATAACGATTAAAATGGAAAGATAACCAGCTCCGGCAAGTACATACATAGGTCCTGGGCAAGCACCTGCCAAAGCCCATCCTAAACCAAAAATGATTCCGCCTACCAAATAATTGGTAACACCTTTTCTTTTTGGGTGCAAGTTCATTTCTCTTCCACCAATGGACTTAATGTTATATTTTTTTATAACCTGAACACCAATTACCCCTAAAACAAGGGCAGAGCCGATGATTCCGTACATGTGAAAAGATCCAAATTGGAACATTTCATAAATTCGAAACCATGATGCAGCTTCAGATTTATACATGATGATACCAAAAAATATACCTATGGTCAAATAACTTAAATGTTTCATGCTAACTAAAAATTAGGGGGAATAAAAGGTGAATCATAACCAAACCACCAATAAAGAAACCGATAACGGCAATTAAAGAAGGCAACTGCAAATTACTTAGTCCAGATATCGCATGTCCGCTTGTACAGCCACCTGCATAACGGGCACCAAAGCCAACCATGAATCCACCTAAGATTAAGACTCCAAGGACAAATGGATCAGAAAGGTTTTCAGTTGCAAAAAGTTCTGGAGGTAAATAAGCCTTGCCGGCACTTTCAATTCCGTAGTCCGTTGAAAGCTGTTGGGCAACTTCGGGATTTATCTCAACGGTATTGTTAGACATAAATTCAGAAGCGATGAATCCGCCTATAACAGCACCGAGTACAACAATAAGGTTCCAACGTTGGGCTTTCCAATCGAATTTAAAGAAATCGGAATATTTACCTGCTCCACCAATGGAACACATCGTTCTCAGGTTAGAAGACATGCCAAACTGTTTACCAATGTAGAGCAGCACAAACATGGTACCTGCAATTAAAGGTCCGGCCACATACCATGGCCAGGGATCGTAAATCAAATTCATAGTATTATTTTGAAACGCAAAGAAATGGAATTTTAGACACTTGCTCGGTAACCAAAGTTACACAAGCTAACGTTCTAAAAGTTTAATGAGTTTAAAGGACTTAAGTAAGTGAAACAGACCTGGTATAATTAGTACACCACCGATAATCAAAGAAACGCCGAGAACATCCATAACACTCTCAGGAACAGGTTGATCGTAAATGCTTATACTTCCGGTCGTTGTAAAAAGCACGTTTGGAAAATGTGTAATTGTGGCCGCAAAAAGAATAAAGAATATTTGTAGTCCCGCAAGTGCCCTTGAGATTATTCTTCTTCCAGATTTAATACTTTTCCAAAGGGGAAACAATAAAATACCCGAAATGATTATCGCGGAGATAGACCAAATGTTACCTATAAAATCTACCACAAAAGCAATATTTGAGAAATAGCCATAAAGTAGGGTAATAAAACCTAAAGAAACGACTACGATGGTTGCAATAGAGGCTTTTCGCATGTACATAAATTTACTAGTGTTGTCTACTTCGCCAATTAAAAATACAGAAGCCAAAAAGGCACAGAGTGCCGCATAAAAGCAACCAGTAAGTATAGAAAAAACATTGAACCATGAAAAAACATAAACCTCTAAAAAGTTGTGATTCTCCATTTCAGACGGATTTATAATGTCACCACCGACCACGCCACCCATGGTAAGACCTAAGAAAATAGGCGTAATGAGGCTTGAGATTTTAAACATCCAATCGTACAAAATCTGAGAATTATCCTTGTAAGCATCATAGTATCTAAATACAAAGGCAACACCCCTAAGTGTTATACCAAGTAATACCAGGGTCAACGGAATATGCAAGGCAAGTACTAGAATGTTATAGTAATTAGGAAAAGCAATCCATAAAATGACTATTAAAATAATAATCCAAATATGGTTTGCTTCCCAAACGGGACCCATTACCTGATATACTGTTTTCTTGTTAATAGCTTGATTTTCTTTGGAAGAGAACAACTCAATGATTCCCGCTCCAAAATCGGCACCTGCCAACAAAACATAGAGCAATAATGACAAGGCAAGAAAGGCTAGTACAACGTAAATCATGCTTCATAGGTTTTAACATTGTTCAAAAACTTAATTTGCCTTGCCATTAACCAAGTAACCGCAATGGTCAAAATGGTGTAAATGGCAATATAGGTGTACAAGCTGAATACGATACCCGGCATTGGGGTAACCGCATCTTTGGTTTTCATAATGTTATGTATGATCCAAGGTTGCCTGCCAACTTCAGTAACGATCCACCCAGCTTCTAATGCTATAAAGCCCAGAGGAGCCAAAAATGAAAATAACAACCAAAACTTTGATGTGTTGAACCAAGATTTCTTTTTGAATTTGGCCACAAAAAATAGAATACCCGCAAACATTAAAAGGGTACCTAAGCCAACCATGGTCTGAAAAGCGTAGTGGACCATGGCAACATTGGGTTGTTCATCTTTGGGAAAATCGTTCAGGCCTTTAACTTCTGCATTAAAATCGCCAAAAGCAAGGAAAGATAAAGCCTTCGGTATTTCTAGTTTGTACTTGACCTCTTGGGTATCGTTATCTACGATACCACCAATATAAAGAGGTGCGCCTTTTTGTGTTTCGTAGTGAGCTTCCATGGCGGCCAACTTAACAGGTTGCCGCTCCGCAATATCCTTTGCAGAAAGATCTCCGCTTAGCGGTTGCAAAATGGCAGCAATTGCAGCGAAGGTTACCGCTATTTTAAAAGCTTTCTTATGAAGTTCAACATTGCGTTTTTTATAGACTTGGTAGGCATGAATACCTGCTACGGCAAATCCTGTGGCCGTAAAGGCGGCAAGTGTCATATGTAGTGCCTGTGTAAACCATGCAGGGTTCAGCAGCGCTTTAACGGGGTCTATATTTAAAAATTCCCCATTTATATAATCAAAACCCGATGGTGCGTTCATCCAACCATTAGCGGAAACTACTAAAATACCGGACATTACTCCAGATATACCAACAATGATTCCGGTAAACCAATGAAATTTTTCGGGTATTTTTTTCCATCCATAGAGATAAAAGCCTAAAGCGACCGCTTCTACAAAAAAGGCAGCACCTTCGAGAGAAAATGGCATGCCAATTATAGGTCCCGCATGTTTCATGAACTCAGGCCATAAAAGTCCAAGTTCAAAAGAAAGAGCAGTGCCAGATACTGCACCGGTTACAAAGAAAATGGCTACACCTTTTTGCCAAGATTTAGTAAGGGTAAGGTAAATAGGGTTACGTGTATTCAACCATTTTTTATGGGAAACCACCATAAAAAACGGCATAACCATACCAATACAGGCGAAAACAATATGAAAAATAAGGGTAAACGCCATTTGTAATCTTGCAGCATCCAAATTTTCCATAATCACCTTTTTTAAGAATGATTACAAAGATACGAAACGGTGTATTTTTCTTGTGTTACAATGGTTACCTAAAACGGCATAATAATGTTAAAACTTTACTTTAAAATGAAGATATAAAGTAACAGCTAGGGCATTAAAATATATCCGTCCAATTGGTAATTGGCAAGTACCATCATGGCAGATAGCCCCAGTTCTGTATTTGCATTTAAATCTTCTGCAGTAATACCTCGTGCTGCGGTTGCCTGTGCACAAACATAAAATTGTACACCATATTCTTTTAAAAGCTTTATAACTTCTGCATTGGGGTTTTCCTTTTCGTATTTGGCAGTATACTTTTCTTCGTTTAACGCGGTAAAAGTAGCACCACCATGTATGGCGGCAACAATGTTTATGTTATCGGCAGAAACACCACCGGCACCTAACATATTTATTAAGCGGGCAATTTTAAAATAACCAATGTTGGTTCCGTGCATTTCACGGTCGTCTTTAAGGTCAAAAACGATATTGTATGTTTTAGAAGCATCGGGTTGCACTGCAACATCTTTGAATTCCTTTATTTTTCCATATCCATCTATAATTGGAGTGGTCCATTCTTGGGCAATAGTAAGTTGTATAGTCATAAGAGTTAAGAATAGTAGAAGTGTTTTTTTCATGTGTTCGTGGTATTTTAAATGAGTATAAAATTGGTTTGATCTTTACTAATGTCAGCATTTTTAAAAAGTAATGAAAGTAAGTTAAAGCATTTAACGCAAGTGTAACAAAGGTTACTGTCATAATGATGCAATAATTATAGATTCGTTATTTAAATTAGTGTTAGATTATATTTCTATGGGTGATTTACAAAATCTGGCAAAACAACTTTTTAGGCTATTTAGTGTAGTGATAGTATTGATCGGGCTAATATTTATATGGCTACTAACGTACCGTTCATCTAAAAAAGCTAAGGAAGTTTTGGTAATTGATGAACAAAAAGAAGAGAATGTTTGGAAAACTAAAGATGCTTTATCAGAAATTGATAATATGCCCGATGTAGTCAAAAAAGGTTATTATTTAATAGCTGAAACTTCAAAGTATATGGGTCCTAATGCTGAAAATTTTGAAGATAGATACAGTGGTAACAATCTGGCTTGTTCCAATTGTCATTTACAAAAAGGAGCTCAGGCCGGTTCTGGGTCTTGGGTAGGCATTTTAGAACGATTTCCGCAATTTGGAGGGCGAGGCAATAAAATAGGCACTATTGAAGATCGTATTAATGGTTGCATGGAACGCAGTATGAACGGCAAAATGCTTCCGGTAGATTCTGACCAAATGAAAGCGATTGTGGCATATATGAATTGGTTGAGCGAAGATGTACCCGACAATAGAAAGGCAGAGTTTAAAGGATATCCAAAAATAAAGATACCTGCTGTAGCGGTAGATCTAGAGAAGGGAAGTCAGGTGTATCAAAAAGAGTGTATCATCTGTCATGGTGAAAATGGAGCGGGAGTTCTAAATGCGGTCGATGGTAAAAGCTACACGTATCCACCACTTTGGGGTCCGGATAGTTATAATGATGGCGCAGGAATGAATAGGGTGATAACATCGGCAGAGTTTATAAAAAGTAATATGCCTTACTTGCAGGCCACTTGGGATAACCCAAAACTTACTGATGAAGAAGCGTATCATGTAGCAGGATATATTAATAGTTTTTCTAGACCGCATAAATTAAATACCGAAAACGATTATCCCGATAAAAAGTTAAAACCAGTGTCTACGCCGTACGGACCTTGGGTAGATGATTTTTCTCCAGAGCAGCATAAATACGGACCTTTTCCTCCTATAATGGATTTCTATAAAGAGGAATACGGAATTACCAAAACGAAATAATCTACATGCGATTACTATATCTTTTCATTTGTTGTTTGCCTATTTTTTCGATCGCTCAAGACGCTGTATCTGTTGAGAAAAGAGGAGAGCCTTCTGGTCAATGGCGAACATATTATATGATGACCGCAAATAAAGGAGATCTTAAAGATTTCAATGCTTTAGCAACAGGAGGTAAACTTAAATATCAATATAAATTATTTAAGGGTTTGGAAATAGGGGCTGCTCTATATAATTCAACAAATTTGGGTCTGCAAGATTTAACTATTGCAGATGCTACTACAGGTAGATTAAGTAGATATGAAGAAGGATTGTTTGATAGGTTAGATCTAGAAAATGATGCTGTCTTTTTATTAGGTGAATTGTATGCGAAATTTAATTTAAAACGGCATTCCTTTACTATGGGTAGAATGAAGATCAATACACCACTGATCAATCCTGAAGATGGTAGAATGATACCTACTTTGGTTCAGGGGTTTTGGTATAAATACAATAAACAAAAGACATCGCTTCAGTTTGGAGTATTAAATGAAATTGCGCCCAGATCAACAGGTGAGTTCTATGGTATTGGGGAGAGTATAGGAACGTATCCTGTTGGCAGAAATAAAAATGGTGATGCTTCTCAATATAACAACAGTACATCGTCTGATTATGTAATAATGGGAAATGCCAATCTTGAAATAACAGAAGATTTAAAATTGAATATATGGAATCAATTTGTAGACAATATTTACAATTCGTTCTATATAAGACCCTCTTATAAGTTATCTGAATCTGTACAAATAGAAGGGGAGTGGCTACATCAAAATAAAGTGGGCAATGGCGGTAATAGTATTGATTCCCTTCGTTATTTTAATCAAAACACTGCAGATGTTTTAGGATTGAAAATTGCCTATATAAATAAAGCAGGAGCAGTTTCTTTGGCATATAACAGAATTTTGCCAAACGGTCAATTTCTATCGCCAAGAGAATGGGGTAGAGAAGACCTGTTCAGTTTTCAAAAGCGTGAACGCAGTGAAGGATCGGCAGATAATCACGCTTTGGTATTGAATTACAAAACCGACTTTTCAGCAGCAAAAAATCTAAACTTAACTTCTATATTAAGTGTTGGAAAGCATTGGAAACCAGATGTGACCAATGCTATTTTAAATAAATATGCAATGCCTGATTATACCCATATTAATTTAGATATTTTCTTTAAGCTGAAGAAACTTAAAAACCTACGACCAGAGTTATTGCTTACATCTAAAATTGGTAATTGTGATATACCTGATAATCCTAATTTCTTCTTTAATAAGGTAGATATGTTTCACTTAGATTTAATGGTTAACTACAATTTTTAGATTGTCTTTGAACACATACAGAGTAATAAATAATGAAAGTGCTCTACTTTTTAACTTTACAAGAATTTATGCCTAACAAAGAATAAATAGGGCAAAAGCTAATGAAAGTAGTAAAGATTAAAACACCTGCGACAGCCGCCAAAATATAACCTAGCGTTCCTGTAACGGTTTCGGTATAAAATGTAGTTAAAAGAGCAACAGCGATAAAAAGTCTAATAAAACGGTCTGTACTTCCTAAATTCTTTCTCATAATACTAATTTTAATAGTTTAGGTATTGTAAAATATAATGTTGGTCAAATTTGATAGACCTATGTTATGGGTAATTAATATTTAAAAATATTACTAAGGCAAAATAGTATTAATCGACCACCTGAAAAATGATATTGGTCATATTCAAAATTGCCGTTAATCAATCAAGTGAATTGTAACTTTGGTTACAATACCATCAATACTAATATGGTATTTTTGCATAAAGTGTTAATGTCATGGAAGCATATGTAGAGGCGTTTTTAAATGCGATAACAGGAACATTAAGTTGGACATGGAAATCTATCCTATTCGATGTTCCATGGTATCTAAACTATTTTTGGGGACTCATTTTAATTTCACTTGTTGTTTGGTTTTTGGAGATTACTTTTCCGTGGAGAAAAGAACAAGGTGTGTTTAGAAAAGACTTTTGGTTAGATGGTTTTTATATGTTTTTCAACTTCTTTTTATTTGCTATTGCCATTAGTGGAATTTACAAAATACTAGGGGTGTTCTTTGAAGATATTGGCATTAAGGCTAATAGTTTGGCTCTAATTGATACTTCCCACTGGCCTATGTGGGCTCAATTGTTATTATTTTTTATCGTCTTGGATTTTGTACAGTGGTTTACCCATGTTTTACTACATAAGTATGCTTTTCTATGGAATTTTCACCAAGTGCACCATAGTGTAAAGGAAATGGGTTTTGCGGCACATCTTCGTTACCATTGGATGGAGAATATTTTTTATAAGCCTTTAAAAACATTCGGTGTTATGATCCTTGGTGGGTTTGAGCCAGAGCAAGCCTATATTGTGCATTTTGCTGCCATAACCATTGGGCATTTTAACCATTCAAATATAAAGATAACTTGGGGACCTCTTAAGTATGTATTGAACAACCCTGTGATGCATTTGTACCATCATGCCTATGATTTACCACCTGGTACATATGGTGTTAATTTTGGCATTAGTTTAAGTTTATGGGATTATATTTTTAAGACCAATTACATTCCGGAAGACAGCGGTAATGTAAAGTTGGGGTATCCAGGAGATGAGAATTTACCACAAGATTTTATAGGGCAAGTGTCACATGGATTTCGTTTTAAAAAGAAAAAGTCGGTCAACTAAGACCGACTTTATTATCATTTAATTATTATAAAGTTGACGGACAAACAAATTCAGTCACTGGTATACCAGCTTCCTTAATAACTTTAAATCCGCCTTTTACATCTATTAGATTATGAATTCCTCTGCTTTTTAAGATAGATGATGCGATCATACTTCTGTAACCACCTGCGCAATGCACATAGAAGGCTTTTTTATTAGGGAACTCTGCTAAATGATCATTTAAAAAATCCAATGGTGTGTTTTTGGCATCTATAATGTGTTCAGAAAGGTATTCAGATTCTTTACGAACATCGAATACTGGTACGTGATCGGTTTCAATAAATTTTTTAAGTTCACCTGCATCTACCTGACTAACGGTATCATATTCCATTGCGGCTTTTTTCCAAGCATCGAAGCCACCTTCCAAAAACCCTAAAGTTCCATCAAAACCTACTCGTGATAATCTAGTAACCGCTTCTTCTTCCATTCCTATAGGGGTAACCAATAAAATGGGTTGTTGTACATCTGCAATTAATGCGCCTACCCATGGGGCAAAACTGCCATCCAATCCTATAAAAATAGAGCGTGGAATATGTCCTTTGGCAAAATCATCTTGGTGACGAACATCTAAGACTATGGCACCTGTTTCATTTGCTGCAGCTTCAAAAGCTTTTGGGGAAAGAGCTCTTGTACCACGTTCTAAGACTTCCTTTATATCTTCATACCCTTCTTTATTGAGTTTTACATTTAGGGGAAAATATTGAGGTGGAGGCAGTAAGCCATCAATAACTTCATCAATGAATTCTTCTTTCGTCATATCTGCACGTAGGGCATAATTCATTTTCTTTTGGTTGCCCAAAGTATCTACCGTTTCTTTCATCATATTCTTGCCACAGGCAGAACCGGCACCATGAGCAGGATAAACGATTACCTCATCTGCTAAAGGCATAATTTTTTCGCGTAGACTGTCAAATAAAAATCCGGCAAGGTCACGCTCCGTCAGTTCACCCATTTTCTGGGCAAGGTCTGGTCTGCCAACATCACCTAGAAATAATGTATCGCCACTAAAAATAGCATGGTCTTTACCCTTTTCATCACGTAATAAGTAGGTGGTACTTTCCATGGTATGACCAGGAGTATGTAAAGTAATTATAGATATATTGCCTAATTTAAACTCTTGATTATCAGCTGCTATTATAGCATCAAAAGACGGATTTGCATTTGGTCCATATATTATTTTCGCACCGGTTTCTTTTGCCAGGGTTACATGACCGCTAACAAAATCGGCGTGAAAATGTGTTTCAAATATATATTTGATCTTGGCATTATCTGCAGCAGCTTTTTTAATATAAGGTTGTACTTCTCGTAGTGGGTCAATAATGGCTACCTCTCCATTGCTTTCAATGTAATACGCACCTTGTGCTAGACAGCCAGTATATATTTGCTCTACTTTCATAGTTTCATATTTATTATTAATTCAAAATTACATCTGTAAAATACATTGCACAGTAACCTAGGTTACATTTGCTTGATAATCGAGATTTAAATGCGCTGACACTTGCTCTGAAAATTATTTGTCGTTAGAAATGAAAAAAGCCTTGTGGTCTACAAGGCTTTTATTTTTTAGAACTATTTAAATTTTATAATAAGGTAGAAGGGCAAACATATTCCGTTTTAGGAAGATATGTTTTTGAAATAGCTTCAAATCCGCCTCTGACATCGGTAAATTCCTTCCATCCTCTTTGTTTTAAAATTGAAGCGGCGATCATACTTCTGTAACCACCTGCACAATGTAAAACAAACGGCTTGTCTTTTGGAAATTGAGCTAAATGCTGATTAATTTCATTTAAAGGAACGTTTATGGCGTCTATTACATGTTCAGAATCGAACTCGCTCTTTTTTCTAACATCGATGATCAAGGAGTTATCTTTAGTGTATGAAGCTTCTAAATTGGAAGCATCTATTCTTTTTATGGTTACAAAATCCTTTCCCGAGTTTTTCCATGAATCAAAGCCACCATCTAAAAAACCTACGGTATGATCATACCCAACTCTTGCCAAGCGGGTAATGGCTTCCTCTTTTTTGTCTTTATATGTTACCAACAAAATTTCTTGTTTAATATCCGGTATCATTTCACCTACCCATTGCGCAAAGCTGCCTTCAAGACCAATATTGATACTATTGGGTATAAATCCTCTTGCAAAATCTTCTGCATCTCTAGTATCTAGAACCAAAGCTCCCGTTTCATTCGCAATGGCTTCAAAAGCCTCAGGGGAAAATGGCGTAGTGGCTCTGTCCATAATGTTGTCTAAACTTTCATAACCCTTAATATTCATTAAAACATTTTTAGGGAAATACCCTGGGGGAGTGGTAAGACCGGTCAATAGTTCTTTGATAAACTCCTCTTTGGTCATATCTGGTCTTAAGGCATAGTTTACTTTCTTTTGATGCCCTAAGGTATCTGTAGTTTCTTTGCTCATCATTTTACCGCAAGCGGAACCTGCGCCATGATTTGGATAAACGATTAGTTCATCGCTTAAGGGCATAATTTTATTGCGAAGAGAATCGAACAAATGTCCGGCTAGTTTTTCTTCGGTCAAATCTGCAACTACATGTTGAGCAAGATCAGGTCTACCTACATCGCCAATAAATAGTGTGTCTCCGGTAATAATGCCATGTTCCTTGCCTTTTTCGTCCATTAAAAGGTAGGTGGTACTCTCCATTGTATGTCCTGGGGTATGAATTACCTTTACTTTATAATCTCCTACCTCAAAAATCTGATTGTCTTCTGCAGTTGTAGCTTTATAGCCAGGTTTTGCACCGGGACCAAATACTATTTCTGCTCCTGCTTTTTTCTGTAAGTCTAAATGGCCGCTTACAAAATCGGCATGAAAATGGGTTTCAAAAACGTATTTGATTTTTGCGTTATCTTTTTCAGCTCTATCTAAATAAGGCTGTACTTCGCGTAACGGATCAAATACTGCCGCTACTCCGTTACTTTCTATATAATAGGCTGCATGAGCCAAACATCCTGTATAAATTTGTTCTACTTTCATGTTGTTTTATATTTTGATTACTATGATAAATTTACTGTATGAAAAATCGCTGTACAGTGACATTAGTCACATAAGCGAAATTTTATGTAAAGAATTCCATGTAGAAAATAAAGCCTGCCATAAGAAGAATAAAATAGCCAAAACCTTTCTTGAGTTTTTTACCGTCTATAAAATTACCAAGGTAACCACCAATAAAAATACCAATAAATGAGAGTGATGTGAAAATGGCAAGAAACTTCCAATCTATGAGCATGGTCATGGCATCGCCAAGAAAGAAGCCCATTAAAGATTTAATGGCAATTATGATTAATGAAGTGCCAACGGCTACTTTCATTTCAACATTTGCCAAAATGACCAAAGCAGGAATAATCAAAAATCCGCCACCGGCACCAATTAATCCGGTAATACCGCCTACCAATAATCCTTCCAGTAAAATCAGTGGATAATTATAAGAGACCTCTCCTGTCTTTACGATGTTCTTTTCTTTTTTGAGCATGGAGTAGGCAGCCGGTATCATTAGTATGGCAAAAAGCCCGAACATTGCCATTCTACGTGTAAACTCAAATTCTTCAATTTGAAAAAGCACATCTGGCATTGCAGGTACTACGTAATGTCTAACTATGGTAACCCCTACAATAGCGGGAATACCGAAAACAATAGCTGTATGCCAATCTACATAACCTTTAAGATGTTGTTGCCAACCACCTAACAATGCACTTGCCCCAACTATAAAAAGAGAATAGGCTGTTGCTGCTTTTTCATCAATTGAAAAAAGATAGGCTAAAACGGGTACTGCCAATATAGAACCACCGCCACCAATAAGACCTAATGATACCCCTATAATCAAGGCGCTGAAGTAGCCAAAAAACTGTATTATTTCCATGTGATATGTTTAGTATCACAAAAGTAGAACGGCTAATATGCCTGTGCAGTAACAATGGTTACAGAGGAAATTATAAATCTAAAATTTCTAGGTAATTTCGGTGTAATTTTATTTTACCCATTTCTTCTAACTTTTTCAATAGTCTAGATATTACCACTCTAGAACTATGAAGGTCATAGGCAATATCTTGATGGGTACTATGAATAATGTGGTCATTTGTAACCCTGGCTTTTTCTTTCAAATAACTGATCAAACGCTCATCCATTTTTTGAAATGCAATGTTATCTAATGTATTTAAAAGTTCATTTAGGCGTTCGTGATAGCTGTTGAAAACAAAGTTGCGCCAAGACTTATATTTTATGGTCCACTCTTCCATTTTTTGAATGGGAACCATAATAAGTTTGGTATCGGTTTCGGCAATGGCCCTGATCTCACTTTGATTATCTCCCATACAGCAAGCCATGGTCATAGAACAGGTGTCGCCCTGTTCTAAATAGTATAGCAATAGTTCATCGCCATCTTCATCTTCTCTCAGTATTTTTATGGCACCTGTAATCAATAAGGGCATACCTCTAATGTAGTCGCCTATTTCCATCAGTTTATATCCTTCGGGTACCTCTTTAAAGGTGCCAACTTGAACTATTTCGTTGATTAGCTCTTTTTCAAAGGTTTTTCCATATGCTACGGTCAGGTCTTGAATCATTCTTATGAGTTAATTTTCTGTGCTATTTCTTTATCGAATTTAAAAAAAATATTTGCCCAAATAGATTTTGATACGGCAGCGATCCATGGCATTGTCAGTATTAATACAACAACAATGGCTATGAACAGGCCGGCTATTGAAAGCTGTAAGTTGAAAATCAACGACAGTACATAAGTTGCTACCGCCACGGCAATACCAACAGCGTATGAAACATACATAGAACCCGTGTAAAAACTAGGTTCAATACTATATTTTAAATTACATTTTGGGCACTGTTCTTTTACCTTATTGAAGTTACTTAATTTATAGGGATTAGCTTCAAAGAATTCACCTTTATGGCATCTTGGGCATTTTAAAAATAGAATACTATATAATTTAGAACCTTGTAGTAACATAAAAGAAAGCATTTTAAATCAAAATTATAGTATCACAATATTCTTTTCGGTAACATTGGTTACATAGCAAAAGGCGCATTTAAAGTTTATGAAAAGTAAACGTATTCATTATATATTGAACTGATATAAATCATATTTTTTGGTATTTAAGACATGTATGTTTGTTATTAAATAAGATAAATATGTGTTCGCTTGTTCAAAAATATAATGTGCCTGGACCAAGATATACCAGCTATCCAACTGTTCCTTTTTGGGATATAAATACCTTTTCTGGGAAAAAATGGGAGGAGACGGTCAAAAAAAGTTTTCATGCCAGTAATTCCGTAACAGGTATTAGCCTCTACATACATTTACCTTTTTGCGAAAGCATGTGTACGTTCTGCGGATGTCATAAGCGTATTACCAAAAGACATGATGTAGAAATGCCCTATATAAAATCGGTATTAAAAGAATGGCGATTATATAGTGAAATGTTCGATGAAAGACCCATAATTAAAGAGTTACATTTAGGCGGAGGTACACCAACTTTTTTTAAACCAGAGCATTTAAAATTTCTTATAGACGGCATATTAAGATTTGCCAACAAGGCAGATGGAGCCGAATTCAGTTTTGAAGGCCATCCTAACAACACCACTAAAGAGCACTTACAGGCATTATATGAAGTAGGGTTTCGAAGAGTAAGTTTTGGAGTGCAAGATTACAATGAAACCGTTCAAAAAGCAATACACAGAATTCAACCATTTATTAATGTAAAAAATGTTACCGAGTGGTCTAGGGAAATAGGGTACACCTCTATAAGCCATGATATTATTTTTGGACTTCCACATCAAGAGTTAGAGCACGTAATCAATACAATAGAAAAGACTAAAGAACTGAAACCAGACCGTATTGCTTTTTACAGCTATGCACATGTGCCATGGCTGGCAGGCAACGGTCAAAGAGGTTATAATGATGCCGATTTACCGGCAGGAGAAGAGAAAAGGAAGCAGTATGAAGTGGGTAAAGAACTTTTATTGAAATTCGGTTACCATGAAATTGGTATGGATCATTTTGCTTTAAAAACGGACAGTTTGTTCCAAGCACTGGAAAAAGGAAACCTACACAGAAATTTTATGGGTTACACAAGTTCAAATACACATTTAATGATTGGTTTAGGGGCATCTAGTATAAGCGATAGCTGGTATGGCTTTGCACAGAATGTAAAGAATGTAGAAGAATATCAAAACCTTGTAGAAAATGATATTATACCGTTGTATAGAGGACATATTTTAACGGAAGAAGATCAAATAATTAGAAGGCATATCTTAAATTTAATGTGCCAGTTTAAAACAACTTGGAGTGCTTATAAACTACATCTACCACAAATGGATGCCATTCTTGAACGACTGAAAGAATTGGAAGATGACGGTATAGTTACCATTGCCGAAGGTAGTTTAACAATAACAGAAAAGGGTAGACCCTTTGTACGTAATGTATGTATGGCATTCGATTTGCCTTTACAAGAGAAAAAACCAAATACACGGTTGTTTTCTATGACCGTTTAAGAATATTGCCGTCTCTATTTAATATGAATTGCTAAATAAAAAAATCATGAAGAAAATAATAGTACTTACAGATTTTTCAGAACCCTCGGAAAATGCCTTAAAAGCTGCGGCAGACTTGGCTAAAAAACATGATGTTGAGCTTTTTGTGGTGCATATGCTAGAGCTCAATCAGGCTATGTTGTCTACGCCCGATGGTATGTATATGGAGCAGACGGTCTTTTTGGTGAAACTAGCGGAGAAAAATTTAGCCGAGTTTTTACAAAAACCTTATCTAGAAGGTGTAAAGGTAACACCTGTGATCAAGCATTATAAAGTGTATAGCGAGCTAGATGCAATAGCAGAAGAACATGATGCAGATTTGATTGTAATGGGTTCTAATGGCTCTAGCGGATTTGAGGAAATATTCATTGGTTCCAATGCCGAGAAGGTAGTTAGAAATGCAAGCGTACCGGTATTGGTCATTAAAGGTGAGATTAATAGTTTAAGCATTGATAGATTCGTATTTGCTTGCGATTTCGATGATGATAATTTACCTGCCTTTCAAAAAGCAAGGGAGTTTGCAGATATGATCGATGCCAAAATGGAAGTTGTGTTCATTAACACTCCTAATGATGCTTTTATGAGCAATAGAGATGCTTATCAGAAAATTAATAAATTTTTAACCAAGGCCAATGCGGCAGTACAGGTTGAAATCTATAATGATTACAGTGTAGAACAAGGTATATTGAATTATGGCAATACCATTTTAGCAGATGCAATTGCTATGCCTACACATGGTCGTAAAGGTATATCTCATTTATTCAATGGAAGTATAGGTGAAGATGTAGTCAACCACGCCAGAATACCTGTTATAACTTTTAAAATATAGTTACTAGACAAAATCTATAAACAAATGTACCCCCAAGGTAATTATCTTGGGGGTTCTTATTGTTATAATAAGTAATCTGTTATTGGCCTAAATGTTTATTGTAAAATTTCCAAGCTTGGTGGGCTACATCTCTGCCTAATTTTAAACCGGCTACATTATCTGCCTGTATATGGTAACCGCCCATAACTCTAGATATGCCTGCCATGTTAGCGGCTTCAGTAAATGTAGGGAAGGTTATGGTAACCGGTTCGCCGTAATGTTCGGTATCTATTTCGGTTAAACTTCCTGGTATCAGTTCTACGGATTCACCAAAATAATCGTCTCCGGTAAATAGGCGTAAAACCTCTGCACAACCACCACTTATAGTGCTGTGGCCCGAAGTATAGCTAGGAAATGGCGGACATAGAAAAATATCTGGAGAATAAGGCCTCCATTCCTGTCCTTTCATTTCAATAACCCCTTTGCCCGGTCCGCCCCATGCCTTTATCGTTTTATCTTTATAATATTCGTGTACCAATGCATAAGGTCTCGCATAGTCATAGAACATTTTAGAATCCCATGAGGCTATAAAAGCATCCATAGCGGTGATTTCCGTTAAGAAATACATTTTTACGTCTTGGTCTAGGGTGTGGTTATCACGGCGAGATACGTCTTGTGCAAATTTTAACCAGTGTCCCGCTTGCTGAACAGATTGCGGTCCGTCTCGCATAAATTCTACCAATGCCTTATCTTCATCAGAAAGGTTGGCTTGCAAATCGACCACTTCTTTTTTTAATTGCTCTGAGCCTACCATGGGTGGCGGCCCAGGTCTAAACTGATCGGCAGAAGTCATGGTCATTGTGGTTACCTTTTGCCAATAAGGAGTAAGACATCCTGGGGCATATTGACCGCCTTTGCCATCGGAGAAATATTTTGGTTGCCACCGGTTAATATCGGTGCTTTCATCTGGGGAGTTTACGGGACTGTAATTGGTATAATCAAAATAAGGAACTCCGTTAGAACCTTCAACTTCACCATATTGGTTACTACCGTCATTCTTTCTAGCTTCAATGGTAGCTTTGGCGGCTAAGTTGCCAATACCTTCTGGGGTAGTGGGGTCTGTAGAATCATTGTCTGGGTCAAGTCCTAATTCGATCATAAAAGCCCTGAACATTTCTGTATCTGAAAAGTAATATTCTTTCATGGTGCCATAAGCCGCATAACTAATTACAATTTCCTTGTTCTTAAGGGTTTGCTCGGCACTAGGTCTTCGTTCTATATTAGAAAGGTATACCGGTATGGCGTTTTCATCGTATCTAGACCATGCATCAAAAATGGAGGTGAAAATCAATCCTAAATAACGAGAGGTAATTGTAGGTCTTGGTTTAAACTTTTCGGTGTCAGAAGCTGTGGCGTCCAATGCCATTTTTCCCCATTTATAGGCGACATTATCTACTCCTTTTAGTTCTTGGCTTTGTTGTTGGGCAACTGTTGTTTTAATACCAAACGTGGCTAGTATCAAAGCTAAAAGTAAAATACGTTTCATGTGGTTGTCTGTTGGTTATTTTGGTGTCTTAAATATAATAATGAGTTCTAAACAATTAAAATTTAAGCTGTAAGAACATTCTGCATATAGTCGAATAATTGCTGCATTTGCGGCTTTCCTTTCTTTTTACCACTGCGACCGGCAAAATATAGTATAAACCAGATGAGAACTAACAGCACTAAAAGACCAACTTGTATACGATAGGTTTTACCTAATGATGCGCTGGAATATGCCCAAATGCCAATAATTATAAATAAAGTAGCGACTATAAAGTGTATGAACATAAAGAAGGTCCATAGGGTAGGGTTAGGGCCAAATACGCCATATAGTTTACAACTGATATCATCTATTTCTTCAAATTCCAAATGTAATTGTGGAGACCAAAAGTGATGGCGTTTTTGATTGAACTTTATAAAAATGTGCTCATCTAGGCGTTTTATTAAAAAAGGATCAACCTTTGACTGCTCAAATTTGTTGAGAATAATTTTCTTGTTTTTGGGAATATGTAACTGAAACCTTGGGCGAAGAGCAATTTCGTTCGGTATTGGTTTCATATAATAGTAATTTTTGGCGGTTGCCGTTAGTTATGGCATTCTATAGCACTCGATGCCAGTTGCGTTACTGGAGCTGGTGATACGTAAGGTATTCCCAGACCTAGCCCTCTGAGTATAAAAAGAGCACCTATAACTATTACAAAAACGGGAATGGCTCTTTGTACCTTTTGACGAATGCCTCCTTTTAATAGATTGCTGAAATATATTGCAGCCGTCATAAGCGGTAAGGTGCCAACGCCAAAAAGCATCATGTATAAACTTCCTTGCAAAGCATCACCCATTGCAATAGATCCAAAAAGTGCCATATAAACCAATCCGCAGGGTAAGAATCCGTTTAAAAAACCTATGGTTAAGAATGTATCTGGAGATTTTTTCTTTAGTTCTTTACCCAGTTGGTTCTTAACTTTTGATATGATTTTATAGATAGGTTTTGAAAGGTTGTATTTATTGAATGTTTTATACGGAATCAAAACAACTAGAATCATTATTATACCAATAACGATAGAAAGTTTCTGTTGTATTCCGAAGATGGATAGTCCTTTTCCTAACAGTCCAAATACAAGACCAATAATGCCGTAAGCAAGTAAACGCCCAAAGTGATATATAAATATTTGACCGAATTTCTTGTAGTTATTTGTTCTATCCACCGGAAGCATAAAAGCAATGGGTCCGCACATACCTACGCAGTGCAAACTTCCCATAAGACCTAAAATGAGGGCAGATACCAACATAACTTAAAAAGTTATACTTTCTTTATATAAATATTCTTTTCCGGCGTATTCCCAGAAAATTTTTATATCCCAGCGACCATCCAACAATTGATTGTCTGGTATGAGCAATTCTGAATTGGATAAACTAATGGGCAAATTAAAATCCAAATTCTTATTGGATGGTCTATATAGGGATACGATACCTTTTACATTGGTATCTTCATAACCATCGGGAAAAATAACGAGTAAACCCTCTGGAAATTTTTTGAGTTCTATTTGTGAAGACGCGGTATTTGCGTTAGTCTCCGCATCTATTTCTTTTTGGTACCCAAGTTCGGCCTTATAATATTCTTCGGTGACCAGATCATGGTTCGCATCATGACTGGTGGTCATTTTGACCACAAAAAACATGATAAAACTGATAAAACCTATAATGGCTATGACGATACCGGTACCCCAATTAATTTTCATGGTGCTTAAATTTTTATTTATAACTACGTGGTGCTAAAAAGCGAGCCGTAGTGGTCTCAATTAATTTATCATTACTGTACACCCCAATTTTGAGGTTGTTCTTATCGCCACTTAAGGCAGATGCATTAATTTCTATGAACAAAGTACCTTCTGCCAGCGCTTCTGGTTGAACATCAAAATTTTCATGTCTAACCAGTTTAATTTCCCCTTTAGGAGATATTAATTCAAAATGGACATCTTCAACGGTCTTCGTAGTTTTATTTAAAAGTTTGTACGTGTAAACATTGCTAATGATGTTTCCGTCCTTGTGCTCGTAAAGTTGCCCTGGAAGTCTTAGAATATTGGCTTCAAGGTCGTTTCTCAAAAACATCATACCAACAAGCACACCCGTTAAAATGACAAGCACTGCGGTATACCCTTTTAAACGCGGTGTAAACTTGAATTTTTCCTTTTTGGTAATTTCATCTTCGCTAGCGTAACGGATCAAACCTTTTGGCAGGTTTACTTTTTCCATTATGGTATCGCACTCATCAATACAAGCGGTACAGTTAACACATTCTAACTGTGTTCCATTTCTAATATCTATACCTGTTGGGCAAACGTTTACACATTGAAAACAATCAATACAATCTCCATGACCCAATGCTTCACGGTCTTCATTTTTACGCCATTTTTTTCTGCCGTTTTCAGCTTCACCACGTTTATGGTCATAAGCAACCACTATTGATTTGTTATCCAGTAAAACCCCTTGCATACGACCATAAGGGCAGGCAATAATACATACCTGTTCTCTAAACCATGCAAAAACAAAATAGAATACCGCAGTAAATATAAGCAGCGATACCATGGTGCTAATATGTTGTAACGGACCATCGGTGATGTACTGTATCAAACGGTCACTACCAATTAAATAGGCTAAAAATACGTTTGCAATAATGAATGAAATGATAAAAAAGATGAACCATTTTAAAGCCCGTTTTCTAATCTTTTCGGCATTCCATTCTTGTCTATCCAATCGCATTTGAGCTCCTCGATCTCCATCTATCCAATATTCTATCCTACGAAAAACCATTTCCATAAAAATGGTCTGCGGACACATCCATCCGCAGAAAATACGACCAAATGCAACGGTAAATAATGCTATGAAAACCACCCCAATGATCATAGAGATAACAAAGAGGTGAAAATCTTGTGGGTAGAATGGAAAACCAAAGATGTTAAAGCGCCTTTCGAGCACATTGAACATTAAGAATTGATTACCGTTAATTTTTATAAAAGGAGATGCGATCAAGAAAACAAGTAGGGCGTAGCTCACATATTTACGATACTCGTAAAGTTTACCACTTGGTTTTTTAGGAAATACCCAAGCCCGTTTTCCATCTTCCTTTATGGTGCCGATAGAATCCCTGAAGTGATCTTGATCTTGTGACATTTTATCTCTCTTTAATCATTTAGTAGGTATGGCCAACAATAAATTTAGTTCATGGTAACCGAAGCCGAATCAATTTCAACTTCAGGAGCCGCTGTATCTACAGGATTTTCTACTGCAGGTGCGTTGGGATCTATCCAAATATCGCCCTCTGGAGCTTTAGGATTGGCAGGGGTTGTACCTTGAAAACTTAAAACATAACTAGCTACCTGAGCGATTTCCGCTGGTTTTAAGTTTTGTTTCCAGGCAATCATACCTTTACCGTCACGACCACCTTCAGATATGGTGTTAAAGACATTTTTTATGCCCCCACCAAGAATCCAGTTTTGATCGGTAAGGTTTGGACCAATACCGCCACCACCATCGGCCATATGGCAAGCGACACAGTTGCCTTCGAAAATACCTTTACCGGCACTTAGGTCGGTCGCATCGGTTAATAGCTCCACCGTATTGGCATCTACCAAACCTTTAGCTGTTTTTTTATATGCTTCAATTTCTAATTGTGCAGCAGCAACCTCTTGCTCGTATTCAAGATCTTGGTCATAACCGTTAAAGACATGAAAACGTGCCAAGTAAACTACACCGAATACGATAGAGGCGTAGAACAGGTATACCCACCAAGGTGGTAGATTATTGTCTAGCTCACGTATACCGTCGTAGTTATGGTCAAGTATAATCTCTTCTTCCGATTCTATAGGCTTACTGCCCAACATTTTGGAGTACATTTTTTTACCCCAAGTCCATTCCCACTTTTTTTCCTTTTCTGCCAAGTATCTCACTTTGGCCTCATCATCCAAGGTGTTGTAAAGTACATTTTCAATAGCTTGAACAATAAATGCAATTGCGATCAATAGCAATAGTATAAGTGCCATAAAACCGAACATTAATGTAGGGTACGCTATGAAAGCCGGTTTATCACCGCTATCAATATAAACTTCCATGAGTACGATGACCAAGAAAAAGGCCACGGTTATTCTAAACCACCAGGCTGTATTGTTTTTCATAATTCGTTATTTAGTTGGTTATCTTCTTCTAAAGGCAATTCGCTAACTTCTTTTATGTACGATTTTGATGCGGTAATGACCCACCAGAATAGTAATGTGAAAAACACAAAGAATATTAGTAATGATATCATGGGGTAGGTTGCTACACCATCTATTGTTTCCATGTAACCTTTTACAAATTTGAACATGTTTTTTAGTTTTAATTGTCAGATAATAATTCACCGGTTTCCTTCACCTTAATGTCCGTACCTAAACGTTGTAGGTATGCAATTAAGGAAACAATTTCACGATCTCTCATTTCTATAAATTCCTCTCCATTTTCAGCAGCATATTGTTTGTCGGCTTCATAGGTCTTTGCAAAATCGGGATCACTGTAAAGATTCTTTTCGATCTGTTCGGCTTGTGCATCCATTGAGGCTTCGGCATTTGCAATATCCTCATCGGTATACGGTACGCCAAGGGTAACCATTGCTTCCATTTTTGCCTGAATATCGCTTCTGTCGTGCTCATCTCTTATTAACCAAGCATAGGCTGGCATTATGGACCCTGAAGAAGTACTCTGTGGATCGTACATATGGTTCAAATGCCAGTTATCGGAATATTTACCACCAACCCTCAATAAATCTGGACCGGTACGTTTACTACCCCAAAGGAACGGGTGGTCGTAAACAAATTCACCAGCTTTGGCATATTCTCCATAGCGCTCCACCTCACTTCTAAACGGACGAACCATTTGTGAGTGACAGCTTACACAACCTTCACGAATGTAAAGATCCCGACCTTCTAATTCTAAAGGAGTATATGGCTTAACACTAGTGATTGTAGGTATGTTGGATTTCACCAAAATGGTGGGCACAATCTGTATAATACCACCGATAAGGATAGCGATGGTAGCCAATATAGTCAATTGAATAGGCTTACGCTCTAACCAAGTATGAAAGGTTTCTCCAGCAGTTCTTTTCTTTGAAACACGAGTAAGTGCTGCAGCCTCTGCCAATTCATCTTCTATAACGCTGCCAGCTTTTATAGTTCGTACAACGTTGTATATCATTACAATAGCACCAACAATGTAAAGACTACCACCAATGGCACGCATCCAGTACATAGGCATTATCTCGTTTACGGTTTCAAGGAAGTTACCGTATACCAAGGTTCCATCAGGATTAAAATCTTTCCACATTAAAGCCTGGGTAAAACCGGCAACGTACATGGGTAAGGCATAAAGAATTATGCCTAAGGTTCCGATCCAGAAATGGAAGTTCGCCAATGGTGTTGAAAATAGTTTTTTCTTGGTCATTTTAGGTACCAACCAATAGATCATACCAAAGGTTAAGAATCCGTTCCATGCTAAGGCGCCTACATGAACGTGAGCAATGATCCAGTCACTAAAGTGCGCAATGGCATTTACGTTTTTAAGCGAAAGCATTGGACCTTCAAAAGTTGCCATACCATAACCGGTGATAGCGACGACCATGAATTTTAAAACAGGATCGGTACGTACTTTATCCCAAGCACCACGTAAAGTTAAGAGTCCGTTGATCATACCACCCCATGACGGAGCTAAAAGCATGATAGAGAATGCGACCCCTAAGTTCTGTGCCCAATCAGGCAAAGCAGAGTACAAAAGGTGGTGTGGACCGGCCCAGATATAGATGAAGATCAGTGACCAGAAGTGGACAATAGACAGTCTATAGGAGTAAACTGGTCTGTTGGCCGCTTTGGGTACAAAATAATACATAAGCCCCAAGAAAGGAGTGGTCAAGAAAAATGCTACCGCATTATGACCGTACCACCATTGCACCAATGCATCTTGTACACCTGCATACACAGAATAACTTTTTAAACCAGTTACAGGTAATTCCAGACTATTAAAAATATGAAGTACCGCTACCGTTACAAATGTTGCCAAATAGAACCAGATAGCCACGTAAAGATGGCGTTGTCTTCTTTTGATCATGGTACCGATTAGGTTAACGCCAAAAGCGACCCATACTAACGCAATGGCGATATCTATAGGCCATTCAAGCTCAGCGTACTCCTTAGAACTGGTATACCCTAACGGTAAGGTAATTGCAGCTGCAACGATGATCAATTGCCAGCCCCAAAAATTGAATTTGCTTAGAAAATCGCTATACATACGCGCTTTCAACAAACGTTGGGTAGAGTAGTAGACCCCGGCATAGATAGCATTACCTACAAATGCAAAGATTACCGCATTGGTGTGCAAAGGGCGTAAACGACCAAAGCTTAACCATGATATGCCGTCGGTCAAGTTTGGGAACATGAACATAAAGGCTAACAATAAGCCCACGGACATACCCACTATGCCCCAGAACATGGTTGCATAAAGGAAATTTTTCACGATTTTGTTATCGTAATAAAACTGCTGTACTTCCATAATTATACTTGTTTATTTAATTGGATTTTATTTTCTAAAATGAAGAACAGAGAGAAAAGAAAATAGAGATGAGACTCCTATTAATTTGCAAATGTCCTTTACTTTCAATTTTTTTCTTCACTCTTCACTCTTCACTCTTCACTCTTCACTCATCACTCTTCACTCTTCACTCTTCACTCATCACTCTTCACTCTTCACTCATCACTCTTCACTCTCCACTTTTTTGTTCTTTGGCTTTACCAATTCATCTTCAAAAAGCATTCTTACGGAAGGTGTGTAAGCATCATCATATTGCCCTTGCCTTACCGAAAAAATAAAGGCGGCAAAAAAGATGATTGCAACCACTAGGCTAATCGCTAGTAAAACATAAATAACACTCATACCAATCGTAATTATTCGGTAAATTTAGGTGGGTATGGAACCTTAGAAAATGACAATTGTCATACTTTGAATTTTTTCTTAAAATTGATGGTTGAACTATGATTGACGGAGATTTAATAAATTTTGTATAATATTGATTAATAGTTATTTGAGGTTGTATTTCACTACAAATGATAGATAGCTTTATCTTAATATGAATAGAAATTTTAAGGGAGATAAAGCCCATTAGTTAGTATCTCTATACTTAATATTTACTAGCGTAATATGTTCAGTATTTCTGATACGTAGATTAAGATAGCTTTCTGCCGATAAAATTGGTCATGACCGTAGTGAATACGACTATACTAATAGAACTTAATGGCATAAGAATAGCGGCAATAACAGGTTCTAATTGCCCTGTTACAGCAAAGTATAAACCCACGCAATTGTATAGTAAAGAGAGTATAAAGCTCATTTTAATTACTCGCATGGCCTTTTTAGATGCAAGTATGTAACTATAAAGCTGTTGAAATTTTGATGCATCTAAAATAGCATCACAGGCAGGGGAGAAGACATTTATATTTTCAGATATGGCAATGCCCACATTACTTTGAGCCAAAGCACCGGCATCATTTAGTCCATCACCCACCATAAGCACTTTTTTGCCCTGTTCCTGTAAGGTTTTAATAAAGGCTAATTTATGCTCTGGTTTTTGGTTAAAGAACAACGGGGTGAGTTTGGGTAAAATAGCTTCTAACCGTGATTTTTCGCCCTCGTTGTCTCCCGATAAAATTGCCAAGCTCAAGGTCCGCGACATATTTTTAAAAGTAGTAGAGAGTCCTTCCCTATACTGATTTTGAAAAATATATCTGCCTTTATACGTATTGTTGGCACTTATGTGCATTGATGTGTCCAATACATTTTCAGATAAGGCTTTACCCACAAAATTTGCTGAGCCAATTTTCATTTTAATAGCTCCTTTACTGCTTTCCAACCCCTTGCCTACGTGTTCTTCGTATTCATCTAAAGTTATGATATTCTGTTCTTTAAGTAGATCATATAAAGATCTGCTTAAAGGGTGGTTAGATGCCCTAATGGTATTCTTTAAAATAGATTCTTCTTCTGGGGTCAATGGCATTCCCTCATAATAAGCGGTACTTTTTTGGCTAGTGGTTATGGTACCGGTCTTATCAAAAATGGCAGTATCTATTTTGGCTAGTTGCTCAATGGTCTGCGTATTTTTAATGTAGAATTTTTTCTTGCCAAAAATGCGTAACATATTTCCTAGGGTAAAAGGCGATGCCAAAGCAATGGCGCAAGGGCAGGCAATAATCAATACTGCCGTGAATACGTTCATTGCCTTTGATGGGTCAACATATAACCAAAAAGCGGTCGAAATAAAGGCAATGGAAAGTACTGCAATGGTAAAACGTTTACCTATACTATCTGTAAGATTTTGAAATGTGGTGGTTTTATCGGTTTTGAATACGGCATTGCTCCATAATTGTGTAAGATAACTTTGTGAGACAGATTTTGAGGCTATCATTTCAATAACACCGTTAAGTTGTTTGCCACCTGCATAGATCTGTTCACCAATTTCCTTTTTTACAGGTTCTGATTCACCCGATACAAAACTGTAGTCAATTTGTGCGTTTCCATAAATCAATGTGCCGTCAACGGGAATCATTTCTTCATTTCTGATCAATATTCTATTTCCCTTTTCTATATGTTGAACAGGTACGGTCTCTTCTTTTCCATCAGTTTTTAATCGGGTAATCGCAATAGGAAAATAAGACTTGTAATCACGCTCAAAAGATAAAAAGCTATAGGTTCTTTGCTGAAAGAATTTACCGAGTAATAGAAAGAATACCAACCCTGTTAGGGAGTCAAAAAATCCGCTACCAAAATTAAACGCAATATCAAAAGTACTTCTTAGAAAAAGAACCAGAATACCAAGAGCAATAGGTACATCTATATTTAAGAGTTTGGCACGTAGCCCTTTAAATGCCGATACAAAATAGTCCCACCCAGCATAAAAAACAACAGGCAATGAGAAAATGAACATGAGCCAGCGAAAAAGGTTTTGGTATTTGTTCAACCAATATTCTCCACCCGAAGCAGCACTTGAACCCAAATCAAAATACTCGGGAAAAGAAAGAAACATTACATTACCAAAGGCAAAGCCGGCAACGCCAAGTTTGTATATAAGGCTTCTATCGGTCGCTTTTTTCCTTCCTTCAAAATCCTCCAAAGATATATAGGGTTCATACCCAATTTTAGCTAAGAGCAGTACTAGGTTCTTTAAGCTGAACTCTTTTTGATAGGTAACGCGTATGGTTTTCTTTGGAAAATCTACCTGAGAACTTGTAACCTGCTTGTTGAGTTTATTCAAATTTTCCAATATCCAGATGCATGAACTGCAATGAATAGTTGGTATGTAAAGATTAATGATCTGTACGTTACTATCATTAAATTCTAATAGTTTGGAAATGATGTCCTCATTATCAAGAAAATCATACTTTCCTTCAATGGCGTTTGGGGTAGTGCCGGCAGCTTCCTGCAAATCATAATAATGAGAAAGGTCGTTGGTAGAAAATATTTCGTAAACGGTTTTGCAACCAGAGCAACAAAACGACTTTTCTTCAAAAGTGATTAGTTGCCTATCACAAGGGTCTCCGCAATGAAAACATGTATCAGCCTGCATAATTATAAACCAATTAGAAGTACAAAGGTGAAATTGAATCACTTTTTAAAACATGATAATTGTCAGTTCTTAGCATAATTGCCTTGTTTAGTTTTGTGCTATATTTAATAGTATAGCCATGGAAAGTAGATGTGAGAATTGTATCATTAGACAATTTAATTCGCTCCGTGCCTTGAGCAAAGAAGAGCTGATAAAAGTCTCTAATGCCAAAACCTCTAAAAAGGTTAAAAAAGGAGATGCGCTGTTTTTGGAAGGGCAGAAGTTAGATGGTGTTTACTGTGTACGCAATGGAGTTTCTAAATTATCTAAACTGAGTAGCAACGGTAAAGAGCAAATTGTAAAATTGACCAGTATAGGCGAAATTATGGGACAACGTTCTGTAATTGCCGAAGACTATACCAATTTGAGTGCAACAGCGATCAACGATATGGAGGTTTGTTTTATTCCCAAAGAAATAATTACGAACACCTTAAATACCAATCCGTACTTTTCTTTAGAGGTTTTGCGCCATATGGCACACGATTTAAAAGAAGCGGATGATGTTATTGTGAACATGTCTCAGAAAACGGTAAAGCAACGTCTGGCTGAAGCTTTATTGTATCTAAAGAAAAACTATGGCGAAGATGATAACGGTTTTTTACAATTGTCTTTAAGTAGAGATGATTACGCCAATATTGTGGGCGCCGCTACCGAGTCTTTAATTAGAATGATTTCCGAATTTAAAAAGAAAGGACTTCTTAAAACCGAAGGCAAGAAAATAGGCATTGTAAACGAATGTGCATTGAAAGAGCTGGTAGACGGATTTTAATTTTTCTGTTCTGATAAATGTCATAGTTTCTACAGGCTACGGCAGCTACATTTATCGAAATATAGATACGCCTTATTCATGAAAAATATTCTAATACCTACAGATTTTTCTTTGGCGGCATGGAATGCCACCGAGTTTGCGCTACGTCTTTTTGCCGATACAAAATGTACATTTTACTTTTTAAACGCTTATACCCCAGAAATTTATAGCAATCGCTTAATGGCGGGAAATACGTTGACCGCAACTAAATCTTGTTCAGCAAAAAAAGCCTCGGAAAAAGGACTTGCGATGTTGATAGACCGCATTCATAAGAACTACGATAATGATCTTCACAACTTTAAAAAAATACCTACATTTTCTTTGCTCATAGAAGAAGTAAAGGAAGCGGTGGGTAAATACTCGTTAGATTTAATTGTGATGGGGTCAAAAGGAACGGGGGAAGATGAAACCAGGGTAATGGGCAGAAACACATTTCGGGTTTTAGAGCATGTACATAGCTGCCCTGTATTGGTCATACCCAAAGATTTTAAGTTTAAACGACTTACAAATGTGGCATTGGTTTCGGGAGAAAACTATTTTTATAAGGAAGCTGAACTATATCCGCTAGTAGAAATCAGTAAAATTTTCAAGAGCAATGTTCATATTATAAATATTCAGAAATCAGCAGATCGTTTACATTCCCTTCAAAAGCTGAATCTGAATACCATTGGTAAAGCTTTAGATCAAATACCTCATTATTCTCATCACATTATACAGCAAGATTCTTTGCCCTGTAGATTAGGTGAATTCGTTGATCAATATGATTGTCAAATAGTTGTGGTATTCAGTAGTAATAATGAATTCATGAAGAATCTTAGACTTAACACTGTTGTAGATCAGTCGGTTTTTTGTGTTGATGTGCCTATTTTATCGTTGACCTCCAACGAAAATTAATGCGTACTTTCTTTCTATGATAAAGATGTAGATTGACTTTTAATGTGCGAAATTTTCACAACGAAAGGTGGTGCACCAATGTTTTTTTTAGAACAAGTTAACAATGAAGGTAACATAGGTCAATTATAAATATCTTTAGCCCAAAATAACAGACCAAATAAACCTTAATTCAACTAAAGTGAGCGCCGTAAACGAGAAAAAAGTAGCAGCATTAGAAGCAGTAAAATATATTAAATCTGGAATGACAGTGGGCCTGGGGACAGGTTCTACGGCATTTTTTATGATTGAGGCCATTGGTGAAATGGTGAAAAATGGGTTACAGATTAAAGCAGTTGCAACTTCAAATGAAACAGAGAAGCTGGCAACTAAGTTGGGTATTAACGTGATAACCCTAGCAGAAGCTAAAAGATTGGATGTAACGATTGATGGCGCAGACGAGGTAGATGAGGATTTTCAATTGATCAAAGGCGGTGGCGGGGCATTATTACGTGAGAAAATTGTAGCACATAATTCTGACCTAAACGTCATAATTGCCGACTCATCCAAAAGTGTTGCCAAACTTGGCAAATTTAAATTGCCAATAGAAACGATACCTTTTGCCACGCAATTGATTTTAAAAGAGTTAGATGATATGGGGTTGAGTCCCGTACAGCGCATGAAGGGCGATAAAGCATATAAAACCGACGAGAATAACGATATTCTGGATATTGATATTTGGGACACCGAAATAGAACTGAACGATTTAGAACAACAACTAAAGAGCATACCAGGTGTAGTGGAAACAGGGTTATTTTTGACCAGTACCAATGTAGTAATTATAGGTATAGGCGAAGAAGCGGTTATTAAAAAGAAGTGACCCGGTGTTACTAAGAGAGAGCCATAATTAAAGACAACGAAATCCGTTACAGAACAAGAAGCAATTGGCTGGTCGTAAATTGGTTTGGGGTCAGTGCTGTCTAATATCCCGATAATTTAGAGTACAGTAAATGGTAAAAGTGTTATAAAATGCTTTGTAGTTGAAAAGTACATTGCAATACTGAGGTCATAGTTAAGGTTTTGTTACTATTCATATCATTTTAAGAAAAAAATAACTTTTTTTATAACTTCCTTGTTTTTAGCGGATAAAGGAGTTTTTAGTGTGCCTTTCAATAGTTGATTTTCATCGAAAACCCTTTCGAAAGTGCTAATATGCTATTCCATAGGTCATCAAGGCTTTACTATAGAATTATGTTGGTCGAATAATTTTAATTAAAGCCCTATATAAAGTATCTTTGAAGATATTTAAGTAGTTTAAAAAATTAACACGAATCTGAATAATAATCTAATAATATAATGAACAAGGAACTAGATCAATTAGCGGCCGATAATATAAGGGCATTAGCTGTAGCGATGGTAGAAAAGGCAAACTCTGGACACCCAGGTGGGCCAATGGGAGGCGCAGACTATATGCACATTTTGTATACTGAATTTTTCAATTACGATCCTTCTGATATGAAATGGCCATTTAGAGATCGTTTCTTTATGGATGCTGGTCACCTTTCCACATTAATGTACGCCCAGTATTATCTATTGGGTAATTATTCTAAGGATGATGTTTCCAATTTTAGACAATGGGGATCTGTAACTCCGGGTCACCCAGAGGTAGATGTTGCAAGAGGTATAGAGAATACATCAGGTCCTTTAGGTCAAGGTCATACTATGGGAGTCGGTGCAGCGGTAGCGGCCAACTTTTTGAAAGCGCGTTTTGGAGATTGGATGAACCATAAGATCTATGGTTTTATTTCAGATGGTGGTGTACAAGAAGAAATCTCTCAAGGTGCAGGTAGAATTGCAGGTCACTTAGGCTTAAGTAATTTTATCATGTTCTACGATTCTAACGATGTTCAATTATCGTCTAAAACGGATGAGGTAACTTCAGAAGATACGGCTAAGAAATATGAAGCATGGGGATGGAACGTAGTTACTATCGACGGGCATGACCATGATCAAATAAGAAAAGCATTAACAGATGCCAATGCAGAGACAGAAAAACCAACCTTGATTATCGGTGAAACGATAATGGGTAAAGGCTGTGTAACTGCAGATGGTTCTCCGTACGAGGGATATACAGAACTGCACGGTAAGCCAATTGGTAATACAGGTGCAGATTATGAAAAGACTTTAGTGAATTTAGGTGCAGATGTAGATAACCCTTTTGATATTTACGATAAAGTTGAAGAGTATTACGAAGGTATCATCAATAGAAAGAAAGATGAGGCACAGGCAAAGAAAAGGGAGATTGACGCATGGCGTTCAGAAAACCCCGAGCTTTCTGCTAAATTAGATGGTTTCCTTGAAGGAAAATTACCAAATCTAGATTTTGGAAGTATAGCACAAAAAGAAGGTCAGGCTACAAGAGCGGCTTCATCTAATGTATTGGCTTACTTGGCACAGAACGTAGAGAATATGATCGTATCGTCTGCAGATTTATCTAACAGTGATAAAACTGACGGTTTCTTGAAAGAAACTAGCATCTTAAAGAAAGGAGATTTCTCTGGCGCTTTCTTACAGGCAGGTGTAGCAGAATTGACTATGGCAACTATGGCGAACGGTATTGCACTGCATGGCGGTGTAATGGCAGTTGTGGCCACATTCTTTGTATTCTCTGATTATATGAAGCCAGCTATTCGTTTAAGCTGTATTCAAGAATTACCGGTGAAGTTTGTTTGGACGCATGATGCCTTTAGAGTAGGTGAGGACGGACCAACACACCAACCGATCGAGCAAGAAGCTCAAATTCGTTTATTGGAGAAATTAAAGAACCACAGTCACGAGCAAAGTTTTGTAGCGTTGCGCCCTGCTGATTCTCAAGAAACGAACGTAGCTTGGAAAATGGCCATTGAAAACCAAAAGACACCAACAGGTCTTATCTTATCTAGGCAAGGTATTGGCGATGTACCTGCCAAGAGTGGTAACCGTTATGAAGAAGCTTTAAAAGCTGAAAAAGGAGGTTACTTGGTACAAGAAGTAGCTGATCCAGATGTAATTTTGATCGCTAATGGTTCTGAGGTTTCTACCTTGGTTGCGGCAACCAAACTATTGGAAGAGAAAGAAGGGTTAAAAATCAATATCGCTTCAATACCATCGGAAGGATTATTTAGACAACAGTCTGAAGCATACCAAGAAAAAGTGATTCCGCCGAACAAACCGGTATTCGGACTTACGGCAGGTTTACCTGTAAACTTGGAAGGATTAGCAGGACCAAACGGAAAAGTATTCGGTTTAGAGCATTTCGGATATTCTGCACCGGCAACTGTACTTGATGAAAAATTCGGATTCACCGGAGAACAAGTATACCAACAAGTAGTAGATTTTTTAAAGTAAAAAAACTTTAGGCCTTGCCTAGAGAACATTATAATAATTTAAAAGTAGAAAAAGATGAAATTTTTTATAGATACAGCAAATTTAGACGAGATCAAAGAAGCTCAAGACATGGGTATTTTAGATGGTGTTACCACAAACCCATCTTTAATGGCTAAAGAAGGCATTACCGGTGCAGAAAACATTTTGGAGCATTACAAGAAAATATGCGACTTAGTTGACGGTGACGTAAGTGCCGAGGTAATTTCTACCGATTTTGACGGTATGGTCGAAGAAGGGGAGAAGTTGGTTAAAATTAGCCCACAGATCGTAATTAAGGTACCTATGATCAAAGAAGGAGTAAAAGCGATCAAGTATTTCTCTGATAAAGGTTATAGAACTAACTGTACCTTGGTATTCTCTTCAGGTCAGGCATTATTGGCTGCTAAGGCAGGTGCAACATACGTATCTCCTTTCATAGGTCGTTTAGATGATATCTCTACGGATGGTTTAGGTTTAATTGCTGACATTCGTTTAATTTATGATAACTACGGATTTGAAACTCAAATTCTTGCGGCATCTGTTCGTCACGTAATGCATATTATTGACTGTGCTAAAATAGGTGCAGATGTTATGACAGGTGGTTTAGGTGCAATTACTGGACTTTTAAAGCACCCATTAACTGACAGTGGTTTAGAGAAATTCTTGGCAGATTACCAAAAAGGAAACTAAATCGTAAGATTTAATCAATTTAATATTAAAAACCATCACTGAAAAGTGATGGTTTTTTTGTTTTATCTTAGTTGGGATATAAAAGATATATGTGCAATTGTGTACATATACTATTGTTGTACTTAATTTAATCTACCCTTCAAATCAAATGTCAAATTAAAAAATGTTAGTAAAAGAGAATTCAATTTTAAGACATGTTCCTAATCTGCAAGAAAAACAATTACTCACTTTAGATTCTCTACGTTTTACTTTAGAAATGGTTGACTATTCTTATCAAAATATCTTGAAACAAATTACAAGTATTTCTAAAGACTCAAGTCAAAAAAATTATCCGCAGCTTTTTCATTACACTTGGACATTTTTAGATAGTATTAGAAGATTTGTAAGGCTGTACAAACTTTTACCAACAAATGATGGACACTTGATTGTAAAATCAATTGAAAATATAAATTCCCCAAGAAATACTTACCAACATTTAGATGAAAGAATTGATGAATCTCTAATCAGTTCACGAAGACCCTTTTATGGCGCTTTAAAATGGACTTATCATGATTCTGATGCCAATGAAGCTTTTACTTATGTGGCGATAAGTGGACTCCTTTATGGAGACCCTGGCGAAGTGAAATTTGAAGACTTCGATAAATCAAAACCAATAGACCCGATAATCTTGGAAACTGTTGATAGAAATAAAAAAATGGATATAAATCTATCTGAAGTTTATAAAGACATTATTGAGGTCGTTAAAAATTTGGAAGAAGAAATTGCAGAAAAAGTAGAAAAAAATAATCATCAATTAGTTGACTGGAAATCTAGGCAAGACGTTCTACTTAGAATAAAAAGAACAATACCGGAATAAAAACTAAGTACAACAATGGTAACCGTTGCACAAGCCAATAATTAGAGATAATTGCTATCGATATAAGCCTCTTTAAGGGGCTTTTTTTATGCCATGTCAGAAGATGAACCTAAATTTTAGATGCACTGGAGAAAGGCCCTAAACGTAATGCGGACTTTAGGGCAAAACCGAAAGGTCTGTGTATATTTATAAAGTCGCTAAATCTTATGGATTTAGCTTTGGACAACAAAAAATAAAACTAAACAATAAGCTTTAGCTTCGTGCGCAGACGGAAACGAAAAGTTTCCTTTTGACCGCACTACGCTTAGCCTAAACGTTGCCAGTAATACGAAAAAAAATGTCCGCCACTAATTGGAAATATTGTCAAGAAAATTCTGATTTGATTTTATCTGCTGGATTACAAATGCTGATTAAAGACAAAAAGAAAAATTTCGGAACGATTTGCGAAGATTGTTATGGGAATTATCTCATAACGGACAAAAATGAAAATTGGAGTTATACTGGAGAAGGCAAAAACCTATCGAATAGGATGAAACAACACTCGAAAGAAAGGAGTTCGACTTTTTTTAAGAATTACCTCAAATCTAATACTTTAGCGAAAAGCCTAAAATTAGAGGATTTTGAATTTAGAACTATAAATAACTCTATCGGACGGAAAGAATTAGAGGAATTTACAATAGTTAATTATCCAACGAATCTGAATAAATTTCAAAAAGCAAAAAGAGATTTTTTTAAGGCAAAGGCAAATAAAAAATTGTGGACACAAGTTCAAGAAAATTATTTACAGATAATTAAAGACGGAGAAAAGCAGTTCAAGAAATCTAAACATTTCGAATGGTTTTCGGCTGAAATAAATTACGGAGCTGGAATATATTGGATTGAGCACAAAAAAGATGGACATATTTATATAGGAGAAAGTTCAGATGTTTTAAAAAGACACGCAACTCATTCTGGCAGAACATACTTTTCTGCTGTAAGAAGAAATTTAGGAGAAACAATTTTAGGTTATAAATTACAAACAATAAAAGGCAAGAAAAGGTACTTTAGCGAAAAAGAAGACTTGAATTTGACTAAATATTTAAATTCTTGTTCCATAAAAACTATGCCGATTTCATTTGGACGTTTTGAACTCGAAGAGTACTTAATTAGAAAACATAAACCAGTACTAAATCGGAAGGAGAACGCATAAAGTACTACTGGCAACAATGTATATAAAACATAGCTATTACAAGCTTAACGAGAGGTTTGTGTGTATTTGCAAAGACCGCCAAATTTTTAAATTTGGCTTTTAGTAAAATAAAGATAAAAAGAAAAATTTAAAAATTCGGCTCGTATATAATCCGAAACGATAGCGTCTTTTTACACGCTACGTTTCATATACGGAGACGTTGTGCAACATTTTACAAAAATCAAACCTTGAATGAAAAAGAACCCTTTAGATGATATTTTAAGGACAATTGAAATTCATGATAAAATAGTTGCTGCATCATCAGAGTTAGATGACAAGTCAAAAAGGGCGATGTTAAACTTTTCTTCATACACAAAACGACTTTTAACTACTCAAGAAGTAGGTAGAAAATTAAATGCTTATCAACGAAAATCTGCAACAAGTGAATTCTTAAACTATTGGAATTATAGCATCAGTCCTGATACTGAAAAATTTTGGGACAAAATAAAAGCGAATGGAATAACAATCGAAAGAAAAGACCCCTTCAGATTTGCATTAGAGAAGAATAGATTCATTCGCGTGGAGTTAGGAATTGGAGCTCGAAAATATTGGACGGAATTGAAAACTTTAAAAGCGATAACAAATAGATTTTCTGAAACTGAAATCTCCAAAATTGGCGAAATAATTGCAGAGGATGAAAATAAGCGGATTGGGATTCTAAAAAAATGCTTGGCTAAAAAAAACATTCCTAAAAGTCAATATTTAAAATTTGGAGAATGTTGGGCATATTTTACAAATACTGGACTTTTCCCAAAGTACATGAATGAAAAGGAAGTGAATGAACTGTATGTAATATGGAAAAACTTCAAATCATAACGCAAAAAAAACGTTTTACAACAATGGTAACCGTTGCACAAGCCATTGATCAGAAATAATTACTATCGATATAAGCCTCTTTCAGGGGCTTTTTTTTATAACCCCGTTAGTAGTTGAACGTCAATTTTTGGAACGCAAGAGAAGGGCTTTTCAGGTAATTACGACAAATGTGGCATTCCTTTTCCAGTTTCGACAAAACTTTTGAGACTTTGCGTAACAAACCTTTCCCAAGCAGGATAACATATTTCGTAACAATTTAATTCTGGAACAAGTCCATTATGGGTGAAATTTAGAATGGTTTCATTATGACTTTTCTCTTCCAAATTCCATTCAACGTTGGTTCCAATCCATTCCTTTTCAATTCCATCGAAACCTGTATGAATATGCTTTGCATCAATACATTGCCAAACAATTTTAGAATTCGGTTTAAATTCTAAAATTTTAAATTTCCAGAATGTTTTATCAAAACTTGTCGTAAACTCATCATCTAATTTTGACACGGCAGTATTGGTGTTACCCCACCATTCTTGAACTGATTGGGTTATTGCGTTAAATATAATTTTTGAATTTGCTTCAATTGAAACACTTGTGGTATAAGACATAGTTTTAGTTTTAATTAGCACTTGCATTTTGCAAGTACAAACATACAAAAGAACTTTTATTATGCAAGTACTTATCGTAACTTAGTAAAATGGAAGAACAAAAAAGAAGGTCAGATTGCCCGATAACATTATCTCTCGACATTTTTGGAGATAAGTGGACGCTCTTAATTCTTCGTGATTTCATTTTTTTTGACAATCGCCATTTCAACCAATTAGTGAATATTGAGCGTATATCAACAAATATTCTAACAGATAGGCTTAATAGACTTTTGGCAAACGGAATTATTAAGAAGGAAGTAGATTCAAATAATAGGTCTGCCTATTTATATTCCTTGACAAAAAAAGGTCTTGACCTTGTTCCAATCGTTATGGACATATATCGATGGGGCGCTAATTATATCGAAAAGAATAATGCGGAAATGGACTTCAAAGAGAAGATAGATTCTGATTATGATAAAACGGTTGAAGAAATAAAAAGTAGATTAATAAATACCCACAACATTGTATAGGTAATAGCGGTTTCGGTGCTTAATCGAAATCGCTTTTTTATATTTATGGTTTGGCTTAATCCGAAAAGGTAGCATTTCAAAACCCGCTACTATTCTGATACTAGACCGTTGTAAGCAATTTTGAAAAAAATGAACAAATACCTTCTATTTTTTATAGCATCCATAGCTATTTCCTGCGCTGATAAATCAACACCTAAACAAACTGTTGAACAGAAAGAAAGTAGTGCTGTGGAAAATACCTCCATTGTAATTTTAGGTAACGTTCAAGATGCTGGGTCGCCGCAAATTGGATGTAAAAAAGAGTGTTGTGCAGCGCTTTTTGAAAATCCTGATACCGAGAGACGAGTAGTTTCATTAGGTGTTATAGATACCGACAATCAAAAAACCTATCTATTTGATGCTACTCCCGATATTGCCCAGCAAATGAAAATGCTTACACAATATGGACCCAAAAGCGATAATGAAGTAGTAGATGGTATTTTTCTAACTCATGCACATATTGGTCACTATACAGGATTAATGTACTTGGGCAAAGAGGCTATGGACGCTAACGCGACTCCGATTTATGTAATGCCAAAAATGGAGGAATTTCTTCTAAATAATGGACCATGGGATCAGCTTATACAAAGAGAAAATGTGGTTCTTAATGCGATGGCTGATCAAAATGCTGTTGAGCTGTCACAAGAAATTATAGTAATACCATTTTTAGTGCCACACAGAGATGAATATTCAGAAACGGTAGGGTATCGTATTCAAGGTCCGAATAAAAGTGCCCTGTTTATTCCTGATATTGATAAATGGGAAAAGTGGGAAAAAGATATCGTTGAAGAAATACAAAAAGTAGATTATGCATTTTTGGATGCTACTTTTTATAGCGGTAAGGAAATAAATAATAGGGATATCAGTGAAATTCCGCATCCCTTTGTTGTTGAAAGTTTAGAGAAGTTTAAAGACTTGAACGCAAAAGAAAAAGCCAAGATTATTTTCATCCATTTTAATCATACAAATCCGTTATTGGACCCTAATAGTGAAGAAAGCCAAATTGTTCTTGATAAAGGTTTTAAAATAGGGCGAATTAATGATGTGTTTGCGCTGTAATTAATACCGGTTATTGGTAATGTAATGGATTTTCAGAACAAGTTTTGTATGTTGAAAATGATGAATAGGGTTGGTCACTGAAGTATTCGATAATTCGGTATCTTTAGGTAAGCCAAAACCAACCTATCCATCATGAAAAATTTATTTCTAGGTCTTTTTATTGTCCTATCTTTTTTGTCCTGTACTGGCGAAAAGAAGTTCGAAGCACCCACAGAACAAAAACCGAATATCATTTACATTTTGGCAGATGATTTGGGGTATGCTGAAATAGGTGTCTTTGGTCAAGAAAAGATAGAAACACCAAATATAGATGCACTGGCAAAACAGGGTATGGTTTTTACCCAGCATTATTCAAGTGCACCCGTATGCGCACCTGCCAGGTATATGTTTCTTACGGGTAAACATTCGGGCAAAGCGTTTATTCGTGGTAATGATGAATGGAACGATCGTGGTGATGTTTGGAATTATAAAGCCATGGCAAAAGATTCTACCTTAGAGGGTCAGCGCCCTGTTCCGGCAGGTACAAAGACCATTGCTACTTACTTAAAAGCCGAAGGCTATAAAACGGCTTTGGTGGGTAAATGGGGTTTAGGTGCACCTCATACACATTCCATACCTAACGAAATGGGATTCGATTTTTTCTACGGCTTCAATTGTCAACGTCAGGCACATACCTATTATCCGTTGCATTTGTACAAGAACAGAAACCGCGTGCATTTGGCAAATGATACCGTTGCACCAAGTTCACCTTTTCCAAAAGGTTTAGACCCTACTAATTCTGAAAGTTATAAAGACTACACGCTTACAGATTACGCTCCAGACTTAATGTTTAAAGAGCTTACGGGCTTTGTAGCAGATAGTAAAGAGAATCCGTTTTTCTTGTATTGGGCAACACCCATACCGCATGTAGCATTACAAGCACCACAACGCTGGGTAGATTATTACAAAGAAAAATTTGGACCAGAAGAGCCCTATTTATCAGGAAATGGAAATGGCTATTTTTCGCATCAGAATCCGCATGCGGCTTATGCTGCCATGGTGTCTTATTTTGATGAGAATGTGGGTAAGTTGGTAAAACAGCTAAAGGACGAAGGTATCTATGAGAACACCTTAATTGTTTTTACTTCCGATAACGGACCAAGTTATGCCGGTGGTGCAGATCCAGCATTTTTTGAAAGCGCCCAACCATTTAAGGGTGAGTATGGAAAAGGCAAAGGATTTGTATATGAGGGCGGAATTAGAGTTCCTACTTTTTTTACATGGCCAGGTAAAATAAAACCAGGTAGTACAAGCGACCACGCCTCTGCACATTATGATATGCTGGCGACTTTTGCGGATCTATTGGAAATTGCACCACCTACAACTGACGGTGTTAGTATGTTGCCCACCTTGTTGGGGGAAGGAGAACAAGTTGCACATGAATTTATGTATTGGGAGTTTCCAGAATATGGTGGACAGGTTGCCATTAGAATGGGCGATTGGAAAGTGGTTCGTCAACATTTAAAAGATGACGAGCAGCCTACATTAGAGTTGTATAATTTAAAGGATGACCCTACTGAAGAGAATAATATTGCAGCGGAACACCCAGATATTTTAGAAAAGGCAGCCGCAATATTCAAGAAAGAACACACAAAACCAGAGACCGAACGTTTTCAAATTCCACTGTTGGAAAACGGATTATTGAGTGATTAGGTGGCTTCAATAAGAATTAGAACCATTAAAACATTCATCAACTTATTTTCACTTCCAAAATCATAAGTTTAATTGTATTTTGCAAGGATGTAATTATAGGTAGTACTCATTATTTTGGGTGCTTTTCTGTGAATTTCTATAATTATATAGGTTGAAAATGAATAAAAACGAATTTAAGGACGGATTTTTCATTTTTAGCAACTCAACATAAATAACAATTAGAACATGAAAACCAGTATTAAAATATGCCTACTCAGCATCTTTTTATCTACAGCATTTGTGAATGCCCAAACCCAAAAATGGGAGAATCCGGAGTGGGAGAACCCAGAAATTTTTCAAATCAATAGAGAAGCGCCAACCGCATCTTTATATCGTTATGAGAATGCGAAATCAGCTTTAGCAAATGAAAGTTGGGAGAATTCATCATTCTATCAATCTTTGAACGGGGAGTGGTCTTTTCATTATGCGGCAAGTGTACCAGAAAGACCGACTACTTTTTACCAGTCCGATTTCGATTCCTCCGGTTGGGATAAAATTAAAGTGCCCTCCAATTGGGAGTTAGAGGGATATGGTACGCCAATTTATACCAACGTGGTGTATCCATTCCCTAAAAATCCGCCATTTATTCCTCATGACATCAACTCCGTGGGAAGCTATAAGCGTCATTTTGAAATTCCCGAAAATTGGGAAAATAAAGAGGTATACCTTCATTTCGGAGCCGTTAGTGGCGCTATGTATGTATATATAAACGGACATAAGGTAGGCTATAGTGAGGGCAGTAAAACTCCTGCAGAATTTAATATTGGCAAGTATATAAAAGAAGGCAAGAACGATTTGTCAGTACAGGTTTTACGTTGGTCTGACGCTAGCTATTTAGAAGATCAAGATTTTTGGCGTTTAAGCGGTATTGATAGGGATGTGTATTTATATGCGACCAATAAAGCCACAATCAAAGACTACACTGTTGTAGCAGATTTAGATGAAACCTATACGAACGGTAAATTTAGTTTAGATTTAGAATTGGCAAATACGGGCAAAAAGCAAAAAAGTGCTCAAGTAGAAGTTACGTTATTTGATGGCGACTATGAGGTTTTTAAATTAAATGAGAAGGTAGACGTGGTTGAGGGAGTTACTTCGGTCAAATTTGCTCAAGAAGTTACCGATGTAAAAACATGGAATGCAGAAAAACCGAATTTGTATACCTTACTATTTACGCTAAGGGATAAAAAAGGGAATACTACCGAAGCTATTAGTTCTAAAATCGGATTCAGAAAAATTGAAATAAAAAACAATCAATTTTTGGTTAACGGTATGCCTGTGTTAATAAAGGGTGTAAACTTGCACGACCATGATGAGGTTACCGGTCATGTTATTAGCGAAGAAGTTACCTTGAAAGATATGCAGGTAATGAAGCAAAGTAATATTAATGCTATTCGCTGTAGCCATTATCCTAAAAATGAGTTTTTCTATAGAATGGCAGATAAATACGGGTTTTATGTCGTTGATGAAGCCAATATTGAAATTCACGGCATGGGAGCTACCAACCAAGGTTTAGACGGTGATGAAGCCGCAATTGCCATTCACCCGGCATACCGACCAGAGTGGAGAGAAATGCATTTAGACAGAACCATTAGAATGTTCGAGCGTGATAAAAATTACACGTCGATCGTTACGTGGTCTTTAGGAAATGAAGCGGGTAATGGTCAGAATCTTTTTGATACTTATGATTGGCTGAAAGCGAACGATAGCACTAGACCCGTGCAGTATGAAGGAGCAACAAATTTCTCCAATACAGATATACAAGCACCAATGTACGCAAAGGTAGACCAAACAATTGCTTATGCGGAAAATAACCCAAAGCGGCCTTTGATTCAATGCGAATATGCCCATGCGATGGGTAATAGTGTCGGTAACTTACAAGAGTATTGGGATGCTATTGAAAAATATGATGTATTGCAAGGCGGATTCATTTGGGATTGGGTAGATCAAGCTTTAAAAGCTACCAATGATGAAGGCGTAGAATTTTATGCTTTTGGAGGAGATTTAGGCGGAGCGGAACTGCAGAATGACAATAATTTTTGCTTGAACGGTTTGGTAGATCCTGATCGCTCTGCGCATCCGGCTCTGTATGAGGTAAAGAAAGTATATCAATATGTGAAATTTACATCGGAGGATGTGAAATCTGGAAAAATCAGTCTGAAAAATATGTATGATTTTACGAACCTTTCGGAATATAATTTTTCGTGGAGATTATTGGAGAATGGCGTAGAAGTAGGTAAGGGAAATATTGCTGATGTCGATATTGCTCCCTATGAAACTAAAGCAGTTCAAATAGACTTACCAGAATTAGCAAATGCCACGTCTGAGTATCATTTGAATGTATACATGACCACAAAGAAGGAAAGCGCATTAATTCCTGAGCACTACTTATTGGCGTATGAGCAATTTCAATTGACGGATTTTAAACCATCTGTTTTTGAAGAAAATATTGACGGATTAAAAGTGACTAAAAAGCAAGATATCATTATTGTTACCGGTGACGGATTCGAAATAGGTTTTAACAGTAAAGACGGTTCATTGTCTTCCATAGATTACGGACAAGGAAATCTTTTGCAAAAGGGACCTACTGTTAATTTCTGGCGTGCACCAAATGATAATGATTACGGTTACAACATGCCAAAATTGCTAAAACCTTGGAAAGATGCTACCCTAAATCAAGAATTGACCAAATTAGAAATCAATTCCAATGAAGGCAAGAAGATTTTAGATGCCATGAAGCTTACCGCTAATCCGTTCAAAATCAGAAAAGATTTACAGCTAAACGCCACATATAATTTGCCTGCGGTAAATGGAGAGGTAAATGTTACATATACGATCAATTCAAAAGGTGAAATTTTGGTAAGTACTAAGTTAGAAGGTATTAAAAGCGATTTGCCAATTTTGCCAAGATTCGGTAATAACTTAATAATTGATAGCAGTTATGATCAAGTAGAATGGTATGGCAGGGGAGAACATGAAAATTATCAAGATCGTAATACTTCTGCTCTAGTTGGTGTGTATAACGCTAGTGTATCGGATTTATATTTCAAATATATCCGTCCGCAAGAAAATGGTAACAGAACGGATATTAGAACCTTGTCATTTGAAAATAAGGAAGGGAAAGGTATAAAAATCACTGCTCCAGAATTGTTTTCTTTCAGTGCCCACCATCAATTAAATTCAGATTTTGATGAAGGAATGCAAAAAAGGCAGCGGCATACATTTGATATACCGACTAGAGATTTGATCAATATAAATATAGATCATAGTCAAATGGGCGTTGGTGGAGATAACAGTTGGGGATATCTTCCGCTAGAAGAATATCAAATTAAACCAGAAAACCTTTCTTTCGATTACATAATTAGTCCCATACGTTAAAATTATGGTCTTGAAGTAGAAATTAAATAAGAGAAAGTATATTTAGCGTATGAATAAAAACATACATGTTTTAGGCTTGGCTTTACTATTGGTCACAATGATAAACTGTAAATCTGAAACAAAAAAGACTACGGTTCAAGATACAGTTACGGAGAAAGAAGAAGCAAAAACTCCAGCCATTGCACATACCATTATGATAGAAAAGCCGGAAGGAGTAACTGCTCCAGAAGGCATGGTATGGGTATCGGGAGCCACATTTAAGCAAGGTGCGGTCAGCAATGATAAAATAGCAATGAATCATGAAAAACCTGCAATCGATGTTATGGTCGACGGCTTTTTTATGGATGCCACTGAAGTTACCAATGCCCAATTTGCTGCATTTGTGAAAGCTACAGGCTATGTAACCGTTGCAGAAAGAGGAATTGATTGGGAAGAGTTGAAGAAACAAGTACCTGCAGGTACAGAAAAGCCACATGATTCCATTTTACAGCCTGGATCATTGACCTTCAAAAAATCAAAATCATCGGTACCTAATTTATACGATTTCTCACAATGGTGGAACTGGACCATTGGTGCGGATTGGAGACACCCTAACGGTCCGGAAAGTAGTATAAAAGGTAAAGATAATTACCCGGTGGTTCAAGTGTCATATGAAGATGCATTAGCCTACTGCGAATGGGCAAATAGACGCTTGCCGACAGAGGCGGAGTGGGAGCTTGCTTCTAGGGCAGGTTCTTATGGTACCATTTATAACTGGGGCGATGATGTTTCCGTTTTGGCGAAAAGAGCAAATACATGGGAAGGTGAATTCCCCGTAGAGAATACCAAGGCAGACGGATTTGAATTTAGGGCTCCCGTCAAATCTTATCCACCTAATGCATACGGACTTTATGATATGGCCGGTAATGTTTGGGAATGGACTAGTGATTGGTACAACACCAATTATTACAAAGAGACGAAAGCAAAAAATACGGTATTGGTGAACCCTACGGGAGCTGATAGTCCGTTCACACCTAACAATCCTCTGGCAAAAGAACGAGTCATAAAAGGCGGTTCGTTTTTGTGTAGTGAATCTTATTGCGCAAGTTACCGGGTATCTGCAAGAATGGGGTCAAGTATGGATTCCTCATTAGAGCATACCGGCTTTAGAACGGTAGCAACTGTAGCTATGCTGAAAGAATAAAGAACTTGTTAGTCCAGGCAATTTAGTAACTGATCCAGTTCGGCAATTTTTGCGCGGCTAATAGGTATCTTTTTATTCTGAATTTCAATGAATTCATGATTATAACGTTCTACCATTTTCAGGTTTACGATATATGATTTGTGGATTCTAATGAATTTATCAGCTTCGAGTCTATCTTTAAAAGCGCTCATAGTAGATAGAATTACATAATTGCGTTCATCGGTCACCACCTTTACATAGTCGCCCAATGCTTCCACGTAAAGTATGCTGTGTACGTTGAGCTCTACTTGTTTAAGGTTATGTTTTACCACCAATTTACTTTCGGGTTGCTTCTTTTTGGCAGCTTTTACTTTATCGATTGCCTTTGCAATAGCGGCTTCAAACCGAGCAGTGCTGTAGGGTTTTAAAAGAAAATCAGTTACGTTGAAGTCAAATGCTTCAAGCGCATACTTTTGATGCGTACTGGTAATAATTACCTGAGGCTCAATAGTAAGACCCGATAAAAACTCGAATCCGCTCATATCGGGCATTTCTATATCTAGAAATAGCAAATCGATATTTGAAGTATTTAAGTCTTCTAAAACATCTGCATTGGCACTAGCGGAATGCATTAATTTTAAATTCTTATGTTTTGCAATATATTCTTCTAGAAGTCTCCTTTGGGTAATGGAGTCCTCTATAATAGCACAGTTAAAGGTTTTCATTCAAAAATCATAAAAGTTCTACGATACTTACGTTAAGAATGGGGGATGGTTCATTTTTTTCTATAATTAATATTAATTTAATTTAAGAAAAACAGCCGAAAAATAGTGAATACTTATCTTCATAACTAATAATCGTATAAAAAGTTTTGATAACTATATTGTAAGTTTCTAGCTCAAAAACCTACTTTTGTTATAGATAAATTAATAGAACCACTTGATATTATGTCTGATAAAATAGAACGTGTAAAAACATTGATTATAGGATCCGGACCTGCAGGTTATACGGCGGCAATATATGCTGCCCGTGCAGATTTAAAACCTGTTATGTATACAGGAATGGAGCCAGGAGGTCAATTGACCACCACGACTGAAGTTGATAATTTTCCAGGATATCCAGAGGGTATAGACGGTCCTACTATGATGGTGCAATTGCAACAACAAGCAGAACGTTTTGGTACCGAAGTTAGAATTGGTATGATTACTTCAGTTGAATTTTCAAAAGAAAAAGGAGGGATTCATAAAGTAGTTGCGGATAACGATAAGGAAATAGAAGCGGAAACTGTAATTATTTCTACAGGCGCTTCTGCTAAATATTTAAACTTGCCAAGTGAGCAACGCTTACGTGGTGGTGGAGTTTCGGCATGTGCCGTATGTGACGGATTCTTTTATAAAGGACAAGACGTTGCTATTGTTGGTGCAGGAGATACAGCGGCAGAAGAAGCTTCATATTTGGCGAATATCTGTAACAAGGTAACCATGTTGGTGCGTAGAGATGAAATGAGAGCATCAAAAGCTATGCAACATAGAGTAAATAGCATTAAAAATATTGAAGTACGCTACAACACTGAAGTTGATGAGGTGCTTGGTGAGCAGGTTGTAGAAGGCTTGCGTATGGTAAATAACCAAACAGGTGAAAAGGAAGATATCGCAATTACCGGTCTGTTCATTGCTATTGGCCATAAACCAAATACAGATATATTCAAAGGTCAATTAGATATGGATGAAACAGGTTACCTTATCACCAAAGGTAAATCTACCATGACCAATTTACCAGGAGTATTTGCTAGTGGAGATGCTCAAGATAAAGAATACAGACAAGCCGTTACCGCAGCAGGTACTGGTTGTATGGCAGCGCTTGATGCCGAAAGATATTTAGCATCAATAGGTTCTGTTGAAGAAGCAGTTGCCGATAAGTATTAGAACTTAAATTAAGGTATATAAAAAAGAGCCCATTCCTAAGAATGGGCTCTTTTTTTGTTCATTACATTGAGTTAATCTATTCTTACATAATTTTCAGAGAAGGTTCTATTTCCTTCTTCATCTAAACTAATTTGACTGAACCTATCATCGCTGAGCTTTAGTTCAAAAGTAAAAATGCGCAACGTGTCCATGGCTTGTATCATTTCGTTGTCACCATACTCCAATGTTTCCATCAAACGGTCATCGGTAATTTTATAGGTGCCATAACCAAACCGTCCTATTTTATCTACGGGTACATATCTTGTCCACATAATTTTACCGTTATAATACATTTTAACCTGCCTGTATCCGTCGGCTGTAGGTACGGTATCGATAATATCTTGTCCGTCGTAATTATAAAAACTTTCCAGTTCCCATGTACCTTGAATGGTATGCATGTAGTTGTCGTTAATGGAATTTGTAGAGGCAGCTGAAACCAATAGCAGCATCAACAATACCAATCCTAATAATTTTTTCATAGTGGTAGCGTGTTAGTTAATAAAAGAGTTGAATGTGTATTAAAAAGATACGAATAATTATCAGAATTTGATAAAAATAAAGTCGAATAATTAAGAATAATATATTAAAAGTGAGATAATTGTAGTAAATACTACGATTAAGCGGCGAATGCGTTAAGAATAGCACAAAGATTTAAAATGTCGTTTTGGGTATGGGAAGCACTTAAAACGATACGGCTCATTAACGAATCATTTTCTGTAGGATATCTGATATTGGTAACTATAATGGCATTTTCTTCCAAGTATTTGGAGAGCATTTCATTCTGAAAATTAAAGGTAGGATGCCCTTTGGCAAACACAAATAGAGAAGTATTCGATAATGTTGATAAGAAGAAGTCTGTATTTTTATGAAGTTGAATTCTTTTGGCAATGATAATTTCTTGAGCATCTTTTAAAGTTGCCAATGCAGCTGGTGTAGCTGGGCTGGCACCACCAAAAAACGAAGTGTTTTTTAGAAGATTCATTAATTTTTTGCTACCGAATATTGCTCCGGCTTGAATTCCGAAGCCCTTTCCCAATGAGCAGGATACCAGAAGTTCTTTTGGTTGTAGTGATTGTAGAAAAGCATAACTGCCGCCGCCATTTTCACCGGTAATACCGATACCGTGAGAATCATCTATAACAAGAATGATATTCGATAATGGAAGTTTTTCAAGGAATGTATAATCTGGATAATTATCACCATGAAAATCTATACTGTCTAAAAAAAGCACAGGAGTTGTGTTGGTGTTATCATTAATGGCTTTCTCAAGTTCTTGCCAGTTTGGGTATACTATCTGTTGATTTCTAAATAGGGCGGAATGGGTGTTTGGGGCATAGAACAAACTGTAGTCGCCGTTACTGAAATAATCACATACCAGCTGCCCCGCCAAATAGCCTGATGACATTGAGATACAGGCTTCACTGCCAACCATTTCCGCTAGGTATTGATCTACCTCATCGAAAATGGAAATCTTAATATTTGATTTACGAGAAGCACTATAAGCCGTACCGTATTTCTTGATATTCTCAATGAATATGGACTGAAAATCGGCATCGGTTTGGAGTCCTAAATAAGATGTGCCGCCAAAATATAACAGTTCTTTACCGTCTTTTATAATTGTTCTTCCCGGAAACCCATCAATAGTATACATTAATCTAAAAGTTGAACACCGCTACCGGCTAGATTAGGAAAAATGACTTTACCGTCTGAAGCTATTTGTACGCCGGTGGCGATATCACTTTTTAACAACAGGGCACCATCCATATCTACATAGTCCAGTTGAGGAATTAATTGTGCAATGGCAGAAATACCCACAGTAGATTCTGTCATACAGCCTACCATAACTTTAATTCCCAATTCCTTACCTCGTTTTATCATGCGTAGGGCAGGGGTGAGTCCGCCACATTTGGTCAATTTAATGTTGATACCACTAAAATGCAGTGCGCATTTTTCAACATCACGTTCAACAATACAACTTTCATCTGCAATTACGGGTAATACACTATGGTGCATAACTTCTTCCATACCAGACCAATCATCGGCCTTTAGGGGCTGTTCTAAAAATTCTACACCCAACTCCTTTAACAATGGGGCGTTATGTATGGTTTCTTCCGCTGTCCATGCGCAATTAGCATCTATTCTAAAAATGGCATCGGTATGTTTGCGTAATTCGCGTACAATGGCAACGTCATCACTAGTACCTAATTTAATTTTATAAATCGGCCATGGCATTTCCTTCATTTTTGTCAGCATTACATCTATAGGGGCAATACCAATGGTATAGTTTGTAGTTGGGTAATTTTCAATATTAGTATCCCAAATTTTATATAATGGCTTGCCCTGTAATTTCCCATATAGGTCATGGGCGGCAAGATCTAATGTACAAATGGCAAAATTGGATAAGCCTTTTTTTACCAAAAAAGAATGAAATATTTCTGGGGAGGTAAAATCAAACCCTTTAATTTCGGTAGAAATGGCATTTATTTCATCCATCATACTCTCAACCGTTATTTTGTAATACGGATTAGAGGTGGCCTCGCCATAACCAGTTTTGCCATTTAAGGTTAAAGAAGCTATTATAGTATCTTGAAAATCATGAGATTCGCGTGAAATGCTAAAGGTGTGCTTTAACGGTAAAGTATATTTTTTTAAGTGTACTTGCATAGTACTAATATACAGATAAGGATAGGACTAAAAAACGAAAACCCACTGATATTTCAGTGGGTTCGGTTGTTGATTTGATTGATGAATATTTTAGTATTTATGAACGCTACCGGAAACAGATTTGTTCTTTTGTACCGTTGGATCTCCTTTATAAGAAATATTACCTCCACTAGAAGCTTCTGCCGTTAAATTATCTTTGACATCAATACTTATATTGGCACCACTACTGGCATCGGCATTAGCTTCTGAAGTCGCAAGATCATTTGCCCTAACATTAGAACCACTGCTGGCATCAACATAAACTTCATTTGCGGTTCCCTCTAGTGAAATGTTGGCGCCACTGCTGGCATCAATATCCATATTGGTAGCTTGTACAATAGCATTTAAAATGGCACCGCTACTAGCGTCTATCTCCAATTTGTCCGATTGAATTTTGTTTTCAGTGGTTAGGTGAGCGCCACTAGAAGCATATAACCCGGTTACGTTGGGCATGGTTACAAATATCTTCTTTGTAGCACGACCGATATTCTCTACACAGTGAATTTTTAATTTACCGTTTTTGATATCGGTACCTATGAAATCTATAATATTTTCATCTGCTTCAACTGCAATATCAAAATCAGTACCTTGAGAGACAAATACTTCTAAACCTTCAGAAGCGGATACTTCTGTGAATTCTTCGGTTATTTCCCTGGTTTCTTCTACCACTACACCGTTACCGGCTTGTCCTGATCCAAAATTAATATCAAAGCCGCAAGAGGAAAGTAATAGGGCTAAAATAAGAGCTACTGTTATTCTTACTAATGTTGTCATGATTGTTTGTTTTTATGATTGTTATTTGATGATGTAAAAATGATTGTTTTTTAATTCTTCTGCGATTAATAAATACCGAATTGTCGTTTTAGTCGAATGAACTGTAATTATTGGATGCTATCGTTGGCATCAATTTTTACCCCATTCTCATCTAATTTCATTTTAAACGATTCTCCGTGATCATTTACGTCAATGTCAATGCCATTTTCGTTGATGATGATCTTGCCTTTTTCGCCGTTGTCGTTAATATTGATGTCGATACCGTTCTCATTGATTTTTATGCGATTAGAACCATTATCGTCCACGTCATTCATTTCAATGTATTCAGGGCAATCTAAGCATTCTAATTCCCCATTGTTGGTCATTTTCCACAGGTAGCCTTCTAAACCATCTGTGTCTCGATCTGTATTTACCGTGGTGATCCAATTTCTAGAATTGGTCTGTTCATAAGTTAAGATGGTACCTACGGGCAAAAATATACTTACACGTACTTCTTGGTCTTTGAACTTAGGGCCTTGTGTGGTCAAGTAATCATTAAAAGAGATGGTATTACCGCTGACTTCATAGTCATAAACGATCTGACTGGCGATATCCTTTGCCTCTCTATTAGATGGGCCGTCCGCTTCTTTTCTAACTTGAACACGAACCAAGGTGTCTTTAGATTTACGAATACGAAATCTTACATCATCTGAAACCAAAATTTTATTTCCCGCTTCATCGTAAGACAGAAAAGTATCTCCCAAGTTCATATCATTTTCATGGTCATACTCGTCTGTAGAGACCAGTCTAATGTTCAAAGTATCAGTTGGCATTACTGTGGTGATCTCATCTTCCACAGACATACTACCTGTATACGCGTGTGCGGCAGCTTCTCTAATACCAAATATGATCAATAGAATAATCGATATTAACCACAGCCCAAGCAGTGAGAATTTTGCGACGGTACCAATAGACTTTAAGTTATTTACTAATATTTTTAATCCTAAGTACATTAAGAAGAAAAACGGAATACCGATGGCAAAAAATGCAAGTAATGAAACTACCCAAATAGGCATGTTGGTAGAGTTTACCACGTTATAAAAATCTATGCCCGGTACATGAATGATATCTAATATACCAACGGTGAACATGCCTACAAAAAGACCGATCAATGTTGCGGCACCGATGATAACTAAAAGTATACCAATGAATTTGCCAAAAATCTTGAATAGAAACATGACAATATCACCAAAGGTGTCAAAGATTGTTTTACCTCCTTTTTTGACGGTGTCGCCTACTTTTTCGTAGTCCACACTTTTTACACGATCCGCAACGTCATCAAAACCCTCCTTTACTTTACGCTCAATATTGCTGATATTCACGGTTTCTCCGCTCATATCCAATTTTTGGGCAGTAGTTCTGGCTTCTGGTATTAAAATCCATAATAATCCGTAAATAAAGATAAATCCGCCCCAAGTAAAAATGGTCAAGAAAATCCAAAGTAAACGAATCCATAAAGGGTCAATACCAAAGTAATGTGCCAACCCGGCAGAAACACCTGCTACATATTTTTTATCGGTATCTCTATAAAGTTTTTTAACCCTATTCTGTGTTGTAGCCGATTTTGCTCTAGGTTCATCTTCAAAGATTTCCTCATCTACCATGTAGTCTTCTGGTTGCCCCATTATGGCAATAACCTCGTCAACCTCTTTTTGGGTAATAACCTGTCTTTCGTTTTCAAGTTTGTCATGAAAAAGTTCTGCGATCCTTGCTTCGATATCTGCAATGATCTCATCGCTACCAGGTGTATTGGCAAAAGATCTTTTAACAGATTCTAAATACCTACGCATTATATTATATGCCTCTTCATCTATATGGAAGAGCATGTTCGCTAAATTTATATTTACTGTTTTGTTCATGATTAGCTGTTTTTTGAGTTGGTTACTATGTTGGTGGCTTTTCTTAGTTCGTCCCAGGTAGTATCCAGTTCCTTTAGGAAAAGTTTACCGGTTTCGGTAAGTGTATAATATTTTCTTGGTGGTCCAGATGTGGATTCTTCCCAACGGTAGTTTAGAAGTCCCGCATTCTTTAACCTGGTCAGTAGCGGATATATAGTTCCTTCCACTACTAGCATTTTAGCATCTTTTAGCGTTTTTAAGATTTCAGATGCATATTTGTCTTCTCCGTTCAAGATAGACAAGATGCAATACTCTAAAACCCCTTTACGCATTTGCGCTTTTGTATTTTCTACGTTCATAATATCTTTTTGCTTTTTATGCAGTCCCGCTTTCGGAGGGGATTGCTCCATCTTCTCTGTTGTCTGCATAGGTTAACTGTTCGTTTTTTGATTGATGAATAAACATTTTGATTGATTTGTCTGTTGTTAAACAGGTTTTAATTGATTGATAAATAAACTCCAATGGGTGTGATGAATACCCAGATATGTATTGACTGATTCTGTTATTTTATAAATTTTATGGTTAATGGATATTCAAAAACTTCACCTTCGTTTGTTTTGATCGTTGCTAATATGGTATATACAATATTGATGACAAATATGGCAGATTGTGCCAGTCCAAGCAAACCTGCAGGAATCATCCATGGACCAAAAAAATCATCAGAATCAAAATGAAAATTAATGGTGTTGAAACTGTGGATGTTTGATAACCCAAAGTGATCAAAATCAAAAATATTAGGTAGAATGCCACCTAAGAAAAATGGGATACTAACCATGCCTACTAGAATGGAGTAGAGTAGTATACTAATTTGAAAATTTAGTGCTTGTTTTCCATTATGGTCTACAAATTCATATTCCTTTTTATTTGCCGTCCATAAAACAAGTGGAATGATGAAGTTCCCGAACGGAATAAAGAATTTAGAAAACGTACTCGCATGTATGAGTGCAGAGAGGTTTCTTTCGTGCTTTGTAACTGATTCTGTCATGATTGATGCGTTGATGATGATGATTGATTTTAATACTGTGTAAAAGCTAATTACTTTGATTACCTATTAACTTCCTATGCAAATATATGGCTAAAAAAAGGTACTATGTAACGCATAGTACTAATATTTAACAATAATTTAACATTTTAGAATCGTGTAAATAAACCCTATTTTTAGCGAAATAATTAAATGATATGGCGGTAACAGCTAGTAAATTCAACATGTTTTCCTTTTTTAAACTACCTGCAGCTTGGTGGTGCGGTGTACGTTTAAAAGAAATAGATAAAAATATGTCTGTGGTAACCGTAACGCATAGATGGATCAATCAGAATCCGTTCAATTCTATGTTTTGGGCGGTACAAGGTATGGCGGCAGAATTAACAACCGGGGCAATGATGATCGATCAAATTGAAGCTACCGGAAAGAAAATTTCTATGTTGGTCGCTAATAACAAAGCTAACTTTTCTAAAAAAGCTACGGGAAAAATAACCTTTACCTGTGAGGACGGTCATTTGATCAAAGAAGCTCTAGATAAAACCATTGCCACAGGTGAAGGGCAAACCATTTGGATGAAATCTGTTGGTGTCAATGAAGATGGGATAGTGGTGAGTACTTTTGATTTTGAGTGGACTGTAAGGTTGAAACAAAAAAAGTAGTTTCAATGAAAAGGGAAATAAGGTTCAAAGAAAGCCAGAAATTTACACAATGGTGGTTGTGGCTCATTATACTTGCACCAATGCTATTGTTTGTAATAAGTACGGTAATTACATATGTACGCTTATTTACTGCCCAAATTCCAAATGATTCTGGTAATGTGAGCATGATGTGGATTTCGAATAAAATTTCATTTGCTGGACTATTACCCTATTTTTTATATGTACTAACCGTATTGTTCTTTGCTTTCACAAAACTAAAGGTGGTGGTAACCAATAATGAAATATGCATTCGTCATCTAATATTTTTCAAAAAGAAGATTTCTTTAACAGAAATTGAAGAAAGCCGAATTACCGATTATGGTTTTGTGGGCTATGGCATCAGAATAGCTAGAAAATACGGTACGGTCTACAATGTAAAGGGCAATCAAGGAGTTGCCCTCACACTTAAAAATGGTAAGCGATACCTAATAGGCAGTCAAAAAGCGAAAGAATTATTGCAGGCTATCTCAAAAAAGTAGCATTTTCCTGTAACCAATGTGTTGCTTCGTAACCATTTCATAAGATTTACTAAATGAAAAGCGTTTGGTAGATAAAATTCTCCTTTTCCTCTATATGCAACTTATCCAAATCTATTAAGATTGTTCTTGCTTAATATTTTGAACACTTTTATGCTTCTAAGAATGGATCGAACCATTCTGATAACCATATTAAAGTAGTGTTGTTTTATGAAGAAAGTGTCAATTTTATTGTTATTTATGGTAAGCTGGTCTTACGCCCAAGAAACAGATAATATTTATATACAATCAGAATTTTTTCCAAGTTATGATGTAGCTAATATTTATAGATTAAAAGCAGGATTGGATATACCCGTTATTAATAATTTAACCGAAAAATTTACGGTCGGCGGAAAATTGCAGAATACATCTTTCAGTTTTGTTGATGAGGATGTACCTTTTGAAACCGATGAAATTGAAACTTTTAATTCGTTTAGTTTACGTTTTACATATGAAAGAAATTTAAGAAACGACTGGCGCATATTTGCTATGCAAGAATCCGAAGTATCTTCTAATTTTAGGGATGATAACATAGCATCAGATGATTTGTTTTTTAATGCGATGCTAACGCTAAGTAAGTATAATGGTAGGGATAATAGCGTTCTAACCTTTGGTGCTGCATATGATATTAAATACGGACTGTATTACCCAATACCCATCATTTCTTATGCCAGAAGAATTAATGACAACTGGGCATATAAAATTGGTGTGCCCAATAGTAGGGTAAAGTACTCTTTAGGTAAAAGCCATCATTTCGAAGGCTTTGCCACGCTAACTGGCTTTACCGGTAATATTAATGATGAGATAGAGGTCTACAAAGAAGACTATAGCGGTACGCTAAGACAAACTAGTGTTTTACTTGGTCTTGGGTATAACGTTGACTTTTGGGAAAAGCTCACTGCAACGGTACAGGGCGGGTACACTGCATATAATCGTATGCAGATACAAGATTATAGCGACGATGAAATATATGACTTTGATATGTCAAACAGTTTTTACTTTAACGTAGGGCTAAAATATAATTTTGCGAATATGACAAACGATAAAAAGGTATACTAGTATTTTTTTACTCTAGAAAGGGTGCGATGGTATTGTTTTATTTGATAAATTGTTGAGTACGGTAATTTTTGAAAAAGTAAGTTGGTAACTTGTAACAAAGTGACCAACTTGCCTACATATTAAATATAAACATCAATCAAATACAATATAAAAATGAATGCACACGAAATAGATTACGAGATTTTTGGGGAAGAAATGCAATATGTTGAAATAGAGCTAGACCCGCAAGAGGCTGTAGTGGCAGAAGCTGGTAGCTTTATGATGATGGATACCGATATTAAAATGAACACCATTTTTGGTGATGGTAGTAATCAAGACAACAGTGTACTTGGTAAGATTTTCTCTGCTGGTAAACGTATGCTTACAGGGGAAAGCCTATTCATGACCGCATTTTTAAATATAGGTCAGGGTAAAAAGCAGGTAAGTTTTGCTTCTCCATATCCGGGTAAAATATTGCCTATTGATCTTTCTGAAATGGGCGGACGCTTTATCTGTCAGAAAGATGCATTCTTATGTGCAGCCAAAGGAGTTTCCGTAGGTATTGAATTTTCAAAGAGATTAGGCCGCGGACTTTTCGGTGGGGAAGGTTTTATCATGCAAAAGCTAGAGGGCGATGGTATGTCGTTTATACATGCTGGTGGAACTTTAGCTAAAAAGACCTTAGGTCCCGGTGAAGTTTTAAAAGTGGATACAGGCTGTATTGTAGGTTTTACCAAAGAAGTAGACTACGATATTGAATTTGTTGGCGGAATTAGAAATACTGTTTTCGGTGGAGAAGGATTGTTCTTCGCAACCCTAAGAGGACCAGGCACAGTATACATTCAATCATTACCATTTAGTCGTTTGGCAGGTAGAGTATTAGCTTCTATACCACGGGGAGGAAAAGACAAAGGAGAGGGAAGTATTCTAGGAACTTTAGGAGATATTGTTGGTGGGGATAATAGGTTTTAAATAAACATAGTGCCAACAAAGTGCAAAGTATTAAGTAGATAGTACTAAGTATTAAGAAGAAGAGTATAGACTAATTTTTGAGGTTTTTGTAAAGTTCTATGCATTAAGTTTAAATAGGAAGTATGAAGTACTAATTAGGATATAAATATGAATTTGAATTTGAGTTTGATTTTTGAGCTTGAGTTTGTATTTTAATTTTCCAACAACTAACAACCGCGAACCAACGAATGAGTTTTAAAAATCAAATTGAATTTCTTAAAGAATTGCAGAAGAATAATTCTAAGGAATGGATGGATGCCAATCGTAAATGGTACAAGCAAGTTCGTGATGAGTATATAGAATGGTTAAATAGTATGAATAGTAGATTAGCTGCTATTGATGATGAATATTATGATACGCCCGGTAAAAAAGGGATTAATAGAATCAATAATAATTTAATGTTTCATCCGAATAAGCCCGTATACAAAGACCATTTTGGAGCGGGATTCGACAAGAAGCCAAAAACGGCGGATTTCTATTTTGAACTGGGCATAGACCGATGCATTTTTGCCGGCGGATTATGGAGGCCAGAGCCAAAAGTATTACGAAGTGTTCGCGATGCCATTGATTATGACGGAGAAGAATTAGTGAAAATCTTAAATAAAAAGTCCTTCAAAACTTGTTTTGGAGGACTATATGAAGATGTTAAGCTTACCAACGCACCAAAAGGATTTACCAAAAATCATAAGCATATAGAATTACTAAAAAACAAGACCTTTGCTGTAGCCAGAGAGTTTTCAACCAATGACACCCACAAGAGTGATTTTGATGATCAATTGGTTGAGTACTATTTAGAAATGTTACCCTTTAGGCGCTATTTAAACAAAGCTATTTCAGTTTGATCATTCAGCGTTCGCAGCAGGGATCCATCTAGGTTTTAAATTTGGCTGACTCATGGTACTGTCTAATGGAAACATAGGTCGTTTAATCCTTTTATAGCCTAATCTGTTTAAATCTTGATCAACTCCGCCAGGGGTTAGAGCCATAGTCCAATCTCCACGCATATCATATAATTCAGGAACTAAATATCCAATTTTAACCACCACAATGTCTGTGTTTTTAGGGTCTAAGCCTAAATTGGTAAAATCGCTAAGGTGGTGGTAGGGCTTTCGTTTTTTGGTAACTATAACATCAATATTGCCCACTTTCACCACTACTTCAATCTCGGCATTTACATCGCCCTCTTTTATGGCGGTAATAGTCCCTTCTAAGGTTAAAGGACCGGCAAATCTATCATCTACTGCAGCACCGGCTTCTGCTTTAATTTTTCCTCCAACACCGATTTCTTTGGCTTTTTCTACAAATTCAGGTCCGGGTATAGAGGCGTAAATAAGAGATTTACCATTTTTAGATGCAAATTCAGGTCTATTCAATAATTGCTCAAGTGTCCACGTTACATCGCCAGCACCTCCAGCAGTTGGGTTATCGCCCATATCGCTTATCATATAGGGTTTTTTATCACTTGCCAAAGCAAGTTTTAAGCTTTCCTCCAGAGTCGTAGTAGGCGCTACAAATTCGAACTCATTACGTACATCCCAAAAGCTTTGCGCTAATCTCTCGGCACCTTGTGCAACTTTATCTTTGTCATCACCAGTAACCATTACTACGGCATGGTTACGTGGTTCATCCGCCCAGGCATAACCGATCCATATGGCAGCATCGATTACCCCTTCTTGGTCTGCCACGGTAGGTACTTTTGCATAAAGACTTTTGCCGGGTTCAATACGGGTACTCGTTTTTTCACCGGGTAGTAAAATCGGTACAGGAACCCATGCTTTAAATGCAGGTTTTCCTTTACCGCTTTCAAGACGATCTATCAAATTGGTGACCGCTCTCTTTTTAGATTCAATGGCATCTTCATGGGGAGCCATACGGTAAGCCGTAATCAAATCGGTGTGTTTTGCCAATCGTTCAGATACATTGCCATGTAAATCCATCGATGTTGAAATTAGCACGTCATCTCCTATTACCTCACGAATACGCATTATTAGATCACCTTCTGGGTCATCTAAGCCAACAACGCTCATTGCGCCATGAATATCAAAAAAAAGTCCGTCATACGGTTTGTTCTCTTCCAAGAGCTTCAAACTTTTAGTCACCAATGACTCATAGGCTTCAAGCGTTACCGTGCCACCAGGTAAAGATTTACCAACTAGTGTTGGCACCCATTCTGCTCTCTTTCTGTTTAGCGAATCTGGCTGTAAAAATGGATATCTCGTAAACACCGAGTCGCCTACTTTGGCGTGAAACGACTCTTCTGTAGAAAGGGCAGGGGAGAACGTACTACTTTCAATACCCAAACCGGCGATGGCTATTTTGGGCAAATCTTTGGTACTATTAGTGTTTTGGTCCTCTTTACAAGATGTAATTAGTGCTAGAAGTAATATGAAGTAAATGTAAAATGGTTTCAAGGTAGTCGGTTATTTAGAGTTCGTATCGAAAAGATAAATAAAAAGAATTTTAGATAGCAAGAGTTTTTGCTAGATGACCATTTTGAAGCTATTAATGTTAGCATATTAAAGACGTAGTTTATTTCTATTTGTTTTAGGTTCTTCTGTTTTATCTTTATGATGAAATTATAAATCATTATCATTGAAAAACGGAAGTATAAAAGACGTTGAGAAGAAGTTGTTATCAGATAACTGGTATACACTCAATAAATACACCTATAAATATCAAAAACCAGATGGTAGCTGGGAAACACAAGAGCGTGAAGCCTATGATAGGGGTAACGGAGCAGCTATTTTGTTATATAACTCTAAAAAGAAGACCGTTGTGCTTACGAGACAATTTCGAATGCCAACATACGTGAATGGTAATGATGATGGCATGATGATTGAGGTTTGTGCGGGACTTTTAGATGGTGATAATCCTGCCGATTGCGTGCGTAAAGAAACGGAAGAGGAAACAGGTTATAAAATCAGTAACGTACAGAAGGTGTTTCAAACTTATATGTCTCCAGGTTCGGTGACCGAAATTCTATATCTATTTGTTGGTGAATATGATGAAAGTATGAAGATTGGAGAAGGTGGTGGAGCCGAAGATGAAACCGAAAATATTGAAGTGTTGGAGTTAGATTTCGATGACGCAATGAAGATGGTAGCGAGCGGAGAAATTAAAGATGCAAAAACCATTATGTTGCTGCAATACGCAAAAATGAATGCGTTAGTTTAAAGGCTTAAAACCGACTCTTAGAATATGAAAAATGTACATAAAGTCGGCTTTGGTGGTGGTTGTCATTGGTGTACGGAAGCTGTTTTTATGTCACTAAAGGGAGTTGTAAAAGTTGAACAGGGTTTCATTGCGCCAAAAGAACATCTTACAGCTTTTTCCGAAGCTGTAATTGTACATTATGATGCTAATGTTATTGAATTGAAAGATTTAGTTGCGATTCACTTAGACACCCATAAAAGCACAGAAAATCATTCTATGCGTAACAAATATAGATCTGGTGTCTATTACTTTGAACAAGGCATTAAACCTATGTTAGATGAGATTATGAGCCAAGTACAGAAGGAGTTTGCCGCACCACTAATTACGGCAATCCTTCCTTTTGGGACATTTACATCATCTGAAGAACGATATCATAATTACTATTTTAATGATACCGAGAAACCTTTTTGTAAAACACATATTACACCTAAAATTAAGATGTTGAAAGAGAAATATGACAAACATTTATCAGCAAAGCTTCGCTAATTAATAATGGTCTCTAAGGGTTTGTAACATACGCTCTAGCTGTGTTCTTTCATCACGAGTAGCCTTCTTAAAATGATTGTTCATAAAGCTGAAAATCAAGGTTTTGCCAGATTTGGTCAAAAGGTAGCCGCTTAAACAATAGTTGTTGCTTAAACTACCCGATTTAGCATAAACATAAGGTTTGTCATCACCTTTAAATTTATTTTTCAGCGTACCTGAAACCCCACCGGCAGGAAAAATTGTAAAAAGTCGTTCTTGAGGTACTAGGGTATACAATTCACTTAAAACATGCACCATATTTTGCGGGGTAAATAGGTTGTACCTCGATAAACCGGAGCCATCTACCCATCTTGGCTCTTGTTTTAAATCGCTCAGTTCATTTTCTAAGATGTGGTTTCTAGCAAAAGAGCTGTTTAGCGTATCTTTTAATTCAGATGTAGCCAAAATCAATAATTGCTCGGCTATAAAATTGTCGCTTTCGTGCATCATTCTAATGTAGAGTGAATCTGCTTGTATGCCGTATAAAGTTTTTTTAACACCTGTTGGCATGCTGGCTCTTGTGCTAATATTTTTATTTAGTACTTGTTCTAATACTGCTTTAGTGGTTGCTATGCTGGTTATAAAAGGTGTTTCTAAAGTGTCTTGTTTCTGGGGAGGATAAAAAAATATGTTAGAAGTCTCTTTCCGGTTTTCAGTAGTGCTAATTAGCAGAACACTATCTTTAAAGTATGAAGGTGACACCATTAGTTCTGGATTTTTCTTGATCATTACCACATTTCCATATAACGGTAAGGCGTTACGTTCTGGCGAATAATACCATTGGTAATCGTCCCACGCCCAACCGGGTCCGTATTTTGTATCCATAAAATTATCCGTCGTAAAGACTACATTACTTTTGCTCTTTAGAAAATTAAATGCGGTAGAATCTTTTACATATGGATGCAGAAACGAAGGATCGCCCGTACCTTGAAAATACAGGGTGTCGTTTTGTTCAATGTATTGCAAAGCAGGTATTTGGTTTGGGAGTGTTTTTAATGCGGCAAAAAGTGTGAAAATTTTGGTGTTACTAGCTGGTATAAAATACTTTTGAGCACTACGGTTATACAAGGTGTCTTTTGATGCTGCATCGACTACCAAAACTCCAGTAAATTGGTTCTCATAAAAAGAGGTCGCTAAATGTTTGTCCAAGCTTTTTGATATGAAACTTTTATTTGAACCACACGAAATTAGTAGTAAAACCAAGGCAATAATGAGTATAAAATTTTTCATCTATTCGAAAGTACAAAATAGAATAATTATGAAACCCGTAAAAATTTAACATGAAGAATATTACTTTAACTTTTAATAAACAATATTAATTCTGAATTTCTGTTTATCTTTATGCAACAACGAACATATTAATCTAACAACAAAATGTCTAAGTCTATGCTAGAGTATAGTAAAACAGTACTTAAGAAGGTTAGTTTTGATACCTTACTATTTTGTAAAGAATTAAAGAAAGCCTTACAGACGTTACTACCTGAAGAGGTAGAAGAATTAAAAGTCTGGTTAGAAAGTTTTATAACGGACAAGCCAGAGTTAAAACAAAGTTTAGTTTATTTAAAAGTATAAGTTAGAGCCACGTAAAGTGGCTCTTTTTTTTGAGCAACCTTTTTTAATTTCCACATCTAGTTTAAAAAGAACTATGCGTTTTAAACTTACCCTTATAATTTTTATTTCTTTACTTTTTGCCTGCGAGAACGATGATTCTAATGGTATTCCCATAGATGAAACCGGTTTGGTAGGAGAGTGGTTGTTGACGGCATCTTATGTAAGCCCAGGTGGTACTACCGAATGGAAAGATGTAGACGAAGGTTACCGCTATATTTTCGATGAATTCGGTAATTATGAAAGAACAACCTTCAATAAAGAAACCATCAATTCAGGTTCGTATGAAATTATTGAGCGAGAGCTTTATTTGTATAGTATTATAGAAGAAGAAAGAGATACCTTGGGCTTTACCGCAGACTTTAATGAAAGCAAAACCAGATTAACGCTATCACCATCTTACCCTGGTATTTGTATTGAGGGGTGTTTGTATAGATTTGATAAGGAGTAATTTTACTTGTTCAGCGGACTAATTATTTTTACATCTTGAAATGCGATGGCACCGCGAACAATACCGGTAATTACATCTCGTAAAGCTTCGGTAATCTGTACTTTCAATTCTTTTTTATGATAAATAAGACTTACCTCTCGTGCTGGTGAGGGGTCTTTAAAATACTTAAGATGCCTTTTCTTTTGTTCGTCAAGTTCTAGAGTGTTCAAGAAAGGTAAAAGTGTCATACCTAAACCTTCATTGGATAAATTGATAAGTGTTTCAAAACTACCACTTTGAAGGCTAAAATGTTCTCCGCCTATTTTAGGCGTTTTACAAAGATTTAAAACACCTTCTCTAAAACAATGACCGTCTTGCAACAGTAGAATATCTTCAATATCTAAATCTTCGGGTGTAATTTGGCTATTGTTGCCTAAACGATGCTCTTTTGGAACATAACCTACAAATGGTTCATAATACAAAGGTCTTTCCGTAATGAAATCTACTTCTAACGGTGTTGCTGCAATAGCGGCATCTATATGTCCGTCTTCAATATTTTGAATTAGACTTTCCGTATTTTGTTCTTTTATGATCAGATTTACCTTTGGGTATTTCTGTATAAAGTTTTTAAGAAACATAGGTAACAATGTGGGCATAATTGTTGGTATGATTCCCAATACATAATCCCCGCCAATATATCCTTTTTCTTGCTCAACAATATCTTTTATACGCGCAGCCTCATTTACAATGTTCTTTGCTTGATCAACAATTTTTTTACCAACTTCAGTAATGGTGATAGGTTTTTTACTACGATCAAAAAGAAGTATATCAAGCTCATCTTCAAGCTTTTGTACCTGCATACTTAAAGTAGGCTGGGTAACAAAACTTTTTTCTGCCGCCAAAGTAAAATTCTTGTATTCGGCAACAGCTAGAACATATTGTAATTGCGTAATGGTCATGTAAATGATTTAGAGCTATAAAATTACTAAAAACCATTATCATGACCTATTACAACTGTTATATGTGATTGTTTTTATCTTAGAAACGTAGTCTTAATTCCATGTCTTCTGAGGTAACTGTGAACTTGGCGTCAATAAATGTCGGAGGACCCATAGGCATTGAATTACCGCTCATAGCATAATCCTCTGTAGGCATGCCATTGGTGGCAAAATCCATGCGGTTGTTATCGTTAGTATCGTGCAATACAGCAAAAGCATAGTCGCCTGGTTGAATATTTTCAAACGTTAACACCAACTCGCCAGCTTCGGCTTTGTTCTTGCTTGTTTTTATTCCTTCTGCTCTCATAAAAGTATCAGTAGTGTGAAGTCCACTTAAAATATGTCCGTCGTCGTTCAGTACATTTTCAATAATAACGGTTAATGTAATGCCTTCGTTTTCTTGTGCATTCATTGTTAATGCCATTGCTAATACGGTAATGGTAAATAATAACTTTTTCATTTTTAAAGGTTTTAAGATTAATTGAATGGTTCAAAGATGTCTTATAACCATATCTTTTAAAAAAGCTAATCACTGAACTGTTGAATGCAGATGCTGAATTGTGATAATCATGTAAAAACTCGGGTTAATAGAGATTGAATTCTCCATTAACCCGAATCAAATTTTATACTTGTGCTATTTTTGAGACTAGGAAATCAATAATTTAATGTAGCTCCAAATCCAAACCCCATGTCACTATCGTAATGGGTGGATATTCCAATATTTCTAGTAGCAATGTATTTAAAACCAGTCATATATTCTGTGTCGGTATTTACCATAAACGCCCATCTTAATCTTGGGGAAATAGGAATGTCTTCTCGCATTAATTGAAATCGCACATTTCCATCGGAGAATACTTCCCCTTGTAATGTAACCAGCATTGGCAAGGTATATTCGGCACCCAAACTCAAAACTGCTCTTTGATCTTTTGTATTGGTTTGTCCAAAGATATTTTTTTCAACTTCTCCGTTTTGTTTTCGGTATCGCCAATCAAAGCCTACGAAAGGCATAAACCATTGGTTTTTTCCAATATATCTTCCAATATGTGTTTCCGTTTCGTAACCATGTTCATCGTGATATCCTAAACGCCATTCTGTCCCAATGCTCCAACGTGTGTTTTGTAACATGACCATTCCATCATTACCGTTAGTGGCAAAGTCATTTTCTGCCATAAAATGATACTTATTGCTTTCGGATTGTAATTTGTTGTATGACCATTTTTTATCTGGTAAATATGGATTTACATAATCGCCTGTTGAAAATACTCTGTTCATTCCGGACATCATATGATATAGTATGTGGCAATGAAAAAACCAATCACCATCCATATTTGCCGCAAATTCAATGGTGTCGGTTTCCATTGGCATTATGTCCAATACATTCATTAAAGGTGCGTTTTCTCCTTGTCCGTTCAAGATTCTAAAATCATGTCCGTGAAGGTGCATTGGGTGTCGCATCATTGAGTTATTATAAAGCGTAATACGTACGTTCTCGCCTTTTTTAATGAGGATTTTATCCACTTCTGAAAGCACTTTATTGTCCATACTCCAAACATAGCGGTTCATATTTCCAGTAAGTTCAAAGCGTAATTCTCTTACAGGTGCATCTTTTGGTAATGTTGTTGGCTGTGGAGCTCTCAGCATGCCGTAGTTCAATGTAATAATATCTGGTTTTGCATTCATGGAATGTTTGGAATGGTCCATGTTATCGCCCATTTCCATTTTATTTTCCATTTTGATATCCGTATTACCAGAGATTTCGGGATACATTACCGTATTCATATCCATTTGCTGGTAAGACATATCCATTCCCATATCGTCCATACTCCCGTCCATATTCATCATATTGTTCATCATTTTCATTCCCTCAAAATAGTTCAATTTTGGCATTCTGCTTTTTAGCTGAATTTTGCCTTTTCCTAAATACATTGATGCCGAACCTGTACGGTCTTCTGGTGTTGCCAAAAATTCGTAAGCAATATTTTCGTTCGGAATGGTTACAACAACGTCATACGTTTCTGAAACGCCAATAATCAATCTATCTACTTCTACGGGTTCCACATCATTACCATCGTTGGCTACGACAGTCATTTTTCCACCGGCATAATTCAACCAAAAATAGGATGAAGCCCCTCCGTTTGAAATTCTTAAACGCACTTTGTCGCCGGCTTTAAATTGAGAGAGCTGATTAACATTTTTACCGTTGATTAAAAACTTGTCGTAATAGACATCACTTACATCCATTGCCAACATACGTTTCCATTCATTGTTAAATTTGGTTTTAAAATGCCCCACTTTTATAGCTTCGGAATAGCTTTGGGTCGTTCCTTTTTTAATAGCGGCCCAATCGTTTGCGTTAGCCAACATTCGGTGAACGTTTTCAGGTTTTAAATCTGTCCATTCACTCAAAATAATTGGCACTGCTGATAAATCGTCAATTCCTTTTCTAAAAGTTGGATCATTATTTTTCTTTAATAAGATCAAAGAACCGTACATACCTATTTGCTCTTGCAACCCGCTATGGCTATGATACCAGTGTGTACCGCTTTGAATAATTGGAAAACGATATGTAAATGTTTCATTAGGTTGTATGGGCATTTGGGTTAAGTATGGTACACCATCTTCCTTGTTGGGAAGAAATAGTCCGTGCCAATGTAAAGATGTACTTTCTTTTAATTTGTTATGAACTACAATTTCTGCAATATCACCCTCTGTAAATGTCAAAGTAGGCATTGGTATTTGTCCATTAACCGCAATTGCCCTTTTCTCTTTACCAGAATAGTTGACAATAGTATCCGTTACCGTTAATTCATATTTCACGACATTTTGAGCTGAAATTTCATTTATAAAGAAAGATAGTAAGAGGATTAAGGTTGTTTTGCTATTCTTCATTTTTCAAACGTTTTATCATTGCTTTCATTTCTTTAATTTCCCTTTTTTGAGCTTCAATGATATCTTCAGAAAGTTTCTTTACCTCCGGATCTTTAATATCTGCTCGTTCACTCGTTAAAATGGCAATAGAATGATGGGGAATCATTGCCTCCATCCATAAAACGTCACCTATAATAGGTTTTTGAGTACGCACTAGAAATAGGGCAGTGCTAAAAAGAATTAGACTGCCGAGTAATATTGCGATATTCTTTTTCTTGTTTTTATACATTTTTCGCATAAAAAACCACATAATAACTGCCATTGTAGATATGCCCAGGCACGTCATGTAAAATCGTGTTAGGCTAAAGTAAACATGGTCTATGGTATAAGTGTTCAAATACATTGTTATGTACATTGCTACAAATGAGCAGCCTAGCATAAGAAAAAAGGTTGTGTATTTATTTTTATTGTTTGAATTTTTCATGATCAATTTTTTTATTTGTTTAATATTTCTACCGTTTTACCACAACTCAACATTTGTGAACCGTAGTAAGGATTTTCAATAGTTTGTTCTTTACTCAACCAATTTGCACCTTCGCCCTTATTTGCCATAGGGCAAAATTGATAGTAGGTAGGCGTTTCTTGCTTTGAAATTTTTATTACTTCGTATAAGTTTTTTGAAAGCGAAGAAAGGTATTGTCTTTGCTGATTTGGATCAGTTGTATCTGCAATATTTTGAGTATCCATTTTGAGGTTATCCAAGTTTTTCATCCAAGCCATATGCACGTCCATTGAAAGCTTATTCATTTCTACTTGGTCAATAGCAGTTGAAAGTGCTGTTGCGTATTTTGAAGCAGCTATGCTGTCTGTTTTTACCAATGCATTTTTAAGGGCACAGTAGTTATTGAACACTACAGAAAGTGGTGAAATTACCTGTTCATCAATAATTTTTTTGGAATGCATAGTATGGTCTTTAGTTGCCACTTCACTAGTGGTTACGGCTCTATCATATTGGCAACAACTTGGTAGACTTGCATATGTGTCTTGTGGGGCTAAAAATATGTCACTGTCATAACCGGCAAGAGCAATTCGTTTTACGATTTGCTCTTTTGAGGTTTTTAAACTGTCATATGAAATGGTTGCCATTTTGGTTGTTTTGTCCCAATCTACAATGGCTATGTTTTTCATATTACCGGCTGTTTCGATGGTGCTTTTGCACATGTCGCAGTTTCCATAAATTTTTACGGTCTCGGTTTTTTGATTTTTAGTTTGGGCATTGGACAATGTATATGATAACAATACAATGATTGCCACCATTAAATGTTTTAATGATTTCATTTTATAAATTTTAGTTTAATTTAAAAGCTAAAGAATACAAGCGGTATGCTTGAATTCAAAAAGACAGACTTATGGCTGTCAAAAAAGGTGTTAGCTTATTTTTGGCGGTTGCCAAATAGAAAGGTAAACTGCTTTAGGAAAATGTTGAACGTAGGTCCAATCAATGTTTAAAGGCTTATAATTATTATTCAATTGAACTTTTAAACTTTTATAAAACACAGTAGTATTTACTGAAGTAGGGCAGTGACAAGCTGGGTGGTCGCACGCTCCATCGCAACCATTATCATTATTTTCCTTATCACAACACGATTTATTTTTAGTTTCCCTATGTTCCTTTGAGCATGAAGATTTTTCGGTTTTCTCCTTTTCAGTAGATTTTCCACACGCAAATGCTGCATTGGTGGGGATGACCAACAGCATAATAGATAAGACTAATATGTGCGTTATGTTTTTCATAAACCTAAGTGACAAAGGTATATATTACTTTATTACTACAAACTAGATTTTTAATGCATAGTTGCTATAATTAGGTTCTAAAATAGTTTTATTGGACTATAAATTTTAACTTAAAGGATACATTCTTTAATGCAATACCAACTTTGTTTTTTATACTAATCTCTTGGTTATCAAATAATCCAGTCCAAATTTGCCAGAACCAAATCCCATAAAAAATAGCCCTAAGCAGAAAAACATAAAAGTGGGAATTATATTCCATGATTGGTCCCAAGGTCTAAATGCAATGGTAATGAACATTGTGGTAGTGATAAAGAATGCCGTAATTCTGGTATTGAGACCAATTAGTAATAATAGACCGCCTAATGCTTCAGTCAGCCCTGCAGACCAAGCAAAAATTTCGGGCATCAAGGTAAAGGGTAGTCCAAATTCCTTGGTAAGGTCTACGAACCAATCCGCCACTTCAAACAAATGAAGATTCATTGATTTAGGTGTCCAAGGTGTCCCAAATTTGTTAATGGCAAAAACGAAGGCAAGAAGATATCCGGTAAACACCCTTGGTATTAATATCAAGATATTAGGTAAGAGAGCATCTACTTTAAAAGGGACTATCAATCTCTTTAAAGATGTAATTTGATAAATCATAGTTTTGGCGGTTGATTACCTAAACTTAATTAATTTCTTGCAGATTAAAAATGATTATTATCACTAGCGGTTTTATTGGTATTTGCTATCTTCAAGTTTGGCTTACACGATTTTGATGCTATCGATTTTTAACTTAAAATCTTCCGCAACTCCATTTTTAATTATAAAGGCAATTTGAGTAAGAAAATCGCCATGATAATTCGGTAGTTTTAAGTCCTCACCCCTAAAAACAGCTTCCATTTGATTGAAAGGTATCTCAATAGTTTGCCAGTCTTCGGTGGTTTTAAAACTATAACTATAGGTATGTCGTTGATGTTCACCTGATCTGCAACGAAAAGCATATTTTTTGCCATCACCTTTTACTTTAATAATGAATTTTGAATAGTTTTCTACAGAAATACGTTCAATGTCGTGCCTGATCAGGCAGAAACCTCCGTTGTTTTCTAATGATACATGTCCGCTGAAAATACCCTTGCCATCACTATCTATTTGTAGTAGCCCCATTGAAAGACCACCCATGACTTCATCATTGACCAATTCCCATTCTTTTCGGTTACTGGTTTTATTGAACTCAAAAATCGTTACTTCTTCATGCATAATTACAGGATATTTAGGGGTAAAATGTTCAAGTTAAAATTACCTGAAAAGAATGGGAGACAGCAACTCAATAGGATTAAATATTAGCTTGATCACTAGTTTGTTCAGGTAATCTCTTTTTCATTTCCTGCGCAATTGCTTTTTCAGATGCACCTTGTTTTTCTAGTTCAGATATAATTTTTGGGTGGTCATGTTCTCTACCTTGTGATAATTTGTTTACCGCTTGAATATCAGTTATTTCAATTTCAAAACCAATAATTCCGCTCACTTGCCGCATGGTTTTCTTAGACATGTCATTTAAGGAAATAGGGTGCTCAGATTGTTGTTCGTACTTATCTACCAGCTCATGTAAGGATTGTAGCAATTCTTCTGATGTCTGAATTTTTACGGTACCGTGGACATGAACGGCTATGTAGTTCCACGTAGGTACTTCTTCCGCTTTATACCATGAAGAAGAAATATAACTGTGCGGACCATTAAAAATGCATAGTACTTCATCGCCGTTAGTAAGATTTTTACTCTGTAAGTTCGCCTTGGCAATATGCCCAACAAGTACATCTTTGTTATGGCCATTTTTGCTCAATTCTAAAGGAATATGCGTACCCCAAGGCTTGCCATTAAACGTATTTATTAGGATACCGAAACTATTTTCTTTTAGAAAGCTATGTATCTCTTTAGTGTTATGGTTTTGATAATGTTCAGGGATAAACATGGACTATGGTTTTAGGTAAGTATAAAGGTATTAAGTAATTGCTTTTAGAACCAATTATTTAATGTTTAGTGCTACATAAATTATAAGATCCTTGTTATCTTGAAATGGAATTTTAAAATAAGAATATGCCATTTATAACAAATACAAAAGCAAAAGAACAAGTAGATATATTTTACGAAGATTACGGTAACGGTCAACCCGTTATTTTAATACATGGTTGGCCTTTAAGTAGAAAATCTTGGGAGCAACAAGTATGGAAGATAGTAGAGGAAGGTTATCGCTGTATATCTTATGATCGTAGAGGTTTTGGCACATCATCTTCACCGTGGGATGATTATGATTATTCTGCATTGGCAAGTGATCTAAATGCAATTATTGAAGAATTGGAATTGAAAGATGCAATCATAGTAGGTTTTTCAATGGGAGGCGGAGAAGTAGTTCGTTATTTAACCGAATACGGACCTAGTAGAATTGCCAAGGCTGCATTGATAAGTTCAATAATACCATTGGTTAAAAAGAAATCTGATAATCCGGATGGGGTGCCAGAAGATGCTTTGGAGGGAATTATAGATGCGCTGCAAAAAGATAGAGTTGGGTTTTTAAAAGAATTCAGTAAAGGTTTTTACAATTTTGATGAAAATGAAGGGGAGAGAATAAGTCAGGCACAATTGGATTATGACTTTACCATTGCTTCATTCGCATCGCCAAGAGCAACCATACAAACAGCTTTAGCTTGGATGCATACCGATTTTAGACCAGAGTTGGAAAATGTTACGGTACCGACATTGATTGTACACGGTGATGCCGACGCAACCGTACCAATTGAAACGTCTGCAAAACAAGCACATGATGGTATTAAGTACAGTACATTAGAAGTTATTAAGGGAGCTCCTCATGGTCTTAATGTAACCCACCCCGATGAATTAAATGAGATATTAATTTCCTTTTTAAAGAAATAATTTAATACGAATAAAATGTAAATCGGACCCGAACAAGGTCCGATTTTTCGTTTCTAAAAATGGTTTTTAAAAATAAATGAGTTCAAGTACAAAAATTAAAGCTTGTGTTTTTCTATTTCTTATGGTAATGGTGTTTAGCTGTAAGCAAATTAGAAAAGTTGCCGATGTAATTGTACAGCCTACGGCAAGAGAACTCTATGCGCGAGAATTTGAAAACTTAGACTCATTACGTTATAGCAGTTGGAAACTGGCGTTTAAAAATGCAAAGGGCGATAGCTTGCAAATACGTCTACCATATTCTGAACACGGGGAATATTATAAAGAACGTATTACGGTGTACAGCTATACCGTTTTTTTAAATGAGGGAGAAATATTCAATGTTGCCATAGAAAATAAGGTTTTGGGAATTCGAAATTTTATTAACCTGATTAAAGTAAACCCAGATAGTAGTTTTACAGATATATTTCAGAATGAATTGGGTGAAAATGAAGTCAAAATACCAATTGATGAAACTGGAATTTATAAAATTACCATACAACCGGAATTAGATTCTCAAGGGGCGTTCACCTTTCAAATGTATACGTCACCCAGTTTTGGTTTTCCTGTGCTTGGCAAAGATAATAATGCCATACACAGCTATTGGGGAGCCGTAAGAGATGGCGGTGCACGTAGTCATGAGGGTATAGATATATTTGCACCAAGAGGTACACCCGTAGTAGCTGCAGTTGATGGTATGGTAAGTTCTACAGGAGAAAGGGGCTTAGGCGGAAAACAAGTTTGGTTAAGAGCCGGACTCTTTGGTAAATCGCTTTATTACGCGCATTTAGATAGTATATTGGTGTCAACGGGCAATAAAGTAACTATCGGTGATACTTTGGGGCTGGTAGGAAATACGGGCAATGCCCGTACCACGGCACCACATTTACATTTCGGAATTTATAAGTCTGGTCAAGGCGCAATTAATCCACTTCCATTTGTGAAGCTAACAGAAAAACCAGATGTTCAAAGGTTAATCAGTATATCAAAATTTTTGAAAGTATCGTCAGCGGTTGCCAATATTAGAAATGCACCTGAGGTTGCAGGTATTAAATTGGGTGAAGTTAAACGTAACGATACATTATCGCTATTAGGATATACCGAAAATTGGGCACATATAAAATTACCAAGCGGTAACAAAGCTTTTATATACAAAAGTCTGGTATCTGAACTTTAATTGATTTTAGTATTTATAAAGAAAAAGCCTCTTGATTTTTAAAATTAAGAGGCTTTTTAAGTGATTCTATTTTTGGTTGATTATTTATCTATTAAAAGCTTTGCAAATACCGGCAAATGATCAGAAATATGTTTGTTATTTTCCATTCTATCATCAATATGAATATATTCTAAAACTTCAAAATTCTCCACAAAAATGTAGTCTATTCGGTTAGACAATACTCGGTTTTGGTCAAATCCGCTAAATGTTCCTGACGGTCCGTAGAACGGTTTTTTTGTACTACGTTGACCATCCGTTAGGGCATTCTGTAAGAATTGAATAGGTTTTGTCGAGGGATTTAAATTTAAATCTCCCATTAATACCACCGGAAGCTTATCGCTATTGACCTCCTTTATTTTTGAAACAATAAGTTCGGCAGATTTCTCACGAGCTACGGTACCTATATGATCAAAATGCGTATTGAAGACCAAGAATTGTTTTTTAGTGGCAACATCTTCAAATAATCCGTACGTACAAATACGCTCCATAGAAGCATCCCAACCGACCGATATTTCGTTAGGGGTTTCAGATAGCCAAAATGTTTCACTCTGTAAGAGCTTAAATTTTTTAGCATTAAATAGAATAGGGGAGTACTCTCCTTTTTCTTTCCCATCATCACGCCCAACACCAATATAGTTATAGTCAGAAAGTTGTTCGTCTAAATACGTCAATTGATGGTGTAGCACCTCTTGCATGCCAATAATACCTGGTTTGTAATGCTTTAAGAGTTTAACCATGTCAACTTTACGATCATTCCAATTATTCACCGTGTCATTAACATTGTCATATTTAATATTATAGGTCAAAACAGCTATTTCTTGACTATAAAGTATAGCTGTTGAGATGAGGAATGTTAGAACAAAAACCACTTTTTTCATGCTACTCTGCATCTTTATATTTTTCAAACCAAGCGAGAACACTTGCAATTTTAGCGACCAAATTACTAGGTCGGTTCGCAATACCATGCCCTGCACCAGGTATACGAACCATAGCGGTTTCAACACCTTCTAACTTTAATGCGGTATAGAATTGTTCAGATTCCGCTATAGGTGTTCTGTAATCTTCTTCACCCGTTAACAGCATTGTTGGTGTGGTAACATTGGCAACATACATTAACGGAGAACGTCTAAAATAGTTTTCTGGGTCTTCCCAAGGTTTTTTACCGAACCAGTATTTTGAGAAAAATGCGGCACCATCCGCATAAAGTACAAAACTTGTCCAGTTGATAACAGGTTTTGCAACTACGGCAGCTTTAAATCGGTCTGTTTTACCAACGATCCAAGCAGTTAATACTCCGCCGCCACTACCACCGGTGACATATAAATTATCGGTATCTACATACCCTTTTTCAATAACGGCATCTACACCGCTCATAAGATCTTCATAATCATGATTAGGGTAGTCGTGGTGAATAAGATTACCAAATTCCGCTCCGTAGCTGGTACTACCACGTGGGTTACTATAAAGAACTACATAGCCTGCCGCAGCGTATGCCTGTATTTCTGCACTATACACAGAACCGTAGCTAGTAAATGGTCCGCCATGAATTTCAAGAATAAATGGATATTTTTTATTTGGGTCAAAGTTTGGCGGAGTCACCACCCAACCTTGAATTTTCTTCTGGTCAAAAGAAGATTCCCACCAAATTTCTTCGGTTTTGCCTAAATCTCTAAATGAGAAAAGATCATCGTTTACGAAAGTCAGTCTTTTAGACCCTTTTTTATCAGCAGCTCCAAGGTCAGATGGGTGTTCAGTATTACCTAAAGTATAAGCAAATTTTGAATTGTTAGAAACCGTGAAATCTCCAGCGTTATATGGTCTGCCTAATGATAATCCGCCAAGTCCTTCAACAAGGGTAGTTACTTTACCGTCTAATGTAATATGCCCTATTTTGGTAGCCCCTTCCGTATCATACTGAAAATAAAGACCTTTACCATCATTTGCCCATTGTACATTGGCAATATCTCGATCAAAATCTCCTGAAATTAATTTTGAGTTGCTACCATCGGTATTCATTACATAAAGGTTTGTAATCTGGTACCCTTGCAACTTATCATCGGTACCTGTGTATGCAATCATTTTTCCATCAGGAGATACTTTTGGGGAATTATCAGGTCCATATCTAGATGTTAAAGCCGAAACTTTGGCAGATGCTATATCTAAGGTATAAACCTCACTATTTGCAGGCTCAAAAGCCTCATCGGGGTTAAAGTTTGCCGAGAAATAAAGCGATTTATCATCTTTGCTCCAAACAGGGGCACCATGGTCAAACGATGTTGTCGTTAATTGTTTTGGAGTACCACCATCAATAGATAAGGTGAAAATTTGATCGTGTCCGCCTTTAATGTAACCTTGTCCGTCACCTCTATAATTTAGTTTGTCTATATAGGTTGGCGGTTTATTCCACTTTGCGCCTTCTGGTTTTGCCGGTAGTTTTACAATAGACTGTTCTGCCTCTGGTACAAACATGGTAAAAGCTAAGTAACGGTCATCATTAGACCAACTTACAGCACCAGGTGCTTTTGGAGTGTTGGTCAACGGGGCAATCTCTTTAGTGTCCATCCACATGAGATACAATTTCATTTTTTCATCTTCTTTGTTCGATTTAAAGATGATTTTTTTACCGTCATGCGACCATCGTGGGTAGTAGTCGTTCTGGTTACCGGTAGTTAAAGGTCTGTTTTGCGTACCGTCGAAATTTATGATCCAAAGATTCGATAAATTTCTATCGGTCATAATATCCTTAAAATTTCTAACGTAGATAATTTTACTACCATCAGGAGAAATCTGAGGGTCAGAAACATATTCCATATTAAAAATATCGGTAAGCTCAAGGTTAGAAGATACTTGAGCAGTGCCCACTGTTGTAAACAGCAGAAAAATAAGCGTTTTCAAGAGAATTTTCATGGTGTTGTTTTTGGTTTGAAATGTAGGTATGAAGATAATGATAATAGTAGAAATTTAATAGCTTGATCAGCTAATTTGAACTCGTAGGAAATAACAATTTCTTAGAAGTATTGCCTTAGACTTTTTGTATTTTCACAATATGGAAGTAAAAGGCTTTTTACATCAAATTCACCCTGTACTGCCGGTATGGGATGTTGTTGAGGCACTAGACTTTTATGTGAATAGATTGGGCTTTAGAATTGCTTTTGCCGATGATGCTAAAAACCCTAAATACGCAGGTATTTTAAGGGATGATATAGAAATTCATTTTCAATGGCATGATAAAAAAATGTGGGATGTAGAAATGGACAGACCTTTGTTACGTATTGTTGCGCAAAATATAGAAGCCTTATACAATGAATTTTCTAGGGTAGACGTTTTTCATGCCCATACGTTATTACGGGAAACAGCTTGGGGTACTCGCGAGTTTGCTTTTTACGACCCATTCAAAAACGGATTAACATTTTACAGAGATGTGTAGCTTGTTATTTAATTGATTATCAGAACTAAAATATAAAAATGAAGGTATTATTTATAGGAGGAACAGGAAATATCAGTACACCAAGTAGTAGATTGGCTGTAGCCAAGGGAATGGATCTGTACCTATTGAATAGGGGAAAGGCCAAAGTTGAAATTGAAGGAGCACACAGTATAATTGGAGATATCAATAAGCCTAATGAGCTAACGGAATTGAAAAAGCACGAGTGGGATGTGGTGGTGAACTGGATAGCTTTTACTCCCGATGATATAGAACGCGATATTGAACTGTTTAAGGGTAAAACCAAGCAATACATCTTTATAAGTTCGGCATCGTGCTACCAAACGCCATTAAGTTATCCGGTGATTACCGAATCTACTCCGTTGCACAATAATCTTTGGGATTATTCACAAGGTAAAATTCAGTGTGAAGATCGTTTACAGAAGGCGTATAGAGAAGAAGGATTCCCGACTACCATTGTGCGACCTTCCTTGACCTATGACACCGTAATACCGATTGCTATTGGCGGATTCAATAAGTTCAATACCGCACAGCGAATCTTGGATGGTAAGGAAATTATAATACATGGCGACGGAACTTCATTATGGACAGTGACACATTCAGATGATTTTGCAAAAGGATTTGTGGGATTGTTAGGATTACAAACTGCTATAGGACACGCTTTTCATATCACATCAGATGAGGTGTTGACCTGGAATATGATTTATAAGATTTTAGCTGATGCTTTAGGGAAAGAAGCAAAAGTAGTGCATATAGCGTCGGACTTTATTTGTAAAGTAGAGCCGTCATTTACGGGTACACTTTTAGCGGACAAGGCAGAAAGTGTTTTATTTGATAATACGAAAATAAAAACTTTTGTACCTGGTTTCAAGGCCACTATTCCCTTTTCTGAAGGGATTAAAAGGACAATAAAGTGGTTATTGGAAAACCCCGAACATCAAAATATAGATGAAGAGACCGAAGCTAAAATAGAGAATGTGTTGAAGGCTTATAAGGGTTTGTAGGTTTTCGAGAGCTCTAGCAGGTTGATTCACCATACGTACTACCCACCCCTTAATCCCCTCCCGGGAGGGGAGATTCACGTTTTTCATTGAGGTATTTATTTAAAATGTAATTTGAAATCGTCTTGTGAAATTTATCGATAAGGATAAATACATGCTTCAACTGTTCCCCTCCTTGGAGGGGCTAGGGGTGGGTTTTTGAGTCTGCTTAGAAATTATTTATTTAAGATTCGACAGAAGTATATTATATGCACATTCAATTTCCTCACCTTAAAGAGGCTGGTGATGGGTAAGTATAAACTAGCTTCAGTCTACTCTATATGAAACTCTAAATAACTTTCTATTCTTTGATAAAGAAGTGATGCATCTCTTTTAGTATACTCAAGCCTACTTAAAATAGAATACGCATACGTTAATTCTGAATTAGTGAGTTGGTAAAATTTATCCTTACGCATCATTTTTAAAAGAATGGGGATTTCGGCGGGACTTACTGAATCTGGAAATTTAGGGTTAAATACTTTATATGAGTTCATAAAATGAGGATAATCACTACGTGAATCTGCCCCATATTCATATAAGAATTCTAAATTTAAATAGTACGCAACAATCTCATCACGAATGTCTTGGTCTGAGATTAGGCTAATATTACCTGTACTTGACAATTCATTATAAGTTCTGTTATTAGGGGTAAGCCTGCCGATGCCATAAATACCACCATAAGCTACATCATTTATAAATGTGATGGTATCGGTTGGTATAATACCGTTCAGGTAATAATTTTTAGTTTTATTTAAGCCTTGTATTTTTTTATCACCTCTTTTAAACCAACTCCTTTCAAAATATAAAGAATCCGATAGTATATCTTCTTGAATATTCTTGAGGTAATTCAGTTCTACTTCTCTGCTTTTTCGAGACTCATTCCAATTATTAATCTGTAATGCAATCAATATTCCAACAACAACGAGAATAATTTCACCGATGGCGTATTTTAAGTACTTAGAGACTTTGCCTTCTTCGAGCAGGTTTCTGCGAATTTTTCTAAAGAAATTAATCATTGGTCAATTGTTCTGATTTCTTGGCGTCAAATTGATTTGTTTTAAAGGGGGTTCAATTTTTAATAGGAGCTTCAGGAACTTTACCATACAGCACTTTACCATACAGCACTTTGCCTGCAGCTTCATATTTATCATCTTTCACCCAAAAAGGTGTTTCGGGGTCGTTTGCTATTAATCTTCCAGAGAGCACATACCCTTGATAAAATTTCAATAGATAGTCATAATCCAAACCACCTGCCTCATCACCGGGCTGGTGGTAATATTTGTTAATTTCATCATCAAAGGCATCAAAACCAGTTGAATAAGTAGGAGCTGGAACTCCCTTACTTGCAAAGCTTACATTATCGCTACGATCAAATAGTCCTTGTTCAGGAGCAGGGTCATCAATGGCTTCTAGTCCAAAAGTAGCGGCACCTGTAACAATATGTTTTTGTGCTGTTGTTCTATTTAATCCAATTACGGTAGCCAATTTTGTATTGTTATACCCTCCACCATCGGTATTGAAGCCATATACTATTTGCTGTAGTGGAAATATTGGATGCTCAACATAATATTGACTACCTAATAAACCTTTTTCCTCGCCCGTGAAAAAAATGAATATAGCTGACCGTTTTGTTGGAAACTTTCCAATATTCTCTGCCATATTTAAAACAGCGGTAGTGCCTATGGCATTATCCCGTGCACCATTATAAATACTATCACCCATAGCATCAGGTTTACCAATACCCACGTGGTCATAATGTGCAGAATACATAATGAATTCTTCTTTTAGTTTTGGGTCGGTACCTTCTAGAACACCGATTACATTTTGCGTTTCTAGGGTTTCTTCTTTTATTCCATCAGTTTCTATTTCATATGCTAGCTTAGCATTATTGAATGTAGCAAGTTTATCGGCTGAGGAATTTACCCAAAGATGAATAAAATCCGGTTTTGGCATTTGTTCATCTTTAGTATCCGGTATCTTAACACTTTCTTCCATGAAATGAGAAACCCTGGCCCACCAATCTTCTTCTAATAAAGTCATCTCTATTAACCCTATTGCCCCGTTTTTGATTGCTAATTCCTGTTTTTCTTTATGGGCATTATAAACTGCTCTAGCATCTGAAGCTTCTGAAGTTCCACCTTTTACTATAATAAGTTTTCCGTTGACATCTTCTCCTTTGTAATCTTCTTCAATTCCAAAATTAAGATAGATTGCTTCTCCGGAAAGATTATTCGCTTTTGCTTTCACTGCAATGGTGTGTGGATAGTTTTCTCCATTTATAGAAACCTTAAGTATTTTGGGGGCAGTGGTTTGTATTAAATTAAATTTCTGATAGTAAGAATTAATTGCAGAATGCGGTTTTATACCATACCCGCGTAAGGTATTAGCTAAATAGGATGCAGCTATTTTTAATTCTGGAGATCCAGTAGCACGACCTTTTAGGGCATCATCGGCCAAAAAATAAATATGCCCCTCAATTTCATCTTTATTAACGGTCATCTCAGCTTTTTCTGAATCTGTCTGAGCAAAAATCAGAGTGGTCAAGCATAAAGTTGTAAGAAGTAGTAAAGGTTTCATAGTATTCATTATATGGGATATTTGATGTTAGTTTTAAATAATACACTTAAGTGTTATTGTGGTGTATTCCTATAGTTACATAATTCTTAACACTCCATAATAAACTGCTGTTAATAGCAGTAATACAAGGCTAATAGCTAAAAAAAATATGGATCGTTGAACGTTTCTAAATTTCCATGCGGATATTTTTGAATTGATATAAATCTGTTCTCCCAGTTGCTCAAAAACTTCTTTTTCATTGATACTTACATCATAAAACTTCTGTGAAAACTCTTTAATAGTGCCAAACTTGGTAATGACATCTCCAAAATAAAATACGTTATCACTGTAGTTTCCTTCAAGTTTTGGAATAAAGCAGCGTACACTGTAAAAGATAGAAACCACAGTAGCTATAAACCATAGCCCAATTAGTATATAGAACAAAATGGCATTTGAAACAGAATGCATTACAGGAACAGCACTTTGGTAGATGAAGTTTAAAATAATACCGTAGAAAGAGAGTATAAGTCCCGCCTTCAATTCCGAAGCTTTAATGAGTCCCGATACATAATTAATAGTGCCCCAATAATGATCTACTAATTCTTCTGCATGTCCCTTGGTTTGTAGTTCATCTAACAGCCCTTTCTCAAAAGCAGATAATGGATTCTGATTATTAGTATTTTTTTCCTTTTTATTGTTTGTTGGTTTGGTCATGGCTTTTCGTTTAATATCACAAGCTATTCTATCACATTGTACACGGTAAGCGGTTGCGATTTATTTTTCATATTAATACTTCCTAAGTTTTCACATTTAAAGGCCTCTTTCACTTGCTCATAACAACTTTCACAGATAATAATTTGATTTTCTTTTGCTGCATCTTGCAACCTGGCGGCAGTATTTACCGAATCTCCTATAACGGTGTAATCTAGACGCTTAAGAGTAGCGGAACCAATATTTCCCGAAATCATTTCACCACTTTTAATACCGATAGAAACTTTTGGTTGGTATGTTTCTTTGCCTTCTTCTTTAGGTAGGCTATTGACTTGATTTCTAATGGTCAATGCGGCATCAATGGCACGGTCTAAATGGTATTCTCCCCTAAAAACGGCCATAACGGCATCACCAATAAATTTATCTATGATACCATCTTGCTCCATTATTTCTTTTACCATGGCATCGAAATAGGTATTGAGCATTGAAACAACAATGTCAGGACTCGTGGTTTCGCTAATTTTTGTGAATCCGCAAACGTCTACGAACATTATGGTGCCTTCAATATTTTCATTTGCCATAATTTTTGACTCATATTCTTGACCACCCATAAAATTGAGCACATTTTCATCAACATACATTTTAAGAATATTGTTTTCTTTAATGGCTTGCAGCGTTTTTCTAATTTCCATGGCATGCTTTAAAGTCTTTTCCATGGTAATGGTAAGATCTTCAAAATTTATGGGTTTGGTAATAAAATCGAAGGCACCTCTGTTCATGGCAACACGAATATTTTCCATATCCCCATAAGCGGAAACAATGACCGCTTTAATCAACGGACTAGATTCATGTAACTCTGAGAGTAGGGTAAGACCGTCCATCTCTGGCATGTTGATATCGCTCAAAACAATGTCAATACCGGGATTCTCACCAAGCTTTTCTAGCGCATCTCTACCATTTATAGCAAATACAAACTCGTATTCGTTCTGCCGTATTTGTTTTCTAAATTTTTGCTTGATGAGTATTTCTAAATCTGTCTCATCATCTACTACCATTATTTTTGCCATAGTCTTAGGTTAAGGTTATCAGCTTATTTTTTAACAGTGAAAAATCTAAAGGCTTGGTAAGAAAATCATCGGCACCCAAGTTTTTAGCCATTGTTCTATTCTCATCATCACCGTAGGCAGTAATCATCATGACCATTGGTGGCGGCTTTACGTAATTCTTTTTGATATTTTCCAACAATTCCAATCCGCTCATACCAGGCATGTTGATATCTGATAATATCAACACGGCTTCATGTTCCATGGTTTTCATGACTTTTAATGCATCTTCCCCAGAGAAGGCAAAAACAAATTCAAGTTCTTCTTTACGTATCTCTTTTCGAAAACGTTGTTGAAATAGCACTTTTACATCTTGTTCGTCATCTACAACTAATATTTTCATAATGTCTTTTTTTTATTAATTACTTATAATGAGGGAACATTATTTCATTGGTAATGCGATAGTGAAGGTGGTACCCTCTCCTTGTATTGTGTCAACTGTTAATTCACCGCCGTGAACTTTTACAATATCATAACTTAATGATAGTCCAAGTCCGGTTCCTTCCCCAGATGGTTTTGTGGTGAAAAAGGGCTGAAATATTTTATCTAGTACTTCTTTGGGTACACCGTTGCCGTTATCGGACACTTTAATCAAAACCAAATTACCCTGCTTCTTTGTACTTACAGTTACCGTTGGTTCATACCCTTTAGAATTTTGTTCTTTCTTCTTTTTTACCACATAAAAAGCATTGGTTATAAGATTTAAAATTACCCTGCCCATATCTTGAGCGACGATATTTAATTTACCGATGGAGTCATCAAAATCGGTAATCAACGTAGCATTGAAAGATTTGTCTTTTGCGCGTAGGCCATGATAAGCTAGGCGTAGGTATTCATCTGATAAGGTACTGATGTCGGTCATTTCTTTTTGACCGGTGCTGCTACGGCTATGTTGCAGCATTCCTTTTACGATACCATCGGCCCGTTTGCCATGAAAGATAATTTTATCTTCGTTGGCAGATACATCTTTTGCCAGTGCCTTTACTTCATCATAATTACCATTATCAATTTCTTCTTCCAGTTCATCAAGAAGTTCTTTATTTACTTCAGAGAAGTTGTTTACGAAATTTAGCGGATTTTGAATTTCGTGTGCAATACCAGCGGTGAGTTCACCCAAACTTGCCATTTTTTCAGATTGGATAAGCTTTGATTGGGTGGACTTTAATTCGTCTATTTTAGTCTTAAGCTGAACCGTTCTATGAGAAACACGTTCTTCTAAAATTCTATTCTCTTTAGTTAATTTTCTGGCTCTAAAAACAATGTACGCTCTTAGAATGCTGGCCGCTATTAAACCGAAGAGCAAATATGCCCACCAAGTTTGCCACCATGGCGGCTTTATTTTAAATGAAAGTGTATCTGGAGAAGACCAACCACTATTTCCACTTCTTAATGCCACTTTAAAGGTATAATCTCCAGGTTTTAGATTGTAATAGTTTTTTGTTTTAGTAGCATAAGAGGCAAAGTTCCAATCTTCATCTTCACCATCTAAAATAAATCGATAGTTCAACTTATCTCTATTATATATAGCATCACTTCCATAACTAAAACTAATACTGTTCTGGTCATAGGGTAGGATAAGGCCTTGAGGTAGGTTGTAAGGATGTTTTACCGACTCCCATGTTATACCATTGGTATTGGCATATGTTGAAGTTTGCACATTTGTAGAATCTTTCTTTAGGTTGAACCCGAACCCCGGGTTTTCATCCATGATGAACATGTTGTTAATTTTCACTGTTCCAGTAGTACTATCTTGTTGTGGTTCTGAATTAAGAACAAGTAGTTTCCATTCATTGGAGGTACTAGTAACACCTGACCAAAACTGGCCGTTTTTTAAAAATTTAGGGGAATCTTGTAAATAATCGTTCGATTTAAAACCGAGTCCGTCATTAAAATTGTAGAAGCCTTTATCTGTTGTTTTTGCAGTGGCTTTTTCCATGGCAATTAAGCCATTACCACTAGCAGCGTACATGATACCTCCTTTTTCTGTCAGATCATAAAAATCAGTAGGGTATAGTCCGTTTTCTTTCTTTATTGGGGTTAGCGTATTTTGTTCTAAGTTAAGTATGTTAACACCATTTTCGGTAGCTAACCATAGCTCTCTTTCATTTGAAATTTTGGCTGTGGATACATTTTCATGGCTAAGACCTTGTTCTTCTCTAAGGTAACTTACGGTGTTCGTTTTTAAATTTACTTTGGCTAATCCGTTCGTAGTAGGGGTCCAAAGAATTTCTTTGTCATAAACCATTATTGATCCGCTTCCCGCTATTAAAATATCAGGGTCACTTTTGGATACTACTTTTTTAAAGCTATTGGTTTTAATATTATAGACATACAGACCCGATCTAGAATATATGGCAAAAGTATGCTCATTGAGAATTGCAATACCTGCTCCGAAAAGATCAGAACCATTGGCGTATGAGGTGAGTTTATTTTTTTGCCGATCAAGAATAGAAAAGCCATCTCTAGTATTTATAAAATAAATATTAGGTGTAATCTCTTTAATAAAACTCAAAGTGGTTGGATTGCAATGTAATTGCTCAAAACTTAGGGTTTTTATAGAATTTTTATTCTGGTTGATAATATTGATTCCCGCAGCCGTTCCTAACCATATGTCACCATTTGAGTCTTCTTCTATTTCCCATATTTCATTATTTACTAAGCCTCTTGTGTCATCAAAATATTCTGTTTGTAAAGTGTAATTTGTGGTTATTAATATTCCATTATCTGTAGTGGCAATCCATAACGAGCCATCATTTCTTCTTAAGGGTCTAGGAATCTTTAGAGAGCCTTGTAGTGTGCTATTTAAAGCTATTGTTTTATGGTTTTCCAGATTATCACTTAAGATAAACGCCTCTTTGGCTCCCAAAATCCAGAAATTACCATCGCTATCTTCTTCCATTTCGGTACCTACTATATTGTAGCCATTTTCTGGGTCTAATACTTTTACTGTATTTTCTTTTAAGGAGAGTCTTAAAACCCTAGGATAGTTGGTGTTATTGGTAGCAAAAGGATACGGATAATTAAGCCAAAGGTTACCCGTATGATCTTCTGTAACATCCCAAATTATGGAGTTTATTTCAATATCTGCTATCTTTGAAAGTGTTTTAAGTTCCTTTCTATCTTTGTCTAAAACCAACAGATGATTAGTAAAACCTAACCATAGGTTATTATTGCTGTCTTCAAAAAGTCTCCAGGGTTTATTACTATTTGCATTTGTTATTTTTTGCAAATTTTTTAATTCTGAATCTATTTTATAGAATCCTTCATCAAGTGAAGCTATATATAAAGAGCCCGTATGGTCGCAGAGAATGTCAAAAGGGGTAAAATTTTCTGTTTTGGTGATCGTAAATTCAATATTTTTGTTAAAATCTAATATGGTAATTAAACGGTCTGCTGGTCTAACCAACCAAAGCTTCCCTTGTTTGTCAAATCCCATTTTGTAGACTGTATTGTAGTCATAGATAAAAGCATTTTCACCATCATAAAACGTTAATGGTGATGCAGAAGAAGATGAACCTATCCAAATACCACCATCCTCAGTTTCTAAAAAGGAGGTAATATCATTAGAGGGCAATCCCTCATTTGTAGAAAGTTGTAGAAGATTTACGTTTGTACCGGCCATATTCGCTGGGGGTTTCATTTTGGTAATGATCGGTTTTTTTATGGTAGATTTTGTGATAGTAAAGGATACAGAATCAAACGTTATATTTTCTGTCGGAAAACTGTCCCAGTCCAAATCGTACTCCTTCATTGGTGACTTTAGCGGTTTAAACGTATTTAGTTCAAAAGGTTTGCTGGGCAAGGCATCTACGTTTAAATCATAAGTAACGGGAGTTGTCAGGGAATCATTGGTTATAGTTTCCCATTCAAAAGGCTCTGGTTCCGTAAATTGTAGAGGAATGGTTTCTGGAACCTTAAAATCACCCACCGTAGTTTCCGTTTCGGACTTGCTTTGTTTGTGGCAAGAAACCAAGAACAAGCAGCAGAAAAAGCCGATTATAAGTACAAATTTACTTTGTTGTGTATTTTTCATACTGGTTTGGTTATTGGTTTAGTTTGGTAATTCTATAATGAATGTGGTTCCCTTGTCTGCTTCTGTTTTTACCAGCAATTCACCACCATGCCCCTTAGTAATAATATCGTAGCTCATGCTTAAGCCCAAGCCGGTACCTTGCCCAGTAGGTTTGGTGGTGAAAAAGGGTTGGAATATTTTCTCTTTGACTTTTTCAGGAATGCCATCACCATTATCAGAAACACTAATAATGATATGTTTATCCGTTTTTTTGGTATTGACAGTAACTATGGGTTTAAAACTATCATCTCTTTGTTTTTTCTCGTTTACCGCATAAAAGGCATTGGTAATTAAATTTAGAATTACCCGCCCCATATCTTGTGGTACAATATTTACTTTTCCAATGCTCTCGTCAAAATCGGTAATGAGTTCGGCATTAAATGATTTATCCTTTGCCCGTAATCCGTGGTAGGCCAGTCGTAGGTATTCGTCAGCCAAGGAATTGATGTCCGTAGGTTCTTTTGTGCCGCTGCTGATTCTAGAATGTTGTAACATACCTTTTACAATATTTTCCGCACGTTTGCCGTGATGGTTTATTTTTTCAAGATTTTGTTTGATATCCAATGAAATAGCCTTCACTTCTTCAAGATCTCCTTTATCCAATTCCTCGTTCATTTCATCAACAAGTTCGTTGCTTACCTCAGAGAAATTATTGACGAAGTTTAACGGATTCTGAATTTCATGGGCAATGCCGGCAGTGAGTTCACCAAGGCTCGCCATTTTTTCAGATTGGATGAGTTGAGATTGGGTGGCTTTTAATTCATCTAAAGATTGATTTAATTCTGATGTTCTTTCTTTTACTTTTAATTCTAACTTTTCATTTTGAGAAGTAATAAGCGCACTCTTTTCAGCTTCAACCTTTACAAGTTCCATTGCATTTTGCCGCATATTCTCATTTTTCTCTCTCATGCGATAGGCTACATATGCTAACATTCCTAAATATAAAATTGCCTTACCTATTAAGTCACTATTTACAGAAACTAATCTTAAACTAAGATGATCGCCAGAAGAGAACCATCTTATCATAAGACCAAGAAAAGATATAGTATACGATAAAAATAAACTAAACATGACTACCCGGACAGACACTACTTCTTTTCTGGATTTTAATGCGAAAATGAGTAAGAAAATGGCAATCCCAACTACAGTAATTAGGTGAAATTGAAAACTGTAATACATGCCTAAAGGTGCAACTAAACAAAATAGAATCAGCCATTTTTGAAGTTTTCCATATAGCATCCTATAGCCGAATAAAAGACATAATATAGGGAAGAATAAAAATAAAATATCACGGACATAATATAATGGAATCATGATGTTAGAAGGTAGGGTAAAGAATAAATTATCTCCACCATAGAATGCTGAACTAAAAAACTCTAGGAACATCACAGTAGTAAAAAGAGCAATTATGAGTAACTCCTTTTCATCTCTAATTAGAATATAGAGAAGCCAGAAAAGAATAGAGAAAATTAAAGAACTATAAATGTCAAATAAAGCTTTAAAGCTTAACAAACTCATATAGTCAAAATACTCGTTGGATACAATTCTGGTTGAACCCACTGGAACTACTTTGGAAATGTTTCCATAAGTACTATAGTCAACATAATGTATGGCTAATGTATGTATGGTGTCAGGTTCTAAAAATATTGGGGTTCTAATTTCAAAATCTTGAATATGTTCTTTAAATGAGGCTCTATCGTTCCCTTTTTCGCCAAATTGGCGGAACAACTTTCCATTTAAATAAATATCCTCTGCAGCATGATCTTCTTTATCTAAATAGAGAGGAAGCTTTGCTATAGCACTATCAATAGTAAACTGCAATCTGAACCATCCTTCAAATTTTCCAGAACTATCTACCATATCATTAGTTATCTCAGAAGGACTTAATCGTTCCCAACCCCCTAAATCAATCTCTACAGGATATGAATCTTGCTCATTGCCCGATTTAAAAATCCAACCTTCTCTATTTCTCAAAGTTAAACCAAAAAGAGGATCAACATCTGCTTCGGTAAAATGTATAATCGTATCAAGAGCCAATCCATTTTTCTCTACAGGATTTTCTTGTCCTCTGACTGTAAATAGCATACAGAAAAATAGCGTGATGAATAGTAGGGATTTTTTAATCATTGATTCTTAAGTTATAGGTTGAACCTGATTCAAAAATGTTGGTAAAGAAATTGGAAGATGAAGAAAGAATTAAAAATACCTTATTGACTAAAGTTCTGTTAAAACAAGTGTCATTATTTAAAATGTAAGTATTGGTTGTTACGTAGACATTTAAATAATCAAGTAGCCATTTGGTATAGATTTCAATGACGTGTTTTTCCCTTTTTACAGCTAATTTCATGCACAATTGGTGGTTGGTTTAAAAAAAATAGCACTGATTACAACTTCATCCTCGTATTTAATTTTTTGAATTAAACACAACACAAATAAGGCTACACATCAGGGGGTGATGAGCAACATATTGTGAATCAGAAAAATAAAGGGGAATTTTACACCCTTAAAGTACATAATAACTTTTACTTAAAGAGTGTTTTCTTAAGAATTTAGATGCAAGAAATGAACTAGAATCCTTAAGAAGGATATAGCACAAAAAATATAGTATTAGATTGAAGTTAGGTAATAATGGTACTCGGTATCAATTCTTCCACAATTTCACCATCTTTCAAATACACGTAATAAGAATGATTTTCATCGTTTAAGGAAACTGAAGTATGAACTTCACCATCAATGAAATGTATAGCAGAACGGTCGTCGCAGGCATAACCATCTGAAAGTTTGCCTGTTTTAATATTCTCGAAATATAAGGGTCTTCGTGAAGCTTCTGAGTTGTAATGCGGGCAGTGGCTTTTGTCAATAAACGCCATACCACCAACAATACTTAATTCTTTAGGTCTAGAATCTGTGGTTCCGCCATTAAACCAACATAAAGAACCAGCGCTACCGCCACCCATAACTACGCCGTTATCATAAGCTTTTTTAAGAGCAACGTCTATACCTTGCGCTTTCCAAATAGCAAGCATATTTAAGGTGTTACCACCACCAACTATAATAGCATCCATACGAGAAATGATTTCCTCGAACGATTCTTTTTGATCGTAAGAGTTGATCCAAACTGATAATACATGCGGAGTAACATCTATTTGCGAACACACTTCATGAAAAGAAGCAATATACTGCTTGTCTTCTCCACTAGCTGTAGGAATAAAACACATATTCGGTTTTTCCTTGCCAGTAGCTTTAGCAATATAATTTAAGAAAGGTACGGTATGGCGACCACTACCATAAACAACCATTTGCTTTTTCATTGTGATAAAATGTTTTGCTAAAGATAAAAATTCTAACAGAAGCTACTCGCTTCTATTAGAATCAGTACGTTTTTTAGGTCTGCTCGAATTCCTATTATTCTTACCTCTAAAGTTGTTACCACCAGGTCTGTTTCGGTTTCTATTTTTGTTACGCGAATTTCCCTGTTTTCTTTGTGGTTGAGAAGGTTGACTACCGGTGTCTTTCGGAGTATCTTCATCTACGAATTGATGCTCTGGCATACGTGGAACCGACTGCTTTATCAGTTTCTCGATATCGCGTAGGTAAGGTCGTTCATCTTTATCACAAAAAGAAAGTGCCGTACCACTAGCATTTGCACGCCCTGTTCTACCAATACGGTGAACGTAGGTTTCAGATACATTTGGTAAATCGTAATTTACAACTAATGACAAGTCTTCAACATCGATACCCCTTGCGGCAATATCGGTAGCTACCAACACTTTAAGATTACCATCTTTAAAAGCGCTTAATGCTTTCTGTCTTGCAGCTTGCGATTTATTACCATGTATGGCTGCAGAACGAATACCGGCTTGGTCAAGTTTCTTTACGATCTTATTGGCGCCATGCTTTGTTCTTGAGAATACAATTAAGGTATTTTCAGGATTCTCCTTAATAAGGTGAATTAAAAGTTTAGGCTTGTTTGCTTTGCTAACAAAATAAACTCCCTGTTCCACTTTTTCTGCTGTAGCTTGTTCTGGCTTAATGGTAACACGTTCAAAATCGCCTAACATTTTTCTAGAAAGCTCCACAATATCTTTTGGCATAGTAGCCGAAAAGAACAATGATTGTCTCTTGGGAGGTAATTTTGCAATGATTTTTTTGATGTCATGTATAAAGCCCATGTCCAACATCTGGTCAGCTTCATCAAGTACTACGTGCTCTAAATCTCTAAAAGAAATAAAACCTTGATTCATTAAATCTAATAAACGACCCGGAGTAGCCACTAAAATATCTACACCACCTCTAAGTGCGTTTACTTGTTTCCCTTGCTTTACTCCGCCAAAAATAACGGTATTTCGTAGCCCTGTATACTTACCATATGCGGTAAGACTTTCGCTAATTTGAATAGCTAGTTCACGGGTAGGCGTAACAATAAGAGCTTTTACTTTTCTTTTCGTCTGTCTTAAACTAATACCCTCGTATAACTGATGTAAGATCGGAATACCAAAGGCAGCTGTTTTTCCAGTACCTGTTTGTGCCACTCCCAGAAGGTCTTTGCCTTGAAGTAAAATAGGAATGGATTGTTCTTGAATAGGAGTAGGGTGAGTATATCCTTCAGCTTCTAATGCTTTAAGGATGGGTTCGGCTAGGCCGAGTTCTTTAAATGTCATAAAATATTAATAAGATGCAAAGGTACGCTTTAATGTGGAAGGAAATGTAAAGTGAGGTTAAAGTACGAAGTGCAAAGTACAAAGTACAAAGTATTAAGTAAGAAGTACTAGGTAGTTCAAAGTAAGAAGTATTAAGAAGTTAGAAAATAGAATATAGAGAATAGACTTTTTTCATTAGTTCTTGATCAAGCGTATTTAGCGTAGCTAAATTTTATAGTTTCCAACAACCAACAACCAACAACCAACAACCAACAACCAACAACCAACAACCAACAACTCATTCTGAACTTGACTTTTGAGTTTATGCTTGTATTTGAACTTGTGTTTAAAACATCGATTGTCGATTAACGACATCAAAAATCGGTAAGGTGTTTTTGGGGGTAATGTCGTTTATCGATGCGATTTTACACTTAGTCCGAATCTTTGTCAAGTAACGATAATGCAGTGTTTTTCAGCGATTCATCACCTAGCAAAACAAGGTCTCCAGCGTTTTAATATTGTAACAAAACGCAAGTCATGAAAACATTAGCAACTATCATCTTCATTATCTTTTTAAGCTTCACTGCTCAAGCTCAAAACACAACTTCAGAGGTTAAAGTTGAAACGATTGAAATGAGTATCGTTACTGAAACTACAAATGAAGTAAAAGCAGAATCAAATACAGAGGTTGCTCGTTTATACAAATTCAAAAACTCTAGAATTAAAAGAGATTTAAACTTCATTACAAAAGCTAACAAGCCTAAGATGGCGTAATTGCAGTAGTTAGTATTAAGTACAAAGTAAGAAGTATTAAGAAGTTAGAAAATAGAATAAAGAGAATAGATTTTATAGTTTCCAACAACCAACGACCAACAACCAACAAACAACAACTCATTTTTGAACTTGAACTTGCACTTTGAACTTACAACCCTGCCATAGCGGCTTCGGCGCAGCGTTCTCCGTCCATTGCGGCAGAAACGATTCCGCCAGCATAACCACCACCTTCACCACAAGGAAAAAGACCTTTGATTACAGGGTGTTCTAATTTTTCGTTTCGTGGAATACTTACGGGAGATGAGGTTCTAGATTCTACACCCACGATATTTGCTTCGGCAGTATAGTATCCATGCATTTTATCGCCGAAAGCTTTAAAGCCTTGGCGTAATCTGCTTCCTATCAATTTTGGCAGCAATGAATGCAAAGGTGCGGAATTAAGACCTGGTTGATAAGAGGTCGGATTTAAATCTGCAGAAAGATTTCCTTCTACAAAATCCGTCAATCGTTGGGCGGGAGCGGTTTGTGTTCTTCCGCCAGAGGTAAAAGCCAATCGTTCCAAATTCTTCTGATATTCCAGTCCTTTCAATGCACCAAATTTCTCGTATTTAGGAATATCTTTATCTACGTTAATTTCAACCACGATACCCGAATTGGCAAACAGGTTATTTCGTTTGGATGGAGACATTCCGTTCACCACGACCTCGCCAGGTGATGTTGCAGCAGGAACAATGAATCCGCCAGGGCACATGCAGAATGAATATACGCCACGGTCTTTTACTTGTTCTACCAAACTATAAGAAGCCGCCGGTAGCAATTCGCTACGGTCACCAGAACAGTGATATTGTATGTTATCAATAATATGTTGCGGATGTTCTACACGAACTCCCATAGCAAATGACTTTGCTTCAAGTGCTATATCTTTTTTATGCAGTAAATCGAAAATATCACGAGCTGAATGTCCCGTTGCCAATATCACACGTTCAACAGCTATTTCATCGGTTTTGTTTAAAACAATGGCTTTTAGCCTATTTTCCTTGATAACGAAATCGGTCACCTTGGTATTAAAATGAATTTCACCACCGTGATGCTGAATTACTTCACGAATATTCTGTACAATTTTAGGAAGTTTATTGGTGCCAATATGCGGATGCGCATCTATCAAAATTTGGTCTGTAGCACCGTGAAATACCAAGCTTTCAAAAATGCGACGAACATCACCACGTTTAAGGCTACGGGTATATAACTTTCCGTCAGAATACGTACCGGCACCACCTTCACCAAAGCAATAGTTACTTTCTGGGTTTACTTGATGGTCTTGGTTTATGGCTTTTAAATCTCTTCTACGGGCTTTAACATTACTACCGCGTTCTAAAACAATGGGTTTATATCCCATTTCTAAACAGCGTAGCGCAGCCCACATGCCTGCAGGTCCGAACCCTACAATATGAATCGGTTTAGCTTTTGATACATCTTTATATTCAAAATGTAGTGTATCGTTAGGGGCGGGTTCATTAATGTATACGGCTAATTTGTAATTGAATACAATTTTTGGCTTTCGTGCATCTATAGATTTGCGCAGTACCTTAATTTTAAAGGAGTTTTCTTCTAGTCCTAGATATTTTGCCGTACGAATTTGTAATCCGTTTAGGGCTGCTTCTTCCTTTAAAGTTAATCGTAACTGTACATTTCTGACCATGCGGCAAAATTAAATGAAATTATATTACTGATTTAATTATCCAGACATTCCTTTCAAGGTAATTTGAATCATAGATTTATTAAGATATTTCATTTAATGCATGTTTAAAGGAGTTTACAGAGCGTGTAATATCAGATGCAGTTGTTGCCCATGAACAAACACTGATTCTGATTACTTTCTTGCCATTCCAGACAGAACCGCCTGCCCAACATTCTCGTAACTCTTGAACCCTTTTCATGACTTTATCCGTTAAGTCATCATCAGCGCATGAAACTAGTACTTGATTAAAAACCACATCGTTCAAAACCGAAAATCCTTCTACTTCCATAATCTCCGTTGAAAATTGAACGGCTCTTTTATGCATTTCCAAAATCATTTCGTCAATACCTTTTTTACCCAAATATTTCATTGTTGCCCATAGCTCAATAACTCTGGCTCTGCGTGACATCTCGGGCGTGTAGAACATTCCATCTCTTTTATCACTTGTAACAATATAACTTCCCGCCATATGTAGCGCAGATTTAATGGCGTCTTCATCTTTGCACAGCACAATACCACAGTCATAAGGTGTATTTAATGTTTTATGTCCGTCAACGGCCCAAGAGTTGGCTCCTTCAATACCCTTTGTTAAATGCTTTAATTTATCTACGGCACCGGCCCACAGACCAAAAGCACCATCAATATGTACCCATGACCCTGCCTTTTTTGCTATAGTACATAGCTCGGAGAAATTATCAAAAGAACCGCTATTAACATTCCCAGCTTGTAGAATTAAAATAGTTCTATCATCTAATTGGGGTAAATTATTCAGCTCTAATTTACCTTGAGCATCCACATCTACCCATTCAATATTTTCTTTGCCAAAACCCAGCAGTCCTATAGCCTTAAGAATAGTAGAATGTGCATGTTTACCAGTAACAATTCGTAGTTGAGGTGCATTGAACAAACCTTTATCGTTAATATTCCAATTTAGGTTGGATAGTAATCTAAAGCGCGCAGCTGCCAGTCCGCAGAAATTAGCCGTAGATGTTCCGCTAACAAAACCAGCAACAGTACTTGCAGGAAGATTAAAAATCTCTTTTAACCATTTCTCAACAACAGTTTCTAGTACTGATCCAATAGGGGAGAGCACGTGCATGGCCGGAGCTTGATCCCAAAATGTTGAAATTACTTTTGCAGCTAAACTTACAGGTATGGCGCCACCAGAAACAAAGCCGAAGTATCTAGCACCTGTTGTAGCAACTGTTGCTGGAGAACCGATTTGATTTAAAAAATCTAAAACATCATTGGCTTTACTAGAATTCTGCGGCATAGATTCATCAAATTTACCTAAGTCAAATAATGCCTCTTCGGTTGGATATACATTTCGTTCAAAAACACTTTCTAGGTATTCTTTTGCAAATTGTGACGCTTTTTCAAAAATTATTTTCTCATCCACTTCTTTATACATTTGGTTCTGTACTAAACTTGTGCTGCTCATTTTTATATGTTTTTAGAATTGTTATTAATTATCACATTCAAAATTGAACAATTTATAGATACCATAACAGATTCAGTTTTTGTAAATTTGACCAGTACAGATTTAATTTATTCAGTTGAAGAACCTTGATAATAAAGATTTTTTATACCTAAAAATAGGTCATAAAATTGAAAGGCAAATTCAGAGTGGTGTTTTAAAATTGGGAGACAAATTACCGTCTACCAGGATAATGGGACAGCAATATGGCGTAAGTATTAGTACTGTACTACAGGCTTATTACTATCTAGAATCTAAAAGTTTAATAGCATCGAAACCTAGATCGGGTTATTATGTGACTTTTAGTGCCCATACTTTACCTGATAGTCCGGCTATGAGTAATCCAGATCCCAATTCTATATTAGGTAAGAATACGGAATTGATAATAGATTTTTTTCAAAATATAAGTACTGAAACTGTTGTTAATTTATCATTGGGCGTTCCGTCAGAAAAGCTATTACCGATAGCTAAATTAAATAAGGTACTGCATGAGGCAATAGGTTCTTTAACACATGGAGGAACGATACAAGGTGATATTTTAGGTAAAAAAAAATTAAGACGACAAATAGCTCAAAGATCGGCACTTTGGGGTGGTGTCCTTACCGAAGACGATGTGATCATTACCTCTGGCTGTACCAGCGCATTATCACTGGCTTTAATGGCAGTTACCGAGCCTGGAGATACGATTGCTGTTGAAAGTCCTGTGTATTTCGGATTGATACAATTGGCAAATACGCTTGGTTTACGTGTAATTGAACTACCTACGCATCCGCTGTATGGAATGGATACGGAAGCATTACAAACGGCAATCGATACTAACGAAATTAAAGCTGTAGCGGTAATTTCCAATTTTAGTAATCCGATGGGAAATACAATGTCTGATAATTCAAAAAAAGCATTGGTAGAAATCATTGAAAAGCACAATATACCGTTAATTGAAGATGATATTTATGGTGAGATTTATTACGGAGATCATAGACCTACCACTTGTAAAACGTACGATACAAAAGGGTTGGTATTATTATGTAGTTCGTTTTCAAAAACACTATCTAGTGGATATAGAATAGGCTGGATTTCACCAGGAAAGTTCAAAGCTGAGGTAATCAGGTTGAAGCTATACGTCTCTTCTACCACAACTACTGTCACGGAAGAAGCGGTATCGTTATTTTTAGAAAAGGGTAGGTATGATCATCACCTTAGGAAACTAAGACAAAGATTACATGCAAATAGTTTACAGTTTTTGGTAGCAATTGGTAAATATTTTCCAGAGGAAACCAAAGTAAGTAGGCCCCAAGGCAGTTTTTTATTGTGGGTCCAATTACCAGCTCATATAGATACTAGAGTTTTATATAAGTCTGCCGTAGCAAACGGGGTACGTTTTTCACCTGGTAGAATATTCACTTTACAAGAACAATATTGTAATTGTATGCGACTAAGCTATGCTTTGGAATGGAACAATAAAGTGGATGATGCACTGAAATGTCTCGGTCAGCTCATTAAAGATTATAAATAGTTTTCTAAAAAGGTCATACTAGAGAAAATCATTTTTCCACAATAGTTCTAAAAGTCAAATTCACTCTAGGGTGTTTGGTTTTAGTTGTTGGTGGTAACCTGTGCAGCCAATGGGTTTGTGTTTCATCTTTCATTACCAATAGGCTACCGTGTTCTAAAATGAGTTCAACCTTTTCTTTAGTTTCTTTATGTTTAAAAGCGAATTTACGTTCAGCACCAAAACTTAAAGAAGCAATGGCTCCGTTCTTTTTTAAGTCCTTTTCTCCGTCGCTATGCCACGCCATACCTTCGCTACCATCATGGTATAAATTTAATAGACAAGAGTTAAATGTTTCTCCGGTTGCTTGCTCTGTTTTGGTCTTTAACTCAAGTAATTCCGGCGTCCAGGGTAGGGCTTGTTTGGTGGTTTTAGAATAGGTGTATTCAAAAGGCTTTTCACCGTACCAGGCTACCTTTCTTTTGGTAATGATTTTCTTCCCGAAAATGATGGCCTCATCGTTTTTCCATGCAATTTGGTTCAATAATGTAGTAAGGTACGCTGTTGCTTTCGCATCATTAAAAAGTATGCCATGGTAATTCACCGTTCCTCCATAGGGGAGTAGGTTTTTAGATGCATCTATGGTAATATCGAATAATTTCATAGTTTCTTTTTCACGCTAACCTTTGAACTAAAGTAATTGGTAATCCTATTAAAAACAAAAGCGAATGGTAATTCTTATCTCGGTCGACAAGAAAACCATTCGCTTAAGGAATAAATTGATGCTTGTTATGAGCTTTTAAGCATATTTTTAATCAGTTTGTTCCATTTTTCTATGGACTGAAATTCTCCACTCAATTGAAAATTTACCGCTGCGTTATAAAACTCAAAGACAACATCTTCGTTATTGGTGTTTTTAGGGAAAAGCTTTAAAAGCAAACGCTCTGTAATTTTCTCTTTTCTTGCATAAGATTTACCAATATTGGCAATTTCAGAGCTTTTAATAGTAGATAGATCAGCATACTGTTGCTTCAACTCCTCTTCGTTTTTTGACACAAAGAATACATATTTCTTTTCAGTATCTACACCGATAGCGTAATGACCGAATATTTCATGTTGCGTTAATTGACAATTATATTTGCTTGCGATATCACTTAAAGATGACATCATTTTTTTTTCTTTTATTTTTCTACTTCTGCTCGTTAGAACAAAAGGCATTGCACATAGTGCAACAGATGCTAAACCAATAGCAGTTACTCCCAATTCCATTTTATAAATTTTTAAATATGATATATTGATTTCTATATGATGTTAAGGGCATCATATCAACGTATTAACTGAGGTTTTCAAAATGAAAACCTTTATTAAAATGGATTACCAGAAACTATGAAAAGGGAAGATAAGGTCAGACTTTCTATGCCTGATCAATAAAGTATTGGCATACCGTGTATACTGCTTATACTTAGAAGTAAATAAGTGCTCACCGCTAATTATTTGTGAGCTGAAACTTGTAAAAGGAAGTTTGTAATTGGGCGATGAAACCTCGGCAACGTCAGAAACAGAAATCTCCGTTTGTTGAGCATGAGGAGATAATATTTTAGAAGATGCTGAAAAATAGGTTTTCTGATCACTATTTTCATGTAGAACAACCTCGTTATAAAGGGGTAAAGTGTTGGCAGAACTATATATACCGAAACAATAAATTGTAACGAGTAAAAGCACTTTAAATATGTTGTTCTGTCTTGCCATTTTAACTTAAAACACTTTGGTCGAGAATTACCTTTACTTCTTTCAAACTTTCGTCATTATCCAATAGTAGAACTAAAGTGTCATGAGCCTCAATAACGGTTGAACCTCCCGGACGTACAAATTTACCATTTCTCTTTATCATGACAATAAATGCCGACTTAGGAAAATGCAGGTCGATAATACGTTTTTCTACTGCAAAACTATCGGGAAGAACGGTTACTTCTTCCATGGAAGATTTGGGCAGATTAAGAATATACCTATCATTTTCGGCGATAGGTTTTACTTCATCTGGCAACGCAACGTTTAGCCATTTTGCAAATATTGACAATGTGGTGCCTTGTATCAATACCGAAGAAACCGATATAAAGAATACGATACTAAAAATAATGTTCGCCTTATCAATGCCTGCCAAAAGGGGATAGGTAGCAAATACAATAGGTACCGCACCTCGTAGACCAACCCATGAAATATAGAACCTTCGACCTAATTTCATTTTAAAAAACATAAGGCTAAGAAAAACACTTATAGGTCTTGCTACAAGAATAAGGAAAACAGAAATAAGTAATCCGATGCCCAAATAAGGTGTAATTTGAGAAGGAAATACTAATAACCCTAATGTTAAGAATAGTACGATCTGCATTAGCCAAGCCATACCATCGAACATTTTTAATATGGTAGACTTATGAATTAAATCTTGATTGCCCAAATACACTGCACAAATGTAAATGGCTAGGAAACCATTGCCACCAACGGCATCGGTTGCCGAAAAGGTAATGAACATTAAAGCGATTACCAATACAGGATAAAGACCTTCAAAACCTAGTTTAATTTTATTGATTATGATTTCGCTGAGTTTCCCGAATAAGAATCCGCCAATTCCGCCTAAAATCATTTGTTGCAAAAACAAGGGGATAATGGACAGTATACTTAAATCTTGGTTGATGACCAAGGTTAAAAAAGCTAGGGTAAGCACATATGCCATAGGGTCGTTACTACCACTTTCCAATTCTAATGTAGGTCTCAAATTGCTTTTTAAAGCTAAATTTTTAGAACGAAGTATTGAGAATACGGCTGCGGCATCTGTTGAAGATACTATTGAACCAAGCAGCATACTTTCGTAAATGGTAAAGTCAGTAATATAATAAACGAATGTACCCAAGGTAACGGCAGTAAGTAAAACGCCTAGTGTAGATAGTACAAGACCTTCTTTAAGAATGGGTTTTACAGTTTTCCAATTGGTATCCAATCCACCGGAAAATAATATGAAATTTAGAGAGACAATACCAATAAACTGTGCAAGTTTAGGGTCATCGAACTGAATGCCTATAATACCATCGGATCCCGCAAGCATGCCAATCGCCAGGAAAAGAATTAAGGTAGGTACCCCAAACTTATACGAAGTCTTACCCACTATAATACTTATAAACAGTAGAATAGAACCTACGAGAAGTATGTTTTCTATGGTGAGATTCATTGGTGGTTATTGACATTTATTTTAAGCTGACAAAGGTATATCATTTATCAAAAAACCAATACAAATGTTAAGGTTTGGCAGAATGTTAACATGTTGCATTTCTTCCTATTATTTATCCAAAATTTAATTTGTTTTTCTAAATAGGGCAGTTATAATATTTATGGGGTATAATAACTGTACACAGACTGCCGCAAGTGCGGATAAAGTTATAGTTACTTGTGCATCAAAATATAAAGAGGTAATACCTTGATTGGATTCCGGTAAGAAAAATGGGATGAGTAAAATCAAGCAGAAACCAATAACGGTAATGATTAAATGAATTACGGTAAGCCAATTTACCAACCTTCTGTTTAATTTAATTACTATCCAATAGCCTAATCCTAGAATTCCGAAAATAATAGAAATCAAAACAGCTAAATGCAATAATGCAATTACAATATATGTATCATGAATATTTATGTCAAGTGTTTTATCAGGTTTTAGCAATCCAATAAGTAGTATTATTGGAATAAGAATCCAGAACAAAAAATGTGGTGCTTCAGTAATTTTCTTCATCTATAGCTGTAGTATTATTCTTAAGGTCAAGTTAATCATTATTAAGAGAATCACAATTCATTTTTAATCCAATATTTTATAAATACATTTGTATGTATCAATATATTAAATCATCATGGAGCTAAAACAAGTAGAGAAAATTTCTAAGGCATTAAGTGATGTAAATCGTTTAAAGATATTGCAGTATATGCAAAAAAATCAAGGTAAGGTAGAATGTACCAAAGCGTGTAACCTACTCGATTTAAGTCAGCCTTCCATTAGTCATCATATTAAAAGGTTGGTTGAGGCAGAATTAATCAACCAACATAAAATAGGACGTAATTACCACTATTCATTAAATCATGAAGTGTGGGACAATTATTTGCTGAGGTTACGGAACCTGTAGTTTTTTTATTAGATATATAGATAATTTTAAATGTATTAATGAAATTATTAAAATGAAAAATATTAAATATTCTATATTAGATTTAGCCATTGTATCTGAGGGTACTACATTAAAAGACACCTTTGATCATTCATTGGCACTGGCACAAGCTGCCGAAGAAGTGGGTTATACCCGTTTTTGGTTGGCAGAGCATCATAATTCTGTAGCTATAGGAAGTAGTGCTACCTCTGTTTTAATAGGTAACATTGCAGAAGGAACTGAAAAAATTAGAGTGGGGTCAGGTGGAATCATGTTGCCCAATCATTCTCCATTAATCATAGCGGAACAATTTGGGACACTTGGTATTTTATATCCTAACAGAATAGATTTGGGTCTAGGTCGCGCACCAGGAACAGATCAGTTAACGGCACAAGCTATACGTTCAGATTTTTTTCAGGCAGCGCAGTCGTTTCCTTTAGAGGTTGAAAAAATACAACGTTACTTTTCTACTGAAAATGCAGATGCAAAAGTACGGGCTACCTTGGCAGAAGGGGTAGAGGTGCCTTTGTATATTTTAGGATCAAGTACCGATAGTGCCCATTTAGCGGCTAAAAAGGGATTGCCATACGCCTTTGCCAGTCATTTTGCTACGACACATTTAATGAATGCATTGCAAATTTATCATCAGGAGTTTCAGCCTTCAAAAGAATTGGAAAAACCATATACCATGGCTGGCGTAAATATTATCATTGCCGATACCGATGAAGAAGCAGATCGTATTTCTACATCGCTTTATAAAATGATCGTTGGTTTGTTGACAGGAAATAGAGGCTTTATGCAGCCTCCGGTTGATATGACGGCCGAACTGAGAGAGTTAAGCAAGAACCCATCTGTTCAGCAAATGTTGAAATATTCCTTTATTGGAAGCAAAGAGACGGTTAAGAAGCAAGTGCAACAATTTATAGCCGATACACAGGTAGATGAACTCATTGCGGTTACCAATATTTATGACGGTAAAGACCGTATAAAATCATACCAATTGTTTGCCGAAATCATGAAAGAATTGAATGGGGAGAAGAAATAATTTCTCTCCATTTTATTCTTTTATGTCCAATATAGATTGCCTTTCCCTGTTAACGGTAAGCTTGGTGACATCTGGTCTAGAATAGTGCCCTACGGGATCAAAATTTTGACGCTCTTCGAGCACTCTATTAAAATTTATTGTTGTTGTAATGAGTCCCTCTTTATCGATCACTGGAGGCAAAATCCATTCCCCGTCAGGTCCTGCAATACAAGAACCACCATTTGCTAAAGTATCTGGACAGTTTTCAAGTATAGCATTTAAGTGCGGAGTATCTTCAGGGAAATCGGTTTTGCTCATTAGGCTTGAAACTGAAACAACGAACGATCTAGATTCCCTGGCAATAAACCTTGTAATAACGGCAGTATTGTAATCAGAGCCCGGCCACACGGCAACATGCAGATTTTCGCCTAAACCATATAGGGTGGTTCTGGCCAAAGGCATCCAGTTCTCCCAACAGTTTAACCCGCCAACACTAAAGTTCTTAAGATCATGAACTTGTAGGCCATTACCATCACCTGGTGACCATGTTAATCGTTCTTCATAAGTAGGTTGTAGTTTTCTGTGTACCGATTTAATTTGCCCTTCACTATTTATGTACGCCAGCGAACAATATAGACTATGACCACCTCTGTTCTGGGCGCGTTCCATTAATCCTAAGTAAATGGCAATTTTATGTTGCTTCGCTAAAGCGCAAATATCATCTAATTCTCCCGCTTCAATTTGAATGGAATTCTTGATATAATGAGCGTGAATTTCTTTCTGTACCGAAGAATTGAATTGAGCACCATCGGTCATGGAAACCCAAAAAGGGTAACCTGGTAATAATGCCTCACCAAAAACCACCAATTCACAATCCTCATCACTAGCTTTTACAATATATTCCTTGATTTTAGCAATTGTAGCTTCTTTGTTCAACCAAACCGGTGAGATTTGAGCCATACCTATTTTAAGGTTGTTTTGATTCGGAGTGTCTATTATTTTGGGCATTGATCGGTGGTATTTACAATTCGTTGTAGCAAATTACTATTCAGGTACTCGTAAATTCAAATTTATTGACCGTTATATTAAGAAATACTTTTTAAAGCCTCAATAATTTCATCGGGTTCTGAGCGCGTTCTGTAATCTACATTCACATAGTTCCATTGAACTAAACCGTTAGTGCCAATGATAAATGTCGCAGGAATAGGTAATACACTACCGTTTCCATTATTTATTTCCTTAAGGTCAAGTTCGCGGTCTATACGCATATGATCTAATAAAAACTCCGGTACTTCCCATGCAACACCGTATTGCGAAGCTACTTTTGCGTCTTGGTCCGATAATACGGTAAAATCCATATTACTGATCTCGTTTTTTGTCAAACTGGCGTCTGGCACTTCAGGACTAATGGCTACCAATGTAGCACCTAAGGATTCAATTTCCTTTAATTTAGCCTGTAAAGCTCTTAGCTGCAAATTGCAATACGGGCACCAACTACCACGATAAAAAGTAACCACAACGGGACCTTTGCTTAAAAGGTCGTATAGTTGAACATCTTTACCTAAAGGATTGGGTAATTTAAAATCTGGAGCTTTTTCTCCTATTTTAATGGCGTTTTTCCCCTTTTCAAAAGCTTTTGCCTCATTGATGATATCATCAACCCATTTCATAAATTCGGGGTTCTTTTTGCGTCCGAATGCAATTTTAGCATCGGTTTGTTCTCTTAGTTTCTGCATTTTTCTTTTTCATTATCTACGTTATAATTTTTTGCGGATAGATATAACGTATGTATTTATTGTTCGTAATCTGTTAGCACAATTTCAAGACGCTCCACTTCCTTCTTAAAAAGAAACAAATAAGCTTCTAAAGTATGATTTTCTAGTAGTCGGTTAAATAAAAATTCCGGTTTTATTGTCAGGATTTTTGCGTACGCTGTTTGAGTCGAGTACATTACCAATAACTTTCAATGCCTGTTTTTTCTTGATGTCTTTATTTTTAAGCCGTTGAAAGGGTTGATGATATTGCGGATTTTAATTGTGGAAAATACTTTTGTAAATTCAGATAATGTAAAAAAACGAGGTAGTTTTAGCCAAAAAGAATATATTAATTTACTATAGAGAGAACTGGACTAGGGCTTTTCATAGAAGCCATTGTTGTAGCACGTTTTATTTAGTATCAATATCACCTTCACCCGGTGGTACTATCACAAATCCGTATTCCACATCATTAGGAACGTTGTACTTTTCCCAATACTCTCCTCCGATTCCGGCTATTTGGCTTTTTTTGTCGCTGATTTCAAGTCCATATTCTCCGAAATAAATTTTTGGTCCTATATCAAATGAAATAGAGTCGGTATCTATAAACAGGAATATTTTATCTTCATTTGGCTTCAAGGTAAATTTATCTTTGATAGTTATAATTTTGTCAGTGTTATTCCATAGAAATATTTTATATGAAGCTCCAGTTTTCAAATATTCGGCATGAATCATATAAGATTCATGACCTTTTTCAATAATTTCATTTCCATGTTTATTTTTATACTTTTTTGGGGCTTTCTTTTCTTTGATTAAGAAAAAACTCAGAATTACGATTATGGATATTCCGACTGTTAATAATCCGTATTGGAATAACCCTGTAAGAAGAAGTACTACAAATCCATCTTGAGGAATTCTATTCGTTTTTTGAAAGAGTACATTTATTATGTAGTAATTGTCCATCAGGTAATAGCAGAAAATACAGATTAAACTAACTACATAAAGTCCAACAATTTTAAAAGCTCTTTTATTCATCCCATATATTTGAACACGCTAAAAATGTTATTGTTGCAAGGTTTTTAACTTCCAGCGATTTCAGCCAAGACTGAGCCGCCCTCAACTTTCTGTCCAACTTGTTTAAAATAATTTAATTTTCCGCCAATAAAAGATTCAAATTCAAACCTCTGTTTTTCATCCTCAACAGCTCCGATAATATCACCTGGATTCACTATTTGTCCTTTTTCGAAAAACCATTCTTTAATCCTCCATTCACTATTTATGTCCAGTTCCATCGGGAATATAATTTTTTCCGATTCCCCAGCTTCATGAAAACGACCTTTGAGTTCTGCATCCGTTTTTAAATTCGAACTGTCAAGTCCAATTTTATTTATTTGCTTAATTAGCCATTTCCTCATTCTTTTAATTTGCTACAACGGTCAAGGCTATGGTAAGTAGGGCAGGCAAGGAAACTTTTCGTTTCTGTCTGGTCTGCTAGCCAAATCTTTTTGTTTTTTATTTATTTTTTCTTTTTTAATTGCCAAATCCAAAAGATTTGGCGGACTAAGCAAATATGCCCAAACCATTAAATATAACACTTTATACCCTATTTGCTACAGGTATTGTTTCCATCTGTAGTGAAGCCCAAGAGTAAGCACAGGTTCTTTACGTAGAATGAAAAATATTGACAACGATTCGAGTTCGATTTCGAACCGATTGCGCAAATCGGAACTTTCTGTAATAGGTTTGAGTAGGTGCGGAGTCAATTTGCGAAAACAAGCTAAAAAGTCCATTCGTGCAAACTTATTTTCAATATCTCATTTAAATGGAAAGTTAATATCGATTCAATTTAGTTTTTTGTCATTGTTTCTTTTAATAAAAAATCCCGTGAGCCAAACTACCGCACCTAAAAGGGTTAAATAATGAGAGTAGGATAGAATTTCAGCAAGTTCTCCATCAACAAACCTTCGACCTATTCTGATTAATAATGCAACTATTATTATAGCAATACCAATTTTTTGTAATAGATTATTATTGTTCATATTATTTTTTTCTACTTGATAAGTGTAAAAAATCAAAATATTGTTACATAAATATCCGTATAAAATATTTTTCGAGCTATTAATGTTAACGGTTTTAGCTCGTATGTTTGGTTCTTAGTTTGAAGATACTATAATTATATAAATAAGGAGATTGATTAAGCGGTTGAGCTCGTATTGTTTATAGGTTTCCTAAGTTAGTATTCTGTTATCTTTTATGGTTTAACAAAAGAACAAAAGAGCAGAGTAAGGTTATTATAGGTTTAGAACTGGCGTTCGCAATTCCGAGTGGATTCGGATGTAGTTGAATCCGCCGTAATTACAGGTTTTACATTGTTGCCATTAGTACTTTATTCATTTTTCGGCCATATTTTTTCAAATTCAACAGTGACAACCAGCATTTCTTCGGTCGGTTTCTTTCCACTTTCTTTTAGAAAACTTTCGAAAAAGTCCCAATGTGCTTTTTTCCATTTTTTGAGAGGCTCAATATCTGTTCCCATATCCATCGCAGCGTATTCTTTGGATATTTTATTGAATGGGATTGTGTCGACACTTACATTTTCTATAATCGCTTTTGCATTTCCATTAAAGTCCGTTACGATTTGTTTAATTCCGACAGTTGGTAAATCAGCATTATATTGTTCGTACAAGCTGTAAAGTCCAGATGAAGCTCTCTTTTTTCCATTCAAAGTTAATTTAGCCAAACGATTTGCGTCTTTTTCATTATTGTGGAAAAAATCTGATTCAGGAATTTCGTCATTTTTAAATTCAGGGTTCGATTGGACAAAGTCGTTCCACATTTCAGAAACTGATTGGTCAATTCCGTTCTCGATTACAGTAGTTATTTCAGACTGGTTTTCAGTTCCGATTTCAGTTTTGTTTTTAGTCTCGTTTTTACAACCAACTAAAATCAAAAAAAGGAAGATTGAAATGTGTCTCATAGTTTTTTAATTATTAATGGCAACGTGTTAGTGTATGATTTTTTTGCGTGAATAAGCACTAAAGTTAGTAAACAATCACGAATAGAAAATTCCAGCGGAATTTTTGTAAGTAAGCCTTTACTTGCAATGAATCATACACATTGTTGGCATTTCGTTATTTTTTCTCAATTTCAAATGCATTTATCCATTTGGCTTTGTTAATTCCAAAAAAAAATCCTCCAACTAACATTATTATTCCTGTTGCTATTCCAACCATTCCAAAGAATGGGGTTTCAGGTATTCTTACTAAAATTTCTGCTGCAAACGCTGCATAAAGTCCAATAACAGACCAATACATAAATGAAAAATGAAGATATTTCCATTTATTTACTGGCTTTTTAGTCCAAATAGGAATCATTCCAAGAACAATTGAAATTAAACTCAAAAGAGTCGTGTAATGAAATATTCCCCAACTATTGAATAACCTATAAATCATTAAAGCAGTCAGTATTAGAATTCCCATACTAATCACATATAAATATCCAATTTGAATATGTTGCTTTGTTCCTTTTTTCGCAAGAAGTACATATGTTCCAAATATTAGAGCAAAACAAGATGAAATCAGATGAACTAAACCTATTCCATCTCCAACTATATTTTCCATTAATCAAATAATTTAGAGTGCATATAATTCAAATTTAACAGTATCATTGTTGTTCATATATTTTTTATTTCTCAAATGTAGAATTTTAAGGATGAGTTGTTTTTAATGAAGCACAACGGATTTAGCTAAGCGTAGTACGGAGGCAAGGAAACTTTTCGATTCCGTCTGCGCACAAAGCTAAAGCTTATTGTTTTGTTTTTCCTTATTTTCCGTCCGATTAAAGTCCATCTGCCCAATATATGCGGGTGTGTAAAGTCCACTTGTTAAAAGTTGCTTAAGTTTTTTCTTAGGTATTATTTTAAGGTTTATTCATAATTTTACACCAGTCCAACTTCCGCTATCATCTTCAGTATCGCTTGTCCATAACCCAGAAGCGTAGTTGTCTATAAAACTTCCGTTAAATCCACCATCTATTTCAGATGTTCCAATAGTTGCATTTAAAATTCCTTTTTCGGAAATATTTCCTATTATTTGATATGAATTTGAGGATTGAATAGAGGTAAATGTTCCTATTACAGATTTATTTATGTCAATCCTTATGGACCAATTACCGCTATCCGTATTTCCAACATATTGTCCGCTCCACATTCCTTCGTAAACAAATATTTCATTTTCATCACTTGAACATGAGTTCAATAGAAAAACACTTAAAATTAGAAATGCGAAATACGTTGCTTTCATAGATTATCTTTAATTTACTGTTTCTAATCTCGATTTTATTTTTTTTGAGCTATTAATGGTGACGGTTTGGTTAAGCTTATTGTTTAGTTTTATTTTTTCTTGTCAAAGCTAAATCCATAAGATTTAACGACTTTATAAATATACACAGACCTTTCGGTTTTGCCCTAAAGTCCGCATTACGTTTGGCATTGTTGTACGCTGTAATTATTTCGCAGAGTATTTAACTAGAATACTTTTTTCCAAAACTCCAGCATTAAATTGAAATGATGTGGAAGAACCTCCATTTGAACGGGAATATGCAAAGTTTTCAATAAAACTAGTAATAACACCAAATTCAGATTTTGACTCTGAAATTTCAAGAACCTCTCCTAATTTCTTTCCACTTAAGTCGGCAATTAGTTGAGCTCTTTCTTTAGCTTTTATTAATAATCGAGTATAAATTTCTTTAATCTTGGTTTCTTTATTCTCATATTTAATTTCAGTTATGTAAAAATTTATTCCTTCCTGTTTCATTCTTTTCTTAAATTCTTCTTTTTGAACAGAATCTTTGATTTTTACCATATAGTTAGTTTTGTCCGTCAATTCTCTTGTGAAACTAGCCTCAGGGTTTCCACTCAATCTGTAATCATATTTCCACTTTTTAAGAAGTGATACAATTTTTTCTTCTGAATGTTTAAGCTTTTCAGAAAACTCGATCTTGGAATTTGGATTTTCATAATCATACTCAAATTTAAGTCCACTAGAGATTTGATATTCATATGATATTGGTTTTAAACTTACTGTGTCTTTTACCATTACTTCAATGAATTTCTCTTGAGCAAAAGAAGTTCCAAATCCAAATATGACAAATGTTAATAATAGAATTAGGTTGTTTTTCATGGTAGTTCTGTATTATAGCGTACAACGGTCGAGTATATGAAAAGTAGCGCTGAAAATGGGCGCAAACCATTCGGTTGAACTCAAGCCGAATTTTTAAATTTATCTTTCTTTTCCCAAATAGCTAAATTTAAAAATTTGGCGACCTCGAAAAAGTACCCGAACCTTTGTGTTTGCAACTGCTCGCGCTATTTTTTATATA